>NZ_CP173039.1:2512500-5217500 GCF_044784385.1 Microvirga sp. RSM25 | reverse complement strand
CCGCGCCACGGGGCGCGGCGGCCGGTCGGCCTTCGCAAGAAGAGCAGGACGGCGTCTGAGGCTAACCAAGATAAATGGTGGGCCTGGGACGACTCGAACGTCCGACCTCACCCTTATCAGGGGTGCGCTCTAACCACCTGAGCTACAGGCCCCAATCGGAGTGGAAACCCCGACCGATGTATCCGGAATGAGAAGAGAAACGAAGACGGCAGCGTCCCGCATAGCGAGACCTGACTGGTCTCTTTTGTTCCAAGCGATCCGATAAAACCGACCGAGGTCGGCCTTGAGGGATCGTCCTTAGAAAGGAGGTGATCCAGCCGCAGGTTCCCCTACGGCTACCTTGTTACGACTTCACCCCAGTCGCTGACCCTACCGTGGTCGCCTGCCTCCTTGCGGTTGGCGCAGCGCCGTCGGGTAAGACCAACTCCCATGGTGTGACGGGCGGTGTGTACAAGGCCCGGGAACGTATTCACCGTGGCGTTCTGATCCACGATTACTAGCGATTCCGCCTTCATGCACTCGAGTTGCAGAGTGCAATCTGAACTGAGACGGCTTTTAAGGATTAGCTCCCCCTCGCGGGTTCGCTGCCCTTTGTCACCGCCATTGTAGCACGTGTGTAGCCCAGCCCGTAAGGGCCATGAGGACTTGACGTCATCCCCACCTTCCTCTCGGCTTATCACCGGCAGTCCCCTTAGAGTGCCCAACCAAATGATGGCAACTAAGGGCGAGGGTTGCGCTCGTTGCGGGACTTAACCCAACATCTCACGACACGAGCTGACGACAGCCATGCAGCACCTGTGTTCCCGCCAGCCGAACTGAAGGATCCTGTCTCCAGGATCCACACGGGACATGTCAAAGGCTGGTAAGGTTCTGCGCGTTGCTTCGAATTAAACCACATGCTCCACCGCTTGTGCGGGCCCCCGTCAATTCCTTTGAGTTTTAATCTTGCGACCGTACTCCCCAGGCGGAATGCTTAAAGCGTTAGCTGCGCCACTGACGAGCAAGCTCGCCAACGGCTGGCATTCATCGTTTACGGCGTGGACTACCAGGGTATCTAATCCTGTTTGCTCCCCACGCTTTCGCGCCTCAGCGTCAGAACCGGACCAGTTAGCCGCCTTCGCCACTGGTGTTCTTGCGAATATCTACGAATTTCACCTCTACACTCGCAGTTCCACTAACCTCTTCCGGTCTCAAGCCATGCAGTATCGAAGGCAATTCTGTGGTTGAGCCACAGGCTTTCACCCCCGACTTACAAAGCCGCCTACGCGCCCTTTACGCCCAGTGATTCCGAACAACGCTAGCCCCCTTCGTATTACCGCGGCTGCTGGCACGAAGTTAGCCGGGGCTTCTTCTGCGGGTACCGTCATTATCGTCCCCACTGAAAGAGCTTTACAACCCTAAGGCCTTCATCACTCACGCGGCATGGCTGGATCAGGCTTGCGCCCATTGTCCAATATTCCCCACTGCTGCCTCCCGTAGGAGTTTGGGCCGTGTCTCAGTCCCAATGTGGCTGATCATCCTCTCAGACCAGCTACTGATCGTCGCCTTGGTGGGCCATTACCCCACCAACTAGCTAATCAGACGCGGGCCGATCCTTCAGCGATAAATCTTTCTGCTCTCGCACGTATCCGGTATTAGCCCAAGTTTCCCTGGGTTATTCCGAACTGAAGGGCACGTTCCCACGCGTTACTCACCCGTCTGCCACTCATCCCGAAGGATGCGTTCGACTTGCATGTGTTAAGCCTGCCGCCAGCGTTCGTTCTGAGCCAGGATCAAACTCTCAAGTTGAAAGAATTTGATCTCGACTAAATCTCTACGCAAATTGACAGAGTACCTCCATCTCCAGGTTTCCCTGAAGCGGTGTACTCACCAAAGCATAGACATGGTCGATGTTCTCATTCGATCGCCCCGAAGGACGATCCGCAAGGACACCGCCGCCTACGCTTCTCTTCTCTCTTCACTTGTCAAAGAACAGGCATCTTTCGATGCCATCGATAAAAACAGACCCCCGCAGAACAGCGTTTGTTCCCGACCGAAGTCAGGCCCAACAGCCCGGTTTCTGAGGAAGATCTGGGCGCCGTTCGCGTCAGCGGCGGCGTCGATGGCCGGTATATAGGCCCAACCCCTTTGGCCTGTCAACGTGCTTGTGAAAGTTTTTTGACAACCGAACCAATTCCGACGCCAGCGAGCGTGCCGCACAGGTTTTTCTGCTCCTGCCTCACTGCCGACACAGTGCGGAATGAAGCAGAGCCGCGGCCGGCATTTCTTTTCCGGAACCTCTTGTCCTGGAGAGTTGGCGCGCCGCCCAAGCTTATCTATTGAACTGTGCGGTTGTCGTCTCGTGTGCTAGATGGCCTCTGGTGTCTGTGACAGCAACCCACCCGCATCGACACCAGACAGAGATCATGAGCCCTCTTCCCCCCGATGACAGCCATGCCAAGAGTTTCCGTAAGGAAGCTTCGCATCTGTCGTCCGGCATCGATCTCGGGCACGAGCCGCCGCTCAACACCAACGGCATTGCGGCGCCCGAGGTCGACAAATGGGAGGTGAATCTGCGCTGGCTCGGCGCCAGCGTTCTGACCGGCGTCACGGGCGCGGTCCTGATCGGCGCCTCCATCTACATCGCCCTTGAAGGCGCAATGGTCTCCGCCCTCCCCCCGGAGCGGGCGGCACTCAATGGCCGGGCTCCTTCAGGAACCAACGAGGAGCGGACCTCGAACTTGGCCCGCAAGGCTGACCGGCTCAACATGACGGAGAATACCTCCTCCGCAAGACAGAGCTTCAAAGCGCCGATGACGATCCGCAATGGCGAGCGCGAAGCCATCAAGGTCCGGCAGTTCGTACGCATCGCGACGAACCTCTCCCTGACTACCGGCACCTACGCCTCCGATATTCCGCCCTTCAATCCCCTGCGCCTGTTCGCAGAGGGAATGGACGAACAGCGCGTTGAGCCGACCCCGGAGGTTGCCGATGCCGATGTGTCGGTCCTCAGGCGCGACCTTGCCGCGGTGGCCATCGCGGCGAGCGCTCCCTCCCTGACGGATGGCGACGTGCTTGCGATCCTTGAGGAGGAGAGACGGGTCTTCAATGAGGCCGGGCGCCGAACCTCCGTGCCGATTCCTGCCCAGCAGATGCTGTCGCGGACCCTGCGGCAGCCGGAGGGGTTGGGCGATGCCCTCGGCTATGCCCGCGTCGTCGATGCGCCCTTCAGCACGATCGAGGTTCGCGTCGTGCCCGAGAACGTGACCGATCTTCCCAAGGTCGAGCAGACGGCGATGGCTCCCCTCGTCGAGGAGCGCGATGTGGCTCTCAAGAAGGGTGAAACCCTCGAGACGGTCCTGCGCAGCTATGGGGGTACGCCCGAGCAGATCGCCGCGATCACCTCGGCTCTGGCGGCCCGCATCAAAGTTGAGGGCCTGACGGAGGGTCAGAGGCTACGCATTCTCATCGCACCCGGTCCCCGTCTCGGGGATCCCAGACAGATCGTGCGGGTGATCACGTTCGGGGAGCGAGGCATCGAGGGCATTGCCGCCGCCAATGATCGCGGCGTCTTCGTTTCCGTGACACCACCCGCCGACGAGACGAACCGGCAGGTGGCCGAGGCTTCGGAGGAAGAGGAAGAGGATGACCGGCGCGGCGGCGTGCGGCTCTACGAGAGCCTCTATGAGACGGCCCTCAAGAACGAGCTGCCCCGTCAGACGGTGGACGAACTGGTGCGCATCTTCGGCTATGATGTCGATTTTCAGCGCCGTGTGTCGCAGGGAGATGCCTTCGAGATCTTCTATGGTTCGGATGACGAGAATGGAACGCCAGAGGTCCTCTATGCCTCCCTCACCGTGGGCGGGGAAGCGCGCCGCGTCTACCGCTACCAGGGCGAGGACGGCACGGTCGATTTCTTCGACGACGCGGGCCGCTCGCTCAAGAAGTTCCTGATCCGCAAGCCCATCGCCGACGGCATCCTGCGCTCGGGCTTCGGCTCGCGCTTCCACCCGATCCTGGGCTATTCGCGGCCGCATACGGGCATAGACTGGGCGAACAAGGTCGGCACCCCGATCCTTGCCGCAGGTAACGGCACCATCCGCTTTGCCGACTGGAAATCGGGCTACGGGCGCCATATCGAGATCCAGCACGCCAACGGCTATGTGACGACCTATTCCCACATGTCGGGCTTTGCCAAGAGCATGAATCAAGGCGTCAGGGTCCGGCAGGGTCAGGTCATCGGCTATCTGGGCAGCACGGGCCTGTCGACCGGCCCCCACCTCCATTACGAGGTGCTCATCAACGGCAGCTTCGTCGATCCTCTCAAAATTCGCCTGCCGCGCGGAAGGGAGCTCGAGGGCCGTGGGCTGGTGGACTTCAAGCGCCAGCGCGAACAGGTCGATGAATTGATGTCCCACAGCGTCGCCTCAGCGACTCTCTCCCAGCGTGCGGAGCTGCGATAGAGCCCATGCTCGAGCTTTTCGCGATTGTGCTGCCGGTCTTCGGTTTGATCGGCATCGGCTATGTCGCGCGTCAGACGGGCTTCATTTCCGAGCGCGCCGGCGAGGGGCTGTCCGAATTCGTCTTCACCTTGTCCCTGCCCTGCCTGATCTTCCGCACCCTCGTTCGCGCCGAGATTCCAGACGTCCAGCCCTGGGGCTATTGGATCTCCTACTTCGTCGGCGTGGCTGTGGTCTGGCTTCTGGCCACTGTGATCGGTCAGCGCTTCTTTGGGATCAAGGGTATTTCCGCGGTCGTCGCCGGTTTCTCGGCAGGTCAGGCGAACACGGTCTTCGTCGGCGTCCCGATGATCCTGAAGGCCTACGGGGACGAGGGTGCCGTCCCGCTCTTCCTGCTCATCGCCGTCCATCTGCCCGTCACGATGACCCTCGCGACGATCCTGGCCGAGGGACGACAGGCCTCGCCTGTCATCGTCCTGCGCCGCCTCTTCACCCATCCCATCGTCGTCGGCATCCTGGCGGGATCCGCCTGTCGTCCCATTGCCGCCTATGTGCCGGCCTCGGCTTGGCAGGTCATGGACCTGCTGGCGAGTGCAGCGGTTCCCTGTGCCTTGATCTCCATGGGCATCGCCCTGCGCCGCTACGGGCTGCAGACGGGCTGGAAGCTGCCGACCGTGATCTCGTTCCTCAAGCTCGTACTGCATCCCCTGATCGTGCTGCTGTTGGCCACCCGGGTCTTCAACATGCCGCCGGTCTGGGCCGGGGTCGCGGTGCTCTTCGCCTCGTGCCCATCAGGTATCAACGCCTACCTCTTCGCCGAGCGGTACGGGGAGGGCGTGGCTCTCGCCTCCAGCGCCATCACCCTGTCGACCTTTCTGGCTCTGGGGACGACGCTGGTCTGGCTCTACGTGCTGGGCGTCGGCTGAGGATCGAGCCCGAGGCGTCGCCATATCGCCTGAGGCGTCACGCCCTCGGCACGCAGCTCGGCCAGGGATTGCGATTGCCGGCTCTTCGCCAGCTTGTCGCCGGTCGGATCGAGCACGAGACCATGATGGTGATAGAGGGGCGTCGGCAGGTCCAGCAGAACTTGGAGCAGCACGTGGAGGTCGGTCGCGGCTTCGAGATCCTGGCCGCGGACCACGTGGGTGACGCCTTGGAGCGCATCGTCGACGATGACGGAGAGATGATAGCTCGTCGGCGTCTCCTTGCGCACGATCACCGCATCGCTCCAGCGCCACGGCTGCACGGTGACGATGTCCACCCGGCCTTCGCGGTCGAATGTCTGAAATCGATGCGGCCCCGGCACAAGCTTTTCCAGCGCCGCCATGTCGAGGCGCCAGGCATGGGGCTCGCCGGCCGCGATCCGACGATCGGCCTCATCAGTGGGCATGTCACGGCAGGTGCCCGGATAGAGCGGAGCGCCGTCCGGATCGCGGGGCCAGTCCTGGCCGCTCTCCGCCTCCCGGCAGGCGATTGTCTCCGCGATATCCCTGCGGGTGCAGAAACACGGATAGACCCCTCCCTTCCCCTTCAGCCTCAGGAAGGCGGCGTGGTAATCGGCGAAGTGCTCCGATTGCCGTCGCACGGGAGCCTCCCAGTGCAGGCCGAGCCAGGCGAGGTCGTCACAGATGGCGGTCTCGAATTCGGGTCGGCAACGTGTGATATCGATATCCTCGATGCGCAGGAGGAAACGACCTTGGAGGCGGCGGGCGAAGTCAGCGTTGAGCAGGGCGGAATAGGCATGCCCCAGATGAAGCCGCCCGTTGGGGCTGGGAGCGAATCGAAAAACCGGCTTCGTCACGGGAGCCTGCATCGGAAGAAGGAACGCGAAGGAATGACCACCCTCCTCGAAACGGACGCGGTTCTCAAGAGGGGCTTGGGCGAGTTGGCGAGGGCGGATCCCGTGATGGCGAAGCTGGCCGCAAGCGGGATCACGCCGCAATTGCGCAAGCGGCCGCCAGGTTTTGAGGGTTTGGCCTGGATCGTCATCGGCCAGCAGGTTTCCACCGCCAGTGCGACTGCCATCTGGACCCGCTTGCGGCAGATCCTCGAACCTCCGACGCCAGGGGTCTTTCTTCGGCTCTCCGATGAGGATCTCCGGACAGCCGGATTGTCGGCCGGGAAGGTCAGGACCCTGCGCGCCGTAGCGACGGAGCTCATCGAGGGCAGGCTTCCCCTCGATGAGCTGCACAACCATTCGGCCGACGAGGCCCATGACCTTCTCACGCGGGTGAAAGGGATCGGCCCCTGGACCGCCGACGTGTACCTGCTCTTCTGCCTCGGGCATTCCGATGCCTTTCCGAGCGGGGATTTGGCCGTGCAGGAAGCCGCCCGCCTCGCCTATGGGTTGGAGCAGCGGCCGGACGCCAAGACCTTGACGGCTTTGGCCGAGAACTGGCGCCCTTGGCGGGGCGTGGCAGCCAAGATGCTCTGGGCCTATTACCGTACGATCAAGTCCCGGGAGGGCGCTCCCGTTTGACCGCGACAGCATCCATCGCGCCCTGTCGGCACTCAGACCGCAAAGGATCTCCGTCATGGCCGCCATCGATGGCCCTCGCCTTGCTCCGAAATCCGGGACGCCCAAGCAGCTCGTCGTCCTCCTTCACGGTCTGGGAGCCGACGGAAACGATCTGATCGAGCTGGGAGGGCAATGGCGCGACCGGCTGCCGGACGCCGCCTTCGTGGCCCCTCATGCCCCGGATCCATGTGGGAATGTGCCCATGGGGCGGGAGTGGTTTCCCCTCACCCTGACCGACCCGCGCGAATTCTGGCGTGGCGTGACCTATGCGGCTCCCGGGCTCGACGCCTTTCTGGACCAGGAGCTCGCCCGGTATCCCCTGCCGGCTTCGAAGCTTGCCCTCGTCGGCTTCAGCCAAGGCGCCATGATGGCGATCCATATCGGTTTGCGCCGGCAGACCGCCCCGGCCGCCATTATCGGCTATTCGGGCCTTCTGGTGCTGGAGGATAGGCAGGGACCGGAGAGCCTTAGGAATTCGGCACGGACGAAGCCGCCGATCCTGCTGGTTCATGGAGACCGGGACGATGTGGTCCCGGTCGAAATGTTCTTCTTCTCGAAGGAGGCTCTGGGCGCGGCGGAGATCCCCTGCCAATGGCACCTCTCGGCCGGCCTTGCCCACGGGATCGACGACGAGGCTCTCAGGCAGGGCGGCCTGTTTCTGGCCCAGGCCTTCGATCTCCCCTCCTCCGGGAAGATCTAGGCCCGTGCGGCCGCCAGGGCGGCCGCGGCTCCGGCTCTGAGCATGGAGATGTCGCTGCCGATGGAAACCATGTGGAAGCCCTTGCGCACGAGCTGAGCCGCCCGCGCCCCTGACACGGCATAGATGGCGGCGACCTTGCCCGCAGCCTTCACGCGGGCAAGCGCATGATCCAGGGCCTTCTCGACCTCGGCGCTGGTGGGATCGAGGCCTTTTCCGCCTGAGAGGGCGATCGACAGGTCGGAGGGACCGATGAAGATGCCATCGATCCCGGGCACCGCTAGGATGTCGTCGATGATGGCGAGGGCTTCGCGCGTCTCCACCATGGCGAAGGAAACCGTCAGGTGATTGGCCCGCTGCAGATACTCGCCCGGCTCGAGCCCTGAGAGGGAGAGCGCCCCATAGGCGCCCCAGCTGCGTTCCCCGACGGGCGGGAACTTCATGAAGCTGGCGAAGCGTCTTGCATCCTCGATGGTGTTGATCATGGGGGCGATCACGCCCGAGACCCCGGCATCCAGGAAGCGCGAGGCGGATGCGAAATCCCCTATGGGGATACGGACCAGGGCCGGCTTTCCGGCAGCAGCGATCAGCGGCACCGCCTGGAGTACGGTGGCAAAATCGATGGAGCCGTGCTGCATGTCCATGACGACGGCATCGAACGCCTCGCGGGCCAGGATCCCGGACACGGAGGGATCCGGCATGCCGCACCAGGCCGTCAGAAGAGGAGAACCGGCTGTCAGCCGCTCGGGAAAGGATGGATGGGTCGGCATGATGCCCCTTTGGATTGAGTGGTTCTTCGGAATCCCGCCAGGATTCCAGCGGCCGGAATGGCGTTACTGCCCCGCTTTGATCTCCTCGACGGCGCGGGCCATCAGCTGGCTGAGCTTGACCTTGAGTGAAGCCTCGTCGATCGATTGGCCGGCTGCGCCAAGATCCTGATGAACCTGGCGCAGAACGTCCGCGTCGCCCGGCTCGTGGAAATCGGCCAGCACGATGCTCTTGGCGTAGGCCTCCGCATCCGCTCCGCTCTTGCCCAGGCGCTCGGCCGCCCAGAGGCCGAGCAGCTTGTTGCGGCGCGCAGTTGCCTTGAAGCGGAGCTCCTCGTCGAGGGCAAACTGTTTCTCGAAAGCATCCTCACGTTCGTTGAATGTGGTCATCGGCCTTATCCTCCCTTGCTTTTCCTTTATGCGATATAAGGGCGCACTCGCGCTGCGGCCAGACGCTCCCCATCTTCAAAAGGGTACTTCCACCGAGTTGCAGGCCAGCAGCTCATGTCCCCGCGTTGTACTTGTCCAAGGGATCGGATAGGTTGCCCCTTGAGCGGAGCACCGGTGAAAAGCCGCGTCTCCGCCAGCCGCGGATCTAAAAAATGACCATCCCCAGGAGCCACGGCACATGGATTTTCTCAAACCACGGTACACGCCTATGAATCGTCGCCGTCGCATCTATGAGGGCAAGGCGAAGGTCCTCTATGAGGGCCCGGAACCCGGTACGCTCATCCAGCACTTCAAGGATGACGCGACCGCCTTCAATGCCAAGAAGCATGAAGTGATCGACGGCAAGGGCGTGCTTAACAATCGGATCTCGGAATACCTGTTCCAGCATCTGAACGACATTGGCATCCCGACCCACTTCATCCGCCGCCTAAACATGCGCGAGCAGCTGATTCGCGAGGTGGAGATCATCCCCCTCGAGGTGGTGGTGCGGAACGTGGCGGCGGGCTCGCTCGCTACCCGTCTCGGCATCGAGGAGGGCACGCAGCTGCCCCGCTCGATCATTGAATTCTATTACAAGAACGACGCCCTGAACGATCCCATCGTTTCGGAAGAACACATTACTGCTTTCGGCTGGGCCTCACCCCAGGAGATCGACGACATCATGGCGCTCGCCATCCGAGTCAACGACTTCCTCTCCGGCCTCTTCCTGGGCGTCGGCATCCGCCTCGTCGACTTCAAGCTCGAGACGGGCCGTCTCTGGGAGGGCGAGATGATGCGCATCGTCGTCGCCGACGAGATCTCCCCGGATTCCTGCCGCCTCTGGGACATCAAGTCCAAGGACAAGCTCGACAAGGACCGGTTCCGCCGGGACATGGGCGGACTGGTCGAGGCCTATTCCGAGGTCGCCCGCCGCCTCGGCATCCTGGCCGAGAACGAAAACCCGGTGACAGGCGGCCCCCGCCTCGTGCAGTAACGGCCGCTTCCTTAATCGTTCCAAGCCCGGCTCCACGCCGGGCTTTTCTTTTGCGTCATCCCGCATTCCCCTTCCGGCTCGTTTCGCGCATAGATAAGGGCCATGCCTTTCCGTCTGTTGTGTTCCCTCCCCTTCGTCCTGGCTCTCGCCTTGACGGTCGCAAGCTGCGGCTACATTCCGCGTCAGGTCGCGGGTCTCCCGGCGGGCACGCCCTGGGATGCCCTACCCTTACGCAAATGGCTGGCCGAGGATCGGGCCGAACCCGTTGCCCTTGCCTTCTGCGTCCCGCCAGAATGCAGCCCGGGCCTCACGGTCGGCGTCATCCGCCTGACCGGCAAGGACGCGGACATCACGGACGCCCTGCTGAAGGATCCGGAGCGCCTAGCCCGCGCGCTGCGCTCGCCTGTGGGCCGGCAGAAGCCGGTCAGGACCCGGATCACGGTCGAGCGCCTCAAGGACGCTCCCTATCCCGGCTTTACTATCGATCTCGCCCCGGCGGATGGCAGCAAGCGCCCGGCCTATGGGGCAGCCATGGGAAAGCGTGAGGGCGAGGCGCTCTCGGTTGTCTTGGTGATCGGCGAAGTTCAGGATGTCGTGCGTGAAACGCTCCGAGAAGTCGCTGCCCGAGAATTAGGCTCCTGAGCCCGTTGTCTCTTGCGGCTAAATTCTTTATGGCCTTGGCCAAATCTTAACAGCCGAGGCCCCCATGAAAGCTCGCGTCACCGTCACACTCAAGAACGGCGTTCTCGATCCCCAAGGCAAGGCCATCGAAGGGGCCCTGAAATCCCTAGGCGTCGAGGGCATCGACGGCGTGCGTCAGGGCAAGGTCTTCGACATCGAGCTCGGAACCACCGACAAGTCCAAGGCCGAAGCCGCCCTCAAGGCCGCCTGCGAGAAGCTGCTCGCCAACACCGTCATCGAGAATTACCGCGTCGAGATCGCGTGAGGCTTCCATGAAATCTGCCGTCATCGTCTTCCCCGGCTCCAATCGCGAAGGCGATGTGCTGCGGGCGCTCAAATCGGCCGGCTCCCATGTGGAGAAGGTCTGGCATGCCGAGACCGAACTGCCGAAGGGCACGGACCTCGTGGTCCTGCCGGGCGGCTTCTCCTACGGCGATTACCTGCGCTGCGGCGCGATTGCCGGTCGCGCCACCGTGATGGATGCGGTCCGCGCCCATGCGGCGCGCGGCGGCCTCGTGCTCGGCATCTGCAACGGCTTCCAGATCCTGTGCGAATCCGGGCTGCTGCCCGGCATCCTGATGCGCAACGCCAACCTGAAGTTCATCTGCCACCGGCAGTTCCTGCGGGTGGAGCGCAACGACACCGCCTTCACCCGGGCTTATGCCAAGGGCCAGGCCATCGATGTCTGCGTGGCGCATGGCGAGGGCAACTACACGGCCGACGAAGAGACCCTGAAGCGGCTCGAAGGCGAAGGGCTGGTGGCCTTCCGCTATTCCGATGCCCAAGGGCACATCACGACGGATTCCAACCGCAACGGCTCCATGAACGCCATCGCAGGCATCTATTCGGAGAAGCTCAACGTGCTCGGCATGATGCCTCATCCGGAAAACCTGATCGAAGACCTCGTCGGCGGCACCGATGGGCGCGGCCTGTTCGAGAGCCTCGTGTCGAGCTTTCCGAAGGCGGCTTGATATCTGGAGCGGAGAAAGCACCCCGCAGCCCTCATCTTGAGGAGCGCAGCGTCTCGAAGGACGAGGGCGTCTCCGGTGTTCACCGCACCCTCCTTCGAGACGCCGCTCCGCGGCTCCTCAGGATGAGGACATCTGATTTGTTCCCCTTACTCTCCCACACGGGAGAGGGTGAAAGAAGCGAGACCCCGATGATCCGCAACGACGTCGCCATCACCCCGGAGCTGGTCAAGGAGCACGGGCTTAAAGCCGACGAATATGAGCGCTTCGTGAACCTGATCGGCCGCGAGCCGACCATCACCGAGCTCGGTATCGTGTCGGCCATGTGGAACGAGCATTGCTCGTACAAGTCCTCCCGCATCCACCTGCGCGGCCTGCCCACAAAGGCATCCTGGGTCATCCAGGGGCCCGGCGAGAATGCGGGCGTGATCGATATCGGCGACGGGCTGGCCTGCATCTTCAAGATGGAGAGCCACAACCATCCGTCCTTCATCGAGCCCTATCAGGGCGCCGCGACGGGCGTCGGCGGCATCCTGCGCGACGTGTTCACCATGGGAGCACGGCCCATCGCATCACTGAACTTCCTGCGCTTCGGCGAGCCGGATCACCCGAAGACCCCTCACTTGGTCTCGGGCGTGGTCGCGGGCATCGGCGGCTACGGCAATTCCTTCGGCGTTCCCACGGTCGGCGGAAGTGTGGGCTTCGACAAGCGCTACAACGGCAACATTCTCGTCAATGCCATGGCGGTGGGCCTCGCCCGCACCAACGAGATCTTCTACGCGAAGGCCACCGGCGTCGGGAACCCGATCGTCTATCTCGGGTCCAAGACCGGCCGCGACGGCATCCACGGCGCAACCATGGCCTCGGCCGAGTTCGACGATGCCTCGGAAGAGAAGCGTCCGACCGTGCAGGTCGGCGATCCCTTCGCCGAGAAGCTCCTGCTCGAAGCCTGCCTCGAGCTCATGAAGTCCGGCGCTGTGATCGCGATCCAAGACATGGGAGCGGCCGGCCTCACCAGTTCGGCCGTCGAGATGGGCGCCAAGGGCAATCTCGGCATCGAGCTCGACCTCGACAAGGTGCCCTGCCGCGAGGAGGGCATGACGGCCTACGAGATGATGCTCTCCGAGAGCCAGGAGCGCATGCTCATGGTGCTCAAGCCCGGCATGGAGAAGGAGGCCGAGGCCATCTTCCACAAATGGGGCCTCGACTTCGCGGTGATCGGCAAGACCACCAATACGCTCCGCTTCGTCATCAAGCACCAGGGCGAAGTGAAGGCGGACCTGCCGATCAAGGAGTTGGGCGACGAGGCTCCACTTTATGACCGGCCGTGGGTGGAAAGCCCCAAGCAGCCCGTGATCGCGCCGGACAGCGTGAAGCCCCCGATGTCCGAGGCCGAGGCGCTCCTGAAGCTCGTCGGCTCGCCGGACCAGAGCTCCAAGCGCTGGGTCTGGGAGCAGTACGATCACCTGATCCTCGGCAACACCGTCCAGATTCCGGGCGGCGATGCCGCCATCGTGCGCGTCGAGGACGGACCGAAGGGCCTGGCGCTGACCACCGACGTGACGCCGCGCTATTGCGAGGCCGATCCCTTCGAGGGCGGCAAGCAGGCAGTGGCGGAAGCCTGGCGCAACATCACGGCCGTCGGCGGCCTGCCGCTCGCCATCACCGACAACCTCAACTTCGCCAGTCCTGAGCGGCCCGAGTCCATGGGCCAGTTCGTCGGTTGCGTCAGGGGCATCGGCGAAGCCTGCCAGGCGCTCGATTTCCCGGTCGTGTCCGGCAACGTCTCGCTCTACAACGAGACCAATGGCCAGGGCATCCTGCCCACGCCGGCCATCGGCGGCGTCGGCCTCCTCGACGACGTGACGGTCAATGCCTCCATCGCCTTCAAGCGTGAGGGAGAGGCCATCATCCTCATCGGCGCAACCCAGGGCTGGCTCGGCCAGTCGATCTATCTGCGCGATGTCTGCGGCCGGGAGGAAGGCGCTCCGCCGCCGGTGGATCTGGTCCAGGAGAAGCGCAACGGCGATTTCGTGCGCCAGCTCATCCGCTCCGGCCAGGTGGAGACCGTGCATGACCTCTCGGATGGCGGCATCGCACTCGCGCTCGCCGAGATGGCCATGGCCGGCAACGTAGGCGCCGAGATCACGGCCTTCCCGGAGGGATTCCCCCTCCATGCCTTCCTCTTCGGCGAGGACCAGGGGCGCTACCTCATCGCCGTCGACGAGGATGTGGCCGCCGACATCCTCTACGAGGCCGGCGCCATCGGCGTTCCAGCCGTGACGCTGGGCATCACCGGGGGCGATGCGTTGATTCTGCCAGGGCAACAGGCCATATCCGTGAAGCAATTGAAGGCAGCGCACGAAGCCTGGCTGCCGGAATACATGACCGGCAAGTCTTAACCGGTAAGCCGTGAGGAGTTTGATCCATGCCGATGGATTCGCGAGACATCGAAAGCCTGATCAAGGCCGCCCTTCCCGATGCGATGGTCGAGATCAAGGACCTGGCCGGCGATGGCGACCACTATGCCGCCACCGTCACCTCCTCCGCCTTCAAGGGGAAGTCACGGGTCCAGCAGCACCAGATGGTCTATGCAGCGCTGCAAGGACGCATGGGTGGCGTGCTTCATGCCCTTGCATTGACGACCGTGGCACCCGACAATTGAGACATGAACCCGGCGCCTTGACCGCTGCGGAACAGGAGACATCCATGGCTGACGCCAACCAGATTATCGACAACGAAGTGAAGTCCAACGACGTCGTGCTGTTCATGAAGGGCACGCCGCAATTCCCGATGTGCGGGTTCTCGGGCCAGGTGGTCCAGATCCTCAACTACCTCGGCGTGCCCTACAAGGGCGTCAACGTGCTCGAGGACGAGACCATCCGCCAGGGCATCAAGGAATATTCCAGCTGGCCGACCATTCCCCAGCTCTACGTGAAGGGCGAGTTCATCGGCGGCTGCGACATCACCCGCGAGATGTTCCAGGCCGGCGAGCTGCAGCAGCTCTTCACCGACAAGGGCATCCAGGTTCAGCAGAGCGCCTGACGGCATTCCGACTGACGGGATCGAGGCGGGGCTTGGCCCCGCCTTTTTCGTTTCAAGGCCCTCGGTCAAGGGGGCGTCTTATGTCGCATTCCTTAAACGGCTCAGTTTCCGGCACACTGGAAGTGTGCTGAACTCAACAGAACAACCGCTCATCACAGAATAATAAGGAGCGGTGAGAAGGGGCTGTACCATGATCGAACCCGAACCGAATGTCGTCGCATTCAAGCCGCGCAAGCCGGTGACCAATCATCCCAGAAGCCTCATGGAGCGGATCTATGCCGCCGGCTCCCTGTCCATCCGGGCGGATGACCGGGCCACCAAGATGGCCGCCGTCATGCTGCAGGCGCTGGGCTTTCTGGTGATCGAGGAGATTCTGGCCGACGGCACACCGCGCCGGCTCGACCGCGGCGAGGCACGGCAGGCCATGGACCGCCCCTGGCGGCTCTCGAAGCCGGCCTTTTCCGGCACGATCGGCGTTCCCGACGGCGGCGGGGCCTTTCCTGCTTGAGTGCCATTACTTGGCGCGTCAGAGGCTGACGCGAAAATTGGCCCATCCTGAGCCCTCATCCTGAGAAGGACCGGGAGGTCCTTCTCAGGATGAGGTTTGGGCTGTTTCACGCTGTTCAAGACCGCCCCAACGCCGTCTTCATGAAGGTGATGGCATCGGGAGAAGCCCATTCCGCCGGCCCTTTGAGCAGGGCGATCTCGCAGCCCGACGCATCGACCACGAAGGTGGTCGGCAGACCGACCACATGGCCGGATTTCTGCAGCACCTGCAGCAGCTTGCCTTCCGGATCGGCATGATAGGCCAGGTTTTTGATGCCGTTCTCCTGCAGCCAAGCCTTCGGCTTTTCGCGGTTGCGGGTGTCGACATTGATGGCGACGACCTGGAAATCGGGGCCGCCCAGCTCCGTCTGCAGCCTGTCGAGGGCCGGCATTTCCTCGCGGCAGGGTATGCACCAAGTCGCCCAGAGATTGACCAGGACAGTCTTGCCCCTGAAGTCGGACAGGCTCATCGGCTGCCCCTCGGGGCCGGTGAAGGCAATGACGGGCGGCGGCTTCGGCGCATTGCTCACGCCGACGGCCGCCACCTCGCCCCTCGCCAGCGGCTTCAGGCTTGCGGTTTTCGCCTGCGCGGCGCGGCATTCACCAGCCTGGACGATGTCGGAGCGATCGCGGGAGAAACCATACCACCCGGCGCCTGCGGCAATCAGGGCAAGAGCGGCAACGCCGGCAACCAAACGGCGGCTTCGCGTGGATTGTGGTTTTGAAGTCGACATGAATTGGATGTGACGCTTTTCACGGCGAACCTCAAGCCCCGAACAGCTCCTGGCGTCAACATGGCCTTCACGATCCTGTAGACATGGATTTATCGGAAATGACCCTGGCAGCAGCGCCGCCAGGGCCACTTCATCAATCGGATCAGATGATCAGGATATCGGCAGCCGTGAGCCGGACATTGTTGAAGTCCGCGATCTTCAGGGTGCCGCCCGGACGCGAGCCGTTCGAGTCGTAGATCAGATCGTCCGTCACCGGATTGTAGATGAGGTAATCGTTCGTATCGAGCGCGCGATCGCCGATGCGGAAATAGGCTGCATTCAGCTTACCCGGAGCGTCTCCCGTACCACGTCCGAGATTGCTGAAGATCGCGTTGTCGAGCATCACGAAGTCATTGCGGACATTGAAGTCGAGGATCCGGTCGACGGTCGTGCGGGTTGGACGGTCGTCGAACTTGAAATAGTTTTGGCCAGAGCCGCCACGCAGGTCATCCCGGCCACGGCCGCCGTCGAGGATGTCATTGCCACCTAATCCGAAAAGCACGTCGCGGCCGTTCCCGCCAACGATGACATTGTCAAATTCTGAGCCACCCAGCCGCACGTTCGCATTCGTGTCCGAGATGAGGAATTCCACCTCGGCCGTTGCTGCGAGCGAATAGCAGGTCGAGATGCGCACCGTGTCGATGCCGCCGCCGGTGGCTTCGGTGACGATCTCAAATGCACTGTCGACGAGGTAGGTATCGTTCCCCAAACCGCCCGTCATCGTGTCCACGCCGGCACCGCCGTTGAGGATGTTTGCGCCGCTGTTGCCGGTGAGCACGTTGGCAACCGCGTTCCCGGTGAGGTTGACGACTCCCGTGCCGCCCGCCTGCATGTTCTCGAGCCCTGTTGCCAGAGTGTAATTCGCAAGAAACGACACGACCGTATCGACACCGTCGCTGTCGGCAATCGCGTCGCCGGCATTGTCGAGGACATAGGTGTCGTCGTTGGCGCCGCCATCCAGGCGATCGGCCCCCGCGCCGCCATCGAGCGTATCGTTGCCGGCGGCACCGACGAGTTCGTTGACACCGGCATTGCCGATCAGGCTGTTATTGTTGGCATTGCCGGTAGCATTGACGGTCCCGGTGCCGGTGAGGACGATGTTCTCGATATTGGCTCGCGTTGCGAGGGAGTAGGAGAGTGCAGTGCTGACGGTATCGATACCTGCGCCGGCCTCCTCCGTGATCACATCGTTCGCGTCATCAACCACATAGGTGTCATTCCCAACGCCGCCTGCCAGGTCATCGGCGCCGGTACCACCATCGAGAAAATCGTTACCTTCACCGCCGACGAGATCGTCACCGCCCGCGCCGCCGAACAGGACGTCGTTGCCGCCTGCGCCATTGAGGATATTGGCGCCCTCGTTGCCCCTCATGGTGTTGGCAAGCGCATTGCCGGTGCCATTGATAGCCGCCACACCGATCAGAACGAGATTTTCGACGAAGACTGCTCCGGCGGTCAGGGAAAACGTCACGCTCGAACGAACCGTATCGGTGCCGCCATTGTCCAGCTCGGTCACGACATCACCATCGTCATTGACAACGTAGGTGTCGTTGCCGCCGCCGCCGTTGAGATTGTCGGCACCGGCGCCGCCATTCAGGACATTGTCGAATGCGTTGCCAGTGATCGTGTTCGCGTCGGCATTGCCCAGAACGTTGAACGCTTCGTCGGCTGCCATAAGCGTGAACGTCGTGTCACCGTCTTCCAGAATAACCAGACGAAGTTCGTCGTATCTAGCTGGCATATCGGTTTCTCCACGCCCCTCCCGTTGAAGCGCCCTGAAGCTCCGTTTTTATCTGTTATCTCAATACCTTCAGGAATTGATATAACGGGTTGATATGGGATACGTTCCATCATTTCTTCCCTAAGGTAATCCTTGGAACCTAGGTTTCGTCCAGAGCTCGCCTCGAGGACAGCTTAGGCCAGCTTTGCCTCTCGCATCCGGCAACGCTTGCCGTTATGGTGCGGCCACGTTTCGGAGCTCTCTATGTCGTCCAGCCTGACTTTCCCTCGTGCCGTCCTGGTTTGCGGCCTTCTTGTCCTCGGTCTGACCGCCTGCGGCCGCCGCGGCGCGCTCGAGCCGCCGCCGGACGCCTCGGCGCAGGCGGCCGAGACCCAGACGCAGACCCCGACGAGCGACGCGACCCTGCCCTCCCCGGTCGGCACGCCCCGCTCCCAGCCGAACCGGGGCTACACGATTCCGAACAAGCCCTTTATTCTCGATCCGCTGCTTTAGGCTTTTTCGATGCACCATTTTGCCTATCGTGACGGCGTCCTCCATGCGGAGGGGGTCGATCTGCGCCGCCTCGCGGACGAGGTCGGAACCCCGTTCTATTGCTATTCCTCCGCCACCCTGGAGCGGCATTACAAGGTCTTCACTGAGGCCTTCGCCGATACGGACGCCCTCGTCTGCTATGCCATGAAGGCCAACTCCAATCAGGCCGTGCTCAGAACGCTCGGTCGCCTGGGAGCCGGCATGGACATCGTCTCCGAGGGCGAGCTGCGCCGCGCGCTGGCCGCCGGTGTGCCGGGCGAGCGGATCGTGTTCTCCGGCGTCGGCAAGACCAGACCTGAGATGGCTTTCGCGCTCGAGAGCGGAATCCTCTGCTTCAACGTGGAATCGGAGCCGGAACTCGAGGCGCTCTCAGAGGTCGCCCTCTCCAAGAGCATGCGTGCTCCCGTGTCGATCCGCATCAACCCGGACGTGGACGCCAAGACCCACGCCAAGATTTCGACAGGGAAATCCGAGAACAAGTTCGGCATTCCCATCGCCCGCGCCCGCGAGGTTTATGCACGGGCGGCAGCGCTCAACGGGATCGAGGTCACCGGCGTCGACATGCATATCGGAAGCCAGATCACGGATCTTGCTCCTTACGACAACGCGACCGCCCTTCTCGCCGAGCTCGCCCGCGACCTGATGGCCGATGGGCACAAGCTGCATCACATCGATCTCGGCGGCGGCCTCGGCGTGCCGTATCGCGAGGACAACGAGCCTCCGCCCGATCCGCAGGCCTATGCCGCGATCATCAAGCGCCACACCAGGGATCTCGGCCTCAAGCTCGTATTCGAGATGGGCCGCATGATCGCCGGCAATGCGGGCGTGCTCATCGCCCGGGTGATCTACGTCAAGCAGGGCGCCGACAAGCCCTTCGTGATCGTTGATGCCGCGATGAACGATCTCATCCGCCCGACGCTCTACGAAGCTCATCACGACATCAAGCCGGTCGTCGAGGCCGCGCCCGACGCCGCGCGCGTCGTCGCCGATGTGGTCGGCCCCGTCTGCGAGACCGGCGATTATCTCGCCCTCTCCCGCGACATGCCGGCCGTCAAAGCCGGCGACCTCATCGCCATCATGACCGCCGGCGCCTATGGGGCGGTTCAGGCCAACACCTACAACACGCGGCTTCTCGTGCCCGAGGTGCTCGTCCGCGGCGAGGATCACGCGGTGGTGCGCCCGCGTCCGACTTACGAAGAGCTGATCGGGCTCGATCGGGTTCCGGGCTGGCTGGACTGAGAAACGTCACCGCGCAAGCCAGAGTATGAGAAACCCGGCAGGCGGGCTGCCGGGTTTCTCATGTGAAGCGATGGCCGGGGCCCGATGGATCATTCATCATGGCGCCACGTTGCCCTCTCGCGGACGGCTGGAAGACCCCGTCCGTGACGGTCAGTGACGTCTGAGCAGCACCAGATGTCCGAGCGTCGATGACCGGTCACCTCTTCTTGAAGCTCCGCGCGCAATTGACCGCTGGTCATCCGGGGCATGCGTGCTAGCTTTTTCGTGGGGGTGTCTGCACATTTCGTGCAGCGGGAGATGTTTGGCATGAGCGAAGGCCCGAACCCGACGCCTGGGCGCAGCCCCCTGAACCAGAAGTTCGGGCGTCTGGTCGCTCATGCGCGCTGGTCCCTCTGGTGGGAGGAGGCCTGGCCCCGGCTCTGGTTGCCGTTCGCCATCGTCCTTTTGTTTTTTACCCTGTCCTGGCTTGGCCTCTGGCTCGACGCCTCGCCCCTGTGGCGCACCATCGGATTAGGCCTGTTCACGGCAGCCTTTCTCCTGTCGCTCTGGCCTCTGTTGCGCCTGCGCATGCCCACCCGGACGCGCGCGCTCGACCGGCTCGACCGGGAAACGGGCATGAGCCACGGCCCGGCCCGCGTTCTTGACGATACGCTTGCCCTCGGCTCGACGGATCCCGGCACCAAGGCTCTCTGGGCGCTCCATCGCAAGCGCGCGGAAGAAGCCGTGGGCCGCATGCGCGTCGGCCTGCCACAGCCCGATATGGCGAAGCGCGACCGCTATGCCTTGCGGGCTGCAGGTCTTCTCGCCCTGGTGACGAGCGCCTTCGTGGCAGGGCCCGAGATCGGCTCGCGGCTCGCCGCAGCCTTCGACTGGCGGAAGATCGAGACCGCCTCCCCGTCGTTCCGCATCGACGGGTGGATCGATCCGCCCCTTTATACCCGCACGCCGCCGCTGATGATCGACCTGGCGCGGGGGCAAAGCCTGCGCGCGCCGATCCACTCGACGGTCGTCGTCCGGATCGCCGGCGAGGACAGCGCCGAGGTCAAGCCGGGCAAGGGCCTGACGCCTCTGCCTCCCAAGGCCAATCAGCGTGCGGACATGCGCGAGGAGCGCTACAAGCTCGACGGCTCGAGCGAGTTGACGGTCAGCACGGGCTTCGCGAACAGCGTGACCCTGACCATCGAGGCCATTCCCGACCGGCTGCCTGAGATCGCCTTCACCATGCCGCCCGAGGTGAATGCACGCGGCACCTTCACCTTGAGCTACAAGGGCAAGGACGATTACGGCATCGCCTCGCTCGAAGGCATCGTGGAAAAGGCCGACAACAGCAAGGGGCGCTCCCTCGTCCCGGCCCCGCAGCTCACCCTGGCCCTTCCAAGCCATGAGGAGAACGCCCCGGACACCAGGTCTCCGGTCGACCTCACGAACCATGCCTGGGCCGGAGCCCCGGTGAAGATCAGGCTGAAGGCCAAGGACGAGGCAGGCCAGGAAGCGTTGAGCGAGGCGATCACCTTCACCCTGCCGCAGCGTCCCTTCACCAATCCTCTCGCCAAGGCCCTGGTCGAGCAGCGGCGTAATCTCGTTCTCGCTCCGGATGACCGTAAGCGCGTTCAGGTCGCGCTCGATGCCCTGCTGATCGCACCGGAGGAATACACCCCGCAATGGGGCGTGTTCATGGGCCTTCGTGCTGGAACGGAACGTCTGCGCGTCGCCAAGACCGATCAGGATCTGCTCGATGTGGCCGACTGGCTCTGGGCCATAGCGCTCCAGATCGAGGATGGCGGCCTCTCCGATGCGGAGCGGGAGCTGCGCGCGGCTCAGGAGCGCTTGAAGGAGGCTATGGACCGGGGTGCGACGGATGACGAGATCCGTCGCCTGACGGAAGATCTGCGACAGGCCATGGACAAGTTCCTGCGCGAATTCGCCCAGCGCATGCAGCAGAACCAGCAATCGCAGGACCAGAACCAGCGCACGCCCCCGGACCGGATGGTCTCGCAGGATGACCTCAATCGCATGCTGCGTCAGATGGAAGAGGCGATGCGCCGCGGCGACGTGGCCGAGGCCCAGCGCCTCCTCGAGCAGCTGCGCAACATCCTCGAAAACCTGCAGACCGCCCAGCCCAACAACCGCATGACCGATCCGCTCGGGCGCGAGATGAATCAGGCCATGCAGGATCTGGAGGACATGGCGCGCGAGCAGCAGAACCTGCGCGACGAAACCTTCCGCGACGGCCAGAACCGGCGCATGCAGCAGGGCGACCGCAACGGGCAGCGCCAGCAGGGGCAGCGCCAGGGCCAGAGGCAGCAGGGACAGCGCCAACAGGGCCAGCAAGGTCAGCAGGGCGAAGGCCAGGAGCAGGCTGAAAACGGCCAGGGAGGTCAGGACCAGGATCCGCTGGGTCTGAAGCAGAGGCAGCAGGCGCTGAGGGAAAGGCTGGAGGAGCTGCAGCGGCGGATGCAGGGCATGGGCATGCAGGGCGAGCAGGGCCTCGGCGATGCCGAGCAGGCCATGCGCGATGCGGAAGGTTCGCTGGGCCAGGGCCAGGACGGCCCGGCGGTCGACGCCCAGGGCCGGGCACTCGAAAATCTCCGTCGTGGCATGCAGGGTATGGCGCAGCAGATGCAGCAAATGCAGCAGGGCGACGGCCAGGGGAACGAACAGGCCGGCGACCAGCCGGGCCAGGGCAATCCGCAGGGCAACCAGCAGACCGGTCAGCGCGACAACGATCCTTTGGGTCGCCCGGTGCGGAACAGGGACTTTTCCGATGGTCGCGTCGATGTGCCCAGCGCCGGCCAGTCGCCCGCCCAACGGGCGCAACGGATCTTGGAAGAATTGCGGCGCAAGCTGGGCGATCCCAGCCGACCGCAGGAAGAGCTCGATTATTTCGATCGCCTGCTGCGCCGAAACTGAGGCTAGGATAACGGCGCCTCTTGCCTCTCTGCCGGGTTCGGGCCACGGTCGCCCGAATCTTCTGATGGAATCAAGATGACAAGTTTTGCCGATTTGCTTGTGCCGATTGTGGTGGTTGCCGTCGCTTTCGTGCTGCTTTTAGGCCTGATCAACATGCTGCGCGGCGGCAACGCCAATCGGTCGC
Organism: Microvirga sp. RSM25; assembly: GCF_044784385.1. Taxonomy (NCBI): domain Bacteria; kingdom Pseudomonadati; phylum Pseudomonadota; class Alphaproteobacteria; order Hyphomicrobiales; family Methylobacteriaceae; genus Microvirga; species Microvirga sp. RSM25. Next base: position 5,195,038 of record NZ_CP173039.1, on the reverse strand, counting down.
AGCACCTCATGAGGTTGCGTGTCCTGCTTCAGTTTCTGGCGATCATCGTCATCATGGGCGTCATCTGGTGGCGCGCCGCATGACGTAGCGAGAAGCGTGGAAACCGGTTCCACTTTTCCACACAATGGGTCGGGCATCTCCGTATTGACACTTTTTCGCCACGGTTTGTATTAAGAGAACGTTAGCCATAATGGCATAGGCTCCTGGCCATAATTTTTATTGATTTACGGAACTCTTAATGCGCATCAGTCCAGCTATAGGCTTGAGCCTTCTGGTCCTAATTGTGGGATCGACAGGCGTCCTAGGCTCCGACTTCAAGCGGCAAGCAAATTCCTTCCAAGCTCCATCTCAACCGAATTTCCTGTCAGAATTCCGTTTTGGTTTGTCTGCTCAGGATCCTTGGGGCGCGGGGGGACGCGACAGCTCCGCCAATCTCACCGGCGAAATCCTTTTTGCAAAACCGTTTACGGCCTCGGACCTTTTCACCAGTTATTTCATTCCACGACCGCATGTGGGCGGCAGCCTGAATTTCGATGATCGGACGAGCTTTGCCTATGCGGGGTTGTCCTGGACCATCGACGTCACGCCCAATGTCTTCGTGGAGGGCAGCTTCGGCGGCGCCATCCATAACGGCAAGGAATCCTCGCATCCCCTGTCCGATCGCCAGGCGCTGAGTTGCTCGCCGCTGTTTCGCGAATCGGGTTCGGTGGGCGTGCGGCTTTCCGCCAATTGGAGCGTGATGGCGACCATCGAGCATCTGTCCGATGGCGGAACCTGCTCCGACGAGAATAGAGGCTTGACGAATGTCGGCGCACGGGTTGGGTATTCGTTTTAACTGAATCCCAACCTTCGGGTCCTCCATGGTCGTCCTCAACCGCATCTACACCCGCACCGGGGACAAGGGGACCACCGCCCTTGCCGCCGGAGGACGCCGCCCGAAACACGATCTCCGCATCGAGGCCTTTGGCACGGTGGACGAAACCAACGCCTGCATCGGGCTGGTTCGCCTTCATACGGCGGGCCACGAGATCGATGCGATGCTGGGCCGTATCCAGAATGATCTGTTCGATCTCGGTGCCGACCTCGCCACCGTCGAGACGGACAAGCCCCTTCCCTATGAACCCCTGCGCATAACACAGGCACAGGTGGATCGTCTCGAGCAGGAGATCGACCGGCTCAACGCGGAGCTGTCGGTTCTGCGCTCCTTCGTCCTCCCGGGCGGCACGCCCGCCGCAGCCGCACTCCATCTCGCGCGCACGGTTTGCCGCCGCGCGGAACGCCTAGTGGTCGAACTCATGGAGAAGCCGGAGGAAAAGGTGTCTCCGGAATCCGTGAAATACCTGAACCGCCTCTCGGATTTCCTCTTCGTCGCGTCCCGTTACGCCAACGATAAGGGCGCGCTCGACGTCCTCTGGGTGCCCGGTCAGAACCGTTAGGAGCGGATCATGTTTTTACCGCTTCACGACGGCGTTCCGCTCAAGAACATGAAGACGCCGCTCGCGACGCGGTTTCTCATCGGCGTCTGCGTCGTCGCCTACCTTTTTACCTTCTACGGCCCTCTCGGCGAAGATGCGGTGGTGGGCGGGCTCGGCTTCATCCCATCGGTTCTGTTCGGCACGGAGGTGCTCCCCGAAGGCTATCCCTTCGTTCCAGTCGAGTTGACACTGGCCACCAACATCTTCCTGCACGGCTCGCTGTTCCACCTGATCGGAAACATGCTGTTTCTCTGGGTGTTCGGCGACAATGTGGAGGATGCCATGGGGCATCTCCGTTTCATCCTGTTCTTCCTGCTCTGCGGGACGGCCGCGAGCCTGGCCCATGCCTTCATCACCACGGAGCCGCACCGCCCGCTGATCGGCGCCTCCGGCGGCGTGTCGGGCGTGGTGGCGGCCTATCTCATCCTCTACCCGCGCGTGAAGATCTGGGGTCTGTTCCTGAAGGGCATTCCGTTGCACCTTCCCACCTATTGGACCATCGGCTTCTGGTTCGTCCTCCAGTTTGCCTCGGCCTTCCTCGGGGGAGACGAGAGCGTGGGCTGGTTTGCCCATCTTGGCGGCTTCATTGTCGGCGCTATTCTCATCCCCCTGATGCGCCGCCGTTACGATCCCGTGCTCGCCCGCGTCCAGGCCCAGGAAATGCAGGCCCCGCGTTGACAATGAGGCGTGACCACTGACCGCAACAGACGGCCAAAAGCGCATTTCACTTTCCGGCTCGATGCTCTAGGTTCCCATCCGCCTTTTTCCTATATGTCCGGAGGGCTGTTTTTGGCGATATCCGGACCCGACCTTTGGTGAGGACAGACGAATGAAGCTTCTTGTGTGTGTGAAGCGGGTTGTGGACTACAACGTGAAGATCCGGGTGAAGCCGGACGGGTCGGGCGTGGAACTGGCCAACATCAAGATGTCCATGAATCCTTTCGACGAGATCGCCGTCGAGGAAGCCGTGCGCCTGAAGGAACAGGGCAAGGCCACGGAGATCGTTGCCGTCTCCATCGGCCCGCAGCAGGCCGGCGAGACCATCCGCACCGCACTGGCCATGGGTGCCGACCGCGGCATCCTGGTCAAGACCGACGCGACCGTCGAGCCGCTCGCCGTCGCCAAGATCCTGGCCAAGGTGGTCGAGCAGGAGAAGCCCGATCTCATCATCATGGGCAAGCAGGCCATCGACGACGATTCCAACCAGACCGGCCAGATGCTCGCCGCCCTGCTCGGCTGGCCACAGGGCACCTTCGCGTTCAAGGTCAATGTGACTGAGGGCTCCATCGACGTCACCCGCGAGGTCGATGGCGGCCTGCAGACGGTGGGCCTCAAGCTGCCGGCCGTCGTCACCACGGATCTGCGCCTCAACGAGCCGCGCTATGCCAGCTTGCCCAACATCATGAAGGCCAAGAAGAAGCCGCTCGACGAAACCTCGCCGGAGACGCTCGGCGTCGACGTATCCCCGCGCCTGAAGGTCATCAAGACCACCGAGCCCGGCGGCCGCAAGGCGGGCGTGAAGGTGGGTTCGGTGGCCGAACTCGTCCAGAAGCTCAAAGTCGAAGCCGGCGTGCTCTGAGGAGAACAAGACAATGACCACCTTGCTGATTGCCGAGCACGACAACGCTCACCTGAAGGATGCTACCCACAAGGCACTCTCCGCCGCCAAGGCGCTTGGTGCACCCGTGCATGTGCTGGTCGCCGGCGCCAATGCGAAAGCGGCCGCCGAGGCTGCCGCCAAGCTCGAAGGCGTGGAGAAGGTGCTGCTCGCTGAGGGGGCCGCTTACGAACACCAACTCGCCGAGCCGACTGCCGCCCTGATCGTGTCGCTCGCCGGTTCCTATGATGCCCTGGTGGCGCCTGCCACCAGCAAGGGCAAGAACGTGATGCCGCGGGTGGCTGCCCTCCTCGATGTGATGCAGGTTTCCGACATCACCAAGGTAGTGTCGCCCGATACCTTCGAGCGGCCGATCTATGCCGGCAACGCCATCCAGACCGTGCAGGCCACCGATGCCAAGAAGGTGATCACCGTGCGCACCGCCGCCTTCCCGGCTGCGGCTGAGGGTGGCTCTGCCGCCATCGAGATGGTCAACGCGGCCGAGGATCCGGGCACATCGAGCTTCAAGGGCGAGGAGATCGCCCAGAACGACCGTCCCGAACTGACCTCGGCCCGGATCATCATCTCGGGAGGCCGTTCGCTCGGCTCGTCGGAGAACTTCACCAAGTATATCGAGCCGATTGCCGATACGCTCGGCGCGGCCATGGGCGCCTCGCGCGCGGCGGTGGATGCGGGCTACGCGCCCAACGACTGGCAGGTGGGCCAGACCGGCAAGGTGGTGGCGCCGGATCTCTACATTGCGGTGGGCATTTCAGGGGCCATTCAGCATCTGGCGGGCATGAAGGACTCCAAGGTGATCGTGGCGATCAACAAGGACGAAGAGGCTCCGATCTTCCAGGTGGCGGATTACGGCCTCGTCGGCGACCTCTTTCAGATCCTTCCGGAACTGAAGGAGGAGTTGACCAAAGCAGGTCAATAAGGTCAGGAATAATGACGGACCGGGCGGGACTCTCTGCCCGGCCGCTTTTGACGATTGAATGCAGGCAGCAGATCAGATGGGCATTGAGATCAAAACGGTTGGCGTTGTCGGCTCCGGACAGATGGGCAGCGGCATCGCCCATGTCTGCTCGCTCGCGGGATTCAACGTCCGGCTCAACGATCTCTCGGAAGATCGGATAAATGCCGGGCTTGCGACGATCAACGGCAACATGGCGCGCCAGGTCTCCAAGGGCGCTATTTCCGATGCCGACAGGCAGGCGGCGCTGGAGCGGATCAAACCAGCTCGCACCTATGACGATCTGTCCGCCTGCGACCTCGTCATCGAAGCTGCGACCGAGAACGAGGAGGTGAAGCGCAAGATCTTCACCAATCTCAGCCCGTCGCTCCGCCCCGACGCGCTGCTCGCCACTAACACGTCGTCGATCTCGATTACGCGCCTTGCCGCCGCAACCGACCGGCCGGAACGGTTCATCGGCATTCACTTCATGAACCCGGTGCCGGTGATGCAGCTCGTCGAGCTGATCCGGGGCATCGCCACCGAGGATCACACTTACGAATCCGCCAAGCAATTCATCGGCAGGCTCGGCAAGACCTCGACCGTTTCCGAGGATTTTCCGGCCTTCATCGTCAATCGCATCCTGCTGCCGATGATCAACGAGGCGATCTACACCCTCTACGAGGGCGTGGGCTCCGTGGAAGCCATCGACACGGCCATGCGGCTCGGCGCCAACCATCCCATGGGGCCGCTCCAGCTGGCCGATTTCATCGGCCTCGATACCTGCCTCTCGATCATGCAGGTGCTGCACGAGGGCTTGGCCGATTCCAAGTACCGCCCCTGCCCGCTCCTCGTGAAATACGTGGAGGCCGGCTGGCTCGGCCGGAAGACAAAGCGCGGCTTCTACGATTATCGAGGCGAGAAGCCGGTTCCAACCCGCTGAGACGTTTGCTCAGCGGGCTTAAGCCTCAGATCAGCCGCTTGAAGGCATCGGTGAAGAAGTAGGGTCCGAAGCTCCACAGGCCGGCCCACAGCATGGCCCCAAGGGCGTTCGCCACGACGAAATGGTGCCAGGGCATCCCGGCCGATCCGGCAATGAGGCCATTGAGCTGCCGCAGCACGACGATGAAACGCGCCGTGAGAACCATGAAGAACCCCTTGGTCTTCACCATGGTCTCCAGCCCGGACAGGCGTTCCGGCGTGAGCTTCACCAGATACCCGAACCTGTTCAGAAGCAGCCGGCCGCCAAACCGGCCGATCAGATAGCCGGTGCTGTCACCCAGCACGGCGCCGAGCCAGGCCGCTAGAAAGACGTGGCCGATCGCGAGATCGCCGCGCGTTGCCAGGAGAGAAGCCGCGATCAGCGCGCTCTCACCGGGCAGGGGCGCTCCGAACGACTCGAAATAGAGGACGATGAGCAGGGCCCATACGCCATAGGTCACAATGGCGGGCTCGATCCAGGCCAGGCCTTGCTGGAGAAGGTTCATCGATGCCCTTTCTCTTGGCTGGCGCGTCGTTCCGGGCGGAAAACAGGACCCGCTTTTCGGTATGATGCGCTAAGTCGCTGAAATCGATCCCGATTTGTCCACGCACTTCCTGTGGGTGCGTCACAAACGTATGGCCTCGGATCTTCACAACAGTGTCATACTGCCTATAGTCTACTCCGACGGGATACGACTCTTCTCTTAACGGAAAGAGGAGGTGAGGTGACGATACACGTCCAGCCTGTTGTGCGACCGGAGGCCTGCCCGGCCCTCGTTCTCAATGCCGATTATCGGCCTTTGAGCTATTACCCCTTGTCCATCTGGTGTTGGCAGGACGCCATCAAGGCGGTGTTCCTGGACAGGGTCAACATCGTCTCGGAATACGACAAGGTCGTGCGAAGTCCGACCTTCGAGATCCGCCTCCCCTCGGTCATATCGCTCAAAACCTACGTCAAACCGTCCCGTCACCCGGCCTTCACCCGCTTCAACGTCTTCCTGCGCGACCGCTTCAGCTGCCAATATTGCGGAGATCGCGAGGACCTTACCTTCGATCACGTCATTCCCCGGTCCAAGGGCGGGCAAACCACTTGGGAAAACGTCGTCGCCGCCTGTGCGCCCTGCAACCTCCGCAAAGGGGACAAACTGCCCCGCGAGGTGGAAATGTGGCCCCGGCAGAGCCCCTTCGCCCCGACCGTCCACGACCTCCACTCCAACGGTCGCCTCTTCCCGCCGAACTACCTCCATGACAGCTGGATGGATTATCTCTACTGGGACAGCGAACTGGAGCCTTGAAGCCCCCTCCTCCATGGAACCGGCAAGCCCGGTTTCCACTCCATCGGCGCATCGCCATATTCGATCAACCGATCAGGTCAGACGCCCCCGTGCCGCGACCGGCAATTCGCCGACGACCTCGTCTCCCCGCACGGCGACCAGCCGATCCACCATGTTCACCACCACGCAGACATGGTTCGGCACGATGCGCACCACATCGCCGACGCTGGGACGATCATTGCAGGCAGACAGATCAAGAAACCCGTGCTCCTCGGCGAAGCGGGCGATCTTGGCCTGCGGATGCTCGAGGATGAGGCCGTGCCCCTCGAGGCCGCCCGTATCGTACGTCAATGTCTTTGAGCCGGAATCGAGAATACCCCGCTCGGGACCGGCGCGGCTGACCACCGTCGCATAGACTGTGAGCGCGCAATCCTCCAACCGCGCGACGCCGGCAGCCAGCATCATGCGGTCGTTGAACACCGAGGTCCCGGCCCGATGTTCGGTTACGCCCTTGATCTTGCCGAGATGAACCAGGTTGGGGGTGCCGCCCGACGAGACGATACGCGGCTCGAGGCCGTGCTCCCGCACGCCGGCTTTGGCCGCATCGAGGAAAGCCTGTGTTTCGGCCACGGCGTTCTCCGGCGGATACAGCATGAAGCCCGCAAACGAGAGCCCGGGGCGGGACGCGACGTCCCTGGCCAGGGCAACAGCCTCCGCCACTGTCTCGACCCCGGCCCGCTTGCGCCCGGTATCACATTCCACGACCACATCGAGATCGCGTCCGGCGATAGCTGCGGCCTGCGGCAGACCTGCGACGACGACGGGGTTGTCGGCCGCCACGGTGACCCTCGCCCGCGACAACAATCGGCCGAGGCGATTCAGCTTCTCCTCGCCCAGGATGTTGTATGAGATGAGGATGTCGTCATGGCCGTTCTCGGCCATGATTTCGGCCTCGCCAAGCTTCTGGCAGGTGATTCCACGCGCCCCCGCATCGCGCTGCATGGCGGCGATGACCGGGCTCTTATGCGTCTTGATGTGAGGGCGATTGGCGATTCCGGCCGCATCGCACAGGGCCTGCACCCGGGCGATGTTGCGCTCGACCACGTCGAGATCGATCACCACGGCGGGCGTCCCGAACTGTCGTGCAATCTCGTCCTTGAGAGCCTGAATACTCATGAGGGTCCCCGATCCTGTTTGAGCGAAGGCTAGCGGGGTCCACTGCGCCGACGCAAGCCCTCACCGGCCGAGGTAAAACCCCTTGCGGGCGGCCGCCATGGCTGCGAAGGCGGCCAGGGCCAGCGAGATCAGCACATTCCATCCCGCCAGCGACAGGCCGAGGAAGCGCCAAGCCGCTTCCGTGCAACTGACGACGCGGGTGCTCTGCAACTGGTTCAGGAAATCGCCCACATTGCCCGCGCCTGCGCCCGATCCGCCGCCGCAATCGCTCGGCCCGGCAAAGAAGCCCCACTCGACCCCGGAATGATAGGCCCCGAGCCCTGCGCTGACGATGAAGATCAGCGCCAGAAGCCAGAGGCCGGCGCGCGTCCATCGCGGCGGCAGGAGCGCGGCCACGAGGCCGAGAGGGATCGCGATGTAATAGGGATTGCGCTGGATCAGGCAGAGTTTGCACGGCACATAGCCGAAGGCATGCTCGAAGATGAGCGCACCGCCGACCGTGGCCGCGGCTCCCAAGGCCACGGCCAGAGCGACCTGACGCATGGTGAGGCTGATCTGCATCGATCCCTCTCGTCTAGAAAAGGTAGCGGAAGGCGACGAAGCCACCAATGAAGGCCGCAATGGCCAGAGCCGCCACCAGATTGAAATTGTTGTCGATGATCGATTTGATCCGCGGCCCAAATTTGCTCATCAGCAAAGCAACGAGGCAGAAGCGGGCTCCACGGGTCAGGATCGAAAGCACGATGAACCAGCCCAGATGATAGCCTGCGAAGCCCGAGGTGATGGTGACGAGCTTGTACGGGATCGGGGTCAGGCCCTTGAGCAGGATCACCCAATGGCCGTATTCGGCATAGGCGTGCCGAAACGTCTCGGCTCCTTCGGTGAGACCGTAGAGCTGGAACAGCCAGGCTCCGATGGAATCGTAGAGCCCCAATCCGATGAAGTATCCCAGGATGCCGCCCAGCACGGAAGCGACGGTGCAGATCAGGGCATAGGACCAGGCCTTGTCAGGCCGCGCCAGCATCATCGGCACGAGCATGATATCTGGCGGAACCGGAAAGAACGAGCTTTCGGAAAAGGAGACCAGAGCCAGCGCATAAGGGGCCGAGGGTCGGCCCGCGAGGGACAGGGTCCAGTCGTAGAGGCGTCTAAGCATGGTGTTCCGACGGGTTCAGATCCGGATCGGGGCCTTTGCCCCGCGCCTCTTTGAGCACAAGGCGCCTGGAATTGCGAGAGGTCAGCCTTGCGGCTTCCCTTCACATCTCTCGCATTGACCAACCTTTGCCGCCCATGGTACTTCGCGGGTCCTTGCCCCTGTGGCGGAATTGGTAGACGCGCTCGACTCAAAATCGAGTTCCGCAAGGAGTGCTGGTTCGATCCCGGCCAGGGGCACCACATTGATTTTACTGAAGAAATCGGCTCCACCTGCTGGAGCCTTTTCTGTTTTCAGTGGTCCGTGTCGGCACCACGTCGGCACGAGAGCGGAAATTGCCACGATTCGTATCGCTGGTGCCATTGCGAGCGAAGCCCCGCAGAACTTGCTTCCCTTGCCAACCTTAGGAACTCTGCAGAAGCTCCACCGTTGTCTTGGCCTAAAGATTTGGGGAACGCACATGAGCCTGCAGAACACTGCCTTTAGAGGGACGGCCCGCCATCGTGCCGAGGACGACCTCTTCCACTACGACCGGTCGCGTGCTCCCAAGCCCACCGAGTTCGATATGGGCATATTCAGCGCCAAAGCCTCGGCTCGGTACTGGGTCGTCAGCATGCGCCCACGCTGGCTGGTCAACCGGGCTCAGCCACTCGCCCGCCCTCGCTCGGAAGCATGAACAGCAAGCTAACGATGGCGCGTGTCAGTGTCTCGGATTTCGCCTTCATGGTCTAGGCTAACGAAGGTAGTGGACGAACGATACCCTCACCTCGACACCGGCTTCTTGGGTGTTAGGCTTAAGGTCTTGGACGGGGGACAATGGTGCTAAAACCGCTAATCGCTTGCACAATTGCGCTTCTACTCGCTGGGTGCGTATCGCCTCAACAAATGGCTGCACGGCAGTCTGCTAGCGAGGATACCGAGTGCCGCCAGATCGGTGCCCGCCCTGGCACCGACATTTACGTTCAATGCCGGATGTTCAAGCAGCAGCAGAGAGCCCAAAAGGAACAGGCAGACGCCGCGTCCTCTGATGCTCTCCTTGCTTATGGTTCTCAGATGATGGCTGGTCCTCAGACGACCACCCTTCAGGCCAATTGCACTTCAACCCGCATGGGCTTTCAGACGGTCACGAACTGCTATTGAGCAGCAAGGCTAAGGACATTTGATCCCGCAAAGAAAGAGCGCCCATTCGACTGGCGCTCTAGGTGGGCCGCCAGTGCGACCATCCAGGGAGAACGACCGTGCCATACGGCACAGGAAGAGGCTGCGCCCGAAAGGTAAACGCATCCCTAACAAAGCCACCAATCGGGGCTTATCTGCCGGTCTGGCCCGCCCTATGAGCCTTGGCTGGAACTAGGGACCAATCGCGCGACGTGCCTCTGCAAGGGCCTGTTCGCAGCTCCCCTCGTGGCCGCCTCGATCAGCCTCCCGCGCTCGCTCCAGTGCTGACAGTGCTTTTGTAATAGACGCTCCCTCGCCAAGGCTCTCCTCTGCACGCGCGATTGAGCCAGGACTCGGCTGTCGATGGAGGAGGGCCGCTGTGCTTTCGGGCGCTACTGGGCCAGCCCCCGCTATAGCCGCAGCTCGCGCATCAACCTGGGCCTGGACAGCATCAATCTGGGCTGTGCATGGACCAGCATGGCTCGCAGTAACGGGTGCAACAAACGCAACAATACCGAGAACCAAAGTTTGTGAGCGAATGAAACAGGGCATCGGAGTTCCCCCTGGAAGAGTACGGGAGCGTAACTAGAGTCGTCTGCCAAATGAAGAACCGCAATGCGCATCCTGTTTTCTGAATCGAAATCTCTTGGCTAAAGCCGCTTCAACAGCCGTGCCGCCGCCATGACGAGTTGCGTTTAGAGCACCTCCTCAGCCGCATCGTATTTCATCACCCACCGCTCGCGGGTCTCCCACTCCATGCCTCTCGGATTGGGTTGATAGACGTACCCAATCAGTGTGCTCACAGGAAGCGACTGTCAGGCCTAGCAATCGAAGTTCACTTCATGCTAGGCGGCCCGTCGAGAGATGAAGTGCATGTTAACCGGAGATCCGCATTGCGCGTGTTCGCGATAACACTGACATTGCTGGCGGTTAGCTCAGCCCTCGCCGGTTGCCAAATTGGGGGGCGCATGGGCGTTCTTCCTCGGACCGACATCACTCCACCGCCCTCACTTGTCGGCGACCTCAAAGAGGGCTCTCAGCCCGTAAACACTCCGCCTGCCTCATTAGGCGGTCAGCCGTCTGGTGGTTCTGAAACTGGATCCGGCTCCGCGTCCGCTTCTGAACCCGCAATGCCCCAGTTATGACCGGAACCGGTATCGGTGCCGCAGTGCCGTCATCCGGCGGCGTGTCTCAATCGCCTTATGGGAGAACCGCCCGTGTCTGTAATTGCCATTGAGCGCACTTGTGGTTCTCTGATGAACCCCTTTGTGCGGGCGCGTTCAATCTCTGAGTCGAAATCTCTTGGCTAAAGCCGCTAATCAGCAGTGCCATTGCTGACACGAGTATTGCTCATATTCCGGCGGCAATCCGGAGGCTCTCCGGCCTCAACTTCGCGGAAATGGATTGCATGCGGGCGTCATGGGCAGCCCACATCTGCCGAATTTTCGTCTTCCGCCTCTTCTCCTTCTCCTGCGCAAGAGCAAGTGAACGCATTTCGGCAGAAGGCACTGCGGCAGCGACCTTTAACCCTCTCATTGGTCGCTGCGGGGGCAGAACCTTGATACCGGCCGCCGCGCTTTTCATCCGGTGAGATGATCTAGATGGGGAGAGATTGGCCGTTGTATCGGCAGTGGCCCTGGGGGCGGGCTTCGATGCATATAATGAGCCCAAAGTTGAAACGCTGAGTGCGTTACCGCCTGCAGGAATAGGGGATCCGATAGCTGCCAAGTGGGTCCGAACGCGTCGGCAGTACTCCACCGAGAGTGGTGTCATGCGCTCCTCACCGTGTCCTGCCCGATACTTCATGAGCGTGCGGCACAGGTCACCGTCAGCAAGCTGCCACGCGCGACCAAGATAGGCGACGCCATAGCGAATGTTCGTCTCGGGCTCGAATAATCCGGCCAACGTGCCTCTGTAGCCCAGCATGGCCGCCGTTGTCGGACGGATCTGCATGAGGCCGACCTCACCAACTCCTCCAACAGCATCAGGTACATAAGCACTCTCGACCTGCACTACCGCATCCGCAATATCAGGAGGAAGTCCCACCTGCTCGGCCTCACGCCTGATTGTCTCAAGATGAGCCTTACGTCCCGGTGTATAGGCTTGAGGCATCCCGATGAGGCCCTCAATGACGGGAGGCAGTGGGATATCCGGGAAATCGGCTGAAGGCGCCTGTGCTAAAGCAGGAAGGAACAGAAGTCCAAACACTAGGCAGACACTGACGTGGTGTGGATTGCACAATGAGAGCCCCCGCTGTCATTCAAGATTAATTGGAACCGAGTCTAGGAGAGTAACCCGCGAGGCTCAACGGCAGAATGGAGCAACATAGGTACTCAGAACTGCCAGTAATCTCCGCCGCAACGAATGTCTGGTCAGGCAATTCTCTAGCTATAGCCGCGCCGCTACAGTTTCGACCTCAACGGCCTCTGCAACGCCTGCCACCGTGCCGGGGTGGACCTGCGGCATAGCCATCCGATGGTTTGTCCTGCGCTGACGCATGCAGTCAATTGAGTGCAGTCTGCGTGTAGGGCCAGGCGTACGAAGTACCTAGCCCTATCGCTCCTGGAAGATGCTCCGTTTCATCGCCGTACCGGCACGTTTTCGCGCCGGGCGAGTTCAATCTCCTCAGCATCGAAGTAGCGGTCCAGCCATTCAAAGGCGTCCTGGATCAGGGCTCTGCGCACCGACGGGTCTGGATGTCGCCCCGCGAGCATCATGGCTCTCGTGTAGCGGGACCAGCAGTAAGTGCAGCTATTCATCGCACAGGCTTCCATGAACAAATCCGAATGACTGCTCCTATTCTATCCTGGGATCTCACGGCTTTCTGTAGCCGAGATCACACTCGTAGTTGGCCCATGCGGCACCGGCTACGCTTTACGGACCAAAATCCGACGCGCTACAGCCGCTTCATCAGCCGCGCCGCTGCCGCTCCGAGCCTGACTAATGAGCCGAGAGAGCATCAAGCGGGATGGTCTGCACCGCCTGACCTGAGGCATCGACAATCTCCAGCCGCCAGCCCTGCCACTCATCCGAGTTCAAGGGATCTTGGGCCCGAAGCTCTTCGACGGCTTCCATGGCGGAGACTGCAGCCGCCTGGAGGCTGGACGCCACGATCCCCTCCTCGTCGCGGATCATGCTGTCACCATTGGTGAGATTGAAGTAGTAGCGCGCCGACACCGAGAGGCCGGACGCGGATCCATTCAAGGGACTGACCGACAGGTCGATTGCAATGAGGCTTTCAGTCGGCGCCTGCTTGCCGTTAGTGAACGTTGCCATGGCTGAGATACTTTACTGGATTGCCGGAGAGGAGAGATTTTCAAGATCCACCCAGCCGGTGCAGGTCGGGATCTCGGGGACAAGATACGCGCGGCTTCCATAGAGCTTCTCAACCCGACATGGGTAAGTTCTCTTGTCGCCTGGAGGGCGGTACAAGACCAAGCACCCCTCAGAGACAACATCGCTGGAGACAGGCTCAAGGGCGGCTTGTGCGCTTGCCGCGAGCTGCTCGACTCGGCTTGGATCGGGAGAAATGCCGTCCTTGGCGGCCCGGAGGCGGTCGAGGGTCGCAATAGCAAGGCGGCCTCGGTCCCGGTAACGATCCATGACCAGTTTCAGAGGGCCGCGCTCCTGCCCCGAATGCCAGGAGACCCCCCGGCTTTGGCGAGCTCCGCCGCCACAGCCTCAACTTCCTCATCAGTCATCATCAGCCCTCCTCATCAAGAGGTAGGGTTCGATTCCTGTACTGCAATGCAGGAGACGTGCGCCGGCCGTCACAGTGACGTCACCGAGGGTAAATCCCCTCCTTAATCCTTCACACGTCACCACACCTTCCCGCTTGCTAGCGCAGAGAAATGCCTCCCCACGGTTGGCAAGCCTGCCATTGATTGGGCAGTGCCCCTGGACCAATCCAGTTCCGTCCAAAGCCTCACCTCATCTAGGCCAAGGATTACCTCTCAAGGGTTAACCTCGGCGGAGGAACAAACAATCCGACCACTTGTTAAAGCTGGGCAAAGTCCAGAGCACATGGACTGGTTCGGGATACAGCGTCCTCACGCCAAGGCTTCTCGTCTGAAAGGCTTGGCAGCTGGTGCGGATCATCTCGGTTGCACATTGCTGCACATCATTATGGGGACAGACAATCATGAACCAGGACGTCATCTACAATGAGCAAATCCTCTCGATTGCTCAGAATGCTTCGTCGTATGTGACGACCGTTCTGGTCTGTCAGAATACTCTCATCCGCAGCGGCATCAGCCATATTCTGTCAGGAACGCACTTCGTCATCTCAGACGAACCCCTCGAACAGGCATCGGAACGGCCCATCCTGTGTCTCATCCACGCCGACCAAGCGGCTGATGGACTGTCCGAGACAGTGACAAGGCTGAAAGCACAATGGCCTTCAGCCCGGGTGGTTCTCCTGACCGAGCACATGGAGCCCGCAGCTATGGTGCAGGCCCTTCAGGCGGGCTTGGACGGCCTCTGCTCGACAGCAATGGTCCGCGAGGCCCTGACCAAAGCCCTTGAGCTCGTTATGCTGGGTGAAACCTTCATCACGCCAGCTCTGGCCCTCAGCCTGTTGGATGAAGCCACTCGCCAGCAGCGGGCTCGTCCTGATGGAACTGTCGTGATTGGTCCTGCGGCTGCGGCGATTGCCGGCAAGCTATCGGGACGGGAGGCCCAGATCCTGAACCACCTGACCCAAGGCGCCTCAAACAAGCACATCGCGCGGGAACTTGGGGTCGCAGAGGCAACCGTGAAAGTTCACGTCAAGGCCATCCTGCGAAAGGTGAAGGCCGCCAATCGCACCCAAGCGGCCATGTGGGCGCAACAGCACATGAACCCTGCGGCAAACGACGGCGTCATTGCCGTGGCTGATTAATGTAGCGTGTGGGGACTAGATGAGCCCTTTACTCTGGGATCAGTCCTATGCCGCGTCGAGCATTTGCTCTCTGCGCTGCTCAAGAAGGGCTATTGCATCGCGAGCATACTGACGGAACTCCTCTTTGAGGAATTCGGGCTCGCTATTCCAATCTGGCGCTTCTTCCTGCGCGTCATAGAACGTACGAGCGATATGCTCGACCTGCTGTCGAAGATTGTCCATTAATGCCCCTACTTAACCTGAATTGTGCTCTTGAAGCCTTTCCTCACAGGCGTTCGGGTGCGGATTGTTGTTGCTAATCCCGATGAGGAAGAGTGCCGGACGTAGGCTTACATTCACGCTTTCGTGATCCGCAATTCAGCTAATGGAGTACCTCAAAGGTGGTAAAATCTACCGGCCCATTCTTCTTCAGTAAGAAACCTCCACTCGGGCTAGAGCAGCGGGCAATCAAGAATAGAGCTGGACGAGCCTCTATTGGAGCGCGCCTTCGCTTTTCATCCATGCCACCCGCTGTAACGAGTTAGCTTAGGTTAACAAAAACCTGCCGCTCTGTTGACTTCCCGACAGACGGATTACCCCCGAATCAGCATAGTCTCGTCCAACTAACAAAAAGTCTCGGGGGCGCTACGTCATCGCCAGCCAATTGCAAGCATTTCCACTAGGAAAGGCGATGGCAGGGCTGAGCACGTGAGGGGCGTTATGAAGGGCAAGAAACCAAAACTGCCGCCGAGGACGCGGCGGGACGTTACGCGACTTGAGCGTCAGCTCGCCGCTGTCGAGGCGCAAATCGCTCGCCTCGAACAAGAACCGCAGTTGGGTCTTGCGGAGCGCGACCACTTTCTCCTCTGGAAGCGGCCATCCCTCTTTATGACCGAGCGCCCAGCGGTGCTGCATTAGGCTCCAACCTCTCAGGAGCAAGCCTGCTCTGGCGCAGATCCTCACCAGCGCCTCGCAGAATACCGTCGCGAGTCAGCGATGTTACGGAAGAACAACAAGAACTCGGAGGAACACAATGTCCTTTGCCATGCTCAAACGCCTGACCTCAGGATCGTCGCAACAGCCTCCAAGCACCTACTCGCCACACATTCTGCCTTTGCTGCAGTCGTTGCTAGCAGCCCTGGCCGATATCGATTTTGAGTACCAGAAGGACCGGGAGACAATCCTGAAGAGCCCAATCGACGAGCCTCTCAAACAGAGAGCTGTTGCCACACTCGCGAAGCGCCATCACGAGCGGCGTAATCCTTACCTGCGAGAGCTTGATAAGCTGGAGAGGCAGATCCAAAGGACGTTTTCATAGAGGTTGCCTTTTCCGCGAGGCGCCACTCCGGAGGCCATCGTCGCGTGACCGTCAGAGCCTGGTCTACTCCTGTTCGGCCCAAAGATTGCAGGCTGGTCTCTCTTGCTAAGGTCGGCCGCACGTGCTTCCCGCTACAGGCGCTTCATCAGCCGCGCCGCTGCCATGGCGAGCCGCGTATCGAGCATCTCCGCAGCGGCATCATACGGAGCCACGCACTGCTCATCAATCGCCCAACACATGCCTTTGGGATGGGAGGCAAGTTCCATTCGCCCGTGTCTTGGGCTCGGAGAGCCCCGCCTTGTTCTTTGCTTGGATGCGCCTCCCTGGATCCGGAACCGAAATTTCTGACCAAAGGCGCTGCAACAACTGACAGGAAGCATACCTAACGCATTCTCTACGTTGGCTCTTACGGCTCGCTCACGCAATCGCCGTATCGCTCATGATGGTGGCGGGGGATTCACAGTGGGCGATGCCTCCCGGTCCCGCTGGCCAAGAGCCTGATACAAATCTGAACTCAGGCTGCTGAGGGGAACGGCCTCATATTGCGAAACTGTTATGCAACGCCCCTCAATGCTCGCCATCACAACGGCATTGGCAGAAGGCTGCTGACCTTCCCTCGCCTGACCGCTCGTCGAGCCGTGACGTTCCTCACCTGTGTCACTCTCCTTGCTCACGGCGATGACGTACCAGACGTTTCCTGTTTTAGCCGCTTCGGCCAGTAGCCGTGCTCGTTGCTTTGCCTCGTTTAAGGCCTTGCGGCGCTCTTCAATTGACTCACCCCGTGTGAAGGCGAGATTGGGCGGCGTATCTCCGCTTTCGCCGTAGGGATGGACGAAGTTCAATGTCATCCGCAAGCTGTCAGCCTTAACCTCAGTGACAGGAAGCGCAGCCGCTTCTTTTCGCCCTTGAACGAACTCCCGCACGGCCACATCGCACGACCGGAACTCATCCGGTTCCTGCACCGCTTGCTGAGGTGCCGGCTTAGCCTGAGCAGGAGTGTTACGTTTTCGGGATGTCGCGCCCTCTGCTCCAGCAGAGAGAGCAAGAACACAAACGAGAGCTAACGAGAAAACTCGCACCATGGCTCCTTCCTCCTGAAATCAGGAAGAACGTCGCCAACTCAGCCAACGGCCAAGCTGCTTGGTTAGTAACGAGTCCCCAGCCGAGATGGCTACACTCAAGAAAACAACGCTTTGACTGGTTCTTAGTTGCTGGGTGGTCGAAAAGGTCTCTTAGCCTTGCCGTTCTGGATATCCTTCAACCTGCCAGACGGGATCAACTTTCGCTCTTGTGCTTCAGTGCTCGGATTGCAGCAGCAAGCTCCCGCGATAAGAGACTTCGCGTCACCAGATAATCTGGGCCAAGAAGGATGCTATAGCGCGTCCGGCTCCCTAGGTGCACCGCCTCGCATAGCTCCGCAGCTCTCTCCAACGCATCGTTTTCAGCTTCACGAATGACAGCGGCAATCCTGGCAAAGCCCTTGTCTGTCAGCTGCCAGGAAGGCCCAGCCCCATCGCCCTCAACCAAGTCAATATACATATGGATCACCTCACGCAGGCTCTCAGCGCGCTCTTGCGGCTTCATGAATGCCATCGTCCGAACTCCCAAGAATTTCTGTCTCCGCGCCTATGCCTTCGCAACGTTCATGCGACATCTGCAGGCGGCCACAGTCACAATCTGCTCTGTCCTACAAGGACATCTTCGGCTCCGGACGAAGCACGAAAGGGTGCGCCGCAGCCGAAGACCCTGACAGGTGGCTTTCCTGCTCGAATCGTATCTTGTGGAACTCTCTTACGAGGCGAAACCGTCTAGTGTTTCGCCGTAGATTTCGCCTCCACAATTTCCGTGACGTCCCACTTCTTGGGTTCGGCGCTTCGGCTCCCCTGGTCCTTTCTGGGCTTCTTCGCCTCTCGGTTCCCGTGCTGTTCGCGATGTGCCATGGGATAGCCCTCCTAGCTTCAGGATCACACTTGCAGTTGTCCCGCCGCAGACAGAGAATACCACGGCAGGAGCCCGTCGAGAGAACCGCCATAGGTGTACTTTTTGGCTGGCCTAAGCAAAAACTAAACGTGGGGTCGACAGCCCCAACCTGCGAGGCTCCCGATGGCATGCGAGGATTTGGTCGCACAGTGCTTTATGGACGAGCGGGCGCCGCTCGCGGTTCCTGAGCTGAACCGTGAGCGGACCCTTAAGTATCTGGAGTGCTGCTATCAGCAGGGGTTGTCGTGGGAGGATGCCAAGCAGCAGATCCAGGCGCTTCTGCAGCAAAGAGGCGTTCCCCATCAGGGCATTGTGCGGCAGCTGCAGCTCGCCAAACCGCTGCTTCAGCCTTGGTTGGACTGACTCTGACCAAACCTCAAAGCCGCCTCATCAGCCTCGCCTCTGCCATGACGAGCTGCGCATCGAGCTTCTCCTCAGCAGCGTCATAGCGGGCGACCCACCGTTCGTTCGTCGCCCAACCCATGCCCGAATGCAGGAGCGGCAGATTCCACTCATCCAGATCCTCCCCGAGAAGATCCGCCTTCATCCGTGCTTTCACGCGTCAAGCCTGCCCAACTGGGTCGAGGAACTGCGAGGCATAGGCTTCTGCGAACCCAAGCATGCCGATTGGAAGATGAAGTCGTTCCGAGCGGCCTATTAACTATAAACACCTGAATCTGCCGGGGGGTTGTTTCAGCTATTCACTCAATTCACGAACGCTGTGCCAATTGCGCCATTAGCTCTCGGCTTTCTTCGGCATGCCAGCAATACCGCTCATCACCGACGCCGCCGTTTGTTTCATCGCCGGACGTTTGGATGAGGACGACTGGGATTGGCACGCACCCATAGCCACAGCTAAGTCGAACACTCATTGTTTTGCGGCCAAGCCACAAGCTGGGGTTCTGCGTTTGTCTTTTCAGCAGGAATCCGATCATCAGCCCAGGATTGTGAGTCTGCAGGTCAGTCGAGGGGCGCTGCCCTGGTTGCGTAGCGCATCGCGTCGGGAACAGGCGCGAAGGGTTTTTGTTGAGCCAAGCTGAAACCGTCTCTTTGGCTGATTGTTGCCTCGTCGAAGACTGCTTCCGCAATAGGGTCTTCGGAAGAAGAAGGCTTCCTCATCTTCAGGCAATGGCGGGTGAGGAGGCCTTTCTGTTTTTTGGAACAGGCTGCTCCTGGCAGTTGCGGCGCACACAATGCTCAGCGGCTACGTCTCTTCATCTGCCGTGCCCTGTGGTCGGCTCATTCCATGAAGCTCATGTTGGACCGGACGCGCACCGTGCCGTCCGGCTGCGGGACCGCCGTGTAGGTCCGCTCGCGCGGCTTGGGCTTCTCTTCGATGGGTCGCTTGGCGATAGGGCGACGGCCAGCAAGCCGAGCCCGTCGCAGGCGTCATGCAGCATCAGGTTCCTCCGGCTTCGGGCTGTAGACGCGCACCACGGGGAAGGTCACGGCCTGTCCGTCGCCATCCTCCACCTCCAGCTGCTTCTTGTCGCGCCACTTGTCGGGCTGGCGGTTCTTGAGCCAGTTCAGCGCCGCACCCGGATCGGGCGGGATGTGCGTGGTGGTCTCGGCCCGGATGACCTCGCCCTGAAAGCAGAAAATCTTCTCGGTCTTGATGTCGTAGCCGGTGGCGCGCTTGTGGAAGGAGACCGCGACATCGGCATCAGCCGGTATCTTCGCGCGCGAGACTGCCTCGGAAAATTCCGGATGACGCCTCTTCCACTCGTAGTACGTATCGGTGCTGATCTCGAAGAAGGCGGCTATCTCCTCGTCCGTGTGCGAGAGCAGGCCGAGCTTGTAGGCGTGTTCGGGATGATAGTCGGGATCGTACTTGGTCGGCCGTCCGGCGGGCATCACACTCTCTCCGGGATGTAGCGCAGGGGCTGGATCGACATGGCACCTTCCCAGAGCGCATCGTTGAACCCTGCCATGGCCTCCGGGCCGATGGCCTTCATCTCGGCCATCTTCGCCCTGAGGGCTGTCGCCAGTTGCGGGTGCTTCCTTCTCGCAGCGAACTGGAGTGCCCAAGTATACGCGGGGTACTTGTAGCGGCTTGGCGGGCGCGGGGGCGGAGCCTGAACTCGACCCATCCCTGCTCGATTGCGGCGGCGAACTCCGGCTTCGTCTCGATCCACTCATAGATCGCGTACACCGGTACGCCGAGCACACGGGCAAGACCTTCTTCGCTCAGGCCGACGCGGGCCAGGCGCTGCGCCTGATCGGCGTAGTCGTCGCGGTACTGGATTGTCGGTACTGGCTGCTCCGTCATGGCTGACGCCGCTTTCGTTCGCTATCTGTTCTGAATATCATAGAATTCGTCGCTCTCGTCTACTGGGCTAAGCGGCCGCAAGGCCCTGTCGCTTAGTCCGCATCGCGGTCCCGCAAGCGAACGCCCGCTCCGCCTCCATTTTCGGGAATGAAGTGGACCCCCGCGCGCTCAAAGGTGAGCCGCAGCAGATTTCGGTTGCTGCCGCGCATCTCGCCTCCCTTCTCGAAGGCTCGCAAAGTCACGACACTCAGCCCTGTCTCCTCGGACAGTTTGGCCTGCGTCCAGTCGAGAAGGCCCCTTGCAGCCCGGCATTGAGAAGCACTGATCATCAATAGCAACTTAGGGCGAACTTACCTTTTTCGCAAGTTATGACTTGAAACAGCAACCCCACAGTGATACTTTCCTTTTTAGGAAGTTTCCTGCCATAAAGGAAAGAACATGCCTCTTAGCGCAGGATCAACTGGACTGCTGCCACGCGTGACCTGCGGCTCCCGGCCGCTCATGAGGAAAGAGGAGGAAGTGATGAAGCATAAATCCGGAGACATGAAACGCCGTCGTGATGCCGCCTACCGCAAGGGACGGCGCGACCTCGCTGACGACATCCTGGACCTTCTGCGCGCGGGCAGGCTCGATGCCGCCCAGGAGCGGTTGCGGGCAGAGATCAGGCCGGAAGGGGACGGCGCTTCCGACCGGGCCTGAGCCCACGGGAGCGCGCCGCGTGGCTCGCTTATGCCAAGCATGGCGGCATGGATATCCAGGGCCGCCATCGCCATCCCGGATCTGGAGGACAGCAGCAATGCCGAGCCGCCCCAGGAGTGCCACATGACCGGAGACGAAGACCTCAACCGCAAGGACGACCACCTGACCAAGTGCGCCGCGCTCTGCCTGGTGGAGACCGGCATCGAAGTGACGGCCTGCGATGGCATCATCAACATTGATCTCGGCGCAGGGCTCGGCGTCACCCTCATGGATACGGATCTGACGCCGTTTCAGGCGCGGCTGCTGTCGGACGCGCTGCTCGAAGTGGCCCGCCTCGCGGAAGGTACTTGCCATGAGGCATGAGCATTCGAAGCCCGATCTGTTTCACTGGATCAGCCTGCTGGCCATGGCCATCGCGCTGCATGGCTATCACAAAGGCTTCCCGACGATCTATCCGGCCGATGTGGTTGCCCTGGCCGTGGTCGGCCTAATCCTGGCCTACTGCGTAAGGGGCAAGCGACAGTTCACCGGACAGGAGAATCCGGGCGAGCGCCTCGCGTTGCGTCTTGGCCAAGCGTTGCGCCGCATTGTCCGGTCCCGCTAACGCCTCCTTCGTGCCACCGGCCCGCATCAATTCGGCCAGCCTGTTGGCCTTCCTCTTCGTGAGTCGGTCGGAGAGCATCTTCGCGCCCGCACCGACAAGTGGAGCCGCGATGGCTGACGGATAGCCGTTGAACAGTCCGCTCAAGGCCCCGGCGACCGAGGCTCCGCCGAGTGACCCCTGCGGGGCGAGCAGGTCGCCGGTGAGCCGTGTCGCCTTGCGCGAGAGAGAACCCTTGGCCACGTCCCTGACCGCTGCCAGTTCGTCGGGCGTGAGGTTCTTCATCGCCTGCGGCAAGCGGCCAATGCGGGCGCGGATGGCGCGCTCCGGGTTCGCGGCGTCTTCGGCCTCGCGGAGCAGGCTCTCAACCGCATCAGACTTCGCCACCCGGCTCCGCAGGGCCTCGGCCTCCATCGGGGACGACGCGTCGGCTGCCTGTGCCTGGGCGCGCAGGTCGTCCGCCGAGGGCACCTTCGGCTTGCCGCGCTTGAGGAGCTGCGCGAGATGCTGGGTGACGCCACCAACCGCCTGCGCCGCCGCCGTGCCGCTAATGCCGCCGAGCGCCCCGAGCGAGGCCGCATCGCCCACATCCTCGTCGTGACCGGCTCCGTGCAGGGCTCCATAGCCCGCGCCTTCGACACCGCCCGCCATCAGTTTCGCCCCGAGCGCCTTTCCCCTGGACAGGCCCCCTGGAACCAACCGGGCTGCGCTCAGACCAGCATTGGCAGCCGCGCTCATCGGCAGAACGCCAGCACCGATTTCAGCTACGGTCCCGGCGTGACCGGCGCGTGCCCTGGCATCCCCGGTTGCCTGACGGTGCAGCCGGAGCGCCTCGTCGTAGTCCATGTCCGGTCGGCGCCGTCTGGCTGGCTGATACTTGCTTCTTTAATCTGGCATTCCTCAGCAATCCGTGGGCGCGGTTTGGCTGGTCAGCGGCATTCAGGCTAGCCTTTGTAGAAACTGTGAGGTGCACATTACACAATCCTCTCGGCGCTATAGGCTACTGATCCGCATCGGTCAGTGCTGAGTCAGAATGAGCAGATCGACTGTCTGCGGCTCTTCGAGGTTTGCGCCCCCCCCTGCGCTTGAACTTGCGATAAGCCTCCCTCACGACGGCAGGAATGCGAGGTCGCACAAAGTCCTGGTACGCAGACCGCATTGCGATCCGTGGAAGCTGGAACAGCAACGAGACGATAGAGCGGCGGATGAGATAGACATCAACGTACTTGTCCTGAGACATCCGCCACAAGCCATGCCAGCCTGCCTCGCTCAGGTGGTTTATCTCATCGAGCTCTGGGCTGGAGAACGCATGTTTGATTACCTCTGCCGTCAGAAGGCTGCCAGGCATGCAATCAGCAAAAGCCTCATCGAAAGTAATTTTTGGCAGCATCAACGTCCGGCCGCACAGAACTCCCATTCCCAGAGCAACAACGCGCTCTCCAACCCGGATGACGTGCCATTCCCACCGGCCGCGCGCAGCGAAGTTCCGGATCAAGGTGGTGTCAACGGGCGTTGAAGCTTCCGCATTTGTGGGCCTTCAATTTTCCCTACCTGATGGGTGGGGCTGTTTCCGGTGATCAGCCGGTTGAATGATCCATCGATGTCCCTCCGGGTGGTCGGCCGCGGCGCTTTGGTGCCGGCGGTGGCGTAATTAGGGCTTTCGATCGCACGTGCTCGGGAACCAGCTCGGCATGCTGACGCAAGCGGTAGCTTGAGCCCTCGATCTGGATCACAACCGCATGGTGGAGCAGGCGATCCAAAAGCGCCGTGGCCACAACAGGATCGCCAAAAACCTCGCCCCATTCGGCAAAACCGCGATTGGAGGTCAGGATCATGGCGCCTTTCTCATAGCGGGCATTGACGAGCTGGAAGAACAGATTGCCGCCGCCGGACGTGACCGGCAGATAGCCGATCTCATCCACCACCAGCAGGGAAGCCCGCGACAGAAAGCGGATGCGCTCGCGCAGTTGCCCCTCCCGATCCGCCTTTGCCAAAGAGGCAATGATCTCGGCCAGGGTCGCAAAGTAGACGCTCTTGCCGGCTTTCACCGCCTCCACTGCCAGGGCTGTCGCCAGATGGCTCTTGCCCGTGCCAGGCGGGCCGAGCAGATGCACCGCCTCGGCCCGGTCGATGAACTTCAGCTCGGCCAAGGCCAGAATGCGGTTGCGGTCGAGCGAGGGCTGGAAGGCAAAGTCAAAGCTCGCCAGGGTCTTGACCGTGGTCAGCCGCGCCATCATCAGGGCCGCCTTGATGCGTCGGCTCTCGCGCACCGTGAGCTCTTCCAAAAGCAAGTGATCGAGCGCTGCGATCCCGTCGATCTCGCCCTGCTCGATGCGCCGCAGCGTTGCGTCGAGCATCTCCAGGGCGCGGGGCATCCGCAAGCCAACCAGACTTCTCCGGATACTCTCAATCGTAGGGTGTCCATGGCCTGTCATGCCCGGCCTCCCGTGGCGGCCAGGCGATCCGCGACCGCCTGATAGAAGGCCAGCGAGCGACGCGCGACCCGGTCGCCTGGGCGTCCGACCATAATCGCCTCGGACGCGCTGCGCGATGCGTTTGCGATGAACCCCTGGCGATGGACTGGATCGACCCGCGATTGGCGCCGCCCTTCGAGCACCGGATGCTCGGCCACCACTCGGCCCGCATCGAGAATGCGGATCCGGTCGGGAAGCTGATGTACCTCGACGATGCGTCGGGTGCGATCCGGAACGCTGTAGTAGTTGCCGCCGATCGACACGAGCCCATCATGACTGACCCGGCGCTCGAGCTTGAGCAGGGCATCGAAGGGGAAGGCCGGCAGGGACTGCAACTCCGGCTGCTCGGCGGCAAAGGCCTCCGCGACGATGCGCTGGGTCGTGCCGTGTAGGCGGGCATTGGCCACTGTGGCGAGCCAGTCGCATAGTTGGGCGTTAAGGTCGTCGAGATTACGGAAGGAACGGGCCAGGAAGAAGTCCTGCCGGATGTAGCTGAAGGGCCGCTCGACCTTTCCCTTCGTCTTGGCCCGGTACGGCCGACAAGCTTTGGGCAGGAAGCCGTAGTGCTGCGCCATGGTGAGCAGCGCCCGGTTGTAGATGATCTGGCCCTCGCCATCCTCACCGGTCACCGCGGTCTTCATGCGGTCATAGAGGATCTCGAGCGGCACGCCGCCGATGCTCTCGAACGCCAGCATGTGACAGCGCAGCAGGGTCTGCAGATCCTGGTGCAGGACGAAGCGGGCGAAGATGTAGCGCGAGTGACCGAGCACGAGGGAGAACAGCCAGACGATGCGGGTGATCTCCGGCTGGTCAGTGAAGACCGTGACGAAGCGAGCGAAGTCGACCTGGGCCTGCTGGCCGGCAGGCGTCTCGAAGCGGATCTCGAAGGGCTTGGGCCGATCGGCCGGGCGGATGGCGCAGAGGAAGCGCTTCACGGCCGTGTAGGCACCCTCATACCCGCGCTCTCGGATCTCACGGGTGAGCCGCACCGCGCTCAGGTCGGGAAAGGCGGTGACGCGCTCGCGCAGGTAGTCGCGGTACGGCGCCAGCTTGCCGGAGCGACTGCCCCGCCGTGGGCCATAGACAGGCGGTTCGAGGCCGCGGGCGATGTACTTGCGGATGGTCTTGGGATCGCGGCCGGTGCGGCGAGCGATGGCTGAGATGGATAATCCCTGACGATGGAGGTCGAGGATCATAGGCAATTCTCCAAGCTGGATCACCGGCGCCACTCCCGTCCGAATTGTCTCGGAGGGGATCATCGACGACGGCGGGAGCACCTGCACGGCCGGAGCATGCCTCAGGACGTGAAGGCAGGGGCATCAGCTAGGGAATTTTCGAAGCCCACAATCAGGCAATATTCACCGCCCTATGACAGGTGGTGTAGAAGGCAATGACCTTGGCCTCGCCAATCATGGCGGTCCCACGGCGCCCCTTCCAGCCGGAGGCCTCGAGAGCCAGATACTCGGGAAGGAAGTCTTCAGCGCCAGTTGATCCCTTTCGCATCTCGACCGTAACCTGTCCGCGACTATCAAGCTTCTTCCGGTATCGCCTGACATTCCGGCGTATATTGCCTAGGCTGGACCAGTAGGTATCGGCGTCCTCCTTCACGTTGAGAAACGAATATTGGGAGCGTAAACCGAGGCGGATCGTATAGCCACTGCCCCCCTCTTTGATACTCTCCCAAACAGGGGAGTTCTGCCTCACCGCTTTCATCTCAAGACTTAGATGGTGCGGCACTTGGCGACGCAACTCCGCCAGCAGAGCCTTGAAGGCAGGTTCTGCCTGATCACCTGCGAGCAGCACGTCACCGGAGGGAGTATGCGCGTCGGACGGTGTGCGCAGGGTAGGCCAAGATGAGCCAAGGATCCGATGCGGTGTGATAATGACAGGGAGTACGCCTACAAGTCTGTCCCCGATGTAGGAGAAGCAACATAGCCAATGCTCGCCAGGACTTAGTTTGTGCTGCAGGAAGGCATCGACCCAATCCGGCAGTAAAGTTGGGAGCCCCTGAGGGGCCTCCCAGGCAAGATGATCCCAAGCATCGAGGTGCGGAGCCATAGCCTCGATATCGCGAACCGTAACCGTGCGCAAAGCAGTCTCCCCAGCGGGTCTTCCTGAAGGCCTGAACGTCATCCTTACCTACAGCAGAAGCCAGCACTTCTCCACTCTACTAATCTCTTTTAGAGCATAGACGTATTTTCTGATTATATGATCATTACAAGACTTTGATCGGTAGTCTTTCCTAAATCATTGCGATCAAAGATACATGAGGAACAGATGCCCATATATTCGTATCCGCCGCTTTAGATTAATCCCAACCACATAACTAAAGACTGGGACTCGATGGACTCTATTGAAATGCACCAATTCTATTCGTCTTTACCTCAAAGGGATTTGAAATCTAATCCTCTGCCTAAGAACTCGCCCACATTTCCGAAACCACCTGACGCGGATCTAAGGCCGAAATTGGATACGCCCACGCCAATTGAGTGAGCCATCAAGGCTCCATCACCACCTCATCTGGATGGCGCTCCACGCACCGCTACGGGTAATCCTGATCTCTGAGCCTCACGCCTCGATCATCTTGGCGACAGCTGCCGCTGCATAGGGCTTTCCGGTGCCCGTCACTAAACCAGCCACGGCCATCTCGTCCGCGATCTCTCGTAAGATGCGCTTGCGACCTTGGACCTTGTACCGCCGCAGCTTCTTGGCCATCGCCACCATCGCCGGGTTGATTTCGGCGTAGTTCTTCCGGCCTTCGACCTTCACGCGGCCCATAAGGTCCCTTCCGCGACACCGCTCCCTTGTCGGTGGAGGTGCAAGGATTTGCAGTCCTCTGCGTAACCGCTCTGCACCGACGCTCGACTGCATAGGGCGATGTTCCTGCGGTAGGACGGCACCGAGGCGGCTATGATCTCTTGGCTTGGATCTGGAGCATCGCCCCCACCTGCTCCTCTTCCATGCGGGGAGAGACCGAGACAACGTGCTCGTCTCGGTCTCTCCTACGCCAAGCATTCGCGAGTATTCGGGCACCGGCTGAGGCCTGCTGCGGAGCCGTTTTTACTGAATAATTGGCGCGGCGTTCCATAAGCTGCCGCGAAGGCTTTCCGAACACTTCAAATCGCGTTCAATACTGACAATTATGCGAAATAGCGCGGTCGGTTTTCCACGCCCGTATGTAGGTTTTTCGCGCACACACCAATGCATTCCATACTGGCTGTTATGCGAAAGGGGGCTAGCCGCACCGCGCAATGAGCGTCGCACGGCCCTTCGCGGTCAGGACCGCCACATTCCGGTTCTCAGGGCTGAGCATGGCATATCCGCCGCTGAACAGCTTGTGCAGTGTGGCCGTGAGCCGGACCTCGGCATCGTCATGCACCCACGTATAATCACCAGCTCTGTCAGATCGGTAGACGCGGCAGGCGGGCTTTGTGTCCAGAAGACCGAGTGTGCGCAGTTGCGCCTGACTGATGGTCATGGATGCGATCCCTGATCAGGTCATGTTCGTCGTCATAGCGTCGATGAGAAAAGGGCCACGCCCAGCCTTTGACTGTGGTCGCGGCCCTTCGGTCCGTATTGCCCCTACGGATACTTCTGTATAGGCACCTTTTCTAATCGCTACAATAAGTACGTATGCCTATATCCAGAGTAAATAAGGCACAATACTGTTCCCTGGATTAACATGTATCAATAAAACATGACGTTCATCTTCATAGATGATGTTCAGTTGGCCTATTTTTGCCTCCGGTAAGCCTCAATTTGCCGCCATTCCTGCGAATACGCGATTGTCTACTTACCTACCATGTTCTTCTACTTACGTTCCCTAACGGCACATCTGTGAATCACGTCTGTGCTTTGCGCGCTAAGGCTTCTGGCCATGTGCGCGACCCACTGGCTCGACTTTGCCCGAGGGGTAAGCAAGCCCTAAGTGATACCTAAATATTCTTAATAACCATGTGGTTTAAGACAATGATCGCGCGTGGAACGATAACAAACCTAACCCCTAGATAGGTCTTATTGAAGACACATATTTGGAAAATACATGTCGATACCGACTTGTTATTTTGCCCCTACGGGTCGGACCTCAGAGCGCCCCTGATAAGCGGGCGCTTTCTTTTTGCCGACTTAGCTTTTCAGCAAAAGTAGCCTCGCAGACCGGGCTGTTCCATACTGGGGGTTATGCGAAATCACGGGCCGCCGCTGCGCATTGTAATGCGTCCAAGCACAGTTCCCACGCCGTAAGAAAGTTTGCTTTCGTCGGAACCAAAGTGACATGAGCGGGTTGATGCATTTCACCGACCCAATTTTTGCCCCTACGGGTCGGGACCTTGGAAGCGCCCCCTTAGGGGGCGCTTTTTCTTTGTCCGCGGGCAGAGTTCGGGGAGTTCGCATCCAGATCGTGGCCCGGAGTTATGGGACGATGGCGGAACGACAACAACCTCCCGTCCTAATCAAAGCTCAACATTCCATACTGCGCGTTAAGCGAATTACGAAGACTGGTTTCCTGCACGCGCGAGGCGTTCCGTCAGAACCTGGATCAACTCGAAATGGTTTTTCCGAGCCTCCTCCACGTGTCGACCGGAACCGACGTTCCCTAAGGCATTGATCTGCTTTTCCTCAAGAGCAATGCGTCGCCGAATGCTTTCGGGAGTGGTGTGCTTGGCCGCCTCTGTTTCCACCCATCTGGATCTTTGGCCATTCTGTTTAGGCATCGGACCCTCAGGGTTGCTGTCCCAAGAGGTCAACCTGCCCCACGGAATAAGCCGGGCAATAAGCTGCTCTATCACATCTTCTCGATGAGAGGGTTTTGCGTCTCATTCGGCCAAGCCAACTTGGCACTCGCGTGACCCGGAAGCCAGTTACATACTGACGGTTATGCGAAATCGCGCGGCCGGTTTTCACGCGCGAGGCAATAAAAAGGGCCGCGCCCGATCTTATGACCATGTTCGCGACCCTCAGCCCGCATTGCCCCTACGCGCCAACGATGGGTATTAGCGGAAAAGCATCCACCCACCTCGCTGTTCTGAGCCAATGACTTGTTTGGTTGAGCCAGACCGACTGCGCCATTCGTCTCGCCCAAGCTGCTGATCTCTGCCAGCAACTTGGGATCGAGCGCGTCACCCTTATTGCGATGTCGGCCCGAGGGACGAACTCACGGATTACGGCAAGCGCATCCTCGGCGTAGCGTAGGATCTCGCCTCATTTTCGGCACCCATGGCCATCTTATCTGGGTTACAGCCGCCTCGCTCCCTCGCGAGCGGCAGCCCCATTACGACATCGAGGCATATGAGTCCTTGTCTCTGCGACTTAGGATTTCGGCCCGTCTTTGCGTGGGCGCCTGTCCTGTCCAGCGCCGGAAGGCATGGGTGAAGCCGCTGACCTCCTGATAGCCGAGCAGCCAAGCAATGCGCGATATCGAAAGGCTAGCGTCGGCCAGATAATGGCGCGCCAACTCCTTGCGCATGTCCTCAAGGACCGCCAGGAAGGTCAGGTCCTCCGCTGCCAGCCGCCGCGCCAGCGTACGCTTGCTCATGCCGAGCGCCCGTGCCACTTCGCCCACATGGATCCTGCCGTGAGGCAGGAGCGGAGCGAGGGCGTTCTCCACACTGACGCGGATCGAACTGGCTGAGCGGGCCTGACGGGACAGGACCTCTTCGCAGGAGCGGACCAGAAGCTCATTCAGGTACGGATCGGCATTGACGAGCGGAAGCTGCGATGCGCCGCGGGCAAAGGCAACGTCATCATGCTCGGACGCAAAGGCAACCTCGCACCCGAAAAATGCATCCAGCTGGTCGGAGGCGCCACAGCGGGGATGAGCGAAGGTGACCTGGATAGGCTTGATGTTCGTGTCGGTCAGGGTTTGACAGATTCGGACGAGCGTCCTGGCCCAGAACTCGACCTGATGGCGATCGGTGTGCCGGGCTACGCCGACATTGCTGTAGCCGAGGCGCAAGTCACTGTCTTCTCGGCATTGCAGCCGGACCCCCTCGTTGGTGATGGTGCTGTACCGTTCGGCGCGGGCCAGCGCCTCGCCGAGCGTCGCCGACGAGGCGAGTACGAAGTAGAGCAGGCCAGCCTCCCGCAGATCGAACGCCTCGGCGAGATGGAATCCCAGTAACTCCTCGGGAAGTGCGTCCGCCACCAGGTTCAGGAAAGCGATCTGGCTCGCCGCATCCATGCGGGCATCCCGGTCCTGGAGCTGGGACAACGACAGGCCGGCCTTGCACAGGAGCGGGCCGGGGTCGAGATCCGCTGCCCTGACCCTGGCCATGGCCAAGCGGGCCACAAGGCCCGCCGCACCGGGGGCATCGCCAAGACGGTCGTGGGCAATCGTTGCATTGGAACGCCCCCTGCTGCGGTGAGGCTCAGTATCCTGACTGGGCGGACGTGGCCATTCCGGTAGACATAAGGGACTTAAAATCCCTTGGAACAGGGCAGCGGTTGTCGCTCTCCTGGCTGGAACTGCCAAGGCTGATGCTCAGGACATATTGTCCTGTGCAATCGGCGACCTCTATCCGCCAGCCGTCCCACTCGGCCGGGGCCAAGGAACCATCCCGGTAGAGGTCCTCAAGTGCGCGAGCGATATGGCCAACCACGTCTCCCTCAATCGACAGAATAACTCCTGTCTCATCACGGATCACCTCTGTGTCTGAGACGAAGTTGAAAAAGAACCGGCTCGTGGCGGGCCTTTCCAGCACAATCATGACAATCCTCCCCTAGAATATGCAGATCATCAAGTAGTTAGACTCAATAGAGATGAGATTGTGGCAAGTTGAAAAACATATCTTCCTAAAATGGATTACCCATCTTCGTTGATTGATTAGGAATAATGCTAAGCCCACTCTATTTTTACCTGTCCTTATTCTAAAACGCGGTATTCGCCGATGCAGATCTGAGGGTTTGTAAGAAAGATTTTCCGGGTTTTCCCGAATTGCCACCCCTCACGAATCTGGCTCTGCCCTTCCCGCACCCGCCTCGACTCCGCCAAATGCCCTGCGACAGCCGCTACTCACAGGTCTCGATACCCCTCTTCCGCTTTGCCCGCGCAAAGGCCCTAAGCGCCTTTCCAGCCTCGATCTTGCTGGCGAACTCCTCGACCTTCTCCTGCCCATTGGTGCCGAACAGGTCCCGCTCCATCATGAGGCTGTAAAAGCGCGCCACGCGCCGCTCAGGATCACGCTTGTGCAGCACGAGGTGGTACTTGATCGGGGAGCGCAGCTCGTCAGGCATTAGGAACCCGAGGAAGCGGCATCCAGCCACGAACATGCTGATCGAAGTAGGTCGATGGGGCACGGGCCGAGAAGACGCGCCAGAAGCCTACTTCGAAGATGGTATCCGTTTCCCAGACGCCGACCGTCACCGGGAAATCTGGCGGAGCCTCATCGTCCTGGATCCAAAGGAGGATGGGAGATCCATCGCGTGGTGCGGCGCTCACGTCGAGCCATCGGCCTGTTGTCATTCATTCGCCTCCAATACATTCAGACTCTGGCTCTACCCTTGCCTCACCCGCCTTGGCTGTGCCAAATGTATCGTTCAGAATGATGCGTCAGGCACGATAGACGCGAGGCAGCGGCCGCCAGCCGACGATGTGTTGGTCGAAGTAGGTGTGGGTACCGTATCGAGCGCCGAAGACGCGCCAATGACTCCTCTTGGTGATGTCGTCGGTTTCCCATACTCCGACCGTCACCGGATAAGCGGGCGGTGCCTCTACATCCTCCATCCAGAGGATCACAGGGGTTCCGTCGCGTGGTGCCAACCTGACCGGATACCAGTCTTCCATGATGGCTCTTTCGCGGTTCAAACTCTAACTCCAATCTAACTCTGCCCTTCCCTCATCCGCCTCGGCTTTTCCGACTTGCCCGAGAGCGGGGATACTGCTCCGGCCGGGTCGACAGGTAGTGCCGATAGACCCCGACGACGCGCCGACCTGCTGCGCCCCGGCTCTCCTCGACCCCATTGGTGGGGCGGCCATAGCGCGGACCGGGGAGCGCCACGGTCATCGACCATTGCCACTGTCCGGACTGCGGTCCGCCCTCGATCAGATGGACGTTGCCGATAGTCTCGTCGCCCTCGACCATGTGGAAGCGCGGGAAACGAACCTCCGGGTCGAAGCCCATGAAGGCTTTCCTGTGCCATCCGCTGGCCGGATATACTTCGGCGGTTCTCATCCAGTAGATCATTTTACCGGTTCTCGTTTCGCTCTGCCCTACCCTCAACCGCCTCGGCTCTGCCGAATGCCCTGTAACAGCCGATCCAAGGCACTTCCATATACGGTTATCGGACCTTCAGGCGCTCAAACAGCAGCCCTTCCTTAGGGCGTTCGCCTCTGGCAAGCTACCGGCTTGAACATCGACGCCAGGCGAGGTGCCGCACATGAGCCTTGAGTTCCTGATCACCTCACTGATCGTGGTCGCATCGCCCGGTACTGGCGTCCTCGTGACCCTGGCCGCTGGTCTATCGCGGGGCGCGCGTGCTGCTGTTGTGGCAGCCTTCGGCTCTACGCTTGGCATCGTCCCGCACATGCTTGCCGCCATCACTGGTCTCGCGGCACTTCTGCACACGAGCGCAGTCGCCTTCCAGGTGATCAAGTACCTGGGCGTCGCTTACCTTCTCTACATGGCCTGGATGACGTTGAAAGAGCATGGCGCTTTGAAAATCGAAGCCGACCATAATCCGCGTTCGGATGGTCAGGTCATTGTCTCCGCCATCCTTGTCAACGTTTTAAACCCGAAGCTCTCGATCTTCTTTTTCGCCTTTCTGCCGCAGTTCATCCCAGTCGGCGAGGCGAACCCACTCTCACAGATGCTCGAACTATCTCTCGTCTTCATGGCCATGACCTTTGCGGTCTTTGTCATCTATGGCGTCTTCGCCGCATCCGTCCGGGACCACGTCATCTTCCGTCCGCGTATCCTTGCCTGGATGCGCAGGACATTCGCGGCCGCTTTCGTCGCGCTCGGCGCAAAGCTTGCAGTTGCGGACCGTTGATTAGTCTTTCACCCCGTCCAATCCGACCTGCTGGGTTCCGGGCAAACGCAACTCGTAGGGAGCCTCCCAGGCGCGGGTTCCCGCTGGCTGGCAAGGATCACGGCTATTCGTAGAGAGTCGGCCTAGGCGCTTGACCTACGCTCTGGTGCACCGCGGCAGATTTATAGAGACGGCTTGGGTGATCTTGAACCGTGCCGGAGCCTGGCTGGGCTATTCGGTCCTATCCATGATCGCTGGTGTTTCAACTGCACTCAAGCCGGATCAATAAGACCCGCCCTCCGCTCTCACGGGCAGGGAGGGGAGTAGAGGGACTTCGGCAAACTGAAGCTCTGATACCCAGGCTCTACCGATCTAGTCCTCACGTGCGTGCAGGCGTCAGCCTGCAATCTATCTAGCCCAAAGCAAACGTTGAAGTTTACCAATTTAGACGAAATGAGGCAGGCAACTATCTTGCGACCGGCTGCTTCTGGTATATGGAATATAAACACCGCTCCTAAGCTGGCGCGGCCGAGGGGGAAGAGCCACTATGCCCCAGGATGGCGAAATAACTCTGACTATCCATGGACTCGATGCATTCAATCGAGACGTGGACGGGGAGGTTTTTGCCGAAAAATTCACCGCTTTCATGAAAGCTTTGGCTGCCGCCGATACGGCAGCGAATGGCAAACGGCGGCACAAATTTCTGATCAGCGGCCTTGTCAAGAACACTGCGACGGCAAGCGTTCGAGAGCAGGTCGCCTCCGCCGGTGAAGTCCCAGACTCTAGCCTTTTTTATTACAAGAAGGGTCTAAGGGCGATTCACGAGGACAGTCCAGCTGCGCGCCGCCTCCCGGCTGATTTTATACGCCCGATTGCCAAACTAAACCGAGGGGTAGGCGACCGCTTCGAGTTTGGTGAAGTCAAGTTCTCCGGCGGTGAAGTAATTCGTATTGATGCGTTCCTACAGAAGCGGGCGGAGAAAATTCTTGCCGAGGTCGAGCGCCTCGAGAAGAGCCAAGAGACGTTCTTCAAAGGTCAGGCATATGGCGCCTTTGACGGCTTTCTTAAGACGGTCGATCTTAGGGGTGATGCGAAGCGAGCGTTCCTGATCCTAAGCGCAGGGAATTTGCAGATTGACTGCAGTGTCGACCACATCGAAGTTGAAAGACTTCGAAGTGCTCTGGACCAGCGAGCAATGGTTTACGGTCTTGCCTTCTATGATGGCGAGAGCGGGTTGCCTGCCAAGATCGAAGTCCGCGACATCCAGTTGCTAAAAGATCAACCTGATCTAGGTCGGTGGCGCGGCGCGTTTGCTGTCCCAACCAAAGACGAAGATGAAGACTGGGGCACCAATTGAGCGCCAATTTTCCGCACTACTACTGGGACACGTGTGTCTTTATCGCATTCTTGAACGATGAGCGAGCGGCGTATGGATCGACCATAGACCACATCACTCAACACCTTGAGGAAGCAAAGCAAGGCGAATGCAAGATTTACTGCTCAACGATCTCCATCGCTGAGATTACTGCCGGAAATCTGAAAAATTCAACTTACGGAACATTCACCGAATTTTTGCGAGATTATTCGTCTGCGGTAATCCAGATTACGCCCGATCCAGTTGTTATGGGGCTGGCAAGCCAACTGCGAGATCTTCGATACACGAAGGGGAACGGCAAGCGGAAACTCTTGACCCCCGATGCCATTCACCTCGCTTCTGCCATCACACTCCGGGACAACTATAAAGTTCCAATTACGGCGCTCCACACTTTCGATGATGGAAAAAGTAAGGGCCCAGATGGTAAGGGCGTGCCAATGCTCAGCATTGAGACATGGTGTGAAGGCATCGAAGAAGACCCGGTAGCGCAGAAGGTGATAACGCTCCGCCGAGATCACCCATTGCATCCCTTCCCAAGGATGTCGCTTTAGCCTTCAGTCCGTAGGTGTCACGAACATCCGTAGCTAGGTTCTTTTTGGCCAGGCTGAAACTGCTCCCCCGCATGGCCATTGTCCCTGTGGAAGCTTAGCTCCAATCCCTTGGCTTCCGTCCACGCAGGGCCTCCTCAACTAACTGGCAACGGCGGGTGAGGAGGCCTTTCTTGTCTCGATCCTATCAATGAGGCGCGTGGACTGAGAACCCCCTCTTCACCCCTTCATGCCCTACCCTCGGCGAGCCCCATCAGGAATCGAAGACATTCTCGCGCCAGATTGTCTCCTTACAAACGGCTCCCCTCAGGAGGTGCCTGTGCATGAACCTTGGACCGCTAGAGCGTCGATCAAGTGAGGGGCTCCCCATGAGCCTCGAAGGATGGTTTGCAAGCGAGACGACTGGTGAACCGACGAGGTGTATTGTCTGGGATCTGTCTGATGCCGAAGTACGTCTCGTGATCCCCCCTCCGGCCGATGTGCCTCTTGAGTTTGAACTTAAAATCCCAAGCGAGGGTGCGGCTGCCTGGGTCCGTCTCATCTGGAATAGGGGAAACCACTACGGGGCACGGTTCATCTGACAGCTGAGAAGTGAGACCATCCCTCTCCTCACCCCTTCACGCCATACCCTTGGCATGAAATTATTCCGCAAAATTGAGCGTTGCACCGATCCTATTGGCTCGAGTGTGGTTATACTCCTGCGGAGTTAACCCAAAAGGGGTGCGGCATGGTGATCACCTATTTGGCGGCGGCCTTGATCGGGGCTGGTTTCAGCTGTGTTCTGCTCTGGCCCTATGGAGCGGCCATCGCGTTTCTCAGCATGCCGTTCGGTGGCAGCCTGCTTGCAGTTATCGCTGCGGTCTTAGTTTACATGCGAGCCTCAGATGAGACTGAGTTGAGCGATGAGCACGCAGACCATACCAATCAGCCTCAGAGGTTGCAGACCACCGAAAGCCGCCAATAGGCCAAGCTGAACAGAAAGCCCCGCCAGTCCGAAGGCCAGCGGGGCAGATACCACGCTCAACCCTCTCTTCATCCCCTCATGCCATACCCTCAGCAGCGCCTGCACTCGCTCTCCAAAGGACTACCCCGTCCGAGATCGTAGCAAAAACTCCTAGTTTAGATATTTTTGGTTGCGAAATTAGGGAGACTTGCATGACCCAAGAGCAAGTCGAACATGTAGCGCAAACCTTTTACGAGGCAGAGTACCGTGCCGATTGGCACAACGCTCCTGGAAGGCTCCGGGAGCACTTCAGACACCGTGCCCGCACGGCCCTTGCCACCCTCAACCGCCAGATCACAGCGTGCCGGTCGGCTAGGAGTCCGATATCCTGACCGTCGGCCAAGGTGCGCCAGCCGGACTGCTCATGTTAGCGTTTAAACGCAAGCCGCAGGAAGCCCTCCAGGCGCGATTTCCAAGCTTCTGGCTACCCATGTAGCGGCGGAGGGCACTTTGGCCGTCCTGGGCACGATCCCGGCCATTTCCTGAGTCTTCGGCTGCGGGAGTGTGGTCGATTGGCCGCGAGCCGGGCACAATGTCCGCCGTCCTCCCGGAGTGAGTCCTGCCAAGCTGCCGATGGTGGCTCGCATCACGACGATGGCCGAACCCTCATGGCGCATGCTCAGCAGCGTAGACGGATCTTGGCAAAGGAATACAAACCATGACGCATGACGCTTTATGACGCTTGTTTCGGCATAGCGCCTATACGTGTGTGCGCCCGTAGGGCGATTAACGGAAAAATGCTGCATCAAGCGTCATGCGTCATGGTCGGTCCCCTGGACAGGCTTCAGCCGAATGCCTTTGAAACCTCGTCCGGCGTAGGATCTGTAATGCTCAAACCCTCGGCGCTTCAGGTTGTCGGCGAACGCCCTCTGGCTGCCCGCCTCTTCGCCTGCCCGCGCGGCATAGCCTCGCCAGGACTGGAACAGGATGGTGCTGCTCTCGGACTTGTAAGGGTTGTCGGGCTCGACCTCGCATGCGTCTTGCAGCCATTGCCCGAAGAGGTCCTGCTCGCCGAAATAGTCATCGGTCGCCGCAACCACGCTCGCCGGGCGCGTCAGTCCCTCCCTCTGCCAGTCTAGGCAGCCCTCAATCATCCAACGCAGGATGGCCGGGTATTCGGCTCTCAGCTTCTCCTCCAGCTGAAGATCGGGCTGCTCGGGCTTACGGGTGAATGGTACGATGTTGAAGCGTCGGCGCGCTGCATCGTCGACGTTTTGGAGGACCGGCCTGTGGTTGCCCACGATGGTCAGCTTGAACTGCGGGGTGAAGGTGAAAAAATCCTGCCGCATGAAGCGAGCCGTGATCCTGTCTCCGCCCGTCATCTGTTTGATCCTGGCCTCCGCCCAAGCCCGGCCTTCTTCAGTCTCGGAGGCGGTCACGAGCCGCGCTCCACGAAGCATTGCAAGGTCTGTCGGGTGTTTGTCGCTCTTCGACGTTGTGAAGGTGTCCATGGCGGCAGTCGCCGCATAGGCGTCCAGGATTTCGGTCAGGACATTGAGAAAGACGGACTTGCCGTTCCCGCCAGGGCCATAGATGAACACGAGAGCCTGTGCTCGTGTTGCGCCCGTCAGGGCATAGCCGCTCCATTGCTGGAGAAACCAGATCAGGTCAGCGTCTCCGCCTGTGGCTTCATCAAGGAACCGAAGCCACAGAGGGCAATCGGCACGCTCTGCCGGAGTAACGGCCGTCGAGCGCGTGAGGCCCTCTCTGGCTTCGCTTGGCCTGATTCTGCCGGTGCGCAGGTCCACCGTTCCGCCAGGGCTGCCAAGCAGGTAGGGGTCTCCATCCCACGCTTCCATGGTGACGGCGAAGGTGGGATCGGATCGAGCGAACTTCTCTACGCCGCTCGCGAAGCTCGTCTTGCTGGTGACGTAGCGAACCCTGTCGGGCTCGCTCAAGCTCAGCCGACGGGCCAGTTCTCGCGCCCATTGGAACGCCAAGTCGGTGCGGTTCAGACGCCAGACCGAGCCGGTCCATTCGTACCACGCGCCGGTATCGTGGCAGTAGCGCAGCCGGTCGCGGTAGATGTCCGCGAACGCGCAAGCCGCCGAGTCCTCCGTGATGATGTCGGTTCGGGGCTTTGGAGTCTTGCGACGTTGGCGGGACTGGGCAGGTTCGTCTGCCACCGGGCCAAGAGCGGCCATTTCCACCGCGAAGGGATCGTTATCGAGGGCCATGTTCGTGGCCTCCCTTGTGCGCTTTCATGGCCTTGAGGTCAGCCATCGTGGCGAGGGCACTGCGCGTATACGCCACCCAATGGCGGATCGCGTATTCGAGGCCGGTGTCGTCGCCGAGTTCGGCATAGGTCATCGCCAGCTTGACCTGGAGGGAGACCATCCCGGCCATCTCGTGAATGGCCTCGCGGAAGACATCGGGCGTGCCGTGCGATATCTGGTCCGAGTTCATGAGGTTCCCTCCCGGTCCACCAGGAGACCCGTGCTGCGGGCGTGGGCCAGTGCCTTGGCGAGCGCATCGGCGAGGTCAGGCAGATGCCGCACCGCAAGCGTCAGGCCACTCTTGCCGGGCCGCAGTTCGCCAGCCGCGTCAGACCACCACGAGCGGCAGTCGATGATGGTCTGGCCGTTGAAGCGGTCGAGCCGCACGCGCAGCGTCTCGCGAGAGTTGCGCTGCCACTCGGCCAGGGTGACGGGAAGCTCATGCGGCATCGCACACCTCCCCGGCCCGAAGCAGCTTCAGGACCGTGATGGACGAGCGCAAGACGTATCGCCCGTGACTGCCAGCAAACGGGCCTGAGTGACGCTCGTCTGCCGTCTCAATGTCGAGGCTCTTGCGCCGCAGCTTCATCACGTAATGCGACAGCCTCGCACCGGGCACTTCGAGCGTCGTGACGCCTTTGTCGCCGCGCGTCATGAGAAGGTGGAGCATCCAGGCTTCACGCCCGATAACCTGGAGTTGCTGTCCCTCGAAGAGGAACGTCATTGCGATGACGGGCGGGTTGGCGGAATGGGATTTGCCGTTATGCGCGGCATTGCGCTGCGCGGTAGTCGTGATAAGAATTGACATTGCAAGCATCTCTTCATGGCCCTGCCCGAGTTCACGCCTCTGGCGGGGCTTTCTGTTGACGGGGATCAGGCGGCGGTCGCGGTGCTTTCGGAGGTCGAGCGGCGCACGCGCTCGTTCATCCACGCCCTTACAGTCGGGATGTGGTAGCGGACCGATTTGCCAATCTTGGTGAAGGGAGGCGTATCGCCGGTCAGGCGGCGCTTATTCCAGGTGCTGGCGCTGATGCCGGTAATCTCGGCCAGCTTGCGCGTATCGACGTATTCGTGATGGTCCATAGCCGTCTTCCTTGGTGAGGAAATGCCCGGAAACTCCGGGGACGGTTATGCAAATGAACCAAGCTTCGGTCAGCTGATACAGACAACACGGGACATGTCCGTAATGTCCTGTAATGTCCGATGTCAGGTCTGCGGAAGGCTCTTGAGGACGCGGGTTATCTGCTTGTCGCTTACTGCCGCGCACTTGTTGGCCTTCAACCAGCCGTTAATTTCTTTATTGCGCTGCCCAACCAGCAAAGATGCGGGAGGTCCGTCTTCGCCCCACATATTCTTGACTGCTCTAATCACATTGTCGCTTTTGACGCGGTTCCGCCGTGGTCGCGCACCATCACCGGTCTCCTCGGAGCTGTTGGCATAGGGTCCTTGGTCACTCCTCCGAGATTTCGATACAGCTGGTATAGCCGTCGAAGTTGTCATCATGGGATCAGCCACAGGCGGCGCTTCCGCGACTGACCCGGCGTCCGTGCGCGACAGCGACTGATCCCCGCTTAGAAGTGCCGCAAGCTCCTCATCTTTGACAAGAACGTTCATGAGCGCGTCCTGCTTGTGCGCATTCTCCACCCGGCGCGCACTCCACCCGGCAGCCTCCATCTCCCTGGGATGTCCGCCATGGTTGCCGAGGACGTAGCCTGCAAGTTTCCCATCGTGCAGGTCCAGCCGAAGCCGCTTCCATGCAGCGTCGATCAGCGACGCGCGTCTCTCCATGCGCTGCCGGAT
This sequence comes from Microvirga sp. RSM25, assembly GCF_044784385.1. Lineage (NCBI taxonomy): Bacteria > Pseudomonadati > Pseudomonadota > Alphaproteobacteria > Hyphomicrobiales > Methylobacteriaceae > Microvirga > Microvirga sp. RSM25. The sequence continues at coordinate 5,155,164 of NZ_CP173039.1, read as the reverse complement.
CGAAATGACCTCATCATCCGGGACGATATCCCGGCGCGCAGCCCTCTCCTGGTCCTCGCTTAGCGGACGTGCCGGAAGCGAAGTTTCAGCCCAGTGGACTGATGCCCTCCGGGTGGCAGAATTGACGTTGCCCGCAGATGCAGCGCGCGCTTTGTCGGCTTTTCGACGCTTTGCCTCAAGGTCGCGCTCCCACGTGTCCAGGCGCTTCAGGTCCGCGACAGACCGGCCGTGGTGTGCGAGCCGCTCCTGCTCAACGGAGGTGACATTCGTTCTTGCGTACTCGTCGGGGAAGTATGCCGCCGCCGCTCGATCAACCGCCGTCGCCAGCGGGCAGTATCCTTCGGGGATAAATGGGTTCGGCGCGCAACTCTCGCGTAACTTGGCAAGCCTGCGCTCGAAATCGTCCAGGGTCGCTTTGTAACTCATCACCATCACCGCCACACCGCCTCAAGGGCGGCGCGGGGCAAGCATCCCGACGGTGATGGGACGCAACAGGTGGCCACCTGTCCCCGCGCCTTCGCTAATCCCCTCCGGCACCTTTCCGAAGAGGAACAACCTGTTGTTCTCCCGCCTCGGAAGGCGAAGCCTGGGCCCCGGCGGAGAAGAGAATTGAACCTGCGATGCGCTCCGCCAGCTCACGCACGGGATCGGTTTGCCGCGACACGTAGCGTCCGGTCATGGCGAGCGTCTTGTGCCCGAGCGCATCGCGCAGGACGAGCGCGTTCGCCCCGAGTGACGCTCCTCGCGTCGCAAAGGCGTGACGCAGATCATGAAGATGTAGATCCCCGACCTTCGCGGCCCTGCACACGGCGGCCCAGGCGTCGCGGATGTTGGACGCAGTCAGCGGGCCGGTGCCCTCGTCGTTGGCGACGACCCACCCGCCCGGCCTGGAGGCTGAGCGCAGAAGCGCCACGACTGGCCCCGGCAGCGGCACCGTGCGAGCACCCGCCTTGGCATTCTCGGCGCGCAGGCGGAGCACGGCGGCGTCCAGATCGATATCGGACCATTTGGCCGTCAGCCACTCGCCCCGCCGACACCCGGTCAGCGGAAGGAGCTTGAACAGGAGGCGGGCATGGGGCCGGATCGGCGCTTCGTCGATGGCTCTCCACACGGCTCTCAGCTCGTCGTCAGTGGGAACCCGGTCACGGGACTTCTCGGGATGCGGCGTAATCCCCCGCGCCGGATTGTCGGCAATCAGCTCGTCCGCGACCGCGAGCTGAAGCGCCTTGCGCAGGATGGCGAGGTCGAGATTGGCCTGCCGTGGCCGATGCGTCTGCTTGGAATGCCAGCCCCGGATCTGCGCCCTCGTGAGGTCGGACAGGCGCGTTGCTCCGAACGCGGGGATGAGCGTCCGATTGATCATCTCCTCGAATGCCTTGGCCGTGCTGGCCCTGCGCTTGGGCTTCCAATGCTGCTCCAGCGCCGTGAGCAGAATGTCTTTGACCGTGGGCTCCTTCTTGCGAGCCGTCCGGGCAGCCGCTGGATCTTCACCATGGGCGACACGGGCCAGGATTTTCTTCGCCTCTCCTCGGGCCTGATCGGGGGTCAGGGAGCCATGGCGGCCTATCGAGATCCGGCGGGTCGGAAAGCCCCTCCCCCGCCCGGCCCGGTATTCCACGAGGTAGGTTTTCGAGCCGTCCGCATTCAGCCGGACAGCGAAGCCGGTCAGCTCGTCGTCGCGGACGACCCGTCCGGCATCCTCCGGCTTGAGCCCATCGACAAGGCGCTTCGTAATCCTCGGCATGCCACCCTCCAGGGGGCCGTTTCCCGCCTCCGTGTCGGCACCATGTCGGCACCGAAAGGCAAACGAAGGACAACATGAGGAAACGTCGTGCTAAGAAAGAGTAAAGCCCATCAATGGCTTAGTGTCATCACAGGAAACGTCGGGAAACGTGAGACAACAAGACGCACAGAACTCAAAATCGAGTTCCGCAAGGAGTGCTGGTTCGATCCCGGCCAGGGGCACCATTCCGGCTTTCAGACGCCTTGAACCCAGCCTCTCGGGGCGCAGTTCACTCGGAGACCGTGAAGGCTCCTCGGCAAAATTGCCTGCCGAACCACAAGAACTACGGCTCATCCTCGACGATAGGCTCACCGGGCGTATCCTGTATCGGTCCCTCCTCCTCGCTCTTGTGCAGTTTTGGATGGCTCTTCGCGGGCGCTGAGGCATCCGTTCGCGCTTGGCGCGCAGCATTGAACTCACCATCCGCCTGTCGCTTTGCCTCAGCGGCGTCTAGCTCCTGTTTCGTCCGCACATAATCAACGGCAGCATTTTCTGATGCTGCTCCCTTTTGCGGTTTTGTATCGTCCGGCTTTTTCGCCATGGGAGAACCTCCGAGCAGGGCGGGAGGTCACGAACGTCTCTCGCCCGGCCATTTACGTCGTCCCTCAAGGTTCGCTGCGAACCCGACTCTCTTTTCGAGGGTCTCCTCAATCCAACATGCAGAAATGGCATGCGTTCCGAATGCTCCGTTTGCCCGCCCCTGGCGGTGCACCCGCCAACGGCAGGAGAACCGGATGGATCTCAAGTGCGGACGCTGCTTCTGGATCCGATGCCGTAACGCTTTAGGGCTACCCCATCTTCAAACTTGCGAATGACATTCTCTTTCGAACAAATGGCCGCGGCCGAAGGAAGATGCGGATTTATGATCGGGGCGGCGCAAACCTGCGCCAGGGGGATTTCGGCACACATCATTGATTGCATTCAAAGCCGCGAGGAGGGGCTTGTGATGGAAGCCGAAATCGAATTCGTTGCCCGCGCTCTCTATACTGCCGAGGATGATGCGCAAGATTGGGACCGTGAATCCAACATCATCAAGGACGAGTTTCGCCTTTATGCCCGCGCAGCCCTGGAACTGCTTGCGGAGAAGCGCAAGCCAAAGACGTTCGACGCAAAGATCTGTATATTTCCCTATGCTGCCTGAGGTGCATCCCGCACGTTGCATGAACCCTCTGTGCAGCACAGTCAGGACGTTATTCGACAACTATTGAAAGGCGAAGGCCCGCGGCCGATCGGCCGCGGGCCTCGTTTCTTCAACGCGAAGAATGAACTCGATCAGCCTCGACGCTCGATCACCGTGACGATCCGGCGGGAGCTCGGCTCAACGATCACGATCTGATCGCGGACGACCACGTATTTACATTCCGGCAGGCCGGACAGGATGCGCTCCACGTTGTCCGGGCAGTCGTACAAGGTCGTCACGGATGTCGGAATGGTCGAGCCGACGCTGACGCTGAAGGTCACATTCGAGATCGGCTGAACATTCACGCTGCGGAACGACTCGGTGATCTGGGTCCGCTGCTCCGACGTCACATTGACGCTCGTAGAGTTGGACGAGGTGGTGCTGCCGGTCGTGTTGGCGGCTCCGCCTGACTGGCTGGCCGTGTTGCCCGTCGTACCGCTCGTCCCGCCAGAAGCCGTACCGGATGCGTTGCCGCGTGTCCCGCTGGACGTGCCGGATGAGGCGCTATCCGTCGAGCTGCCGGCGCTGCCCGAAGGAGCGCTCCCACCGCTGGAGGCGGAGCCCGACGTCGTTCCGCTCGACGTCCCGGATGCAGCGCCACCTGCGGCACCACCGGAGCCGGAGGAGCTGCCGGGAGTCGTGATCGTCGAGCCGCCCGAAGCACCGCCGGAGCTGCTGCCGCTTGAACCGCCACTCGTCTGGGCCATGGCCGCGACGCTCAAGGAAAGAGCCGCTGCCGCAACGGTTGCCATCAAAGTTGTGCGCATCGAAAGATCTCCCATGAATAGAGTGCTCGCAAGAGCTCTCTGCAATGCGTATCAACGAGATGTTTTCGGCAGGGTTCCGCCCCTCTCTTTGGAGTTATGTAGCGTACATCTCCCGTTCATCTTCATGAACGTTTTGCACCGCAATGCCGACTTGCTTCGTAACCTGGACAGACATCACCTGCCAGAGCTTAAGCTACGATGCCGATGAAATAACCTCTGCTTGATCAGGGGCGATCTGAGGCCTGTAGGTGCTGCAACGAGAGCGGTGCGAAAGCCGCAACGACCTTCTCGTAAACCGGTCGCTTGAATGGGATGATCAGTTCGGGAAGCTTATGCATCTCCTCCCAGCGCCATTCGTCAAATTCAGGCCTATGGCCGCCACCGCCGGGTTGCTGAATGTTGATCTCGCTCTCGTTCCCTTCGAAGCGAAAGGCAAACCATTTCTGGTTCTGGCCGCGATAGCGCCCACGCCAAGCACGCCCTGCAACCATGGACGGGAGGTCATAGGCATACCATTCCGGAGCTTCGGCCAGGAGGCTCACCGAACGGACGCTCGTCTCTTCATGGAGTTCGCGCAGGGCAGCCTGGTAAGGCTCTTCGCCGGGATCGATACCGCCCTGCGGCATCTGCCAGGAATATCCGTCGGTGGCGGTATCGGCCTCGGAACGACGCCGGCCGATGAAGACCAAACCGTCTTTGTTGATCAGCATGACACCGACACAGGAGCGATAGGGCAGATCTTTTCTGGCCTGTGATCCTCTTGCGCTCCTCATTCGACTTTCACTCCCTCGATGCGGCCCCATGGTGCAACCGGTTCTTGATGATTGCCGACGCTGACGCATGGTTCCAAAGCAGGAAAAGAGAGTGCCGGTTCACCGCTCCTTGCACAAGCCTTTCCGCGTGGTTGTGAGAAGCCGAATGAAAAATGGGCCTGACGGTGTATCCCGTCAGGCCCATTTGCAGCATTGTTTCTCAACCGAAAGGGCGAACCACGATCAGTTGGGCGTTGTGGTCGTGTTGGCAGCACCCTTGCGAACGCCATGCAGCAGGTCGTAAGCGGCAAGAAGCTGCTTGTCCTTGGCCGGATCCGGCGGAACGTAAGCGGAGGAACCGCCGCGCTCTTCCTTCTCGCCGCCATTCTGCAGGTGGCCACGCAGACCGGCCTCGCCCTTGGTCTCATCCTTGCCCTTCAGCTCGTCAGGCACTTCCTGCAGCACCTCGATGTCGGGATCGATGCCCTTGGCCTGGATCGACCGGCCGGCCGGGGTGTAGTAGCGCGCCGTCGTCAGGCGCACGGCGCCATTGCCGCCGAGCGGGATGATGGTCTGCACGGAGCCCTTGCCAAAAGAGCGGGTTCCGAGAACCGTCGCACGTTTGTGGTCCTGCAGAGCGCCGGCCACGATCTCGGAAGCCGAGGCCGAGCCGCCGTTGACGAGCACCACCAGTGGCTTGCCCTTGGCCAGATCGCCGACCTTGGCGCTGAAGCGCTGCGTATCCTCGGCATTCCGGCTGCGGGTCGAGACGATCTCGCCCCGGTCGAGGAAGGCATCGGAGACCATGATCGCCTGGTCGAGCAGACCACCCGGGTTGTTGCGCAGGTCGATGACGAAGCCCGCCACCTTGTCGGCGCCGATATCGGTCGTGAGCTTCTCGATGCCTGCACGCAGGCCCTCGAAAGTCTGCTCGTTGAACTGGGTCACGCGCAGAACGCCGATGTCACCTTCCATGCGGGCGCGCACCGGACGGACCTTGATGGTCTCACGGGTCAGCTTCACCACCACCGGATCCTTGGCTTCCTTGCGCTGGATCTTGAGGGTGACCGAGGAATTGACCGGACCGCGCATCTTGTCGACGGCCTGGTTCAGGTTGAGGCCCTGAACGGGTTCGTCGTTGATGTGGGTGATGACGTCGTTGGCCAGGACGCCGGCTCTGGAGGCAGGCGTCTCGTCGATCGGCGTCACGACCTTGACGAGACCGTCCTCCATGGTGACCTCGATGCCGAGGCCACCGAACTCGCCGCGGGTCTGCACCTGCATGTCGCGGAAGCTCTTGGCGTCCATGTAGCTCGAATGGGGATCGAGCGAGGTCAGCATGCCGTTGATAGCCGATTCGACGAGCTTCGACTCTTCGGGCTTCTCAACGTAATCCGTCCGGACCTTCTCGAAGACGTCTCCGAAAAGGCTCAGCTGGCGGTACGTGTCAGCCGAGGCGGCGACCGCGCTCATGCCCGACAGAAGGCTGGTCTGAGACACCATGGTCGCGGTGCCCGCGCCAATGGCCGCACCGAGAATCAAAAGGGATAGTTTGCGCATTATCCGCGAACCTTTTCGCTTAGCGATTTTGCCCACCAGGGACCTGGGTCAATTGAACCGCCGTCTTTCCTGAACTCAACATAGAGGACGGGATTGTTCTTTTCTATGGCGGCGCCGATCAAACTCATGAGAGGAGCTTCTCCCATGGTCGCAACGGGTTCGCCTGCGAGCACGAACTGCCCGACATCGACGTTGATGTGGTCCATACCGGCCAGAAGAATATAGTATCCCCCACCGGCATTGATGATCAAGAGTCGACCGTAAGATCGGAAGGGTCCGGCAAAGGACACCCATCCGTCGGTGGGTGATACCACACTCGCCTTGGGCCGTGTCGTGATCGAAATGCCACGCGTCGTTCCGCCATAGCCGTCCGGAGCCCCGAAGTCCAAGGTCGTGTCACCGCTGACCGGCCGCGGCAAGAGGCCCCGGGCCTCGGAAAACGGGATCTTCGGGGCCAATCGAGCCGGATCCCGGAAGGCGAGCTGGGCAAATTTCTCCCGGGTTTCGCGCTCCTGCGCCTCGGCAGCCTTACGGGCGTCCTCGGCAGCACGCTGGGCCCCGGCGACTTCCGCTTCCATGCGATCGACCAGCTCTTTCAGCGTGCCGGCCTGACGAGAGAGTTCCTCGGCCTTCTGCCGCTCGGCGCCGGCATTGCGCTCAACCTCGGCGATGCGGCTCTGCCGAGCCTCCATGAGGGCCGCCAGGCGCTCCTGCTCCCGGTTGAGGGCCGTCAGCTCCCCATTCAGGGTCGTGCGGTCGGTGGTGATGGCCTCCTTGAGGCGCACGAGCTCGGCAAGGTCTGTTGCCAAAACCTCGGCCTCGCCCCGCAGTTCTGGCAGAACGGCACCCAGCATGATCGAAGCGCGGACCGCCTCAAGCATATCCTCAGGCCTCACCAGAACGGCTGGGGGCGGACGGCGGCCCATGCGCTGCAGGGCAGCGAACACCTCGATGATGACGCCGCGGCGGCTCTGCAGGGAGCGGCGAATGGCCGCTTCGCTGGAGCTGAGGGTCTGCAGCCTCTGTTCCAGCCCCCGGATCCGGTCTTCGGTGCCGCGCATCCGGCCGGCGGTGTCGATCAGGGCGGTATTGAGCTTGGCCCGGTCGGCCTTGACGTCCTCGATTTCGGCCTCAAGGCGCTTGCGTGCATCGGCATTGGCCGCGATGGCCTCTTCCAAAACCTTCAGGTTCTGCTGCCGTCTCGCCTTTTCCTCGGCCGTTTGGTCTGGCACTGGTTGCGCTGCGGGCGCAGCAGGTCGCTGCTGGGCCCCGACGGGGCCCAAGCCGGTAAGAATCATCCAGATGGCAAGGCCGAGCGCATCGTGCGGAAAAGTGAACCCGGTTTTCCGCCGACGCGGACCTTCGGTTTGTTCCGAACGAGGCGCTTGTGACGAAAGAGTGCATCGGATCGATCCCAAGAGTGGAAGCCACTTTTGGGTCCGGTGCTCGGTAGCCTTGCGAAGGAAATAGAACTTGAAGCGGATCATCCGTCAGGAATCATGGTGGCCGGCGCGATGATAAGGGTGTCCGGCTATGATTGTCAGGGCTCTATAGAGCTGCTCGGCCACGAGCGCCCGTACGATCTGGTGCGGCATAGTGAGCGATCCGAAGGAGACGACGAGGTCGGCGCGCCCTCTCAGCTTGGGTTCGAGACCGTCGGGACCGCCGATCACACAGGCCACGCCGGAGCGGCCTTCATCTCGCCACTGCCTGATTCGCTCGGCGAAAGCCTCGCTGGACGGGCTCTTGCCACGCTCGTCGAAGACGATCAGCACGGACGAGCCGGCCTTTTCGAGAAGGGCCGCAGCTTCTTCCGTGCGCCGGTCGTCGTCTCGGCGTGCCCGGCTCTCGGGCAATTCGACGATGTCGAACCCCGCCAAGCCCAAGGCACGGCCCATGCCTTCGACCCGCTGCTTATAGCGCTCGACAAGCTCCCGCTCGGGGCCGTTCTTGAGACGGCCCACAGCCAGCAAGCTCAGTCGCACGTATCTCGCCTTATCATTTCAGTGCCGCATGATCTTGTTCGGGCAACCAGTTTCCACTTGCCCGAATCATGCGTCAGCTGACGCGGTCCTGCGGGCGGTCGGCGCCCCACATCTTCTCAAGGTTGTAAAAGCCACGGACCTCGGGACGGAAAACGTGGATCAGGACGTCGCCGGCATCGATCAGCACCCAATCGCAGGCAGGCAGGCCTTCGACGCGCGCGTTTCCGAACCCCTTGTCCTTGAGGTCCTTGATCACACGGTCGGCGATCGCGCCGACATGGCGGTCGGAGCGGCCCGATGTCACGATCATGGTATCAGCAAGCGAGGTTTTTCCGGCCAAGTCGATCTCGACCGTGTTTTCGGCCTTCATATCCTCGAGGGAAGCCAGGGCAACGGCCCGGATGTCCTCACCTAGCGGAGCGTCCGCTCCGGGGAGAGGAGGAAGCGGATTCTTGTCCGCTTCGACGGAAGATAGTCGGTTCAGGTTCAGACCCTTTCTCAGCAGCACTCGATGGTGCCGATCCTTAAGATAATGTAGGAGACCCCCATTTTTCAACGTCCTCTGGAGGGAGAAGTTCGTCTCATTTGGCGCAGCTTGGTGGACGATAAGTGGGATCGAGGCCCGTGCAGGAAGACCCAGGCCGGCGGTTCACGTCCCGGCAGGGCAAGAGCCTCGTTCTCGCCGATGCGGCTGGCGGACAGAGCCGCGGCGGTTTTGGACCGGACGGCCTTCAGGGTCCAGCCGGGCCGGTCGATCACGGCCATCGGCATCATGCGGGCAATGCGCCACCAGCCGCGCCAGCGGTGGAAGCTTGCCAGATTGTCCGCGCCCATGATCCAGACGAAATGAACCCTGGGATAGCGCCGCTTGAGGTAGGCCAGGGTGTCCACCGTGTAGCGGGCCCCGATCTCCTCCTCAAAGGCGGTCACATCGATGCGTGGATCGTCTGAAACCTGCTTGGCCTCTTCCACACGCATCGCGGTCGTTGCCAGTTCGCCGGTGTCCTTCAGGGGGTTTCCTGGCGTGACGATCCACCAGACCCGGTCGAGCCCGAGCCGCTTCAGGGCCATGAGGCTCACATGGCGGTGCCCGGCATGGGCCGGATTGAATGACCCGCCATAAAGTCCGATCCGCATACCGGCAGCCGCCCGCGGCAGACGGGTCAGGCCCGAGGGCCTGATGCGGAAGCGGGAAGACGATGACTTCACGGGCGCGTCTGGCCCGAGCCGCGGATGCGGTATTTGAACGACGTCAGCTGCTCCACCCCAACCGGTCCGCGGGCATGCATGCGTCCCGTGGCGATGCCGATCTCGGCGCCGAACCCGAACTCGCCACCATCGGCAAACTGGGTCGAGGCGTTGTGGAGGACGATGGCGGAGTCGACCTCGGCCAGGAAGCGCTCGGCGGCCGCGGCATCATTCGTGACGATGGAATCGGTGTGATGCGAGCCGTAGGTCTCGATATGCGCCAGGGCAGCATCAAGGCCGTCGACGACCCGGGCCGAGATGATGGCGTCGAGATATTCGGTGCGCCAATCCTCTTCCGTAGCCGGCGCAACGCGGGAATCGGCCGTCTGCACGGCCTCGTCGCCGCGCACGGCGCAGCCCGCGTCGAGCAGCATGGAGATCAGGGGCTTGAGATGCGTCTCGGCGCAAGCCCAGTCCACCAGCAACGTCTCGGCCGAACCGCAGACGCCGGTGCGGCGCATTTTGGCGTTCAGCACGATTTCCTTTGCCATCGCCAGGTCAGCCCCGCCATGCACGTAGACATGGTTGAGCCCCTCCAGATGCGCGAAGACCGGCACCCTCGCCTCCTCCTGGACCCGTGCGACAAGGCTCTTGCCGCCACGCGGCACGATCACGTCGAGATTGCCGTCGAGGCCTGAGAGCATGGCCCCCACCGCCGCGCGGTCACGAGTCGGCACGAGGCGGATCGCATCGGCAGGCAGGCCGGCCCGCTCCAGCCCCTCCCCCATCGCCTCCGCAATGGCAAGCGAGGAGCGGAAGCTCTCCGAACCGGCCCGCAGGATCGCGGCATTGCCTGCCTTGAGGCAGAGCGCCCCCGCATCGGCCGTCACGTTGGGACGACTCTCGAAGATGACGCCGATCACGCCGAGCGGCGTTGCCACACGCTCGATCTGCAGGCCATTGGGACGCTCGAACCGGGCGAGCACACGTCCGACCGGATCAGGCAGCGCTGCAATGCTCTCGACCGCATCGGCAATAGCGTCGAGGCGCTCAGGGTTGAGGATGAGGCGGTCGATGAAGGCACCGCTCTGCCCTTTGGCCCTCGCATCGGCCAGATCCTCGGCATTAGCGGCAAGGATCGCATCAGCACGGGTCCGGATGCAGGCAGCCATGGCATGCAGCGCCGCATTCTTGCCCTCGGCACTCGCCAGCGCCACCTGCCGGGCTGCGGCCCGCGCGCGGCGACCGAGATCGGCCATCAGAGCCGGAACGCCTGGATTCCCAACCGAAGCCGCACCTGACGCGTTGAGGTGTTGAGTGAGCGATTGTGCGCCCAGGGCTCGAGTATCGTCCATGTCCAAGTCCCAGCCCCTGATTGCTTCAGGGGAAATACATCGTTCAGAACCCATAGCACGTCCGGCGGCTCACGAGCCAAGCCGCCCGATCCCGTCTGCCATGATGAAGACGGAGATCAGGATCGGAACCTCGGGATGGCACTACAGGTCCTGGCACGGACCTTTCTACCCGCCGCGCTTAAAGATCAAGGACTTCCTGTCCTATTACATCCAGCGCTTCGACACGGCGGAGATCAACAATTCCTTCTACAGGCTCCCGACCGAGCAGGCCGTGAGGGCTTGGCACGATTCCACGCCGAAAGGCTTTCTGTTCGCCTGGAAGGCTTCGCGCTTCATCACCCACATGAAGCGGCTGAAAGGGATCGAGGAGAGCATCGACCTCGTCTTCGGCCGGATGAACGCCCTCGGCGAGAAATTCGGCCCGGTCTTGTTCCAGCTGCCGCCCACCTTCAAGGCCGATGACGAGACGCGGGAGCGGGTGGCGCACTGCTTGTCGCTGATCCCCGAGGGCCGGCGCTGTGCCTTCGAGTTCCGTCACACGAGCTGGTATGAGGAATCGACCTTCCGCATTCTGCGGGACCACAATGCGGCGCTCTGCATTTCCGATCACGCGGACGCACCTGCGCCCTGGCAGGCCACGGCGGATTTCGTCTATGTGCGTGCCCATGGCACCAATGGGCGCTATGCGGGCAGCTACTCTGCCGAGACGCTGCAGAATTGGGAGCGCCGCATCGCCGATTGGCGGAAGAGCGGGCGCAGCGTTTACGTCTATTTCGACAATGACATCAAAAGCGCGGCCCCCGGCGACGCCCGAGCGCTGCTGCAACTCATGAAGGACGATCAGTCGCTCAAAGCCATGTCGTCCCGGTGAACCATCTCGGTCCTGCCAGGATAGCCGAGGATCCCTTCGATCTCGCGGCTCGGCCGACCGATGATGCGCGCGGCATCCTCCGCGTCATAGGCCACGAGGCCCCGACCGAGCACACGGCTCTCGCTTCGGATCGTCACCGCATCGCCGCGATGGAAGGCTCCCTCGATCCGGCGCACGCCCACCGGCAGCAGGCTCGCGCCGCCCTGGAGCGCGCGCGCGGCGCCCTCGTCCACATAAAGCGTGCCGCGAGGCTCGAGCGCACCTGCGATCCAGGTCTTGCGCGCGGTGGCCGGGTTGGAGGGCGTGATGAACCAGGTGCAGCGCCCACCTTCGGCAATGCGTTTCAGGGGATTCTTCGTGCGGCCATCGGCGATGATCATATGCGTACCGCCGGAGGTGGCGATCTTGCCCGCCTCGACCTTGGTGCGCATGCCGCCCCGCGACAGCTCGGAGGCGGCCCCGCCGGCCATGGCCTCGATGGCAGGCGTGATGCGTTCGACCATCGGGATGTGCTCAGCATTCGGATCGGACGCGGGTGGCGCCGTATACAGACCGTCGATATCGGAGAAAAGAACCAGAAGATCGGCTCCGATCATGGTGGCCACGCGGGCGGCCAAGCGGTCGTTGTCGCCGTAGCGGATCTCCGAGGTCGCGACCGTGTCGTTCTCGTTGATCACTGGCACGGCCCGCATCTCGAGGAGCTTCAGGGTCGTCGCCCTGGCATTGAGATAACGCCGCCGCTGCTCCGTGTCGGAGAGCGTCACCAGGATCTGCCCCGCCGTGATGCCATGATGGGCCAGCACCTCCGACCAAGTGCGGGCCAGTGCGATCTGGCCCACGGCTGCAGCCGCCTGGCTTTCCTCGAGCCGCAAGGGACCAGAGGGGAGCCCCAGAACCGTTCGCCCCATGGCAATGGCACCGGAGGAAACCACGAGAACGTCCGCGCCTTTCGCATGAAGATCCGCGATATCCTCGGCGAGCGCCGCGAGCCAGGCATGATTCAGCCGGCCGCGGACCCGATCGACCAGCAGCGCGGAGCCGACTTTCAGAACCACACGGCGGAATTGACTCAGTTCATGGCTCACGGACGCCACTCTTCCTGGGACTGGGCAGGCACTTCCTCGGCCTTCTCCTGATCGATCACCGTGAGGAGCGCCTGCAGCACCTCCTGCACGCCCTGACCGGAGGCGGAGGAGATCACATAAGGCGTCCGCTTGGAGGCTTTCTTGAGCTTTTTCAGCTGATCCTTGAGCGTATCCTCATCCAAGGCATCTGCCTTTGACAGTGCGACGATCTCAGGCTTGTCGGCGAGCCCATGGCCATAGGTCTCGATCTCGTGACGAACGGTCTTGTAGGCCTCGCCTGCATCCTCGCTCGTGCCCTCGACCAAGTGCAGCAGCACCCGGCAGCGTTCCACATGGCTCAAGAACCGATCGCCGAGGCCCACGCCCTCCGAGGCGCCCTCGATCAGGCCCGGGATGTCGGCCAGCACGAATTCCCGGGAATAGGCCCGCACGACGCCAAGACCGGGATGCAGCGTGGTGAAGGGATAATCGGCAATCTTCGGCTTCGCTGCCGTGACGGTGGCGAGAAACGTGGACTTGCCCGCATTGGGAAGCCCGACGAGGCCGGCGTCCGCAATGAGCTTGAGACGCAGGATCAGCGTGCGCTCCTGCCCTTCCTGGCCAGGATTGGCCCGGCGCGGAGCACGGTTGGTGGAAGTGGTGAAGTAGGCGTTGCCGAAGCCGCCGTTGCCGCCCTTTGCCAGCAGCACCTTCTGGCCCACATGAGTCATATCGGCGATGACGGTCTCGCCATCCTCCTCGAGGATCTCGGTGCCGGCCGGCACTTTGAGAACCGCGTCGGCCCCTTTGGCGCCATGCCGGTTCTTGCCCATGCCGTGGCCGCCGGTCTTGGCCTTGAAATGCTGCTGGTAACGATAATCGATGAGGGTGTTCAGCCCCTCGACGCATTCCGCCCACACATCGCCGCCACGGCCGCCATCGCCGCCGTCCGGCCCGCCGAACTCGATGAACTTTTCGCGGCGGAACGAGATGGCACCGCCGCCGCCGTTGCCGGAGCGGATATAGATCTTGGCTTGGTCGAGAAATTTCATAACCCGCATCCTTTACGGGACTGGAGCATTTTTCGCAAAACCGGATCCGGTTTTGCGGTGAAAAAACGCGCCCATCCACGATGACCGTGCGGGGGCAACGCGGATCTAGAGCATCGGGCCCAAAAGTGGAATCCACATTTGGAATCCATCCGATGCCCATTCCTTGATGAGCGCATCGTGCGGAAAACCGGAACCACTTTTGGAATCCGCGTGCTGGAAGAAGCGCCCCCGAAATCTCGGCAGCGCCTCCTGTTTTTCAGCTCGCGAGGGACATATCCCGGTCCACCTCGACCTCGACGGAGAGAGGCTCGCGCACGAGGCCGGTATGGCCCCAGCTCTTCAGGCTCTCCCATGCCCGCCGGTCGAGGCGGAAATGGTCGGCCGGATAGAGCCCTCCCCGGGCCGGCAGCTCGACGAGGCCGGCGCCCTGATAGGCGAAGCCGCACTTCTCCAGCACCCGCCGGGAAGCCGGGTTGATGACCCGGGCCGACGCGGTGAGCTCGTCCATCTCGCCATAAGCAAAGAAGGCATCGATCAGCGCTCGGGCCGCCTCGGTAGCATAGCCCTTGCCCCAGTAGGGAGTACCGAGCCAGTAGCCGAGGCTGGGCTTGCCCATCTCCGGATCGGGGCCGATACCCACCATGCCGATGAGGCTGTTCGGCCGCCCCTTCGGCGTGATGGCGAGCTGCAGCCCATGGCCGTCCGCATTGGACCGCCGGGACTGGAAGATAAATCGCTCGGCATCGTCCGGGTGATACGGATGCGAAATTCGAGCCGTCATCTCCGCGACCGATTTCTCACCGGCAAGGCGTACGATGGCTTGAGCATCCGCGAGACGGGCCCAGCGCAGCCACAGGCCGCGGGTCTCGAGGCGGAAAACATCGTCACGGGTGAGGTCGGGAAACATCGTCTTGCTCCGATCCATTGGGCCCCCCTTGGGCCCGAGAAATGACGAAGGGGAGGTGGACATCCCACCTCCCCTGTCGATTTCGGATCTGAGCTTGGCCTTTTGGGCCTGATTGGAGCTTTAGATCCGCCGGGTCGGTGTGATGCCGGCGGGAGCTCCTTCGTTTCGCTCTCGCCGTTTACTCTGCGGCCTCTTGGGCCGGTACGACCGATACAAAAGCTCGGCCTTGACGCGTCAGGAATCGGACTCGGCCATCGGCCGTGGCAAAGAGGGTGTGGTCTTTGCCCATGCCGACATTGGCGCCGGCATGCCATTTCGTGCCGCGCTGACGAATAATGATGTTGCCGGCGACAACCTGCTGATCGCCGAATCTCTTGACGCCCAGACGACGGCCTGCCGAGTCACGGCCGTTGCGAGACGAACCGCCTGCTTTTTTGTGAGCCATGGGTTACTCCCGTGTTCCTGTCAGTTGCCGAACGCTTATTCAGCGGTGGCCGGCGCAGCTTCGTCAGCCGCAGCCTTGGTGGTCTTCTTAGCCGCAGCCTTCTTGGGCTTCGCGCCCGCGGAGAGGATCTCGGTGATCCGCACCACGGTATAGTCCTGGCGATGCCCGCGCTTGCGGCGCGAATTCTGGCGACGGCGCTTCTTGAAGGAGATGACCTTCTCGCCGCGGGTATGTTCCACCACCTCGCCTGCCACAGTCACGCCCTCCACGAGGGGGCGCCCACCTGGGTCGAGCCGTCGTTCGTGACCATGAGAACCTGGTCGAATGTAACGGCAGCGCCTGGCTCACCTGCGAGCGTGGCGACGGTGATGACGTCGTTGGCGGCAACGCGATATTGCTTGCCGCCGGTCTTGATCACTGCGAACATCTTGATCCTCGTGTTCAAACCCAATTCTCAGCGGGGAAAGTCCCCACCGGATTGGCTTTTTGGCAGTTTCCGGCTTCGGTTCACGGCAGACTGAGCTGCCGCATGGATATGGGCAGGCACTCGTACCCGCTCATAGAGGAGGCCTACCTACGGACTGCCCTCGCCTTTGTCAATCAAAAACCTGATTTTTGGTGCTTGAAGACCCGCCAAGCCCATGATATCCACCCCGCCTCAACCAGCGTGACCAAGGTCTTTCGCACCCCGGAGAGGTGGCAGAGTGGTTGAATGCACCGCACTCGAAATGCGGCATACGGGCAACCGTATCGGGAGTTCGAATCTCCCCCTCTCCGCCATTTTTTGATCGAAGCGTATGGAATCAAAGCTAGAATTGTTGGCTGGATCTATCCGGCTCTAACAATGGCCCCAACATCAATGCCCAGATCCAGACACCTGGCTAAGCCTAAGATTACCTAGGCCATAAGCCGGCTGCTCCTCTTACATACCATAAGCTCCAATGAGCCATGGCAGCGACGTAACTTCCATCGAAACATGACGTCGCCGATCGGCTGCTAGATCGTGTCCGTTTCGGCTGAAGTGGTCACGCCCGGCCACGGTCGCTTAGGGGCAATGTGAGGATGCCTGGGACCAGCATCGAATCCCCCTCCTCATCGCGAGTGGCGTCGATTCGGTTGAGGTCGTCGGCAGCGCTCCTTGCTGTCCTCGCTGTTGGCGTCATGACACACCTGATGGGCATGATCTGAGATCGGTCAGCTTAAACCCTATCAACCTCACCGATGGAAACGTCCGCGAAAGGGTCGACAACAGACGTTCACTCAGTCGCGCTTGAAGGCAGAGTTTGACCCGTTTCGGACGTTCATGAACTGTGGCCGATCTTCGCAACGAACGGTTCCTCGTGGGAAATGACACTGCGATGGTTTCGAGAGGAGCGGTCAATAGGTCGAGTTCGTCGTCCGCAACCACGGCGGAAAGTGAGATGATGGACATGAGTACGTTCGTCTTGAGGTGCGTGGCGACGGTGCACGGAAGGCACAGTCCGATATCGGCAATGCGTGCGACTGCCAGCGGTCTAGTCGGAAGAAATCGCGTCCTGGCCGCCGCCAATCCGGTCCTTTCCCGCTCCATCTCGCGGCGTTGCCCGGGAGAATGCAAGGTTCCGAACCAGGGCGTAGGGAACCCGGGAGGGCCTCCTGACGATGCCGACCCGTCGTACCATGCCGGCCGGCTTGCCGCCTCAGCTTTCCTGAATGCAGGCCACCGGAACCCGGATATCCGCTCGGGCATCTTCACCGCGCCCCCCGACCTTCCTGGTCGCGCTTCAGGCGGATATGGGGTCTTGAACCCTCCGGAACCTGGATCTTGCCGGCCTCCCTGTCCCGGCGGGTCAAGGCGGTGTCTCGTTCTTTCAAGCTGAGCGCTTGCCTTCGTGCGAGGCTGTTGCCGTCGGCGGAGCCATTCCTGTCGCGATCCCCGGTCACCTGGAGAGAAGCAATGCAATCCCAATCGATACCGGCGCTTGGCGCGATCAGCCTCGTCCTGGCCGCGTGCCGAACCCCGCAACAGGCGGTCCAGAGCAAGGAGAACCAGCTTGCGGCAGCGGGATTCACGCTTCAGCCGGCGAACTCGCCCAAGCGGATTGCTGCCATGAACGAGTTCCCGCAGAACAAGTTCGTTCGCGTGACCTCAGGCGGGACTGTAGTCTACGTCTACGCCGATCCTGCCGGGTGCCAGTGCGCCTATTTCGGCAACCAGACGGCGTGGTCGAATTATCGGGCCGCCGTCTTTGCCAATCAACTGGCCAATGAGCAACAGATGATCGCGACGATGAACCAGGACGCTTTCGATTTCGGGCCGTGGCCCCCCCTTCTGGTAGGTCGTGACCTGCGCTCAAGGGCATCTCTACCGGATTGAGGACGTCGACACGGGAAGGTTTCCGAGGGCCTACAATGGCTTCGCGCGACAGCGCGAACTGCAAAAATGCTCCGCCGGAATTTTCCAACGGAGCAAGTTACGAAAGCCTCGGTCAGGGTTGCGGGAGGATGAGGCCTTCCGGAACGGATCATCCCTGATCGGCAGGGATGTCGCGGCAATGGAGCGGCTCAAAAGCGACCACGCCATTGCCAGCCTAGTAGCACGGCCCATAGGGATAATAGCCGCACAGGCCGCCGCCGTATCCAAGGTCAGGGTTCGCCGCCTCGGCCGCTCCCATGGCGGTACCCGCGGCAATGCCAGCCGCCGTGGCACCCGCCCCATACCAGGCGCCATGATAGACAGGGGCATGCCAATAGCGGCCAGCATCCCAAGCTCCGCCACGGTAGCCGCCAAAGCGCGCGGCATCGAATCCACCGGCGTGGAAGCCACCACCGCCGAAGGCTGCAAAATGGTCGATGAACAGCGCAGCCGGTCCGCTCGATCCGGCCAGGCTTCCTTCCAGCACCACGACGTCGAAGGTCAGGTTCCCGCCTTCAAGCTTCGGCGCTTTCAAGGTCACCACGGCATCGCTGACCTTCGAGCCGTCACCGCCCAGAACGGACACGGTAGCGTTGGGCGGATCCTTGGCGAAGCTGTCCTTGCCTTCGTCCCATTGCATGATGAACTGCTCGGTGGCCACGTGACCCGCCGCCCGCACTGGCCGATCGGCGAACACGATCGAATTCGGCGCCACGCCGGTCAAGGTCAGCTTGCCGCCTTCCAGCTTCGCGCCCGCCGCGTTGAGCACGGCGAGCGACGGAACCGGCCCCGTGGGTGTGGTCTGGCCAATGGTTTTCGAGAGCGGCACATGGGGTTTGGTCGTCGCGTCCTGGGACAGCGCGATGCCTGGCGCGAGCAACAGACCGCTGACGAGGATAAGGTTGGACGCGCGGCATTTCACAGGCATGGTTCATCTCCTTGATTGGGACCGAAGTCGAACGCAAAGGCGGCGGACGGAACCTGCCGTCGGCAAGACGTCATCCGTGCGATCTGCTTGCCTGTCCCGTCGAATGCGGTGCATCCACACGTGGCTTCCACGGCGATCCAGCTTCAGGCAAGGACGATCCGGAGAGATTACCCGAACGGGCAGAGTGTGCTTGACAGGGTGGGCCATCCGCTTGACATGTCCGGACATCGGCACTGATTTCGTTGCTGTCGCGCTGCCCGATCTTCCTGGAGATCTTTCGCTGTCGGGACGTGTCCGAAACCGCACCGAACGTCGCAGTCGGGGAACACGTCCGATGGCCAATGGTTGAGAGGGCGTTCTGGATCTGTTGTGTCAGCGTCGCCCCGATGTTCCGCAGTTCCAGACGCGGAAAACGGGGAAATGCATGGGCACTCCATCGCACGTCCGGGCGAAGCTTTGCGCCATCAGCCTGGCGCTGCTTCCGGTTCTTGTCGGGCTTGACGCAACCGCCGCGCGGTCCTGGGCGCAGGAGAAGGTTGCATCCTGCGTCGACCCCTCCGAGCTGGCCCGCTCCGTCGTCAGCATCGTCCGGTACTTCAACGCGCCCCGACGCAATGCAGCTGGAGAGGAAATCTTCGGCGAGCGGGCTACGGCGTGGTTCTACACCTCGCCCCGGTTCCTGGTCACCGCAGCGCATTTCGTGCGGGAACTGTCCCCTCGGGACTGGCAGGAGGCGGAGCTGCGCCAGGCATCCCAGGATGGGGAACCCGGCACGACGGTCCGCGTCCAGCTCCGCGTCGTGGCTCAGGGGCAGCCTGCCGAAGGCCCCGTGACAGGTGCTGATCGGAAACCCGCCCCGAAGGAGGACGTCGCGATCCTGGAACTGCAGGAGCCCTTCCCGAACGCGCAAGTCCTTGACGTCCGACTGGAACCGCCGACGGCCGATGCGACCGTGCTGGTCCTGGGCTACCCGCGCGGGCGGATGCAGGCGGCGCACGGGACCGTACGGGAGGCCCGCGACCGCCCAGGCAAGTTTGCCGGCCTCACCCTTCTTGAGGTGGAAGGGGACAACCGTCTGCTGCTCGACGGCGGCACCTCCGGGGCGCCGGTGCTCGACTGCCGGCACGGGCACGTCATCGCGGTGCTCAACGGCCTGCTGACGGGACCGTCCCTGCCGTTCCTGCCATCGGAGCGATCGGTGGTCCCGACTCCCTGGGGCAGCCCCACCAACACGGCCGTGCCAGCCGCGACATTGGCCGCCATCACGAGCCGCCTTCCGTGAGCCGGGGAGGTTCTCAAGCCATTGGCACGCAGAAAGGCCAGGACCTCCAGCATAGGATCCGATCCAGCGCGAAGACGAAATGGACGTAGACCGGCTGTTCAATCCACAGCGTGCCGTACTGTCGAGTGGCGGGGCCGTCGATCCTGCATCAATTGAGCTGCTCTATCCGAGCCGCCATATCGGGTGTGAGGCGCATGCGGTAGGAGGCGTTGCCGCACCTCAGGTTCCACACCACCTCGTCCGGCTTCGAGAGTTGGGCGTCCCGTTGCGCCGTCACAGGCTCATCGCAGCGATGACCCTGCAACCGCAGTTGTGACGCAAGGTCTTCAGGCGGCGTCTCCTGTGCCCAAGCCAAACGACCGCCGGATGCGACGAATGCAACGGCGAATGTCCCAACGAGAAGTCTATGCCACGCCATGAGCGGAACCCTATTCGAACGCGAAGATGCGTTTCCAGTCGTTCTTCATGCTGATCACCGGCCATCCATCCTTCTTGGCCTCGCCATAGAGTGCGGCCGTGAGGGCGCCGACCTTGGTGTCGGGCAGGCCCGCAGCCGGACCGTAGGCATACTCGCGGGTGGCGTCATCGTGCATGACGAGCATCTTGAGCCGAGCGCCAGCGCCCGCATCAGTCCATTCCAGCATCTCGCGGTCGCCATTCGAGTTGCCGAAGGCCGCAAGGGGACGGCGGCCGATCATCAGATGGATCCCTTCAGGCTTGCCGGCATCGTTGTCGTTGAGCAACAGCTTCGGCTCCTTGGTCAGGAACGGCTTGCCGTCCTTGGCATAGCCGTACTTCGTTGCGCCTGCGGTGCCGACCACCTGCTCGGGCGGGATGCCATAGACGCGCTCGGAATAGATGCGCACGAAGTCCTGGCCACCGCCGGTCACGATGTAGGTCTTGTAGCCGTTGTCGCGCAGGTGGCGCAGAACTTCGAGCATCGGCTGATAAACCAAGTCGGTATAGGGACGCTGCCAGCGCGGATGCCGAGCCGTTTCAAGCCACTTCACGGCCTCGGCGTTGAACTCCTCTACCGACATGCCGGTCAATGTCGCGGCTAGAATCTTTTCGAGGTCTTTCTTCGAGAGTTTCGCCATCGCCTCGCGGTTGCCCGAGAGGACTGTCTTGAAGGGCTCGACATTTTTGAGTTCCGGCCGCTTCGCCACCACCGCCGGAACGCGCTCCAGGCAGTAGACAACCTGCGAGTACATCGGGTGCTCGACCCACAGCGTTCCGTCCTGATCGAAGGTTGCGATGCGCTCTTCCGGACGGACGTAGCTCTGGCTGGATTGATCGGTGGTGGCACGCACGAAATCGAGGATGGCCTGCTTCGCTGCCCCATCGTTCCATGACGGCAACGGGCTGTCTGTGGCCGGTGCCTGCGCCGCTGCAGGGACAGGTCGGAGCAGCCCGGACAGGGCCGGGAGCATCGCCAATGTCGAGAGCAGGACACGACGGTTGATGCCGGACGGAGCGATCGGATCCATTTGCAGTCCCTTTCAGTTGCACGCATGACCTGGTCGAGGCGTCCGCAGGGAGATTGTCAGCCCCCGCGACCCCGGCGTCAGAAATCGTCGGACCCGTCCTTGCATCGATAGCCGATGAAGCATTGCGGATTGTTCGAACTCGGCACCCATGCCGGCTCGGGGAACTGGTCGACCAGGCATTCCGCGCCGCTCCTGACGAAGCGGGCATAGGTCTGCGGGCCGGTGTCGAGGACGACGGCGCCGTCCCTCATGACGAGCTGGCGGTTGGCGCCGCATGTCCGCTGGGATGTCGGCGGCCCGACCTGTGCCGTTGCTGCTGTTGCAGTCAGGGCGAGAGCAAGGAATGCCAGTACTCTTCTCATCACAGTTTCCTCCTCTAGGCCGGAAAGGGCTGTTCATCGGAGCTAGTTGCTCGACGGCGGGCTCCTGAGCTTCTCCATTGCCTGTTCGACGGAGAAGGAGCCGGGTCGCTGGCGCGGCGGGAACTGCTGGAAGCTCATCAGATGTTGCGCAACGAGTGCCTGGGCCGGCACGAGCACGAAGGCGTGCTCGATGAACCACCTCACGTAGTCGCCGGCCTCATGCTGCGCCCGCTCGAACGGATCGGAGCGCAGGTTGAATAGCATCGGCAGGCGCAGCTCCACCATCGGCTGTGCCCACACGTCGAACCCCTCCGCCTTCTGTTCCAGGAAGGCCGCCTTCCACTGGTCGTAGCGCAGGCCCGCGAGGTTGCCGTCGTCGGTCCAGTAGAAGAATTCACGGCGCTTGTCGGGACCCTTGCGGCTCAGCAGATCCCGCTGGTCATAGCCGTCCAAATGAACCTTGAAGGTCTTGCCCGCGGTCTCGTAGCCTTGCAGGAGCTTGGCGTTGATGTCCGGCTCACCGGCCGCAGACACCAGCGTTGTCGCCCAGTCCTCGGCGGAGACGATGTCATTGATCTCGGTCCGCGCCGGCACCTGGCCCGGCCACCGGATCATTGCCGGAACGCGGTAGCCGCCTTCCCAATTGGTGTTCTTCTCGCCGCGGAACGGTGTCGTGCCGCCGTCGGGCCACGAGAACGTCTCGGCGCCGTTGTCGGTGGTATAGATCACGATCGTGTTGTTGGCGATGCCGAGATCGTCGAGCTTTTTCAGGAGTTGGCCAACCTGGCCGTCGTGTTCCACCATGCCGTCCGGATAGATTCCGAGCCCGGTCTTTCCCTGCGACTCGGGCTTGAGACGCGTCCAGATGTGCATGCGGCTTGGATTGAACCACAGGAAGAACGGCTTCTGATCCCGATTGGCGCGATCGATGAAGTCGAGCGAAGCCCCGAGGAACTCCTCGTCGATGGTTTCCATGCGCTTCTTGGTGAGCGGGCCGGTGTCGTCGCATTTCTGCTTGCCCCACGGGCCGAACCGCGGATCGTCTCCCGGCGTGTCGGTGGCCGTAGCCGTGCATTTCAGGACGCCGCGCGGGCCGAACTGCGCCCGGAAGGCAGGGTTCTTCGGATAGTCCGGATGCTCGGGCTCGTCCTCGGCGTTCAGGTGATAGAGATTGCCGAAGAACTCGTCGAAGCCGTGCACCGTCGGCAGGAATTCGTTGCGATCGCCAAGATGGTTCTTTCCGAACTGCCCAGTCGCGTAGCCCTGCGGCTTGAGCAGGTCGGCAATCGTCGGATCCTTCTCCGACAAACCTTCCTTCGCCCCGGGCAAGCCCACTTTCAGGAGCCCGGTGCGCAACGGGCTCTGCCCGGTGATGAACGCGGCACGGCCGGCGGTGCAGGATTGCTGGCCGTAGTAATCGGTGAAGACGGCGCCTTCGTTGGCGATGCGATCGATGTTGGGCGTCCGATAGCCCATCATGCCGCGATTGTAGGCGCTGATGTTCCAGAAGCCGATGTCGTCGGCCATGATCATGACAATGTTGGGCCTTTGCGGCTGCGCGGCAGCCGGCGTGCTGAGCGCCATTACGGAGGCGAACATGGTGACCAGGCCGACCCGGATCTTTCCACTGGCTTTCATGTTTTCAGGCCTCGCATCTCAAGGGTTCAGGTGGGCAAACGGGTTCCGCATGCTTGTGGCAGTTCACTCCGCGCGCTTGGCCGGTCGCGCTTTATCGATCTGATCGAGAACCCGGCTGGGCGTGTGGCCTGCCGGATCCCGCGTCAGCGCAAAGACCCTCATTCGTTGCCGCAGGGCTCATACGGGTAATAGCCGCACTGATTTGGTATGACGTACGAGTTATAGGCGGCACTTGCATTGGAGACTCTTCCTCCCGCGTACCAGGCGCCATGATAGGCGGGAGCGTGCCAGTAGCGGCCAAAGTCATCGATGAACAGCGCCGCAGGTCCACTCGCCCCAGTCAGATTGCCTTCCAGCACCGCGACGTCGAAGGTCAGGTTGCCGCCTTCGAGCTTCGGCGATTTCAGCGTCACGACGGCGTCGCTGACCTTCGAGCCATCGCCGCCCAGGACGGACACGGTGGCGTTGGGCGGATCCTTGGCGAAGTTGTCGTTGCCCTCGTCCCACTGCATGATGAACTGCTGCGTGGCCACATGACCGGCCGCCCGCGCGGGCCGATCGGCGAACACGATCGAATTCGGTGACACGCCGGTCAAGGTCAGCTTGTTCCCCTCCAGCTTCGCGCCGGCCGCGTTGAGCACGGCAAGCGACGGGACCGGCCCCGTGGGCGTGGTCTGGCCGATGGCTTTCGTCGGGAGCATTGGCGGCCTGGCGCCTGCGTCCTGCGCGAGCACCGCACCTCCTGTCGCGCAGAGGCCACTGGTTATCAGGATAAAGCATGCGAATGACTTGCTGAGCATGGCGGACACTCCTCTCGTCCAGTCGGCTTTCTTCGGCAGCCCTGCACCAGACCGTCGTCATCGATGCGAGCGCGTGAGGACGGTGGACGCCGAGACCCAGCGATCCCGGCGCCTCCCATCGGATCCGCGTGAGTGGCTCACGCGGCATTCGCTGCTACTTCACGGTCACTTTGTAGCTGAGCACGGACGTGCCGGGCTTCTGGTCGATGCTCTGCCCCTTCGCGGTGATCGCGAAGCTGTCGGACCCGACGTATCCGGAAGTGGGCACATAGGTCCAAGTATCCTTGTCGACCATCGTCACGGTCCCGTGCTGGGGCCGCTGGCTGACCTCCGAACTGGCGAGCGTGCCTTGAGGGCTGATGTCGGACATGCAGCCCCGGGCCTGGACTTCGAAGGCGCCCTCCATGTTAGCTCCCATAATGGCCCGATTGCCGGCGATGTTGCACATGCTCTGCGGAGCCTGGGCAAAAGCCGGGCCAACGAACAGAAACGCCAACGGGAGTGCTGCGAATGACAATGACTTCTTCATGACGGTCTCCTCTCTATTCCTCTGACAGCGATCGAGGTCCGCCCCTGCACAGGGTTTTCTTGTTGGCTTGAAATCGGCGGGCACCTGTCTGAGCGGCGTCCGCCGATTCTTGCTTCCGCTCAGGTCACTGACCTGGGGTCGCCTGCGGCTTCTTGAGCTGCTCCATCACCTGCTCGAGGTTGTAGCTCGCCGGATCCTGCATCGGCGGGAACTTCCGGTAGGTTTCGAGTTCCCTCAGCCAGAGCGCCTGGCCGATCGGCAGCATGTTCCAGTCATAGAGGTAGGCTGTGACCGGTCCCGCGAGTGCGCCGCCCATGCCCAGGAGCGTCTTATACTGCTCCCCGATCGACGTCTCGAATGGATCGCGCTTGATGTTGACGACCTGGCTCCAGTGGTAGGGGACGACGCCGGTGAGGAACCCGGCCGGCGCGTCGGACACCATCGCGAAGTAGATCTTCCAGTTCTTGTAGCGCACCGCGGACGGATCCTTGCCCGAGTAATAGAAGAAGGTGTCGCGCGCCGACTTTGCCGACTTGCCTTCCAGGTAGTCGCGCTGATTGACACCATCGAGCGTCGTCCTGACGATCCCCGGATACGTGCCGGCCTCGATCTGCGCCTTCAATTCGTTGCCCTTGGGGCCGCCGGCGATGTCGACGAGCGTCGGCAGCCAGTCGAGGGACGCGAAGATGTCGTTCTTGATCGTTCCCGGCTCGATGTGGCCCGGCCAGCGCACGACCAGCGGGGCCCGCATGCCGCCCTCCCAGGTCGACAGCTTGCCGCCCTTGAAGGGGGTGGTGCCGCCGTCGGGGTAGGAAATCGTCTCGGCGCCGTTGTCGGTGGTGAACGCAATGATCGTGTTGTCGAGTTCACCCATCTCCTCGAGCTTCTTCAGCACGTAGCCGATGTTGTCGTCCATCTGCTTCATGCCGGCTTCGTTGACGCCCCAGTCCTTGCCGCCGGGCTCGCCCACCATCCCCATGTACTTGTCGTTCAGCACGGTCGTGACGTGCATGCGCGCGGGATTGTACCAGGCGAAGAACGGCTTCTGGGTCTTCTCCGGATCGTTGCGGTCGAGGAAATCGATGACCTTGGCCGAGATCTCCTCGTCCACACTCTTCGAGCGCTCGAGCGTCAGCGGCCCTTCATCCTTGCAGGTCTGGTTCGCCGCAGTGCCGTCGGACGACCTGCACGAGAGCACCGGACGCGGTGGCGTCAGGCACACGGTGGTCGCGGGATCGACCGCCGCGGGATCCTGGGCCAGCCCGGGAATCGGCGTGTTCCGGCAGGGTGGCGCGACCGTCTGCTCGGTCGGCGTCCTGTTGATGTCGGGGAAGCTCACGCCCTGCATGGCATCGAGGTGATACAGGTAGCCCCAGAATTCCTGGAACCCATGCGCGGTCGGCAGCGCATCGGTGTGGTCGCCCAGGTGATTCTTGCCGAACTCGCCGGTGTTGTAGCCGAGGTCGTGCAGGAACTTGGCGATCGCCGGCGTGCCGGGCCGCAGATAGGACGGACTGCCGGGCAGTTGTGGCGGGATCATGCCGGTCCTGAGCGGATGCATGCCAGTGAAGAAGGCGTTGCGACCCGCCGTGCAGCTCTGCTCGGCGTAATAGGTCATGAACTTCGCACCCTCCCGGCCAATGCGGTCGATGTTCGGCGTTTCGCCGACCGCCAAGCCCTGATGATAGATGCTCGGCTGCATCCAGCCGATGTCGTCGCCCATGATGAACAGGATGTTGGGCTTCCGCTGCGGCGCCTGCGCGACGGCCGGAGCCGCCATCGCGGCGGACATCAGGGCCGTGGCCCCGATCAGGGCAGCCTTGGCCCGCATGTGCCGGACGCGGAATCGTCCGCCGGGTGCTTGTGAGGACGCACGATCACTGGTCATGGGATCTTCCTCTCTCTGATGATGCAGCGGAAGCCGACATGGCTCGTCGAGGTGTCGACCGGCTGCGGGTGACGCGCTGCCGGACGGTAGCGGCGGCAGTAATTGGGCGCGCACAGATGCGAGCCGCCCTTGAGCACCCGGCGCGGAATCCTGATCCCTGGCTCGCAGGGCGCGTAGCTCTGGTCTTCGCGGCCGCCGCGCGGGTTCTCGGGAATGCAGCAGGCCTTGGGAGCGTCGGCGGGATGCTTCGGCGCATAGAAGTCGCTGGTCCACTCCCAGACGTTGCCGATCATGTCGTAGAGGCCGTAGCCGTTCGGCGGAAAGGCAGTGACCGGCGAGGTGCGCTCGTATCCGTCCTCGCGCTTGTTCTGGAACGGGAACGCCCCCTGCCAGGTGTTGGCCATCTGGCGCCCGTCCGGCGTGAACTCGTCGCCCCAGGCAAACTCGGCGCCATCGAGTCCGCCACGGGCGGCGAACTCCCATTCGGCCTCGGTCGGCAGGCTCTTGCCGGCCCAGGCGGCGTAGGCCTTGGCATCCTCGTACGCGACATGCACCACCGGATGGTCGTCGAGCCCCTTGATTGACGATCCCGGGCCGTAGGGACGGCGCCAGTTCACCCTGGGCTTGAATGCCCACCATTGGCTGAAGTGACGGAGATCGACCGGATAATCCGGCGGGCTGAACACGAGCGAGCCGGCATGGAGAAGGTGGGGCAGCGCGCCGGGGTAGTCCTTCGGGTCGGGCGCGATTTCCGCGATGGTGACGTGCCCGGTGGCGTGGACGAACTCGCGAAACTGCCGGTTGGTGACTGGTGTTCGGTCGAGCCAGAACCCGTCGACGGTGACGCGATGAACCGGCGCTTCCTCGGGGTAGTGTTGATCCGAGCCCATGCGGAACGTGCCGCCGGGAATCCGGATCATGCTGCTGTCTTCCGGCTGCCAGTGAACGGTAACGTCTGACGAGCCGACCAAGTCCGCGTCAGTCATGGCATCTTTCCTGGAAAGGGTGTGCGCTGTCGGTGTGACGTACCGGCGGACAACACCTTCTTGTCGGGTTCATCGTAGACGGGGTGTCGGCGCTTGCTTGACCAGGTGAGCCATCCACTTGACCGATGAGGACAGCCGCGAGAGCCGTTGCTCCCGTCCTGGCACATCGGCAGTATCGTCCCGCTCGTGGCCGAGGCGCTATTGGGGTTAATCCTGAAATCGATGGAGGCAGACCCTAGTTTGTGCCACGACCCCATCGTGGGCCGATGCCCCAGGCCCAGTCGGGTCCGAATGGACGGAGCTCGTCACCCGGATCCGGATTCCGGAGGACGGCGATGACCTGACGCGGGAGATCCGGCGGGAATTCCGGCGCGGGGCGCAGACGGCCCTTTCCTGAAGATTCAGGGCCTGCCTCCGGCAGTTTCAGGGTTTTGCACCAGTGAGGAAGACGGCTTGGCAGTGTATCCTGCGGTGGGACTCGGGCTCACCGGAACGGCCGCAGGCCTGGGTCGCGGAAGGAAGGCACGCGATGACGCGCATCCTGATCGCCGACGATCATGACGTGGTCCGCTCCGGCGTCCGGACCATCCTGGAGGCGCATGAAGGCTGGGAAGTCGTCGGCGAGGCGACAGACGGCAAGCAGGCCGTCGATCAGGCCCTGGCGATCCGGCCCGACATCGTCATCCTCGATTACGGTCTGCCGCTGATGAACGGCGTCGAGGTGACCCGGCAGATCAGGACCCGCCTTCCCGGCGTCGAGGTGCTGATCTTCACCATGCACGACACGGATAGCCTGGTCCGGGACGTGCTCGAAGCGGGCGCCCGCGGCTTCCTGCTCAAATCCGACGCCCGGCAGTTCCTGGTCTCGGCGGTGGAGAGTCTGGCGGCCCACAAGCCGTTCTTCACCGGCAAGGTTTCCCAAACCCTGCTTGAGACCTATCTGGCGAAGGGATGCGCACACGAGGCGGCGCTGACGGCCCGTGAGAAGGCCGTCGTGCAGCTGATCGCCGAAGGCCGGACTAACAAGCAGATCGCCGACATCCTCAGCATCAGCACCAAGACGGTCGAGACGCATCGCGCCCTTGCCCTGCGCAAGCTCAACCTCGACACGACTGCCGCGCTGATCCGCTACGCCGTCCGCAACGGGCTCGTGGAGGCCTGATCATGACCCTCGATCGTGACGCCCTCAGCATCGCGCGGTTCCGAGCCTGCGGCGGACCCAGTCGGTCCCTGATCGAGGGGAGGGCAGAAATGGCCCTCGTCGGCGGGAGGCTGGTATGAGACTGCCGACTAAACTTGCCTTGATACGACCACCGGATCAGGCAGATTTGCACTGCCTAGCCACGGATCGGCCCGCGCATGGAGCCTCCCGGCAGACTGTGGCGAAAGGTGTGATCCGCGTTGGTGTCGCCAAGGAGGTCGGCCCCCTCCTGCGCGAGTTCGGGGCGGATCCTCGCGAGGTGATCCGTCAGGCCGGCCTCGATCCGGACCTCTTCGAGGACGAGAACAACATCATTCCCTATGCGGCGCTGGACCGGGTGCTCACGGCCTGTGTCGCACACACGCGCTGTCCGCACTTCGGCCTTCTCCTCGGGCAAAGGGGAACACTCTCGTCTCTCGGCCCGATCGGAGGCCTCCTGCAACACTCGCCGACCGTCGGCGAGGCCCTGTCGGCTCTTGTCCGACACCTGCATCTGCACGACCGTGGCGCTGCTCCCACGCTGTCGATGGACGGGGATGTGGTGGTCCTTGGCTACGCGATCTACGAGCCGGGCGTGGAGAGCCCCGAGCAGATCTCGGACTGCGCCATGGCGATGGCAACCAATATCATGCGGTTGCTGTGTGGCCCCGATTGGTTGCCGGACGAAGTATTGCTGCCCCGACAGCCCCTGGCCGATTCGGGACCGTACCGACGCTTCCTCCGGGCGCCCGTGCGGTTCAATCAGGAAACCGCCGCCTTGGTTTTTCCAGCACATTGGCTTGACCACCGCATCGCCGGCGCGAACCCAATCTTCCGCCAGGTGTTCGAGGCTCACATCCGGGAACTCGAGGCTGCCGGAGCGGGCGACTGGAAGGAGAACCTGCGCCGCATGCTGCGAACTGAGCTCCTGACGAACCAGTGCTCGGCCGCCACGGTTGCGGATCGCTTTGCCATCCATCGCCGCACCTTGAGCCGGCATCTGAGGGCTGAGGGGGCGGGCTTCCAGAGCCTTGTCGACGAGACGCGTTTCGAGATCGCGCGCCAGTTGTTGAGTCAGACGCGCATCCCCCTCAGTGAGGTTGCCGTGGCGCTCGGCTACTCCGAGGCAAGCGCCTTCACGCGGGCTTTCCGGCGCTGGTCGGGACAGGCGCCGGCCGCCTGGCGCTTGGAACACGGTCCGGCTCAAACCAGACGCCCGGTTCCCGAATCGCAGGACCGCGATGGGCGGCAGATCACCACGGCACAAGCCCGGGGATCGCCTTGATCGAGGGGCGGATGGTTGAGGCAGGGAACGGCATCTCCTGTCGCTGTCCCGAAGACCCTCCCTCAGCAGTCCGTACAGATTCCCTTTTCGACTTCCCGGTCGATCCGCCGATTTTGCCGATTCATCTCCTGGGTAGCGGTCGCATCATTCGTCGAAAAGTCGTTCTGCTGTTGCGTCACGGCGTCCCGCTCAAGGGTTCGTTCCGACGGGATCACGATTTCACCGTCGCGGACTGGAGGCCCGGGATCCTGAGCTCTGCTCGGCGTGGCGGTCGCCAGGATGCTGAGTGCGGCAATCCAAATAAGGCGCTGCATGGTCGTCTCTCCTGCCTGGGAGTCATTGTGCGGCCAGATTACCACCCGCAGCATGGGGCGGCCTGACAGAAGAGGACAACGATCTGACCCATATGGACATATCGATTTTTTGCCGACGGGCATCGTCTTTCGATCGAACCGTTAAATAGGGGCTCCCAAGAGAGCTGATGCCTCCCTTCGTCCGAGTACCGGACCCGGACGCTGTGAGTTCCGTAACCGCAACCAGCCACCCTCAACCGGCCCGACCGTGCCGCTGCGCATGTCAGGTTCCGATCGCCCTCCGGCTCATCGACGGTCAGAATCGCGCGCTGATACCGAGAATCGGCCCATGCTGGAGCATGTCGAACTCGTAGCGGCTTCGGCCCTCGCCCTGGACATAGTCGACATACAGCGCCCGGTAGCCGATCACGCCCGAGAACGTGATGCCCTGGTAGGTGCCGAACTCGAAGCCGTAGGCGCCGATGGCCTGCCAGGAAAAGTCGCTCCCGACGCCGAACCCGCCGATGTCGCCGCGCAGGAGAAGTTCGTGTCCCGGCGCCACGGTGTAGCGCACCCGTGCACCGATCATGGGATCGAGCCAGTCTACGGACCCAGAGCGGGCGAAAGCCCGAGCGCCGGCCACCTCGAGATCGCCGATGTCGACTGCGGCTGCGACGTCGAACGACAGGTCGGCCTCCTGGTACCAGTAGCGCGCTCCGGCGAGGATATCGAATGCGAGTGCGCCCGAGCGGGCGACCTCGTAGGCAGCGCCGACTTCGGCGATGGCCATTTCGATATCGAGACCGAGGGATGTGGTGAGCGTCCCCGTCACGCCGGGTGCCAGCGTGCGGCTGCGGATATTGCCGCTCTCGACTCCGATCTTGCTCCAGACGACGTCGGCCAAGAGGGCGAAACGGCCATAGCGGGCCTCGAAGTCTCCCATCAGGGCCACAAGCGTGTCGCTCTCCTCGACGATGTCGATGAAGCTGGCATCGACCTTGACGGAGCGTCCGCGCACGGTCTGGGTGCCGTCCAACGCGGTGAGCCAACCGTAGGGCGTGAAACGGAAGGTCCACCCGGGCATGGCGGGCGCCTCGATCACAGGAGCCGGCGGAGGCCCAAGATCCGCGGCGAGCGCACCGTTCGTACCTCCGCCGAGGAGGCCGAGCGAAGCCAGGACGCCACACGACAGCCAGTGCGAAAGGTAACGCATCGCTCCCCCTTTGAATTGCTGATCCAAGGCCCCCCAGCCATGTCATAGCAGCCGAGGTTTCGGTCCAGGTCAAGACATCAATCGATGACCGTGAGGATCCCTAGGATGTTTGTCCTTGAATGCTGCGTCGGGGTCTGGCGATCGGAATGCGCCATACCATCCATCGCGGCAACTTGAGCGAAAATGCGGGTGCTGTTCCGGTTCGCCGAAATCCATGGGCAGCGCCGATGTCCATATTTGGTAAGCGAATGGCCCACTTGGTCAAGCGGGGCAGCCAGATCGGACTACGATGTCTTCTGCGCACGCTGCTGGGATCTGTGATGCCTTCGGTAAGCAGGACCCCATCCGTGGACTGCCTTCGGCACCGCATTTCGGTCGTGGAAGCTGCGTTCATCGACGTCAGGTAGCATGGGTGGATCCGCAGCGCCTCATGCACGTCGCACCCATCGCACTTTGCGGAGAGGAGGCTTCCATGAGGACAGTTGCGATTATCTCCGGGCTCGGTTTCTTGACGTTCGCAGGACTTGCAACCGTGCAGGCGCAGCCTAATCCCATTCAGGGCACTCCCAACTCGCTCTTCCCCTATGCCGCTCCGAACGAAGTCCAGATCATCAACGGTGTGCCTTGCCGGACCGTCCTCGTCGGGGGCAGCAACATCAGGGTTCCCGTGGAGTGTGCTGGTCGTGTCGCGTCGGGCACCTTTGAGCCAAGCTCTACGGGGAGCATCCGCGTCGAGGAAGGAGGCGGCCGTGTGATGTCGGGCCGGCCCATTTCCGGCACGCCGGACTCGCTTTTCCCTTACGCCGCTCAGCATGAAATCCAAATCATCAATGGCGTGCCCTGCCGGACCCTTCTTGTCGAGGGCAGCAACGTCCGGGTTCCTGTGGAGTGTGCCCGATAATCGGCCATCACGGACCTGACATCGGACGCGCCGTGTTGCGATCCATCGTTGGCGATGATGGCTGAAATCGTGTTCGGCTGCATATGCCATGTGTTTTGGAGGACGCTGGGTTAAACAACCACAGCGTCCTCAGCGATGTATTCAACCGGGCTCAACGCGCCAAGCCGCGTGGAGCGACGAAGTCAACCGGACCGAAGGGATTGCGTGATCCAACAAAAGGTCCATTGGTGATCGGATCAGGCAGGGTAGCGACGCCGAAGCCCGCGCCGTTGGGGGCATAGGGTGGGCTCAGCAGATAGGACTGTGCCTGCCCGTAGCCGGTATAGCCGGGATTGATTGATCCAACAGGAACCACTGGACCGGGGTCCAGGAAACTGCGGGGCGTCACCCGCAGGACGAGGGGGCCTCCTTGTTCAATGGTCTGGCGCCGGCGGCTCTGAGACTGAGCGTCCTCGGGAATGATCAGAAGTGTAAAGGCAGCAATCAGGACTATGACAGATGTACAGTGCATCGATAGTTCTCCTCTATCGGAGCGCGCTCGCTCGAGAGCCCCCGTTGCAGGCTTCTTCGTGATAGTCGGTGCTCGGCTCGTCACCTTCGGCGGGCGATCACTGTGGTTGGAAGGACATCTTGCGCGAAGCCGTCGTACGGCATTTCAACGCCTGTCTTTCGGCGCGCCTGCGAGAACACCATTGGTGCGATCAGTTGCAGAAAGGGCCCCGTCCGGTTTCCTCCGAACGGGGCTGAGTTTAACGGGAGGCCTTGACAAGGGATAAGGGGATAGAGCGGGAAGGGCCTCCCGAAGTGGATCATGCCTGATTGGCGGACGATTGCTTGACCGATGCAGACAATCTCTGCACGTTCTGAGACACCCAGACTCCCCGACGCTGATTTCAATCAGTCGCCTAGCTTGCCGGCAACCGCATTCCAGATCCCATCCTTCGCGGTGACGAGCGCCGGACTGGTCAGTTCCGTCGGAGGCTGCGTCCGTTTTTCTCCATCCGTCACGAGGACGGCCATCCAAATCTCGCCGTCGGTATAGTAGGGGTCTCCTTCCCCGTTTCGGCCGTTCAGCGTTGGGCCGATCCCGGATACCTGGTAGCGTGTCGTAACCATTCCGGCTCGGACGAGATCATCAATCAGGCCATCGCGCTCGGCGTCGATGTCCGGTGCGATGTGATGGGTGACCTGACCTGTGTAGCGGCTGACGCCAACGCCGCGGTCGAACGTCACTGATCCGAGCCAGACGGGTCGATCTTCCTGGCCATTCTCCAGCACCTTCCAGAAGCGAACGTGATGGCGCTGGTCGGCACTCGATCCAACGGGTTTCTCGAAGGCGAGATCCTCCCGCCGCCCCTGATAGAAGAGGGGGCTCACCGGCGCATCGTGGTCGGGCCGGTGGAGAAGCACGCTGCCGATGATCCCGATACTGCTTCGCAGCGTGATCGGATCGGCCGGGAACCAACCGGCCGCATGCATGGCGCGGACGACATCCTCCTGCGATCCGACAAGGCCGACATTGAGCGGACCACCAGGGATGCCCTGCTTCGTGTGCGTCACCATGGGGCGGCCTGCGAGCCCGCGCTGGTGTTCGTAGTGGGTCCATGCCGATGGCAGCACCACATAGGCCAGCAGAGCATAGCCGCCGAGTACGATGGCCCCGATAATCAAGCCCTCGCGAATGCGGGAGGCAGCCCGGGTTGTTGCATGATGGGGCTGGGTCATCCCAGATCCTCCAGGACGGGCACTGTTCTGACCTGGATCACGAACGGAGCTTGATAGTCCATGACAACCTCATGCTCATTCAGGCTTTCCTTTCGGGAGCCGCCGGTTCAGTCGATGCCTCTCACGCCATGCCGAGGGAGCCTGCCCAGACCAATGCCGAAAGGCCCGCGTGAAGGCGCTCGGTTCCGAGAACTGCAACACAACCGAGATCTGGTTCAGGGCAAGCTCGGTGTTGGCTAGCAGGTCACAGGCGATCGCAAACCGGATCTCGTCAGCAATCTGCTGAAATGAGACGCCCTCGTGCGCCAAATGCCGGCTCAAGGTGCGGTGGTGCATCGAGAACAGGCGAGCGATCTCCTTTGAGGTGCAGGGCCCCTTCAGCAGCTCGGTCCGGAGCACCCGGCGCAGGTCCTCGCCGAAGCCGCTCGAAGGGTTGCCCGTCCGCGGCCGGTCGTTCCCATCGCGTCTTGAGGTCATCGCCGTCGGCCGAGGCTGACGATAGCCAAAGTGTCCCTCATCATGAGCCCCGTCCGGTTTCCATGCGGGCCAACTTGGCTTGCACCGGCATGGGATTGTCCATCCTAGCCGCGCCATGCCCGTCTGCTTGATCAATGAGGACTTTCCGTTGACCGATCAGGACGACCTACTCCGCCTGCCCCCCGCGAGCAGGGACCTGATGGGGTCAGGATCGTATGCGACAGCCGGCTCGAGAGATGGCTCCATTCGGCGGAATGGCATCCGGACGGGATGTCCTGGATTGCCAAGTCGGTGTCCTGCCCAGTCAAGCAGGCCTTCCCCTGCCCGGTTAGGATGACGGTCGTGCCTGCCGCACGGCTGAGCCTGATCGGAGGCGTGGTCATGCAACAGGTATCCCAATCAGCGCCCCGGGTCATGGGCGCGTTGGCAATCGGCATGTCGCTCATGGCTCAGCGGCTGATCGTCGACACGGCGCAGGCACATCAATCGAATCCGAACGTTGTTTTCATTCTCGGCGACAACGTCGGATATGGCGACGTGGGCTGCTACGGCGGTGGGCAACTGCGCGGGCGGAGCGCTTCGGACGGTGAAGCCCTTTACCCCCGCTGTCCGAGCCAACATCGACTACGAGCTGACCGACAAGTCGATCGACTTCATGCGGCGACAGAGGACAGCCGGGCAGCCCTTCTACCTCTACCTGCCATTCTCGATGGGGCATGTGCCGAACCTGCCGGCGGAGCCGTTCAAGGGCAAGTCCCGGATCGGCAACTATGGTGACAAGCTGATGGAGGGCGACTTCCATGTCGGCCGGATCCTCGACACACTCAAGGAGCTCGGCATCGAGGACAACACGATCGTGTTGTTCGCCTCGGACAACGGGCCCTATGGCGAGGCCGTCCGCGAGTTCGGCAACCAGGGAACGCCCGATATGGGCAATTCCGGCCCGTTCCGGGGGAGCTCGGCGAAGTCACGGAAGGCGCGATCCGCACGGCGGCGATCCTGCGCTGGTCCGGGATGACTACGCCGAACGCGACATCCTATGCGATGTTCTCGATCATGGATCTCCTGCCGACCTTCGCCCGCATCATCGGCGGCTCCCTCCCGACCGATCGGCCGATTGATGGCGTCGACCAGACCGATGTCCTGGTCGGCAACAGCGAGACCGGCCATCGCGAGAGCCTGTTGAGCTTCATCGGCGGCGATCTGGTGGCCGCGCGCTGGAAGCAGTGGCGGATGTATTTCACCGACGTCCATCCGACGGGGGGCGGACCCCAGCGCGAGCCCGGCCTGTTCTCGGCGAGCGCCCCCATGGCGGGCTACCCCAAGGCCTACAACATCGAGGTGGATCCGCACGAGGATCTGGTGGTTGCGGGGGTGTTCAGTTGGATATCAGGACCTCCCCTGAAGGTCGTCGAGGAGTATCTGGCCCCGGTCAGGAAATATCCCAATCCGCCCGCGCCGAACATCACGCGCTTCAACGAGCGCTGATGGACGGGGTTTGTGGTCGTTCCTCCCCATAGGGATGGATGGCCCGATGGCTGCGGCAGCCGAATGAGGGCGGAGATCGGCTCATTGCCGACAGACAGGTCATAGGAGGGTGAGATGTTGTCACGACGGCACTTCTGCTGCTCGGGAGCCCTGGCCGGCACCGCGGCAAGCTTCGGGACCGCGTTTGCCGCCGATCAATGCGCGGCGACGACTCAGCAACGGCAGGCGGCGCTGAGCCCCGACGATGCCTTGGCGGAGCTCAAGGCCGGCAATGAGCGCTTCCTGTCGCAGAACATGCGCAACTGCGACCTGCTCGCTCAGGTCAGGGCGACCGCAGTCGGGCAGTTCCCGTTCGCGGCGGTCATCGGCTGCATCGATTCCCGGGTGCCCCCGGAGCTGGTGTTCGACCAGCGCATCGGCGATATCTTCAGCGCCCGCATCGCCGGCAACGTCGCCGACGATGACGTCGTCGGCAGTGCTGAGTTCGCGACTAAGCTGGCCGGGGCGAAGCTGATCGTCGTGCTGGGCCACAGCGACTGCGGAGCGGTCAAGGGCGCCATTGATGGTGTCGTGCTTGGAAGGCTCACCGACCTGTTGAACCGCATCAAGCCGGCGATGAAGCTAACAGGGATGCTCCCGGGGAGCACACGTCGAAGAACAAGAACTTCGTGCAGCAGGTGGCGACGACGAATGCCAGGTTAGCTGCCGAAGGCCTACAACGGGACAGCGAGGTCCTTCGGGATCTGGTTGCTCGGAAGGATCTCAGGATCGTCGCGGCGATGCACGATGTCGCCAGCGGGCGCATCACGTTCATGGAGTAAGGACCGGCTGCGGATCGAAGGTCGGGTTCTGGCACATTTCGGAAGTAGTCCAAGTGTCTGCTCTAGCAAGGAACAGCGGACGTTCCAAGTGGGAAGGGGATCGTCAGTGCATGACCCTAGGCGGACCCATCGGGCGAACCTACTTGGTAAGGCTCACAGAGACAAATCGCGATATGCAATGTCTATGTTAGGAGACGTCAGCAGCTTCGTCGCGCTGCATCTGCGGTCATAACGGTGGAGGCATATTACACCAGGGTTCAGCAGAGTGGTTGGAGGCATAACCGTGGTGTCATCGATATTGAGTTCGCGTACTGTTTGCGCTGTAGCCGGCCAGTCCTCTCCGTCAGCCGATTGAAAGTCCTAAGTTGCAGGTCGCACCCCCTGCAACCTGAAGAAGCAAGTTCCAATCAATACGTTGACTCCTGTCGCAGACGCCAAATCTCGAATGGTTGCACCCTGCTACTCTTGTAACCTATCTCACGCACCATGCTCTTTCTTTTCGCCATGTTGCTTTCTCATCATGACGTTTGCCATGACCATTGCGTCACGTGCCGAAGCGCGCTGAAGTAACCCTTCGACGATGCTGTCTCCGTCCATGATAACGGACGGCACAAGAGCGTCCACAGAACTTCGCGTTCAAGCGCTTACTCACAAACTCTTGCCCGCAGCACGAGCATTTAAGCGTCCTATTCTCTTGACGGTGGTTGATGTGGCGAGCGGCTGTGGCCCGGAAGTTGCAACTCTTATTGCAGTAGCGCTGTACCCGCCGGACTGCAAAGTAGCCTTGGCCACAATGTTCGCAAGTTCGCGCCTCGCCTGCAAACCTGTTGGCGCGCCAACGGTCCTGGCATCTATCAGAAAAGAACTGCTGAGGGGCCTGAAGGCTTCGCGTCTCGAACGGATCATTGCAGACTATGCAGATAACCCGATGGACCAACGCTTGTGCATCTCGGCGCTACTTGCTGCAAGCTGATTTGGGTGGATAGTACGGCCAATTTGATGGTACCGCGTGTGCTCGCTACGCGGCATGGCTTCGAGATTGTCAGGGCTGTTGTTGCAGCGATCATGATCCCGATGATGCACGACATAGTCCGGCGAGATCGGGCCGAAGTGGTCCTCATAAACCCGACGGTGGAGTTTATTGCCATGCGTGTTGCAGTAGTAGCCGCTCTTGCACAGCTACCAGACTTCGCCGCCGTAGATGATACGCCGAGGATGCGAACTACCGTGCATGGCGGCCTCCGGCATCGTGATCGTTTGCGAGGAATGCCGTAGTATTGCCTGCGGGACCTAGCGTTGACTCGAGATGCGCCCGTCGGACTAGTCGTTCCAAATTCCGAGTCATGCTCACGCGTTGGCCGAGAACCGACGCCACCGGCGCATAATTGTGGCGACAATGCCGCTCCCGCCGCACACGGAAGCGAAGGGCGTAATGTGCTTGCGACGTGTGTTGTTTGATGATGTAGAAAATCGCATCTTCCTCATCGCCAGCCACCCTGAGATGGGCAACCTCAGGCTCGGCCCAGCCCCGAGCGAGTGCTCGCGTCAGTTTTCCTTGCAGACGTCGAGGCACATGGAGGAGCATATACAGATGCTCCCGGTTGGCTCCAACATAGTTCTCGCGCACCCACGCGGCAGACCATTGATAGCCCTGGCGCCGAAACCACTCCCCCAACCACTTGATCACCTTGCGCTCGAAGTAGCGGCGAAAGTCGGTAGGCGTACGCTGGGCGATAACCTCTTGCTTCGCAATGGCTTGCGGTGGGTGTTGCAGGCCTAACCTAGTAAGGATGGTTTCACTTGTACCCATCGTATTGTGAGCGCTACGTTGGGGCACTCGGAAGGGCGATGCAGGCATCGTCATTTCCACCCCCGCTCGATCAAATCGCGGATGTCCATTACCCGCCACACGGTGATCCTCCGACCGAGGCGCACCGACTGCGGAAAGCACCCCGATTTTACCCCCGGCCACCAGGTAGATCCCCCGATCGGGATGGCGCGCCCTGGCCCAAGAAAATGGTTAAGCCGAACAAAGCCCTCTTGAGGGAGTGGCATCCATTTACCCGAAGAATCCATCATGGCCTCCATTAGGATCCCCCGCTTGACCGGTTGGGATCATGTTGGTTTCAGCCACTCAACCATTGTTGCAAGAATAGGTTTGCACGCGCCAGCTATCGAGAATGCGGAAAACTCGTTTATATGCGAACAATTAAGCAATTCGGTTTGTGGCAATTCGCCATAATAAGTAAATTATCAGCCTACATTTTATCTCTACTTTTGTGGCGAATTGCCACGACAGAAATCATCTTTCACTTTAGCAACTGCTCTAAAACGCAAGACGCGACAACGACATACGGCATGAGACAAGCCAGATTTCGTGCCGCTCGTTTCGCTATTGAACTTGCACTTGCACTACGGCGCCAGACTGCAGAACAAATTCGCACCAGGCATTCATGAGTTGACGCCGCTTTTCGAAGAAATCGCTCCGCCGGTAAGCCGCCTCGACTTTATTTTCGAGCACGTGCGCCAAAGCGGCCTCGGCTACCTCACGCGGCACATCTGTTTGCTCTGCTACCCAGTCCCGAAAGGAGCTGCGGAACCCATGCACCGTCGCATCGACCTTCAGCCGTCGCAGAAGCATTTCGAGCGCCATATTGGACAGAGGCCGATTATGTTTTTGTCCAGGGAAGACAAAGTCTCCGGTACGAAGCGCCGCCATGGTTGCAACAATCTCCTGGGCCCTTGCTGAGAGCGGCACTCGGTGCTCTTTGCCCGCCTTCATCCGTTTGCCAGGGACCACCCATGAACCCCGTTCAAGATCAAACTCGTCCCATTGGGCTCCAATCCCCTCGCCGCTGCGAGCAGCCGTGAGGATGGTGAAATCGTAGGCATCGGGGTTCGAGAACTCCCTCCCCGCCGGCGGGATGAACTCGCCCCTGATGATCTGGTCGGCTGCGTTTCCACGAATCCATAGATCCGTCGGATCGTTGGCCGGAAGGGGAATCCAGAAGTGGTATCAATGGGCGCGACCCGGGATGTTTCCCCAGGCCGGCAGCCCCGTCCGCGGTGGAAGGTCGGCGAGCGCCGCGCGGGCGCGAGCCTCGCGTCATCTTCCTCGGCGACATCGTCGACCATGGTCCCGACAGCCGGGGGACGATGGACCTCGTCGCCAAGACGCTGGCTCCCATCATTGCGACTTCACGAGGCCGGAAAACCCGGCAACGGCCAGCAGGCTCAGCGCCCATCCCACGACGGACTGGAAATAGAAGTAGGTCAGGGCGGACGTGCCCCAACGCTTCGATGGATCCGGCCGCCAATACGCCTTCTGATCCATCTCGAGCACCGGCAGCAGCGTGTCCAGGGAATACATCCAGGCATTGAAGCGGGGGTAGCTCGACGCCTCCCACTGCTCGCGGAAACACGCAAGCTGCGTTTGGCCCGCCTCGGCACGACCGCTCACGGACTGTTGCGTCGATGCGAGAAATCGCTGCTCGGACTTGCCGACCCCGCACAGCGTCCACTCGGGCGAGCGCAGGACCACGGGGCTGTTCGGCTTGAAGGCGTCCTGTAGCTCCGCGTATCCGAAGATGATGACGCCGAAAAGCCAGAAGAGAGCGTGAGCCACACGAAGGCCAAAAGCGGCTGGCGCCCGTAGGCGACGGTGACCTCCAGAACGCCGTCCTTGATGGCGATCATCCCCCGCCACAGGCGGGACCGCGCCCGCTTCCGACGTGCCCGCCTTTGCAGGCGCTCCTTCGCAATGAGCACGGCGCGCGCATCCTCATCGTGTCCCATCTCGCGAAAGACCGTCGCGAGCTGCTCGAAGGGCTGCGGCCAGAAGTCCTCGCCCCAGCGCTCCGGTGTCTGCAACGAGAGCCAGGCGAGGCGGCCCGTTGCATCGACCGGCCCGTCGATGAAGGCCCCGTAGCGGCAGCGGTTCAACCGGACATCGCCCTTGCCGGGCCAACACGCGAATTCATCATGGACCGTGTCGATCGAGGCTCCCTGCATGTCCAGGAGACCCTTGACCTCGGCACCGTTGCGCAGGAAGAAGGCGCCTTCGATCAAGGTGCGGCTCAACTGGAGCGCATTGTGACCGGGATTGACGAAGGCCGCGCCGGTGCAGTCCAGGTCTCCTCCGATGTGGGATCCCAGCAGCCGCACCTCGCCCTCGACGACGGCGGCGCGCAGGATGACGCTGCCACCCGCCTTGATGGCGTCGGCACCGATCGCGACCTTGTCCGGACGGTAGACGACGAGCCCGGCGCAATCGAAGTCGGCTGCGAGTTGCGCGCCCGACACGTTGATGCCGCCCCTGATATCGGCGCCCCGCAGGTAGATGTTGCGCACCTCGAGGCTTCTGGCATTGAGCGCGATGCCTCCGATAGCGTGAATGGTAGCCCCATCGCACGCGAGGTTGCCGCCCAGGCGCGCGTCGGCGAGGCGGATCTCCCCGCTGACGTGGGCCCCGCGCAGGTAAAGCCCGCCCCGGGCCTCGAGCCGCTCTGCATCGATTCCGGGGAGGAAGGATCCATCCAGGAACAGGCGATCGATAACGGCCGACCTCAGAACGGGAGCGGCGTCGAAGCGGCAGTCCTTCAACCCGATGTCGCGGAACACACGGCATGCCTCGAGGTCGAGGACACCCCTGATGTAGGCCCCGCTCAGCCGAACCCCTTTCTCATGGGGCCGATAGCCTTCCTCCCCGCCCAGGAGGAGGAAGCGCAGGAACGCTGCGCGGACGGCCCGTGACGGATCATCCGCTTCCGGACGCGAGCCGTCGCCCAGACGATCGAGATCGCCGCTGAGGAGACGGGAAACGATCTCCTCCTCGGCCGGCAGGAAGGGCCGAAATCTGTCGCTCTGCACGGGCCGACCTTTCTGTTCGCCCTGATGTTTGGCCTCTGCCGTGTTCAAATATCGGCAGGCCCGTCACAATCAGACCTAACCCGATCCGCCCCAGCCGGGACAGTCGGCTGACGCTCATTCTCACGATCGGTTCACCACAACCTTTGCTGCCGCCAGGCGCCGGTAGAGGGTCCGGCGACGGAGCATGGGCAGCCAGTCGTAGAGGACCATCTCGGCGGGCCGCCAGATCACGACCCAGCCGACGATGACGAAGCGCTCCTGGAGCACGCGGCCGAACGGTCCTCCGGCGCTCTCGGACAGCCTCCAGGGAACGAAGAGGCAGCCGCCCAGAACCGCGACGCCGATCGCCTGGCCAAACGCGATGGCTATCATGAGGATCCACTACGCCTTTTCCTCCGCCTGGACGTGATTGAGGGTCGTCGCACCTGTCATGGGTGTCGCCCTGGGCGAGCGGCCCGATGGTGTTCGGCGAAATGGCAGCACCTCGTTATGTCTCCGGCGTCGAGACGAGCAGGTCGAGACCGAGGCACTGCGACAGGAACTGCGCCGCCAGTTGCCCCCTGACGCTGTTGCCGGCCTCATCGAGCGGTGGCGCGAAGGTGCCCAGGCCGCCCTTGCCCGGCGACACCGTGACGATGCCGCCGCCGATGCCGCTCTTGCCCGGCAGGCCGATCTCGTAGAGCCAGTCACCCGAGGTCTCGTACAGCCCAGCGGTCAGCATGACGGCGAGCGCGTAGTGGCAGACGTCCGGATGAACGACCTGCTCCCGGGTGACCGGATTGAAGCCGCCATCAGCGAGCGTCGCACCCATGACCGCAAGATCCTTCGCGCTGACGTTCAGCGAGCATTGCCTTGTGTAGAGATCGACCGCCTCGGCGGGATCGCAGTAGATTCGGCCGACGCTCTCGAGCATCCAGGCGATGCTGCGGTTGCGGAAGTTCGTCTCCGATGCCGAGGCATAGACCTCCTCGTTCAGCGCCAGCTCGCGTCCGGCAAACCGCGAAAGCCCCTCGTGGATGAAGCGCCACTTGGCGTCCGTGTTCCCGCCGGGCGCCAGGCTCGTGGTTGCGATGGCGCCCGCATTCACCATCGGGTTGGTCCGCCCGTCGGCATTGCGCTCGATGCCGGCAAGCGAATTGAAGGCATGGCCCGTGGCGTTCACGCCGAGCCGCTCGCGCGCTCCCGTCGCGCCGATCAGGTTACAGACCAGCGCGAACACGAATGGCTTGGAGACGCTCATGACGGTGAACGCATGTTCGGCGTCCCCGACCTGGAAGACGCTGCCATCGGTTCCCACGACGCAGATGCCGAACAGGTCGCCCGGCACGCGGGCGAGCGCCGGGTAGACCTGCGAGACCTGTCCTTGGTCGACGGACCGGAACCGTTCATGGGCTTCCATCACGAGCCGTTTGACGGCCTCCCCGGACGGCAGCCGCCCGGTGGAGATGTAGGAGGTTCCGGGGTTCACGAACGGGTTTAGCAGTTCCATGATCAGCCTCCTCTCGCGTCTCCCGCGACGGTGTGCTGCCGCTGCCGCCTACCAGCGGCCCCTGCGACGGACCCAGTGGCCCGACACCCAGACCCAGCGTCCGCGGCGGGCATTCCAGACCCAACGGCCCGGCACCCAGATGAACCCAGGCCGTGGCCGCGGACGGCGCTCGACCCGCCGGCGTGGCGCGGGCGGACGTCGGCCGGGCCGTGGCCTCTGAGGACGACGTTCGGGCCGCGGCTGGGCTTCGGCGTCCGTCGATGCGACCGTGCCGAGCGGGATGGCTAGCACCGCACCGAGCAATCCGGCCAGAAGGGAGCGTCGTGACAGCATCTCAATCTCTCCCGCTGTCTTCAATGCGTCAGGCCGGATGAGCGGCCATCGTGCCCGCAGCTTCCACACCCTCGCTCGGGCTCGGCGGGTGCGCCCGCGACAGGGCGGCCTGGAGCTTGGCTTCCTGGGTCGGGTTATCGAACCCGACGATCACCAGTTCAGCCATGATGTCCTCCCAAGCGCAGCGAGAGGCCGTTGCGAACGGTGAGAGTATCGCCTGCTGGAGGCACGTCCATCGGGCAAAACCCCGAACCGGGACCGGAATTGTCCCGAGAACGTGTGCAAAAACCGCCTTCGCCGAACCGCCGCTTTCACCACGGTCGCAGGTCCGCCCCAAGGACCTGCGACCGGACCGCCAGGGGATGGTTGCGCCCGACCCGATTAGGGCCTCTCTCCCGAGGATTTCAGGGTTTCCCCCAATATCCGAACACGAGGCGATGGCGGAACCTGTCGTCGTCCGCGGCCCACGGCGGGTCCGCGATCAACAGCCCGGAAGGGAAGGTCCGATGAGGAAGATCATGACAGCCATCGCCGCCGCGGCGCTCACGCTCTCCATCGCAGCTTGCGAAACTCCCGGCGAGCGGGCGGTGGGCGGCGCCGCCATTGGCGGCCTCGCGGGGGCCGCGATCGGTGGAGCGGCGACGGGCCGGGCCGGAGGGGCCCTGGCCGGAGGGGCTATCGGTGCGGCCGGCGGGGCCATCGTCGGCAGCGCGACAGCCCCGCGGAGCCGCTGCCCCTATGGGACCTTCCGCGACCGATGGGGCAATCTCCGCTGCCGCTGATCGCACGGTGAGGTCGATCGCCTGGGAGCGGTACCTGGCGGGCTTTGCGGAACCCGCCGGGACGGAGCGGGAGCCGACATCGGGTACGCGGGTGGAATGGACTTGGCGGCGTGAGTTTCCGCGGGGCCCGCGTCCCCGACAGCGACGGACGCGATGTCCCGAGACAGGATTGAGCACGTTACCGCATAACCGTTGGAGCCCGCCATTCCCCGCACCGGGAAGGATCTTTTGGCGCGGCTTCAGGCCAATTCCCAGTCCGCCCCAGGGTTAACCCCGATAGACCCGTTGCTTGCGAGGGATAACCTGAGGGGTCACCAAGGCCGCCCATCTTCCCCTCGAGGAGCACGTTCCATGGCTGAAGTGCCGTCAAGGAGCAATCCCGTTTCCGCAATG
This sequence comes from Microvirga sp. RSM25, assembly GCF_044784385.1. NCBI lineage: Bacteria > Pseudomonadati > Pseudomonadota > Alphaproteobacteria > Hyphomicrobiales > Methylobacteriaceae > Microvirga > Microvirga sp. RSM25. The sequence goes on along the minus strand of NZ_CP173039.1, from coordinate 5,110,711 downwards.
GCCCGATCCATGCCGACCCCGCCCGGAACTGTCCGAGAGATCAAGGTTCGACAGGCATCAGCGTTCTTCGATGAGGCCATTGCCTCCCTCGACCGCGAGGCGCATTCGAAGAAACTCGATTATCGATCCTGGGACCTGGGCGTCATCCGGCTGGAACGGATTTCACTGGTCCGGAGATCGGGAAGGATCCACCGCCACGGCACTATCCGGGCTGATGGCGGGTCCCGCGGAGGCCATATTCGGTCCGGCCCGTCCGCGTACTTGCAGCAGGGATCGCCACCTGACATGAATTGCCGGATCCTGATCGCCTCACTCGACAAGGAGGCCTCCGAGCAGATCTTGACCGCATTCCTTCCGCGTACCGTGCTGGGGAAACCGGTGCTGTCGCCAGGCAGGGAACACATGGTGGCCCTGAATTCGTGGCAAGGTGCCTTTCTTGCGGACCATCTCCTCTCGTTGGCCCGGGTGCTGCCCTCGATCCCGAAGGCGCACTGGCCGATGCTGGGGGCGGTGACCTGCACCCTGGTTCAGAGCTGCCTCGTTCCCGCGCCGGGCAATCCCGCACGGACCGACACGTCGAGAGCCTCGGCACTTCGCGAGCGTCTCCGCTGCGTCGTCAGACGGAACATGAACTCGCCGGATTTCGATCCGGAGGCGCTCAGGCGGCTTGTCGCGATGTCACGATCCAAGCTTTACCGTATTTTCGAGGGGGTTGGCGGCGTCGCGCGGTTTATCCAGGACGAGCGCCTCGATGCGGCTAGGCAACGCCTCGCCGACATCGGAGACAGGACCTCGATCAGGGCGCTGGCCGGTGAGGTCGGGTTCCTCGAACACTCGACCTTCAGCAGGGCGTTCAAGCTGAGATACGGCAGCAGTCCCTCGGAATTCAGGGAGATGGTTTCCGCCCATCATCCTCTCGAGACACGTGACCATCGACATGATGTCGAGAGCATGCCTTGAGCATGCGACGGGTCCGGGTGACATGTGCAGGCTTAACGATCGTCATCATCACATCCACACCATCGGTCCGGAGCAAGGTCGGGCGCTGCCCCTGTCTTCAGGGTGGACCACGCTGCCGCCTCAATTGAAGCGGGACATTGCGCCAGCCCTCTGTTCACGGGCAGTCGTCGGCCGCGCCCTGACGGGAGCCACTCGCTGGCCCGGGTGAAGGGCCTGGACACCGCCGGTGACGACGACATCGTCCGGGTCGAGCCCGTGCGAGATGATGGCCCTGTCGGAATCAAAGCGCAGGATGTCGACGGTTCGCAGCGAAACGGTGGACGTCGCGGGATCGACGATCCAGAGTGCCGGCGATTGCCCGGCCCTGGTGAGAGCGCTCGCCGGAACCGCGATGACCGCCGGAGAGAGCAGTTCGATCGTCCCGATGACGGTCGATCCCAGCCGCATGGTTTCCGGAGGATTTTGCAGGCTGACCCGGACCTGGAACGTGCGGGTCACGGGGTCCGCCTGCGCCGCGATCTCGCGTACGCGCCCGACGGCGACGACGGAGCGGTCATCGGCGAGGGCGACGCGGATGACCGGATCCTCGTCCTGCCGCTCGAGGAAACGCGCGGGCACGTTGAATACGGCATCGCGTCCATCGTCGCGGGCCAGTCGCACGATGGCTTGGCCCGGCTGCACGACTTCACCGGGCTCGGCGCTTCGAGCCGTCACGACGCCGGCGGTGCTGGATCGAAGCTCTGTGAAGCCGAGGCGATCACGCGCCAGTTCGACTTGCGCCTCGGCGTCCTCGAGGCTGGATTCGGCGGTGTTCCTCGCCTGCAAGGCCTGGTCGAAGCGCGGCCGGGTCGTGAAACCCTGCGCCATGAGCTGTTCCTGACGGTCAAAGGCACTGCGGGTCGTGCTCACCTCGCCTCGCGCGGCCGATAAGGTTGCCTTCGCGGCCGTGAGGGCATTCTGTTCGGTTTGCGGGTCGAGCCGGGCAACGAGTTGCCCGGTCGAAATCCGGTCGCCGACGTTCACGGGTCGCTCCACGACGCGGCCACCGATGCGGAACGCAAGCGCGACGTTGTTTTCTGCCTGGATCTCGCCCGACAGTTGGATATCGTTTGCCAGCTTGCTCGCCTCCACCGAGACGACATCGACCGGGCGCCCCATATCCGGCGGAGATGGTTCGCTTTGGCCGCATGCAGCCAGTCCGGAAAGGATGACAGCGGTCATCGCCGGCCTCGGTCGGACCCATGCAGTCAATCGTGACGTCAGGGCGGTCATATCGGTCATGATCGGGACGCTCCCGCAACCGTCGGAGCGGCGTCCACGGTGCCAGCGGCGGACGAACGCCTGTCAAACACGGTGACATAGAGCGTGGGCAGCAGGATCAGGGTGAGGACCGTGGCGACCAGGAGCCCGCCCATGATCGCATAGGCCATCGGGCCCCAGAAGACCGTCGGTGCGATCGGGATCATGCCGAGAACGGTAGAGATCGCCGTCAGCATGATCGGACGGAACCGCGTCGTGCTTGCGTCGAGCGCGGCCTCCACGACGCCCTTGCCGCCGGATCTCTCCGCCTCGATCTGCCCGATCAGGATCACGGCATTCTTCGTGATGATGCCGATCAGGGCGAGAACGCCGAGCAGCGCCACGAAGCCAAGGGGCTTGCCCGACATCAGGAGGGCCCCGACGACGCCGATGAGGCCCAGGGGGGCGATGCAGAGGACCAGGCCAAGCAGCTTGAAGCTGCGCAACTGCGCCATGAGGACCGTCAACATGATCAGGAGCATCAGCGGAACCACCGCAATCACCGACGCCTGCGACTTCGCGCTCTCCTCGACGGTTCCGCCGACATCGATCCGGTATGAGGGCGGCAGGGTCCGCCGCAGTTCATCGATCTTCGGGGTCAGGGCGGAGACGGCCGTTTCGGGAAGGATTCCCGGCGCGACATCGGCGGCGACGGTCAGCGTCGGCACCCGGTCCCGGCGCCAGACCAAGGGTGTATCGAGCCCGTAGTCGAACGTGACGAACTGCGACAGCGGCACGGATTGGCCCCCGGCAAGGCGACCTGCATGGTCCTCAACGTCTCGATCGAGGCCCGCTCGTCGTCCCTTGCGCGAGCGACGACATTGACGAGATAGATGCTGTCACGCACCTGGGTGACGACCGTTCCGGACACGACCGTGTTGAGAATGGACGCGAGCGCCGCCGAGCTGAGGCCAAGGCGCCTCGCCTCATCCTGGTCCACCCGCAACTGAAGCTTGCGCGATGGCTCGATCCAATCGAAATTGACCTGCTTGGCCTGCGGGTTCGAGGCAACGACCTGGGCCAGCTTCATGGCAATGGTGCGGACCTCGCCGGTATCCGGTCCGCTCACGCGGTATTGCAAGGGCCAGCCCACGGGCGGTCCGAGCTCCAGCGGGTAGACCCGCCCGACCAGATTCGGGAACTCGTTGGCCAACATCGCTTCCAGCTTCACCTGAAGCCTTTCCCGGGCGGGCACATCCCTTGCGACGATCACGGCCTGGCTGAAGAAATCGTTCGGGAGCTGGACATTCAGCGGAAGATAGAAGCGGATCGCGCCGCGTCCGACGTAGGTGCTCCACCGCACGACGTCGGGATCGTCCTTCAAGGCTGCGTCGAACCGACCGACGAGTTCCTCGCTCGCGAAGATCGAAGCGTTCTGGGGCAACGTCAGGTCGACCAGAAGCTCCGGGCGGTCGGACGCCGGGAAGAACTGACGCGGCACCAGCGGAAGAGCCAACAGCGAGGCGCCGAACAGGCCGATGCTGACGGCAATCGTGAGCCACCGGGCCCTGATGGCGCCGGAGAGGAGCCGCCGGAAAAGCACGACCGCGCGGCCCGGTGGTGCGTCGGCTGAAGAGGTCTTCGGCTTTGACAACATCGCGACGCCGAGCACCGGCGCGAACACCACCGCCACGAGCCAGGAGATGACCAGCGCGATGCTGACGACGGCAAAGAGCGAGAACGTATACTCGCCCGCCGAGCTTGCCGCGAAGCCGATCGGGACGAATCCGGCGATCGTCACCAGCGTGCCGGCCAGCATGGCCATGGCATACCGCTCGAAGGCATAGGTCGCGGCCTTCACCTTTTCGTCGCCCGCGGCGAGGCGGGTCACCATGGCGTCGGTGGTCGTCATGGCATCGTCGACGAGCAGGGCCAGCGCGATGATCAGCGCCCCCAGCGAGATGCGCTGCATGTCGATGTCGACGACATCCATGATCGCGAGCACGGCCGCGAGTGTCAGCGGAATGGACAGGGCGACGACCAGGCCGGGGCGGATCCCGAGGCTGATGAAGCTTGCGACGAGGATGATGGCAACCGATTGCCAAAGCGACGTCATGAAGTCGGCGATCGCGTGATCGACGGTCACGGCTTGGTCGGCCACCAGATGCGGTTCGATGCCGAGCGGCAGGTTGGCGGTGATCCCCGCCATCGCCTTCCTGACATTGTCGCCGAGCGCCAGGATGTCACCGCCGTCCCGCATGGCGATGCCGAGGCCGATCGCCTCCCGCCCGTCGACACGGAACATCGGCTGCGGCGGGTCGGCCGGACCGCGCTGTACCGTTGCGATATCGGCCAGCCGGACCATGCGGTCACCCACCGGAAAGTTCACGTCGAGAAGATCGGCTTCCGTCTCGAAAGCCCCGGATACGCGCAGGGCCATGGTCTCGCCCCGGGTCTGGAGCACACCCGCCGGCCGCACGAGGTTCTGGCTCTGCAAGGCCGCCAGGAGGACCGTCCGGTCGATGCCCAAGTTGGCCAGTTCCCTCACCGAGAACTCGACGAAGATCCGCTCGTCCTGGGCGCCGATGATCTCGATCTTGGATACGTCGGGAACAAGCAGGAGCCTGGAGCGGATGTCCTCGACGTAGTCCCGTAGCTCCCGACGGGTGAATCCATCGGAGGTGAAGCCATAGATGATGCCGAACGTGTCGCCGAACCGGTCGTTGAAGAACGGCCCGAGCGTGCCGGTCGGCAACGTGTGGCGGATGTCCGTCACCAGGTTGCGGACCTGATACCAGGTGTCCTGCACGTCCGATCCCGGGATCGACTGCTTCAGGTTGACGAAGATCGTCGTCAGTCCCGGCGTGGTCGAGCTTCGCAGGAAGTCGAGGCCGGGTGTTTCCTCGAGCTGACGCTCGAGCCGTTCCGTGACCTGCGTCAGGGTATCTTCCATGGTCGCACCGGGCCAGGCCGCGGAGACGACCATCGTCTTGATGACGAAGGAGGGATCCTCATTCCGGCCGAGGCGAAAGAATGCCAGGAGGCCAGCGGCCACGGCCACGATCATGAGATAGATCACGACGGAGCGGTTCCTCAGGGCCAGTCCCGACAGATTGAAGGTCATTGCGGTTCCATTCCGGGGAGCATTACGGATTGGCCCTCGTGCAGGAGATTGGCGCCGGCGGTCACGACGATGTCGCCCACGGCGATCCCCTTCGCGACGAGGGCGGTTGCGGGACCGGCGCTGATCACGTCGAGGGTGCGCCAGATGACCTTGGTCGTCCCTGGATCGACCGCCCATACGCCGGTGTCCTGCCCCCGCCGCACCAGTGCCGTGGAGGGGATCGCCAGCGCCGTCTGCGCGCTCCCCCGGAGGGTGCCCGAGACGGCCGTGCCGAGCCTGAACGATTGCGGCGGATTGGTGAGGCCGACACGGATGGCAAACGTTCGGGTGACGGGGTCTGCCTGCGGAGCGATCTCCCGGACCCGGCCGTGAGCCTTGACATTCGGATCGCTGGCCAAACCGACGACGACCTCGACATCCGGCGTTGCCGCCCGAGCCAGGTCGGCCGGGATCTCGAAGACGGCATCGCGACCATCCCGCCGAGCGAGCTGCACGATCATCCGACCGGCTGCGACCACCTCACCGGGCTCCGCGCCGATTGCCGTCACCACGCCCGGCGCATCCGCCTTCAGGGTGGTGAACCCGACGATATCCTCGGCGGTTCGGACGCGGGCCCCGGCCCCGTCCACCTGTGCCTGCGCCGCCGTGCGCGCCTGCTCGGCGGCCTCGAAATCGGCTCGCGTGGTAATGCCGCGTTCGACGAGTTGACGCTGCCTTTGGTACTGGTTGTCCGCCTGTGCCAGGACGCCCTGGGCCGCCGCCAGCGCCGCCCGCGCGGAGCGGAGCTCGTTGAGCTCGTTCTCCGGGTCGAGACGTGCGACCACCTCTCCATCGCCCACCGACACTCCGACGCGGGCAGGCCTTTCGACCAAACGGCCGCCCAATCGGAACGACAGAGATGCCTGGTCCTGAGCCTCGATATGGCCCGCGAAACCGACATCCGCTGACTTGGCGGCAGGCTCGACCACGATGACACGGGCGGGTCGAACCGGTGCCGGCGCCTCGACCTCGGCCTGGCATGCGGCGCACCAGAGCACGAAGGCGACCGGAACGGCGACTTGCAAGGGAGGACGAGCGCCGAAATCTCGAGACATTTCCCACATCCTGCCTTCCGCAAGCTGCCTTCCGCAAGTCATCGGCGGGCCTCGCCCGACTCCTCCGGCGCCGAGGCAGCAATCGGCGGGGACCCCCAGCCGATGGCCGCAATGCACCTCCAGGACCGGTGCCGCTTGCTCCCCGGGTATAGGGTATCAGAAAGTCCCGATTGCGCAGATTAGCTCATCATCCCAACGCTGCGCGATGCATCCCATTTTTGGATCACAGTCCTCGCGTTGTGAGGTTCATCCCACAAATTGGGACGGCCCGTCTAAGCCTGGGACGCTGCGCCGATGCATTACGGAGCGGGCGCGCTAAGCTCACTTGGGTCACCGCTGGGCACCGTTGCGTCGATGCGGCTGTGGCAAGCCTGTCCCCGACGCGACGGTCATGTCGCTTGAGGCTAGAGCGATGGCAATCATTCAAACTGCGCCCAAGTCCCTGGACACCCAGCCCAAGACCGTCATGCAGCGGTTTCTCGACGGCGTCGAACGGGTGGGGAACATGGTTCCCCATCCCGTGGTCATCTTCCTGATCCTCATCGCCATCGTCATCGTGCTCTCGGCCGTGCTCAGCCTGTTCGGAGCCGCCGTCTCCTTCGAACGCATCAACCCGGACACGCACCAGGTCGAGACCGCCACCACAGAGATCCGCAGTCTGCTGAACACGGACGGCATCCGCTTCCTGTACGCGTCGCTAATCCCGAACTTCATGGGCTTCACTGCGGTCGGGCTCATGATTGCGGCGATGATCGGCGCCGGAGTGGCGGAGGAGTCCGGCCTGGTCACCGCACTGATCCGGAAGCTCGTCATCGTGTCGCCGAATTGGGCGCTGACTTATATCCTGTCCTTCGTCGGCATCCTCGCCAGCATCGCGGCCGATGCCGGCTACCTGGTCCTGATCCCGCTTGCGGGCATCGCCTATCTGGCTGTTGGACGGCATCCACTGGCCGGCCTCGCGCTTGGTTTCGCTGCCGTTGCCGGGGCCTTTACCGTCAACATGCTGATCAAGCCACTCGACGCCGTGCTCGTCGAATTCACCAATGACGCGGCTCATCTCGTCGATCCCAACCGGTCCATCGGCCTCGCCTCGAATGTCTGGTTCTCGTTCGCCTCGGTGCTGTTCCTCACCGTCGTCGTCGCCTTCATCACCGACCGCATGATCGCGCCCCGCCTGGGAACATACGATCCGAGTCTGGCGGCGGAAGGAACCACGACGGAGCAGGGCGCCGAACTCTCGGAGCAGGAGTCCCGCGGCCTGCGGTTCGCCGGCTTTGGACTCCTCGGGCTGCTTGCAATCTTCTGCCTCCTGACCCTTCCCTCGTTTGCACCGTTGCGCAATCCCGAGACCGGAGAGCTCATCGGCAACTCGCCCTTCATGAACGGGCTGATCGCGCTGATCATGCTGATGTTCCTCGTCACGGGATGGGCCTACGGCATCGGTGCCAGCACTCTCAGGACGCTGCCCGAGGTGATCGCGGCGATCGAGAAATCGATCAAAAGTCTCGGCGGCACGATCTTTTTGTTCTTCGTTCTGAGCCAGTTCGTCGCCTATTTCACCTACACCAACATGGGCACGGTGATGGCGCTCAGCCTGTCGGGTGCTCTCCAGGCAGCCAATATCGGAGCGCTGCCGCTGCTGCTTGGCTTCATCGTCGTTGTCGCCATCATCGACCTGCTGCTGACCGGCGCCATCGCCAAATGGGCGATCTTCGCGCCCGTCTTCGTGCCGTTGCTCATGAAACTCGGGGTCGAGCCGGAGGCGGTGTTGGCCGCCTATCGCGTCGGCGACTCGCCGATGAATGCGATCACGCCCCTGAACGCCTATTTCGCCCTCGTTGTCGGGTTCGCGCAGAGATACGATCGGTCGGCGGGCGTCGGCACCATCGTGTCGCTGATGCTTCCCTATGTCGTGTGGATGTTCATTCTCTGGACCGCTCTCTTCGCCATCTGGCAGATGCTCGGACTTCCCTGGGGAATTTGAGCCGACGCCGATGTCCGTCTGACCGACGCCGTCGTGAGGCAACCTCAAGCAACGGAATGAGACGATGAACAGTTCTGCAACTTCCATCGATGTCGCCGCCGCGGAAGATCACCTGATGCGGTTCCTGTCGGTCGAGGGCGTCACCGGACAGGAGGCGGCAATCGCGGCCGCCGTCTCGGACGCGCTCCAGAAGGCGGGCGTACCGGCCTCCGCGATCCGCTTCGACGAAGTGAACAAGCGCATCCCCGTCCCGACGGAAACCGGCAACCTCATCGTCGATCTGCCCGGAACGCGACCCGGGCCGCGGCTGCTGTTCTCCACCCATCTCGACACGGTGCCGCTCTGTGCCGGCGCCAAGCCACGGCGCGAGGGCGACCGCATCGTCTCGGACGGCACGACGGCTCTCGGCGGGGATAACCGCACCGGATGCGCCATTCTCGTCGTCCTTGCGGAGACGCTCCTGAAGCACAACCTTCCGCATCCTCCGATCACGCTGCTCTTCACCGTTCGCGAGGAAAGCGGCCTGCACGGCGCGCGCGAACTCGATCCGGCCGATCTCGGCGGCGCGGTGATGTGCATCAACGTCGATGGCCAGGACCCGAATGACTTGATCGTCGGTGCGGTCGGCCAGGAGAACTGGGACGTCGAGATCAGGGGCAAGGCCTCGCATGCGGGTGTGGCGCCCGAGAGGGGCATCTCGGCGACGCTCGTCGGCGCGGTCGCCCTCGCCGAGGCGAAGCGCGAAGGGTGGTTCGGCAAGGTCGTGAAGCCCGACGGCCGGGGCACGAGCAATGTCGGGATCTTCGGCGGCAAGGATGGCAAGGCCGCGGGAGACGCAACGAACGTCGTGACCGACTACGTTTCCATCAAGGGAGAGGCAAGAAGTCCGACATCGGCCTTCGCCACGGCGATCGCGAAGGGATTCGAAAACGCGTTTCAGAAGGCACGCAACGAGGTGAAGGATCATGAGGGCGAGATGGCCGTGATGTCCTTCACGCACACTCCTTCCTACCCGCCATTCAATCTGGATGAGGGCTCGCCCGTGGTGCAGCGCGCGACCAGGGCCATGACCATGCTCGGTCTCAAGCCCAATTACCTGTTCTCGAATGGCGGCCTCGATGCCAATTGGCTCGACAAGCATGGCGTCCCCACCGTCACCATCGGCGCCGGCCAGGCGGAGATTCACACCATCAAGGAATACGTGAACCTGCCGGAATTCGCGACGGGGTGCCGCCTCGCGCTGCTGTTGGCCACGATCGAGGACTAGGTGGGCGGAGGGGGCGACATCGTCGATTCGGGAGCACAAGGGCGCCACATGCCTGGCACCCTAACCCATCGCGCACTCCGCAAATGTCGGGTTGACGAGGAGACGAGCGATTGAGCCCGATCACTTATATCGCCGCCATCATCGCAGTCACTGTCGTCCTGTTCATTTGGAACAAGCTGCCGGTCGTCGTCGTCGCGATGGGCACCGCGCTGGCTTTGTGGGCGACGCAGGTTCTCACTCTGGGGCAGGCGCTGGGCGGGTTCGGCGATCCTGCCGTCATCTTCATCGCCTGCCTCTTCGTCGTGAGCGCGGGGCTTGAGACGACGGGAGTCACGGCCTGGGCCGGTCAACTGCTGATCCGGGGAGCCGGACAGGAGAGCCGGACGCGCCTCCTCTTTCTCACCATGAGCCTCGTGGCCGTGCTGACCGCCCTGATCAGCGTCAACGGCGCGGTCGCCGCTCTCCTGCCGGTCGTGGTCGTCATGGCGGTCCGTCTCAAGCGCAAGTCCTCGCAGCTCTTGATGCCGCTCGTCTTCTCCGCCCATGCGGGATCGATGCTCGCCCTCACCGGCACGCCCGTGAACGTCCTCGTCTCCGAGGCAGGGTTTGAGGCTGGAGTCGGCGGGTTCGGCTTCTTCGAGTTCGCTCTCGTCGGCATTCCCTTGCTTGCCGGCACGATGGCCATCATCGTTCTGTTCGGCGAGCGCCTCCTGCCACAGCGCAACGGCGCCAAGATGCCCGCCGATCTCAGTCGTCATGCCAAGACGCTGGTGGAGCAATACGGGCTGGCCGACGGCGTCTTCCAACTGCGCGTGCGCGCCACCTCTCCCTATGTCGGTCTCTCCCCGGCGCAGGTCGATCTCTCGGCCTTTCCCGGCATGCAGCTCGTGGCCGTCCAGGACGGCGACAGTGCCGCCCCGCTGCGCCGGCCCGTGGGAGACGGCGATCACATGCTCGTGCGGGGGACGGCGGAAGCCGCCGCCGCACTCGCCAAGCGGATGCATCTCTCGTTTCGTGAGGACACGGCGTCGGACCAGGGCGAGGAGACCCTGTTCAACCGCCGATCCGGTCTGGCCGAGGTGGTGATCCCGCCACGCTCGGGCCTGATCGGCCAGACCATGTTCCCGGGCATGGTCACCGACAGCGGGGACCTCATCGTTCTCGCGGTGCAGCGGGCCGGGTCTCCGACCGACGCCGTCAACTCGAAGGCCGGCAGTGGCGGCGTCGCGTTGCGACCTGGCGATACCATGCTGCTTCAGGGGACCTGGAAGGCTCTCGATCTTCATCTCAGCGATCCCGATGTCCTGGTGGTCAACTCGCCCGAACTGGTACGGCGCCAAGCCGTGCCCCTGGGGCCGGGAGCCTACCAGACGATTGCCGTCCTGGCCGGCATGGTCATCCTGCTCGCGACCGGCTTCGTGCCGCCTGCCGTCGCCGGCCTGCTCGCCGCCGGGGCCATCATCCTTTCGCGGATCCTGACCGTCGAGCAATCCTACCGCGCCATCGACTGGACGACGGTGATCCTCGTCGGTGCTCTGATGCCGCTGTCGACGGCGATGGTGGAAACCGGAGCCGCCGAACTCATGGCCGAAGGCCTGGTCGGGCTCGTCGGCGACGCCGGGCCCGTTGCCCTGCTTGCCGGCCTTTTCGTGCTCACCGCCGTCATGGGCCAGTTGATCAGCAACACCGCGACTGCACTGATCGTCATTCCCATCGGCATGGCGGCCGCGACCAGCATGGGGATCTCGCCCCGCCCCGTGCTCATGAGCATCGCAGTGGCCGCGGCCGGGGCCTTCCTGACCCCCATTGCAACGCCGACGAACCTGATGGTCATGGGACCGGGAGGGTACGCGTTTGGCGATTACTGGAAACTGGGATTGCCGCTGCTGATCTGGTTCTTCGTCGTATCGGTCTTCCTGGTGCCGCTGATCTGGCGGTTCTGATCGGTGGCGCATAAAGCCGCCACACCCAATTCGAACGGACGAGCTCGATCTGACTGCAAATTGGATACCATGAGAGGCACGGTCGCAAATGAGTCACGCAGATTTGGACGACAATGCCGCCAGGATACCTTCTTGGTCACATGGACTGATCAGCCTCTGGGCCGTGCTTTTTGTCGTCTGGATGGTTGCCAATTCCACGGTGGCGACCGTCGTCGTGCTCCTCGGCGCGGCGATCACGCTGCCCATCGCCTGGATTCTTGCGGCCTCCGGCGGCACCTGGAACCGGATTCGCTGGACTCCCGACGGGCTTCTCCACTTCTCACTCTACGGCGCGACGTTCCTCGTCGAGCTCGTCAAGGCCAACATCACCATGATGCGCTACGTCTATGCGCCGCGGATCGATATCAAGCCGGGCATCCTCAAGGTCCGCACCCGCCTCAAATCGCCGATCGGCCGACTGGCCCTTGCCAATACGATCGCGCTGACGCCGGGCTCGCTCGTGATGGAATTGAGGGGCGACATGCTCTTCATCCACCTGCTCGATATCGACGGCATCGACGCCGACGCGACGACCAACGCGATCGTCAGACCGTTCGAAAGGCATTTGGAGCACGTCTTTGGCTGAATCCATCGTCCAGGTCGCGGCTGCTCTCATCTTCGGCGCCATATCACTTGGCGTCATCCGGCTGGTACTCGGGCCGACAACGATCGACCGGATCGTCGCGATCGACATGCTGACGATCATCTCGATCTCGCTCATCGTTCTCTATGCCCATGTTTCGGGACGCTTCCTCTATATCGATGTCGCCCTCGTCTATGGATTGCTGAGCTTCCTGGCGGTGCTGGCGATCGCACGCTTTCTGGAAAAGGGACTCTAGCGCATGCTCCAGCTTCTCATCCTGGTGGTCTGTGCCGGCATTCTCGTCAGCGGGCTTCTCGCGGTGTGCCTGAACAACCTCATCGCCGCGATGGTGAGCTCGGGCTTGGCCGGCCTGTTCGCGTCCGTGTCGTTCCTGCTGCTCGCAGCTCCGGACGTGGCGATGGCGGAGGCAGCGATCGGATCGGGCCTTACGACCTTCATCTTCATCTATACCCTCCGCCATGCAGGCCACGGGGAACATGAACCATGATCGAGCTGATCGGAAGCCTGTTGATCCTGTCTGGCGCCGTGTTCCTGTTCTCGGCCGGCCTCGGCCTCCTGCGCATGCCGGACTCCTTCACCCGCATCCAGGCCGGCACCAAGGCGACAACCCTGGGCAACATACTGATCGTGGTCGGCCTTGCCTTCTACCATCCGGGATGGTCCCCCAAACTGGTCCTTGTCATCTTTTTCGTCCTGATGACGAATCCCGTTTCCTCCCACGCACTGTCGCGCGCCGCGCATCGGATCCGCACGCCGATGACGCCGGCAACCGTGACGGACGCGCTTGCGGACGACGGGAAGACCGGCGATGCGGAGGGAGCACCATGATCCATCGCGTCGGCACCCTCTTCGCCGTCACCCTGTTCGCGCTGATCTTCATCCGATTGGCCGGAGGCTATACGGAACGGTCGGCCCTTCGCCCGCTTGCGGAGCACTACGTGTCGCAGGCCCCGCTCGAACTCGGGGTCTCGAATATCGTCACCGGAATCCTCATCGCCTATCGCGGCTTCGATACGCTCGGCGAGGTTGCCGTGCTTTTCATGGTGGCGGCCGGTGTCGGCCTGCTTCTCCAGGAAGGACGAAGCCGACCTCGGGGAAGCAAAGGCACCCCAGCGCAGGCCCGCCAGCGAGATCGTGATGACCGGCTCCCGGGTGTTGCTGCCCGTGATCCTCACGTTCGGCGCTTACGTCATCGTCAACGGTCACCTGTCCGCCGGCGGCGGGTTTCAAGGCGGCGCCATCGTCGCCTCCGGGGTCATGCTGTTGCTTCTGGCTGACCCGGCCGCACGGCTCAACGCCGCGGCGCTCAGCATGATCGAGTCCCTTGCCGGCATGTTTTATGTTGGGATTGGCATTCTCGGACTGATCCTGGCGGGTGGCTTCCTCGACCCGCGGTTCCTGCCACTCGGCGAAGCCGGTGCCTTCCTCAGCGCCGGCGCCATTCCGTTGGTCTCGGCGCTGCTCGGCATCAAGGTCGGGGCAGAGCTCAGTGTCATCATCAACCGCTTCCGAAGTTGAGCGATCCAGCCCATGGCAACGATCCTACCGGTGTCCTCCATCCTGCTGATCACGGGCTTCGGGCTCGTCCTGATCGGCCTCTGCGGCATCCTGATCCATCGCCATCTGCTTCGCATCATCATCGGGTTCACTCTGTTCGGCACCGGACTCCATATCGTCATCGTTGCAACCGGCTATGTGACCGGCGGCACGGCACCGATCATCGACCGTGCGCTCGGCCCGGCCGAGGCAGGACGTGCGATCGACCCTATCCCTTCCGCGTTGGTGGTGACGGCCATCGTCATCGGCTTCGCGGTGACGGCCATCATGCTCGCTTATGCGGTCCGTCTCCATTCGGCCAGGAAGACCTTCGACATCGGTGCGTTCACGGAGTCGAAATGGTAGCGAGCCTGTTCCATCCGCTCAACATCTTCCTTCTTGGTCTGGGTGGTGGATTCGTCATTCCGCTGCTCGTCCGGATTGGCAACACTTGGCTGTCTGCCGGCTTTTTCGTCGCACTCGTCGGAATCGGGGTCATCAGCGGCGTTTCGCTGCTGCGCATTCTCGCTGGCGAGCCGCCCATCGATGTCCTCACGGCAGGATCGTTGCCGCCCGTCTCGATCAGTCTGCGCTTTGGCTTGGCCGAGGGATTTGTCGCCGCAAGCGTCAATGTCGTGGCCATCCTTGGAGCGCTGCATCTTTGGGATCGGCTGCGCGGCAACTACGCGGCGCTGCTGCTCTACCTGGGCCTCACCATGGGCATCAACGGCATGGTGATGACCCGGGACCTCTTCAATCTCTTCGTCTTCCTGGAGATTGTCTCCATCGCGACCTATGGACTTCTCGGGCTCGAGCGCACATCGGCCTCGTTGGGGGCGACGTTCAAGTTCATCATGGCGACGGTCATCGCGTCGTCGTTCTTCCTGCTCGGCACCGGCTTGCTTTACCTGGCCGTCGGCAATCTCAGCATCGATGCGCTCGTTGCCGCCCGGTCCGACGTCACGGGGCCCATCGGCGAGGCGGCGCTCCTTCTCGTCCTGTCCTGCCTGGTCATCGAACTGAAGCCTTTCCCCGCCAATGGCTGGGGACTCGACGTCTATGAAACCGCCCCGAGCGGCATCGCCGCGATGATCTCCGTCGGTGTCTCCGCTGGCGTATTCTTCTCGCTCGTGAAACTGCTCCCCCTCTTTGAGGACCAGCTCCCCATCCTCGCCGTCTCGGGCGGAGCCACGTTCCTTTTCTCCAACCTGATCGGTCTGAAGCAGTCCAATATCCAGCGGCTTCTCGGCTATTCGTCGATCGGTCAAATGGGCCTGCTGCTCCTCGGACTGGCGCTTCTGCATCAGGTTGGCGCAGTGGCATCGATTCCGCTGGTGGTTGGTGGCCTGTTCCTGAATCATCTTCTCGCCAAGGCCGGACTCTTCTGGATAGCCGCCGTGATCCGGCAGCGCGATCTCGACCAAGCTGTCGGCCTCGCCGGCCGCCCGCTCCTTGCGGGGCTGCTGACCCTCTTCCTCGTGGCCATCGCCGGACTGCCACCATTCCCCGGGTTCTGGGCCAAATGGGCACTTGTCATGCAACTGACCAGCGCTGCCAAGCTGCCTTGGGTCGCGTTGATCCTATGCGGCTCGCTGCTGGAAGCAGCGTATATGTTCCGCTGGTTTACCCGCGCCCTCTGCACGCAGGATAACGGCCCGACAGAGATGCCGTCGGCCGCCGCGTTGTTTCCCATCGTGGCCGTCGCGCTCCTTCTGTGCATCTCCGGCTATGTCGCGGCGCGCGGCTCGGGAGCAGGCGCACCCTGGATGTTCGTCCCGCTCCTTGCCGGCCTCGTTCTCCATGCGCTCGACCGCATGCCAGGCCGGGCAAAGGGCTTGCTGATGCTTGCTGTCGTCCTTGTCGCCGGCAGTCTCCTGGCGCAAGCCGCCCAGGGCCTTGCCTGGCTTTTCGCGATCCTGCTCCTCGCCGGCAGCCTCGTCATTGCCGCGGCGGGCCTCTACAGGGTTGATGAACGTCCTGGCTACTATCCGATGCTGGCGATCCTATTGCTTTCGATCCAGGCGCTGCTTCGATCGTCGACGAGCCTGGAGTTCTTCTTCACTTGGGAGATCATAACTCTATCGACCTGCTTCCTGATCGCGAAGGGCCGGGGTGCGGGGCCGCATGTTCTGGGCTTCCTGCTGTTCTCTTTGCTGTCTGCCTTCCTTGTGTTGGCGGGTTTCGCCGGTGTCGCCGCGGTCAGCGGCTCGACCAGCCTGGATGCGCTGATGACGAGCGGCCCGGACGCCAGCGCAGCCTTCGCATTCCTCGCGGCCGGCTTCCTGGTCAAGGCGGGTGCGATCGGCGTGCATGTCTGGCTGCCGGGAGCCTATTCCGAGGCAGACGACGATTTCACCGCAATGCTTTCCAGCGTGGTCAGCAAGGTTGCGGTCTTCGGCCTGCTCATGGGAACCTACCTCGCGATCCGGTCCGAGGTCGGACTGGAGCTCGCGCATGCGATGGCCTGGCTCGGCATGCTGACGACTATTGCCGGTGCGTTGGTGGCGCTCCAGCAGACCGATTTCAAATGCCTCCTCGCGTTCTCCAGCATGAGCCAGCTCGGCTACATCATCACCGCTACAGCCCTGATGAGCCATCTCGGTTGGGTGACCGCGCTCTATCTCGTCGCGAACCACATGATGGTGAAGGGAATTCTCTTCCTCGCGGTCGCCGGAATCACCTTGCGCACGGGTACGCGCAGCTTCGCGGAAACAGGTGGGCTTGCCCGCACCATGCCGATGACATTCGCCATCGTGCTCGTCGCCGTCATTTCGATGTCGGGTCTGCCGCCACTGATGGGTTTTGGTGGCAAGTGGTTGCTGTTGAGCGCCATGACGGAGAAAGGCTGGCACTTTCTCGCCGTCGCCGGGCTCGTGGCGACCTTCCTTGGCTTCCTCTACATGATCCGTCTCGTCGGCAGCCTCTTCCTTGGGCCGTATAGGGGTGAGCAGGTGAAAGTAAGGGAGGCGCCAACGGCTCTCCTCGTTCCGCAACTCGTGCTGATCGCGGGTATCCTCGTTCTTTCACTCTACCCGAAATTGCTGATGGATCCCGTTTCCGCTGCAATCGACCCGCAATTCGCCTCGACGCTGGTCTGGGAGGGGATGTCGCTGGAGACGATCTATGGCTACTGGAATCCGATGCCGATCATGATTGGCGCCGTCACCGTCGCGGCGGTCCTCGGACTGATCGCCTGGCTCGCCTATTCCGGCGGCCAGCGGGATGTCGTCGATCTTCGTCGGTTCTTCGCCTTCTATCGTCCCATCATCGGCTTCGCATCGCCCCCTATCGCTATCGTCTTCTGGCGGAGCATCGCGGACAGCACGCTTGCCGCCGCGGATTTGGCCCGAGGAGTCTATTCCGGCAACGGTCAGACCTATGCCCTGTATGTGCTGTTCTATTTCCTGGTCATCTATGTCACGAGCACCGGATTCGCGGGGCTATGGGCCGGACGTTGACCGTGAGCGCCGACACAGTCTCGGGACGAGGGTCGCTCTGGGAGAGCGTCCATCGGAAGGGTACGTGAACGGAGGGCGGGAAGGGTTACAACACTCCTCATGGTGATGTTCCGATCCCTCGTCGGGAAGAGGATTGTGCAATCAGGAGTGGATTGCCTGTTCCAGAATGACCACGAGGGCGGGTTGCTTAGCCTCGCGTCCCATTAGCGTGCCGAGCGTCCCGTTGAGGCATACGCCGCCAGAATTTGGTTGCCGTCAGCCCTGAGACGACCCAATCTGGCGCTCCGCAGCGTAACGATCGGCCGTGCGAAGAAATCCCGGAATGTCCGAACTTGCTGTCATCCTTAGCCTGCTTGCCGCCGCGATCGTGATGTTCGCCATCAACAAGCCTCGCCTGGACGCCGTGGCGCTGATCATGCTCACGGCGCTGCCCTTGACAGGCGTACTCACGATGCAGGAAGCGCTCGTAGGCTTCAGCGATCCCAACATCGTCCTGATTGCCGCCCTGTTCGTGATCGGAGAGGGACTGGTGCGAACAGGCGTGGCTCAGGGGCTCGGCGACTGGCTGACCACGAAGGCCGGGGCTAACGAACTGCGCTTGACAACTCTTCTGATGACGGTCGTCTGCGCACTCGGAGCGACCATGAGTTCGACTGCCGTGACTGCAATCTTCATCCCCGTGGCGCTGCGGATCGCCCAAGGCACTGGTATCCCGCCCAGCCGATTGATGATGCCGATCAGCTTCGCGGCCCTGATCAGCGGGATGACGACACTGGTCGCAACGGCACCGAACCTCGTGGTCAACAGCGAACTCGAGCGTCACGGCATCGCAGGCTTCTCGTTCTTCAGCTTCACGCCTTTCGGCATTCCCATCCTGGTGCTCGGCATCATCTACATGGCATTCGCGCGACGCTGGTTGCCGGCTAAACATCGGGCGAAGACCGCCAACCGGCCGACATTCGCAACGTGGGTCGACGAGTATGGCCTCGCGAACCGCGAATATCGTCTTCTCGTGACCGACCACTCGCCGCTTTCCGGCAAGACCTTGGAGGAACTCAACCTCCGTGGCTCATCCGGGGCAAACATTATCGCCATAGAGAGAAGCCGCAACTTCTCGAAGGAACTGCTCCGGCCGACAGCAAAAATGGAAATCAAGATCGGCGATGTCTTGCTGATCGACTTGCTCCCGAACACCAGGGACATCCAGTCCATTCGGGACGACTTCCTCCTTGAGGAGTTGCCGCTGGAGGGGACCTATTTCAGCGATCGTTCGCAGGAAATCGGATTGGCGGAAGTCATCGTGCCACCATCGTCGGATCTGGTTGGACGCTCGGTGATCGAAGCGCATTTCCGGAGTCGCTTCGGACTTTCGGCAATCGGCCTCAGGCGAGGCCGTATCGTGCACGACCGAAGTCTCGTCAACGAAAGGCTCGAGGTTGGCGACATGCTCCTGCTCGTCGGGACCTGGAGCGATATCGAGCAACTTCGGTCGGACGATGAAGACCTGGCAATTATACGGCTCCCCGCGGAACTCGACGAGGTTCTCCCAGTCCCCGGAAAGGCCCTTCAAGCCGTTGCTTGCTTGGCGCTCGTCGTCGGGCTGATGATCAGCGGGGTCATTCCGAACGTACATGCCGCGTTGATCGGGTGCCTGCTGATGGGGCTATTGGGGTGCATCGATCTTCCCAGCGCCTATCGCTCGATCGACTGGAAGACCATTGTGCTCATCGTCGGCATGCTGCCGTTCTCGATCGCGTTGCAGAGGACCGGGGGAGTGGACTTGGCCGCTGATGCCCTCATGACGCTCATCAGCGAATCCGGGCCCCGTGTGATCCTCGGAGCCCTCTTCCTCATAACCGCGCTGCTCGGCATGTTCATCTCCAACACCGCGACAGCGGTCCTGATGGCGCCGGTCGCCCTTGCTGTGGCCAAGGATCTGAACGCTTCGCCGTATCCTTTTGCCATGATCGTGGCCTTGGCTGCCTCAACCGCTTTCATGACGCCTGTCTCGTCGCCGGTGAACACCCTGGTGGTTGGTCCGGGGAACTATTCGTTCGGAGACTTCATAAGGCTTGGCGTGCCTTTCTCCATCCTCGTCCTTATCGTTTGCGTGATCGTGGTACCTTGGATCCTGCCGATGTAGCAGACGTTGGAGGCGATCGGTCAACGGATGGTTCGTGACAAACCGAGCGGGCGGTGGATTCGTGCCGGGGGCGCGCGGAACCAGCCTCATTCGCAGGCTGGGATGCAGGAACCCCAGACGTGGACGGCTTGTCTTCGGCACTGCTATTGATGAGTTGATCCGTTGCGAGGAAGGAGATGCAGACCTTTGCTCCACCGCGTTTAGCCAGGTAACCCGGCAATTCCTCATTGCGATCGTAGTTCATGTGCCGCGTGCAATCAGGTGGCGATGTGTTCGCGTTGACGGCCTTCTGAGGGGTCTGCCCGAGTGCGCCGTGGGGTACGGCAAGTGACGCCAAGGCTAGTGATCCCGAAAGAAATCGCTTCATGTTCCATCCCGATCTGGTGCTTTTGGCTAGGGATGGGAGTATTGCGCATGTCGCTAGAGCTGGATGCATCAATCTCGAAACGACGGCCATCTCCGAATGAGATGCCTCGCTCAGCCAGGACGTCTGTTGTTTGTCAATCGGGATGGCTCCAGGAGGCCGTTGAGGGTGCCGGCTTCGGGCGAGGCTAGAGACTTGGCCGGGACTTTGTCCAGCCGCAGGAACAGGGATCGATGTGTCCAGGTAGGTGCCGCACCAAAAGCAGCAAATGTATTTAGAGGGCTGTTTCCGGCATGCTTCCATCGCCACTTGACTCGTAATAGGAATGCTTCCGGAGGGATCCCAGGCGCCCTCAATCCTCATGGCACCGGGCGGCAACTGCTCCAAAGGCGCCCCTTATCTCGCATTGATGGCCCGAATGGCCCCCTCTTTAGGATCGCGTCTACTAAAGGGAGCCAACAGGGGAATAGGATTCTTTAATCATGGGATACTGCATGGGTTAGGGATCGTCGAAGGTCCGGTTGGGGTCAAGGACGGTCCTTGGCGCGGCGGTGGAGAGGTCCGCTCACCGCGCGACTGCGGACATTCGATCTACTTCAGCCTCGTGCCGAAAGGAGACCTTCCGGACACACAAAGGGAGTTCCGGAGACGGAATTTTACAAGAAATCTCTGCTTGAGCCCTGCACTAGGCTGTGTGCCCAGGCGATGATCTGACTCTGTCCTGTGATGGTCGCTCCGCTTTCCCTTGCTGGCCGGCAATATCTGGGAGGTATTACCTACCGAAGCAATCCGTCCTCTCGGTTTCAATGGCTCATCAACCGAGCGATATCGGCAGCGAAACGCATCTCAGAGTCGTCCTGCGGCTGATAGTCGATCACCCGACGCGCATTGGCGATGCTCCAGAAAGTGCGGGCGTTGTTGGAAACCCCGTAGAAGATATGAAACGGCACACCGTACTCGTCGTCGATCTGAGATGTCTCAATGGATTTGCAGAATAGCTGCTGCAAATCGCGCTCGCTGATGTAGCCTGCGAGTTCGCGCACGTAACGATAACGGGGCAGATCGGCAAACTGGCTGGCGTCGATCTCCCGAGGAACGACAACCCGAAGTTGAATTACCTCCAGCTTCCGTCCAAGGCTGCCACACGCATACAAAAACCCGAGCGACTCGTAAGCCGCCTTGGCCCAACCATAGAAATTGTCCGGTCGCGGGTAATCCTCCGGACCGACGCGATCACGCAGGCCAGCAAAGTAGGGTTGCTCGTACCACTTCGCTGCCTGATTGGTGCTGGCCGCCACCACTCGTCGTACACCGTGGTCCAGAGCCATCTGGTAGACCCGCTGCATCATATCGATGTTACGGCGTTCGCCGTCGTACTGGCTTTGCGGATCGGAACCGACCGGTGGCTGGTAGGCCGAGTGGACCACCACATCCATTCCGGTGAAGATAGCGCTCAGATCCGCAGAACTCGCCGTGAGCAGATCGAGCACCTCGACACCATCAATCGGCTGACCTGTTCCATTCTCCCGCCGAGTGTCGATGAGCCGCAAGTCATACCGTTCGCGAAAGGCCGGGAGCAACTGGCCCGCGATGTAACCGGTTGCACCTGTCAGCAGCACCCGTTGCTTTGCCATGGCCAATCTCCTTCACACCCTTTGCTGAGTTTTGACTGTTCTGCGTCAGCAACAAGCCTCACCCTTCGCGCGAATAACGCGTGTAAAGTCGGAAAAGCGCCAGGGGCGGCGACCGCCCTGGCAGATCATTCAAGCGGCCTTTCTTCGACAGCCTCGTTCAGGCGCTTACTGCTTCTGAACTTCGAGTCGTATTACGTTCCACGAGGCCGGAGCGAGCTTGGCCCGTACCTGTTCGCCCCAAATCTCAACACCCTCCAGCGACGAGGGCTTGATCGTATCTGGTGCATCCTTCGTGTTGATGGCCATGAGATCGTCGTTGCGCAGTTGGTGCGCCTCCTTCACTGCCAGACCCTCGAAGCCGCGCACGAGCGCTTCGATCGACAGGCTCTCATCGAGGCTGCGGTTGAGCGCAAAGATGGTGACGCAATCCTCGTCATGGTTGTGAACCACGGAGAGCTTGAGGTAGGGCACGGCCGGAAGCGGGAACCGTAGCTCCGATGTACCACGTGGATCGTAGTACGTCGTCTCGTAGGTGGGCGAATTCACCTTCGTTTGCAGCACCGTGCCCCGGCCGAGATTGCTCATATCTTTGAAGGGATAGAAAATCGACTGACGCCAGGCAGGCCCGCCAGTCTCGGTCATAATCGGAGCAATCGCGTTCACCAGCTGTGCAAGGCAGGCCGACTTGATCCGATCGGCGTGATTGAGCAGGGAGATGCAGGCGCCTCCAAAAGCAAGCGCGTCCTGCATGTTGTAGATCTCCTCGAGGATCGTTGGCGCGACAGGCCAACCGAGCTTGACGCGACCCTCGTTCTTGCGGCGGGTCCGATACCAGACGTTCCACTCGTCGAAACTCAGCATGATGCGCTTGGGCGAGCGCTTGCGCGCAGCGACCGCGTCCGCAATAGCGACAACCTCCTCGATGAAGCTGTCCATCAGGTCCGGACTTGCGAGGAATGCCGGGGTGTCATCCGCATAGTTATTCAGATAGGTATGCAATGAGATGTATTCGACATGATCAAATGAGTGATCAAGCACAGTGTCCTCCCAGCTGCCGAAGGTCGGCATGTTGCGCGAGGACGAGCCGCAGGCGGCGAGTTCAATGGTTGGATCGATCCATTTCATAAGCTTGGCGGCCTCGGCCGCTATCCGTCCATATTCCCACGCAGTCTTGGTCTCCATTTGCCATGGGCCGTCCATCTCGTTGCCCAGGCACCAGAACCGCACGTTGTGCGGCTTTTCCCATCCATGAGATCGGCGCAGATCGGACAGTTCAGTACCACTTGGAAAATTGCAGTACTCCAGGAGACGGCGAGCATCATCGGGGCCCCGTGTGCCGAGATTGACAGCCATCATGGGCTCTACGCCGGCCACTCGGCACCAGTCCATGAACTCGTTGGTGCCAAATGTGTTCGGCTCGGTCGACATCCAAGCGAGATCAAGCCGCCGCGGGCGGTTCTCCACAGGGCCGACGCCATCCTCCCAATTGTATCCGGAGACGAAGTTTCCACCTGGATAGCGGATAATGGTGGGAGCCAGCTCCCGGACGAGCTCAAGTACGTCACGTCGGAATCCCCGCTCGTCAGCCGTTGAATGGCCCGGCTCGTAGATGCCGCCGTAAACGCAGCGTCCCAGGTGCTCGACGAAGGCGCCGAACAGACGAGGATCCGTTTCCGCGATTGAGAAATCGCGGTCAATGGTGACTTTGGCTTCTTTCATGGGAAGGCTCCGATCAATTAAGCAGGCAAACTCTTTTTGAGCTGGTGATGGGAATGAGGGGTGGATCAGGTCGCTACTGCCGGGATGATGTCCGTGAAAGGGTCGTCGCGCCAAGCGTTGTCGACGGACAGCACCGCCTGGCGGAGCTTGATGGAATACGGATGTTGCGGGGCCGCCAGCACCGTCCGGGCGTCGCCACCTTCAACTACCTTGCCCTTCTGCATGATGATCAGACGGTCGCTGATATAGTAGGCGGTCGCGAGATCGTGCGTGATGTAGATGATCGAGACTCCGATTTCGTCCCGCAGCTTTTTGAACAGGTTGATCACGGTCATACGCAACGATGCGTCGATCATCGAGACTGGCTCGTCGGCGACGATCAGGGACGGATTGGACACGAGCGCGCGCGCAATCGCCACGCGCTGGAGCTGCCCTCCCGACATTTCGTGCGGATAGCGCCCTCGGATTTCGGCAAGTGACAGGCCGACTTTGCGCAGGGACTCGTCAGCCCGCTCTGCCGCCGCCTCCGTTGTGCGGCATTCCGTAAAGCGCCGAGCCGCACTGAAAAGGTAGCGATCGACGCGCTTCAGGGGATTGAATGCATCGAAAGGATTCTGGAAGATCGCCTGCACGTGGCTCATGAACGCGAGCCTGTCACGGCGGCTGCGGACGTCGCGCAGGTCTCTTCCCCGAAACATGATTCGCCCGCTTGTCGGAGCGACGCTGTTCAAGATCATGCCCGCCAGAGTGGTTTTTCCACTGCCGGACTCACCGATGATGGTAAACACCTCAGGCTTATCCGCCGCGAGAGAAAAGCTGACATCATTCACGGCATGGTTGACCCTCCGCGAAACAAGACCGCCCCTCGTAAAGATCTTGTTGACGTTTTCCACGTCAAGAAGGTTCGGACTCATGCGCTTGCCTCCTTATGCGACCGCCTCGACCCGAGTGGGATCGGCCTGAGCAACGTGGCAGGCTGCCCGGTGCCCGGGCAGGATTTCCACCATTTGCGGAGCCTCGCGGTGACAGATGTCGATGGCGAGAGGGCAGCGGGGGTGGAACCGGCACCCTGACGGAGGATCAGCGAGACTCGGCGGTGAGCCTTCAAGGCCCTTCTTCGGCGCCTCGTCCCCAATGCGCGGCAGGCTGGAAATCAGATGCGCGGTGTAAGGATGGAGCGGCTTCCTGAACACGTCCCTTGTCCTGCCCTCCTCCACCAGCCGGCCGGCATACATGATGCCGAGACGGTCGGTGAGGTTAGCGTGAACCGCCATATCGTGGGTCACGAACAAGACCGAGGACCCGAGCTCCTGCTGGATCTCTCGCACCATGGAGAGCACGCCCTTCTGGACGATCACATCCAGCGCCGTCGTCGGCTCGTCGGCGATAATGAATTCCGGGCTGCAGACGGTTGCCAGAGCGATGGTCACCCTCTGCCGCATCCCACCGGACAGCTCGTGCGGGTAGGCCTGGAGGACTGCAGGATCGAGATGAACCCGTTTCAGGTGGCGCTCCACGAGGCGGGTAAAGTCGCCCCCCTTCACGCTCACGTGCGGCAACGCAAAGTCCGCGAAGGCGTGCTTGATCCGCCGAACCGGGTTCAGCACGCTCATGGAGCCCTGCATGATATAGGACAGATGGCTCCAGCGGATCGCCGACAGCTCCTGCGGCGAAAGCTTGTAGATATCCCGCTCTCCATCCTTGAAATTGAACCGTACGGAACCTTCAACAACCCGGAACGGAGGACGGATGGCGCCCGCAATGGTCTTGATGAGGGAGCTCTTTCCGGAGCTCGACTCGCCGGCGAGCCCATAGATCTCGTTGCGGTTGATCTTGAGGCTTACGTCGTCAACTGCCCTCACCTCGCGGTCAACACCGAAGAGCTGCGTCTTATAGTAAGCCTTCAACCGATCCACTGCGAGCAGCGGCGCGGTCTGCGGCGCCTTTAGTTCGACGGATGGAGGAATGGATCGGAGCTCGGTGATCATGCCTGCCCTCCAAGACGGCTGAGACGGCTACGCGGGTCGATGTATTCGTTCATCGAAATGGCGAGCAGGAACAGCCCGATAAACAGCATGATGACGAGCACGACCGGGAACGTGATCCACCACCAGACGCCTGAAACCAGTGCAGTGTGCTGGTTTGCCCAGTAGATCATGCCGCCGACGGTGGGAGTGTTGATGTCGGTGAAACCCAAGACCGATAGCGTTACCTCAATGCCGATCGACCAATTGATGTTGTTCATGGTCGTCGAGAACACGATCGGCAGAACGAACGGCAAGTGTTCCTGGAGAACGATCTTGCCGGTACCCATACCTGAGAACACGGCTTGGCGGGTGAATTCGCGGGTCCTCAGGCTCATGGCGATGGACCGGATCAGCCGCGCATCATAGGCCCATCCCAGAAGCGCGGTGATAACCGCGAGCATCGCCCAGGACATCTGGTCCCGCATGATGAAGTAGAACAGCACCAGGATGGGAAAGAGCGGGATAACGACGAAAGTATCGTTGATCGACATCAGGACACGGTCCACCCAGCCGCCCTTGTAGCCTGAGATCAGTCCGACCCCGAGCGATATGATACGGCTGAGAACCGCCACCACAATGCCGAACAGGAGGGTATTTCGGATCGCAAAGGTGAGCTGCCAGAATACGTCCTGCCCGCGCGACGTGGTGCCCAGCGGATACTCCCAAGAGGGTGGCACATCGGGCGGTACGACGTAGACGTCCATCGGCGGATACGGTGAAAAGAAGGAGCAGACGGCAACCGCCAGCACGACAAGCACCAGCACAAGGCCTATGGCGAACTCACCATTGTAGCGGAAGAGGTCACGAAAAATCTTGAGAGTGCTCATCAGCGTGCCTCCACGCGCGGATCGATCAGCGGATAGAGAAGATCGATCAGCAGGACAGTGGCGGAGACGGCCACGATCGAGACTGTCGTGATACCAAGAACTAGGCTGTAGTCGCCAGCATGGACTGCGCTGATCAGGAGCGATCCAACGCCTGGGTAACCGAAGACCTGCTCGGTGATGATTGCACCGTTGAAGATGGCCCCCAACTGCAAGGCGAGGCCTGTCACCTGGGGGCCGAGGGCATTCCGCATCACGTAGGATTGCAGGATCTTGCTGCGTTTGACGCCCGCGAGCTCCGCGTAGACGACATAGTCTTCGGTTACGATGTTGGACACAAGCGAGCGCATCCCCATGAACCACCCGCCGATGCCAACTGCCATCAACGAAAGCACGGGCAGGATCGAGTGGATAGCGACATCGAGGGCAAAGGCAGGCGTGTTGGAGCGATCCGACGCCATTGTAGCGCCGCCGCTGATCGGCAACACCGGCCAGAGGAAACCGAAGACAATGAGGAGGACGAAGGCGACGACGTAGTACGGGATGGGGTGAAGCCCCATGCTGAGAACGCCGAACGCTTTGAGGATGCGGCTGTTACGATAGTAGCCCGCGAGACCGCCAAGCAAATTGCCCAGAATCCAGGTCAGGAGCGTCGAAACCAGCAGAAGGCCGACGGTCCAGGGAAGGGCCCGCAGGATGAGCTGCGAGACCGGTGTTGGAAAGGCTGACAAGGAGGGTCCGAAGTCACCGACCAGAACCCGTTTCCAGAACGAGACGTACTGTTCCCACGGCGACCCCTCGAGACCATAGAGCTGGCGCAGCGACTGCCGCATCATCTCGATGGCTTCCGGACTGGTAGCCCCGTACGCTGTCGCTGCTGAGATCGACTGTTCGACCGGGTTGATCGGGGTCATATGTGTCACCAGATAGGTGATGTTGATCCCGACGAAGACGACGACAGCGAACTGCACCAGCCGCTTGGACAGGTAGGTCAGGTAAGCCCTCATGGACCGCTCCTTGTCTGAGAAAAATAAGGAGACGTCTGCGCGCTACTGCTGCTTGGGCTTCAGTTTCACCATCATTGAGCGGGAATTACCCCAGTTCGGGACGGGATTGGCATAGGGATTGTCGGCAGTCGGGTATCCTGTCCAATATGTCTCATCCATGGCCGTGAAGACATTGTATGCCATCAGCGGGATGATCGGCATTTCGCGAACAATGAGCTTGGCGTACTCACGACCAAGTTCGACAGTTCGCTTATCGTCGAAGGAAATCCGGCGCACCTCCTCGATGATCTTGTCCAGCTCCGGATGGCTCCAACGCTGCCAGTTGCGGGGCGATTGGGTTTTGCCTGGGGCTGCGACGAACTGGGAGTGCCAGCTGTCGAGGAAGTAGGACAGGTCCGGATGGCCGCCATAGGTCTCAACGCTCCAGGAAATGAGCGTCTCGAAGTCGCCGGCATTCCGACGGTCGAGCATCGTGCCTTGGGCGACTTCCGTCTTGGCATCGATGCCGAACTGGCGCCATTGCTGGACGATCATGGTACCGGCTCGGGTCAGGATCGGACGGGTGTCACCCTCGACCATCAGCTTGATCGAGAAAGGCTTGCCGTCCGGCGTGTACCAGGCATTGCCGCGTTTCGTGTAACCAGCTTTCTCGAGCAGCTCCGCGGCAGCCTGCGGGCTTGGCTTCCACCAGCCGTAACCGAACGCCTTCCCGATCTCCTTCGGATCGGTCGGAATCTGCTCCTTCATGGTGGGACGCAGCATTTCGGCAATCTGGCTTCCGATGTTCGGATCGTAAGGCTTTACCTTGCTTTTGCCGGTGTCGATCTCATAGGACGCCAGCCACTCCTGGAGCGGGATGTGGTAGTCGTCGGGATGAGTCCCGGTCGGTGGGATACCGATCGGCGAAAGCGTGGCAGCACCGCGATAGGACGCCATCGAAACGGCCTTGACATCGATCAGCAAAGCCAGCGCCCACCGCACATCGCGGTTCTGGAAGGCTGGGTTCTGCATGTTGAAAATCACTGACGGCAAGGTCGGATCGGGGTGCGCGAATGGGAAGTTCTTGAACCAAGTTTTAAGACTCGGCGACTGCTTGGACAGGGTGAACATGCCTTCAGGGGCAATGTCATGCACCACATCTAAGTTGTGGTTGAGCTGCGCGATCACGCGCTTATCCGGCGGGCCTGGGTCAATATAGGCCGCAAATTTCGGACCCGGCTCACCGTACCGCCCAAGTGTGGTGCGTTGCCAGTCGTCGCGCTTCTGCCAGATGTACCACTTCCCGTCAGGGTCGAAGCTGTGGATTTTGTAGGCGCCAAGAGACACTGGAGGGTTGAAGTCGAATTTCTGTGGATCGGCAGCTTTCTCGAAGACATGCTTCGGCATCATCCAGATAGCGTTGAACCGCACCGTAAAGAGCGAGTGGAAACGTGAGTTCGGCTTTTTGAGCTTGAACCGAACTGTCCATGGCTCTGGCGATGACACGCTCTCGACGTTCAGCGCCAGCAAGGCGCTCCAGCGCATGCCCGGATTCTTGATCTGGGTCTCGACCGTGTAGATGAGATCATCGGCAGTAAACTCGACGCCATCGCTCCAGTAGATCCCAGGACGCAGCTTTACCGTCATCTCGGTGAAGTCCGCGTTGTAAATCGGCTTTTCCGCCGCAAGCGAGTTTTCCCAGACCCCATCGAGGCCGCGCTCGGGATCAATGTACCAGAGCGTATCAAGCGCAAGCTGATGCAGACCGGTGTACTGGCCGCCAGCATTGATGGTCCAGATGTTGAACCATCCAGGGTTCTTGATCGTGCCTTCCGGGTTTTCGAGAATGAGCGTCTCGTTCCGGGGTACTCCCGGGACGGTCGTTTGGGCCAGCGCGGTGGTCGCGGCCAAAGCCAGGCCTGTCGCAACGGTAAGCAAGCGTAGAATTCGCATTGGCGCTCCTCCAGGGTTCAACTTTATGTTTTTTCTTAGTTAGCCCTTAGTTTTCGGGATTGGTCAACGGGATCATTGATATATATCGAAACTCCCGATACATATCCTTTTCAGCTGAACGGGCTCCAGGTGGCCCGAGATCTTGGTCGAGCGGTTGCATGTCGACATTCAAAAGAAAATTTCTGACGCTTGTCGCAGAGGAAAGCTCTGAAGCAATCCGAGGAATCGCTTCCCCCGGGCGGATTCGGATCCTCAAGCTTCTGCGGGCGCGAGGTCCGCTGAACGTGAATGAGATCAGCGATGCACTGGACTTGCCGCAGTCCACGATCGCAACCCATATCCAGGTATTAGAACGCTCGGGACTAATTGAGACCGAGACGCTCAAAGCCTCAAAGGGCCAGCAGAAGGTCTGCTCAATTCGCTACGATGAAATCATCATTCGATTCGACGATCAGGATGCACTCAAGAGCAGGGACCATGTCGAAGTGTCCATGCCTATCGGTCTCTATACGAGCTGCGATGTGAGCGCCCCCTGCGGGCTCTGCTCGACAGAGAATGTCCTGGGCGTTCTCGACGTGCCGGATTTCTTTCTCGATCCCCACCGCATGAATGCATCGTTGATCTGGTTCAGGCGGGGGTTCGTCGAATACAAATTCCCTAACAACGGCAAGGTTCTAGGCGCTAAGATTGATAGGCTCGAATTCGTTATGGAGCTTTCGTCGGAGGTTCCGGGCACGAGCCTTGACTGGCCATCCGAGATCAGCCTCTGGGTCAACAATGTGAAAATCGGGACTTGGATCTCCCCGAGTGACTTCGGCGACAAGCGCGGTGTTTACACTCCACAATGGTGGAAGCTGGAGGGGTCACAATACGGCAAGCTCGTTACTTGGCGGATCTCCCGGAGTGGAACATCGGTGAACGACGTCCAGATATCGGATGTAACACTCGATAAACTTGATCTCGATAAGCATCACGGAATTCGTTTGAGGATCGGGATCGACGAGACGGCCCGACACCCTGGTGGAATTAATATCTTTGGTCGCGGTTTCGGAAATTATGATCAGGATATCGTTATGCGGATCCATCTGAAGGAGCAACCGGGCGCCTTGGTGTAAATGGCAAACTCCAAAGGGCCGTAAGGTCCGAATTGGGTCACAAGCGGACATATATCCATTCCCCGAGCGGCGGATCAAAAACGATAGGTTTCGAGTACGATTGCAAGGTCCGCTCTGTGTCATGAACGGCTATTCCTGCACTTGCGCAGAGACCTGTCTGTCCGCCCAAGGACGTACCAATGCGCGAGGCAGGTGGGTCCGGTTTGGGCCCACCCCCGAGAACTCTTACTGAGCGGCTGCACGCAAGCCTGATCGTTCACCCAACTTCGTTGCGTGATCGATCACATGGTAGATGTAGTTCTGTTCCACCACGCCCGCGAAGAGGTGGGCCCAAGGGCCGCCGGCGAAGATTGCCACATCTTCACCGCCATGGGTTTCGCTGTCGAGCGGAACAAGGGACTGCTGCTTGTAGTCCGGCGCCGTGGTGTTCGCTGGTGTCGGACGCGATTCATTCTCTTTGACGGCACCGGGCCCGTTGGCATAGCCAAGCGTGGTAAACGGTTTGCCGTCCTTGCCGAGCTTTGGCTTTCCGTCCGGCTCGACGATGGTTTCCAAGATGGGGTTGCCGCGTTTCGGATAGCCGCTGATGGTGAGCGTATGGCTGTGATCTGCTGTCACGATCACCAGAGTCTCAGCGAGGTTCACCTTGTCCAAAGCTGCCTTGATGGCGTTGTCGAAGGCCACCATGTCTTCAAGCGAGCGATATGCATTGCCGTCATGGTGCGCGTGATCGATGCGCCCACCCTCCACCATGAGGAAGAAGCCGGTCGGGTTCTGGCTCAGGATGTCGATGCTCTTCACCGTCATCTCGGCCAGGGATGGCTCGCCGCCATTGTCCTTCAGGCGGTCTGCTTCGTAGCGCATGTGCGAGCGCTCGAACAGGCCCATCACATGCGGGGTTTTAGTGTCGAGCTTATCGAACTGATCCTTGTTCCAGAGGAACACGCCGCTGTTGGAATAGCGGTTCTGCCACTCCTGAACAAGATTGCGGCCGTCCTTGCGCGAACCCTTCTTATCTGTGTCCTCAGGATCGTTCATCGTTTCTGGCAGGAACCGGTCACGTCCACCCCCGAAGATGACGTCGAAGCCGTCTCCATATGACCAAGAGGCAAGCTGCTGGGCGATGTCCTTGCATCCTGCCGCGATGGCTTCCGAGGTCATGTTGGCATCGCCCTCCCAATCACGGTGAGGTGTGTGCGCGTACATGGAAGCCGGCGTGGCATGAGTGATGCGCGCCGTGGAAACGACGCCGGTCGCCTGACCTGCCCGCTCCGCCATGGCTGCCAGACTTAAGACCTCTTTGCCCTTGGACCCTGCGCAATCGCCAACCTCGACCTCGCTGTTGACGCCGATGACGTCATTGCGCGTCTTGACGCCAGTCACCATCGCTACGGCCGTCGGAGCGGAGTCGGCAACCTGAGCGTCATGGGTGTAGGTCTTCGACAGGGCCGCAAAGGGCAGCTTTTCCATGGTCAGCGAGTTGGACTCACCATCCACGCTGCGCTTCTGTCCCTCATAGATGCGGCCGGCTGTGACCGTGGAGATGCCCATGCCGTCGCCGACGAAGAGAATCACGTTCTTGGCGCGATTGGTGTTCAGCGTCACACGCAACCGCTCCTGTAGGGCCGATTGGGCGGCTCGAAAATAAGAATCGTTAAGCTGAGGCAGGGTATTTTGCGCGTACGCAATGCTACTTGTAGTGGCCAACAAGGCCGCAACAGTGACGAGGCGTCTCATGATTTCCTCCCGTGCTACCGACTGCGCGGTGATCCGAGCAGGCGTGCACAGAAGTAGGTAGATCACACTCGCCTACCGCCTAGTCTCGACAGAGACCACGACCAGCATTACTCGACTGAAATCAACCCTCAAACGGACATTCGACAAGTCTTAGCAGAGCAACACATGGCTGACTTGCTCCAGGACACGATCCAAGCGGATTGGGCCAGCCTCGTTCCAATAAAGGTCAATTTTGGAAGGATGTCGGGTTCGAAGCGACAGGGTGAACAAGAACAGGGTTGAAACGGCTAGGCAGGGTCGAACAGTCTCTCATGAATCGTTCGCCAGCTTTCCGCATCGGGAGCGCAAATGATTCCCCCTCGTTGAGGGTGGGTCGATAGGGCGATCCATCAAACCGTGCGGAGTAGCCGCCAGCCTCCTGATGGAGCAGCCAGCCTGACGCATGGTCCCAAGGCATCAGCTTCGAGTGGACAAGGAAGTGGCAATGCCCGGCGGCTGCCATCCGATACTCGTGCGCCGCGCAGCGATAACATGCAACGGCCCCGAAACCCGTCAGGTTCGCCGCCATAGCGGATCGCTCTGGCTCCGACATATGATGCCAGGACGCGCATCCTGACATCTCCTGGATGGCAACCGAAGGCGCAACCCGGAGATCGATGCGTTTGCCATTAGGATGCTCGATCCAGGCCCCCTCCCCGCGGACGGCTATCGCTGTGTCGTCCCCAACCGGGTCATGGATCCAACCGGCAACAATCTCTCCTCGTATAACGGCCGCCACCATCACCCCAAACAACGGGAGACCCGAAGTGAAATTCTTGGTGCCGTCCACCGGGTCGATCAGGAAGGCAAGGTCCGCGTCTTCCAGCCTGTCCAGCAAAGACGGGTCATGCTCCGTGGCCTCCTCACCGATCAGGACAGCATGTGGAAAGACCTGCCTCAGCCCCTTGGCGATCATCTGCTCGGCGGCCTCGTCCGCGTCCGTCACAAGGTCCATGGCCGACGACTTTTGCCGAACCTCCTGGGCCGACAGATTCCGGAAGCGGGGCATGATCTCAACCCGCGCGGCTTCGCGGAGAAGCTGATCCACAGCTCCGGCATCACGGGTTGAGAACACCATATGGAACCGCTTTCAAATATTCCGAGGAGCACAAGTCCTCTCGTGACAACCGGGGTGGAGGTTGCCGCATTCCCGTATCAAACCCTGAGTAGGGTCAGGCTATTTCCATCAATCGCACGAGAGGACTCATCAGGCTGGACGTGCAGCCGAGCACGATGTTGCCGTCGCGCAGTCCGGAATGGGCGAGAAAGTCATTCACCCAGCCGCCCGCCTCCTCGATCAACAGCATTCCGGCCAAGGCATCCCACGAGTTCATGTGCAACTCGCAATAGCCGTCGATCCGGCCTGCCGCCACATAGGCCAGAGCCAGGGCCCCCGACCCGCCGCGACGGACGCCGGCCCCATCCGCCAGGATCCGGCCGACGAGATCAACATACTGGCTGAGGGGAAGCCGGGTCGACCAGCCGGCCTCGATGGTGGCGGACTGCATGTCGCCCAGCCCGCTGACCCGGAGCGGCTCGCCATTCAGGGTCGCGCCCCTTCCGCGCTCCGCCGCGAACAGTTCATCGTGCATTGGATCATAAATGATCCCGATCTGGGTCTGACCGTCACGGACATAGGCGATGGAGATGCAGAACTGTGAGATCCCGCGCACGAAGTTCGCCGTGCCATCAATCGGATCCACCACCCAGACATTGTTGTCGAACGATCCGCCACCCTCTTCACCGAAGAAGGAGTCGTCCGGAAAGCTCTCCAGCAATCGGCCGCGCACCAGACCCTCAACCTCGGCATCGACAGCCGAGAGGTAGTCCTGGTGTCCCTTGAGGTTGATGCCCGTCGCGCCGGGGCGTCCGTTGAATCGGCGGCGTGCCAAGGCCCCCGCCTCGCGCGCCACCGCGCATGCAACGGACAGTCTCAGGTCAGATTTCGCTGCTGGGGATGAGGTGGGACCCGCGACCCGCACGGTGCTGAAGGCTGGCATGATGGGATGTCCTGCTTACTGGCTGGAGGATACGAGCTGTGGCGCCGGATGCTTCTCGCGCTCGATGTGCTGGATCCACGCGGCGGCATTGCGTGCGGCCTTGATCAGCATCGGCTTCGGCGTTTCTTCCCACTCATCAGGGTGGAGTTCACGGGTGATGCGCAGATGATCGATGGCTGCCTCAAGGGTCGGGAAACGGTCGATCAACTTGATGTGGAGGTACAAGGCCGCCAGAATCACTGACCGACTGCGTCCGCCCCGACAATGAAGCAGCACGTTGCCTCTACGGCGGTGGGGATAGGTGTGGCGGTCGGGCAGCTGCTGATGCAGGGCGCCGTCGAGCAGATAGTAGCCGGCCAGCAGCATCGTGTCCGGATTGCCGGCATCATCGATGAGGCCGAGCTTATAGTTCCGAACCGGACCATGCGGCGAAGCGATGTCGGAGGCTCCGACTCCAGCCGTGTAATCGATGTCCAAGTTGACGGCGCAGTTCACCACAATGGCGATGTCGTTGCCTTCAAGCAACGCCTTGTCCGACGCCGCATTGGCATCGCCGACGAAGAGCTTTACCTCAAATGGCGGAAGGTCCTCGACGATGAGGCTCATCGGGGGACGTGGGTAGTTGAACTGGGTCACCATCAAACTTGTATCCTGAACTTCACGGTTGTTGTTGCGGAACACCCGCTCGGAGGCGCGGCCCGCACAGTTGTAGGTTCTGCCTTGGTCGGCCTCCGGCCGAGGGCCACCTTCAGGCTGCGTGGGAGGCTCCGATGACAGCTTGCGCCAACGGGAGCCGGTTCCCGCTACCTTTGTCGAAGAAGGTGAGTTGGTCGGCGGGAAACTCGATCCAGAGGTTCTTCTTCGGCAGAGAGGTCTCGAAACGTGGAATAAGCGCCGTGACCCGATGCCCCTTGACCGAGAGCGAGATGATCGTCTGCGATCCGGTGGGCTGGACGATGTCAACCTCGGCCGACAGGCTGAACGGACCCTGCCGCTCGACAATCACAATGTTCTCCGGGCGGATCGCAAACGTCACTGGGCCGTCTGCGCCCTGCAGGCCTGCAGGGGCGGGAATGTCCGTGCCCTCGAAGCGTGCGACCCGCTCACCTCCCGACGTGCTCAGAATTCCGTCAAGAAGGTTGATCCTGGGATCGCCGATGAATTCGGCGACGAAGAGATTGGCGGGATTGTGATAGATCTCGTAGGGCGAGCCCTGCTGCTGGATGACGCCGTCCTTCATCACCACAATGATGTCCGACATGGTCAACGCCTCGACCTGGTCGTGCGTGACGTAGACCGTGGTGGCCTGCAGTTCGCGATGCAGTCGCTTGAGCTCGGTGCGCATCTCCGTTCTGAGCTTCGCGTCGAGGTTCGACAGCGGCTCGTCCATCAGCAGGATCGAGTTGCGTGCCGCGATCAGGCGGGCCACCGCCACCCGCTGCTGCTGACCGCCCGACAGCTCGGACGGGTAGCGGTCCGCAAGCCCAGTCAGCTGAACCTTCGCGAGCGCTTCAGAAAGGCGCTCCTTGACCACCTGCGCCGGCTGCTTCGCCTCCGAGAGCGCCAGAGTGATGTTCCTGTCGACCTTCATGTTGGGCCACAGAGCGTAGCTCTGGAAAATGAAGCCGAGGCCGCGCCGCTCAGGCGCGACGAAGACGCCGGTCCGGTTGGAGTAGACTGTCTTGCCGCCGAGCACGACCTCGCCCGTGGTGGCCTGCTCAAGGCCGGCGATGACGCGCAAGGTCGTGGTCTTGCCGCAGCCCGACGGCCCGAGCAGGGTCACGAAGCTGCCCTTCGGGATATCGAGATCGAGACTCGGAAGGGCCAGATGGCTTCCGTACGACTTCGTGATGTTTCTGAGGGTAATTTCAGACATGGGCACTCTCTCGTGCGGAAGCCATTCAGGTCGGGTTATCGGCTCGTCTCGGCCATCCAGAAGTCGCTGATCTTCGCGATGTTGTCTTTCACGAATTCAGGTGATGCTGTGAGCTTATTGGCCTTGGGCCACATCTCGCTGTAGGGCGGCGGCGGAACGTCGGTCCGCGGGGAGAAGGTGCCGACCTGGTAAAAGGCGGCCATGCCCTGCAGGAGTTCCAGCGACTGCCCGGACCGGAATGGAGGCTTGAGCTCCGAAGTGGCATTCAGGTCCTTGCTGCCCATCAGGAACGCCACAAAAACCTTCGCTGCGTTCGAATGAGGTGCCTGTCCAGCCACAGCCACGTAGGTCGGGTAGGAGAACAACGCCGCGGGCTGCAGGTCGTAGGGGATCGCATTCGCGTAGTTGTCGCTCTGGTTCTTGGTCAGATAATGGATGACCGAGAACGCCATCGGCGGCTTGGTCTGGCCGCGAAGACCGACCGCGGTCGCGATCTTCGAGCTGTTGTCGGAGATGACGATGTCGTTGCCGATCAACCGGTGCAGGAACTCGTAGCCCGCGCTCTCGACTCCCGACGAGAGTTCGAGCTTCTTGCCGTAATGCTGCTCGTAGGCCTTCTGCATCTCCTCGGAATGCTCAACGATAGCGGCTAGCATCATCAACGTGGTGAGCGAGCCGGCTGGCGACTTCATGGAGAAGCGGCCCTTCCATTGCGGCTCGGTCAATTCCCAGATGCTCTTGATTGGCGGCTTCGGATAGGCCTCCGAGTTGTAGAGGAGACCGTAGGCTTCGATCACATGGGTTAGCAGCGGTTCGCGGTGCTCGGCGGGGACCCTGTCCGTCAGATAGGACGGCACGTAGTTGACGATGCGGTGGTTGGGGAGCAGGTCGAACACCATCTGCTCGGTCCCGCCCGAATAGATCACGTCCGCCGCGTAGACGCCGGCCTGGTGCTCGCGCACGACCTTCTCGATGGTCTTCTCGGAACCGAGGTCGTAGGCCTTGACCTTAATCTCGGGATAGAACTTGGCAAAGTCCTCGGCCACCTTCAGCATCGTGCCGGACGAGGAATAGACAACGACCTCGCCCTCCTTCTTCGCATTGGCGACAACCTCGTCCCAATTCTCGTTCTTCTGGTACGGGCCGAGCTGGCTCTTCTGCAGCCAGGAATCCCACTTGGGATCAGCCTGCTGCGCCAGGGCTGGCGACGCCAATACAAGAGTCAGGG
Organism: Microvirga sp. RSM25; assembly: GCF_044784385.1. Taxonomy (NCBI): domain Bacteria; kingdom Pseudomonadati; phylum Pseudomonadota; class Alphaproteobacteria; order Hyphomicrobiales; family Methylobacteriaceae; genus Microvirga; species Microvirga sp. RSM25. The sequence continues at coordinate 5,073,818 of NZ_CP173039.1, read as the reverse complement.
CTCCGGCCACGATCCAAGCTTTGGCACTGCGGAACGTCGGTGTCATGATGCGCTTCCTCCTTCGTTTCTCATTTTGTCGATCCGGATGGGGCGGTCAGGCTGCTCCGATCCGTGCCTTCGTTGAGAAGGCACGGACGACCAGGTTGACCACAATCACGATGGCGACGAGCAGCACGGTCGCGACGCCGACGAGTTGGGGCATGTCCTGGTTCTGGTAGTTGTAGATGACGCCGGCGAGCACGTTGGTGGACGGCGTGACAAGCAGGATAATAAGCGAAAGCTCCCGCATGATGCTGATGAAGCTGAGGAGCATGCCTGACAGAAGACCGCCGGCGGCGATGGGCACGATGATCCGCATCATGCGGCGGAACCAACCGATGCCTTGGACGCGGGCCGCCTCCTCCAGCGACTTGTCGATCTGCAGGAGCGCCGCGATGCCGGTGCGGGAGGTGAAGGGCAGCGTCTTGACCGAGCAGATCAGAACGAGAAGCGCGAAGGTGCCATATAGCGCCGGGATCGGCCCGAACGGGCGGGCGAACATGCCGATATAGATTGCGCCGAAGGCCAGGGCCGGGAAGATGTACGGCAGGAAGGCCACGAGTTCCAAGGCACGTGATGTAAGCGAGCCGCGGGTCCTGACGACGACATAGCCGATGAGGAAGCCGAAGATGCCGGTCGTCATGGCCGTGAGGAACGCCAGCTTGAGGCTGTTCCAGGTGGCATCAATGATGTTGCCATTGTCCACGAGCGCCGCCTGTAGCTGGTCAACACCCTCGCCTCCCCCGCCGATCCAATAGTGCAGGGTCAGGTTGCTGAGGCTGTAGTTGCCGGCCGTCTTGATCAGCGATTGCAGGATCAGCAGGACGAGCGGGAAGGCAACGGCCGCCGTCATAAGCAGCATAACGAGGATGAAGAGTGGCCAGCGCCATCGTCCGAGATCAATCTCCTTGCTGCGGAAGCCCTTGCCGGAGAGGGTCACAAAGCTCTTGCGGACACCGATGAGGCGCTGGTTGATGAATATGAACAGACAGGCGAGAACCACGAGCACCAGCGCCAGCAGGAAGCCGTCGCCCGCATTGCGCGTTCCCATGGCGGCATAGATCTGGGTCGGCAGCACGAAATAGCGCACCGGCATGCCGAGCACGGCGGGCGTGCCGAACGATCCGACCACGCGGATGAAGGTCATCACAACCGCGGAGCCGATGGCTGGCAGCAACAGTGGCGCAGTGATCCACAGGAACTGCTTGAGGCGCGAGAGGCCTGCCATCGCCCCTGCTTCCTCAAGCTGGCTGTCGACGCTCGTGATCGAGCTCGACACCGAGAGATAGGAGTAGACGTAGTAGTGCAGAGACATGCAGATGATGATCGGGATAGGGCCATAGGCGATCCAGTCCGGCGGCTGCACGCCGAAGAAGTACGCGAAGGCGCCTGACGCCCCACCGATGCGGTCGTTCTTGAAGAACGTGATCCAGGCCAGCGCCATCACCCACGACGGAAGCATGTACGGGATCATCACCAGCGTGTGCAGGAAGTTCCGGAACGGAATGTTGGTGCGCACGATCAGCCAGGCGAGGCCCGCGCCGTAGACAAGACAGATGGCAGTGGCGGCAAAGGCCGTGACCAGCGAGTTGAAGAAGGGCTTGTAGAAAATCGCCCAGGAGAGACGGCCGGCGAAGACGCGTTCGTAGTGAAAGAGCGTGAACTCGCCCGGCTGGGCTTTGGGCAAATAAGCCCGATCATAGGGCTGAACAGTGAGGGTCTCCCGGATCAGCTCGAACAGTGGAACGAGAACCAGCCCCCCCAACACAACGGCGAGCAGGATGCCGAGGAGGCGTTCCGGCCGGGTGAAGAAGTGCCGCAGGTGGCCCAGGACAGCCCTTGCAGAAAATCCATTCGATGGGGTTTGTGCTGGCGCCGCAGAACTTGTCATTCCATCATGTCCTTCTCGGAGCCGGGTGCCGGCAAAAAGCGTTTCCCATCCGCGGCTGACTTTTGGGTGCTCTCGTCCGGCCTTGCCGGAGGGCGGTCAGCTCGCGCTCTTCAACCCGAGCCTGCTGCAGCGCGACGAGGCCGCTTAAGGATCATAGGAGAGAAGTCACGGAAGCTTTGCACACGTGTGCAAAGCTTGCAAGAGGCATTCTGAATAAGGAATGGACAATCGGATCAGGTGTTGAACCGGACGGTCGCCCGCTCGACGAGTTCTACTGGAAGGATCTCATGCACGAGGGCCGTACCCTTCCCGTGCATCTCTCGTTCAATGGCCGCCAGCACGGATCCGGTCAGATCGCTCATCGACTGCCTGACAGTCGTCAGGCGATAGGGAGCCCATGCCGATTGCGGGATATCGTCGAAGCCGATGACCGAGAGATCCTCGCGTATGCGCCGTCCCATCCCGCGGGCGCCATCGAGAAAGCCGAGCGCCAAGAGATCGGTGACGCAGAACACGCCGTCAAGGTCATGGGAGGCGAGCAGACCTTTGGCGGCCTCCATGCCGGTCTCGTAGGTGGTCTCGTTCAATGCCCAGACAGCGGGCTTGATCCCGGCTTCCTCAATGCAATCCGTGAAGGCAACGCGTCGGCGGATCTGGGTTGGCGTGCGGGCCCCGCTGCCCACGACGCCGATGCGCCGGCACCCGGCCCGGAGGAGCCGCTCGGCCGCGATGCGCGCGCCACCAAGATCGTCGCTGACAATCGTGTCCGCTTCGGTATCGTCGGCCTGCCGGTTGACAAGGATCACCCGCACGCCGTTGGCCACGCACTCGTCGATGATGGACGAGGGCGGCGAGCCGGACATCACCACGATGGCCCGCACGCGGAACTCCAAAATGAGTTCGATCAGCGGCGTGATCCCCTGCTCCGCCTCTGCGGCGTTCAGGAGCAGGCACTGCATGCCGCGCCTAAGAAGTGCGCGGCTCAACTCGTCGAGCTGGCGCGCCATGAAGGGCAGGGACAGATTGGCGCCGACGACGCCGACTAGGTTGGACTGATCGCTGATCAGGCTTCGGGCCAGGCGATTGACCCGGTATCCCAGGGTCTTAGCGGCCTCCTGCACCCGATGCCTCACATCGGCTGAGACGCTGGCCCCTGGCGTGAACGTGCGCGACACGGCCGAGCGGGAGACGCCGGCGAGGCGGGCCACGTCTTCTGCCGTCACGAAGTTACGCACTGCGCGGTCGCGTTTCAGATGATCTTCACGATCTGAAGGCGCCTCTATTGGGACTTGCTCCGCGTCCATTGATGCTCTGCGTGAATTCGACGGCTGTGCGGGAAAGACGGATTTGCGTCAAACCTCACATGAAAATCTATGCACACGTGTTCAGCTTAGGCAAGCGTTGAGAACGGTAACCTGTGCACCCAAATTTGCGGGAGCCGAGGGTCCGTTCCGGGTCAATTGGGTCTTTAAGCGCAGCCGTGTAAAGGTCCGCTTGCCGCGCAGGTGCGGGCGTTCGGCCTCCTTCAGTGCGTGTCATGAGCAGACATTAGGTCGACCCGCGTCAGTCCGGTCACCGATGACGGATGCTGGTTACTTGCGCGTCGCGAGGGCTGCGGTGGCACCAAGACCGATGAACGAGATGCCCGCGAACCAGCGCTGCAAGCGCAGGAAGCGCCGGTTGCGGCGGAGGAAATCGCCGGTGGCCCCGGCCACCAGCGCGAACATCCCATCACTCATGATCCCGAGCCCCATGAAGGTGAGGCCGAGGATGAGGATCTGCCAATGCACCGCGCCTCGCGCGGGATCGACGAACTGCGGCAGGAAGGCGAGGAAGAAGATCGCCGTCTTCGGGTTGAAAAGATTGACCACGAAACCGTCGCGGAAGACCCGGCGCAAAGGCTCAGTTGGCACTGCGGGCGCTTCGGGATCAGGGTCCTTGGCCAAGAGGGTGCGGATGCCGATCCAGATGAGATAGGCGGCGCCGAGATACTTGATGATCGCGAAGGCGAGCGCCGATGACACGACGAGGGCTGAGAGACCAACGGCCGCCGCGGTGATGTGGACGATGGTGCCGAGATGGATCCCAAGCACCGAGACCAGCCCGGCGGCCCGCCCCTGCTCGACCGAACGAGCGACGATAAAGAGCACCGCCGGGCCGGGCGTCAGCAGCAGCACCACGGACGCGACGATGAACAATCCCCACAGGGTCAGATCGGGCATAGGTTGTTGTCCTCACGTAGCTCTGCGAGCAAGCCACATCTCGGTGATCGGGACAAGAGACCACTCCTTTCCTTAGGAAGGTCCACTTATCCCTTCAACATCGGACATTGGGGTAAGGTCAGCCTCATGCCAGAAGCTGCCCCTTGTTGAGGCGACCAGCAAGGCTGTACGAAACATTCTTCTCCCCAAAATTCACAACTACCACTACGTGCATTTGACTCATTTCCGTATGGGAACATAATAAGAACATTCTCGACACAAACTTGAACAGGCACGGAATCATGCATGCCGGGCAACAGGACAGGCTTGCCGATTTGCGGCACCGGATTGCCCGGCTCGAAGGTGGCTCTCAGAAGATCAAACCTCTGCCCTTCGGTCTTCGCGAGATCGACGGTCATTTGCCAGGAGGCGGCTTTGCCCGGGGTGCCCTGCACGAGATGATCGAGGCGGGGCTCGCCTCTGAGTTCGCCGGCAGCACGACCCTGTTCACCGCAGGCATCGCAGCCCGCCTCAGGGGGCCTGTGCTCTGGTGCCTGACTCGCCGGGACTTGTTCGCGCCCGGCCTCTTGCGCGCCGGCCTGCACCCAGACCGTGTGATCTATGCCGAGGCGGAGCGCGAGGGAGAGATCCTGCCGCTCATCGAAGAAGGCCTGCGCGAGAAAGGGCTGGCGGCCGTTGTCGGCGAGGTCACGCGCCTCGGCCTGACCGCCTCGCGCCGTCTGCAACTGGCGGCTGAAGCCACGGGCGTCACTGCCCTGGTGATCCGGCGCTGGTGGACTCTGGCGGAGAAGGATCTGGTCTATCTGCCAACTGCAGCCGTCACACGCTGGCGGATTGCTCCTGCCTTATCCGAACTTATGCCCGCTCCCGGTCTTGGACGGGAACGCTGGCACGTCGAGCTCCTGCGCTGCCGTGGCGCCGAACCCCGTACCTGGATTCTGGAGGCCTGCGATGCGAAGGGTCGTCTCGCTCTACCTGCCGACCTGGCCGACCGATCGGATCAGGCGGCGGACCGGCGAGCCACCGCGTCATGAGCCCCTCGTGACCGTGCACACGGTCGGGTCACGCCGCGTCGTGCGTGCGGCCTGTGCGGCTGCGCAAGAACTCGGCCTCTACACCGGCATGGCGCTCGCTCAGGCACAGGCCTTGGTGCCCAACCTGCACATGGTCGAGGCAACCCCGGACGAGGACGACGCCTCGTTGCGGGAGTTGGCGCGCTGGGCCATCGGCTACTCGCCCGTGGTGGCGCTCGATCCTCCCGATGGCTTGTGGATCGACATTGCCGGCGTGGCGCATCTCTTCGGCAGCGAGGAAGAATTGCTCCGGGATCTGATCAGCCGCCTGACGCGGCAGGGGATCGCTGCCAAAGCGGCCGTCGCCGATGTCCCGGGAGCCGCCTGGGCCGTCGTCCGCTACGGAGCCGGCGGTGTCGTCCCGACAGGCCGGACCGTGGACGCGGTGGCGACCCTGTCGATCCGGGCCTTGCGGATCGCCCCGGACAAGCTCAGCGCCCTGCACCGGCTCGGCATCGAGCGCGTGGGTCAATTGGCTGCCATGCCGCGCGCGCCTCTGGTCCGGCGCTTCGGCCGGGATGTGGCGTTGCGCCTCGATCAGGCTCTTGGCCATGAGTTCGAGCCCATCACGCCGACGATCCCCAAGGACACTCCGACCGCGTCTCTTGCCTTTGCGGAGCCCATCGGCCGGCTTGAGGATCTCAACCGCGTGGTGCTGCGCCTTGCCACAGATCTGTGCCGGCAACTGGAGCGCCGCGGGAAAGGGGCGCGCCGGCTCGACCTCCTTGTCCAGCGGGTCGATCAGAAGAGCGCCTGCCTGCGCGTCGGCACCGCCAGGGCCAATCGGGATGCGACGCATCTCGCCAAACTCTTCGACGAGCGGCTGCAAACGATCGATCCCGGGTTCGGGATCGAGGAGGTTGTCCTTGTCGCCAGCAAGATCGAGCCGCTGACGGAGACGCAGGTCCAGGCGCAAGGCCTCGGTGATGAGGACGCTGGCAACGCGGATATGGGCCAGCTCGTCGACCGTCTCGGCGCTCGCATCGGCCTGAAGAAGGTCTACCGTCTTGCACCCGTTCAGAGTCTCGTGCCTGAGCGCATGGCACGCAGGATCCCGGCACTCGCGCCGCCGACAGGTGCAGTCTGGCCGGAGAACCTGCCGCGGCCCACGCGCTTGCTCAATCCGCCCGAGCCCGTGGTGGCCACTGCCCTGCTCCCGGATCATCCTCCACGCTTCTTCGTCTGGCGCAAGGTCCGCCACTCCGTCGCCAAGGCCGATGGCCCTGAGCGCATCACGCCGGAATGGTGGAACGGCGACAAGGGTTCGTTCGCCCGGGACTACTACCGCGTCGAGACCGAGCAAGGCGGGCGCTACTGGATCTTCCGCGATGCACCCACCGCCGAAGGCGGACGCTGGTGGATGCACGGCTTCTTCTCATGATGGACGACCACCCCTCGCATGTATGCTGAACTCCAGGTCACGACCCATTTCTCGTTCCTGCGCGGCGCCTCGAGCCCGCAGGAGCTGTTCGAGCAGGCGAAGCTTCTGGGCATCACGGCGCTGGGCATCACCGACCGCAACTCGCTGGCCGGCATCGTGCGCGCATACGAAGCGTCGCGGGAGACCGGCGTTCGTCTTATCGTGGGTTGCCGGCTCGATCTCATTGATGGCACGTCGCTTCTCGTCTATCCGACGGATCGGGCAGCCTATTCGCGCCTATGCCGGCTACTCAGCATCGGCAAGAGCCGCGGCGGCAAGGGGCAGTGCCATCTTGCCTGGGATGACGTGGCAGCCTGGAACGAAGGCCTGATCGCCATTCTCCTGGGCGATGAAGCGGATGCTGTCATCGATCAAAACCTCGCACGTCTCAAGAGCACCTTCGGCAACCGTGCCTACATGGCACTGATCCGGCGCTTTGCGCCCAACGAGCATCTGCGCCTTCATGCCATCGAGCAGGCGGCACAGGCAGCGAGAGTGCCGTCGATCGCCGTGGGCGACGTGCTCTATCATCACCCGGACCGCCGCCGCTTGCAGGATGTCGTCTCCTGCATTCGTGAAGGCTGCACCATCGACGAGGCCGGTTACCGGCTGGAACGGCATGCCGACCGCTATCTCAAGGATCCGGTCGAGATGGGACGTCTGTTCGAGCGACATCCCGAGGCCTTCCGGCATGTGCATGAAGTCCTCGATCGCTGCACGTTCAGCCTCGACCAACTGCGCTACCAGTACCCGTCCGAAACGGAGCCCGGCGAGACCGCCCAGGAGAAGCTGGAACGCCTGACCTGGGAGGGGGCAAGGAAGCGCTATCCAGATGGCATTCCCGATGTGGTCGCGACGACCTGCCGCCATGAGTTACGCCTAATCGAGGAGCTGGGATATGCGCCGTACTTCCTCACCGTCCACGCCATCGTCTCGTTCGCCCGATCGCGGGGCATCTTATGCCAGGGGCGCGGCTCGGCGGCGAACTCCGCCGTGTGTTTCGTGCTCGGCATCACGTCGATCAATCCCACCGAGCATGACCTGCTCTTCGAACGCTTCGTCTCCCAGGAGCGACGTGAGCCACCGGACATCGACGTCGACTTCGAGCACGAGCGGCGCGAGGAAGTGATCCAATGGATCTACGACACCTACGGCCGCCATCGGGCAGCACTCACCGCTGTTGTCTCCTGCTACCGCGCCCGAGGCGCCGTGCGCGAGGTCGGCAAGGCGCTCGGTGTCCCCGAGGATGTGACAGCCGGTCTCTCCGGCCTTGTCTGGGGCTGGGGCAATGATGGCGTCTCGGACAAGGAGGCAAAGGAGCTCAACCTCAACCTCGACGATCCGCGCCTGCGCATGACCTTGGAGCTCGCCTCAGAGCTCATCGGCGCGCCGCGCCACCTCTCGCAGCACCCGGGTGGCTTCGTGCTGACGGAGGAGCGTCTCGACGATCTTGCCCCCATCGAGCCGGCCGCGATGGAAAACCGCCAGGTCATCGAATGGGACAAGAACGACATCGACACCCTGAAATTCATGAAGGTCGACGTGCTGGGCTTAGGGATGCTGGGTTGCATGCGCCGTGCCTTCGATCTGCTGCGCGAGCACAAGGGCGAGGACGTCGACATCGCGACGATCCCGAGCGAGGATAAAGCCACTTATGCGATGATCCAGAAAGCTGACACGGTCGGCGTGTTCCAGATCGAGAGCCGCGCCCAGATGGCGATGCTGCCGCGCCTCAGGCCAAAGACCTTCTACGACATCGTCATCCAAGTCGCGATCGTGCGTCCGGGGCCGATCCAAGGCGACATGGTGCATCCGTACCTGCGCCGCCGCGAGAGACGCGAGGAGCCTGAGTATCCAAGGCCCGAGCTCAAGCGCGTGCTCGACAAGACGCTCGGTGTGCCTCTGTTCCAGGAGCAGGCCATGCGGGTGGCCATCGAATGTGCAGGTTTTACTCCCTCCGAAGCCGACCAGCTCCGGCGCGCCATGGCGACCTTTAAGTTGACGGCCGGCGTGTCCAAGTTCCGCGACAAGCTGATCCAAGGCATGACCGCTCGCGGCTACGACGCGGCCTTTGCCGAACGCACCTTCAAACAGCTCGAAGGTTTCGGCTCGTACGGCTTCCCGGAAAGTCATGCCGCGAGCTTCGCCAAGATCGCCTATGCCTCGTCCTGGATGAAATGCCACCACCCGGACGTGTTCTGCTGTGCCATCCTCAATTCCCAGCCCATGGGCTTTTATGCGCCTGCTCAACTGGTGCGGGATGCACAGGCTCATGGAATCGAGGTACGTCCTGTCGACGTCAACCACTCGCGCTGGGACTGCGCCCTAGAGCCGACCGGAAACCCGCGGCGGCTGGCCGTCCGCCTCGGCCTCAGGATGGTTCATAGTCTCTCCAATACGGATGCCGCCATGATCTCGATCGCCCGGGCGGAGCAGCCTTACTCCTCGATCGAGGATCTCCGGCGGCGTGCTGGTCTTCCTGCGGCGGCCCTTGAACACCTTGCTCAGGCCGACGCCTTCGGCTCTCTAGGTGACGACCGGCGTGAAGCGCTCTGGACCATCGAAGGCATGGCGGACGAGGTATTGCCGCTGTTCGCTGCCGCGGACAAGCGCGAGCGCACAATCCAACCTGAGGTGATCGAGCCCGAGATCGAACTCGCTCCCATGACCGAAGGCCGCGAAGTCGTGGAGGACTATCGCTCCATCGGGTTGACACTGCGCCGGCATCCGCTGTTCTTCCTGCGCCAGGAACTGACCGAGCGCCGGATCCTGTCCTGCTCCGATCTTCACCAACTCCGGGATGGGCAGCGTATCACGGTGGCGGGTCTTGTCCTCGTGCGTCAGAAGCCCGGCTCCGCCAAGGGCGTGACGTTCATGACCATCGAGGACGAAACCGATGTGGCCAATCTCGTGATCTGGTCCACGGTGTTCGAGAAGCATCGGCGGCTGATCCTCTCGTCCGGCATGATCGGGTGCCGCGGCCGGCTTCAACGTGAGGGCGGCATCACCCACCTCATCACAGAGCATTTCATCGACCTGTCGGATCTCCTGCGCTCCGTGGCGGATCGCGATCAGTCTCTGCGGCTACCCTATGGACGAGGTGACGAGGCAAGGGTTGGAACGCGCGATTGGCTCCGCAGCGGCACACAGGAGTTTAGCGAGCAGACAAAGTCTGATAGGCCGGATCTCGTAAACGAAGCGGTCATCAAGGTGGCGACCCGGGACTTCCGCTGATGGGGATCATGCCACGACCTCTCGGCACATGCGTGGGAACACAAGGGCCGCCATGAGCCATCTTCCCATAAAAGAAGAGGTCCCATGGAAGCACGGGACCTCTTCTCGAGGCATTGCAGCGGATGTCCTTGCTAGTCCTCAAATTCTCCACGCAGGATCTCTCGCTTACCTGCATGGTTGGCTGGGCCGACGATCCCTTCCTTCTCCATCCGCTCCATGATGGAAGCCGCCCGGTTGTAACCGATCTGCAGCCGGCGCTGGATGTAGGAGGTTGACGCCTTTCTGTGCCGCAGGACGATGCTGACGGCCTGCTCGTAGGCATCACCTGACGCGAAACCGGCATCGTCCTCATCGATAAGCAACCCGGGAACTTCCAATTCCTCCGGTGCCTCATCGTCAGCTGTGACGGCGTCGAGATAGACTGGTTCACCCTGACGCTTGAGGTGGTTGACCACCTTCTCGACCTCCTCGTCCGAGCAGAACGGCCCGTGTACGCGCGTGATCCGGCCGCCGCCGGCCATGTACAGCATGTCGCCCTGGCCTAAGAGCTGCTCGGCGCCCATCTCGCCCAGGATCGTGCGGCTGTCGATCTTCGAGGTGACCTGGAACGAGATCCGGGTCGGGAAGTTCGCCTTGATCGTGCCGGTGATCACGTCCACCGACGGGCGCTGGGTCGCCAGGATCACGTGGATGCCGGCCGCGCGCGCCATCTGGGCCAGGCGCTGGATCGCGCCCTCGATCTCCTTGCCGGCCACCATCATCAGGTCGGCCATCTCGTCGACGATCACCACGATGTAAGGCATGGGCGTCAGGTCGATGGTGATCTCCTCGTAGACAGCCCTTCCCGTTTCCTTGTCGAAGCCGGTCTCGACAGTCCTAGTAATCACCTCACCTTTAGCGTTGGCGTCGACCACGCGGGCGTTGAAGCCGTCGATGTTGCGCACCCCAAGCTTCGACATCTTGCGGTAACGGTCCTCCATCTCGCGTACTGCCCAGCGCAAGGCGACAATCGCCTTCTTGGGATCCGTGACCACCGGGGTGAGCAGGTGCGGGATGCCGTCATAGACTGAGAGCTCGAGCATCTTCGGGTCCACCATGATCAGGCGGCACTGCTCGGGCGTGAAGCGGTACAGCAACGACAAAATCATGGTGTTGATCGCCACCGACTTGCCCGACCCGGTGGTGCCGGCGACCAAGAGATGCGGCATGCGGGCGAGGTCGGCGATCACCGGCTCGCCGCCGATGGTCTTACCCAGGCAGATCGGGAGTTTCTGAACTGACGCCTGAAAATCCGCCGCTTCCAGCATTTCGCGCAGATACACCGTCTCACGGGTCTCGTTCGGCAGCTCAATGCCGATGGCATTGCGCCCCGGTATCACCGCCACGCGCGCCGAGACCGCGCTCATCGAGCGCGCGATATCCTCCGAGAGCGCAATGACACGCGAGGATTTGACGCCAGGCGCGGGCTCAAGTTCGTAAAGAGTGACCACTGGCCCTGGATGGACATGAATCACCTCACCCTTCACACCGAAGTCGCGGATGACCTTCTCCACACGTCCGGCTCTCTCCTCGAGAATATCCTCGGTAAGAATCTCTCCCTGACGCTGCGGTGGCGGGGCGAGAAGCTCGATGGAGGGAAGCTCGTACCCGGCACTCCTTCCCTGCTCCTGAACCGCACGCTCGCTGATCGGGAAATCGATCACCTGCCCTGTCTGGCACGGAAGCACAGGTGCGACTTCTACGGCATCTATAGCGGGCGCCTTAGGGGCGTATGTTGGGGCCTGCGCAACAGCAACAACCTCGCTCACGGATTCAACGGGCGCGAACTCATTCCCGTACAGGGCGAGGTATGCCATGTCGAAGCTCCCCGTTTGATCAATGACAGCCGCCACGTCTGAAGCAACCTCCAACGGCTCCTGGGCGAGTGCATCATCCGTATCAATCTCAGAGAATGCGAGCTCAACCACGGCCTCCTCAGGTCGAGTGCTATCATCCACCTCGCGCTGTTCCTCTACGGAAGGCTCCTGATCAGCCTCCGTCAACGGGCCGGAGATCTCAACAGACCCAGGTGCGACAACGATCCGGTACAGGGCGGATTGGAAAGCGAAGGCCGAGAAGGTCAGGTTCGCCCGCTCTACAGGAACAGGCAGCAGCGTTTCCGTATGAAAATCGGAAACCGCCTCAACAATCGATTGGGAGACCTCCGCTTCCACAGCAGGATCCGACACGATTTCAAGGCTCACCTCCGGGAACCGCTCGACCCTAACAGGATCGCTATTGATCGATAGGTCCTCGTCCTCTGCAATGACGATCTCTATCATGGCAGCTGCTTCCTCGACGCCGACGTCCTCCGACACAGGTTTCGTCGTGGGAGCCAACTCCGTCTTCACCTCAGCATCAAGAGCATCGGATACCCTTGCTTCGACTGCTGCCCGAAGTCTTTCAAGACGATCACGGATCGTCTCCTGCCCCGCCTGACTTTCCTCTCGAGCAGCGCGAGCGATCTCCGTAGCCTCGTCGGTGCTCAGGGTCACCACATTCGTGTCCGACTGCTTCTTGATAAAACGGTCAGGGGTCCGTGTCGCTCTGACATCCTTCGACAATTCAAAAGCCTGCCACCAACCGGGTTCCGCTTCTCCGACTGACGACCACGGAGCTTGCCAAACCGGCTGCATGCTGTTCCCGGGTTCCACGTTCCCGTTCCTTCGAACCTCCAATGCACTTGCGGCATCCCGACCGTCGTTCTGGATTGCAGCAGGGAGAAAATCATTAGGCTTGAATGACTTATGCATGAGTTCTTCTGATTCCGTTGAGGCAGACCGGGGGTGCTGCTGCCGTCCGGGACTGTCACTCATCGGGGTAAAGAGAGAGTTATTGGCGGGCCGATCGCTGGGGGTGGTCCTCCTTGACCCGGACGCGGCGCCACCGCATTGCAGGCCGATGACAAGGATCAGCGATCGTCATGAACCCGCGCCCCGGAGAGTCTGCCCTGCCGGAGAGCAGGCTTGGTCGGCAATCGTGTGAGGTGCGGCAGGTCCATTCGAGCTGCCGTTCAACCTCCAACCTCCTGGGGTAGCTGACCGCTTACCATGGCAGGCAACGGGCAATCTCAGTGCGCAGTCACTACCTGTGCTTCTTCTCTTAACCCTGAGTTGTTGAGCGTCGGCACGGCCGCATCGGCCGAATGCGAGGCCGAACGCACGATCTGGGTCGGCTCGAAGGCCTGAGAGAAGGAACGGGAACGGTTGCGCAGATCCATGAGCGCACGCAACTCGGTCGCCGACAGATCCATCGCCTTGGCGTCCCGCCAACGCCTACGGAACTTGGGCTTGCTTGAGAAGAGCCCCCAAGCGCTCTTCACTTCCTCTTCCACCTGCAAAATGATCCGTCCGGAAAAGGATTTCCGGAGGTTGAAACGCCCCGTCATAGCCATTGTTCTTGTCCTTGTGATTTGGATCTTCGATCCGACGCCTCCCTAGCAGCACGAGATCGCCAAAGGCTTAAGCCACAAGGTAAACGCCGCCGGATCGCGCTGAGGAATTCGTAACCTAGACATTGACAGATTCCGTCCGAACATCACCGCGAAACCGGATCATTGGCCAGCTCTCACATGAGGCTCCCTCAGCAGTTCAGAGAACATATCAGCATGCCCAGCGATCAGGTCAGGAGAGGACATGTGTCGAAATTCCACCAGAGAAGCTCGAGTGGGATCGGCTCGGTCCTTGCACGAAGTACTTCGTGACGCCATCGCCCCGGAGCCTCACCTGCCAGAATGGCATGAACGAAGTTGCATCGATGAAACTCGTTCCTGCCGACTTGCTACGAACCGTTTCGTAGCCTGCTGATCATAGGCCGTTGAGTGATGTCGCAGGCGAGTTCGCCCAAGCTGCACGAGCCTCCATGGATCGGGAACGCAGTTCGCCAGAAGCGTGGACCCGTTCGCAAGGCTCGGCTCAGGCCGTCCGCTGGCCAGCGGATTCCATCGGCACAACCATCGTGCAGCTTACCCCTTCCCGCTCGAACCGGATGTCGAGATGTCCGGCGAGTTCCCGGGTGATGATCTGCCGCAACAAGCGCGAGCCGAATCCCAGAGTTGGCTCCGTCTCGATTGAGGGTCCGCTCAACTCCCTCCAGGCGATGGTCAGCAGGGCGTCCTTGCGGTCAATCTTCCAGTCAACCTCTACCTGACCCGCGGCTGACGACAGGGCTCCGTACTTGGCAGCATTGGTGGCAAGCTCATGAAAGGCCATCCCCGAGACCACCGCGGGCTTGGGCGGAAGCTGCACCTCAGGACCACTCAGCCGGACGCGAGACGGAGCCGTCAGATAAGGTCCGAGTTCCGTCTCCAGAATTGTCTTAAGGGAAGCTCCCTCCCAATGCGTCTCGTTGAGTAGATTATGCGTACGTGAGAGCGCCAGCAAGCGTTCCTGGAAGCGTTCCTGCGCCACCTGCGGCGGCATTCCCGAACGACTGGATTGCCAAGCCAGCGACTGCACCGTGGCGAGCGTGTTCTTCACTCGGTGGTTCAACTCGTCGATGAGCAGCCTCTGGCGCCGGTCGGCCTCCCTCCGCTCGGTGATGTCCTCGACCACCCGCACCGCATAGAGGAAGGCACCGGCCGCGTCCCGCACCGCCGTGCTCGTCACGCGCGCCCAGCCGCGACTACCGTCCTTACGCCGGAATTTGCTGTCGGTCGTGTAGGCGTTCAGTTCACCCGCGACCTGGCACCCGAAGAGACCGAGATCCTGATCCAGAATCGCTGGGTCGGTCGCATGGCCGAAGTGCAGACCAATCAGCTCCTCCCGGGTATGGCCGGTGAGCCGACAGCGGGCCTCGTTCACCGAAATGAAGCGTCCATCCCGGTCGACTTCCGCGATGCCCACGGCGGCGTTGTCCTGGGTAGCGCGCAGACGGGCTTCGCTCCGGCCCAGTGCGGCCTCCCGCTCGCGAAGTTCCGTCGATGCCGCGGCGAGCGCAATGCTGACCCGGTCGATCTCGACCAGCCCCGTGTCTGGCACTGTCAAAGGCTCGCCTCGGCCGACGCGCTGTGCCTGACCGACCAATCCTTGTACAGGGACGGAAATGCGCCGTCCGAACGCCCGGGCCAGAAGAATCGAAAGCAGGAGCAGGCTGACCCCCAACCCGAGCAAGGTCCACAGCGACTGGCGCAGCGGGGCTCGGACGATGTCGGCCGGAACACCAACAAACGTCGTCCAGCCCGACACGCCAGAGCGGGCATAGGCGCCGAGCACTTCCGTCCCCTCGAGGTTGCGCCCTTCCCAGATGCCGTCGGCCTCGCGAGGTGCCCTCAGGAACTCCTCGGGCGCCGGCGTTCCCATGAAGGTGTCGTGCCGCCGTGACCGGGCCACGACGCGATCGGCCCGGTCGATTACGGTGGCGACCCATGACGCAGGCAAATTCTGGGTGAGCAGAGTATCCGCGATCCGCCGCGGCTCGACAGCCATGGAAAGAACATGCGTGACCGTGTCGTCCTTGAAAACCGGAACCCGGATGCTGATGATCGGCCGCGCTGCCGTGGCCCCCGTGAAGAGATCCTGGACCACCGGGCGCTTCGTCGCAATCACCTGCTGGTCGATCGGCAGATTGGCGCCCTTCGGCAAAGGACTGCCCCAAGGCAAACGGGTGTTGGCCACCTGCTGGCCCCTGGTGTCTCGCACCACGACAGCGTAGTCGTCCGGTCTTCGCTGCGACCAGGATTGCAGGGTCATCTGGGCTTGGCGCTGGAAGGCCTCGAAATTGCCCTCCAACAGCGACGAGGAGGTCGCGAGCGCCTGAGCGGCTGCCTGGAGGCCCACGAGCTCTCGGTCGACAGCGGCCGTGATGCGTTGGGCGGTGGCAAGCGCCTCCTCCTCATAGCGACCGCGCTCCGCGCTGGCGTAGCGCCACAACAGGACGGCCGCGAACATCAGGCTGGGCAGCACGAGGGCCGCGCCGAACGCTATTAGGCACTGACGAATTGTGTAATGTCGCGCAGGGAACATGCGGATTAAATACCGCTGTTGACGAGCAAGTCGAGCGATCAAACCCGGTGACTTCATGCCGAATGGGCTTCCTCGCCAAGAGACGAAGTCGTCGGTGGCTCTGTCCGGCACTCTCCGATTTTACAGCTTGGCTGGTCCGCCTTCGGGTCAAATGCGACGCGAGGCATCGCCACCTGAATGTCTGCTTTTCCAGTCGATGCGGAAGTCTGGTCAGGAGCTGCTTTCAGTGAGAGACTTAGCCCTCGGTCGCCCGCGAAAGCGGGAGGGCAAGGCGTGCGAGCGGTTCACCGTCGCCACGCACGCCTTCGTGGTTCGCAGGTCAGCGGAGTGGATCGTTCTCGAGCAGGATCGGCTGCCCGTGCGGGGTCGCGTGTGCCGCACGGTCCCATGCGCCACGGCGCTCCGCCAGCGCCTGCTCGGTTGCAATGCCCTTGTCACTGACCAACTGCTCAATCGCGGTCAGCCAATGCTGATAGTAAGTCGAACCGTCGTCGCAATCCCCCGCCGCCTGGGCGCGCTTGATCGTGACCGAGAGGGCTGCAGCCCACTCGGTCCAGGTAAACAGGCCCCGCTCGTACAGGGCTAACGTCATCGCGAAGGCCTGGGCTTCCCAAGGCTCCCGGAAGACAGGTGCTCCATCATCGCCGCGGGGGATCGGTGCAATCTCGGCGGCCGCGCGAGCCATCTCCTCATGCTGGCTCAAGATAGCTCTCCCAGGCATCGATGGATACGGTGAGGGTCGTATCGGCCTCCTCCCCCAAAGCTCCCGGCCCGAGAAGCAGACGGTGTAGAGCCATTGCGGCCGCTCGCCGTCACCCCGCGCATTCGCGTCCGGGAACACGTGGGCGCCATGGACCCATTCAACGACCCCGATCCTGCCACGGGCATAGCGCGGCAGACGTGTGTGGCCCGTGGGGTGCATGTTGCGGGTGCGGACCCGATCACCAACGGCAAAGCGCGCCGGCTGCTCGATCGGGCGCTCTGTCGGGCCGCCGCGGGCCAGCACGGCCGGCACATTCTCCGCCTTGAGCACGCGCTTGACCGGCGCAGGCTTCGCAAGCGATTGGCCGCGCGTCAGTTCCTCCTGGGAGACGAGGCCTGCCGCAACCACCAGCTTTTCGACACCCTTGGTCCAGATCTCATAATAGCTCGAGGTGAGATACTCGGCAGGCAGCAAGGACTCGCGGGCGTGCCGGCTCATGTCGAGGTTCCAGCTGCCGGTGGCACCCATCGCCAGGGTCAGGCCGAAGGCCCGTCGCTCCCACTCAGCATGGAACCACGGCTCATCCTGCTCGATGGCGATCGGGCCAAAGCCCATCATACCGCCGAGGTCTTGAGCGCCATTCATCGAACGGCCTCCGGTTGCCGAGCGAGACCGGTGCCGATCATGGAATCGCGGGTCACGAGCTGCGCTAAATCCTCCTCGCCCATGCCGTCTGTCCCCTCGGGCCGCACGGGAATGACCAGGTAACGGATCTCCGCCGTCGAATCCCAGACCCGAATGCGGGTGGTCTCCGGCAGGCTGACACCAAACTCAGCCAAGACGCCGCGCGGATCGAGCACGGCGCGGGAGCGATAAGGGGCGGATTTGTACCAGACCGGGGGCAGGCCGAGCACCGGCCAGGGGTAGCAGGAGCACAAAGTGCACACGACCATGTTATGCTCGTCGGGTGTGTTCTCGATCGCCACCATGTGCTCGCCTTGGCGGCCGATGAATCCCAAGGAGGCGATCGCGGCCGTAGTATCCTTGCGCAGCCACTCGCGATAGGCAGGGTCCGCCCAGGCTTTCGCCACCACCTTGGCGCCGTTGCGAGGTCCCACCTTGACCTCATAGGTCTCGACCAGAGCGTCAATGGCCACTGGATCGACATAGCCCTTCTCCACCAGAAGCGATTCGAGAGCGCGCACCCGCAGCTCGATCTCGGAGAGGTGGCTATGGTCGTCATGATCGTGGTGGTGATGGTGCTGGCTCATGTGGATAGACCTGCCCGGATCTCTGCATGGGGCAGCATGCTAACCGGAGGACGACAGCAACGCCAGCCGTTGGACCCGGCATCGGCTGGGAAGTATCAACCCCAGGCCAAAAGCAACTGCAGCCGCGAAGTGCGTCTGGTGCTCACTATGTGATTACTGGGCTTGAAGCGCGCGACCTGCCGGAGGGCCACACACGCGCTAAGTCTCTGGAAGGTATGGTGAGCGCGCTGGGACTCGAACCCAGGACCCTCTGATTAAAAGTCAGCAGGTCTGTGGTTCTAAACTGCGATACCTGAAACTGACTTGTAACGCCCGCCTCAGCCCACCCAGTAGCACCGGAGGTCGGCTGGACTGTAGTCCACTCCGGTGGTCCACAAGGGCTCAGAGGCACGGTCTGAAGCCCTTGCAGAGCCTGGATTTTGTGAAGTGGAGGAGAGTCTCCCCTCTCCGCCACTATCCAAGTCACTGAAATTGCAGATTGCTTTTCTCAAATTCTCTTGCTCTTAGGTGCGGGATTTCTTTTACTAATTTCAGGATAGCAGTTTTCTCTGCGAGCCTCTTTAGGCGTCAAAGAGAGCCGTCGAGGCGCTAAATACTACCCCATTCTCCACCATGAGGCGCCCCAGTCTGGTTGCGGCACAACGGGTAATTCCATACTTGTAACCTGAAGGCTGATCAATATCCGCTCTTCGAAGTCCACTGAGCGCCCCTTCCCAGATGCCCCTCCCTGAGAGCATCTCTTAGACAAATATGCGCCGATGCGGATTGGAAGCGTTAGCCTCGAGAACAATGGGCTTGGCATTAGAGACAGAATCCGCAGGTTCCCTTTGCACCGGAACTAGGCCTTTCTCCCTCAAGGCATCTATAGAGTCGTGAACTGCCACCCCTGGTTGCAACAGGCCAGGCTCATTCTATTGCTCAGCTTATGGAAATCGGCAAGCAGACTATCCACCGCAAAGGATCAGGGTTGGGCAGCATGCGCCCGATCAGGAATCATCATCGAGAATTTCCGCGGCTACCGGGAGCGGACGGAAATCGGCGTCGCGATCTCACTTCTATCATCGCTGCAATGACGTCGGGAAGAGTACAATCATGGAGGCGCTTGGTGAACACACGCTCGAACGTAGCGCTCCGGCGTGCCGTCCGGGAAAGCATCGGCGCGTTTGACTTGGTCATGACAGCTATACCTCTCCAGCCGACACCCGGAAGAAGGCATCGGACGAGATCCAAAAGGAGCTTCCGACCTTCGTCCTGATCCGAGCTGACCAGCCAGTTTCCTTATTTCGTAGAGAACCGGTCTCCAGTTCTTGGGCATCTGATGGCAGTGTTGATCCCTCCCTGCGGCATAGGATGGCAGCACGCTCCAAGCACATCATGATCTTCAGGACGGTCAGTCTACTATAATTCGCCAGAATACCACTGGAGATATAAGGTTCCGCAGTTCTGCAATCCGTCGGTGAGCCGGATCTGAAAATCCAGTTTCAGTCTGACGCCGATGGCTGTCGCTTGCCCATCAACAGCAGCAATTACTCTGGAGCGGTAGAGCCCAAGGTTTCTTCGGCTTGGTCATGCCCAGACCGACGGCAGACCGTGGCTGATAGCATCGAAAGCAATAGTCCCTTCCCATCCTCCGAAACGTCTCTGCGAAAGAAGACATTCATCGACGATGGTTCCTGTGCCGGAGCTGATCATCGCAAACGTTACCAAATCTGAGATGCAGTATTTGGATATCCTCTAGGCGACGGGGGCATCGACGGTACAAACGACTCCCGTTGGCGCAAATGTAATTTCCACCTGGCCATCCAGATCGTGTGCGAGGCTGCGCTCGATAAGGCGCGATCCGAAGCCTCGTCGGCGGGGAGCGACCACGGGCGGCCCTCCGACCTCAATCCAACTCAAGGTCAGCTGGGGCGGCATAGCCCCGTTCCTCACCTTCCATGACACCTCGATCGTGCCGGTCTTGTTCGATAAAGCACCGTACTTCACCGCGTTGGTTGCCAATTCGTGCAGCGCCATCGCCAGAGCGAGGGACATGCGGGGCGTTACGCGCACGTGCGGACCCTTGATGTAAAATCGGCTCTCACCCGAGATCTGATAAGGCTCAAGGGCTTTTTCGACGACTTCCACCAAGTCGGCCCCGTCCCAGCTCTCGCGGGTGAGCACGTCGTGTGCCCGGGAGAGGGCGAGAAGCCGCCTCTCCAGCGCATCGCGCGCATCCTCCTTCGTCTCCGCCGTACGCAGAGTTTGGGCCGAGATGGATTGTACGGTCGCCAGCGTGTTCTTCACCCGGTGGTTCAACTCGTCGATGAGCAAACGTTGATGCTCGGCGGCGCGCTTCTCGTTGCCGAGACCGGCTCTCAGGCGCTCCTCGCCTTGATGCAGGTCCTCCAGCCGGGCTCGTGCCTCATATTGCCTTCGCCGCCCCCGCAAAGCCGACCGTGCGACGCTCACCAATGTGCCAGGGTGGAAGGGGCGCTCCAGGAAGACGACGTTGCCAAGAATTTCGGAGAGACGTGCCAGGGCTGGATTGCGCTCAATTCCTCCGCCGCGAAGAGTGAGCAACACGAAAGCAAAGTCCGACCAGGGAGGCTGATCCGAGAGCCAGCGGGAGAGGTCCTTCAAATCCGCCGAACGCAGAGACTCATCCGTGACGAGCGCGAAGCCTGCACCCTGCGCCATTTCACGCACGAGCGCCGGCATGTCAGGGCAGACCTCCGCCGCGATCTCCACACTCCTCAGAATGTCTGCCGCGATAGTCGCGTCCCGTCCATGAGGCGCCAGGATGATCGCGCGCTCCGAATGCGGGTGGAGAATGGCGTTCATGCTCAGCGGTCTTTGAGCAGCTGCGCGCGATGGCGGTCTGCAAAAACCGGCGTGCCTCGCAGAATGCCCTGGAAGCCCTCCAGAGGCTCGCCAAGGGCAATTCCCTTGCTGGTGATGCGCATCTCGCGAATGGTGTTCTCGTGTGAGCCGAACCGCTTCTTGATGATCGAAATCGCCCGCCGAACTTGCCCGAACGCCTCGAAGTAGCGCAGCAGGATCACTGTGTCGGCGAGATAGGTGACATCGACAGGGGACTTCATGTCGCCCACGAGCCCGTGCTGGGCAACGGTCAGGAAGGTCGAGACGCCCTGGCGGTTCAGGTATTGCAGCAGCTCATGGATGTGGAGTGTCAGAAACTGCTCTTCCGGCATGGCGGCCTGATAGCCGTTGAGGCCATCGATCACGACCGTTTTCACACCGTGACGATGAATCTTGGTGCGCACCCTGTCGGTGAATTCGCCGGGCGAGAGCTCTGCTGCGTCGACCTGCTCGATAAACAGATTGCCAGCAGCGCACAGCGCATCCAGGTCGATGCCGATCAATTTGGCCCGATCGATCAGGAGGCCGAGTTCCTCGTCGAAGATGAATAAAGCCGCCTTCTCGCCGCGTCCGGCCGCAGAGACGGCGAATTGCACGGTCAGGAGGGACTTGCCGGTCCCGGCAGGTCCCATCACCAATGTGCTCGAGCCCTGCTCGACGCCGCCGCCGAGGAGTGCGTCGAGCTCGCCGATTCCGCTCGTGAGGACGTCGCGGGCAAAGCCTGTCTTATGCTCGCTGGAAACGAGACGCGGAAAGACCCGGACGCCGCCTTCCACGATGTTGAAGTCATGAAACCCGCCCCGGAACGACTGGCCGCGATACTTGACCACCCGCAGGCGGCGGCGCTCGGCGCCGTAATTCGGCGTGAGCTCCTCCAGGCGCACCACCCCGTGGGCGAGGCTGTGAACGGTCTTGTCGTTCACGTCCGTGGTCAGATCGTCCAGCAGGAGAACGGTCGCGCCCTGCCTGGCGAAGTAATGCTTCATCGCCAGGATCTGGCGGCGGTAGCGCAGGGAGCTTTGCGCCAGAAGGCGAATCTCCGACAGGCTGTCGATCACGATGCGGACCGGCTTGGTCCGGTCGATCGCGTCGAATACCGCCTTGGTGGTTTCGCCAAGCTCGAGATCGGACGAGTAGAGCAGGCTCTGCTGGTGCTCATCGTCGAGGAGGCTCTCCGGAGGGACGAGTTCGAATACATGAACTCCATCGCCAATGGCCCAGCCATGAGAGGCCGCGCCGTCGCGCAGCTCCTTCTCGGTCTCGGACATGGTGATGTAGAGGCCGATTTCTCCAGATTTTGCCCCTTCGAGCAGGAATTGGAGAGCGATGGTGGTCTTGCCAGTGCCCGGGCTGCCCTCCAGAAGGTAGACGTGCCCGGGCGACAGGCCTCCCACGAGGATGTCATCGAGACCCGCAACCCCGGTCCGTGCTTTGGGGATGGCCTGAGGCTTAGCGGTCATGGGGAAGTCCAATCTCAGCCTGAAGAGCGGCCGGAAGGGTGTGAGTTGGGATCAGCCCGAGCAAACCTGAGAGCGCCTGCTCCGCATGCCAGAGGTCATGCTGCTGCTGCCGCTCCAGCCAGAAGCGGGGCATCGTGCCCGAGAGACGGGCGAGGCGGGTCGCCATTTCAGGACTGACCGCAGCCTTGCCGGCAAGAATCCGGTGGAGTGTCTGGCGGGCGATGCGAAGCTCCCGTGCAGCCTGGCTGACGGACAGGCCAAGACCGGGCAGGACTCGGTCGCGCAGGATCCAACCCGGATGGGGCGGAGCTACCGGGAGAGCCTCTCGGGAGCAGGGCATGGTCCTTACCTTGGTTAAGCCGACTGTAGCGTTATGGGTTACAGGTCAGGAAAGACAAGGGCTCTAGCAGACCTGAGTCCGGGTTATCGGTACGGTGGCCAGAGACAGCTGAGGGCAGCTCGGTCCCCATGAACGTCTTTAGAGATGGACCGTAGCTGCGCTGGCAGGCGGGGACTCCGGAAGACCCGGCCGATTGAATTAATCGCGATGATCTTAACCGATCTGTTCGAGAATAATCGCTCTGACTTCTTCTCGGGTAAGACTGGTTTGCTGTGGCTGCCACGTCGAGATGGACTTGCGTGGCTGCTTCTTCGGCGAGGGCTGAGAGAGCACCTTTACCGGCTTTGTATAGGGAATTGTGTACATAGTGTCCTTGAGCGACTTCGGCGGCGAGCCGTGCCACTGCTGTTGATTGTTGATGAAGTCGAGTGCAGAGCAAAACGACGGATCCACCGCGTAGTTCCACGCAGCGACCAAGCTTCAAAGGTGCGGAAAGCGGGCTCGGCGCTCAATCATGAGCTTCAGAGAGCAGGCCGAACGTATCGGTTGGATTGGTACAATATGAACTACTTTCCCCCGAATTACAAGACAGAACGGGAAAATAATGACAAACCCGCGAGATGAGAGCTATTGAGGAGTGTTGCTGGCCGACACTTCACTTCCAAAAAACCCGGATCGGACATATAGTTCTGGGTTATGATCGCGACTGACCTGGAAAATAACTACGCAAACATGCCTTGTATTCGCCGCAAGTGGGCGCTAGATAACCCTCTATCGACATTTGGCCGGACAATCGGGCCGTTACGCCTTGGCCTTCCAGGCGCACGTTCAGACACTCTTCCAAACATCGACGAACCCGAGCCTGAGGTCGTGCGAAGGCACGTCCTTTGCTCACGTGCACTTCTAGCCTAACCAAGGATACTCCCATGATTACGGGCACCGTTAAGTTCTACAACGATCAAAAAGGCTTCGGCTTCATCCAGCCGGACGATGGCAGCAAGGACGTGTTCGTCCACGCCACCGCGCTCGAGCGTGCCGGCATCCGCGGCCTGCGCGAAGGCCAGAAGGTGTCCTTCGACACCGCCGAAGACCGCCGCTCCGGCAAGGTCGCCGTCAACAACATCCAGGCCGACTGAGAATGCTAAGGCACTTCACATAAGTGCAGCCTATGGAGCCGCTCCCGGGTGGGGCGGCTTTTTCTTTTCAATGGCCAACGACCCAATGGCCGGACTGGTGAGAAAACGATGTATACGTTTCGAAAAACTCCCGCCAAATCGGTGATGTTCGTGGTGGACTATGACGATGCTCGCCGAGCTTATCTCTGGATCGACAATCCAGAAAAAGCCTCCAACACGCGCATTGTCGAAATGACGGCCCGGGCCCAACAGGAGCAGGGTACACTTCCTGAAGGCACCATCACCAGCATCAGGCGTGTCCGATAACCGGCACAGGACGGGGTTGGCAGCTTCCATAAGATCGACAGGTGACATGAAGCAAAAAGATTTCGACGAGCGGCTCCAGGCTTCTCAGAGCGCGAAGGAGGCCATGATGGCAAAGTTCCGTCAGCGGCCTGGACCCGACGACCCGGCTGTTTCCGAACGGCGGGTGGCCCGGGCTGCTTTGAGCGCGGCGCGTGACGTTCGCGTGGCTGAACGCGAGACCAAGCGCCTTGCGGACGAAGCCGACCTCGCCACGAGGCGTGAGGCCCATGCGGCGGATCAGGCGGCGCAAGAACTGCGCGCAGCAGCCGAAAAGGAAGCGAGCGATGCCCGACTCGAGGCGGAGCGTAAGGCGGCACGCGATGCTCGTTACGCTGCCCGCAAGGCACGAAAGTAACTGTGCCTGATCCAGTCTACCCAGCCGCGAGGAGATTTACTGATGTCTCATAAGTTCAAAGTCCGACAGATGGTCCGCTTGGCGCAGCCGGGATTCTCTGACGCCAGAACGAGCGCCGCCAGCATTTACGAGGTCGTGCGGCTTATGCCGGCTGACCAGAGCGGAGAGGTTTCATACCGGATTAAATCCGGAGTGATCGAGAGAGCGGTGCGCGAGAGCGAAATTCGGAGCACATAGCCCCTCTCAAGCGCATCGTTCGTCGATCCATCGACCATATCATGGCGAAATGACGCCATCGAATATAGAAAGGACATACCTTGCAAGTTCTAGTACGCGACAACAATGTCGATCAGGCTCTCAGAGTTCTCAAGAAAAAGATGCAGCGCGAAGGAATTTTTCGCGAGATGAAAGCGCGGAAGTCTTACGAGAAGCCCTCTGAGCGAAAGACCCGCGAGAAAGCGGAAGCTGTCCGCCGCAGCCGCAAACTGGCCCGCAAGCAGGCTATCCGAGAAGGATTGATTGCAGCTCCCAAGCCCAAGCCCCGTTTCGCCGGGCCGCGCAAGCCCGCTGCGGCTCCCAATACAGGCCCGCGCACCGAGACGACAGAGGCGAAGGTCTAGCGGGATCAGAGCATCGGAGTCGCTCTCAGGCCGACAAGCGGCGCAGCATCGATCTGGCGCCGCTTCGTGCTCTGTACTCAAGCTGATCCAGCACAGTCACTCGGCAACCTGGACTATCTGCCGAGAGCACTGGATCAACGAGTTCTCATTCCTCATTCATATGGCAACCCACTTAAAGAAGTAACTTTGCCGTGCAGCGCGTCCGTTCAACTCTGTTCGATATTCTGCTGACCATCTGGACCGGGCTCTTCGCACCCGTTTTGGCAGTCTTGTGGCTGATTGGCTCTCCTGAGCGTGCAGTCCGGCTGACCTCCCGGTTGTGGGCTCGCGGGGTCCTCGTCGGCCTTAAATGGCTTGTCGGCCTGACCTACGCCGAACGGGGTCGGCACAACATTCCCGACGAACCATGCCTGATCATCGCCAACCACCAATCGACATGGGAGACTCTGGCGTTCCTGACGCTCTTCCCGGATGTGGCGATCATTGCAAAGCGGGAACTGCTCACGATACCCGTCTTCTCGTGGTTCCTCCGCAAGTCGCCAATGATCCTGATCGACCGGGAGAGCGGCTCGAAAGCGGTCCGGAAGATGATCGACGAAAGCCAGGCGGCGCTTGCCGAAGGCCGCTCCGTGCTGATCTTTCCGGAAGGCACTCGAAAGTCGGCTTCCGTGCCAATCGAATTCAAGCGCGGGGTGGAGTTGCTCTATACAAGGCTCGGCCGGGTGGTTCTGCCGGTGGCTTTGAATTCGGGCCTGTTCTGGGGTCCTGATCGTGCCTATAAACGGGCCGGCACGATTTCGGTCTCCTATCTCGATCCGATCGAGCCAGGGCTCTCGGGAAGCGAATTCACCCGTAAAGCGGAGCAACTCCTCGAAACCGAGAGGAGACAATCGTGGCTGCAGGCGGCGTGAAGCAGATTGCCATTCAGTCCGACAACCATGGGTGTTGTCGGACATGCCAATGACCAGCACAGTCGACCGGTTGCGAGACCACCTGTGCCGATCCGGACCTAACGATCAGTCACCAACTCGATGACGGGTTCGAGGCTTGCATAGGGTAACGTGAACTTCTCGCCCCGAAAAAGCATCGGCACATCCTGCCCGCCTGCGAAACCAGACGTCAGCCTGCTACGAACCGTGAAGGTCTCACCCGCCTTAACAGTCCCCCAGGGCTCATCAAGATGGTCGATGACGCCAAGTTCGCTCAGCTTGGCCTCCACCGTTTGCGTTCGAACATAGGAAGGCAGTTGTCGGAGGCCGCTCTCGATATCATCGCGCACGGCGGCATAAGCTGGATTTCGAACCTTGTAGCGAAGCTCCGTGTCTTCGGTGAACCGCCATACGGATCCCGTGACCATCTGTTGTTGCTTGGTGGGAGATTTCTTCTCAGGAGCATCGAGTTTCTTTCCAGCCTTGGCCCGAGCGGGAGCCTCTGCTGGCTGAAGACCGGCAATCAATGCCCATTTGGTCGACCATTCGACAGCCCGATAATCACCTTTCGTCAGACGGTCCGTAAATTCCAGAATGTCAGGGTCGATGGGGCGCTTACTGCCGCTAGCGTCGAAATACCGCAGCCGCATCTCGTCAGGAAGAAGCAGGTAGAAACTATCACTCTTGACGTCCACGTCGAAGATTCTGGCGACCTTCACCACCTGATCGCGGGTAGACGGAGCCTCTACGCCATCGCCCGTCGGGTAAACTATGGTCCCTTTCGGAACCCGGACGTAGCCGTTCACTTGGATCTCCGACATTTCAATTGGGTCTTTCTTTCGTATGAAGCAGCGCTTTCGCAAGAAGCTGCAGACAGCTTAAAAATGGGAACGGCACCCGAAGGTGCCGTTTCTGTTGCTAGGCTATCCCGAGCCCCGGATGGTTACGCCGCGAGGCGCACCGCACCCATGTCAACGTTGTCGTTGGCATTTGTGAATTTGCACTGTTAAGGCCGTAGCTCAGCCTAATCGCAGCCTAGCCTTTATCGCGCCCAGTCGAACCCATGTCGCCCCCATCACAAACACATCGGGGCGCGGCCTGACCCCAACGAAAGGTCGGTCGCCCAAAATCCGTCTTGCGGTACCTGGACGGCCGGTGTGTTTGTGGTGGAGGCGGCGGGAATCGAACCCGCGTCCTAAACGCCTATTCCACTCTGCCTCTACGATCATAGTCAGGCGAACCTGACATCCTTGATATAGGCATAACCTGACCTGATTTCCAGGCTTCATTGCGATTCCGCCTCCTGGATATGTCGAGAAACCGAACTTGCCTGCAGAAGCGCCCATGTCATTTGCTTACAGCGACTTGGTCAGCGCAACGTGTAGAGATAGGCCGCGACATGCCTCGCCTCGGCTCGGGGGATGCCAGTCACGGGCATGGCTGTCTTGGGATCGATGGAGCGTGGGTTCTCGATCCATTGGATGAGAGTATCCGGTGAGTTGGTGGCAACGCCGCCGATATAGACCCGAGCCGCAAATCCCTGGAGGCTTGGCCCCACCATGCCTTGAGCTCCGGGAACACCGGGGATGTGATGGCAGCCGGCGCAGCCATAGCGCTGCGCAAGGCGACGCCCGAGGTCCGGGTCGCCCATGGTGAGAGCCGTCGCGCGGATGCGGGCATCCTGGTCGAACTTCACCTGATATCCCGCATAGATGCCTGCGCCGATCAGCAGAAGCAGAATGAGAACCAGATGGACAGAGCGAGAACGGAAGCGGGTTGGCCCGGTAATGCGCATGCCCTGCAGGTGATCCTCAGGGTTGAAGAGGGCACGTTGTCCTGGTCTGGAGCGAGATGCGGAGCTTGTGCGCTGGAAGCCAAGAAGGAGCCCTGCCGCTCCGATGGCCAGAGTGGCTGCCAATGGTAGCAGGGCCCTAGCGCGCGGCATGGGCGTGCCTTCCTCTCTGTTGCCGAGGCCCCGAACGGGCAATCCACAAGCCGGCCAGGATCAGAGCCGCTCCGGCGTAGACCATCCCGGCAGGAATCCACATGAAGAGGCCGGCAAGTTGCTGATCCTCAAGCGGGGTGAGCCCCCACTCCGCAGCCTGGGAGGTCTGTATCGGATAGATCGGCTTGCGGAAGAATGCGAGCAGGATGCCGAGGAAGCCCGTATGGAGCGAGGTAATGAACAGGTAGAACACCGACGCTCCATAGGTACGCTCTCGTCCCATGAGGAGCGCACGCCAGAACAGAAGAGCCGTCACGAAGAAACTGAGATGCTGCAGCCAGTGGATCCAGGGATCAGCCAGAGCCGCCTCGTAAAGGCCTGGAGCATGCCAGATCCAGAGTGCCACCGCATGGAGCATGGTGGCGGTCAGAGGGGTGGTGAGCCAAAGCCATGCTCTTGCGATCCAAGGCGATTGCCCCCATCCGCCAATGCGGGAGCGGACGCGCCCTGGGAATGCCCAAGAGCATAGCCACCGGGCGGCCCACGATGAGGAGCGGTGCCGCGGCCGTCATGAGGATCTCATGCTCGATCATATGAGCAACGAAGAGGCGCTCGCCCAGCCAGTGGAGCGGCGTAACGAGCGCGACGACAAGCAGGAGCCAGCCGGAGGCGAAGCACAGAGCCTGCCATATCCTGACGCCCCGTCCGAAGCCGGCGCGGCTCCAGAGCTGCGCCGTGCCGATCATGTACAGCGAGCCCGAAACCGCGAGAGGAACGGTGACCCATGGGTTCCAAGTCCAGGTGGTGCTTGTATCGGTCCAATGCACATGGCCTGCATGGGCTTGCGCCTCGCCGGCCCACACAAGCAGCAGCAGGACGGCGGCCGCTCTCATCGCTCGCACCCATGAAAGACGAGCCCGGCTGCACCGTGGAGCAGGATGATGACTGTAAACAGAAGTGCGATGGCGATTCCCATGAGAGACATGAAGCGGTGTGGGCGGCCTGCCCCGGTGGAGTCAGGCATCGGTGTCGGTGCCGCACTGGCATAGCCGCGCCACGACAGGAAGCCGCCAAAGAGACTCAGGGCCGCCATGGCGAGGGCGAAGATGGGGATGAGCGGCACCTGATGGGCGCAGACCCACGGCACTGCAGCATAATTGAACTGCGTGTCGATGATCCATGCCACCGGTCCGGCATAGATGCCTGCGGATGGAACGCCTCGGGAGAGCCATGCCGCCATGATCTCACCACCACCTTGGGAACCAATAGATGACCACATAGATCGGCAGCCATGAGGCGACGACGAAATACCAGTAGAACGCGTTGTCACCCACGTCCGAAAAGCGCTTGCCATGACCGTGGCGGGTGAACATCAGCACTGTGAGAACGATGGTGTCACCCAGATCTGTGAGAAGGTGCAGTGTGTGCAGGCCGAGAAGGAGCCAAACCACGGACCCGTAAGCATTCTGGTCCCAGCGCACGTGAAGCGTGCCGAACTCGAACACGCGGATACCCAGCAGGGCCACGCCGATCAGGCTCATGAGCACGAGATTGCGTCGGGTTCGCGCAAGGTCCTCCCGCTCCCCATCCCTCTTGGTGCGCTGGTTCGGCCAGATGCTGCCGAGCAGGAGAACGGTAAAGATGCTCGACCAGAGGAGATCAGGCGGCGGCGCGCTCAGCGGCCAGTTTCCATTGATGAAGACGAGATAGAAATACATGCCCACAGCAAGGGCAAAGCCCATGCCTTCGGCTGCGGCGAACCCCACCGTTCCCCACCAAATCGGGCTGCGTGAGCCAAACGCATAGCCCGGCATGTGCCTGGCGTTCAGCACGACCCGATGCGGCAGCATGTTGCTGCTAGAGTGAGAGCCTAGGGTCATCTCTCGTCCTCCGTGCTTGGCTTCGGCCAGAACCAGCCCATGAGAGCCACCGCAAGCGGGATGCTGCCCCACACCAACGCCCAAGGGGTGAACATGGAGCCGACGAAGAGGATCGCCGTCGCAATCGCCGCCACGAAGGGCCAGATCGAAGGCTCGGGCGACGATTCCCTCAGATCCGCCCGCCCATGCGTGATCGTCGAGACGATCTGTTCCCGGTTTTCGACGCTCAATCCTGCCACAACGGGCAGGCTGTCGCGGTTGGCCCAGAGCGGCTCGCGGTTCGTCACGACGGGAATGCGGTCGAAGTTCTGCGGCATGGGCGGCGACGCTGCCGCCCATTCGAGCGTCCCGGCATCCCAGGGGTTGGCGCCGGCCAAAGGACCCCGACTGGCACTGGACACGATGTTGTAGAGAAAGAGGACGAAGCTTCCGAAAAACAGGACGGCGCCGATGGACGAGACGAGGTTCAGGTTCGCCCAGCCCATCTCCGGCAGATAAGTATAGACCCGACGCGGCATGCCCATCAGTCCCGTGATGTGCATGGGGAAGAAGGTGACGTTGAATCCGATAAAGGCAAGCCAGAAATGCCATTTGCCCAGCCGCTCGCTCATCATGCGACCGGTGAATTTCGGGAACCAATAGTACACTGCAGCGATCAGCGGAAACACGTTGCCGCCGATCAGCACATAGTGAAAATGGGCGACCACGAAGAAGGTGTCGTGGACCTGGGTATCGAGCGGCACGGAGGCAAGCATGATCCCCGACAATCCGCCGGCCACGAAGATGAAGAAGAAGCCGATGATGAAGAGAAGTGGCGTGCGGAACACCGGCCTGCCATCCCACAGAGTTGCGATCCAGCAGAAGATCTGAATGCCGTTCGGGATGGCGATCAACATGCTCGAGGCCGTGAAGAAGCTGGCGCCGAGTTGCGGCAGGCCGGTGGTGAACATGTGATGCACCCATAGGCCGAAGGACAGGAACCCGGTTGCGATGAGCGACAGCACGAGGGCGATGTAGCCGAAGGCCTGACGGCGGGCGAAGGTGACCACGATGGCCGATACCCAGCCTGTGGCCGGCAGAAAGATGATGTAGACCTCCGGATGACCGAAGAACCAGAACAGGTGCTGGTAGAGCAGCGCGTCGCCCCCTTCCGCTGGGTTGAAGAAATGCGTGCCGACGAGACGGTCCATCATCAGCGCGGCGGAAGCGGTGACCACCGCAGGCAATGCGAAGATGATGACGAAGGAATTGACGAGTTCCGCCCAGACGAAGAGCGGAATGCGATCCAGCGTCATGCCCGGCGCGCGCAGCTTGAAGACCGTCACGATGATGGAGATCGCCACCGCGATGCCCGACACTTCCGTGAAGGTGATCATCTGCGCCCAGAAATCCGCTCGCTTGCCCGGCGAGAATTCCGGACCAGAGAGCGGAACATAGGCGAACCAACCGACATCGGGCCCGATGTTGAGCATGAAGGCGACCCAGATCATGAGGCCGCCGAAGAGATAGACGTAATACGAGTAGGCATTCAGGCGTGGGAAGGCGATGTTGCGGGTGCCCACCATGAGCGGCACGAGATAGACAGCGAAGGCTTCGCCGATCGGCACGCCGAAGAGAAACATCATCGTGGTGCCATGCATGGTGAAGAGCTGGTTGTAGAGATCCGGCCCGATCAACCTATTCTCGGGCAGGGCCAACTGCATGCGCATGGCAACGGCGGACAGACCGCCCAGGAACAGGAAGATGATGGCCGTGACGATGAAGCGACGACCGATGATCTTATGATCCACAGTAGATAAGGTGCCGATGAGACCCTTGTCCGTGCCCCAGGTCTTGGCCAGACGAGCCGTCAGTTCAGGACCGTCCACCTGATCGTCGCGCAACTCGTCGGGGCTCGGAGGCGCATCCGCTTCGCTCTGGATGCCCGGGACACCACCACGCTCCCCTGTTGCGAGACGCGAGACTTCAGGAACGGCATCGAGGTCGTGGGATGTGATCGCCCGAGTCACTTCAACCCCTCCAGATAAGTTGCGAGAGGCTGAACCTCATCCGGTTCGAGCTGGATCGTCGGCATGTTCACCCCGGGCTTGATGCCATGAGGATCGACGATCCAGGCCGCGATGTTTCCCCGCGTCGTCTCCAGGGTCCCGGCCCCGATGTACCGCCGGCTTCCC
The DNA here is from genome assembly GCF_044784385.1 of Microvirga sp. RSM25. NCBI lineage: Bacteria > Pseudomonadati > Pseudomonadota > Alphaproteobacteria > Hyphomicrobiales > Methylobacteriaceae > Microvirga > Microvirga sp. RSM25. Next base: position 5,041,917 of record NZ_CP173039.1, on the reverse strand, counting down.
ACATGAGTGAGGTCCGGAGCAACCTTGCCGCCGGCATCCGTGCCGCGGATCTGGTGGCACATGACGCAGGGCTTGGAGAGAAGGATCTCCATGCCGCGCTGACGCTCGTCATCGTTGGGCGGAATGGCAGAAGAGATTTGGTGTTCCCGCCAGCGCTCGAAATCCTCTTTGCTCTCCGCAATCACGAGCAAACCCATATGGGCATGCTGAAGACCGCAATATTCCGCACATTGTCCGCGATACACGCCAGGACGATCCGCCTGAATCTGAATTAGGTTTTGACGCCCGGTGATCGCGTCCATCTTTCCGGTGAGGCTCGGGACCCAGAAAGAGTGGATCACATCGGATGATTCAAGCTTGATCAGCACCGGCTCGCCGACCGGAATGTGGATTTCGTTGGCCGTGGTGAAGACGCGGTTCGGCTGGGGGTCTTCGTAGGTGACCTCCCACCACCATTGCTGCCCGGTGACCAGCAGCGTCAACGCTCCGCCCTTGTGGGCGAACAGTACCTTCTGAGCCGCATAGCTTAGGCCCGTCAGGGAAACGACCGTCACAAGCGTCAGACCGATGGCAACGGAGATCGTGATGGTCATCCGCCGTTCGGTTTGGGGATCCGTCGCCAGCGGATCCGTGTCGGCGGGGCGCCTCCTGCGCAGTGCGAGGAGGAGAGTGATCATGGTCAGGACCCAGACCGTAGCCAGAACGGCGACGAAGATCCAGAACATGTCGGCAAGCGAGCGCGCCGACGGCCCATGTGCGTCGAGTGCCGATTGCCAGCCCTGACAGCCTCCGAGAGGCAGAGCGGCGAACAGTGCGAATGGGCCGACCCTTCTCATGCCCGCCTCACTGCGGCATCTGAGCGGAAGGTGGAATCTGCCCTCCGTCGATCACTTCGCCCGGGGGCCTGCGTTGCTCGGCCGGGACAGAACTCATGTCATCCCTGCGGCTCAGAGCTGCCGGCTTCGGCACATTGCGCCCCATCGAGCGGATATATGCCGCAATCTGCCAGATCTGATCGTCGGGGATCTTACCCCGGAACGACGGCATGCCGTTCGGCCGGCCCTCACGGATCGTCTGCACGATGTTCTCGATCTGACCGCCATAGATCCAGCGATCATCCATGAGCGCGGGCCCGGAATCGCCGCCCCCATTGGCATGGCAGCCGTTGCAGTTGAACCACGTGTAGAGCCGCTGACCCTGAGAGATGTGATAGGCGTTCTCCTCGTATTGCTGACCCAGCCCCGATCGTTGTTCGCTCGGGCTGCCAGGCCCGGCGGACAGAGGCGAGAGCGCAATCTTTTCGTTCGTCTCGGCTGTGACCGGATTGGAGCGGTATTCACGATCCTCCCTCTCGCAGGCGGCGAGGCTGAAAGCAGCGAGGGACAGGATCAGGAGCCATCTCATGGTACGCGCCCCGCCTGTTTCAGGCCGGTGTCAAGACGCGGAACCCCATAAGCTGCAAGGATCGCATCCACTTCCGGCCGCCGCCGGGCAAGCGCCGCATTGACCTCCTGGCGCAACGTCTCATTCTCCTTCCTCACAGCCATGGATATATCGAAGATCATAGGAAGCTGCGGGCCATCGAAGATCGGCCGCACGGGCGTCACTTTGAGCGGAACGCCCTCGCGCTCTGCGAAATAGCCGCCAAGAGGCCCCCAGACGATGGCCACATCGATCTCGCCTTTTCCTAACGCCTCGATAATTCGCGCTGGGGGGTTGGGATCGTTGTAGTCTCCATAAATCATGAACCCGCGCACGTTATCGATGATGCCACGGCGGGACAGCGCATGGGCGGGAGGCGTGTTCGAGCCATCGTCGCCGATGAGGTGAATGCCAATCTTCACCTGATGGAGAACCGGATCGTTGAAGGATTGAACGTCGGGTCCGTCGGTCCGAGTCACAAAGACATACGACGAGCGGTAATAGGGCGTGGTCGTACGCACGCCTTCGAGATTGGCAGGAAGGCCCGTCACCAAATCGCAGGTCTCAGCCTTGAGCGTGTTGCGAAGGAAGCCCCGGCGCTGCGCCCACCAAGTGTAGCGAATCTCCGCATTGAGTTCTTGTGCAACCAAGGAGACGATCTTGTTCTCGAACCCCTCGCCCGCTTCGTTGGAGAACGGCAGGTTGTTGGGATCGGCGCAGACGCGAAGCTCGCGCGCCTGAATGCCGCTGGCGATCACCAGCAGACCGGCAAAAGCCGCCCCCCTAAGGAAGCTTGAACACATAGAGCGTTCCTCCCTTGGTGGTGACGTTCTTGAGCTCCCGCATGGCATTGACGAACCCCTTGGCCGCCGAGCCATCGCGAGGGTCGAGATCGTTGGAGACGATGGCCCCAGCCCAGCCGCCGACGCCGGAGAGAATGGCGACGTATTGCTTGCCATCCGGCCCGCGATAGGTGGTCGGCTGGCCGATGATCCCGGAATCGAGCTTGAACTGCCAGAGCACCTCGCCCGACCGGGCGTGAACGGCTTTAAACCAGCCATCCATGGTGCCGTAGAAGACGACATCACCTGCGGTTGCGAGAGCGCCGCTCCAGAGCGGAAAGCGCTCATTGATGGTCCAGAGTTCCTTGCCTTCCCTGAGGTCCCAGGCGGTGAACTCGCCCATGTGGCCACCGGGGCCGGGATACATGCGGACTTCGGCGCCCACGTAAGGCGTGCCGGCGATGTAGTTCGGCTCGACGCTCTCCCAATCCATGCACATGTTCATGTGGGGGATGTAGAGGAGACCGGTTTTGTGGGAGAAAGCGCTCGGGTTCCAGTCCTTCGCGCCGGGCGCGGTCGGACAGATGTCGCGCACCACGCGGTTGTTCACCGGCTCCTTCTCGGAATTGTACTGGATGCGCCCCGACTTGAGGTCGACACCCGTTACGGCGGTCAAGGCATGGAACGGCTTTGCGGACAGTACCTCTCCTGTTGCCCGGTCGATGACATAGAGGAAGCCTGTCCTTCCCGGGTGGACGAGCACCTTGCGGGGCTTACCCTCCCAATCCATGTCGAGCAGGATCAACTCGTTGATGTTATCCCAGTCATGAAGATCGTGCGGGGCTGTCTGGTAGAACCATCGGGCCTCGCCCGTATCGGCGTCTCGGGCGAAGATGCCGGCGGTCCACTTGTTGTCGCCGGGGCGCTGGTTGGGGTTCCAAGGACCTGGATTACCGGTCCCGTGATAGAGAAGGTTGAGATCTGGATCGTATGATAGCCACCCCCAAACCGTTCCCCCGCCCTGCTGCCAGGCATCCGCCGGCCACGTGGTCACGCCGAGATCCTTGCCCTTGTCACTGTCGTAGAATGGCTTGAAGTTCGGACCGATCTTCACATCCTGGTCCGGGCCGGTGTTGTATGCCTTCCAGACGCTCTGCCCGGAATTGATGTCGAGAGCCTGGATCCAGCCCCTCACTCCGTACTCGCCACCCGAGATGCCGACGAACACCTTATCTTTCGCGACTAAGGGTGCCATTGTCATGGTCTCGCCCCGGTTGATGTCACCTAGCTTCGTCTTCCAGACCTCCTCCCCCGTCTCCGCATCCACCGCCACCACATGGGCATCCAGCGTCGTGAAGAAAATCCGACCATTGGCAAAGGTGGGACCACGGTTGACCACGTCGCAGCAGGCCACACCCTGCGCGGCCGCGGCCGGCTTCGGATTGTACTGCCACTTCATTGGAGCGCCGGGCTGTGTCAGGTCGAGAGCATAGAGGATGTTGGGATAGGGAGAGAGCACGTACATCGTGCCGCCGATGACGAGCGGCGCAGATTCTTGTCCTTTGTTGACCCCGGTCGAGAAAGTGAAAGCCACCTGAAGGTTTTTGACAGTCTCGACGTTGATCTCAGACAGATTGCTGTAGCGCGTGGAAGCGAAATTCTTCTGTGGAACCATCCATTGCCCATCCTCGGGTGCCGAGGCAAAGGACGGCGCAGAAGGCTGAGGCGGCGCCGATTGGGCCAGAATCGGGGAACTAGGCTGAAAGATCAGCGAAATGGCCAGAACGAGGGCAAGACGAGCTCCACCCAAGATAGGTTCTCCGGAACACTTGGACGCACCGCATCAGCAGCGGCTCGACTCTAACCGTTCAGCTTTTGCTATGTTCCCGAAAATGTGATCCTGACCTTAGGGAACCAGACCGAAAGCCTCAGCCTGTCACCGCCAATACTCCTGTAGGGGAATGCCATAATCGTTGGAGGCGCGAACGAGAATGTAGGCGCCCACCGCGGCCAGAAGGCCGATCAGGAGAAGGGTAACCAGGAAACCTGGGTCCCGAAAAATGCGCATATCTTTTCGTAACGAGTTGGCGGGTGGCTCTGTCATCGTCGATCACCAGCGAGGTTTGTGCCATGGAGGCAACTGGAAGGCGAGGCCGGTGTTCCGCGAGGTATGCTCAAGATCATTCGGCGACCCGACGCGCCCAGAAGCCACGACCTGGATCGTAGCCCCAGATTGCAAGACCGAAAAAGATAACCAAGGCCAGGACACAAACAACGAGCGCTATCGGTTCGAACTGGAGGTAGAGTGCGAAGCGGATCAGCTCGACTGCATGGGAGAAAGGGTTGAGCCAAGCCACCGCAGCAAGTGTTGGACTCACCTCCTCCAAGCGCCAGAGGGGGGTAGAGCGCCGTCGAGGCGAAGAAGAGCGGAAAGATGACGAAATTCATCACGCCTGCGAAATTCTCAAGTTGACGGATCATGGATGAGAGGGCGAGGCCGAAGGCCGCCAGCATAAGCCCGGCGATGCCGAGTGCCGGCAGCACTGTTAGATAGCCGAGAGCCGGGGGCCGGACCTCCCAGAAGCGGGCAAACAGAAGAAACAGATAGACCATGGGCAGTACCGTTACGGTATTGGCAAGCAAGCGGGCACCGAGCAGCCACCAGCGCGGCAATGGTGCCGTCAGGAGCACCCGCATAGACCCCATCTCCCGATCGTAGACCATGGAGAGCGAGCTTTGCATGCCGTGGAACAGCAGCATCATTCCAGCCAGTCCAGGGACGATATAGACCTCATACAGAATGTAGGTCTGGTACGGCGGGATGATCGAGAGCCCGAGCACTGACCGAAAACCCACGGCGAAGATCCCAAGCCAGACGAGCGGTCGCACGATGGCCGCCGCAAATCGCCCGCGCTGTCCGATGAAGCGCAACATCTCCCGGCGCATGATCCCGATCAATGCGCGTAAGGCGTAGCGCATCTTCATGCCGATCGGCCCGTGATCTGCAGAAAGGTAGATTCGAGTATTCCATCCGGTGCGAGACCACTCGCCTCGCCTTCCCAGCGAACTTTCCCCTGATGCAAAATGATGAGCTGATCGGAAGGCTCAACCTCGCCGAGCATATGGGTGGCCCAGAGCACGCTCAAACCATGAAGGCAGAGGGAGCGCACGTGTGTCAGGAGCAGTTGGCGGCCGGCAACATCAAGACCGGCGGTAGCCTCATCGACAATCAGGAGCTTGGGCCGATGCAGCAGCGCCCGCGCGATCTCCACACGTCGACGCAGGCCGCCCGAGAGAGATCGCACCTTATCGTCTTGGCGATCATTGACGCCGAACCGTTCCAGCTCCTCAAACGCACGCTCCCGCGCTTCCCGGCGCGAGAGCCCGTGCAGAGCGCCATGATAGGTCATGTTCTGATCGACGGTGAGATCCAGATCCAAGGTCGGCATTTGGAAAACCACGCCAAGGCTCGCAAGTGCCGGCAGCGGATTACGGCGGATCGAGCGGCCAAAGATGTGGATGTCGCCCTGCTGCGCGCTGTAGAGCCCCGTTGCCAACGAGATAAGGGTCGTCTTGCCCGCGCCATTGGGACCCAGGAGAACCGCGAAGGAGCCGGGCTTGACCGACAGATTCACATCGGTCAGGGCTCGACGAGCACCGAAGCCGTGGCTCAAGTTCTCGATAGCAAGGGCTGTCATGGCGCTACGACGAGTCCCCAAGGTGAGCGGCCGACGCCAATGGTCTTCACTACCTCGCTATTTTCGAGATCGATGACCGAGACATCGCTCGAATTGCCATTGGCCGTGTAGAGGCGCCTCTCATCCGGTGAGAGCGCGATGTGCCAGACCCGCTGACCGACGAGGTAGGTATGCAGCACTTTGAAAGTTTTTGCATCGACCTCGGCAACCCGATTCGCGGGGCCTAACGCCACATAGGCTCGAGAGCCGTCGGACCCCAGCTGAATTCCGACCGCCTGGATGAGCTCACGCGGAACACCAGGCACGTCAAAACCGATCTTGGCCAGGGGCTCACGCGTCTCGGCATCGAACACCTCTACTGTCCCGCGCAGTTCGGACGAAACCCAGATCTGACGGCTGTCCGCCGAGACCTGCGCTACGCGCGGGCGCGTGCCAACGAGCACGTTGTCGACGAGTTCGAGTGTCTGGGCATCGATTACGTGGAGCATGCTCGTCGTCTCCGACGTATTGACGACGAAGCGCCCGTCCGGGCTTGCCCCCAGTCCCTCGGGCTCGACGCCGACCTCCACTTCATTGACGATGCGCCGCTCCGGGATATCCAGAACGGAGACGAGGTTGTCGTTCTCATTAGCCACGAACAGCCGGCGGCCGTCCGGATGCAGCACGAAGAGCTCCGGGTCCTCGCCGGAGGGCAATGATCCCTCCACCTTTCCGGTCTTCAGATCCACCACATCGATGCGGTTATCGTCGCCGAGCGCCACATATAGCTTTTGCTTGTCGGCACTCAGTCCGATGCCCCGCGGCCGCCGACCGACAGGGATCGTACCGACATGCCTCAGGGTGGCTCCATCGATGACAGACACTGTGTTGTCCTGCTCGTTTGAAACATACACCGTTTCAGCGAAAGCAGCCTGCAGGCTAAGACCCAATCCAAGCAAAACCAGAATTAGAATTTGCATCGGCTCTCCTCCCGGTCCGTCCCCAAGGTATCGAGTTCCGATCCGCGATGCAGATAGCCTGCCTGCGGGGAAACCGACACGAGGAGCCGTGGCCCCGCAATGAGGATCGGCTGGCGCATCTGCCCGTCCCAGGCACGGAAGCTCTGCCCCTGTCCTTTGAAGCCTGAGAGAATGAAATCAGGACTGCGCAGATAAGTCATGATCTCGACTGGAGCGCTGCTGCGGGACCGGATGGCGGCCTCGCCGATGGCGCGGACCGCTGCCCAGGCGGCGTAATCGACAGCAGTCATCCTGCGGCCATAAGATTTCTCGAACCGGGACTGAAGCTGCGTTGCGCCCCATTGCTCGGACACGGCGCTCCAGCCTGTGGCGACGAGCCCATGGGTGCCAGCCACCGGACGAGGCCGTGCCGTGCGATAGGAAAGGTACTCGCCGAACTCGTTCATCTCATCCGCAACGACGAGCACGTCATGATCCGCAGCCTGGGTCAAAGTCGGAATTTCGGTTTGCAGCGTCACATGTCCCGTATCCGTGCGCCCATGACCAGGCTTGAAGGTCCATTCCTTTTCGACGGCGACCTCGGCCCCAAAGCGCGAGGCTGCGTGACGGAAGGCCTCAGCCTGCAGTTTATCGCCGGGCGTGCTGCCGATCACGAGAAACCAACGCCGCCAGCGCTTCGTCATCAGATACTGGGCGAGGGCATCAGCCAGCATGGCCCGGCTCGGGATGGTGTGGAGCACGTTGACGCGGCAGGACCCATTGCGAAGCGCGTCATCCGGTGCGCGGGTATTGAGAAGCAGAATCTCACGCGCTTCCGGAGCAGAAGCAGCAGCCGAAAGAAGCGGCGCATCGAGATCGGAGACGACAAGCCTGATCCCCTCGTTGACCAGTTTACGGATGACGTCCTCCGGCTGGCCGTCCTTCATCACAACGCGCTCGACGAGCCTGAAACCCTGCCCTGTGAACCGACCCGTGGTCGTATTGTCGGCGATCCCCAGGCGTGCGCCTGCAACGCCCTCGTCCCGGATCTCCTGATCGAGCGGAGAGATCGGCTTGACGGGATCGCGCTCCTGCGTGACGACCGCGATGGTGACGACACCCTCACCAGCCAGAGTAGGGATGGACAGAAGCATCGTGAGTAGGACCAGCATGAACCTCATTCGGCGGCCCTCGACCTCTGAAGAAGCCGGTCATCCACGATTCGGGCTGGAGAACCGTCCAACGTGATCACGCGATGGGCTAGAGCCGCCGCCTCGTGCCAATGATGCGTGACGAGGAGCGTCGTCGGACACAGCTTCCGGACATGGATTGCCATGAGGCCCTGCATCTCACGAGACGTATCTTCGTCGAGAGATGCAAAGGGCTCGTCCAGCAGAAGAAGTCTCGGTTCGATCGCGAGTGCCCGGGCCAAGGCCACGCGCCGCGCCATCCCAAGCGAAAGCCGTTGCGGATAGACATTCTCCGACCCGGTCAATCCGACTTGGGCCAGCCATTCCGCAGCTCTTCCGGGGCGGTCCGGAACCACGAGCTCCAGATTCCGGCGAGCTGTCCGCCATGGAAGGAGACGGGGCGTCTGAAAGAGATAGCCGACGGGCTGCCGCAATCCCGTGATAGATCCTTCGAAGTCTGTATCCAGCCCGGCTACGATCTGCAGGAGACTGGATTTGCCGATGCCGGATGGCCCCACGATGGCACAAACCTCGCCATCGGCCAGCTCGAAGGTCAGATTTTCGAACAGCACCCGAGCCGGGGCACCTCCGTGAGCTGGATAGACTTTCCGCTCGATCATGATCCGCATCGTCATCGCCGCCACTGTCCTGATCGGCGTTCGAGCGGCGCGAACAGCATGATTTCGATGAGCAGAACACAGAGGACGAAGGCCGCCGCATAGGCTATGACCCGCGGCACGTCGAAGAGTTGAAAATAGCTCTGCAGCTGAAAGCCGATCCCATTGGAGCGTCCGAGCAATTCGACCACGAGAACGATCTTCCAGACAAGTGCGAGCCCGTTGCGCGCGGCGGCCAGAAGGTAGGGAGCCAGTTGTGGGACGATCACTTCGCGAAGTGTCGTCCAGTGGCCGAAGCGGTAGACCTGCGCAACTTCCGTGTAGTCCCGGTCGAGGGCTCTCGCGCCCTCCCGAAGCGTGACAGCGACATTGGGGATCTTGTTGAGGGCCACCGCCACCAGAAGTGCAGTCTCCACCAGACCAAGCCAGATATAGGTCAGGATGATGACCACGAGCGCCGGCAGGTTGAGCAGGACGACGAGCCAGGGATTGAGCCAGCGGTCGAGCGACGGCAGACGGCCGAGGGCAATCCCCAGAGCTGTGCCGATGACCATCGCGATAACGAAGCTGACGCCAACCCGCGCCAGGGTGATGCTGAGGTGATGGAACAAGGGCCCGTTGATGGCCTCATGCACGAGGCTCTGCAGCACCCTGAGAGGACCAGGGAAGAGCCTGCTCGCGGCAAGCGCTGCCCCGATCTGCCACAGGCTAAGGAGCAGCAGGATAGAGGCAATCTCCTGCCATGTCCCCTTGCGCTCGGCACCAGCAGCACGCATCGGCAGCCTCAATAGGAGACAGGGGGCCAAAAGGTCTTCACGTCGAGGACCTTTGCCGAGCCGACAAGCTTGTCGCCTCCGATCCTGACCAGGATAGCATAGAGATCGGATGCCGCCTGCCGCTCGACCTCGGACCACCGATCCGGAGTTCCTACGCGAAATCCGGCTTGGAGCGCGACCAGCGCTGCCGGATCGTCGGACCCGATGAGGGGGGCAAGGCGGATCCATTCCTCCTTCGAGCTTGCAAGCAGCGTCTTTGCTTCACGGGAAGCCGCTACGAAGCCCTGCAAGGCGACGCCCTCACGGTCGGCCCACTCCTCCCGAAAGGCATAGCCGAGCATCGGCACGTGACTATCGATGCCGAGGCCGCGGATCATGTCGGTGACGGACAGGAACACTCTGGCGCCGCTCGCCTCCAAGCGGGCGGCATAATGCCAATAGGTGAGAACGGCGTCGATGCGTCCGCGCGCCAGTTCCTCGTTGAGAAGTGGCGGGGCTCCAAAGACAGGCTCGACTGCCCCTGCAAAATCGATTCCCAATTCCTTCTGTGCATAGGCTCGGAGAAGAAGCCAGCTTTTGTCGAGAGGCCCCCTGCAACGCCGATCCGCTTGCCTTTAAGGTCGCTGAGACTGCCGATGTCGGAAGCGGGCGGCACCATGAGCGCGCCTACGGCTCTCGAATAGGGGACAAAACTGAAATCAGACCCCTCACCCCGCTGGCGAGCGACCCAAGGCCAGTCAGTGACAATCATGTCCACCGCGCCCGCTTGCAGCGCCACCTTGGCCGCTTCGTTGGAAGCGAACTCGACCGGCACGACGGTGATCCCGTGCTTTCTGTCGATTCCGTGATGGCGGAGAGTATCGATCTCCCAAGCGACGGTTCCGAACCTGAGCAGGCCGACTCTAAGCTCGCGGTCATCTTGAGCCTGCGCAGGTCCTAAGATGATCAGGGCAAGGATGATCCAAGCAATTCTGAGACACATGGCCGAACTCTGGCAAGCAATGGCCCAAGTCAACGGTCAAGCTTCAGCTTAGTTCCGAACCTGCATTGCTTTTTCAGGAGCTTCCCGCGGAGCAATGGGCACAAGAGTTTCCTCATCAAGATCCACAGCAGGCGATTCTTGATCGCCAGATCTTCGGAATATCGGACCGAGTCCAAAGCAGCCTATGAGAACGGTCGTTCAAAGGCCTGCTCGCCGCGCAAGATGCTGACGGTCTTTCCTTTCGCTCCGTGCCCGAGCTTGACACTAGATTCGCAATCCGAACCTCAGCGGACATAGCTGGCAGGGCTGTCTCCGTGATCGAATGAACTTGCCGCTGGCTCCTGGATCAGAAGTCTGCATCGTATTCGGTTAGCGGAGCATTGCCCTTCGCCAAGCGCCAGGGCTCGCGCCAACGGAGCGGGTAAAAACACGCGTGAAATAGCTCTGATCTCCGAAACCACCGATGAGCGCAATGTCAGCCAAAGGCAAGGTCGAGGACAAGAGAAGGCTCTTGGCCTCCTGCACGCGAATATGTGTCAAATACTGGTGCGGGCTCATTCCCGTCGTGCGGCGGAAGGCCTTGGCAAAGTAACTCGGCGTGAGACGGCATTCACGCGCGATATCGGCAATCGCCAGGCGAGCTGCAAGACGAGAATGCATGATCTCCTTGGCGCGACGCTCCTGCCATGGTGCGAGGCCGCCATTGGAGGGGATCGGGGGAATATGCATGCCCCCATAACCTTCAGCGAAGTAGGTCAGCAGGCTCAGCGCCATCTGATCGACGAAAAGCTGATTGGTTTGAGCCAGTTCCGGCGGCGTCGACAGGAGGAACCCGCACATTGCGCCGAGGATTGGGTCCTTAGCATCCGGTGACGAGCGCAGAGCCGAGACAGGCGAAGCCCCGCGCTCGTAGGCCAGTTCGTCCAACGCCTCCTTACGCAGGTAGAATTGTAACGTATCAAATGGCCCACGGACGCGACTTCGGGGATCCTCCGAGAGATCGATGGCGTTCACCGTCCCTGCCCCGAAGCCTCGCGCATACCGCATGCGACCTTCCGACCAGAACTCGTGCTCTTCAACGTCATTCAGTTTGTAGGTAACACTGAACGCAGTCTCGGGCTCGATCGAGGCTGTTCTGTCCCGATCCCGACGGGTACAGGTCAGCCGAGTCACGGCGAGTGAAAGACGATCCTTCTTCGAGACGTGTAGAATGCTCTGACTGACCATCTCAAGATGGTTTCCAAGCCGTTGGCCGAACAACCCGGATTGTGTGTTTTCCTGAACGGTTGTCATGTCAACTCGCTTCAATCGATTGGAGCCGTGGCCTTCTTTTTGGACCCGCCGCGGTCCACGTTTCCTGTACGACGGAGGTCTTGGCGCTTATGTTATCTCCTCAAATACATGTCGCTTGCATGTCGGGGCCGGCAGCGAAGGCAGGAGCAGTTCAAGCTCGCCCCGTCGCTCCTCAAGGGAGGAAGGCAGCTTCAAGCCCATACCCAGCGTCTCGAAGCTCTCATCCACGTCGACGCCCGGTCCATCCGTCGCAATCTCCAGGAGAAGACCGCAGGTCGAACGAAAATTGACGGATCGGTAATAGATCCGGTCCTTGGGCTCTGTCGTGACAATCCCGTACCGATCATGAAGTGCTTGAGCCAGAGCATCCTGGTCTGCGGCGTCACGCGCGCGGATTGCAACATGATGAATGCTTCCTGCTCCAAGCTGCCCCCGTGCGAGGCGCCCTGTTTCGTCCAGCGTGATGGTGCCGCCCGCTCCATCATGGGTTGCGAGCCGAACGAGTTTGCCGTTACGGCCTATTTCGGTAAAGCCTAGGACCTCCCGAAACAACTCGCTCAGTGGATCAGCCTCGCGCACTTTCAACACAAGATCGTGAAGTCCCTGGAGAGCATGGGCAGCCGGAACTTCAGATGAATTCCAAACTGCGGGCTGAATGAATGGATCTGCCTCCACGAGAGCAAGCATCGCCCCGTCCGGATCTTCAAAGGTCAGGCAATTTTCGCCGAACGCCGTCTGATCCGAACGATAAGGAACATCTGCCTCACTGAGGCGCCGCGACCACCAGTCTAGAGAGCCCGATGGAATGCGGAACGATGTCCGCCATGCCTCACAGGCCCCGCGCCTCCCGCGAGGCACGCGCTGCCATGGAAACAAGGTGAACAACGTGCCGGGCCGACCGGCTTCGTCCCCGAAGCAGAGGTGGAATGTGCCTGGATCCTCGTGAGAGACAGTTCGCTTCACGAGCCTCATCCCGAGGAAACACGCGTAGAAGCGGCAGCTCCGCTCAGCATCGCTCGATATCAGCGTGACGTGATGAAGGCCGCGTCCGGCCATATCTATACCCCAGCGTATCGTTTCCGATACCCTATCTGTCACGGGAGTCGTTTGTCTTGTCCTCTTTTGCCGATGGACACGCCATTCCACAACAGCACGACCAAATCCTCCAAATCTGTTTCAATTTCGACAAGATTCTGAGGGCCGCTGGCTCGATTGTTCTCCGGAAACTCCCATCAGAACAGGATCGATCATGGCCATCAAAGCATCTCCCACTCCTGGCTCGAAGCTCATCAACCACACTGATCATGCTTTGATCCTCATCGACTTCCAGTCGCAGATGTCGTTTGCGACGAAGTCCATCGATGCTGTGAACCTTCGTAACAATGCGGCTATGATCGCTCAGGCGGCGGCCGGCTTCAAGATTCCGACGATCTTGACGACCGTTGCGGAGAAGAGCTTTTCGGGACCGATGTTCTCTGAGGTCACCGATCCCTTTCCAGGTCAGAAGCTTCTCGACCGTACGTCCATGAATACCTGGGAGGATACTGCCGTCATCGATGAGGTGAATCGGATCGGAAAGGACCGCCTCGTTTTTGCAGGTCTTTGGACTTCGGTCTGCATCGTCGGACCGACGCTCTCCGCGCTCGAACAAGGCTTTGAGGTCTATGTCGTCACAGACGCATGTGGCGATGTTTCAACCGAGGCACATGAGCGCGCGGTGGAGCGCATGATTCAGGCCGGCGCCCGGCCGATGACCGCCCTGCAATATCTCCTTGAGCTCCAGCGCGATTGGGCCCGCACTGAGACCTACGACATGACGACCGGAATCGCGAAGAAGTACGGCGGCGCCTACGGCCTTGGCATCATCTACGCTAAGACCATGTTCGGCGCGAGCGAAGGCGCTCACGGCACGTCGACCGTCGCGGCTGAATAACCATCATTTCTGGCGGATGCAGGAGAACCCCCTGCATTCGTTCCATCCTTCTCCCGTTACTTTGACTGCCATGAACGGCAGCAGCGAGCGAAAGCCGGTTATGTCCATGTCTCATGATCGTCGTACGGTTCTCGCTGGACTTGGCGCATTCGGGGCCGGCTTTGCTCTCCCCAAAAGCTTGGAGGCCCAGACGATGAATACGTCCGCCGACCTGATCCTGTTCAATGGCCGGATCACGACCCTCGATCGTCAGACCCCCGAAGCTTCCGCATTGGCCATCCGGGATGGGCGCTTCGTCACCGTCGGAGACGAGAGGAGGTCATGGCCCTCGCCGGCCCCGAAACACGGCGCGTGGATTTGAAGGGCCGTCGGGTCATTCCCGGGCTGATCGACAGCCACATGCACATCATCCGCGGCGGCCTCAACTACAACATGGAACTGCGCTGGGACGGCGTTCGCTCCCTTGCCGATGCCATGCGGATTCTCAAGGAGCAGGTGGACCGCACACCGGCTCCGCAATGGGTCCGCGTGGTCGGCGGCTTCACGGAACATCAGTTCGCCGAGAAGAGGCTGCCGACGCTCGACGAGATCAACACCGTCGCGCCCGACACGCCCGTCTTCATCCTACATCTCTACGACCGCGCGCTGTTGAATGGCGCTGCACTGCGCGCCGTCGGCTATACGAAGGACACGCCGAACCCTCCTGGAGGTGAGATCCAGCGCGATGCACACGGCAATCCGACAGGCCTGCTGATTGCCAAGCCCAACGCCACGATCCTTTATGCGACCCTCTCCAAGGGCCCGAAGCTCCCGCCTGAATATCAGAAAAACTCTTCGCGCCACTTCATGCGGGAGGTGAACCGGCTCGGAGTGACCGGTGTCATTGATGCTGGTGGCGGATTCCAGAACTATCCGGACGATTACCAGATCATTGAGGAACTGCACCGCGAAGGCCAGCTCACGGTACGTCTCGCCTATAATCTCTTCACCCAGAAGCCAAAGGAAGAGCTGAACGACTTCGACTCCTGGGCGAAGCAGGTCAAGCCAGGCCAGGGCGACGATCTCTACCGCCACAATGGCGCCGGCGAGATGCTGGTCTACTCGGCTGCGGATTTCGAGGACTTCAAGGTCGAGCGGCCTGAGATGCCGCCCTCGATGGAGGCAGACCTCGAGCCCGTCGTTCGGCTGCTTGCCCAGAACCGCTGGCCCTGGCGGCTGCATGCCACCTATAACGAAACCATCACCCGGGCTCTCGACGTGTTCGAGAAAGTGAACAGGGACGTGCCGCTCGAAGGCCTGCACTGGTTCATCGATCACGCCGAGACCATCGACGACCGTAACATCGACCGCATCGCAGCTCTCGGCGGCGGCATCGCGGTCCAGCACCGGATGGCGTTCCAGGGTGAGGACTTCGTCGAGCGCTACGGCAACAAGGCGGCGGAGCGCACGCCGCCGATCAAGCGCATGCTGGAAGCCGGCGTTCCCGTGGGCGCAGGCACTGATGCCACCCGCGTGGCCTCCTACAATCCGTGGGTGTCGCTATCCTGGCTCGTGACGGGAAAGACCCTGGGAGGGCTGACACTTTATCCTTCCGCGAACCGTCTCGATCGGGAAAGCGCTCTGCGCCTGTGGACACAAGCCAACGCCTGGTTCTCCACGGAAGAAGGCAAGAAGGGACAGATCAAAGCTGGTCAGTTGGCAGATCTGGCGGTCTTGTCCGACGATTATTTCTCCATTCCGGAAGACGCGATCCAGGACATCACCTCGGTTCTCACGCTGCTCGGCGGCAGACCGGTTCATGGGGATGCCGAGTTCAAGGATCTCGCGCCGTCGCTACCCCCGCCGATGCCGGATTGGGCGCCTGTTCGCGCCTTCGGGGGCTATCAGCAGCGCCGCGCCGGTCTTGAAGGAGATCGCAAATATGCTTTCGCGGCGGCCTGCGGCTGCGCCAACAACTGCGGGGTGCATGGCCATTCCCATGCCGGCGCTTGGGGCTCCAATCCGCCCACCTCGGACTCGCGCTCCTTCTGGGGCGCTCTCGGCTGCTCCTGCTGGGCTTTCTGAGGAACGCGCCATGATCGATATCGCCGCTCCCCGACCGATCACCCGGATGTTGGCCCTACCCGGGTTCGACTATCTGGCGCGCCTTGCTCTTGCATCCCCGTTCCTGATCAGCGGCGTCGTGAAACTCACCGATTTCGCTGGAGCTGTGAACGAAATCACGGGCCTCGGCCTCGAGCCCGCCGCATTGATGGCAGCCCTCGTCATTGGCGCGCAACTCGGCGGGTCCATTCTGTTCCTCACCCGTCGCGCCTGCTGGTTCGGCGCAGGCGTCCTGGCAGTGTTCACACTCCTGGCAACCCTCCTGGCTCACCCTTTCTGGGCCTTCGAGGGACCTGATCGCGGTCGCCAGACTGCGACGTTCTTCGAGCATGTCGCCATCATGGGAGGTCTTGCTCTGGCAGCATTGCTCGCCAATGGCCGGGGCGTTCGGTCATGACGGAATCCTCGACCCGAATCACCGGTGCGTCGGCGTCTCCGCCCCCCGGCACCTTTGCTCCTCTCCGTCACCGCCTCTTTGCGGTAATCTGGACGGCGACGGTCCTCGGCAACATCGGCACCTTCATGCGGGACGTGTCATCTGCCTGGCTCGTGACGGGAATCTCCGCCTCGCCCGCCTCCGTCGCCATGATTCAGGTGGCCGGGACGCTGCCATTTTTCCTTCTGGCCATTCCGGCCGGTGTCCTGTCCGACATCCTTGACCGGCGCCGCCTTCTCATCGTTCTCCAGATTGTTCTCGGAAGCGTAAGCTCCCTGCTCGCCATTCTGGCCTGGACGGGCGCGGTCTCGGTCGAAAGCCTCGTCGTCCTCACCTTCCTCGGCGGCGTGGGCGCTGCTTTGGCGACGCCGGCCTGGCAGGCCATCACGCCGGAACTCGTTCCCCGATCCGACCTGAAAGGCGCCGTGGCGCTCAATTCGCTCGGCATCAACATTGCGCGGTCCATCGGGCCCGCCCTGGGTGGATTTCTGCTCGCTTTTGCGGGAGCCGCTGCCGTTTACGGTCTCGACGTCCTCACCTATGTCCTCGTCGCAGGCGCTCTGCTGTGGTGGCGACGCGAAGCGGACGCGGATGACGGTCTGCGGGAGAATTTCGGCGGGGCGCTGCGCGCCGGATTGCGCTACGCCCGGGCGAGCAGGGATCTCCACCGCATCCTGTGGCGGGCCGTACTGTTCTTCGCCTTCGCCAGCGCCGTCTGGGCGCTTCTGCCCATCGTGGCGCGACAGGAGATTGGCGGGGGACCGGGCTTCTATGGCCTGTTGCTCGGCAGCGTCGGGGCAGGCGCCATCGCAGGAGCCATCCTGCTGCCGCGGACCCGCGCCCGGCTCGGACAGGATCGGCTGGTGCTCGCCGCAACACTCGTGACCGCCGGCTCGACGGCCCTTCTCGCCCTGACGAATTCCGAGATCGTCGCGATCATTGCGACCTTCGTGCTCGGGACCTCCTGGATCGCCATGCTCACCACGCTCAACAGCACCATGCAGGCGATCCTGCCGAACTGGATTCGGGGCCGGGGTCTCGCGATCTATCTCACCGCCTTCAATGGCGCGATGGCGGCAGGCAGCCTGGGCTGGGGCTTCCTGGCGCAAGAGATCGGCACGGATGCCACTCTGATCGCTGCTGGTCTCAGTCTTGTCGTGGTTGCCGTACTGGCTCACCGCGCTCCTCTGCCGACCGGCGACGGCGATCTGACGCCGTCGCTGCACTGGCCTGAACCGGCCATGGCCGAACCCATCTCGCATGACAGGGGGCCGGTGATGGTCATGGTGACCTACCGCATCCTGCCGGCAGATCGCGCCGCCTTCCTCGCGGCTCTCGAGCGGCTCTCGGAGGAGCGCTGGCGTGACGGCGCCTCTTCGTGGGGCATTTCCGAGGATGCCGCCGATCCCGAACGCATCGTCGAGTGGTTCTTCGTCGAATCCTGGGCCGAACATCTACGTCAGCACAAGCGGATCTCGAAGGCCGACGCGGATATCCAGGCCGAGGCCCGGCGATTTCACCAGGGCACGGACCCTCCCCTGGTTCAGCACTTCCTGGCGGTCGACAAGCCGCGACGGCAGCAACTTCAAAACAAGCAGAAGGAGAGCACATCATGAGCACTATCACGACGAAGGATGGCACCAGGATCTTTTACAAGGACTGGGGAACCGGGCAGCCGATTCTGTTCTCGCACGGCTGGCCACTCATGGCTGATGCCTGGGACGGCCAGATGCTTTTCTTCGGCCAGCAGGGCTATCGCGTCGTCGCGCATGACCGCCGCAGCCATGGCCGCTCGGACCAGACCTGGGACGGCAACCACATGGATCAGTATGCCGATGACTTGGCCGAACTGATTGAGAAGCTCGATCTCAGAAGCATCATCATGATCGGTCACTCCACTGGTGGCGGCGAGGTAGCGCATTACATCGGCCGCCACGGCTCCGATCGGGTCGCGAAGGTCGTTCTCGTCGGTGCAGTGCCGCCCCTGATGCTGAAGACCGAAGCCAATCCCGAAGGCACGCCGATCGAGGTCTTCGACGGTATCCGCAAGAACACCGGCGGCGACCGCTCGCAGTTCTTCAAGGATCTCACCATTCCGTTCTATGGCTTTAATCGGGATGGCGCGAAGGTCAATGAAGGCTTGCGTGAATCCTTCTGGCTTCAGGGCATGATGGGCGGCATCAAGGGTGAATATGACTGCGTCCGTGAATTCTCGGAGGTCGACTACACCGCGGACCTGAAGAAGATCGACAAGCCGACGCTCGTGATCCATGGCGATGACGACCAGATCGTCCCGATCAAGGCGTCGGCGGAAAAGACCGCGAAGATCGTTAAGGGAGCCCAGCTCAAGATCTATCCGGGCGGCCCCCACGGCTTGGCGCAGACCGAAGCGGACAAGTTCAACGCCGACGTTCTCGCATTCATCAAAGGCTAGAATGAAGGTCTTGCTTGGATTGCTCCTTGCGCTCGGTGTCGGAATCGTGTGCGGTCTTGCTGGGCTGCCTCTTCCGGCACCTTTGGCTCTCACGGGAGCAGCCCTCGTTCTGACCATGTCGGCCGGCTATGAGATCGTGGATCGCCTCGCGTCCCACCGCGAGGCATCCCAGCGGGGAAACTGTGGTGGGCCCGATGGCCACACAGGGGCTGCGCGTATTGTGCAGAAACGGCAGTCGGGGTGATCCATGCTTGAACTTCTTGCCGGACTCCTGATGGCCTTTGCCATCGGAGCCTTCTGCCGCTGGTTCGACATCCCATCTCCTGCCCCGCCCAAGCTTGTCGGGGCCCTGTTGGTGGTTGCCATGACCATCGGCTTCCTGCTCACAAAACGGCTCATCGGAGTTCGGTGAGCACTGAGCTTTGGTTCTTCCTGGGCTCGACACGCCCCATCATTGAGCAATCAATGCAAGAAGACGCCTGCGCACGCCATCCGTGAATCGCACGATAATTCGGGCTTATCGATGCGATCCGCCGGCAGAATCCTTTTGTCAAACTTTACTGTTCCACTCACTATGGCTGCGTGTCGGCATGGCAGAGCCTGAGGGAGAACAGAATGACATCGAAGCCGTGTATCGTTCTGGGCGTGCCAGTTCAGGAGGGCGCGGGCCGCCTTGGCTGCGATATGGGGCCGAGCGCCTTTCGTACCGCCGGCCTGCTCACCGAACTGCAAAACCTCGGCTATGTTGTGGAGGACCGAGGCAACATCGTGCCTAAGCCGCTCCGGGATTTGCAGCATCCGAACACTGCCATCAAGGCTCTATCGGAAACCGTCGCCTGGACCGAGGCTATCGCCGAAGCGGCCTATCAGGCTAGCGGCGACGGTATGCCGATTTTCATCGGCGGTGACCACAGCCTCTCGGCCGGCTCGATGACCGGACTTGCCCGCCGTGCGGCGGAAGAAGACCGTGAGTTCTTCGTTCTATGGCTCGACTCACATCCGGATTTCCATACCCTTGGCACGACCACGAGCGGCAACCTGCATGGCGTGCCGATGGCCTACGCAACAGGCCTTGACGGGTTCGCAGGTTACTTCCCCACTCTTGCCGCTCCGATCAAGCCACAGAACGTCTGCATGATGGGCATCCGCAGTGTCGATCCCGCAGAGCGCTCTGCGCTGCAAAGTGCGGGCGTGACGGTTCACGACATGCGGTCCATCGACGAAAACGGCGTTGTCTCGCTTCTCGATGCCTTCTTGCAGCGTGTCGCAGCGGCAGATGGTATTCTCCATGTGAGTCTTGACGTAGACTTCCTGGATCCTGTGATAGCGCCTGGCGTCGGCACCACCGTTCCTGGCGGCGCGACCTTCCGCGAGGCGCATCTCGTCATGGAAATCCTTCACG
Organism: Microvirga sp. RSM25; assembly: GCF_044784385.1. NCBI lineage: Bacteria > Pseudomonadati > Pseudomonadota > Alphaproteobacteria > Hyphomicrobiales > Methylobacteriaceae > Microvirga > Microvirga sp. RSM25. Next base: position 5,021,911 of record NZ_CP173039.1, on the reverse strand, counting down.
ACAGCGATCTCGTGGGCAGCCTCGATCTGGTCGAACTCAACCCGTTTCTCGACGAGCGCGGCCGCACGGCCCTGCTCATGGTCGATCTTGTCGCAAGCCTCATGGGACGGCGGGTGCTGGATCGTCCGACCCAGAGCTACCGTTATACCCCCAAGATCGGGTGAACCTATCAAAGCCTCCTTGGCATAGTGCCAAGGATACCTGGACGATGTCTGAAGGTGCCAGATCCTGTTTTGGCCAATCCTGGCCCAATTTACGGACTGGCTTTGCACCAGGAGGATTTCTGGACAGACGAGGCTAAACGCAATAAAATTGCATTTAATGCGGAACATCAGGGCCGCTGCACCCATTGGGCTCATGGGATGTGCTGATACGCATGCAATTCCTACACAAAATAAGCGAGGCCCATTATGACCGCTGAGAGACCAAAGGTCGTGATTGTCGGGGCGGGGTTCGGCGGGCTGACGGCGGCCCAGTCCCTGGCGTGGGCTCCTGTCGATGTGACGATCATCGACCGGCACAACTACCACTACTTTCAACCACTGCTCTATCAGGTCGCCACGGCGGCCTTGTCACCGGCTGACATCGCTTGGCCGATCCGCGGCATCCTCAGGCGGCAGACGAATGCGACGGTGCTTCTGGCCAATGTCACCGGCATCGATGCCGACGTGCGCATCGTCCACGCGGGAACGGTGGCTGTCCCGTATGATTATCTCGTCCTCGCGACAGGCGCCACACACTCCTATTTCGGACATCCGGAATGGGCTCCCATTGCTCCGGGACTGAAGCAGATCGAAGACGCGACGGCCATCCGCCGAAAGATCCTTCTCGCTTTCGAGCACGCCGAGTTGACCGACGATTATGCCGAACAACGCCGTCTGCTTACCTTCGTGGTCGTGGGCGGCGGCCCGACCGGCGTCGAAATGGCCGGAGCCATAGCTGAAGTGGCCCACCATGCATTGCCGTCAGAGTTCCGGCGGATCGACACGCATGCCGCTAGAGTGATCCTGATCGAGGCGGGACCTCGCCTGCTGCCAACCTTCCCGGAGGATCTTTCGGCATATGCCCATGAGGCGCTGGAGAGGATGGGCGTGGAGGTCAGGACCCAAGCCCGGGTCACTAACTGCGATCAGGACGGGGTCAGTCTGGAGGAGACTCGGATCGAGGCTGGCACGGTCATATGGGCCGCAGGTGTAGTGGCCTCTCCGGCCGCCGAGTGGCTCGGCGTGGACCACGACCGTGCCGGGCGGGTCACGGTCGAGCCCAATCTGACGGTTCCGGGCAGGCCCGAGATCTTCGTGATCGGCGACACCGCGTCAGCGGCCGACGCGGCTGGAAGGACGGTGCCCGGAATTGCTCCGGCAGCCAAGCAGATGGGCCGCTATGTGGCCCACGTGATTGCCTCGAGAGTCGAAAACGGGACATCGCCCGGACCGTTCCGGTATCGCCACCAGGGCGACCTTGCCACGATCGGGCGCAAGGCTGCCGTGGTGAAGCTCAATTCCATTCATCTCACGGGCTTCATTGGGTGGCTGTTCTGGGGCATTGCGCACGTCTACTTCCTGATCGGCCTGCGGAACCGCGCCGTCGTGGCGTTCAGCTGGCTGTGGAACTACCTGACCTATCAGCGAGGAGCGCGCCTTATCGTCGATAGTCCCGACAATCAGAAGATGGCTCGGGATGAGAAGGTGCGGCCCTTGCCCTCGGCAGTCGCGGTGAGCCCTAGCTCCAGTCAGGATCAGGCGCGATCCGGCAGGGCAGACTGGCGATAGATCCGCTGCAGAATTGATCTCGCTAGTGTCGCTTTGACGACCAGAACTAACGTCTGTCCCCATTCGCCTTGGCAACGATCAGTCATCTGCCCGAACCTTGAAGAGATCCGGGTATTGCCGTGGTTGGGAGCGAAGATACTGGTTCGGTGCCTTGACGGCAGCGCCGAAATGGGCCGCTGCGTGCCAGGGCCAATGAGGATCGTAGAGGATCGCGCGGGCAAGAGCGATCAGATCGGCGTCACCCGTGACGAGGATGGATTCCGCCTGCACATAATCCGTAATGAGACCCACAGCGATGACGGGCATTCCGACTGATCGCAAGGAGCGGGCGAGCGGCACCTGATAACTTGGCCCCACCGGAATCTTCTGCGCTGGTGTCAGCCCGCCGCTCGAAACGTGAATCGCGCTGCACCCTCGTGCCTTGAGAGCTTTTGCGAATTCCACGGTCTCGTCGATGGTCCAACCACCTGCGGCCCAGTCCGTGCCCGACACGCGCACCGTTACCGGTCGCTCGGTCGGAAACGCGGCCCGAACGGCATCGAACACCTCAAGCGGAAAGCGCATCCGGTTTTCCAACGAACCGCCATAGCTGTCATCACGCTGGTTGGACAATGGTGAGAGAAACTGATGGAGCAGGTAGCCGTGAGCCACATGGATCTGAACGGCGCCGAGGCCAAGCCTTGCGGCACGTCTCGCCGCGTCGGCAAAGGCATTCCGCACCCGCGCGAGCCCCTCCTGATCGAGCGCCATTGGAGGCACCTCGCCAGCCTCGTGGGGGATCGCTGAAGGTGCTTCCGTCTGCCAGCCATTGACGTGATCGGGCGAAACTTGTTTGCCGCCTTTCCAGGGCACCTCCGTGGAGGCCTTGCGTCCGGCATGGCTCAGTTGGATCGCGATCGGCATATCGGACCAGCGACGGATGCCCTCCAGAACGCGTCGCATGGCTGCCTCGCATTCGTCGGTATAGAGACCCACATCCGCATAGGTGATCCTGCCTTCCGGCGAAACTGCCGTCGCCTCGATGGTCAGGAGCGCCGCGCCCGAGAGCGCAAGCTGGCCCAGGTGGATCATGTGCCAGTCGTTCATGCAGCCATTCTCGGCCGAGTACTGGCACATGGGTGCTATGACGATCCGGTTGGCGAGTTCGAGATCTCCAATCCGGAACGGTGTGAAGAGTTTGGCGTGTGACATCAACTGCCTCTTCGGTGAGGATGATTATATCTTCGTGCGGGCTCGTGGCTCTCAAACGCTCTTCAGGCTGAAAAGGTCTGACCCAGCGTGGCCCTGAATTGATGGTTGAGGGAAGCGCAAACCGTGTCTGTCAACCGTATAGCCATTTTGCTGACCCGAGCCATTGGAACCATCATGTAAATATTTTCTCAGTGCGTTGGAGAATCATCCTAGCACTCACCGACTGCATCTGCATTCCCGTGATCTTTGATAACAGCGTGGCCGATCACCTTGCGGCGGCTGGTTTCCGACCGGAGCTCGGCGCATGAGCGGCGTCTGATCCGCTCCGAGCTTGAAACCCAGCTCGCCCATACGATGCTCGTAAACGAGGTTTACCAAGGCGACCGGGTGACCACTCGCTGTGACAGCTATGGAACAGCTAGCAGCAGAAGGTGGGGCTGGAACCGCAGCCTGAGACCCAAGGTGCAGAGCAGACTCGCAGCGAAGCGGCGGGCGACCATCACAACGCAGTCGAGGTGAAGCGAGACGCCGAGCGCGGAACCAGCAACGAAGGACGCTCGGCTGCTGAGTAAGGCACGAAGCCATCTCATCCGAAACAGCGGCGGTTCATCATGCGGGAGAGTCCGGCCGCTGAACGCCTCTTGTTCACAGCCCGTTGCTTCGTGGAGGCGCCTGTTTGCAGCAGATAGGATCCTGAGCGCCGAGAGATCCTCGCGGGTACATCGTGCCTATGAGGTTTAATCCTCGCGGAAGGCACGGTTGAAGCTGTCCATCACCGGCCGCAGCAGGTAGCCGGCTGCGGTGAACTTCCCGGTCTTGATCAGGACCTCGACCGGCATGCCGGCCATCACCTCGACCCCGGGTAGCGAAGACAGCGAATCCTCGTTGAGACGGATACGCGCCGTATAGTATGAGCGCTCGCTGGCCTTGTCTGTCATGCGATCGGCCGATACATAGGTGAGCGTGCCCACGACCGGCGCAACACGGCGGTGCTTGAAGGGCATGAGTCGCACCTGGGCCGGCAATCCGGGATGGACGACATCGATGTCGTCGGGTCTCACCTGAGCGGTGACGATGAGGCGGTCGTGCTTCGGCACGAGGTCAAGCAATGGCTGGCCTTCCGCCACGACGCCGCCGGGTGTCCGGATCCGGAGATCGGTGACGACACCGTCCTCAGGCGCACGCACCTGAGTGCGGGCGAGAACATCCGCAGCAGCCTCGGAGCGTTCGGAGAGTTGGAAGACGAGCGCCTGGACCTCACGGAGGCTCTGAGCGATCTCAGCCTCCCGATCGCTGCGCAGCTTGAGGATCTGGGCATGGGCTTCGCCCACCCCTGCTCGGCGCGCGCCATCTCTTCCTGCGCTTGACCTTGCCGTCCGTCGATCTCGGCCTGCTCTCGTTCGAGCGCCAGCTTGCGCGGCTGGGCAATGACGCCCCTGGCGACGAGCGGAGCGATGGCTTCCATCTCTCTCTTGATGATCTCTGCGCGCTTCTTGGCGGCATCAACCTGATAGCGTAGCCCGAACATCTGGCGCGAAATCTGCTGCTGCCGCTGCACCAGTACCGCGAACTGCGACTGGTAAAGCTGGCGACGGCTGTTGAAGATGCGCTCCTGACCGGCCAGCATCTCGGCGAGCGCGGGGTCCTTTCCTGCCGTCTGGCGCAAGGGGAGCGGGAACAGGATGGTGTCATGTCCGTCGCGTTCGGCCAGCAGCCGCGCCTCGCGGGCCTGCGCCTCGCGCAGCTGGCCCTGAAGCGCCTGCGCGGTCGCCTTGGCCCTGGTGTCATCGAGCTGGATCAGCGGCTGGCCGCCCCTCACGGCGTCGCCGTCCTTTACCAGGATCTTGGCAATGATGCCGCCTTCCAGATGCTGCACCGTCTTGCGGCTCGTCTCAGCCTCGATCGAGCCTAACGCGATGGCGGCGCTTTCCAGCGGTGCGGTGACCGACCAGATTCCAAAGCCGCCGATGAACACGGCCACGAGCCCGAAGGCGATCGCCGTCAGCCACCGGATCCGCTTGAATGGTGTGAGCGGCGGCGGCGGCAGAACATCGGACAGGTCGATGACAGGAGATGTCCTGGCCATCACGCAGCTCCCTTGTCGGCCTGCTGGCTCGGCGCGGCGATCATCGGCCCGTCATTGACCTTCGGCATACGTGCTTCCGGTTTCGACTTCGCCTGCTGTACGACTCTGATCGCGGTGCGCCCCTGCGCAATCCGCTCGGCGATCTCGCGGCGCTCGCCATAGGCGTTGACCATGCCGTTGTCGAGCACGAGTACGCTGTCGGCGACCGACAGGATCCCGAGACGCTGAGCGATGACGATGATCGTCGCACCGCGGGACTTCATCTCGTCGATGGCCCGACGCAGCGCTTCCTCGCCCTCGGGATCGAGGCTGGCATTCGGCTCGTCGAGAATGATCAGACGCGGATCGCCGAAGAACGCGCGTGCGAGCCCCAGCTTCTGGCGTTGGCCGCCGGAGAGCCGCGCCCCGCCTTCGCCGATATGGGTGTCATAGCCCCTGGGCAGCCGCATGACGGTATCGTGGAGATCCACGAGCTGGGCGGCTGCGATCACCTCCGAGGAGCTCGCCTCGGACAGGCGGGAGATGTTCTCCGCGACGGTACCCGCGAAGAGCTCTACATCCTGCGGCAGGTAACCGAAGTAACGATGGCCGCCAGAGGCCATCCACACACCGACATCGGCCCCGTCGAGGCGCACATGCCCCGTGGTCGGCGGCACGGTTCCGGCGATCAGGCGACCAAGTGTCGACTTGCCGGCTCCGGAGGGTCCGACGACGCCGAGCACCTTGCCGGCGCAGACCATCATCGAGAGGCGGCGCACGATGGGTTCAATCGATCCGGGCGGCACATAGGTGAGTTGCTCCACTTCGAGGAGGCCGCTCGGCGCAGGCAGTTCCATGCCTTTTACGGGCGGCGGTGCCGCCTGCATGATGCGCCGAATGCGGTCATAAGCGAGCCGCACGTTGGTGACGGCCTTCCAGGTGCCGATCGCGCCCTCGACGGGCCCAAGCGAGCGTCCGAGCAGGATTGATGCGGCGAAGATCGCAGCCGGGCTGACATCGTGCCGGATTACCAGGAACGAGGCGGCCGCCATCACCAGCACCTGTGCGAGAAAACGAACGAAGCGGGCCGAGGCCTGAATCGCCGAGGCGCGCGCTCCCGCCGACAGCTGAGCCGCCTTGGCGTGTGCCTGCTCGTCGGACAGGATGCGTGCCACGCCGGGCAGCATGCCCATGGCGGTGATCGCTTCCACGTTGCGCATCAGCGACTCGAAGCGGTGCTGGCTCTCAGAGGAGGCTGCAGCGGCGCGGGCGAAGGGAGCGCGCGTCACCGTCTCGTTGAGCCAAGCGAAGCCGAACAGGATAAGGGAGGCCACGATGCCAATCGCACCCAGAAGCGGATGAACCATGGTCATGGCGAGCAGGAAGATGGGCGTCCACGGCAGGTCGAAGAGGGCCGTGCAGGCGGAACCGCCGAAGAACTGGCGCAGGGTGCCAAGGTCGCGCCATGCCTGCGCTGCTCCAGCAGGGTCGGCCCGCAGCGCCGCCTGCACGGCAGCGGTGAGCACGGGAGCCTGCAGGCGCTCTTCGAGCCAAGCTCCGACGCGGGCGAGCATTTCGCGCCGCAGGGCCTCGATGACCGCATGGAGCGCGAGCGCAAAGATGACGATGAGGGTCAGCATGAAGAGCGTGTCGAGGCTCTGGCTCGACAGCACGTGATCGTAAACCTGCAGTAGGTAGAGCGGCATGGTCAGGGCGAGCAGATTGACGAAGAAGCTCAAGCCCGCGACCAGGGCCAGCGAGTAACGACAGAGCCGGAAGGCGTGCTCCACCTCGGTCTGGTGGCGAACCTTCATCCAGTTCATAGCCATACACAGTCTCCGGACGCGTCAGTCGGGATTGGGCGGGCGCTCGCGCTGCTGGAGCAGATTACGCGAGCGCCGATCCGGGGCCGCAGGAGTGTCACGGTCCCGGATTGCCGTTTCCGGCGCTTAGACTCCGAAGCTGAAGTCGAAGTCACCGAAGTCGAAGGTGAACGCAAGGCTGGCGTCCTGCGTGGCATCCATCGTCTGGTCTAGATCGACTGTTACGGCCTGGTCCTGCGTGGACGTAGCGTCAGAGTCGTTGTCCTGGGTGAACGCGAAGTCTCCGATGTCCTGATCGGAGGCCGCAGTCCCGCCGCCACCCTGGTTCACGCTGGCTCCGGCATTGCCGCCAGCCGTCGAGTCGATGTCTGACATGGCGTCGTTGTCGCTCTGCGCTCCGGCATTGCCGCCGGCTGTGCCGCCGTTGGCGCCGGCATTGCCGCCGGACGCATAACCGCCGACCGTGTTGCCGCCGGACGTATCACCGCCCGTGGCGGCACCGGAGGCAGAGTCGCCGCCGGCGGTATCGCCTGCCGCCGCTGTGCCAGCGCCGCCGTCGCCGCCCGTGCCGTCGCCGCCGGTAGCAGCGCCGGATGTTGCCGCACCGCTGGTGCCGGCGCCACCGGTGGAATCACCGCTTGTGCCGGCGCCACCTGAGCCAGCGCCGCCGGTGCCTGCGCCTGAAGTGCCGTCGCCGCTGGCGCTTGTGCCATCGCCACCCGCGCCACCATAACCGCCGGTGCCGTCACCGCCAGTGCCATCGCCACCAGTGCCATCGCCGCCTGTTCCGGCTCCGCCCGTTCCGTCGGTTCCATCACCGCCTGTACCGGAACCACCCGAAGCGTAGCCTCCGTAGGCATAACCGCCGGTTCCAGCACCACCGGCTCCGCCAGCCCCGCCGGTTGCCGCCGAATCACCGGTTGCAACATCGCCCGAGGACCCGTCACCACCAGGACCATTACCACCCGATCCGTCTCCAGTGGTCGCGGAGCCACCAAAGCCGCTACCAGTGCTTGCGTCACCGGAATAGTTGGGGCCGCTCGTGCCGTCGCCGCCAGTCGCGCCGCCTCCGGCGCCACCAGTACCTTCCGCAATGCTTCCCAACGTGTCGCCAGAGGTGGAATCGCCGCTGTAGGTCCAGCCGCCAACGGTGTCGCCGCCTGTGGCGGCCCCACCGGTCGGATCGCCTGCAGTCGCGGTGCCGCCGTCAGCACTGTTGTTGGTGGAGGCTGTCGAGTCTCCGCTGGTGGTCACAGCCGAGTCGACATCCGAGTCGTTGTCCGTGCTGACATCCGTGTCAGCGGTATTGTTGGCGCTGGCATCGTTGTAGGCCAGCTGCACCGGGGTATAGTCGACCGCGCCGTAATTGTCGTTGTCCTGGTCGATGGTCGAGGACTGACTGGTGTTCGTGTCGGTGTTCTGCCTCTGCAATTGATCCAGGGTGTTGTTCAACTCGACATCCAAATCGAAATCGAACCCGAATCCACTCAGCAGTTCTGATAGGTCTGCCATTCTCGCGCTCCTCACGTGGTTGCAGCCGCCTCGTGGAGTCTCGGGGCGGTTTGGCAGAGCTTCCCGCATGCATGGCGAGAGAGAAAGTTGCCGATTTGCATGCCGCAGAATGGGTGAGGAGAGTGCTCGGGTCACCCGTTCGGGCGATGAGCACGCATCTGCAGATGTTGGATTGCCTACGGATCAGCCGAACTGGTGAGCTTATTGATGCGGTAATCCTTCGGGGCTATACGCGCCACGGGTCCTCTAACCTGATGATCGGTATCGGGAATTCTCGTTATCTCGGCATTCTCACGACCAGAGAATGGGACTTACCCCGAAGTAGTCTCGCATCTTATGGCGCTCGGTTGATCCGTGTGAATGTTGATGCGGTTAGAGGATGGGAAGGCTTCCTTTCTCATCACGCACGGAAGCCGACTGTGACAATTGACCTATTCAGAGTGCCTTTGAAGTTCTCTGAGATGGTGCGTCGGGAGCAATAGTCCCTGCGAGAACTTCAAGGCAGGCTTGAGTTGAAGCCAAGCTTGGCAGTTTGTTTGTTAGAAATCGGCATGAAAAACGGTTAAAATAAGCGTTTATCTATTGTAGAATAGCCTTTGCGTATCGTTTGCGTTTAGGCGTTAAACGCCAAGTTACGTTGTATGCCTGATCAATGGCGGGATAGCCCTGATATTAGTGCTTGCCCGGCCTTGGTGTCCGATCGTCGCGTGAGATCAGTCTCTGTAGGAAACGCAAAAATTCTTGGGAACCCATTCAACGAGATCCGCCTCACATGAAGGAGGGTTGTGATGCATTTTTCGTATGCGACACCCGATGGTGACCCGAATGGTATGAGTCCGGAGGCTCTCGTCATCATCGATGACGAACCATTCTCGCAGGAATGCCTCGTCCACGCGATAGGCAGCGCATTCCCTCGCATGCCGGTTATAGGATTTTCAACGGTCGGTGAATTCTCCCACGCCGAGGAGACACCGGTTGGGCTCGTGCTGTTGAGGGTTCAGTCGCATTCACCCTCGGGAGGTCAACTGACGAATGAAACCAGAGGCATCCTCCAGTACCACCCCGATGTTCCGATCGTCATCCTCTCCATGTGCATGAAAACCAAGGATGTGCAGGAAGCGATCGCCATGGGCGTACGCGGCATCATCCCGATGTCCACCTCATTCAAGGTGGCAGTCGCTGCTCTGCAGCTCGTGATGGTGGGCGGCACCTATTTTCCGCGTTTCGTGAATGGAGATTTGCCATTCGCCAACGGGACCAAGGATGCGCGCGACTTGGTTCCGGAAGAGCATCAACCTCTTGTTCTGCCCCATACCAGTCAACAACCCTATTTCGCGATCGTGGAGCAAACCGGAGACATGCTGAAGACAGAGACAAACGGCGCGACAGTCATCTTTACAGCACGGGAAATGGATGTGCTGGAAGCGCTCCAGAAAGGATGGTCCAACAAGTGGATCGCCCATTCCCTTAACATTTCCGAGAACACCATCAAAGTGCATATCCAGCGCATCATGCGCAAGCTGCACGCCACAAACAGAACGGAAGCGGTCTTCCGGCATCGTCAGCTCAACGGCTTGAGTTAGGGATCGTAACCCATTCAGGTGTCGTCCGTTGGGACTAGATCGGATTATATCGACGTCGTGACGGGTCGCCGGCATCACCCGCCGGATACGCCATGCTTGGCTGAGGCACATCGATACCGCCTGAATGGGTAACTGGCGCATCGGCGACTCCGCGCTCTACATTGTCTTGTCCATAACGGCCGCGCGAGGTCGACGCCGATGCTGTCACCCGACAGGGGAACACGCAACCTGCTCCCGCTCCTGATCGAAAAGCAGGATGAAATCGTTCAGGCGGCCGACGATGGCGGCCAGGTTCGCCGGATCTCGGATCCCGGGCTATCGACCTCCCCTTCCTCCAATCCCACTATCGACCCTGCGGGGCCTCACGTGGGGCCGATCCATCAGGACACCGGTTCATCACCTCAAGAGAGCGCAGCCCCGGCGGCACAGTACCCGGCGGCATATGCCTCCTCGTCCTCAGTCGATCTGAATCGGGCGGATGCGATTCGCGGCGATCATTCAGCCATGAAGGTCGATGACAGCGGGTCGGGCACATTCTCAGCGCATGCATCTCCCTCAGGGGCTGCCTATGGGACGGGACTCATCCCCAACGGCGTCTCGCCTCACCCGACAGATGGCGGTTTCACGAGCGAAGATCGGGAGCACCCTGGACACGCCCTGGAGGAGAGGGGCGCAGACACTCCGATGTCGAACCCAGCGGCAACCGGGGCTCCGCTGGAGACGGCCACGCCGACGGGGACACCGGCCCCAGCCGGGATCCCCATTGCGATTCCGGACAGCGACGACATCCATATCGTCCAGACCGCCTTCGTGGATCAGGACGCGGAAGTGCTTCTCAACGGCTGGATGGGCGAAAGCAAGATCCGCGTCTTCATGGACAACGATGCCGACATGGTTCAGGACGCCAACGTTGAGCTCGACATCGACGGCAACAATCGCATGTTCCTGCGTCTCGACCAATCGATGACGATCGACCAGGACACCGAGATCGACCTCGATATCTATGAGGTCGAGGGAGTCCTCTATGTCGACCTCTATCTCAAGAACGAGGTCGATATTGCACAAGATACCGAACTCGATCTGATGATGGACGGCTGGAATGGCAAGAGCCAATTCTTCGTTAACAACGATCTCGATGTCCGTCAGCACGTCGATATCGACGTGGATATCGAGGACGAGCTCGAGGAGAAGTTCGCGATCAAGGTGGCGATCGGCGTGAAGCAGGCTATCGATGCCGACCAGGATGCGGATATCGACGTCAGCTACGCCGATGGTGGTTTCGGCGTCGATGTCGATGCCGTCCAAACAGCGACGATCGACCAGGACACGACGCTCAGGATCGACTTTTCAGTTGTCTAGCGCATCGTGCGGAACAGTAGATCCCATTTTTTCGCCGACACGAACCTTCGGTTCGCCCGGACGATGCGCTGACAGGTGGTGCGGCGTCCCATGCCGATCATTGACTCAAGCTGGAATGGCGGGAAACAGGCGTCCGTATCACAGGAGTGGCCCCGCGGCGGCGGGTCGTTGGCACCAAACTGATCGGGCACACCCTTCCCTACGAGATTGATGCAAAGACCGAGCCCGAGTTCACGCCGGCGGCCTACGGCGCATGATCGAGTTCCCGCTCTCCGCTCTCACGGGGTCCATCCAGCCATCGGCCCGTCTGGGTGAGGACGATCGAGCCGACGAACCCCTCCCTCGCTCTTGAAGATAAGGCTTGACCTGACCGGTCGCCGTGTTCTCCATTTGGCCGTCGAAGGCTGCCGAGCGCCCTTCATCATGCCTGAGGATCTGCATTGGACTGGGACAAGATCAGACTGTTCTACGAAGTCGTCAACGCCGGGAACTTCACCCGTGCCGGCGAGAAGCTTGGGGTCAACCAGTCATCCATCAGCCGGCAGATCAGCGCCCTTGAGCATGAATTGAAGGTTCCGCTCTTCCACCGGCATCCCCGCGGCCTCGTCCTGACGGAGCATGGCGACGTGCTTTTCCGGTCCGCCCAGGATATCCGCCTTCGTCTGGAGGAGACGCGTCAGCGCCTCACCGAGACCAGCGAGCGCCCTTCCGGCGATCTCAGGGTCACGGCGACTGTCGGAATCGGCGGCATATGGCTTGCCCGGCGCATCACGGAATTTCTCGATCTCTATCCTGAGGTGCGCATCCAACTCATCCTCACCAACGATGAACTGGACCTCGCGATGCGGGAGGCGGACATCGCCATCCGCTTACGCCTGCCGGCTCAACCCGATCTGATCCAGCGCCGCCTCTTCACCATCCAGTACCACGCTTATGCTGCCCATACCTATATCGAGCGCTTCGGGGAGCCGGAGAGCATCGACGATCTCGATCATCATTCCATCGTCAGCCTGGGAGGGGATCAGCCTTCCTTCATCCTCGGGTTGCATCGCCTGACGAACCTGGGGCGCAATCCCAAGGACCCTCGTCCCAGCCGTTTTGTGGTCAATGACAGCCTGGCGCTCCGGCAGGCCATCGAGAACGGGGCCGGGATCGGCATGGCTCCCGATTACGCGATGAGCAATAATCCACGGGTCAAGCAGGTTCTGCGCGACGAGCAGATGCCGACCCTCGACAGTTATCTCGTTTATCCCGAAGAGATGCGCTCCGTGGCGCGCGTCCAGGTCTTCCGTGAATTCCTCGTCTCCAAGGCGCAGCGCTGGGATTTTTGAATGCCCCTCGAAGCTGCAGCGAGGTCTCAACCTCATTTTCTCCACGATTCCCAGGCTAGTAGAACGTTTCCTCAAGCCCTCAGGGGATCACCCCGATGTCACGGTCCGTTCTTGCTGTTTTAGCCATTGCACTCGGCCTCCCCTTTCTGATCCTCCTGGCTCTCGTCTCTTCGGCTTCAGGTGTCAGCACGAGTGTGTTCACGCATGCGCTCGGCCTCGTGATCATGTCTGTGTTCCTGATGCTGGTCGTCTTTGAGATCAAGCGGGTCGCGGATCTGCCGCCGGATGCGCATTGAAATCCGGCATTGCTTTCAAGCGAGCTTGAGGATCGAACGTCGGAACGCGATCCTCAAGTCTCCTAACTCCGATAGAAGAGGTGGTCTAAGCTGCGGCCCGTGACCGTTCCGGATGCTCCTCAGCCGTCGCTCTCTCTAGAGCCATCAGCAGAACTCCGATGTCGTCGTGAAGCAGATTGATAGCATTGCGCGCGTATTCGCGAAATTCTTGCTTGATGAATTCAGCCTCGCCATCCCACAGGCAATCTTCATACTCGGCATCGTAAAATGCACGAGCAACCAGCTCTACTTGATAATCCATGTATGCCCCGCTGCACCGTTCAGGTGGTTTGTTATCGCTTTGAACCTGAGGCGCAAATACGCATTTACATCGTCAGTCAACTGATCCGCCATCAGGACAAGGTCAGGCTTACAGCCGGATTCGACTGATCCGCAACTCGCCACACGGACTACCCCCTAAGGGGTAGATCGCGTATCGGCGCTCTAAGCCGAGGGGATGACTCGCGGAATTCAGCCAAAAAGGATCATGAGGCTGGCAACTATTCTCATTCGCCCGGAACCAGGGAGGCAGCATTATCCTGTGAAAAGCTGAGATGGCCGGTCGCCCACATGGCCGCCTGGGTTCTGTTGGAGGCCTTCACCTTCCGCAGGATGGCTTTGATATGTACTTTCACCGTGGCCTCCGCCACGCCGAGCTCCCGTGCGATCACCTTATTCGAAGCTCCCTGGGTAAGGCAACGGAGGATCTGGGCTTCCCGATCTGACAGCTTGTTCAGAAGCATCGCAGGATCGTTGGCCGGCGCAAAGGCAAAGCCGTTGTCGGGATGAGCCCGGCCTTTCCGGATCAGATCGAGAAGCATGAGCCCTATCGAGGCGGGAATATAAGTTTCGCCAAGGATCACGATCTCGAGGGCTTTGACCAAAGCATGCCGACCCATACTCGTCGGGCAGAACCCGTCCATGCCTGCGCGGCAGAGCTGCATGGCAGTTTCAGGTTCCATTGCATCGGCCAGAACAACCACCCGGGCGGATGGGTACTGCGCCTTCAGCTGTTCGACTGCCGCGGCGTATTCGTCCGTCGGCCGGCTCTCGCAGATGATGAAGAGCATGGGCACATTGTCGGTGAATGCGGGCAGGCTCGCCAGATCGTCACAAGACTCTTTCGTAAGAATGAAGCGCGTTCCGGAGAGGATATGGCTGATGCCAGTGCGAAGGAGGAGATTCTGACAGATCAGAACCGTGGTGACATTCTGGTATGGGTCCTGAGCAATGGGAAGAATCTGCTCCTTATAGACAACATCGTGTCTCATGACTGCTGTGCCCCCTGATAGCTTTCAGCGATGTACGGTGCAGGATCGTGACGCCATTCGCATGTGACGTGAGGCGGGATAGCCTTGGTCGAAAGGTGTCGGATCCAGGAAGCTGATCCGCGATAGGATCAGGCTTGGCGACAACAATCGGTACAGGCATTAGTTCCTCGATACCATGGCCCCGAAAGGGGTAACTCTCCGCCCATCGGATTTTCGGAACGGAGTAGCAGGCTCGTTTGTACAACCGAATAGTAAGCTTCATCGTTGCCAGGATGCGACGGATCAGCTGGCTTCGAAAACCGGTGAACCGCCAGCGTAACATTGGATCTCTTTTGAGGATGACTGCATCAGCAATCGCGTGATCTGTTCCTGCGAGAGCGCCTTCGAGAACAGATAGCCCTGCATCTCGTTGCAACCTGCCGTTTGAAGGAAATTCATTTGAATCTCCGTCTCGACGCCTTCGGCCGTCACGGTCAGAGACATGGCATGCCCGAGCGATACGATCGCCTTGATGACAGCAGCAGCCTTGGTTCCCTGACCCAGACTCTGGGTGAATGAGCGATTGATCTTGATCTTGTCGACCTCGAACCGGTGAAGGTAGCCCAGGCTCGAATAGCCCGTGCCGAAATCATCCAAGGCAATGCGGAGCCCGGCGTTTCGTAAAGCACGGAGCGCATCGGCCGTCCCGCACTCTTCATCCAGAAGAACGCTTTCGGTCACCTCAAGCTCGATCTTGTAAGGATCCGCTCCGCATTCACGGACGATGGAGATCACGTGATTGGCAAAGTCGCTGGCTCTGAACTGAATCGGGGAAAGATTGACGGAAACGAACAGATCCGGCCAGCGCTGTGAGGCGAGGCAGGCCTGACGCAGAACCCACTCGCCCAGCTGGACGATCAAGCCGGTTTGCTCAGCAACCGGGATGAATTGGCTTGGTGGGATGTATCCGCGCGTCGGGTGCCGCCAGCGAGCAAGAGCTTCGACGCCGACGATGGAGTTATCGCCCATCGCAATCTGCGGCTGATAGGCGACTTCGAGCCCCTCGCCGGTTGTAAGCGCAATGCGAAGCTCCTCTTCGATGATCCTGCGCAGATTGACGGTCTCATCCATTTCCGGCGTGAAGACCCGATAGCAATTCCGCCCTTCGGACTTGGCGCGATAAAGGGCAATATCGGCTTTTCTCAGAAGCTCACTTCTATCCATTCCGGCTTCAGGAGCAAGCACGAGGCCGATGCTGGTCCCTACAAAGACCTGACTGCCCATGACGTCGTATGGCTCATGAACCATGGCGAGGATCCGGTCGCAAAGCGCTTCAGGCCCCTCCATTCCTGCCGTGCAGACCTGAACGATGGCAAATTCATCTCCACCCAAACGGGTGATGGTGTCCTGGCCTCCGATGAGCTTGGACAGACGAACCGAGAAATCGCGGATGAGGCTGTCACCGGCAGGGTGTCCGAGTGTGTCGTTGACATGCTTGAAGCGGTCGAGATCGAGCATCATCACGGTGATCCGCTCGCCGCCCTGCCTGCGCGCAATGGCGTGATTGAGCCGGTCCTCGAACAGAGCCCGGTTCGGCAGTCCGGTCAGCACGTCATGGAAGGCCAGATGATGGGCCTGAGCCTCGCTCGCCTTCAGCTCGAGAACGGTTCTTTCCAATGTGGACATGGATTGCTTAAGACGCCGCACCAATGCGACGAGCAGAAGGAGGATGATGGCGGCGGCAATGGCGGTCGTCGGCCCGACATCCCTGAGAAGATGATCTCCCGGCAATTCCGGATTCCAGATGAAATAGCCGATGAGATCGCCCACGTCTGACCTGATCGGCACCGATATCTCACCTGATTTTGGATTGTCGACGACTGCGAAGCGCAGCCCCTCGATCAAATTCCGTTCTGAGATCTGCCTGATGAAGTTTCCGTCGAGATACCGAATGCCGACTAGGAGAAATTCCCTGTCATGAGGGTACGGCACAGCGTCCGACTCGGGGATGATCTTCATGACGCTCACAGCCGCTGGCCGGCCGAGCAGCTCCAGCAGATGTGCATCATAAACGGCTCTTCCCGTTATCAGGTATGGTGCCTGGGCGTTCTCCGCAGCGTGGTCTTTGTGCAGCGAATTCGGTGCCCCACGAATGCCCGCGACAAGGCCGCTGATACTGCTCCGGATACGTTCGAATTCATGGTTCGAGACGCGCGTCGCATCGATCACAGCGTTGATCGGCTCATTGCGGTCGTTCAGGATATAGACTTCTTCCTGACCGAATGTTCGGCTGAGCCAAACCCCAATATTGGCATCGATCCATTTGAGATCCATCGGGCTTTTGTTGAGCTCGATGATCGCGTCATCCCAGATGGCAACCATTTCCTGCTGTTGAGCGAGCTCCTGAACGACGGCCCGGATGCTACGGTCCGTCATGCGAAGCTGGCGCTCGGCGGAGACATCGTTGCTCTTGTGGACGGCCCAGAGGATCGAAGCCGCTCCGAGAGACAGGGTTGCCATGGCGACGAGCAGAACAGGCAGAACGACGCTGCGGACGAAAGGCAAATCCGCACGATGAATGGAAAGAATTGAAATAATAGTCTTCAACACGTCGACACCGGAGCGATTCCCGGCGTTGGTTAGACCAAAAAGGCCAACGGCAGGATCGCATTGAAGGATTTCTGAGAATCGGAAACCGCCGGATTTGCACCGACCTGACAGGATGGCATCATGCCTTTGAGTTGCGCAATTCGCGGCCAACAACTCAACCTGCCACAGGTATCATGCTGAGAATGCAAATTCCAACAGTTGCGCCACAAAGTCAATGAACTGGATATGGGGCCCGGATGCTTCGCATCTTACAGTTAATGAACTTTCTCACGTACAGCGCATCCGCAACAGGAAGGATGTTAATCAGAAATTACTCAAATCAACCAATCGCGACATCGCGAACGGTCGGCCGGGCACTGCTTTACACGCCAGGTAACGTATATCTCTTTCTTCGGAGCACCTTAAAATTTCATTCCGGCTGCGCATGGTCTTCCAGAGCTTGAATGAGCTCCATGCATTTCTCGGCGACAATGGCCGGCACCTTCGGATCACCATGGTAGTGACGCATGGCCACAGCGTTCGCCTGCTCGAACAGGTCCGTCAGGTTTCCGGAGATGAAGGGACGGGAGCTTGGGAACTCGAAAGACTTGGGCTCGGAGCGGGATTTTAATTTCGCAGGACTCTTCGGCTCGAACAGCGTCAGCACTTTGCACCGGTCGGCGATTTTCTTGAGATCCTTGAACGCGATGATCTCGGCCATGTCCTACTCCTACGCAACAAACGAGCCCTGCTTTATCCTCTTCTGAAGCGGAGGTCATGGGCCCGCCTGAAAAACGAACGGTTCTTGAAAACCGTTCCAAAGAATAGTCGCTGGGAGCGGGAATGTGACCCGCCTCTTTCGAGTTAGGCGGGTCTTGTGGAGTACGACCGCCCTAAGCATATGGCTCCGAAGACCGGCGCCCACATAAGCCCTCATCCTGAGGAGCGAGCTTGCTCGCGTCTCGAAGGATCAGGGCCCTCCGGCATCGCGCGTTGCCGTCGATGTCGAAGCTCAGGATCAGCGCTCCCAGGAATGACGTGGCCCTGTCGGCTGTCTCGCACCGTCGATGCTCCATGCGCCCGGGCCCGTAAAGACGAACAGCAGGAACACGAAACAATACAGGATGGCCGCATCGCCGCCATTGAGCGCCGGGTATGGGCTCTGGGGAGCATGAAACATCCAATAGGCCACCGCCATCTCGCCGGCGAGAAGGAAGGCGACGGGCCGGGTAAACCACCCGATCAGGAGCAGAAAGCCTCCGACGAGTTCGAGGATAGCGCCGCTTCCGAAGAGCGAGAAGAGTGGCGGCATTCCACCCTCCGGAGGAGCCGGAAAGCCGAACAGCTTCTGCGTTCCGTGTTCCATAAAGATCAGCGCCGTGACGATCCTCAGGACGGCCAAGGCGTAGGGCGACCAACGGTCGAGAGCAGTGGACATGCGAATAAGGACCTCCTGCCTGTGGTCTGCATCCTAAGGCGAGCTCAAGTCTCTGTCGCCCCGGGGTTCATAACGCAGATGAGAAAGACGAACATCGCTCTCATGCCCGAAGTTCCTCCTCCCGGCTCCGGGTAGACCCGTCAATGATACCCTATTGCGTGTGCTTCACGTGAAATTGAGGCCTCCGGTTCCGCCCTTGAGACGATCTAACCTTGCCCGACGGGAGATTCATGTCAGCTTCTCCAGAGCGCCGTTCGGGGCGAACCGAAGGTTCGCGTCCGCGAAAAGCCGGAGCCACCTTTTAAGCACGATACGCTAGAGGAGAATGGAGGTCGGGATGGGTGTAAGGCGTCTCAGCATAGTCGCGGCTCTCATGGCAGCATCGCTCTGGCTGCCTGTCCACGACGCGAGAGCGGAAACGGAAGTGGACGTTGCGCTCGTCTTGGCGGTGGATGTCTCGCGCTCCATGGATCCGGACGAGCAGGAACTCCAGCGCCAGGGCTTCATCGACGCCTTCCGCTCACACCACGTGCATGATGCCATCCGCAACGGCATGCTGGGCCGGATCATCGTCACTTATTTCGAATGGTCCGGGGTTGATTATCAGAACGTCATCATTCCTTGGACCATCATCGACGGCTCGGAGGCCGCGATGAAATTCGCGGACGGCTTGCACGACAATCCGATCGGTCGCCTGCGGCGTACATCGATCTCGGGTGCGATCGACTTCGGCGTGAAGCTTTTGGAACGGACCGGCGTCGAGCCTATCCGGCGCGTGATCGACATTTCAGGCGATGGGCCCAACAGCAGCGGACGGGGCGTAGTTGCGGCCCGCGACGAGGCCATTGCGAAGGGCATCACCATCAACGGTCTTCCCATCATGCTCAAGCGCCCGAGCGGCTTTGGCGATATGGAGAACCTCGACCTCTATTACAAAGGCTGCGTCATCGGCGGAGAAGGTGCATTTCTCGTTCCGGTGCGCGAGCGTCAGCAATTTGCCGACGCCATTCGCACGAAGATCATCCGTGAGATTGCCGCACTCCCCGCGAAGTCGCTGATCCAGAAGCTTCAGGCGGATGCGCCCGTCAACTGCCTGGAAGGGGATCGCGGGATGTATCGCTGGGACCGCAACTGACGCGGTCCGCATCCCAGGCGACGCTCATTCCAGCGTGATGCCCGCCGTCCTGATGACCCTCTCCCACTTGGCACCTTCTTCCTGCATGTAGGCGGCCATTTCAGACGGAGAGCTTTGGAGCACATCGATGCCGGCTCCGATCAGCTTGGCGCGGACCTCCGCATTGCCAATCACGCGCCGGTAGGTGTCGTTGAGCTTGGTGACGATATCGGATGGGGTGTTCACCGGCGCGACGAAACCCTGCCAGGCCCAGGCCTCGAAGCCTGAATAATCGGCCGCCACCGGCGGCACGCCGGGAAGCCCCGAGAATTCCTGCGGGGATGCGACCGCAATGGCCTGAATCGGACCGGAGATCTGCGAGCGCGCGGTGGCGAAGTCGATGAACATCATGTCCACCTGCCCCGCCACCAGATCCTGCACGGCGGGAGCAGCACCCCGATACGGCACATGGGTCAGCTTGATCCCGGCTCCTTGAGAGAGAAGTTCCGTGGCAAGATGAAACGGGCTGCCTAAGCCCGGCGTCGCATAATTGATGCGGCCGGGATTCTTCTTCGCCTCAGCCACAAGTTCCTGAACGGATTTTACCGGCAGCTTGTTCGTGTTGACAAGAAGCACGAGGGCAAAGCGTCCTGTCAGCGAAATGGGCGTGAAATCCTTGTACGGATCGAAGGACAGCTTGCGATAAAGCGTGCGGTTCGTCGCGAAGGTCGCCGTATCGCCCAAAAGGAGCGTATAGCCGTCGGGCTCCGCGCGCGCGGCCGTGTCGGCGCCGATATTGGTGCCGGCGCCAGGCTTATTCTCGATGACGAATTGCTGGCCGAGCTGCTCGCCCATGGCGGCAAAGACGAGACGGGCGAAGAAGTCGGTTCCGCCGCCGGCCGCATAGGGAACAACGACCCGGACGGGCCTGGTGGGGTAAGCGGATTGCGCGAAAGCCGTCCATGGCGACAGGGCCGAGGCGGCGGAGGCGGCGATCAGGGTCTTGAGAATGCTGCGGCGGGTTGGACTCATGGCGTTCTCCCGGATTTTGGTCCCATTATGGTTCAGGTGCCCGGCTGCAGATAGCGGGGCAGCCTGGGACGACCAGGGCCGAGCCGGGTCGAGGATCGCCTCTCAAAGGTCGCGCCCATGTTCAGTTTTTTACCGCCCCGCCTGAACATGGCGGCACTCCCTGCATTCTCCCCTTGTGCGACGGAAAGCTTTAGAGAACTGGAGATGGCCTATGGGCGTGAAAAAAGAAGAGGACGACCTGGTCGATGCCGGCTCGGAATATTCCTTCCCGGCCAGCGATCCACCCTCCTATATGGGCGGCTCGGCCGTTGCGGGCCCTCCTCCGCAGGAGGAGCCGGCGCGGGAGCCCGTAACCAAGGCCGTGTCCAACCCCGATGAGGTGAAGCCGGCCGGGGATGCTCCCCAAGGCACAGATCCCGCCGAGGCCGGCGATGTGCCCAAGCGGCCGTCCGGCGGCAACAATCCGTAACTTGCTTCCCTCATGCAGGTTGCGAACGGCAGGCAGTGTCATGCCTCAAATGCTCCGGCACTCGGCCATCGCCCTGCAGGATGTCATCCACCTGCCTGAGAGTGAGACATCGGAGCGCCTTCAACTCGTGACGTCCGAGGGCGCTCTTCCCTGTCGCTATCACCTGGCTGAAGGCGAACACGCCATTCTTTGGGTGTTCGGCGCCGGAGGCGGACTTGGCGGCCCAGCGGGTGGACTCTACACGCGCCTTGGCCGCCAATTTCGGGAGAGTGGAACGGCATCCCTCGAGCTGGATTATCGTCTGCCCGGAGATCTGGAAGGCTGCATTCTCGATGTGCTGATCGGGCTCGCCTATCTGGAAAGTCTCGGCAAGAGCCGAATCGTCCTTGTGGGGCATTCCTTCGGAGGCGCCGTCGTCATCAACGCAGGCGTCATCAGTGACGCCGTCATCGCCGTCGCAGCGCTCAGCAGCCAGACGGCAGGCACTCACGCCA
The DNA here is from genome assembly GCF_044784385.1 of Microvirga sp. RSM25. Classification (NCBI taxonomy): domain Bacteria; kingdom Pseudomonadati; phylum Pseudomonadota; class Alphaproteobacteria; order Hyphomicrobiales; family Methylobacteriaceae; genus Microvirga; species Microvirga sp. RSM25. The sequence continues at coordinate 5,000,554 of NZ_CP173039.1, read as the reverse complement.
TCGGCAAGCTCAGCCCCAAGCCTGTGATCTTCATCCATGGCGAGAAGGATGAAATTCTGCCTCCGGCCTGCTCACGAGATCTCCACGCTCATGCAGGTGAGCCTAAGGAGCTTATCCTTTATCCCGGCTGCTTTCACGGTCTTGATCAATGTCAGGAGGCACTCGACCGGGATCTGTCTCGGTGGCTTCGTAACATTGTTTCCTGATTAGCCCGCCAACTGCGCCTCGATAGCATGGCTCTTCCTAACGTCCGGCACTTCGGTCGGGCGGCGCTTTGCCAGATCGAAGGCATCGCCGGAACTCAGCACATGCATGCGGATATCGTACATGGACAGGGACCGCTCAGGCTCGGCCTCGGCGATATTCGAGTGGGTAACGCCAGCCCCGTCGACCACATAGACACAGCCGCTGCCGATCACCTCGAATCGTTCCTCTTCAAGGACTAGCGCCGTGTCCTCGTCGATGCCGATCCCGAGCTCGCGTGGATTATGCGCCACGGCACCAAACAGGCGTCCGAACCGACCTCGTTCGGCAAAATGCTGGTCGATGATGACGTTGCGCACGAGACCAAGACCCGGTGCCATGTGCAGGTCGCCGATCTTGTAGGACTCGCCGCTGGTGCCTTTCACCAGCATGGTCTCGCTCATAACAGATGCGCCGGCCGATGTTCCGGCGAGGACACCGCCGCGCTCGTGAAGGTCCCGCACGCGCTGCTCGATGGGTGTGTCGCCAATCTGGCTCGAGATGCGCAGCTGGTCGCCTCCGGAAAAGAAAACGCCGGCTGCTCCGTCGAAGACGCGCAGCTTTTCCGGATCGAGCGTCTCGGATCGGTCTTTGACGTAGATTTCCACCAGGTCCGTGACACCAAGATCCTTGAAGGCTCTCTGGTAGGATTCGAAATAACCTTCCGGCTCATGGGATGCGACAGTTGCAATGACGAGCTTTCCTCCACCCAATTGTCTCGCAACCTCACGCAGGATAGTGCGCTCGCCTTCCTTGTCCTCACCACCGCCAATGATGATGAGCGGTCCCTTCGATTTCTTCCTTGCGCGTTCCTGCATGGCCGCAACTGGGCTCCGTTCAAGCAGCGACCACCCCAAAGCCAGGGGCGGATCGCATCGTTGCCTTGACAATGTCCTTGCTGTCGATCAGGCGCTCCTGCGCCAGCCTCCGGCCGGCTCCTCCGTCCGATCGACCTCCACATCGACTGATATGGAAGGAGCAGCCCGGAATTCGAGCACCTGCTGCCACATGGCTTCCACATCGGTCGGGGTGAGGACAACAAGGTCCCCGGGTTGCGCCCTCCTGAGGCACAGATCGGCAGCCTCATCCTCGTCTAGAATCCGACTGATACGCTCCTCCGGATATCCTGCCGCAAGTGCTCCTTCCGCCAGCAGCCCGGTGATCTCGCCGGGTTTGCGACCGCGACGGGCTGGATCCTCTCGGAAGATGATCTCATCAAAATAGCGTGTCGCGAGCGCTCCCATCTCCCGCATGTCGTCGTCACGGCGGTCACCAGGAATATTGATCATGCCAATGATCCGGCGATGGCGCGGACGCATCTTGAGGATCAGGTCGCCTAGAGCCTGAAGGCCCGCCGGATTGTGGGCATAGTCCAGGATGACACGGAAACCATGTCCATCGAACACGTTGAGACGCCCGGGACTTTGTTCGAACGAGGTCGTGAAGGTCGACAGAGCCATACGGATGACATTGACGGGAACGCCCTGGGCGTAGGCCATGGCTACGGCACCTAGGGCATTCTGCACATTGAACTCGGCGAGACCATCGAGGGTTGCCGGAATTTCGGCCGCACGCATCAGATGAATGCTGTCGCCATCGTCATGGATCACGATTTCGCCACCGTCGATCACGCCCGGTTCGCGCACGACGGCAAAGCCGCCATCCTCGATGTGATCGCGTAGGAAGTCGGGCATGTCGGCGCCGCCACGAAGGGAGAAGTATCCCAGCCTGCCGCCAGCCCGCCGACGCAAACTGACTGCCATCTGATCATCGGCATTGAGGATGCTGGTGCCGTTGCGGTGCACCGCCTCCACGACAACGGACTTCACCCAAGCGAGGTCCTCGATGGTGTCGATTCCTTTCAACCCGAGATGATCAGGCTGGATATTCGTGATCAGGCCTACGTCGCATTCCGAGAAGCCGAGACCCTCCCGCAGGAGACCGCCGCGGGCCGTTTCCAACACCGCCACGTCCACGGTCGGATCACGGAGTACCACGCGAGCGCTCCAAGGCCCCGAGGCATCCGCCTCCACGATCCTGTCGCCGTTCACATAGATGCCGGTTGTCGACGTCAGCCCGACATTAAGGCCTTGAGCGCGCAGGATATGTCCGACCATGCGTGAGGTGGTTGATTTGCCGTTGGTGCCCGTGATGGCAAGGATCGGGATGCGCGTCGGTGTGCCACGAGGAAAGAGCATATCCATCACGGGCCGGGCCACGTTGCGGGCGCGTCCTTCCGAAGGCTGCAGGTGCATGCGGAAGCCTGGTGCGGCATTGACCTCGATGATCCCGCCACCCGTCTCATGAACCGAGCGCGTGATGTCGGGCGCGATAAAGTCGATGCCCGCCACATCCAGGCCGATGGCGCGTGCGGCCCTGCGGGCGATCAGGGCATTGTCGGGGTGGATGTCGTCGGTGCGGTCGACAGCCGTGCCACCGGTCGAGAGATTGGCCGTATCACACAGATAGACCACCTGCCCGCTATCCGGAACGCTCGTCGCGTCAAGGCCCGCCTTCGCCAGGACGCCGAGCGTATGATCGTCGATCTTAATCCGGGTCATGACATTCTCATGGCCTTCGCCGCGGCGCGGATCCTTGTTCACTTCGTCGACCAGGACCGTGATACTGCGCTCGCCATCGCCTATAACATGGGCAGGGATACGCTCGGCCACTGCCACCACCTCCCCGTTCACCACGAGGATCCGGTGATCGCAGCCCTTGAAACAGCTCTCGACGATGACGCGTCGGCTATGCTTACATGCCTCCTCAAACGCGCGGGTGACCTCTTCCACCGTCGATAGATCGATGCTGACGCCGCGCCCGTGATTGCCGTCGAGCGGCTTGACCACGACCGGGTAACCGATCCGCTCGGCGGCACGCACCGCATCTTCAGCACTGCGAACCACCTCGCCCCGCGGGACCGGCAGTCCCGCGTCGGCCAGGAGGCTCTTCGTGAGATCCTTGTCGCCGGCTGCATCCGTGGCGATCTGCGAGGTCAGGCTTGTGATGCTGGCCCGGATCCGCTTCTGATATCGTCCGGTGCCCAATTGCACGAGGCTTTGGTCGTCCAAGCGCAGGACCGGGATACCCCGCCGCTCAGCTTCTTGTACGAGGGACATGGTCGTCGGGCCAAGCGCCCTGCGCCGGAGGACATATCGGAGAGCCTTGAGGGCTGCATCAAGGTCGAAAGGACCTTCGAATGCTGGCTCGCTCTCATCCCTGTAGATGCGGTCAAGTCCCTTGATGCCCTGAAGTCCGGGCGGCAGCAGCGAATCCACGAGTTGGAGAGCCAAGCGCCCGGCTACAAGTCCCACATCCTCTTCACGATAGGCAAACATCACATTGTAGACGCCGGCTTCTCCCTTCACGGAGCGGGTCTTTCCCCGGGTCACGCGGGCGCCGATCAAGGTCTGGAGCTCAAGGGCAATGTGCTCGGCAACATGGCCCAGCCACGTGCCCTCCTCAAGGCGGTGGACGAAACCTCCGCGCTCATGAAAACTGCAGCCATGCTCATGCAGCCCAGGCAGCAGAGACAGGAGGCGCTCGGTAAAGCCCGGCAGGCGATTGGACGGCCATTCCTCCAGCGTGCCGAGATCGAGCTTGATGCGGATCATCGGGGTGAGACTGTAGAGATGAGGTCCCCGGTAAACACCACGGTCGATCACATGCATCTGGCTCGTCGTCACCTCGTAAAAGGCTTGGGCATCAATGTTGTGCTTCTGATCAGACAGCTGACTCATGGCTTCTCCGGAACCGGCTTGTACGTGACGATCATCGCCCATTCTCGGGAACTCCTAACGGTAGAGGACAAGACGGCTCCGCTATCGCAGACTGCCTTTGTCCACGTCTCAATTGGCGATCAAATGATGAAAGAGCGTGCAGAATGCACTCTGGGGCTGTTCAATTCGTGAGCGCTGCCCTTTGTTCCAGCACGGAGACAGCGCCAACACAATATTAAAGCTACAATAACATATGTTATACTTGTTCCGTGTTGTGACGGGTTCGCCGGAACTTCCGGAAATCAAGCAAGCTTCAAGTACAGATCTTCTCAGGACTTTCTTTTTCGCTCTGTTTTGATGTCTTGACCTGCACCTGGATGGATCAGACGATGCAGAGCGCAATTGAGTGTCTTCATCTTAGCTTCATCTGGGCAGTGGCATCTCGTCCGCGCAACCCTAAAATGGTCCGCATGCCCCTGCCGGGGTGTCATGCAATCGAGAATCGGCCTTTCAAGAGCCACCTCCAAGGAAGTGATCTGCACCGATGGTGACCAACCGCATTCCGACGACACCGTTTTCCGATCAGCGTCCCGGTACGTCCGGCCTGCGCAAGAAGGTCACCGTCTTCCAGCAGCCCCGGTATGTAGAGAACTTCATTCAAGCGATCTTCGACATTGTCGAGAACAAGGATGGTTCGACCCTTGTGATAGGCGGCGACGGGCGCTTCTTCAACGAATCGGTTGTCCAGACCGCGATCAGGATGGCGGCAGCAAACGGCTTCGGCCGTGTCCTCGTAGGGCAGAAGGGGCTTCTGTCCACGCCGGCTGCCTCCTGCGTGATCCGCAAGCACAAGGCCATCGGCGGCCTCGTTCTTTCTGCCAGCCACAATCCGGGTGGTCCTGACGGCGATTTCGGCATCAAGTTCAACATGTCCCATGGCGGACCGGCCCCGGAATCCTTCACAGAGGCCGTCTTCCAGAAGGCGAGCGCGATAAGCGAATACAAGATCGTCGATGATGCGGACATCGATCTCCGCCGCATCGGATCGACCAAGGTTGGCCCCATGGCGGTCGAGGTGATCGATCCCGTTGCCGATTACGCGGAGCTGATGGAGCAGCTGATCGATTTCGAGAAGATCGCCGATCTGTTCCGTTCGGGTTTCCGCATGCGCTTCGATGCTCTGAGCGCTATCACGGGCCCCTATGCGAAAGCCATACTCGAAGGTCGTCTCGGCGCGCCGGCGGGCACGGTCGTCAATGGCGAGCCGAAGCCTGATTTCGGTGGCCATCATCCCGATCCGAACCCTGTCCATGCCCACGATCTCATGGAGCTGATGCTTGGGCCCGATGCACCCGATTTCGGCGCAGCCTCAGACGGTGACGGCGACCGCAACATGATTGTGGCCCCGGGACTGTTCGTGACGCCCAGCGACAGCCTCGCCATTCTCACGAGCCATGCCCATCTGGCCCCTGGCTATGCCAAGGGCCTCGCCGGCGTGGCCCGCTCCATGCCGACGAGCCGCGCCGCCGACCGAGTCGCGGCCAAACTCGGCATCAACTGCTTCGAGACGCCCACGGGCTGGAAGTTCTTCGCCAACCTTCTGGATGCGGGTCTCATCACCCTCTGCGGCGAGGAGAGCGCGGGCACGGGCTCGAACCACATCCGCGAGAAGGACGGTCTCTGGGCCGTGCTGCTGTGGCTCAACATCCTGGCCATCACCAAGAAGCCGGCGGATCAGATCGTGCGCGAGCATTGGGCAACGTTCGGGCGCGATTACTACACGCGCCACGACTACGAGGAACTCGAAACGGCGCCGGCCAATGAGTTGATGGACGTCCTGCGGGCGAAGCTCCCTACCCTGCCAGGCCAGCGCTTCGGCGGGCTCACGGTCCGGTCCTGCGACGACTTCGCCTATACGGACCTCGTCGACAAATCCGTGACGCCGAAGCAGGGCATCCGCATCCTCTTCGCGGAGGATGCCCGCGCCGTGTTCCGCCTGTCGGGAACCGGCACATCGGGTGCAACGCTGAGAGTCTATCTCGAACGCTTCGAGCCGAACCCCGACCGGCACAACCTGTCGACGGCCGAAGTTCTGGCTCCTCTCGTCCAGGCGGCGAATGAAATTGCGGAAATCGCGACCCGCACGGGTCGCAACGAGCCCAGCGTCGTGACCTGAAGCAGCTCAGTAGGTTTCCCAGAGTCCCGGTGTCGCCAGTTCGAGAAGGTGACCGTCGGGATCCCGGAAGTAGAGACTGGTTCCGCCACGGGACCATGTGGTCCTGCTCTCGATGGGGATGCCCCGCTCCTGAAGCCGCCCCTCCCATTCGGCCATTTCGCTCGCTGAAACGGCAAAGCCGATATGCAGCGGTCCCTGCCCGTCATGGGGCGGGATCGTCCCGCCGGGCGTGGGCATCGGCTCATTCGAGCCGCCGCGCAGGAACAGGAGCAGGATGTTTTTCCCGCCGACGTCGAAAGCGCACATACGCTGGTTGCTGAAAAGCGGTCTCAGGCCGAGATCGTCCTGGTAGAAGGCACGCGCGCGCGACAGGTCGTCAACATAAAGCGCGGTCTCAAGAATGGCATTCAGCTTGGGCATCTCTGACCCCATGTGAGATCCGGTCTGCCTGTATTTTGTCCTCCGGCGCCTTTGCCATGTCCAGTTGTCCCTGGAATCCGGGCATTCCAAAGCGGCGAAAAAATGGGCAATGGTGCTGACCTTTTGATCTTGAAACAGACCAGCGCGTCCCTTAATTATTGCAGTGCAGCACGGCGATTGGCGTCGAAGTGTTGCTGCCCTTCTTGGGCGTTTCCTCCCTAAACTTCGGGCCGTTGGCAACAACGGCCTTTTTTCTTGTCTGGAGACAGGAGGATCCTGAGGCGACTTCAGGACCGGAACCTCGCGTAACTCCAACGGTTTTTCCCCTCAGCGGAGCCCGGGAGAGTACGATGTCCACCCGTTCAGACAATCCTCATCACGCTGACATTCCTCCGACGCATACGGTCAAGCCGGTGGATGCACCGCCTCTCACCGAGCGCTCGACCACGGCGCAGTTGAAGGGCGACATCAACAGCGGCCGGACAGGCGACAAGAATGCGGTGTTCGATCCCGGTCTCTCTCCGTTGGGCACCGATGATGAAGCCGGCGGCACTCCGCCGACATCGGAGCAGGTCGATCTGGCCCGTCACCAGGAATCGTCCGTGCGCTGGAAGGACGGAGCTGAGAAGGACAGCTACGCCCATCAGGATTCGCGGAAGGCCCTGTACGCCTTTGTCGGCTTCATCGGCCTGGTGCTCGTCCTGTTCATCGGCGCCTTCTCAATCTTCTGATCCGCATCAGAGCGGCGCCACGCTATCCCGGATCACCAACTCCGTCTCCAGCCGGATCCGCTTGGGCGACGGCCGGCCCTGCAGAAGTTCAATCAGGGCCGATGCCGCCGCCTGCCCCAACTCCCGCCGCGGCTGATGGATCGTGGTCAGCGGCGGCTCGGCCACGGCGGCAAACTCGATATCATCGAACCCGGCCACGGAGATGTCCTCGGGTACTCTGAGCCCAGCGGAGAAGAGGGTGCGCATGAGACCGATGGCCATCTCATCGCTGGTGCAGAACACGGCTGTCGGACGGGTGGGTCGTGCCACTAGGTCCTGACCAGCCCGCACGCCCGCCTCGATGGTGTAATCCCCCGGAAGGACGAGGGCCGGGTCGAACGGCAGACCAGCTGTCTCCAATCCGTCCTTGAAGCCCTGGAAGCGCTCGCGCTCGAGGATATTGCTGGCCGGACCACTTACATAGGCGATGCTGCGATGACCCAGGGAGGCCAAGTGCTGCGTCATGCCGTAGGCTGCGGCGCGGTTGTCGATCTCGATCTGCGGAATGTCGGCTCCGGGGATCGCTTCGCAGACCGCCACGAGCGGGATCTTGATCCGGGCCGGCTGCCCCTCCCCTTCACGGCTCTGCCCGAACAGGTGACCGTTAAGAAGAATGGCGCCGTCCACCCGGCCTGCCGCCGTGAAGGCCGCGAAATGCGCCTCCTTCTCGGGCGAACCGTCGAGATCGCTGATGATCATGCCGTAGCCGGCCTCGAAGAGGGTTTCCTCAATGCCGCGCAAAATCTTGGAGAAGAAAGTGTTCGAGAGATCCGGCAGAACGACCAGCACCATATAGGTCTTCTGCGAGCGCAGGGTGCGCGCGGCGGGGTTGGGCACATAACCGGTCTTGGCGATGGCCTCCAGCACCCGCGCACGAGCCTCGGGCGAAACACGCTCCGGCGTCGCAAGGGCTCGGCTGACCGTCGCAGTCGAGACATCGGCAAGCTTCGCGACATCCTGAATCCGCGCTGCACGGATCGAAATGCCCCCCGGCTCCGGCCTGTCCTTTTGCCCTACGTCGTCCATGGACCTCCCCCTACCATGGTTCTGTTTGACAGAAGCCGTAGTTTCGGTAAAGTTTTATGTAATCGATTACATAGGGCCTTTGTCGTGCCCTTCGATAGCACTAGATCGTCAGATGTCCCGGCAGAGGACAAGGCGATAGGCCAGGAGGAAACGAATGCCAGCTCACGCGCCGTCCAGCTGACCCCACCCGCACAGCCTTTGACGACCATCTTCCCTAGCGGAATCGAGCGATGCCGCTCATCCGGAGCCGTTTATGGAATCCGTCCTTCGTGCAGAGAACATCTCGAAATCCTTCGGACCGATTGAGGTCCTGAGCGGCATTTCGCTGGATCTGAGGCCCGGCGAAGTTCATGCTGTCATCGGCGAGAACGGGGCCGGCAAGTCGACCCTGATGCGCATTCTGTCGGGTCACATCGCGCTCACGAAGGGCAGCCTGCATCTGAACGGCCAGCCGATCAGCTTCTCAGGACCCGTGGATGCGGAGAGCCACGGCATCGTTCTCGTGCACCAGGAAATCCTTCTCGCTCCGGACCTGACGGTGGCGCAGAACCTCTTCCTCGGCCGAGAGATCAGGCGTTTCGGCTTGGTCGACGACAAGGCCATGCGCGAGCGGACGCGGGCGATCCTGCGTGAACTCGGCACGGGCATTGATCCCGACCGGGAGGTTAGCCGCCTCTCCATCGCCGACCGGCAGCTTGTCCAGATCGCGCGCGCGCTGCTGGTGCCGCACAAGGTGGTGGCCTTCGACGAGCCGACGGCGGTGCTCACCCCTATCGAGGCCGAGAGCCTGTTCGAGATCATCCGCAAGCTGCGCTCTCAGGGTGTGGCGGTGCTCTATATCTCGCACCGCCTGAACGAGGTGAAGGCGATTGCGGATCGCGTCACGGTGCTGCGAGACGGGCGCCACATCTCAACCCGCGATGTCGAAGGTCTGGAACCGCTGGAGATGGCGCGCCTGATGGTTGGGCGCGACATGTCCAAGCTCTATCCGGAAAAGCCGGCCACCGCCTCCGACCAGTCTTTTTTGACGGTGCACGACATGGCCGTGCCAGGGTATGTGGAGAATGCCTCGTTTACTCTGCACCGCGGCGAGATCCTCGGCTTCGGCGGCCTGATCGGAGCGGGTCGCACTGAGCTCTTCGAAGCTCTGGTGGGCCTTCGTCCTGGCCACGGCGCGATCAACCTCGATGGCAAACAGGTTCATTTCCGCGATGCCCGCGAAGCGATGGCGGCGGGGATCGTCTATCTCTCCGAGGACCGGAAAGGGAAAGGCCTGCTGCTGCAGCAGAACCTCCGGGTCAACCTGACCCTGGCGGCCCTCGAAAAGTTCAGCCGAGGACCCTTCATCGATGGAGGCGGCGAGGAGAAGGCGCTCGACAAGGCGATCAAGGATTTCGACATCCGCACCCGGCGCCGCGACCTCCTCGCCGGGCAGCTCTCCGGCGGCAACCAGCAGAAGCTGCTGCTCGCCAAGATGATGCTGGTGGCACCACGTATCGTCATCATCGACGAGCCGACGCGCGGCGTCGATATCGGCACCAAGGAACAGATCTACCGCTTCATCGCCTCGCTCGCCGCCGAGGGCCGCGCTGTCGTGGTCATCTCCTCCGAGATGCAGGAACTGATCGGCCTCTGCCACCGGGTCGTCGTGATGCGCAACGGCCGCGTCGCGGGCGAGGTCGGGCAAGCCGATCTGTCGGAAGATTCCATCGTTTATCTCGCCACTGGCGTTCACGAAGAAAGGGCGGCGGAAATCGCCGCGGGCCACGCATGACCGAAACAGTGCTTCGCTCAAGCGCTGAAAAGCGCCGGTTCAATATCGACATGCGGGCTCTTTCGCCCTTCATCGCGCTCATCGTGCTCATCATCGCGGGCGCACTGATCAACCCGGACTTCCTGACCGCGTCGAACCTGCTCAATGTGGTGACGCGCTCGGCCTTCATCGCCATCATCGCGGTGGGCGCGACCTTCGTGATCGCCGGCGGCGGGCTCGATCTCTCCGTCGGCTCCATGGCGGCGCTCACGGCCGGCGTCATGATCCTGACCCTGAACAACCTCGGCGGCGGGGACGTGGGCACCCTGGCGCTTGGCATGCTCGCCGCCATTGCCTTGAGTGCGGCCTGCGGCTTGGCAAATGGTCTCATCGTCACCTTCGGACGCATCGAGCCCTTCATCGTGACGCTCGGCACCATGGGCATCTATCGCTCCCTGGTGATCTGGCTTGCGGCAGGCGGCACCATCACAATGCGCAATTTCGAGCTGCGCGAGCTCTACCGCCCGGTCTATTTCGACAGCATTCTCGGCGTTCCGATTCCCATCATCGCGTTCCTGCTGGTCGCCGCCATCGGTGCGCTGATCCTCTATCGCACCTCCTTCGGCCGCCATGTCGTCGCGCTCGGCTCCAACGAGGATGTGGCCCGCTATTCGGGCGTGCCAATCTGGCGCGTGCGCACGCTCACCTACATCATCCAGGGCATCTGCGTCGGCATCGCCGTGCTGGTCTATGTGCCGCGCCTCGGCTCCGCCACGCCGACGACCGGCCTTCTGTGGGAATTGCAGGCCATCACGGCCGTCGTCATCGGCGGCACGGCCCTCAAGGGCGGCATCGGCCGCGTCTGGGGCACGGTGGTCGGCGCCGTCATCCTCGAACTCGTCGCCAATATCATGGTGCTGTCGAACTTCGTCTCCGAGTTTCTCGTGGGCGCGGTTCAGGGCGCCATCATCATTATCGCCATGCTCGTGCAGCGGTCGGTTCACCGCGGGCGATGAAACCGGTGCGGGCCTGCCGGACAAGGGACAAAGGCCCCAAACCAACCCTTCAGGGAGGAATGAGATGAAAGCAACGGTACTGAAGTTCGCGATGGCGGCAGGCCTTATGGCCGGCGTTGCCACCGGCGCGACGGCCCAGCAGAAGAACGTGACGATCGGCGTCTCGATCCCGGCTGCGACCCATGGCTGGACGGGTGGCGTCGTCTATCATGCGCAGGAGACAGCGAAGCAGCTCGAAAAGGGCTATCCGGGCCTCAAGGTCATCGTGAAGACCTCTCCCGATGGCGCGGCGCAGGCGAACGCCCTCGACGACCTGACCTCGCAGAAGGTCGATGCGCTGGTGGTCCTGCCCTTCAACTCCGACGAGTTGACGAACCCCGTCCGCGAGATCAAGAAGCGCGGCACCCTCATCACCGTGGTCGATCGTGGCCTCAAGGATCCGTCGATCCAGGATATCTATGTCGCCGGCAATAATCCAGAATTCGGCCGCGTCGCCGGCAAGTACTTCGTCGACAACCTGAAACAGGGCAACGTCGTCGTCTTCCGCGGCATTCCGACGGTGATCGACGAGGAGCGCGTGACGAACTTCGAGAAGGCCCTCGAAGGCTCGGGCGTGAAGGTGATCGACAAGCAATATGCCAACTGGAACCGGGACGATGCCTTCAAGGTGATGCAGGACTTCCTGTCCAAGCATCCGAAGATCGATGCGGTCTGGGCCTCGGACGACGACATGGCGCTCGGCATCATGGAAGCGATCCGTCAGGCCAAGCGCGAGGACATCAAGTTCGTCCTCGGCGGCGCCGGCATGAAGGACATGATCAAGAAAGTCATGGACGGCGACAAGATGATCCCGGCCGACGTGTCCTATCCGCCATCGATGATCTCCACCGCCATGGGCGTCACCGCGGCGCATTTCTACACCAACGCTCCTATGCGCGGCACCTACGTGCTCAACGCCCAGCTGATCACGAAAGACAACGCCAAGGAGCACTACTTCCCGAACTCGCCGTTCTAATCGGCGTGGCTCTCGCCCCTTCGGCACGAAGGGGCGAGGCAACGGCAAGCTGCTCTTGATCAAGGGCCTCTTCCCCTTGCCTCTTTTCGCCTTCACTCACGTCACTTCGGGAGTTCACCCATGAAGACCATGAAGGGCCCCGGCCTCTTCCTTGCGCAATTCGCCGGCGACGAGGCTCCGTTCAACTCGCTCGACGCGATCTGCCGCTGGGCAGCCTCCCTCGGCTACAAGGGCGTTCAGATCCCCACCTGGGATCCGCGCCTGATCGATCTCAGCAAAGCCGCGGAATCGGACACCTATTGCGACGAGATCGCCGGCATCGTGCGCTCGCACGGCATGGAGATTACCGAGCTCTCCACTCACCTGCAGGGCCAGCTCGTCGCCGTTCATCCAGCCTATGACGAAGCCTTCGACGGGTTTGCGGCGCCAGAGGTCCGCGGCAATCCGAAGGCGCGGCAGGAATGGGCGGTGAACCAGATGCTGATGGCGGCAAAGGCCTCGAAGCGTCTGGGCCTGAATGCCAGCGTCACCTTCTCCGGCGCGCTGGCCTGGCCCTTCATGTATCCCTGGCCGCAGCGTCCCGCCGGTCTCGTCGAGACGGCCTTTGAGGAGCTGGGGCGCCGGTGGAAGCCCATCCTCGACGCCTACGAGGAAGCCGGCTGCGATGTCTGTTACGAGATCCATCCCGGCGAGGACATTCACGACGGCGCGACCTTCGAGCGCTTCGTCGATGCGGTCGGCGGACATCGGCGCGCCTGCATCAACTACGATCCGAGCCATTTCCTGCTGCAGCAACTCGACTACGTCGCCTTCATCGATCTCTACCACGAGCGCATCAAGGCATTCCACGCCAAGGATGCGGAATTCAACCCGTCCGGACGCGTCGGCGTCTATGGCGGCTACGAGAGCTGGATTAACCGCGCCGGCCGCTTCCGCTCCCTCGGTGACGGGCAGGTGGATTTCAACGCCATCTTCTCCAAGCTCGCGCAGTACGACTACGATTCCTGGGCCGTGCTGGAATGGGAATGCGCATTGAAGCACCCGGAGGACGGCGCGCGCGAAGGCGCAGAGTTCATCCAGGCGCATATCATCCGCGTCACGGAAAAGGCCTTCGACGATTTCGCCGCCGGCGGGACGGACGAGGCCGCCAACCGTCGGATGCTCGGCATCGACGCCGCATAAATTTCAAGGGGGCAAACACATGACGATCGCTGGATCTCCGGATCAGAAGCTCAACCGCCGGCTGCGCCTCGGCATGGTCGGCGGAGGACGCGGCGCGTTCATCGGCGCCGTTCACCGCATTGCCGCCCGCCTCGACGACCGTTGGGAATTGGTGGCGGGCGCCCTCTCGTCCGATCCGGAGCGGGCTAAGGCCTCCGGCCAGGACCTTCTTCTGAAGCCGGACCGCATCTATGGCGATTTCAATGAGATGGCGCGCCGCGAGCGGCGGCTGAAGGACGGCATCGACGCGGTCGCCATCGTGACGCCGAACCACGCCCATGCGGCGGCGGCCCGCGCCTTCCTGAAGGCCGGCATCCATGTGATCTGCGACAAGCCGCTGACGACCACGCGGCGCGAGGCGGATCAACTGGCCAAACTGGCGCGCGAATCCGGTCTGATCTTCGCGGTTACGCACAATTACACGGGCTACCCGCTCGTGCGGCAGGCCCGCGCCATGGTGCAGGCGGGCGAGCTCGGGGCCGTTCGCGTGGTGCAGGTGGAATACGCGCAGGACTGGCTTGCCACCCGCATGGAGGAGACCGGCAGCAAGCAGGCGGAATGGCGCACCGATCCGGCCCGCTCGGGCCCTGCCGGCGCCGTCGGCGATATCGGCACTCACGCCTTCAACCTCGCCGAGTTCATCGCCGGCGACGAGGTCGCGTCGCTGTCGGCGGAGTTGCATACCTTCGTTGAAGGTCGCAGGCTCGACGACAACGCCCATATGATGCTGCGCTTCGCGTCGGGCGCCAAGGGCATGCTCTGGTGCAGCCAGGTGGCGGCCGGCCTCGAGAACGGCCTCCGCATTCGTGTCTACGGCGAGAAGGCGGGTCTCGAATGGCATCAGGAGAACCCGAACTATCTCACCTTCTCGCCGCTCGGCGAACCGCCGCGCACCATCCGCCGCAACGGCTATGGCGCCGATGAGGTCTCCCGCGCAGCCTCGCGCATTCCGGGCGGACATCCGGAAGGCTATCTCGAAGGCTTCGCCCAGCTCTACACGGATGTGGCGGAGCAGATCGCGGCGCGGATCGAGAACCGCGAACCCAATCCCTTTTCGCTCCAGGTGCCCAACGTCGAGCACGGCGTGCGCGGCGTGCGCTTCATCGAGGCGGCGGTGCGCTCCTCGCAACGCAAGGCGGCCTGGGTCGATCTCTAGCCTGCGGCACAGGGGGCCGGCCCCCTGTGCATCTCTCTTGAAATCGCCTCTGCAATCATGACGTATAGGGTGACACGCTCATAGGCGGAATTGACGATTTCAGATGGCTTCCACGCACCACAATCACGGCCTCGAGGACCTAAACGACACTCAGAAGCGGGTTCACCGGATTCTGTGCTCCGCCCAGAACCCGCTCTCGGCCTATGAGGTCCTCGACAAGATGCGGGCCAAAGGCGCCGTGACGCCGCCGACAGTCTACCGGTCCCTGGACAAGCTGATCGAGAAGGGCCTGGCGCACCGGCTCGAGAGCCTCAACGCCTATGTGGCCTGCAAGCACCCGCACCACGAACACGACATGGCGGCCTTCGCCATCTGCGAGAGCTGCGGCCTGGTCAAGGAATTCACCGACCCGCATATCAGCGAGCGCCTCTCCCATTGGGGCGATGACCATGCCTTCTGCACCAAGAAGGTAACAGTGGAGATCCGCGGTCTGTGCGAGACCTGCGCAAAGTGAGCTTGAGCGTCGGAACATCAGGCAAATAGATACGTTAATACGTATCAGTAAGGGGGCAAACTCCACCCTTTGTGTGTCTAAACGCCAGATACCTTTGCGGAATATGCACAGCTGCAAGCGCCTCCAGTAACGATAGCACATTGTCAGATTCGCATTTTACCTATATGAATATATAGGTTCCGTAATAACAGGAGTGTGGCTCATGAGCACCAAGGCCCTCAGGAAAGAAGAAGAGGACAACCTCCTCCGTCGTGCAGACGATCTGTGCCGCCAGAACAATCTCAGACTCACGCCGATTCGCGAACGCGTCTATCGCGAGCTGGTCCAGAGCGGCGGCCCGGTCGGAGCTTACGATCTGGTCGACCGTCTCAGCAGCGAGAAGAAGCGTCTGGCTCCGGTCACGATCTATCGCGCTCTCGACTTCCTGCGCGATGCCGGTCTCGTCCATCGTCTGGCGACCCAGAACTCCTACGTCATCTCCCACGGCCAGCCGGACGTGAACGCGATGAAGATCATGTTCGTCGATTCCAAGACGGGCGAGACCATCGAGGTTCACTCGACCGAGGTTGCAGAGGCCGTGAAGAAGGCGGCCGAGCAGGCCGGCTTCAAGTCGGTCTCTCCGTTCATGGAAGTCGAGGGCGAGATCGCCCAGTGAATTTGAAAACAAAAGGTAGAGTCGATTTCTGACCCTGCCTATCGCGACTTGAACTTAAAAGGCCGGGCATTGCCCGGCCTTTTCTTTACTCCGCCGCGAGGGCCTGGCGATGGGGATGCTTCTCTTCCACCCGCTCGGCCCGCACCGTCTCCTTCGAGATGAAGGTGTAGAACATCGGCACCACGAAGAGCGTGAAGATCGTGCCGATCGACATGCCCGACGCGATCACGAGACCCATGGAGAAGCGAGCCGCTGCACCTGCACCGGTCGCATAGAGCAGCGGCGCGACGCCGAGCACCATGGCGGCCGTGGTCATGAGGATCGGGCGAAGGCGCACCCGGGCCGCCTCCTCGATGGCCTCACGCTTGCTGACGCCATGCTTTTCCTTCTGCTCGTTGGCGAACTCCACCATCAGAATGCCGTGCTTGGTGATCAGTCCCACGAGGGTGATCAGCCCGACCTGCGTGTAGATGTTCAGCGTCGCCAAGCCGAGATTCAGGAAGATCATGGCACCGAACATGGAGAGCGGCACCGACATCATGATGATGAACGGATCGCGGAAGCTCTCGAACTGTGCCGCCAGCACCAGATAGATCACGATGACCGCAAGACCGAAGGCGAGGAAGATCGAGCTTCCCTCCTGGATCTCCAGGCGGGACTGGCCGGCATAATCCTCGTAGAAGCCCTGCGGCATGACCTCCTGCCCGATGGAGCGCAGAGTCGCCAAGCCTTCCGACGTGGTCACGCCGGGGAGCGGCAGCGCCGACAATGTCGTCGAATTGAGCTGGTTGAACTGCTCGATGACGGCCGGCGCCGCATCCGTCTTGATGCTCACCAAAGCGGAAAGCGGAACCATGGATCCGTCGGAGGCACGGACATAGTACTCGGCCAGACGTTCCGGATTCAGACGATCCTCCTGCCGGACCTGACTGACGACGTCATAGCTCCGGTTGTCGCGGTCGAACTTCGAGATCGGCGCGCCGCCGACGAGAGCGCCGAGCGTGTTACCGATTTCCGAGACCGGCACGCCGAGGGCGGCGGCGCGGTCGCGATCCACCGTGATGCGAGCCCGGGGCGTCTCATAGGAGATCGAGTTCTGAACCACGATGAACTTGCCGGACTTCATCGCACGCTGCCGGATCTGTTCACCGATCTCATAAGCCTGAGACGAGTCACCGATGGTGCGCAGCACATATTGGATCGGCAGGCCATCGCCGCCACCGGGCAGGGAGGGAGGCGCGAAAACGAAGGCCTGCACGCCGGCATTCTCGTTCAGGAGGTTCTGGATCTCCTGCTTCGTCACAGGACCCTTCTTCTCTCGCTCGCTCCATTCCTTCAACTTGAAGCCGACGAAGCCACCGCCGCCGCCGTCGATGCCGACGATCAGGAAGCTGTCGTCGATCTCGGGGATCTTTTCGGCTGCGCCCGTGAACTGTTTGGAAAAGGCCTGCGTGTAGTCGGCGGTCGCATATTTCGGCGCATTGACCAGGCCGAGATAGGCACCCTGATCTTCTTCGGGCGCAAGCTCGGAAGAAGTCTTGGTGAACAGGAAGGCCGTGGTGCCGAGCAGGACCGCGACGATGACCAGAGTCACGCCGCGATAATCCAGCGAACCCTTCAGGCGCCTTGCATACCAGTTCTCAAGCCGCGTGAAGGTGCGGTCCACGAAGGCAGCGAACCGTCCTTGAGCCCCATGGGACTTCAGCAGCTTCGAGGACATCATCGGCGAAAGCGTCACGGCGACGATGCCGGAGATGATCACTGCCCCTGCAAGCGTGAAGGCGAATTCGCGAAACAGCGAACCGGTCAATCCTTGCGTAAAGCCGATCGGCGCATACACGGCTGCCAGGGTGATCGTCATGGAGACGATGGGAACGAAGATCTCCTTCATGCCCACGACGGCAGCCTCGACGGGCTTCAGCCCCTCCTCGATATGGCGGTGGATGTTCTCCAGCACCACGATGGCGTCGTCGACCACGAGGCCGATGGCGAGCACCATCGCCAGCAGGGTCAGAAGGTTGATCGAATAGCCGAGCGCATAGAGGAAGAAGCAGACGCCGACGAGTGAGAGCGGAATCGTCACGATGGGGATCAGCACCGAGCGGAATGACCCGAGGAACAACAGGATCACCACGACGACGATGAGCGCCGCCTCCCCGATGGTCTTGAACACCTCCTCAATGGAGGCCGAGATGAAGTTCGACGCATCGTAGACGATCTCGACATTCATGCCCTTGGGCAGGGTCGGACGGATCGAATCGATGGCCTTCGTCACGGCCTCGGCAACGGTCAGCGGATTGGCGGACGGGGTCGGCGTGATGCCGATGAAGGTGCCCTGGCTGCCGTTGAAGCTGACGATGGTGTCTGTGCTCTCGGGCCCGAGTTCGACATCGGCCACATCGCGCAAGCGCACGACCTGGTCGCCATTGGACCGGATCGGCAGCATGCTGAAAGTCTCAGGCGTCTGCAGCGTGGTCTGCATGTCGAGCCTGTAGGCCACGTATTCGCTCTGCGTCTTGCCGGGAGCCGCGAGGAAGTTGTTGGCATTGATCGCCTGGACGACGTCGCCAGCCGTCACGCCGCGCGCGGCCAGACGGACGGGATCGATCCACACGCGCATGGAGAAGTCGCGCCCGCCGAGGATCTCGGCGTTGCCGACACCCTCAAGCGTTGCAAAGCGCGGCTGCACGACACGGGTCAGGAATTCGGAGACCTGCTCCGGATTCATCTCCGTGCTGCCGAAGGTGATGTACATGAGAGCGAAGCTCTGGCCCGTACCCTTCATGATGACCGGATCTTCGGCGTCCGACGGAAGCTGCGCGCGAACCTGCTGCACCTTCGCCGTGACTTCGGTGAGCGCCGCGTTCGGATCCGTGTTCAGGCGCATGCGCACGGACACCGTGCTGATGCCCAACCGGCTCTGCGTCGTCACGTAATCCACGCCCTCTGCGCTCGACACGGACTTGGCGATAGGCGTGCTGATGAAGCCCTGGATCAGATCGGCGCTCGCACCCGTATAGGTGGTCGTGATCGTGATCGTGGTTTCCTCGACCTCGGGATACTGACGCACCTGAAGGTTCATCAGTCCCTGCGCGCCGAGCAACAGGATCAGGAGGCTCACCACCATCGACAGGACGGGGCGGCGGATGAAAAGTTCAGTGAAACTCATGGCTTATGCCTATTGTCCGCTCGCGAGCTTCGATGCGTCGAGCTTCGTCACATCGATGCTGTTGTCGATTTTGACGGTTGCACCGGACTGCAGCTTGTTCTGCCCGGAGGCGACCACCTGCTGACCCGGGTTGACGCCGGAGACGATCTCGAGAGCACCGCCACGACGGCGGCCGGTTTTGACGAAGACCTGCTTGACGACCTGGACCTGCTGGCCCTGCTTCTCTTCCTGGTCGATCGTGTAGACGTAATCGCCGTAGAGGCTGGCGATAACGGCCGTCTGCGGGACGGTCATGACATTGGGCTGCTCCGGCAGGATCACCTCCACGTGGAGGAACTGACCCGGGAGAATGGCCCCGTTCTTGTTGTCCTCGACGAGAGCCTGGACCGAGACGAGCCGGGTCTTGGGATCGACGCGCGGGTCCTTGCCGGTGACGTGGCCCTTGAACGGCAGGTTGCCCTCGGTCGTGCCGATATGAACCTCCTGGCCGAGATTGATCTCGCCGGCCCGCTGCTCGGGAACCGTGAAATCGACCTTCATCGACGAGAGGTCCTGGAAGCTCGCAATGACGGTTCCGGGCTGCAGGTACTGACCGACATCGATCCGCGGAATGCCGATCACACCCGAGAAGGGAGCTTTCAGGGCTTTCTGCTCGATGGTCGCCTGCAGACGGGCGAGGCGGGAGCGTGCGGCGGCGAGCAAGGCGCTGGCTTGATCGAGATTGGCCTCCGTCCCATAGCCGCGCGTCGACAAGGTCTTGGCGCGCTCGAAGCTGCTCTCGGCCGTCTTCACGTTCGCCTGGACGTCCTGAATGTCGGCTCGCTCGACCGTGTCGTCCAGCTGAACCAGAACCTCGCCTTGGCGAACGTTCTGGTTGGCCTTGAATTTGATCTCGCTGACGATGCCGGCGATCTCGAAGGCCAACTCGACGCCGTTGGCGGCCTTGGCCGTACCGATGGCACTAATGCTCGGCGTCCACGTCTTGGCCTCGATCTTGGCGGCAGAAACCGCCTGGGCCGGCTGCTGCATGGTGGCGAAGAATTGGGTGATCATCTTGTCGCGGAAGAAGTTGAACCAGACCAACCCGGCGCAAAGTCCGATTGCAAGAATGAAGACAAGAGCAACTACAATGCGCCGTTTCATAGGCTTTTTCCGAGAGTTAGGGCTCACCTCGTGAGCCCTGTACGACTATGGTGGGTGCGGCAATAGCGTAACTTTACCTTGACGCCAAGGCCGTGAGAGAGAATTTATATACCGTCTGGACGGTTTAGTTGCAAGAGTGGTGGATGTTGTTTCCCTGTACCAGAGGCCGTAAGAGTTCCCGCGAAAAGATCCTTGACGCGGCGGCAGAACTCGTTGCCGAAATCGGCGCCGGACGGCTCACATTGGATGCCGTCGCGGAGAAGGCTGGCCTCAGCAAGGGCGGGCTTCTGTACAACTTTCCCACGAAAGAAGCCCTGCTGCAGGGTATGATCCAGCGCATGATCGACCAGGTCACCTCCGAGAAGGATGCCCTGCGGGAAAAGGCCGAACCCGGGCCGAACCTGGAAGCCCGCGTGGTGACGAAAACCCTGCTCAATATCTGCTGCGGCGGCAAGATGCAGGAGTTCGCCACCGGGATGATGGCGGCGACGGCCGAGAACCCAGGCCTCCTCGATCCGGTCCGTCAGGTGATCAGCACCACCCTGGAGCAGTTGAAGGCCAACTCGGACGATCTCGATGCCGCCCTGCTGGGCTGGCTTGCGACCGAGGGCCTCAGCAATCTCGAGATGCATAATCTCAGCCCGTTCTCGAACGCGGATCGGGAGCGGATCGTGAGGGCCATCGACCGGGTCGTGGTCAAGGGCATCGCCGAGTAGCGGATTTTCCGGCCTCAGCGCATCGTGCGGAACAGACGATCCGCGTCGGCGACTGACCCGAAAAGTGGGCTCGCTTTCGGGTCCGACGCTCTAGGCCATCCAGGACGGGTCGCTCAAAACCTCATCCGTATGCTCACCGAGGCGCGGCGAAGGACGGCCGGCCGCCATGGGCTGCCCATCCATCACGATGGGCGAGCGAACGGACGGAATGGCCCCGCCTTTGGCGGCCTGGGAGGGCAGATCGATCTTCATGCCCCGGGCGATGACCTGCGGATCGGCGAAGACATCGGCCACCGTGTTGATGGGACCGGCCGGAACGCCCTGCCCTTCCAAGGCCGCCAGAAGGTCCTCGCGCGTGAATGTCAGGGTCAATTCCGTGAGCAGGGGCACGAGTTCGGCCCGATGGCCGACGCGGCCGGCATTGGTCCTGAAGCGCTCGTCCTGCGCCAGCTCGGGCTTCCCCAGCACGGACACGAAGCGGGCGAACTGCCCGTCATTGCCCACCGCTACGATCACATGGCCATCCGCGACGGGGAAGACCTGATAGGGCACGATGTTGGGATGGGCGTTGCCCATGCGGCGGGGCGACTTTCCGGACGCCAGGTAGTTCATGGCCTGATTGGCCAGAACGCTCGTCTGCACATCGAGGAGCGCCATGTCGAGATGCGCCCCTTCCCCCGTCTGGTCGCGGCGGCGAAGGGCAGCGAGGATGCCAACGACGGAATAGACGCCAGTGAAGATGTCCACATAGGCCACGCCGATCTTCTGCGGCTCTCCTTCAGGATCTCCGGTCAGGTCCATGATGCCGCCGAGGCCCTGGATCATGAAATCGTAGCCGGCGCGGGCGGCATAGGGGCCGTTCTGCCCGAAACCCGTGATCGAGCAATAGACGAGGCGTGGGTTGACCTGCTTCAGGCCGTCATAATCGAGCCCGTACTTCTTCAGGCCACCGACCTTGAAGTTCTCGATCACCACGTCCGCCTGAGAAGCGAGCCGGCGGACGAGGTCCTGCCCCTCCGGCGTCTCGAAGTCGACCGCAATGGAACGCTTGCCGCGATTGCAGGAATGGAAATAAGCCGCCGAGAGATCGTCGCCTTCCGCCCCTTCGATGAAGGGAGGTCCCCATCCGCGGGTGTCGTCGCCGACACCGGGCCGCTCGACCTTCACCACATCGGCGCCGAGATCGGCGAGAAGCTGGCCGACCCAGGGGCCCGCGAGAATGCGCGCGAGTTCGAGGACTTTGAGGCCTTCGAGCGGTTTCATTCCGGTCAATCCATCACGGCATCGAGACCGCGTTTCAATCCGATGAATGACCGAACGCGTCGGGCTGCCAGCAGCGTGCCGGCGACATAGGGAGCGGCCGAGGAGCCCG
The DNA here is from genome assembly GCF_044784385.1 of Microvirga sp. RSM25. NCBI lineage: Bacteria > Pseudomonadati > Pseudomonadota > Alphaproteobacteria > Hyphomicrobiales > Methylobacteriaceae > Microvirga > Microvirga sp. RSM25. The sequence goes on along the minus strand of NZ_CP173039.1, from coordinate 4,978,470 downwards.
CATCGTGGCGGATCACAAGCCGCTCATTGTCCGCGCCGAACACGGCCTCGCAGGACAGGACGAAGGACGGCAGGCGCAGCGAATGGACCTGCACCGGCTCCTTCGCGCCGAGGGAGCCGCCGCGGGTTTCGCGCACGCCGGTCAGCTCGGCGACCGGCTTCGACGTCGCGGGCTGGCGCACCTCGCTGAGAAGCTCTGCCAACTCGCGGGCCGTCCCGGATGGCGTGTCGGGCTTCTTGGCGGAAGCGTAATCGATGACCTCCACATCGGGCACGTAGCGGGCAGCCTCAAGGGCGAAGCGGCGCAGCAGCGTCGCCGTGATCGAAAAATTGCCGGCCGCGAGCACGCCGCGCTCGGCCTTGAGCGCATGACGATCAATCTCCGCATAATCTTCAGCGGAGAGCCCGGACGTGCCGATGACCACATGCCGGCCCTGTGCAAGCGCCGTCAGGGCATGCGCCTTGACGGCACCGGGCTTGGTGTAGTCGATCACCACATCGGACGGTACCTTCAAGGCTTCTTCCAGCGTGGCGCTGATCGGAACTCCCAAGGGGGAAGTCCTGCGGCCTCGCCCGCATCCTGGCTCGCGGCACTGCGGCTCACCGCACCTGCGAGCACGAGATCGTCGGAAGCGGCAATCGCCGCCACGAGGGACTTGCCGACCCAGCCGGTCGCGCCCGCCAAGGTAATCCGAACTGACATGAGCTACCAGCCTACTCTCAGAAGAATGCCTGCAGGCCCGTCTGCGCGCGGCCCAGAATAAGGGCGTGCACGTCATGCGTGCCTTCATAGGTGTTCACGGTCTCCAGGTTCTGCGCATGGCGCATGACATGATATTCCTCCTGGATACCGTTTCCGCCATGCATGTCGCGGGCCTGGCGGGCGATATCGAGCGCCTTGCCGCAATTGTTACGCTTGACCAGCGAAATCATCTCCGGTGCCACGCGGCCTTCGTCGAAGAGGCGTCCAACGCGCAAGCTGGCATGAAGGCCGAGCGTGATCTCAGTCATCATGTCGGCGAGCTTCTTCTGTACGAGCTGGGTCGCAGCGAGCGGCCGGTCGAACTGCTTACGGTCGAGCGTGTATTGACGCGCCCGGTGCCAGCAATCCTCCGCTGCCCCCATGGAGCCCCAGGAGATGCCATAGCGCGCCCGGTTGAGGCAGCCGAAGGGGCCTTTCAAGCCCGACACGTTGGGAAGCAGCGCATCCTCGCCCACCTCGACGCCGTCCATGACGATCTCGCCGGTGATCGAGGCGCGAAGGGAGAGCTTGCCGCCGATCTTCGGCGCGGAGAGACCCTTTATGCCCTTCTCCAGCACGAAGCCGCGGATCTGGTTGTCGTGGGCCTCGGATTTAGCCCAGATCACGAAGACATCCGCGATGGGGGAGTTGGAGATCCACGTCTTGGAGCCCGTGAGGCGATAGCCGCCATCGGTCTTCACGGCGCGGGTTTTCATGCCTGCCGGATCGGAGCCCGCGTCCGGCTCGGTGAGGCCGAAGCAGCCCACGAACTCGCCCGAGGCGAGCTTGGGCAGGTAATTCCGCCGCTGCTCCTCGGAGCCATAGGCATAGATCGGATACATGACGAGGGAAGATTGCACGCTCATCATGGAGCGGTAGCCGGAATCGACCCGCTCCACCTCGCGTGCCACGAGGCCGTAGGCAACATAGGAAGCGCCAGCGCAGCCGTATTCCTCCGGCAGGGTCACGCCGAGGAGGCCGAGCTCACCCATCTCGTTGAAGATGGAGCGGTCGGTCCTCTCCTCGCGGTAAGCCTCGATCACGCGCGGCAGGAGCTTATCCTGGGCGTAGGCGCGGGCCGTATCGCGAATCATGCGCTCGTCGCCGGTGAGAAGCTCGTCGAGGAGAAGCGGGTCTTCCCATTTGAGCTTCGCGAGTTCCTGTTGAGCACCGGCCATGATGATTGTCCTTCCCATGCAAGCCTTGAGGGTGCCGGCGTCAGGCCAGCCAAACCCATTGAATTTGAGTGGCAAAATCGCGCTGGACAGGGCAAATGTAAATCGACATCTTCGCAGCAGGTTATTCTCAATTGGAATGAACGTTTGTTTCGCCGCGGCTTCCTGCCCAATGTGGGCAACCTCCTGGCCTTCGAGGCCACAGCCCGTCATGGCAGCGTATCGCGAGCCGCCGAGGAACTGAACCTGACCCAGAGCGCCGTCTCGCGGCAAATCCAACAACTGGAGGAATCCCTCGGCGTCTCTCTGTTCAGCCGCTCTCGGCAGCGGGTGGTGCTCACTGACGTGGGCCGCATGTATGCCTCTCATGTGCGCAGCACCCTGTCCGAACTCTCCGACGCCACCCATCAGGCCATCGCTCTCTCCGGAACCAGCGGCGTCCTGAATCTTGCCACCCTGCCGACCTTCGGCACCCGCTGGCTCATTCCCCGTATTCCGGACTTCTTCGCCAGGCACCCCGGCGCAACGGTGAATTTCGGCGTGCGCCTCGTACCTTTCGATTTTGCCGCTGAGCCCTTCGATGCTGCCATCCATTTCGGCGAGCCGCATTGGCCGGGCGCGGTCTGCGAGCTCTTGCGAACCGAAGAGGTCGTGCCTGTCTGCAGCCCGGCCTACCGGGAACGGGAGAACCTGTACTCGCCGCAGGATCTGACCCGCGCCACCCTGCTGCAGCAAAGCACCCGCCCGACGGCTTGGGCCGAGTGGTTCGCCAGCGTCGGCGTGGAGGTCGGCAATCCGTTGCGCGGTCCTCGTTTCGAGCAATTCGCCATGGTGGCCCAGGCTGCCGCAGCGGGATTAGGGGCAGCCCTTATTCCGCATTTCCTGATCGCCGACGAACTGGCCTCGGGGCGCCTCAAGATTCTGTTCCCCCAAAGCCTCGTCAGCGGCGGCGCCTATTACCTCGTCTACCCGGAGCACAAGGCGGAGACGCCGCTGCTGCGCTCCTTCCGCGACTGGATTCTGGACGAGATCCGTCAGGGATAGACCTGTTTCGGCTTCAAGGTGCGGAAGCTCAAGGTGAACGCCACGAGCCCGCAGACGACGATGGCGCTCACCATCGAAAGCGGTGTGCCGTTGTAGAAGGCGCTGACCAGCACGATGATCACGGCACCCGTGCTGAGTTGCAAGGTACCCATGAGCGCCGAAGCAGTCCCCGCCACGGGACCATGGTCTTCGAGCGCGAGCACGGCCGTCGAGGGAATGACATAGCCGAGACAGCCGAACGACACGAAAAGCAGGCCCCAGAGAACATAGGCGTTGTCGATGCCGAGGATGGTGAGCACGAACAGCAGGACCACCAAAGCGGCAAAGCCGGAGATCGCGGTGCGCACCACCCGCTCGGCACCGAAGCGCCTCATGAAGAAGCTGTTGAACTGCGCGCTGCCGATGAAGGCGATGGCATTCGACGCGAAGACCATGCTGTAGGCCGAGGGCGTCAGGCCGAAATGCTCGATGAAGATGACGGATGAGCCGGCAAGATAAGCAAAGAAGCTCGCCTGACTGAAACCGCCGATGAAGGCGAGCCCCAGGAAACGACGATCCTTCAAAAGATTCCTGTAAGTGGCAAAGGCATGTCCAATGCCTTTCCGGTCCGCATCCGGCCTATGGGTTTCTGGCAGGAGGAAGAGGACGACGGCAAGACCCGCGAGGCCGATTACGGCAATGGCCCAGAAGATGGCGCGCCAACTGAAGAATGCCGTCAGGGTGCTGCCGGCCAGAGGCGCCAGGATGGGCGAAACGCTGAAGACCAGCATCATCGTCGCCATCAGCCGGGCCGCTTCATGCCCGGTATGCAGATCGCGAATGATGGCGCGGGGAATGACCATGGCGGCGCAGGAACCGACGCCCTGCAGGAAGCGGAAGGCAATCAGCGTTTCCACAGTGGGGGCGAAACTGCAGCCGATGCCTGCCAGAATGAAAAGGCCCAGTCCGAAATAGAGCGGCGGCTTGCGTCCGAACCGATCTGAGAGCGGCCCATAGACGATCTGGCAGACCGCGACTGCCAGAAAGAAGCTCATCAGGCTCATCTGCACGGCGCTGACATCGACCTGGAACTCGCGAGCAATGGCCGGGAAGGACGGCAGATACATGTCGATGGCAAAAGGACCTACGGCGGAGAGCATGCCGAGAACCAGCGCGTTGCGTAAGAAGGCGGACTTCATGGAGAACGGCTTTCGTAGCTCCGGCCGACGAGCCGAGATTGAGAAAACGGCCTGCCCACTGGAGGAACGGGTCAAGCAATGCGGACGAAAAAAGGTCCCGGCTCACCTCGGGCTAGGAGCACCGGAGGACGGGCGCCGCTTGTAAGCCCTTCATCGGCCAGGTTCAAGACAGCCACCCGTTTGTTATCGGACTATAATCCGGTCTGGAAATAATGCTTACTCTTCGTTAACCATGAATGGCCATAGCTAATTAACCATCCAGCTGGATGGGCTCATCCGCGAACGATCCGTCCCTCATGCGGGGCAGCGCGGCTGCCCGGCCGGCCCCCGAGTTATCAAAGTTCTTCATGACCGCTTCGATGTCCCCGAATCAGACGAGTCTCAGCGTTTCGCGGTCCGCACCACACTCCAATTCCACGCTTGGGAGGCCGGCCAGTCGTCACAATGCGCTGAATTGTCTTGCTGTCGTGGCCGTTCTGATGACGGTTTCCGCCTGCGCAGGTCGCTCGGATCTGGGTTATGCGAGCCTTATGTCCGAAGTGCCGGCAACGCGTGCGATCGTCGTCCCCCCGCCCGGCGGGCCCTCCGTGGTCGCGGTTCTGCAGCAGCAATACCAGGATGGCCTCTCGCAGGAGATCGCCCTATCGACGGCCTCGCTGACCACGGGCCAGAACGCCTTTTACGTGAGCCTGCTCAACAACACCGCAGGCAACATGGAAATCCCGAATACTCTGTCCTTGCCCTCCATGACCCCGGACCGGCTCCAGAGCGAGATGGAAGAGCGGATGCCGGGCGTCGAGATGGAGACCTCGCTGGTTTATGTGCAGAACCGGTTCGGCCCCTTCGGCTTTGCCACAGGGCGTTCCTCCGCGGGCGATCTGTGCCTTTACGCCTGGCAGCGGATCGAGCCAGGCGAGCCCGCCATCTTCGTGCCGGGCGGAGCCGTTTCGGTCCGCCTGCGCCTTTGCGATGCGGATGCCAGTGTTGATCAACTGCTGCGTGTCTTCTACGGCTACACCATCGCCGCCTATTACCGCCAGGAATCCTGGAACCCCTACGGAGACCCGCCCTCGCCGCCCGCTCATTTCGGGGAGAAGGATGCCCCCTTGTATCCGCTGGGTCTCGGTAGCGGGGAAAGTGCCACAGTAGTCCGCCGGCGGAGCCTATCCGAGGAAACGCGTCGCGTCGCCCCATCCGTGCAAGCGCCAAGGCGCACCATTGACAAAGATACGATTGAACCGCCTGCTGCCGCTCCGCCGGAAGCAGCACCACCGAGCGGTTATCCGGTCGTGCCGCCACCGCCCGCTCAATGACGCGAGGTCGAACACAGCAATGCTATAAAGTTAAATAGCGATCTATTTACTACTGTGACATTAGGCCTAAGCAACACTATGGATATATTAATAGACCCGACTTTAGTCTTGAATTAAGCGTGCAGTCTCTCACGCAAACATTCAAGCCGAGAATCCAGACGATGCGAGCGGGTCTTATCGTGGCCTTTTGGGCTGTGGCGGCGGTACTGATCATCTCGATCGTTGCTCTTCCCATCAGCCTCCAGGCACATCTTGTTGCGGGCCTCACGGTTGTGGCCTGCATGATCATCCTCAAGTTCTTCCGCGCCCAAGGCATCTGGCGGCTGATCGCCTTGGCTCTCGGCACCGCCATCGTCCTGCGCTACGTCTTCTGGCGCACCACCAGCACGATCCCACCGATCACCGAGGTCACAAGCTTCATCCCGGGCTTTCTGCTTTATCTGGCCGAGATGTACAGTGTCATGATGCTGTTCTTGAGCCTCTTCGTCGTGTCGAGCCCGCTGAAATCGCGCAAGGCGCCCCAGATCGATCCGCAAAACCTGCCGACAGTCGATGTCTTCGTTCCGAGCTATAACGAGAATGCCGATCTGCTGGCGACGACCTTGGCCGCTGCGAAAGGCATGACCTATCCTGCGGACAAGGTTACGGTCTGGCTTCTGGATGACGGCGGCACGGATGAGAAGTGCAATTCGAGCAACGCTAACGCCGCGCACCAAGCCCGCGAGCGCCGCGCCGAGCTGCAGGCCCTCTGCGCCGCCATGGACGTGAAATACCTGACCCGGGCGCGCAACCTGCATGCCAAGGCCGGCAACCTCAACAACGGCCTCGAGCACTCGACTGGCGACCTGGTCGCCGTGTTCGATGCGGACCACGCTCCCGCGCGCAGCTTCCTCACAGAGACCGTCGGCTATTTCACCACGGACAAGAACCTGTTCCTGGTTCAGACCCCGCACTTCTTCATCAACCCCGATCCGCTCGAGCGCAATCTCGGCACCTTCCAGACCATGCCGTCCGAGAACGAGATGTTCTACGGCGTCATCCAGCGTGGTCTCGACAAGTGGGATGCGGCCTTCTTCTGCGGTTCGGCCGCCGTGCTCCGACGCGAAGCCCTGCAGGAAACCAATGGCTTCAGCGGCGTCAGCATCACCGAGGATTGCGAGACCGCCCTTGAGCTCCATTCCCGCGGCTGGACGAGCGTCTATGTGGACAAGCCGCTGATCGCCGGCCTGCAACCGGACAGCTTCGCGAGCTTCATCGGCCAGCGCTCGCGCTGGGCGCAAGGCATGATGCAGATCCTGCGCTACAAATTCCCGCCCTTCAAGCGCGGGCTGAAGATCTCTCAGCGCTTGTGTTACATGTCGAGCAGCATGTTCTGGCTGTTTCCGTTCTCACGGTTCTGCTTTCTCATTTCACCGCTGTGCTATCTCTTCTTTGGGCTTGAGATCTTTACTGCATCGGGAGGCGAGTTCCTCGCCTACACCTTTACCTACATGATGGTGAACTTCATGATGCAGAATTATCTCTACGGCCGCTATCGCTGGCCGTGGATCTCGGATCTCTACGAGTACATCCAGACGATCTATCTGCTGCCGGCTGTATTGTCGGTGATCGCCAATCCCAGCAAGCCTACCTTCAAGGTCACGGCGAAGAACGAGTCCATGGAAGAGAGCCGCGTCTCGGAACTGGGAACGCCGTACTTCATCATCTTCGGCATCCTGATTCTCGGCGTCATCGCCACCGGCATCCGCGTTTGGGCAGAGCCCTACAAGGCCGATCTTACTCTGGTGACGGGCGCCTGGAACGTCCTCAACCTCATCATCGCAGGCTGTGCCTTGGGTGTGGTGTCGGAGCGGGCCACACGGCGCCAGAGCCATCGGGTTCGCGTCGAGCGGCCCTGCCGCTTCGTCCTGGGCGACGAGATCATCGATGCAGTCCTGAAGGACGTCTCGGTTGGAGGCGCAAGGGTTCACGTTCCGCCTTCCGCCGAGCCGAAGCTGAAGAAGGGCACCTCGGGTACACTCGAATTCCAGCCCTTCTCCAGCCTTCCCGTCCAGCATCTGCCGATGGAGATCCGCAAGGTCGGCATGGACGACAGGGGCCTGCTGCTCGGCTGCCGCTTCATGACCGAAAAGCCCGAGCATCGCCGGATGATCGCCGATCTCGTCTTCGCCAATGCGGACCAGTGGAGCGAATTCCAGAAGAACCGACACCATGACATTGGCGTTCTCCGCGGTACGCTCTGGTTCTTCATGGTCGCGTTCTATCAGACGGGACGAGGCCTCTCCTATTTCTTTGGTCTGCAGAAGATCGGCACCTCAAACCCTCCGGCGCCGTCCGTGGCCCCGGCCGTCAAGTAGAGGTTTATCGTGCGTCGGGTTCTGATCTTCTCCTTGCTCGCCTTCCAGACGCTGACTGCGCAAAACGCTGCCGCGCAGGCATCCTTCGGCATGTCGCCCGGCGCACCGAGAACGCCCCCGGCAGCCCGGCCTGCACCGCAGCAGGAACCGGCGCAACAAGCCCCGTCTGCCGCACCCTTCGAGATGCGCCAGCCAGGCGCAGCCCCTTCGACGCCTCCTGCGGCACAACCCGCATATCCGGCCCAGCCTACCCCCCGGCCAGCACCGCAACGCCCTTCAACATAGCGCCCCAGCGCCCGGCTCCAGTCGCTCCTCAGGCGCAGGGCGGTAGTACAGCCCCGGCCAGACCCGCTGCGCCGCCCGCAATGGGAGCCACGGCGGGCCGCAGCGTTGCACGCATTGAACGTCCTGTCCTTCCCTTCGAGACGATCCGCCTCGAGGGCGAGATCGATGCGAGGTCCTGGACCGTCCACCTCACGCAAGACGAGGCATCGAGCGGCGCCAGTATCGCGCTCGGCTATAAGAACGCTGTTGTGGTCATGCCCGAGGGGTCACGTCTGAGGATCGCGATCAATGGCGAGTCCGTCGTCGACACGCCGATCTCATCGTCAAACGACATCAAGCGCATGACGGCGTCGATCCGTCCCGGTCTCCTGCGGGCGGGGCAGAACATCATCCGCATGGAAGCCTTTCAGCGCCACCGGACGGATTGCACTATCGAAGCCACCTACGAGCTTTGGACCGATGTGGACTCGGCCTCCACAAAGCTCATCTTCGCCGAAGGCGCCACCAAGACGCTGCGCGGCCTGGACGATCTGCCCGCCGTCGGCGTCGATAACACGGGGGTGACGACGATCCGGGTGGTCGCTCCCAAGATCTACCGCCCCGAAATCCGCGACCGTCTGCTGCGCCTCGTGCAGCTCGTGGCTTTGCGCGGACGCTATGCCCATCCCGTGATCCAGGTGGTGGAATCCGATCCGGGCCCCTCCCCCATCGGCACGATCAAAGTGGCCATGGGTCTCGCTAGCGAGTTGCGCGGCCTAGTTGCAGGCGTCCCGGATGCAGCCACGATACAGCCGCTGACCATGATGATGCAGGAGCCGGTATCCCTGGGATCCACCCTGGTCGTGTCCGGGCCGACCTGGCAGGATCTCGACACCGCCATCGGCATCGTCGGAGCTCGAGGCATTAATGCCGCGCAGGTTGAACGCGGCGTGATCGACACCGCCTCATGGCAATGGCCGGAGGTTCCGACCGCCTTCGGCGCGCATTCCTTCCGCTTTGCCGATCTCGGAGTACCGACTCAGGAATTCTCCGGACGGCGGCTGAAGACCGGCTTCTCCATCAACCTGCCCTCTGATTTCTACGCCACCGAATATGGCGAGACCGTCCTGCATCTGGATGCGGCCTACACGTCGGCGGTGCGGCCGGGCAGCCATGTCAACGTGTTCGTCAATGGCATGATCAGCACGCAGATGACGATCACCTCGCAAGGGGACATCGTCCGGCGGCATAACATCCGAGTACCGCTCAAGAACTTCAAATCCGGTCTCAACCAAATCACCATTGAGGCCGTCCTGCTGACGGATGCCGATGAGCGCTGCGCCCCGGGCGAGACCCTCTCCGAGGCGAACCGCTTCGTCCTGTTCGACACCACCGCGCTCGAGTTTCCGACTTATGGGCGCATCGGACGCCTGCCAGATCTTGCCGTTCTGAGCGCGGGCCGCTTCCCGGATGAGGATCTTCCGACAACTGTCGTTCTGGCCCGACCCGACCCGCTGAACTATTCCGCGGCAGGCACCCTGCTCGCCCGCATGGCACGCAGCGCCGGTGCGCCGGTGCGCGCGCAGTTCTCCAACGCGGCCTCGGCGGATGACGAATCCGTGCTCTTCATCGGCGCCGTTGATCAGATCCCCGCAGGCCTGCTCAACCGTGTGAAGGTGTCGGAACATCTGCGCATGATCTGGCCTTCGACGCCGACAGCGGGCGACCGTTCCGGACCTCAGATGGTCAGCACGGAATTCAGCCTTCCCGCCGCCCAGGCCTCGCCGGATCACACAGCTACGGCATCGACGGACGAGGTCCGCAAACGGTGGTCGGAGACGTTCCAGAGGCGCGGCGTTCTTCAGCAGACGATCGGGACGGTGCAGGACTGGATGGAAAAGACCTTCAGTCTCTCCGTCAGCTCCCTATCGCTGGAAGAGCGCACCGACGTGCCCTATGAGCCGCCGCAGCGCGCCTCCCTGCTCGTCGCCCAAAGCCGCACCGAAGCGTCCGGGGTCTGGACCCTCGTGACGGCCCGAACGGACAAGGCACTGGCAGATGAAACGGCCCGGTTGGCCAATCCCATGATATGGTCACAGGTCGCGGGCCGGGCGATCGCCCTGGAACCGAGGGAGATGAAGCTGCAGGTCGAGCCCATCAAGGATTATCGCTTCGTGCAGACGCTGCCTCCGTCCCTGACGAATCTGCGCCTCGTCGCAGCGAACTGGATGTCCGCCAACATCCTTCCCTATGCTGTTCTCATGCTGGCTTGCTGTACGTTTCTGGGCGTGGCAACCTCCCTGCTTCTGAACCGTCTGGGACGCCGGTCATGACGATCCGGCTTTCCCGGCCCATCCAGCTCCTGCCCTGGCTCTTTGCCGCCTTCTTCTTTCTCATGGCGTCGGTGGCATTCTCTCAGAGCCTCTCCGTCCAGCCTTTGAACCTAGTGGGGTCCATCTCCCCGGCCGACTGGGAGGCCTATCGCTCGCGATTCGTGGAAGACAATGGGCGAGTGGTCGATACAGCCAACGGCAACATCAGTCACAGCGAGGGGCAGGGATACGGTTTGCTGCTCGCCCTGGCAGCCGCCGACAGGCGCTCCTTCGAGCAGATCTGGACCTTCACCTTCACCGAACTTCTCATCCGGGACGACGGCCTGGCCGTTTGGAAATGGGATCCCGCCAGCAAGCCGCGGGTCACCGATCGCAACAATGCCAGCGACGGTGATATTCTCATTGCCTATGCCCTGGCCAAGGCCGGAACGGCCTGGCAGGAGCCCCGCTACACAACGGCCGCGCAGAAGCTCGCCAAAGCCATTGGCAAGAGCACGTTCAGCCTCAGCGGACGGTCAATGATTCTCCTGCCGGGCGCCCAGGGTTTCGGCGCAGGCGACCGCCCCGACGGTCCTGTCATCAATCTCTCCTACTGGGTCTTCGAAACCTTTCCGGTGCTGGCTGCCTTGGCCCCCGAATACGAATGGAACCGCGTCTGGCGAGACGGCGTGATGCTGCTGCAGCAGGCGACCTCGGGTCGCGTCAGGCTTCCTGCCGACTGGGTCTCGATTCAGAACGGACTCCAACCTCAGCCGGCTGATGGCTTTCCTCCCGAGTTCGGTTACAACTCGTTAAGGATACCGCTTTACCTGTTGAGAGCAGGGATGACTGACATGGAGTGGCTGAGGGCTCTCAAGCAACGCTGGTCTACGGAGAACGAGGGAGTAGCCGTGGTCAATGTGGTGACCGGACAGGTCCGGGAACGACTGACCGATCAGGGCTATGCCATTCTGCCCGCAGCTCTGGCCTGCGCGCTCGACGGAACGCCCGTTCCTGAAGCGCTGAAGACCTTTGAGCCGAGCCTCTATTATCCGTCCACCCTGTACCTTTTGGCAAAATCCCTGCTCGGTGAAAAATATCCGCAATGCGTCTAGTCGGCAGTGCCATAACGATTGCAGTTGCAATCCTGGGCTTCGCAGCTATCGCGCAGCAGACGGGTTCCGGCAGCAGCCAGCCGCCTGCCGAATCGCCGACGTCGACACCTCCGGCGAACGGATCCCAGCCTCAGGTCGATGAATCCGCCCTGCGCTATTTCGCGTCCCAGGGCGATACCCGCCGCGTGAATGCGGAAATCGCTCGATTGCGGGCGCTCTATCCCAACTGGACTCCCCCAGCGACCTGTCGCAACTCTCGGGAGCCGCCGCCGCCGCGGCGCCCGACCCGCTGATTGAACGCCTTTGGAATCTCTATCGCGAAGATCGAATCGCCGAGGTTCGCGCCGCCATTGCCGAACGTCAGTCCTCTGACCCGAACTGGAAGGCCCCGGAAGAGTTGGTCACGGCTCTCGAGACCGTCGAGGCGCGTCGCCGCCTGACCAATGCGTCGGATACGGGCCAATGGCGTACGGTCCTGCAGGTGGCCACGGAAGCGCCCAGCCTCCTGACCTGCGTGAACGTGGACGTGCTCTGGCGGGTGGCCGAAGCTTTTGCCCGGACCGACCAGCCGAACCGGACGCGGGACGTCTACACCTATCTCCTGCAGAATTGTGCCAACCCGGGCGAACGCCTCGCAACCCTGCAGAAGGCCCTGACCCTGCTGCCCGAGCAGCAGATGACAGCCCTGCTCCAGTTCGAACGCAAGACGGGCGAGTCCCCGGACGATTTCACCTCTATCCGCGACGAGCTGGCTCGCCGCCGGGTCGAGCGCGCCTCCCTCGACAGCAAGGTGACCGCATCGGCCGAGGATCTCGCCGTGGTCGAGCGGCTGATCCAGAACACGAACGAAGCCGGGCCATTGCTGATCCTCGGATGGTACAATTACCATCACGGCAATCCCGCGCGGGGGCTCGAACTGTTCAAGACGGCCCTTGACCGCAATGGCGGCACGAAGGCGGCGGAGGGCTATGCCATGTCGCTGCGGGCGCTCGAACGGCTCTCGGATGCGGAAGCCTTCGCCTATGAATGGCGCGAGCGCGCGCCCGAGAACATGAAGATCTATCTCGACGTGGCGACGGCGCTCCTCAGCCAGGATCCGCCGCCGCGGCTCGAACCCCCGGTGATCGCGCGGATCGTCCCGGTCGTCACGGCACAGCGCTTCTCGGACGCGGCCCAGGCCCTTGGATGGTACTCCTACAATACGGAGCAGATCCGCACGGCGCGCGACTGGTTCCGCACAGCCCTGACCTGGAAGGCCGACGACGAAGCCTCCGCCTATGGATTGGCCCTGACGACCCAGCGTCTCACCGACCGTGCCGGCTTCAACGCCGTGGTCGCCCAATGGCGCGGCCGCTCGCAACGCATCGCCGATCTGGCGGACGGTGCCAATCCGGCTTCCAGACGGCAGCCTGTCGTCACACAGCCTGTTGTCGCACAGGCGCCCATGCCCGAGCCCATCGAGAGCCCTCCGCCGCCGGTCCAACCCCGCCAGGTCACGGTGGAACGGGTCGAGACCGAGCAGACTTTCGCCCGGACCGAGGACAACGTCCGGCGCAGGCAGACCCAGGCCCGATCAGCTCTGGGGCGCAATTGCGCCATGACGCGCAATCCGGCCGGCCTGTCAGGCGACAGCGCCCTCACCCGCGGCTGGTGCCTCATGGAGATCAACCGTCCCATGGAAGCCGTGGCCGCCTTCGATCAGGCCACCGCCACCGGCAGCAGCCGCGCCCGCGAGGAAGCGGCCTACGGCAAATCCCTCGCCTATCTGCGCAAGAATCTGACGTCTGAGGCGGCCATCGCAGCCGCCGAGGCGCCCCAGACACGTGAGCGCCGGGTGGAACTCGGCGCTTCGATCCTGACCCAGCGGGCGCTGGCGTCCTATCGCGACGGGCGCTATGTGGAAACCCTCCTCGCCCTGAGCGAGCGAGCCCGGATCGTCCCGGAACAGAACGATCTTCTGCTCATCCGCGGCTGGTCCTATCTCAAACTCGGTCGCTACAACGATGCGGAGAAGGTTTTCCGCGCGGTTCAACAGACGGGATATTCCGAGGAAGCCGCTGCCGGGCTCAATGCCATTCGCGAAGTCACCGGCCAGATGCGCTATTAGCTGTCCCGCGCGAGTGGTTGCCAGACCAAGCTTTGCACCTATCTAATGGTCGAATGAGCGTTAGCCTTCTCGGTGTCCACCCTCGATCGAATCCATGGCCAGCTTGCAGATCATAGTGTTCGACGTGTGCGGTATCGCCTGTGCCCTGCACAGAAGCGCCGCACGCGAGTTCCTGCCGCTGCCGCACCTGTGGCGTCCCCCAGTCATGCCCCACCCGGTGGCGGGTTTCTTTAACTTGGGCGGCCATGCGGTTCCGGTACTTCGGCTCGATGTGTTGTTCGGTCTGCAGCCGGTCGAGGATGGCGCCGAGGCGGATCTCTATCGGCATCTGATCCTCATTGATCGGTTCAGCGCATCGGGAACGTCTGCACTCCTCGTCGACAGGGTTCTCGATGTTGCCCGCGTGGATACGTGCCAGCTTTCATCCGTCAGCGAAGAAGCCACCTTGAACGGCTGCGTCGAGGCGGAGGTCACGTGGGACGAGCGGCTCGTCCACCTGCTTTCCGTCGAACGCATTCTCCTCGCCGAGGAGCAGCAGGCTCTGGCGGAACTCGGACGCCAGGCCCAGAACCGCCTTAGCGAATGGGCGGTCTCGGCCTGATGGCCACACGCGCTTACGCTGCCCCTCTGATCGATGCCGGCTTTCCTGAACTGAAAAGCCGCATCATCGACCGCACCGGGCATTTCTACTATCAGGATAAAGACGACCTGCTGTGGGAGCGGGTACGCAAGCGCCTGCGCGCGACGGCGCTTCCCGATTCGACTCAGTATCTCAACCTCCTGAACGATGCGATTTCCGGCCCTGCCGAATGGGGCAAGCTGGAAACCGAGATCACCATCGGCGAGACCTTCTTCTTCCGCTACGCGGAGCAGTTCGCAGCCCTGCGCGATACGATCCTGCCCGAGATCATCGAAAGGAAGAGCGCCACGCGGCGGCTGCGGATTTGGAGCGCAGGATGCTCCACGGGAGCCGAGCCCTACTCCCTCGCCATCCTCGTCAACGGGATTCTCGGCGAGAGCCTTGGAACATGGCGTGTCAGCATCGTCGGCACGGACATTAACGACAGCTTCCTCAACCTTGCCAAGCAGGCACGATTCGGAAAGTGGGCACTTCGGTCGATGCCAGCCGAGGAACGAGAACGCTACTTCCTGGGCGCGGGAAAGGACCAGTGGCAGGTGCGGCCGGAATTCCGCTCCCTGGTCCGATTCGAAAAGCACAATCTCCTGAGTCTTCTCGACGGTACCTCGCCTCTCGAGTTCACGGATTTCGACCTGATCCTCTGCCGCAACGTCCTGATCTACTTTCATCCGCACACCGTGATCCGGATCGTCGGGGCTCTGCACGGCCGCCTTGCGGAGGGAGGTTGGATGCTGCTGGGCCATGCGGAGCCCAACCCCGCCTTCTCCGCTATGATGCAGAGCCTGAATCTGCCGGGGACGGTGGCCTATCGGTCCGGCTCAGGAGAAGAAGCGCCTGCAATACCAGCTTTCGAGCCCCCCAAACTGCCTCTGAGGGAACTTGCACCGCTTCCACCCGCTCCGAAGCCGGCAGAACCCACCAAGCGGCAAATTCTTCCATGTCCTGCGGAGGCTTCCCCCAAGGCCCCGGTCTCCCTCGCTAATCCTCAGCCTCCGGATGCCTTGCTGGACAGGGTCAAAGCGCAAGCCAATTCCGGCGAATTCGCCGCCGCCGATGCTCTCTGCCGGGAAGCCCTTGCCGAGCAGCCCCTGAGTGCCGCCCTTCACTTTTACCATGGCCTCATCCTGCAGGCGCTCAAACGACCCCATGATGCGGAGAACAGCTTCCTTAAAAGCATCTATCTCGATAAAAGCTTTGCCATGGCTCACTACCACCTCGGACTTCTGCTGCTCGCAGAAGGGCGATCCGGTTGTGGCCGGCGCGCACTGACCAATGCGGCCCGCATTGCTTCAATGATGCGTGACGACCACCTTCTCGACGAGTCGGACGGAATCACCGCCATGGATCTGCGCAATCTGGTCCGTATCCATCTCGAAGCGACCACGCCGTCCAAGCCCAGGAGATGATTGTGGCGAATTCGGTGCACGGTAGGCTGAGGCTGATGGAGCGGGTCCGCATTCGCTCGGCCGAGGAACGCGTACAGCAGATCCTCGACGAGCGCACGGAACGCCTTGCAGCCCGCAGGGATGCCACCGCCCCGGCAGAAGCCTTGCCCCGCGTGCTGCTCTGCGGCACTGGGCGCGAGCGCTTCGGCCTCCCGATCGAGGCCGTCGCCGAGGTGTTGCCGCCGCAAAAGTGCATGCCCGTTCCGGATGGGCCGCCCGCCTTGATCGGCTTGTTCGGGCGTAGCGGACTGGTGGTGAGCGTCATCGATCTTGCTCTCGCACTTGGATTAGAGGCCACTTCGTCGGAAGACGAATACGCTCACTTCATCCTGCTGCGGCGGGAGCAGCCTCAGGTGGCATTGAGGGTCGAGCGCGCCTATGCGGTCACAGATATTCTGCCCCTGACTGGCGAGGAGGCCGCGGGCTTTCGCAATGATGCCGTTACCGGCTATGGCAAGACCCGATCCGGCCCTGCCGATCAGGACGAAATTGTTTCTCTTCTCGATATCGAACGCCTTCTGCGTTCCTTACTACTCTCTTCATCTGTTCCTGGAGTCTGACGTGACGATCTCGATTGCCAACCGCATTCTTCTCGGCTTCGCCGTCATCGTCGCGCTGATGGTCGGCCTCGGCGTCTATGCCCTCAACCAGCTCGACGACGTCCGCCAGTCGACCGAGACGATCGTGACGCGCGATCTGGCCCTGATGCGTCAGATCGAGGACCTTGGCGATCTGCAGAACGACATGCGGGGCTTGCGGGAGGAAGTTCTCTCCCGCTTCTTCCTGCGCTCGCTTGGCCAGCAGCAAGCCGCCAGTAACGATCTCGTCCGCTCCTGGGAACAGCAGGCCGCCGCGACCGAAGCCTCTATGGCGCAGGCGATTGCGACGGTAACCGATTTCGCCGCGCGATCAGTCACCTCGCAGAGAGCAGATGCCTGGCGACGTATTACCGAGATTCTCAACCGCGCCAGCGGAGACCTGCGTCAGCTTCGTTCCTCGACCGAGCGACAATTCGCGGCCCAGCAGGGTAATGACCTTGCAGCGGTAGCCGCCACACAGAATGCCCTGAACACCAGCCGCGAATCCTGGAACAGAAACCTGGTGCAAGCCCGCAGTGTCCTGGGCGAAGCGATCACGATTGGGCAGAGACGGATCGGCGAGGTTTACGAGCAGAGCCGGATGTCGATCATCCTGGCCGTAGCGGGCGCTGCGCTTCTGAGCGTCCTGATCACCTATGCGCTGCGCTCCTCCATCACGGGGCCGCTCAGCGCCTTCATGGGCTTCGTCGAGCGGGTCGGACGCGGCGAGCTCGGTGGCCAGATGGCCGTAACGGGCAAAGACGAGATCGGGCATCTCGGTGCGACCCTCAATACTATGGTCGAAGGCCTGCGCCAGCTCGCGCAACAGAGCCGCGAGGCGACTGAAAACCTGAACGCCGCAGCGGCGGAAATCCGCGCCTCGACCCAGGAACAGGCAGCCTCCGTCGAGGAACAATTGGCCGCCGTTCAGGAAACCGCCGCAACTGTCGATGAGATCACGCATTCGGGCACGCAGATCGGAAAGCGCGCGCAGGAGGTCATCGCCTCGGCGCAGGCTGCGGCACAGACCAGCATGTCGGGATTACAGGCTGTTGAAGAGACCGCACGCGCCATGGATGCCATCCGCGAGCAGGCGGAAGCCGTGGCGGAAAACATCGTCGCTTTGAGCGAGAAGACGCAGGCCGTCGGCGAGATCATCACATCGGTCAATGACATTTCCGAGCGCACGCATCTTCTTGCCCTCAACGCCGCTATCGAAGCCGCCGCAGCCGGCGAGAACGGACGCAGCTTCGCGGTGGTGGCATCGGAGATGAAGACGCTTGCCGATCAGGCGAAGGACGCGACGCTGCAGGTGCGCTCGATCCTCGGCGACATTCAGCGCGGCATCAATTCGTCCGTGATGCTCACAGAGGAAGCCGTGAAGCGTGTGACCGCCGGCAAGGAGCGCACGGACATCACGCAACAGACCATCACCGACATCTCGGGCCAGATTCAGGAGAGCGTTCAGACTTTCCAGCAGATCATCGCGTCGACGAACCAGCAGCAGCTCGGCATCGAGCAGGTGATGGGTGCCCTCCAGAACATCCGCCAAGCCAGCCAGCAGACGGCCGCCGGCACGCGACAGCTCGATACGGCCGCCGCCAACTTGTCCACCCTTGCGCAGCAGTTGCTCGGCCTCGCCGAGCGCTATCGCCTGTAAACCGTCACCATGGGGACGCGCGCATCGTGACGGATATTCGCAAGCAGCTGCTGGCAGCCTTCGAGGCGGAGCACCGGGAGCATCTTCAGGCGATCCGGACCGCGCTCGATCATGCAGGCGGGGGGGAGATCGACCTGACGGATGTCTTTCGCCGGGCGCACAGCCTCAAAGGAGCAGCCCGCGCTGTCGACCTTCCGGCGGTGGAAGAGGTCGCGCACCAGCTCGAAGCACTCTTCTCCCAGGTGCTCGATGGGCAACAAGCCCTGGACGACCCCGCCATCGCCACGGTGCGGCAGAATCTCGACCTCATCGAAGATCTTGTCGCGGATGTCCTGAAGCCGTCAGGACCGCAGACGCCCTCAGCCCCGGCGTCGAAGCCCGTGGTGCTTGAACCGGAACCAGATGGCCCGAAGACGGATGCTTCCGCCGACACAGGCACAGGCTCCTATCTCCGCGTTGCCGTCGAGCAGATGGAGGAGTTGTCCAATTCCATGCACCAGCTCCTGGCGGAGCTGCAGGCAGATGAAGGGATCGACGAGACGTTGCGGCAGATCGAGCTGGAGATTCGTGGCTTGAGGAGAGGCTGGGATCAGCTGCATGCGCAGGTGAACGCCCTCGGTCACGCAGCACAAGCACAACAGGGCCGCAACGGCCCATCGATTGCTCCACGCCTGCGCGATTTCGATCAGGGCCTGAAAGCGCTGTTTCGCAGGCTGTCCGCCCTGTCCCGGGACAGAAGGCAATCGAGTTGGTCCATTGAGCAGGCGGCACGCCAGGTGCGTGACAGCATTGACCGCGTATCTCTCGTGTCGGCGGAAACCGTTTTCGGCGGTTTCGGCCATATGGTGCGCGAGATCGCGCGCAAAGCCGGACGCGACGTGCATGTGCGCAGCATCGGCCTCGACATTCAGGTAGACCGGCAAGTGCTTCAGGCCCTCAAGGATCCCGTGATGCACCTTCTCCGCAATGCGGTGAGCCACGGTGCCGAGCCGCCGGAGGAGCGCGTCGCCAAGGGTAAGCCCGAGCGGGCCGAGGTGAGCCTGGAATTGGCCTCCCGTGGCGGACGTCTGGCCATCAGCATCCGCGACGACGGACGCGGCCCCAATCTGGCGCGCATTGAGCAGGTCGCCGTCGAACGCGGGCTGCTGCAGCCGCGGGATGCAGGCCATCTCCCGCCGATGATGGATCAGCTGCTGTCCCTCGTCTTCACCCCCGGCTTCTCGACGGCTGGCGAAGTCGACCGCTTGTCGGGCCGCGGCATGGGGCTTTCCGTCGTCGCGGAAGCGGTTCGCAAGCTGCAAGGTTCGGTTCTGCTGCGGCCGCGCTATCCTCATGGAACAGAGGTTCTGCTGAACGTGCCTTTCACGGCGGCGCGCCAGCCGCTGCTGCTGCTGGAAGCCGAGGAGCGGACGTTCGGCTTGCCATCCCATGCAGTGGAGCGCCTCCTGCGGCTGCCTGCCAGTACGCTGGAAAGTGTGGAAGGCCGTCCCACGGCACGGATCGAGATCGGGGGAGAAGACGTTATCGTTCCAGTCGTCGCCCTCGCTACCCTGACAGGATCCCCGAATGCACCCCTCCCCACAGAGGCAGGACACGTGAAGGCCGTGCTCGTCCGTCATGGTTCCCGCACCTGTGCGCTCGCCGTCAATGCATTCCACGATGTTCGCACAATGCTGGTCAGCGACGTCCAGGCGATCGGCCTGAACGAGTTGGTTTCGGGCACCGTTCTTCTGGAAAACGAGTTGCCGGCCCTCGTGCTGAGCCCGGACAAGTTGGTCGAGCACTGGGTAAAGAACGAAGGCAAGCTCGCGGCCGGAGGCCTAGGCCTGACCCGATGGGCTCCCGAGGAGGGACGCCGGGCGAGGACCATTCTCGTGGTCGATGATTCCATCACAACCCGCACCCTTGAGAAGAGTATCCTGGAAGCGCAGGGCTACGCGGTTCTCCTCAGCGTTGACGGCATCGACGCCCTCCACGTGCTGCGCTCGGGCGAGGCCATCGTCGATCTCGTCATTGCCGACGTGGAAATGCCGCGCATGGACGGCTTCGGCCTGCTGCAGGCGATCAAGAACGACCAGCGGCTGTCCACCCTTCCCGTGATCCTCATGACTTCGCGCGCCGACCCGGAGGATGTACGCAAGGGTCTCGATCTGGGCGCGAGCGCCTATATTACAAAGCAGAAGTTCGATCAGCGCGAACTCCTGGCAACGATCGGGCAGGTGTTGTGAGTTTCCGGCGATGAGTATGGCGTCTCAACCACGGGTCCGTGTGATGGTCGTCGAGGATTCCCTCGTCGTCCGTCAGCTGCTCGTCCATATCATCGCCAGCGATCCGCGCCTCGTAGTCGCAGCCGCCGTCAGCTCGGCCGAGGAGGCGCTCCGGGAAATCGGCCGCGTGCAACCGGACGTCGTGTCCATGGACATCCGCCTTCCGGGAATGGACGGGCTCGAAGCGACACGCCAAATCATGTCGGAGCACCCGACGCCCATCGTTGTCATTGCCGACAGCATTGAGGACTCTTCGCTGAAGATCTCCATGAATGCGCTCCGGGCCGGTGCGCTCACGGTAGTGGAAAAGCCTGTCGGCCTCTCCAGCGCCAATTATGCGGGGATCGCCAGCACCATCTGCACCCAACTCTACATCATGAGCCAGGTACCGGTCGTCCGACAGCGCTCGTTCGCACCATGGCGCGATAAGATCACGAATACGGCCCCCAAGCGCGATCCGGAATGGAGCGCGACACTCCCGAGCATCATGGGCATTGCCGCCTCCACGGGCGGGCCGCCAGCCCTCGCCAAGGTCCTGGGAGCCCTCCCGGAGGACTTTCCGCTACCGATCCTCCTCGTCCAGCACATGGGGGCTCCGTTCATGGAGGGCTTCGCCTCCTGGCTGAACGGGCTGATGCCTCTGAAGGTCCGCTTGGCCCAGGATCATGAGATCCCGACGGCCGGGAATGTTTATGTCGCTCCCGGTGACCGGCACCTGCTGCTTTCTCCTGCGGGCGCCCTGAAGGTGAGTGCGGAACCGCCCGTGGGCAATCAGCGACCTTCTGCCACCATGCTGTTCCAATCAATGGCCCGGTCGGTGGGCCGGAGGGGGCTCGGGGTCATTCTCACCGGCATGGGCGAGGATGGGGCGCAGGGCCTCGTCGAGATGCGCCAGGCCGGGGGCTATGGACTGGCAGAGGATGAAAGCACCGCCGTCGTTTATGGTATGCCGGCAGCGGCGACCCGCATGGGCGGCGTCAATGTCAGCCTGCCCCTCGACCTGATTGCGCCACGCATCCTGAGACTGGCGCGGGGAGACGGCGAATGAGCGCAGGATCCGTTGCGCAGGCGGCCGAGATCCTCCTGGTTGAAGACTCGGAGACGCAGGCGCTGCAGTTGCGCCATATGCTGGAAACGAGCGGCTTTCACGTCTCGTGGCGCTCTACGGCGGAAGCCGCCCTCGACAGCCTGAACGAAAAGCTGCCCGACCTCATCATCGCCGATTTCCACCTGCCCGGCATGAACGGGGACGAATTGACCCGCCAGATGCGCCTCAACGTGCGGACGCGGGCGATCCCGGTGATCATGCTGACGGAAGCGCGTGAGCGTGCGGTCGAGCGCCAAGGCCTGGAGAGCGGCGCGGATGCCTACATCTCCAAATCCGCCGAGCAGGAGCTGATCGTTCTCCGGATCCAGGCGCTGCTACGCCGTCGCTCATCCCCCATTGGCGATTCCAAGGAAGAGCGGCAATCCCCCAGCTTCGGCACCTTCCGCCGGGCCTGCGTCCTGATCGTGGACGACAGCCCGACACGCCGCACCTATCTCCAGAACCTGCTGGCCCATGAAGGATATGCGGTGACGCCGGTCTCGGAGCCGACCGAAGCTCTCCGGCAGGTCCGCTCGCCAGATGCCAAATGGGACTGCATTCTGATCAACCTGCTCAGCCCGGACTTCGACGGCATCGAGTTGTGCCGACAGCTGAATCTCTATCGCGGGCTCGCGCCCCTGCCAGGCACGGATGCCCCAAGCTTTGCCATTGTCGGTCAGGGCGACGAGGAGGGCGGTGACATGCTCGCACGCGCCTTTGCCGCGGGCGTGGACGATATCGTTCCCTCCACAATCGAGGCCGATGTGATGCGCGTGCGCATTCGCGCGCTCGTCCGGCGTAAGCTCATGCAGGACGAGAACTGGCGCATCGAGGCTGAGCTGCGCGAGCAGGAGCTGGCCCTCGCCAAGGCCCGCGCAGAGGCTGCCTCAGCGGACGCGTTGGCCAAAGCCAACAGCGAACTGGCAGAGGCCAACGACCTCTTGAAAGGCACTCAGGCCCAACTCGTCCAGGCGGCCAAGATGGCGTCGCTTGGCGAACTGGTGGCCGGCATCGCCCATGAAATCAACAATCCCCTCGCCTTCATCCAGGCGCACCAGGGGACTGTGGAGAAATTGCTCACCGAGATTGCCGCGAAACTCCCACCGGAGGGAGGCCTTGAGCGGCAGGTGCAGAAATCACGCGATCGCGTCGGTGCGATGAAGCTTGGCCTTGCGCGGATTCAGGAACTCGTTCTCAACCTGAGGCGCTTTTCACGGCTCGACGAAGGCGATTTTCAGACGATCAACGTGCCCGAATCCATTGAGACCGTGCTGGCGCTCCTTGGCCATAAGCTCGGCACCCGGATTGACGTGCGCCGCCATTACAACGCCGTCCCAGACCTCTATTGCTCCCCGGCCCTTTTGAACCAGGTGGTCATGAACATCGTCGGAAATGCCGCCGATGCGATCAAGGGCACCGGTGGCATAGACATTGAAACTGCAAACAACGAGACAACCTATACCATCAAGATCAGCGATACAGGTCCGGGAATTCCAGGGGAATTGCGGGAACGCATCTTCGAACCGTTCTTTACCACCAAGCCCGTCGGGTCTGGAACTGGACTTGGTCTGGCTATCGCTTATAGCGTCGTCCAGGCCCATAAAGGATCGATTGCGGTGGATTCAGGCGCCTTGGGGGGCGCCAGCTTCACCATCACGATCCCGAGGCATATTGTTTCATGACCTTGTCGAGCGAGATGACTTCAACCAATGGCACGATCCTGGTCGTCGATGACGAACCGGACATCCTGATCGCGCTCGAGGATCTGTTCGAGAACGACTACCGGGTTCTGACGGCCTCGTCTCCAATCCAAGCGCTCGATATCATCCGGCAGGAACCTGACATCGCCATCATCATCTCGGATCAGCGCATGCCTGAGATGCAGGGCGACGAGTTCCTGGCCAAGGCCCGCCACGAGACCGATGCCGATGCGATCCTTCTCACCGGCTATGCGGATCTCAAGGCCGTGATCGGTGCGGTCAACAAGGGCCGCATCATGGCCTACGTTCCGAAACCCTGGGATCCGGCCGCCCTCTCCAACATGGTGGCCGCGGCCTATCAGCGGCGCATGCTGGCCCGCAAGCTCGACACGGAGCGCGCGCTATTGCGCGGGCTGATGGAAAGCACGGGCGATCTGATCTCGTTCAAGGATCTGGACGGCCGCTTCGTCCGCCTGAACGCCAGCAAGGCGCGAAGCCTAGGGTGCAACTCGGAAGATTGCCTGGGCCGCAAGGAAAGGGACTATGTCTCGCCAGAACGGGCTACGATGATCGAGGAGGCGGAGCGCCGTGCCATTGCGGCGCGCGCGCCCGACGATGTGATCGACGAGCGAACCTCGCCCGACGGTACGACACAGTGGGTCCTCATCAACCATATTCCGATCCTGGATGAGGCAGGAACCGTCACGAACCTCGCCACCATCGAGCGCGACATCACCGAGCGCAAGCTGATGGAGATGCGCCTGCGGCAGGCGGACAAGATGCAGGCCCTCGGGACGCTCGCTGGCGGTGTCGCCCACGACTTCAACAACCTGCTGATGGCTGTCCTCGGCAGCCTGGATCTCGCCTCGCGCCGGGCGCCTGACGATCCACGGCTGACCCGGCTGCTGCAAAACGCCACCTATGCGGCGGAGCGCGGCGCCTCCCTGACCCAGCGGCTCCTGAGCTTCAGCCGCCAACGCGACCTGCGGCTGCAGGCCGTGGACGTGAACCAGGTCATCACCGGCATGAACGATCTGCTGACGCGTACGCTTGGCGGCGTCATCCGGATCGAGCGGCATCTTCATGATGGCTTGTGGACGGCCATGGTCGACCCGGATCAGCTCGAACTCGCGATCCTCAACCTGTGCATCAATGCCCGCGACGCCATGACCGAGAACGGGGTCCTCACTCTCTCGACCCGCAACGAGACAGTGGAAGAGGGAAGGATTACGGAGTTGAGCGGTGGTGAGTACGTGGTGATCTCTGTCAAAGATACGGGCAGCGGCATTCCACCGGAGGTTCTGGCGAGGGTACTCGAGCCCTTCTTCACCACGAAGGAGGTTGGCAAGGGAACAGGACTCGGGTTGCCCATGGTCTATGGGCTGGCGCAGCAATCCGGCGGCACCGTGACCATTCACAGCACGATCGGGGCAGGCACGACTGTCGAGCTTTACCTGTCCCGTGCGGCCGTTGAGCGGGAGGACGGTCCGCAGGAGGAGCCGGCGATTGCACCTAACGCGCCCAAGATGCGCATTCTTCTCGTCGATGACGATGCGGAAGTGAGAACTGTGACGGCCGCCTATCTTAACGAGATGGGACATCGGGTTGTGGAGGCTGCAGACGGATTGTCAGCCCTCGACATCCTGAAGGCGGACGATCAGATCGATGTCCTCATTGCCGATTTTGCGATGCCCGGCATGACAGGAACCGACTTGGCCGACAAGGCAAGAGAGATACGGTCCGACCTCAGCATCCTGCTCGTGACGGGATATGCCGATCCGAAGCGGCTTCCGAACGGTTATCTGATGCTCCACAAGCCCTTCAGCCGCGCCGATCTGGCTGCGAAGGTTACCGCTGCGACCTGCTGGGATCAGGATCGAAGCTCGTCCATCTGACGATGCCTCCCGGGCCGCCAATTGTGGGCAAGGGCTTTTGGGGCGACTTTGGCCGAAAAGCATTCAGAATCGCGGAAAATTGACCCCTGACGGTGCTGATTTGAACTGCCGCAGAGGCAGAAAATGGTAAATTTCTTTTAAAAATTATCCATTGTTGCATGGACAGATTGACATTATCGGGGCTTCGCACCTTAACTCCGTCACAGAACGGCCACGAGTAGAGCCGTCTCAGAGGACCTAGGTAATGAAAAAATCAGCCCTTTTCGCAGCCATCTGCGTTCCGGCCTTTCTGGCCGCCGCTCCGCTGGCCGCCAAAACCCTCGTCTACTGCTCCGAGGGCAGCCCAGAAAACTTCTATCCCGGCATCAACACCACCGGCACTTCGTTCGACGTCAACGAGCACATCTACGACAACATCGTGGATTTCGAGCGCGGTGGCACGCAGGTTGTTCCCGGCCTCGCCGAGAAATGGGACATCTCGGCTGATGGCACGGTCTACACCTTCCATATCCGCAAGAACGCGAAGTTCCACTCCAATAAGGCCTTCAAGCCGACCCGAAACCTGAATGCCGACGACATTGTGTTCATGCTTGAGCGCCAGTGGAAGGAAGACAATCCTTACTTCAAGGTCACGAGCCCGAACCACTCCTACTTCACGGACATGGGCATGCCCAAGCTGCTGAAGTCGGTGGAAAAGGTCGACGACTACACCGTCCGCATCACCCTCAACCAGCCTGAAGCTCCCTTCCTGTCGAACCTCGCTATGCAGTGGGCCGGCGTCCAGTCGAAAGAATATGCCGACGCGATGCTGAAGGCCGGCACCCCGGAGAAGATCGACCAGGATCCAATCGGCTCGGGCCCGTTCACCCTCGTCAACTACCAGAAGGACGCCATCGTCCGCTTCAAGGCCTTCCCTGAATATTGGGGCGGCAAGGCGAAGATCGACGATCTCGTGTTCGCCATCACCCCGGATGCCTCCGTCCGCTGGGCGAAGCTCCAGAAGGGCGAATGCCACGTCATGCCGTATCCGAACCCGGCTGACATCGAGGCCATCAAGAAGGACCCGAACGTCACGCTCATGGAGCAGGCCGGCCTGAACATCGGCTACCTCGCCTACCAGACGACGAAGAAGCCCTTCGACGACGTGCGCGTCCGCAAGGCCGTCAACATGGCCATGAACAAGAAGGCTATCGTCGATGCCGTCTTCCTCGGCTCCGGCGTTCCGGCCAAGAACCCGATCCCGCCGTCGATGTGGTCGTACAACGACTCCGTGAAGGAAGACGAGTACAACCCCGAAGCGGCCAAGAAGCTCCTGGCGGAAGCTGGCTACCCGAATGGTCTCGAGACCGACCTCTGGGCCATGCCGGTTCAGCGTCCCTACAACCCGAATGCGCGCCGCATCGCCGAGCTCATGCAGGCCGATCTCGCCAAGATTGGCGTGAAGGCCGAAATCAAGAGCTTCGAGTGGGGTGAGTACCGCAAGCGGGCCCAGGCCGGCGAGCACCAGATGGCTCAGCTCGGCTGGACCGGCGATAACGGCGATCCGGACAACTTCCTGCATACCCTGCTGGGCTGCGCCTCGGCGCAGAGCGCTTCCGGCTCGAACATCGCCAAGTGGTGCTACAAGCCGTTCGACGATCTCGTGACGAAGGCGAAGGTCGTGACCAACCAGGCCGAGCGCACCAAGCTCTATCAAGAAGCTCAGAAGATCTTCAAAGAGCAGGCTCCCTGGTTCACGATCGCTCACGCCGTGCAGTTGAAGCCGGTCCGCAAGGAAGTCGTGGATTTCAAGCTCTCGCCGTTCGGCCGCCACACCTTCTACGGCGTGGACCTCAAGGGCAAGTAAGCTAATCCCATCAACCTGCGGCGGAGCGGCTCAAAAAAGCCGCTCCGCCTTTTTACGTTCAGACGATGCTCAGATTCATCTTAACTCGCGTCAGCCTGATCATTCCGACCTTCATCGGAATCACGTTGCTGGCCTTCTTCCTGATCCGCCTGGTGCCAGGCGATCCCATCGAAACGCTTGCCGGCGAGCGCGGCATCGACCCTGCCCGCCACGAGCAGCTCCGCAAGGAATACGGCTTCGATAAGCCGATCATCGTCCAATATGGAATCTACCTGGCCCGCGTCCTTCAAGGCGATCTGGGCAAGTCGATGATCACGCAGGAGCCAGTACTGAACGAGTTCTCGGCGCTGTTCCCAGCCACCATCGAGCTGGCTCTTTGCGCCATCATCTTTGCGCTTGTTCTCGGCCTTCCGGCCGGCATCATCGCTGCAATCAAGCGAAACTCGATCTTCGACCATGGAGTTATGGGCATCTCGCTCGCCGGTTATTCCATGCCGATCTTCTGGTGGGGCTTGATCCTCATCCTGCTGTTTTCGGTGCAGTTCGACCTGACCCCGGTCTCCGGCCGGATCGACGTGCTGTACTACATCGAGCCGATCACCGGTTTCCTGCTGATCGACACGTTGCTCTCCGATGAGCCCGAAGCCTTCTGGTCGGCGGTGAACCACCTGATCCTGCCCACCATCGTGCTCGGCACCGTTCCGCTCGCCGTCATCGCCCGCATGACGCGCTCGGCGATGCTGGAAGTGCTCGGTGAGGATTACATCCGCACCGCCAAGGCCAAGGGACTCTCCCGGTTCCGCATCGTCGCCCTGCATGCCCTGCGCAATGCCCTCATTCCCGTTGTAACGGTGATCGGCCTGCAGGTAGGCGTGCTGTTCACCGGCGCGATCCTCACGGAAACCATCTTTTCCTGGCCGGGCGTCGGCAAATGGCTCATCGATGCCATCTTCCGCCGCGATTATCCCGTACTGCAGGGCGGCGCCCTTCTGCTCGGCGTCGTCGTGATGGGCGTGAACCTTCTCGTCGATCTTGCCTACGGGCTCATCAATCCTCGCATCAGGCATACGCGATGACCACTGAAACCATGGAAGCCCCCGCCGTCGCAGTGCCGACGGCCACCCCGCCCCATCCCCTCCGCGAGTTCTGGGGCTATTTCAGCGCCAACCATGGCGCTGTTGCCGGGCTCGTGATCATTGTCACCGTGGTGCTCGTCGCATTGCTGGCGAACGTGATCGCCCCTCATGACCCCAATGTCACGAACACAGCCATCGCGCTCAAGCCTCCGTTCTGGCAGGAAGGCGGCTCGATAGCCTATCCGCTCGGCACGGACCCCATCGGGCGCGATATCCTGTCCCGTCTGATCTACGGCGCGCGGCTGTCCTTGCTCATCGGCATCGTGGTGGTGTCCATCTCGATCGCGATCGGCACCGTGCTCGGACTCGTGGCAGGCTTCTTCCGTGGCCTGACCGAGATCTTCATCATGCGCCTGATGGATATCGTCCTCACGCTGCCAAGCCTCCTGCTCGCCATCGTGATCGTGGCGGTGCTCGGCCCTGGCCTAATGAATGCGATGCTGGCGGTGGCCCTCGTGATCCTACCGCATTACGTGCGCCTTGCCCGCGCGGCGGTGATCACCGAAACCTCAAAGGATTACGTGACGGCGGCTCGCGTGAGCGGCGCCGGCACGACGCGATTGATGTTCAAGGAAGTGCTGCCGAACTGCACCGCTCCCCTGATCGTGCAGGCATCCCTCGGCATCTCGACCGCAATCCTGGATGCTGCCGCGCTCGGCTTCCTCGGCCTCGGCGCGCAGCCTCCTTCTCCTGAATGGGGCACCATGCTGGCCGATGCCCGCGAATTCGTGCTTCGCGCCTGGTGGGTCGTGACCTTCCCGGGTCTCGCCATCCTCGTCACGGTGCTTGCCTTCAATCTTCTGGGCGACGGTCTTCGCGACGCCCTCGATCCAAAACTGAAGCGCTGATCATGGCCCTAGTCGAAATTGAAAATCTGTCGGTCGAATTCCCGACCCAAGGCGGCATCATGCGTGCCGTTGATGGCGTGAGCCTCAAGCTCGAAGAGGGCGAGGTTCTCGGCGTCGTGGGCGAATCCGGCTCCGGCAAAAGCGTCACGATGCTGGCCCTCATGGGGCTCATTCCCTTTCCCGGTCGCGTGAGAGCTGACAAGCTCACCTTCAACGGCCGCGACCTCCTGACGATCTCCGACAAGGAGCGGCGCAAGCTCACGGGCAAGGACGTCGCGATGATCTTTCAGGAGCCGATGACGAGTTTGAACCCGTCCTTCACCATCGGTTTCCAGCTCACCGAGACCCTGCGTCTGCACGAGGGCATGGACCGCAAGGCAGCGCGCCGCCGGGTCATCGAACTCCTGGAACAGGTCGGCATTCCCTCGCCGGAAAGCCGCCTCTCCGCCTATCCGCATCAGCTCTCGGGCGGCATGAACCAGCGCGTGATGATTGCCATGGCGATCGCCTGCAATCCGAAGCTGCTGATCGCTGACGAGCCCACCACCGCTCTCGACGTGACGATCCAGGCGCAGATCCTCGACCTGCTCATGACGCTCCAGAAGGAGCGCAACATGGGACTCGTCATGATCACCCACAATATGGGTGTGGTAGCCGACACTGCGCGGCGTGTGATGGTGATGTACGCGGGCCAGATCATGGAGGAGCGTTCCGCGGTGGATCTCTTCGCCTCGCCGCAGCATCCTTACACGGCGGCTCTGCTTGCCGCTCTCCCGGAGCGCAGCGAAGGCGGGCGCCTTGCGACGATCCCCGGTGTGGTTCCCGGCCTCTACGACCGCCCGAAGGGCTGCCTGTTCAGCCCGCGCTGCGCCTATGCCACGGAGCATTCGCGCAGCGTGCGCCCTGACCTGCGCCCCTGGGCCGGCGGCCATATTCGCTGCCATTATCCGCTCGGCGATCCGAACCGGAATGCCGAAATCAAACACGATCACCCCATTGGAACGGAGGCTGCGTCGTGAGCACTCCCGTTGTCGAAGCCAAAGGCCTGAAGCAGGTCTACAAGGTCAAACGCGGCCTGTTCAAGGAGCCGGGCCATCTGCAGGCCGTCGGCGGCATTTCCTTTGCCATCGAGCCCGGCAAGACGCTCGCCGTCGTGGGTGAATCCGGCTGTGGCAAGTCCACGCTCGCGCGCATGGTGACGCTCATCGAGAAGCCAACGGAAGGTTCGCTCTCCCTCGACGGCATCGATGCGGTCAATCCGCCGTCGAATTATGCCAGGGAGCTGCGCCGCATGGTGCAGCTGGTGTTCCAGAACCCTTACGGTTCGCTCAACCCGCGCAAGAAAGTGGGTACGATCCTGGAAGAGCCGCTCGCCATCAACACCAAGCTGTCCTCTTCAGAGCGCACCGAGCGCGCGCGGGCAATGATGGCGAAGGTGGGTTTGCGGCCGGAGCACTACAATCGCTATCCGCACATGTTCTCAGGTGGACAGCGCCAGCGCATCGCAATTGCTCGCGCGCTCATGCTCTCGCCGAAGCTCGTGGTCGCGGACGAGCCGGTATCGGCCCTCGATGTGTCGATTCAGGCTCAGGTGCTCAACCTTCTCGCCGATCTGCAACAGGAGATGGGCCTTGCCTATCTCTTCATCTCGCACGATCTCGGCGTCGTCCGGCACATCGCCCATGACGTGCTCGTCATGTATCTCGGCCACGCGGTCGAGCACGGTCCGAAGGACAGGATCTACGCCCGCCCGTTGCACCCCTATACGCAGGCGCTTCTCTCCTCCACACCCGGCATCACCGGCGTGAAGCGCAAGCGCATCGTGCTCAAAGGCGAACTGCCCTCGCCGCTCAACCCGCCGAAAGGCTGCGTGTTCTCGACCCGCTGCCCCTATGTGACCGAGCGCTGCAAGGTGGAGCGTCCGCAATTGCGTGAACTCGACGGCCGTCAGGTTGCCTGCCACTACGCCGAGAACTTCCTCAAGGATGCCGCAGCTTAAACCGGGTCAAGCCGGCAACGGCAGTCGCTTGGCTGCCGTTGCCTCTTCGGCCGCGGACGTGTTGGCCGGTTCCGGCAGCTTTTCCTCGCCCGTTGCCACTTTCAGGCCCTGCACCACCGCTTCCCTTAAGGACGAGACATAGTAATTGGCGCCCAGGGTGGCGCGCATCGTCTCGCTTTTCAGAATCGCATCTTCCGCAGGCCAGAGACCGACCAGGGTCGGAGCCTTCGCTTTCTGCTTCAGCCGGCGCAGCAGATATCGCAGATGCGCCGGCGTGCCGCTGATCTCCAGGTAGCTGATGCACACCATCTGCACGCCGGACATGTCGAGATTGAAGATCTCCCGGCGCGACACGGCCGAATGCGGGATAACGCGGGTGCCCAGCCCATGCTTGCTCAGAAGCTGCGCCAGCATCTCCGATGCGGCCTCATCCAGCGGGCCGCGTCCGGCGACGCACAGAATCGCCCCTTCCGCTCTCCAGGCTTCGGGAATATTGCTTTCCGGCGGCATCGGCTGCGTCACTGCCGGTTCCTTGTTGGCAGGCTTTTCGCTCGCGGGTGCCGCGACGGGCTCGTCCTTGGTCTCGTGCGGGTGAGGTTCCACATCGTCGTGGCTGCCGAGGTCCTGCACCAATGCCCGGATCACATCCTTGACCTGTTCGAGCTGGAGCTTGGTGAGGACCCCACGGGTTGCATCGTTGGCGGCAAGCTGAAGCCCCCTCAGAGCAACCTCATCGTAATAGGATGTGAGCGAGCGTTCCTTCAGCAGGAGTTCCGCCGATTCCAATGCCTCGTCCGGGTCGCCGGCGAGCATGCGCTGATAGAGGTTCTCGGCCGGCGTCAGCGCAGGCCGGTCGCCGAGCAACACATCCAAAAATTCGAGCCGCTCCACGTGTCGGCCCAGCACCACCAGGCAGAGCGTCAGGGGAGTTGCGATGAGCAGGCCCACAGGCCCCCAGAGCCAGGTCCAGAAAATCGCCGAGATGACGACGGCGAAGGGCGAGAGGCCCGTGCTCTGCCCATACACGATCGGCTCGACCACGTGACCCATCAGCGGCTCGCCGATGAGGAACAGCGCCAGTGTCATGAGCGCCATCGACCAACCCGGATCGACAGCGGCGGCGAGCAGGATAGGCGGCAGAGCTGCAACGAAGGAGCCGATATAGGGCACGAAGCGCATCAGCGCGGCGAACACCCCCACAGGATGGGGCTTGGCACCCCGATCAGCCATAAGCCAATGGCAGCCACGACGCCG
This sequence comes from Microvirga sp. RSM25, assembly GCF_044784385.1. NCBI lineage: Bacteria > Pseudomonadati > Pseudomonadota > Alphaproteobacteria > Hyphomicrobiales > Methylobacteriaceae > Microvirga > Microvirga sp. RSM25. The sequence continues at coordinate 4,946,509 of NZ_CP173039.1, read as the reverse complement.
AAGGCGGCATTCAGCGCGAGCTGGGTCAGAAAATACCGGCTGAGCCGGCGCGCCGCATCGTCCATGGCAGCCGTGGTCCGATGAAGGTCGCTGGCGCCGAACAGGCGGATCATGCGATCGCGCAGATCCTCCCGCTGCATGAGGATGAAGACCAGAACCACGAATACAATGCCTGTGGTTGCCAGCGGCTCAAGCAGGGGCAGAAGGAGGTCTCTGGCCATCTGGGCCGGGGTCGGTTCCGGCTCATGGACCTCTACAGGCAGCGGGCCCGACTCCTCGGCGGCCGGAGGCGCGGCGACGCTGGGAGATGCCGGCGCCTGCTGCTCCGGCGGCGGTTCGGCGACGGCTTTATCGAAGCGGCGGCCGAAATCCTTCAGGAGAGCCGGCAGCTTTCCAAGCGTGCCCTCCCTCAGTGAGCCGACCTTGCTCTCGATGGTAGTCTGATAGCGGGGGATGTCAGAGGCGAGGCCGGCGACCTGGAAGCCGATGGTGGTGCCGAGAGACAGGATGATGCCCAAGGCGACGAGCACCGCAATGATGACGGCCGGCACGCGGCCCATGTGCCACTTGCGCATCACGTCGACGAAAGGCGCGAGCACGAAAGCCAGGAGGATGGCGAGCACCACTGGCAGGAACACGTCCTGACCCACATAGAGGGCAGCCAGCACGACAACCGCCACAGCCAGGGTCAGCAGTCCAGAGAGGCCTGGAACGCCGGGAGGCTGAATTTCCGTCTCCGGGGGCGGCACGGGAGCTGGTGTGGGGCGCATACGGTCAATCTCTGCTGAGCCGCGAGACGATCTCGCCGACCTGCAAACAACGCCTCCAAGGGCCAAACGATCCTTGAGCGGAGCAGGAAGCTTGTCTGTTCGAGAAAAGCTGGGACCTTTTGCCATCTGCAAGCACGGGAAAACCGATCCCATCTCCCAAAGACCCCCGTACTCTCGCCCTAACGCCAAGCCCCATGTCGATCACCAGACGCAACCTCCTGATCGGTGCAGCCCTTGCTGCCTCTTCGACCGCTCATGCCCAACAGGACAAGCAGAACGCAATGCCCGTCACCACGCAACGAAACAGCTTCAAAAGTGGAGGCAAGGCCATTGCCGTCGAAACCTTCCGGACGGCCGGCTCCTCGCCCCGTCCCACGGTTCTCATGCTCCATGGCGCCGATGGCCTGAACTATAATACACAGTACCGTGAAGGCGCCCGCGATGTCGCGGCGGCCGGCTACCAGGTTCACCTCGTTCATTATCTCGACCGCACCGGCGAAAAGCGAGCTTCCTTCAGCACCCTGTTCCAGAACTTCATGCCTTGGATGGGCACGGTACAGGATGCGCTCGCCTTCGCGTCGGATCATCCGGGAGCCGACCCGCATCGCATTGGCATCATCGGGATCTCGCTCGGAGCGGCACTGGGACTTGCCGTGGCGAGCACGGATCCGCGCGTGAGGGCGCTGGTGAACTATTTCGGGCCGCTGCCGCAGGGTGCAATCGCCACCACGTCCAAGCTGCCGCCAACCCTGGTCCTGCACGGCTCGGCCGATCCCATCGTGCCGGTGGCGAACGCCTATGCGATCGAGGCGCTGCTGCGCCAACAGAGCGTGCCGCATGAAATCAAGGTCTATCCCGGACAGGGTCACGGCTTCAGGGGGTGGCGGAAGACGATGCGACCGCCCGGTCCCTGGAGTTCCTGCTGCGTCATCTCGCGGGCACGGCGGCTCCGGCGAACGCCGGCCCCCTTTCCGTGAACGGATGAGATGATTAAGACTAAGCCCCTTCTTTCAGAGGCAGGACCGATCATGACGGCTTCAGACACGGCTCTTTCAGGCAATCCTCTCCTTGCATCCTGGACCACGCCTTTCGGTCTTCCGCCCTTCGAGAGCATCGCACCGGAGCATTACAAACCTGCCTTCGACACGGCGCTCGCCGAGCAGCAGGCGCAGATCGCGGCCATTGCCGACAATGCGGAGGCGCCGACCTTCGCCAACACCATAGAAGCGCTGGAGACGAGCGGACAGACGCTGAAGAAGGTCGGTGGTGTGTTCTTCAATCTTGCCGGTTCGCACACCAATGATGCGATCCAGGCCGTCGAGCGCGAGATGGCTCCGATCCTTGCCAAGCACCGCAACAGCATCTTCATGAACGAGGCGCTCTACAAGCGCGTGGCGGCGCTCTACGAGAAGCGCGACAGCCTCGGTCTTTCCTCTGAGCAGGCCCGCGTCCTCGACCGTTACCACACCATTTTCGTGCGCGCCGGTGCGAAGCTCGGACCGGACGAGAAGAAGCGCCTCGCCGCCATTACCGAGAGGCTGGCGAGTCTTGGCACTCAGTTCTCGCAGAACGTGCTGGCGGACGAGAAATCCTATCAGCTCGTTCTCGAGGGCGAAGCCGATCTCGAAGGTCTGCCGTCTTTCCTACGCGAAGCAGCGGCTCAGGCTGCCGAGGAGCGCGGGTTGAAGGGCAAGTATGTGATCACCCTCTCCCGCTCCAGCATTGAGCCTTTCCTGCAATTCTCCAAGCGGCGCGATCTACGCGAGCAGGCTTTCAAGGCCTGGGCAGCGCGCGGCGACAATGGCAATGGTACCGACAACAAGGCGATCATCGCCGAGACGGCGGCCTTGCGTGCGGAGCGGGCGAAACTTCTCGGCTACGAGACGTTCTCCGATTTCAAGCTCGCCGACACGATGGCCAAGACGCCTGACAACGTGCAGAAGCTCCTGAACGACGTCTGGACACCGGCCATCGCCCGCGCGAAAAAGGAGCGCGACGATCTGCAGGCCCAGGCACAATCGATCGGCGACAATATCGTCATCGAGCCGTGGGACTGGCGCTATTATGCCGATCAGGTCCGCATGGCGCGTCACAATCTCGATGAAGCGACCATCAAGCCCTATTTCCAGCTCGATCGGATCATCGAGGCTTCGTTCGAGACGGCGCACCGGCTCTTCGGTCTCAGCTTCGAGGAGCTGAAGGACTTCCCGCGCTATCACCACGACATCCGCGCCTGGCAGGTATTGGATGCGGGCGGCAATCACATCGGTACCTTCATCGGCGATTATTTCGCACGCTCGTCCAAGCGTAGCGGCGCCTGGATGAGCGCCTTCCGCTCGCAGGAAAAGCTTACCGGCGATATCCGGCCGATCATCGTCAACGTGATGAACTTCGCCAAGGGTGCCGCGGGTGAGCCGTCGCTCCTGAGTTTTGATGATGCGCGCACGCTGTTCCATGAGTTCGGCCACGGCCTGCACGGCCTGCTCTCGAACGTAACCTATCCGCTGCTTGCCGGCACGGCCGTGTCGACGGATTTCGTGGAGCTTCCCTCGCAGCTCTATGAGCACTGGCTGTCGCAGCCTGGCATCCTGCGTCGGTATGCAACCCATTACCGGACCGGCGAACCGATTCCGGAAGAACTGCTCGAACGTCTGATGGCCGCGCGCAATTTCAACCAGGGCTTCGCCACGGTCGAATATCTGTCCTCCGCCTTCGTCGATCTGGCGCTTCACCGCCGCAAGGATCTAGGCAATCTCGACGTGTCGGCTTTCGAGGCGGAAACCCTGCGGACGATCGGCATGCCGCGCGAGATCATCATGCGGCATCGCACGCCGCATTTCACGCATGTATTTTCCGGCGATGGCTATTCGTCGGGCTATTACAGCTATCTCTGGTCGGAGGTGCTGGATGCAGACGCCTTCACGGCTTTCGAAGAGACGGGCGATGCCTTCAACAAGGACATGGCGGACAAGCTGAAGTGCTTCATCTACTCAGCCGGCAATCTGCGCGACCCGGCCGAGGCCTATACGGCCTTCCGCGGGCGCCTGCCGACCGCAGACGCGCTTCTTGCCAAGCGCGGATTGGCGGCCGTGGTTGAAGATGCGTGAGAAAAGCTGGCGGGCCTGAAAATGGCCCGTCACGCCGCGCCGGTCGCGAACTCCCTTGACCGCTTCAGCGCGTAGAACCGGATCTTGACGATCCGGGATGCTTCCTTGGGGGGCGCCTGCGGCACGGGCATAGGACGCAAAACACTCTTCAGGAAGGCCGCTCCCTTTGGATCGATCTCCAAGGCTTTCGCATCGAGCACCGGCATGGGGAACTATCCCTTCTTGGTTCGTGTTTGACCGGAAACGCAACGCCTACAAAGAAGAACAATTCCACAAAAGCAAAGTTCCCTCGCTCAACGAGAGAACCGGAGCTCGCTGACCTGTCGGGAAACCTGCCCGCGCGGCAGGATAGACGATGGAAAATGGGCTTTATTGGGGCTGTCGGGGAAGCGCTGCGGCTCAAGGCAAAGCCCGCCATGGCGGCCGTACTGGGTGCCGCCCAAGCCCTGGACCGGCATGTCGATCAGATGACCGTCATAGAACTGAACGCCGGGCTCCGTGGTCCACAATTCCATAGAGAGACCATTCTGGCGTGACTCCAGTGTCGCCGCCCGGCGAAGCTCGCCATAGGGCCCGCGCAGCACGTAGTTGATGTCGTAGAGGGTGGGCTGCGCCCCATGGATCGGCCTCGGCGCTGTGAAATCGTAGTCGGTGCCTGCAACCGACACGATCTCGCCCGTCGGAATGAGATCGGGCCGGGTCGGCGTGATGAAGTCGCCTGCGATCGTCAGCTCGTGGGAGGAAATGTCGGGGCCGCCGTCAAGGTTGAAATAGCCATGGGTGGTGAGGTTGACCGGCGTCGGCATGTCGGTCGTCGCCTCAAGCTCGATCCGAAGGCGAAGCGACGGCAGGAGGGTATAGGTGCAGGTCGCCACGAGGCGGCCCGGATAGCCCATGTCGCCGTCTTCGGACACCAAGCTCACGGTTACGCTGTAAGACGTGTGGTCGACGATGCTCCACAGGCGCGTGCCGAAGCCCTTGCTGCCTCCGTGAAGCTGGTTCTCGCCCTCGTTGGCATCGAGCCCGTAGGTCTCGCCGTTCAGAATGAATTGTGCCTTCCCGATACGGTTGCCATAGCGCCCGACGATGGCACCGAAATAAGGGGAATGGGCGACGTAGTCCTCAATGGAATTCAGACCCAGCACCACCCGCTGCGAGCTCCCGGCCAGTGGCACGGAGAGATCCCGCACCACGGCGCCCCAGGTGAGGACCTGCATCGCCATGCCGTCCGGTCCCTTCAGCGAGACCTGCAGCACATCCTGCCCATTCAAGGTGCCGAAACGCTCGATAGTCATGATCCCTACCCCTCGAAAATGTGGGCCTGAAGGCCGCGAACGTCTGTCTCGACCTTGAAGAGATGGCCTGCCATCACGTCGATATGCGAATCGCGGCCGATGGCCGCCGTGGTGATGTAGAGCGTGGTGAGATCGGGCCCGCCGAAGGCGCATTTCGTCACCTGTGCCGTAGGAACCGGCACGATGCGTTCGACCGAACCGTCCGGTGCGAAGCGGGTGATGCGCGAAGCGCCCCAGTGGCAGACCCAGACATTACCCTCCGCATCGACTGCCATGCCATCCGGATGGGCCCACCCTTCTTCGAAGCGGACGAATGGGCGCGGCTTGCCGATCTGGCCTCCTTGAGCATCCAGAACATAAACCGTTCCATCCATCGTGTCGGTTGCGTAAAGCATCTGCCCGTCCGGGCTGAAGGCCGGTCCGTTGGTGACGACGATGCCGGAATGGAACTGGGTCAGCTCCTTGCCGTCCCAGCGCCAGAAGGCACCCGAGCCCTCTTTCTCCTCATCATCCATGGTGCCGAAATAGATGGCGCCGTCCGGTCCCACATGGCCGTCATTGATCCGGTTGTTCGGCTTGTCCTTGTCGGGAGACACGATGGGCTGCACTTCGCCCGTCCCGAGATTGAAGCGGGCAAGCCCCGACTTGAAGCCGGCGACGACCACATCCTGATCGGGCGTCAGGGCGATGAAGCCCACCCGTTCCGGCGCGTCGACGCGAAAATGCTCCGTCGTCTCCGGATGGTAACGCCAGATGCCCGGGTTCTTGATGTCGACCCAGAAGAGCGTGTTCGAGCGATGGTCCCAAACGGGTCCTTCACCCACGATGCAGGCACTCGCCACCGCCACATGAGGTGTTTCCGGATGAACGGCTGGATGTGTCATGTTTCTTCCCCTTAGAGCATCAGACCCAGAAGTGACCCCACTTCTGGGTCTGATGCTCAATCCCTTAAATGGCGCATCGTTCGGTCCGGGAAACCGTGTCCACGTTTTCGCACGATGCGCTCGAGGCGGTTTGTGTGCTCCCCCGCTCCTGCCGGTAACTCCGGCCAGGCGGGATGGGTCCCGTCATTAGGATGCGCTGTCGGCGATTCGGTGTGCCAGCGCAACAAGGCTCATATCGGACCCGGCCGGTCCCATGAGCGACAGCCCCAGCGGCGCGCCGGATCGGGAGGCGAGCGGGATCGAGACCTGCGGCAGGCCCGACAGAACCGACAGGCAGAGCAGGTTCAGGGCGTTGTTGCGATAATCGTTCAGGGCCTCGTCGCTCTCCGAGAGCAGCGGCGCGATGTCGGGCATGGTCGGCAGGATCAGCACTGCGTCATCAGCGAGGAGCGCGCCGAACCGCTTGCGGAAAGCCGCCCAAATCACCTGAGCTTCCGCCACTTGCGCATCCGTCACGGCCCTCGAGAACTCGAACCGGTCGGCTACGCCGGGGCCGAGAGGCGGATGGTAGCGCTCGATCATCGGTCCATCGACCGTCCAGGCCTCGCGGCTCTGGATGTAGCGCATCGCCCAGTAAAGGGCCGTGAAGCCGTCCGGCGCCGCCTCGGTCTGCTCCGGCTGGCCCAGCACGCCCTCCGCTTGACGCAGCGCCGGGGCAAGCGCCTCTCGCACCTCTTTGTGGAGAAGGGCAAAGGCGTCGCGCGCCAGGAGTACCCGTGGGCTCGGCTGCAGGGGCTGGGGATCCTTCCCGAGCAGCACCTCGCCGACCCGGGCGAAAGTGGCGCCGTCGCGGGTGAAATAACCACACGTGTCGAAGGAGGGCGCAAGATCATGGCACCCTTCGAGGCTCACCCGGCCATGGGTCGGACGAATGCCGAAGAGGCCGCAATGGTTGGCCGGCGCTCGCACGGACCCGCCCGTATCGGTGCCGAGCGCGAAATCGCACAATCCGTTTGAGACGGCCGCCGCCGAGCCCGAGGACGAGCCGCCCGGAATGCGATCCGGCGCACCGCCGTTCACCGGCGTGCCGAAATGGGCGTTCTTGCCGCTCATGGAAAAGGCCAGCTCGTCGGTGATCGTCTTGCCGACGAGACGGGCGCCCGAATCGAGAAGCCTCTGCACCGTGGGTGCCGTCCGGGTCTTGGTGCCGGACATGGCGAGCATGTGGGGCGATCCCGCACTCGTCGGGTAGCCGGCCACATCGAACAGATCCTTGGCGGCAAAGGTCAGGCCCGACAGCGGGCCGCTCGATGCATGGGGGACTGGAATGGCCGGGTAAGGCATGAAAGCATGAGCGGGGTCTCGGTCGAGGAGCATGGGCCTGTCGGGGTTCAGGGAACGAAGGCGGCGAATGTGTCATTGCCTCCCTGGCTCAAGCAAGGCAGGAATTCACGAAGCTCGGCAGTTTGGGCTTTCTTCGAACCGGGATTGGCCCTAAATCCACGCAGGTTCTCGTTTGCAAGGAACGTGCAATGGCGAAGATTTCGACGATCCGCTGGCTGGCTCTTGGAGCAGCGCTCGCGCTCGGAGCGCCGGCGGTTCACGCGCAGCAGGCCCCGATCAAGATCGGCGAACTAAATTCCTATGCGCAATGGGCGGCCTTCACCGTGCCCTATCGCAACGGCTGGCAGATGGCCCTCGACGAGATCAACGCCAAGGGCGGGGTGCTGGGCCGCAAGCTCGAGATCGTCTCGCGCGACGACGGCGCGACGACGGGCAGCGCCACCCGCGTGGCGGACGAGCTCGTGAGCCGCGAGGGCGTATCGCTGCTCTTCGGCTCGTTCCTGTCGAATGTCGGCGTCGCCATGGCGGATTTCGCCAACCAGAAGAAGATCGTCTACATCGCCGCCGAACCCCTGACCGATGCCGTCACCATGGCACAGGGCAACCGCTACACCTTCCGCATCCGGCCCAACAACTTCATGCAGGTCGGCATGCTGGTGGATCAGGCCAAGGCCTCGGGCGCGAAGCGCTGGGCCATCGTCGCGCCGAACTACGAGTACGGCCAATCGGCGGCGGCCGTCTTCAAGCGCCTGATCCAGGAGCGGGTGCCCGGAGCCCAGATCGTCGCCGAGCAATATCCGGCGCTCGGCAAGATCGAGGCGGGCGCCACCGCCTCGGCGCTCGAACAGGCCAAGCCAGACGGCATCTTCAACGTGCTCTTCGGACCCGACCTCACCCAGTTCGTGCGCGAGGGCAACACCCGCGGCCTCTTCGAGGGCGCGACGGTCCTCTCGCTCCTCACCGGCGAGCCCGAATGGCTCCTGCCCCTGAAGGACGAGGTGCCCGCGGGCTGGACCGTGACCGGCTATCCCTGGGACGAGATCAAGGAACCGACGCACAAGGCCTTCGTCGATGCCTACCGCGCCAAGTACAACGACACGCCGCGTCTCGGCTCGCTCCTCGGCTACATGGTCGTCAACATGATCCGCGACGCCATCGACCGCGCGGGCTCCACGGAGACCGAGGCGATCATCAAGGCGCTCGAGGATGCGAAGTTCGACACCGTCATCGGTCCCGTCACCATGCGCGGCATCGACAACCAGTCCACCATGGGGGCCTGGGTCGGCAAGCTCGTGCTCAAGGGCGCCGCCGGCGGCATGACGGACTGGACCTACAAGGACGGCACGTCGTTCATGCCGACCGAGGCCGAGGTGAAGGCAGTACGGAAGGATTAGCGGATTGCTGGCGCTGGATCCCTCCTTCCTCGCCGTTCAGGCCCTCAGCGGCCTCTCCAGCGCTTCATCGCTTTTCATCACTGCCTGCGGACTGACCATCGTCTTCGGCGTCACGCGGATCGTGAATTTCGCGCACGGCTCGCTCTACATGATCGGCGCCTATACGGCCGCGACCCTGGTGCCGCGCCTGCTCGAACTCTCGTTCGGGCCGGTTACCTTCTGGGCCGGCATCCTGGCCTCGGCGCTCATCGTCGGCATCATCGGCGTGATCATCGAAGTCCTGCTCCTGCGGCGCATCTACGGCGCACCGGAACTGTTCCAGTTGCTTGCCACCTTCGGTGTCGTGCTGGTGGTGCAGGATCTCGTTGTGCAGGTGTTCGGGCCGGAGGATATTCTGGGGCCGCGCGCACCGGGATTGCGCGCACCCGTGGAAATTCTCGGACGGCGCTTTCCTTCCTACGAACTCGTGCTGATCGCGGCCGGTCCCATCGTGCTGGGGTTCGTGTGGCTTCTCTTGCGCAAGACGCGGTTTGGCGTGCTGGTGCGCGCGGCGACGCAGGATCGCGACATGGTGGCGTCGCTCGGTGTCAATCAGGCCATGCTGTTCACGGGCACGCTGTTTCTCGGCGCATTCCTGGCCGGACTCGGCGGCGCGCTTCAGATCCCGCGCGTCTCGGCCAATGCCGGCATGGATCTCTCCATCATCGTCGAGGCCTTCGTCGTCACGGTGGTCGGCGGCATGGGCAGCGTGCCCGGCGCGTTTCTTGCAGCACTCATCATCGGTCAGCTGCAGGCCTTCGGCATCCTGGTCTTTCCGAAGAGCACCCTCGTCGTGGTGTTCCTGCTCATGGCCGTGGTGCTGGCGATCCGACCCTACGGTCTCTTCGGGCGTGCCGAGGTCATCGGGGGAACCCATGCGGTGGGCATCGCCAGCCGCAAGCCCCTGCCCGGCCGTCCGTTTATCCTGCTCGCCGTCATCGCGGCGCTCGCCTGTTTCCCGCTGCTGGCCGATGCGTACTTGCTGAAGGTCGCGACCGAGATCCTGATCTTCGCACTCTTCGCCTTCAGCCTGCAGCTTCTCATCGGGGTCGGTGGGCTCGTGAGCTTCGGCCATGCAGCGTTCTTCGGTCTCGGGGCCTATGGATCAGCCCTTGCCGTGAAATGGCTCGGCACGTCGATGGCGGCGGCCCTCCCCCTCGCACTCGCATTGGCAGCTTTGGGCGCGGCACTGATCGGCGCCTTCGTGGTCCGCCTGTCGGGCATCTATCTCGCCATGATGACGCTTGCCGCCGCCCAGATCCTCTACGCGGTTGCCTTCCAATGGGTCGACGTGACCGGCGGCGACAACGGCATCGTCGGCGTATGGCCGTCGAGCTGGGCCAGCGGGCCGGTGCCCTATTACCTGCTGACCGCCACACTGACGCTCGTCACGGTGCTGCTTTTGAAGCGGATCGTCGACGCGCCGTTCGGCTATGCCTTACGGGCCGCCCGCGATTCGGAAGCCCGCGCGGAAGCGATCGGCCTGAAGGTCCGCCAACACCGCTGGCTCGCCTTCGTGATCTCCGGGGCTGCAGCCGGACTTGCGGGCGGCCTCTATGCCTTTTCCCGCGGCTCGGTGGACCCGAGTCTGCTCGGCATCTCGACCTCCGTCGATGCGCTCACCATGCTGCTCCTCGGCGGCATTCAGACGGTGACGGGTCCGCTCGTCGGTGCCGCCGTCCTGCACTTCCTGCGCGATCTGATAATGCCGCTCACGCCGCTCTGGCGGCTTCTGCTGGGCTTAAGCATCATCGCCATGGTGCTGATCTTTCCGCGCGGCCTTGTGGGCACTGTGCAATATTGGCGAGAGGAGCGCGCATGACGCTTCTTGTCGTAACCGGCCTGCACAAATCCTTCGGCGGCGTGATGGCGGCCCGGGACGTGGAGTTCATCGTCGAGCGTGGCGAGATGCTCGCCATCATCGGCCCCAACGGAGCCGGCAAGTCCACCGTGTTCAACATGGTCGGCGGCCAGTTGAGACCTGATCGCGGCCAGGTTCTGCTCGACGATCAGGATATTACCCATGCCTCGCCGCAGAAGCGCTTTCGCCGCGGCGTGGGACGCACCTTCCAGGTGGCGCAGACCTTTCTCTCCATGAGCGCGGCGGAGAACGTGCAGATGGCGCTGATCAGCTGCCATCGGCAAAGCAACGGTCTCTGGACCCCGGCCCCTGAGCGCCACCGCGAGAAAGCGGTCGCGCTGCTCTCTCAGGTGGGCATGGTGGAGGCGGCGGATATCCCCTGCTCCGCGCTGGCCTATGGCGACGTGAAGCGGGTCGAGCTTGCCATCGCGCTGGCCGGAGAGCCCAAGCTCCTCCTCATGGACGAGCCCACGGCCGGCATGGCGCCGCGCGAGCGGGCGGAACTGATGGATCTCACCGCATCCATCGCTGCCTCGCAGGGGATCGGCGTGCTCTTCACCGAGCATGACATGGATGTGGTCTTCGGCCATGCGGCCCGGGTGCTCGTGCTCCTGCGCGGCCAGATCATCGCCGCCGGAACGCCGGACGAGATCCGCCATGATCCCCAAGTCAGGCGGGCCTACCTTGGCGACGAGCATGCCCTGGAGCGGCCGAAAGGATTGAGCCTCGCATGAGACGAGACGCGCTGCTCGATGTCCGGAACCTCAGCGCCTTCTATGGCCGGGCGCAGGTGCTGTTCGGCCTGTCGATTCATCTCTATCCGGGCGAGGTGGTGGCGCTCGTCGGCCGCAACGGCGCCGGCAAGACCACGACCTTGAAGGCCATCATGGGGTTGATTTCAGCGTCCGCCACCCATGCGACCTTCAAGGGGCACTCCCTCGGCAAGCTTCCGACCTACAAGATCGCCCGCCTGGGGCTCGGCTACGTGCCCGAAGACCGGCGCATCTTCACCGATCTCACCGTCGAGGAGAATTTGGAGACGGGGCGCCGGCCGGCCGGCGCCGGCCGTTCGCCCTGGACGCCCGAGCGGCTCTTCCGGCTCTTCCCGAACCTCGCCGAGATGGGTGGGCGGCGCGGCAACCAGATGTCCGGTGGCGAGCAGCAGATGCTCTCCATCGCCCGCACCCTCATGGGCAACCCGGATGCGATCCTGCTCGACGAGCCCTCCGAGGGCATCGCCCCGGTCATCGTCCAGATGATGGCCGAAGCGATCCGGGCCATGAAGGCCGAAGGCGTAGCGGTGCTCCTCTCGGAGCAGAACTGGGCCTTTGCCGCCGGCATCAGCGACCGGGCCTGCGTCATCGAGCGCGGTGAGATCCGGTTCCAGGGCTCCATGGCCGAGCTTATGGCCGATGAGGCCTTGCGGGCGGAAACCCTCGGTGTTTGATGCGCTAAAGCGTTGACGGAAGAGACGTGAAGGGCGATATGCAGCCCATCCGGCGCCCGTTCCGCGCCACATCCCAGAATGCACGAAAGAGGAATTCCCGCTTCATGGGCGTCATCCATGTGACCGACCGGGCCGGCCAGCGCCATATCCTTGAGGCCATCGAGGGCTGGCGGGTGATGGAGATCATCCGGGACTGGGGCCTGCCCATCGAGGGCCTGTGCGGCGGAGCCTGCGAATGCGCGACCTGCCATGTCTTCGTCGCCGAGGACTGGCTGGACAAGCTCTATCCTCCCACCGGCGAGGAGGAGGATCAACTCGATACCGTGATGACGCAGCCTAACTCCCGCCTGTCCTGCCAGATCCTCTGGACCCCCGAACTCGACGGCCTTGAGGTCACCCTGGCGCCGACCGGAGGGTAGGCATTTTCAGCAAAAGCGGAGAGCGGTTTTGCTGAAAATGCGTTCCAACCCAAACAAGCCTTTTTCATGAAACGAGTTTCATGAAAAAGGTCTTCGCCGTCAGCCTGCCGCATTGCCAAGACCGAGAGACCGTGCTTTTCGAATGGCCGTCTCTCGAAGGAGCCTGTTCATGACCGACCATATCGAAACGGACGTCGTCATCATCGGTGCCGGGCCCGTGGGCCTGTTCGCCGTGTTCGAACTGGGCCTCCTCGACATCAAATGCCATCTCATCGACATCCTGCCGAAAGTGGGCGGCCAATGCGCCGAGCTCTATCCGGAAAAGCCGATCTACGACATCCCGGGCTTTCCGATGGTGACGGGCCAGGGCCTCGTCGACAACCTGATGGCGCAGATCGAGCCGTTCAACCCGACCTTCCACCTCAACGAGATGGTGGAAAGCCTCGAGTCCATCGGCACGCCCGAGGCGCCGCTCTTCCGGGTCAAGACCTCGGAGAATGATACCACCTTCGTCTGCAAGGCGGTGATCATCGCGGCCGGCGGCGGCTCGTTCCAGCCCAAGAAGCCCCCGATCGACAACATCGAGGCCTATGAGGGCACGAGCGTGTTCTACGCCGTGCGCAAGATGGAGATGTTCCGGAACAAGAAGGTGCTCATCGTCGGCGGCGGCGATTCTGCCCTCGACTGGACCGTGAACCTCCAGCCCATTGCCAAGCGCCTGACCCTGCTCCACCGCCGCGATGCCTTCCGCGCCGCGCCCCACACCGTGGAGAAGATGCGCTCCCTCGTGGCCTCCGGCGAGATGGATCTTCACCTCGGTCAGGTGAGCGCGCTTAAAGGGAGGAATCATGTGCTGGAAGGCGCCGTGATCCGCAAGGACGACGGCTCGGAACACCTCGTGGATTGCGACGTGATGTTGCCCTTCTTCGGGCTCACCATGAAGCTCGGCCCCATCGCCGATTGGGGGCTGAACCTGCACGAGAACTTGGTTCCCGTCGACACGGAGAAGTTCGAGACCAACGTTCCCGGCATCTTCGCCATCGGCGACATCAACACCTATCCGGGCAAGCTGAAGCTCATCCTCTCCGGCTTCCACGAGGGCGCTCTGGCGGCCCAGAAGGTGCATCGCTACGTGTATCCTGAGAAGAAGCTCCTGTTCCAATACACGACCTCCTCCACGAGCCTGCAGAAGAAGCTCGGCGTTGCTGCCTAACGGCTGAAAAGCGTTTGGGAACCGGACCGTCTTCCCCTTGCGAAGCAGGCCGGTTCCTGAAACTCTCCGGCCCATGATAAACGCGACAGATTTCCCCCTCGGCCGCCGCGTGATGGCGATGATCGAGGAGTTGGCCCAGCATACGGACGAGCCCGGCCGCCTCACACGCCTCTATCTCTCCGATGCACACCGCAGGGCCGCGGATGCCACGCTCCGGCTGATGCAGGAGGCGGGCCTGGATGCCCATATCGACGCGCTCGGCTCCGTGATCGGCCGCGTTGAGGGTGCCAATCCCGAAGCACCCGCGCTCCTCATCGGCTCCCATATCGATTCCGTCGTCGATGCCGGCCGCTATGACGGCAATCTCGGCGTCGTGCTTGGCATCGTCGTGGCCGAGGCGCTGAAGCAGCAGGGCATCGCGCCGGCCTGCCCCATCGAGATCGTGGCCTTCGGGGACGAGGAGAATGTGCGCTTCCCGACCAATCTCTCCACGTCCCAGGCCCTCGCCGGTCGCTTCAACCCGGCCTGGCTCGACGGCAGGGATCAGGACGGAATTTCTTTCCGCGATGCGCTGATCCGCTTTGGTGGCGATCCGGGAGGCGCGGCTGCATTGGCCCGCGATCCGGCGCGCTATCGCGGCTACCTCGAGGTTCACATCGAGCAAGGTCCGCTTCTTGAGGCGAAGAGCCTGCCCGTCGGCATCGTATCCGCCATCAACGGCATCACCCGTGCCCGCGCCAGCGTGATCGGCGAAGCGGGCCATGCGGGCACCGTGCCGATGAATATGCGTCGGGATGCGCTCGCGGCCGTCGCCGAGATAATCGGCATCGTGGAGCGCGCGGGCTCGACGCGCACCGACACGGTGGCAACCGTCGGCGTGGTGCAGGTGCAGCCCGGCGCGATCAACGTCATTCCGGCGCGCGTCGATTTCACCCTCGACGCCCGCTCGCCGGACGATGCGGTGCGTCTCGCCATGGTGCAGGACATCGTGACCGAGTGCCAGGCTGCCGCGCAAAGACGCAATGTGAGCTTCACCATCGAGCCGTTCATGGAATCGCCCGCGACGCCCATGGACAAGGATCTGATCGGGCGGCTCGAAGAGACTGTGAGGAGTCTCGGCATCGAACCCCTGCATCTCTCCTCCGGTGCGGGCCACGATGCGGTCGCGATGGCCAATCTCTGTCCCTCCGCCATGCTCTTCGTGCGCTGTAAGGACGGCATCAGCCACAATCCGGCGGAATCGATCACCACCGAGGATGCGGACGTGGCGGCCCGTGTGCTGATCGACGCCGTCAAGCGGATCGCGGCATAGGGTCTGCACGATGACGCAGTTGCCCACGATCGCGTTCGTCGACGATGCTTCCGCGCTTCATCCGATCGTGCTGGAGGGCGTGCGGGGCTTCAACAAAATGCTCTTCGCCAATCATCCGCCGGGCCAGGATCTCGCCATCGCCATTCGCGATCCGGACAGCAACAAGCCTGTCGGGGGACTTCTGGGACGCACGAATGGCGGCTGGCTCGGCATCGAGCTCCTCTTCGTGCCCGAAGCCTTTCGCGGCGTGGGACTTGCCACGCAGCTCATCGCGATGGCCGAGGAGGAAGCGCGAACCAGAGGCTGCCACTCGGCCTGGATCGACACACTCAATCCCGAGGCGCTCCGACTTTACCAGCGCTTGGGATATGAGATCTTCGGCGAACTCAAGGATTATCCTGTCGGCGGGAGCCGCTTCTTTCTGCAGAAGAGGCTCGGGCCCGTCGCCTGATGCAAGTCAGCGGCGCCACTCATCCGAGAGCACGGCCCAGCGTTCGTGATCGCGCCATTCGCCGTCGATCTTGAGATAGCGCGGCGAGTAGCCCTCCTGGCGAAAGCCCAGTCGCTTGACGAGTGCGCGGGACGGCTCGTTGCCCGGCTGGATGTTGGCTTCAATCCGATGCAGGCCGAGCTCGCGGAAGGCATGCGCCACGACGAGACTCACGGTTTCGCCCATCAGGCCGCGCCCGTTCATGCCGGCCATGCCGTAATAGCCCATATAGGCGCTCTGGAAGAAGCCGCGCACGATCTCGCTCAAATTGACGACGCCGACGACCCGCCCGCTCTCCCGCTCGCGGGCGATGAAGCCGATGGATCGGTCGCCGTCACAGCGGGCGAGATAGCCGAGAAAGCTCGCGTGGTCGCGGCAGGGGGACACCCAGGGCTCGTGCAGCTCGATGCTCGCTAGGTTGGCGGCAATCAGTTCGGCGGCGTCCGAGGCTTGAACGGGACGAATGACAACGCGTGACAACATGGGGTTCATTCCTGCTTCAGGAACCATGGCATAGACATGCCGTTGTCGTCAGCCCCTCCTCAAAACATAAGGAATGGACCATGCGAGCCATCATTCTCCCCGCTTTCGCTCTTGCTCTCGGCGCCGGCTTCCTTGCTGCACCGCAAGAGGCTCAGGCCCGTTTTGGCGCCGAGCAGTTGCAGGCGCCGACGCTTGTCGACAACGTGCAATGCGTCACCCGCCGGATCCGCACCGTGCGCCCGAACGGCCGCGTGGTCTATCGGACCGTGCGGGATTGCGGCGTACGGCCGGGATGGGGACGCGTTGATCGCTGCCGCACAGTGCGTGAGCGCGTGGTGCGTCCCAACGGGCGCGTGGTCTATCGCGACATCCGCCGCTGCCGCTGATCAAGCTCGGTACTCGACAGTTCAGGGCCCGGTGACTCCGGGCCCTTTCCATTATTCCAGTTCGCCGACGACGCTCTCGACCGCTTCGACCACGGCGCCCGAGCGCACGAGGTCGAGCGCCTGACGCATCTCGATGGCATACCATCGGTCGCCTTCGAGCGCCGGTGGAATGACCCCGCGGATCGCCTCCATCGCGGCCCGCGAGCCCTTGCCCAGCGGGTAATCCTTGGCGAGCGGCTCCACGAGCGTGAGCGCCTGCGCGGCCATCAGCAATTCGCCCGCCACGATCTGCTCCACGTTCTCCACGATGATGCGCGCCTTGCGCCCGCACCAAGTGGAGTTGGAGACGTGATCCTCGGCATTGGATTTGCCGGGAATGGAATCGACCGAACCCGGCGTCGCCAGTCCGCGGTTTTCCATCACCAGCGCCGATAGGGAGCACTGCACCGTGGCGAAGCCCGTATTGAGGCCACGCTTGCCCGCCAGAAGATTGCGCGGCAATCCGTAGGACATGGTGGGATCGATGAGGCGCGCGAGGCGCCGCTCGGAAATCGCCCCGAGATCGGCCATGGCGATGGCAAGAAAATCCATGGCCTGCGCCATGTACTGCCCGTGGAAATGGCCGCCTGAGATCGACACGTAGCCGCCCTGTCCGTCGTCGAAGATCAGCGGGTTGTCGGTGGCGGAATTCATCTCCGTTCCGATGATGCGCTCGACATATTCCACCGCCTCGACGGCGGGTCCGTGAACCTGCGGCGTGCAGCGCAGAGAATAGACGTCCTGCACGCGAGGAGCGGCAGGCGTTCCCGGCTGACGCGGCTCGTCGGGGAAGACGACGTCGCGCGCAGCTTGAGAGCAGCGCCTCGTGCCGTCCAGGATCCGCAGCAAATTGCGCGCCACACGCGCCTGGCCCGGATGCGGGCGCGCCTTGTGCACGCGCGGATCGAAGGCTGCGAGCTCGCCGCGCATGGCCTCGAGCGACAGGCTCATGGCGATATCGGCCTGCTTCAGCAGACGGCGCGCATCGTGGGTGGCGAGAGCGCCGAGCGCGAGCGACGTGGTCGAGCCGTTGATGAGGGCCGAGGCATCCTTCGCGCCGAGATCGAAATCGGGATCGAAGCCGGCAGCCTTGATGGCTTCGCGCGCCGGCATTCGACGGCCGCGATAAACCATCTCGGCTTCCTCGAAGCCGCAGACCGCACCGGCCATATGCGCCAGCGGCGCAAGATCGCCCGAAGCGCCGACGGAGCCTTTCTGGGGAACGACCGGATGCAGACCCGCATTGAGGAACGCGATGAGGCGCTCGACCAGCTCGACACGCGGCCCGGAATAGTTCGACGCGAAGGCATTGGCGCGCAGCAGCATCATGGCGCGCGTTACATCCTCGGCAAACGGCTCGCCGATTCCGGTGGCGTGGGCATAGACCGTCTTGCGCTGATAGGCGGCCATGTCACTGATGAGGACGCGCTGATCCTTGAACAATCCGACGCCGGTGTTGAAGGCATACATGAGCGGCGCGTCGTCATGCATCCAGGTGCGATCGATGTAATCCCGCGTCGCGGCAATGCGCTCGCGCGCCTCCGGCTCGAGGGCCGCTTGGGCGAATGCTCCTTCGGCATCGGGGCGCGCCACGCGCACCACGTCCTGAATGCCGAGAGTGGCCCCGTCGAGCTTGACCGTCATTGCTGTTCCTCATGTCAGAGCTGTTTCCACTTGCATGGAATCATCTCTTCTCTCTGCCGCGCCGTACCTTTGACGGCGAACCGGATCCGCTTCGCCGAAAATGCTTGAGTGGACAAGGGATAAAGGGCGTCTCATCGGGGCGCAACAGCCGTTCGCGGTCGGGCTTCAAAGAGCCAGCACCCGTAGGCCCGCAGCTTGCGCTGCGAGCCGTGGGGTGATCGAGGGTGGTGCGACGGGCAGCCCGGCTCGATGGGTATGGTGGAATGGAAGAGCCGGACGGCGCCTCGCATGCGGGACTTTTAGGCGTTTAGACTTGGACCAGCCCAGGGCTGCCAAGGGCCTCCCGCCAACCGGCGTGCGAGGGCTGTTGCAGGACCGCTCCCCGCCCCACTCTTGCAACGCCTCGCGAGCGCGCCCCCTGTCGGGCCGGGATGAGCAAGGGTCTAGCCCAGATGAAACACAGTGTCAAGAACAAAGTGAGAACATAGTCCGCAGACCTGGTTAAACCCTCCACGTCATCACCGGGCTCGTGCCGGTGATCCCGATCCGTAAAGCACAGCACCTCACCGGATCGGGATGGCCGGGATAGGCCCGGCCATGACGAGAGGGTACCGCCGTGTCATTCCGGGGCTGCGCAGCGGAGCCCGGAAGCCATCACCGCTGACCGTACAGGATAGGACACAACGCTGCTCACTCTGTCTTGAGACGTCGTAGGGATGGTTCCGAATTCGCACCGGAGGTGCGCCCTGGAATGACCGGGTGGGCGTCCTTCCCGGCCCGCGGTCGCCAGGGATGACACGGCGCCCCGCTCCCTACCAGCAACAAAAAGGCCCCGGCTATGCCGAGGCCTCAGGACTCATGCCCATATGTCGACTGACAGAATCACACCCGACCGAGGCGCTTCGTGGTCTGGGGGTCGAAGAGGTGGACGTTGGCCGGTTCGACGGCGAGGGTCAGCTTGCGGGTGTCGGCCGGGAGCTGGCCGGTGGAGGCCTGCACGACGAATTCGGCGCCGGCGACCTTGCCGTGGAAGAGCTGGGTGGCGCCGAGCTCCTCAACGAAATCCACGTCCATGGAGAGCGAGCTGGAACCGGCGCCGCCCGCCTGCACGTCCTCGGGACGTAAGCCCACCTCGATGGCGGAGCCGGGGGTGAGGCCTTCACGCATGTCCGTGACGGCAATGGATTGTCCACCGACCGACACGCGGCCGGGGCCTTCCACCGTTCCGGGCAGGATGTTCATGGGCGGCGAGCCGATGAAGGTGGCGACGAACCGGGTCTCGGGACGGCGGTAGACATCGGACGGGCTGCCGACCTGCTCGATCTGGCCGCCGGACATCACCACCAGCTTGTCAGAAAGCGTCATCGCCTCGACCTGATCGTGGGTCACGTAGATCGACGTCACGCCAAGGGCCCTTTGCAGGCGCTTGATCTCGACGCGCATCTGCACGCGCAGCTTGGCGTCGAGGTTGGAGAGCGGCTCGTCGAAGAGGAACACCTGGGGCTTGCGGACGATGGCGCGGCCCATGGCGACGCGCTGGCGCTGGCCGCCGGAAAGCGCACGCGGCTTGCGGGTGAGGAAGGGCTCGATGGCGAGGATGCGAGCCGCCTCCTTCACGCGCTTCTCGATCTCGTCCTTCGGCGTGCCGCGGTTCTTCAGGCCGTAGGCCATGTTGTCGTAGACGCTCATATGCGGATAGAGCGCGTAGTTCTGGAACACCATCGCGATGTCGCGGTCGGCCGGCTCGACCTGGTTCACGACCCGGTCGCCGATCTTCACCTCGCCGCCGGAAATCGTCTCAAGGCCTGCGATCATGCGAAGAAGCGTGGACTTGCCGCAGCCGGACGGGCCGACCAGCACGCAGAAGGAGCCGTCCTCGATGCCGAGAGAGACGCCCTTCACGGCTTCCACGTTGCCCGCATAGATCTTCCTGACCGTATCGAGGGTGACCCCTGCCATCGTTCTGTTCCTTTTGACCACTGCCCGCGCCGCCATGGGTACCGGGCGAAAATTTCAATGATGTGAGAGCGAGCCCTCCCGCCCTTGCAGGGAGGGCTCTGCGCGATCCCTCGCGTCACTTCTCCGTTTCGACGAGACCCTTCACGAAGAGCCTCTGCATGAAGACCACCACGAGCACCGGCGGCAGCATGGCGAGCACGGCCGTGGTCATCGCGATCTGCCATTCGGTCAGCGCATCGGTCGTCGTGATCATCTTCTTGATGCCGATGACGATGGTCTGCATCGAGCTCTTGGTCGTGATCAGCAACGGCCAGAGATACTGGTTCCAGCCGTAGATGAACTGGATCACGAAGAGTGCCGCGATCGTCGTCATGGAGAGCGGCAGGAGCGTATCCTTGAAGAACCGGAAGGCGCCCGCGCCGTCGATCTTCGACGCCTCCAACAGCTCGTCCGGGATCGTCATGAAGAACTGGCGGAAGAGCAGCGTGCCGGTGGCCGACGCGATCAGCGGCATGATCAAGCCCGTATATGTATCCAGAAGACCGAGATCCGCGACGATCTTGTAGGTCGGATAGATACGCACTTCGACGGGCAGCATCAGCGTGATGAAGATGATCCAGAACGCGGTCCTGCGGAACGGGAACTTGAAGTACACCACCGCATAGGCCGATAGGACCGAGATCAGGATTTTACCGATCGCGATGCCCAGCGCCATGATCATGGAGTTGAGCATCATGCCGCCGACGGGTTCGCGAGCAGACACGCCGCCGTAGAACAGCGCACGCGTATAGTTCTCGCCCGCCTGATTGCCCGGCGTGAGCGGCATGTTGCCGTTGATGATCGTGGCGGCGTCGAAGGTCGATGCCATGATCGCGAGATAGACGGGGAAGACCACGATGACGATGCCGAGGGCCAGCGTCAGATAGGCCATGAATTGGGTGAACGGACGATTCTCAACCATCAGTACTGCACCTTGCGCTCGACATAACGGAACTGGACGGCGGTCAGCGCGATCACGATGATCATCAGGATCACCGACTGCGCGGCCGAGCCGCCGAGATCGCCGCCGAGGCGCCCATCCGCGTAAACCTTGTAAACGAGGGTCGTGGTTCGCCCGGCAGGACCGCCGCCCGTCACCGCATCGATGATGCCGAAGGTGTCGAAGAACACGTAGACGATGTTGACCACGAGAAGGAAGAACGTGGTTGGCGACAGAAGCGGGAAGATCACCGTCCAGAAGCGGCGCAGGGGGCCCGCGCCGTCGATCGCCGCAGCCTCGATCACGCTCTTCGGGATGGCCTGAAGACCCGCCAGGAAGAACAGGAAGTTGTAGCTGATCTGCTTCCAGGTGGCGGAGAGCACGAGCAGCGTCATGGCGTGGTTGGCGTTGAGCATCGGGTTCCAGTCGATGCCGACCGCCTTGATCGGCTTGGACAGGGTTCCCAGCGTCGGATGGAACATGAAGATCCAGAGCACGCCCGCGATGGCGGGGGCCACCGCATAGGGCCAGATCAGCAGCGTCTTAAAGGCCTGTCCGCCGCGCAGGTTCTTGTCGGCCTGTGTCGCCAGCAGCAGCGAGCAGCCCAGCGAGAAGAAGGCGACGAGGGACGAGAAGATCGCCGTCGTGGCCATGGCCCGGTAATATTCAGGCTGCTCGAACAGCGCGATGTAGTTTTCGAACCCGACGAATTCCGACGAGAGGCCGAAGGCGTCTTCGCGCAGGAAGGATTGCCAGATGGCCTGAGAGGCCGGCCAATAGAAGAAAATGACGGTGACCGCCATCTGCGGAACGATCAGCAGAAGCGGCAGCGTCCAACCTGAAAAATGAGCTCGTTTTTCCATCGCGTTTACGGCTGTCCGAATGATGGGGCAGATGACGGCGGCAACCGGTCTGCGAAGGTGATCTATAAGATCATCCCGGGCAGCGGGGCCGCCCGGGATGAAAGGTCGTGATGTCAGATCGTCTTAGCGGCTGACGGAGCGCTCGAACTGGCGCAGGATCTGGTTCGAACGGGTCACGCCTGCATCGAGGGCATCCTTGGCGGGCTTCTGACCGGCGAGGGCAGCCTCGATCTCCTCAGAGACCACGTCACGGATCTGAACCATGTTGCCGAAGCGCAGACCGCGGGAGTTCTCGGTCGGCTCCTTGTTGGTCAGCTCCAGCAGCGGAGTCTGCAGGACGGGGTTCTTCTCGTAGAAGCCCGAGGCCTTGGTCTTCTCGTAGGCCGCCTTGGTGATCGGGAGATAGCCCGATTCCTGGTGCAGCTTCGCCTGACGGTCCGTGTCGGACAGGAAGGTGAAGAACTTGGCCACACCCTTGTACTCTTCAGCCTTCTTGCCGCCCATGACCCACAGCGAAGCGCCGCCGATGATGGAATTCTGCGGAGCGCCCTGGGCGTCCGGATAATACGGCATCGGCACCGAGGTATAGTCGAACTTCGCGTTGGCCTTCACGTTGCCGTAGAAGCCCGAGGAGTTCAGGAAGATCGCGCATTCGCCGGAGGTGAAGCGGCCTTCGCTCTTCGAATCGCGGCCCGAGTAGTCGTAGGTCTTGTCCTTCTGCAGATCGATCAGGCTCTGCAGATGCTTCACGTGCAGCGGAGAGTTGAACTTCATCTCCGTGTCGAAGCCGTCGAGACCGTTGGCCTTGGTGGCCATCGGCACATTGTGCCAGGCCGAAAACTGCTCGATCATCGCCCAGGTGGTCCACGCCGAGGAGAACCCGCAGGTCTCATGGCCGGCAGCCTTGAGCTTCTTGGCGGCATCGAACACCTGAGGCCAGGTCTTCGGAATCTCGGAGACGCCGGCCTTCTTCAGCTCGTCCTTGTTGACCCACATGACCATGGAGGAGGAGTTGAACGGGAAGGAGAGCATCTCGCCCTTCGCCGTGGAGTAATAGCCGGTGATCGCGGGCAGGTAAGCCTTCGGATCGAAATTCTCGCCCGCATCGGCCATCATCTGGTAGACAGGCTTGATCGCGCCGCGGGCGCCCATCATGGTCGCCGTGCCGACTTCGAACACCTGCAGGATGTGGGGCGCGTTGCCCGCGCGGAAGGCGGCGATGCCGGCGTTCAGGGTATCAGCGTACTGGCCCTTGTAGCTGACGACGACCTTGTAGTCCTTCTGCGAATTGTTGAACTCTTCGGCCAGCTTGTTGACGACCTCGTTGTTGGCGCCGGTCATGGCGTGCCACCACTGGATCTCGGTCTGGGCAAAGGCGGAGGTGCTCGTCGCCAGGCCGAGGGCCAGAGCGCCGAGGAGGGACTTCTTCATCATAGTAATCTCTCCCATGTCATCCCGTCGGGGACGTTCTTGTCGTTCATCACCCCTGCATTAAGGCCGGATGACGTTTCTATGACGAAAACATGACAATCATAGCCGGCTTCAAAATGGAAGCCCTTTCATCCAAAAGGCTTAATGGCACCCCCTGGGAACAGCCCCGAACACCTCTTCGTTGAGGGAGTATCCTAACGGAAGAAACCCATGCCCCAGATGATCACTGCCCTGTTCAGGGATCCCGCCCAGGCCCGTCAGGCCCTTCAATCCCTGCTTGAGATGGGCATCGCCCAGAACCGAATCGTCGCGGTCGGCAACGCCGATGCCCGTGAGATCTCGTCGATCTCCGGCTTCCGCAGCCTCTCGGCCCGGGATGACGCGCTTGAAGCCCTGCACGACCTGAACCTGCCGGAATCCGACAAGCGGATCTTCGAGCAGGGACTTCACAGGCATCTCACCCTGATCGCCGCCCAGGTCGACCGGGACAATGCCGAGGAGGCCGCGCGCGTGCTGGAGATGTTCGAGCCGGTCGATCTCGACGGCAGCAGCCGGGAATGGCTGAAAGAGAGCGGTTCCGACCAGGCTGGAGCCGATGCGGGCGCTCCACTGGCAGCCGGGATTACCGGCGGCTCGGGTGGCGGAACGACTACCACGAGCATCCTGCCCGGCATGGGCCTCATGGCGGAAGGGGCGGACGATCTCGGCACCGCAGACCTGAGGACGGATGAGTTCTCCCAGTCGAACCAGGGCTCGAACACGACGGTCGGCACCGGCTCGCGCCGCGACGACGAACGGGCCGACCGGGAGGGCGTCAACGAGCTTGCGGTCGACACCCAGCCCGATCCGGACCAGCCCGGCTTGATGCAGCGCCACATGAACCGGGGCGGTCGGGTCTGGGCCTACCGCACCTCCGAGGAGACAGGCCTCTAGATCACGTTCCGTTCGAGCAGCGGCCGGTTGGCGAGAACGCGCTCGTAGCCGAGCTCGGACAGATCGAGCGTTCGGTAGCCGCCATGGACGATCAACTCGGCCAAGCCCCGGCCCACCGCCGGAGCCTGTTGCAGGCCGTGGCCCGAGAAGCCGTTGCAGAGGTAGAAATTGTTGAACGCGCCGGCCTGGCCGATAATGGCATTGTGATCGAGCAGGCTCATGTCGTAGGGCCCTGACCAGGCACGGCCCGGCTTGATCGCCTCGAAAGCCGGCACGCGATGGGCGAGCGACGGCCAGATGAACTCCTCAAAGAACGAGTGATCAATCTCCTGGGACGCGGGATCCTCGTCGAACCAGTCGGGATCGAGATCCGCTTCCGGCGAGGCACCGCAGATGAAGTGTCCCTCCCCTTCAGGCCGTACATAAGCGCCCGAGGTATCGATGAGCAGCGGGCAATTCTCGACTGGTCCCTTGCACGAGAAGGTGAAGACGTAGCGGCGCTTGGCCTGGACCGGGATCTCGAGCCCGGCCATGGCGGCGATCGCCCGTCCGCCGGAGCCGGCGCAGTTGATGAGCGTGCCGCAGGCAATCCGCGTGCCGTCCTTGAGGCGCACGGCGACGATGGTGCTGCCGTCCCGCTCGATCTCGGCCACCTCGCCCTTCACATATTCGGCGCCGAGGGAGCGAGCCTTCTTGCGGAAGGCCTGGAGCAGACCCCAGCCGTCGAACCAGCCCTCGCCCGAGTGGCCCCAGGTGCCGGCGGCGAGATCGTCCACGTTGAGCCAGGGGAAGCGATCCTTGAGCGCAGCCGGATCCATATAAAGAATGTCGGCGCCCTCGGCCGCTTGAAGCGCGTGGTTCTCCGCCAGGATCGACGCACCGGCCTCCGACGCACAATAGAGATAGCCGCCTTCCCTCAGCCCGATCTCCGGCCGCTCGCCATCGACGCCAAGACGGTCACCGATGCTGCGCAGGAAATCGATGCCATAAAGCGAGATGCGGATGTTCACCGCGCTCGAATATTGCTGACGAATCGAGGCCGCCGACAGAGCCGAAGCCGAGAGTTGGTAGGTCGGATCCTTCTCGATGACGATGACGCGTCCCTTGAAGCCGGAATCGGCGAGCAGGTGATAGGCCGCGGAGGAGCCCATGACGGCACCGCCGACGATCACGACGTCGGCTGAAGGAGAGGCTGAGGAGGTCATCGTTCGAATTTCGTTGAGAGGATGATGGAGGATTGCGTGCGCTCCACCCCTTCGAGCGCGCCGATCTTGTCGATGGCGGCATCGAGGGAGGGAACGTCCTCAGCCTCTACCACCGCCAGCAGATCGAAGACACCCGCGACCGAATGAAGCGCGCGCAATTCTGGCATGCGCTGGAGCGCCGTGACGACGCCGCCCGAAGCCTTGGGCGCCACGACGATGGTCACGTGCGCCCGCACCATGCGGCTTGCGACCTCCTCGGCAAGGCGCAGGGTATAGCCGGCGATCACGCCCCGGCGCTCCAGGCTCTCGACTCGGGCCTGCACCGTCGTGCGGGAAAGCCTGAGCCGCCGGGCCGCCTCCGCATGACCGATCCGGGCATTCTCCCGCAGGAGGGCAATCAAGGCACGATCTGTGGCGTCGAGCATCACTATGACCAGTCATAATGGCAATATGCCGAGAACTACTCGGCTTTTCGTCAGCTTGTCTATGGCGTTTTGTATGGCTTTGCCGTTTTCTTGAGGAACCATAGGGAGATTTTCATGCATTCGATCCTCGTCATCGGCGCCGGCAAGATCGGTTCCACCATTGTCGACATGCTCAACGAGGTCGGCGACTACGACGTCACCGTCGCGGACGCGTCCGCCGCCGCCCTCGAAGCGGTCGCCAAGGATGGCATCAAGACGATCCAGCTCGATTTCAGTGACGCGGTCGCCCTACAGAATGCTCTCAAAGGCCATTACGCGGTGCTCAGCGCTGCGCCCTATCACCTGACCAGTCACGTGGCGAAGGCCGCGCGCCTTGCGGACGTCAACTATTTCGACCTGACCGAGGACGTCGCCACCACGCGCATGGTGAAGGAGCTGGCGGAAGGCGCCACCACCGCCTTCATTCCGCAATGCGGGCTTGCTCCCGGCTTCATCTCCATCGTGGCTCACGACATCGCGAGCCGCTTCGACAGGCTCGATACCGTGCGCCTGCGCGTCGGCGCCCTGCCGCAATATCCGTCGAACGCCCTGTCCTACAACCTCACCTGGAGCACGGACGGCGTCATCAACGAATATATCGAGCGCTGCGAAGCCGTCGTCGACGGCAAGCTGCGCGAGGTTCCGGCCATGGAAGAGCTGGAGGAATTCTCCCTCGACGGCACGCGCTACGAAGCCTTCAACACCTCCGGCGGCCTCGGCACCCTGTGCGAGACGCTGGAAGGCAAGGTGCGAAATCTGAACTACAAGACCATCCGCTATCCGGGCCATTGCGCTCTGATGCGCGTCCTGCTCAACGACCTTCAGCTGCGCAACCGCCGCGAGGTCCTGAAGGACATCCTGGAGAACGCCGTTCCGGCCACCATGCAGGACATGGTCATCGTCTTCGTCACCGTGACCGGCGAGCGCGGCGGCCGCTTCGTTCAGGAAACCTACGCCCGCAGCGTCTATGGTCAGAAGGTCGCCGGCATCCAGCGCACGGCGATCCAGGTGACCACCGCCGCCGGCATCTGCGCCATGCTCGATCTGCTGGTCGCGGGCAAGCTCCCGAAACAAGGTTTCGTGCGCCAGGAGGAGATCGGCCTCGAGACTTTCCTCGCCAACCGCTTCGGCCGCGTCTATGCCGGCGAGCGCCTGGACGAGGACCATGAGCCGGCGGTGAAGCGCATCCACCTCGACGCAGTGGCATGATAGATGGGCTATGTGACCGCTGCCGCTGAAGCGGGAGCGGCCAAGTTCTTTACAAAATGGCATGACCCTATTCGGGAAAAGCAGTTCCCAGCTCATCCGGTCATGCATTAAGACGGTTGCATGAAAGCCGCCGTCTTCTTGTTCTCAAGACAAGCGAGGGTGGTGGGCTTGTATGAGCCCTAAGCCCGCATCCAGGGAGACCCGACATGACCGCGAGCCTGAAACCCGTATCCCCCGCACCCGCTTCCGTTGCGGATGAGGCCCGCGCCATTCTCGCGCGCCTCGGGGTGCCGGAGAGCGCCTTCGCCTCGACCGGCCGGCCGGCCATGTCGCCGATCACCGGCGAGGTGATCGCCCATGTGCGCGAGACCACGCCGGACGAGGCCAGGGCGGCGATCGGCCGGGCCGACGCCGCCTTCAAGACCTGGCGCAAGATCCCGGCGCCCAAGCGCGGCGAGTTCATCCGCCTTCTCGGCGAGGAACTGCGCGCCGCCAAGGACGATCTCGGCCGTCTCGTGACCCTGGAAGCCGGCAAGATCGTCTCCGAGGGCCTCGGCGAGGTGCAGGAGATGATCGACATCTGCGATTTCGCGGTCGGCCTCTCCCGTCAGCTCTATGGGCTGACCATCGCGACCGAGCGCGCCGATCACCGCATGATGGAGACCTGGCATCCGCTCGGCGTCTGCGGCGTGATCTCCGCCTTCAACTTCCCCGTTGCCGTCTGGTCCTGGAACGCGGCGCTCGCCCTCGTCTGCGGCGACAGCGTGGTGTGGAAGCCTTCTGAAAAGACCCTCCTGACGGCGCTTGCCACGCATGCCATCGTCGCACGTGCCGCCAAGCGCTTCGGCGGCGTGCCGGAAGGCCTCTGCGAGGTGCTGCTGGGCGGTCGCGAAGTGGGTGAAATCCTTGTGGAGGATCACCGCGTACCGATTCTCTCCGCCACCGGCTCCACTGCCATGGGCCGTCAGGTCGGCCCGAAGCTCGCCGAGCGCTTCGCCCGCGCGATCCTGGAGCTCGGCGGCAACAACGCGGCCATCGTGGCGCCCTCCGCCGACCTCGATCTCGCGCTCCGCGGCATTGCCTTCGCGGCCATGGGCACGGCCGGTCAGCGCTGCACGACGCTGCGCCGTCTCTTCGTGCATGAGAGCGTCTACGACCAGCTCGTGCCGCGCCTCGTAAAAGTCTATGGCAGCGTGAAGATCGGCGACCCGCGCGCCGAAGGCACGCTCGTCGGCCCGCTGATCGACAAGGCGGCTTTCGACGGCATGGAGCGCGCGCTCGACGAGGCTCGCGCGGCCGGCGGCAAGGTGCATGGCGGCGGACGCACCACGGATGTGGCGAATGACGGCGTCTATGCGCGTCCGGCGCTCGTCGAGATGCCGAGCCAGACCGGCCCGGTGACTCGCGAGACCTTCGCGCCGATCCTCTACGTGATGCGCTATTCGGATTTCGACGAGGTGATCGCGCTGCACAACGCGGTCGGCGCCGGTCTCTCCTCGTCGATCTTCACGCTCAACCTGCGCGAGGCCGAAGCCTTCGTGTCGGCAGCCGGCTCCGATTGCGGCATCGCCAACGTCAATATCGGCCCCTCGGGCGCCGAGATCGGCGGAGCCTTCGGCGGCGAGAAGGAAACGGGCGGCGGCCGTGAATCGGGCTCGGATGCCTGGAAGGCCTATATGCGCCGCGCCACCAACACGATCAATTACGGTTCGACGCTTCCGCTCGCCCAAGGCGTGAAGTTTGACGTCGACGCCTGATCGCTTCAACAATCCGGCGGAGGGCGTTAGAGCATCGTGCGGAAAAGTGGATCCGGTTTTCCGCGCACAACGATGCTCTCATCAAAAAGAAGGCATCGGATTGGATCCCAAAAGTGGGCGCCACTTTTGGGTCCGATGCTTTAGCCCTCCGTTTTGTTATCTGCCCTCTTAACGATGCGAGCCTTCCATGACAGAGCCCTCCCGCACCGGCGGCCAGATCCTCGTCGATCAGCTTCTCATCCACGGAGTCGATCACATCTTCTGCGTTCCGGGCGAGAGTTATCTGGCGGCTCTCGATGCGCTGCATGATGCGAGCATCAACGTCACGGTCTGCCGCCAGGAAGGCGGCGCGGCCATGATGGCGGAGGCTTATGGCAAGCTCACCGGCCGGCCCGGCATCTGCTTCGTCACCCGCGGCCCCGGCGCGACCAACGCCTCGCCCGGCATTCACATCGCCAAGCAGGATTCCACGCCGATGATCCTGTTCGTCGGCCAGATCGAGCGCGGCATGCGCGAGCGCGAAGCGTTCCAGGAGCTCGATTACCGCGCCGCCTTCGGCCCTCTCGCCAAATGGGCGACGGAGGTGGACGATCCGGCGCGCTTCCCCGAGATCGTCTCCCGCGCCTTCCATGTGGCGACCTCAGGCCGTCCCGGCCCGGTCGTGATCGCGCTGCCGGAAGACGTGCTGACCGAGATGGCGGCGGTGGCCGATGCGCCGCGCTATCAGATCATCGAGACGCATCCGGGTCTCACGCAGATGGCGGAGCTGCAGAAGCTTCTACATGGCGCGAAGAACCCGATTGCACTCCTCGGTGGAAGCCGCTGGTCGGAAACAGCCGTGCAGCGTTTCGTGCGCTTTGCCGAGCGCTTCGAGCTGCCGGTCGCCTGCACCTTCCGCCGCCAGATGCTGTTTCCTGCTGATCATACTTCATACATCGGGGATCTCGGGCTCGGCGTGAACCCGAAGCTTCTGGCGCGCATCAAGGAAGCGGATCTCGTCGTGCTCGTCGGCGGCCGCCTCTCCGAGATTCCGAGCCAAGCCTACTCGCTCCTCGACATTCCTGCGCCGCAGCAGACGCTGGTGCATATCCATCCCGATCCGAGCGAGCTCGGCCGGGTCTATTCCCCGCATCTTGCCATCAACGCCTCGCCGATCGCCTTCACGGCGGCGCTCGAAGGCGTACATCCGCCGGCTTCACTGCCGTGGAGCGAAAGCACGAAGACGGCGCATGCTGATTATCTCGCCTGGAGCGATCCGAGCGCCATCCGCACCGCCGGCGGCCTGCAGATGGGCGAGGTGATGGCGCATCTTCGCAGGGTGATGCCCTCCGATACGATCTTCTGCAACGGCGCGGGCAATTTCGCCACCTGGGTCCACCGCTTCTGGCCCTTCCGCGAATACGGCACGCAGCTCGCTCCGACCTCCGGCTCCATGGGCTACGGCGTGCCCGCTGCCGTCGGCGCCAAGCGCATCCAGCCCGACAGCCCCGTGGTGGTGTTCGCCGGCGACGGCGACTTCCTCATGAACGGGCAGGAATTCGCCACTGCCGTGCAATATGACCTGCCGATCCTGGTGATCCTGCTCGACAACGGCATGTACGGCACGATCCGCATGCACCAGGAGCGCGATTATCCCGGCCGCGTCTCGGCAACCATGCTCAAGAACCCGGACTTCGCAGCCTATGCCAAGGCCTTCGGCGGCTATGGCGAGCGGGTGGCGAATACGGAAGAGTTCGGCCCTGCCCTGCAGCGGGCCCTGACCTCCAGCAAGCCGGCGATCCTCCACTGCATCATCGATCCGGAAGTCATCACGCCGACCATGTCGCTCACGGCGATCCGCGAGAAGGCGCTGGCGGGAAAGAAATAACGTCGTTCGATAACCAAAGGGAGGCGGATCACCGCCTCCCTGCTTCGTTCAGAGAGTGACGCTCTCAAGCATCCGCACGCATCTCTACTGCGCTGGCGGGTCTGACCCGGATCACGGCTTTTCCGGCATCGAAGCCGTCGAGCAGAGCGTTGTGGTGTTCCACGATCTGTTCGACCGTGAACTTCTCCGTATCTGCCGTCGTGTGAGCATCGGCTACAAGGGTCACGTCATAGCCAAGGCTGATCGCACGTCGACAGGTGGTGTCAACGCAATACTGCGTCATCAGGCCGGCGACCACGAGATGACGGATCCCGCGCCCGGACAGAACGGATTGAAGATCCGTCTCGTAGAACGAGTCGCAGGCCGTTTTCCGAACGACGATATCGTCCTGTGTCCGGCCCAGATCGCTACAGATCTCCCAACCGGGTGTGCCCGTTTCGAGGCGGTGTCCGGGATCGCCGTCGTGCTGAACGAAGATGATCGGCAGCTTCTGGTCTCTGGCATCGCGCACGAGACCGCCGATCCTGCCGCGCACTTGATCGAAGCGCTCCTTGACGGCCGGGCGCTTGGCGCCCGGCACGTTCAGGATGTCGGTCTGCACGTCGATGATGAGAAGAGCTTTCGACATCGCGATCAGGCGGCCTTCGCCTCATCGAGCCGCTGCGCCACGAGCGTGCGCAGGCCGCGCAGATCCTTCACGAAGGAGCGGATGCCCTCAGAAAGCTTCTCGGTTGCCATCGCGTCTTCGTTCAATGCGAAGCGGAAGCTCTTCTCGTCGAGGCGCGGCAGGGGCTGGATTGTCTCGATGGTGTCCGGCGAGAGCTTGCGCGGCAGCTCGCCCTCGGCCTTCGCCAGTTCGTCGAGCAACGCGGGCGAGATGGTGAGGCGGTCGCAGCCGGCGAGCGCTTCGATCTCGCCGATGTTGCGGAAGGAGGCACCCATCACCACGGTCTTGATGCCTTGAGCCTTGTAAGCAGCGTAGATCTTGCGCACGGAGACCACGCCCGGATCGGTCTCGCCCGTGTAGGGGCCGCCGCCGGCCTTCACGTGCCAGTCGAGGATGCGGCCGACGAAGGGCGAGATCAGGAACACGCCCGCTTCCGCACAGGCCTGAGCCTGCGCCTGGCTGAACAAGAGCGTGAGATTGCAGTCGATGCCTTCCTTCTCGAGGATCTCGGCGGCGCGGATGCCCTCCCAGGTGGAGGCGATCTTGATCAGGATCTTCTCGCGTCCGATGCCGCGCTCCTCGTAAGCCTTGATGATGGCGCGCGCCTTGGCGAGCGTCGCCTCGGTGTCGAAGGAGAGATCCGCATCCACCTCCGTCGAGACGCGGCCGGGCACGATGTTCGCAAGCTCGGTACCGAAGGCTACCGCCAGCCGGTCGCAGATCGCCGCCACCACGCCTTCGCGGCTACCGCCCTGGGACCGACCCCAGGCCAGGGCCTCCTCGATGATGTGGACATAGGCGGGGGTCTCGGCCGCCTTCAGCAGCAGGGTCGGGTTGGTGGTGCAGTCCTGGGGCTTCAGGCGGCGCACCGCGTCGAGGTCGCCGGTATCGGCAACGACGACCGTCATGGTGCGCAATTGGTCGAGCTTGGAGGGCATCGGGATCTCCGTGGGTTGTCCTTTGACGTCTGACTTAGTCCCATAAGATACCCGCGTGAAGGGCAAAGCGTCAGACAAAAAGCCCCCGGTTGGCCCGCACGCGGCTCAGAATGAAGGAATAGACCTCCTCCACCCGGCGTAAGGACCGCACATCGGCATGGGTGACGAGCCAGTAGGTGCGCAGGTAGGACACATCGGGCAGCACGACCTGGAGCTCCGGGAACTGCCGCACCGCGTAATCGTGCAGGACGCCGATGCCGACGCCTGCCCGCACGGCCTCCGCCTGCGCCACCACGCTGGCGCACTCGAACCGGCGGGCGGTGTATTTTTCGAGCGCCGAGAAGTAATCGAGCACGGGGCTGTAGAGCAGGTCGGCCACATAGGTGACGAGGGTCTTGCCCGTCAGGTCCGACAGCTCCGTCACCGGCCCGTGCCGCCTGAGATAATCCTGCGAGGCATAGAGCCTGAGGCGATAATCGGTGAGCTTGCGTGAGACGAGGCGCCCTTCCGTCGGCTGTTCCAGGGTCACGGCGATGTCGGCCTCGCGCTTGGAGAGCGAAAAGGTCCGCGGCAACGCCACGAGTTGCAGGGTGAGGCCCGGATGCCGCTCGGCGAGGGCGCCGAGTTCCGGAGCGAGGAAATAGGTGCCGATCCCGTCAGGCGCGCCGATGCGCACGGTCCCCGAGAGCGCGAGATCGGCGCCCCCGAGTTCGCTTGCCACCGCAAGAGCCTGGGTCTCCATGGTCTCCGCGTGCTTGAGCAGCCGTTCTCCCTGTTCGGTCAGGGTGTAGCCCTGAGGGCTGCGCTCGAACAGCTTGGCCTTGAGCGCCGCCTCCAGGGCCGAGATGCGGCGGGACACGGTGGTGTGGTCCGCCTCGAGTTGGCGAGCGGCGGCGGTGAGGCGCCCGGCCCGGGCGACGGCCAGGAAGAAGCGGAGATCGTCCCAATCGAATGCGCTCATGCCCGTGCCCTTGCCGTATTGGTGTTTTCGCACAACGGTGCTTTGGTTTCACCCATAGTCGTGCGATTTCAACAATGATAGAAGAAGACCACGAAAAACACCCTTGAGGAGGAGAGACGCCATGCGCGAGGTCGGACATTTCATCGGCGGCAAGCAGGTTCCCGGCAAATCGGGTCGCACCACCGAATTCTTCCAGCCCATGACCGGTGAGGTCCTCGGCCGGGTCGCGCTCGCCTCCAAGGACGAGCTGCACCAGGCCGTCGAGAACGCCAAGGCCGCGCAGCCGGCCTGGGCCGCCACCAATCCGCAGCGCCGCGCCCGCGTGATGATGAAGTTCCTCGAGCTCATCGCGAAGGAAACCGACACGCTCGCCGAAATGCTCGCCCGCGAACACGGCAAGACCATTCCCGACGCGAAGGGCGACATCCAGCGCGGCGTCGAGGTAGCGGAGTTCTGCACCGGGATTCCGCACCTCCTGAAGGGCGAGTTCACCGAGGGCGCCGGCCCCGGCATCGACATGTATTCGATCCGCCAGCCGCTCGGCGTCGTCGCTGGCATTACGCCGTTCAACTTCCCGGCCATGATCCCGCTGTGGAAGCTCTCGCCCGCCATCGCCTGCGGCAACGCCTTCATCCTCAAGCCCTCCGAGCGCGATCCGGGCGTGCCGATGCGCCTCGCCGAGCTGATGATCGAGGCGGGCCTTCCGGCCGGCATCCTCAACGTGGTCAACGGCGACAAGGAAGCGGTGGACGCGATCCTCGACGATCCGGACATCAAGGCCGTGGGCTTCGTCGGCTCCTCGCCGATCGCCCAGTACGTCTATTCCCGCGCTACCGCGCACGGAAAGCGCGCCCAGTGCTTCGGCGGCGCCAAGAACCACATGATCATCATGCCCGACGCCGATCTCGACCAGGCGGCCGATGCGCTGATCGGCGCCGGCTACGGCTCGGCCGGTGAGCGCTGCATGGCAGTCTCGGTGGCGGTGCCGGTCGGCAAGGCGACGGCCGACGCGCTCATGGACAAGCTGATCCCGCGTGTGGAAAGCCTGAAGGTCGGTCCCTCCACCGATCCGTCGGCCGATTTCGGCCCGATGATCACCCGGGCGC
This sequence comes from Microvirga sp. RSM25, assembly GCF_044784385.1. Classification (NCBI taxonomy): domain Bacteria; kingdom Pseudomonadati; phylum Pseudomonadota; class Alphaproteobacteria; order Hyphomicrobiales; family Methylobacteriaceae; genus Microvirga; species Microvirga sp. RSM25. The sequence continues at coordinate 4,912,043 of NZ_CP173039.1, read as the reverse complement.
ACATGGAGAAGGTGCGCTCCTACGTCGATCTCGGCGTCCAGGAAGGCGCCAAGCTCGTGGTCGACGGCCGCGACTTCAAGATGCAGGGCTACGAGGACGGCTTCTACATGGGCGGCTGCCTCTTCGACGATGTGCGCCCCGATATGCGCATCTACAAGGAAGAGATCTTCGGGCCCGTGCTTTCGGTCGTGCGCGCCAAGAACTACGACGAGGCGCTGCGCCTGCCCTCTGACCACGAATACGGCAACGGCGTCGCGATCTACACCCGCGACGGCGACGCTGCCCGCGACTTCGCCTCCAAGGTGAATGTGGGCATGGTCGGCATCAACGTGCCGATCCCGGTGCCGCTGGCCTATTACACCTTCGGCGGCTGGAAGGCCTCGGGCTTCGGCGACCTCAACCAGCATGGCCCGGACGCGGTGCGCTTCTACACCAAGACCAAGACCGTCACGTCCCGCTGGCCCTCCGGCATCAAGGAAGGCGCGGAATTCTCCATTCCGACGATGAAGTAGGCACGATCATGATGGCCGGGACCTTGATCCCGGCCATTTGCTTTTTCGGGGCCGCATCTTTTTGCGTGACCTCAGGCCACTTCGCCGAAGGATGCTCTAGATCCAAAGTCGGGGTGCACGAAGCGCCTCTGTCGTGACGATTTAGGCCCATGACCCAGTTCTCACTCACCGACGATCAAATCGCCATCCGCGACATGGCGCTCGCCTTCGCGGCGGACAACCTCGCCCCTCACGCCCTCGAATGGGACGAGAAGAAGCATTTTCCCGTGGATGTGATGCGCGAGGCCGCAAGCCTCGGCATGGCGGCGATCTACACCCGCGACGATGTGGGCGGATCGGGCATGACGCGGCTCGACGCGGCGCTGATCTTCGAGGCGCTCGCCACCGGCTGCCCGGCCATCTCGGCGTATCTCTCCATCCACAACATGGCGACGTGGATGATCGACCGCTACGGCTCCGAGGAGCAGCGGAGCCGCTACATCCCGCGCTTGGTCACCATGGAACTGATCGCGAGCTATTGTCTGACCGAACCGGGCTCCGGCTCGGATGCGGCCGCGCTCAAGACCAGGGCCATGCGCGACGGCGATCATTACATCGTCAACGGCGTCAAGCAGTTCATCTCGGGCGCCGGCACATCCGACATCTACGTGACCATGGTGCGCACGGGCGAGGACGGCCCGTCCGGCATCTCGACCCTCGTGATCGAGAAGGACATGCCGGGCGTCTCCTTCGGCGCACAGGAGAAGAAGATGGGCTGGAATGCGCAGCCCACCGCCGCCGTGATCTTCGAGGACGTGCGCGTGCCCGTGGCCAACCGGCTCTCGGACGAGGGCATGGGCTTCAAGATCGCCATGTCGGGCCTCGACGGCGGGCGTATCAATATCGGCGCCTGCTCGCTGGGCGGCGCTCAGGCGGCGCTGGACAAGGCACTCGCCTATACGGGCGACCGCAAGGCCTTCGGCAAGCGCATCGCGGATTTCCAGGCGCTGCAGTTCAAGCTCGCCGACATGGCCACCGAACTCGAATGCGCGCGCACCTTCCTGTGGCGTGCGGCCTCCGCCCTCGATGCGAAGGCGCTCGATGCCACGAAGCTTTGCGCCATGGCCAAGCGCATGGCGACCGATGTGGGCTTCCAGGTGGCGAACGATGCCCTGCAGCTCCATGGCGGCTACGGCTATCTCGCCGATTACGGCGTCGAGAAGATCGTGCGGGACCTGCGCGTGCACCAGATCCTCGAGGGCACCAACGAGATCATGCGCCTGATCGTTGCGCGCGACCTGGTGGGACGCGGCAACCGATGATGGTGAGATCGCTCGGCCTCGGCTTCGGCATCGCCGCGGCGATCTTCGCGCTGTTCTCGTGGGCAGGGCCATGGTTCTTCCTGGAGGGTCGCCGACCGTTCCAGCTCAACTTCACAGCAGGGGCGGTGCTCGGCTTAGGATTTGGTCTGTCGATCGACCGCATCCTGCGCGTGTCGCGAAAAGCTGCCATCCATGTCATGGGTCTGGCGGCTGTTCCGGGCATGCTGATCATGGCCGCCGTGGGTTCGCATTTCGCAGTCTTTTTCCCGCAGCTCGATCCTACCCTGGACAAGGTCTTCGGATCGCTGATGCTGTGGTTCTACGGCTTCGCGCTTGTCGGAGCCCTGTGGGTGGCGCGACGCGCATGACGCTCAGGAACGAACCATCGGGATTGCCTTTGCACGAGCCGAGCACATGGCTCGTGTTCGCCCTGTCGGGCGTGTTCGTACTCTTAGGGTTGCTGTTCATCTTCGCGCCGCGCGCCGGGGCAGCCCTTTTCGGAATCGCAGCGCCCGAGGGACCGGGCCTGTCCTATGTCTCGGCCATCGGTCTGCGGGACCTCGCCTTCGGGGCATATCTCGCGGCCCTGTCGCGTCTGTCGACCCGTCGCATCGTAGGCACAGTGCTCGGGCTCACAATTCTCATTCCTGCCGGCGACGTCATCCTCGTCTTTCTGGAGCGGGGCTTCGAGAGCCCGAAACACCTCTTGCTGCATGCCGGCAGCGGTATCGTCATGGCGGCGGGCGCATTCTGGCTGCTCAACCGAACGTCACATCGCAATCCGGGAGGACTCTCATGACCAGCATCGCCTTCATCGGCCTCGGCAACATGGGCGGGCCGATGGCCGCCAATCTCGTCAGGGCCGGGCACACCATCACCGGCTTCGATCTGTCGCCCGCCTCCTGTGATCAGGCGCGGAACGACGGAGCGAGCATCGCCGCCTCCACCGTCGATGCAGTGAAGGATGCTGAGGTCGTCGTCACCATGTTGCCGGCCGGCAAGCATGTGCTCTCGGTCTGGACCGACATCCTGCCCTCGGTGAAGGAAGGCACGCTGCTCATCGACTGCTCCACTGTCGATGTGGAGAGCGCGCGCAAGGCGCATGCTATGGCGCGCGAGCAGGGCCGCAACCTGCTGAGCCTCGACGCGCCGGTGTCCGGGGGTGTCGGCGGCGCGACGGGTGCCACGCTCACCTTCATGGCGGGTGGCGCCAAGCCAGCCTATGATCGGGCCGAGCCGATCCTCTCCAAGATGGGCAAGAAAGTCGTCCATTGCGGCGAGGCCGGCGCGGGCCAGGCGGCGAAGATCTGCAACAACATGATCCTCGGAATCTCGATGATCGGCGTGGCGGAAGCCTTCGTACTCGGCGAAAAGCTTGGGCTGTCGCATCAGGCGCTGTTCGATGTCGCCTCAACGTCCTCAGGCCAGTGCTGGTCGCTCACCACCTATTGCCCGGTGCCCGGACCCGTGCCGGCCTCGCCCGCCAATAACGGCTATAAGCCGGGCTTCGCGGCGGCGCTGATGCTCAAGGACCTGAAGCTGGCGCAGGAGGCGGCCCTCGGCTCGGGAGCTTCGACGCCGTTGGGCGCGGAGGCGGCCCAACTCTATGCCCTGTTCAACAATGCCGGACACGAGGGCGACGACTTTTCCGGCATCATCAACTTCATACGGGGACAAAAGGGGTAGGAACCTTCCCACGTCATGGCCGGCCTTGCGCCGGCCATCTCGATTGGAAGAGCGCTGCGCCTTTCGGATCGGGATCACCGGCGCAAGGCCGGCAATGACGAAGGAGGGCATGCTCTCCCAAAAGGCACAAGGGCTGGGATGTGTTGCATCGCACCTACAGCTTTTGGTGCTCCCGTCCATTACGCTTTCCGTTCCTGAACACTCAACCGCCGATTGTCCACCTCCATGATCCGCTCCGTTTCCCAAACGGCCAATCCTTCAGCCGATGCCGCCGCCATGCTGCGGCGCCTCGGCTTTGCGATCCTGTTCTTTGCCGTGCCTCTGGCGGCCCTTTTCACGCGGCGCGCGCTGGTGGTGATGGCGCCTCTCGCGGTCATTCTCCTCGTCCTCGCCTCGGTGCTCGACGGAGGCGCAAGGCATGCATGGGATAAGCTCACTGCGCTTGCCGCCTCTCCGGGCGGAGTGGCCGGGCTGGTCCTGCTGTTCTGGGCCGGGCTGTCCCTGGTTTGGACTCCTTTCTGCCCCAGGCCTCCGAGCGGCTTCTCAACATCATCGGCATGGCCCTCATGGGGCTAGGCGGGTATTTCGCCATTCCCGAGCGCATGCGCTCGGCCAACCTCTATCTTCTTCCCGTCGGCGTGGGCCTCGCGGCCCTGATCGCCATTTCCCTGACGATCACCGGCGGCAGCCACTTCGACCCGGAGGGCCTGAGCTTGGAGCGCGGCATGCTCATGCTCGTTCTGCTGCTCTGGCCTGCCATCGCCTGGCTCCACTCCCGCGGACGCAACCTGGAAGCCATCGGCCTTGCGCTCGCCGTTGCCATCTGCTCCCTCCTCACGCGTGACGGCCTGCCCCTCTACGGTCTGGCTGCAGGCGCCGTCGTCTTCGTTATCACGGCATGGAATCCGGTCTTCGGCTCTCGCTTGATCGGCTTCGTCATGGCGGGCCTTCTGCTGTTTGCACCGGTCCTGCCCTTCATCCTGAAGCCCGTGGCGGCCAGCCTGCTCGGCGCAAACTCGCCGACGACCCTCGGCCTCGAGGTGTGGCGCCGGATCATTCTGGACGAGCCGCTGCGGCTCTTGACAGGACACGGGCTGGAGACCGCCCTGCGCGGCCGCTTCTTCGGACTGGTTCCACCGAGCGCGCCATCCACCCTGCTGTTCGAAATCTGGTACGAACTCGGACTGGTGGGCGCGGCGGCCGGCAGCGTTCTTTTGTATCAGGCCGTCGTCGGCGCGAAGAGCCATCGTGCCACCGTGGCGCCCGGCATCATGGCCGCGTTCGCGTGCGCCTTCACCCTGGGCTGCCTCGGCATCGGCACCGCGCAGGTCTGGTGGTTCACGGCGCTCGTGGTTCTGGTGCTGATCTTCGTCGCCATCGAGCGCGGGCAATTTCGCACGAAGCGTCCCAAGGCCGCTCTGCGTCGCACAGTGTAACGACCTCCTTCTCCCTCGTGGAGAAGGATTGACGGAGAGGCCCTGCCTCTGCTTGGCTGACGGCTTGCGGATTCGTTAACCCGAGGAACGTTCATGCCGATCATCAACCGCGTCGCCGACCTTGCCGATGAAGTCGCCGCCTGGCGTCGCGACTTCCATGAAAACCCGGAGCTCCTGTTCGACGTGCATCGCACGGCCGGCATCGTGGCGGAGAAGCTGAAGAGCTTCGGCTGCGACGAGGTCGTGACCGGGCTCGGGCGGACCGGCGTCGTCGGCGTGATCAAGGGCCGCTCGAACAATTCAGGCAAGGTGATCGGTCTTCGCGCCGACATGGACGCGCTGCCCATCGAGGAGGCGACGAACGTTCCGCACAAGTCCAAGGTGCCCGGCAAGATGCACGCCTGCGGCCATGACGGCCACACGGCGATGCTGCTCGGGGCTGCGAAGTACCTGGCCGAGACGCGCAATTTCGACGGCACGGCCGTGGTGATCTTCCAGCCGGCAGAGGAAGGCGGCGGCGGCGGCAACGAAATGCTGAAGGACGGCCTGATGGAGCGCTTCGGCGTGAACGAGGTCTATGGCATGCACAACATGCCGGGCATTCCCGTGGGCCAGTTCGCCATCCGCCCCGGCGCGATGATGGCGGCGGCGGACCGCTTTACCATCAACATCGAAGGCAAGGGCGGCCACGCGGCGCGCCCGCATGACTGTATCGACCCGGTGGTCGTGTCGGCTCACGTGATCACGGCCCTTCAGACCGTCGCTTCGCGCAGCGTCGATCCACTCGATTCCGTGGTGGTTTCCGTCTGCACCGTGAAGGCGGGCGATGCCTTCAACGTCATTCCGCAGACCGCGATGCTTCTCGGCACCGTGCGCACCCTCTCTCCGGACGTGCGAGATCTCGCCGAGACTCGCATCCGCGCCATCGTCGAGAATGTCTGCGCCGCCTTCGGGGCCAAGGCCGAAATCGACTATGACCGCGGCTATCCGGTCACCATGAACGATCCCGACAAGACCGAGTTCATGGCAAACGTCGCGCGTGCCGTCAGCGGTGAGAATGCCGTCGACACGACCGTGCTCCCCCTCATGGGCGCGGAGGATTTCTCCTACATGCTGGAGCAGCGCCCGGGCGCCTATATCTTCCTCGGCAACGGCGACACGGCCGGCGTACACCACCCGGCCTATGACTTCAACGACGAGGCGAGCCCCTACGGCGTCTCGCTCTGGGCGAAGATCGTCGAAACCGGCATGCCGGCCCGGTAGTTTTCTTTGACAAAAGCCGCCGCCGGATCTCTCCGGCGGCGGCTTTCTTTCATCCCACGTCTTCCGTCAGTGCAGGACCATTTCCGTGAACGGGTGGACATAGGCCTGCAGCATCACGAGGCCGCCGACGAGGCAGGCGAGCACGATGGAGTGCCAGAACACGAAGCGCAGGATGCTTCCCTCATGCCCGAACCAGTTCGTCGCCGTCGACGCCACGACGATGGATTGCGCGTCGATCATCTTGCCCATGACGCCGCCGGACGAATTCGCCGCCGCCATGAGGATGGGTGACAGCCCAAGCTGGTTGGACGTGATCTTCTGCAAGCCACCGAACAGGACGTTGGACGCGGTGTCAGAGCCCGTCAGCGCCACGCCGAGCCAGCCGAGCAAGGTGCCGAAGAACGGATACAGGATTCCCGTCCCGGCGAAAGCCAATCCGAGCGTTGCGTCGACACCTGAAAAGCGGGTGAGCGTCCCGATGGCCAGCATCGCCGCGATGGTGATGAGAGAATAGCGCAGCACCCAGATCGTCTCGAACCAGGCGGTGATGAGCCGCAAGGGGGAGAATCCCATGACGAAGCCGGCGATGATGGCTGCGATCAGCACGCCCGTGCCCGTATAGGACATGTAGGTGAAGGCGAAGACGGCAGGCTCCGCCGTCGGATTGGCCACGATGGGCGCAACCTTCTGCACCATGTTGTGCAGGCCTGGGACGGGATAGCTCCAGGTAAAGATCGGGTTGACGAGCGCCTTGAACCAGCCCGTGCCCCAGATCGCGACGATGACGGAGAGGATGATCCACGGTACCCAGGCACGGAAAACCTCTCCCCGGTCCACCTGAGGGGTCATGGTGGGTGTGGCGGCGCTCAGGGGAGCAGTCCGGGTCAGGGTTCCCACGGAATCGTCGCGCGTGCGCAGGGCCGGCGAGGTCCAGATCTCCTTCGGGTGCCAGATCTCGCATGAAGCCGACGAGGCACGCCATGCAGATCAGAGATGCACCGATGTCGACGATCCAGGGATTGATGTAATTCGAGATCAGGAATTGCGGGATCGCGAATGAGACGCCGCACACCAGGATCGCAGGCCAGATCTGCATCATGCCGCGCAACCCCGCAAACACCGCGATAAGCCAGAACGGCACGATGAGCGAGAAGAAGGGCAGCTGACGGCCGACCATGGCACCGAGAACATAAGGATCGAAGCCGGTGACGGAAGCAAGGCCCTGGATCGGCGCGCCGAGGGCGCCGAAGGCGACCGGAGCGGTGTTGGCGATCAGCGAGAGACCGGAGGCCGCCAGCGGCGAGAAGCCAAGACCGATGAGGATGGCACCCGTCACGGCAACCGGCGTGCCGAAGCCGCCTGCGCCTTCAAAGAAAGCCCCGAAGGCAAAGGCGACGAGCAGCAATTGAAGGCGTCGGTCCGTCGTGATGTTCCCGACCGACTGCTGAAGCGTGGCGAAATACCCCCTCTCCACCGTCAGCCGGTAGAGGAAAATGACGTTCAGAATGATCCAGCCGATCGGGAACATGCCGGTTGCGACGCCGAACAAGGCGGCGCGTGTGGCAAGCCCGGTGGGCATGGTGAACAGGAAGACGGAGACGGCGATCGCCGCGAGAAGCGCGATGACGGCGGCAATGTGTGCCTTCACCTTGCCGGAGGCGATCATCACCAAGAGCAGAACGACCGGAACGGCGGCCGCTATGGTCGACAACGTCGCATTGTTGAACGGATTATAGACTTGGCTCCACATGGGCTTTCCCCCTCAACCTGCCAGCGGAAGCTGGCATGCATGGCGTAGCGGTCGGGCCGGAGCGGTCCTTTCCGCCTTAAGGAGAAGCTAGAACATTGTTTTACAGTGACAATACAAGCTTGACAGGAATATTGCGGCGCTAACCGCTCAATCCTTGTTCGAGCAGGCGAGCATGCCCTCGAGGTCGATGTAATGGCCGGCGCGGTCGCGCTTGGCGGCAAGGTAGCTGACATTCTCCGCCGTCGGACGCCCCAGCACGCGGTGATCGGAAATCACCTCGAGGCCCGCCTTGGTCAGCGCCGCGATCTTCTCGGGGTTGTTAGTCATCAGGCGGACCTTGCCGACACCGAGCCCCTGCAGCATCGCGGCGGCGAAATCGAAGCGGCGCTGATCGGCCTCGAAGCCCAGTACCTCGTCGGCATCGTAGGTGTCGTAGCCCTGCGACTGAAGCTTGTAGGCGCGGATCTTGTTGGCGATGCCGTTCCCGCGTCCCTCCTGGTCGAGATAGAGCAGGATGCCGCCCTCATTCTGGGCCATGAAGCGTACGGTCTCGCGCAGCTGGTCGCCGCAATCGCATTTGAGGCTGCCGAAGAGATCGCCCGTGAGACAAGCCGAATGCAGCCGCACGGTCACCGGCTTCGAGACATCCGGCTTGCCGACGACGATCGCCACCTGATCGCGCAGGCCCTCGCCGCCACGGAACACCACGAACTCGCTGGTGGGAGCGCCTTCCAGCGGCACCGGCGCCCGGCTGACGATCTCCAGGTCGGCGGCCTTGGCACGACGATAGCCGCGAATGGCTTCGCCCGACACGCGCACGAGTGACGGGGCGATCTCGATGCCCTTCGCCAGCGGCACCACGATCACGGCCGGCAGGACGAGCGACAGGCGGGCCAGTTCCAGCGCCTCGCCGTCCAGCTCGTCGGCGGGGCGAACCGGCGCGTCGATGCGACCATCGACCTTGAGGCCTAAGGTTTCCACGCGGTTCCGGTCCACCACCGGCAGAGCCACCCGGCCGGGAACCTCACGCTCAAGGCCGAGGCGACGGAGCCTTGCTGCCGGCAGGACGAGATGGGCGTGGCCGCCTGCAACGGCCTCGATCTCGGTGTCCATGGTCTCGTCCAGGTTCTCGACGCCGACCACGAGCGCGCTGCCCTCAGTCCCGTCGATCACCACGGGACGGGCGCTGCGAAACTCCATGATCGCCCGCTCGACCGAGGTCGTGGCGGGATTATCGGACAGGCTCAAGGTCAGGCGCATAATCGGAAACTCAAGAAAGACGGCCTCAAATCTGGCAGGTCAGGGGGTCTTTGGGGCCAGACGGCCCCTGAAGCCACGCTTCAGGACGATTTTCACCCTATCACAGGCTACCCCCGATCCCTAACCCCATAGATGCGATGGCAGCCATGCCTCATCAACAGGCTCGGCTGCAAAAGTCTCTTGGCTCGACGGCATAGCCGGACCGCGCTATCTCTGGCGCTTCCCTCCGCTTTAGCTTCCGTAAAGATACTGGACGATGCCCATGTTCTTGCCCCGGCTTATCGCCCTTGGCTTCCTCGGCTTTGCCTCCACGGCAGGCGCCGCCACCCTCGATGGGCTGGCCGTGGACGTGACGAATACCAGCGAACCGGTGCTGTGCGCGGAAAAGGACAACGTGGCGATCAACTTCACCTCGCCCGCGGTGAAGCATTTCCAGATCGAGGCCGTGCATCCGGCCTATATGGGGTCCCTGCGCCAGGACCGCTGGGAGCCGGACTGGACCGCCTGTGAGGACATCACGCAGGAAACCTCGGCCAAGCCGCATCCCACCATGAGCACCCTCTACGAGGACGGCAATGTCCGAATCATGGGGCTGTCGTTCACCGAGTTCTGGCGCCCGAGCGACGTCACGGTGACCATCGGCGACAAGGTCACGCATAGGATCCATCTCCTTCAGCTGCTCAAGAAGCGCGGCGACAAGGCGGTGGAAGTGCTCGTGATCTATCCGGGCGACGGCTATTGGCGCATCAAGCCGCTCCCGCCCGAGCATCTGGACTGGACCTCCTACGGCTCCTCTTTCCTCGTCGGCCCGGTGGAATTCGACCAGCGGCCCGTGGTGAATCTCAAGGACGTGGCCTTCGACCCGAAGACCATGACCTTCACGCTGACCCTGGCGAAGGGCGGCAGATCAACCGTTGCCGTCAAGGCCCTCAATGAGGAGCGCATGACCTTGGATGTCGCCTTCGATCTGGGTGTCTCCGGCCTGCCCTTCGCAGGGCTGCGTTCCATGTACGTGACCGAGTTCAACGCCGACGTGGCGCGCATCGCCGTACGGGAGGCTGGGGCCCGCTCCTGGCGCGAAGAGCCGATCATGAATTTTCCGGGCGCCAAGGTGACCGATGCGTGGATGGGCAGGCTCGTTCCCTCGCGCCACAATACCAGCGCGCCCGACATGATGTTCAACCGTTTCCGTGCGGCGCCGGCTCCTTAACGCTGAACCGCGCTTTCAAAGCCGAGAGGAGGCGGCCATCGATCAGGATGAGGCCTCCGCCGATCAGAGCCATGCCGGCCATATGCCGCATCGCCAAGGTCTCGCCGAGGACGAGCACGCCGAGCAGGATGGCGCTGACCGGGATGAGGAAGGTCACAAGGCCCACATTGGTGGCGCCCGCCCGCGCGAGCAGGCGGAAGAAGATCAGATAGGCGAAAGCCGTCGAGACCAGGCCGAGGGCCGCCAGGGACACGATCGCCCCGGTGCTCGGCATCGCCAGCGTCCAGGGCCGATCGACGATCAGCGCAGTGGGCAGAAGGATCGCGCTTGAGACCGTGACCTGTCCGGCTGCGGTCGCAAGAGGTGGAATGCCCATGGTCTTGAAACGTCGCCCGAACACGCCGGAAAAGCCATAGGAGAGGGCCGCTCCCAGGACCGCCAGCTGCGCCAGGATGCTCGCATCCAACGAAGCGAAGGCCGCGGCCCCGATCATCACCGCAACGCCGGCAAAACCCACGATCACGCCGGCGAAGCGCTGTCCCGTCAGGCGCTCGTCCTCGGTCAGGTAATGGGCCACGATCACCGTGAAGAGCGGCGTCGTCGCATTGAGAATGGACGCGAGGCCGCTGGCGATATGGCTCTGCCCCCAGACGATCAGGGTGAAGGGGATGACGTTGTTGAGGATCGACATGCCGAGAAAGGCAGACCAGACCTGACGGGTACGCGGCAGATCCACCCCCATGAGTCTTAAGGTGAGAAGCAGCGCCGAGGCCGCCGTCACCACCCGCAGCGCCACGATCGTCAGGGGCGGCAATTCGCGGACGGCCACGCCCACGAAGAGGAAGGAGCCACCCCAGACGATCGAGAGAATGGCCAACAGCGCCCAATCGGACGCGGTCATGGTTTTTTGGATGGAGGCTTGCGTCATAGGGTCGATTCCGGATCTTACCGATCGGAAATGACACAAAGCCGACCGCCGCACGACCCGTTTTCTGCGGTCAGGAGAGGTCGTACCATTCCCCGTTGCTTCGGCACGCGAGCATCTCGCCGGTCCGCGTGGCGCCACGGCTTCGCATTTCTCGCCGGACGAGGCGGCAATCGAGCGCGCCGAACGCCTTCTTGTTCATCGGTTTCAAGCTCACCTTGCCGGAAGCCCCGGTCGACGGATTTTGCCAAGTGGCGCTGGCTGCGCCGGCACCATTGAGGATGGAGAGAACGGCCTGTGCCTCCGCAGGGCGATCCGCATCGGAAACGAGTTGTTCGGCAGCCCGCTGAGCCTCCGCCTGTGCGATGGCGGCGCTGGCCTGACCTCTCGCAGCGGCCAGCTGGCTTGTCGTCATGCCTGCTGCTGCAGCCTGCATGGCGAGAGAAGGAGCCGCGGCCGCCAAGCCGACACCGCCGGTCATGGCTCCGCCGATGGCAGCCGATGCAACCGTACTGGCCATCCCAGCCGCGTGCCTGGCCATCATCAGGCTCGATTGGCGATCGAGTTCACCCAGATAATTTGGTCGCGCCGTGTTGCCGGCAGCCGCATCGGAGAGACGTGAGGCGAATCGGCTGAAATCCACGCTCTGCGAGTCCGGATCCCGCTCGGGCTGAGCGCTCTGGACCATACTGACCGCGGTTCCGGACAGGCCGGTCGGATCCAGTCCCGTGGCCGCTCCAAGCGCAACCGATCCGGCCCCATTCTGATTACAGGCGGCCAGAAGGAGCACCATCGCAAGAGCGCCTACCCCCGCTAGAGCGCCTGCCCCGGTTGCGATCTTGATCATGATTCGCCTCTTCCGCTGACGTTACGACATAATATAACAATAAAACGTTGGAAAATGAAATAACAGCCCTGAATGGTCCGGACGATCCACAGGGAAGATCGAAGGGTCATCAAGGTTTGGTTTACGACGATGGAAAGTGACCCCGCGCCTTTACCACTCGTTCACGGCTTTAAGGCGAACCTCTCGCCCGTAATCTTGTCCCATGTAGCGCCCCGCCATGACCCCGCCGCTCTCCCGCGAACCGTCCTACAGCGTCCGCCATCACGCGGTGCGGTCGAGCTTCTGCGTGCTGCCTCACGATCCTCGGCCGGCGCGGAATACCAGCTTCATCTTCGGTCGCTCGGATTCGCGCTATCGCCCCCTGCTCAATCAGGAGGAGCGGGACCGGCTGCACATCTGGGCCATGATCGTCGCGCTCTCGTCGTCGGTGGCGGGCACCACCCTGCTCCTCACGGCGATCTTCCGCTGATTGATATTACTGCAGCGGCCAGACCAGCATGATGAGCGGTACGCCGATCACCACCACCAGGATCGAAAGCGGCAGCCCGAGCCGCCAGTAATCGCCGAATCGGTACCCGCCCGGCCCCATCACCAGGGTGTTGCACTGATGGCCGATGGGGGTGAGGAAATCGCAGGCTGCCCCGATGGCCACCGCCATGAGAAACGCGTCGGGCTTGAAGCCGAGTTGGGTGGCGAAACTCGCCGCGATGGGGGCCATCACCAGCACGGTGGCCGCATTGTTGAGGAACGGCGTCACCGCCATGGCGGCCACCATGATGAGCACGAGAGCACCGGTGGGCGGCAGCATGCTGGCGGCCATTGAGAGCCATCCCGCGATCAGGTCCGTGCCGCCGGTCGTCCGGATCGATTCGCTGACCGGAATCAGGGCTCCGAGCATGACGATGATCGGCCACTCGATCGTCTCGTAGGCCTCGCGCAAGGTGAGGGAGCCGAACAGGACGAGGAGGACGCCCGCCCCGAAGAAGGCGATCGCCACCGGCAGGATGTTGAAGGCGACGAGCACCATGGCACCCACGAGGATCGCGGCCGGCATGAAGCTGCGCCGCGCGCTGCCGAGCCGGATCTCCCGTTCGGCCAAGGGCAGACAGCCGAGATCGCGCAAGGTGTCGGGCAGCCGCTTGAGGTTGCCTTGCAGCACAATGACATCCCCGGAGCGCAGAGTGATGGTGCGCAGCCGTTCCTTGAAGCGCACGCCGCTGCGACTGACCGCAATGAGGTTGACCCCGAAGCGCTCATAGAGACCGATCTGCTCCGCCGAGAGGCCGGTCAAGCGGGAATTCGGCCCGACGATCGCCTCGATGACACCGATCTCGTCGGTTGCTTCTTCCATCTCCGGTTGGCGATGCTCTCGGCTCAGTTTCAGCCCGGCCCGAACAACGGCGCTCTCGAGCGCATCCGATTCACCCTCCAGCATGAGAACGTCGTTCTCGCGGATCCTTGCATCCGGCAGGGGACTGGAGCTGCGGGTCTCGTTGCGGATGATGGCCGCGACCTTCACCTCGCCATTGGCGAGTTTGTGCAAATCCGCCACCGTTTGCCCGATCACCTCAGATTCGGGGGTCACCCGCGCCTCAGTGACATAATCCTTGATATCGAGAGCATCATAGAGGGAGGCGGAGCCCTTGCGGCCCTGCGGCAGCAGACGGTAGCCGAAGGCCAGGAAGGCGACGCCCGCCAGCGCTATACCGAGCCCGACCGGCGTGAAGTCGAACATGCCGAACGGCTCGCCCAGAAGCTCTTGCCTGACCCGAGACACGATGATGTTCGGCGAGGTGCCGACCAGGGTGACGATGCCGCCGAGAAGGGAGCCGAAGGCCATCGGCATGAGAAAGCTCGAAGGCGGCGTGTTCGTCCGCCGGGCTATCTGAAACGCCACGGGAATCATCATCGCCAGCGCGCCGATGTTCTTCACGAAAGCGGAGAGCACCGTCACCACGGTCACCAGCACAACGACCTGGATCTGCGTGGTGCGCAAATAAGGCCCGACCCGGTTCAATCCTGCCTCGAGGATACCGGACTTCGCCATGGCGGCGCTGACCAGAAGCGCGCTCGCCACGATGATGACGATGTCGTCGCTGAAGCCCTCGAAAGCCTTGTCGGCGGGCACGATGCCGACCAGCACGGCGACCAGCAGCGACAGGACAGCGACAAGATCGTAGCGGAAACGTCCCCAGACGAAGAGCGCCATCATCCCGGCGACGATGGCGAAGGCAAGCATTTGTTGGTGGGTCATGCGAAGCGCAAAAGAGAGGAACTGAGATCCTAACGCTTCACGCTTCCGTTAGTGCCCGGACTTACTGACCGAGAACGAGCGCCCAATACCGCCCATAGCGATTGTTCGCATCGGCGCGGGCGAGGCCGATCTTACGGGCCTGGGGCATCAGGAGATTGCTGTTATGGCCCGGAGAGGCCTTCCAGCGCCCAATGGCTCCATCCACCGAATCCGAACCGGCTGAGAGATTCTCGGCCGAGTAGCCGATGATGCCGTATTCATCCATGCGGCCGGCGAAGCTGCCATGGCTGAGGCGGCCCGCCGCCGCAACCGCCCGCGCCTGATGCTCCGCGGCCTTGTTGAGGGAGGAATCCACCGTCACCGGGCTCAAGCCCTTCGAGACTCGGTATGCCGAGATCAGCCGCGCGGCCTCGGCGGCATCGTTGGTGGAGCTCGCCAGGACGGCATCCTTGGGGGTGAGAGCCAAATCGCCCGCGCAGCCGGCCAGCCCCAGGGCGACGAGGCCTGAGATGAAAAGAGCACGCATCGAAAATCCCCTTCGGGCGGCATTCAAGCGCCGCTCCCCTTGCAAAAAGTGCCTGTGGCGTTCATGTGCAAAAGCCATGAACCCGATGACGCTCCATGCCATGTTGAAGCGTGAGGGTCCAGATTCCACACCCTCCCGCGTCAGCTGACCGCATGCCCGCAAGTTCCTCCCCACCCGAAGTCGCCATCGTCGGCGGCGGCCCCGCCGGCCTGATCGCCGCGGAGGTCCTGGGACGCGCGGGCCTTAAGGTCATCGTCTACGATCAGATGCCGTCCGTCGGGCGAAAACTCCTCGTGGCGGGCCGGGGTGGTCTGAACCTGACCCATTCGGAAGAGTTCAAGCATTTCGTCACCCGTTACGCCGAGGCCCAGCCGCGATTGCGGCCCCTGATCGAGGCCTTTCGCCCCGAGGACCTGCGCGCCTGGAGCGAGGGGTTGGGACAGGAGACCTTCGTGGGCTCCAGCGGCCGCGTCTTCCCCAAGGCCTTCAAGGCCTCTCCCCTCCTGCGCGCCTGGCTGTCGCGGCTGGAGAGCCTTGGCGTCCGCTTCGCCCTGCGCCATCGCTGGCAAGGATGGGACGAGGACGGCCGTCTGATCTTCACCGATGCCGCCGGCGAGTCAGTGCGGGTCAAGCCTGCTGCCACCATCCTGGCGCTCGGCGGCGCGAGCTGGCCCCGGCTCGGCTCCGACGGGACCTGGGTGGAACTGCTCTCTCGACAGGGTATCGCGGTCTCGCCCCTGCGCCCCGCCAACGTGGGTTTCATCCTCCCCTGGTCCCACGTCATGCGCAGCCGCTTCGAAGGCGAGCCCCTGAAGCGGGTGGCCCTGACCTTCGAGGGCAGAACCGTGAGGGGAGAGGCCATCGTGACGGCGGACGGGATCGAAGGCGGGGCGGTGTATGCCCTCTCGGCTAGGCTCCGCGACGCCATCGAGCGGACGGGCGGCGCCACGCTGCACCTGGATCTGCGGCCCGATCTGTCCGAGGAGGCTCTGGTGAAGCGCCTGGGCGCTCCGCGAAAGGGCCAGTCTGCCTCCACCTTCCTGCGCAAGGCCGGCGGCCTCAGCCCCGTCGCGATCGCATTGCTGCGGGAGGCTTCGCCATCCCTTCCGCCCGAGCCTGGGGCGCTGGCCCGTCTGATCAAGGCCGTGCCCCTGACGCTGACGGGCACGAAGTCCCTCGACCGGGCCATCTCCACCGCCGGCGGCGTGCCGTTCGGCGAGGTGGACGAGCACCTGATGCTGCGCCGGATGCCGGGGGTCTTCGTGGCCGGCGAGATGCTGGACTGGGAGGCGCCCACCGGCGGCTACCTCCTCCAGGCGACCTTCGCCACCGGCCTTGCCGCAGCCCGCGGGGTGCTGGCGCGCTTGCAGATTCCCGATGCCGCATTGACGGGAAGCCTCTCCTCGGCCACACGGCAGACGTGATCGACCCCGCCAAGATTCTCCACGACGTTTTCGGCTTCCCCTCCTTCCGCGAAGGACAGGAGGAGATCGTGCGCGCCGTGCTGGCCGGCGAGGACGTTCTGGCCGTCATGCCCACGGGTGCGGGCAAGTCCCTGTGCTTTCAGCTGCCGACCCTCGCCCGCCAGGGGCTGACCCTCGTGGTCTCGCCTCTCATCGCCCTCATGCGCGATCAGGTGGCGGCCCTGCGCCATTTCGGCATCGAAGCCGGCAGTCTCAACTCCGCCAACGATCCGGAGGAAAACCGCCGCGTGGTCGACGCGGTGCGCGACCGCCGCATGCGCATTCTCTACGCCTCCCCCGAGCGCCTTGCCAACACCGGCACGACCGAGTGGCTGGGCCGGGCCGGTGTGAACCTGCTCGCCATCGACGAGGCCCATTGCGTCTCGCAATGGGGGCACGATTTCAGGCCCGAATACGCCATGCTCGGCGAGGTGCGCCAGCGGCTCGGCAATGTGCAGACCATCGCGTTGACCGCGACCGCCGATGTGGCGACGCGCAGCGACATCATGCACCGGCTGTTCGAGCAGGAGCCGCGCCTCTTCATCCATGGCTTCGACCGGCCGAACCTGCGCCTTGCCATGCAGTCGAAGGAGAATTCCAAGCGCCAGCTCTTCTCCTTCCTCGACAAGCACCGCCACGAGAGCGGCATCGTCTATTGCTCGTCCCGCAACGCCACCGAACGGCTGGCGGATTCGTTGAGCCAGGCCGGTTACCGCGCCCTGCCCTACCATGCCGGCATGGCGCAACAGGATCGCGCCAAGAACCAGGACATCTTCCTCCAGGAGGACGGTGTCGTGATGGTGGCGACCGTCGCCTTCGGCATGGGCATCGACAAGCCGGACGTGCGCTTCGTCGCCCATGCGGCCCTGCCGAAATCCATCGAGGCCTATTACCAGGAGATCGGCCGCGCCGGCCGCGACGGCGCACCGGCCGACACGCTCACCCTCTACGGCCTCGACGACATGCGCCTGCGTCGCCTGCAGATCGAGGAGAGCGATGCGGCGGACGAGCAGAAGCGCGTCGAACGCCAGAGGCTCAATGCGCTCGTCGCCCTGTGCGAAGCGCCGCGCTGCCGGCGCCAGACCCTTCTCGCCTATTTCGGTGAGAGCACCGACCCTTGCGGGAATTGCGATCTGTGCATCGACGGCGTCATGTCCTTCGACGGCACCATCGAGGCGCAGAAGATTCTCTCGGCCATCGTGCGCACGGGCGAGCGCTTCGGCACGGAGCATCTCATCAGCATCCTCGTGGGCGAGGAGACGGATTCCATCCGCCGCTTCGGCCACGACAAGCTGAAGACGTTCGGGGTCGGCAACGACCGCGCGAAGACCGAATGGCGCTCGCTCCTGCGGCAGATCTATGCGGCGGGCCTGATCGGCCTGGAACTGGCGGAATACGGGCGCTGGACGCTGACGGACAAAGGCGTGGCCGTTCTCAAGGGCCAGGAACGGATCGAGCTGCGCTCCGACGTGCTCATGAAACCCGCCGAGCGCCGCCGCAGGCGTGGACGCATGGAAGCGGAATCCGTGGTGCCGTCCGACGATCCGCTGCTCCTCGACCTGAAAGGCCTGCGCACGCGGCTTGCCAAGGAAGAAGGCGTGCCGGCCTACGTGATCTTCTCCGACCGCAGCCTGATCGACATGGCGGCCAAGCGGCCGACGACGGTGCGTGCCTTCGGCGAGGTCCATGGCGTGGGACAGGCCAAGCTCGACCGCTACGCGGATGCGTTCCTCGAGGTCCTGAAGACGCACGCGGCCTGACGACAGCTGAGCTGCATATCGCATCTCCACTGACACAAACCTCATCCTGAGGAGCAGACGGAGTCTGCGTCTCGAAGGAGGGTCCAGTGCACTCTTAATCCTCCTTCGAGACGGCGCTGCGCGCCTCCTCAGGATGAGGTGAGAGGTAGGCTGGGAGCGGAACTTTACCGTTCGAGATATGATTCCAGATCGCGCAGGTGGTGATGCCAGCCCGCCGCATGCTGCTCGATCAGCCGCTGCCTCCTGTCGGCCGGAAGAACCGACCAGCCTCGGTGCTCCAGGCGAAGGAGCGTCTTCGCTTCGGCAACTGGATCGAGAACCATGGACACCTGGGTGGGTTGCGGCCAGTCCTCGCCGGCCCATGACAGTTCGAGGAATTCCGGCGGCTCGAATCGGCTCACGGTTCCCGTGGTGACAACCGTTCGACCGGTTTCGTCCGTCGATTCCTCCCGGAAGGCGCCGCCGGCTTTCGCATCGAGGCGCACATGGTCGCCCCACCAGGACGCGATGGCGTCCGGGGCGGTCAAGGCTGCCCAGATCTGGTGCGGGGCCTTCCCGATATCGTATTCGATGACGATCCGATCCGCCGTTGTCCCGACTTTCATGGTCGAACCTCCTCAAGCGGCCTGTCTGTCCCCACCCGTTGCGATGTCGACCCAAACGCCGGAATGCGCGCTTCTCGCAATCGCATCCACGGCCCGCTCGATGCGGATGCCGTCGTCGAACGTGATCAGATGGGCGGCCTCCCCATCGATGCGGCGGATCAGCTCCCGGCATTCGACGATCTTCAGATCGTTGAAACCGAGCCCGTGTCCCGGCGCGGGGATGAATTTATTATAAGGCGGGTGATGCGGGGAGGTCAGGATCGTGCGGAACCCTTGCGTCTCTCCTGCCCCGTCGGCCGTGTAGAGCTGGACCTCGTTCATGCGTTCCTGGTCAAAGACGATGGTGCCTTTCGAGCCGAAGAGCTGGACGAAGATTCGCCCCTTGCGGCCCCAGGCCGAGCGGTTGAGCGCGATCACACCGGAGGTGCCGTTGTCGAGCTCGATCAGCGTGGTGGCGATGTCATAGGTCTCGACCGCGCGGCGGCCGCCATCCTTCACGGGGCGATCCGCGTAAGGCTTCGCCATATGCCCGCAGACACGGCGCACGCCGCCGAACAGGATCCAGATCAGGCTCAACGCATGGACGCCGAAATCGTCGAGGGCGCCATGGCCGGAACTCGCCTCGCTCTTCCAGTAGAAGAGCTCCTCGGGGTTCGCCATGAAATCCTCATCCATCTCGACGCGCACATGATTAACCTCGCCGATCCGGCCCTCGTCGAGAAGGCGGCGGATCAGACGGATGACGGGGTTCTGGATGTAGTTGTAACCGAGGGCTGCGACCCTGCCCGAGGCGCGGGCGGCGGCGAGCATCCGCTCCGCATCGGGCAGGCGTGTTGCCATCGGCTTCTCGCACCAGACATGCTTGCCCGCCTCCAGCGCCGCGATCGCCATCTCGGGATGGAAGGCGTTAGGCGTGGTAATTGACACCACATCGACAGCCGGATCGGTGACGAGAGAGCGCCAGTCGCCGGTGGCGCGCGCAAAGCCGATTTCTCGCGCTTTCCTCTCGGCGAGTTCCTGCGAGGCTTCAGCCAAGACCGCAAGGCGTGGCCGATCCACGTCCCCGAAGACCGCCGCAACGGCGTTCCAGGCCAGGGCATGACACTTGCCCATGTAGCCGGTGCCGATGAGGCCGATGCCGAGTGATGTCATGCGTCATGCTCCTGACTTGATGTGGATGCCCTCATCCCGAGAGGCTGGCTCGATATTCGGCCTTCCCACCGACATGGCCGGGACACGCCCGGCCATGTCGGTGGGAAGAGTGCTACGCCTCATTCAATCAGGATCACCGGAACAAGGCCGGTGATGACGGGAAGAAGCTGCGGGTCCTTTATCAGTCAGCCTCTGAGGAGTTCGCGTAGCAGGCTCCTCAGGATGAAGGTTGGGCTAGATGTCATCTATCAGACCATTCCGCCGAGTTCTTCCGACACGGCCTGCAGTTCCTTGCCGCCGGCCATGAGGTTCTGCAGTTGATCGATCTGGATCTCGGATTTCTTGTAGGTGCCCAGCGTCTTGCCGCGGTTGAGCACCGTGAAGCGGTCGCCCACCGCATAGGCGTGACGCACGTTGTGCGTGATGAAGATCACGCCAAGGCCTTTTTGGCGCACTTGGTGGATGTACTTGAGCACCATGGAGGTCTGCGCCACGCCCAGCGCCGAAGTCGGCTCGTCGAGGATCAGCACCTTCGCACCGAAATAAACCGCGCGGGCGATCGCCACGCATTGGCGTTCGCCGCCGGAGAGGGTGCCAACAGCCTGGTGGGGATCGCGCACGTCGATCCCGATCTTGTGCATCTCCTCCCGCGTGACCTCGTCGCAATGGTCGAAATCCACATTGCGGAACGGCCAGATGCCCTTCACCGGCTCGCGCCCCATGAAGAAGTTGCGCGTGACCGACATGAGTGGAATCATCGCGAGATCCTGATAAACCGTCGCGATGCCTGCATCGAGCGCATCGCGTGGGCTGGAGAAGGTCACCGGCTGCCCTTCGACCAAGAACTCGCCCGAGGTGGACTTGTGCACGCCGGCGAGCGTCTTGATGAGCGTTGACTTGCCGGCGCCGTTGTCACCGAGCAGGCACATGACCTCGCCGCGATGGACTGTGAGCGATACGCCCGACAGCGCGATCACCGAACCGAAATGCTTGACGAGGTTTCGGATGTCGATGAGGGGAGCTTCTTTGTCCATCAGCGCTCTCCCGTCACTTTGCGGCGGATGAAGTTGTTGAACAGCACCGCGAGCAGCAGCATGGCGCCGAGGAAGACCTGGAACCAGTCGGAATCGAACCTCGTATAGGTGAGGCCGATGGAGACCATGCCGAAGATGATGGCGCCGAAGAATGCGCCGATGGCCGAGCCGTAGCCGCCGGTCAGGAGGCATCCGCCGATCACCGCCGCGATGATGGCCTCGAACTCCTTCTGGAAGCCGCGCCGTGCATCGGTCGAGCCCGCATCGAGCACGGTAAGAACAGCAACGAGAGCGGCCGCACAGGCGGTGAGCATGAAGAGCCCGGTCTTTACCCGGTCCACCGGCACACCGGAATTGCGCGCCGCGTTGGCATCGCCGCCTGCCGCGAAGATCCAGTTGCCGGCGCGCGTGCGCAGGAGAAGCCAGGTGGCGACAAGCGCGAAGCCAATGAACCAGACGATGGAGACGGGCATTCCCGTCACTGACGGTGTGCCATTCGGAAACTTGGCGATGACGTCATGCGCCGCTAGCCAGGAGAACACACCCTCGAAAGCAACGCCCGAGAAGAGTTCGCGGATGAGGCCTTCGCCTGCCTGATCGCCGATGCTGCGCATCTGGGTCGATCCGCCAGTCGCCCACTTTAATCCGACGAGCGAGAGACCGCGCAGGATGAACAGGAAGGCGAGCGTGACGATGAACGAAGGAAGCCGCGTGCGGATCACCATCTGGCCGTTCAGGCCACCGAGCACGGCCGCCACGACGAAAGTGGCGAGAATGGCTAAAAGCAGAGGCCAGCCGCTGAGCGTGATGAAGGCGCCGAAGACGAGGCCGGTGAAGGCCACCATCGAGCCGATGGAGAGATCGAACTCGCCGCCGATCATCAGAAGGGCCGCCGCGATGGCGAGAATGCCGAGCTGGGAGGCGGGCGAGAGAATGTTCATGATGCCCGCCAGCGTGAACATGGACACGTCGGCGGTGGAGAGAAAGAAGATCGTGACGAGGACGAGACCGGCAAGAGCGCCGAGTTCGGGACGCCGCATGATCTTGGTGAGGAGGGAGACCTCCCGCAGGCGCTCGTCCTGAATTTTCTTGACGGCTGTCGCCGGTGCAAGATTGGCGGTCGGCTGGGTGGTGTTGACCATGAGCGCCTCCCCATATGAATCCATGAAAGAGAGGAGCCCGCGATCACAAGATCGCGGGCTCCTGCAACGATCAGCGAATGCCCTTGGCGGACAGCTCGACCACCTGATTGGCCTTTTCCTTCGTGATCAGGTTCGGGCCGGAGGCCACGTCGCCGCCGGGCATCAGACCGTACTTGGCGTAGTTCGCCAGGAAGACCACCGGCAGATAGCCCTGCAGGTATTGCTGCTGGTCGATGGCGAAGACCGCCTCGCCGTTGGCCACCGACTTGAGGAAGCCGGCCGACATGTCGAAGGTGGCGACGCGGATGGCGCCGGTCTTGCCGGCCTCCTTCACCGCCGCGACCGAGGGCTCGCCCGCCGTGCCCGCGCCGAGCGCCAGGATCGTATCGACGGACGCGTCCGCAGCAACCGCCGCCTTCACCTTGGCCCGTATATCTGCCGGATCATTCGTGACGGGGAGAACCGTCACCTTGCCGCCGAAGCCCTCCGTGAAGCCCTTGCAGCGCAGATCGAGCGAGACGTTGCCGACTTCCTGGTTTACGCACAGGCCGATCTTGCCGCCCATCTCCTTGAGCTTGGCACCGGCGATGCGACCGGCCTCAACCTCGTCCTGACCCACATGGAGCAGCGCGCCGAGCTTCTTCGACACGTCGGAGCCGGAATTCATGGAGATTACCGGAATGCCGGCGGCCACTGCCTTCTGGATCGACGGGCCAAGCGCCGAGGCGTCGGGGATCGAGACGATCAGGCCGGCCGGCTTCTGGTTCACGGCCGCGTCGATGAGCTGGCCCATGGCGACCATGTCGAAGGTCTCGGGCGCACGGTAATCGACCTGGACCTTCATGTCCTGGCCGGCCGCCGCCACGCCGTTCTTCACCACCGACCAGAACGGGTCGTTGGCCTGACCATGGCTGACGACGATGATGCGGGAATTCTGCTGCGCCGCGACCGGGGCGGCGGTGGCGAGGGTCAGAGCTGCCGCGGCAGCCAGACCGGTAACGAACGATTTCATGCTCTTCCTCCCAGATTGTTCTCACGCGAGCACCGCAACGCCTGTGCGTTGCGGCGAACGCCGCGGCCTTGCCGCTTGCCTCAAGAGGCAGAGAGAAAACAAATGAGCCGAAGGGCGAATCACCGTCCGTACAGCGTTCCCTCTGCCGATCCGATCGTCCGCTGAAACGGAACGTCAGAACCTTTTTGTTTCTATATTGGAATTTTTATTCCATTTTTGTAGGATCGGTGTCAAGGCCGATCTGACGTCTCGAGGCCTGCGATGGAAACCGAGGACAGCATGGGCAGCGCGGAAGCGGTGGTGACGGAGACCCCGGACGATTATGACGGACTTCGAACGCTCCTGCTCGGCCGCCGCGAGTCGATGCCGAAGCGATTGAAGCAGATCGCCGCCTTCGCCCTTGAGCACCCTGAGGATGTGGCCTTCGGAACGGTCGCTGGCATTGCCGAACACGCCGGCGTGCAGCCGTCCACGCTGGTGCGTTTCGCCAAGAGCCTCGGCTATGACGGCTTCTCTCATCTACAGCAGATCTTCCGCGATCGCCTGCGGGAGCGCTTTCCGGATTACCGCGAGCGCCTGAGGAGCTTGCGCGATGCCGAGGGGCACCACGTTCATGCGGTGTCCCTCCTCGAAGGCTTCACCAGTGCGGCAGCCGTCTCTCTGGAGCGGATGCGGGCTTCGGTGCGCCCCGAGGAACTCTCCCGCGCCATCGAGACCCTGGCCAAGGCCGATACCGTTTACCTGCTTGGCGCCCGACGGGTGTTTCCGGTCATCGCCTATTGCGCCTATGCCTTCGGGAAGCTGGGAGTGCGGGCCATCCTCATTGACCATGTCGGCCAGCTCGGCCCCGAGCAGCTCGCCATCGCCACCAAGAGCGATGCGGTGCTTGCCATCAGCTTCACGCCTTATGCGCCCGTCACGGCCGATCTCGCAGCGGCTGCCGCGCAGCGCGATGTGCCGGTGGTCGCGATCACGGATTCGGCCTTCAGCCCGCTGGTGACGAACGCCGATGTCTGGCTCGAAGTGGCGGAGGCCGATTTCGGCGCCTTCCGGTCGCTCTCCGCTTCGTTCGCGCTGGCGATGGCGCTCGCCGTCGGCACGGCGGAGAAGCGGGCGGAGGGGTAACGCTTGTCATCCTGGACGTCACTGACGATCCGGGATCGTTGAACGAGAATGGTGCGGGAACCTCAACGCTGTCATTCCCGCGCAGGCGGGAATCCATAAAGACCGCGGATGCAGGCTGGAGCAATGTCGTGGTTATGGATCCCGGCCTTCGCTGGGATGACAGTGCCAAGCTGGTTTAAACGATCCCGGGCTCCGCTCCGCAGCCCCGGGATGACGTTTGGAGATTACACCCTTACCGGCTTACCGCTCTGTGCCGATTCCGTCGCGGCATCCGCAAGGCGCTGGGCCATCAGGCCATCGCGGCCAGTGGGGCTGCACGGCTTGCCGTCGCGGATAGCGTTCAGGAACGTGGTGAGCTCGTCGCGATAGGCTTCGGCATAGCGTTCCAGGAAGAAGTCCTGCACGGGATCGGCGGTGATGCCGGAGGCGTTCGCCACCTCCACTGTCGTGCGGTGGATGTTGCCGGCGCGGATCATGCCCTTGGAGCCATGGACTTCGACGCGCTGGTCGTAACCATAAGTGGCGCGGCGGGAATTGGAGATCTGCACGATCCGGCCCTTGGCGGTCTTCAGCATCACGGCGGCCGTGTCCACATCGCCGGCTTTACCGATGGCCGGATCGACGAGGGAGGAGCCGACCGCATGCACTTCCACCGGCTCATCGCCCAGCAGCAGGAAGCGGGCCATGTCGAGATCGTGGATCATCATGTCCCGGAACAAGCCGCCGGAGGTCGCGATGTAGCTCACCGGCGGCGGGCCGGGATCGCGGGAGAGAATGGTAACCAGTTCCACCTCGCCCACTTCGCCGTCGGCGAGGCGGCGGCGCAGGGACGCGAAATTCGGATCGAAGCGGCGGTTGAAGCCGATCATCAGCGGCGTTCCCGCCTTCTCGACGGTGGCGAGGCAGGTCTCGATGCGCTCGCTCGACAGGTCGACCGGCTTCTCGCAGAACACGGCCTTGCCGGCGCGCGCGCCACGCTCGATCAGATCGGCGTGAGTGGTGGTCGGCGTGCAGATGAGGATGGCGTCCACGTCCGAACGCTCGACGATCGCATCGAGCGACGCGACCTCCGCGCCCGTCGCCGCTGCCAGCTCCTGCGCGGCAGGCGCATGCGGATCGGCCACCGCAACGAGGCGGGCATCGGAATGATTGGCGGCGTTGCGCCCGTGAATGCGGCCGATGCGGCCGGCGCCCAGAACGGCGATTCTGATCATGTTTTCCCCCTGACCCTTTGCCGGCTCGCGGCAAATTTAGAATTGATATTCCAACATAAGCTGGTAATAGAATAAACATTCTATAACGGCAAGAGCCAAGCGCGGCTCTCACACGGTTTATAAGACCGGGAGCGGGAGGAATAGCATGAAGCCAGCCCTGGATGTGATCACCATTGGCCGCGCCTCGGTCGATCTCTACGGCCAGCAGGTGGGTGGTCGGCTGGAGGACATGGCCTCCTTCTCCAAGGCGGTCGGCGGGTGCCCCGCGAACATCGCCATCGGCACGGCTCGGCTCGGCCTGAAATCGGGCCTCGTGACCCGCGTAGGCGACGAGGCCATGGGCCGCTTCATCCGTGAGCAGATGGAGCGCGAGGGCGTCGCGACGGGCGGCATTGTCACCGATGAGAAGCGCCTCACTGCGCTCGTGATTCTCGGCGTCAGGGACGAGGATTCCTTCCCGCTGATCTTCTATCGCGACAACTGCGCCGATATGGCGCTCAATGAGAACGACATCGACGAGAGCTTCATTGCGTCCGCCGCCGCCATCGTCGTCACTGGCACGCACTTTTCACGGGAAACGACCGCCGCCGCGCAGAAGAAGGCGATCCGCATCGCGAAGGAGAACGGCCGCAAGGTGGTGCTCGACGTGGATTACCGCCCCAACCTCTGGGGCCTTCTCGGCCACGGCGCGGGCGAATCGCGCTATGTGCGCTCGGACGCGGTGACGGAACACTTGAAGCCGATCCTCGCCGATTGCGATCTCGTCGTCGGCACCGAGGAGGAACTGCATATCGCGGGCGGGTCCGAGGATACGCTCGCCGCCATCCGGGCCATCCGCGCCATCTCGAAGGCCACCATCGTGTGCAAGCGCGGCCCCATGGGCTGCGTGGTGTTTCCGGGTGAGATCCCGGCCTCGCTCGACGATGGCGTGAAGGGACCGGGCTTTCCCGTCGAAGTCTATAACGTGCTCGGCGCCGGCGATGCCTTTCTCTCCGGCTTTCTCCGCGGATGGCTGCGGGATGAAAAGCTCGAGACCTGCTGTGCCTATGCCAATGCCAGTGGCGCCTTCGCGGTCTCGCGCCTGCTCTGCTCGCCCGAGATCCCGACCTTCCCCGAACTGCAGCACTTCCTGAAACAGGGCAGCCGCCACAAGACGCTGCGCTTCGACGAGGGGATCAATCACATCCACTGGGCGACGACGCGAAGACCGCGACCCGATACGCTCATGGCGCTCGCCATCGATCACCGCATGCAGCTGGAAGCGATGGCGAAGGAAATCGGTGCGCCCATCGAGCGCATTCCCGACTTCAAGGTTCTCGCCGTGCAGGCTGCGGCGCGGGTGGCGGGTGGCCGCCCCGGCTTCGGCATGCTGATCGACGGCACCTATGGCCGCGAGGCCCTGTTCCGCGCCGCCGATCATCCGTTCTGGATCGGCCGCCCGGTGGAGCTGCCGGGCTCGCGCCCGCTCGATTTCGAAGGCGGCGGCTCGCTCGGCGCGAAGCTCGTGGAATGGCCGGTCGGGCACACGATCAAATGCCTGTGCTTCTACCATCCAGACGATCCGCCGGAGCTGAAGGACCGCCAGGAACGCGACCTGCTTCGCCTGCACGATGCTGCGCGCCGCATCGGCCGCGAATTGCTAGTGGAGATCATCGCGGGCAAGCATGGAACTCTTAAGACCGATACCGTCGCGGGCATTCTGCAGCGCCTCTACAACCTCGGCATCAAGCCCGATTGGTGGAAGCTCGAGCCGCAGCGGGATGAAGCCGCCTGGCATGCCATCGGTGACGTGATCACCAAGAACGACGCTTACTGCCGCGGCATCGTGCTGCTCGGTCTCGAAGCGCCCGAGGACGAGCTGGAAGCCGCTTTTGCCGCGGCCGCCAAGGAGCCGCAGGTGAAGGGCTTTGCCGTGGGCCGGACGATCTTCAACGATGCCGCGCGGCGCTGGCTCAAGGGCGAGATGTCGGACGAAGCTGCCGTCAGTGACATGGCCTCACGCTTTCAACGCCTCGTCGATTCATGGCAAAAGGTATCCGCCCGCGCGAAGGCTGCCTAATTCCAAGGGCGGAGCCTCTGCCTGGCTCTGTCCTCTTTTCACGGACGAGAAAACCTGAGAACGCTGCCGCCTCTGTTGCCAGCGCCATTCGAGAGGAAACCGTATGAGCACGATCCGCCTGACCATGGCGCAAGCCGTTGCCCGCTTCCTGACGGCACAGAAGACGGAAATCGATGGAACAAGCCTGCCGCTCTTCGGCGGCGTCTGGGCCATCTTCGGCCATGGCAACGTGGCCGGCATGGGCGAGGCTCTGCACGGCGTACGTGACCAGCTTCCCACCTACCGCGCCCACAACGAGCAGGGCATGGCGCATGCGGCCATTGCGTTTGCCAAGACCTCGCGCCGGCGCCGCATGATGGCCTGCACCACCTCCATCGGTCCGGGCGCCACCAACATGGTGACGGCCGCCGCCGTGGCCCATGTGAACCGCCTTCCCGTGCTGCTCCTCCCCGGCGACGTCTTCGCCAATCGCAGGCCCGACCCAGTGCTGCAGCAGATCGAAAGCTTTTCCGACGGCACAGTCTCGGCGAACGATTGCTTCCGGCCCGTTTCCCGGTATTTCGACCGCATCACGCGGCCCGAGCAGATCATACCAGCGCTCCAGCGCTCCATGACAGTGCTCACGGACCCGGCCGAGTGCGGTCCGGTGACACTTGCGCTCTGTCAGGATACGCAGACCGAGGCCTACGATTACCCGGAAAGCTTCTTTGCAGATAAGATCTGGATCCCGCGCCGCATCCGTCCCGATGAGACGGAACTCGCGGAAGCCGCCGATCTCGTCCGCAATGCGAAGAAGCCCTTCATCGTTGCTGGCGGCGGCGTGCTCTATTCGAATGCCGAAAAGGTGCTGGCGGATTTCGCACAGACGCACGGCCTCTTCGTCGGCGAAACGCAGGCCGGCAAGTCGAGCATCCCGCATGACCATCCAGCCTGCCTCGGCGCCATTGGCGTCACCGGCACGGGTGCCGCCAATGCGCTCGCCGAAGAGGCCGACGTCGTGATTGCGGTGGGCACGCGCCTGCAGGACTTCACCACCGGCTCCTGGGCCCTGTTCAAGGATCCGAAACGGCGCATAGTCGGCCTCAACGTGCAGGCTTTCGACGCGACCAAGCACAATGCGGTTCCGCTCGTCGCCGATGCGCGCGTGGGGCTTGAAGAACTGAGCCAAGCGCTTGGCGGCTGGAAAGCGCCGGAAGCGTGGACGGCGAGGGCGCGTGACGAGAAGGCGCGCTGGTTCGAGTCCGCCGCGCGCTACACGGACCCGACCAATGCAGAGCTTCCGTCCGATGCTCAGGTGATCGGCGCGGTGCAGCGAACCTCCTCGCCCACCGACGTGGTGGTCTGCGCGGCTGGTGGGCTGCCGGGCGAGCTGCACAAGCATTGGAAAGCAAGCACGGCGCTGGGCTATCACATGGAATACGGCTATTCCTGCATGGGATACGAGATCGCGGGCGGCCTCGGCGTGAAGATGGCCGATCCGTCCCGCGAGGTCATCGTGATGGTGGGCGACGGATCCTATCTCATGATGAATTCGGAACTCGCCACCTCCGTGATGCTAGGACAGAAACTTACCGTCGTGCTGCTCGACAATCGCGGCTACGGCTGCATCAACCGCCTGCAGCGCGCCACCGGCGGTGAGAGCTTCAACAACCTGCTGCAGCACACGAACCATGTGACGCTTCCGGAGATCGACTTTGCGGCCCATGCGGCGAGCCTCGGCGCACAGGCGATCAAGGCAAAGGGCATCGGCGAATTGGAGGATGCCCTGAAGAAGGCGCGCAGCGCGGAGCGCAGCACCGTCATTGTCATTGATACCGATCCCCTCGCCTCCACCGACGCGGGCGGCCATTGGTGGGACGTGGCGGTGCCGGAGGTTTCGGTGCGCGATCAGGTGAAGACCGCACGCAAGAATTACGAAGATGCCCTCGGCGCGCAGCGCGTGGGCGACTGACGGGTTCAAACAACATCACCCTCATCCTGAGGAGCCGCGCCAGCGGCGTTTCGAAGGAGACTCCAGTGCTCTCTGGAACCTCCTTCGAGATGGGCCTGAAGGCTCTCCTCAGGATGAGGTAAGAGGATGAACGAATGGTCCTTTCGGATGAAATTCCGGGGACCTCATGGAAGAGTGAAGAAGGATAGACGCACATGACGATCCGCATCGGGGCCAATCCCATCGGCTGGTCCAACGACGACATGCTGGAGCTCGGCGGCGAGACGCCGCTGGAGGTGTGCCTCGCCGAGGCCAAGGAAGCGGGCTTTGAGGGCATGGAACTCGGCAACAAGTTTCCACGCGAGCCGGAAGCGCTGAAGAAGGCGCTGGCTCCGTTCGGCCTCGCCTGCGTGTCCGGCTGGTATTCCGCCGAGCTGTTGAAGCGTGATGCGGAGGCGGAGATGAAGGCGTTGCGCCCACATCTCGATCTGCTCAAAAGCATGGGTTCGAACGTGCTCGTCTTCGCCGAGACCTCGAACGCCATCCATGGCGACCGGTCCAAGCCTCTCTCGCAGCGTCCCGTCATGCAAGCCGGCGACTGGGCCGAGTTCGGCCGCCGCCTGACACAGGTGGCGGAGCGCACCCTGCAGGAAGGCGTACGCGTGGTCTATCACCACCACATGGGCACCATCGTGGAATCGGAGGCCGATATCGATGCCTTCATGCGCTCGACCGGCGAAGCCGTGCACCTTCTGCTCGATACGGGACATGCCACCTGGGGCGGCGCGAACCCGGCGGCACTCGCACGCCGCTATCGCAGCCGCATCAGCCACGTGCACACGAAGGATGTACGCAAGGACGTGATGGAAAAGTCGCGGGCGCAAGGCTGGAGTTTCCTCGATTCCGTCATCGAAGGCGTCTATACGGTGCCCGGTGACGGCATGGTGGATTTCGTTTCCGTGTTCAAGGAACTGCCGGGCTATAGCGGCTGGGTGGTGATCGAGGCGGAGCAGGACCCGAAGAAGGCCCACCCGCTGACCTATGCCAAGATGGGCTATGCCAATCTCACCCGGTACCTCAAGGAAGCCGGCCTGCGATAAGGGAGAGATGCGATGTCGAAGCTTCTCGTCAAACCGTCGAAGCCTGATAACCAAGGGCGCATCCACGCCATCACGCCTGAATCGGCCGAGTGGACCTATGTAGGGTTCGAGGTCTATCAGCTCAAAAGCGGTCAGAGCTTACGGCAGGCGACGGAAGGCCGCGAAGCCTGCATCGTCCTGCTTTCAGGCAAGGCACGCGTGGCGGCCTCGGGACAGGATTTCGGCGTGATCGGCGGACGCAACTCGCCATTCGAGGTGGATCCATGGTCGCTCTATGCACCTGCCCACTCGGAATGGTCGCTGGAGACGCAGACCGATTGCGAGATCGCCGTCTGCACGGCGCCTGCGGAAGGCAAGCTCCCAGCGCGCGTGATCGGCCCTGACCAGGTGGGTCAGGAAACCCGCGGCCAGGGCACCAATACGCGCCATGTGCGCAACATCCTGCCGGAGACGGAGCCGGCGGAGAGTCTGCTCGTTGTCGAAGTCATCACGCCGTCGGGCCATTGGTCGAGCTATCCGCCGCACAAGCACGACCGGGACATGCTGCCGAACGAGTCGCTGCTCGAAGAGACCTATTACCACCGCCTCAATCCGCCCTCCGGCTTTGCGCTCCAGAGGGTCTATACGGACGACCGCTCCCTCGACGAGACGCTGGCGGCGGCGAACGGTGACGTGGTGCTGGTGCCCAAGGGCTATCATCCTGTCGGCGCGCCGCATGGCTATGAACTCTATTATCTGAACGTGATGGCGGGCCCGAAGAGGATCTGGAAGTTCCACAACGATCCGGATCATGAGTGGATGCTCGCGAAAGCTTGATCCCGCCGGATCTTTCGGGCATGAGGCGAATGGAGTTTCCCTGAGAGGTTTCATGGTCTGGTCGGATCTCGCCTCGCGCGCTTTCAAGGCCCTGCTCGCTTTGGTAAGTGCCGTCGTGATG
Source organism: Microvirga sp. RSM25 (assembly GCF_044784385.1). Classification (NCBI taxonomy): domain Bacteria; kingdom Pseudomonadati; phylum Pseudomonadota; class Alphaproteobacteria; order Hyphomicrobiales; family Methylobacteriaceae; genus Microvirga; species Microvirga sp. RSM25. The sequence goes on along the minus strand of NZ_CP173039.1, from coordinate 4,880,540 downwards.
GATTACGCATTCCTGAACGGACGCATGACACGCCAGGCCGTGACGGGGATTGAGCGCATGGCCGTGGATGCGCCTGTTCTCATCGACCGGCTCGTCACGAGCGCCCTCAACATCAGGTGGGACCGCTGACGCTTCAGCGGGAACCGACGACCGCCGCCTTCCTGTCCTCTCCGCCGCTAGCTTCATGACAGGGCAGACGATCATCGTAGATGGCGGCGTCACGATCGCAATGACGCTTGCCGGTCCCTGGAACGGAACGGTCATGGTGCCGTTCCTTCCATGATCTCATCTCTCATCGCGATTCCATGGCAAACCTTCTGCGCATCCTGCTCGCTATCCTGCTTCCACCGGTCGGCGTGTTCTTCACCGTCGGCCTGGGTGGACAATTCTGGCTCAACATCCTCCTGACGATCCTGGGCTACATTCCAGGCATCGTTCATGCGATCTGGATCATCGCGCGTCGAACACGTTGAGAGAGGTGCGGGACAAGCATGCCGGATTTCGGCGATGTCCAAAAATCGTCGCCCACCCATAAAGATTGGGGCGACGTGTTTTCACTTGAGCATCTCGGATAAGCAGGCGCGATCTATCGGCGCCCCTGTTCGATCGCCCGATCGACCCGGCCAGGCCTTGGCCGCTCCACAGGCCAGCCATATCCGCGACGCGGATAGTAGGAGTTTCCATAGTAACGGTTTGGAGCATAGCGATAGGACGGACGATGGCGATAGCGCTCGCGTCCATACGCTCTGCGACGCACGGTCCGGGCATTCTCATAATAGGAACCGCCTGGCTCATACCAGCCGGGGCCGTAAGGGCCATCCACCATACCATTGCGCCAGGTTCCGGTACTCTCGCCAGCCTGTACCGGAACTGATGCAAGGGTTGCGGCTCCGGAAAGGGCCAAAGCCATAAGGCCAATCTTCAAGATACGCGAAGAAAACATTGCATTCTCCGGTGATTCACGACTGTGAACAACGCCACCATGATCAACTTCGTTCCTGACGAAGCCTTCACGAGATTGATATGAAACGGATGAAACGCGGATGAATACTTCCGTTTAGGATTGCTCATCATCCGCCCTGGTGCTGATGCGCACACGACGCGAAGGGTCTCGTGAACAGAGCGGGGATTGGACCGTTTCCTCTCGTGTGAAGGCATTGCTGTGTGCAGGCCAGAAAGTCGGCGTCCAATGACCGTTCTCGACCCCATCTCCGGCAAGCAGGTCACAATCGACCTGTCTGGAAAGCCGCGCAATTCGCGCGGGGGTGTTTCCTCCGCCGAGGAGTCTTCGCTTCGCCGTCGAGACGAATCTGCCGACTGCAAGCCGGAGCCGCATGCCGGAAAAGGCATTCGGTCCCACCAGGGACTTGGCAGCTAATATTTTGAAAAGATTGGCGCACCCGACACGATCTCGAACGTGTGACCTTTGCCTTCGGAGGGCAACGCTCTATCCAGCTGAGCTACGGGTGCTTGAGGCGATGGGCCTGTTTCTTCCCTACCCGATTACGGTCTTGAGGGCAACCTCTGCCCGGCAAGAGAGGCTGCGGCCGTCCCTCCGTCGCGGCGGCCGCAATCGCTTTCGTTCCGTCTCCTTCCCGGAGGTACGGCAGGGCCTGGGCCCCAGGAAGAGATGGTCTGAAAGATTCCAGCGCACCGTGCGGAACAGTGGCCCCGGCTCTTCCGCCTCGAACGATGCGCCGCTTAAGGGATTGGACAACGGAGCCAAAAGTGGAGGCCACCTCTGGCTCCGATGCTTTAAGCCTCGTCGGTCGCAGTCCGCTGCCGCGAGACGTAGCCGATGGCGAGCACCAGGGCGGCTCCGATGATGGCGGTGGGAATTTCCGCCTTGTGGCCGAGTTCCTGACCGAGTTGCTCGACCAACCATGGATCGGAGATCAGCATCTCTCCGGCAACCCAGCCCAGAAGGGCCGCCCCGGCCCAGACGAGAAGGGGCAACCGGTCCAGGAGCGCCATGATGAGGGCAGCCCCGGCCACGATGAGCGGAATGGAGATGGCAAGGCCAATGGCGAGCAGAGCGGTGGAATCCTGCGCCACCGCGGCAATCGCCAGAACATTGTCCAGGCTCATGACCGCATCGGCGACCACGACGGTCCAGACCGCATGCCAGAGGCGGTCGGTTTCCTTTACGCCTCCCTCTTCATCGTCGCCATTCAGAAGCTTCACGGCGATCCAGAGCAGGAGAAGACCGCCGACGATTTTCAGAAACGGGGTCGCAAGAAGCGCAGCCACGACGATCGTAAAGACGATCCGCAGGCCGACCGCGACGCCGGCGCCGAGAATCATACCGATGCGACGCTTGTCTTCCGGCAGGCCACGGCAGGCAAGCGCAATGACGACGGCATTGTCTCCAGACAAAATGATGTTGATCCAGATGATGCCGAGGAGTTTGATGACTTGAGGGAATAGAGCTTCCATGACGGGGAACTTAATTGGCGTTCGAGACGAACAGCGACCATGACGTGCCTGCGAACCGGCAACGGCCGGATGCAGTGGCAAGCGTAGCGGTTCAAAGCCGTTCTCGAGAAACAGGAGAGGCGCCGCTTCCGGCGCGCGACACAATCGGCCGGAAGCATCCAAACCTTGCCTCCAGCCAAATTAGACTGAGTTTAGAGGCGAGGAGGTCCCGTCGCGCGCAAGGATCCAAGAACGTTGAAATTGACCGGCTGACAGGGGCTGAAGCGGTTTCCCTGCCCCAGCGTACCCCCGGTCGCAAGAGCGATGCCCGCAGGAACGAAAGCATCTGAACTGCCCTTCCCGTCGCTCCACTCGTCCGGACCAGCCTCCCGGTCCGCTTCCCCGCTGTCGGACACGTCTGACAGCAGAAGGGTTTCTTCGAGTTGAATGAGAAGTGAAGTCCCGGAATTCGCATGGTCGATGGCCGGGAGCCAAGCCAGGAAGATCAGCCCGAGCAACGCCTGCACGATGGAGAAAGAGATGCGGGATCGGGCCAATGCTCTGTCCATCCGGGCCAAAGGTGCTCCAAGGCGGTGAACCTCACCTTCCCTAACCCGACTGGAGGCTTCAGGGCAACCGCAGCCTTTCTCAAGGCTTATCGGGCGCCGTTCGCAGGAGCGGAAGGAGCTTGGCCGCATAGGTCGTAATAGACATTGTACAATCGATGGATCGTGTCTCACCATTCCGTCCGGGCGACTCGCTCAAGCTTGCTTTCCATAGGAGAGCTCAATGACGGCCCATGACGATCATGTTTCCATTCTCCGCGAAGCCTATGCCCAATGGGTTCATACCAAAGGCAGCGATTGCGAATGCTGGATGAACATCATTGCCGATGATGTCAGTCTCGGCTCCTTGGCGGACGGTTCGCCGGAAGTGCCCTTTACGACGCGCCGGAGCAGCAAGTCCGGCGTTCGCGCCTATCTGGAAGACCTTATGCGCGACTGGGAAATGGTCTCCCACACCATGAGCGAGTTCATCGCCCAGGACGACCGGGTGGCTGTCGTCGGACGGGCCGTCTGGCGCCATAAGGGAACGGGCAAGGTGGCAGATACCAGGAAGGTCGATATCTGGCGCTTCCGGGACGGCAAGGCGGTCGATTTCGACGAGTATTACGACACCGCCGGGCTCATCGCTGCCGCAACGCCGTAAACGGCGCCAACGGGACCCAGCCCCGCCGGTCGCTTCCTCATATGCTCAGCCCCCTGGGCGGGCGGCAGGAGGAGGGCAAGATCGGCTTCGCCGAGCAGGCGATATTGTCCTGGCTCCAGATCCTCCGGCAGCGCCAGGGCGCCGATCCGGTCGCGGTGAAGGGCCATGACGTGATTGCCGACCGCCGCGAACATGCGACGGACCTGATGGTAGCGGCCTTCCGTCAGGGTCAGGTAGGCGCTGGTGCCGGAGATCGCCTCCAGCTGCGCTGGCAGGAGAGGCTTGTCCTCGCTCTCGAGCATCAGCGTCCCGGCTGCAAAAATTTCCGCCTCGTCGCCACGTAGGGGACGATCGAGACTCACGTGGTAGCGCTTGGAGATGTTCGCCCGGGGTGAGATGATCCGGTGCAGCAGATTGCCGTCATCGGTCATGAGCAGCAGCCCCGACGTGTCCTTGTCGAGCCGCCCGATCGTCGAGATGGCCGGATCGCGCCGGCGCCAGCGGTCCGGGAGCAGGCCATAGACCAGGGGTCCGGCTTCCTTGTGCGAGCAGGTGACGCCCAACGGCTTGTGCAGCATCAGCGCTAGGCCGGGCGGCGGATCGAGCGGCTTGCCCTGGACGCGCATCCGCTCCGACAGGTCGCGGGTCACGGCGATGCGCTCGTCCGCCTCTTCGATCTCGGCTCCGTCCAACGTGACAAGGCCGGCATGGACCAGCTGCTGCACCTCGCGGCGCGAGCCGTAGCCCATATTGGCGAGCAGCCGATCAAGGCGGAGCGTCGGGACCTTGCTCATTTGACTGCCTCGTAAATCTTGTAGCCGTTCGCTTCGATCTTCGGCATCACGCGCTTGAACAGGGTCTTCAGCACGGCCTCATAGGGCAGGTGACGGTTCGCGACGAGCCAGAGGACACCGCCCGGCCGGAGAGCCTCCGCGGCCCGACGGATGAAGGTCTGGCCCAGGCTCTGATCCTCGGCGCCACCATCGTGGAACGGCGGGTTCATCACTACGAAATCGAGCCCCTTCAGTTCGGTGCCGCTGCGGATATCGGCCCAGCGGAGTTCCGCCCGCGAATCGTCGATGTTGCGCGCCGCCATCTCGACGGCACGACGGTCGATATCGAGCATGGCCAGATGCTCGACCTTGGGGGAGGCCAGGATGGCATGGGCGAGAGTACCGATGCCGCAGCCGAAATCGGCGCCTCGGCCACCAAGCGACGGCAGGTTCTGCTCCAGCAGGGTGCTGCCGGGATCGAAGCGGTTCCAACTGAACACGCCGGGCCAGGTCCAGAGGCCCAAGGTTTCGTCCCGGCGAGGATTGCCCTCGGCGAGCACCTCCTCGAGACCCACCAGACATGTGGGCCGCTTGCCGGTGCAGATGCGGTGATGACGGCGCGAGGTTTCATCGACATTGCAGCCGAACCCCTTGAGTTCCTTGGCAATCCGGGAACCGCCCTTGTCCTTGGGCGCGAGGACCGTCAGGAACCCGCCGGGCGCGAGCGCCCGCAAAGCCAGGGCGATGGTGTAGCGACGCTCCACGGTTCCGGGCGGGGCCAGGACGATCATTTCGCTGAATGACCCCTCCTCCTGCGCCTCCAGCTGTCCGGAACCCGGAATCAGAGGGGAGAGCTGAATGGCCCCTGCCGGGACCTCGGCCAGTTCGGCCGGTGGCGTCCCATAGACGCCGCTTTGTTTCGTGTCTTGCAAAGTGACTGAGTCCACGCTGAACGCAGGCGTTCTTAATATGCTGCGGTCTGGAAGGTAAGTCTCAATGGCTCTGGGCGCTCGGCTTTGTATCGACAGCGCGGATTTCCGATTCTCCGACCGCGCGCTGGGCGCCGCTCACAGTATCGCGGATCCTATAGCCCAGCTCGCCGCTGCTGTTCTCCGGCATCAGGCGGATGACCTCGTAGGTGCCGCTCGTGCGATCGGCAAAATGTGTGGCGGCGGCATGAACGAGTTGGCCCATGGAATACTTGTGGATCAAAAGAACCTCCTTTGACAAAAAGCAAAAAGCCGCCCTGGAGGGGCGGCTTTGCGAGGCGGCACGGAATGCCAAGCCGTCTGCTTCAACGGAAATTATGCCGCCTGGATGTTGTTGACGGCGACCTTGCCGGAGCGGCGGTCTTCGGCGGTGTCGAAGGACACCTTCTGGCCTTCGCGCAGGCCGCGGATGCCGGCACGCTCGAGCGCGGTGGCGTGGACGAACACGTCCTTGCTGCCATCGTCCGGCTGGATGAAGCCGAAGCCTTTTTGATCGTTGTAGAACTTAACGGTGCCCGTAATCATGGGAGTATCCTTGGTTAGGCTAGAAGTGCACGTGAGCAAAGGACGTGCCTTCGCACGACCTCAGGCTCGGGTTCGTCGATGTTTGGAAGAGTGTCTGAACGTGCGCCTGGAAGGCCAAGGCGTAACGGCCCGATTGTCCGGCCAAATGTCGATAGAGGGTTATCTAGCGCCCACTTGCGGCGAATACAAGGCCGCGTCGTGGAAAAGCAGACGACCCTCCTTCGGAGCCTCGCATGGGGACGTGGGCGATGGCGTGCGAGAGGGCTCGCTTCAGTATTTCAGCCGCAGCGCCTGAACGCTCTGGCCGCCATCTGCACAGAGGATCCGGGCTCTCGGACAGTAGGATGCATAGGCCGGAGTCGGGCAATAGGTCTGGACAAAGCTCTCATCGATCGCGCAGGTCACGTGCACACGGTAGAAGCCCTGCGGACCGCTGGGCGCATCGTGCAGCACGGAATAGCCGAGCCCTTGGTCGGCGAGCCGGGAGATGGCACGACCGGGTTGGAGCCGTCCGGCTTCGAACCGGGTGACGGTCGTCATATCGGCTGCCTGGGCTGCCGATCCCATCAGACCGGTTGCCAGCGCGATCCCCATCAATAGCCGCCTCATGCTGCGCCTCACTTAAGATATGCGAAAGGTGGGCCGAGCCGAACCCGCTTCGCCGGGAAAGCAAGGACCTGTCGAGGATTAATGCAAAGCTGCCTTCCGGGATCCATCGCGCGCATCTGCACGAAGGATTAACCACGCTGCCGACCGGGATCCACCGCCTCCCGGACTTTAAGCAACCGGTAGGATCTTCTGCCCGATAAACTCGGCTTGTTGTAAGCGTGAACTGACCAGGATCCCATGCACCACATCCATCTTGCTGAGGGTATGCGGCTTCGCTTTCCGGCGCGGAGCGCCGACTTCGACCAGGGGGTCGAGATCGGCATTGTTGCAGCGTTGATGAGCCAGGATCTAACGGAATTCACCCGCAGGATTTCGAACGACAACCTGGGCCAGGTACGGGCCCTCGTGGAGCAGTTCGGCTACCGCCTCGTCGAAGGTCAGGCGGACGGGGAGTTCATGGAGATCAACTTCTACAGCCGCACGGCACGTCCCCGCCTGCGCGTCGTGCATTCGGGAGCCTGAACGGGCGGCCTTTAGGCCGAAAACCGCTTCTGCATGGCGCGGATGCGCTCGCGATAGGCCGTATAGAAGCCGCTCATAGCGACGAGACAGGCCCCCGTGATCGTCCAGGAATCCGGCAGCGACCCGAAGACCAAATAGCCGAGCGTGCCGGCCCAGATCAGCTGGACATAGGAAAACGGTGCGATCAGCGACGCATTGCCGTGGCGATAGGCCAGAACCACAAACCAATGGCCGATCGCGAACAGGATGCCCATGCACAGGCCGAGGGCGATTTCGGTTCCGTTCGGAGTCACCCAGTTGAAAGGCATGAGCGCGCTCAGCACGATGCTGCCGACCGAGGCGGAATAGGCGAGCGTCGTGAGTGCGTGATCGCCGGTGATCTTGCGAGTCACGACGGCGCCGACCGCCCAGCTCGATGCGCTGAGGATCGGCAGGAAGGCCGCAGGCTCAAAGGCGCCTGTGCCGGGACGCACAATGATCATCACCCCGATCAGCCCGACCGCGGCGGCCGTCCAACGCCGCCAGCCAACCGACTCTCCCAGAAAGAGCACCGAGAGTGCCATGATCAGGATCGGCGAGACGAAGAAGATCGCAGTCGCATCGGCCACGGGCAGATGAGGCAGGCTCTGGATGAACATGATGGAAGAGCCAACCATGCCCAGTCCCCTGACCACCTGAAGACTGGGCCGCTGGGAGCGGAACAATGCAGGCCCGCCCTTGATCAGCACGACGGGGATAATGAACGCCGCAAAGGTGACATAGCGCATCCAGGCCACTTCCGGGGGCGGCAGGGTGGAGGCGAGCTGCTTGGTGATGACGTCCGCCAGGGAAAACACGACGGTGGAGGCGATCAGGAACAGGATGCCCCGCAGCGGAGAGGCCGGCGTGCTGGGCGGCGTCACGAGGGCCGCTTTCTTCCGGGCAACGGGGACGGAGGTCATGAAGGACTCAAAAAATGAGGCTCGTGCAGCGACGCAACGAGCCTGAGGGTCTCAAGTTTGGAGGATATAGGGTCAGCATAAAGCCCGATTCTTCCTGAAGCAGAAGTGCAAAGTCGGCACATATTCCATGCTTTGGACGAATGGATCGGGACTTTCGCCGACCTACACTTGCACTATGAGCATAGGACAGCCGGGGTCCACCAATTCCCGGAATCGGCTCACCACTGTCTGCGCCCGGTTCAGACACGCGGAAGGAATTCATGTCGGATCAATCGCCGGAAGCACCCAGCCGCCTGGTGAGCGGGACACCAGCGTTTCGCCGATTGAACCTCGCTTTGTTCGCGGCCGGCTTCTCGACCTTTGCCATCCTGTACTGCGTCCAGCCCCTTCTGCCGGAATTCTCGCAGGAATTCCAAGTCAGTGCTGCCGTCAGCAGTCTGTCCCTGTCGCTCTCGACCGGCCTTCTCGCGGTCGCGATGCTGGTGGCGGGCTCCTTGTCGGAAGTCTGGGGGCGCAAGCCCGTCATGGTGGCCTCGCTGTTCGCCTCGGCGCTCCTGACCCTGTTGTCCGCCGCAGCCCCCAACTGGACCAGCCTGCTCCTCGCCCGCATGCTGATCGGCATTACCCTGAGTGGCCTCCCCGCCGTCGCCATGGCCTATGTGAGCGAGGAAGTGGACCCGAAATCCATCGGCCTCGCCATGGGGCTCTTTATCGGCGGCAATGCGGTTGGCGGGATGGCCGGGAGAATCATCAGCGGCGTGCTGACGGATCTTGGTTCCTGGCGGCTTGCCATCGGTCTGATCGGGGTCGTGGGACTGGCCTCGGCCATCGCGGCCTGGCGGAGCCTGCCGGCCTCGGCCCATTTTCACCCCCGCTTGGCCCGTCCGGCAGAGCTTCTGCGCTCCTTCGGCGAGCATCTGCGGGACCCGGGCCTACGAGCTCTGTTTGCAGAAGCCTTCCTCCTCATGGGCGGGTTCGTGACGCTCTACAATTATCTCGGCTATCGCCTGACGGAAGCGCCCTATTCCTTGAGCCAGACCGCCATCGGGGCGATCTTCTCCGCCTATCTGGTCGGGACCTTGAGCTCGGCCTGGATCGGCGAGTTGGCCGGGCGGCTGGGCCGCAGGCGGGTTCTGTGGTCGATGATCGCGATCATGCTCGCCGGCGTGGCGCTCACGCTCTTCCACCATCTTGCGCTCATTCTGGCCGGTATCGTGGCCGTAACCTTCGGGTTCTTCGGCGCCCATTCCATCGCCAGTAGCTGGGTCGGGAACAGAGCCCTCACTGGAAAGGCGCAGGCTTCGGCCCTGTACCTGTTCTGCTACTATCTCGGCTCCAGCGCGATCGGCACCCTGGGCGGCGTGTTCTGGACCCATGGGGGTTGGCCCGGCGTATCGGCCCTCGTGACCCTTCTCCTGATCGTGGCCCTTGCCCTCGCCATCCGGCTGATGACGCTTCCGCCACGCGAAGCCGAGCCGACTCCCAGGCAATAAAAGAGCCTGCCTGCCCAAGCAATCGCGCGCCAGAATCTTTCAGATTAATTTGGTCAGAACATAAACTGTTACAACATTAACATAGATCAACTGAATAGAATGATTCGATACTGAGGCTATACCCGAGATTGCTCTGCCAATTATATCGTCTTAATGTTGCCCCATTAGCCTTCATTTTGCATCCCATCGATAACAATCAAGGGAATGCATTGTGGATCAACGCAAGGTTACGCTCACGCTCGCAAGTCTTTTCATCTCCGGATCGACAATCTTCTTGTCTCCTGCCGCCTATGCGGAGCCTGATACGTCTTCCACCAAGGTCGTTCAGAGCGGCCGCGCCTCCTGGTATGGACCAGGCTTCCACGGCCGGCGGACGGCGAGCGGCGAAACCTTCAACACCAACGATCTGACCGCCGCGCACCGCACCCTGCCCTTCGGCACCAAGGTCCGGGTCGTGAACAAGAAGACTGGAAGATCGGTGGTCGTTCGTATCAATGATCGTGGTCCTTATGCCCATGGCCGTGTCATCGATCTGTCAAAAGCCTCGGCGCAGGCCATCGGGATCTCCGGGGTCGGCACCGTCGACGTCGCTCAGCTCTAAAAGCGGCTTTCGAGCCCGCCATTTTTTCATCACCTGTTCATAGTGAGACTTAACCTTTGCAAACCGCCCCGGCAGGGCATCCCTGCCGGGGCGGCCCATGGAACCGAGAAGCCTTTTACCCGCTTTCCCCCGGTCACCTTTTTCTCAAGAAGAGGCCTTTGGAAACGCATGCAGATCGGCCGGTCGCTAATATCGATAGCCACCCTCCTGACGCTGATGGCTGCAGCCCCCATGGCCGCGGCACAGACGGGGCGGGCCTGGGTCGATCCACCTGCCGAGGGCGGAGCAGCGCCGTCGCAGGCACCCAAGCCTAAGAACGAACCTCAGAACGAGACGCCGGTCAGCCCGCCGCCGCAGGCAGCGACCCCGGCTCCTGCGACTCCGCCGATGCAATCGGCCCAGCCCGCGACGCCTGCCGTCAAACCTGATGCGCCACCTTCACGGCAGGCCGAGCCGCCGCCCGCAGCAGCCCCTTCCGCTCCCGCCGTGGCGGCGCAGCCGCTGAAGGATCCCGATGCCGACAAGCGCAGCGCCCGAGCCTCCGTGGCGAAGAACTTCGCCATCGACTATCTCGAATCCTGGTCGGCCTCGAACGACGTCGCCCTCGAAGCCACCGCCGCGTTTTATGCGCCTCGCGTACTCTTCCATGGCCGCGAGGTGAGCATGCAGCGGCTCTTCAACGAGAAGCGCCGTTTCGTGCGTCGCTGGCCCGAGCGCGACTACCGTCCACGCCCGAATGCGATGGGGACCGTGTGCAACCCGGCAGGCGAAGTCTGCACGGTGCATGCGGTATTCGACTTCACCGCCTCCCATCCCAAGCGGCGGCGCGTCTCGCAGGGCACCGGCGCCCTTCAGCTGATCGTTCACTTCATCGGCGACAAGCCGGTCATTGTCGCGGAGCACAGCACGCTGCTCGGTCAGGAGCGCAAGCGAAATCTCGCCCCGGAGGGCGCCTCGCATGATTGACGATTCCATCACCCGCGATCCCAAGGCGGATCCGCGCCGCAACTGGACCCAGATGCGCGACAGAATGCGCGAGATCATCCATGCGGAGCTCGACAGGATTCATCCCACCGACGACGCGCGCCGCGCCCTCGAATTGATCATCGAATCCTCCGTGCGCCCGTCCGAGGTCGATGGAGCGCTGAAGCTCACCATCATCGATCACGACGGCAAGCCGCGGGCGATCGAAAAGAACGGGCGGCCGGCCGAGTTCACGCTCCACGACCTCCTGGACGAGCTGCGCGTGAAATATCCGGTGCTGTTCAGGCCGGCGAAGCCCGATGCGGCAGCGCTTGCACAGGCGGACGAACCGTCTCAGCCGCGTGAGAAGCCGAAGCGCGATTGGTTGAACCTCGATTCCGATGGAGCCCAACCGGCCGCCGAACCACCTCGACCGCTGGACGAGCCCGCCGCCGTCCGGGATGAACAAGGCCCGAGACTGCCGATCGCAGAATGGTCGTACAACCCGCTGAAGACGCTCAAAACCTCCATCACGCCCGACCGCGGCTCCAGCGACCGGGCGGAGGACGGTCCCGTTCCGGTCGCAGAAGAGCATGAGCGGAACGTCTTCGGCGACATGCGCTCGCGCTCCTGGACGCGACCGGCCGTCGCGCTCGGGGCGGTTGCCGTCCTCGCTCTCCTCGGCGTCGGCGCATTCCTGTTCCAGGGCGACGATGCGGCCTCGCCCCGGGCCAGCGCCGCCGCGCCTGTCGCGTCGAGCGCGGCTGCTGCCAGTCCCATCCGGGAACCGGAGCCTGCCGTCACGGGCTCGACCGGTTCTTCGGGCGCGCTGCGCGGCGTGCCGGACGTGATCGATACGGCAACCCTGTCGGTGAACGGTGAAGTGGTGCGCCTGTTCGGCGTCGAGTGGGCTCCCGGCGCCGGCAAGCCCGAAGATCTGACCCAGTATCTCAACGGTCGCGAAGTGGCCTGCGATCCTGCGGGCTCGAACGACGTGTATCGGTGCCAGGTCGGCGGCCAGGATCTGTCCCGCGTCGTGCTGTTCAATGGCGGCGGACGGCCGACCAGCGATGCGACGCCGGATCTCAAGGCCGCGGCCGACAAGGCCCGCGAGGCGAAGATCGGCGTCTGGAGCAAGACGCCATAAGACAGCGGCCCCTGCCGAAGCAGAGGCCGCTTGCCTGAAAATCGATGGAGCTTTTTTAAGCGCGCGCTTCGGCCGGGCCGGGAATCTCGATCTCGATCTCGAGGGTCGAGATGTCGGCGTCCCGGTTCATCTTCACCTGAACGTTGTCCTGGTCCACCATGACGTGGCGGCGGACGACGGCCAGGATCTCTTCCCGCAACTGCGCGACGAGGTCAGGCTTGCCCCCGACGATGCCGCGTTCGTGCGCCAGCAGGATCTGCAGGCGCTCCCGCGCGACGGGCGCGGATGTGCGCCGGTTGAAGAAATTCAAAAGGCTCATGCAGCCCTCCGTCCGAACAATTTGCCGAACAGCCCCTTCTTGTCCGTGGGGATAGTGAGTTCGACGGTTTCGCCCTTGAGCCGGCGCACGGCATCGAAATAGGCCCGCCCGGGTGCGCTGGCAGGATTGTTCAGCGTGACCGGCGAGCCGACGTTCGAGGCGCGCAGCACCTCCTCGCTCTCGGGGATGATGCCGAGCAGCGGGATGGAGAGGATCTCCAGCACGTCGTCCACCTTCAGCATCTCGCCGCGCTCGGCGCGCACGGGATCGTAGCGGGTGAGCAGCAGGTGCTTCTCGATGCGCTCGCCCTTCTCGGCCCGCTCCGTCTTGGAATCGAGCAGTCCGATGATGCGGTCGGAGTCACGGACCGAGGAGACTTCCGGGTTCGTCACGACAACCGCGACATCCGCATGGCGCATGGCCATGGTCGCACCGCGCTCGATGCCGGCCGGGCTGTCGCAGATGATCCAGTCGAACTTTTCGCGCAGCTCGTTGAGAACGCGCGCCACGCCCTCTTCCGTCAGGGCGTCCTTGTCGCGGGTCTGCGAGGCGGGGAGCAGCGAGAGGTTCTCCATCCGCTTGTCGCGGATGAGAGCCTGGTTGAGCTTCGCATCGCCCTGCACCACGTTGATCAGATCGAACACCACGCGGCGCTCGGCTCCCATCACGAGGTCCAGGTTGCGCAGGCCGACGTCGAAGTCGATGACGACGACCTTCTCGCCGCCATGCGCCAGCGCCGCGCCCAGAGCTGCCGATGACGTCGTCTTGCCAACGCCACCCTTGCCGGAAGTTACGACCAAGACTTTGGCCATTGTCGTCTCTCTTTCTTTCAATCCATTGTTTTCAGGATGATCGAGTCGCCATCCAGGTTCACTTGCACGGGCTGACCGAGGAATTTGCCCCCCAGATCGTCAGCGGTCTTGTAGAGCCCATCGATCGCAATCAATTCGGCTTCGAATTTTCGACAGAAGATGCGGGCGCGGCCATTGCCCGTGCAACCGGCAATGGCGCGGCCGCGGAGGGTGCCATAGACATGGATCGAGCCACCGGCGACGATCTCGGACCCCGAGGCGACGGAGCCCAGAACCGTCACATCGCCTTCAGGGTGCAGGATCGATTGTCCCGAGCGCACGGAGCCTTCGATGAGAAGCGACTTCTCCGGCACGGGCGCGTCGCCGAAAGGCGTGCCGGTCGCGGCGACGGCCGCGTTGGCCGCATCCGGCACGTCGATGTCGCCCGTCGGCTTGCCGCCATTGATCGCCGGCGGCATCTCGGCATCGACATTCTCGGGAGCCGCTCCCTCGAGGCCGATGATGCGAATATTGCGCATCTTGAACGCCGCGAGGAGAAATTTCAGCTCGGACTTGGAAGGCTTTAACGATGAAACGTCGGCAATGATGGGTCGCCCGGTGAAGAAGCCGGGCGACCGCTCGGAGACGGCGTCGAGATCTTCGAGCCAGTCCCTCAGCGGCACTTCGGGCGCGAGGACCAGGGCCATGAAGGACCTGCCACGGAAGCGAAGAGATGGACGGTTGCGAACGGCAATGGTCACGGGAGTTCAGATTCCTTTAATTCCCCATGATTTCGACCGCTTATGGTTAATGGACCGTTAAAGGAGCCGGCGGACGATAACAATTTTCCGGCAATGCCCGCGACTCGTCCTGCGGGAATTCTGAAACGTCGATCAGGGTTTACCCTGAAGGCGAATAAGAAATTCAACTTTTTCAAGGAATAAAAAGATAAGTTATATCTCTTTTTGAGTATTCACTAGCACTTATTGAGTATTACTCCGTCCTCAAAGCTCAATTGACCGAGGCTGCCAGGAGCATACGATGATCCTTGTTTCGTTTTGTTTCATCGTTGCTTAGAGCATTTTTCCATCGATAGGGACGACCGCAAAACGATCGGATCGACGAACAGCCGCAAGGCTCATCCAGGGGAGGATGAAGGATGTCGGGTCGAGTGAATATCTTTTCTTCGCTAAGCAGATTTTTGCGCCATTTGTCCCTTCAAGCCGCCTTTGTCGCAGCCGCTCTGGTCTCCGGCACGGTCGTTGGATCGGCTCAGACGGCCCCGGTCTTCAATCCGGCCCGCGCCAATACGGGCACGCTCGGGGTGATCTCGGGCGGCGCGGACGGCACCTATATCCGCATTGCCGCCGACCTCGCCAACGTGCTCGACGGCGAAGACCTGCGCGTGCTGCCGATGATCGGCCGCGGTTCGCTGCAGAACCTGCGTGACATCATGTTCCTGCGCGGTGTCGACATCGGCATCGTCCAGATGGATGCGCGCGAACAGCTGAATGCGGAAAACCTCCAGAACGATGCGGTGCGGCGCCTGCGCTTCATCACGCGCCTCTACAACGAGGAGGTCCATATCATCGCCGACCGGGAGATCACCGACATCCGGCAGCTCGAAGGCAAGAAGGTCAATATCGACAAGGCCGGCAGCGGCACCAACCTGACCTCGCGCCTGATCTTCGACAAGCTCGGAATCAAGCCCGAGATGACCACGTTCGATCAGGCTTCGTCCTATGCGAAGCTCAAGTCCGGAGAAATCCAGGCGGCGGTCTATGTGGCCGGGCGCCCGGTTCGCGCCATTGCCGAATTCCAGACGGAGGGGCGGTTCCATCTCCTCCCGATTCCTTTCGAGGGAGAGATCGCGGAAAGCTATTTCCCCGCCCGCCTCGCGGATTCCGATTATCCGCAGCTGGTCGACAAGGATAAGCCGGTCGAAACCCTGGCGGTCGGCAGCCTGCTCGCCGTGTTCAACTGGCCCGAAAACTCCGATCGCTACAACCGCGTCAAGCGTTTCGTGGACGCGTTCTTCGCCCGGTTCGACGAATTCCTGCAGCCGGGCCGGCATCCGAAATGGAAAGAGGTCAATCTCGCGGCCGACGTGCCCGGCTGGGAGCGCGTGCGGCCGGCCCAGGCATGGCTGGACCGCGCCGCAATGGCCAGCAAGCCTTCGCCCCAGGGCCAAAACTTCGAGAGCTTCATGAAGAGCAGAGGCATCGACGTCTCGGCCGAGCAGCGCGAGGTCCTGTTCCGGGAATTCCTCGCCTGGCAGGGTGATCGGCAAAGAGCCTCCCGGCGAGTCACCCGGCAAGACTAAGAAACCAAGACAGGACCGAAGCCAAAGGCTCACGCGAAGCCTTTGGCGACCACCGGAGGAGGTCCGACATGATTGGGCACAAAGCATTTGGATTGAAATCTTTAACGGCAGAGTTGCTGACCACCACCTTGATCGGCATCGCACTTCTCGGACCGGCAGCCGCGCAAGGCTCCCCCACCGGCGATGCTCCCAATAAGGAGGAATCCTCCATCAAAGCGGGAGCAATGGAAAACCTTCTCACTCTCCTGCCGCTTCTCCTGACCTCGCCGGATCGAAAGCAGCTTGCGGCGGACCTCGAGGCTTCCATTCGGAAAGGCGACCTGAAAAAGGCCGAGAACAGTCTCAACTCGGCCATCGAGGTCGGCACCCTCGCGATCGTCCTCGTCGATCATCTGAAAGATCCGGACCTCATCACCGCCCTGCAGGGTCTCGGCATCCGGGGCGATGTCCCTCCGACGCCCGACCCGACCATCGTCGACAAGGCGGCGGCCGAATCCTGCGCGATCCCTTCCGCAACCACCGCGGTCAATCTGGCCGACATGCAGCAGGCTCTGGAGCAGGAGCAATCCTTCAGCAGCAGGGTCTCGCAAACCCTGACGGGCCTCATGGAGGAGCACAGCGCCCTCGAAGCGCGCCTGGAGAAGGAGACGGCGTCTCAAGCGCTCACGGCCTCCGAGATGCAGCAGACCCTGCAGCGGGAGCGGGACCAAGCCCAAGCGGCCATACAGGAGTTGGAGCGGCTCCGGAAAGAATACGGTGCCCTGCAGGCCGCCCGGGAGCAGGACAAGTCTTCCGTGGCATCGACTACATCCGAGCTGGACGCGGCTCTGCGTCAGGAACGCGAGCGGAGAGACAATGCCGAGCGCCAGTTCGCCAGCGCCGCGAAGAAACTGCGCGATCTCCAAGCCGTCAACGAAGAGCGGACGGCGTCCGAAGCGGCCCGCGTCGCGGAACTGGAGAAGGCCCTGGCGTGGGCCCGGATGCGCAGCGACATTCTGACCCAGGAACTTGTGGACACCACGGAAGAATTGCAGGCGCTTCAGGAACCTCATCGGTCAAGCGCCACGCCTGTGGTGTTCCGCCTCGCGGCAACAGGAACGGAGCCCCCCTGGCCCCGTCGCAGCAGGAAGCGCTTCTTCAGGCACCGTCCCCTCCGCCGGCAGCGGAGGGGACGCCGTCCGTGGCGAAGACCGCGCGGGGGTTGCCGGACGCCACCTCCGCATTGCCGGCGAAAGAGCCGGTGGTGCCGGCGAAAGAGCCGATTTCGGTCGTGGTTGCATCTCTCCCGGAAGGCTTTCAGTCCTTGCCGCTTGGCGTGCCCATCGTGGCTCCGGCGAAGCCCGAATCCCCGTCTGCACCGGAACCGAAGGTGAGCGCACCTGCCGAGGCTTCCAAGCCCGACGACCGTCTGACGATCCGCGCGGAAGAACTCTTCCGCAAAGGCGATGTGAGCGGAGCCCGCCTGCTTCTCGAGCGGGCCCTGGGCGGCGGCAATGCGCGTGCGGCCTTCGTGTTGGCCGAGACCTTCGATCCGAACGTGCTTTCCAAGCTGGGAGTCGTAGGGATCCGTGGCGACAACGCCAAGGCACGCGAGTTCTACGCACGGGCCCGTGCCATGGGCATCGCTCAGGCTGGAGAACGATTGGAAGCGTTGAAGTAGCTTCTAGACTATCGGACGATGCTCTAGAACGGCACCCACTCGCCGCCTTCGGTGAGTGAATCCACGGCGCGCTCGAGAGCCGTGCCGGCATCGAGCAGCTGCTGGGCCGTCTGCTGGATCTGCAGGGGCGGGCCAGGCAGGCCGACCACGTGCTCGGTCAGTTCCTTCACCCGTTCGATCAGATCGATCAGGTCGGCGGCGAGCGCGGCCCTCTCCTCTGCCTCGGCGGCAGGGGGGCGTCCTTGCTTCAGGCGCGGAGCGAGAGGGATCACGTTCGACATGCTTTGAAAATCTTCTTTTGTTCTGCTGAGGGCAATGGACGGCCCAGGCATGATCCACAGCAAACCGCAGCCTTAGGGCCTGCCAAGCTTCATGGCGATCTCTTTTTTCGCCCTCCCGATAGCCAGGCGAGGAGCCGTCGTCGGCGCTTGACTCCATTATAATGGACCGCTTATCTAGTTTAATGGAAAACGCCTCCGCCCTTAACGCCCATCTGGCGACACGCCTGCGCGATCTGCGCACTGAGAGCGGCATGACCTTGGACGGGCTCTCCGAGCGCACCGGGGTGAGCCGCTCCATGATCTCGCTGATCGAGCGCGGCGAGAGCAGCCCGACGGCAGCCGTGCTCGACAAGCTGGCGGCGGGCCTCGGCGTGACCCTGGCGTCCCTCTTCGCCGAGAAGGACAGCAATGGCGCCTCTCCGCTTGCACGCCGCGCCGATCAGCGCGTCTGGCGCGATCCGGACAGCGGCTACATGCGTCGCAATCTTTCGGCCGCCGGATTTCCCTCCCCATCGAACTCGTCGAGGTGGTTCTCCCGCCTGGCGCGCGCGTGGCCTACGACACGGGCCATCGCGCCGCCGCGGTCCATCAGCAGATCTGGATCATCGAGGGCGAGATCGATCTGACCCTGGGTGAGGAGAGCTACCACCTGAGCGCGGGCGACTGCCTGTCCATGCGCCTCGACCGACCGACCATTTTTCGCAACCATTCCGACCGACCCGCCCGCTACGTGGTGGCTCTTGCCACCGACGCGCGTGCCGGGTCCGGCACCCAGCGCTGAGAACCTCCCATGACCGAGTCGATCACCATCCGCCATCTCTCCGCACCGGAAGCCAGCGAGCAGGTCGGCGCTTTGTCCGCCGTCCTGATCGATTGCGTCGAGGGCGGCGCCTCGGTCAGCTTCATGTCGCCGCTGACCCGCGAGAGAGCCGATGCCTTCTGGCAGGGCGTCACCGAGGGTGTCGCCGACGGAGAACGCATCCTGCTCGTCGCCCAGGAGGACACGAGCGGACGGATCGTGGGCACCGTGCAGATCGTGCTCAAGCAGCCGGAGAACCAGCCGCATCGGGCCGACATCGCCAAGATGCTCGTTCACGGCCAGGCCCGAAAGCGCGGCATCGGCGCGGCTCTGATGCGGGCCGCCGAAGACGCGGCCCGCAGGGCCGGAAAGACCGTGCTCGTGCTCGACACGGTGACGGGCGGCGATGCCGAGCGTCTTTATGAGCGCATCGGCTGGATCAAGTCCGGCGTGATTCCCAATTATGCCCTGTGGCCGAAGGGCGGGTTCTGCGACACGACCGTGTTCTACAAGCAGATTCCCGCCGCCTGAGACAGCGAGCCGATTTCACGGCGAGGAAAACAGGCCTAGACAAATCGCCTAATGGGCTTGAATGCGCTCACCGTGCTATGGCCGGACTTCCTCAACCCTCGTGCTTCGTATTCCCCGTTAGATCACCATCATGGACTTATCCACTGCGGCGCTTCTGGCCGCCTCGGGTCTTGCAGCCGGCCTCGTCAATGCGATCGCCGGCGGCGGCACCTTCTTTACCTTTTCCGCCCTCGTCGCCGCGGGCCTCCCGCCCGTCGTCGCCAATGCGACGAGCGCCGTCGCGGTCACGCCCGCCAACCTGTCGAGCGCCTGGGCCTACCGGCGGGAACTCGCCGCCAATGTCAGGCGCTTTGCGGCGCTGGGCGTCGTCAGTCTCGTCGGCGGGCTGATCGGCGCCTACATCCTCACCGTCACCAACAACGACGCCTTCCGGCAGCTGGTGCCGTGGCTTCTGCTGTTCGCCACCGTGCTCTTTGCCGCGAGCCCGAAGATCGTGGCGCTCGCCCGCGCCATCGGCAAGCATGAAGGGCATCACCCGTCGACGAAGGCCTGGGCCGCGGGCCTCGCGTTCCAGACCGGTGTCGCGATCTATGGCGGTTTCTTCGGCGCGGGCATGGGCATCGTCATGCTGGCGGCGCTTGCGATCACCGAAGGCGACGATTTCCACCTGATCAACTCCGCGAAGCATCTGTGCTCCACGCTGATCCAGCTCGTTGCCGTCGTCCTGTTCATCGCAGCTGGTCTCGTCAGCTGGCCCGAAACCATCATCGTCGGCGCGGCCTCCGTGATCGGCGGCTATCTCGGAGTCGTCTTCGGCCGCCGCCTGCCGGCGAGCGTCATCCGCTGGCTGGTGATCGCAGTCGGCACGGCATTGACACTGTATTTCTTTATCCGCTGAATTCGGTAACCATTCTCGAAATAGCACGAGGTCGGGCGGCTTTTTGCAGACCGCTGCCCGATTCACGCCACAACCATGCTCCTTCCTGCCACGACTCGATTCTCACGCTTCGCGAAAAGGAAATGCTCGTGGCCGAATCCCAAAACCTCTCAGGACTCGACGGATCGCACTCGGTAAGCGCTCTCGGCCTGCGCTGGGCTGCCTTGCGCGGCATGTTGAACTCTCCGCTGATCATGGCCGACGAACAGCGCCCGCTGCGTGACGAGCTCCTGCGCGAGCTCGCCGCCATCGAACAGGATTTCAGCGATCTGCCATCGCGCAGCACGATGGAGATTTCCGCCAAACTCGACATCGCGAAATCGGCGCTTCGGGAGCGCATTCAAAATGGGGAAACCTGGCTGGTCGACCTGATCGACAGCATCCAGTCCGACCTCCACACCGTCACTCAGAGGCCATCCGCGCCTGCGACGGCGACGGCTCCGACCACCAATCGCTCACCCGCCAATCTCAGCCGGCCGCAGCAGCAACGCTCCGACGACACCAGCACCTCGTCGACCTCTGCGTCCCCGGCCAGTTCGGAAGCGGCCACGTCTTCGGCGGCGTGACCCTTTGAGAACGCCGCGTTCGATATTCTCGAACGCGGCGGACATCATTGCAGAAGGTTGACGTTTCTCGCTACACGAGTCCCGGATCGATCGCGCTCGTTCTCTCGAGCCATGCGGGAACCGGCAGGTTCTTCGAGCGCAGGAAGTCCGGGTTGAAGAGCTTGGACTGATAGCGCGTGCCGTAATCGCACAGCACCGTCACGATGGTGTGTCCCGGCCCGAGATGCTGCGCGAGACGGATCGCGCCGGCAACATTGATGCCGGACGATCCGCCCAGGCATAATCCCTCATGCTCCAGCATATCGAAGACGATCGACACCGCCTCCTCGTCCGGGATCTGGAAGGCGACATCGATGGGAGCATCGACCAGGTTGGCCGTGATGCGGCCCTGGCCGATGCCTTCCGTGATGGACGACCCCGAGGCCTTCAGCTCGCCGGTCGTGTAGTAGCTGTAGAGGGCAGCGCCCAGAGGATCGGCAAGGCCGATGGCCACCTTCGGACTGCGCTCCTTCAGCGCCATCCCGACACCCGCGAGGGTCCCGCCCGTGCCGACCGCGCAGACGAAGCCGTCGACCTTTCCTGAAGTCTGCTCCCAGATTTCCGGTCCGGTCGTCTCGATATGCGCCTGTCGGTTCGCCACGTTGTCGAACTGGTTGGCCCAGATCGCGCCGTTCGGCTCGGATGCCGCGAGGCGCTCCGCCAGCCGGCCCGAGACCTTCACGTAGTTGTTGGGATTGGCATAGGGCACGGCAGGGACTTCGATGAGCTCGGCGCCCGCGAGCCGCAGCATGTCCTTCTTCTCCTGGCTCTGCGTGTCCGGGATCACGATCACCGTCCGGAACCCGAGGGCATTGGCGACCAGAGCCAGACCGATGCCGGTGTTCCCGGCCGTGCCTTCGACGATCACGCCGCCCGGGCGCAAGGCGCCGCGCTTCACAGCATCCTGAATGATGAACAGGGCGGCCCGGTCCTTCACCGACTGGCCGGGGTTCATGAACTCGGCCTTGCCCAGAATGGTGCATCCCGTCAGCTCGGAGGCGCGGCGAAGCTTGATCAGGGGCGTGTTGCCGATGGCGGCGGGGAGGTCGGGCTGGATGGTCATGGCACCTAACTGCAAGCTGGGAGGAAACGTCAGCGGATGGGCGAACCGGATGCAAGCCATTCCGCATGAAGGTTCACGGCCGATATTCACACCGACATTATGTAATTAAAAATCAAAACACAATCCTTGACGTTCTTTATAACGAACCACATTATATGGTCTATCATGATCCGAGAAGTTGGCCAGAAATAGCACTCCCCGCGTCATGGCCGGGCTTGTCCCGGCCATCTCGATCCTGTGAAGCGGAGCGCTTTTCCAATCGGGATCACCGGCACAAGGCCGGTGATGACGGCGGCGGGATGAATTTTTTGCCAGCCTCCAAGGTTCTGCTGCCCCGCAATCTCACGCACGAAAGCTCAGGAGCGACCATGTCCAGCTCTGCCGTGGCTTCGCCTCTTTCCGTCGGAAACCGTGCAAGCCTGACCATCAACGCCCCAGCCTCCCTGGCGGCCGCAGCCGGCATCGTCGGCGGCGCGGCTCTGCTGGGCGCCATCATCAATCCGCAGCAGGCGGCGCTCTACGTGCTCGGCGCGGCGCTCGGGCTCGTGCTCTATCACGCTGCCTTCGGCTTCACCTCGGCCTGGCGCGTCTTCATCGCGGATCGTCGCGGCGAGGGCCTGCGCGCGCAGATGGTCATGCTGGCGATCGCCTCCATCCTGTTCTTCCCCGTCCTCGCCTCCGGCTCCCTCTTCGGCCAGCCGGTGGCAGGCAACGTGTCGCCGGCCGGGATCGGTGTGGTCTTCGGTGCCTTCATCTTCGGCATTGGCATGCAGATGGGCGGCGGCTGCGCCTCGGGCACGCTCTATACGGTCGGCGGCGGCTCCACCCGCATGGTGATCACGCTTGCCGCCTTCGTTGCGGGCTCCGCCATCGGGGCGGCGCATCTGCACTGGTGGACGGCCCTGCCGAGCCTGCCCAAGATTTCGATTATCGAGCTTTGGGGACCCTGGACCGCGCTCGCGGTACAGCTCGTCGTCTTTGCCATCATCGCCGGTATGACGGTGGTGTTGGAAAAGCGCCGCCATGGCCAGTTGATCCAGCCTGCTCCCTCCCCGCGCCAGGGTCTTGCGCGCTTCACGCGCGGTCCGTGGCCGCTGGTGGCGGGCGCGGTGGCGCTCGCGCTCCTGAACTTCGTGACGCTCTACCTCGCCGGCCGGCCCTGGGGCGTAACCTCGGCCTTCGCCCTCTGGGGCTCGAAGATCGCCGCCGTCATTGGCTTCGACGTGGCGAGCTGGCCCTATTGGTCGAGCCCCGCCAGCCAGGCCGCGCTCAACGGCAGCATCTTCAACGACATCACGACGGTGATGGATTTCGGCATCATTCTCGGTGCGCTTCTGGCCGCCGCCCTGGCCGGCCGCTTCGCCCCCACCTGGAAGGTCCCGCTGCGCTCCGCCATCGCGGCGGTCGTGGGCGGCCTGCTTCTCGGCTACGGCGCGCGACTCGCCTATGGCTGCAACATCGGCGCCTATTTCTCCGGCATCGCATCCGGCAGCCTGCATGGCTGGGTCTGGCTCGTCGCGGCCTTTGCCGGCAACGTCATCGGCACACGCGTGCGTCCCCTCTTCGGCCTCGAAGTGGAACGCGTGAAGCTCACCGGCTGCTGATCCGGACGGGGCTGAGTCGATCTCAGCCCTCTTACAATCAGGCGCTGGCGTTCCTGTCCGCGATGGCACGGGCAATCACATCCTTCACGGCCTCATAGGGCTGTGCTCCGGACACGAGATAGGCCTGCGCGCCGGCCGTCACGATCAGGGCCGGAACGCCGGAAATGCCGATCTGCCGCGCGAGCTGCTGGTCTTCGATCACACGCTGTTCATAGCGGCCGCTCGTGAGAGCCTCGCGCAACTCACCGGCATCGAGCCCGACGGATTGTCCGATATCGAGCAGGACCTCGATATCGGCGAGATCGCGCCCGTCTTCGAAGAAGGCCTTGAACAGGGCGTTGTTCATCGCATCGAGCCGGCTGGCCTGCCGCGCGAATTCGGCCGCTTCGTGGGCCTTGCGGCTGCGCGGCTGAACCGGCGGCAGTTTCAGGACCATGCCGCGCTCCTGCGCCATGGGATAGACGGACTGGTTCCAGACCCGGTGCAGGTATTCCGCGTTGGGATCGAGCGTCGGCTCCGGCTCTGGGCGAAGCTCGAAAGAGCGCCAGTCGATCTCAACCCCATGGCCAAGCTCAGCCTGGGCCCGTTCCAGAACGGGCCGCTCGAGATAGCAGAACGGGCAGACATAATCGCTCCAGACCAAGATCCGGACGGTGTTGCCCTTCGCCATGAAAGCGCTCCTTCAGCCAATCCAGTCAACGCATCAGTGGGCGGCCGGTTTTCCGGCGCCCGCATCCGGCCGCTTGAGCGACTTGATCAGGTTGCCCAGAGCCATGAAATCGCTCTTCCGGGTCGATGTGCGGCGCCAGGCCAGCCCGACCGTGCGCATGGGCGCATCCTCGGGAAATTCGATGAGCGCAACCCGCTGCCGGTCGACCTCGGCCTGGGCGCAGAGTTCGGGAAGCAGCGTGATGCCGTGCCCGGCCGCCACCATCTGCATGATGGTCGTGAGCGAAGCGGCGCCCAGCGCCTTCCGGGCCTGCATGTTGGCGATGTGGCAGAACTGCAGGGCCTGATCCCTGAGGCAATGCCCTTCCTCCAGGAGAAGCAGGCGCTCCTGCCCGATGCGGGTGCGCAGATCGCTGTTCGCCCAGTCCTCGGCGGCCCGGCTTTGAACGGCGATGAGAAAACGGTCGTCGAACAGCGCCATGGTTTCCACCTGCGGCTGCTGGATCGGCAGCGCGAGGAGGGCGGCATCGAGATCGCCCCGGACCAGTTCCTCGACCAGTGCCCCGGTCTGCGTCTCGCGGATCTGGAGATCGAGGGACGGATAATGCTTTGCCACCTCGGTCAGGATCGCCGGCAGCAGATAGGGTGCGACGGAGGGAATGATCCCGAGACGCAACGAGCCCGTGAGGAGCCCCTGATGCTGGTGGGCATAGTCGGAGAGTTCGCGCACCTGGTTCAGGATCGCTTCGGCCCGGGCCGCGATCTCCTGTCCCGCGACAGTCACGGCGATGGTATTGCCCCGACGCTCGACGAGCTCCACGCCGAGTTCCCGCTCCAACTCCTTGATCTGCATGGAGAGGGCCGGCTGCGTGACGGCGCATTGATCGGCCGCCATGCCGAAATGCTTCGTTCGAGCCAGGGCGTCGAAGTAACGTAACTGACGGAGTGTCACCATGCGATAAGAATAACTGATCGCAGTTCGCAATCAATACAATTGGAACTTATCGGGTCTCTCCGGCATCGTGCGCGGCACTCAACAGGGGCGACCATGACAAAAACGACGACGATGACCACGACGGCCGGTGCGCCGATCGCCGACAACCAGAACAGCCTGTCGGCCGGAAGCCGCGGCCCGCTGCTGCTCCAGGACTACCAGCTGATCGAGAAGCTGGCGCACCAGAACCGGGAGCGCATTCCGGAGCGCGTGGTCCATGCCAAGGGCTCGGCCGCCTACGGCACCCTGACGATCACCAACGACATCACCCAATATTCCAAGGCGAAGGTCTTCTCGGAAATCGGCAAGCAGACCGAGGTCTTCCTGCGCTTCTCGACCGTGGCCGGTGAGCGCGGCGCGGCCGATGCCGAGCGCGACGTGCGCGGCTTCGCGCTGAAGTTCTATACGGATGAGGGCAACTGGGACATCGTCGGCAACAACACGCCCGTGTTCTTCGTGCGTGATCCGGTGAAGTTCCCCGATTTCATCCGCACGCAGAAGCGCCATCCGGCCACGAACCTGCGTTCGACGACCGCCATGTGGGATTTCTGGTCGCTCAGCCCCGAGAGCCTGCATCAGGTGACGATCCTGTTCTCGGATCGCGGTCTGCCGCAGGGCTATCGCTTCATGCACGGCTTCGGTTCGCACACCTACTCGTTCATCAACGAGGCCGATGAGCGCTTCTGGGTGAAGTTCCACTTCAAGTCCATGCAGGGCATCAAGACCTGGTCGAACCGCGAGGCCGAGGCCGTCGTCGCCAAGGACCGCGAGAGCGCCCAGCGCGACCTCTACGAGGCCATCGAAGGCGGCGAATTCCCGCGCTGGAAGTTCTGTGTTCAGATCATGCCGGAGACGGATGCGGAGAAGACCTCCTACAACCCGTTCGACGTCACCAAGGTATGGCCGCACGCGGAATATCCGCTGATCGAGGTCGGCGTGCTCGAGCTCAACCGGAACGCTCAGCACTACTTCGCCGAAGTCGAGCAATCCTCGTTCTCGCCGTCGAACATCGTGCCCGGCATCGGCTTCTCGCCCGACAAGATGCTGCAGGGCCGCATCTTCGCCTATGCGGATGCGCACCGCTACCGCGTCGGCACGCATTACGAAGCGTTGCCGGTGAACCGTCCGCGCTGCCCGGTGCATCACTATCATGCCGACGGCTCGATGCTGTTGGACATCCCGAACCGCGGCAATGCGTATTACGAGCCGAACTCCTTCAACGGCCCGGTGCAGACGCAGCGTGCCGCCGAGCCGCCGCTCAAGATCTCGGGCGATGCCGACCGCTACGATCACCGCGCCGGCAACGACGACTACAGGCAGCCGGGCGACCTGTTCCGCCTCATGACGCCGGACGAGCAGAGCCGGCTCATGGACAACATCGCGGAAGCCATGCAGGGCGTGCCGCAGGAGATCGTGAAGCGCCAGATCGTGCACTTCTATCTCGCCGACAAGGGCTATGGCCTCGGCGTGGCGGATCGCATGGGCCTCAAGGGCGCCGTGATGATCCAGGCTGCGGAATAAACAAAAGCCGTAGGGGCGAAGAGAACGGCCCGGGAGCAATCCCGGGCCGTTTTTGTTTCGGCGATTCCTACCGTGTCATCCCCGGCGAGCGTAGCGAGGGAAGGGGATCCATGGTGCTGAGCGTGTCGATGTATCCCCTTCCCGGCCCTGAAGGGCCGCCGGGGATGACACAGATCTCACAACAATCCCTCACCCTGCAGGAACGGATTGGTCTGCCGCTCCTCGCCGATGGTGCTCATGGGGCCGTGGCCGCAGATGAAGGCGATGTCGTCGCCGAGCGGCAGGAGCTTGTCCCTGATCGAGCGGATCAGCGCCTTGCCGTCGCCGCCGGGAAGGTCGGTGCGCCCGACGGAGCCCTGGAACAGCACGTCGCCCACGAGCGCGAAGCGCTGCGACGGCGACACGAGCACGACGCTGCCCGGCGAGTGGCCGGGGCAATGGAGCACGTCGAGGGTGAGATCGCCGATGGTGACCGTATCGCCCTCGTTCAGCCAACGGTCCGGCGTGACGGCGCGGGCGGGAAAACCATAGGCCTGCCCCTGCTCCGCCAGCCGCTCCAGCAGGAACCGATCCGCCTCGTGCGGCCCCTCGATCCGGACGCCAAGTTCCTCGCGCAGCTCGGCTGCTCCACCGGCGTGATCGATATGGCCATGGGTGAGGATGATCTTGTCCACGGTCACGCCCGCCTGTGCGATGGCCTCGCGGATACGGGGAAGATCGCCCCCGGGATCGACCACCGCCGCCTTCTTGGTCTTCTCGCACCACAACAATGTGCAGTTCTGCTGGAACGGCGTCACGGGGATGATGGCGGCGCGGACATCTGGCACGAGAGGTTCCTTTGTCTTGTCGAGCCAGAGATAGGCTTTGGATCGGCCGCTGGGAAGCCTCCGGGATCGGGAGCGCTTCACTTGACCTTCGGTGACCCCGGTTCACATAGTCCCCTCATCGAATCACAACGAGGACACGAGCATGGAAACCAGGGCCGCCGTGGCATGGGAGGCTGGCAAGCCGCTCACCATCGAGACCATCCGCATCGACGGCCCAAAGGCGGGTGAGGTGCTCGTGGAGGTGATGGCGACGGGCGTCTGCCACACGGATGCCTACACCCTGTCGGGTCTCGATTCCGAGGGCAAGTTCCCGGCGATCCTCGGCCATGAGGGCGCCGGCATCGTGCGCGAGGTCGGCCCCGGCGTCACGACACTGAAAGTCGGCGATCACGTGATCCCGCTGTACACGCCCGAGTGCCGCAACTGCAAATCCTGCCTGTCGCGCCGCACCAATCTCTGCACCGCGATCCGCTCCACGCAAGGCCAGGGTGTCATGCCCGACGGCACGAGCCGCTTCCGCTGCGACGGCGAGACGGTGTTCCACTACATGGGCTGCTCGACCTTCGCGAACTTCACCGTTTTGCCGGAGATCGCGCTCGCCAAGGTGCGCGAGGACGCGCCCTTCGACAAGATCTGCTACATCGGCTGCGGCGTCACCACGGGCATCGGCGCGGTGATCTACACGGCGAAGGTGTGGCCCGGCGCGAACGTGGTGGTGTTCGGCCTCGGCGGCATCGGGCTCAACGTGATCCAGGGCGCGCGCATGGTGGGCGCCGACAAGATCATCGGCGTCGACATCAACCCGGCCAAGGTCGAGATGGCGAAGAAATTCGGCATGACCGACTTCATCAATCCCAACGAGGTCGGCACCGACAAGGTGGTGCAGGCCATCGTCGATCTCACCGGCGGCGGCGCGGATTTCTCGTTCGACGCGACCGGCAACGTGAACGTGATGCGTCAGGCGCTCGAATGCTGCCATCGCGGCTGGGGCGAGAGCATCATCATCGGCGTGGCGGAAGCCGGCAAGGAGATCTCCACCCGTCCGTTCCAGCTCGTCACCGGCCGCGTCTGGAAGGGCACGGCCTTCGGCGGCGCGCGCGGCCGCACGGACGTGCCGAAGATCGTCGACTGGTACATGGAGGGCAAGATCAACATCGACGATCTGATCACCCACACCATGCCGCTCGAGGAGATCAACACCGCCTTCGACCTCATGCACGAAGGCAAGTCGATCCGCTCGGTCATCGTCTACTGATCAGGAGAGACAGGTTGAGTTTCGAGGTTGTCTCGCAGTCCCGCAGCTTTGGCGGCACGCAGTTCGTCTACCGTCATGCTTCCCGTGAAACAGGCACGCCCATGCGCCTTGCCGCCTTCGTTCCGCCGCAGGCGAACGCGGGCAAGGTGCCGGTGGTGTGGTTTCTCTCCGGCCTCACCTGCACGGAGGAGAATTTTACCGTGAAGGCGGGCGCGCAGCGCGTGGCCTCGGAGCTCGGCCTGATCCTGATCGCCCCGGATACCAGCCCCCGCGGCGAGGGCGTGCCCGACGACGCGCAAGGCGCTTACGATTTCGGCCTGGGCGCCGGCTTCTATGTGGATGCCACGCAGGAGCCCTGGACGAGGCATTACCGCATGCGCTCCTATCTCGAGCACGAGCTGCCGGCTCTGGTGGCCGAGAACCTGCCGGCCGACATGAGCCGCCAGGGCATCACCGGCCATTCCATGGGCGGCCATGGGGCGCTCACCATTGCTTTGCGCAACCCGGGGCGCTTTAAGGCCGTCTCGGCCTTCGCGCCCATCGCCTCGCCCATGAACTGCCCCTGGGGCGAGAAGGCCCTGTCGAACTATATCGGCCCCGACCGCGCGGCTTGGCGCGACTATGATGCCTGCGCGCTGATCGAGAGCGGCGCCCGGCTCCCCGACCTCCTGGTGGACCAGGGCACGGCCGACAGCTTCCTGGAAAGCCAGCTGAAGCCTCAGCTCCTGGAGGCGGCCTGCGTCAAGGCAGGGCAGCCCTTAACGCTGCGGATGCAGGAGGGCTACGACCACTCCTACTTCTTCATCGCCACCTTCATCGAGGACCACCTGCGCTGGCATGCCCGGCGCGTCGGCGCGGCTTGAGCGTCTAACCGACGATCCATCTCTCCGTCGTCATCACCGGGCTTGTCCCGGTGATCTCGTTTGCATGAAACGACCAAGCCTCACCGGATCGGGATGGCCGGGACAAGCCCGACCATGACGTAGAAAGGTGTCATTCCTGGCAAGGCTCTGGGCGACCGGAATTTGTAGAACCCGTTTTCAGGTCTTGCCGAACAGGTCCGGATGCCGGAGCTGCAGGGCCTGGATCAGGGCCAGGGTCTTCATGTCCGCGATGGTGCCCTGCTCCAGCATCCGCATCACCTCGTCGAGGCCGAGTTCCAGCACCTCGATCTCCTCGTGCTCCTCGGCCAGTCCCCCGCCCTCGCCGACCCGGTCGGCGGCCGTATAGGGCGCCAGGAACAGGTGCAGGCGCTCCGTCGTCATGCCGGGAGCCGACCAAGCCGTTCCCACCGGCTCCAGCTGGGCAATGCGAAAGCCTGCCTCCTCCATGGCCTCGCGCCTGGCGCAGGTCTCGGGCTCGTCCCCGTCGAGCAGGCCCGCCACGGCCTCCAGGAAATCCGGATGGCCCTCCACATGCATGACGGGTGCGCGGAACTGCCGGATCAGGATGACCGTGCGTCGCACCGGATCGTAGGGAAGCACGGCGGCGGCATCGGTGCTGTTCAGGACCTCCCGCGCCATGGTCCGGCCATCCGGCATCTCGATCGTGAGTTTCAGAAGCTTACGCCAGCCCTCATGGAGGGTTTCGACCTGTTGAATCCGGTAGCCTGCCACGTCCCGTTCTCTCCCGTTGGATGATGCCGAAGCTTAAGACAACACGCGAAACGCTCAAGTTATCCCTCAAGGTCGATTGAAGCCGAGTGCCGCGTTCGTGCGTTAAGAGCAGGCGCCGGCGCATCCGAACGATGCGCCACTTAAAGAATTGAGCATCGGATGGGTCCCAGAAGTGGAATCCCCTTTTGGGGCCGAGACTATGGTGAAGGAGAGTTGCGTGCTGGAAGGTCTGGTTGCGGCCATTAAGAGAAGGCAGGCCATTCTGTTCGCCGGCGCCGGGGTCTCCATGACGGTCGGCCTGCCCTCCTGGAGCACCTTGATCGAACACATTGCCGACGAGCTGGAGATCGACCTGTCCGACTTCAAAGGAGCGGACCTCAACTATCTGACGCTCGCGGAATATTACCGCCTCAAGCAGGGCAGTATCGGGCCCCTGCGCAGCTGGATGGACCGCAACTGGACCATTCCCGACGAGACCCTGAAGAAGTCCCGCGTGCACGAGCTCATCTGCAAGCTCGACTTCCCGATCATCTACACGTCGAATTTCGATCGTAACCTGGAAACCTCGTTCGACTTGCGGGGCAAGGATTACGTCAAGATCGTCAATGCCAAGGATATCGCCCGTGTTCGGCCGGGAGTGGCGCAGATCGTGAAATACCATGGCGACTTCGACGACGATGGCTCCATCGTGATCGCGGAAACGGACTATCTCGAACGCCTGTCCTTCGAATCTCCCCTCGACATCAAGTTCCGGTCCGATGCGCTCGGCAAGACCATCCTGTTCATCGGCTACAGCATGACGGACCTCAACATCCGCTTCCTCATGCACCGACTGTGGAAGACCTGGGCCGGATCGGGCTACGAGAGGGACCGGCCGCAATCCTATGTGTTCATGCTGCGCCCGAACCCTGTCGAGCAGGCGGTTCTGGAGCAGTGGGGCCTGCAGGTCCTGATGGAAAAGGATTGCCCGCCGGAGCAGGCCCTCGAACGGTTCCTCACCAAGCTGAACGAGGCGGTCGAGAAAAAAGAGGAATGCCCGTGATTTTGCTTCGGCACCGCCTTGTGCCAATGTGGCCGCCTTTCACATTCTCAAGATGATTTCATGGCTGCCGCACCCAAACGCCGTCTCTCGCTTCGCGACGTTCTGACCGACGGGCGCATCGCGCTCATGCTGCCCTTGGGGTTTTCCTCGGGTCTCCCGTTTCTGCTCGTCTTCAGCACGCTCTCGGCTTGGCTTCGCGAAGCCGGCATCTCGCGCACCGAGATCGGAATGCTGAGCTGGGTGGCTTTGGCCTATTCATTCAAGTTTCTGTGGGCTCCCATTGTCGACCGTTACGACGTGCCGGTGCTTGCAAATCTTCTCGGACGGCGGCGTGGATGGATGGCCTCGTCGCAGATCGTCGTTGCGCTCGGTCTTGTCGGCGTCGCCGTCAGCAGCCCGCAGACGAGCCTGCCTCTCACGATCGCCTCAGCCCTTCTCGTCGCCTTCGCGTCGGCAACGCAGGATGTCGTGGTCGATGGCTGGCGCATCGACGTGGCCTCGACCGAGCGCCAGGGCATGATGGCCGCCTCCTACCAACTCGGCTATCGGCTGGCGCTCATCTGCGCAGGTGCGGGCGCGCTCTATATCGCGGAGTTCGTGAACTGGCGCAGCGCCTATCTCGCGATGGCCGCGCTCATGGCCGTGGGCCTCATCGGAACGCTGCTTGCTCCACGGGCCGATGAGAGCGCCGCGCGCGAGCACCTCCCCTTCAGGGCCGCAATCACCGAGCCTCTGGCCGATCTCTTTCGCCGCAAAGGACTGATCCTCATCCCGATTCTTGCGCTCATCGCCTGCTTCCGCTTGCCGGACTTCGTCGCCGGCGTCATGGCGAATCCGCTCTATATCGATCTTGGCTTCTCCAAGACGGACATCGCCAACGTGTCGAAGCTCTACGGGGTCTGGATCGGCATCATCGGCGCCTTTGCGGGCGGATTGGCGCTGACCCGGCTCGGTCTCTGGTGGACGTTGCTGATCGGCGCGGTCATCGCCGCTTCGTCGAACCTGATGTTCGCCTGGCTTGCCGCGGAAGGAGCGCGGCTGGACCTTTTGACCCTTACCATCAGCTTCGACAACTTCGCCGCGGGTTTCGCGGGCTCCGCCCTCATCGCCTACATGTCGGGCCTGACCTCGCCCGGATTTGCTGCCACGCAATACGCGCTTCTCAGCTCACTCTACGCCCTGCCCGGCAAGCTCATCGGCGGGGCCTCCGGCGCGGTGGTGGACGCCTACGGCTATCCGCTTCTTTTTACCGCCACCGCCGGCATCGGCATCCCGTTGGTGTTGCTGTGCCTTATCGTGCGACGGGATACGATGAAGACGGCGGAGGAAAAAGAGGAAGCGGCCGAGATGACCGCCGCTCCGGTTGGAGCGGGCTCGCGGGCATAGATCAAACGGCATCCCGGCGAGCGCGAATCGTAATGACACCCTCCACGTCATCACCGGCCTCGTGCCGGTGATCCCGATTGAAATGTTCACCGGCCTTCAGAAGCGAGATGGCCGGGACAAGCCCGGCCATGACGGGAGATAGTACTTTATCAACGATCGCGGATCGACTTCTCCGACCGGGATGACGTTTCCTGAGATTGCGATCAGACCCAGCCGCCGTCCACGAGATAGGTCTGGGCCGACATGGCACTAGAATCGTCGGCGCCGAGGAAGAGCGTGAAGTTGGCGATGTCCTGCGGCACGAGCTTGCGCTTCACGCACTGACGCTTGAGCAGTTCCTTCTCGCCTTCCGGCGTCAACCAGAGATCGATCTGGCGCTGGGTCATGATCCAGCCCGGCACGAGGCAGTTGACGCGGATGTTCTTCGGCCCGAGCTCGCGGGCGAGCGCCCGGGTCAGGCCGATTGCGGCGGACTTGGCGGTCTTGTAGGCCGCAAAGGAATCGTCGCTCACCATGTAGCTCGTGGACCCCATGTTGATGATCGAACCGCCGCCGGCCTTCTCCATGTCGGGCAGCACGGCCTGCGCGGCGAAGAACTGGTGGTCGAGATTGGTGGCGAAGCGCTCGCGCCAGTATTCCGGCGTCACCTGGTCGATGGTGTGGCGGTCGTCGCGGGCCGCGTTGTTGACGAGGATCGTGATGGGCCCGACCGCGTCGCTCGCGCGCCGGATGGCCGCCTGAAAGGCCGGGATGTCGCGCACGTCGCTGTGCTCGAAATGCACACGCTCGCCGAGTTCCTTCGCCAGCGCCTGGCCGGCCTCGGCATTGTAGTCGAGGATGGCGACCTTGCTGCCCTGGGCATGGAACGAACGCGCGATGCTCTCACCGATGCCGCTGGCGCCGCCGGTGATGAGAACGGTCTTACCCTTCAGGGAGCCGTAGATGGTCTGGGTCATGGATCTCTCTCACTCTGCCTTGTTTTTCTTTCCTCCCCCTCTGTCGGGAGAGAATTGAGGGTGGGGTCGCATCGTCGGAGTGCTGAGCCTGATGAGGACCGGCACTGCTCCTTCTACCTTGTCATCACCGGTCTTGTGCCGATGATCCCGATCCGGAAGGCACGGCGCTTTACATGGCCGTCAAGGCCGGCCATGACGGAATGGTCTCACCTGGTCACACTCGCCCCTCCTCTGTTCGCAGAGGGGAGATATGCGGTCTCCTATTAGCTCGCGCCCGGTCCCGGCGTGGCGCCTGGCGGGCATTTGCCGAGGATGATCATCCCGAGCACCTCGTCCTGCGTGACGTCCTGCACATTGGCCGAGCCGACGAGCTTGCCGTTCTTCATCACGCTCACCCGGTCGGCGAGGCCGAACACGTCGTGGATGTCGTGGCTGATGAGGAAGATGCCGATGCCTTCCTTTTTCAGCTGCAGCACGAGATCGGCGACCTGCTGCGTCTCGGCCGGGCCGAGCGCCGCCGTCGGCTCGTCCATGATGAGGACGCGGGCATTGAAATAGATCGCGCGCGCGATCGCAACCGACTGGCGCTGGCCGCCCGAGAGCGCCTTCACCGGCTCCTTGAAGCGGCGGAAATGCGGATTGAGGCGCGCCATGACCTTGCGGGTCTCCGCCTCCATCGTCGCATCGTCGAGGGTGCCGTATGGCGTGAGGACCTCACGGCCCAGGAAGATGTTGCCGGCGGCGTCGATGTTATCGGCGAGCGCGAGCGTCTGATAGATCGTCTCGATGCCGAAGCGCTTGGCATCGCGAGGCGTCGAAATGTCGGCATGCTCGCCGTTCACGTAGATCTCGCCCGCATCCGGCTTGTAGGCGCCGGAGAGGATTTTGATCAGCGTCGACTTGCCGGCGCCGTTGTGGCCGAGCAGGCCCACCACTTCGCCGGGGCGAAGATCGACGGACACGCCGTCCACGGCCTTGATGCCGCCGAAGGCGATGGAGATGTTGCGCATCTCGACGAGAGGCGTCGTTCCATTCGTGTGCATGATGCGCTTATCCTACTTGATGCGACGGCGATAGAGGCTGTCGACCCAGACGGCCAGCACGAGAACCGCGCCGACGACGATGTTCTGCAGCGGCGTGTCGACGCCGAGCAGCACCATGCCCGATTGCAGCGACTGCATGACGAGTGCGCCGAGCATGGCCCCGGCAACGGTGCCGATGCCGCCGGCAAGCGACGTGCCGCCGATCACGGCGGAAGCGATCACGTACAGCTCGTCGAGGGTGCCTGCCGCATTCGTCGCGGCATTCAGACGGGCGGTCGAGATGCAGGCGGAGATCCCGCAGAGCAGACCCATGAGGCCGAACACCTTCATCAGCGTCCAGCGGGTGTTGATGCCCGAGAGCTCGGCCGCCTCGGGATTGCCGCCGATGGCGAAAACGTAGCGACCGAAACGCCGGCGCGTGGCGACGAACGTCATGATGAGCCCGACCACGACGGCGATCAGCACAGGCAACGCGACGCCATGCGGAATGAACAGCCCGCCCTCGGGCCAGGCGATACCGTTCGCCTCCGCCCAGCGGCGCGCCGTGCCGGCGGGCAGCGGATAGGCATTGGCGATGGCGGCTGCAGCGAGCACAGCGCCGCAGGCGACGACGGCGATCACCGCGTCGGCCCAGCCCGGACGCACCGGGAAGCCGAAGCGCAGGCGACGACGGCGGGCGAAGCCCAGGGCCATCACGATGAAGCCGCAGGCAATGGCTGCGATGATCCAGGTGGCGGTCGCGCCGAGCGCGCCCTCCACACCGCCGCCGAAGGCCTTGAACCGGGTGTCCATGGGCGCCACGGTCTGACCCGTCGTGACCCACCAGGCCGCACCGCGCCACACCAGCAGACCGCCGAGCGTCACGATGAAGGAGGGAATGCCGAGATAGGCGATGAGCCAGCCCTGGAACAGACCGATCAGTCCACCGACGGTGATGGCGATCAGCACGGCGAGCGGTGCGGTCAGCCAATGCTCGAGGCCGAGATAAGCCGGCAGCCACTGCACCTGCGCGACGCCGATGATCATGCCCACGACGCCGAGAATCGCACCGACCGAAAGGTCGATGTTGCGCGTGACGATGACAAGCACCATGCCGGTCGCCATGATCGCCACGGAGGCCGTCTGGACCGACAGGTTCCAGAGGTTGCGCGGGGTCAGGAAGACGCCGCCGGAGAGGATATCGAAGCCGATCCAGATGACGGCGAGTGCCGCCAGCATGCCGAGCATGCGGACATCGATCTCGATCTTCGAGAGGAGCGAGCCGGAAGCGGCGCTCGGCGGCGGGGCAGTGGTGGCAACGGGTGCGGTCATGAGAATGGCTCGTTGTACAAAAAGCGTCATTCCGGAGCCGCGAAGCGGAACCCGGAACCCATAATCACTCGCTTCCAGAACAAGCACGGCGGATGCCGCTGCGTCCTATCGTAAGCGTCGGCGTTTATGGATTCCGGGCTCGCGACAAGCGCGCCCCGGAATGACAGTGCTGGATCAGTTGCAGGCCTTCACGGAGCCGGCCTTCACGCCCTGGCAGACCACTTCCTTGGAAGCCCAGCCGGCCTTGACGACCACGTCGAGATTGTCCTTCGTGATCGCCACGGGAGTGAGGAAGAGAGCCGTCATGTTCTGCTTCTTCGGGCCGAGATTCCAGGACTTCGCACCCTGGATCTCGGTGAGCTTCTTGCCGCCTGCCAGCTGCACGGCGATCTCCGCCGCGTTGCGACCGAGTTCGCGGGCATCCTTGAACACCGTGACAGATTGCGTGCCGAGCGCCACGCGGTTCAGCGCCGCCTTGTCGGCGTCCTGACCGGAGACGGGAACGGAACCGGCGAGGCCCTGCGCTCCCAGCGCTGCGATAGCGCCGCCTGCGGTACCGTCATTGGCGGCGATCACCGCGTCGATCTTGTTGTTGTTCTTGGTGAGGAACTGCTCCATGTTCCGCTGGGCATTGGCGGGGAGCCAGCCGTCCGTGTAGGCCTCGCCCACATTCTTGATCTTGCCGGCATCGATGGCGGGCTTCAGCACTTCCATCGAGCCCTGGAACAGGAAGTTGGCGTTCGGATCGGAGCCCGATCCCTTGATGAAGGCATAATTGCCCTCGGGCTTCAGCTTCAGCACCTCGCGGGCCTGAAGACGGCCGACCTCGACATTGTCGAAGGTGAGATAGAAGACCTGCGGAATTTCGATGAGGCGATCATACCCGACGACCGCGATGCCTTCGGCGATCGCCTTCTCCACGGCCGGGCGCACCGCATCGGCGTCCTGCGCCAGCACGACCAGCGCCTTGGCGCCGCGGGAGATGAGGCTCTCGATATCGGTGAGCTGCTTGGCGGGCGAGGATTGCGCATCGGCCGAGACATAGGTGCCGCCGGCCTTTTCGACCGCGGCCTTGATGGCGGCCTCGTCGGTCTTCCAGCGTTCTTCCTGGAAGTTCGACCAGCTGACGCCGACGACCGGGCCCTTCTGGGCGAAAGCGGCAGTGGCGGAAAGAGCCAGAGCGGCAAGACTGATCAACGCGTGTTTCTTCGATAGCATCGGCTTCCTCCTGGACCTTGCGTTCCCTTGCAGGTCCCTTGCTCATGACAGGCTGTCGCTCCGAGGCGGATCGACGGGATGGCTCGCGCTGCCATGCTTTATATTTCGAGCGCGGAAATAATTATCTCAGCTATTCCGACCTTCAAGCACCTTCTGGCTTATATTTTCGTCTGATACCCATCTATGCTGGAATTGTTTTATTCATAGATCGAACAAATGACCGCGATGACCATGCTTCCCCTCTCCCCTCGTGAAACGGCCCGGCGGCGCCTGCTCGATGCCCTGCGCCGGGAGGGTCCTATGGCGCGGGTGGAGATCGGCCAGCATCTCGGCATGAGCCCGGCGAGCGTCTCCGACCTAACGGCGAGCCTCCTCGACGAGGGAATTCTGGTCGCCGAGGAGGCTGCCGACCCGGCCTCCGGCCTGATCCGCGGACGGCCCAAGACGCGCCTCTACTTTGCGGAAAGTCTCGGCTCGGTGATCGGCGTCTGGACCGGCTTCAATCGCATCGAGCTGCGCCTCGTGGACAGCGCCGGGCGCAACCGTGCCAGCCGCCATATCGAGCGTCCCCTGCGCAATCTCGGCGCCGAGGAGCTGATGGACGTGCTGGCGGGCACGATCACGGCCTTTGCCCAGGAGACCGGCGCCCACACCGTGAAGGCCGTGGGCCTGGCCTGCCAGGGCTATGTGGACACGAGGGACGGCATCGTGGCCTGGAGCCCGGTGCTCGGCACCCGCGATCTGCCGCTGGCCGCTGGCCTCGGCGAACGGCTCGGCAGGCCTGTTCTCATCGAGAACGACGCCAGCGCCATGGCCTTTGCGATCACGCAGCGAAATGCGGATCTGCGATCCGGGCGCACCGCCTGCCTGATGGTCGGCGACGGCGTCGGTCTCGGCTTTCTCATCCAGGGCGAGCTCTACCGCGGCGCCCGTTTCGGCGGCAGCGAGTTCGGCCATGTGCGCCTGCGCCGGAGCGGCCCGCAATGCCGCTGCGGCGGGCGCGGCTGCATCGAGGCCTATCTCGCCGATTACGCCCTGCACCGGGACGCGCAGCTCATCGACCACCGCCCGGCCCCGACCCTGCTGCTGCCGAGCGAGGACGCCATGGGGGCCATCGTCGAGCAGGCCCGGGCAGGCGACCCCGCGCTCCTCAATCTCTTCCAGGCGGCCGGCGAGGTTCTGGGCGATGCGGTCGGCATCCTGATCCAGACGCTGGAGCCCGACCACATCGTCATCTGCGGCCCTGGCACCCGGGCCATGGACCTGCTGCGTCCCTCCTTCGAGGCGGCGCTCGAATCGCAGACCATTCCCGAACTGCGGGCGCTCGCCGCCATCCATGTGGTGGAATCCTCCATGGACCTGCTGACCGAAGGCGTCGTCATGCAGGCCCTGCGCGAACTCGACCTCGATCTCGCGCGCCTCAAGGCAGCCTGAGCCTTGATCGCCATCAAGGCTCGTTGATCTGTCTGACGAGCATCGCGCGCAGGTCGCGAAGAACGGCATCGCGAATCGGCAGATCCGTTTCCCCGCTCACCGCAACGGAAACCCTCATGAGATGCAGGATTATGACGGCCATGACGTCGGCTCGCTCGCGAGGCAATGGTGGGTTCGTCCGGGACAGGAGCGTCGCAATCTGGCTGCGCATGCGGTTCCGCCGTTCGGTCTTCTGCGCTTTATCCGCCGCAGGACGATCGGCCAGAGTGACGAATGACGGATGCGCGATGAGGAAAGCGGACAGGTCCTGGAACAAGCAGTCCAGCAGCTCCGTCGGCGTCAGACGTTCCGACTTCTGGCCGAGCGCCTCCAGCATCCGCGACAGGGCCTCGCCGTTCACTGCCTGCAACGCATCGGCCAGCAGCTCCTTGGTCGGGAAGAACTGATAGAGAGATCCGATCGAGGCTTTGGCCTGCGCGGCGATTTCCGTCATCGTCGCGGCATCGAAGCCTTTTTCAGCGAAGACCACCTCCCCCGCTTTTAGAAGAGCGGCCACCCGCTCGCGTCCGCGCTGCCGCTGAGGTGCGCGGATGGCGGCTTTCGCATTGTCGCTTGCATTTTGTGAGGGCATCCTCATATAACTCCAAATATGAGGATGCCCTCATAAATCATAACCGCTCATCGCCGCCGCTCCACCTCCGTTTAGATACCGGAAAGTCCCGCCATGCTGAAGCTCGATCCCCACACCACCGCTCTTGTTCTGATCGACGTGCAAAAGGGCACCCTGGGCATGCCTGTCGGACCGCACGCCCCGGCGACCGTCGTCGCGAACAGTGCCCGTCTCGGCAGCCGTTTTACGCAGAAGGGAGCGACGGTGATCCTGGTTCGGGTCAGTTTCTCGGAAGGTTACCTCGACA
Organism: Microvirga sp. RSM25; assembly: GCF_044784385.1. Classification (NCBI taxonomy): domain Bacteria; kingdom Pseudomonadati; phylum Pseudomonadota; class Alphaproteobacteria; order Hyphomicrobiales; family Methylobacteriaceae; genus Microvirga; species Microvirga sp. RSM25. Next base: position 4,841,251 of record NZ_CP173039.1, on the reverse strand, counting down.
AGCCTGCCGCTCCGACCGATGTACCCATGATCATCCCGCCCGGCGGCCTGCCAGCCGATTGGGCCGAATTCCCGGCCGAGATTGCGGCCCTCCATGCCGATGTATTGATCACCAAGAGGCAGTGGAGCGCTTTTCATGGAACGGAACTCGACCTGCAATTACGGCGGCGCGGCATTTCCAATGTGGTGATCGGCGGATTGATGACGAATTTTGGGGTCGAATCAACTGCGCGTGATGCCTGGCAGCACAATTATCGGACCATTGTCGCCGAGGATGCCTCGAGCAGCCTGAGTGCCGAGATGCACGAATTCGCCGTCACGAAGAGCCTGCCCAGGGTCTCGCAGATACGATCCACAACCGAGATCATTGAGAGCCTGGAGGCGTAGCCATCAGTCCCTAAAAACACTATCTGTAACAGGTCGATTTCTCACCAAAAGAAACCCATGGCCTCCTCCCGTCCCGTCCAAGCCGGCGACCACGTCTTCCTCGTCGACGGCTCCTCCTTCATCTTCCGGGCCTATTTCCAGTCCATGAACCAGGACCAGAAATACAATGCCCGCTCATCGGACGGGATGCCGACCGGGGCCGTGCGGCTCTTCGTATCCAAGCTCCTGCAGTTCATGCGCGACGGGGCGGCGGGCCTGAAGCCGACGCATCTCGCCATCGTGCTCGACAAGTCCGAGGGCTCCTTCCGCAAGGAGCTCTACGAGGATTACAAGGGCCACCGGCCGGATGCGCCGGAGGACCTGAAGGTTCAGATGCCGATCATGCGCGAGGCGATCCGAGCCTTCGGGCTCGAGCCCGTGGAGCTGCAGCGCTACGAGGCGGACGATCTGATCGCGACCTATACCCAGCAGGCGAAGGCCCGCGGGGCGGATGTGCTCATCATCTCCTCCGACAAGGACCTGATGCAGCTCGTCGGACCGACGGTGTGCTTCTACGATTTCGAATCGGGCTCCAAGGGCAAGCCGGGCTACCGGCCCGAGCGCAACCTGGACGAGGCCGCCGTCACCGAGAAGTGGGAGGGCATCCCGCCGGAAAAGATCGGCGACGTGCTGGCCCTCATGGGCGACACCTCGGACAACGTTCCGGGCGTGCCAGGAATCGGCCTCAAGACCGCCGCGCAGCTGATCAAGGAATACGGCGACCTCGAAACCCTGCTGGAGCGGGCCCCCGAGATCAAGCAGCCCAAGCGCCGCGAGACCCTGATCAACAATGCGGAATCGGCGCGCCTCTCCAAGAAGCTCGTGACGCTCGACTGCGAGGCCCCGGTTCCGGTGCCCCTCGACGACCTGCGTCTGCCGCAGCCCGATCCGAAGACGCTGATCGGCTTCCTGAAGGCCATGGAGTTCAGCACTCTCACGCGGCGGGTGGCGGAACTCTACGAGGCCGACCCCGCGGCCATCGAGCCGGACCAGCGCCTGATGCCCGGCGGCGAGGCGATCCGCTGGGAGCGCAACGGAACCGGCACCGGCGTGACGGCTCCCACCGACGATGCCGTGCCGTTCTTCGGCAAGGTCGACACCGCAGCGGGCGAGGTCGATCCCTTCGCCGGTCTGGACCTGCCGGAGACCGCGACCCTTCGCAAACCCGTCGAGGGCCTCGGCACGCCGTCTCAGTTGGCCGGAAAGCGCGCGACGGAAGCATCGTCCGCGCCGTTCGACGTCACGGCCTACGAGACCGTCACGAGCCTGGAGCGACTGAAGGAATGGGTCGCTCGGGCCCGCGAGCGGGGCTTCGTTGCCGTCGATACGGAAACGAGCGATCTCGATGCCAACCGCGCCGACCTCGTCGGCTTCTCGTTGGCCCTGGAGGCGGGCAAGGCGTGCTACGTCCCGCTGCAGCACCGCGACGAATCGGATCTCTTCGGCGGCGGTCTCGTGAAGGGGCAGATCCCGATCACCGACGCGCTCGACGCCATCCGCCCGCTCCTGGAGGATTCGTCCGTCCTCAAGATCGGCCAGAACCTGAAATACGACTGGGTCGTCCTGAAGCGCCACGGCATCGACGTGCATCCCTTCGACGACACGATGCTGATTTCCTACGTGCTCGATGCCGGCAAGGGCTCGCATGGCATGGACGAACTCTCGCGCCGCCATCTCGGCCACTCGCCCATCAGCTTCTCCGATGTGGCCGGCACGGGCCGGAACAAGGTGACCTTCGACAAGGTCGAGATTTCCAAGGCCACGGCCTATGCGGCGGAGGATGCTGACGTCACCTTGCGCCTCTGGCAGATCCTGAAGCCGCGGCTCGTCGCCGAGCGGCGCGCCACCGTGTACGAGACGCTGGAACGCCCCATGGTCGATACGCTCGCCCGCATGGAGATGCGCGGCATCATGGTCGACCGGCAGATCCTGAGCCGCCTCTCGGGCGACTTCGCCCAGACGCTGGCGCGGCTCGAGGACGAGATTCACGAAATGGCGGGCGAGAAGTTCGCCCTCGGCTCGCCGAAGCAGATCGGCGACATTCTCTTCGGCAAGATGGGCCTGCCCGGCGCGAAGAAGACGCCGTCGGGTCAGTGGGCCACGCCCGCGACGCTCCTCGACGAGCTGGCGCAGGCCGGCCACGAGCTGCCCGCGAAGATCCTCGAATGGCGCCAGCTCTCCAAGCTGAAATCCACCTACACGGATACGCTGCAGGAGCACATGCATCCCGAAACCAAGCGGGTGCACACCTCGTTCTCGCTCGCCGCCACGACGACGGGGCGCCTCTCGTCCTCCGATCCGAACCTGCAGAACATCCCGATCCGCACGGAAGTCGGCCGCAAGATCCGCAAGGCCTTCGTGGCGCCGGAAGGCCACAAGATCATCTCGGCCGATTACAGCCAGATCGAGCTGCGGCTGCTCGCGCACATCGCCGACATTCCGCAATTGCAGGACGCGTTCGCGGAGGGAATCGACATTCACGCGGCGACCGCGTCCGCCATGTTCGGCGTGCCGCTCGATCAGATGACCGGCGATCTGCGCCGCCAGGCCAAGACCATCAATTTCGGCATCATCTACGGCATCTCCGCCTTCGGCCTCGCCACGCGCCTCGGCATTCCGAACCAGGAGGCCTCCACCTTCATCAAGCAGTATTTCGAGCGCTTCCCCGGCATCCGCACCTATATCGACGAGACGAAGCGGTTCTGTAAGGACAAGGGCTACGTGACCACGCTCTTCGGCCGCGTCTGCCATTACCCGCAGATCAAGTCGAGCAACCCGTCCGAGCGCGCCGGCGTGGAGCGCCAGGCGATCAACGCGCCCATTCAGGGCACCGCCGCCGACATCATCCGCCGCGCCATGGTCCGCATGGAGGACGCGTTGAAGGCCGAGCGCCTCTCCGCCCGCATGCTGCTGCAGGTGCACGACGAGCTGGTGTTCGAAGCGCCCGACGACGAGGTCGAGGCAACGCTCCCCGTCATCTCCCGCGTGATGACGGAAGCCCCCTTCCCCGCCGTGACCCTGAAGGTTCCGCTGGCCGTGGAAGCCCGTGCGGCGCAGAATTGGGACGAGGCGCACTAGCCTTGCATGTGATCGTCTGGGAGTTCAGCGTCCCAAGCGAACACAGGCTGGCTTTCGAAGAGGTCTATGGTCCGGAAGGGGCCTGGGCCGTCCTGTTCCGAACAGCACCGGGCTATCTCGGCACCGAGCTTCTCAGGGACGAGCAGACGATCGGCCGCTATCTCACCGTCGACCGGTGGAGCACGCCGGAGGACTTTGCTGCTTTCAAGAGCACATCCGGTGCCGCTTACGAAAGTTTGGATCGTCAATGCGAAAGCCTCACGGCCCGCGAAGTGAAGGTCGGCACATTCCGTGCTGCAGCCTGAGAAGGTGACGCAGCTCAGAAACGAGACGCATATGAAAGCAGCTCTTCGGGTCGGGCCCAGCGATGCGCAGAACATCCGCCGTAATGCGGAGGAGAGGCGAGACCGCTCCCGCGAAAAGGCCGCCTGTCGGGATGAGAGCCGTGTGTCCGGCCGGGAGCATGGGCGAATTCAAGACTAGCCCTGGCACTCTGCCCGTCATCCTGCACACGTCCGGAAAAGCCATCATCCCTGTCTCGTCATCGCCAGCCTGGACGCAACCCACATCTCGTTATCCCCGACCTCGTGCCGGGAATCCCGATTGTCTGAAGTACAGCGCTTCTCCGATCGGGATGGCCGGCACAAGGGCGGCGACCTGCGCGGCATCCAGGAGCTTCTGGGCCACGCCTCTCGCTCCGACCTCATTGAGGGAACAGCCGAGAGGCCGTGTACCGAAGGAGGTTCCAGTGTTCTCTGGACACTCCTGCGTCCATCGAGACGGCCGCTGCACGACCGCACCAGGATAAGGAATGTGGATCTTGGAAAGCGTTGAAAGCCGGCGCTGACCTCCGGATCGCCTCCGGGAACGCCCCTGCCGCCCTCCCCCGTCATCGCCGGGCTTGTGCCGGTTATCCCGATGGTCTGAAGCGCCGCGCCTCACCGGATCGGGATGGCCGGGACAGGCCCGGCCATGACGGGAGAGCGTGTCTAGTACGGCCGTGATCCCGATCGTCTCGCTCGCCCTCATCCTGAGGAGCCGCGGCAAGCGGCGTCTCGAAGGAAGAGTTCAGTGCTCTTCCGGACCCTCCTTCGAGACGCAGCCTCACGGCTGCTCCTCAGGATGAGGGCCATGGGTCTGAACGCGGGATGGCCGGCACAAGGCCGGCCTGACGGGAGAGAGGATGCACGGGAATCAGCCGGTGTCATTCCCGGCCGAAGCGCAGCGGAGGGGAAGGGAATCCATCAACTCCACGCCGGACTGTGGATCCCCTTCCCTCGCTGACGCCCCCCGGGAATGACAGCGGGACGCCGCTTCGACCTGGAACGATGGACCAGCCTCCCGGGATGCGGTCGTGCTCGTGATACGCCTCTCAGCCCATTCCGCTTCGCCGCGGCCGAATCATGACTTCCATGCGCGCTTGCGCCCGTCGGATCGCCCCGCGGATCGGAAAAGCGCCCATTCCGCTCCATCATGTGTTCCCGCACACAGCCCAGCTTCGATCTCCTCTGTATTGCAACATTGTCGCAGCAACGGGACTTTCGTATGCCATGGCAAAGACTTATCCGAAACCGGGCTCCCCGCCATGCCGCAAGGATAGCTTCCCTTACGGCCATACCTCTCTGAACGGAGAGTTGTGAGCCCCGGCACTCGCCCATATAGCCTTGAAACCAAGTTGCATCGATGTTGTCGCAGCCTCGAATGCTTCGGGCGCCGCACTCATGACGGCAACAGCCGGCGCAATACAGAGTGAAGCTTTCACCGCCCAAGCCAATACCGGCGACCACGGCCGCCGAACCTTTTTCCGCGCCTGAGTCTGAGGGCATCCCTCGACGGTTCAGCCGCGCCCGACACATTCCCTTCCGCTTTCAGGAGAGCACAAGATGACACTCGTTGATCCCGTGATCTGGAAAATCCAAAGCGACGTCAGCACTGCCAATGGCGGCGTCGAACTCGATGCACTGACCATGCTCCCCAACGGCGGGTACATCGTCACTTGGCGCGACAACGAGCGGATTGCCTTCCAACTCTATGACGGGAAGGGAGACAAAGTCGGCGTCAACCAATTCGTCCCAAAGGTGGGCATTCAACAATTCGCGGATGTGCAGCCCATCGGCCTTGATGGCGATTTCGCCATCACCTGGACCGAGAACTTCGGAACGAACGCGTCCGCCCGCGACGTGAAGAGCCTAAAATATTCCTTCGATGGAAGCACCACCAACTCGGTGGTCACGCTCAGCACGACGAACAATGTCCCTGACAGCGCACAGATGAGTGCCAACGACCAGGGCTGGATGACCACCTATATCGAGAAGATCGGCAATAATAATTTCGTGAGGGCGGTCCAGTATAGCGGGGCCGGTGCTGCTGGCACCCCTCTTAGCATTTCTGATCCCGTGAATGAATCTTCACCTTCCCTTCCCGATGTCGCTTGGATCGGCGGCGCGAACCACATCGTCACTTACATCAATCAGAACAATAAGGTCTTCATCAGGAGTGTCAGCGGCACGACGATCTCGACCGCTAGTTTTCTTGCACAATCGGCGATCGAAGCGGACGTCATTGCGTTGAAGGCTCCCAACGGCGCGCCTACGGGTGAGTTCGTCATTGTCACGAATAGCGACAATACTTCCACCGGTAAGATCGAGGTGAGGAAGTTCCACCTCAATAGCAACGGCAATATCACCGCTGATTGGGGTCCGGTCACGGTCTCATCCGGACAAAAACCGAGCACGGGCGATAGCAAGGCGAGCGTGACGGCTCTCCGCGATGGTGGGGTCGCGATCGCTTATCTTCAATTGACGCCCAACGTCGACACTGCGGATGTCTGGGTCAGAGTTGTCGACAAGGATGGTACCTTGGGTAACCCCATCAAGGTGCATAACAATGGCGGCGAGCAGAGGACGCCGTCGATCTCCGAGATGGCCGATGGCCGCTTGGCAGTATCGTTTCATAATCCCTCAATCAGCCCCAGCGTCATCTCGACCTCAATCGTCGATGCGCGTGCGAACCCTGTGACCCTGATCGGGACCTCGCACAACGATATCTACGCACCATCGATTCACGAACTCGACAACTTCGATGGCGGCAACGGCATCGACACGCTGACGTTCCAAGGCGCCAGGAACAGCGGCGTCGCAGTCAGTCTTGCCGCCCAAGGCGGGTCAGCGGGCGACGCCAAGAATGATACCTATAAGAACTTCGAGAACATCATCGGCTCGCGCTTCAACGACACCCTGACCGGAAGCGCCGTGGCCAACAAACTCGAAGGTGGCGCAGGTGACGATACCCTCACCGATGTCGCGGGAGCCGGGACGGACACCCTGATCGGCGGCGCTGGCAACGACACATATTCCGTGTCCGCCACCAGCACCGTGATCGACGAGTCCGGCGGCGGATACGACCAGGTCTATTCCACCGTCACCTACACCCTCTCGGCCGGTATCGAGAACCTGTTCGCGTCCGGCGAGAACCCGATTGATCTTACCGGTAATGAAAGCAACAACCTCATCGTCGGCAACGGGGCCGGGAACCGGCTGACCGGCAATGGCGGTCACGACACCCTGAACGGTGCCGGCGGAGGCGACGTCCTGATTGGCGGTGCCGGCAACGATGCTCTCAATGGCGGCGACGGCGACGACATCCTGGATGGCGGCACCGACAGCGACATCCTTGACGGCGGTGTCGGCAACGACAACTTGGCCGGCGGCAGCGGCGACGATAACCTGCAAGGCGGCGACGGCAACGATGCCTTGGGTGGTGGCGACGGCAACGACGTTTTGAATGGCGGCGCTGGCAACGACACCCTCGACGGCGGCGCGGGCAATGACGTCCTCGATGGAGGGGCCGGAGCGGATTTGATCTCCGGCGCAGACGGCAACGATGTCCTCCGCGGCGGCGGCGACAACGACACCCTCAATGGCGGCGCTGGTGATGACGCGATCGACGGCGGCGCAGGTGCCGACGCGATGGACGGCGGCGCCGGCAACGACTCCTATGTCATCGACGATGCTGGCGATGTGGTGAGCGACACGGGTGGTGGCATCGACTCCGTGACCGTGACCGTACCCTACGACCTCAACAGGCTTGTAGGCATCGAGAACATCACAGGCATTGGTACCGCTGCCTTCACGTTCACGGGGACTGCCGACAACAACATCATCAACGGCAGTGACGGCATCAACGTCTTCGACGGCGCCGCCGGCAACGACACCCTGTGGGGCAACGGCGGCAATGACACCCTCAAAGGCGGCGCCGGCAATGACTTTCTGGACGGCGGCGCAGGCAAGGACCGGCTGCATGGCGGGCTTGGAGTCGATTTGCTCAAGGGCGGAAACGATCCGGACATCTTCGTCTTCGATACGAATTGGAACACGAAGGGCAATGCCGACCGGATCGAAAATTACAACAAGCAGGACTCAATCTTCCTCGAAGACAGGTACTTCAAGGTCGGACCTAAGGGTTCGCTCGCGAAGCCGAAGCAGATGGCCAGCAAGTATTTCTATGCCGGCACGAAAGCACATGATGCCGACGATCGGATCATCTACAACAAGAATAAGGGGGGCGCATTGTACTACGATCCCGACGGCAACGGCGCCAAGAAGGCCGTGCTGTTCGCCACGATCACGAACAAGCTCAAGATCGACTATCATGAGTTCTTCGTGATCTGACCTGGGCCCGGCCTGTCTCGTAGGCCTAACCCAACCTGCAAGGGCGCCCTGTTTCGCAGGGCGCCCTCTTTTTGCCTCTCCGCCGATGGATGCTGTGCCCCTCGAGCGGCCGATCCTGGCATGCCCGACGTGATTCATTGAGCGGAACCCTTCCGGCTCTATGATCCTTTGCGTCAGACCATCACGGGACGAGCAGCATGCCGTATGAACTCTACTACTGGCCGACCATCCAGGGGCGCGGCGAATTCGTGCGCCTGGCGCTCGAGGAAGCCGGAGCCGACTATATCGACGTGGCGCGGGAATCGGAGGGGCTCGCCGTGATGATGCGGATGATGGACCACGTGAAGCATCCGCCCTTCGCACCGCCATTCCTCAAGGATGGCGAGACGATCATCGGTCAGAGTGCGGCGATCCTGCTCTATCTCGGGGCGCGGCACGGCCTTGCGCCCAAGGATCCGGCGGGCGGATTGTGGACGCATCAGATCCAACTCACCATCGCGGACTTCGTCACTGAAGCTCACGACACGCACCACCCGGTGGGGGTCGGCCTCTATTACGAGGACCAGAAGGCGGAGGCGCTCCGGCGGGCGGAGGAGTTTCGCGACGACCGGATCCCGAAGTTCCTGAACTGGTTCGAGACGATCCTCGCCCGCAATCCCGCCGGCGATGCGCATCTCGTCGGCCGCACGCTCACCTATGTCGATCTCTCCCTGTTCCAAATCGTCCAGGGACTGACCTATGCCTTTCCCAAGGCCACGAAGCGCGCCTTGAAGGACGCTCCGCGCGTCGCCTCCCTGCACACCGCCGTCGCGAGACGACCGCGCATCGCGGCCTATTGCGACAGTCCCCGGCGCATCCCCTTCAACGAGGAGGGCATTTTCCGCCGCTACCCCGAGTTGGATCGTTAAGGGCTTTTTAAGGATCGGCAGGACTGGATGGCACCATGACCTGAGACAGATGGCACCATGACCTGAGACAGGCGGCGCTCATTCGATGCGCTCGAATGGCACCATGCCTCAATTCTTCCACGCTGCCCCTCAATCTTATGGGACAATCAGGAGCAGAGCATGAATGAGGACACCGAGGGCGTTGCGATCCGTCTCTGGCGCGACCGGGCGCAATTGCGCGAGCAGGAGCGGAACGAAGCTCAGGCCCGCCTTCGGATCGCCGAAGAGAAGATCGCGATCCTCATGGCCGAGAACGACCGGCTCGTCACCGAGAATGCCCGGTTGAGAGCCCTTGGCAGCCCGGATGCCGGATCCGTCCGGACCGAGACCGAACTTCAGATGGAAGCCCTCAAAGGCGCCTTGATGTCCCTGATCGCGCGGCCGGCCGACAGCCTGAATTCGTAAAGGAACCGGCGCGGCGTTCAAGCCGCGAGACGTCCCATGGCTTCGTTCAGGCACTCGACCGTGACGCTGCCGGCCTTGGCCACGAGGCTGCAGCCCTTCGGCACTTCGCGCCAGCCCCTGGTCTTGTCGTCGATGGGCTCGGAGACCACGAGCAGGCTGCCGCCGTCCTCACGGAAATAGAGGGTCGGCGGCTTGGCATCGCAGGCCCAGCGATAGGCCCACAGGTTCTCGCCGTCGGTGAAGGCGGCGGTGAAGCGCAGGGCATCCTCGATGCCGGCCTGGTCCATGAGGCCGCGAACCTGCTTGAGGGTCCTGGCCATGGCGGTGACGGGCTCGTCGGACAATCCGTTGGCCAAGGCGAGGAGGAAGATCGCCTCCGAATCCGTGGTGCCGAGGCGGCGGTCGTAGAGATCGTCCGGGATCAGGGCCTCCAGCCGGCGCTTGATGCGCCCGTAGCCGCCGATCTGGCCGTTATGCATGAAGAGATGGCGGCCATGGGCAAACGGGTGGCAGTTGGCCCGGGTGGTCGAGGTTCCGGTGGAGGCACGCACATGGGCGAAGAAGAGCCGGGACCGCACCTGCTCGCATAGGCTCCTCAGATTCTCGTCGGACCAGGCCGGGCGCACCTCCCGGTAGATCCCTGGTTCGCTGCGCTCCCCGTACCATCCGATCCCGAAGCCGTCCCCGTTCGTCTCGGTCTTGGCCTCGACCGCGTGCAGCGATTGGTGGACCAGCGAATGGGCCGGGGCGCAGACGAGTTCGTCGAGGAAGATCGGCTCCCCCTTGTAGGCGAGAAAGCGGCACATCGGATTAAGGCTACCCCTGACCCAGCAAAGCTCTGTAACGATGTTGTAGTATCTTTGACTTATGGTGAATAGCCGGTTAACGCCGAAGCATCGGACCCAAAAGTGGACTTGCACTTTTGGGATCCATCCGATGCTCCGCTTCTTTGATGAGCGCATCGTTCTGGGCGGCCTCGTAGGGCCGCACGATGCGCGGGCCGTTGCGACCCCACGCCTGTTCCCATAAAAGCGTCCGAACCATCCAAGAACGAGCCGGCCGGACCGGCATGGGGACCAGACAACATGCATCGTCTCTCGCGCCTGGCGCTGGCTGCCGCGCTGACCCTCCTGCCGCAGGCGGCCTTCGCGGCGGAGTTCGATGGGGCGGGCCTCGGCTTCGCCTGGGCCCTGCCTTTCGCGGGCATTCTCCTGTCCATCGCCCTGTTCCCTCTGCTGGCACCTCACGTCTGGGAGCATCACCAGGGCAAGATCGCGGCAGCATGGGGCCTCTTGGTGCTGATCCCGATGGCGCTTGCCTTCGGTCCGACGACGGCTATCCATGCGCTCGCCCACACGGCGCTGCTCGAATACATCCCGTTCATCCTGCTGCTGCTCGCGCTGTTCACGGTGGCGGGCGGCATTCTCGTGCGCGGCAACATCCATGGCGCGCCGGGCACGAACACGATGCTGCTCGGCCTCGGCACGGTGCTCGCGAGCTTCATCGGCACGACGGGCGCCTCCATGGTGATGATCCGGCCGATCATGCGAGCCAATGACGACCGGCGGCATAACGTCCATGTAATCGTGTTCTTCATCTTCCTGGTGTCGAATATCGGCGGCTCGCTCACGCCGCTCGGCGATCCGCCGCTCTTCCTAGGCTTCCTGCGCGGCGTCGACTTCTTCTGGACCACCACGCATCTTTTTGCGGAAACGCTTGTCGCGAGCGGGCTCCTGCTCGCCCTCTTCTTCGTGATCGATCTCGTCGTCTACAAGAAGGAAGGCCACGTCCGCCCCGATCCGACGCCGGACAATCCGGTCCGCGTCACGGGCGGCATCAACTTCCTCCTGATCTTCATCATCATCTCGGCCATTCTCATGAGCGCCACGACCGATCTCGGCCGCGTAACGGTGCTCGGCGCCGAGGTCGAACTCGCCAATGCTCTGCGCGATCTCATCATGATCGTGGTCACCATCATTTCCCTGAAGACGACTCCGAAGGCCAACCGCATCGAGAACGGCTTTTCCTGGGGGCCGATCAAGGAAGTGGCAAAGCTCTTCGCCGGAATCTTCATCGCGATCATTCCGGTCCTGGCCATTCTGAAAGCCGGCGCGAACGGGGCCTTCGCGCCTCTCGTGGCGCTCGTGACCAACCCGGACGGTAGCGCCAACAATGCCGCCTATTTCTGGCTCTCGGGCGGCCTCTCCTCGTTCCTCGACAATGCGCCCACCTATCTCGTGTTCTTCGAGCTCGCCGGGGGCGATCCGCAGCAGCTCATGACGACCGGGGCAATGACGCTCACCGCGGTCTCGGCCGGGGCCGTGTTCATGGGGGCGAACTCCTACATCGGCAACGCGCCCAACTTCATGGTCTATGCGATTGCGCGCGAAGGCGGCGTGAAGATGCCGAGCTTCTTCGGCTATCTGCTCTGGTCGGGTGCGATCCTGATCCCGACCTTCCTGCTGCTGACGCTGCTGTTCTTCAGGAGTTAGGCCGGGTCGTTCAGCCTCTCGGCCACATCCTCGGCGATCGAGAGGCACGAGGTCAGCCCCGGGCTCTCGATGCCGAAGAGATGCACGAGCCCCGGCAATCCATGCTCCGCCGGGCCGTCGATCATGAAGTCGGCGGCCTTTTCGCCGGCGCCCGTGAGCTTGGGACGAATGCCGGAATAATCGGGGACGAGCGCTCCATCGGGGAGACCGGGCCAGTAGCGGCGGATGGAAGCATAAAAGCTCTCGGCCCGGAGCGGATCGACCTCGTATTCCTCACGCTCGATCCATTCCACATCGGGCCCGAAGCGCATGCGGCCGGAGAGATCCAGCGTCACATGGGTGCCCAATCCGCCATCGACGGGCGCCGGATAGATCAGGCGCGAGAAGGCGGGCTTGCCGAGACAACCGAAATAATTGCCCTTGGCGAGCACCAGGGGCGGTACGCGACCAGCCGGATAGCCTTCCGTCACGCGGGCGAGCGCCTGGGCACCGAGCCCTGCCGCGTTGACCACGGCATCGACGGTGAGGTCTGCCGGCTCCGATCCGCCGACATGCACGTCCCATCCGGTTTCATTCTGGGCAACCCGCTCCACCGGCGCATGAAAGGCGATGACGCCGCCTGCATTTTCCAGATCGCCCTGGAGCGCCAGCATGAGGGCATGGCTGTCGACGATTCCCGTTTCCTGCGAGAGCACGGCGCCGGTGCAGGCAAGGTTCGGTTCGAGCCGCCGCGCCTCTTCGCCCGCCAGGAAGGAGAGACCCTCGACACCGTTCGCGAGCCCCTGTTCGTAAATGCCCTCGATCTTGGCCTGCTCGAGATCATTGGTGGCGACGATGAGCTTGCCGCATCTGGCATGAGGCACACCGTGGCTCTCGCAAAACGCGTAGAGCATCCGCCGCCCATTGACGCAGTGGCGCGCCCGCAAGGAGCCGGAGGGATAATACATGCCGGCATGGATGACTTCGCTGTTGCGCGAGGAGACCCCGTTGCCGATGCCGCCCGTGGCCTCGGCCACGATCACGCTATGACCGCGAAGGCCGAGCGCGCGCGCAATGGCGAGCCCGACGACCCCTGCCCCAATGACCAAGACGTCTATGATTGCCTCCCATTCTCACAGGACCTGCGGTCTATGGGCATAAAGCGGATATTTCTCACCAGCCTGGGCCGATCTTTCACTCCAGGGATAACCTCTTTGTCGGTCGGAATGTCGGACATGTCGGTGTCTGGATGACCCGTGGTACTGCAGGCCGCACAATGGCCGCGCGGCGGCCTGAAAGCCCGGCTTTTCAAGGACTGACACCCTTCCCCGGTCGTCACCGGCCTTGTGCCGGTGATCCCGATTGTGTGAGGCGCAGCGCTTTTCTGGATCGGGATGGCCGGCACAAGGCCGGCCATGACGGCGAGGGAACGAGAAAGGCGGCCTCGCACATGCGGGCCGCCCTTCTCGTGCGATGGATCAGAGGCGCTTGCCGGACTGCTCGTCGAACAGATGCACCAGCTTCGGATCGGGCGTGACGCGGATCTGCTGGCCCGGCTGCGCATTGACGCGCTCGCGGAACACGCCGACGACATCGGTGCCGCCGAACTTGGCAAAGACCTGCGTCTCCGATCCCGTGGGCTCGACGACGGCCACTTCCGCCGGCAAGCCATTGGACTCGTCGAGGATGAAGTGCTCGGGGCGGATTCCGTAGATGATCGGCTGACCATCCGAGGCGGCGGGCGCGTGGGCCACCGGCAGGGAGATGCCGCTCTCGGCGACGAACCGGCCGCCCTGAAGGTGACCTTTGAGGAAGTTCATGGCCGGCGAGCCGATGAAGCCGGCGACGAAGAGATTGGCCGGACGGTCATAGAGGTCGAGCGGCGCGCCGACCTGCTCGACCACGCCGTCATGCATCACCACGATCTTGTCGGCCATGGTCATGGCCTCGATCTGGTCGTGCGTGACGTAAATCGTGGTGGTCTTCAGCCGCTGGTGCAGGGCCTTGATCTCCGTGCGCATGGCGACGCGCAGCTTGGCGTCGAGGTTCGAGAGCGGCTCGTCGAAAAGGAACACCTGCGGATCGCGCACGATGGCGCGGCCCATGGCGACACGCTGGCGCTGGCCGCCGGAGAGCTGGCGCGGGTAACGGTCGAGGAGCTTGCCCAGGCCGAGGATCTCGGCGGCACGGTCGACCCGTGCCTTGATTTCCGACTTGGGGGCCCGCTTCAGCTTGAGCGAGAAGGCCATGTTGTCGGCGACCGTCATATGCGGGTAGAGCGCATAGTTCTGGAACACCATGGCGATGTCGCGCTCCTTGGGCGGGACGTCATTGACCACCCGCGGCCCGATCCGGAGCTCGCCGCCGGAGATGTTCTCCAGCCCTGCGATCATGCGCAGGAGGGTGGATTTGCCGCATCCCGACGGCCCGACGAGGATGACGAATTCCCCGTCCTGGATGTCTATCGATACGCCATGAATGACCGGAACCGTTCCGAAATTCTTGCGGATGTTACGGATCTCGACTGAGGCCACGGGGCTTCCTCCAAAACTTTGTGCGTTCGCGGCACTCTAAGGGTGCCCTGCCAGAACCTTGATACGGCTACGCTATGGTAGGTGTTTCTTCGACTTGATCAAGTTAAGCACATATCATGTTGCACGACAAATCTTGACATGCAAGCCGGAGTGCCGTTGCATCGCGAACATTGCGGTTCCTGAAGCTCAGCCACAATGAGTCGCTGTCGTCCGTTTGCAGATCCGTCTGCCGCCACACACAGGAACCGGGTTTTGCATCGTCATGCTCTGAACAGCCTGCGCGGCTCGGAGTGAAGGGAGAAAGGCGCTCATGATCAAGAATGTTGCGGTCGTCGGCTGCGGAATCGGCCGCACCCACATCGTTTCCTATGCGGCCCATCCGGACAAGTTCCGCGTGATCGCCATCTGCGACCTCAACGACGAGCGCCTGGCGAGCATCGGCGATGAGTTCGGCATCGAGCGCCGAACCAAGGATTATGCCGAAATCCTGCGGATGGACGATGTGGACATCGTCGATGTCTGCACGCCTCCGGCGGTCCATCTCGAACAGATCCTGGCGGCTCTCGCGGCCGGCAAGAACGTGGTCTGCGAGAAGCCGCTCGTGGGCTCCGTGGCGGATGTGGACAAGGTGATCCAGGCCGAGAAGCAGTCCCGCGGCCGGGTTCTGCCGATCTTCCAGTACCGCTATGGCAACGGCATCATGAAGGCCAAGCACATCATCGACCAGGGCCTTGCCGGGAAGCCCTATCTCGCCTCCGTCGAGGTGTTCTGGAAGCGGACCGCGAAGTATTACGACAATCCCTGGCGCGGGCGCTGGGAAACCGAGCTCGGTGGTGTTCTCGTCACCCATGCGATCCACCTCCACGACCTTCTCACCTTCATCATGGGTCCGGTGAAGTCCGTGTTTGCGCGCGCTGCCACCCGCGTGAACAACATCGAGGTGGAGGATTGCGTCGCCGGCAGCCTGGAGATGCAGAACGGGGCTTTGGCCTCCACGGCAGCGACCCTGGGTTCGCAGGACGAGATCAGCCGCCTGCGCTTCTGCTTCGAGAACGTGACCTTCGAGAGCAGTCAGAAGCCCTACGCACCCGGCGACGATCCCTGGAAGATCATCCCCGCTTCCCCGGAGGTGCAGGCTCAAATCGATCAGGCGTTCGAGGGCTGGAATTTCGTCCCGACGCGCTTCGAGGGATTGTTTGCTCCCTATCACGAAGCGCTCGTTTCCGGCGGAGAACTTCCCATCACCTTGGCCGATGCGCGCCGCTCGCTGGAGCTGCTGACGGCCTTCTACCAATCCATCGAAACCGAGCGTCCGCAGCCCGTTCAGGTCGGCCCCGATCATCCGCGTTACACGAACTGGAGCCTCGCGAATAAAGGCGCCGACATCCTGCGCTACACCGCTCGGGCCTAGTCCTCAGCGCATGAAAAGACCCGGGGCGATGCGCATCGCCCCGGGTCTTTTTTGTTCCGCCGGTCGAGCGGATCGACGGCGCCGGCGGCAACCTCAGCCCAGCCATTCCTTCCGGCCGGAGAACTCATTCGGCACGAAGTTTCCGCCCTGGTAATGACGGGCGAGTTCGGTGTTGAGCTCGATATTCCCGACTTCGGCCGCGTAAATTTCCGCATTGTCCTGCGGCTCGTAGCCGAGACGGTAGGCTGCGGAGTTGTCCCACCAGGAGCGGGTGTTGTCGGAGACGCCATAGACGATTTCGTGGATGTAGTCGGCGGTCAGGCCCACCTGGACCAGACGCACGAAATCGGCGTGGGACAGCCAAGTGGACAAGGCGCGCCTGTTGTCGGGCTTGGGCAAGCATGAACCGATCCTCAGGCAGAAGCTGCGGATGCCGTGCTTATAGGCATACAGCGCCGCCACGTCCTCCCCGAAGGCTTTCGTCAGCCCGTATCGCGAATCGGGCCGGGGCGGGCTTTCGCCCGACAGCGTCCTGTCGTTCGGATGCATGCCGGTGGCATGGTTGCTGCTCGCGAAGATCACCCGATCGACCCCAGCATGCCGTGCACCCTCATACAGATTGATGGTGCCGACGATGTTGGACTGGAGCAATTCGGGCCAGCCGGTTTCATAAGCGATGCCGCCGAGGTGGATGATGGCATCCACCCCCTCGCACAGGGCCCGAGCGGCAGCAGCATCGGCAAGATCGCAGGTGAGGATCTCCTCGCTCTCCCCCGCTGTCCCCAAAGAGACGACATCGGAGAGCCGCAGCAGCTGGAACTGTCCGGCGAAGGAGCGGCGCAGAACGCCTCCGAGATGGCCTGCGGCTCCGGTGAGCAGAATTCGTTTCAGGGTCATGGCTGGTTCGCGATGCTGATGATCGAGTTGCTTATTTATAAGACATATGATGAATTTTGCCACTCCGCCGGGAGTGGCCGATCCTGGTGAAATCCACCGGGATCGTCAGGAGCATCGATGACGACACATGCCCGTCAGGCGTCCGCCCACCGTTCGATCCGGGCTCCGGCCACCGGAGAGGACGCGATGAACAGGCTGCCGGATTGCGGAGCGGAGGCCAGCACATCGGGATCGTCCGGCTTGAGGGATGTGATGACCAGAGTCTTCAGATCGTCTCCGCAGAAGCACGGCATGGTGGGCGCAGGCACGGGAACGGGATAGGACGCCAGGATCTCTCCATCGCGGGAGATCCGGTTCAGGCGCCCGGCGGATACGCCGGAACTCCAGTAGAATCCCTCCGCGTCGCAGGCGCCGCCATCCGGCCGTCCCGTGGCTTCATCGAGCGTGGCGATGCGCATTCGGTTCGCGAGACGGCCCGAGGATGGCTCGAAATCGTAGCGGTCGATCCAGGGGCCGCGGGAATCCGAATGGAACATGGTGCGACCGTCGGCCGACCAGGCCAGCCCGTTCGAGACGAGGCATGCATGCTCGAGCACCCGGGTCACCCGACCGCCGCCATCGACCCGGTAGAGGGAACCGCGGGGTTCCTTCTGCGGGCGGTCGTCCATCGACCCGACCCAGAAGGCGCCATCCGGCCCCACCTTTCCGTCGTTCAGGCGATTCCAGGCTGGCTCGCCGTCGATCTCCGCCAGAACCTCCAGGCTTTCGCTTTCCGGGTCGAAGACGGCGATCGTGCGCTCGAGCGCCACGACCAGCCGGCCGCTGGTCCCGAGCCCGATGGAGCCGACGACCTTCGGCATCGCCCAGACGCGATGCTCCGTGCCGTCGAGCCGGATGGAATGAATGGCGGGAGCCTTGATGTCGATGAAGAACAGGATCTGGCGTCGATCGTCCCAGACGGGGCTCTCGCCGATCCCGCAGCGCACGTCCTTGAGCAGGCGGAATTCGAGCATCACCGGGCCCCCTGCCCGGCCGGAGCCGCTTCCGCCAGCGCTTGAGCCTTGAGAGTGAGTTCCATGGCCTTGAAGCAGTGCTCCTGGCCCATCGCCGTCTCGGTCCGGTTCCGGACGTCATTGAGGAGATCGCGCCCGTAAGGCAGGTCCTCATTGGAGCAGTCGAGATGACGCATGCCGGTCTTGTCCACGAGGAAGAGGTGATCCTTGCCCTCGCGTCCGGCGACATCGATGTATTTGCGCATCTCGATCGTGCCCTCGGTGCCGACGATCATGACGCGGCCGTCGCCCCAGATCGGCAGGCCGTCCGGCGTGAACCAGTCCACCCGGATATAGCCGGTCGCATCGGCCGACCTGAGCGTCATCTCGCCGAAATCCTGAAGACCCGGCGTCTGAGGATTGTTGCGGTTGGCCACCATCGCATAGGTGACCTCGGCCTCCTTCGCGCCCGTATAGAACAGGAACTGCTCGCATTGATGGGATGCGATGTCGGTCAGGATCCCGCCATAGGCCTCACGCTCGAAGAACCATGACGGGCGGATGGGCGCATTCAGCCGGTGCGGGCCGAGGCCCAAGGTGTTCACCACCTTGCCGATGGCACCGGAGCGGATCAGCTCGCCGGCCTTGTTGGTGACGCGGCTGCTGAAATGCTCGGAATAGAAGATCGAATAGATGCGCCCGGTCTCCTTCTGAACCCGGCGAACCTCTTCCAACTCCTCGAGCGTGATCATGCCCGGCTTGTCGACCATGTAGTCCTTGCCGTGGCGCATGACCTCGATGCCGATCCGCGCACGGTCCCTGGGGATCGCGGCGCTCAGCACGATGGCGATGCTCTCGTCCTCCAGGATCCGGCGGGCGTCGTGAACGCGTTCCGCCTGCGGGTAGCGCTCTTTGAAGGGAGCGGCGAGGTCGTCCTCCTGGGCGAAGAAGGATACGAACTCGCCGCCGGCGCCGAGAAGGGCATCAACCTGGCCGAAGATGTGGTTGTGGTTGATGCCGATGACGGCGAAGCGAATTCCGGATGCTGACATTCGCTCTGTCCTCAACCCTTCAGGCCGGTGGTTGCGATGCCTTCGATCAGCAGGCGCTGGAAGACCGCGAAGAACAGCAGGACCGGGATCAGGGCGACCACGGACATGGCGAACAGGGCACTCCAGTCGGACTTACCCGTCGAGTCCACGAAGGTGCGCAGGCCGAGTTGGACCGTGTACTGGCTCGCATCGTTCAGGTAGATCAGCGGGCCGAAGAAATCGTCCCAGGTCCAGATGAAGGTGAAGATCGCCGCCGTGGCGAGCGCCGGCACCGACAATGGCAGCATGACGCTCCAGAAAATGCGCCAGGGCCCTGCTCCGTCGATGATCGCCGCCTCGTCGAGCTCGCGCGGAATGCCGCGGAAGAACTGGTAGAGCAGGAAGATGAAGAAGGCGTCCGCGGCCAGGAACTTGGGCACCACCAGCGGCAGGAAGGTGTTCACCCAGTCGAGGTTCAGGAACAGCACATATTGCGGGATGAGGGTCACGTGATAGGGCAGCATCAGCGTGCCGAGCATGAGCGCAAACCAGAAGTTCTTCAGCGGAAACTTCAGCCGCGCGAAGGCATAGGCCGCCAGCGAGCAGGAAAACACGTTGCCGATCACGCTGAGGACCGCGATCACCAGCGAGTTCCAGAAGAAGGTCCCGAAGCTCACCGTCAGGCCGCTCCAGCCGCGAATGTAGGCGTCGAGAGTGAAGGTATCGGGCAAGAGCGAGGCATTGCCGAAGATCTCGTCGTCGGGCTTGAAGCTGCTCGCGAGCATCCACAGCAGCGGGTAGAGCATGAGCAGCGACACGCCGCACAGGATCACGTGATAGAGGAGAGAGCGGGCTCCGCCGGCATTCGGCGTCGTTGCGACTGTTGTTGAAGCATCAGTCATTGTAATGGACCCAGTAACGAGAGGTGAGGAACGAGAAGGCGGTGAAGCAGGCAATGATGATCAGAAGGATCCATGCCAGAGCCGACGCATATCCCATGCGGAAATAGGCGAAGCCTTCCTGGTACAGGTACAGGGTGTAGAAGAGGGTCGAGTCGATCGGCCCACCCGTGCCCTCGCTGATGATGAAGGCCGGCGTGAAGGCTTTGAACGCATCGATGGTCTGCACGATGCCGTTGAAGAAGATAACCGGTGTAAGCAGCGGAACGGTGATCTTGATGAACTGCTGCATCTTGCTGGCGCCGTCGATGCTGGCTGCCTCGTAAACGTCGGACGGGATCTGCCGCAGGCCGGCGAGGAAGATGATCATCGGCGAGCCGAACTGCCAGACGCTGAGCAGCACCAGGGTATAGAGGGAGTAGTTCGGATCGGAGATCCAGCTCGGCCCATCGATGCCGAAGAAGGCCAGTGCCACGTTGGCAAGACCGTCCTTGGCGAAGAGCTGGCGCCAGAGCACCGCGATGGCGACGCTCGCGCCGAGCAGTGATGGCAAATAGAAGAGAGCCCGGTAGAGGGGCAGCCCGGCAATGCCGCGATTGAGGACCATGGCCAGACCGAGCGCGAAAGCGAGCTTCAGCGGGACGGCCATGATGACATAGGTAAACGTCACCTGCATGGAATGCCAGAACTTCACGTCATTGGTGACGATGCGCTGGTAGTTGGCCGTTCCGATGAATTGCGGATCCTGCAGCAGGTCGAAATTGGTAAAGGACAGATAAAGGGATGCGAGCGTCGGGCCGAGGGTCAGCCCGAGAAAGCCGATGAGCCAGGGCGCCAGGAAGGAATAGGAGACGAGCGCACGGGACAATCCCTCCCGACCCTTGCTGCGCTTTTCCGGCTCGATGATCGTCAAAGGAATTTGAGCAGTTGTTGTCATGCAGAATGGCTCACAGCAATGTCATGATAGACGGACAGGCCGACCCGGTTCGGCTGGGTCGGCCTGGTGAGTCAGGAGGCGCTTGTCGTCAGGCGCGGCTCAGAATGGCCTGAGCTTCGCTGACGTACTGCTTGCCGCCGTCGGCCGTGGACATGCGTCCGAATCCGACCTGTTCGGAGATCCGGCGCAGCATGGTCTGGATCTCGCCGGCGCCTTTCGGCGGAGCGGGCGGAATGGGACCGACCTTCGGCGTGACGTGAGAGATATAGTCCACGACGAGCTTGCCCTGGGCGTCGAGCTCCGCCGCGACGGCCTCGCGGATCTTCGGAGAAGCCGGAACGCCGCGCTCCACGCCGAGGAGCTTCGCGCCGTCCACGTCCTTCACGGTGAAGTTTGCGAACTTCACCGCAGGCTCGGCCACCTTGCTGCGGGCATAGATGCTCCACATCATCGAGGGCTTGAGGTAGTGGCCCGGATTGGGCCCAGCGCCCTGCGGATACATGGTGATGCCGAGCGGGTTCTTGTTGAGAACTTGGTAGCCGACATACTGGTTGGAATGGTTGAACGCGCAGGCCGCGCGGCCCTGGGTCAGCAGGTTGGTCTCGATGTTGTTCTTGTCGAGCGCCTGGAGATCGGCCGGCGGGCAGGCCTTCGCCTCGCGCGCCTTGGCCCACATGGCGAACCAGTCGCCCGCATCCTTCTCGTCCAAGCCGAGCTTGCCGTCCTCGGTGAACAGCGCCTTGCCGCGCTGGCGCAGCCAGTTCTCGAAGGCAACCTCTTCGGCGCTGCCGTCCGACGTGCCGTAATAGTCGCCGTTATGCGCCTTCGTGACGGCGGCCGCGAGTTCGAAGAACTTGTCCCACGTCACGTCGATCGGCTCAGGCACACCGGCCTTCTGGAACGCAGCCTTGTTGTAGATTAGGGCGTTCGAGTTGTTGCCGATATTGATGCCGTAGAGCTTGCCATCGACCTTGCAGCTGTCGAGAGAAGCCTTGTCGAAGTCGCTAATATCGAGCGACTTGCCCAGGAACTCGTCGAGCGGCAGCAACGCGCCGCGACGGGCATATTCCGCGACATAGCGGTAGTCCATCTGGATCAGGTCCGGAGCGTTGCGGCCAGCCGCCTGGGTCGCGAGCCGCGGCCAGTAGTCGCCCCAGGCCAGGGTCTCACCATCGATCTTCACGCTCGGGTTCCGCTCCTGGTAGAGCGAGACCGCTTTCAGGGTGCGGTCGGCGCGCTCCTTCGAGCCCCACCAATACAGACGGACGCGAGCATCCTGCGCGAAAGCCGGAAGGCTTCCCAGAGCGCTGAGACCGGCAGACCCGAGGGCCGCCTTCAGCAAGGTCCTGCGGTTAAGGTCGTGAGTCATGTGGCGTATCTCCCTCTTGGGCGCCGCTTCGACGGTCGCCCGAACTTGGTGCCTCTTTCGGCGACAATTCTTTTTCTTTGGTGCCCGTCGCGCCGAGGGTTCGGTCCCTTGACCCCATACGTTACGGGAGCGCTTTTCTTTTGTCGCCATCCGACATGAAGCTAGAATTTAGAACGGTTGTATGTCAACCAGTTGTATGATGTAATTTGACGATCTAAGCTTCTCCCCCGAAGCTTCCCAAGAGACAACCGGACAAAAAAGAGCCTGCCCCCTGGTTCACCAACGGCCGAAGCTCACATTTGTCAGACAAATTTAACGCTCGAACAACCTTTAAGAGCGAAGCAGCAGGAGAACCCAAGAGAATGGATCGCTCAAGCAGGAAACGCATTGCCCTCATCGGCACAGGCCACCGCGGCACCGGCATGTGGGGGATCAACGTGGTCAAGGGCTACAGCGACTACGTGGAAATCGTCGCCCTCTGCGACACGAACCGGCTCCGCGCCGAGCGCGCCCGGGGTTTTTTGGGGATCGATGCTCCCATCTATACCGACGCCCAGGAGATGATTGCGACGGTCAAGCCGGACCAGGTCATCGTCTGCACCCGGGATTCGAATCACGATGAAATGATCGTACGGGCACTCGAGGCCGGGGTGGACGTCATCACCGAGAAGCCGATGACGACCACGGCCGAGAAGGTGCGGCGCATCCTGGAGGCCGAGAAGCGCACCGGACGCCGCGTCGATGTGACCTTCAACTACCGCTACGCTCCGACCGTTCGGAAGATCAAGGAACTCCTCAACTCCGGCGTGATCGGTGATGTTACCTCGATCGATTTCCACTGGTTTCTCGACAACAAGCACGGCGCGGACTACTTCCGCCGCTGGCACGCGGTCGAAGAGAATTCCGGCAGCCTGTTCGTGCACAAGAGCACCCACCATTTCGACCTGATGAACTGGTACCTGGACGACGATCCGGAGCAGGTCTTCGCCTTCGCGAGCCTGCGCAAATACGGCAAGGTCAATCCTTTCCGCGGCGAGCGCTGCAAGACCTGCCCGCATGCAAGCTATTGCGACTACTATGTCGACATCAGCAAGGATCCCTGGCTTGAGGCCCTGTACGAGGATCCGTCCCGCGAAGATGGCTACGTCCGCGATGCCTGCGTGTTCCGCGAAGAGATCAACATTCCCGACACGATGTCGGCCATGATTCGCTATCAGAAGGGCGTGCAGGTCACCTATTCGGTGAACACCTACATGCCGATCGAGGGCCATTTCATCGCCTTCGACGGCACCAAGGGCCGCATCCAGATGCGCCAATTCGAGCGCCAGCCCTGGGAAACGCCGGAACACGACGAGATCCAGCTCGTACGGAATTTCGGCGGCGTCGAGACGATCCAGGTCCCGCACGAGCCGGGCGGGCACTTTGGCGGCGATCCGAAGCTGCAGGACATGCTCTTCAAGCCGGGGACCCCTGACCCGCTGAACCAGCGTGCCGGTTCGCGCGCCGGCGCCATGTCGGTGCTGTGCGGAATCGCAGCGCTTCAGAGCTCGAAGACGGGCCAGATGGTCAGCGTCTCGAAGCTGCTCGATCCGGCGCAGGCCATTGCCGCTTGATGCTCGACGGGAGGTGGCTGCAGCCACCTCCCCATCTGCTCCCCGGACGGGAGCAGCCGGATTGAACACGCGAGAGAACACACAATGATCGTGAGCGAGAATTTCTCGGCGGACGTGATTCGCGCCCAGATCGAGGCGATCCTGCGGGCCTGGGGCATGGGCGAGGAGAAGCTGCGCCTCACGGCCGAGGTGATGGTCGAGACCGATCTGCGCGGCATCGACTCCCATGGAATCTCGATGCTGACCCAATATGCCCAGATGCAGAAGGCCGGGCAGCTCCAGCTGCAGGCCGAACCCCGGATCGTCCGGCAGAGCGCCAGCACGGCCCTGCTCGATGGCGGAGCCGGTTTGGGTCATCCTGCCGCCCTCATGGGCATGAACCTCGCCATCGAGAAGGCGCTGGCGCACGATGTTGGCATCGTGTCGGTGTTCAACTCCCACCATTTCGGTGCCGCGGGCTATTACGCCACGATGGCCGCGGAACGTGGGCTGATCGGTGTGGTGTCGTCGACGACCCGCGTGATCTCCGTCGTGCCCACGAACGGGGTCGAGCGCGTGCTCGGTACCAATCCGATCGCCGTCGCGGTGCCGGCCGGTCGGCATCCGAGCCTTTGCGTCGATATGTCCACCAGCGTCGTCGCGGCCAACAAGGTCAAGGTCTATGCCCTGCAGGGCAAGGACCTTCCGGCCGGATGGGTGATCGACGGCGATGGACAGCCCGTCACCGATTCCGGCCGAGCCTTCCGTCAGATTTTCGAGGGCCAGGAAGGTGGCCTCACACCCGTGGGCGGCGATGGCAGCGATATGGGCGGACACAAGGGTTACGGGCTCGGCCTGATCGCCCAGATCCTGTCGGGCAGTCTGTCCGGCGCGTCCTTCTCGCCAGTCCGGAACAGGACCCAGAAGCCGTCCGACCCCGACAATATCGGCCACTTCTTCATGGCCCTGAACCCAGCGGCCTTCCGGCCGTTCGATGCCTTCCAATCGGACGTGGAGGTGGTCATCGATACCCTGCATGCCACGAAGCCGGTCCACGAGGACGAGCCGGTCCTGGTGCCGGGCGAACCGGAATGGGCCGCTCGTGAAGAGCGGCTCGTCACGGGCATTCCGATCCCTGAGACGTTGAAACTGAAGGTGCGGGAAATTGCCGAGGCCGCGGGCGCCCCTTACCTGCTGCAGCCGGCGATGGCCGCCTGAGAATAACGGGCTCCCGCCACGCGAACAGGAGCCCCGAGCGATCGGCCTGATCAGCGCCCGCGCGCCAGAATCGAATTCGCCTCAGTGATGTATTGCTTTGCCGCGGCCGATGCGGCTGAGCGTCCAAAGCCGACCTGCTCGTTGACACGCCTGAGCAGAACCTGGATCTCGCCAGCTCCTTGCGGCGGCGCAGGTGGGATCGGCCCGACGCGCTGCGATACCTCCGCGATGAAATCGACCACCTTCTTGCTCATTTCATCAAGCTGATCCGACACCGCCTGCCGTGTCGACGGCGAGGCCGGCACCCCGCGCTCGACGCCGAGAATCCGCGCGCCTTCCGGATCCTTGACGGTGAAGTTGGCGAACTTCACCGCTTCCGGAGCAACCTTCGTGCGGGCATAGATGCTCCACATCATCGAGGGCTTGAGATACTGACCCGGATGGGGTCCAGCGCCCTGCGGATAGGTGGCGATGCCGAGCGTGTTCTTGTTGATGGCCTGGAAGCCGACGAACTGGTTGGAGTGGTTGAAGGCGCAACCCGCGCGACCCTGTGTGAGCAGGCTGGTATCGGGGCCGCTCTTGTCGAGCGCCTGAATGTCTGCGGGCGGACAGGCCTTCACCTCGCGCATCTTCACCCAGAGCGAGAGCCAATCACCGATATCGGCCTCTTCGAACCCGAGCTTGCCGTCCTCGGTATAAAGCGCCTTGCCGCGCTGGCGCAGCCAGTTCTCGAAGGCGGCTTCGTCCGCACCTGCGTCGACGGTACCGAAATAGGAACCGTCATGGGCTTTCGTGACCTCGGCGCAGATCGCGGTGAACTTGTCCCAGCTCGTTCCGATGACGGGTTCATCGACGCCGGCCTTCTGAAAAGCCGCCTTGTTGTAGATCAGGGCATGGGAGTTGTTGCCGAGGTTGATGGCATAGAGCTTTCCGTCCACCTTGCAGCTGTCGAGAGAGGCCTGACCGAAATCGCCGATCTGCAAGTCCTCCCCCATGAACTCATCGAGGGGAAGGAGGACACCGCGCCGCGCATATTCGGCGAGGTAGCGATAATCCATCTGGATCAGATCGGGAGCATTGCGGCCGGCGACCTGCGTCGCAAGCCTCGGCCAGTAATCGGTGAAGGACAGGGATTCGCCGTCGATCCTGATGTGCGGATTGCGCTGCTGGTACAGAGCCGCCGCCTTCAAGGTTCTGTCGGCGCGCTCCTTGGATCCCCACCAGAAGATCCGGAACCGGGTGCTCTCCTGCGCCCATGCGGCCTTGTGGGCAAGCATGGACGCGCCGGCGGCTGCCATGAAGGTGCGTCGTGAGACGTTTCCTACCATCGTTGTTGTCTCCTGTTCGTCAGGACGTTTTCTTTGATGCGGCCATGTCAGACGACCGTGCGGTGTCGCTCGATGCAGGTGGCGAGCACCTCGTCCATCGGCTTCGTCCACCAGTTGTTCTCGGAGAAGATCTCCACCTCCGAATAGCCGGCATAGCCGACCGCTTCGACCTCGTGGCGAATGCCGCGCAGATCGATCACGCCGTCACCCATCATGCCGCGGTCGAGCAGCAGATCCGTGGTGGGCACGAGCCAGTCGCAGACGTGATACGCGAGCAGCCGGTCGTGGCCGGTGCGGCGGATCTGCTCCCTTAATTCCGGATCCCACCAGACATGGTAGACGTCGACCGCAAGGCCGAGCATCCCCGTGCGTTCCGGGTCGACCCGGTCGCAGATGTCGAGAGCCTGGCGCATGGTGTTCACGCAGGCGCGGTCGGCCGCATACATGGGATGGAGCGGCTCGATAGCGAGCGGGAGGCCTGCCTGCCGGGAATATTCGAGCAGCGTCGCGATGCCGTCCTCGACCATGGCGCGCGCCGCGTCGATGTCCTTCGACGGTTGCGAGCCGGGCCGTGAGTATTGCGGCAGGCCACCGACGACGAGCACGAGACAGGGCGCGCCGAGCGCGACCGCCTCGTCGACAGCGCGGCGGTTGTCGTCGGTCGCCTCCGGCAGCCGCGCCGCATCGGCCGGGAACATGCCGCCGCGGCAATAGCCGGAGAGTTCGAGTCCTGCATCCTTCACGGCCGCCACGGCCCGGTTGAGACCGACCGCGGCCACCTGATCGCGCCAGGGCGAGATCGCTTTGATCTCGGCTCTGGCGCAGGCCTCCGTGATGGCGACGAGGTCGCCCTGCTTCCTCACCGTCGCCGTGTTGATCGACAGGGCGCGGTGATCGCCTGTAAAGTCACGCATCTCTTACGCCTCCACCCCATGCGTGGCCAGGACGAAGCGCATGCGCTCGACTGCGAGGTCCGGATCCCGCAGGAGGCCGGCCTTGTCCGCCAGACGGAAGAGCTCGGCAAGGTGCAGGGTCGAGCGGGCGCTCTCCTGTCCGCCGACCATGGTGAAGTGATCCTGATGGCCGTTGAGATAGGCCATGAACACCACCCCCGTCTTGTAGAACCGCGTCGGCGCCCGGAAGATGTGCCGCGACAGCGGAACCGTCGGCGCGAGCGCCTCGTGGAACGCGTCGAGGTTGCCGGCCGCGAGGCTCACGAGAGCCGACGAGGCCGCCGGCGCGATGGCATCGAAGATACCGAGCAGCGCATGCGAATAGCCCTGGTCGTCACCGGCGATCAGCTCGGCATAGTTGAAGTCGTCGCCCGTATACATCCGCACGCGCTCGTCGAGGCGGCGGCGCATGGCGATCTCCTTGTCCTTGTCGAGGAGGGAAATCTTGACGCCGTCGACCTTCTCCGCATGGCTGTTGATGATCGACACGCACGTATCCATCGCGGCATCGAGGTTGCCTGTGCCCCAATAGCCGGCAAGCGCCGGATCGAACATGTCGCCGAGCCAGTGGATGATCACCGGCTCCTTCGCCTGAGACAGAATGCGATCGTAGACCTTGACGTAGTCGTCGGCGGACCTGGCGACGCGGGCGAGCGCGCGCGACGCCATGAGAATGATGCGCCCGCCGACGGCCTCGATGGCGGCGAACTGCTCCTCGTAGGCGCGGATCACGTCATCGATGCTGCGGGCCGCGTCAGGCGCCAGATGATCGGTGCCGGCGCCCGAGAACACGAGGGCGTCGCCCCGCGCCTTCGCTGCGCCGACCGAGCGCCGGATCAACTCGAGCGACGTGGGCCAGTCGAGGCCCATGCCGCGCTGCGCGGTGTCCATCGCCTCGGCGACGCCGAGGCCGAGATCCCACAGACGCTCGCGATAGGCGATCGTCTTGTCCCAGTCGATGGCGGCCTGCAGCCACGGGTCCGCGTCGGCGAGCGGATCAGCGACCACGTGAGCGGCCGAGAACGCGATGCGGTTCATCGGCCCGCTCACCTTGTCCGGGAAGGATTTCGGCGCGGAGAGCTTATAGGTTTCCAGGCTGCGATCCGCCTGCGGCAGGCGGATCGACAGGGCGCTGACGGTCTCAGGCCGGTTCATGCTGCTTCTCCTTCGCGGCGCCCACATTCAGCGGCGGGACGTCGACCCAGCGGCGCTCGCGCCAGCTCTCGAGAGCGCATTCAACGAGCTGAACGCCCTTGGCGCCTTCCACCAGCGTGTAGCGATAGGGCGCGTCCTCGACCACGTGACGGACGAACATCTCCCACTGGGTCTTGAAGCCGTTGTCGTAGACCGTATTGTCCGGCACCGGCTGCCAGTCGGCGTAGAAGTCGATGGTCTGCTTCTGATCCGGGTTCCAGACCGGACGCGGCGTGGCCTGACGCGGCTGGATCACGCAATCGGTGAGACCGGCGACGGCGGAACCGTGCGTTCCGTCCACATGGAACGTGACGAGATCGTCCCGATAGACCCGGGTGCACCACGACATGTTGATGTGGGCGATCACGCCGCCATCGAGCATGAAGGTGGCATAGGCGGAATCGTCGGCGGTCGCCTGATAGGGCTTGCCCTTTTCGTCCACGCGCTCGGGGATATGCGTCGAGCCCACGCAGGAGACCGAGCGCACCTCGCCGAAGAGGTTGTCGAGCACGTAGCGCCAGTGGCAGACCATGTCGAGGATCATGCCGCCGCCATCCTCGGAGCGGTAGTTCCAGGACGGGCGCTGCGCCGGCTGGCCCCAATCGCCCTCGAACACCCAGTAGCCGAACTCGCCGCGCACGGAGAGCATGCGGCCGAAGAAGCCGGAATCGCGCAGCATCTTCAGCTTCTGCAGGCCGGGCAGGAACAGCTTGTCCTGCACGGTTCCGTTCTTCACGCCCTTCTCGCGGGCGAGACGGACGATCCGCAGGGCTTCCGGCAGATTCGTGGAAATCGGCTTCTCGCAATAGATGTGCTTGCCGGCATTGATCGCCTGATCCAGCAGGGTCGGGCGCATCTGCGTCGTCGCGGCATCGAAGAAGATCTCATCCTTCGGGTCCGCGATGGCAGCGTCCAGATCGGTCGTCCACCGGTCGATGCCGTGAGCCTTGGCGAGCTCCTGGATCTTCTCCGCGTTGCGCCCGACCAGGATCGGATCGAGCTGCACCTTCGATCCGTCGGACAGCGTCACGCCGCCCTCGGCGCGGATGGCTGCGACGGAGCGAATGAGATGCTGGTTCATTCCCATGCGGCCTGTCACGCCATGCATGACGATGCCTAACCTGCGCTGAGTCATAATAAATGTCTCCTATCAAAGATGGTGTTGTGTGAGCGGAACGAGGCTGCTCCAATCAGGCTCGGCACCGCTGGCGAAACCTGGAGCAGACAGGAGAGACGTGGTCGGTAACGACCCGCGTTCGAAAGCAAGGCCGATGCGGCCGCCCTGCTTCCGGTAGAGATCGGGATGCGCGGCCGCAAAGCGCGCCGCCTCCGCATCCGGTGCGGGGCCGAAGCCCTCGACGTAATGGTGGCCGTTGCGCTCGGCATGGGCCATGCCGAGCGTAGCGACAAGCGCCGTGTCCTGCTGAATCCCAAGCCCGGCTTGGCACGTGAGATCTTCGGCGGAGACGAAGAACCGACTCGGCTGCGGCTCATTCAGAACCGAGACGCGGACGGCATTCAGGACAGACTTGTAGAACCCCTTGCAGGCCTTCGAGGATACGCCGCGATAGCCGAGCTCGACCGCACGCGGGAAGGCGTCGTAATCGCCATCCGCCTCGTCGATGATGAGCGGGATCTCGCCGGCGAGATCGCCTAGGGGCGCAGCGAAGGTCCCTGCCCGGTCGAACGGCTGCTCGATGTAGAGCAGGTGCTCCCGGAAGGCGCGCAAGCCGCCGCCGCTCATTGCCCGGAGAAGAACCCGCAGGCGTTGCGGATCGTACTGCTCGTTGGCGTCGAGGGTTGCACGATAGTCCGGAACATGTCGGGACAGAAGATCGTGGATCGCCTGCAGGCGCGCGATATCCGCATCAACGTCACCGCCGATCTTGATCTTGAAGAGCCTTAGGTTGGCCAGCCGAATTTCGTCTTCGAGCCCGCCGGCTCCATCGAGAGAATCCAGCAATCCGATCGTGTGCCGCAGCAGGACCGCGCCGACCGGCTGAACGTCCGCCAGGAAGGACTGGATGCGCTCGGCGCCGAGATCCGGCGTCTGTCGCGCATCGATGCCGAAGACATTGCGCCGCAATCCTTCAGGGAAGTTGAGCTTCAGCGCCTTGAGGGCAGCATCGGCGACAGCCTTGTCGACGAGCGCGGGTCCGAACGAGGCGACGAGCCCCGGCAGCCCCTGGTCGGCGGCCCACATCTTCTGGGCCGCGAAACCGCGCCCATGATGGCCGAAGGCCGTGTCCCAGTCCTGCGCCTCGGCATAGTTGCTGGCGGCCTCGCCGAGACTCGCCTTCAGGTCCGCGATCGTGTCCTGCGGTGACTTGGCCGGGTTCTTGTCGAACCATTTCGGCATCATCATCTCGGCGGTGACGCCGGTCGCCAGGCCGGCGCCTTCCACCTCAATGACAACCCGCACGAAGGCCTGCGGCGCCTCGTCGACGGTCACGAGACCGAATCGGAATGGCCGCGCAAAGCGCATGGAACGCTCGAAGGCCTGGATCTCGCGAATGCGAAGCCGGGTCGCTGACATGATCGTTAGTCCAGCTGGCCGCGGGCGTAGAAATGGCCGCGGATTCTCTGCGTGAGATCGACGAAGGTCGGGTGCCCCATGATCTCCAGGTTGCGCGGTCGGGGCAGCGTGACGTCGTAGATGGCGGCAATCGAACCCGGCCGCTCCGACATGACGACCACGCGGTCCGCGAGGAACACCGCCTCGGGAATCGAGTGGGTGATCAGCAGAATCGTCTTGCCCGTCTCGTGGTGGATGCGCTGCAGTTCCAGGTTCATGCGCTCGCGCGTCATGGCATCGAGCGCGCCGAAGGGCTCGTCCATGAGGACGATCTTCGGATCGTGCACCAGCGCCCGGCAGATGGCGGCGCGCTGCTGCATGCCGCCGGAGAGCTGCCAGGGATACTTGGCCTGGAAATCCTCGAGCCCCGCCATGGACAGGAGCTTGCGGGCCCGGGCGAGATGGGTCTCCCGGTCGAGCTTGCGCACCTCGACCGGCATCATCACGTTGCGCAGCACCGAACGCCACGGCAGGAGCACCGGATTCTGGAAGACGATGCCCACATCATCCGGCGGCTCCTGTACGGTGACGCCGCCGATCTGCACCTCGCCTTCGGTCGGCGGTATGAGGCCGGCCACGAGTTTCAGGAGTGTGGACTTGCCGCACCCGGACGGTCCGACGACGGCGACGAATTCACCGTCGGTAACGTCGAGATCGATCGGCCGCAGAGAGGGAACGTCTCCGCTCCGGGTGCGATAGGTTTTAGCCAGATTGCGGATCTGGATCAGCTGGCGAGGCGCGGACGCCTCGCTCTTGGGGACGACACGGAGATGTGCCATGGCGTGCGCCTGCCTGCTCACTGGGAGGGCGCCTTCGGCAGGAAGTCACGGGTGTAGAAGGACTTCGGATCGTTCTTCGCCGCCGGGTCGAGTCCGCCGTACTCGATGAGGAGATTCACCGTCTCGGCCATGTTGGCATCCGAGACATTGAACGGACGCTGACCCTTCGTCTCTTCCGTGCGGTAGAGCGGGATTGTCAGCTCGAAGCCTTCCTGCAGCGTATCGGGCTTGCCGGCCTTCGGCAGCGCCTTCAGAACCGCCTGGGTCGCCTCGGCAGGAGCCTTCTCGGCGCCTTCGATCGCCTTGGTGGTCGCGCTCATGAAGCGGCGGACGAGATCGGCCTTCTCCTTCAGGGTGTCCTTGTGCGCGATGATGCCGGAAGAGACGAGGTTGACGCCGTAATCCGCGAACATGACCGGCGTGACGTTCTTGCCCGTCGCGTCCTTGATCTTCATGCTCTGGTCCATGACGTAGCCGAGGAGCACGTCGGCCTGACCGTTGATGACCGCATTGAGCTTCGTCTGCGCGTCGCCGGACACAATGCGCATCTCGCTCTCTTTGAGACCCGCCTTCTTGAGGAAGAGCGGCCAGATCTGCGACATGGAATCGCCCGGCGTGGTCGCGACCGTCTTGCCGCGCAAATCTTCGGCTTTACGAATGTTCTTGTCGGAGAAGCCCATGACCGACATGGGGTTCTTCTGCAGCAGCACGCCCGGCGACGTGACGGGAGCACCCTTCACCGCAGCACGGATCATGGTGGGAACATCGGCATAGGCGAAGTCGACGGTCTTGGCCGCCACGGCCTGTACCGTCACGGCCGAGCCGCGGCCCTCCTGAATTTCGAGATCGATGCCCTCGGCTGCGTAAAGACCCTTTTCCTTGCCGTAGAAGAAGGGTGCATGCTCGCCATAGACGTACCAGTTGAGCATCAGCACGACCTTGTCCGCCGCCTGGGCCGGCAGCGACACGAAGGGCATGAGAGCCGTGGCGGCAAAGAGGGTAGCTTTCAGGAACGTACGTTTCTTCATGGACTTCCTCCGATGATTTTATGGGCTCCGCCCTTATGGTTCAGGCGGTTGCTGCGAAATCGTGCCGCTGGCTGGCGTGCCAGGGCACCGTGAAACGCTCGAGCAGGTCGATGAGCCAGAAGAGAATGACGCTGATCATCGCCAGGATTACGAGAGCCGCGAACATGGTCGGCAGTTCGAAATTGCCGATGGACCGCTGCAGCACGAATCCGATACCGGAATTGGCCCCAACGAATTCTCCGACGACAGCGCCGACGACAGCCAGCGTGACCGAGACTTTCAGCCCTGCGAAGATCGCCGGCAGCGCATGCGGCAGGCTGACCATGTAGAAGGATTGCAGGCGCGACGCCTTCATGGAGCGCACCAGATCGTGCATCTCGGGATCGAGGGACTTGAAGCCCTGAACGCCGGCAACGACGACAGGGAAGAAGCCGAGCAGGAAGGCCGAGATCACCTTGGGTGCCATGCCGAAGCCGAACCAGACCACGAAGAGCGGCGCCACCGCGACCTTGGGGATCGACTGCGAGAAGACGAGCAGCGGGTAGACGTAGGACTCGACCGTCCGCGATCCGGCGATCAGCATCGCAATCGGGATGCCGAACAGGGCGGAAAGGATAAACCCGCCGAGCGTCGCCGTGGTGGTGGGAACAGCCTCCCTGAGCAGCATGCCGCCTTCATTCCAGAAGGCCACTGCCACGTCCTTCGGAGGAGGCACCAGATAAGGCGGGATCGCAAAGATCCGCACTGCGAGATCCCAGAGCACGACGGTCAGGATGAGAAGCCCGAACGGCTTGATCCAGGCGGAATTCAGCAGGTTTTGACTGGCGCGCGCGAGCTTCGACGTCATGAAGCGTCTTCCTCAAGAGCGTTTCCAAATAACGGTTTCATGGCGGCTTCTGCCGCTCTATGTAACTATCTGGTTAATTAGATGCCCGGTTGTCCGACATGTCAAGCGCTGTTTGGAAAATTCAGGCGCGCACGCCCGCCAGGACGAAATCGACCACATGATCGATACGCTCCTTCATGGCCGGCGCGGACAGGAGCTCGCGTCCGAAGGCCACGGACAGGGTGTAGACGTTCGATAAATAGAAGTAGCAGAGCCCGGCAATCGACACGTAAAGCTGGACCGGATCGATGCCCGGGCGAATGGCCTTGGACTTCTCGCCGCGCTTCAAGATGACCCCGATCGTCTCGATGACCGGGGAGTTCATGGTGTGCACCTGCGTGGATTTCTTCAGATGCTTGGCGCGGTGCTGGTTCTCGGCATTCAGGAGCATCATGAACTCGGGATACAGGACGAAATAGTTCCACGTGAAACGCACGAGTTCCTCGAGCGCCTGCAGGGGAGAAAGCTCCTCCAGGTGCAGTTCCCGCTCCGCGGCACGAATATGGTCGTAGGCCGCTTCGAGTGTTGCGAGAAACAGGGCTTCCTTGCTCCCGTAATAATAGTAGAGCATGCGCTTGTTGGTGCGGGCAGCGTCCGCGATCTGGTCTACGCGCGCCCCGCCGTAGCCGTGACCGGCAAATTCAGCCGTCGCTGCATCGAGGATCCGCCTTTTTGTCGCTTCGGCGTCTCGAACAGCTTGCTTGCTGACTGCGGGAGCGTTCATGAAGATCCAGATCCTTGCAGTCCGGCTGTCGCCGGTCTGGCATGCAGGTTCAATGTTGTTACCTCAATCCCCGATAAAACGAAACAGCCACGAGGGCCGGGACGGAGGATGCACTCACCCACATCCTCCGTCCGGAAAGCCTCAGGCCTTGCGCGCCACCGGCAAGGCAGGCGGCAGATCGCCTTCAAGAGCAACGACCTTTCCAGGATTGAGAATGTTCTGGGGATCGAGAGCCCTCTTCAACGTCTTCATGAGATCCAGGGCAACCGGATCCTTGTAGCGTGCCAGCTCGTCGCGTTTGATGAGGCCGACCCCGTGCTCGGCGGAAATCGAGCCATTCATGGCGTGAACGATGTCATGGACGATCCGGTTGAAGCGCTCCCATTGAGCTAAAAAGAGCGACTTTTCCATCTCGATGGGCTGGGTCAGGTTGAAATGGATGTTGCCGTCCCCGAAATGGCCGAAGGCGCAAACGCGCACGCCGGGCAACGCCTCCTCGCAGACCTTGCTCGCCGTCACGATGAAATCCGCGACATCCGAGACCGGCACCGAAACGTCGTGCTTGATCGATCCACCCTCGAACCCCTGGACGTCGGAGAGGCTTTCCCTCAGGTGCCAGAGTGCCGCATTCTGAGCCTCGCTTGCGGCAATCGTCGCATCCTCGATCGCGCCGTTCTCAAAGGCGGCTCCCAAGGCCTTCTCCAACTGCTCGCGCAGGTCGAGTTCGGGATCCGGCGACGAGAATTCGATCAGAGCGTAGGCGGCGTGATCACCGCTCAGCGGTCGAACGGCGCCGGGTGCGTGCTTGAGCACGATTTCCAGGGCGAAGCGCGGCATGAACTCGAAGGCGGTGAGCTCGTCGCCCATGGTCTGGCGCAGCGTTTCGAAAAGTTCGAGCGCCGCATGCGGAGAGGCGCAACCGACGAAGGCCACGACCTTTGTCTTGGGCTGCGGGAAAAGCTTCAGCACCGCCGCCGTGATGATGCCGAGCGTTCCTTCCGAACCGATGAAGAGGTTCTTCAGGTCGTAGCCGGTGTTATCCTTGCGCAGGCTTTTGAGGCCGTTCCAGATCCGGCCGTCCGCGAGGACGA
Organism: Microvirga sp. RSM25; assembly: GCF_044784385.1. Taxonomy (NCBI): domain Bacteria; kingdom Pseudomonadati; phylum Pseudomonadota; class Alphaproteobacteria; order Hyphomicrobiales; family Methylobacteriaceae; genus Microvirga; species Microvirga sp. RSM25. The sequence goes on along the minus strand of NZ_CP173039.1, from coordinate 4,805,817 downwards.
CCTCGAGGCCGAGAACGAGATCGCGGGTATTGCCGTAACGCAGCACGTTCACGCCACCGGCATTGGTCGAGATATTGCCGCCGATCCGGCAGGAGCCTTCGGAGGCGAGCGACAGTGGGAAAATGCAATCCACCTCCTTCGCCGCGTCCTGAACCGTCTTCAGGACGCAACCGGCCTCGGCCGTGATGGTGGCGTTGAAGGCGTTGACCTCGCGGATGCGGTCGAGCCTGGCGAGCGACAGGACGATGCCTCTGTGCGGCACACCGCCCCCGACGAGACCCGTATTGCCGCCCTGCGGCACAATGGCGACGTTCGCCGTGGCACATTCCCGGACGACAAAGGCCACCTCGTCCGTGCTGCCGGGGCGGACCACGGCCAGGGCCGTGCCGCGATAGAGCTTCCGCTCCTCGACGAGATAGCCTTCCATTTCGGCGGGATCGACGATGACGTGCTTGGCTCCCAGGCGTGCTGAGAGCACGCCCAGGAGATCGGAGTGGGATTCGGGCATAGGGATCACAGACGCCTTACATGCTGCCGGCGCAAAGCCGGCTGACCGACGATGCCGGCCAGATTACGCAGCAGCGGCCTGCTGTCGAGCGGTCATTTCGGCGGCGAGGAGCGCCCTGGCGGCTTCCTTGATCTCCCCGTGGATCGCCGGATCAGCCTCGGTGAGGAGCGGCAGGATCGGCCCCATATCGGCCACGCCCGACAGGGACACCGCCGTGTGCAGCACCCGGATCGCGTTGTGGCGCTCGCGGAGGGCTTCGAGCGGCAGGAAGACTTCGAGCAGGCGCTTGGCCTCTGCCTCGTCGCCGCGCTTCAGCGCATGAAGGAAGGACATGGACAGATGGGGCGCGATGCAGACGCAGCCTGCGGTGAAGCCGGCGAGCTTGAAGTGCACGAGATGCGGCAGCGCCGGAGGCTCGCCGAAGCCGCTGACGATCCGGTCGGCCCCGACCGCATCGATCAGCTCCTGCAGATAGGCATCCTGCGTCAGGTCGGCCCGCGGAACGGCGTACTTGATGCCGAAGACAGCGCCCTGTTCCACAAGCCGTCCCATTGCCTTGGCGGGCACGTACTGGTCGGTCTTGATATAGACGATTAGCGGGACGCCGGAGCGGTCGACGAAATCCTCCAGCCCGCGGACCACGCCGTCGGGTGTCTGCGGCGCGATCATCGGCAGCGCCATGGCGACGGGATAGCGGCGGGACTTCAAGATCGCCGCCTCGTCGACGAGCTTGCCCCAATCGGGTCCGACCGAGGGGATCAGCCACGTGTCGTCGGCGACCGATTCCTCAAGGCTGTCGAGCCATTCGGCAAACTTCGACACCGGCCAGTTGTGAACATTGGCGTTGCCGCCATAGAGCAGCGTCGAGACGCCGCCGGCCTCGAGATGGCGGATCAGCTTCGCATTGGCGTCCCGGTTGACCTCGAAATCGGGCGTCAGGGCAAACGGCGGAACCGCCAGAACGGAGCGGGCGAGTTCAGAGGTTTCAATCTTTGTCAGCATGGATGGTGTCTCGCTGTTTATGGGCGGTTCCGGAATGGCCGAGCAATGCCCGGCCTCGTTCTTCGAAAAATCGGGTTCTCACTGGCCGATCTGGATGCCGACGGTCTTGACGACCTCGGACCACTTCTGCCGCTCGCTCTGAATGTACTCGGCGAACTGCTTGGGGGTCATCGGCGCAGGTGTCGAAGCCATTTCGGCAGCCTTCTTCTGCACCTCAGGCTTTTCGAGGATGGTCTTCACATCGGCCGCGATGGTGTCGACGATGGCTTGCGGCGTTCCGGCCGGCGCCCAGAGGCCGTTCCATGAGGTCGCGTCGAAACCGGACAGCGTCTCGGCGACGGCCGGGATCTCCGGCGCCTGCGGGCTGCGCTCGGTGCTGGTCACAGCGAGCGCCCGCACGGTTCCGCCCTGCGCCTGAGGCCAGGCGATGGTCATGTTGTCGAAGGCGAGGTCGATATGTCCGCCGATGAGGCCATTGACGATGTCCTGGGAGCTGCGGAACGGAACATGGGTCATCTTCGCGCCGGTCTTGAGCTGGAACAGCTCGGCCGCGAGATGCTGCGATGTTCCCGCACCGGACGAGCCGTAGTTCAGCTTGCCGGGATTCTGTTTGGCGTATTCGACGAATTCGGCGAAGGTCTTCACCGGGATCTTGGGATTCACCACCAGGAGGTTCGGAAGCTTGGCCAGACCCGTGATCGGGATGAAGTCTTTCTCGGCATCATGGGGGAGGTTCTTGTAGAGAAATGGATTGATGGCGTGCGTGCTCACCGTGCCGACGAGGAGCGTATGCCCGTCGGGCGCGGCCTTGGCGACCGCCGTCGTCCCGATATTGCCGCCCGCGCCCGGACGATTCTCGATGACGAAGGGCTTGCCATACTTGGCCTGAAGTTGCTCGGCGACGATGCGGGCAAACAGATCGGTCGTGCCGCCGGCGCCGAAGGGCACGACAATCGTGACCTGCTTCTGCGGCCAGGCCGGGCTTTGCGCCTGGACCGCTCCGAGTCCGAGGAGCGAGAGGCCGACCGCCGCGAGAAACTTCTTCATGTGTTCTCTCCCTGATTCCGTTTTGTTGAGCTTTGGCGCTGGAATTGCGGCATATCTTGTATGGCAACATACAAATTTTGACAAGCCGGCACGAGTAGGGTCATACTCATCCCGCCCAGAGCATCTTTCCACCAGAGGATGTGCCTGTAATCGCAATTTCTTTTGACTTGGGAGATGCCAGCAAGTAGTGAGACATACGACAAGTTGGCCTGCCTGATCGGGCAAATCACCTGTGAGGCCGGCCGCAGCTCCGGGAACCGGTGCAAGCTTGGCGGATCGCTTCCGAACGATTGGCAGCGGCATCAGACACCTTCAGTTTCAGCGCCTTGCAAGAGGCCCTCAACGGCTCCATGAACGAACGCTCTTTCCTCTCCGGCTTGTCTCTCAACACCGTCGCCCGCAAGCGCAATCTCGTGAGCGATCTGGCGGAAGCAATCTCGCGTGAGATCGCTGAAGGACGGTTGCAGGCGGGAGATCGCCTGCCCACCGAGGCGGAACTCGCCTCGGCCGCCGGCGTCAGCCGGACCGTGGTGCGCGAGGCCGTGGCGGCGCTCAAGGCCGCCAAGCTGGTTCAGACCCGCCAGGGCGCCGGCGCCTTCGTGCTGCCGCCCCCGCCCAAATCGGACTTCTTCGCCTCGCTCAGCAACGGCGAGGTCGACGATATCCTGGCCATGCTGGAATTGCGCCTGGCCGTGGAAGTGGAGGCCGCTTCGCTCGCGGCCGTGCGCCGGACCGAGGAAGAGATGGCGGCGCTCGACCGGGCGCTGGAGAACATCACCAAGGGCGAGGATTACGGCATCGCGGCGGATCTCGAATTCCACCGTATCCTGGCGGGTGCGACCAAGAACCCCTATTTCGCACGCTTTCTCGACTTCCTCGGGGAGTTCGCCGTCCCTCGCCGCCCCGGCGCCTCGAACCCGGTGGGAGAGGATCAGCGTCAGCGCGACTATCTTGGCGTCATCGAGCGCGAGCACCGGGCGATCCGGGATGCGATCGCCATGGGCGACTCGAACCTCGCCGCCGCCATGATGCGCGCGCATCTCGCCAACAGCCGCAACCGCTATTCGGCCCGAATTCTGCAGGCTGCCGCCAAGCCGGCTTCCAAGGCCCTCAAAGTCCGGTCCGCCGCGAAAGCCTGAGCCGAAGCAAGCCAGGCAAAAGGAGCGGCTGTACTTGACAGCCAGCCGCAAAACGGCGACGAATTTCTAAATTTGTATGATATATGGCTTTTGCGCCGCGAAGCGTGGGGAGTGAAGCAATAATGGCCAAGCGATCGCCTGAACAGTTGAGAAGCCACCGCTGGTTCGGCGCGACGGACCTGCGCTCGTTCGGACATCGGTCCCGGACGCTCCAGATGGGCTATGCGCGTGAAGATTTCATGGGCAAGCCCGTGATCGCGATCATCAATACCTGGAGCGACATCAACCCGTGCCACGCGCATTTTCGCGTTCGCGTCGAGGACGTGAAGCGCGGCGTGTGGCAGGCCGGCGGATTCCCCATCGAATTGCCCGCGATGTCTCTGTCGGAGAACTTCGTGAAGCCGACCACGATGCTCTACCGCAACCTCCTTGCGTTGGAAGTGGAGGAGCTTCTGCGCTCCCATCCTGTGGATGGCGCCGTGCTCATGGGCGGCTGCGATAAGACGACGCCCGCCACCGTCATGGGCGCGGTCAGCATGAATTTGCCGATGATCTTCATGCCGGCAGGCCCCATGAATCGCGGGCACCATGCCGGCACGATCCTGGGCTCGGGATCGGATATCTGGAAGTACTGGGCCGAGAAGGAAGCGGGCACCATCACGAACCAGCAATGGAACGACATGGAAGCCGGCATCGCACGCTCGCCCGGCACCTGCATGACCATGGGGACCGCCTCCACCATGACAGCGATCGTCGAGACGCTCGGCCTAAGCCTTCCGGGCGCGTCCTCCATCCCGGCTGTCGATGCCGCTCATCCGCGCATGGCGAGCCTGAGCGGCCGGCGGATCGTCGAGATGGTCTGGGACGATCTCAAACCCAGCGACATTCTCACACGGCGCTCGTTCGAGAACGCGCTGATGGTTCACAACGCACTCGCCGGCTCGACGAACGCGATGATCCATCTCGTAGCCATGGCGGGCCGCGCGGGCGTCGAGGTCTCACTGCAGGATTTCGACGACTTCGCCCAGAAGGTGCCGGTGATCGCCAATCTTCGTCCATCCGGCCAATGGCTGATGGAGGATTTCCATATTGCCGGCGGCATTCGCGGCCTTCTCTCTCGCCTCGAGCCGCTGCTCCATCTCGACGAGCGCACCGTGACCGGAACCCTGCGCGACGCGCTCGAAGGCGCCGCCGTCTATAACGACGACGTCATCCGTCCGCTCGACAAGCCGATCGCGGCCTCCGGCGGAACGGCCATCCTGCGCGGCAACCTGGCGCCGAAGGGTTGCGTGATCAAGCCGCCTGCAGCGGAGCCGCGGCTGCTGCAGCACACGGGCCCCGCCATCGTCTTCGACACCTATGACGAGATGACGAAGGCCGTGAACGACCTCGATCTCGACGTCACGCCGGACCACATCATGGTGCTGCGCAACGCCGGCCCCATCGGCGGTCCCGGCATGCCGGAATGGGGCATGCTGCCGATTCCGAAAAAGCTCCTGCGGCAGGGCGTGCGCGACATGCTCCGCATCTCCGATGCGCGCATGAGCGGCACCAGCTATGGCGCCTGCATCCTGCACGTCTCTCCGGAAGCTCACATCGGCGGGCCGCTGGCGGCCGTGCGCACGGGCGATCTCATCACCGTCGACGTACCGAACCGCTCGATCCATCTCCACGTCAGCGATGAGCAGATCAAGGACCGCCTGAGCACTTGGTCGCCACCGCCGCGCGATTACCCGCGCGGCTACAACAAGCTCTTCGCTCAACATATCCGCCAGGCTGACGAGGGCTGCGACTTCGACTTCCTGGAGGGGTCCGGCGGCGTGCCCGAGCCCGAAATCCACTAATCCTCCCCACTGCTGACAGCATTGCCGTGCAGCAGTGCTGTCAGCATTTTCGCATTCGCTCATGAGCATTCAGAAAACTGCCTTCGGCGCCATCGACGGCCAGCCGGTCGAGGCCTTCGAGATCGAATCCGGCGCTGTCCGCGCGACGATCATCACCTATGCGGCCGCCTTGAGCCGGCTGTTCGTTCCCGATGGCGACGGCCGATGGGCGGATATCGTCCCGGGCTACGACGATCTGGTCTCCTACGTTCAGAACCGCGGCTCGGCCGGCGCGATCTGCGGCCGCTACGCCAACCGCATCGGCGATGCGCGCTTCACGCTCGATGGGCAGACCTATTCTCTTTCAGCCAACGAACCGCCCAATCACATCCACGGCGGCTTTGGCGGCTTCAGCAAGAGAATCTGGACCGGTGAGTCCGACACGGCGAACAAGGCCGTCCGCCTGACCTTGAACCGGCCCGACGGCGACGAAGGATATCCTGGCGCCATCACGGCAACGGTGACCTACAAGCTGACGGACGATCCAGCGCTGGAGATCGTCATGGAGGCCACGACGGATCGGCCGACCGTCGTGAACATGGCCTATCACGGCTACTGGAACCTCGCCGGTCACGGTTCGGGCCACGTGCGCGATCAGCATCTCCTGATCGACGCTGATCATTACACACCGGTCGGACCCGGCAAGATCCCGACCGGCGAATTGGCGCCCGTCGCCGGAACGGCCTTCGATTTCAGATCGTCACGGCCCATCGGCGCGATGATCGACGACATCACCCAGCTTCCGGAAGCCGGCTACGACCACAATTTCTGTCTCAACGACCATGGACAGCCTCTGCGCCGTGCGGCGCGTGCGATGGACCCCCTCTCACGCCGAGGATTGGAGATCTGGACCAATCAGCCGGGCGTTCAATTCTACACGGCCAATCATTTCGGCAAGGCCCCGGCCGTTGGCAAAGGCGGCGTTACTTATGAGAAGCATGCCGGCTTCGCGCTCGAGACGCAGAACTTCCCGAATGCGCCGAACATCCCGCACTTCCCCCCGGCGGTGCTGCGCCCCGGCGAAATCTATCGCCACGTGATGCGCATTCCGTTCTTCGTCGCGGATGCCTGATCAGATGCCGGAGGCCAGATAGCCTCCGTCCACATTGAGCACGGTGCCTGTCGCGAATCCCGCCGCAGGTGAGGCAAGATAGATCGCAGCGCCCACAAGTTCGTCGAGCTGGCCGAACCGGCCCATGGGTGTCCGTAAAAGCGCGTTCTCCTTGCGCCTCGCGTCCATCTTGGACTGGTTCAGCTCGGTCATGAAGAAGCCAGGCGAGATGGCGTTGACGCGAACGCCTCTGTCCGCCCATTCCGCAGCCAGCGTCTTTGTCAGCCCGACGACGCCATGCTTGCTGGCGGCATAGACCGAAGCGAGGGGCCAACCGCGGTGGGCCGCCAGCGACGCGATGGTGATGATCGAGCCCGATCGGCGCTCCAGCATATGGCGGCCGAAACGGGTGCAGGTGAAGAACACGCTGCGCAGGTTCGTCTGCATGATCTCGTCGTATTCCGCCGGCGTGAACTCCTCGGCCGGCTTGAGGATGGTCATGCCCTGGCACGCGACCAGAATGTCCACGTGACCGAGATCCGTCACGGCTGATGCGACGAGCCCGTCGATCTCCTCCGGTCGCGCGGCATCGACCACGTAACCGCGCGCTGCCGGGTCGGCCTCCTGCAGGCGCTGCGTCGCTGCCTTCACCTTGGCGGGCGTTCTGGCGGCGATCGCCACCCTTGCGCCATTATCCTGGAAGCCATGGGCGACGGCATTGCCGATCCCGCTCGATCCGCCCACAACGAGCGCCGTCTTGCCCTGCAGCGACAGCTGCGATCCGGGGATCGGCCATGTGCCCTTTGTCTCAACCAATTTTCTCTCCTTTCAGGCGTTCCGTTCGCACGGATGGCTCGGGCCTTCTCACCGTCGAGATCATGCTCTCCGTCCGTCGCTGATGGCTGAGCAGGAACAGAACCGATCCGATGACCACGAGGGCTCCCGCGAGGACGTGAAGTTTCGGCTCGTCGCCAAAGATGAACAGCCCCACGGGAAGCGCCCAGACGAGCTTGGTGTATTGCATGGGAGCAACGCTGGAAGCCGGCGCACGGCGTAGTGCCTCCAGCAGCAGGAACTGCGCCGTTACCATCACGAGACCGGAGATCGTCACGAGGCCCACATCGCTCCATGCGGGAGCATGGCTCAGGAACACGCCAGGCAGGCTCGCCGTCAACTGCCCGGCCATCACGGCAGCGACCATGATCGCGCGGTTTTCCTGCGAGCCGATCGTGCGCATGATCAGAATGACGCCGGCACCGACGAAGACATTGAGGAAAGCCGCCAGATGTCCGAGGGACAATGCGACATAGCCGGGCTGCACCATGATCAGAATGCCGGAAAAGCCGACCAGGATCGCAATCCAGCGCGCCAGCCCCGTACGCTCACCGAGCAGCCACGTCGCGGCAACCGTGACGACAAGCGGTGAGCCGAAGGTGATCGCATAGACATCGGCCAGCGGCAGAAGCGAGAAGGCATAGAAGCCCGAAACGGTACCGATTCCGGCGAGAAAGCCGCGGCCGATCAGCATCTTCGGGTTGCGGATCGCCGAGATCCTGTACGCTTTCTCGCGCCAGATGACGATGCACACCACGAGGCAGGCCACGCTCGCCTGCATCGCGATGATCTGGAAGATCGGATAGCGGGTGGAGAGGAGCTTCACCAGGGTGTCGCTGGTCGCAAAAAGCCCGTTTGCGGCAATCGCAAAGAGGACACCTGTCAATCGGCTCACGGGCGTATCCCACCTGGCTCATGAGGCTGCGGCCCCATCTTATTTGCCTGTCATCATACATTCTTTTGCCAGAGTCGGAATGCCCGCAGCGCATGGGTGGGGAGCGTCATCGGTGGGAGAACCGAAACGAAAAAGGCGGCCCATGGGCCGCCTTTCAAAAGTTTGGGGTGTTCTGAGAGCTTATGCGGCAATCGACGTCTGCGGCGCGGCCGAGCGGACGTCCGAGTCCACATGGCCCTCGAAGCGCTTGAAGTTCTCGTTGAACATGTCGATCAGGCGCTTGGCGGTCTCGGCGAACTCCGCCTTGTTCTGCCAGGTCTTCACCGGATACAGGATGTGCGGCTCGACGCCGGGCACCGAGGTCGGCACCGCGAAGCCGAAGTAAGGATCGCGGCGGAAATCGGCACGGGTGAGCGAACCGTCCAGCGCGGCCGTCAGCAGGCGGCGGGTGACGCGGATCGGCATGCGCCGGCCGACGCCGTACTTGCCGCCGGTCCAGCCGGTGTTGACGAGCCAGCAATCCACATGGTGCTTGGCGATGAGATCGCGCAGCAGGTTGCCGTACTCGGAGGGATGGCGCGGCATGAAGGGTGCGCCGAAGCAGGTGGAGAACGTGGCCTCCGGATCCTTCACGCCTTTTTCCGTGCCAGCTACCTTCGCGGTGTAGCCAGAGAGGAAGTGATACATGGCCTCGGCCGGCGTCAGCTTCGCGATGGGAGGCAGCACGCCGAAGGCGTCGCAGGTGAGCATCACGATGTTCTTCGGAATGCCCGCACGGCCGGTGGCGCTCGCATTGGGAATGAAGTCGAGCGGATAGGCGCAGCGCGTGTTCTCCGTCTTCGATGCGTCGTCGAAATCGGGAATGCGCGTGATCGGATCGATGGTCACGTTCTCCAGCACCGTGCCGAAGCGCTCGGTGGTGGCGAAGATTTCGGGCTCCGCCTCGCGGGACAGGCGGATGGTCTTGGCGTAGCAGCCGCCCTCGAAGTTGAAGACGCCATTCGGCCCCCAGCCGTGCTCGTCGTCGCCGAGCAGGACGCGGTTCGGATCGGCCGAGAGCGTGGTCTTGCCCGTGCCGGAGAGGCCGAAGAAGACCGCCACGTCGCCCTTGTCGCCCACATTGGCGGAGCAATGCATGGGCATGACCTTCCGGTCGGGAAGGACATAGTTGAGATAGGTGAACACCGACTTCTTCATCTCGCCCGCATAGGACGTGCCGCCGATGAGGACGATCTTGCGCTTGAAATCGCAGGCGATGACCGTCTCCGTGCGGCAGCCGTGCCGGGCCGGATCGGCCTTGAAGGACGGCAGGTCGATGATGATCAGTCCAGGGACGTAATCGTTGAGCTCGCCCTGATCCGGACGGATCAGGAGGTTGCGGATGAAGAGCGAGTGCCAGGCATATTCCGTAAAGACCCGTGCCTTGACCCGGTAGGCCGGATCGGCGCCGCCATGGAGATCCTGCGCGAACAACTCCCTGCCCTCGGCATGGGCCAGGAAGTCCTGCAGCAGGGTGTCGAAATGGCCGGGCGTGATGGAGCCGTTGTTGTCCCACCAGACGGTGCCTTCCGTGGTCTCGTCGCGCACCACGAACTTGTCCTTGGGCGAACGACCCGTATGCACGCCGGTGTCCGCCAGAAGCGCACCGCCCTGCACGAGCTTGGTCTCGCCCCGGATCAGGGACTGCTCGTAGAGCGCGGGCGCCTCGAGGTTCCAGTAGACCCGCTTGAGATTGCGGAGGCCGGAGGCCTCAGAGCCCTGTGCGCTGTTGAAGACGCCGATATTTTCCACGGAAGACTTCTCCTGATTGGCGGCCACCGCGCAGCTGGATCAGCCGCCGTCCGTTGACCGTCCCATGGGTAGGGTCAAACAATCCTGGCAAAATTTTGCCGTCTCGCTTGAACATGGAACCTTCTTTAGGTCAGCTGACGGTGCCGTCAACTCAGCTCGTTTCATCGCATTCTATTTTTCGGAGAGCCAGACCTCCATCAGTCTCAATCCTTCGAATTTGAAGGTATTTTCGGAGTTCTTTCGTATGATTGACGAGCTTTCGGCCCGACGCCCCGGCCCCTAACGCTACGGCACGGGACCGTTCGAGGAGCGGAGGCATTCTGTCCAATCCGTAAGGGATCCTTCATCTGCAGTTGAACAGGCGGCTCTTAGACACCACTATCAGGGCCGCCCTCTGGTCGCGGCCGGAGGGAAAACCATATTTATGCCACGAGAAAGGCGCAGTTGGGGACATTTTAGGGCCCTCTGCGTTGTCAGACGAGACGAAAAGCTGACATAATCCGTGCCAAGCTAAGGAAGAGTTCATGCCAACGATCGCCCTTGTCGATGACGATCGCAACATCCTGACCTCTGTTTCCATCGCCCTCGAAGCGGAGGGCTACCGCATTCAGACCTATACGGACGGTGCCTCGGCCCTGGACGGCCTCAAGCATGCTCCGCCGGATCTGGCGATCTTCGACATCAAGATGCCGCGCATGGACGGCATGGAGCTCCTGCGCCGCCTGAGGCAGAAGTCGGACCTGCCGGTGATCTTCCTGACCTCCAAGGACGAGGAAATCGACGAATTGTTCGGCCTCAAGATGGGCGCCGACGACTTCATCCGGAAGCCCTTCTCCCAGCGCCTGCTGGTCGAGCGCGTGAAGGCGGTCCTGCGCCGCTTCGCCCCCAAGGACCAGAGCGCCCCCAAGGAGGCCGACCCGAAGGCCCTGGAGCGCGGCCAGCTCAAGATGGACCCGGAGCGCCATGCGTGCACCTGGAAGGGCGAGCCGGTCACCCTGACTGTGACGGAATTCCTGATCCTGCAGGCGCTCGCCACGCGCCCGGGGGTGGTGAAAAGCCGCAACGCCCTGATGGATGCGGCCTATGACGATCAGGTCTATGTGGACGACCGCACCATCGACAGCCACATCAAGCGCCTGCGCAAGAAGTTCAAGTCGGTTGACCAGAGTTTCGAAATGATCGAGACCCTCTACGGCGTGGGCTACCGTTTCAAGGAAGCCTGACGCGTTGGTGGCGCAAGCAACCTGGCGAGCAACCTGGAAAGACGGCCACGACCCGATGGAATGCACCGGATCGTGCTTGAACGAATGGCATGAAGGCTGACCCCATCCACGCCGAGGCGGCGTTCGACGATCCGCCCGCTCCACAGGGCGCTCTGGCGCGGCTGAAGCATTTCGGCCGCATGATCGTGCAGCGCGCTTCGTCGAGCCTGACGCGCCGGATCGTCGTGCTCAACCTGGCCGGACTCGTGGCCCTGCTCGTCGGCTTTCTCTACCTCAACCAGTTCCGCGAAGGACTGATCGAAGCCCGGGTGCAGAGCCTTCTCACGCAGGGCGAGATCATCGCAGGCGCGATCGCGAGCTCGGCGACGGTCGAAACCAACACCATCACGATCGATCCGGATCAGCTCCTGCAGATGCAGGCGGGAGAGACGGAGCGGTTCACCGACGAGGCCTTCTCGTCGCTCGAATTCTCCATCAATCCCGAACGCGTCGCTCCCCTGCTGCGCCGACTGGTGACACCGACCAAGACCCGCGCCCGCATCTTCGACCGCGAAGGCATGCTGCTGCTCGATTCCAGGTCGTTCTATTCCCGCGGCGACATCCTGCGCATGGACCTGCCGCCGGTTGCCAATGTCGAGGATACGACGAGCTTCATCGAACGCACCTGGAACAGCATCCGCAAGATGTTCCGGCGCACCAGACGCCCCGTGCAGGAAGAGGCCGGTCCCGCCAACGGCAAGTCTCTGCCCGAGGTGCAGCAGGCTTTTTCCGGCCAGCAATCGAGCGTGGTGCGCGTCAACAACCGTGGCGAGACCATCGTCTCGGTGGCCGTGCCGATCCAGCGCTTCCGCACGGTGCAGGGGGCGCTCCTGCTCTCGACCCAGGAAGGCGACATCGACGCGATCATCGCCTCCGAACGTTTCGCCCTGCTCCAGGTCTTCCTGGTGGCGGCCGTGGTCATGATCGTCCTGTCGCTCTTTCTGGCCGGCGCCATCGCGGGCCCTGTCCGGCGGCTGGCGGAGGCGGCGGAGCGGGTACGCTGGGGCACGAAATCCCGCCAGGAAATCCCCGATTTCACCACCCGTTCCGATGAGATCGGCCATCTCTCGGGCGCCCTGCGGGATATGACCAAGGCGCTCTACAACCGCATCGATGCCATCGAAAGCTTCGCGGCCGACGTGGCGCACGAGTTGAAGAATCCGCTGACCTCGCTGCGCAGCGCGGTGGAGACCCTGCCGCTCGCCCGCAACGACGATTCCAGGCAACGGCTCCTGTCGATCATCCAGCATGACGTGAAGCGCCTCGACCGCCTCATCAGCGACATCTCGGACGCTTCGCGCCTCGATGCGGAGCTCGCTCGCGCCGATGCGGAGCCGGTGGACATGGTGCGCCTTCTCGATGCGGTGGTGTCGGTTGCCAACGAGCGTCGCCAGGAGCATGATCCGCTCATCACGCTCAGCATCGACAGGCAGGCCCAGGGCCGCGACGCCTTCCTGGTCCTCGGCCATGACAGTCGCCTGGGCCAGATCTTCAACAACCTGATCGACAACGCGCGCTCCTTCTCGCCGCCCGACGAGACCGTGAAGGTCTCCATGCGCCGCCGCAAGAACCAGGTCGAGATCCTCGTCGAGGACAGCGGGCCCGGCATCGAGCCCGATGCCCTCGACCGGATCTTCGAGCGCTTCTACACGGATCGGCCCGAGCAGGGCTTCGGCCAGAACTCGGGCCTCGGCCTGTCCATCTCCCGCCAGATCATCGAGGCTCATCGCGGCACGATCCGTGCCGAGAACCGGCTCGGCCCTCCCGATGAGGACGGGGAGCCGACCCGGCTCGGCGCCCGCTTCGTCATCCGCCTGCCGATTGAGGGGGCGAAGGCCAAGAAGGAGCAGGAGAAGAAGGACAAGGACAAAGCCAGGCGCGAAGCCGGGAAGAAAGCATCTTGAACGCGCATGAGACCATCCATGCCGGCTGCGTGCTCATCGGCGAGGCGGGGCTCCTGATCCGGGGTGCATCGGGATCCGGCAAGTCGGCCCTCGCCCGCGAGGTGGTGTCGCTGGCTCTCGGGACCGGGCGCTTCGGAAGGCTGGTCAGCGACGATCGGACCCGCCTCGAGGCGCATCACGGCCGCCTTCTGGCGCGACCGGTGGAGCCTCTCGGCGGCAGCATCGAGGTCTTCGGTCTCGGCATCGTCCGGCGGCCCTTCGAAGCCGCTGCCGTCGTCCGTCTGGTGCTCGATCTTTCCGATGACCCGGCCCGCTATCCGGAGGAGCAGGACAGGCACGTCGTCCTCTGCGGCGTCATGATCCCTCGCATCCGGATGCAAGCCGGGGCAATCTCAGCGGATGTCGCCCTGGGCTGCCTGAGTGGTGTTTGCGACACGATAGTGACACTGTGATGAACTTTTCCTCTCAATGCTCTTGCGCTTGGCTTCGCGGTGCACAAAATAGCGGCTCCGCTCTCGGAGCGTTCGGACTTGTAACATTATGATTGGAATGGTGCTCGTCACCCACGGGCAGCTCGCGACCGAATTCAAAGCGGCGCTCGAGCATGTCGTGGGGCCTCAAGAGCAGCTTGAAACGATCACGATCGGCCCAGACGATGACATGGAGACACGGCGCAAGGACATCATGGCCGCCGTGTGCCGGGTCAATTCTGGACAGGGGGTCGTGGTTCTGACGGACATGTTCGGCGGTACGCCTTCGAACCTGGCCCTGTCCTGCATGAATGGCGGCTCCGTCGAGGTGGTCGCCGGCATCAATCTGCCCATGCTCATCAAGCTGGCCTCCGTGAGGGACGAGGAGCCCCTGTCAGACGCCGTCTCTCACGCCCAGGAGGCGGGGCGCAAATACATCAATATCGCCTCGCGCGTTCTCTCCGGAAAGTAACCGTCATCATGGACCGGCCCCTCGATCAGGACTGCCCGCCTGCCGTTGTGCCCGATGGAGCCGAGGTCCGGGAACTCCCCATCATCAATCGCCGGGGCCTGCATGCCCGCGCCTCGGCCAAGTTCGTCCAGACGGTCGAGCGCTTCAATTCCGATGTCACGGTGACCCGCTGCGGCGAGACCGTGGGCGGACGCTCGATCATGGGCCTCCTCACCCTGGCGGCCGCGCAGGGCACCTCGATCACCGTCACGGCCAAGGGCGAAGATGCCGCCCTCTGCCTCCAGGCCATCGACGACCTCCTCGCCAACAGGTTCGGTGAAGACGAGTAATCGAAACCAACATATAAAGACATCTTTATATCTTGATTGCCTCTCCCGGCTAGCTCTGATAGAGACAGCGCCAATTCAACCGAGCAGGTGCAAAGAGAGGCCATCATGGCGCAGGATTACATCGTGAAAGACATCAGCCTTGCCGATTTCGGCCGCAAGGAGATCTCGATCGCCGAGACCGAGATGCCGGGCCTGATGGCCGTCCGTGCGGAATACGGCCCCAAGCAGCCCCTGAAGGGCGCCCGGATCGCCGGCTCGCTCCACATGACGATCCAGACCGCGGTGCTGATCGAGACCCTGAAGGCTCTCGGCGCCGACATCCGCTGGGTCTCCTGCAACATCTACTCCACCCAGGACCATGCCGCCGCCGCCATCGCGGCTGCCGGCATTCCGGTCTTCGCCTATAAGGGCGAGTCGCTGACGGAGTACTGGGACTACACCGCCAAGCTGTTCGACTGGCACGGCGGCGGCGTACCGAACATGATCCTCGACGACGGCGGCGACGCCACCATGCTCGTCCATCTCGGCCTGCGCGCCGAGCAGGGCGACGTCGCCTTCCTCGACAAGCCTGGCGCAGAGGAAGAGGAAGTCCTCTTCGCGCTCATCAAGCGTCTGCTCAGGGAAAAGCCGGAGGGCTGGTTCGCGGAAGTCGCCCAGTCCATCAAGGGCGTGTCGGAAGAGACCACCACGGGCGTGCACCGCCTTTACATCATGGCCAAGGAGGGCAAGCTCCTCTTCCCGGCGATCAACGTCAACGACTCGGTCACCAAGTCGAAGTTCGACAACCTCTACGGCTGCCGTGAATCGCTCGTCGACGGCATCCGCCGCGGCACGGACGTGATGATGGCCGGCAAGGTCGCCATGGTGGCGGGCTTCGGCGACGTGGGCAAGGGCTCTGCCGCCTCGCTGCGTCAGGCCGGCTGCCGCGTGCTGGTGTCGGAAGTCGACCCGATCTGCGCGCTCCAGGCTGCCATGGAAGGCTATGAGGTCACGACGATGGAGGACGCTGCTTCTCGCGCCGACATCTTCGTCACCGCCACCGGCAACAAGGACGTCATCACGCTCGACCACATGCGGGCGATGAAGGATCGGGCGATCGTCTGCAACATCGGCCACTTCGACAACGAGATCCAGGTCGCGGGCCTCAAGAACCTCAAGTGGAACAACATCAAGCCGCAGGTCGATGAGATCGAGTTCCCCGACGGACACCGAATCATCCTGCTCTCGGAAGGCCGCCTCGTGAACCTCGGCAACGCCATGGGTCACCCGTCCTTCGTGATGTCGGCTTCGTTCACCAACCAGACGCTCGCCCAGATCGAGCTCTGGAACGATGCCGGCAAGTACGAGAAGAAGGTCTACACCCTGCCGAAGCACCTGGACGAGAAGGTCGCCTCGCTGCACCTCGAAAAGATCGGCGTGAAGCTCACCAAGCTGCGTCCCGACCAGGCGTCCTATATCGGCGTCTCCGAGAAGGGACCGTTCAAGCCGGATCACTACCGCTACTGATCGGCCATCCGATTATGGAGCATCGAAAGCCCGGCTTCGGCCGGGCTTTTTCATTGGTTCGCCGGGCAGAGTCCCGGTCCCGAAAGTGGGCCCACTTTCGGGACCCATCCGATGCTTCATTTCCCAAGGCATCGCTCGTTGTGGGCGGAAAACCGGATCTGCTTTTCACTGCCGCGGACCGCCGGTTCCGCACGATGCGCTGGCGAATCGAACAGAATGTCGCACCCGCATGTGTGTGTCACAAATGCAATATGGTTCGACGAATTGCACACAGGTTCTCCAAAGGAAGTTTAAGCCGGTGTTAACCCCCTTTCTGGCGAAGTCGGGGGTGGTCTAGAGTGAACGCGAATCGACCGGCTGTGCTGTGGCTTCGAACCTGCGCCGGCAGTTCCGTTCATGCGTAGACGGTTGACCTCTGTAGCGTCGGAAAGCGCGACCGGGGATCGATCCAATTTGGCCTGGTCATCAGGTCGCCAACACAGGAAGGGCCGCACGGCATGGCCGGGCATTGGGAACGTCACGATGGCAGCAACGACGGGAGAGTTCCCCTCGTCGGCTCCGCCCGTGTACCCCTGTCCCTGATGCTCCTGACGGGCACCTCCCAGGCTGCCCTCGCCAACGACCTGCTGCTCCCCATCGCGGAAGGGGCCTCGGACCTCCTCGGCTTCCTTCACAGCTTCGACCTGCACAATGCCGCCTATTTCGGCCTCTTCATGGGCCTCGTCGCCTTCTCGACCACCACCGCCCTGCTGCTGATGCACGAGCGCAAGCGCGCCGCCCGGATGGAACGGCGTCTGCGAAACGAGCTCGATGCCTTGCGGGGCGCGGATGATCTCGCGGCCCTTCTCATGGGCTCGGAGCGCCAGCTCCTCGTGAGCTGGCACGGCCGGGACGGAGAACCGCGCTTCCAAGGCGATCCAACCATCCTCGGCGAGAACGCGCCGGCCCAGCGCGCCCTGGCCTTCGGCACCTGGCTCGCACCGGCCGACGCCGCTGCCGTCGAGGGCGCTCTTGAACAGCTCAAGCAGCGCGGTCAGGCCTTCCGCCTGACCGCCCGCTGCATCGGCAGCCGCTTCGTCGACGTGGAAGGCCGCACCATCGGCGGACGGGCGATCCTGCGCCTGCGGGACGTGACCGGCGACCGGGCCGAACTCATGAAGGCTCAAGGCCAGCTGTCGGTCGCACGAAGCGACCTGCGTTCGATGACGATGCTGCTCGACGACGTCGCCTATCCGCTCTGGATCCGCGATACGGACGACAAGCTGCTCTGGGCAAACCAGGCCTATCTCCGCTCCGTCGAGGCCAAGGGTCTCGATGATGCCATAGCCCGATCCCTCGAGCTCCTGAGCGCGCCGACCCGGGACGAAGCCCGTCGCCAGCGCCAGTCCGGCGTTACCTTCTCGGGCCGCGTCACGGCCGTGGTCGCAGGCCATCGCGCGGTGCTCGAGGTGATCGAACGCCCGACCGCCGGCGGCAGCGCTGGCATCGCGGTGGACGTGTCGGAACTGGAGGCGGTCCGCACCGACCTGCAGCGCCAGATGGATGCCCATGTGCGCACCCTCGATCAATTGCCCACCGCGGTGGCGATCTTCGACGGATCGCAGAATCTCATCTTCAGCAACGCCGCTTATCAGCGTCTCTGGGGCCTCGATCCGACCTTTCTCGTCTCGCGCCCCACCGACAGCGAGGTGCTCGATAAGTTGCGCGCCGGCCGCAAGCTTCCGGAGCAGGCGGATTTCCGCGCCTGGAAAACCGATTTCCTGCAGGGCTACCGTTCGGTCGAGCAGCAGGAGACCTGGTGGCACCTGCCCGATCGGCGAACCCTGCGCGTCGTCATCAACCCCAATCCGCAGGGCGGCGTGACTTATCTCTTCGACGATGTGAGCGAGCGCTTCGAACTCGCCTCGCAGGTCCATTCGCTCACCCGCGTGCAGAGCGAGACCCTCGACACGCTGAAGGAAGGCGTTGCGGTGTTCGGTTCCGACGGACGCCTCAAGCTGCACAACCGCGCCTTCGCCGACATGTGGAACCTGTCGCCGGAGATGACGGCTGAGAACCCGCACATCGACACGATCATCAAGGCCTGCCGTCTTCTGGCATCGCAGGACGAGCCGTGGATCGACATTCGCGGCGCGGTGGCGGGCCTTGCCGACATGCGCATGGGTCTATCCTGCCGCATCGAGCGTCATGACGGCACGGCGCTCGACTGCACCGCGCAGCCTCTGCCCGACGGCGCGACGCTTCTGAGCCTCACCGACGTCACCGCGAGCGTGAACGTGGAGCGTGCGCTCACCGAGCGCAACGAGGCGCTGGAGCGCGCCTCGCGGCTGCGCGACGAATTCGTGCATCACGTGTCCTACGAGCTGCGCTCGCCGCTCACCAACATCATCGGCTTCACGCAATTGCTCGGCGACGAGACCGTGGGCGCGCTCAATCCGCGCCAGCGCGATTATGCCGATCACATCATGCGCTCCTCGGCGGCACTGCTTGCGATCCTCAACGACATTCTCGATCTCGCCTCCATCGACACCGGTTCGCTGGAGCTGACGCCGGAGATCGTCGACATCCGTTCCACCATCGCGGCCGCCATGCGCGGGTTGGAGGATCGGCTTGCCGAGTCCTCGCTCAATCTCGTCATCGACACCCCGGACGACATCGGCACCTTCGTGGCTGATGGGAAGCGCGTGCGCCAGATCCTGTTCAATCTGCTCTCCAATGCGGTCGGATTCTCATCGCCCGGCCAGACCATCCGGGTCTCGGCGCGCAAGCGCGGCGGCGAGGTGATCTTCGACGTGAAGGACCAGGGCCGCGGCATTCCGCCCGAGATCAAGGCACGCATCTTCGAGCGGTTCGAGAGCCATACGCTCGGAACCCGCCACCGCGGCGTGGGCTTGGGCTTGTCCATCGTGCGCTCCTTCGTGGAACTGCATGGCGGACGCATCGAGATATCGTCCGCGCCGGGCGTCGGCACTACTGTCACGTGCGTCTTCCCCAATGACCGGCACGAGACGCCGTCCGATGGCCGATCCGCGCAATCTGCGCTAACTCCAATCGCAGCCGAGTAGGAACAGCGATGGTGAATGGACTGGCCCGCATGCCCGAGCAGGACCTTTTGCAAGCCGCATGGATCGTGACGCTCCCCGACCACGAGTCGACTGAGCGCTTCGCGAGGATTTTGGCGGAAGAGCTCAAGCCCGGCGATCTCGTCACCCTCTCGGGCGGTCTCGGCGCCGGCAAGACGACGCTTGCCCGCGCCCTGGTGCGGTTGCTCGCCGGCGATCCGGAGCTCGAGGTTCCAAGCCCCACCTTCACCCTGATGCAGGTCTATGACGGCCCGCGCTGCCCCATCGTTCATGCGGATTTCTACCGCCTCTCCGGCGGCTATGAGCTGGTGGAGCTGGGCTGGGACGAAATGACGGAGAACGCCATCGCGCTCGTCGAGTGGCCTGAACGCGCCGAGGAAGCGCTCAAGCCCGAGCACCTCGATATCCGCCTCGATTTCGCCCCTGGCAGCCAGGGCAGGGGGCGGCTTGCCATGCTCACCGGAACCGGCGCCTTCGCCTCCCGGCTCCAGCGCATGAAGGCCTATCGGAGCCTGGTTGAGCGCTGCGGCTGGGCCGATGCCTCACGCCATCCCATGACGGGCGACGCCTCGGTGATCCGTTCCTACGAGCGCCTCGTGAAGCCCTCGGGCGAAACCGCGCTCCTGATGATCTCCCCGCCACGCCCGGTCGGACCCGCCGTGCGGCGTGGCAAGCCTTACACGACCATCGCGAAGCTCGCCGAGACGGTCCATGCTTTTGTGGCCATGGACAAGGGCCTGCGCGCGCTCGGCTTCAGCGCGCCCTACATCTACGGCGAGGACCTGGAGGCAGGTCTCCTCCTCATCGAGGATCTCGGCTCCGAGCCCTTCACAGACAAGAACAGCCCGATCCCCGAGCGCTATGCGGAGGCGACGCGGCTTCTGGCGCAGCTCCACGGCCAGACCCTGCCTCAGATCTTGCCCGTGGCCGGGGGGATCGATCATTCGATCCCGCCCTACGATCTCGAGGCGCTTCTGATCGAGGTGGAGCTTCTGCTCGACTGGTACGTGCCGCACATCATCGGCACGCAGCTCTCGGGCTCGGCGCGGGCCGAGTTCGTCAATCTGTGGACCGAGACTCTGGGCGAAGTTCTCTCCACACCGGCTTCCTGGACCCTGCGCGACTACCACTCGCCCAACCTGATCTGGCTCCCCGAGCGCGAAGGCCTGCAGCGGGTGGGAATGATCGATTTCCAGGATGCGGTGCTGGGCTCGCCGGCCTATGACGTCGCGTCCCTCTTGCAGGATGCGCGCGTGACCGTGCCGCCGGAGCTCGAACTGAAGCTCATCGGCCATTATGCCCGCGAGCGGAAGGCCGCCGATCCTGCCTTCGACGTCTCGGCCTTCGCCCGCGCCTACGCCATCATGGCGGGCCAGCGCGCCACCAAGATCCTCGGCATCTTCGCCCGCCTCGACCGGCGCGATGGCAAGCCGCATTACCTCAAGCATCTGCCGCGGATCGAAGCCTACCTCATCCGCAACCTCGCCCATCCGGCCCTGGGGAAACTCAAGGTCTGGTATGAAAACTATCTGCCGAGGCTCATTCCGCATGCGGATGAAGCCCCTCCCGAATCCTGAGCCATCTCCTTGTCCCAGACCTCCCCGCGCGCGCCGCATAAAGCCATCGTCCTCGCTGCAGGCTTGGGCAAGCGCATGCTGCCGATCACGGCCTCCATGCCGAAGCCCCTCGTGAAGGTGGCCGGCCAGAGCCTCGTCGACTTCGCCCTCGACAGGCTGCACGAGGCGGGCATCGAGACCGTGGTGGTGAACGTGCACCACTTCGCCGACATGCTCGAAGCGCATTTGCGCACCCGGGCCCTGCCCCGCATCATCATCTCGGACGAGCGCGGCGCGCTGCTGGAGACCGGCGGCGGCGTGAAGAAGGCGTTGCCGCTTTTAGGAAGTGAGCCGTTCATCACCTTCAATTCCGATTCGCTCTGGATCGAGGGAAAAGAGCCAAATCTGAAGCGCCTCGTGAAGGCCTGGGACCCGAAGCGGATGGATATCCTGATGCTCGTGGCTCCGTTATCCACAAGCATTGGATTCGAAGGCCGCGGCGATTTTCACATGGAGGAAAGCGGTCGTCTTCGCCGCCGCGGAACGGATGACAGCGCTCCTTTCGCCTACGCGGGCGTCGCCATCGTGAAGCCGGAACTCGTTCACGGCACCCCGGATGGAGCGTTCTCGGCCAATGCCTTCTACGACCGTGCCATCGCGAACGAACGCCTCTACGGCTTGTGCATGGAGGGGCAATGGTTGCATGTTGGGGAGCCTCAGGCCATTGCCGAGGCCGAAAAGTGCCTTGCCGCCAGCAAGCGATGAGGTTTTGTGGTGTCGAGCATGACCCGGAAAAGTGGGAACCGGCTTTCCGACCAGGTCATGCATGATTCAAAGACTTTGCCGCACGTCTTTTCGATCCCTCCGGGCTGCGCCTTCCTGCCGACCCTGGTGGATGCGCTTCTCGACGGCCGCCTTGTCGGCCCCCTGTCCGACGATCCCGCCGCTCTTGCCGACATCACGATCTATGTTCCCAACCGCCGTGCCACCCGCGCGCTGATCGCACTGCTCGCCGAGCGCGGTTCGGGCAAGGCACAGCTCCTGCCGCGCATCGTGCCCTTGGGCGAAACCGACGAGGCCGAGTTCGAGTTGACGGGTCTGGAAGGCACGCCGCTGCAGGACGCCGCGAGCCTCAAGCCCCCGATCCCGCCCCTGGAGCGCCGCCTCATCCTGACGCGTCTCGTGCAGCGCTGGTCGGCGGAAGTGGACCGCGCCCTGCTGCAGCTCGGCCCCGAGGTGCCCTTCATGGTGCCGGCCTCGCCC
Source organism: Microvirga sp. RSM25 (assembly GCF_044784385.1). Taxonomy (NCBI): domain Bacteria; kingdom Pseudomonadati; phylum Pseudomonadota; class Alphaproteobacteria; order Hyphomicrobiales; family Methylobacteriaceae; genus Microvirga; species Microvirga sp. RSM25. The sequence goes on along the minus strand of NZ_CP173039.1, from coordinate 4,783,822 downwards.
GCCGACGCGGTGAACCTCGCGGGCGATCTCGAGACCCTGATGGATGCCTTCACGACGGAAGGCATCGACTGGCATGCCCTCGAACTGGCGGTGGATGCGGATTATTCGAAATATTTCGAGATCACCCGCCACTTCGTGCAGATCGCGAGCGAGAACTGGCCCAAAATCCTCGCCGAGCGCCAGGCGAGCGATCCCGCGCAGCGGCGCAACGCACTGCTCGAAGCCGAGGCGCGGCGCCTCACCCGCGAGCGGCCGGAGCATCCCATCATCGTCGCGGGCTCGACCGGCTCCGTGCCCGCCACCGCGAACCTCATGGGCGTCATCGCGCGCCTGCCCAAAGGCGCCATCGTGCTACCCGGCCTCGACACGGATCTCGACGAGGAGAGCTGGTCCACCATCGGCGGCATCGGCGACGATGAGACCGATCCGGTGCATGGACATCCGCAGGCCTCGCTCCGCCGCCTTCTCGACAGGCATCTGCGCGTCCCGCGCTCCGACGTCACCGTTCTCGGCGACGTGCCGAAAGCTGCGAAAGCCAGAAACCACCTGCTCTCCGAAGCCCTGCGCCCGGCGGATACCACGGATCGCTGGTCGCTGATCGCGCCCGAGGGTCGCGCCGCGTTGAGCCACAGCGGCTGCGAGGGCCTCGCCATCATCGAGGCGATGGACGAGCGCGAGGAGGCTCTCGCCATCGCGATCGCCTTACGCGAAACCATCGCGCATCCACACAAGACCGCAGCCCTCGTCACGCCGGACCGTGCACTCGCCGTACGCGTGACGGCGGAGCTCGCGCGCTGGGGTTTGAGCGTCGAGGATTCAGCGGGCATTCCCCTGTCCGACACGCCCGCGGGACGCCTCGCGCGTCTGGCTGCGGAAGCCGCCGCGGACGATTTGCGGCCCGTGCGGCTGCTGGCTCTGCTCGCCCATCCGCTGGTGCGCCTCGGCTTGCCCCGCGAAACGGTCGAACATGCGGCGAGCGTGCTCGAGATCGGCGTGCTGCGTGGGCCCGCTCCCGCACTCGGCATTGAGGGCATGCGCGCGGCGCTGGCCAGCCGCCGCGCCGAGAACGATCACCGCACGCCACGTCCACGCAAGCGCCTGACGGAAGCCGAGTGGGGCCTCGCCGACGAATTGCTGCAGCGTCTCGGAGTGGCGTTCAATGCCTTCACGCCGGCCATTCATGGCGAGGGCAAGCTCGATCTCATGTCCCTGGTGGAGGATCATCGCCGCACCGTGGAGGCCCTGTGGACGGCAGCGGACGATGAGGAGATCGAGGATACGGATTCATCCCGCGAGGCGCTCGCCGCGCTCTTCGACGATCTCGAACATTCCGACATCCGCGCGGAGGAAGGGCATCCACTCCGAGGCCGCTTCGTCGATTATCCGACCTTCTTCACGGCGCTCGCCAAGCAGCGGTCCTTGAGCCCCTCGCCCCGCGCCACGCATCGCCGCCTGAAAATCCTGGGCCTTCTCGAAGCGCGCCTTCTCTCCGTCGACCGCGTGGTGCTCGGCGGATTGGACGAGGGCACGTGGCCCCCGCGGACCGTGACGGATGCGTTCCTCAACCGGCCCATGCGGACGCGCGTCGGGCTGATGCCGCCGGAGCGGCGCATCGGCCAGACGGCGCATGATTTCGTGCAGGCGCTCGGCACCCACGACGTGGTGATCACCCGCGCGCACAAGCGCGACGGCTCGCCCATGGTGCCCTCGCGCTTCCTGCAGCGCCTCAAGGCCTTCACCGGCAAGGATGTGTGGGAGCGGATGACGAAGGCCGGCGATGATTACCGCCGCCTCGCGCGCACCCTCGACACGCCGGAGCCCGCGCCTCCTCTGCCCCGCCCGCGGCCGAAACCCGATCCGGCTCTCTTCCCGCGCAGTTTGAGCGTCACGGAGATCGAGACGCTGGTACGAGATCCCTATTCGATCTTCGCGCGCCACATCCTCAAGCTCGACGCGCTCGATGCGATTGCGGTCACGCCGAGCGCGGCCGAGCGCGGCACGATCATTCATGACGTGGTCGGACAATTCGCCGAGAAATATCCGAAGACCATCCCCGCTCACGCGCTGGAGGAACTGCTCGCACTCGGCACGGATGCGTTTGCCGACATCGCCGAGACTTTTCCCGAGCTCTATGCGGAATGGTGGCCGCGCTTTACGCGGCTCGCCACTGCATTCGTAGGCTGGGAGCAAGAACGCCGCCCGGACCTCGTCGAGGTCCATGCCGAACGCTCGGGCCGATTGTCGATCCCGCTGCCGGACGGCACGATCTTCAACTTGCGCGCCCGAGCCGACCGCATCGAGCACCGCCGTGACGGCGGCTTTGCCATCATCGACTTCAAGACCGGCCAGCCGCCCGGCGTGCGCGAGGTCTATGCCGGCTTTTCGCCGCAGCTCACGTTAGAGGCCATGATGCTGATGAAAGGCGCTTTCAAGGGCCTGCCCATGGCGAAGGAAACGCCGGACCTGGTCTACGTGCATACGACTGGCGGACGCAAACCTATCGACCCACGAGAGATTAAGCCAACGGGCAAGGAAACACGGAGTGTTGCGGACATCGTCGAAGAGCACCGCCGCCGGTTCGAGGGCATGATCGTGCGCTACGCCAAGGGCGAAGCGGCTTACCTCTCGCGGCCCTTCCCGAAATATGCGCGCCGCTTTTCGGAATACGATCATCTGGCACGCGTGAAGGAATGGTCGCTGGCAAGTGCGGGCGGCGGAGAGGGATCCGAATGAGCGCCGATCTCGTCATTCCGGAATACACCAAGGACGCGCAGCGCCGCGCGGCCAACCCACGGGCTTCCGCCTGGGTGTCGGCCAATGCGGGCGCCGGCAAGACCAAGGTTCTGACGGATCGCGTCGTGCGCCTTCTGCTTGCGGGCTCGCTGCCGGGCCGCATCCTGTGCCTGACCTTCACCAAGGCGGCTGCTGCCAACATGGCGATCCGCGTTTTCGAGCGTCTCGGCCGCTGGGTGACCCTGGACGAGGAAAGCCTCGTCAAGGAACTGACGGAGTTGGAGGGCGAGAAGCCGACGCGTCGCCAGGTGAAGCTCGCGCGGACGCTCTTTGCCCGCGCGGTGGAAACGCCGGGCGGTCTCAAGATCGACACCATCCACGCCTTCTGCGAGCGGCTTCTACACCTCGTGCCGTTCGAGGCCAACGTGCCCGCGCGCTTTGCCGTGCTCGACGAGAGCCAGACCGACGAGATGCTGGCGCAGGCGACGTCGAATGTCATGGCCGATGCGGCGAGCGGCAACTATCCGGAACTCGCCGAAGCGCTCGATACCATCAGCGTCGATGCAGTGGGCGACGCGCTCGCCTCCGCCATAAATGCGGCCCTGAAATGCAAGACGTTCCTGCACGATCCGGCGCGTCCCGCACGGCTTCGCCAGGAACTCGGCCTGGCACCGGACGACACTCTCGAGTCCATCGAGACCATGATGCTGGAAGGCGGCATCGGGCCGGAACAATGGCCTGCCATCGCACAGGAGCTTCTGGCTGGCAAAGCAACCGATCAGAAGCGGGCGGCCTCTCTTATTGCGACTGCCGAAGCCAAGAATGTTTCTGAGAAGCTGGAAATCTATCTCTCGGTCTTTCTCACGGATAGCGGCACGCCGCGCAAGGGCTCGGCCTTCCTGACAAAAGACGTCAGCGAAAGCCTGAAAGACGCGTTGCTGCGCGAGCAGGAGCGGGTGTGCTCGCTGATCGACAGGCGCAAGGCCGTGCGCGCCGCCGAGCGCACCGATGCGCTGTTTACGCTTGCGGCCGAAATCCACGCTCGCGTCGAGCAGGCGAAGATGCGCCTCGGCGCGCTCGACTTCCAGGATCTCATCGACAAGACCCTGGCGCTGCTCTCGCGCGGAGACACGGCCTGGGTGCTCTACAAGCTCGACCGCGGCATCGATCATGTTCTGATCGACGAGGCGCAGGACACCAACCCCGAGCAATGGGAGATCCTGCGCAAGATCACCGAGGATTTCACCGCGGGCGCGGGCGCGGCGGGCGGGCGCGTGCGTACGCTCTTTGCGGTCGGCGATCCCAAGCAGTCGATCTACGGCTTCCAGGGCGCCGCCCCGCAGGAATTCGAGACGACGCGCCGGAGCTGGTCGCAGAAGGTCAAGCAAGCGGAGCTCCATTTCGAGGACGTGTCGCTCACCATGTCGTTCCGCTCGGCCAAGGCCGTACTGTCGGCGGTGGATGCCACCTTCGCGGTCGACCGGAACTTCAAGGGCCTCTCGTTCGAGGACAAGGCGGTCGGCACCGTGCATGAAAGCGCACGTCCGCATGCACCGGGTCTCGTGGAGATGTGGCCCCTCGAGACGCCCGCTCAAGAAGAAGAACCCGAGGCCTGGGTGCTGCCCATCGACGAACCCGAGCAGCAATCCCCGCCCGTCGTCGTCGCGCGGCGCATCGCGCAGGCGGTCAAATGCTGGACCACCAAGGGCGACGAGATGGGCCGCATCTGGACGGCGGGCGACGTGCTCGTGCTGGTGCGAAAGCGCGGCGCGGCCTTCGAGGCGGTGATCCGCGCCCTGAAGGAAGCGGGCGTGCCGGTGGCTGGCGCGGACAGACTCAACATCGGCGAGCACATCGCCGTGCTCGATCTCGTCGCCGCTGGACGTGCGGCGCTTCTGCCGGACGATGACCTGACTCTCGCGACCGCGCTGAAATCGCCCCTCGTCGGGCTCACCGACGACGATCTCATCCGCATCGCCGCCGACCGCCCCGACGGGGAATCGCTTCACGCCGCCATGACGCGCCATGCGGAAGCAGGTGACGCGAAGGCGAAGCGCGGATGCGAGGCGCTCGCTGCATGGCGCGCGCTCGCGCGCATCCATGGCCCCTTCGGATTCTTCGCCACCCTGCTCGGTCCGCGCGGCGGACGCTCGCTGCTCGTCGCGCGGTTGGGCAGCGAAGCGGGCGATGCCATCGATGCTTTCCTGTGCTTCGCGCACCAGTCCGAGATGACGGAGACGCCCTCGCTCACCGTCTTCCTCAACCGGTTCGAATCCGCCTCCCACACCATCAAGCGCGACCTCGATTCCGTGAACAACGAAGTGCGCGTCATGACCGTGCACGGGGCGAAGGGCCTGGAAGCCCCCATCGTGGTACTCATCGATGGCTGCGAGGTGTTGGGCCGCGATCCGCCGCTGCTGCCATTGCAGTCGGCAGGCGGCGACAGGATTCCCGTCTGGTCGCCGGGCAAGAATTCCGATTCGAGCGCGATGACGCAGGCGCGCGACCTCCTGCACGCCAAGGGCTACGAGGAGCACAACCGGCTGCTCTACGTCGCCATGACCCGCGCCAAGGACCGGCTGGTGATCGCTCCTTACCGGATGACCGGCAACGAGACCCGGCAGGAAGCTTGGTGCGAGATGATCCGTCATGGGCTCGTCGCCAAGGCGGGAGGCCTGGAACTCGACGAGGCGCCGTATGGCCCGATCTCGGTCTGGCGCGACGGCTCACCGCTCGCGCGCACGCTCGCGGCCGAATCCGATGTTCAGCCGCTCGATCCCATCGCCGTGCCGGATTGGCTGACGACGGCGGTGCTGCCGGAGCCCGAGCCCCTGCCTCCGATCCGCCCCTCCAGCGCGCTGGGCGCCGCCGATCGCATGACACGCCCCGGCGACGGCCCCTACGCACCAGAGGCCCGATTGCGCGGCACCCTGGTCCATGCCCTGCTGGAACGTCTGCCGAGTCTGTCGCCGGAGCTCCGGGAGAACATGGCGCGTTCCTACATCAAGGCGCGCGCGCCGCGCCTCGCCTCCGACTTGCGGGAATCGATCCTGGCCAGCGCCCTCAACGTCCTCGACCATCCCGACCTGAAGCCCCTGTTCGGCGAGAGCTCGCGGGCCGAGGCGCCCATCGCCGGGCGCGTGCGGACGGCGGAGGGCGAGATCATGGTGTCGGGCCAGATCGACCGACTGGCCGTGCTCGAACACGAAGTCCTGGTGGCCGATTTCAAGACGACCGCACGTCCGCCGAAAGCCGGTCAGCCGCCGCCACAATCCTACGTGGCGCAGCTTGCCCTCTACCGGACGCTGCTGGCCGAGATCTATCCGGACAGGCGCATCCGCACCTTCCTGATCTGGACCTCCGGACCCGTGATCCACGAACTTCTGGAACCCGACCTGGAATCGGCACTTACCCTCATCAAAGCGGCGTGAGCGAAAGCGCGCTTGCTTGATTCAATCGAGCCGGGTTCTTACCTTGGCCCTATAGCCGAGCGGCTCGGGATATGAGTCGCGTTCAAAGTCAAAGGTGATCTGATGGCAACCGTAAAGGTGACCGACTCAAGCTTCGCGCAGGATGTCCTGCAATCCTCCGAGCCCGTCGTGGTCGATTTCTGGGCCGAATGGTGCGGACCCTGCCGCATGATCGGCCCGGCCCTGGAAGAGATTTCGGACGAGATGGCCGGCAAGGTGAAGATCGTCAAGCTCAACGTGGACGAGAACCCGCAGATCTCCTCCCAGCTCGGCATCCGCTCGATCCCGGCGCTGATGATGTTCAAGGACGGCAAGGTCGTCGCCCAGAAGGTCGGCGCCGCCCCCAAGGGCGAGCTGTCCCGCTGGATCCAGGCTTCGGCATAAGTTCGTTCCCGTTTTTGAAGAGATGCGAAGGGGCCGAAAGGCCCCTTTTCTTTTGCGTGGGTCATCTCCGGCCTGCACCGCGGAACCCAGGATCGCCAGACGAGAATGCGGGAACGCCATCCGTCATAGGGCCGTCCCTGGACTTGATCCGGGGATCGGTCCCGGCCATCCCGATCATGGAACGCGCAGCCCTTCAACCTGTCGAGATCACCGGTACAGGGCCGATGATGATGATGGGAGAGCTACTCCGGCAAAGTCCCGTTCGCCGCCAGGACCTCGCCGGCGAGATAAAGCGAGCCGCAGATCAGCACGCGGGGCGGGCGGTCCCAGACATAGTTGTGGAGCGCGGCGAGCGCCGATTCGACGCTGGAAGCAATCGAGGTCGTGAGCCCGACGCTTGCCGCAAGGGTTGCGACTTCCTCGGCGGGGCGCGCCGCGATCTGGCCCGAGATCGGCACCGCAATCACCTCGCGGGCGAGACCGGAGAAATTTTTGAAGAAGGCCTGGGAATCCTTCGTGCCGAGCATGCCCGCGATGAGCACGAGGGGCGCATCCGAGCGCTCGCTCTGGTCGGCCATCGCGGCGGCGAGAACCCGGCCGCCATCCTGGTTGTGGCCGCCGTCGAGCCAAAGCTCACAGCCCTGCGGGGCGATCTCGGGCAGGCGGCCTCGGTTGAGGCGCTGGAGGCGGCCCGGCCATTCGGCGCGGGTGAGGCCCGCCTCGAAAGCCGAGGTCTCGAACTGCTCGAAGCCGGCCGCGCGCAAGGCCGCGATGGCCGTGCCGGCATTCGTGAATTGATGCCGCCCGATGAGCTTGGGACGCGGCAGGTCGAGGAGGCCCTTCTCGTCCTGATAGACCAGACGCCCTCCCTCCTCGTGCACGGAGAAATCCTGCTGGCCGACGAGGAGCGGCAAGGCGCCGATGCGCTCCGCCTCGTCGCGCAGGGTCTGGTCGGCTTCCAAATAATCCTGCGGGGCGATGATGGCGGGGCAGCCGCGCTTGAAGATGCCCGCCTTCTCCTTGGCGATGGCCTCCAGCGTCGTGCCGAGATATTCCGCGTGGTCGTGGCCGATGGGCGTGGCGACGGCGGCGGCCGGCCTGTCAATGACGTTGGTGGCGTCGAAGCGGCCGCCGAGGCCGACCTCGAGCAGGAGCACGTCGGCAGGCTCCTCCGAGAAGATCAGCAGGGCCGCCGCGGTCGTGATCTCGAACACGGTGATGGGCTCGCCCGCGTTCACCGCCTCGCAGCGGCGGAAGGCTTCGACGAGCCTCTCCTCGCTCACATAGCGCCCGCCCCCGAACCGCCCGAGCCGAATACGCTCGTGGAAGCGCACGAGATGGGGCGAGGTATAGACATGGACGGCGAGCCCCGCGCTCTCCAGGATCGCCCGCATGAAGGCGATGGTCGAGCCCTTGCCGTTGGTGCCGGCCACATGGATCACCGGCGGCAGGCGGCGCTCCGGATGGCCGAGCTGGCCCAGAAGCCGCTGGATGCGCCCGAGCGAGAGATCGATGGTCTTCGGGTGCAGGGCGAGAAAGCGCGCAATCAGCGCATCGGAGGATTCCATCGCCCTGCTCCAAGCATGATCTGAAAAAGTGGGAAGCGGTTTTTCAGCAAGACCATGCGACAACAATAAGTTACTCGGCGGCGACAGCGACGGCCGTCGTCTCCGGCGCGGAAGCCGGCGCCTTGGTGAAGAGGCGCGACAGGCGCGCGACGGTCGGCTTCAGGTCGTGCCGGTGCACGACCGCGTCCACCATGCCGTGCTCCTTCAGATACTCGGCGCGCTGGAAGCCGTCGGGCAGCTTCTCGCGGATGGTCTGCTCGATCACGCGCGGGCCGGCAAAGCCGATGAGCGCGCCGGGCTCGGCGAGATGCACGTCGCCGAGCATGGCGTAGGACGCCGTCACGCCGCCCGTGGTCGGGTTGGTGAGCACGACGATGTAGGGGAGCTTCGCATCGCGCAGGCGGCGGATCGCCACCGTGGTGCGCGGCATCTGCATGAGGGAGAGGATGCCCTCCTGCATGCGCGCGCCGCCGGAGCCGGCGAAGAGCACAAAGGGCGTCTTCTTGTCGAGCGCCGTCTCGGCGCCCTTGATGAAGGCCTCGCCCGCGGCCATGCCGAGGGAGCCGCCCATGAAGCCGAAATCCTGCACGGCGATGGTCATCGGCAGGTCCTCGACCCGGCCGAAGCCGACCTTGAACGCGTCCTGCTGGCCGGTCTTGGTGCGGGCGTCCTTCAGGCGGTCGATATACTTCTTCTCGTCGCGGAACTTGAGCGGATCGACCGGCACTTCCGGCACGGCCACGTCGAGCCAGGTGGCGCCGTCGAACATGAGCTGCAGGCGCTGGGTGGCGGAGATGCGCATGTGGTGGTTGGAACCGGGGATCACCCACTGGTTTGCCTCCACGTCCTTGTGGAACACGACCTGCCCCGTCTCCGGGCACTTGATCCAGAGATTGTCCGGCGTCTCGCGCTTGAAGAGCGTCTTGATCTTCGGACGGACGACTTCGGAAATCCAGTTCATCGCTTACCCTTTTCTGTCAGCACCCCGGAAGCCCTGCCCTCGTCCTGAGGAGCGAGCGTGCTCGCGTCCCGAAGGATCAGGGCGCCTCCAGTGCTCTCTGGATCCTCCTTCGAGACGCCGCTTCGCGGCTCCTCAGGATGAGGCAGAGCGTTATGACCCAGTCTCCTCGGCATGAGAGGAGACCTTGCCTTATGTATTAGGCCGCGGCGCGTTTTGCCACCGAGCGCACGCCGTCGCTCAATTCCTTCACCAGCTTCGTGACCGCCTCAATGGTGCCTGCCGTTGCGCGATCCTGGCCATCGAGAGTGTTTTTCAGCGCATCGATGAGGGCCGAGCCCACCACCACGCCGTCGGCACCCTTGGCCACCGCCGCCGCATGGGCGCCGCTCTTGACGCCGAAGCCCACCACCACCGGCAGGGGCGTGTGGCGCTTGATCCGCTCCACGGCCGTGGCGACCTTGCCGAAATCCGGGGTCGCAGCGCCGGTGATGCCGGTGATCGAGACGTAATAGACGAAGCCCGCCGTGTTCGCGAGCACCGCCGGCAGGCGCTTGTCGTCGGTCGTCGGCGTGGCCAGCCGGATGAAGGCAAGGCCGGCCTTGAGGGCCGGCAGGCACAGCTCGTCGTCCTCTTCCGGCGGCAGATCGACGACGATCAGGCCGTCGATGCCGGCCTCCTTGGCGTCCTCGAGGAAGCGGTCGACGCCGTAGACGAAGATGGGATTGAAATAGCCCATGAGAATCACGGGCGTGTCCGCATCCTCGGCCCGGAAGCGGCGGATGAGATCGAGGGTCTTGACCGTATCCTGGCCCACCTTCAGGGCGCGCAGGCCCGCCGCCTGGATCGCCGGCCCGTCGGCCATCGGATCGGTGAAGGGCAGCCCGAACTCGACGATGTCGGCACCCGCCCTGGGCAGGCTCTTGAGAATCTGGAGCGAGGTCTCGGGATCCGGATCGCCGGCCATCACATAGGTGACGAGCGCGGCGCGGCCTTCCGCGCGGCACTTTTGGAAACGGGCTTCGATGCGTTGGGTCATGGGCGGGTCTTTAGCATGAGGACATCGGAATGAACACGCGTGTCATTCCCGGCCGGAGCGCAGCGAAGGGGAAGGGAATCCACCCGCACGCTCCACACTGCGGATCCCCTTCCCGGCCTTCGGCCGCCGGGGATGACACGGAGCATTTTCAAACGATCTGGTTACCCAGATGCTCGGCGATCTGGAACAGGTCCTTGTCGCCGCGGCCGCTGATATTGACCACCATCAGGTGATCCTTGGGCTTTTGCGGGGCCAGTTCCATCACCTTGGCGAGCGCGTGGCTGGGCTCGAGCGCGGGCAGGATGCCTTCGAGCCGCGAGCAGAGCTGGAAAGCCTCCAGCGCCTCCTCGTCGGTGGCGGAGATGTACGTCACCCGGCCCGTCTCGTGCAGCCAGGCGTGCTCCGGGCCGATGCCGGGATAGTCGAGGCCGGCCGAGATGGAATGCGCATCCGCGATCTGCCCATCCTGGTTCATGAGCAGATAGGTGCGGTTGCCGTGGAGCACGCCGGGGCGGCCGCCCGTCAACGACGCGGCATGGAGGCCGGACAGGCCATGGCCCGCCGCCTCGACGCCGTAGATCTCCACGTCCTTGTCGTCGAGGAACGGGTGGAACAGGCCGATGGCGTTGGAGCCGCCGCCGATGCAGGCGACGAGCGAATCCGGCAGGCGGCCTTCCGCCTGCATCATCTGCTCGCGGGTCTCGGTGCCGATCACGCACTGGAAGTCGCGCACCATGGCCGGATAGGGATGCGGACCCGCCACCGTGCCGATGCAGTAGAAGGTGTCGGAGACATTGGTGACCCAGTCGCGCAGGGCCTCGTTCATGGCGTCCTTGAGGGTCCGGGTGCCGGACTGCACCGGCACGACCTTGGCGCCGAGCATGTTCATGCGGAACACGTTGGGCTTCTGCCGCTCCACGTCGACGGCCCCCATATAGACCACGCAGTCGAGGCCGAAGCGCGCGCAGAGCGTCGCGGTGGCCACACCGTGCTGGCCCGCGCCTGTCTCGGCGATGATGCGCTTCTTGCCCATGCGGCGGGCGAGAAGGATCTGGCCCAGCACGTTGTTCACCTTGTGCGCGCCGGTATGGTTCAGCTCTTCGCGCTTGAAGTAGATTTTCGCTCCACCGAGATGTTCGGTCATGCGCTCTGCGAAATAGAGCGGGCTCGGACGGCCGATATAATGCGTGGAGAAATACGCCATGTCGGCATGGAAGGCCGGATCGTTCCTCGCCTCCTCGTAGGCCTTTTCCAGCTCGAGGATGTTCGGCATCAGGGTCTCGGCGACAAAGCGGCCGCCGAACTGGCCGAAATGCCCGCGCTCGTCGGGACCGGTGCGGAAGGAGTTGGGTTGGGCTTGAGCTGACACGGCCTGTCCTGCCTTGAAGATCTTAAGGCACGCCCGGGAGAGGACGCGCTGTCTAAACTAGTGATGGGCAGCAGCGAATGCTGTCCGGGCGGCCCTGATGAAAGCCTCGATCCTGGCCGGATCCTTGAGACCTGGTCCGCTTTCCACCCCGGACGACACGTCGACGGCCTGCGGCTTCGTGAGCCGGATCGCCTCCGCCACGTTGTCGGGATTGAGGCCCCCTGACAGCATGAAGAAAAGCCCGGGGTCAAGCCCGTTCAGGAGCCGCCAATCGAAGGCGATCCCGTTTCCGCCGGGGAGCGCGTTGGCCGCGCGGGGCGGCTTGGCATCGAGCAGGATGTGGTCGACGCCGGATGCATAGGGGCCAAGTGCCTGCAGATCCGAGGCTTCCGCGATACCGAAAGCCTTCATGACCGGGCGTCTGACCATGGAGCGGATCTCGGCCACGCGCTTGGGGCTTTCGCTTCCATGCAGCTGAATCAGGTCAGGGTTGATCGCCTCGATGGCCTGCGCGATCGCCTCGTCCTCCGGATTGACAAGCAGCACCACGCGCTGGGCGCGGCCCCTGGCCTGCAGGGAGAGACGGTGACCGAGATCGAGGCTGACGTGACGGGGGCTCTTGGGAAAGCGCACGAAGCCGACCATGTCCGCGCCTGCACCCAGGGCCACATCGAGGGTTTCGGGCGTCGAGAGCCCGCAGATTTTGATCAGACTATCCATAAGGGGTATTTTACTACACTTTTGCCAGGGAGCGCCACACCAGCATCGCCGCAGCCAGATCCTCCAGCGCGGTGCCGACCGACTTGAAGGCCGTGATGGCCGCGGGGTCGCGGCGCGGCGGGTTGTGGCACAGATCCGTCAAGGTGCCGCGGATATGGCTCTCGGAGATGGCGCCCCGGGACAGGGCCACCGCGACGTCCCCGCCTTCCGACTTGGCGGCGGGCGTGTCGACATAGACTTGAGCCCGGCGCAGGGCCTCATCGTCGGCTTCGCGCATCTTGAGATTGAACGCGCCGACGAGATCGAGATGCGCGCCCGCCTTCAGCCAGGCTCCCGTGACGATGGGAGTGGTCGAAAGGGTGGCGCAGGAGACGAGATCGGCCTCGCTTACGGCCGACTCCAGATCCGCCACCGCCGCGACGGGCAGGCCCTCGGCTCGCAACTCGGCAGCGAGGATTTCCGCCTTCTCGAGGTTATGGTTCCAGAGCGCCACCTCGCGGATCGGCCGCTGGCTCATATGGGCGCGGATCAGGAAAGGCGCGAGGGAGCCTGCACCAACCATGACCATGCGGCTGGCATCGTCGCGGGCGAGATGGCGCGCGGCAAGCGCCGAGGCGGCGGCGGTGCGCCAAACCGTCAGGCGGGTCCCGTCAAGAACCGAGACAGGCTCGCCCGTGGCGCCGTCCATCAGCAGATAGGAGCCCGTCACGCTTGGAAGGCCTTTGGCGCCGTTCTCCGGAAAGACGGAGACGATCTTCACGCCGATGAAACCCTCCTGCATGGCAGGACCGGTCCAGGACGGCATGAGCAGGAGTGTGCCCTGGGCGCCGGGACGCTCGATCTCGTGGTGATGGCGCACCGGCGTGACCATATCGCCGCGAAAGGCCTCGGCCAGGGCATCGATCAGGGCCGGAAAGCTGAGAACCCGATCGATCTCGGCAGAGGTCACGACGCGCATGGGAGAGTCTCTTCTGAGGAGCGCATCGTTGGTTGCGGAAACCGGAGCCACGTTTCCGCACGATGCGTTAGAACCTGGAGCTTTGAGCGGAAGGAACCGTGGCCGGCACGGTGGTGGCCGGGGCGCCCTGCGATTTGAGGCGCTCGGTCTCATAGCGCAGCTGCCGCGTCTCGCGCCTCAGCTGACGGCGGGACTTGCGGTTTTTGCCTTGCGCAAGCCAGCTCGCCACGCCGCCGATCACCACACCGAGCATGACGGCGGCGAAGATCACGGCGAAGAGGGGCAGCTGAGCGGCGAATTCCGGCGCGTCCTGCGAGAACGGATCCAGCGACAGGGTCACCGGAGCGCGGTTCGCGACAGCGAGCAGAACGACCAGGATGGCAATCGGCAGGAGAATGAGCGCCTTCAGAAAGCGAATCACGAACACCTCTCAAGAATGACTTCAAGGATCCCGTCAGGGATCACTGGGCGGCCGCGGCCTTGAGCACCTTCGGAGCCGGAGCATTGAGCCGCTGACGCATTTCCTTGCCCGTCTTGAAGACGGGAACGACCTTTTCGGAGATGGAAACGGATGCACCCGTGCGCGGGTTGCGACCCGTGCGGGCATCCCGCTTCTTTACCGAGAACGCGCCGAAGCCGCGCAGCTCGACCCGGTCGCCCCTGGCGAGGGCGTCGGCGATGGTGTCGAGGATCGCGTTCACGATCTTCTCCACGTCGCGCTGGTAGAGATGCGGGTTCTGCTCAGCGATCTTGAGCACCAGTTCGGATTTGATCATGGAGTGGCTATATCTTTGACGTTGCTTTATTTTTCCAAAGGTTGCCAGACAGCCAGGAGGCCGTCAAGTTGCGCAACCTGCCCATGAGCCGATGTCCTGCGCAGCGCCTCGGCCACGCGCTCGAAACCGAAGAGATCGGCCACGGTCGCGCTCATGGCGAAGATCGAAAGATCCCGGTCGCTGCTCGGTTTCCAATCGCGAATCGGCAGGTCCTTGGCCACGCCCTTCGTCTGCTCGAGCCAGGCGACCGCATCCCGCTCGCCGCCGATCTTGTCGACGAGCTTCATGGGCACGCCCTGACGGCCGCTGAAGACTTGACCGGTGGAGGCGGTGGCCAACTCGCCCTCGCTGAGGCGGCGACGGTCGCGCACCAGGGCCTTGAACCAGTCGTAGGTGTCGTTGACCACCGCCTGCATGGCGGCACGGGCTTCCGGCGATGTGGGCTTGAAGGGGCTCGGCTCCGCCTTGAGCGGCGAGGATTTCACCTCCTCCAGCTTCACGCCGACCTGGCCCATGAGTCCCGACAGGTCGGGATATTGGAACAGCACCCCGATGGAGCCCACGAGCGAGGTCTCGCGCGCGACGATGTAATCGGTCGCGATGGCCGTGATGTAGCCGCCCGAAGCGGCCGTTCCGTCGACGAAGGTGACGACGGGCTTCTTCTCGGCGAGCCGGCGGATGTTGCGATAGAGCTCCTCGGAGCCCGTCGTCGTGCCGCCGGGGCTGTTGATGGAAATCACGACGCCGGAGACCGCGTTCGAATCGCCCACGCGCTGCATCAGGTCGGCGAGGCGCTGGTTGCCGGTGATCACGCCGTCGACGGAAATGCGCGCGATCTGGTTCTGGATCGCGCCATATCCCGCCCGGTCGGCCGCAGCGTAGCCGAGGGCGGCAACGGCCGCGATGAGGCCCGAGAATCCCGCAACGCGCCAGAAGGAGAGCTTGCGGCGCAGACGGCGGCGGTCGGCGATGGCTTCGGCATCGATGGACATCGATTGGTCTCTTGCTGGTTCCAGATCGGATGAGAAGGGCTGCACCCTAGAGCATCGGACCCGAAAGTGGAAACCACTTTTGGAATCCATCCGACGCTCAATTCCTTAAGTAGCGCATCGTCTTGAGCGGAAAACCGGGCGCGCTTTTCCGCGCGATGCGCTGCGAGGCACATAGGGCGGCAAGCGCGCCGGCCAACAAAAAAACCCGCGCGATGGCTCGCGCGGGTTCACGAAATAAAAAATCCCCGGGCTTTAAGCCCGGGGATCCAATCAGGTTTCTTTTCGAGCCCGATTATTTCTTGTCCTTGGCCTTCAGAGCGGCGCCGAGGATGTCGCCGAGCGACGCACCCGAATCGGCCGAGCCGTACTGAGCCATGGCTTCCTTCTCCTCAGCGACCTCGAGGGCCTTGATGGAGACGGTGACGCGACGGGCCTTGCGGTCGAACTGCGTGACGCGGGCATCGAGCTTCTCGCCGGGGGCGAAGCGCTCGGGGCGCTGGTCGGCGCGGTCACGAGCGAGCTCGTTGCGCTTGATGAAGGTGGAGAGGTCGGTGTCGACGATCTTCACTTCCAGGCCGCCGTCCTTCACCTCGAGAACCTCGCAGGTGACGATCTGGCCCTTCTTGATCTCGCCGGCTTCGGCGAAGGGATCGCCCGCAAGCTGCTTGATGCCCAGCGAGATGCGCTCCTTCTCGACGTCCACGTCGAGAACCTGAGCACGGACGATGTCGCCCTTCTTGAAGTCGTCGATGACCTGCTCGCCCGGACGGTTCCAGTCGAGGTCCGAGAGGTGGACCATGCCGTCGACGTCGTTCTCGAGACCGATGAACAGACCGAACTCGGTCTTGTTCTTGACCTCGCCTTCGACTTCGGAGCCGACAGGATGCTTCTCGGCGAAAGCATCCCACGGGTTCTGGAGCGTCTGCTTCAGACCCAGCGAGATGCGGCGCTTCACCTGATCGACCTCGAGGATCACGACCTCAACCTCCTGCGAGGTGGAGATGATCTTGCCCGGGTGGACGTTCTTCTTCGTCCAGGACATCTCGGAGACGTGGATCAGGCCTTCGATGCCGGGCTCGAGCTCGACGAACGCACCGTAATCGGTGATGTTCGTGACGCGGCCCTTCAGCTTCGCCTGGACCGGGTAGCGGGCGGCGATGCCTTCCCACGGATCAGCCAGCAGCTGCTTGATGCCCAGCGAGATGCGGTGCGTCTCGTGGTTGATCTTGATGATCTTCACCTTCACCGTCTGGCCGATGGTTACGACCTCGGACGGATGGTTCACGCGGCGCCATGCCATGTCGGTGACGTGCAGCAGGCCGTCGATGCCGCCGAGATCAACGAACGCACCGTACTCGGTGATGTTCTTGACCACGCCGTCGATGACCTGACCCTCTTCGAGGTTCGCCACGAGCTCGGAACGCTGCTCGGCGCGGCTCTCTTCGAGAACCGTGCGGCGCGACACGACGATGTTGCCGCGGCGGCGATCCATCTTGAGGATCTGGAACGGCTGAGCCACGCCCATGAGCGGGGTGACGTCGCGGACCGGGCGGATATCGACCTGCGAGCGGGGCAGGAACGCCACGGCGCCGTCGAGGTCGACCGTGTAGCCGCCCTTCACCTGGTTGAAGATCGTGCCGTTGACGCGCTCGCCGGCCTCGAAGGCCTTCTCGAGCTTCACCCACGACTCTTCGCGGCGGGCCTTGTCACGGGAGATGACGGCCTCGCCCAGCGCATTCTCGATGCGCTCGACATAGACCTCGACCTCGTCACCGACGACGACCGTCTGGTCGCGGTTCGGGCCGGCAAATTCTTTGAGGGCGACGCGACCTTCGGTCTTGGCGCCGATATCGATGACCGCGACGTCCTTTTCGATCGCGACCACCTTGCCCTTCACGACCGAGCCTTCGCTGATCTCGTTCGTGCGGAAGGATTCTTCGAGCAGGGCCGCGAAATCTTCACGGCTCGGCTGTTGCAAAGCTGCAGACATAGGTTCTCCTGAATGGCCCTCGTTTAAAGGGGCAACGCCGGCGGCTCGTGTTAACGGGCCGTTTCCAGCCGCCGCTGCCTGAGGACGCCCCTTTTAGGGCCATGTCCGAGGCATGCCGCTCATTGAGCGGGCCGGCGTATCATCGACGGATGGAAACGCTTGTACCGACAAGACTTTTCGGAACACCGCGAGGGCGCGGAACACGCACCCTTACAATCGAAAACCGTCAATGTCTTGTCGGATGGGGGTTCTTTTATCCCATGTGGCCCCGGATCACAAGGCTTTCAAGCCATTCGGCCGGGGCCCGCATCACCTCACCCCGGACCTGCACCCTGAGTGTTGACATAGACCGCGTAGAGCGACTGGCTGGCCGCCATGAACAGACGGTTACGCTTGGGGCCGCCGAAGCAGATATTGCCGCAAACCTCGGGCAGGCGAATGCGTCCCATGAGCTTGCCCTCCGGTGTCCAGACGGTGACGCCGCTGTAGCCGACCGCCCGGCCGGCATTGCTCGAAGCCCACAGGTTGCCGTCCACGTCGCAGCGCAGGCCGTCGGGGCCGCATTTCACCCCGTCGATCGTGCAGTCGGAAAACAGCCGCCGGTTCGAAAGCTTGTTGTCGGTGCCGACGTCGAAGACGTGAATGTCGCTCTTGCCGCCAGCGCCCGTGTCGCCCGGACCCTTGCCCGTGCTCGCGACATAGAGCCTCTTGTAGTCCGGCGAGAAGCACAATCCGTTGGGATCGGGAACCTGGTCCTCCGTCACCACGAGGTCGACGCGGCCGCTCGGATCGACACGGTAGCAGTTCGTCGGCAGCTCCCGTCGCGCGCTGCCGATGCCGGCAGCTTGGCCAAGCTTGGGATTGAGCCGTCCGCCCGCATTGCTCGGCCCGCCCTGAATGTCGGGCGCGCCTTCATAAAGCTGGCCGCCATAGGGCGGGTCCGTAAACCAGTAGCTGCCATCAGGATGGGCCACCACGTCGTTGGGCGAGTTGAGGCGCTTCCCCTCGAACGAATCGGCCAGCACCGTGACCGATCCGTCGAGCTCGTACCGGACGACCCGCCGGGTCAGATGTTCGCAGGAGAGCTGGCGGCCCTGGAAGTCGAAGCTGTTGCCGTTGCTGTTGTTCGACGGCATGCGGAACACGCTCACGCGGCCGTCGTCCTCGAGCCAGCGCATCTGCCGGTTGTTCGGAATGTCGCTCCAGACGAGATAGCGCCCCTGGGCGTTCCAGGCCGGCCCCTCGGACCAGAGCGCTCCCGTCCAGAGACGGGTGATGGCGCTGTTCGGCTGGGCATATTGGTTGAAGAGCGGGTCGACCGTAATGACGTCCGGGTCCGTGAAATAGGTCGTCGGAGCGCCACCGGGGCCGAAATCCCGCGGAGGATTCGTCACCGTGCTGGGAGGCTGGGCGGGAGTCTGGGCCCATGCGGCGCCGGATCCGGCCACGACGGCTCCGGCACCCATGGCCTTGATGAGACTGCGTCTGGACAGGATATCAGGATACTCGACCGGCGAACGTCGCTGCGAAGTCATGGACACCTCCCTGTTTCGGCGTCTTTTTCACCCGCTGGTCGGCGGACCGCGAGTCTCGCTGAATGGATCAGAATCCCATATTTCAGCGAAGCTTGAACTGTTCTTTTGAGGAATGCGGTCAAGGGCCGACTCGAAAGAGTTATTGGGCCCGTCACCGCGCATGCCGATTGCAGGGGCTCGCAGCCATAAACGATTCACCCCCGCTTTCCGGAAAAGCGGGGGGTGAAAAGGATGGATCGATGTCAGAGGGCTCGTCCTCAGTCCTCGTGAATGAGGCTGTGCTCGCGGGTGTCCTTCATCCCGAGATAGACGATGAGGGACAGGCCGATCATGGCGGTCACGTACCAGAAGAAGCCGTATTCGATGCCGGCCTGCTTGAACCAGAGCGCCACGTATTCGGCCGTGCCGCCGAAGACCGTGTTGGCGATGGCATAGGGCAAGGCGACGCCCAGCGCCCGGATATGCGCCGGGAACATCTCGGCCTTCACCACCGCGTTGATCGAGGTATAGCCGGTGACGATCACGAGCGCCGCGAGGCAGAGGGCGAAGGCCACATACGGATCCTTCGCGCCGGCGAGCGTCGAGAAGATCAGGTAGGTGAACAGCACGCCGAGAATGCCGAAGCCCACCATCAGGGGCTTGCGGCCGATCTTGTCCGACAAGGCGCCGGCCACGGGCTGCAGCAGCATGAAGACGAAGAGCGCCGCCGCCGTGATCTGGCTCGCCGACTCGCGGGAGAAGCCCGAGGTGTTGACCAGGAACTTCTGCAGGTAGGTGGTATAGGCATAGAAGGCGAGCGTGCCGCCGGCGGTGAGCGCGATGACCGTGAAGGCCTGGCGGGGATATTTGGTAAAGAGCGCGAGGCCGCTGGAGCGTGGCGCCGCCGCGCCCTGCGCGTTCTTGTAGGATTCCGTCTCGGCGAGGCCGCGGCGGAGGTAGAACACGATCACCGCGAGCACGCCGCCGATGGCGAACGGGATGCGCCAGCCCCAGGCCTCGAGATTCTGCTCGGACATGGCCTGCTGCAGGATCAGCAGCACGGCAAGCGCGATCAGCTGACCCGAGATCAGCGTCACGTACTGGAAGCTCGAGAAGAAGCCGCGCCGGCTTTTTCCTGCCATTTCGCTCAGGTAGGTCGCGCTGGCGCCGTACTCGCCGCCGACGCTGATGCCCTGGAGCAGGCGCGCCAGAATCAGGATGATCGGAGCGAGCACGCCGATGCTGTCATAGCCCGGCGTGACGGCGATCATCAGCGAGCCCGTGCACATCAGCGTCACCGAGAGGGTGAGGCCCGCCTTGCGGCCCTTCCGGTCGGCATAGATGCCCATGATCCAGGCGCCGATCGGGCGCATGAGGAAGCCGACGGCGAAGACGGCCGCCGCGTTCAGGAGCTGGGCGGTCTGATCGCCCTTGGGAAAGAAGATGGGCGCGAAATAGAGGGTGAAGGCTGAATAGACGTACCAATCGTACCACTCGACCATGTTGCCGGCCGATCCGCCGAGGATCGACTTGAGACGGCCTTTCTGGTCGGCGACACTGTTTTTCATCAACATCATGCGACTCGTTTTCCAACGTGGGCACACGCTCCAAACGAGGAGCGCATGGCTTTACGGAGAGGATGGAAGGATTGTCGGAAGGGGCGGCAGCGTTTGGCGTGTCACTGCGGCCTTATTTGGTTGACCCCGACATAGAGCCAGCTCGACCTCGGGTCAAACCGGCCAGTCCGAGCGCCTTGCCTGGGCGACGGCCCAGTCGAGGGCCTGTTCGAGGCGGTCGTTGCCCCAGAACATCTCGCCGTCCTCGGTGAAGAAGGTCGGCGCGCCGAAGATGCCGCGGGACTGGACCTCGTCGCCCATCCGGCGCAGGCGCATCTTGTTGGCGTCTGTCTGCGCCTCGGCCAGGATGGCCTCGGCCGCGAGCCCCAGCTCCGTCAGAATGCCGGTCAGCACCGCCGGATCGGCGATGTCGCGGCACTCGCCAAACTCGGCCGTGTAGACGGCCTTCGTGAAGGCGGGGGTCCAGCCGGGCTCGATGCCCAGGAGCGCGATGCGCGCCGCCGTGAGCCCATTCTGGGGAAAGGTCTTGGGGCGGTAGAAGGGCAGACCGAGCCGGGCGGCCTCCCGCTCCATGTCCCGCCACATGTAGCGCCCCTTGTCCGGATAGCGCGCAAAGGGCGAGGTCTCCAGGCCTTGGGCCTTGAAGACGGGCCCGAGCAGGAACGGCCGCCAGAGGAGCACCACGCCGGCCTCCGCGGCGGCCTTTTCGACGCGCATGGCGGCGAGATAGGAATAGGTGGAGGCGAATTCGTACCAGAATTCGAGGTTCGGCTGACGGATCATGAGCGCCTTTCACTGCCAGAGCCCTGGAGGAAGGAACCGGCCCGCTTCCAAAGCCGGCTTTTCGCTCCATGATCTGACCTATCGCGTTCCTTTAAGTTATGGCAGCCCCCTGGCTTTCTGGTCAGGAATGCAGAGCGGGCATACCATGCGATCCGACCGAAAGTGGCTTCCACTTTCAGGTCCGATGTTCTAAGTCGCGAGCACCCTTTCACTGGACTCTTGCACTCTGGAACCCTTTGCTATGGCTGAGAAGCGCGTGAACAAGGTCGTGCTCGCCTATTCCGGCGGCCTCGACACCTCCATCATCCTCAAGTGGCTGCAGACCACCTATGGCTGCGAGGTGGTGACGTTTACCGCCGATCTCGGCCAGGGCGAGGAGCTGGAGCCGGCGCGCAAGAAGGCCGAGCTTCTGGGCATCAAGCCGGAGAACATCTTCATCGAGGACCTGCGCGACGAGTTCGTGCGCGACTACGTGTTCCCGATGTTCCGCGCCAACGCGCAATACGAGGGCCTCTACCTGCTCGGCACCTCCATCGCCCGTCCGCTGATCGCCAAGAAGCAGATCGAGATCGCCGAGAAGGTCGGCGCCGACGCGGTCGCTCACGGCGCCACCGGCAAGGGCAACGATCAGGTGCGCTTCGAGCTCGCCTATTATGCCCTCAAGCCCGACGTGACCGTGATCGCCCCCTGGCGCGAATGGGACCTGCGCTCCCGCGAGCAGCTCATCGCCTTCGCCGAGCAGAACCAGATCCCCATCGCCAAGGACAAGCGCGGCGAGGCGCCGTTCTCCGTCGACGCGAACCTCCTGCATGCCTCCTCCGAGGGCAAGGTGCTGGAGGATCCCTCCGTCGAAGTGCCGGATTACGTCTATTCGCGCACCGACGGTCCCGAGAGCGCGCCCGACACGCCCACCGTCATCACCATCACGTTCGAGAAGGGCGACCCGATCGCCATCGACGGCCGGAAGCTGGGCCCGGCCGACCTGCTGGCGAAGCTCAACGAGCTCGGCAAGGTCAACGGCATCGGCCGCCTCGACCTCGTCGAGAACCGCTTCGTCGGCATGAAGAGCCGCGGCATGTACGAGACCCCCGGCGGCACGATCCTTCACCTCGCCCATCGCGGCATCGAGTCGATCACCCTCGACCGCGGCGCCGCGCATCTGAAGGACGAGCTGATGCCGAAATACGCCGAGCTCATCTATAACGGCTTCTGGTTCTCGCCGGAGCGCGAGATGCTCCAGGCACTGATCGACAAATCCCAGGAATTCGTCACCGGCGACGTGACGCTCAAGCTCTACAAGGGCGGCGTCCACCTCATCGGCCGCACGAGCCCCTACTCTCTCTACGACCAGGACCTCGTCACCTTCGAGGAAGGCGCCGTGGCCTACGACCACCGCGACGCCGCCGGCTTCATCAAGCTCAACGCGCTGCGGTTGCGCACCCTGGCCCAGCGCAAGAAGAAGCTGGGGCTGTAAAGGTCCTCTACCGTCAATTCGGGCGAGCGTTCCACGAGCGCTCGCCCGAACGGCATCCCGTTGCATTTTTCAATCGGATGTTGCGCGCAATGTCCGTCCTTGCAAGATAACGTTTTTATGTTACAGAACGGGGTGTCAACACTCGGCTGAATGAGAGAACCCTATGGCCCGCAGCGAAGTGACCGCCAACAATTTCCCCGGGAGCGCCTTTGCCGGGTCAGGAACGGATACCCTGGTTCTCAAAGGAGGCGGCACATTCGATTTCGCTTACGTGACGCTGTCCGGAATTTCCGAGATCGTGTCAGAAGCGGTGCAAGGCGATTATCCGTCGATACGGATTTCGGGAGATCAGCTTGCCGGTGTGACCTCGCTCGCGAGATCGACGAGCTCGAGAGCCTCGCTGACTTTGACCGGGACGAATATCGATCTGAGCGGCAAAACGTTCAGTAACTTCGATGTGGTATATGTCGCCGACAATCAGGCGAACGTGACGGTCAGCAACCTGGCGCTTGCGTTGAAGCTCAGAGCGTTCGAGGGCCAGGGCGAAACGATTACTCTCAATGGCCCCATCACGACCCCTGCCAGCAGGGCCGACCTTTTCAGCCATGGATTTGATCGAATCGTGGAGGGCTCGAACGTTTGGATTGATGCAGCTCCGACGCTGACGGGCCTTAGCGGAAGCTTCGATGTCCGCGAAGGCGGAAGCGTGAGACTGGATCCCGATGGCAACGCCCTCATTTCGGATGATGGCGGACCTATCGCGTCTCTTGCCATTTCAGTGTCGGACACCGGCTCTTATTTCGTCATGAACGATTTTGAGGTCAGCAGCAATTTCAAAATCGTCGACAACTCCTTCGATCAAACCTTGATTTACAAAGGGACCGTCATCGGGCAGATCGGCCGGGGTTATATCTTCGACGAGGCAAGGATCTCCTTCAATCAATCCGCCACTGCGGAGATGATCAACGAGTTCGTGCGAGGCCTCGCCTACACGCCCGGCGACTTCGTTTATGCCGAGCATGTAACCGTGACGATCACGGCTTACGATAAGGGGGGCCGGAAAGCCCAAGCGGTTCTTACCGTGAATGCCGAAACGAACTGGACGCCGACCGAGCCGACGCTCACAGGAACGTCCGTTGCGGAGAACGCTACTGCCGGTCAAGTCGTCGGTACCCTTAAAGCGACCGACGCCAATGGCGATCCTATACGCTACAAGCTGACCGACGATGCCGGGGGGCGCTTTAGCATCATGGGCGACAAGCTGGTCGCTTCCGGCACGGTTCCTCTCGATTTCGAGAAGGCAGCGAGCCACAAGGTCACGGTTGTTGCGAACGACGGTGAGAAGGACGGTCTGCCCGCAACCTTCACGATTTCCGTCACGGATGTTCGGGAAGAGATTTCGGGATCGAAAGGTAAGGACAAACTGGTCGGCACCGCGGGACAAGATCTCTTGAATGGATATCTGGGTAACGACACATTGACCGGTGGCAGCGGCAATGACGTTTTTGCCTTCACCACGAAGCTCGGGAAGAACAACGTCGACAAGATTTCCGATTTCCTGCCAAAGCAGGACAAGATCTATCTTGAAAATGCGATCTTCAAGAAGCTCTTCAAGGTTGGCGCCTTGAAGAAGGAGGCCTTCCATGTGGGCAGCCAATCCCAGGACAAGCAGGATCGCATCATCTACAATAAAAAGACGGGTGCTCTCTCTTACGATCAGGATGGAACGGGATCATCGAAAGCCGTGCATTTCGCGACGCTGACCAACAAGGCAAATCTGGAATTCACGGACTTATGGGTCATTTAGGAGATTGATCGGTACAGAAGTACGGTCTTCCTGCTCGCGGATCAAAGATGTGGATGGCCGCAGCGCGTGCGGGCATGACGTGGGAGGCGAAATAAGGCGTGTCATTCCGGGGCGAGCCGAGCGGGAGCCCGAGCCGAAGCGATGCGCCGTAGAAATCCATAACCGCTGGCGCTGAGGAATAAGGCGCACGGCATCGCACCCTTTCTGCAACCTCAGTGGTTATGGATCCTCGCCTGCGCGGGGATGACAGCGAGGAGCAATGACACCGCAGACGCATCACCCCTCCGGCCTGCGGAAGACGCCCTGCACGACCGTTCCGCGTCCGATCAGTTCCGGCGGTGGGTTTGCCCAGTCGATCTCCTGCGGTTTACGGCCGTGCCGGTAGACCATCCAGCGGCCCTGGCCGTCCTGGTACACGCCGTAGACCAGATGGCCGCGCCAGCGGCGCTCGCGACGTGCGAGACCGATGAGATCGCTCAACGCCCGCAGCACGAGCCAGGCAAGGCCGAGAAGGGTCAGCAGCCCGGCGAGGAGCCAGAGCGCCTGGATCGGTTCGGACGAGCTTTGGAACTTGGTGAGCCAATCGGCCCAGAGGCTGTACGGCTGGTCCATGGCGGCAACTCCCCTTGAGGTGAAGCGACCACCAGCGGGGCTGGTGGTCGGGGAGCTGCGAAGCCGCACAAGGACGACCGCGCTGCCCTTTAGGCTTTCACCCTGGACATGCGACAGCGCCTCCCCGACCGTAAGGTTGGGAAGGCATCGTTGACGGCCGATGCCGGCCGCTTTACGGGGGGGTCTCACGCCTCAGAGCCGGGGACAGACGGCTCCGGTGACGAGATAACACGGTTGCAGGCGGGGGCGTCAATCGGGTGGGGGTGATGCTCCGCCCGTCATCCATCCCCCAGCCGTCATCACCGGGCTTGTCCCGGTAATCCCGATTGTCTGAAACGCCGTGCTTCAAATGATCGGGATGGCCGGCACAAGGCCGGCCATGACGTGGGTCGGAATGCGCCACTGTCATTCCTGGTCCGTGATAGCGCGGTGAGGTGGCGCGCCTGTCCCTCTCCCATTGGTGCCGACACCTGCTCGTCATGGCGCACACTCTTTCCGTCCTGCCACCATCCCGTCATGGCCGGGCACGTCTCGGCCATTTTGATGTCCGACGGGAGCGGCCCGGCTCCGCGTGCTGCCATTCCCGATCGTCTCGCGTTGATGTGAGGCTGCCCTTAGGTGGAGATGGGGAACTTAACGGAAGCTCGGCCGTCGACTTGAAGTGTCATCGACTTCAGAGAGGCCCGATGCCGTCGCTCCATGCCCCGTACCGGCCGTCGAACGCTGCGATTGCCGGGCACACGATCCACCGGTTGCTGGCGTCGTTTCCGATCGCGTGCTTCACGCTCGCGCTCGCAACCGACATCGCCTATTGGCGGACGTCGAATCTGATGTGGCTGGAGTTCTCCGCCTGGCTCCTGCTGGCGGGAATCACCGTCGGCGTCGCTGCGGCCCTGTTCGGCGCGGTCTCCTTCCTGGTCCGCTTCGGAGCCCGCGCCGTGAGGTTTGCCTGGCCGGCTGCCATCGGAACCCTTGTCGTGCTGATCCTGGCCTTCTTCAACAACCTTGTTCACACCGCCGACGGCTGGACTGCGGTCATGCCCTGGGGGCTGACCCTCTCGGCACTGACGGTGCTGGTCATGCTCGTCACGCTCTGGCTCAGCGTCTCGCTTGTTCATGCCCACGGCATGGGAGTGCGCAACCATGATTGATTGCTTCCGCCTGCAGCGTGCCGCCGCTCTCACGGGAACCTGCCTCCTCACGCTCACGCTCATGGGCTGCGACGACGGCAATGGAAACTTCGACACCGCAAGCCAGATCGGTCCGGATCCGGTTCTGCCGGAGCCCAGCGCGGAAATCATGCCCGACCTGAAAGTCGCCGAGGTCGTCGGCTGGAAGGACGGTCAGTCGCCGACGGTTCCTGACGGGTTGACGGTAACGGTCTACGCCAAGGACCTCGTGAGTCCGCGCATGGTACGCCCCTTGCCGAACGGCGACGTGCTCGTCGTGCAGTCGCGCGCGCCCGAAGGCAAGCCGAAGGCGCGGCCCAAGGACTTCATCCGCGAATGGGTCATGGCGGTGGCGAAAGGTGACACCGGGCCGTCGAAGGAGAGCAACCTGATCACGCTCCTGCGCGACACGAACCGCGACGGCAAGGTCGACGAGCGCAAGGACCTTTGAAGAATCTCAACTCGCCTTTCGGCGTCGTCTGGCACGACGGCACGCTCTACGTCGCCGCAGCCGATGCGATCCTGGCCTATCCCTACCAGCTCGGTCAGACGGAGATCACCGCGCCGCCGAAGGAGCTGGCGCCGCTTCCGGGCGGACCGATCAATCACCACTGGACCAAGGATCTGGCGCTGAGCCCGGACGGGCGGTTTCTCTATGCCTCCGTCGGCTCCAACTCGAATGCCGGCGAGCGTGGACTCGAGGCCGAGAAGGGCCGGGCCGCGATCTGGCAGGTGGACCGCGCGACAGGCGCGTCCCGGCTCTTCGCCTCGGGCTTGCGCAACCCCAATGGCCTGAGCTTCCATCCCGAGACAGGAGCGCTCTGGACGGTCGTGAACGAGCGTGACGAACTCGGACCCAATCTCGTGCCGGATTACCTGACGTCGGTGCAGGAGGGCGGGTTCTACGGCTGGCCGTGGAGCTATTTCGGCAATCACGTGGACGAGCGCGTGCACCCGCCGCGCCCCGAGATGGTTCAGAAGGCGATCAAGCCCGACTATGCCCTGTCCAGCCATGTCGCGGCGCTCGGCCTGACCTTCTCGATGAACTCGTCCTTGCCGGAGCCTTACAGGAACGGCGCCTTCATCGGCGAGCACGGCAGCTGGAACCGCAAGGCCTTCAACGGCTACAAGGTGGTCTATGTGCCGTTCGAGAATGGCAGACCGGCCGGCAAGGCGCAGGATGTGGTGACCGGGTTTCTGGAGGGCGACCAGGCCCGCGGTCGGCCGGTCGGAGTCGCCATCGACGGCACCGGCGCCCTCCTCATTGCCGACGATACGGGCAATACCGTGTGGCGTGTCGCGGCGGCCAACGCCGCGGCTCCGCGGAGTCAATGATACCGGGATCAGGAAGGTCGCACACGGAGGAAGAGAGCGCCAGGCGGGCTTCCCGGCGAATGTCGTATTCGATGTCGGCCTGAACACTTTACGCCGGGCGGGGTCAGGTCCGTGTCGTCTCCCATATCGCCCCTGCCGATTTCAGGGTTTTCCCTGATGGTCAGACGCACGGACAGAGACGAGGCTTCTCAACCAAGACTTCAATGCCCTCGGCGGTGTGCAAGGGGGCAGCTCACGGGAACAGGTGGTCGCAATGTCCGGCAGACGAATGGTCAGCAATCTGAAGCACACCTTGTCCCGATTGCTCGTCCTGGCGGGAGCTCTGACGATCGGGCATTCCTCGGCGACCGTGGCGCAGCCGCAATCGCCCGCTAG
This sequence comes from Microvirga sp. RSM25, assembly GCF_044784385.1. Classification (NCBI taxonomy): domain Bacteria; kingdom Pseudomonadati; phylum Pseudomonadota; class Alphaproteobacteria; order Hyphomicrobiales; family Methylobacteriaceae; genus Microvirga; species Microvirga sp. RSM25. The sequence continues at coordinate 4,756,219 of NZ_CP173039.1, read as the reverse complement.
AGACCGCAACGCGCCAGTTCTCTTCGAAAACGTCCGGATCTTCGACGGGAAGAGCGCAACGCTGTCGGGTCCCTCTCATGTTCTGGTGAGGGGAAACGTCATCGAGCGCATATCGGCCGACCCGATCGACGTCGCGGCGGAGACCGGCGTCCGGGTCCTCCCCGGGAGCGGGCGCGTGCTGATGCCGGGCCTGATCGACATGCATTGGCATGCGATGATGGTGCGGCCGACGCCCGTGACGCTTCTGTCCAGCGGCATCGGCTATTCCACCCTCCTGGCCGGGGCCGAGGCCACGGCCACGCTGATGCGCGGGTTCACCACCATCCGTGACCTGGGTGGGCCATCCTTCGATCTCAAGCGCGCCATCGACGAAGGATTGCTGCCAGGGCCGCGCATCTATCCGTCCGGCGCCGTCATCACGATCACCAGCGGCCATGGCGACTTTCGCCAGCTCTCGGATCTGCCGAGGACCATCGGCGGGATGCTCGCCCGTGTCGAGCAGCTCGGCGGAAGCATGATCGCCGACAGTCCCGACGAGGTGCGATTGCGGACGCGCGAGCAGCTCATGCAGGGCGCATCGCAGATCAAGCTCACGGCCGGCGGCGGCGTGGCATCCCCGTTCAGCCCCCTCGACGTGTCCACTTTCACCGAGGCCGAACTGCACGCCGCGGTCGAAGCGGCCGAGAACTGGGGCACCTACGTCTGCACCCATGCCTATACGTCCGTGTCGATCCAGCGGTCGATCGCGGCCGGTGTGAAGTGCATCGAGCACGGACATCTGATGGACGACGCCACGGCCCGGCTGATGGCCGAGAAGGGGATCTGGTTGAGCACGCAGCCCTTCCTCGACATGTCGGCCGCGAGCGGGCTCGGGCCCGCGGAGCAGGCCAAGATGGGACAGGTGGTCACCGGCACCGACGTGGTCTATGCGCTGGCGAAGAAATACGGGATCAAGACGGCCTTCGGCACGGACATCCTGTTCTCCGAGGCCCTGGCGAAGCGGCAGGGCGCCATGCTCGCGGCCCTCAAGCGATGGTATACGCCAGCCGAGGCGCTGATCATGGCAACGTCGACGAATGCCGAATTGCTGAAACTGTCCGGCCTGCGCAATCCCTATCCCGGCACGCTCGGCGTCGTGCAGGAGGGAGCGCTGGCGGACCTGCTGCTGGTCGACGGCAATCCCCTCGAGAACCTCGATCTCGTTGCCGATCCGGACAGGAACTTCCTCGTCATCATGAAGGACGGCAAGGTCCACAAGGACACGCTGCCGCGGTGAGGTGGCGAGATCGGGGCGCAGCCCCGATGCCTCCTATTTGGCGCCCGCCCGTTTGACCTTCTCCCCCAGCCGCCTGATCACCTCGGCCTGATCGGGTCCGAACTCCATCTCGGTGACCCATCCTCTCCCGGAGCCTGGATTGGGCCAGCGGACGCAACCGGCATAGACCTTGCGCCCGTTGTCGAATTCCCATTGCTCGAGATGAACGACCCGCTCACCCAGGGTGGGACGCGACACCGTTTGACGGGAGCGCACCTTTGTCGACTCGTTCTGCTTGTGCACCGATTCAAGGCCGGCTCGCAGGAATCCGCGCATCGAATCGGCCAATTTCTCATAGTCCGGGCGCGTCTTGGCCGCTTGGGCGTCCCACGGCTGCGCTTCCAGGAAGATCGTGTCGATGGCCTCGTCGATCTTGCTGGCCGTCATCAGTTCCAGCGTCTTCTCGCAGGCACCGGCCTGGGCCTCGTCATCGGCCCATCCCGCCGCAGAAGCAGGCGCCGCCGCTATCGGGGCGAGGGCAAGAACGGTCAGCACGGCCCGGATCATGGATCTGTCTCCTGCGGAAGGCATGGCATCCGCAGGGTTACGCATGGGGTTGTGCAACAGTTCCTAGAAGCAGATTCTCTTCGGCCATCGCGCGAGTGCATCGGGTTCGGGTTGGGGCTTTTCGCCTAATGCCGTGAAGGGTGTTCCGCCGTGCCGCCTGCTTCGCTCAACGGGATGTCCATCACGCACACGGCGCCGGCGGGCGCGTAGGTCAGCCGAACCTCTCCCCCGATGTCCTGCGCCAGGCTCCGCTCGATCAGCCGCGTGCCGAAGCCCCTGCGGGTCGGAACGGTCACGGGCGGCCCACCCCGCTCCTGCCACCGTAGCACCAGGCGCGGCACGTCACCCGGCGTGATAGCCCAGGTGATGACGACGCATCCCGACGGGACGGAGAGCGCGCCATACTTTGCAGCGTTCGTCGCGAGTTCGTGGACCGCCATCGCGATGGCCAGAGCCGTCCTGGGAATGAGGCGGAGGCGCGGCCCTTCGATCTCGAAGTGCTTTGTCTTCTGCCGGAGATAGGGTTCGACAACCTCGTCGATGATCTCCCGAAGCTCCGCCCCTTCCCAGTTCTCACGCGTGAGCACGTCATGGGCACGCGCCAGGGCGAACAGACGGTCCTCGAAGGCCTGGGCCTTGGGCCGGTCCTCGTCGCTCACGTGCCGCAGGCTTTTGAGCAGCCATCGCCTGGACGATGGTCAGCGTGTTCTTCACGCGGTGGTTCAGCTCGTTGATGAGGAGCTCCCGGTGATCGTCCCATTCCTTGCGCTCATGAATATCCACGCTGACGCCGAACCATTTCTCGATGACACCATTCTGGTCGGCATGCGGCAGAGCGCGAAAGGCGTGCCAGCGGTACTCCCCGTCCCGGCGGCGGTAGCGCACCTCGCCCTCATAAGTTTCGCCGGTTTCACGGCAATGCTGCCAGTAGGGCAGGATACGCTCGGCATCCTCGGGGTGCATGGCTTGCGCCCACCCTTGCCCCTCGGCTTCCTCGACGGTCTGGCCAGTGAACTCATGCCAACGCTGGTTCAGGAAGATGCTTCGGCCCGTTCCTGAGCACACCCAGACGAGAGCAGGCGTTACATTGGTGACGGTTCGGAACTCCGCCACGCTTGCGCTCAGGCGATCCTCGATCTGCTTGCGCTCGGTGATGTCGAGCACCGACCCCACATAGCCGAGAAAGGTGCCGTCACTGCCAAAGCGCGGCGCCGCAGCATCGATGGCCCAGCGGTAGGTTCCGTCTGCGCGGCGCAGCCGGTACTCCAGCTGGAATGCTTCCCGCTTGAGATTGGCGTTCCGGAACACCTCGTCCGACCAGTCCCGATCATCCGGGTGGATCGCGTCCAGCCAACCGAACCCTAAGCCGGTCTCCAGGGTCTGCCCGGTGAATTCGTACCAGGAGCGGGACAGGTAGGCACAAGTCCCGTCGGGTGCCGTCACCCAGACCATGACAGGGGCGTTGTCGGCGAGATTGCGGAACCGTGCCTCGCTCTCACGCAGGCTCTCTTCGGCCTGAACCCGCTCCGTGACGTCATACCCTTCGGCGAAGATGCCGGTGACCTTGCCCTCGCTGTCGGTGATCGGCTGATAGACGAGGTCGACGAAGCGGTCCTCAACACGGCTTCCCGGTTTTCGTTGAAGCCCGACCCGCAAGTTGCGTCCGACGAATGGCTCACCCGTCGTGTAGACCTTGTCCAGCAGCTCGAAGAAGCCCTGACCCGCGACCTCGGGCAGAACCTCTCGCACGGGTTTGCCCATGATGTCACGACGGTGGCCCACGAGCTGAAGGTAGGCGTCGTTCGCCAGCTCGAAGACATGATCGCGCCCGCTCAGCATCGCCATGAAGCCCGGAGCCTGCTTGAAGAGCTCGCGGAGCCGATCCTGCTCCGCTTTCAGCGCCGCGCGGGACTTGACCTCCTGCGTGGTCTCCGTGCAGGCGCAGAACATGCCGGCAATGCCGCCCGTCTCGTCCCGTACAGGCGAGTAGGAGAAGGTGTACCACGTATCTTCCGGGTAGCCGTTGCGCTCCATCACGAGGTGCAGGTCCTCGTGATACGTCGCCTCCCCTGCGAGAGCCTTCGTCACCAGGGGTTCGATGTCGGGCCAGATTTCCGACCACACATCCCGGAATGGCAATCCGAGGGCATGCGGGTGCTTTGCGCCGAAGATCGGCCGATAGCCGTCGTTGTACAGGAAGGCGAGGTGAGGTCCCCAGGCGATGAACATGGGAAACTTGGAGGTGAGCATCAGGCTCACCACGGTCCGGAGGCTCTGGGGCCAGTTTTCCGGCGGCCCGAGGGGCGACGTGGACCAGTCGTGGGCGCGCATGAGCGCACCCATTTCACCGCCCCCGCTCAGGAAATCCAGACTGGGACCAAGCTTACCATGCATCATGCGCCTACCGGAGATTTTTGGGTCTTCCGCGCACGAGCCGGCTGCCCGAGACGGCAGAGAGTGGCGGATCTGACGGCACCGACGCCTTGGCGACGAGCGTCAACCCTGGCCGCGATGGCGGCTGAAAGTCCGGACGTGCGAGGGCGATCAAGGTTGTTCTGGCCGACATGCCGGGGTTCGGAAGGCTGAGGATCTCAGCCATCTAGGCCAACTCCATGTGACTTCAATGCTTCCCCATGGCCGAACGTGAATGGCAGGGCAAGGTGTGACGATGATGCTGCCCATCGTCTCGGGCGCTCCGCAGATGGGAGCGGGTTCCACTCCCGCTCTCGGCGCTGCTGATGGGTTCCGCCCCCTCCGCTGCGCGTCCTCGCGGGGATGACACCGGCTGGTCTCCGTGCATCCTCTCCCCGTCATGGCCGTCCCGGACTTGATCCGGGGATCAGCCCCGGCCATCCCGCTTCCAGACCCATGGCCCTCATCCTGAGGAGCAGCCGTGAGGCTGCGTCTCGAAGGAGGAGTTCAGTGCTCTCCGGACCCTCCTTCGAGACGCCGCTTTTCGCGGCTCCTCAGGATGAGGCCGAGCGAGACGATCGGGATCATGGCCCGTGACACCCTCTGCCGTCAGGGCCGGCCTGTCCCGGCCATCCCGATGCGGTGAGGCGCAGCGCTGTTCCGATCGGGATCACCGGCACAAGGCCGGTGATGACGTGAGGACGTGTGTAATGTTCTCACTTTGTTCTTGACGACGGGTGTGAGCTGAGCTATATCATTGCACAGATCTGCTTCTGAGAGGGGCGCGCTCGCGAGGCGTCGCAGTGCGGAAGCAGGCACGGTCCCGTGGCAGGGTTCGCACCCCTGTCGACGGGAGGCCCAGGATGTGGGTGGGTAGTCGGGATCGGTCGCAGGCCCCCGTCGAGCAGACGGACCACGCCTGCGGCGGTTGACTGAGCTTGCCTCTCCTGTCCGCCTAAAAAAGCCGTGCGCGAAGAGGCACTCCGGCTCTTCCATTCCACCATAGTCATCGAGCCCGGCTGCCCTTCGCGCCACCCTCGATCAACCGTCCGGCTCGGAGCCCACAGGCTCCGGGCCACACGGTGCTGGCTGCTCTTCCCAGAAAGGCGTCACCCTGCCCTATTGCCGCCGCTCTCTTATCATTATATTGCAGCACATCAGATTTCCGCCCGGTAGGAGCCAGGGGCGCGGCTACGCTTGCCGCGTGCCGGGCCGCTTTGCTTTGAAAGACCCCTATGAAACTACGCAATATCGCCATCATCGCTCACGTCGACCACGGCAAGACCACCCTCGTCGACAAGCTGCTTCAGCAATCGGGCAGCTTCCGCGAGAACCAGCGCGTGGAAGAGCGCGCCATGGACTCGAACGATCTTGAGAAAGAGCGCGGCATCACCATCCTGGCCAAGGCGACCTCGGTCGTCTGGAAGGACACCCGCATCAACATCGTCGATACCCCGGGCCACGCCGATTTCGGCGGCGAGGTGGAGCGCATCCTGAGCATGGTCGACGGCGCCATCGTGCTCGTGGACGCGGCCGAAGGCCCGATGCCGCAGACGAAGTTCGTGGTCTCCAAGGCCCTCAAGATCGGTCTCAAGCCCATCGTGGCCATCAACAAGATCGACCGTCCCGACGCCCGTCATATCGAGGTGGTCAACGAGGTGTTCGACCTCTTCGCGGCGCTCGACGCCACTGACGAGCAGCTCGACTTCCCGATCCTCTACGGATCGGGCCGCAACGGCTGGATGGCGAAGGCGCCGGAAGGCCCGAGCGACGAGGGTCTGGCGCCCCTGTTCGACCTCGTGCTCGATCACGTGCCTCCGGCCAAGACCGAGGAAGGCCCGTTCCGCATGCTCGGCACGCTGCTCGAAGCCAACCCGTTTCTGGGCCGCATCGTCACCGGCCGCATCAGCTCCGGCACCGTGAAGCCGAACCAGTCGATCAAGGTGCTCGACCGCGAGGGCAAGGTGGTCGAGACCGGCCGCGTGTCCAAGATTCTGGCCTTCCGCGGACTCGAGCGCCAGCCGATCGAGCTCGGCGAGGCGGGCGACATCGTCTCCATCGCGGGCCTTGTGAAGGGCTCCGTGGCCGACACCTTCTGCGCTCCTGAGAACGACATTCCGATCCAGGCGCAGCCCATCGATCCGCCGACCGTGACCATGTCCTTCATCGTCAACGACTCACCGCTTGCGGGCACCGAGGGCGACAAGGTCACGAGCCGCATGATCCGCGACCGCCTGTTCAAGGAAGCGGAAGGCAACGTGACCCTCAAGATCGAGGAAGCCACCGACAAGGACTCGTTCTACGTTTCGGGCCGCGGCGAATTGCAGCTTGCGATCCTGATCGAGACCATGCGCCGCGAGGGCTTCGAGATCGCCGTGTCACGTCCCCGCGTCGTGTTCGAGAAGGACGATAACGGCCAGCTCCTCGAGCCCATCGAGGAAGTGGTGATCGACGTGGACGAGGAGCATTCCGGCGTCGTGGTGCAGAAGATGTCCGAGCGCCGCGCCGACATGGTCGAGATGCGCCCCTCGGGCGGCAACCGCCAGCGTCTCGTGTTCTACGCTCCGACCCGCGGCCTCATCGGCTACCAGGGCGAGCTGATGACCGACACCCGCGGCACTGCGATCATGAACCGCCTGTTCCACGCCTACGAGCCCTATCGCGGCGAGATCGCCGGCCGCCGCAACGGCGTGCTGATCTCGAACGATTCCGGCGAGGCCGTGGCCTACGCGCTGTGGAACCTCGAAGACCGCGGCCCGATGATGATCGAGCCCGGCTGGAAGGTCTACCAGGGCATGATCGTCGGCGAGCACAACCGCGAGAACGATCTTGAGGTGAACGTGCTGAAGGGCAAGAAGCTCACCAACATCCGCACGACCTCCAAGGACGAGGCGGTGCGCCTGACCCCGCCGATCCGCATGACGCTGGAGAAGTCGCTCGCCTGGATCCAGGACGACGAGCTCGTCGAGGTGACGCCGAAGTCGATCCGCATCCGCAAGGCAATTCTCGACCCCAACGACCGCAAGCGCGCCGAGCGTTCGAAGGAAGCGCTGAGCGCTTAAACGCAGCGCATCGAGCGAAGTTGAAAGGCCGCCCCTTGGGCGGCCTTTTCCTTTGGCTTCATCGTCATCCCGGACGGCATAGCCGACTCGGATGACGGCTGCAGACAGGTCTATCCCTCGGCCTTGCTGGGCTGTCCCTTCTTCGCACCCTCGCCCATCGGGTTCGTCGAATCCTCGCCGGAGGCCTCGGGGTTCTCGCGGCCCTGCGGGGTCAGCCGGGGTGCATTGATATCCTCTTCGGTAGCCTTGTCGGACTTGTTGTCGGGTTTTGCCATCGCTGTCTTTCCTTTGCTGCCTTAAGCGGGACCGCCGGAGCCGTCGGTCGGGCCCGCGCCTGAATCGGAGCCCGCGTCACCCTCATTGCCGAGGGAGCGCGAGCCGCTGGGATCGGTAAGCCCGGTCGCCCGGCCTCCGGCATCGGTGCCGCTCGTGGGGCTGCCCTTCGGGCCGCCGGGAATGGTGCCCGAGCCAACCTGCGTCTTGTTGGATGGATCCACCGCGCCGCCGAGATCGAAACCAGGACGGTCCTGAGCGCCGGGACCTGGGTCGCGCTCTGCCGCTTCGGGATCGGGACGTTCCGTCGGGACGCGAGGTCCCGAGTTCCGGTTCTGGGTCATGGGGGCCTCTCTGTCCTTACGAACTCGCCTTACGAACTTGCCTTACGAACTTGTCGAATCCGTCGCGTCGTGATCACCCGATTCCGGCAAGGAGCCGGCCCCAGGGGTCGCATCCGGGTTCGTCAGGTGCGGCTTGTCGTGCGGGCCTGCCGCCGGCTGCTTGCCGCCGGGCTGCTTCTCGGCCGAGCGACCCGCCTGCGGGTCCGGACGCTCGCTGTCGACATAGTTCTTCGTGTCGTCGGTGTGGTTGCCGTAGCCTGCATTGCCCATGATACGCTCCTGTCAGCCTTGGTCCTTGCCGTTGACCGCTGTCGCGCGCTCGATGGCTTCTGCCGTTGCATCCTTGTCATCCGGCGACAGGCTGGCATCGCTCAGGTGCTTGGTGGTCTCCGGCGTTTCGGCGGCCGTGAGCTCGTCGTGACCGTCCATGCCGGCCTTGCTGGTCTGGCCGGTCTGCCCCTGGCGGTAATTGTAGGCCTCGCCGCCGGGCTCGCTCCACACGCGCCGCATGGTGGCGTTGCCCTCAACGCCGCCATCCCGGTTCGGATCGACCGGACTGTCGACGCCGCCGCGCTGCTCGTTGCGGATCTGGTCCGCCGATTGATCCTTCAATGAATAGGGCGCTTTGCGTTCCGCCATGATGAGCTCCTTGAACCATCGCTCGAATCTCGTGAGTGCAAGGAGAACCCGGCGGGCAAGGCGAAGTTCTGGCTACGCTTGGGATGAGCGCAAACAAAAAGGGGCGGCCGTGAAGCCGCCCCTCGATCATTTGTCTGATGAAGAAATCAGAGACCGTCGAACAAAGCACTCGAGATGTAGCGCTCGGCGAAGGAAGGCGCGACGGTGACGATGCGCTTGCCCTTGAACTCGGGGCGCGAGGCCACTTCGAGCGCCGCCGCCACATTGGCGCCGGTCGAGATGCCGCCGGGAATGCCCTCAAGTTTCGCGAGTTGGCGCGCCGTATCGAACGCCGTCTGATTGCCCACCGTCACCACATCGTCGATGAGCGAGCGGTCGAGCACATCCGGCACGAAGCCGGCACCGATGCCCTGGATCTTGTGCGGGCCGGGCTGGCCGCCGGAGAGCACCGGGGAATCCTCCGGTTCCACGGCGATCACCTTCATGTTCGGCAGGCGCGGCTTGATCACTTGGGCGACGCCCGTGATCGTGCCACCGGTGCCGACACCGGCCACGAAGGCGTCGAACTGGCCGTTGGTGTCGTTCCAGATCTCCTCCGCCGTGGTCTTGCGGTGGATCTCCGGATTGGCCGGGTTCTTGAACTGCTGCGGAATGACGGAGTTGGGAATTTCGTTCAGGAGTTCTTCGGCCTTGGCTATCGAGCCCTTCATGCCCATGGGGCCAGGGGTGAGAACGAGCTCCGCGCCGAGATAGGCCAACATCTTGCGACGCTCGATGGACATGGTCTCGGGCATCACCAGGATCAGGCGGTAGCCGCGCGCTGCTGCCACGAAGGCGAGCGCAATGCCGGTGTTGCCGGAGGTCGGCTCGATCAGGGTCGTATCGGGATTGATCTTGCCGGCGGCTTCCATGGCCTCGATCATGCTGACGCCGATGCGGTCCTTCACGCTTGAGATCGGGTTGAAGAACTCGAGCTTGACGAGGATCTCGGCGTCTATCCCGCGCTCCTTGGGCAGCCGGTTCAGGCGCACGAGCGGGGTGTTGCCGATGGTTTCCGTGATCGAGCCGTAGATGCGGCCACGTCCGGGCTTGGCATCGGAGCCCGACAGATGGAGAGTGTCAGCCATAGGTTTCCTCCTTCAGATCGGCGAAACTTAACCTTTCCCGCACGGGGTGTCGATATTTACATCAATTCACGTTTCATATTGTGAAATCGACGGTGGACATCGTTTCGACAGCCGATTCAGCCTGCGCCTTCTGACACAAATCCTCCACCGTCACCTTATCGAGCTCGGCCAGGAACGCCTCGGTTCCGCGCTGTACCAAGGGCGAAACGACGGCCTCGGCAAGGCGCGATTCCGGCAACGGCGAGGACCCGTCCTCCTCCAGGGCCGACATGGCGATGCGCACGATGTCCCCTGCCGTGATCCGCCGCCGCTCGCGGGCCAGTTCGTAGCCTCCACGGGGACCGCGCACGCCTTTCAGGATGCCCTGACGGACCAGAGCCTGCAGGACTGGCTCCAGATAGCGCGGGGGCAGGTTGTGCCGGGCGGCAAGCGCCTTGGCCGAGACCGGCATGGGCCGGGCATGAAGCGCAATGTCGGTGACGGCAGCGATGGCAAGAAGCGAGCGGCGCGAGAGAAAGTTCATGCGAGTGCTCCCTTACCCCAGCCCCGTCGATCCGAAACCGCCTGCGGCGCGGCCGGTCTCGTCGACCTGTCCCACCTCGATCGGTTCTACCACGGTTACCGGTGCAATCACCATTTGGGCGATGCGCATGCCGCGCGAGATAGTGAAGGGCTCGGAGCCCAGATTGACGAGAAGTACCTGCACCTCGCCGCGGTAATCCGCATCGATGGTACCCGGCGCATTGAGCACGGTGACGCCATGCTTGAAGGCCAGTCCCGAACGGGGCCGCACCTGTGCCTCGAAGCCGGTTTGCAGTTGAAACACGAGGCCGGTGGGAACGAGAATCCGCTGCATCGGCTGCAGGACGATCGGCGCATCGGCAGGATTGGCCGCCACGAGATCCATTCCCGCGGCTCCAGCGGTCTCATAGCGCGGCAGAGGTAGATCGGCAGCGTGGGCGAGGCGCTGGACGCACAGGCGATGGCTCATGACTTTGCGCCTTCCGCCATGGCACTCAAATGCCCAATGAGCTTTTTCGCCACGTCGGTTTTCGACAGGGTCGGCCAGGTCTCCACATCCGACGCGGTGACGAGATGCACGGTATTGCTATCGCCGCCCATGACACCGCCTGCGGTGGATACATCGTTGGCGACGATGAGATCGCAGCCCTTCTTCGCCAGCTTCTGTTTGGCGTGCTCGATCACATGTTCAGTCTCGGCCGCAAAGCCCACCATGAGCGGCGGGCGGTTCTTGGTGCGATGCGAGATGGTGGCGAGGATATCGGGATTTTCGGTGAGCGACAGATTCGGCAGCGCGCCGTCCTTCTTCTTGATCTTCTGCTCACCGGCATTCGCCACGCGCCAATCGGCCACGGCGGCCGCAAAGATCCCGATATCGGCCGGCAAGGCCTTTTCGACGGCCTGTAGCATCTCGCGGGCGCTTTCCACATGCACGGTGATCACGCCTGCAGGATCGGGCAGCGTCACGGGGCCCGAGATCAGCGTCACGCGTGCGCCTGCTTCGACAGCGGCTTTCGCAATCGCATGACCCTGCTTGCCGGAGGAGCGGTTAGCGATGTAGCGCACCGGATCGATGGGCTCGTGCGTCGGACCGGAGGTGACGATCACATGCTTCCCGGCGAGCGGTCCCGACGGCGCGAGCAGACGCTCGACGGCCGCCGCAATTTCCAGGGGCTCAGCCATGCGGCCGGGGCCGAACTCAGCCTCCGCCATCGCGCCGTCATTGGGCCCGACTGCATGAACGCCTTCGGCCTGAAGAGCTTTAAGATTGCGCTGTGTTGCCGGATGCAGCCACATGCGCACGTTCATGGCCGGCGCGACCAGGATCGGCAACGTGGTTGCGAGCAGCACCGTGGAGGCAAGATCGTCCGCATGGCCGCCCGCCATCTTCGCCATGAGATTGGCGGTGGCCGGCGCAACGACCACAAGGTCCGCATCGCGGGCCAGACGGATATGGCCGATATCGGCCTCGTCCTCACGGTCGAAGAGATCCGTATGCGAGCGCTGCCCTGTGAGAGCAGAGGCAGCGAGCGGCGTGATGAATTGCTGCGCCCCGGCCGTCAGGATGCAGCGGACGGAGGCGCCGCGCTCGCGCAGGCGGCGGATGAGATCGAGCGACTTGTAGGCCGCGATGCCGCCGCCGATGACGAGGAGGATGCGTTTTCCTGAAAGCGCCGTCATGCGAAGCCTCTGAACAGCATGATCATCAGCGAGGCAGCGATAATCCACAAGGCCGCCACGCCCCAGCGGTTGCCGCGGGCCTCGGCGCGCCCGATGGCCGCGACACTGTCCTGGTCGAGCGCCACGCCTCGTGCCGTTACATCCTCGAGCTGGTTGAGCACCCGCTCAGCGCGTAAGGCCAGCTCCGGCAGATCGCCGATGACGCCGGCGAGCGTCCACAGACCCTTGCCTGCCTGCTCGACCCGGCCGAGAGGACCAAGATTGCGCTCGATCCAGTCGCGAACCACCGGCTCGGAGGTGGTCCACATGTCGAGCTTCGGGTCGAGGTTGCGGGCCACGCCCTCGACCACGACCATGGTCTTCTGCAGCATGACGAGCTCGATGCGGGTTGCCATGTCGAAGAGGGCCGTGATCTCGAAGAGAAGCGTCAAAAGCTTCGCCATCGAAATCTCGTCGGCGCGCCGGTCGTGGATCGGCTCGCCGATGGCACGGATGGCCTGCGCGAAATCCTCCACCGAATGGTGTGGTGGCACATAGCCGGCCTCGAAATGCACCTGCGCCACACGCAGGTAATCGCGGCGGATGAAGCCCAACAGAATTTCGGCGAGGAACCGCCGTTCCTTCATGCCGAGCCGGCCCATGATGCCGAAGTCAACCGCAACGAGACGGCCTTCTGCATCCACGAACAGATTGCCGGGATGCATGTCGGCGTGGAAATAGCCGTCGCGGATGGCATGACGCAGGAAGGATTGGATCACCGTGCGCCCCAGAGCCACTCGATCGAGACCGGCTGCTTCTATCCCCGACAGATCGTTGAGGCGGATGCCGTCGATCCAGGTAGTGGTGAGCACGTCCCGGGCGGTGAGATCCCATTCCGGCTTCGGGACGCGAAAATCGGGATCATCCTTCGTGTTCTCCGCCAGTTCGGAGACGGCGGCGGCTTCCAGGCGCAGATCCATCTCGACGGCGACGGAGCGGGCGAGCGCCTCCACGATCTCAAGGGGCTTGAGGCGGCGCGCATCGGGCACCACGCGCTCGAACAGGCGGGCGGCGGCGCGCATGGCCTGGAGATCGCGGGCGAAGCCTTCGCGCACGCCGGGCCGCACCACTTTTACGGCAATGATCTCCTCGCCTTCCGCGGTGTGGATGCGGGCCTTGTGGACCTGAGCGATGGAGGCGGCGGCTATCGGCTCGCTGAATTCCAGGAACAGCTCGTCGATGGGACGACCGAGCGCAACCTCGACCATGCGCACCGCTTCCGCACGGGGGAAGGGCGGCATGCGGTCCTGCAGACGCTCCAGGTCTCGGGCGGCCGCGACGCCGACGATGTCGGGGCGGGTCGCGAGGAACTGGCCGAATTTTACGTAAGAAGGCCCGAGCCGCGTCAGCGCCTTGGAGAGCCGCGCCGCGCCGTCGCCGGCTTGCGGTCGCTCGATGAGACGCGCCATCCGCAAGCCGAAGCGGGCAGCAGGCGGCAGGGCGCTCGGATCGATGAGCGCAAGTGCGCCTTCCCGGGCCAGAACGAAGCCGGCGCGCAGGTTGCGGATAAGATGAACGAGACTGCCGATCACACTCAGATCTTCCAGCCGGAATGAATGGCGACGACGCCGGCCGTCAGCGTCCGATGCGTCACGCACTTGAATCCCGCCTCCTCGATCATACGAGCGAAGGCGGCCGGCGGCGGAAAGCGACGGATCGATTCCACCAGATACTGGTAGGATTCCGCATCGCCCGTCACCATGCCCCCGATCTTGGGAATGACGTTGAAGGAATAGGCATCGTAGATCTTGTCGAGAACCGGCACGTCGACCTTCGAGAATTCAAGGCACAGGAAGCGCCCGCCGGGTTTCAGCACCCGATGCGCCTCGCGAAGCGCCGCATCGATGCGCGGCACGTTCCGGATCCCGAAGGCGATGGTATAGGCGTCGTAGGTCTTGGACTCGAGGGGCAGTTCTTCCGCATTGGCCTCGACGAAGTCAATGCGGCCTTCATACCGATGGCCAGCCCGCTCGGCGCCGACTTTGAGCATCTCGCCGTTGATGTCGAGCACGGTCATGCGGGTCTGCGGGCCGCTCTCGTCCAGGATGCGGAAGGCGACGTCTCCGGTGCCGCCTGCCACGTCGAGATGGCGGAACGGACGATCGCGGGGCGGACGCAGGGTCGAGACGAGAGCCTCCTTCCAGAGGCGGTGGAGCCCGGCCGACATGAGGTCGTTCATCAGATCGTAGCGGCTCGCCACCGAGCGAAAGACCTCGTTGACCTTGCCCTGCTTCTCGCCGAGCGGCACGGACTGGAACCCGAAATGGGTGTTCTCGTCGGTCATGATCTGCACCAAACCTCTCGTCACCTGTTGTCGCGATCCATAGCGGAAGCGGGGCCGGATGGCTATGTAAGAGGTCTCAAGAAGCCGAGAGATGGTTGATGCCCGAACTGCCCGAAGTCGAAACCGTGCGCCGCGGCCTGGAGCCCGCCATGGTTGGCGCCCGCTTCACCAAGGTGACCCAGCGCCGGCCCGATCTGCGTTTTCCCTTTCCCGAACGGTTCTCCGAGCGCCTGGAAGGCCAGGAGATCAAGGCTTTGGGCCGAAGAGCCAAGTATCTCCTCGCCGATCTTGCCTCCGGCGAGGTGCTGGTGATGCATCTCGGCATGTCGGGGCGCTTCCTGGTGACCCAAGGCGGTGCCACCCGCATGCCGGGGGAGTTCCACCACGAGCATGGGGGCCTGGGCGCCCACGACCACGTGGTGTTCCAGCTCTCCAACGGGGCAGCCGTCACTTATAATGACGCCCGCCGCTTCGGCTTCATGGATCTGGTGCCCCGCTCCGCCATCGAGACCTCGAAGCATTTTGCCGGCATGGGCATCGAGCCCCTCGGCAACGAGCTCTCGGGCAAGACCATCGCCCGGCTCTTCGAGGGCAAACGCACCCCCTTGAAGGCCGCCCTCCTCGACCAGCGCCTGATCGCAGGCCTCGGCAACATCTATGTCTGCGAGGCCCTGTTCCGCGCTGGCCTTCACCCCGAGGCTGCGGCCGGTTCGCTCGTGACGAAGAAGGGACAGCCAACCGACAAGGCACACCTCTTGGCCGACATCATCCGGGACGTGCTCACTGAGGCCGTCGAGGCCGGCGGCTCGACCCTCCGCGACCATGCGCAGGTGGACGGCTCGCTCGGCTATTTCCAGCATTCCTTCCGGGTCTACGACCGCGAGGGAGAGCCGTGCGCAACCCCCGCCTGCACAGGGACGGTAGCGCGGCTCGTACAGTCCGGACGCTCTACCTTCTATTGCCCGGAATGCCAGAAGCGCTCCTCATCGTAAGGCGAACACACCGAATCCGGTTTTTCTCTTGCCGGACCTTTAAGCCTCGCCTACCGGTGTCTCATCCAGCAATGAGGAGACGCCGGCATGGTTTTTGAGACGATTCTCGTTGAGGCGCGCGACAAGGTCGGGCTGATCACACTCAACCGGCCCCTGGCCCTGAACGCCCTCAATTCGGCGCTGCTGAACGAGGTGAACCAGGCACTCGACACCTTCGAGGCGGATCAGAATATCGGCTGCATCGTCATCACCGGCTCGGAAAAGGCTTTTGCCGCGGGCGCGGACATCAAGGAGATGGCCGAACTCACCTATCCGCATACCTACATGGCCGATCACTTCTCGGGCTGGGAAAAGGTTTCGGGACGACGCAAGCCGATGATCGCGGCGGTGGCGGGCTTTGCGCTCGGCGGCGGCTGCGAGTTCGCCATGATGTGTGATTTCATCATCGCGGCGGATAACGCCAAGTTCGGCCAACCGGAGATCAGGCTCGGCGTGATGCCGGGCATGGGCGGCACGCAGCGCCTGACCCGGCTCATCGGCAAGGCCAAGGCCATGGAGATGTGCCTGACGGGTCGCATGATGGGCGCCGAGGAGGCCGAGCGCTCCGGCCTTGTCGCCCGCGTGGTGCCGCTGGCCGATCTCATGAGCGAGGCCATGAAGACGGCCGAGACCATCGCCTCCATGTCGCTCCCCGTCGCCATGATGACGAAGGAAACCATCAACCGTGCCGACGAGGTGTCGCTCGCAGAGGGCATCCGCTTCGAGCGGCGCCTGTTCCATGCCATGTTCGCCACCGCCGACCAGAAAGAAGGCATGGCGGCCTTCGTGGGCAAGCGCGCGGCCGAGTTCAAGAACCAGTAGAACGTGGTCGACATCGGCTTCGACATGATCGCGGCTCTCGCGGCGGTCTCCTTTCTTGCGGGCTTCGTGGATTCCATCGCCGGAGGCGGCGGGCTTCTGACCGTGCCCGCCCTCCTGCTCGCAGGCCTCGATCCGGCCCAGGCCATTGCGACCAACAAGGTGCAGGGCTCGTTCGCAGCGGCCTCCGCAACCTACAGCTTCGCCCGAAAGGGTCTGATCGAATGGCGCAAGGCTTGGGGCTTCACCCTGGTGGCTTTCCTCAGCAGCATCGCGGGAGCGCTGTGTGTGCAGTTCCTGCCGCGCTCCGTGCTTGAGGTGCTGATCCCGGTACTGCTTATTGCCATAGCCCTCTTCTTCGCCTTCTCACGCAAGATGCATGACGAGGACGCGCAGGCCCGGATGACGGCCCTGGCTTTCGGCCTCACCGCGCCGGTCGCCATCGGCTTTTATGACGGCATCTTCGGGCCGGGGGCAGGCTCCTTCTATATGCTCGCCTTCGTGACGCTCCTCGGCTACGGAGTGGTGAAGGCGACCGCTCATACCAAGCTTGTCAATTTCGCGAGCAATTTCGGCAGCCTCCTTCTTTATTCGGCAACCGGGGCGGTGGTGTGGCCCGTCGGGCTCATCATGGCCGGAGCCTCCTTTCTCGGCGCCCAGATCGGCTCGCAGCTCGCCATGCGGCTGGGCTCCCGGATCATCCGTCCGCTCCTGGTTCTTGTGTCGAGCCTCATGGCGTTCAGGCTTCTTCTCGACCCGGCCAATCCGTGGCGTCAGGCCCTTCGGGCGCTTTTTTGACGCGCAAAGGACCACGGACGTTGACGTTCGCGGCCTTCGCGTCTATAAGCCGCCTCACATGAGCCCGCGCTTCCCGCGGGCTCTTCGGTTTCCATGCAATCAACCGATCGCTGCCGGAGCTCTCGACAAGCTTGAGCTTGGCGCATCGGGATTTTTAAAGAACGAGGATGGGCCATGGCCAACACCGTGTCCGCCAAGAAGATGACCCGCAAGATCGTGAAGCGCACCGCGATCAACAAGTCGCGTCGCAGCCGGATGCGGACCTTCGTCCGCAAGGTTGAAGAGGCGATCGCTGCCGGCAACCAGACCGAGGCCGCAGCCGCCCTGCGCGCCGCCGAGCCGGAGATGATGCGCGCCGCTCAGAAGGGCATCGTGCACAGGAATACCGCGTCGCGGAAGGTTTCGCGCCTCGCGAGCCGCATCAAGACGCTGAGCGCTTAACAAGCAGCCTTCATAGCTGTTCTTTTCATCGTTGATCAGACCCGGCCTCGCGGCCGGGTTTTTTCGTATTTGGACCCGGATTCCGCCTTCAAATTTTATCCACATGGCAGCTTGACTTTATCCCCGGCAGACCGGGTGAAAGCTCCACAGCCCGGATTCAAACCGCACATAAAACATTTAGCTTCTTCAAGAGCTTAGCAGGCAAAGCATCGTGAAGCATCAGAATCACCTCCCGAGTCGAGGCGAATCGGTTCTGAATCAAGGTTGCGGAAAGACTCTTTTTTAGACCTGCGGACAGGCTGTGGTGGAACAGTGAATCAGTTGAAGAGTCAGGACTTTAAAGCCCAGATTCAAAACCTGTGGACGAGGCTGTGAACGCAACAAGGGGCTTGCAAGCGCTTGCGACTCGACTCGGCCGTATTGCACGCCGTCCCGCACCCTGTGTAAGGTCAATCTGCTTCAACGGCTCGCCGTGAAGTCATTCACTCAAAGCTAGAACTAAAGACACCATGTGCGGGGATAAGTCGTTGTTTCATTCTCTCAAGAAGCAAGCGAAGGCTCATCCTTTACCGATAGGTAAACTTAATAAAACTTGAGTGAAGGCAAAGGAGACGACAGTCAGCGATCGTCTCCACTTAAAAGCGTTCAGATAATCTTTAGTACAATTGGGGGCGCCACGTTTTGGATAACCTGTGAGGCCATTGTGCCTTGGTGTTCAAAACGGGTCATGCGTGGGGGTTTCCGACCTTAAAGGAGGCGGAACCTCGTGGAGGAACATTGATGTATCGCAGCGAAGATCACCGCACCTTTGCCGCTCCCAGCGAGAACGGCATGGAGGCTCCGGGCGAACAAACGGCATCGGATGTGTGGGCGCGGGTCAAGCGCCGTCTCCGGGCCGAGCTGGGGGAGGATATCTTTGCGAGCTGGTTCGGACGCCTGGAACTGGATTCGGTGATCGAGGGCTGCGCCTATCTCACCGTTCCCACCCGCTTCCTGAAGAGTTGGATCGAATCCCATTATGCCGACCGAGTGCTGACGGTTTATCGCTCCGAGGCTGGCGACATCGAGCGCGTCTCCATCGGCGTGCGCAGCACTCTTGGACGCGATCCCGCGGCCCAGCGCCGGGCGAGCGAAGCGCCCCGTCCGGCTCCGACCGCGTCGATGGCAATGCCGAGCATGGCCGGTGAGATCAAATCTCCCTCGGTGACCGCTTCCCAGGAGGAGCGCGGCGAGAACAGCGACCTCGGCGGTGCGCCACTCGATTCACGCCTCACTTTCGAGAGCTTCATCGTTGGTCGATCCAACGCCCTCGCCCATGCGGCGGCAGACCGGGTCGCCCATGCCCAGAATGGCCAGGCGATCTACAATCCGCTTTATCTCCACGCGGGCGTCGGCCTCGGCAAGACACATCTTCTCCATGGCATCGGCCATGAAGTGCGCTCTCAAGGCCGTCGCGTCATCTATCTTACGGCCGACCGCTTCATGTATGGCTTCGTCGCCTCTCTGAAGGCGCAGACGTCGCTGGCCTTCAAGGAGCGCCTTCGCGGCATCGACCTGCTCATCATCGACGACGTGCAGTTCATTCAGGGCAAGCAGATCCAGCAGGAATTCGGCCACACGCTGAATGCCCTCATCGATGCAGGCCGCCAGATCGTGATCGCCGCCGACCGTCCGCCGGCGGATCTGGAAAATCTCGACGAGCGCGTCCGCTCGCGTCTCGCCGGCGGCCTCGTGGTCGAGGTCAGCGCTCTCGACGAGGCGCTGCGGACCTCGATTCTCACGACGCGCATCGAGGCGCTGAAGACGATCCATCCCACCTTCGAGGTGAGCCCGAACGTGATCGCCTATGTGGCCCGCGCCATCACCGCCAACGGACGCGACCTCGAAGGCGCCGTGAACCGCCTGCTCGCCCATGCGACGCTCACCAGTTCTGCCATCACGTTGGAAACCGCCGAGACCGCGATCCGCGATCTGGTGCGCAACCGCGAGCCGAAGCGGGTCAAGATCGAGGATATCCAGAAGCTGGTGGCCTCCCGCTACAACGTCTCCCGCTCCGACATCCTCTCGGAGCGCCGCACCGCCGCCGTGGTGCGCCCACGCCAGATCGCCATGTATCTGTCCAAGGTGCTGACCCTGCGCTCCCTGCCTGAGATCGGTCGCCGCTTCGGCGGGCGCGATCACACCACTGTGCTCCATGCGGTGCGCAAGATCGAAAAGGCCCTGGGCGAAGACCACGCCCTCTCCGACGAGGTCGAACTCCTCAAGCGGATGCTGCAGGAGTAAGTCTCGGATCCGGGCCGTCCAAGGCGGATATTGGCCGGGCAAAGCCCCGGCCTTGCTTTCTCGGGCGACAAAAGCCAATCTTGCTGCCCTGCTTATCCCGCTCGAGGCTGGTCCTTCGCGGGGGTGAGCCAAGAATTTCACCGAAACTAGGTGCTAGGTTATGAGAGTTACCGTTGAGCGCGCCGCTCTGCTGAAGGCGCTGGGGCATGTGCACCGCGTCGTCGAGCGCCGCAACACCATTCCGATCCTGTCGAATGTCCTGCTGCGCGCGGACGAAGGATCGCTTCGCCTCAAGGCCACCGACCTCGATATCGAGGTGACGGAGACGATCCCCGCCGAGATCACGGAAGCCGGCTCGACCACCGTTCCGGCCTACATGATCTACGACATCGTGCGCAAACTCTCGGACGGCGCCCAGGTCTCCCTCGAGATGACCGCCGATACGGGCCAGATGCAGATCCGCTCCGGGCGTTCGCGCTTCATGCTGCAGGCCCTGCCGGAAAGCGACTTCCCGGATCTCGCCGCCGGCGACCTGCCGCACCGCTTTACGCTGGCTGCGGCCGATCTCAAGCGCCTGATCGAGAAGACGCAGTTCGCGATCTCGACAGAAGAGACGCGCTACTACCTCAACGGCATCTATCTCCACACGATCGATGCGGGCGGCTCCGTCGTCATGCGGGCGGTCGCCACGGACGGCCACCGCCTCGCCCGGGTCGAAATCCCGGCTCCCACAGGTTCGGAAGGCATGCCCGGCGTGATCGTTCCGCGCAAGGCGGTGGCCGAGATCGTCAAGCTCGTCGAGGACGGCTCTGAAAACATCACCGTCGAATTGTCCTCCGCCAAGGTGCGGCTGACCTTCGACGGCGTGGTGCTGACCTCCAAGCTCATCGACGGTACCTTCCCCGATTACCAACGCGTCATTCCCGCCGGGAATGACAAGGTTCTCGTGGTCGAGCGTGCCGATTTTTCCAAAGCCGTGGACCGCGTCTCCACCATCTCGTCCGAGCGCGGACGCGCGGTGAAGCTCGCGCTCAATGACGGCCGCCTGACGCTCACCGTCAACAACCCGGATTCGGGCAGCGCGACAGAGGAGATCGAAGTCGATTACGATGCGACGCCGATCGATATCGGCTTCAACGCCCGTTATCTCCTCGACATCACGGCCCAGCTCGACGGCGACACCGCCCTGTTCAAGCTCGCCGATCCCGGCTCCCCCACCATCGTCCAGGACCGCGAAGGCGCCTCCGCGCTCTACGTCCTGATGCCGATGCGGGTGTAAACCGCTTCAGCGTTGGTCATCCCGGACGGAGCGCAGCGACGATCCGGGATCGTCTTCAGAATCAACCTCTATGTCATCACCGGCCTAGTGCCGGTGATCTCGCTTTGGTCCGGCGCGACACTCTTCCTGATCCGGATAGCCGGCACTAATCCCCGGATCGAGCCCGGGGACGGCCATGACAGAGAAGGGGTTGAATGCAAAGGGCGCATCATACCGGTCCAAAACCGGTTTGGCCGTGCCAACGCTTGATCTTTCGCGCCCGCTCCTGAATGAAGGGGGCGCATGTCCTCCTCCCCTGTTGCCGCTTCCCGAATCGCCCGTCTGATCCTCCAGGATTTCCGCACCTATGCGAGCCTGGATCTCACTATCTCGCGCCCGCTCGTGGCGCTCGTGGGCGAGAACGGGGCCGGCAAGACCAATGTGCTGGAGGCGATCTCGCTCTTCATGCCCGGACGGGGCTTAAGACGGGCGGAACTTAGCGAGATGGCGCGCAATGAGGGGCCGGGCTCCTTCGCCGTTTCCGTAACCCTCGATGCCCCTTACGGCGAGCACCGTCTCGGTACCGGACTGGAACCGCAGGGTGAGAATACGCGCGCCTCGCGCATCTGCCGCATCGACGGCATGCCCGCCTCCTCGCCGACCGCCTTTGCCGAGTATCTGCGCATCGTCTGGCTCACCCCGGATCTCGATGCGCTGTTTCGTGGCGCCGCCGGTGACCGGCGCCGCTTCCTCGACCGTCTCGTGCTCGCGGTCGATGCGGAACACGGCACGCGGGTGAATGCGCTGGAGCGGGCGTTGCGCTCGCGCAACCGCGTGCTCGAGGAAAACCCGGACGACCGCCTGTGGCTCGATGCACTCGAGCGCGAGGTGGCGGAGCTCGCCATTGCAGTCGCCGCCGCCCGCCGTGAAACCGTGGAGCGGCTTGCGACCCTCATTCTCGAGACGCGCGAGGAGGAATCGCCCTTCCCCTTCGCCATGATGGGTCTCGAGGGTGAAATCGATGCGCTCGTCGCTACTCTGCCTGCCGTCGATGCCGAGGACCGCTACCGCGCCCTTTTGCGCGACAACCGCTCCCGCGATCGGGCGGCCGGACGCACCCTCGTCGGGCCTCAGGCCTCTGACCTTCTCGTGCGCCACGGGCCCAAAGACATTCCCGCCAACACGGCCTCCACCGGCGAGCAGAAGGCGCTGCTGATCGGCCTCGTGCTCGCCCATGCCCGGCTCGTCGCCAGCATGAGCGGCATCGCTCCCTTCGTGCTCCTCGATGAGGTCGCCGCTCACCTCGATCCCCGCCGCCGGGCCGGGCTCTATGACGCGCTGGAAACATTAGGGGGCAGGTCTGGATGACGGGAGCGGATCCGGGCCTATTCCAGGAACTGGACGGGAGAGCCGATCTCTTGCATGTTGCTCCTGGTCACATTGTTGCTTCTCAGGATCACCCATGAAGATGTCAGACATCCGCTTCGGCTCGACGGATTGGTCCTCCGTCGAGCCGATTCGCTATCCTGGCGAGACGGGCGACGCACTTTGGCGGACACGAGAGTTCAGCGACATCCGAGTCCGGCTGGTCGAATGCTCCCGGAATTACCGGGCCGATCGTTGGTGCAGCAAAGGTCATATCCTGTTCGTTCTCGAGGGCGAGTTCGTGACCGAGCTCGAGGACGGCCGTATTTTCACTCTCACTGCAGGTCAAAGCTTCCAGGTCGCCGATGGGGAAGAGCCCCATCGCTCCTGGTCGACGGGCGGGGCAAAACTTTTTATTGTCGATTGAGCCAATCCGGAAAGGGCAGCGCGCATGGAACTCGCAGGTCTCATCCTGTTCTCCTCTGCCCTCTTCGTCGCCGCCGCCTCACCGGGGCCGGGGATTGCCGCCATCGTGGCGCGAGTGCTCGGACGAGGGTCGAAAGAGGCCATCCCCTTCAGTATCGGTATTGCCCTGGGCGATGTGGTGTGGCTCACCTTCGCTGTCCTAGGATTGGCCGCCCTGGCACAGGCTTTCCACGAGATTTTCCTGGTCGTGAAATATGCGGGCGCAGCCTATCTGCTTTACCTCGCCTACAAGATCTGGACGGCGCCCGTCGTGGCCAGGGACGTGGAGGCGCAGGCCGGGACCGAGCATCCAGCCAAGCTTCTGCTCGGCGGGCTTGCCCTGACCTTGGGCAATCCGAAAACCATCGTCTTCTACTTGGCCCTCCTGCCGACCATCCTCGATCTCACCCAAATCACAGTGCTGGGTTATGCGGAACTGGTGGTGGCGACCTTGAGCGTGGTGGGCGTGGTCTTTGCCGGCTATATCGTGCTCGCCGCTCGCGCCCGGCAGCTCTTCACGACGCCGATGGCGATCCGGATCCTCAACCGCACCACGGGCGCCCTGCTGGCCGGCGCGGCAGCGGCCGTTGCGTCACGTTGAACCTTGCGTCCTGAGGCAAAGAACCGCCTCTCCGGCAGCTCGATCAGCAGTTTCTGGTGGATTTTTCGGCCCCTTTTCACGCGCGCGTATGCGCGTGGGGGTGAAATTTCAACCAATCGTCACTAAATATCTGATATGACGAATCAAAACCTGGCGCGCCTCTCCTTTTTGTGCGTCCTGAAGGATCCCAAATGGCCGAACCTGCTATCAACGTAAGTGCCGACGCCTATGGCGCGGAATCGATCAAGGTGCTCAAGGGCCTTGATGCGGTGCGCAAGCGGCCGGGCATGTATATCGGCGATACCGATGACGGCTCGGGCCTCCACCACATGGTCTATGAGGTGGTGGACAACGCCATCGACGAGGCTCTCGCCGGTCACGCGACGGAAGTCACGGTCACGCTCAATGCGGACGGCTCCGTGACGGTCACCGATAACGGCCGCGGCATTCCCACCGACATCCACCAGGGCGAAGGCATTTCGGCGGCCGAGGTCATCATGACCCAGCTGCATGCGGGCGGTAAGTTCGACCAGAACTCCTACAAGGTTTCCGGCGGTCTGCACGGCGTGGGCGTGTCCGTGGTGAACGCGCTCTCCAGCTGGCTCAAGCTGCGCATCTACCGAAACGGCAAGGCTCACGAGATCGAGTTCCGTCATGGCAATGCGGTTGCGCCTCTGGCCGTTGTCGGCGACGCCGAAGGCAAGCGCGGCACGGAAGTGACCTTCCTGGCCTCCACGGAAACCTTCACCATGGTGGAGTACGATTACGCCACCCTGGAGCACCGCCTGCGCGAGCTCGCCTTTTTGAACTCGGGCGTGCGCATCATCATCACCGACAAGCGCCATGCGGAGCACAAGCGCGAGGAGCTGATGTACGAGGGCGGCGTCGAAGCCTTCGTGCGCTATTTGGATCGCGCCAAGACCCCTCTGATCCAGCAGCCGGTCCTGATCCGCTCCGAGAAGGACGGCATCGGCGTCGAAGTGGCCTTATGGTGGAACGACTCCTACCACGAGAACGTGCTCTGCTTCACCAACAACATCCCGCAGCGGGATGGCGGCACGCACCTCGCGGGCTTTCGCGCAGCCCTGACCCGTCAGGTCAACGGCTATGCGGAATCCTCCGGCCTGACCAAGAAGGAAAAGGTTTCGCTCACCGGCGACGATTGCCGCGAGGGCCTGACCGCCGTCGTGTCGGTGAAAGTGCCCGATCCGAAGTTCTCGTCGCAGACGAAGGACAAGCTCGTCTCGTCCGAGGTGCGTCCCGCCGTCGAGAACGTCATGAACGAGGCTCTCAACAACTGGCTCGAGGAGCATCCGCAGGAAGCCCGCACTCTCGTCGGCAAGGTGGTGGAAGCCGCTGCCGCCCGCGAGGCTGCGCGCAAGGCGCGCGAGCTGACCCGCCGCAAGGGAGCGCTCGACATCGCGTCTCTTCCCGGCAAGCTCGCTGATTGCCAGGAGCGCGATCCGTCGAAGTGCGAATTGCTGCTCGTCGAGGGCGACTCGGCCGGCGGCTCCGCCAAGCAGGGCCGCAACCGGGCCTTCCAGGCGGTGCTCCCCTTGCGCGGAAAAATCCTCAACGTCGAGCGCGCGCGCTTCGACAAGATGCTGTCGAGCCAGGAGATCGGCACGCTGATCACCGCGCTCGGCACCGGCATCGGCCGCGAGGAGTTCAACCTCGACAAGCTGCGTTACCACCGCATCATCATCATGACCGACGCGGACGTGGACGGCTCGCACATCCGCACGCTGCTGCTCACGTTCTTCTTCCGGCAGATGCCGGAGCTGATCGACCGCGGATATCTCTATATCGCGCAACCGCCGCTCTATAAGGCGACCCGCGGCAAGCAGGCGATCTACCTCAAGGACGAACGCGCGCTGGAGGACTTCCTTATCGATGCCGGTATCGACTCGGCTGCGCTTCGCCTCGAAACCGGTGTGGAGTTCCAAGGCGCCCAGCTCAAGGGGCTCATTGACGAGGCCCGCCTCGTGCGGCAGGTGCTGAACAGCCTGCATACGCGCTATAACCGCAAGGCGGTGGAGCAGGCGGCAATTGCCGGCGCGCTGCGTCCTGATGTGGTCGATGATCCCGACCGCGGCCCCGCTGCAGCAATCTATATCGCCCAGCGCCTCGATGCGATCTCGGAGGAGCTCGAGCGCGGCTGGACCGGCGAGGTCCATGATGGCGGCTATGTCTTCTCGCGCACCGTGCGCGGCGTGACGCAGACAGCAACGCTCGATCAGGCGCTGATCGCCAGCCAGGAAGCCAAGAAGCTCGACGAGCGCGCCACATCCCTGCAGGACGTCTATGCGAAGCCGGCGAAGCTCGTGCGCAAGAATGACGAGATGCAGATCGACGGCCCGCTCTCGCTCTTCAACGCGGTGCTTGCCGCCGGCCGCAAGGGCCTGCAGCTCCAGCGCTACAAAGGCCTCGGCGAGATGACAGCGCAGCAGCTCTGGGAGACGACTCTCGATGCCGACGTGCGTTCGCTGCTGCAGGTGAGGGTGAAGGACACCACCGACGCCGACGATCTCTTCGTCAAGCTCATGGGCGACGTGGTGGAGCCCCGTCGCGAGTTCATCCAGGAAAATGCGCTCTCAGTAGCGAATCTGGACGTCTGATCACGAGTGTCGCTGACCCGTACAGCGCCACCGAGACATGAAAAGGCGAAGCAGTTCATCAACTGCTTCGCCTTTACTTCTTGAAGTGACCGCTCGCCTCAATTGGCTCAAAGCGGCTGATCTCGATCCCTGTCCCGACGGGTAACAGCACGCTCGTGATTCCGGGCTTGGCGCGGATGGCTTTGCCGTAGCGTTTCACATCTTCGCCTCCAGGACGCAGCATGTTGTCGGCCACGATGATCGCGCCGGGATTGAGCTTGGGATAGAACGCCTCCAGGCAGGGCACGTAGAGATCCTTCCACAGATCAACGAGCACGAAATCGAGTCCAAACGGCAGTTCATCGATCATCTGGACCGCATCGCCGACCTTGAAGTCGATGGACTCGGCAAGGCCTGCCTTGATGGCCATCTCCTGGGCATAGGCCGACTTGTAGTCGTGCAACTCCATCGTCGTCAGCCTGCCGCCGCTTGCCCGTGCAGCTTCCGCCAGCCAGATGCCGGAATAGCCGAAGGACGTGCCGAGTTCGAGAATGTTCGGCGCCTGCAAGCCCCTTGCAATGATGTTGATCAGCTGGCCAGTTTCCGGCCCGACCGCACGCATGCGACGATCCTGCCCGCCGTCGCGTCCGCCCGGAGGCGTTTCACGGGCCCCGCTCCGCTCCTCGCGGATCAGTTCGTGATAGGCATCGAGCACGGCCGTGATTTTGTCGTCCATTCGGTGTTTCCTGAGATCGATTGGAGCCCGGATGTGGGACTGGTTCAGGCTTCTTCTTAACTGAAGATCCGCCGTCTCTGCGAGGGTGCATAGTCAAGCAGCAGACCTGGATCATCGTCCTCAAGCGCCCGGATCTTTTCCTCGACGAGGTCCGCCAAGACACTTTTCGGGCTTGTGGCGCGCAGTTCGCTGACGGCTTCCCTGATCTGTTTCAAATCCAAGGGGGATAGCGTCGCACTTCGTTGCCCTTTGAGCTCCTGATTCGAAGTCACTGATGATCCTCCGTATGAGCCGACACAGCAATGAATGGGTTCGCGCTGCAACGAGGATCAAGGTAGGCGTGGCCGTTTGCCCGCTGCATTGCGGAAGAATTACAATTCTGTAATGCACCTGGTTCGATAGGGAGAGAACGGAACCTACATTTGCCTCAACCGGGGGGCTTCAGGTCGCCGAGAACCGTCGGAATCAGCTCCGAAACCGTCGGGTGGATCGGCACGGCCCATTGCAAGGTCGGGTAATTCGCGCCGGCATTCATCATGTCGAGGATGCCATGAATCGCCTCGTCGCCGCCTGTTCCGAGAATCGCGGCACCGAGGATTTGCTTCGTGTCGGCATCGGCGACGATCTTCATGAAGCCCTTGGTTTCGTCCTTCTCGATCGCGCGTCCGACCCGTGTCATCGGACGCTTGGAGACGAGAAGCTCGCGGCCCGTCTTGCGCGCCTCCGTCTCCGTCATGCCGACACGGCCGAGCGGCGGATCGATATACAGCGCATAGCCCAACAGCCGATCGCTGACCCGCCGTGACGCGCCGTCGAGCAGATTGGCGGTCACGATCTCGTAATCGTTGTAGGCCGTGTGCGTGAAGGCACCCCGACCGTTGCAGTCGCCCAGAGCCCAGATGCCCGGCACGCTGGTTGCAAGCGTGTCATCAACGACGATGGTGCCTCTCGCGTCGACCTGAACACCAGCCTTGTCGAGGCCGAGATCGTCCGTGTTGGGGCGACGCCCGACGGCGAGCAGCACATGCGAGCCGACCACGACCGGCTCGCCGGAGGTGCAATCGACATCGACCGCCACGCCGTCAGCGTGCGGCTTGAAGCCGATGCAGGTGGCGTTGGTGCGGACGGTGATCCCTTCTGCCGTCAGGATGTCGCGAATGGCCTCCGAGACATCCTCGTCCTCGCGGGCGATCAGGCGCGGTCCCTTTTCGACGACGGTCACCTGCGCGCCGAAGCGGCGGTACATCTGCGCGAATTCGAGACCGATATAGCTGCCGCCGACTACGACGAGATGCCGTGGGAGCGTCTCGAGCTGGAGGATCGACCTGTTGGTGAGATAGGAAACCGTATCGACGCCCGGCATGTCGGGAATGCTCGCGCGGCCACCCACATTGAGGAAGATACGCGATGCCTTCAGCAGTTCGTTCCCGACACGGATCGTGTCCGGTCCCTCGAAACGGGCATGACCTTCGATGACGGTCAGGCCATCCATGCCGCGCAGCCAAGTCTCGAGATTCGTGCGCGCATTGGTCGAGACCGTGTCGGCGCGCGCCTTGACCCGCTTCATGTCGATAGCGATGGGGCTCGTGATGGAAACGCCGTAATCCGCACCCCTACGGGCGAGATGCGCCGCATAGGCGCTCGCCACGAGCGTCTTCGTCGGCATGCAGCCGGTATTGACGCAGGTCCCGCCAAAAAGCTTGCGTTCGATGATGGCGACCTTCATGCCCGCCGCCGCCAACCGTCCGGCCAGCGAAGGCCCTGCCTGTCCGGCACCGACGACGATGGCATCGAAAGATTGGGTCATGATACCACTCCCATGATCAATGCCGCTCCGAGAATCGCGATAACATCCTCGATCAAAGCGGCGGGACGATCCTTGCCAAAGGCGGCTGCCAAGCGTGCCCGGCCTTCCGCCCCTCCGAGCGTGCCGATGATCCCGCCCACGGCTCCGGCAACAAGCCCGCCGAGGAAGGAACCGCTCTGCGCGGCAATCGCACCGCCGCACAGGCCACCGACGATAATCCGGGTCGCGAAGGGAAGCAGCGTTTTGCGGCTGGGCGTGGTGGGGAGCTGATCGCCTATCAGTTCGCCGATGGCGAGAACCGTCATGATCCAGGGCGTGAAGCGATAGCCCAGGAAGGCGAGCCAGGTTCCCTCGAGATTGATAAGACCGAAAGAGGCTGCCCAGCTGACGGCTGCGGGAGCCGTCATCGCACGCAACCCGGCGATCACTCCGATCAGGAGCGCCAACATATAAACGGCCATCGCTCATCCCTGCTGTCTGCTCAAGCTTGCACGGCGGGAACGCGTTTTTCAATCCTATGCGGAATAGCATTGAGCGTCACACCGGGCGGCTGGACGAACTCGGCGGCGAGACCAGGCCCGGCAAAACAACCTTAACCATCCGGCTGGAAAGGTGACACGAAGATACATCGCCGGTATAAGGCTCGGCCTTCCAACCTCTTTTTCTTCAGCGGACGGCACTCATGATAGCAATGCGGCATTGGTCGCTTCGGCAGCAGGTGACCCTGCTGGTGGGTGTGCTGTGCCTTGCCCTCGTGTGCGCTCTTGCCGCGGGAGCGGCTTATATCGCCCAGAGCCGGGTCAGACAGATCGTCATGAACAACGAGGCCCACGATGCGGCCCTCACGACGAGCATCCTGGATCGCGGCATGTTCGAACGCTACCGGGAGGTCCGCAATCTGGCCGCCATGCCGCCCCTGAAGGCTATCTGGACAGGCGATCCGGCCATGATCCGCCAGGTGCTCGAGCAGTTGCGGACGTCCTATCCGGACTATGCCTGGATCGGATATGCCACGCCCGACGGAACAGTCCAGGCTGCGACGCAAGGCATGCTGGAGGGCCAATCCGTCCAGGCGCGTCCATGGTTCCAGGATGGCCTCAAGGGGCCGGCCGTCGGCGACGTGCACGAAGCCAAGCTCCTCGCCACTCTTCTGGGTCCGGCACCGAACAACGAGCCGTTCCGCTTCGTCGACGTGGCGGCGCCCGTTCGTGACGAGAGCGGCCGCGTGATCGGCGTGGTCGGAGCGCATCTGAGTTGGACCTGGGCGGAGGAGCGGCGGCAGACCATTCTCCGCAGCCAAGCTCGCCCTGACGCCAAGTCGATCTGGATCCTCTCCGGTGATGGGACAATGCTCCTCGGGCCGAATATCGGCAGCAAGCCGTTCCCGGACGAGCAGATCCGCGCGATGCGTCAGGCCAAGACGGGCGCCTTCGAAGATGTCTCAGGGCCCGAGGCGATGCTGACCGGCTATGCCGTTGCAGACGGCTACAAGGATTACCGGGGTCTCGGCTGGATCGTGATCTCCCGTCAGCCCGACACCATCGCCTTCGCAGCCACCAAGGGCATCGTCTGGACGATCATCGGCCTGGGATTCGCAATCGCTTTCGCCGGACTGATCTGCGCCCGCCTCATTGCGAAGGGCGTTGCCCGCCCGTTGCAGGCGATCATCCAGGCGGCCGACAAGATCGGCCGCGATCCGACGATTTCCCAGGTTCCCCGGGTGGTGGGATCCTCGGAGATCGTCAGGCTTTCGGCGGCGCTCCGCTCCCTTCTCCGGCGAGCCGGTGCGGCGGAGCAGCAAGTGATCGAGGTTGCCTCGCAGCATGAAAAGGACGTGACGGCTCTTCGTCAGCTGGCCGAGACGGATGCCTTATCAGGCCTCCTCAACCGCCGTGGCTTCAGCCTCCTGGCCAGCGATGCTTTCAATCTCTACCGACGCTCCGAGCGCTCGCTGGCCGTTCTGCTCCTCGACATCGATCTCTTCAAGAAGGTGAACGACACCTACGGACATGCCGCTGGCGATGCCGTGATCCAGACCGTCGGAACCGCATTGACGAAGGCCCTGCGATCCTCCGACATCATCGCGCGTTTCGGCGGCGAGGAGTTCATCGTCCTCGTGCATGGAGCGGATGCGAGCGGGATCATTACCATCGCCCAGAATCTGCGCCGCGCGATCGAGGCCCTTCCGATCGAGCACCAGGAGCAGAGACTGTCCATTACCATCAGCATCGGCGGTGCCATGGCAAATGCCGCTGACCGGGACATTCAGGATGTCATCGAGCGGGCGGACGGCGCTCTCTACAAGGCCAAGGCGGCCGGACGAAACCGCGTCGTCATCGACGGGCTGCAGATCCAGCTCGCCGCGGCCGTTGCCTGAACAATCAATTCGTCACGCCGCCGAGGAGGCGCGATAGGCGCTCTCGTGTGCGCTCGCATCGAGCTCAACTATCGCGAGCAGCGCTTCCATGACCCGGCGGATCTGTGCGGGATCCCTGTCCATCATCATGATGCGGAGTGCGGCTGGCACGATCTGCCAGGAGACGCCATAGCGATCCGTGATCCAGCCGCATCGCTGAGACGAACCACCGCCGTTTCATCAAGGACATGTTAGGCGAGATGTCAGCGGGCAAGCGGAAAAAGCGCCCGCACGCGCGGATCGCGCAGCCAGAGTCCAGCCCAGAGAGCGATCCCGAGATAAACACCGAACAGCGTGTGACTGAACAGCGGACTGCCGATGCGCACATGGGTGGCGATCGCGCCGCCGAGATAGGCGGTGATCAGGATCGCGCCCAGGATCGACGTGCGCGGAGTGGCGTAGAGCAGAGCGGACGCGATGAGCACGATTCCCAGGGTGCGCCACAGGGCGGGATCGGTCGGCCAGCCGAGCGGGATCACAGTGTCGATCACCACCTGAAGCGGCACCAGCTTGATTGCCCCGTCGAAGAGGAGGAAGAGGACGACGAGGCCGCTCAGGGCCCGTCCTGTCCAGACACCTGCGCTGCTCCTGGTGTCTGCTTGTGCCGTCGTTGCGTAAGACATCGTATTCATTCGTTCCCTCACTTCGATGAATCAAGCCGCGGAGGATACCAGCCGGCCTTCGGCGAGCTCGGCCAATTGGCCCGCCACGATGCCCCAGCCCTCATGGGAGCCCATCTGTTCGTGTTGCTTCATGGCCTCCTCGCTCCAGTGCTGCACCCGGGCGGTGTAGCGGGTGCCGGAGCCTTCCGGGTCGAACGTGACGATCGCGAGCATGAACGCATCCTGCGTGATCCAGCCCGGTTTGAAGGCATCTGTCACGACGATCTTGCGATTGGGCACGACCTCCAGGAACACACCGTCATGGGGCATGTCGGCGCCATCGGGCGAGCGCATCATCGTGTAGGCACGTCCACCGGGCCGAAGCTCGAAATCGACCACGGGCGTGGTGTAGGGGCGCGGCGCCCACCATTCGCCGGTGCGTTCGGTCCAGACCTTGTAGACGGTCTCGGGCGAGGCATGGATCAGTCGCGTGATCGAGAGCTCATGCTTAGCAGCATTCTGGTCGATCATTGTCTTCACTCCCCGTGAACTTTACTCCCCATGAACTTTCGCGCTCACGCTGCGGTCGTCTCGCTCATGGCTTCTTTGGCCGCCGCGACATCCATCCACATCACTTCCCAGATGTGACCGTCGAGATCCTCGAAGCTGCGGCCATACATGAAGCCGTAGTCCTGCTTCGGGCCGGGATCGATCGTGCCACCGGCAGAAGCAGCCCTGGCAAGTGTCGCATCGACGTCATCGCGGCTTTCAGCGGAGATGCAGATCAGGACCTCGGTCGTTTCCTTGGCATTGGCGATCTTTTTCGGCGTGAACTGACGGAACTTGTCGTGGGTCAGGAGCATCGCATGAATGGTGTCGGAGAAGACCATGCAAGCGGCGGTATGGTCGGTGAATTGCTCGTTCTTCACCGCCCCCAGGGCCTCATAGAAGGCGATGGACCGGGGCAAATCGGCGACGGGCAGGTTCACGAAGATCAGCTTGGACATTGGGTCTCTCCCTCTCGGCTTGTGATTTGACATTGATTCCATGAAAAGTTATTAATAGCAACTATGAAGTTAGAAAAAATAACTGATAGGCCAGAACCTCGCGCCAGGCGCCATTATGAGGACGCCTGTGCGACCGCCCATGCCCTCGACCTCGTCGGCGAACGCTGGGCACTCCTGGTGATGCGCGAACTCATGCTGGGCCCCAAGCGCTTCAGCGACCTGCGCGAGAGCCTGCCCGGCATCAGTGCGAATGTCCTTACCCAACGCCTCGAGGGGCTGGAATCGGCCGGCATTCTCGTGCGGCGCAAGCTGCCCCGCCTGCGGCGGTGCAGGTCTATGAACTGACGGAATGGGGATATGAGAGCGAGCCGATCTTTCAGGCGCTCGGCCGCTGGGCGGCGCGCTCGCCCGCGCACGACCCGGCCCTGCCGTTCAGCACGGCGTCCCTGGTGTTGTCCATGAGGACGATGTTCAATCGAGAGCGGGCAAAGGGCATGGATGCGAGGATTGGTTTTCGCATAGGGGAGGAAACCTTCCTCGCCCATCTATCCGACGGACGGATCGAGATCGGGCGCGCCGCACTCGACGAGGCCGAGGTGATCCTGACAGGGCTGCCGCCGGTGCTCGCCGGCGCAATCTATGGCAGCCAACCGCTGGAGGCGCTGGAACGGACCGGCGCGTTGCGGGTCGAGGGCGACCGTGACATGGCCCGCCGTTTCGTGAGCCTGTTCCCGCTGCCGCCGAAGGTTTCAAAGCCCGCCTGAGGGACGTCAGGCAGGCCGCAGCGATCTTCTTATCGCAGCGTCTCTTCGAAGAAGGTGAGCAGCCGCTTCCAGTGCCGCTCGGCACCGCGTTCGTCATAAACGTTGTGGTCGGAAACGGCCCAGCCATGCGCCATGCCGACATAGTTTTCGATGATGTGATCGATCTCGGCCCGTCGCAGCGCTTCCGCCAGCAGGGCCGATTGCTCGGGCGGAAAACTGCCGTCCACGCCCGCGCTTCCCACATAGACGCGTCCCTTGATCGTGGACACGTGGCGATGCGGACTGTCGGGCGCATCGCTCGCGAGGCGTCCACCATGGAAGCTCGCCGCCGCGGCAATGCGGTCGGGATAGGCCGCAGCAGCATGGATGGCGCGGCTTCCGCCCATGCAATAGCCGACCGTGCCGATCCGGCCCACGGCGCCCGCTTCCGTCAATACGGCAAGGAACGCGGCCGAATCGCGCCGGGTCATGTCCTGACTCGTACCGTCGATCATGCTCCGCAACGCACTGCGGGTGGGCTCCTCCGAAAAGGCCGTCCTGGCATCCAAGGGGCCATAATCGCCGAAGCGATAGAAGAGATCGGGAACGAGAACCACATAGCCCTCACCCGCGAGGCGCTCGGCCATCGTATCGAGCGCGGGCCGCGGGCCGAAAGCATCCATGTAGAGGATGATACCCGCCGCAGCTTGATGGCTCGGGCGGAACAACCCTGCCTTGGCGGTTCCGTCTTCCGTCCGGATCGAAATGTCCTGCTTTGCCAAGATCCTCTCCTCGTGCTTGCGCCGCCCGCCCTCGGAACCCTCGCTGAATGCGAGCGTTTCCTGCCCTCTCCTATGACCCTATAGGAGCGCTATTTCAAATCCGGCACGCCCGCTGACCCGCCGAGGCATTCACGATGGCCCCTTCGTCAGAGTCCGGTCGAGAGAAATTGGCCAAGGAGCAGCCGCTCGTCCTGGTGCTCGGCGGCGGCAATGCGCTCGGCTCCTATCTGGCCGGGGCATGCGAGCATCTGCTGCAGCAGGGCATCGAGCCACAATGGATCGTCGGCGGCTCCATCGGTGCCGTCATGGGCGCGATCATCGCCGGGAATGCTCCCGAGGATCGCCTGCCCCGGCTCAAGGCGTTCTGGGACGAGGCGATGATCCGCTCGCCGGGCCTGCTGGGACGCGGCACGAAGACCCGGCACACCTATAACGAGCTTCACACGATCACGACACTTCTGTTCGGACGGCCGGGGCTGTTCGGCCATCGCTTTCCCGGGGCGCTGTCCATGTTGCCCTGGATGCCGGACGACATTGCGCTCTACGATCACACACCTCTGCGCCAGACGCTGGAACGGCTCGTCGATTTCGACAGGCTGAACCGAAGTGACATCAGGCTCACCGTCGGCTGCGTCGACCTGGAATCCGGTGACGAGGTTCTGTTCGATACGACCCGCGACAGGCTCACGCCCGAGCACTTTCTGGCCAGCACCGCGATCACGCCGATCTTCCCGCCTGTCGAGATCGGCGGTCAATTGTTGTGCGATCCGGGCTACACCAACAATCTGCCTCTCGACGTGCCGTTCGCCGAACCGATGAACCAGGACTTCACCTGCATCGCGGTCGAGCTGTTCAGCCTGCACGCGTCGCGTCCAGCCTCGCTCCATTCAACGGCGGAGCGCGCGAACGATCTCATCTTCGCCAGCCCCACGCGGCGGACCTTGAAGGCGCTTGAGCGGGAATATGCCCTGCGCGACAAATGGGAGCCGGATGGTCCCACGGCCACGCTGCTGCACTTGGCCTATTATGCGGGAAGTGACGAGCGCGCCGGCAAGACCTTCGACTACTCGCCCTCCTCGATCCGTGACCGCTGGGGTGCCGGAAAGCGCGATATGAAAAAGAGTCTGGCGCTGCTGGACGATGCGCCGCGAACCCGGCACCGCTTTCGCTACCTGGCCCTGGATCCTCGGCAGGAAGCCGTATCGGCCGAACTTGGAGCTTCGGCGCCTCGTGCCTGACGGATCAGGGGCCCCCGGCCAATGATCCGACCACCGCCATGGTCAGCTCGTCGAGATTGACGCGTCCTTCGATGGTAATCATCTCGGCATCGCTAGGCTTGACGCGAAGGCCCTGCTGGCCGGCCTCCGATTGCCGCTGCAGCTCGGCGATGATGGCTTCGCGCACTTGATCCTCGATGTTCATCGCTATCGTCCTTTCACCGTGGCGTTTCTTGCTGTCGAACGTCGGGACGGACGACCCTGTTCCACGCCTGCACAGCTTCAGGGGCTCAAGGCTCTGTTCGAACGGCCTTCAAGGCTCGGAACGCCTGTGCATCCATGGTGCCGCGCTCGTTGTTGCAGGCCGAGCAGGCCAGCACGATGTTGTCGCGGTTGAGCGGGCCGCCGAAGGACTTGGGCACCACGTGATCGAGGGTCGCGAGATCGGGCGCACGTTTTACGCCACGTCCCGGTCGCCGCGCGGGAATACCGCAATAAACGCAACGTCCCTCGTCGCGGGCGAAGACATCGTTGAAAAGCCTGATGCGCTGAACTGCTTTCATGGCAATAAAACCTGCCCTCCTTTCAGGGGGCTCTTCGTGTGGAACCGGAGGGGAAGCGGGGTGGTTGCTCCTGCATTCAGAGGAGCAGAACCCATGGTAGACACCCGCCGCAGGAACCGGAACCCCTTCAATGACGATAACGGCTACGGTGATGTGCCTCCGCGCGGTGCCGTCGGCTTTCGCGGCGAAGGCCGGGAATATCCGGGCGGCTACGGCAGCGATGCCAATGAGTTTGCAGGCGGGGTGATCGACGATGGACGGGGCGGCCCTCCGGACGACGAAGGATTCGACCCCGGCTACAGCCACGACCGTTCCGGCCTGGGCGCCTTCGGCTCACGCGATCCCAACGATGTGGATGTTCGCTCCGGCCGAGAGGACGGGCGCTCCTCCGGCGGCCATCGCGGCCGCGGGCCCAAGGGCTACAAGCGATCCGACGAGCGCATTCATGAGGATGTGTGCGAGCGCCTGACAGAGGACCCGTTCATCGATGCCTCCAACATCGAGGTGGCGGTGAAGGACGGCGAGGTCACGCTCAACGGCACCGTTTCGAGCCGAGGTCTCAAGCGCCGCGCCGAGGATCTGGCGGAACTGGCCTCAAGCGTAGCTCACGTGCAGAACAATCTTCGCGTCGAAGGAGTCTGAGACGCATGGAAGCTCCCACCTCCCGTGGGAGCTTTCTCTCATTGCTGGACGATATCTCCCCGTTCTTCGCATTTGGTTCGCGCAACTCTCTTGGCGCCTCTTACGGCACCTCGGGCGGCAGCATCGGATGAATGATGGGCTTTTCAGATTCCGGGGGCTGCTCGGGCAGGGATGACGGAGCACTCGGGGGAGTGGACGGCAGAGGAGTCTCGGGAGGGATCGGCATGGTCGGCACCGGCTCGGTCGGTGGCGGCTTGGGATAAAACTCATCCGGCTGCGGCCGGCCGCTGGTACTGGGTACGGACAAGAAGCTCTCCCCTGCAACATTCTGTCTCGTGATCAACCGCCCAGTTGCGCGAAAGTTCTCTCGCGGCTGAAACCCTCCGGTCGATTTCGGTGCCGTCACCAAAACGAAACCATAGTCGAAATCCGAGGCTTGACCTTACGTCAGTTTGCGGCCACGACGGCAGGGTGGAATTTGGAATCGGAAGAGCCATGCGCGCAGCCTCATCCCTCGCCGTTTTGACTGCCCTACTGGCGGGTTCGACCGTGGCTCAGGCGGCCGATCCGCTCTTCTCGCCCGAACCCATTCAAGACTCCTCGGGCTGGATCGTCACCGTGAAGGGCAATCTGCGGGTGGGGCCGTCCTACCCGGGTTCGGACGAGTTCAGCTTCATCGGCTACCCCTCGCTGAGCTTTCGCCGCGCCGGTACGGTCGAGCGTTTCAGCGCTCCCGATGACGGCCTGAGCTTCTCGTTCCTGGAGGATTCCGCCGTCCGCTTCGGTGTCGTCGGCCGCTTCGTGGGCGGGCGTTATCTGCAGGACAATCGGGAGCTCTTCGGCCTGGAGAAGATCGACTGGGCGGTGGAGCCCGGCGTCTTCGTGGAATACTGGCCGCTCGAGTTCCTGCGGGCCCGCGCCGAGATCCGGCGCGGCTTCAACGGGCATGAGGGCTTCGTGGCCGATTTCGGCCTCGATGCGGTCCAGAGATTCGGCGCGTTCACCGTCTCGATCGGTCCGCGCCTTGCTCTCGGCGACAACGAATTCACCCGCACCTATTTCGGCGTGACGCCCGCCGAGGCGGCGCTGAACGGCCAAGTCACGCCCTACCGGCCGTCAGGCGGCATCACTTCGGTGGGGGCGACCGGGGCGATCAGCTACGACTGGTCGCAGCAATGGTCGACCACCGCCTTCGTCACCTACAAGCATCTGGTCGGCGATGCCGCCGACAGCCCGATCGTCGAGCGCTTCGGCTCGGAGCACCAAGTCGGCGTCGGGCTGACGGTGTCCTATTCCTTCGGCTACACGCCCTGAAGATTTAAGGCTGCATCCCAAATGAAAGAGCCGCCCTTGCAGGCGGCTCTTTCATTTTGAGAATATCGAACGTTCTCAGGCCGCTAGGCTGCTGCTGATGGCAGATTCACCGCGATAGATGCAGCCTTCCGACGAACCGGACATGCCGCGCTTGAGCTCGACCTCTTCAAGGTTGGGGAACCGGGCCTTCACGAGCCTCCAGATATACGTGGTGACGTTCTCCAGCGAGGCGATGCCGATCTCAGGGTTGAGGTCCAGGTTGCCGTGGTCCAGGCCCGATCCGTGCTCGCCTTTGATCTCCTTGATGTAGTTCTCGACGTCATAGAGATTGACCGGCCAGCCATAGACCTCGTCGACGGCCCCGCCGAAGGTGAGCTTGACGATGAAGGTGTGCCCGTGCAGCCCGGAATAGGGAGCCACCGAGTGCGCGGCCTCGAACGTAAACTCGCAATATGTCTTCATTCACCTTGCTCCCGTCGCCGGTTCTCTGCTTGTTGCCGAACGCA
Organism: Microvirga sp. RSM25; assembly: GCF_044784385.1. Classification (NCBI taxonomy): domain Bacteria; kingdom Pseudomonadati; phylum Pseudomonadota; class Alphaproteobacteria; order Hyphomicrobiales; family Methylobacteriaceae; genus Microvirga; species Microvirga sp. RSM25. The sequence continues at coordinate 4,718,022 of NZ_CP173039.1, read as the reverse complement.
TCGTTGAGTGCGAACCGAAGGTCCGCGTCAGCGAAAACCGAGTCCGCCTGTCCGCACGCTGCACTGGAGGCGCAGCCTGCTGAACATTCGATCGGGTTCGCATTCCTGCGTTCAGGCCATGGAAAATGTGCCTAGCATATTTCGCTTCATCGACAAAATCCCGCGAAGGCACCGCAACGTGGTCCTCGATGCTTTGTAGAGCATGGGTCCATTGCTTCTTACGCGACTCTGACCTTGTGCTTGAGAGCGGCCAGCGTATGGACCAGTTCCCGTGCCGGCTTCGGGCGCCCGAAATAATAGCCCTGCGCATCGGTGCACCCGGCCGCCTGGATCTGCCGCAGCTGATCCTCCGTCTCGATGCCCTCGGCTACGGTCGGCATGCCTAGGCTGGCGCCCAGGTTGGCGACGGACTGCACGATTGCGAGGCAATCCGCCCGCTGGGACATTTCACGCACGAAGGACTGGTCGATCTTGATCTTGTCGAACGGGAAGCTGCGCAAATAGCTCAGGGATGAGTAGCCGGTTCCGAAATCATCCATCGCGACCCGTACGCCGAGTCGGCGCAGCTGATGAAGCGTGGAGACGGTCATCTCATTGTCCTGGAGCAGCACCGACTCGGTGATCTCCAGTTCCAGCCGGTTCGGAGCGAGTCCCGACGCCGCCAGAGCCCGGCTGACGCTCTGCACGAGACCCCGGTTCCGGAACTGAATCGGCGAGAGATTCACAGCGACGTGAACGTCCCTCGGCCAAGTGGCGGCTTCCTTGCAGGCCTGCTCGATGATCCAATCGCCCAAAGGCGAGATGAGACCGGTATCTTCGATCACCGGAATGAACTCCGCCGGTGGGACGAGACCGCGCTCGGGGTGGTGCCAGCGCAGGAGAGCCTCGAAGCCGCCGATCTCGTTCTTCTGGATATTGATCTGAGGCTGATAGAACAGCTCGAACTCGCCGTTGGTCATCGCCTTGCGCAGATCGACTTCCAGAACACGACGAGCCTGAAGCTGCTCATCCATATCCGACTCGAAGAATCGGAACGTGCCCCGCCCATCGGCCTTGGCGTGATAGAGGGCCATATCCGCATGCTTCAGGATCTGGCTCGGGGTCATATTCCTCTGAGCCAAAGCGATGCCGATGCTCGTGCCGATGAAGAGTTCCTGCCCGTTCACGCTGAAGGGCGCGCGGAGGGACTCGACGATGCGCGATGCGAGGGCGGCGCTTTCCTGGGGCCGACGAATCCCTGTCTGAAGGATGGCAAATTCATCGCCGCCGAACCGGGAGATCAGGTTTCTCACTTGGCCTTCGCTGGCGGGAATGCAGGCGCGCAGGCGATCGGCTACGGCCTTGAGCAGTTCGTCGCCCGTTTCGTGGCCGAAGGAATCATTGACATCCTTGAAGTGATCCAGATCCAGATAGGAAACGGACACCGTGCGTCCGTTCGGCTTCAAGCGTGTGAGTGCGTGTTCCAATTCGTTGCGCAGCACCACGCGATTGGGCAGGCCCGTGAGCGCATCCTGATGCGCCAGAACATGAAGCTCTTCATGGGCTCGCCCCAGCAGCCGGTTGTGCTTGTCGAGCAGGAAGATCAGGACAACTCCGACAAGGATCAGGCTTGCCGCGATGCCGGAGAAGGCCCAGTGCAGCCGGATCAATTCCTGCTGATCCTTCTGAACGAGCGCGGCCCCGTGATTGTGCGCCACGGATGCGAGCTGTGCGAGTCTGCCCTCCAAGGGACGCAGAAGTTCAAGCGCCTTTCTGGCCGCCTCCGGATTCCGGTCGATTTCCGCGATCAAGGGCTGGGCTGCCGCGAGCGTCTCCTGGAACTCGCGGAGAGTGGCGTGATGTTCCGGATTGCGCTGGAGAAGGTCCTGGAAGCTTCCCTCGTTCAGCATCCGGGCTCTGCCGAGCAGGATATCGAAGCGCAGTTCGACCTCGTCCTTGTCGATATGGCTCCCAGGCATCCCGAATTCGGCCAGGCGATGTTCGAGGCGGATAAACTCGGAAGCGGCTTGTCCCGCCTCCCAGGCTGGATTGTAGACGGAGATCTGCTGCAACGCACCTTGGCGTTGAACGACCAGCACCGAAATGTAGATGCCGGCGATCAGAAAACCGCCAATGACGATCGCAATAACCGTTTTGAAGGTGCGCAGGGACAAATGCTGAGGCCTCCGAGACCTGCCGACTGCTGCTACTTCACTTCAATCCTGGCAACCTGCCAAGCCGAGCGGGCATAGTAGGTCTGGCTCTTGAGCTCGGGATTGCTGTCATACGGATAGACGATGAACAATGGACCTTTGTCCCGCACGGGCATGTACTCGCCATTGCGCTTGAGCGCGAGGATCACGTTGTACTTCCCGAAATCCTCCATCGGAATCTCGGTGGCATAATCGTTGAGCGCGATGACCGAAACGCGCTGCCCGTTTGCTCCGACCTGCTTCATCAGCTTGTCGAGGGAAATGCCTTCGAACTTGACCTTGCCTTCGTACCAGGGCGTTGTCGTCTCGATTGTAATGAGACCAAGGGATTCCAGCATCGCGCGATCGAACTGGGCGGTGCTGTCCTTGTTGGTCACGCCGATCTTGCCCGAGATCGTGAGGATCGGCCGCTCCTTCGGGGCGGGCAGTGACGCGGCATAGGCCACGCCAATGATCCCTAGGAACGCGACAAACGTTCCTAGCAGGCCCGTTCTCGTCTTGGCGCCAAGCATGCAGATCCCCTACGGAAATTAATGTAAGCGATAGAAACACATAAATTTGATCAAAGTGTTACACAACTCTGCTTCAGAAGTAAAAGCGACGAAACTGCCATTGTTATTTTATAATGGTTATCTAAACGTAACGGCATCCAATCCTAGTCTGGATCTGCAAAGAAAAACCGCTTCGCGTCGTGGTGCGAAGCGGCTTCAGGTCTCCAGACCGTTCAAGAGACGGAAATCATCAGATATTAGAGAGGCTTGAGACCTGCCTCGATCTGCCCCCGGCGCGGCTCCAGGAAGGGCGGCAGGGACAGACGTTCCCCAAGCTTGTCCATGGGCTCGTCCGTGGCAAAGCCCGGCCCGTCCGTGGCGATCTCGAACAGGATGCCGTTCGGCTCGCGGAAGTAGAGGCTCTGGAAGTAGTAGCGGTCGACCGGGCCGCTGGAGGGTGCCCTTAGCGACTGCAGCCGCTCCCAGCATTCCTGGTAGGTCTGCTCGTTGGGCGTGCGGAAGGCCACGTGGTGGACTCCACCCGCTCCCGGCCGGGCCGGGGAGACACCGGGCTCGACCGCCACATGCAGTTCCGCCGCCGGTCCGCCCTCGCCCATCTCAAACACATGAACCGGCGTATCACCGACGCGGTATTCACGGGCGGCGCGCATATCCATCGCTTCCGTCAGAACGCGAGCCGTGCGCTCGAGCTTCGGCACACTGATCCGGATCGGTCCAAGGCCCCGGATCTGGTACTCGACCGGCACGGGGCTGCGTTCCCACGGATGGACTTCACCCTGCCCGCCATCGTCGACGAGACTGAGGCGTTGGCCCTCGAAGTCCTCGAAATCGAGGGTGAGGCGCCCATCGCGCTCCACGATCCGTTCGCTGCTGATGCTGAGGCTCTCAAAACGATCCTTCCACCATTGCAGTGCCTTCTCGCCGTTCACGCGCAGGGCTGTCTGCGAGATGCTGTGCGTGCCGCGCCGCTCGCGCTCGACCGGCCAGTCGAAGAAGGTGATGTCGGTGCCGGGAGAGGCCTTTCCGTCCGCATAGAACAGATGATAGGCGCTCACGTCGTCCTGGTTCACCGTCTTCTTGACGAGGCGCAGGCCTAAGGACTGCGTGTAGAAGGCGTGATTGCCCGGTGCATCGGCCGTAACGGCCGTCAAATGGTGAATTCCGGTCAGCTTCATGGTGCTGTCTCCATCAATGTTGCGATGAAGATAGACCCCAGGTGGTGCCGTTACGAGCCTGCGGGACGCCAAGTCAATCTTGCTGAAACGCAAGAACACCCCAGCCGCCGGCGGGGGTGTTTGCAGAATTGAAAGGCGCTCGACGATCAGGCTGCTTTGGCGCGCAGATCGTCCGGCGTGACGTCGTCCGGGATCGGGCAATGGTAGTCGCGGCCGCCATTGCGTTCCTTCAGCTCCGCCTTGGCGCGGGCGACGAGATCCGGGTTGCGCAAGCAATCGGCGGCAGTCGCCGCCATGGCCTTGGCGGCCAGCACCATGCCTTTGTGGGCAGCGGGCAGATTGCCCTGCGTGACGAGCTGCCAGGTGTGGAACGGCGTGCCGATGGCAAAGCAGGCCGTGTGACACTGCACCGTCGGCACGATCCAGCTGACATCGCCCACATCGGTGGTGCCCATCATGACATCCTCGCGGGTCGGCATGGCGAGCACCCCGTCATGGAGCATCTTGGTCTTCAGCGAAAGATCATGCGGCTTGACGCTGGCCAGGATCTCCTCATCCGTCAGCGCCGTTCTCTGGAGCTTTTCCGCAAAGGCGAAATCGGCCTTGTCGAAGGCGGGCGGTCCAAGGCGGCGCATGTTCTCGTACATGGCCTCCTGCAGCGCCTTGTTGGGCAGGACATTCGAGGTGGCGTCCGTGATCTGCACCGTGACGGAAGTTTCCGTCATCAGCGCCGCGCCGTCTGCGATCTTCTTCACGCGCTCGAACAGACGCTCGGCATCGGGCAGGTGCGGCGAGCGCACGAGGTAGAGCGATTCCGCGAAGGCCTGCACCACATTCGGCGCATCGCCGCCCGTGTGGGTGGTGGCGTAATGCACGCGCGCATCGGAGGGCATGTGCTCGCGCATGTAGTTCACGCCGACATTCATCAGTTCCACCGCATCGAGCGCGGAACGGCCCACATGAGGGGCCGCTGCCGCGTGCGCGGCGCGGCCCTTGAAGCGGAAGTAAGCCTGGATGCAGGCGAGCGACGACGCGGTCTGCACCTCGTTGACGACGCTCGGATGCCAGCAGAAGGCAGCGTCGAGATCGTGGAACAGGCCGGCGCGCGCCATGAAGGTCTTGCCCGAGCCGCTCTCTTCAGCCGGGCAGCCGTAATAGCGCACGGTGCCGGCAATGCCTTCCGCGACAAGCGCATCCTTGAGGGCGACGGCCGCCAGTGCGGAACCTGCCCCCAGCAGGTTGTGGCCGCAGCCATGGCCTGGCGTGCCCTTCACCGTGGGAGCATGTTCGGTGCGGCCGGATTCCTGTGCCAGATCGGGCAGGGCATCGAACTCGCCGAGGATGCCCACGACGGGGCCGCCGTTCCCGAATTCCGCAATGAAGGCCGTCGCCATGCCGCCGACATTCTTCGAGATGCGAAAGCCTTCGCGCTCGAGCATGGCGATCTGCTCCTGAACGGCGCGATGCTCCTCGAAAGCCAATTCCGGCGCGGCCCAGATCCGGTCGCTCAAGGCGCAGTAATCTTCGGCCTTGGCATCGACATGACGGGCGACGGCATCAAGGCTCAGGCGGTCGTTATGCATAATGTTATGATGTCTCGTAAAATGGATATGGCGCGAACATTATCAGGTTCGAGTCGGTAAGGAAGAGACATCGTTTCATGGAAGCTTTGTTTTCAACGCACCCTAGACCGCTTCGTCCGCCACGCCCTTGCGCCCCACGAGGAACCCGCCCGACTGGCGCGACCAGAGGCCGGCATAGAGGCCGCCGTTTTCCAGAAGCTCCTCGTGCGTGCCTTCCTCGACGATCCTCGCGTCGTCCATGACGATCAGGCGGTCCATGAGCTGCAGGGTCGAGAGGCGGTGGGCGATGGCGATCACCGTCTTGCCTTCCATGAGGGTGGCGAGCGATTCCTGGATGGCGGCCTCCACCTCCGAATCCAGGGCCGAGGTCGCCTCGTCCAGGATCAGGATCGGCGCGTCCTTCAAGATCACGCGGGCAATGGCGATGCGCTGGCGCTGGCCGCCGGAGAGCTTGACTCCGCGCTCGCCCACATGCGCATCGAAGCCGCGCCGGCCGCGTCCGTCGACCAGGCGCTCAATGAATTCGACCGCATGGGCCTGACGCGCCGCCTCGCGCATCGCCTCCTCGCTCGCCTCGGGCCGCCCGTAGAGAATGTTCTCCCGGATGGAGCGGTGCAGCAGCGAGGTATCCTGCGTCACCACCGAGATCTGCGAGCGCAGGCTTTCCTCCTGCGCGTCGGCGATGTCCTGGTCGTCGATCAGGATCCGGCCCTCCTGTGGTTCGAAGAAACGCAGGAGCAGGTTGACGAGCGTCGTCTTGCCGACGCCGGAGCGCCCGACGAGGCCGATCTTCTCGCCCGGGCGAATGATCAGATTCAGCCTGTCGACGACCTTGTCGCCATCGCCATAGGAGAAGCTCACGTCGTCGAACCGGATCTCGCCGCGCGTCACCGTGAGGGGGCGGGCGGTCGGCTTGTCCTGCATGGTGAGCGGACGCGAGATCGTCTTCATGCCCTCCTGCACCGTGCCCACATTCTCGAAGATGCCCATCACTTCGAAAGCCACCCAGCCGGACATGGAGACGATCTGGGTGGAGAGCAGCAGGGCGGTGGTCATGGTGCCGGCATCGATGCGGTTCGTGCTGAAGAGCCACACCGCCATGGCGCCGGTCGAGACGAGAAAAATCGCATTCAGAAAGGTGAGACCGGCCACATAGAACGTGTTGATGCGCTGCTGGCTCATGAACGCATCGTTGAGCCGGCGATAGCCCTCGCTGATATATTCGTCCTCGTCCTTGCGGCGCCCGAACAGCTTGACCGTCATGATGTTGGTAAAGCTGTCCACCACCTTGCCGGTGACGGCGGAGCGCGCCTCGCTCGACGCGCGCGAGCGCTTCTGGATGCTCGGCACGGAAAAGGCCAGCAACGTCGCATAGAGCATGAACCATCCGGCCATGGGGAGAGCCAGGCGAATGTCCTGCGTTCCCATCAATCCGATGGAGGCCGCCCCGAAAATCAGGATCTGCCAGACGGCGCGAGCCACCGACAGAACCGTCTCACGCAGGGGCCGTCCCGTCTGCAGCACCCGGTTGGCGATTCGGCCCGCAAAATCCTCCTGGAAGAAGCCCAAGGGCTGGCGCACCACGTGCCAGTAATTCTGCCAATGGACCATGGTGGTGAAGGAGACCGCCAGCGAATGGTTGACCAAAAGCCGGAACAGGATCGTCCCCACAGGCCGCACCAGGAGGATGATCGACCCCATGGCGATCAGCAGCGGCCCGGCCTCGCGAAAAATGTTTTCCGGGGACGTATGCGAGAGGGCGTTGACCAGCCGGCCGATGAGATAGGGGATCAGCGCCTCGAAGACGGCGAGCACGAAGCCCAGCGCGAACAGCGCGATGAACAGGCCCTTCGCCTGGGCGATGAAGTGCCAGTAGAAGCCCCAGAGATTATCCGGCGGCGATTCCTCAGGAGGTCTTTTGGTGAAGTCGATCCGGGTCTCGAAGTAGCGGAACATCGGCGCGTCTCGTCCTCTTAGGACCCGAATCACAGCGGGCAGCGGACGCATGATGCAACGATCTTTGTCCCTGAGGTGACGATCGCGCTAAGTTGAAGACCTACCCGACCGCGAACAGATCCCGCGTCTCGGGCGCCTGAGGCTCCTCGAAGGCATTGGGGTCGCCGGGGCCGGTTTCCCAGCCGAGATCGGGGAGCGCGATGATGCGCAGGCCCCGCGGATCGTTGCGGGTCACGACGATGTTGCGGCTTTCCATATAGGCGATGAGGCGCCGGGCCCGGCCGGGAGAGCGGCTGCCGCAGGCGCGGGCGATCTCGCCGTCGGGCGGGCAGGCCGAGCCTTCCATAGCCGCCCGCGCAATGAGCAGGAAGATGCCCTGGATATCCTCCGCGAGATCGGCCGCGAAAGCGACCGCGCGATCCCATTCGGTCCCGTCGGCGGTCGCCGTATCGACGCCGGCGCGGGCGACCGCGAGACGGCGGCGGAAGGCGGGAAGGTTCAGGGGCTCCCCGGCAACGCGGCGGATGCGGCAGCGAACGAGAAAATCCTGATACAGAACGGCCACCGAGCGGAAGGCGGCCTCCGGATCGTCGAGGATCTCACGCAGGATCGCATCGAGGGCGGCATCACGTTCGGCCTTGGACTGCTCGGTCTCCTGGGCTTGAGGCTCCGGAGCGGCAGCCGGGCGGGTGCGCGCGAGCTGCGCCAAAAGATCGTTGGTGGACGGGGCCGGAGGCGGCGGAGGTGCGCGGCGGGGCATCACCGGGCGGGCCGGCTCGTCCTCGCCGGCCTTGAAGATGAGGTCACGGGCCTCCTGCTTCGGCTGCTCGGGAAGCGGCATGAGCTTGAAGGTGCCGCTGCGGGTCGAGGTCTCGACCTCGCCGATGCGGATCGGCAGCGGGCGGCGCGAGAGAGCCGGGCCAAGGGCCACGAAATGGCCGCGCTCGAGATCGCGGAACATCTCGGCCTGACGGCGCTCCATGCCCAGAAGGTCGGCGGCGCGGGCCATGTCGATGTCGAGGAAGGTGCGGCCCATGAGGAAGTTGGAGGCTTCCGCCGCGACGTTCTTGGCGAGCTTGGCGAGGCGCTGGGTGGCGATGATGCCCGCGAGCCCGCGCTTGCGGCCGCGGCACATGAGGTTGGTCATGGCGCCGAGAGACACTTTTCGGGCTTCGTCCGACACGTCGCCGGCAGCGGCGGGCGCGAAGAGCTGCGCTTCGTCCACCACGACCAGCATCGGATACCAGTAATCGCGCTCCGCATCGAAGAGGCCGCCGAGGAAGGCGGCGGCGCAGCGCATCTGCGCCTCGGCATCGAGGCCCTCCAGGCTCAACACCACGGAGACCCTGTGCTGGCGCACGCGGGCGGCGATGCGTTGAAGATCGCCCTCGCTGCGGGAGGCATCGACCACCACATGGCCGAACTTGTCGGCCAGCGTGACGAAATCGCCTTCCGGATCGATGATGGCCTGCTGAACGAGATTGGCACTCTGTTCGAGAAGGCGGCGCAGGAGATGCGACTTGCCGGAACCGGAATTGCCCTGGACGAGCAGACGCGTCGCCAAAAGCTCTTCCAGATCGAGCAGTGCCGATTGTCCTCCGGGGGCGGAGGATGCCTGTCCCATGTCGATGCCGACCTTCATCACCCTCCCTCTTGCGATTGCAAAACCGGCTTGGTCCTAACACGGCAAGGCTTAAGGAAGTGCCGGGTCGCCGTCAGTCCTCCACAGGCGAAATACGCTTTCCCCAGCCATGACGCCGCAGGTTTTGCGAAACCTGCCCGCCCCCGGACCATTAACTCGCAGGACGTCCGCGGACCTCGATACAGGAGAGGATCGATGCCCGTCGAGCTTTCCGTCAGTCGAGCCCTTCCTGCCGTCCCGGTCTTCATCGGGGACGAGGGAAGCCGGCCTCGGGTTCTCGAGGCTGCAGCCGACCGTTCCGTTATCCAGGAGGAGGATCCCAACGGGCTGATGCTCCCGCCGGCCGGCGCCTCGCGCGCCGAAACGGTTTTTGCGACCGTCGGCATCTTCCTGCTGTTGATTCTTGCCGTAGCGTTCCTCTGGACCCTGTTTCGTCAGCGTCGTCGCTGAGCCGATTCGGGCGTCGCCTCGACGTATTCCGGGCACCGGGCTCTCAGCGCATCGTGCGAAACCCGAGGTCCGCATCCGCGAAATTGAATCGGGTTTTTCGCACGATGCGCCACCTAAGGATTGAGCATCGAACCGGTCCCTAAAGCGGGCCGTTTTCGGGTCCAACCCCGCAGCCCGCTTAAAACCTCCAGCCGCCCGGGCACAATCAACTCGCGTGAAATCCGATTCGACTTCCGACCCCGCTCCGGCTATAATGACTGTCCAGTCAGTCAATTACCGGTGAGGATATCGTGACGGCGCGTCGACAGGCGAAACGGCGGGCTCCTGCCCGGAGCGAGAGCGAACGTCAGGCCAAGCTCCAGACGATCCTGGACGCCGCCCTCGACATCTTTCTGGAGAAGGGCTTCGCCGATGCGCGCCTCGACGATGTGGCCGCCCGCGCCGGGGTCGCCAAAGGCACCCTCTACCTTTACGTGCCCTCGAAGCAGGCCCTGTTCGAGGCGCTGGTGCGTTCCGGCATCGGCGGCCCCGTCGGCGCCATCGAGCAGAAGGTCCCGGATCCCGACATTTCGGCGGAGGACCAGCTCAGGGCGCTTTTCCTGTTTCTGCGGACGGAGATCCTCGGCACGCGCCGTCGCGACATCGTCCGCCTCCTCTTGATGGAAGCGAGCCGCTTTCCCGAACTGGCGGAAGTCTATCACCGCGAGGTGATCGTCAGAGGCCTGCGGATCCTGCGCGGCATCGCCGAACGGGGCGTCGCTCGGGGCGAGTTCCGCTCTGACGAGATCGCACGGTTTCCGCAGCTTGCCATCGCGCCGGCGCTCGTCGCCCTGCTTTGGACCAGCCTCTTCCAGCGCTTCGATCCCATCGACATCGAGGCGATGCTGGAGACGCATCTGACGCTTCTGATGAAAGCCCTGAAGGGACATCCGTCATGAAGACAGCACGGCTCATCGTCCTCGCCGTGCTGCTTCTTGCGGGCGGGGCGGCTGCCTGGTTCTTCTGGCCACGGCCCGACGATACAATCCGCTTCCAAGGCTATGTCGAAGGCTACCTCGTCTTCATGGCTCCCGAGGAAGGGGGACGCATCGAGGAATTGGCCGTCGACTCGGGAGATCGCGTGGCCGAGGGGACAATGCTCTTCAGGCTCGATGCGTCGGTGCAATCCGCGCAACGCAACGAGGCTGCGGCCAAGCTGCAGCAGACCCGCGCCCAGCTCGCCAATCTTGAGGCCGCCCTCCGGCGGCCCGAGGAGATCGCGGTTCTCGAGGCACAGGAGGAGCGCGCACAGGCGCAGCTCGGCCTCTCGCAGGCCGAACTCGACCGGCAGAGAACCCTGTTCGAGCGCGGCATTGCTGCAAAGGCGCAGTACGATCAGTCCAGGACGGCCTTCGAGCGGGACAAGGCCGCCCTCGCCGAGGTGCAGCGGCAGATCGATGCCGGACAGATCGCAGGTCGGTCGGGGGAAATCGGTGCGGCGGAAGCGGCCGTGCAGGCGAATGAGGCGGCCCTGATGCAGGCAGAAACCCACCTTGCCAAACGCCAGGTGAAGGCACCGTCCGATGCCCAGGTGCAGGACGTTTATTTTCGCGCAGGAGAGACGGTGAATGCGGGCCAGCCTGTGCTGGCGCTCCTGCCGCCGGCCAACCGTCGGATCCGTTTCTATGTGCCCGAACCCCTGCTCGCCACCATCGCCCTGGGACAGACGGTCGGCCTCTCGTGTGACAGCTGCAAGGATGGGCTCCGGGCCCGAATCAGCTTCATCTCGAACGAGGCCGAGTTCACGCCGCCGGTGATCTTCAGCGAGCAGGAACGGGCAAAGCTCGTGTTCCGCGTCGAGGCGCGCCCGTTGGACGGAGCGGACCTGCCCATCGGCCTGCCGGTCACCGTCACCCCCACTGAGCCGGAACCGCAATCATGACCGTGGATGTCGCATCGTCCCGTCCCGTTGCGGCGGAGCCCGAGATCGTCATCGACGTCGAGGGGCTCACCAAATCCTTCGGTGGTCGGCCCGTCGTGAAGAACCTCTCCATGCAGGTTCGGCGCGGGCTGATCTATGGCTTTCTCGGCCCCAATGGCAGCGGCAAGACGACGACCATCCGCATGCTGTGCGGGCTTTTGACGCCCGACAGTGGGCACGGCACCTGCCTCGGCTACGACATTCTCACGCAATCGGCCGAGATCAAGCGTCACGTGGGATACATGACGCAGAAATTCTCGCTCTATGCGGACCTGTCGATCCGCGAGAACCTCGAATTCGTCGCCAGGGTCTACAATCTCGACGATCCGCGAAAGGCGGCGCGTAACGCCATCGTGCGGCTCGGGCTCGAGAACCGCGCCGAGCAGCTTGCAGGCGAATTGTCGGGCGGCTGGAAGCAGCGCCTGGCGCTTGGCGCGTGCATCCTGCCCGAGCCGCAGCTTCTCCTCCTCGACGAGCCGACCGCCGGCGTCGATCCGAAGGCGCGCCGGGATTTCTGGGACGAGATCCATGCGCTGGCACACGAAGGCATGACCGTGCTCGTCTCGACGCATTACATGGACGAGGCCGAGCGCTGTCACGAGATCGCCTACATCGCCTATGGCGAACTGCTCACGCAGGGCACCGTCGACGAGGTCATCGCCAACGCGCATCTGACGACCTACACGGTCACGGGCCCCGACCTTGCGGGACTGGCCGAGCGGCTCAAGTCGCTCGACGGCGTCGACATGGTCGCGCCCTTCGGCACGGCGCTGCATGTGAGCGGGCGCGACAAACACAAGTTCGACGCCGCGACGAACGAGCTGCGCGAACACGGGCCGCAGCACTGGGCGCCGGGCGAAGCCACCCTCGAGGATGTGTTCATCGATCTGATGAGCCGGTCGAAGGACAATTTCGGATGAGCGCCGGAATCAGCGATGTCGATCGCCGCACGCGGGGCTTCAAGGCTTCGCTGATGCGCCTTCGCGCCGCCTTCATTAAGGAGCTGATCCAGCTGCGGCGCGATCGCATCACGTTTGCGATGATGATCATGATCCCGCTCCTGCAGCTCACGCTGTTCGGCTACGCGATCAACACCAGCCCGCGGCATCTGCCGACCGCCGTTCTCGTGCAGGACGACAGCGCGTTTGCCAGGTCGTTCTTGGCAGCGATGCGCGCCACCGACTACTTCGACATCTCGACCTCGGCCGCAAGCGAGGAGGAGCTCGACCGCCTGATCCTCTCCGGCAAGGTGCTGTTCGGCGTACAGATCCCGGCGCATTTCGGGCGCGACCTCATGCGGGGCGAGCGACCGGCGCTTCTCGTCGTGGCGGATGCCGCCGACCCGACGGCGACCGGCAGCGCCATTGCGGCCCTGCAGGGCCTCTCGACGCAGGTCTTCTCCCGCGAGCTCACCGGCCCGGCAGCACACCTCGCGCCCCGACCGTTGCCCTATGAGCTGCGTGTGCACCAGCGCTACAATCCGGCGGGCGAGACCCGCCTCAACATCGTGCCCGGCCTCATGGGCCTGATCCTGACGCTCACCATGCTGATCTTCACGGCCCTGTCCGTCACCCGGGAGATCGAGCGCGGCACGATGGAGAGCCTGCTTGCCATGCCGATCCGCCCGGTCGAGATCATGCTCGGCAAAATCGCGCCCTATCTGATGGTCGGGGGCGTGCAGATGACCATCATCCTCGTCGCCGCGAGGCTCCTGTTCGGAATTCCGGTGATCGGGAGCCTCTGGCTTCTCGTCGGCCTGACGCTGCTCTTCATCCTGGCGAATCTATCGATCGGCTACACCTTCTCGACCATCGCCCAGAACCAGCTTCAGGCGATACAGATGTCGTTCTTCTTCTTCCTGCCGAACATCCTGCTCTCCGGCTTCATGTTCCCGTTCAAGGGCATGCCGGGCTGGGCGCAGGCGGTCGGCGAGATTCTGCCCCTCACCCATTATCTGCGCATCGTTCGCGGGATCATGCTCAAGGGCGCGACCTTCTTCGACCTGCAGACCGACGTTCTGGCGCTCGCCGTCTTCACCCTGTTTGCTATGGGCGTGGCGGTGGCGCGCTTCCGCCAGACCCTTGACTGAAAGTCAATCGGCGACCGCCGCTTCCGCGGCCTTGATGGCGCTGCCGCGCAAGGCCGCTCCTCCAGGGCGAGGAGAAAGGCGAGCGACAGACCGAAGCCCACGATGGCCGCGATGAACACATGGCTGAACACATCGGCCAGATCGATGCCGCTCTGAGCAGCGACTGCGCTCAGGGATTCGAAGCTCGCGGCTCCGCTCAAGCCCGACCCGCTGAGCACGATGGCCCCGAAGATCGCCACGATGAAGGCTCCCCCGAGCGATCGGAAGAAATTGGCCGTGCCCGTCGCGGTGCCCATCTGGTGGGGCGCGACCGCATTCTGGGTCGTCACCATAGTGACCGGGAGAACGGTGCCTAAGCCCACGCTGATGATGGCCAGGATGATCTCGACAGTCACGATGGACAGGGATTGGCCATACATCGCGAGGACGCCCGTGGCCGCCATCGCGACGAGGAGACCCACGGTCGGAAGCCGCTTGTAGTGCTTCACCTTCGCCATGGTGCGGCCGGAGAGCGTCGCGCCGACCACCGTTCCCGCCATGAGGGGGATGAGGGAGAGACCCGACAGGCTGGCCGAGAGGCCGCGCACGGCCTCGAAATAGACCGGCAGATAGATGGTGAGACCAATATAGGTGCCCATGGCGAAACAGGCGGCGAGCACGGCCATGCGCACCACGGGATTGTGCAGCACACCGGGCGGAATCAGCGGCTCGGGAGCCAAGCGCATGCGAACGGCGAACAGGCCCCAGAGCACCAGGGACGCGGCGAAGAGCCCGAGGATCGGCAGGGAGGCCCAGGGGTAGCGCAGTCCGCCCCAGCTCAAGGCCAACAGCAGCGCGACGGTTGCCGCCACGAGAAGAAGCGCACCCAGGAGATCGAGCTTGTGCGGACGCTCGAAACGCGGGAGCTTCTTCAGACTCTGGAACGCGATGGCGAAAGCCAGCAGCCCCAGTGGCAGATTGATCCAGAAGATCACCGACCAGTGCAGATGCTCGGCGAAGAAGCCGCCCAGCACCGGCCCGAGCAGGCTCGATGTCATGAACACGCTGGCGAAGTAGACCTGATAGCGTCCGCGCTCCCGCGGCGAGACGATGTCGGCAATGATGGTCTGCGCCAGCGCGATCAACCCGCCGCCGCCGATGCCCTGCAGGCCGCGCGCCAGGATGAGGACGATCATGTTGGGCGCGAGCGCGCAGGCGATGGAGCCGATGATGAAGATCACGATGCCGATCAGCATGGTGCCGCGCCGGCCGTAAGAATCGCTGAACTTGCCGTAGAGCGGCGTCACGGCAGTGGAGGTCAGAAGATAGACCGTCACGATCCAGGGCAGGTGCTCCAGATCGCCCAGTTCGCGGCCGATGGTCGGGAGCGCCGTCGCGATGATGGTCTGGTCCAGAGCCGCCAGGAACATGGCCAGCAGGACGCCGAGGATGATCGTGCGGATTTCGGCGTGGCTCAAGGCGGGTGCCGGGTTTTCCCGCACGCTCTCATTCGGTGATTGGTCCATCGTATCCATCGTGTTGCGGAGAGCCCATCTAGAGGAGAACGAGCCATTTTGCCCGCCACTCCGTTGCAGGGCAGATATGCGTTCGAACCGAAGACTGATCTAAAGCACAAGGACCATCCACAGGTTCCGCCTTATTCCGATCTCCGACGGGAGTCCCGGCTCTGGCGTGAGCCGACAATGTTCCTGTATTGTTCGCGCCATGGCATCCCGTACCAAGTTCTCCCTCGCCCAAGCCCGGCGCATTGCGCTCGCCGCCCAAGGATTTCACGAAAACCGCCCTGAGGCGGCGACCAAGCGTCACTTGAGCCGCGTGCTGCAGCGCTCGCATCTGCTCCAGATCGATTCGGTCAACGTGCTGGTGCGGGCCCATTACATGCCGCTCTTTTCGCGAATCGGCGCCTATGACCGAAATCTTCTCGAGAAGACCGCTTATCACCGCAAGAAGCGCGAAGCCTTCGAGTATTGGGGCCATGAGGCCTCGCTGATTCGGCTCGACCTGCAGCGTTTCTTCCGCTGGCGCATGGATCGCGCCAAGCGGGGCGAGGGCATTTATGGCGGGCTCGCCCGGTTCGGTGACGAGAAGCGCGCCTTCATCGAGGATGTTCGCCGCGAAATCGCCGCGCGCGGCCCCATCGGGGCGGGCGACCTGTCCATCGGCGGCAAGGGCCA
This sequence comes from Microvirga sp. RSM25, assembly GCF_044784385.1. NCBI lineage: Bacteria > Pseudomonadati > Pseudomonadota > Alphaproteobacteria > Hyphomicrobiales > Methylobacteriaceae > Microvirga > Microvirga sp. RSM25. The sequence goes on along the minus strand of NZ_CP173039.1, from coordinate 4,702,289 downwards.
GGGCTCCTGGTGGGGCTGGAGCGACGGCAAGCGGGCGCTCGAATGGCTGTTCTGGGCCGGCCTGGTCACCACCGCCACCCGGCGCGGATTCGAGCGCATCTACGACCTGCCGGAGCGGGTTCTGCACTCGGACGTTCTGAACGCGCCGACCCCACCCGAGGACGAAGCGCAGCGCGAGCTCTTGCGGCTCTCCATCCGGGCGCTGGGCATCGCCTCCGAGCGCTGCCTGCGCGACTATTTCCGCCTGGAGCCGCAGGATGCGAAGGCCCGCATTCCCGAACTGGTCGAAGCCGGCGATCTCGTTCCCGTCACCGTCGAGGGTTGGAGCGGGCCGGTCTATCTCGATCCACAGGCCAGAATCCCGCGCCGCGTCGAGGCCAGGGCCCTGGTGTCGCCGTTCGATCCGATCGTCTGGGAGCGCACGCGCACCGAGCGCCTGTTCGATTTCCGCTACCGGATCGAGATCTACACGCCGGCCGAGAAGCGGGAATTCGGCTATTACTGCCTGCCCTTCGTGCTCGGCGAAAGGATCGTGGCCCGCGTGGACCTGAAGGCCGACCGCGTTGCGGGCAATCTCATCGTGCATTCGATCCACCCGGAAGCCGGGACGCCTCCGGAGGAGATCGCGCCCGCTCTTGGGGAGGAGCTTCGCCTGATGGCCGAATGGCTCAACCTCGGCAGCATCACGGCGCCGAAGGAGTGGCGGAAGAAGCTCGCGGTTTGACTGCAGCGAGTGTGTCGCTCCCAGCCTTTAGCCGCTGGGAATGACACCCACCCACGTCATGGCCGGGCTTGTCCCGGCCATCCCGATCCTGTGAAGCGCCGCGCCATTCGCATCAGGATCACCGGCACAAGGCCGGTGATGACAACGAGTGTTATCCATTCCCGGCCTACGACTCGTCAGGGATGACATCCATCGCGCGAGCAAGTCCCCCTCGCCAGATGCCCCGGACTTGCCTATCTCAGGAGGCCATGAACACGCTCCTCGCCCCCGCCACGCGCCTGTGGCTTCGCCTGCGGCTGAATGAGATCGGCCCCCTGTTGTCGGTGTCCGCCTGCGGGTTCTTCGCCTGGGCATTCATCGCGCTGGCCGACGAGGTCCGGGAAGGGGAAACCCATGCCCTCGACAGCCAGCTCCTGCTGGCCCTGCGCGATCCGCAGAATCCGGCCAACCCCCTCGGGCCCTCCTGGCTCGAGGAATCGGCCAGGGACATCACCGGCCTTGGCGGCTATGCGATCCTGACGCTTCTCACCCTGGCCACTTTGGCCTACCTGCTCATGACCCGGAGGCAGGGCGCGGCGCTTCTGGTGCTCGTCGCCATCGTGGGCGGCATGCTGCTCTCCACAGGGCTGAAAATGGGGTTCGAGCGGCCCCGTCCGGATCTCGTGCCCCGTGCGACGAGGGTTTACACGGCGAGCTTCCCAAGCGGCCACGCCATGCTGTCGGCCATCACCTACCTGACCCTGGGCGCCCTGCTCGCCCGCGTGGAGAAGAGCCGGCGCGTCAGCGCCTTCATCATGGGTCTGGCCATCATCACGACCCTGCTCGTGGGTTTAAGCCGCGTCTATCTCGGCGTGCACTGGCCGAGCGACGTCGTCGCCGGCTGGTCGGTCGGCGCCGCCTGGGCGTCCCTGTGCTGGTTCGTGGCCCTGCAACTGCAGCGACGTGGCCAGGTGGAGAAGCCGGGCGAGGCCTCGCCCCCGGCCGATGCCAAGTCCGAATGACGGGCGAAACGGAAAAGCCTCTCCGCAAGCCGCCACGCAAGGTGACGCCTGCCTATCTGCAGCGGGCGGCTCTCGCCTATCTCGAGCGCTATGCCTCCTCGGCCGAGAACCTGCGGCGCGTGCTGCGGCGCAAGGTCGACAAGCGCTGCCGCCTGCGCGGCGAGGATCCGGCCGAGTTTCACGAGATGATCGACGAGGTGGTGGCGAAAAGCCTGAAGATCGGCCTCATCGACGATACCCGCTATGCCGAGGCGCGCGTCGCCACCTTCCGTCGACGGGGCGGCTCGGCCCGGGCGATCCAGGCCAAGCTCTCGGCCAAAGGCGTCGACCGCACCGCCATCGCGGCGGCGCTGGAGGGCGAGGAAAGCGATGAGGAACAGGCGGCACTGGCCTTCGCCCGCCGCCGCAGGCTCGGACCGTTCCGGCCCGGCGAACGGGCGCCCTATCGCGACAAGGATCTCGCGGCCATGGCGCGGGCCGGGTTCCGGTTCGACGTGGCGCGAGGGGTCATCGACGCGGATCGGGACGACGAGCGGGATGGACCGTAGCGGATATTTTTACCCGGATTTTATTGACACCCTAATTTGACCCGGATAAAACCCTGCCGAACATGACGATGATGGCGGAGGACGACCATGCCTGAAGACCACAAGACCTATACGGCTTTCGCCGGCATCCGCCGGATCGCCTCCGGCGATCTCCCGTCGGTGGCGGCGAAAACCAAGGCGACACTCGATCAGGGCGAGAGCGCGTCCGTCCTGATCCTCGACGATGAGACCTGCCGCGCCGTCGAGGTCGATTTACGAGGTACGGCCGAAGATGTGCTGTCACGGCTGAGCGACCCCGCCGACAAGCCGGAGCCGCGTGGCCCCGGACGGCCCAGGCTCGGTGTCGTCGCGCGGGAGGTGACCCTGCTGCCGCGGCATTGGGAATGGCTCAATGCCCAGCCGGGCGGCGCTTCCGTCGCGTTGCGCAAGCTCGTCGAGGAGGCGCGACGCAGCAACGAATCGAAAGACCGGACGCGGCAGGCTCAGGAAACCCTCTACCGGTTCATGTCGACGCTGGCCGGTGATGAAGCGGGTTTCGAGGAAGCCTCGCGGGCGCTCTTTGCCGGCGATCGAACGCTGTTCACAGCTTTGATCCAGCTCTGGCCAAAGGATCTTCGCGCGTACGCCGAAAAGCTCGCCGGCGCGGCCTTCGCCAACGGGTCGGCCGGAACGTAAGGCGGGAGACACTCTCTTCCTAGGGTGAGCGCACGAACATGATCGTGGGCTGATCCTTGTAGGTCGTGTGCTGGAACTCGCGATAGCCGCATTTCTCAGCCACCCGGATGGATGATGCGTTTTCGGGCGCGATGATGCAGGCCGTGCGGGCGTGGCCGAAATGCTTGTCGCCCCAGGCGACGGCGGCGCGCGCAGCCTCCGTCGCATAGCCCTTGCCATGGCCGTGGGGCGCAATCACCCAGCCGATTTCCGGAACGCCGTCGAGTGACGGTTCGATCGTGCGCTTGAAATCGGCAAAGCCGACCTCACCCATGAAGCGGCCGCTCTCCTTCTCGGTCACGGCCCAATAGCCGAAGCCCATCAGCGCCCAGTGTCCGACGTAACGCACCAGCCGGGACCAGATCTCCTCCTGCGTGGATGGCTTGCCGCCGATGAACCGCGTCACCTCCGGATCCGTCCAGAGCGCGAGGCAATCGGCGAAATCCCCCACGCGGTGACCGCGCAGGACGAGACGCTCGGTTTCGAGAACGGGCACCATTTCGGCTGGGACGCGAGAAGGGGACATGGAGAAGCCTGGAGGATTCGGCACTTCCTGGAAAGGAAACAACCTAGAGCATCGCGCGGAAAAGGAGACCCGGTTTCTGCTCCGAACGATGCGCCGAGCACAAAGAGCATCGGATGGATCCCAAAAGTGCAAATCCGCTTTTGGGTCCGAGGCTCTAGAGCAATCCTGCGCCGACATTCACTGCCAGCGCAAGAACCGTCGTGTTGAAGAGGAAGGACAGGATCGTGTGGGCCAGCGCCAGGCGGCGCATGCGTTTGGAGACGATGACCACGTCCGACGTCTGTGCGGCCGCGCCCAGATTGAACGAGAAGTAGAGAAAGTCCCAGTAATCGGGCCGGCCCTCATGCGGAAAGGCGAGCCCCCGCCGCTCGCCTTTGTCGCCGTAATATTCATGGGCGTAGTGGATGGCGTAGATCGTGTGCACGAAGAACCACGAGCAGAGAATCGTGAGGCCGGCGATGGTCAGGTGGAAGCCTTGCTGATCGGCCCGGCTGGCTTGAATATTGGTCAATTCCACCGCGATGGCGGCGAGGCTCGCAACGGATGCCGCGAGCGTCAGCGCGAGCACGACCATCGCCTTCTCGTCCTCCTGCGCGGCACGCTCCTGCATCTGGGTCGTGGATGAGCGCAGGGCCATGGTCCAGGCAAGGAAGAGGTAACAGGCAACGCCGATGTCCCACGCCACGAGCATCCGCGAATTCACCGGCCAGGAGGTTGGTAGAACGGCAAAGACGAGGAGCGCGACGACGGCGGAGCCGAGGAGCCGCGGGCGTAGGCGGGCCTGCATGGGGATCGTCATCACAAACTCGCAACCCTAAGGGAATAGGACCACTGGTGGCCGATATCCCCTGTCCTAGATCACCCCAAACCTATCCGCAAAAGGAGAATCAGGATGAACCGCAAGGCAAGAGCCGTTTGGCAGGGCACGGGCAAGGATGGCAGTGGCCAGCTCACGTCCGATTCCGGTGTTCTGTCGTCGACGCCCTATTCCTTCAAGACACGGTTCGAGAACGAGAAGGGCACCAATCCGGAGGAGCTGATCGCCGCGGCCCATGCCGGCTGCTTCACCATGGCGCTCGCGTTCCAGCTCCAGGGCGCAGGCTTCACCCCGACGGAGCTTGCCACGGAGGCGGTCGTCTCTCTCGAACAGGAGGGCAGCGGCTTTACGATCAAGAAATCGGCCCTGACGCTCAATGCCAATGTGCCGGGCATCGACCGCGCCAAGTTCGAGGAACTCGCCCGCGCGGCGGAGAAGAACTGCCCGGTCTCCAAGGTGCTCAACGCCGAAATCACGATGGATTTCACGCTGGCTTGAGCCTCCGCCCGTCATCACCGGCCTTGTGCCGGTGATCCCGATTGAAAGAGGCGCCGCGTTCTTCCGTATTGGGATGGCCGGGACAAGCCCGGCCATGACGTCTGAGGGCAACGATGCCTTACATCGCCGCCTTCTTGTAGCTGTCGATGATGGCCTGCCCGTCGGGGCCGGCCTTCTTCAGCCAATCCTGCGTCAGCTGCTCGCCGACCTTCTGTAGACCTGCCTTGAGCTCGGCGCTCGGCGGCTGAATCTTCATGCCCTTCGCGGTCATCTGGTCGACGTACCACTTGGTCTTTTCCTGGGCGGTCTTCCAGCCGCGCTCCTCCGCCGTCCTGGCGGCTTTCAGCACCGCTTCCTGGGTCGGCTTGTCGAGGGCATCGAACGCTGCCTTGTTGACGAAGGTCAGGTTCTTCGGGATCCAGGCCTGGGTGTCGTAGAAGTGGGTGAGCGATTCCCACACCTTCGAGTCGTAGCCGGTGGCCCCCGAGGTCATGAAGGTGTTGACCACCCCGGTGGCGAGCGCCTGCGGCAGGTCCGCCGCCTGCACCGTGACCGGCTGCGCGCCGACGAGTTCGGCGATCCGGGCGGTGCCGGGATTGTAGGAGCGCCATTTCACGCCCTTCAGATCCTCGACGGTGTTGATGTCCTTCTTGGCGAAGATGCCCTGCGGCGGCCACGGCACCGCAAAGAGCAGCATCAGGCCCTGGCTCGCGAACTTCTTCTCGATCGCCGGCCTCTGCACGTCCCAGAGCTTCTTCGACTGGTCGAACGAGGTGGCGAGGAAGGGCACCACGTCGAGGCCGTAGACCGGATCCTCGTTTTCGTGCAGGGACATCAGCACCTCGCCGACCTGGGCTTGGCCCGTCTGCACCGCGCGCTTGATCTCCGGCGCCTTGAAGAGCGAGGCATTGGCATGGACCGTGACCTGCAGCTTGCCGGCGGTGGCGTCGGCCACGTCCTTGGCGAAGGCGTTCAGGTTCTCGGTGTGGAAGTTGTCGGTCGGATAGGCGGCCGGCAGGTTCCACTTGGTCTGCGCCAGCGCGGGGGCCGCCATGAGCAGAGCCCCCGCGAGGCTTAGACCGAAGCGCGTCATGTGTTTCATCGTTTTTGTCTCCCTCTGGTTTTGTGAACGACGTTAATCCGGAAAGGCCATCTGCGGCAGCACCATCACGATACTGGGAAAGATCGTGATGATCGCGACCGCCGCGACGAGCAGGAAGAAGAAAGGCAGCGAGGCGAGCGCCACCGTGTTCGAATCCTTGCCCGACATGGTCTGCAGCACGAAGAGGTTGAATCCGACCGGCGGCGAGACCTCCGCCATCTCGACCACCAGGATCAGGAAGATGCCGAACCAGATCAGGTCGAAGCCCGCCGTCTTCACCATCGGGATCACCACCGCGGTGGTGAGCACAATCATGGAGATGCCGTCGAGCGCCGTGCCGAGCAGGATGTACATGATCGTCAGCGCGGCGATGAGCGCATAAGGCGAGAGGTGCAGGCCGTCGACCCAGGTGGCGAGCGCCTGGGGAATGCCCGTATAGGCCATCGAGGTCGACATGAAGGACGCGCCCGCCAGGATCAGCATGATCATGCAGGTAATGCGCGTCGTGCCCATGACGCTCTTCCAGAACGAGTCCCACGACAGCGAGCCCGACCACCAGGCGATGGCGAGCGAGCCGAGCACGCCCCAGGCGGCGCATTCGGTGGCCGTCGCCCAGCCGAGCAGAAGGGTGAGGAAGACCAGCGCGATCAGCAATGCGACGGGGATGAGATTGGTCGATTCCCTCAGCTTCTCGCGAAAGCTCATGGCCGGCTCGGGCGGCGGCGACTTTTCGGGATTGAGCAGGGACCACACGGCGATATAGCCGGAATAGAGCGCCATCACGAGAAGGCCCGGCAGGAAGCCCGCGAGGAAGATCTGGATGATCGACACGTTGGCGGCGACCGCATAGACCACCATGGTGATCGAGGGCGGAATGAGAATGCCGAGCGTGCCAGCGCCCGCGAGGCTGCCCAAGCTCACCATGTCGTCGTAGCCGCGTTTCTTCAGCTCCGGCAGCGCGATCTTGGCGACCGTCGCGCAGGTGGCGGCGGACGAGCCGGAGACCGACCCGAAGATGCCGCAGGCGAGCACGTTCACGTGCATCAGCCGTCCCGGCAGCCAGTTGAGCCAGGGCGCGAGGCCGCGGAACATCTCCTCCGAAAGCCTGGTGCGGAACAGGATCTCGCCCATCCAGATGAAGAGCGGCAGGGCGGCGAGCGTCCAGGAGGCGGAATTGCCCCAGATCGTGGTGGCGAGCACCGAGCCCGCCGGAATGCCGCCGCCCACGAATTGCATGCCGACCCAGCCGCAGGCCATGAGCGCGATGGCGATCCACACGCCGCCGGCGAGAAGCACCGCGAGCAGCAGGAGCAGCAGGCCCGAAATCTCGATGAGTTCCATGGCCCTACACTCCGCTCTGGATCGCGCGCTCCACCACCTCTTCGGCCGTGGTGGCGGGCGGCTTCTCGTAGCGCGGGTCGCCGCCGCGCAGCACATGGAGGAACTCGTCGACGAAGGCGATGAACAGGATCACGAGGCCGCTCGCATAGCCGATCTGCGGAATCCAGAGCGGGATCGCCAGCACGCCCTGGGCCATGTCGTTGAAGCGCCAGCTGTCATACGTGAGCTGCACCGCGTGCCAGGCGAAGAAGCCGACGAAACACAAGCCGATCACGAGGGAGAACATCTCCAACAGCCACCGGGTCCGCCCCCGCACCCGGTCGGTGAGCAGCCCGACCCGGATCATCTCGCCGGAGCGGAAGGTGTGGGCGAGGCCCAGGAAAGCCATCGCGGCCATGGACCAGGAGGCGAGATCGTCGCCCGCGGGAATATTGATGCCGATGCCCCGTCCGATGGAAAGGCCCATCATCAACAGGAAGATCACGATGAGGAACAGGCCTGCGAGATAGCCGGCAAGGAGATAGAGGCCGTCGAGAATGGTGCGGATCATGCAGTCCGTTTCGGGCGTTCGGCGAGGAAGCTTTGGCCAAGTCTAGGGGCATTCATGACAGGTGCAAGCGCTTCCTCGATTCCGGCTGCACAGGCATTGGGCATAAGTCCGCGGGAATGCCTCTCTTCCTGACAGAACCATCGCCCCGGCCTCGCCGTTGAAATGTCAGACGTGATCATACGTCCTGATCGTAGGAGGAATCCATGTTCTCCAAGCCTCTCTCCCTCGCTAAGCCTCTCTCCCTCGCTCTTGTCGGCACGGCTTTGATGGTCATTCCGGCACTGGCCCAGACCAACCAGCCCGCGAGCCCCATGCCGGCCCCTTCGGCGGGCGACCGCAGCTTCGGCGCGAATGAACCGGCTCGCATGAACCCCGGCAGCTGGCTGACCCAGGAGCAGCCCGGGCAATGGCGGGCCTCCAAGCTCGAAGGATTGGATGTCTACAACCCGAACAATGAGAAGATCGGCGACATCAGCGAACTGCTTGTGGACAGCAGCGGCAAGATCCAGGCGGTGGTCGTGGGGGTCGGCGGCTTCCTGGGCATCGGCGAACGTGACGTGGCCATTCCCATGGACCAGATCAAGTTCGTCAACGAGCCGCGGGCGGCTGCGAGCGCCTCGAACACCGCGACCGGAACGGCCGGCACGAGCGGCAATACCGCCGGCACGACAACAGGCACGGCCGCGAATGCGCCGGCCACCACCGGTTCGACCGCAAACGCGCCGGCGGCGACTGCCGATGCCAACATGAACCGGTCGGCTCCCGATCACGCCATGCTGGACATGACGAAGGATCAGCTGAAGGCCGCCCCGGAGTTCAAGTACAGCCGCTAGGTCCGATCCTCGGAACGAGAAAGGGGCCCATCGGGCCCCTTTTTATCGACTGGTCATGATTTCTGGTGCGCGATGATCCAATCCTTGATCGCATCATAGGCGTTCTGCGGGATGATCTTCTTGTCCACGAGCTCGTTCTTGGCCCGATAGGGGCGTCCCTTGATGATGGCATCGGCCCGGGCTTCACCAATCTGGGGCAGTTTGTCGAGCTGATCCTTGGGGGCTGTGTTGATGTCGATCAGGGCGCTCGTGGAGGAGGTCGCGCTGGGCGCGGGCCTGGCGGCACTCGGCGCGGGTGCGGTGCCGGTCATCGGCGGCTTCGCCGCCAGGCTCGAGGTGCCGGCGCCCGGGGCGGCCGTCTGCGCCAGAACGGGCGCGGCGAGCAGGGAGCCGAGCGCCACCAGCGCTCCAAGGTGGGATATGCGCATTCAAACCTCCTGTGATCGCCGGATCTCTCCGATGGCTCGGCCCGGCTTGGTCATCGTGAACGATCAACGCGGAGGAGAGCCTGAACGATCCGTTATGCCCGGTTCAGCTTCGAGACGGCACGCGAGAACCGGGACGTCCAGTTCGTCGTTCTGAGAAGCAGCCTCGATCGTGGCGGATCAGGGCTCCCCTTTGCTCGTGCATGGTTGGGCCTGGGACGCCGGCGCACGTCGGCACGGTGCGCTCGGATGTGCGACCACCCGCCCCCTCGCCCGCTCTCGCCAGAGTCCTAACTTCATGCTAGAACAAAACACGAACAACTCTGCGAAAGACCCATGGACGAGAAGCTTGCCAAGAAGCTGCGCATCCTGGCGGACGCGGCCAAATACGACGCCTCCTGCTCCTCTTCCGGCGCACCCAGGCGCAAGGCCGATGTAGGAGGCCTCGGCTCGACGGACGGGAACGGCATCTGCCACGCCTACACGCCGGACGGGCGCTGCGTATCGCTCTTGAAAATCCTGCTCACCAATTACTGCCTGTTCGACTGCGCCTATTGCGTGAACCGGCGCTCGTCCAACGTGAAGCGGGCGAAGTTTTCGGTCGACGAGGTGGTGACGCTCACGATCGAGTTCTACAAGCGCAACTACATCGAGGGCCTGTTTCTCTCATCCGGCATCATCCGCTCGCCGGATCATACCATGGAGCAGATGCTGCTGGTGGCAAAGAAGCTGCGGAGAGACCACGGCTTTCGCGGCTACATCCACCTGAAGACGATCCCTGAGGCGAGCCCCTGGCTCATCGAAGAGGCGGGCCTGTGCGCCGACCGCCTGTCGATCAATCTCGAACTGCCGACGGAAAAGAGCCTGGAGCGGCTGGCGCCCGAGAAGGACGGCGCCTCCATCGAGAGCGCCATGGCGCAGATGTTCGAGCGCATCGAGGAGGCGCGCGAGGAGCGCCGCCACTTCTCGCCGGCCGGCCAGACCACCCAGATGATCGTCGGCGCGGACGAGACGACGGATGCGGACGTGCTGCGCACCTCGGCCAAGCTGTACGGCCATTACGACATGAAGCGCGTCTATTACTCCGCCTTCAGCCCGATCCCGGATTCGAGCGCCATCCTGCCCCTGAAATCGCCGCCGCTGATGCGCGAAAGCAGGCTCTACCAGGCCGACTGGCTGCTGCGCTATTACGGCTTCGACGTGGACGAGATCGCCTCCGGCGGTGAGAAGGGCATGCTCGACCTCGACGTCGATCCCAAGCTCGCCTGGGCGCTCAAAAACCGCCACCGCTTCCCGGTCGATGTGAACCGGGCCGAGCGCGAGATGCTGCTGCGCGTGCCGGGGCTCGGCGCGCGCGCGGTCGACAAGATCGTGGTGGCGCGCAAGCACACGACATTGCGTCTGGAGGACGTCGCCCGCCTCACCTCGGGTCTCAAGCGCGCCAAGCCCTTTCTGATCACGGTCGACCACCACCCGAGAGCCAGGCTCGACACGCTCGACCTGCGCGAGAGGCTGATCGAGAAGCCGGAACAGTTGAGCTTGTTTGGATGAACGGACATGTGACTGTCATCTCGGAACTGCGTCGCAGAGTTCCCAAGAGTTGGATGAGTCCTCCTCGTCATGGCCGGGCACGTCCCGGCCATCCCGATCGGAAAAGCACTGCGCCTCGTGTCATCGGGATCACCGGCACGAGGCCGGTGATGACGGCAAGGGAAGCGCCTCATCCTGCACCCGATCCCGGATCGCCGACAGCGTCCGGAATGACCAAGAGAGAGACGGCATGAACCTCCACCGCATCACTCTCAAAACCGGAGCGGATCTCCACAACTTTCGCCGGGCGGTGCGGTGGCTCATCGCAGAGGAGCTGGCGCCGCAGCATGTGGTCTTCGCCGTCGACGATGCGCCCGGCCTCTTCGGCCAGGAGGCGACGGGCGACGCGCCGGCGGTGTCGATCCCGAAAGGCGTGGCGCGCCTCATCGAGCACGTGGTCTGCCACAGCGAACCGGAGCGCTATGCCCTGCTCTATCAGCTCGTCTGGCGCGTACGGAACGGCGAGCGCGATCTGCTCGAGGTCGCGAGCGACCCTCTCGTGCATCGCATCGACCTGATGGCGCGTGCCGTGCGGCGCGACCTGCACAAGATGCACGCCTTCGTACGCTTCCGTCGGATGATCGGAGAGGATCTCGAACGTTTCGCCGCCTGGTTCGAGCCGGAGCATTTCATCTTGGAGGCGGCCGCGCCCTTCTTCATCGATCGCTTCCGCTCCATGGACTGGACGATCCTCACGCCTATCGGCTCCATGCGCTGGGACCGGGAGACCCTGACCTTCGGCCCGCCGGCCCAGCGCGAGAATGCACCCGCCGAGGACAGCTTCGAGGAGGGCTGGCGCGGCTATTACGAGAGCGTGTTCAACCCCGCCCGGGTGAACCCGACCGCAATGCGCGCCGAGATGCCGAAGAAGTACTGGCGCAACATGCCCGAAACCGCCGCCATCCCGGGTCTGATCCAAACCGCCTCCCAGCGCGTTGAAAGGATGATCGAACAGGAGGCGACGATGCCCACCAAACGCACTCCGGAGCGCGCTCTTGAAGCCATGTGGGATCAGGAGCCGAAGAACCTGGCGGAGCTCAACGCCATCATCGCGAAGGCAGGACCGCTCGTGCCCGGCGCGACCCAGGCCGTGTTCGGCGAGGGCCCGGCTCATGCCGAGATCGTCTTCGTCGGCGAGCAGCCGGGCGATCAGGAGGATCTGCAGGGGAGGCCCTTCGTGGGACCGGCCGGCAAGCTCTTCACCAAGGCGATGACCGAGGCCGGCATCGACCGCAAGGATGTCTATCTCACCAATGCGGTCAAGCACTTCAAATTCGAGCAGCGCGGCCATCGGCGCATCCATTCCAAGCCCACGGCCGGCGAGGTGAAGCATTACCGCCCCTGGCTCGTGAAGGAGCTGGAGCTGGTGAAGCCGAAGCTCGTCGTGGCGCTCGGCGGCACCGCTCTGCTGGCGCTCACCGGCAAGTCGACGCCGATCACCCGCTCGCGTGGACGGGCCCGGTTCGGGTCCTACGAGGGCTATGTCACCGTGCATCCCTCCTACCTGCTGCGCCTGCCTGACGAAGCGACGAAGCGCGAAGCCTACGAGGCATTCCTGAACGACCTGCGCCGCATCCACGATCTCGCGCAAGCCGATCCGGAAACGGGCGAGCTGCCGCTGGCGGCGGAATAGGCTGACCCGGACCTTGACGGTTTCGGAGGCCATTGAAACGATTTCGAACCGTAAGCACCGCCTGTTGGGCCAAGGCGTGCGCTGGTCCAATGCCGAGTCTCGTCCAGATCAGCCAAGACAGGGTGGCTCATTGCGCGAGCCGGCCGAAGACCGCTTCCGGAAATCCCTGCCGGCCATATCGTCATGCGGCGCCGAAAGGTGTGTCCGGACCGCCACGAGCTGTTGCTCGCCGTCGCAGACCGGTATGCCCTCCTCACCGCAGCCCGTGGCAACGCGCACCGGCTGACAGGCGAGAGTCAGGAGGCCTCCCGCTCACGCTCCAGGTGAAGGTAGGTCGGATCGAAGCCGCCCTCTGCCTTCAGCCTGTCCCAGTCGAGAATGTTCAACCGGTCGCCTTTCAGCTCGATGAGATCATTGGCGCGCAACTCCTGCAGAATTCGGTTGACGTGAACGGTCGAAAGGCCGAGCGCGTCACCGAACTCCGCCTGGGTGATCGGCAGGTTGCAGGCATGGTCCTCCGCCAAACCGACCGCTCTCATGCGCACCAGCATCTCGCATAGGAGATGAGCGATCCGGCCATAGGCTTCACGCTGCCCCATGCTGGTCATCCATTCCCGGAAGATGGCCGAATCGATGAGGGTCTCGCGCCAGAATGCGCTCATGATTCGAGGATGGCGGATGCAGATGTCGTGCAAGGCTTCGTGAGGGATGAAACCCACGCTGCATGGAGTGATCGTGCCCACGCTGGTGTCCAGAACCTTCAGATGAAGGCTTTGTAGATCGGGGATATCGCCGGGAATGTTGAACGTGACGATCTGGCGCTTGCCCTCTCCCGTGATCTTGTAGACGCAGACGAAGCCGCTCAAGATCAGGCATGATCGCGAGGGGCGATCCCCCTCGCGCACAACGTCCTGGTTCTCCTTGAGAGCCAGGACTTGCATCGGCAAGTCCGACAGGGCCTGCCGCTCCTCATCGTTGAGCGTGAAGATGCTCTCAAGCTTGCGGATGAGCGGATTGTGATCCGATTGAAATGAAGCGTGCACGACGGCGCTCCTCCTGTTGAAGGCGGGAGCACTCGGATCTCTCAGCCATCAGCGCCTAGTGACCGGTTACTGATGATGGCTTCAGTATCCCACAAAAGTGAATATCTGTCATTGATTTAGGTTATCCGTCGGCCGTTATCGCAAGCTTGCGGCGATAATCGAGCCGCCGCATCGTCGGCGTCACGGTGATGCCATGGAGCACGATGGAGACCAGGATAATGAATCCGGCCGTGCTCCAGAGAAGATGCCCGTTGTCGAACTTCGCATGCTGCAGGGCATAGGCGAGATAGTAGATCGAGCCGATGCCGCGGATGCCGAAGAAGCTGATCGCCGCCTTCTCGCCAGGGGGAGGATCGGTTCCGATCAGGCCGATCCAGCCGGCGAGCGGTCGCACCACGAACAGCGCCAGAAGGCCGAAGGCGGCGGCCTGCCATGTGAGCGCGGCGAGGAGGTTGCCGCCCGTTGTGGCGCCGCCGAGCAGGACGAGCAGCATCATCATCATGAGCCGCTCGAGTTCCTCCGCAAAATCGTGCAGCTTCTGGTGATAGTCGTGCTCCGGCTCGGTGGCCCGCAGGGCCAAAGCCGCGACGAAGACCGCGAGAAAGCCGTAGCCTTTCACCATCTCGGTCAGGCCATAGGCCACGCAGGTGATGCCGAGCGCCACGAAGCCGGCGCCGGTGCGCGACAGCTTGGCCCGGTTCGGCAGGTGGAAGGTGAGCCAGCCGAGCACCCGCCCGACCAGATAGCCCATGCCGACACCTGCGGCGATCTTCCAGACAACCGCATAGGCGAACCATTCAGCCACGCTCGCCAAGCTCCCCTCCTGCGCGAAGGCGATGGCGAGCAGGACGAAGGGAAAGGCCAGGCCGTCGTTGAGGCCCGCTTCCGAGGTGAGCGTGAAACGCACCTCGTCCTCCTCCTCGTCTCCCGGCGGGCCGACCTGCACGTCGCTCGCCAGCACCGGGTCGGTGGGGGCGAGCGCGGCCGCCAGCAGCACGGCCGCGGCCAGGCTCAGGCCCAGCAGGTTCTGGCCGAGCCAGGCAAGGCCGAGGATCGTCAGCGGCATGGAGATGCCCAGCAGCCGCCAAGTGAGCCGCCAGCGCCGCCAGCCGAAGGGCCGGTCGATCTTCAGGCCCGCGCCCATGAGCGAGATGATGACCACGAACTCGCTCAGATGCTCGACGATGGCGAGTTCCTCACTGGGATGCGGTATGATCCCGGGAAGATCGGGGAAGGCGAAGATCAGCGCCCCCAGGGCCACGCAGAAGATCGGCAGGGACAGGGGCAGTTCCTTGAGAATCATCGGAAGCCAGGCGGTCAGCAACACCACCACCCCGAACCCCGCCAGCACGACAACATAAGCGTTCATCAGGCAGCGAACGCGGCCCAGACTCGGCAGTTCCGGCGGACGGTGGGTTAATCGGTGTTAACCGCCCCTTAAACCGCCACAATTAAGGTGCTCCAGAGCATGAAAGGCCGGACGGTATACCGGCCATATCGATGCGGGGTTTAAGAGGTGGCGAACGGACGTGACCGGCGAGAGCCGGTCTTCGATGCACCCGCTGGGGAAGCGGGGGAGTTGGACTTTCGCCTCTCGCCCGAGGATCGGGCAGGGGGAACCATGGCGCGCAGGCGGGCTTCTTCGAACGGCGGCGACGGGCCGCGCCGCGCCGCCAAGCCAAAGAAATCCAAGCGCAAGGGCGGCCGGTCTCTCCTCAGCAAGCTCGTCTATGCCGGCCTCGTGCTCTGCCTCTGGGGCGTCATCGCCGTCGGCGGCGTCGTGGCCTATTACGCCTCGCAGCTGCCTCCCATCGACCAGCTCACGGTGCCGAAGCGCCCGCCGAACATTGCCATCATGGCCAGCGACGGCTCGCTTCTCGCCAATCGCGGCGAGACCGGCGGACGCACCGTCACGCTCAAGGAGCTTCCGCCCTACCTGCCCAAGGCCTTCGTGGCCATCGAGGACCGGCGCTTCTACGACCATTTCGGCATCGATCCCGTCGGCATCTCCCGCGCGGTCTATCGCAATCTCGCCCATCGCGGCGGCCTGCAGGGCGGCTCGACCCTCACGCAGCAGCTCGCCAAGAACCTCTTCCTGACCCAGGAGCGCACCGCCTCGCGCAAGATCCAGGAGGCGATCCTGGCGCTCTGGCTCGAGCGCAACTACTCGAAGGATCAGATCCTCGAGCTGTACCTCAACCGGGTCTATTTCGGCGCCGGCGCCTATGGCGTCGAGGCCGCCGCCCAGCGCTATTACGGCAAGTCCGCCCGCAACGTGTCGCTTGCGGAAGCCGCCGTGCTGGCGGGCCTCGTGCAATCGCCCTCGCGTCTTGCCCCGAACCGCAATCCCGATCGTGCGCAGGCCCGTGCGGAGCTGGTGATCGCGGCCATGAACGAGCTCGGCTTCATCACGCCGGGCATGACCAAGACGGCGCTCGGCACCCCGGCCGAGCCCGTGCGCCCGAACGGGGCCGGCTCCGCCAATTACGCCGCCGATTACGTGATGGACGTGCTCGACGATTTCGTCGGCAACGTCGAGGCCGACATCGTGGTCTCCACCACGGTCGAGCCCTCCATGCAGGCGGCGGCCGAGCGCGTTCTCGTGGACGAACTCAACGCCAAGGGGCAGAAGTTCAACGTGAGCCAGGGCGCGTTCGTCGCCATGCAACCGGACGGCGCCGTCAAGGCCCTGGTGGGCGGCCGCAATTACGAGTCGAGCCAGTTCAACCGGGCTATCGCTGCCCGCCGCCAGCCGGGCTCGTCCTTCAAGCCCTTCGTCTATCTCACCGCCGTGGAGCGCGGCTACACGCCCGACACGGTTCTCGAGGACGGCCCGGTCAATTTCGGCGGCTGGGCGCCCAAGAACTACGACCGCAAGTATCGCGGGCCCATCGCCATGCGCGACGCGCTGGCGCTCTCGCTCAACACCATCGCGGTGAAGCTCAACATGGAGGTCGGGCCGAAGGCCGTGGTGCAGACGGCGCAGCGGCTCGGCATCTCCTCGCCGCTGCAGGCCAACGGCTCGCTGGCGCTCGGAACATCGGAGGTCACGCCGCTCGAACTGGTGAGCGCCTATGCGGCCTTCGCCAACGGCGGCACCGGCGTCGTGCCTTACGTGATCACCCAGGTGAAGACCACCGACGGCAAGCTGGTCTACAAGCGCCCGAACGCGGGCGGTCTCGGCCGCGTCATCGACCCGGGCGTCGTCGCGATGATGAACGAGATGATGCACAACACCTTCGTGGTCGGCACCGCGCAGAAGGCGCAGATTCCCGGCTGGTCGCTCGCCGGCAAGACCGGAACGACCGACGACTACAAGGATGCGTGGTTCGTGGGCTTTTCCGGCAGCCTCGTCGCCGGCGTCTGGCTCGGCAACGACGACGGCACGCTCACCAAGCGTGTGACCGGCGGCAACCTGCCGACCGAGGTCTGGCACAACTTCATGAAGATTGCCCTGAAGGACCAGCAGCCCGTGGCGCTGCCGGGCAGCGAGCGCTTCCGCACCCCGTCGGATGTGCCCGTGGCCGGTGTCGGAGGCGATCCGCGCTACGCCAATGCGGGCAACGGCGACAATGCCTGGATCCCGCCTCAACCCGCTCCCCAGCGCCGCGCCAGCCGCGAGAAGAACTTCTTCGAGAAGCTGTTCGGGCTTTGAATGCAGCACCGTCATGCCGGGGCGCACCTCTGGTGCGAACCCGACATGACGGTAAGCGGACGAAAATCTCGCCGATCATGACCTGGCACGTAATCGCCAACGCTCCTTCGGCCCGGCATGCTCGCTTCATCACACAAGGAGGAGCACGCCATGCCTGCCTATGCTGTCGGTCATCTGCACGATGTGAATGTCGGTCCGGACGTCATCGAATATCTCAAGCGCATCGATGAAACTCTCGCGCCGTTCGACGGGCGGTTCATCATTCACGGAGGACCCGTGTCGGTGGTGGAGGGCTCCTGGTCGGGCGACCTGATCGTGATCGAGTTCCCGGATAAGGACAGCATCCGCGCCTGGTACGACTCACCCGCCTATCGGCAAATCCTGCCCCTGCGCACGAAGAACTCCCGGGGCGCCATCTTCTTCATTGACGGCGTTTCGGACGATCACAAGGCCACCGATGTCCTGGCCGGGATCCCGACGATGGATCAGCCCTTGGGCTGATGCCCTCGCGCCCGTCCCGTCGCCAGGAACAGGGCAAGCGCCAGAACGCCCGTCGTGGCGATGGTGGCGGGCAAAGGAATCGCGGAGGCGTCGAGGTTGCGCCCCAGGAGAATGCCCACGATGGCGGCAAAGGTCATCTGGCAGATGCCGAGCAGGGACGAGGCCGCGCCGGCGCGATCCGGAAACGGCATCAGGGCCGAGGCCATGGATTGCGGCATGGTGAGGCCGACGCCCACGCCATAGATCGCCATGGGGGCGCTGATGCTCAAGGACGACGGGACACCCGCCAGCACCAGAGCCAGCATGGTGACGCCGCCGAGCGCCAGGCACGTCACCCCGAGCCTGATGGTCCCGTCGAGCCCGTAGCGCCCCACGAGAGACTGAGCGAGCGTGGTGCCGGTGATGAAGCCCGCCACCACGAAGGTGAAGGAAAAGGCGAACGACAATTCGTCCAGGTGATAGATCTTCTGCAGCACGAAGGACGAGCCGGAGATGAAGGCGAACAGCCCGCCATAGGTGAGCATGGAGAGGCCGACATAAGTCCGGTAGCCGGTATGTCCCAGCAGAAGCCGGAATCCCCGCAGGATCGAGAGAAACGAGATCGGCACATCCGATTTCCGGCGGATGCTTTCCGGCATGCGTAAACTGATGACGGCGGCCATGCCTAGGCCGAACAGGATCATCACGCCGAAGGTCACGCGCCAGCCCGTGAAGCGCTCGATCACGCCGCCGAGGATCGGGGCCGCCGCCGGCACCACGCCCATGATCGTGCCCATGCGCGACAACTCGCGACCGGCCCGCGGCCCCTCGTAGAAATCGCGCACGATGGCGCGCCCGAGCACGATGGGACCGGAGGCGCCGAGCGCCTGCAGGAAGCGCGCGCCGATCAGGGTCTCGATGTTGGGCGAGAGCGCGCAGATCAGGCTCGCGAGCGTGAAGAGCCCGAGCCCGAAGAGCAGCACGGGCTTGCGCCCGATCCGGTCGGAGATCGGCCCGTAGAAGAACTGCCCGGCGGCAAAGCCGAGAAGGAAGGCCGAGAGGGTGAGCTGCGTCTGCCCGGTCGTCGCCTCAAGTCCCGCCGCAATCGCGGGCAGCGAGGGCAGATACATATCCGTCGAGAGGGGCCCGAGCGCGGTGAGAAGCGCCAGGACGACGGTGAGGGCCAGCGTATCGGGTTTGAGCATGAAACGGGTTCAACAATGACAGGCACGCCCGGTTAAGCGGAAACCGCGTGCCTGTCATCTGTTTTAGGCGTGTCAAGCGGCGCGGACGGTCGCCAGGAAGTTGTTGACCTGATCGCGCAGATGCTCCGCCTGGCCCACGAGAGCCGAGGACGATGTCAGCACCTGATGGGCGGCGGTCTCCGTTTCCTCGGCCACCTGGGCCACCCTGTTGATGTTGGCCGTCACTTCGCCCGTGCCCGCGGAGGCCTGGTTCACGGAGGAGACGATCTCCTGCGTGGCGGCGCCCTGCTGGTCCACCGCGATGGCGATGCTGCTCGACACGTCGCTCATCGCCTGGATGCGCTGGGTGATGCCGTTGATCGCCTCCACGGCCTGCGAGGTCGAGGTCTGGATCGCGGCGATCTGGCTCGAGATGTCGGCGGTCGCCTTCGAGGTCTGGTCGGCGAGCGACTTCACCTCGGTCGCCACCACGGCGAAGCCGCGGCCGGCCTCGCCGGCGCGGGCGGCCTCGATGGTCGCGTTCAGCGCCAGGAGGTTCGTCTGGCCGGCGATGGCCGAGATCATGTCGATGACCGCACCGACCCGGTCGGCGGCGGCGCTCAGCTGCGAGACGATCTCGTTGGTCGTCGTCGCGGCCTGCACGGCCTCGCGGGACATGATGGCGGATTGCTCGACCTGGCGGCTGATCTCGCCCACGGAGGCGCCGAGTTCCTCGGTGGCGCTCGACATGGCGAGCACGTTGGCCGAGGTCTGTTCGGCTGCCGCCGCAACGGCCGTGGAGCGCGAGGATGTGGCCTGGGCGGAATTCGTCAGCTGCTCCGCGGTCGACTGCATGCGGCCGGCGGCCGTCGAAACCGACTGGATGATCTCGCCGATGGCGCTGTCGAAGGTCTCGGCCAGCTCGGTCATCGTCCGCTTGCGCTGGACCTCGGAGGCCTCGCGGGCCTGAATCGCCTCGAGTTCCAGCGCCTTGTTGCGGACCATGCGGTCCTTGAAGACCTGCACGGCTTCGATCATCAGGCCGATATCGCGGCTGCGATTGCCAGCCGGCAAGTCGACCGCGAGATCGCCATCCGCCAGCCGGCGCATGACCGAGGTCAGGCTGCGCAGGGGCGACACGATGCTGAATTTCGTCATCAGGAGGCTGATCAGCACGCCGAGGACGATGCCGATGGCCGCAACGCCGATCTGGAGCTGGATCGCGACATTCGCACCCTCTTCGGCAGCCGAGCGCATGTCGGCGAGCTTCTTCGCCGTATAGGTGCTGTAGGCCTTCACCGTGTCGGTGACATTGCGCTGAGAGGCCAGGCCCTTCTCGACCTCGGCGTTCATGACCGCCTGTACGTTACCCTTGTCGGACGCCGCCACCTTGATCATGGAGCGGATGGCGTCGAAATAGACATTCAGGGCAGCCCGCATCTCGCCGAGCAGGGTCTTCTCCTGCGAATCCGCAACCGCTTCGAGCTTCTTGAAGCGATCGAGCATCTCCTTCGAGCGGCGTTCGGCCTCGGTGCTGAAATCGGACGCCTTGTTCGGCTGCTGCGCGACCTGATAGGTCATCCGGCTGATGGCGATGATGTCGACGCGCAGGTCCATGGCCTCGCGCGCGGCTTCCTCGCGCAGACCCACGATCTCCATCGCGTCCTTGAGTTTGGACGTCTCGCGCCAGCCCACCACGGCGATCATGGCGGCGACGAGCCCCATGAGAGAAACAACCGCAATCACCTTCTGCGGAATCGAAAAATTCTTCAGTGCCATTGGAATCATGCCCCTGCCGACCGACGGCACGTCCAGCTCTGGGAGAGCGGCCGGATCGACACGCGTCAGGTCTATTGCCCTAACGGCATGTCTGCGGGGCGTTGGTTAAAAAATCGATAAATTGTCCAATGGAAACAAAGGGATTGGGAGCGGATGTCATCCCGGACGCGCTCAGGCGATCCGGGGATCGCGGGCCCCGGTGTCATTCCCGGCCGAAGCGCAGCGGAGGGGAAGGAAATCCATAGCGCTGCGCCTGATCATGGATCCCCTTTCCGGTCCTATGGACCGCCGGGGATGACACTCTCCACGTCATGGCCGTCCCCGGACTTGATCCGGGAATCAGTCCCGGCCATCCCGATCCTGTGGAACGCCGAGCCTTTCCGAACGAGATCACCGGCACAAGGCCGGTGATGACGGGGAGGGGCTATCAGCGGCCCTTTCCCGGCTGACGGCCAGTAAGACGACCTGGCCGCAACGGCCCCTCACCCGATGCGGTGCAGGGCGCTGCCGTAGGTCTTGAGCCAGGCCTCCGCCTCGTCCGTGTGCGGGCAGAGCTGGTAGGTGAGCTTCCAGAACCGGTTGGAATGGTTGAGTTCGCGCAGGTGGGCCACCTCGTGAGCGGCGAGATAATCCAGCACGAAGGGCGGGGCCATGATCAGCCGCCAGGAGAAGCTGAGCGCCCCATTGGCCGAGCAGGAGCCCCAGCGGCTCTTGGTGTCGCGCACGGTGATGCGCTTGGCCGGCTGCCCAAGCTGAGCCGTATGCTTCTTCACGGCCGCGGCGAAATCACGTCTGGCCTCGGCCTCGAGGAAATCCCGCACCCGCCGCGCCACGTGGTTCGCTTCGCCGGTGACGGCGATGATCGGCTCGCCCGCGCCGCCCTTGGTGGCCTGGGTCACACCCCGAATCGTGGACCAATGGACGATCCGGTGCGGGACGCCGCGCAAGGGCACGAGGGCGCCCGGCTCGAACGGCACCCGCTCCGGCACTTTGGCGAGCCGGGTGGCGATCCATTGGCTGTGGCTGTCGGCGAATTTCTGGGCGAGGCCCACATCCGTGCGCTCGGGGATGCTGAGCACGACCTCGCCGGTCGCGTTGGAGACGCGCAGCGTGATCCGTTTGGCCGTCGGACGGCGTTTGAGGGCCACCTTGAAGGATTGGCCCTCATGGAAAACCTTGAGATGAGGCGGGTCCGCAGGGACGCGGCGGAACAGGGCGGATTTCATGTCCGCAATCTGCCCTGTCACGCTGATTCTGTCAGCGCAGCCGTTTGCCGCTCCTAGGAACGTATCAAGAACGGACTCAAGCCCTTGACGACTTCTTCCGGGCTGGTTCTCGATTGTGATTCTCAATGAATTCAACGATTCGAGGAGCGATCTGAGCCCTGAAACGAGAACCGTTGAAGACGCCATAGTGACCGACCCCGGCCTGCAGGTGATAGAGCTTCTTGTCGGACGGGAGGTTGGGGGTCAAGTCGAGGGCGGCCAGGGTCTGGCCTACGCCCGAGATGTCGTCCCGCTCGCCCTCGACCGCCATGATGGCGCAGCGCCGGATGTCCATCAGGTCCACCGGCTGATCCCGGTGCATCATCTCGCCCTTGGGCAGTTCGTGGTTCACGAACACCTTCTCGATCGTCTGAAGATAGAACTCGGCGGTCAGGTCCATGACGGCGAGATACTCGTCGTAGAAGTCCCGGTGCTTCTCGGCCGAATCGCCGTCGCCGTCCACGAGATGGTTGAACATCTCGTAATGGGCGGTCAGGTGCCGGTCGATGTTCATGGCCATGAAGCCGGAAAGCTGCTGGAAGCCGGGGTACACATCGCGCCAGAAGCCCGGATGGGACGGCGGCACCTTGGTGATGCAGTGCTGCCGGAACCAATCGATGCCGCGTTCCTCCGCCAGCCGGTTCACGGCGGTGGGTGAGCGGCGGGTGTCGATGGGACCGCCCATGAGGATCATGGAGCGCGGGGTGGAAGGGTCGTTCTCGGCCTCGAGGCGGGCGATCGCCGCCATCACGGGAACGGCCGGCTGGCAGACGGCCATCACGCTTAAGCTCGGGCCGAATTCCCGGAACATGGCCTTGAGATAATCGATGTAATCGTCGAGGTCGAACGAACCTTCCGCCAGAGGAACCATGCGGGCATCGATCCAGTCGGTGATCATCACCTGGTGGGTCGGCAGGAAGGTCTCGACCGTGCCGCGCAGGAGCGTGGCGTAATGGCCCGACATCGGAGCGACGATCAGAAGCTTCGGCTGATCCTTGGCGCTCGCATGATCCCGTTCGAAGGAGATGACGCGGCAGAAGGCACGCTCCCAGACGATTTTCTCGGTGACCGCCACCTCCTCGTTGCCGATCACGGTGGTCGGCAGGTCGAAGGCGGGCTTGCCGTAGCGCCGCGTGGTGCGCTCGAACAATTCGCAGGCCGCCGAGACGGTCCGGCCATAAGGCGTGTTCGTGAGGGGGTTGTCGGGATTATCGAACAAGTGCTTCGTGAAATCGGTAGCTGCGCGAGCCGGACTCAAAAGCCAATGCGCGGTATCGTACCAAACATAAGAAAAATTCATCTGTATCCCCAAAGGCCGGGCGCCTGGTTCTCGCATATTGCGGTAGGCTTTATCCTCAACCGTAATTTTAAGATTAAAGTTCCTTCAGATTATTGCAACAGCCTAGCTCTTCCCCTGCAAAAACGAACTACATACTTTGGTTTCAGAGCATCCCTCAAGTCGACGATAGGAAAATAGCCCGGTAGTGAATGCTTGGCGAACATACGCGCGGCCCTATTCTGTTCGGTGATGTCCAAAATCGACCAGAAGAGTCTGACCCACCACGCCCGGCATCTGCGCCTCGACACTCTCGTTCGCCTGCGCTGGCTCGCCATCGCAGGTCAGGCGGCGGCGGTCGCCGGGGTGCGCTTCGGCCTCGGCTTTCCCCTTCCCTTCGCCCTGTGCTTCCTGGTCATCAGCGCCTCAATCTGGGTCAACCTTCTCCTGCGCATCCAGTATCCGGCCAGCCACCGGCTCAGCGACAACATCGCCACGGCGCTTCTGGCCTTCGACATCCTGCAGCTGGCGGGGCTGCTCTACCTGACGGGCGGGTTGGAGAATCCCTTCGCCATGCTGTTCCTGGCCCCCGTGCTGATCTCCGCCACGGCCCTGACCCCGGAGCGGACCCTGGGGCTCGGCCTTCTGGCCATCGGCTGCGCGACGCTCCTGGTGCTCGCCCACAAGCCGCTGCCCTGGTATCCCGGGCAGAGCTTCACCCTTCCCTTCCTCTACGTAACCGGAATCTGGGCCGCGATCGTGCTCGGCACGGCCTTCACCGGCATCTATGCCTGGCGCGTGGCCGAGGAAGCCCGGCAGCTCGCCCAGGCGCTCGCCGCCACGGAGCTGGTGCTCGCCCGCGAGCAGCACCTGTCCCAGCTCGACGGCCTGGCCGCGGCGGCGGCCCACGAACTCGGCACGCCGCTTGCCACCATCGCCCTGGTGACGAAGGAACTGAGCCATTCCATGCCCAAGGACGGCCCGGTGGGAGAGGATCTGAAGCTCCTGCAGGAGCAGGTGGAGCGCTGCCGCACCATCCTGACCAAGCTCACCTCCATGGGCCAGGAGGAAGAATCCGAGTTCCTGGAGACGATCTCGCTGAGCCACCTCGTGGAGGAGATCGTGGAGCCGCAGCGCGCCGTCGGCTTCGACGTCACGGTCGAGACGAGCGGCGAAGGGCCGGAGCCCATGGGACGCCGCAATCCCGGCGTCGTCTATGGCCTGTCCAACATCCTCGACAACGCGACGGACTTCGCCGAAAGCCGGGTGACGATCGAGGCCTGCTGGTCGCCTCACGAGGTTTTCATCGAGATCCGGGATGACGGCCCCGGCTACGCTCCCGATATTCTGCTCAGGGTCGGCGAGCCCTATGTGACCACCCGCAGCGCCGCCGAGCGCACCGAGGACAGCGAGGAGGGCGGAGGATTGGGATTGGGCCTGTTCATCGCCAAGACCCTGATCGAGCGCTCGGGGGCCGAATTGACCCTGACGAATACCGCTCCGCCCGCCTCCGGCGCCATCGCACGGATCGTTTGGCCCCGTCATGCGTTTGAACGAGGTGCGGCAATTTCGCCGCAGGGAGATTCCAAGCTATCTCTCAAAGGTTAGAGGAAGAATTCCCATATGAGAGAGGAGCCGGACAGGCTCGCTCATGAAGGAGCTCAGCCTTAAAATGCAAGGAGATGTCCTGATGGCCGATGCGCCTGCCGCGTTCGAAGATCGCGCCGACAAGAGCCTCTTGATCGTCGATGACGACCGGCCGTTCTCGACCCGACTCGCCCGTGCCATGGAAGGCCGCGGCTATCAGGTTCGCGTGGCCGAGAGCGTGTCGGACGGCCTGGCGGCCATCGAAAACGAACCACCGGCTTTCGCGGTGATCGACATGCGCCTCGGAGACGGCAATGGGCTCGATGTGATCGAGCGCCTGAAAAGCCGCCGACCGGACGCCCGCGGCGTCATCCTCACCGGCTACGGCAACATCGCCACCGCCGTGACGGCGGTGAAGATGGGGGCCTTCGATTATCTGGCGAAACCCGCCGATGCGGACGAGATCCATGCCGCCCTCATGGCCCAGCCCGGAGAACGCGCCTTGCCGCCGGAGAATCCCATGTCGGCGGACCGGGTGCGCTGGGAGCATATCCAGCGGGTCTACGAATTGTGCGGCCGCAACGTCTCGGAGACGGCCCGCCGCCTCAACATGCATCGCCGGACCCTGCAGCGAATCCTCGCCAAGCGCGCGCCGCGCTGACTTTCCATGGCAACGAGTGCTTAGCGAGGAAAAGCCGGCCTCGGCATCCCTGTCCCTGTGATCGTCTCGGCCCGTCGCCGCATCCCTAGCAAGACAAGCCCGAAGACCGGCAGCAGGATGTCCGTGTAGAAGATCACGCCGGCATTGCCGGGAGCGTAGTTGTGCGCCTCCACCATCTGCACCGCGTGACCGGCCGCGGCCCCCCAGAGGAAGCAGGCCGGGCCGACGAGCGCGGCCAGGCGCAGGCCGGGGCTGCCTTGGAACGCCATGAATCCCACGACGGAGAATCCGAGGCTCGCGAAGCCGACTTCCTTCTGGAATGGGCTGGTCGGCCAGCCGATGAACGCGGCCGCCATCTCGGAGAAGAAGACGTGCATGACGAAATTGTAGAGGAAGCTGATCCCGAGCGAGAAGAACAGGAACCAGGACAGCAAAGCCTCGATGATTGTGGCGCGGCCCCAGGGGCGCGGGTGTCGCAGCAAGGCGACGAGCGAAGCCACAAGCCCGACGCCGAAAAGGGTCAGGGTGAAATTGCTGAGCAGAAACCTGATGGCCTGTTCCATGATCGCCCCACCATCCTCCCAGCCTGAGAGGCCGCGGGAAGAGTGAAACCCGGCCTGCTGTCATGCAACCGTTCGAAACGGACATGCACAGAAATCACGCTGCGGCAGCGCAGGCCTCAGAGACGCCCGTCCGCGACCCGGTCCGGATCGGCCAGGGCATGGAGCAGCGATGCGGCCGAATGGGCGAAGCGCAGGGTCACGGCCTTGCGGCGCGCGCCGGCGAGCGGATGGTGCGACGCCTCCCGCATGATCGCCGCCCCGAAGCTGTCGGCGATGATCAGGCCGCGATCCTCCGGCAGGATGTCGAAGGGCACGGTTTCCGGCACGGCGAAATAGAACCGGTCGCAGAAATCCTCGTAATCGGGCCATTTCCTGTCGGCCCGGAAATCCGCCACGCTCGACTTGATCTCGATGATCGTGAGCGCGCCGTCGGGCGCGAGCGCGATGAGATCGGCGCGCCTGCCGTTGGCGAGGGTGAATTCCGGCAGGGTCACATGGCCGAGTTGCGAGAACAGGCGGCGCACGCCGCGCTGGACACCGGCGGCAACGGTGGATTGGCGGCCGTCGGCGGGCAGGACGATGGGACGAGAGAGAATGGCAGGCGAATCGGACATGGCGTCTAAGGTACTGGCCCGCGATGAACCCGCAACGGTTCCATTGTCGCGCTTGCGATGTGTCTCAACGTGCATTCTATTCTCGGATCGATTCATGCAGCGGGCTCTCTCACGGGAGCAACCGACGAGGCCGGACATGACCCTCGAAAACCCGGACGATCTGACGATCCGCGTCATGACCCGTCACGACCTGGACCGGGCGATCGACTGGGCTGCGGCCGAGGGCTGGAACCCCGGACTCAACGATGCCACGTGTTTCCAGGCGGCCGATCCGGCAGGCTTCCTGATGGGCTGTCTCGGCGACGAGCCCGTCGCGTCCATCTCGGTGGTCCGCTACGCCGGAACCTTCGGCTTTCTCGGCCTCTACGTCGTCCGGCCGGACCGGCGCGGACGCGGTTTGGGCCATCGCCTGTGGCGGGCCGGCATGGATTCTCTCGGCGATCGCACGGTTGGTCTCGACGGCGTCGTGGCCCAGCAGGAGAATTATCGGAAATCCGGCTTCGCCCTGGCGCACCGCAACGTGCGCTTCGGCGGCACCCCGCAGGTCGCAGCGCCCCGGGACGAGGGCCTGAAGCGAGTAAACCCTGAGATCGTGGACGCCGTTCTCGCCTACGACCGGCCGTTCTTTCCCGCGCCGCGCGAGGCCTTTCTGCGCTGCTGGCTCAAGCCCGAGGCGCGCGATGCCTTCGCGTTCGTGGAGGATGGGATCATCAAGGGCTACGGAGTCATCCGGGCCTGCCGGAGCGGCTCCAAGATCGGGCCGCTCTTCGCCGATGGCGAGCGCGAGGCCGATCTCCTGTTCCGGGCGCTCGCATCAGGGGCGAACGGCGATGCGGTCTTCCTGGATCTGCCGGAGCCGAACCAGGCCGCCGTCCGGCTTGCCGCGCGCTATGGCCTGTCGCCCGCGTTCGAGACGGCACGGATGTATCGCGGCCGGGAACCGGACCTGCCGCTCTCGCGAACCTACGGGATTTCGACCTTCGAGTTGGGGTGAAGGATTTTTCGATCTTACAGGCCGGAACGATAACCCTCTACGTCATGGCCGGGCTTGTCCCGGCCATCTCGAACCGAAGAGCGCAGCGTTTCAGATCATCGGGATCACCGGCACAAGGCCGGTGATCACGTGGCGAGCGGCCATCGAGCACCGCTGTTCGTCGTTGCGCGGCCGATCAGCTCCGCACGAGGCGCTAATGCAGCATCAGATGATGTGGCGACAGGTTCTCCAGCATGTCGCGCAGATCGTCCATGTGCGGGTTGATGGACAGGGCGATCTGAAACGCCGCGCGGGCCTCGTTGAGATGTCCGTTGCGCAGGCAGATATTGCCGAACCCGGCAATGGCACCGAAATGGCGCGGCTCGAGCCGCAGGGTCTGGGCGATGTCGAGCAGGCTGTCCGCGTCGCGGTTCTCGATGGACGCGAGCGTCGCCCGCTTGTTCCAGGCCTCCGCCCAGCCGGGGTACTTGGCGACCAGATGATCGAGCAGGGGCCGGGCGGTCTTGAGCGATCCCGAGCCCATGGCCTCCACGGCCGCCATCATGGTCTCCTCGGCGAGGCGGTCTTCGTGGGATCCCCACAGTGCCCAGATCTGATCCTCGATGTCCTCGACCGGACGGGCCGGTTCCGACAGAGCCAGTTCCTTGAAGAGCCTCGTCAGACGGCGCGGCAGATCCGGACTCGGCGTGCGGGTCGGAACCTCGAGGACGAGCTGGAAAACCGGGTCGAGCGGCAGGGGAGACGTCATGGACAGGCTCACCGATCCTCCGTGAAAGGCAGCAAGGGGGATGACATAGAGTTGAGGCGCGGCGCGGCGAGGGGCAACCGGCGCATCGTGCGGAAAAGTGTGGATCCGGTTTTCCGCGAAGAACGATGCGCCGCTTGAGGATATGGAGCCTCGGATCGCCCTGTTTTGTGCCGGAGCGCATTTTTTAACGGCCAAGCTGATCCCACTCGTCAAAAAATGCTCTAGGCTCTATCAAAGTCACCGAACCTGTTCGTTGGAGTTGTCCTTGGGAGTTGTCGTGGAGCGCGACCCGCTGCGCCTGGCGTGGAAAACATCTCCTTTTCGCCATTTCGTCGGATTCAGCCTTCTGGCCCTGGCAGGCCTTCTGATCCTCGTCGGCTTCGATCTGGTGCGCGTCGTCGTCGACCGCGCAACCGGGGGAGCGGGCGGCTGGAATGCGCCGGCCTCCTTCCTGCGGATCGCCATCTCCCCGCCGGCCGGTCTCTGGCCCGAACCCATCGTCCTGTTTCCGGGCGTCCTGCTGGGCCCTGAGGCTTTTGCACTGGCCTCGATTGTCGGCATCCTGCTCATTCCCGTGCTCCTTGGCCTGATCCTGATCGGATTCGAATGGCTCGTGGTCGGCATCGGTTTGAGGATGCTCACGAAAACTCAGTCTGCGGCCCTCGACGTCATCCTGAAGGTTCCCTCCGCCTCCCATGACGAGATTGCCGTGGTGACGGCGCTCGCCGCCCGGGGCCTGGCCCGCGAGAGCGGCGTGCTGGGCTCCAGCCTTCTCATGCCGGTGAAGCTGGGCGGGATGATCGGGCTCGCCTGCGCCTATGTCTTCGTCATGGACTGGCATCTCGGCGCCGCCCTGGCACTGGTCCTGGCGCTGGGCGCCATCGTGAGCGCCCGCCGCTCCCTGCTGCGGTTCGACGCCACCGCCGCCCGACACCGGGAAGGCGACGAGGCCGAGGGCGTGTTCGCGGAGCTGGAGCACCGCATCCCGGCCCTGCGCGCGCACGGCACCGCTCCCTACGAGCGGAACCGGGTGCGTGAGGCGCTGGTGCTGAGTCATCGCCCGGTGATGAAGTGGGAATACCGCCTGGCCCTGGCCGAGGCGGCCACTGCGGCCGTGCTCATGATCGCCCCCCTGTCGGTGCTGGCCCTGGGCGCCTGGTTCTCGCAGACCCGTCCCGTGACGGCGGGAACGGTCGCGGCCTGCGTGCTCGCGGCGGCGCTTGCCGCCTATGGCACCCGGGAGGTGGTCCAGTGGCACCGGCTCACCTTGAGGGCGCGGGCGCTGCTCATCGATCTCGGCAGAGGATTGGGTCCCTTGAAGCTGCGCGCGGCGCTGAAAGGAAAGGCTGCCCTGCCCGAGAGCGGCGCCCTCGTGGCGCAGGGCGTCTCGGCCTACGACCCGGCGAGCGGCGCGCGGGTCTCCTCGGTCAACCTCACCCTCGCCTTCCCGTCCCATGTGGCCCTGGTCGGCGACGGGGATGCCGGCCCGCGGCTTCTCGCGGCGCTCATGAGCGGTCAGATCCCGCCGTCGCTGGGCCGCCTCACCTATGGCGGCATCGATCTCTCCGCCGCCGATCCGGTGGAACGCAGCCGGCGCATCGCCTTTTCCGGCAACACGGTCCTGATCGAAGGCAGCCTGAGAGACAATCTGCTCTACGGCGCCTCCGCGCCGGAGAGCGAACTCGACCACCGTCTCTCCGAGGCCATCGCGGTCGCGGGTCTCGACCGTCTGACCCATGCCCGCGGCCTGTCGGGAACCATCGATCCGGCACGGGAGCCGAAGTTCGCCGCCGCCATCGTGGAAGCGCGCCGCGCCGTGCAGGCGGCGCTGGCGGCCGAGCAGCTCGACCGCTTCGTCGATCCCTTCAGCGCCATGCGCTACAACCGCTATGCGACCATCGGCGAGAACCTGCTGTTCGGGAAGCCCATCGGCGACTCGTTCCAGGAGGATCGCCTGTCGAGCCATCCCTTCGTCCGGGCGATCCTGGAAGCCAACGAGCTGACCAAGCCGCTCGCCCGGATGGGGCTTTCGATCGCCACGAGCATGATCGAGATCTTCTCCGACATCCCGGATGGATCCCCACTTTTCGAGCGCTTCTCGTTTTTCTCTGCGGCGGATCGGCCCTACTTCCAGGATCTCGTCGACCGGAAGAACGAGCAGCGGCGCAGCGACCAGACCTCGCGGGACCGGGGGCGCCTGATCGGCCTCGCTTTGCGCTACAACGAGAGCCGGCATCGCCTGGGATTGCTCGAAGCCGGCTTGGAGGAACAGATCCTCGTCGCCCGCGCCGATTTCGCCCGCATGCTGCCGGTGAGCCTGAAGTCCTCGATCGAGTTCTACGACGAAGAGCGCTTCTGCGCGGCGGCCAGCATCCAGGACAACCTGCTCTTCGGGCGCATCGCCGCCGATCAGGCGGGCGCTCTCGAGTCGGTGCAGGAGGTGACGCGCCGTGTCCTGACGCAAAGGGGCCTCGACGGCGAGGTCTCGCGCATCGGGCTCGACACGCCCATCGATCCGCATGGCGACGATCTCACCCTGAGCGAGGTCGCCGCCGTCGACCTGGTGCGCGGCCTCGTGCGCCGGTCGAGCATCCTGGTGGTGCAGCGAGCGCTCGACGGGCTGCCCGGCCCCGCCGCCGACAAGCTCGTCGTCAATCTGCGCCGCGCCCTCGTCGGACGCGGGCTGATCCTCGTGACGCCGTCGATCTCACCGGCCATGGATCAACCGCCCTTCGACGCTGTTATCCATTTCGAGCGGGGCGAGCCGGTGATGGATCGCCGCACCAGAACCCTGGAGGCGCTGAGTGCGTGATATATTTACCTTGACCTGCCGTCCCGCTCGGGGGCAGCTTATTGATGTGCGCTAGCGCACATAAGCAGGGTTTTCGATTGGCCATGATCCTGAAATGATAAGGCGTGTTGCATCCTCTGACGCGTTGCAGGTCCGGTTCTGGGGCATACGCGGCTCCACCTGCGCATCCGGTCCTCAGTTCGTCGAGTTCGGCTCGCACACCCCCTGCATCGAGGTCCGCTGCGGCGAGCGCCTGTTCATCCTCGATGCGGGCACCGGCCTGTCCGCCTTCGGCAGCGAACTCGGCCCTGCCGCCCCCGAGAAGATCGACATTCTCCTGAGCCATCTTCATCTCGACCACATCAGCGGCCTTCCCTTCTTCAAACCCGCTCTTCTCGCCAAGGAGCGGGTGATCCGCACCTATTGCGGCCATCTGGAGGGGGAAAGCGCCATGGAGCCCCTGAGCCGCCTCTTCTCACCGCCGCTCTTCCCCGTGCGCCTCGGCCAGCTCCCCGCCCGTTTCGAGCATCACGGCTTCAGGGCGGGCGAGCCGCTCATCCTCGACGATGGGACGCGGATCGAGACCCATCTTCTGAACCATCCCGGCGGGGCCACAGGCTTTCGCATCAGCCATCGGGGGCGCAGCATCTGCTACGTCAGCGACGTGGAGCACAGCGACCCCTGGCCCGACCCCGGCCTCGCCGATTTCGTGCGCGACACCGACCTGATGATCTTCGACGGGATGTTCTCCGACGCCGAATATTCCTATTGCCGCGGCTGGGGCCATTCCACGTGGCAGAAAGGTGTCGAGCTCGCGCAAAGCGCCGGCGTGAAGGCGCTGGCGATCTTCCATCTCTATCCCGGCCATGACGACGCCTTCCTGAAAGCCGCGGAGGCCGAGATGCAGGCCGTCATGCCCACTGCCTTCATGGCTCGCGAGCGCCAGGCGCTCGCCTTCGAGCCGGTGGAAGAAGAGATGGTTGCGGATCGGGCCAAGGCCGCTAAGGTTCCCGCCACCTTATAAGGCGGGTCCTTTCATGACAGCTCCCATCCTGGTTACCGGCGCGGCAGGCTTCATCGGCTATCACGTGGTGCAGCGGCTTCTGGCCGACGGCCATCAGGTGGTCGGCGTCGACAGCTTCACGCCCTATTACGACGTGAGCCTGAAGGAGGCCCGTTTCGGGAACCTGACCCCGCACAACACCTTTCTGGGCGAGCGCCTGGATCTTTCCGACGCGCAGGCGACCCGCGACCTGTTTCAGCACCACCGTTTCGAGAAGGTGATCCACCTCGCGGCCCAGCCGGGGGTGCGCTTCGTCGATCCGCAGCCCTATGCCGCCTCGAACCTGATGGGCTTCATGAACATGCTGGAGGCCTGCCGGCACGGAGAGGTCCGGCACCTCGTCTATGCCTCGTCGAGTTCGGTCTACGGGGCCAACCGCAAGCTGCCCTTCTCCGAGCACGATATCGCCGATCACCCGATCAGCCTCTATGCCGCCACCAAGAAGGCGAACGAGATGATGGCGCATTCCTATGCCTCCCTGTTCGGGCTGCCCGCGACGGGCCTGCGCTTCTTCACCGTCTACGGCCCCTGGGGACGCCCCGACATGGCGGTCTACAAGTTCACCCATGCCATCGCGGAGGGGCGCGAGATCCAGGTCGCCAATGCGGGACAGGTCTGGCGCGACTTCACTTACGTGGACGACATCGTGGAGGGCATCGTGCGGCTGGTCGAGCGGGTGCCCGTGCCCGATCCTGCCTGGAACGCGGACTTGCCCGACCCGGCCATCAGCCCGGCGCCGCACCGGGTCTACAACATCGGCAACGACTCACCCGAAGAAGTGAACGACCTCATCGCCCTGATCGAAAATGCGCTCGGCAAGAAGGCGAAACGCGTGAACGTTCCGCTGCCGCCCGGCGACGTGCTGGAGACCCGCGCCGACGTGACCGACCTGCGCCGGGACGTGGGCTTTGCGCCGTCCACCACTCTCGAAGAGGGTGTGAAACGCTTCGTCGCATGGTATCGCGGCTATCATGGCGCCTAGCGCATCGTGCGGGACCCGAAGTCCGCGTCACGAAGTCCGCATCAGCGGAAAGTGGGCCCGGTTCTCCGCGCCCACCGATACGCCACACAGCAAATGACATCGGATGGATCCCAAAAGCGGTTTCCACTTTCGGGTCCGATACTCTAAGCCGAACCCCGGCGACGGCCCCGCCTGTCGTCATGCGTCCGCCCCGTAAAGTCCGCTCATGCTCCTTCTTGCCCTGCCAGCCTCGGCTCTCCTCTCGGCTTTCCTGATCGTCGTGTTGAAGCCGCTGCTCGTGCGCTATGCGCTGGCACGCCCCAATGCGCGCTCCAGCCACCGGGTTCCAACCCCCAGGGGGGCGGCATCGCCGTCATCGGAGCAAGCCTCCTGGTGACAGGCATCGCCCTGCTCATCCACGGCTGGCCCGGAGGCATCTTTGCCATTGTGGCCGCCGCCGCCGTGGCGCTCGCGCTGGTCGGCGCGGTCGACGACATCCGGCCGCTGCCGGCGGGTCCGCGCCTCCTGCTCCAGGCCTTGGCGGTGGGAGCGGTGGTCTGGGTCAGCGAGGCCCGTGTCCTGCCGGACGCGATCCCCTTGAGCCTCGAGCGCGCGGTTCTCATCGTCGGCGGCGTATGGTTCGTGAACCTCGTCAACTTCATGGACGGCATCGACTGGATCACAGTGGCCGAGATGGTGCCCGTGACCGCCGCCGTCGCCATGCTGGCGATGATGGCCGGCGCGCCGATGCCGGTGGTCGGCCTGGCCCTTGCCCTCTGCGGCGCGCTTCTCGGCTTTGCCCCCTTCAACAGGCCCGTCGCCCGGCTCTTTTTGGGCGATGTCGGCTCGCTGCCCATCGGGCTTCTCGTCGGCTGGATGCTGCTGCAGCTCGCGGGCACGGGGGCGCTCGCCGCGGCGATCCTGCTGCCGCTTTATTACCTGATGGATGCCACGATCACCCTGCTGCGCCGCCTCGCCCGCGGCGAGAAGGTGTGGGAGGCGCATCGCAGCCACTTCTACCAGAAGGCCACCGACAACGGCTTTTCCGTCCTTGGGGTCGACGCGCATGTGTTCGGACTCAACCTTGTCCTGGCCGGCCTCGCCGCTATGACCCTTGTCTGGCCCTCGGGCGCGGTGCAAATCGCGACGCTCGTCGCAGGCGCCGTTCTCGTCGGCCTGGTTCTCAGGCGCTTTTCTCAGCCCAGACTGGAGGTTTCCCGATGAACGCACCCCTGATTGCCCTGACCGGCGCCACGGGTTTCATCGGACAGCACCTTCTGAACGAGCTGCCGAAGCGCGGCTATCGGGTCCGGGTGCTGCTGCGCCGCCCGTCCGAGGTGCCGGTCGGCGCTTCGAGCGCGGTGATCGGCGACATCGCGTCCCCTCACAACATGGCGGCGGCCCTGCGCGACGTGGACATGGTGATCCACTCGGCGGGTCTCGCCCATGCCATGTCGGGACGGCCGGAGGACGATTATCGGACCATCAACACGGAGGCGACCGTCAGGCTCGCGCAGGCGGCCGAGCGGGCGGGCGTGAAGCGCTTCGTGTTCCTGTCCTCGATCCGCGCCCAGACCGGTCCGACAGCCGAGGGCGTGCTGACCGAAGCTGAGGCACCGCAGCCCACCGATCCTTACGGCCGCTCGAAGCTCGAAGCCGAGCGGGGCCTCGGCGAACTCAAGCTCGACTGGGCGGCGCTTCGTCCCGTCCTCGTCTACGGGCCCGGCGTGAAGGGCAACATGGCGGCGCTCCTGGCCCTGGCGCAGTCGCCCTGGCCCTTGCCGCTCGGCGGCCTGAGCGCCAAGCGCTCGCTGCTCTGTCTCGACAATCTGGCGGCCGCCGTGGACACGGTGCTGAAGGCGCCCGGCCCCTTGCGGCGTCCCTTCATCGTGGCCGATCCGGAGCCCGTTACGATTCCCGAAATGGTCACGGCGCTGCGCAGCGGTCTCGGGCGCGGACCGGGGCTGATCCCGGTGCCGTCCTTCGTCCTGAAGGGAGCCGCCGCCCTCGTCGGCCGGGGCGAGGCCTATGAGCGATTGGCGGGCTCGCTGGTCGCGAGTCCCGAAGCATTGAGGAATCTGGGCTGGCGGCCGGTCAGTTCGACGCGAGACGCGCTTGCGGAACTGGCGCGACAGACTGAGGCGCAGGCTTCCGGCGCTTGAACTCCGGAATCGCATCCTCGAACACCTGCTCCGCCAGGGCACGGTCGCCGCTCGCGATGGCGCGGGCGAGGACCTGCAGCCACTGATCGACCCGGTCCCGGTCGGCGAAGATGGGCTTGGCCGCCATGACACCGTCGATGCCGATTTCCGTGCGCGGCTCCTCGCGGGCGAAAAGGATCTCGTGCAGCCGCTCGCCGGGGCGCGTGCCGGTGACGGCGATCTCGATGTCCTCGCCGGGCTCGTAGCCGGCAAGCCGGATCATGCGCTCGGCGAGCTCATAGATGCGCACCGGCTGGCCCATCTTCAGGACGTAGACCGAGGCGCGCTCGTCGCCGTTGGTGCGCTCCGTCACGGCGCGGCTCTCCTCCGCATGGGAAGCGGAGGTGAGCACGAGATCCGCCGCCTCGCGGGTGGTCATGAAGTAGCGCACCATGTCGGGATGGGTGACGGTGATCGGCCCGCCGCGGGCGATCTGCGCCTTGAACTTCGGCACCACGGAGCCGACCGAGCCCAGCACGTTGCCGAAGCGCACGGCGATGATGCGGGTGGCGCCGTTGCGGCCCATGAACTCGGCATCGAGGGCCTGCCCGTACATCTCGGCGAATCGCTTGGTGGCGCCGAGCATGGAGACCGGATCGATGGCCTTGTCCGTGGAGATCATCACGATGGTGTCGGCACCGGCTTCCACCGCCGAATCGGATACGTTCACCGAGCCGAAGACGTTGGTCTTGATCCCTTCCGTCCAGTTCTTCTCGAGATAGGGAACGTGCTTGAGGGCCGCCGCGTGGAAGACCACCTCGGGCCTGAACTCGGTCATCACCTCGCGCACCCGCTCCCGATCGCGCACGTCGGCGATGACGCCGTCCACGTTGGTGTCGCTCGACAGAAGTGTCGGGTTTTCCAGGATGTGGTGCAGGGACGGCTCGGAGCTTTCGAGGATCAGGAGATCGCTGGCGCCAAAGGCAACGACGCGGGTGCAGATCTCCGATCCGATGGAACCGCCGCCGCCGGTGACCAGCACGCGCTTGCCGCGGATGAAGTTTTCGAGCCGTTTCCGGTCGATCTGCACCGTGGGACGCAGGAGCAGATCCTCGATCTCCAGCGGCGCGAGCTCGGCATCGCGCATGCCCTCTCCGAGACTCGTGACCCGCACCAGCGGCAGGCCGAGACGGCGGGCGCGGGCGAGCAGCATGTCCGGGTGCGCTTCCGGCAGCAGGGCGCTCGGCGTCGCCAGCAGGCGGCGGATCGGCGTGCCGCGCTCGTGGAAATCCTGAATGACCTGGTCGAGATCGCCGAAGGTGCCCAGCACCGGGACGCCACGCATGGATTGCCCGAGGTCGTCGGTGCGCCAGGACAGGATGCCCTTGGGCTGCGTCTTCTTGACCGTGCCGGCCTCGATGGCCCGCAGGATCACCTCGATGTCGCTGCCGCGCCCGAGCAGCAGGGTCGGGGTGCTGGCATCGCGCTCGAGGGTATGGCGTGAGCGGGCATATTTCATATAGCGGAAGGCCAGCCGCGGGCCGCCCAGCAGGAACATCTGGATCAGCCAGTAGAGGGCGATCGTGATCTTGCCGAAGAAGAAGGTGCCCCGGAACTGCGGCGAGACGAGAACGTAGTCGACCACCAGCAGGGCGACAGCCAGAATGGTCGCGGCCCGGAAGATGTTGAAGAGATCCGGCAGGGACGCAAAGCGCCATTTGGACCGGTAGAGCTGGGACAACCAGTAGACCACGCCGGCAAAGGCGATGAAGGGCGGCAGAAAGACCGGCAGATGAGCAAGGCGCTCGTTCAGGAGCGAGCCTTCGAAGCGTACGTAAAAGGTCGCGAGGACGGCCACACCCGTCATCACGAGATCGTGCACGATGATAAGCGCTTTCTTGAGACCCTGTCGCTTCATAGCCCTGCCATACCCCAGTCTCGGGGTATCGGCTGGGCTCACCTCTTTGTCAATGTAAGACCGTCACAGGCGGCATGCGCGCAAATGCCGTTATCCGGCGCCTGGTAAAGGGCTTTCCGCCACCACCAGGAGGCTGCCCGCCTGCCTCAGAACCCGAGCCCGGATGCCGAAGATCGCGGCGAGCCGTGCCTCGGTCAGAACCGTCTCCGGTGGACCGAAAGCTTCGATTTTCCCCTGGTGCAGCAGCACGATGATATCGGCGAAGCGGGCAGCCAGCGTCAGGTCGTGCATGATGGCGACCACCGTTGCGCCGGCCTGGGCGCGCTGTTTCAGGACATCGAGCACGACGAGCTGATGGCGCGGATCGAGGGCCGCGACGGGCTCGTCGACCAGCAGCACTGGCGCCTGCGTCGCGAGAGCGCGGGCCAGAAGCACCCGGCCGCGCTCGCCGCCGGAAAGGGCCGTGGCAGGCCTTTGCGCGAAGCCCTGCAGCCCGACCGATTGGAGCGCAGTCGCGACCGCCTTCCGGCCGGCCTCCGACAGGCTGTCCGGCTTTTCTCCATGGGGCAGGCGGCCGAGCGCGACGACGCTCGCCACCGGCAGGGGCCAGGCCACGCCGCCGCCCTGGGGCAGGTAGGCGATGGAGCGCGCCCGCTCGGAGGCGCGCATCCTGGCGAGGGCAGCACCGTCCAGGATGACTTCGCCCCGTGCAGGCTCTGTCAGCCCGGCCAGGCTTCGCAGCAGGGTCGTCTTGCCGGCGCCGTTGGGGCCGACGATGACCGTGAGGCGGCCCGGCTCCAGGGACAGGTCGATCCGGTCGAGAGCCCGGCGGGCACCGAGATCCACCGACAGGGAGCGGGCTTCGAGACGCATCATGCGGGCGTCTCCACGAGCTCCGCCTTGCGCCGGGCGATCACCCAGAGGAAGAACGGGACGCCGAGCAGGGCGGTCAGCACGCCGATCCTGACCTCCGCGCCGGAGGGAATGAGGCGCACGGCGCAGTCCGCGGCGAGCAGAAGGGCTGCACCAGTGAGGCCCGCCGGAACGAGGGTGCGGGCCGGATCGTAGCCCACGAAGGGGCGCACCAGATGGGGCACCACGAGGCCGACGAAGCCGATGGAGCCGGCCACGGCCACCGAGGCTCCCGTCCCGATGGCGGCGCCTGCGACGATCAGACCCCGCAGGAGCGGCACGTTGATCCCGAGGCTTTGCGCCGTGTCCTCGCCGAGCGCCAGCGCCCGCAGGCCCGGCGCCGCCGACAGGATCAGCCCCGAGGCCAGGAGAATGAAGGGCGCTGCGAGCAGCACATGGACGATGGACCGGTCCTCGAACGAGCCGAGGAGCCAGAACACGATCTCCGTGACGGCAAAGGGATTGGGCGAGAGGCTGACGGCCAGCGACGTGCCCGCCCCTGCCAGAGAGCCGACGGCAAGCCCCGCGAGAACAAGCACCACGATGGTGGCCCCCCGTCCCGCGACCGCCACGACCAGGGCGATGGACAGGAGAGCCCCCGCAATCGCCGCGAAGGGCAGGGCCCAGGACAGGGTGCCGATCAGCCCGGAATAGATCACGAGCACGGCCCCGAAGGCCGCCGCCTGCGGCGCGCCGAACACCGCCGTATCGGCGAGCGGATTGCGCAACAGGCCCTGCAGTCCTGCGCCCGAGAGACCGAAGATCCAGCCGATCAGCAGGGCGAGCGCCGTCCGTGGCAGGCGGATCTCGCGCACCACGATGCTGACCGCCCCCTGATCCGACACGAGCGCCTTCAGCGCCAAGGGCGCCGTGATCGGCGCCGGGCCGATGACCAGGGAGGTGAGGCTCAAGGCCCCGATGAGGACGATCAGGCCGGGGATGAGGGGCGACCGGGCGAGGGACATGCAAGGGACCGGTTGGCGGCTTCGTTGCGTCCTCCGGATAGAGCACGAAATGCCCGGATGACAAACATGCCTCATGGCGCCGTCCCGGGGCTGAGGAGCAGAATTCAGATCCTGTGACGAGTGTGGTGCATTCTTCCTCTCCCGTGTGGAGAGGGAGACCGGCACAGGCGGCATCTTCAGGCGAACGGGACACGGGCAGGCTGTCGCAGGTGGGGGGCGGATCCCCGTCCCCTCCGCCCCCTCCGGGCAGGACCCGATCCTTCATCACACTCTCCTTTGTCCTGCTCCCCGTCATGGCTGTCCCCGGACTCGATCCGGGGATCCGTCCCGGCCATCCCGCGTTCAGACTCACCGCCCTCATCCTGAAGAGCCGCTGCAAGCTGCGTCTCGAAGGAGGAGTTCAGTGCTCTGTGGACACGCCTTCGAGACGCAGCCTCACGGCTGCTCCTCAGGATGAGGGCGAGCGAGACGAACGGGATCACGGCCCTGGACACCCTCTCCCGTCATTGCCGGGCCTGTCTCGGCCATCGCAATGCTGTGAGGCTTGGTCGCTTCATCCAATCGGGATCGCTGCCCTACTAGACACGCTCCCCCGTCATGGCCGGGCTTGTCCCGGCCATCCCGATCCGGTGAGGCGCAGTGCTTTACGGATCGGGATCACCGGCACGAGCCCGGTGATGACGTGGAGGGTTTAACCAGGTCTGCGGACTATGTTCTCACTTTGTTCTTGACACTCTGTTTCATCTGGGCTAGACCCTTGTTCATCCTGGCCCGACGGGGGCGCTCGCGAGGCGTCGCAAGAGTGGGGCGGGGAGCGGTCCTGCAGCAGGCCTCGCACGCCGGTTGGCGGGAGGCCCTTGGCAGCCCTGGGCTGGACCAAGTGTAAACGCCTAACAGTCCCGCGTGCGAGGCGCCGTCCGGCTCTTCCCATTCCACCATAGCCATCGAGCCGGGCTGCCCAGCGCACCACCCTCGATCACCCCACGGCTCAGGGCTCTCAAGCCCTGGGCCTACGGGTGCTGGCTTTTTTGAAAGGATTGCCGGTTCGATCTTCGCCCGCTCCATGATACGAAGCACGTCAACGCCACGAACATCCATCCATGAGAGAGCGGCATGAACCGACTGTTCGCCAACCTTCCCACCACCGTGTTCGAAGTCATGTCGAGCCTTGCCCGGGAGACCGGCGCGATCAATCTCGGCCAGGGCTTCCCGGACGATCCCGGTCCCGAGGACGTGCGGCGGGCGGCAGCGGATGCGGTGCTCAACGGCTACAACCAGTATCCTTCGATGATGGGCATTCCGGAGCTGCGCTCCGCCATCGCGGCCCATTACAAGCATTGGCAGGGCGTCGATCTCGATGCGAACACCGAGGTGATGGTGACGTCGGGCGCCACGGAAGCGCTCGCGGGCGCGATCCTCGGCATCATCGAGCCGGGCGACGAGGTGGTGCTGTTCGAGCCCATGTACGATGCCTATCTGCCCCTCGTGCGGCTCGCCGGCGGCGTGCCGAAATTCGTCACCTTGCAGCCGCCCCATTTCCGCCTGACGGAGGAGGCGCTCGCCAACGCCTTCTCGCCCAAGACCAAGGCGGTGGTGTTCAACAATCCGCTCAACCCGACCGCGACCGTGTTCTCGAACGAGGATTTGAATCTGCTCGCCGCGTTCTGCCGCAAGTTCGACGCCATCGCGATCTCGGACGAGGTCTGGGAGCACGTGGTCTTCGACGGCCGCAAGCACCAGCCGGTGCTGGGGCTCGAAGGCATGCGCGAGCGCTCGGTGAAGATCGGCTCGGCCGGCAAGATCTTCAGCCTCACGGGCTGGAAGGTCGGGTTCGTGTGCGCCGCACCCCACATCATGAAGGTGCTGGCGAAATCGCACCAGTTCCTCGCCTTCACGACGGCGCCGAACCTGCAAGCCGCGGTGGCCTACGGCTTGGCCAAGGACGACGCCTATTTCGAGGGCATGCGGAAAAACTTCGCCCGGAGCCGCGACCGCTTCACCGATGGATTGCGGACGCTAGGCTTCGACGTGATCCCGAGCCAGGGCACCTACTTCCTCAACATCGACATCGCGCCCTTGGGCGAAACCGACGACGTCGCCTTCTGCCGCCGCCTCGTGATGGAGCACGGTGTCGCGGCGATCCCGGTCTCGGCCTTCTATGCGGAGGGCGCGGTGAAGAACGTGGTGCGCTTCTGCTTTGCCAAGAAGGATTCCACCCTCGACGCCGGGCTGGAGCGGTTGGCGAAGGCGATCAGAAAGGCAGCCTGAGTCCCGGCTCCCCTGCCGCCAATTCGGACATTGTTTCTTTGCCCGGAATTTCCTAGCCTTCCCCCGTTGCCACTCTCAATCCCAGGAGTCCCACCCCTGATGATCCGTCTTCTCGCTTCGGTTGCTCTGACCTTAAGCCTCGTCACCGCCGCCACCGCCCAGGAGCGCGTGGTCAACGTCTATAACTGGTCCGACTATGTGGATCCGAAGGCGCTGGACGAGTTCACGAAGCAGACCGGCATCAAGGTGGTCTACGACACCTACGACAACAACGAGATCGTCGAGACCAAGCTTCTGGCCGGCAAGTCCGGCTACGACATCGTCGTGCCCTCGGGACCCTTCGTGCAGCGCCTGATCGGCGCCAAGGTGTTCCAGAAGCTCGACAAGACCAAGCTTCCGAACCTCGCCAACCAATGGCCGGAGGTGACGCAGCGTCTGGCCGTGTTCGATCCGGGCAACCAATATGCCGTCAACTACATGTGGGGCACCACCGGCATCGGCATCAACGTGAAGAAGGTGAAGGAGATTCTCGGCGACGTGCCGCTCAACACCTGGGACTTGGTGATGAAGCCGGAGATCTCCTCCAGGCTGAAGGCCTGCGGCATCTATATGCTCGACAGCCCGGAGGATCTCTTCCCGGGCGTCATGGCTTATCTCGGCCTCAACCCGGATTCGAAGCGCATCGAGGATCTGAACAAGGCGGGCGATGCCCTGTTCCGCATCCGGGGCAACATCCAGAAGTTCCACTCGTCCGAGTACATCAACGCTCTGGCCAACGGCGACATCTGCGTGGCGGTGGGCTATTCGGGCGACATGATCCAGGCCAAGAACCGCGCCGAGGAAGCCAAGAACGGCGTCGAGGTCGGCTATGTCATTCCGCGCGAAGGTGCGTTGATGTGGTTCGACAGCTTCGCGATCCCGGCGGATGCCAAGAACGCGGCCGAGGCGCATGAATTCATCAACTTCATGCTGCGTCCCGAGATTGCCGCCAAGAACACCAACTTCGTGTCCTATGCCTCCGGCAACCTCGCCGCCAAGCAGCACGTCGACAAGGCGATCCTCGACAATCCCGGCATCTACCCGGACGAGGCCACCATGAAGCGCCTGTTCACCAACACGGCCTATGACGAGCGTTCGCAGCGCATCGTCACCCGGCTCTGGACCAAGGTGAAGACCGGCCGTTAATCCGCCGCTCAGGTTCGCCCGGGCATTGTCCCGTGACCCTTGAAGCTTCGCCTTGGTGCATCGTGCGGAAAAGTGGATCCGGTTTTCCGCGAAGAACGATCGCTAGCGTAGAATGAGTATCGACTGGCTCCCAAAAGTGGTGTCCGCTTTTGGGAGCCAGTCGATGCTTCGGCGAAGCTTTTTCGTTTGAAGAAGGACGTTCCCATGCGCCTTGCCGTTGCCGCCGCTCTTGCAGCCTTGTGTCTCGCGTCCCCGGCGCTCGCCCAGGCTCCCACGCCGCGCCAGCCGACGATCAGCGTGATGGGGTCGGGCGAGGCGGAGCTGAAGCCGGACTTCGCCCGCATCCATGTCACCGTGGCGACGCAAGCCGAGACCGTCGCGCAGGCGACCGCCGCCAACAACACGGCCACGGAGCGGGTTCTCGCCCGCATCCAGGGCCTCGGGATCAAGCGGGAGGACATCCGGACCGCGAATTTCCAGGTCTTCCAGACGCCCCAGCAAGTCGGCCCGGACGGCAAGGAAATGAAGACCCCGAAATTCTCGGCCAATCATCAATTGCGGATCACCACCCGCGACCTCGACGGCGTCGGGCGCCTGGCAGGCGAGATCCTGGCCAGCGGTGACATGACCTTCCAGTCGGTCACCTTCGGCCTCGACAAACAGGAAGAGGGCGGCGACAAGGCCCGCGAGGCGGCCGTGCGCGATGCCCGTCGTCAGGCGGAGATTTATGCCTCTGCCGCCGGCGTCTCCCTAGGCCGCCTTCTGGAGATCCGGGACGGCTCGGCCCAGCCCTTCGAGCCGCAGCCGGACATGCGCATGTCCATGGCGATGGCCAAGGGCGCCGAGTCGGTTCCGATCGTGCCGCCGGCCACGATCCGATACACGGCCAACGTTCAGCTCGTCTGGGAGATGGCCGGTAAGCCCTGAGGCATCCCGGCCGATGTCACGTTTTCAGGCAGCCCTGACGCTCTGAAGGAACTGGCCGATCTCGGCACCGAGGCGCTGGGCCTGCCGCTCCAGGGCGACCGAGAGATCCGCCACGTTCCGGGCAGCGTCGAGCGACTCGGAGGCGACGCCCTGCGTCGTCTCGATGGCGGAGGTGCCGGCCTGCGCTTCCGTGGACACCTGAGCCACGGAGCGGGCGATCTCCGACACCGCCGCCGTCTGCTGGCCGACGGTTCCGGCCACCGTGGAGACGACCCCCGCCAGATCCTCGACGGAGGCCTGCACGGTGCCGAGCGCCACCAGCGTCTCGCGCGAGGCCGCCTGCACGGCCTCGATCTGCCGAGCGATCTCCTCGGTCGCCTTGGCGGTCTGGCCAGCGAGGTCCTTCACCTCGCTGGCCACCACGGCAAAGCCCTTGCCGGCCTCGCCGGCCCGCGCGGCCTCGATGGTGGCGTTCAGCGCAAGCAGATTGGTCTGCGCCGCGATGGAGCGGATGAGGTTTGCCACCTCGCCGATCTGCGAGGTCGCCGTCGAGAGCGTCGACATGCTGCCGGAAGCGCCCCGGGCTTCCGCCACCGCGCGCTCGGAGGCCTGCGCCGAGGCATTGGTCTGGGCGGCGACTTCGGCGAGGGAGGCG
Organism: Microvirga sp. RSM25; assembly: GCF_044784385.1. Classification (NCBI taxonomy): domain Bacteria; kingdom Pseudomonadati; phylum Pseudomonadota; class Alphaproteobacteria; order Hyphomicrobiales; family Methylobacteriaceae; genus Microvirga; species Microvirga sp. RSM25. The sequence continues at coordinate 4,658,352 of NZ_CP173039.1, read as the reverse complement.
TCGAGTTCCTCCGCGGCGCTCGCCACCGCCGACATGTTGTGCGCCGTGCGGGTCGAAGCCGCTCCCGCGATCTGCGCCTGCCGGGTGACGTGATTGGCCGATCCCTCCAGCTGCCCGGAGGCCTTGGCGAGATCGCCCGTGACCTGCCGAACCTCCGAAAGAATCTGCTCGACCGAGGTGTCGAAGGCCATGATCGCGTCGGAAATCGCTTGGGCTCGCTCGGCATCGACGGCCGCCATGCCCTCGCGCTCCTGCGTCAGCCGCTCGCGCTCGCGGGCGTTGTCGCGGAAGACCAGGACCGTACGGGCCATCGCGCCGATCTCGTCGGTGGTGCCGGTGAAGGGGATCTCGCTCGCCGCATCGCCGTCGGCAAGCCGCCGCATGGCTTGCTGGAGGCGGGTCAGCGGCAGGGAGATCGACCGTCCGACGATGAAATTGAGGATCAGGCCGAACAGCAGCGTGGCGCCCATCGCCCACAGGATCAGGGCGAAGGTGCGATGCTGGGAAGCGGTGAGCTGCTCTTCCGTCTTGTGCGCCTCGGCGCGCACCTTGGCCAAGAGCTGGTCGAGAACGGGCACAAGCAGATCGAACTGCCCCATCAGCTTCTCGCCCTGGCCGGAGACCTGCTGTTCCAGCTCGCCCCAGGCATGGAAGGATTCCTGGAACGAAACGCTTGCAGATTCGATCGCCGCCTTGTCCTTCGGGTCACCCGGGAGCTGGGCCAAAGCGCGCGTGAACCGACCCTGCTCGACCTCGAAGGCACCCAGAATGCTTTCCTCGAGCAGAATGCGGGCGCGGGCCTCCTGATTGAACATGCCGAGCATGGCCGCCCAGAGGCGCCAGGTGATGGCCTCGCCGCTGCCCGTCAGAGGGCGCACGAGCTTTTCAAGGTTCGACTCCGCCTTGAGGAGACGTCCCTGCGCGCCTTCATCGGGCTTGCTGCCGACGGCGGCATAGAGTTTGTCGAGAGCATTGCCTTGACCGATCAGGGCCGCCGAGTGCTGCTTCAGGGCCGTGACCTCGGGTTCGATCAGGCCGGCACCGGTGGATGTGCTCATTTCATCGAGCTGGGCGGCAAGAGCCTTGTGCTGATCGATGAAGGCCTGGCCATGATGGCTCAGGCGGCTTGCCGTCCATTCTCCGGCCGTGACCTTCAGGGCATCGGCCCGCCCCCGGAACTGATTGGCTTTCTCAGCCAGGGCGGAATAGGTCTGCTGCGCCGACAGCGCCTGTTCGACCTCATTGCGGCCTGTCTGAAAGACCGCACCGATGACCGCAAAGCCGAGCACCATGACACCACTCAACGTGGCGACGCGCACCCGGACCGACGGCCGCCTCACACGAGCAAGAGACGACATTCCCCCGAATCCCCCTTTAGGACTTTGCGGCAAGATTGGGGCGGACGTGTTAAAGAGAGATTTACGTTAGGTTAGAAATCCGCGTGCACCCGTGCGACTTAAGCGGCCTTCGGCAGCTCGGTCATGATGGCATAGAGCGCAGTGGCATCCCGGGTGGCGCGCACCCGCTCGATCAGTCCCGGCTCGCGCAGGACGCGAGCGACCCGCGCCAGGGCCTTCAGATGATCGGCCCCGGCCCCTTCGGGGGCGAGAAGCAGGAAGAGCACGTCGACCGACTGACCGTCGAGGGCCTCGAAATCGACCGGTTTGTCGAGCCTTGCCATCAGGCCGAAGATGCGGGTCAGACCCGGCAGCTTGCCGTGGGGAATGGCAATGCCCTCGCCGATCCCGGTCGAGCCGAGGCGTTCGCGCTGCAGGAGAGCCTCATAGATGGCGCCGTCGGGGAGACCCGTGATCCGGGCCGCCTGGGAGGCCAGTTCCTGAAGGGCCTGCTTTTTGCCGTTGACGCGCAGGGCGGGCAAAACGGCCCGAGGGTCTAGAAAATCCAGCAAAGGCATCGATCACGCCGCATTTTGATGTGAAGCCTGGAAGGCCTCTCACCGTTCCACGCAAGAACCGGGCCAAGAAGAGGTAGCCCCCATCAAGGCTGTGCGAGCGGCGGATCGACCCAACCGATCGCCCCGTCGCCGCGGCGGTATACGACGTTCATGCGGCCGGTGCTAGCATGGATGAACACGAGAGCGGCCGCTCCGGTGAGATCGAGCTGCATCACAGCGTCGCTGACGGAAAGCTTGTGGAGGGGCTTCGTGGTCTCGGCGATCACCATGGGATGATAGGCCTCCTCCTCGACCGCCTCGTCGCTGGGGGCCTCCAGGACGGAATAAGCCATTTCGAGGCTGTTGCCCGCGCGGCCGCTGACCGGACCGGAACGGCCCTTGAGACGTTGCTTGTAGCGGCGCAGGCGGTTCTCGATCCGGCCCGCCGTCTGATCGAAGCTGGCATAGGCGTCCTGAGCGGCCCCGGAGGCCTCCAGGGTCATACCCGAGGTCAGGTGAAGCACGCAGTCGGTTCGATAACCTGTACCATCGCGGGTGACGGTCACATGGCCCGAGTAGCCCCCGTCGAAATACTTCGAGAGCGCACCGGCCACCCGATCCTGGACCTGAGACCTAAGGGCCTCGCCTATATCGAGATTCTTCCCCGACACCCTCAATGTCATCGTGTCCTCCTCCTCTTGCGCCGTCGCTTCGCTGCGATCCTTCAGGGTGACGCTTGGAGCCGATGATGATCCGAATGGAGGCCAATGCAAGCCTTGAAATGGCGTGGATCGGACAGGTCAGGCCTTCAGCTTGTGCCTCCGGCGCCGGTCCGCTGAGGAGGGGATGCGCAGGGCCTCCCGATATTTCGCGATCGTGCGCCGGGCGACCTGGATCCCGTCTGATTTCAATTTCTGGGCAATTGCCTCATCCGAGAGCACATCGGCTGGACTCTCGGCCTCGATCAGCTGCCTGATTCGGTGACGAACGGCTTTGGCCGAATGCTCGCCCTCTCCGGTGGCAGCGCTGAGGAAGAACTTCATCGGGTGGGTGCCGCGCTCGGTTCCGATCGCCTTGTTCGCGGCCACGCGGGAGATGGTGGATTCGTGCATGCCGATCGCCTCCGCCACGCTCCTGAGCGTCATCGGACGGAAGGCGGCGATCCCTTCCTTGAAAAACTCCTCCTGCTGGCGGACGATCTCGGCGGCGACCTTCAGAATCGTCTTGGCGCGCTGGTCCAGGCTGCGGGTCAGCCAGCTTGCAGTCTGCAGGCAGTCGGAGAGGAAGCTCTTGTCCTCATCCTTGCGCACCACCTTCGCGACCTCGGCATAATAGGTCCGGTTGAGCAGGATGCGGGGAAGAGTTTCCGGATTGAGCTCGACCGTGAGGCTGCCGTCGGAGGCGCTCCGCACCAGCACGTCGGGCACGAGCACGTCGATGGCAGCAGGCGTGAAGGCGAGGCCAGGCTTGGGTTCGAGGCGGCGGATCTCGGCCAGCATGTCGGCGAGATCCTCCTGGTCGACGCCGCAGACCTTTCGCAAGCCTGCGAAATCCTGCCGGGCGACGAGATGGAGATGGGCGAGCAGGGTCTGCATCGTCGGATCGAGCCGGTCGCGCTCGCGCAGCTGAAGGCCTAAGCATTCGGCGAGGTCACGTGCACCGACGCCGGACGGCTCGAAACTCTGGATCAGCCGCAGGGCGGCCTCGGCCTCCTCGGATGCAATCCGAAGCCGGGCCGAGAACTCCGCCAGATCCTCGGTGAGATATCCGGCCTCGTTGAGATTGTGGATCAGGTGCTCGCCGATCGCACGAAGCCTCGGATCGGCGGTGGCGAGATCGAGCTGCGCCTCCAGATGTTCGCTCAGGCTCGTCGCCTGGGCGAGCACGTCCCCCATCTCTGGCTTGAGCTCGCTGTGGCCCGCGCTTGCGGTTTGTCCCGATGATGCCGGTGCGGCATCTGCGCGCGACGGAGGCGGGCCGGGAACGATCCTCGGTCCTGCGGCTTCCGCCTTCTGCTTGGCGCGCAGGAAATCGGCGAGGCTCGGCACGGGCGCATCGACAGGGGTCTCGCCCTCCTGCAGGAGGGGATTGCGCTCGAGCTCCGCTTCCACATAGGCCGCGAGCTCCGCATGGGAGAGCTGCAGCAGCTTGATGGATTGAACGAGCTGGGGAGTCATGGTCAGAGACTGGCCCTGGCGCAGCTCCAGTCGTTGCATCGCTCCCATGAAAGCACCCGAAGACGTTCAGGCATGCTTCTTGCCTGCCTAAACGGTTTTACTGCGTGCACTCCCCTTAGGTCAAAAGGGGAATGGTCCTAAAGGCGGAAGTCCTCGCCCAGATACAGGCGGCGCACCTCTTCGTTCGACACGATGGCATCGGGCGCGCCCTCGGTCAGAACGCGACCGGAATGGATGATGTAGGCGCGGTCGATGAGACCGAGCGTCTCGCGAACGTTGTGGTCGGTGATGAGCACGCCGATGCCGCGCCGGGTCAGGTGCCGCACGAGGTTCTGGATGTCGCCCACCGCGATGGGATCGATGCCGGCGAAGGGCTCGTCGAGGAGCATGAAGGTCGGCTCGCCCGCGAGCGCCCGGGCGATTTCGCAGCGGCGCCGCTCGCCGCCCGAGAGCGCAATGGACGGCGATTTGCGCAGGCGCGTGATGTTGAATTCTTCGAGCAGCGCATCGAGCTTGCGCTCGCGCTCCTTGCGGCTCGGCTCAACGATCTCGAGAACGGCGCGGATATTGTCTTCCACGTTGAGGCCGCGGAAGATCGAGGCTTCCTGCGGGAGATAGCCGATGCCGAGACGGGCGCGGCGATACATGGGCAGGCTCGTCACGTCGTGCCCGTCCAGGCTGATGACGCCGCGATCGGCGCCGACGAGTCCCGTGATCATGTAAAAGATGGTGGTCTTGCCCGCGCCGTTGGGTCCGAGCAGGCCGACGGCCTCGCCCGCACGCACGTTCAGGCCTGCGTCCTGCACCACGGTGCGGCCGCGATAGCTCTTCTGCAGGCCCTTGACCGCCAGGATTCCGGGACCGCCGAACACGGCTTCGCTCTCGGCGCGATGAAAGACATGCGGGCTCGACCCGGCTGGATGGGGTTCCAGGAGGCTCACGTCGGAGGGACCGGTTTGAGAACGGTTGAAAAGAGGTTTCACAGGCTCATCGTCGATCATGAAAAAGGGAAAAGCGGGAGACGGCCTCCCGCTTTAGTTCGTGGCCGGCCTTTGCTGAGGCTTCGGCTTGGCGGCGCCTGCGGCAGGAGTTCCACCGGCTCCGGTCGGGGCAGGCCCGCCATTGCCGGGCACGAACAGCGCCCTCACGCGTCCGCCGGGCGTCGTTTCGATATTCGCCACGCCGGTATTGATGTCGTAGAGCACCCGCTCACCCTTGGTGACGTTCGGTCCGTCGCTCAGGGTCGCGTTGCCGGTCAGCATGATCTTGTTGGAGCCGCGGTCGAAGGTCGCGTTCTCGCCGGTGGCGACCTGGGTCCGCGACACGATGGTGACCGGGCCCTTGCAATCGATCTTCTTGATGGCGCTGTCGTCGGCCGTCTGCGCAGCCGGGGCCGCCTGTCCGCCGTTCGGGTCCCGCTGCTCGTAGAACACGGTCATGACCGTGCATTTCATGGTGCTCTCGCCCTGAACCGCCACCACGTCGCCGGTGAAGACCGCGCGGCCTTCCTTGTCGAAGACGTCGAGCTTGTTGGCATCGATCTTGATCGGCTCCTTGCTGGAGCCGAAATTGCCGAAGCCGACGGCGCGCTCCTTGCTGGCCTGGGCCCAGGCAACCTGCATCGGAACCGGGGAGAGAAGCGCGATGGCCAGGGCGGCGCGTGTGAGACTCATCATGGACGGATACTTGTCTGTTGGGGTGCAGGAGCCTTGGAAGGAGCCGTGGAGCCCGTGCCGGCAGCTTCCGAGGAGGATGGGGTGGAACCGGACGAGGGCTGAATGACCGTACGGACACGGCCCTTGAAGCTCATGACCTTGCCGTTGTCGGCGACATCGAGCCCCTCCGCCTCGATGGTGCCGTTGCCGAAGGAGACGGTGACGGGATCGTTGGAGACCACCGAACCGGCCTTGAACCTCACGAAGGCCGTACGGAGCTTGACCTCATGGCCGGCATCCGTGGTGACCACGATGTTCTGGCGCAGCCTCAACTGCTCCTTCTTGGTGTCGAGGACACCGGAATCGGCCTGAAGCCTCGCAACCCCGCCACGCTCATCGGTCACGATACGCGCCTTGAGATCCTTGAGCTGCACGAGGTCGGGCTTGCGCACATCCTGCGTGGCGGCGCTGGCGGTCACCTCGTAGGGTCGGTTGTCGTTCTTGAAGCCGTTCAGCTTCGGGCTTTCCATGGTGACATTGGTGCCGCTCACCCCAATGGAGCTGAAGCTCAGGTTCTCGATCTGCTGGAACGGATTGTAATAGGCCATGGTCCCTACACCGGCCATGCCCAGCAGGGAGCCGAGGGGGATGGCGATCTTGGCGAAGCGGACCCAGCGGGAATGGCGACGAGCCTTGTTGAAGGCGCGCGACCGTACGGCCGACCTCGAGGTCGGGCCATCACGCATCGTGGTGCCCTGAATTCCCGCCACTTTCGTCCAACCCCTTCGGTCTGATCCACGGCCGCTTGACCATCGGCACGGCGCCATGCCGGAGGGACATGGCGATGTTATGACGGATATGGGTTTTATGCGGGAAAGTTTAAGCGCGCGTCAAGAATGGGCGAAAATATCCGTATCCGGCCAGCCGAGAAGGTCGAGCTGGGCGCGAGTCGGCAGGAAGCTGAAGCATTGATGGGCAATGCCGAGCCTGTTCTCCCGTTCCAGGAGACGATCGAGCTTGACCTTCAGGGCATGGAGATGCAGCACGTCGGAAGCGGCGTAATCGAGCTGGGCCGTCGTCAGGGTCTCGGCGCCCCAGTCGGAGGATTGCTGCTGTTTCGACAGTTCCACCCCGAGCTGCTCGCGCGCCAGCTCCTTCAGCCCATGCCGATCGGTATAGGTGCGCACGAGCCGCGACGCGACCTTGGTGCAGTAGATCGGACGCGGCATGATTCCGAAGGTGTGAAAGATGACCGCAAGATCGAAACGGGCATAATGGAAGATCTTGAGCACGCTCTCGTCGGAGAGCACGCGGATCAGGTTCTCCGGCAGAGGCCCGTCCTTGAGGATCTGCACCACGTCCGCCGTGCCGTCCCCGGTCGAGATCTGCACCACGCACAGCCGATCCCGATGCGGATTGAGACCGAGCGTCTCGGTGTCGACGGCGATCGCAGAGCCGGGCTTGTAGCTGGCGGGCAGGTCACCGCGATGGAAGCGTACTGTCATGGTACATCCAAAAATGCTTGTAAAATGCCTCTAACCCGTCTCGGCGGCGGCTTCAACGGATGAGAAAAGCCCCGCTATGGACGGGGCTTTCCCGATTCTGGCCGTTCAGAGGGGTTCAATAGCAGGTCCGGATCCGGCGCACGACCACCCGGCCATAGGGATTGACAACCCGGCGACGCTCGAAGACGCATCTCGGAGGAGCGTAATAGGCTGGCCTGTAGTAACCTGGACTGTAATACGGATTGGCCGCCGCGCTCGCGATGGCTCCCAGAGCAAGGCCGCCGATCACGCCGGCCGCAACGGCGCCGCCGTAATTAGGACGCCGGTAATAGCCGTACGGATAGCCATAACCGTAAGACCGGCGAGGCCCGTAGCCGTAGTAGCGGCGAGGCCCGTAATAGGCGGAACGAGCGCCGCCGTAGTAGCGCGGGGCATAATAGCGTTGTCTCAACCCGTGTGGAGCGTAGCCATCGCCCTGATAGCGCCCCCAGCGAGGCTGGGCTTCGGCCGGAACAGGTTGAACGGCCACGGCACCGACAAGGACAAGGCCCGCAGCCATCCAAGTTTTGAACGAAACGCCCATGGCGCCCTCCAAAGAGCGGAACTTCTATGACAACGGAATGCCAAGCCTCGATGTTCCGCTTTTGTCTTCGGCGTTACGCCCAAGAGCCGATGCCGGGATGCCGTCTTGTCAGGGTTTTAGGATAGTTCGGAGTTCAGGACGATCGCGTCGTTCTCGGGCCGGGCGAGGCCACCGAGAACGCTCAGGAGGGTTTCGCGGCTGGCGGGCTTTTCGAGCCAGGGCACGTTCTGCAGCTTCGGCGGGCATTCCGCCTTCGATGGCAGGCCGGAATAGACGGCAAAGGGCACACCCCGGCACTTCAGCGCCCGGGCATTCTCCAGGGAGGTGCCGTCCCTGATCATGATATCCAGGATGGCACCGTCCGGCGCATCGCCCTCAAGCCATCGCAAAGCTTGGACATTGCTCATGAAGACGCCTGCCACCTCAACGAGTTCAGTCGACTGCCTGCTTCATTGATGCATGTAAGTCTTGGCCGTAAATCAGGCGCTGATCTCCATCGCGAACGACGCCGAACGGTCACATCCTTGAAAACCATCATTCGAAGAGAGACGGCATTACCTGCTTCCCGTGCGGTTTTCAGCATCGTTTTTCAGCATTGATCACAGAATAGCGAAAGGCTTCGCATAGGTTAATGCGGCAAGCGTCCGGGGAGGGTCTTCTTACGGGTCCGAATCTGAGGAGTTGGAAGAGTGTCAGTCGAAAACTCCCTGAAACAGCAGATGCTCAATGCCGTCCCCCATCTGCGAGCCTTCGCCATCTCCCTCTCCGGCAGCGTCGACAGGGCAGACGATCTCGTCCAGAGCACATTGCTCAAGGGCCTGAGCAATCTCGACAAATTCCAGCCCGGCACCAGCATGCAGGCCTGGCTCTTCACGATCCTGCGCAACGATTTCCTCACCCAGACCCGTCGGAGGAAGCGCGAGGTCGAGGATCCGGAAGGATCGTGGGCCGAGAAGGTGGCGGTGATGCCCGAACAGGGCGCGCGGCTCGATTTCACCGATATGCTCAAGGCCTTGAGCAAACTCCCGGTCGATCAGCGCGAGGCGCTACTGCTCGTCGGCGCGGAAGGTTTATCCTATGAGGACGCGGCGCGGATCTGCGGCACCAATATCGGGACCATCAAGAGCCGGATCAATCGCGCCCGCAACCGGCTGTCGGAAATGCTGAACTTCGACGCCGAGGACGACCTCGGTCCCGACAATCTGGTCAAGGCCGCCCTGTTCATGCATGCCTCGCCTTGAATGCTGCCAAACTCGCGGGCCGCTCTGAAATGCGGGCGTCCGGCTTGTCCGGACGCCCCTGATCGATGATTAGTGCTTGGTTTCCTCGCTGGCGCGATTGACCGCGATGCGCTTCACCTCCGAGCGGCTCTCGGCCGACTTGGGCAGGGTCACGGTGAGAACGCCGTTTTTGAAACTGGCCTCGATCTTGTCTTCCTCGACCTCCCAGGCCAGTGGAATACGGCGCTCGAAGCGGCCGTAGGTGCGCTCGCTGAAAGCGCGCTCCTTGTCCTCGATCGCGGATTTCTTCTCGCCGCGAATGGTGAGTACGCCGTCGCCTATCAGGACTTCAACGTCCTTGTCCTCGAGGCCCGGCAACTCCGCCGAGATGCGGACATCCTTGTCGTTGTCGACGACTTCCACATGCGGCCAGCTGGCCATCCGGCTCACGCCGCCGAACGGAGCCATGTCGAAGCCGCGGAAAACATCGTCGAAGAGCCGGTTCATCTCGCGATGCAAGGTCATGAAGGGATCGCCCTCGTCGCGATAGCGGCTTGGGGTCGTCTGATGACTGCGACCCCAGGGAATGAGATCGCGCATGTTCATGGTGTCATCCTCCTTTCACTCAGGCGTTCAAGTGCAGCGCCGGTGCACCACCGGCGCCGCCAAGATGAGCAACTCGCCCTAAGCAGCCTTGCCGTGCTCGATCTGCTGCGGATGCCGGCCTAGATTCGTCGCCCCAGTGCCGGCATTGATCTCGATGCGACGGGGCCTGAGCGCTTCAGGCACCTCGCGCTTGAGCTCGACCGTCAAAAGGCCGTTCTCGAGGCTCGCCCCCGTGACCTTCACATGATCGGCAAGGTTGAAGGTCTGCTTGAAGGCGCGGGTGGCAATGCCGCGATGCAGATATTGCTTGCCCTCTTCGGAGCCCTTCTTCTGGCCGGCCACGAGAAGCTGGCTCTCCTTCTGCGTGAGTTCGATCTCATCGGGAGAGAAGCCCGCGATGGCCATCGTGATGACATACTGGTCTTCGCCCACCTTCTCGATGTTGTAGGGCGGCCAGTTGGTCATGGGCTCGATCTGGGCAGACTGGTCGAGCATATCGAACAGCCGGTCGAAGCCGACCGTCGAACGATACAGGGGAGAGAAGTCGAAAGCTGATCTCATCACCATATCCTCCATTGAGCAACATGGACACGAGAGCGCCGGACACCCGCCGGCGCCCGCAATGCCAAGCCCCTGAAAGGCCTCGGCAATATTGATCTTAGGAACGCTTTTTCCGGATTTCAAGAGGGTCCTGAACACCCGATCGGCATCGGCCGGAACGCTTTTAGGATGGGCTGGCCATCGCATCGGCCGGGCGTTAGGATCACGTCGCTTAGACCAAGGAAAGACAGACCATGCTTCGCATCCTCTCCCTTGTCGTTCTGACAGCCTTCGCCGTTCCGTCCCATGCGACGGAGATCTCTCGAGACGATACGATCATCGCCCAGCAGCAGCAGGCTCCGCAGCAGACCCCGAAGCGCGATTGCGAGAGGAAACGGGATGAGGGCGTGAGCTCCTAAAGCTGCGATGCGGACAGTAGCTCACGGTCTACGGGTCCGGAAACGACTTCCTGAGCCTTGCCAATCGGCTGCTTCTGACGGCGCAGCGCGGCATTGAGCTCGGCCCCGAAGATGAAGATCGCGGCGGAGATCTGCAGGAAGATCAGAGCCGTCAGGATGCCCGCCAAACCTGCATAGGTTGATTTCAGGTGGGTCATGTTTGCGAGAAACTCGCCATAGAGGCTCGCCCCTGCGAGCCACAGGACCAGGGTTGCGGCGATGCCCGGCACCACATCCCACGAGCGCGGGCGGGTATCGGGCAGCCACAGATGGGTGGCGGAAAGGCCCACCACCAGAACGATCGAAGCGAGGCCGTAGCGAACCACGTCATAGGTCGGGCCGAGTCCCTTGAGATCCGGCATGTAGGACACGGCTCCGCGCCAGATCGACGGCCACAGGACGACCAGGACCGAGGACGCGACGAGCGCCCCCGCGCCGATCAGGATGAAGCCGATGCCGATGAGCCTCGCCTGCCACCAGGGTCGGAACCGTTCGACGCCGTAGGCCCGGCACAGAGCGACCCGGAGGCTCTCGACGCCGTTGGTGGCGACGAGCAGCGTCAGGACGATACTGACCGTCAGCACGTTCCTTCGCGGAATCAGAACCTTGTCGGCCTCCCGCGCCAGGGGACCGGCAACGCCCTCGGGCCAGAAATCGAAGAGCAGATGGACGATATGGGTCGAGATGCGCCCGGCCCCGAGAAAGGCCGCGAGAGCGGCGACGCAGATCAGGAACGGAAACAGGGCGATGACCAGCGAGAGGGCCACATGGCTTGCCATGGCCAGGCCGTCGTTGCGCGCAAAGCTTGATCCCGCATCGGCCATGGGGGCGAGGATCGAACGGGCGCGGGGCGGGAAAGAGATTGGTCGCATGGTGGGCTTGGCAAGCGTGGATCGGGAGATCGTGCCAAAGCTGTTGCGCGATCCGTTCCCTTGATGCGGTCAAGGGCGAGGCATGGCAAGACCCATGGTGTCCCACCCAGACTCAGAATCCGACATTCCTATGAGATCCTGCTCCGGGCCTCGTTCGCCAAGCGGATGAGCATCGGGCGCACCTCGTGCGGTCCTGCCAAGGCCTTCGGGAAGGATAGGCGCAGGATTTCGTCGCCCATGGCCATCTGGATGCCTTCGGGATCGATTCCGATCAAATGCCAGGCACCCTCGCGGGCACCGCAGAGTTGGGTGGCATAGAGCGCGACCGCATCGCTGTGCTCCGCGTTCATGTGATCGACGGCCCCGGCTTCGAATTCGTAGAAATCGAAGAATTCGGACACGTCGGTGAGGAGATCCTCCGCCGCCATGCGATAGGCCCGACCGAAGCCGCCGTTGAGGCTGCCGGATGCAACCTTGAGGCGCCAGAAGCTGAAATCGGGAAAGTCCACATAGAGCTCGGCCTTGGGATGCTGCAGCAGATAGCGGCGGCGGATGCTTTTCGCCTCGTCCGTCTCCCGGTCGAGCCGCTCTGCCGTTGCCAGCACGGTCAGGCGCGGATGCGCCAGCGGATCGCCCTTGCCAATGGAGGAGAGAAGCAGGGAGCAGCGCGGGTCGGCCTCCATCAGCCTCGTGTGCACCGAGAGCTGCGAGGTGAGCATGATGGGAGAGCCGTCGAGATCCGTTCCGACCTGAACGAGGCTTGCAAACGGCATGCCGCTTTCAGCCTCGTTGGTGGCGAGCGCACCGGAGCGGGCGGTGCGCATCAGCCTCTTGGCCAGCGCGCGAGCTTCGTCATCGACGGGCAAAGTCGGGTCTTTTGCCATCTCGCATCCTCCGGCTTTCGATATCAGGATTATACACCCTAGAGCACCGGACCCGAAAGTGGACCTACTTTTAGCTCCGATGCTCAGCCCCTTCGATGGCGCATCGTTCGATCCGGAAAACCGGATCCACTTTTCGCCGACGCGGACCTCTGGTTCCGCACAATGCGTTAGCGATGCCGTTCGCGCAGCGCCTCGAACCGGACGAGCTGGTCCTCTTTCAGGCCCCGATCCTCACTGCGGCCGACGAAGACCTTGAACATCACGCCGCCATCCTCGTTGACGAACTGCACCGAGCAGGAGCGTTTGCCGAAGAAGGGCCGGTCGACGAAATAGACGAACCGGCAGCGATCCAGCCTCAGATGCCCGCCGATGGGGCTGTCGCCGTGAATGTTGAAGTAGCCGCGGCCCAGGGTTCCGGGAGGAACGCTGCCCTTGCACTCGAAGACGCCGTCGCGGGTATGGACCACGAAGGTGATCCCGCCCCAACTCGTCAGATCCTGCCAGATCTCCTCGAAGCTGGTGCCGGCAACGCATTGCGCGCTCGCAGGGCCAAGGCAATCCAACACGGCCTGCATGGGAACATCGCGCTCTTCTGCGATCGCCTCGAGAATACCATCCGGCCTTGCCGCAAGATCCTGCCGGATCAGGTCGTCCACCGATGCCATCGTCCTCACTCCGCCGCCGTGGGCATGCGTCCGATGGACTGGATGACCTCGAAGCCCTCGAACTCCGGATGGGCGAGAGTCATCGGCTTGTCCGAGCCGCTGCTGGCACGGATGTGGGAGATGCGGAACTGCTCGGAGCGCGTCCAGGCTTCGAAATGCGCTTTAGAGATCCAAAGCGTATACGAGGAATAGAGCACGTGATCCTCGTGCGCCGGCCCGCGCAGCATATGGAATTCGATGAAGCCGTCGAGTTCGTGCAGATAGCTCTCACGGGTCAGCCAGCGCTGCTCGAATTCTTGTGTGACGTCCTTCAGGACCTTGAAGCGGTTCATGGCGATGAACATCGAAAACTGTCTCCGTATCGGATGGAATGGGATCGAGCACTGGTGAATGTCACGGTCCGCTCGGACCAGCGCATCGTGCGGGTCCCGAAAGTGGTGTCCGCCTCTGGGTCCGATGCTCCAGGGCCGGAGCGGTCATGGCTCAACCGCGCAACAGGCGCGCCATGCGCCTGATCAGTCGGAGCCGGAGGTGTGGAAACCTGAAGGGCGAGGGGTGACGTGGATGCGCGAGGCCCTTCGCGCAGGAAGGTAAACATCCCGACGATCCCGGTCTTTCACATTGGTGTTCTTGACGGCTGGCTGGCTCGCGCAGAAATCGGGTTCGCGCTGGCTGGCTATCTCACCCTCTCCGTGTGGAGGAGGGTTTACATCCGATATCCAAATCAAGTAACTGCGTCAACATGAACTCTGATATGCGTAGTTTTACACAATTCTAAACTACGAATACTGACTGATGATGAATATTCGGCAATTTAGAACAAGTAGAAACTGGAGACATCCGTGCACGACCCGTCATCGCCCTCGGACGTCAAAGCCGACCGGCCGACGCTCGCGAAAGAGATCGATGTCGCGAGCCTCGTCGGGAGCGGGCGCGAAGTCGTTCTGGTTCACAGGGGCGAGCGCTACCGCCTGCGGATCACGGCCAGTGGCAAACTGATCCTCACGAAATAGAAAGCCGCTTTCATGCCTGTCCTGTCACGCCGCACGCTGCTCCTGGCACCGACCGTCCTGCTCTATGCCTCGCGACTTCGCGCCGAACCCGCGCACCGCATCGTCAGCGTCGGCGGGGCGGCAACCGAGATCCTCTACCGCCTCGGCCGCGCCGATGAGATCGTCGGCGTGGATTCCACGAGCCTGTATCCCGAAGAGGCGCTGAAATCCAAAGCCAATGTGGGCTATGTCCGCGCGCTCGGGGCAGAGGGGATCCTGTCGCTCAACCCGACGCTCGTCATCGCTTCGGAAGGAGCAGGCCCGCCCGATGCCTTGCGCCTGGTCGAGCAGGCCGGCATTCCGATCGTCCGCGTCACGGACGAGCCCAATCCGGCTGGGATTGCGAAGCGGGTCGAGGTGATCGCCAAGGCGGTGAACGCGGCCGAGAAGGGCGCCGCACTCGTGGCCGAGATCGAGAAGGGCTTCGCCCGATTGGCGGAAGCCAGGGCGCGGGTGACGCGGCCGGCCAAGGCGCTCTTCGTCCTGTCGCTTCAGAACGGACGGCCGCTCGTCGGCGGGCAGGGAACGACCGCCGATGCCATGTTCGCGCTTGCCGGCGCCACCAATGTCGCGTCGTCCCTGACCGGCTGGAAACCCCTGTCGGATGAGGGCCTGATCGCGGCGGCTCCGGACGCCATCGTGATGATGAACCACGGTCCCGGCGGCGCGGCGTCGGATCCCTTCACCTATCCGGCTTTCGCCGCGACGCCCGCGGCGGCACAGCGGCGTCTCATCGTCATGGATTCGCTTTATCTTCTCGGCTTCGGTCCGCGCACGCCGTCCGCGGCGCGCGACCTGATGGCGGCGCTGCATCCCGATCAGATCCTCGCAGCCAAGCCATGACCGCTCTGGCCCTAGAGCAGGAACATTTCCGCCGAGCGTTTCGCGAGCGCCGGATCTTTCTGATGGCGGTGCTGGCCATGCTGCTTCTCCTGGTGAGCGTTCTGGCCCTCGGCCTCGGCGCAACGGGTGTGTCCCTGTCCCGCGTGTTCGCCATCATCACGGATGCATTGTCCGGGCGTGCGGCCGCCACAGGAGGGGATGCCCTGATCATCCTGCAGGTGCGCCTGCCACGCCTGCTGCTCGGGCTGCTGATCGGCGCGGCGCTCGCCTCGTCGGGCGCGCTGATGCAGGGGCTGTTCCGCAATCCGCTGGCCGATCCCGGCCTTGTCGGCGTCTCGGCCGGGGCGGCCCTGGCGGCCGCCGCGACGATCACGCTTGGCGACAAGCTGCTCGCGCCGCTCATCGGCCCCTTGCCCTTCGGCGCCCTGCCCGTGGGCGCTTTTGCCGGCGGCTTGCTGACGACGCTCGGCCTGTATCTCGTCGCCACCCGCAGCGGCCGCACCTCGATTGCGACCATGCTGCTTGCCGGCGTCGCTTTCGGTGCGCTCGCAGGCGCCGTCATGGGGCTGTTCTCGTATCTCAGCGATGACCGGCAATTGCGCGATCTGTCGTTCTGGTCTCTCGGTTCCTTAAGCGGCGCGACCTGGACGAAGGTCATGGCCGTGACCCCGTTCATCCTGCCGACGCTTCTGACCATGCCCTTCCTGGCGCGAGGGTTGAACGCGTTGTCCCTCGGCGAGGCGGAAGCCTTTCATCTCGGCGTGCCGGTGCAGCGGGTGAAGGCCATCGCGGTCCTGCTCGTCGCGATCGCTGTCGGTGCGTCCGTCGCAGCGGCCGGCATGATCGGCTTCGTTGGGATCGTCGTGCCGCATGTGCTGCGCCTCATGGCCGGAGCAGACCACAGGATGCTGCTGCCGGCCTCATCCCTGCTGGGAGCCGCACTGCTCGTCGCGGCAGATACGATGGCACGCACCATCGCTGCGCCGGCCGAACTGCCCATCGGCATTCTCACGGCCGCCATCGGCGCGCCGTTCTTCCTCTGGCTCCTGCTCCGGCGTCAGGGAGGCATCGCCCTGTGAGCACGCTTCTAGAGGCGGAGGGTGTTTCCTATCGCAGCGGCGGACGCATGCTGGTCGGGGCCGTCGATCTGTCCATCGTAGGCGGCTCCTTCACCATCGTCATCGGCCCCAACGGAGCCGGCAAGTCGACGCTTCTGCGCATCCTGTCCGGCGAACTCTCTCCGACGGAGGGCGAGGTTCGCCTCGACGGCCAGCCCCTGCGCTCCATTCCGCCATGGCGCCTCGCGCACAGCCGGACGGTGATGCCGCAAGCCTCCGATCTCGGCTTTCCCTTCACGGTCTTCGAGGTCGCCTGCCTCGGGGTCGAGGGAATCGGGCGCGGGTTGTCGCGCAGCGACCGGCAGCGCATCGCCCTCGATGCGCTCGCGCAGGCCGACGTGGCGCATCTCGCCCGTCGCAACTATCAGACGCTCTCCGGTGGGGAGCGGCAGCGGGTTCATTTCGCCCGCGTGCTGGCGCAGCTGCAGGCCGGCCGGACCGTCGAGCCGCGGCAGGTGCTCTTTCTCGACGAGCCCATCGCAAGCCTCGACCTCAAGCATCAGCTTGCCGTGCTGCAGACGGCGAAGAGCCTTGCACAAGGCGGGCTCGCGGTCGTGGCCGTGCTGCACGACCTGCAGCTCGCCGCCGGCATGGGGGACGATCTCGTCCTGATGCATGGAGGGCGGCTCGTCACACGCGGACGAGCCGAGGCGGTGCTGACGCCCGCCAGGCTCGTGGAGGTCTTCGGCGTGAGCCTGATCCCATCCGTGCTGCCGCCGAGCCCCTGGACGTTGTCATCGGCCGGCCTGCATTCCGTTTAGCTCAGACCCTTCTGAGGCCTGCCGTCTCTGCTGCTCCCGACAGGAGAACATTATACCAATGATCTATTGTGGGAATATTGACTTTCCAAAACGTTTTGGAGATCTAGTTAGAGGCGGCACACATCGTGCGAAACCAGAGATCCGCGTCAGCGAAAAGCGGGTTCAGTTTTCCGAACGATGCGCTCAGCAAGAGAAAGAAGCATCGGATCCACCCGATGCTCCGGGAGAGTCTACGCCCTGTGTCGAACCTGAAGCTTCTCGCGCGATCGCTCGGCCTGTCGATTACGACGGTGTCGAGGGCCCTCGACGGCTATTCCGACGTGGCGCCCGCCACCCGCGAGCGCGTTCAGGCGGCAGCCCAGGCGATGAATTACCGGCCAAATCCGGCGGCCCGCAGTCTGCGGCGGCGAAAGGCCGAAGCCGTTGCCGTGACCCTGCCGACGGAACCGGGCCAGTTCGGACCTCCCATCTTCCTGAACATGCTGGCGGCCTGCGGGCAGCGACTTGCCGAGGAAGGCCTCGACCTGATGCTGCTGCCGACCGCCGGACGCGCGGGCGAGATGGACACGTACCGGCGACTTCTGGATGGCCGCCGGGCCGATGCGGTGATCGTGGTGCGCACGCGGCTCGAGGATGAGCGCGTCGGCTTCCTGAAGGAGCGCGGCATCCCCTTCGTCACCCATGGCCGCACAGCCCGCTCGGAGCAGCATGCCTTCATCGACGGCGACGGCGAGGCCGGCTTCCGGGACGCCGCTCGGCAGCTCGCAGCATCCGGCCATCGGCGGATCGCTCATATCGCGGCTCCGCAGGATCTGACCTTCGCCCATCTGCGCCGCAAAGGCTGGCTGGCCGCTCTCGAAGACGTCGGCTCCTCGGAGCCCCTCGAATACACGGCGCAACCGACGGAAGCCGGCGGCTATGAAGCCACGCAATGGCTGCTTCAGCAGGGTGCACCGCCCACCGCTCTCCTGTGCGCGACCGACAGCATGGCGATCGGCGCCCTGAGTGCCCTCAGGGAGCGCGGTCTTGCCGCTGGGCGCGATATCGCCGTGATCGGGCACGACAATCTGCCCTCCGCCGCCTTCACCGATCCGCCGCTCTCGAGCATGGAGATCGCGGCTCCCGATGTGGGTCGGCAACTGGCGGAAATGCTGATTGCGCGGCTCGGCGGGCGCGATGGCCGCGAGTTGCAAACCATTCTGCCGGTTCGGCAGGTTCCGAGGGCGACCCACGGACCGGCGAACTGAGTCCGATGCCCTCGACCTTCCGGCCCCGGGTCGAGCGGCACCAAGAAGGGACCGATGGAGGAAGGACATGACGCATCCTGTATCGCTTCGCGCCATTGCCACCGCGGCAGCCCTTTTCGGAGGGCTCACCGTTGCACAGGCGCAGGAAACGATTTTTTACTCGACACAGCTTCGTCCCATCGAGGAAGCGACCAAGGTCCGCGAAGTTCTGCTGAAAGGTCTTCCGGGCAAGACCACCTATGTGGTGGACGAGCCGCCTGCCTTTGCCGTGCGCATGAAGGCGGAGACGCAGGCCGGCAAGCGCACGGCAAGCGTCGTCGGGGCCCTTCACGGCGAGTTGCAGCCGCACGTTCCAGCCGATCTCCAGCCGGTCGACGATGTCGCCGCGAAGCTGACCGATCGCGGCATTCCCGCGAGCCTCATGGATCTCGGCAAGCTCGGCACGGGTCAGCAGCAATACATCCCGTGGATGCAGGCCACCTACGTGATGGTCGCCAACAAGCAGGCGCTGCAATACCTGCCGGCGGGTGCTGACGTGAACACCCTCACCTATGCGCAGCTGCAGCAATGGGGCAAGAACATCGTCGACAAGACCGGCCAGCGTCGCCTCGGCTTCCCGGCCGGCCCGACGGGCCTCCTGCCGCGGTTCTTCCAGGGCTATTTCTATCCGTCCTTCACCGGCGGCGTGGTGACGACCTTCAAGTCTGCCGATGCCGAGGCCGGATGGAACGCGTTGAAGGACTTGTGGGCCGTGTCGAACCCCAATTCCACCAACTACAACTTCATGCAGGAGCCGCTTCTGGCCGGCGAAGTGTGGATCGCGTGGGATCACATCGCCCGCGTGAAGGAAGCGCTCACCCTGCAGCCCGATCAGTTCGTCGCCTTCCCGGCACCCGCCGGTCCGAAGGGGCGCGGCTACATGCCGGTGATCGCGGGTCTCGCCATCCCGAAGGATGCGCCGAACCGCGCCGGCGCCGTGGCGGTGATCGAGCACATGACCAAGCCCCAGACGCAGCTGGCGACGGCAGCGGAAGTCGGCTTCTTCCCGGTCGTGAAGGCCGAGTTGCCGCCGGATCTCGCTCCCGGCATCAAGGCGCTCGCCGGCGCGGTCGCCGCGACGCAGAACGCGAAGGATGCACTCGTGTCGCTCCTGCCTGTCGGCCTCGGGGCCAAGGGCGGCGAGTTCAACAAGGTCTACATGGACTCGTTCCAGCGCATCGTGCTGCGCAGCGAGCCGGTCAAGGACGTGCTCGAAGCCCAGGCGAAGGTCCTCGACACGCTCATGAAGGAAACCGGCGCACCCTGCTGGGCTCCGGACAAGCCGAGCCAGGGCGCCTGCCCGGTTCAGTAACCTGACACCTGGGTCCGGCGGATAAGGCTCCGCCGGGCCGTCCCTTGCGAGTGGAGCGGCTCCATGCCTGCGCGCACATCCTGGATTCCCTATGCGCTGATCGCGCCCTCGGTCGTCTTCCTCGGCGCGCTCTTTCTCGTGCCGCTCGTGCAGACGGTCTGGCTGTCGTTCTCCGCCGGCGAAGGCCTGTCGCTGGAAAACTACCAGCGCATGGCAGGCGACCTGAATTTCTCGCTCGCCGTCCGCAACACGTTCCTCCTGACGCTCGTGGTCGTGCCGCTCCAGGTCGTGCTGGCGCTCGGCATGGCCACCATGGTGTCGAAACTCGACAAGGGCCGTGACCTGGTCCTGTGGGTGCTCACCATTCCGCTGGGAATCTCGGACCTCGCAGCCGGTCTCGCCTGGCTCGCGCTGCTGCAGAATACGGGCTACCTGAACTCGGCACTCTATGCGCTCGGCATCATCCAGGGCCCCGTCGGCTGGCTCTCGCAGGAGACCCCTGTTGCCCTGTTCTTCGCCATCGTGCTTGCCGAACTCTGGCGTGCCACGGCAATCGTGCTGGTGATCCTGATCGCGGGCCTGCAGCTGATCCCGAAGGAATTCGCGGAAGCCGCCGAGATCTTCGGTGCGAAACCCTGGACGCGCTTTACCAAGATCACCCTGCCGCTCCTGAAGCCCAGCCTGCAATCGGCGCTGATCCTGCGCACGGTGCTCGCCTTCGAAGTTTTCGCCGTCGTCTATGCTTTGGGCGGGCGCAACTTCCCGGTTCTCGCCGGTGAGGCCTATGTCTGGCAGAACGACAACCAGAATTACGGCGTCGCCGCGGCCTACGCGGTGCTCATCATGGCGATCTCGCTCGCCGCAACCGCCGTTTATCTGCGCGTGCTGAGAACGCGTCCGGAGCAGCTCCCATGACAACCAGCGCTGCCGAACTTAAACCAACCTCGGCGAGCCGCGGCATGGCTCTTCCCTCCGCGCGCCGCCTGCTACTCTGGACGGGTCTTGCGGTGCTGATCGCCTGGGTGCTGGTGCCGATCTATCTCGTGGCGCTTGGTGCCTTCGGCGGCCGACTCGGCGTGTTCCGCTGGCCGAAATCGATCTGGCCCACGGACCTGTCGTTTGCGGCAATGAGCCAGTTTCTCGCCATCGAGGGCGTGTTCAACGCCCTGGTCAACTCGCTCATCGCCGCGGGCCTGACGGTGGTGTTCTCCATCGCGCTCGGCGCTCCTGCGGGCTATGCGCTGGCGCGCTACACCTTCCGCGGGCAGAACGCCTATCGGCTGCTGGTCCTCCTCACCCGCGCCTTCCCGCTCGCCATCCTGGCGCTGCCGCTCACGGTCTCGTTCATCCGCCTGGGGCTTTACGACACGCCCTTCGGCGTCTCGCTGATCCATACGGTGCTGGCCCTGCCCTTCGCGGCGCTCGTCACGCAGAGCCTCTTCATGGGCATCCCGCGCGAATACGAGGAAGCCGCCTGGGTGTTCGGCTGCACACGCTTCCAGGCCTTCATGAAGGTGGTTCTGCCGCTGGCCCTGCCGGGCCTTGCCGCAACCGCCATCTTCGCTTTCGTGATCTCGTGGAACGAGGTCTTCGCGGCCTCGATCCTCACCGTGCGCGAGCGGACGCTCACCGCCTATCTGCTGCGGATTCTGGCCGAGAGCCCGCTCCATTACCGCTTCGCCGGCGGCTTCATTCTCATCATCCCCTCCGTGCTCTTCATTTTCGCCGTGAGACGATATCTCTTCGCGGTGTGGGGCATCGCGAGCAAGTAACGGATCACCTCATGGCTGACATCGTCATCGACCGCGTCGTCAAGGAATTCGGCTCCTTCCGCGCCCTCCAGGAAGTCTCGCTCACCGTCAACGATGGCGAGTTCGTGGCCCTGCTCGGCCCCTCGGGCTGCGGCAAGACCACGCTTTTGCGCATCATCGCCGGTCTCGAGACGCAAACCGCCGGACGCGTCATCATCGGCGGGCAGGACGTGAGCAACCTCGCACCCCGCAAGCGTGGTCTCGCGATGGTGTTCCAGAACTACGCCGTCTTCCCGCACATGACCGTTTTCGAGAACGTCGCCTTCGGGTTGCGGATGCAGAAGGCCCCGCAGGCGGAGGTCAAGCGCAAGGTCGAACGCGCGGCGGCCCTGCTCCACATCGAGAGCTATCTTGACCGCTATCCGGCGAAACTCTCGGGCGGCCAGCGCCAGCGCGTGGCGGTGGCCCGCGCGCTCGCCGTCGAGCCCGCCGTGCTGCTCATGGACGAGCCGCTCTCTAATCTCGATGCGCTTCTGCGCCTTGAGATGCGCACGGAACTGAAGGCGGTCCTGCGCGAAGCCGGGACCACGACGATCTACGTGACGCACGACCAGACTGAGGCCATGGGCCTCGCCGACCGCATCGCCGTGATGTATGGCGGCAAGATCGACCAGATCGGATCGCCGCTCGAAATCTATGCCACGCCGGCAACCCGCTTCGTCGGCGGCTTCATCGGCTCGCCGCCGATGAACTTCATCAAGGTCCAGTGCAGCCAGGGCACGGCCAAGATCGGCGACGCCGTGCTGCCGTGCCCAACGACGGCACAGACCCTGGAACTCGGCCTGCGCGGCGAGGATGCGGCCCTCAGCGCCAACGGTTCCGGCATTCCGTTCGATGTACGCGTCGTGGAGCCGATGGGCTCGCACCTGCTCCTGACAGGCTCCATCGATGGCCAGCTTGCCCGCATCGTCGCGCCACCGACGGCGAAAGTGGACGCCGGCGCGCGTGTGGGCCTTACCGTCGATCCTGCGCGCGTGACCTGGATCGACAGCACCACCGGGCGCGCCCTCGCCCGGCCTTGAGTTGAAGGATTTTTTCAAATGAACACGCTTCCAAAGGAAGAGGCGGCGCGCGCCATTCTCGCGCGCAACGATCGCGGCGGTTACACGGTGCCCACCGACAGGCTCTATCCGTTCCAGTGGAACTGGGATTCCGCCTTCGTGGCCATGGGCTTTGCCCTCTTCGACGTGGACCGGGCCTATCGCGAGCTGGAGCGCCTGATCGAGGGGCAGTGGGACGACGGCATGATCCCGCATATCGTGTTCCACGCGCCCAGCGATACCTATTTCCCCGGCCCGGACGTGTGGGGCACGCGGCACCGCATTCCGACCTCCGGCATCACGCAGCCGCCGGTCTTCGGCATGGCCCTGCGCCACGTTCACGAGGCCGCTCTCGCAACCGGCGAGGCCGCCGCGACGGAGCGCACGAGGGTGCTGTTTCAGGCAGCCTTGCGCTCGCATCGCTGGTGGCTGACCGCACGCGATCCGGAAGGCCTCGGCCTCGTGTCGATCCTTCACCCCTGGGAGAGCGGCAGCGACAACTCGCCCGCCTGGGACGAGGCGTTGGCCCGCGTGCCGACCACCACGACGACCACGATCCGCCGCAAGGACACGGGCCACGTGGACGCCTCCATGCGGCCCCGTGACGAGGATTATCAGCGCTTCATCCATCTCGTCGATACCTATCGCGATTGCGGCTGGGATCCGAAGCGGCAATGGGCGGCCGCCCCCTTCAAGGTGGCCGACGTGCAGATGACCGGCATCCTGGCGCGTGCGACAGCCGATCTTATGCACTTGGCTGAAACCTTTGGGACCGACGAGGAGAAAGTCGAACTTACGCGCATGCACGGGAGGCTGCTCGACGGCCTGTCCCGCCGCTGGCGCCCGGAGCTTTCCCGCTTCGTCAACCTCGACCTGATTTCGGGCCGCGACATCGAAACGCCGACGCAGGCGGGCTTCATTCCTCTTGTCGCTCTGACGCTCGACGATGGGCAGCGAAGCGCCATTGTGGCGGAGATCGAGCGCTGGCTTGACGGCATGGTCGTCGGCGTCCCCTCAGCGCCGTCCTTCTCACCGTCCTTCGAGCCGAAGCGCTATTGGCGTGGCCCGGTCTGGGCCGTCATCAACTGGCTCATCTCGGATGGCTTGCGCCTGAACGGATCCGCGGATCTCGCCCGCCGGATCGAGCAGAGTACCGTCCGTGCTATCGAGACGTCAGGCTTCTGCGAGTATTTCGATCCGACGACGGGCGAGGGCCTGGGCGGAGATACCTTCTCCTGGACGGCCGCGGCTTACATGGCGCTCGGCCGGAGGATATGAGCCCGAAGCACCGGAGGGACCTGCAAAGATCACACGCTTGCGCCCGACCAGAGCGCTTTTCGGCGAAGTGGTCCGGTTCACCGTCAAAAATACGGCAAAGCAACGAAGAGGGCTGATCGCGCGTCGGTGGAAACAGCTCTAGCAGCGTCCGTCTTCAACGAGCCCTGACGTGCTTCGGCGAAATGCCGAAGCGGCGTTCGATGGCGGTCGCAAAGTTGGCGGCGTGGAATGGCCTGCGCGACAGCGGCTTCGCTCACGCCGTCCTGCATGAGGACATGCATCGCTTGATCCGGTTCAGCATTTTCGGATGACCTGACGGCCGTCGCCCTGAAAGTCGGCTGGAATCAATACTTTTAAGGGCATTCCTGCAACAACATCCCTTTTGCTGGTCCTGCCTTCTGCCAAGCTCGTCGGCATTGGCCGCTTGGCATATTCATAAGTTGAAATGCAAAAATAATTTGCATTTATATCGCGTGTTATGCAATCGTTCGAGCATGTCCTGTGACCCCAAATTGCGAGCTGCCGTGGCGACCGTTGCGGTCGATGGGCGGCAACATCGGATCGTCGATCTTCCGGCAGCGGCCGGCGGTAGCCTCGAACGGTTGCCGCATATCCTGCGGGTCATGCTGGAGAATGTCCTTCGCACCGCAGGCGACGATGCTCCACGGGCCAAGGCCGCGATTCTGAACTGGCTCGAGACTGGGCGCAGCGAGGAGGAGATCCCGTTCCTGCCGGGCCGGGTCATGATGCATGATACCACCTGCGGACCGGCTCTGGTCGACATTGCCGGCATGCGCGCAGCCCTCGCCGAAGCCGGGCACGATCCGAGCCGGCTGAACCCCGTGCTTCCGGTCGATGTCTCGACCGACCATTCCCTGGGTGTGGACGTGTTCGGCTCGCCCGATGCTCTCCGGCGCAACATGGAGCGTGAGTTCGGGCGCAACGCCGAGCGCTACCGTTTCATGAAGTGGGCCACGCGTGCCCTCACCGGATTTCGCGTCCACCCGCCCGGCACCGGCATCATGCACACGCTCAATCTCGAGCGCCTGGCCAGCGTCGTCACGACGGCCGAGCGGGATGGCGTGTCCTGGGCCATGCCGGACACCCTGATCGGCACCGACAGCCACACGCCCATGATCAACGGCATCGGCGTGCTCGGCTGGGGCGTCGGTGGACTCGAGGCCGAGAGCGTCTTCTTCGGCATGCCCGTGATGATCCGGGTGCCGGACATCGTCGGCGTGCGCCTCACGGGGCGCTTGAAGCAGGGCGTGCTCGCGACCGACCTCGCACTCACTGTCACCGAGCGCCTGCGCCGCATCGACCTCGCAGACCGCTTCGTCGAGTTCTACGGCGAGGGCATCTCGACGCTCTCCGCCGGCGACCGCGCCGTCATCGCCAACATGACCCCGGAATTCGGCGCCAATTCCGGGTTCTTTCCCATCGACGACCAGACGCTGCGTTATTTAAGCGAAACGGGCCGCAGCGCCGATCACGTCCGCCTCGTGAAGGAATACGCCAAGCGGCAGGGACTCTGGTTCGATCCGAAAGCAGCACCGCGCTATACGGGCACGGTCGAGATCGACCTCGACGAGGTCGAGGTCAGCCTTGCCGGACCGCGCCGGCCGCAGGATCGCATTCCCGCCGGAGCGACGGTCCACGCTCTCGCGCCGCTGCTCGCAGACTGTCCGGCGTCGGAGGGCCAACTCGGAAACGGCTCCGTCGCCATCGCGGCGATCACGAGCTGCACCAACACGTCCGATCCGCGGCTCCTGGTCGCCGCGGGCCTCGTCGCCCGCAAGGCGCGTCGCTTCGGCCTCGCGCCGCCCGCATGGGTGAAGACCTCGCTTGCGCCTGGCTCGCCGACCGCCGAGCGTTATCTGCGTCGCGCCGGTCTGCTGGAGGATCTGGAAGCGGTGGGCTTCGGCATCGTCGGCTACGGCTGCACCACCTGCATCGGCAATTCCGGCCCCCTGCCCGCCGCCATCGAACAGGCCATGACGGAGCGCGGCATCGTTCCGGTCGCCGTTCTGTCCGGCAACCGCAACTTTCCGGGCCGCGTGCACCCGCAGCTCGAAGCCGGCTTCTTGGCCTCGCCTCCCCTCGTCGTCGCCTTCGCGCTGGCAGGCGACGTCAACCGCAACATCCTCACCGATCCAATCAGTCGTTCGTCCTCAGGCGAGGAGATCAGGCTCGCCGATCTCTGGCCGATCGGCGACGAGATCGATGCGGCTTTGGCCCAGGCCATCGACGCCGCCGATTATGACACGTCATACGACGAGGCCGAGGCCAGCGAGACGTGGCGGGTGCTCGATGCTCCGGCCACCGATCTCTTCCCCTGGAATCCCGGCTCGACCTATATCCGCCGTCCGCCCTTCGCGGGCTTCGGCAAGGGCACGCGGCTCGGCACCTATGCGGCGCATCCGCTGCTCGTGCTCGGCGACGACATCACCACGGACCATATCTCCCCGGCCGGTCAGGTTCCGCAAACGGGCGAGGCGGCCGAGTATCTGGTCGCGCGTGGCGAGAACCGCCGCGACCTGAACGTCTTCGCCTCCCGCCGCGGCAACTGGGAAGCCATGGTGCGCGGCCTGTTCACCAACAAGAACGTCCGCAATCTGCTCGATCCGCAGATCGCGCCGGGTTTCACGATCCATATGGGTTCGGGCGAGCACCTGCCCCTGTTCCGGGCCGCCGGGCGCTACGCCGCCGAGGGCGCGTCCGTGGTGGTGGTCGCCGGCGAACGCTATGGCATGGGATCGTCGCGCGATTGGGCGGCGAAAGGTGTGGCGCTTCTCGGCGCACGAGCCGTTCTGGCCTCGAGCTTCGAGCGCATCCATCGCTCGAACCTGATCGGCATGGGCCTTCTGCCTCTGCGGCTCCCAGAAGATCGACACCCGAGCACCCTGCATCTGCGTCTTGGCGATCAGATCCTGATCGATGCCGATGCCGCGACGATCATCCCGCGCGGCCCCGTGCCCGTCACGATCCAGCGCGCATCGGGGACGAGCGAGACATTCATGGCCATTGCCGCGATCGAGACCGGCCTCGAGGTCGAGATCCTGCGCGGCGGCGGCATCATCCCCCTCATCCTGCAGCGTGTCGTCAACGCGGAGGGCACAAGCCGCGAGACACCTGCACCAGACTTCACCGGCACCGGTGAAAGCACCCGGCGAAAGGCTTCGCCGATCACCAGACGCTGAGCGGCAAAAGTCCACTCCGCGTTCACCATCTCACGCAACCTTAAGGGAGGAACTCGTGAGCCACTTCACCAAGACGATTCGCGGCGTTGCCGTTGCCGCTCTGACGCTCGTCGCGTCATCGGCCTTCGCGCAGCAGGAACTCAAGATCATGGCTCCGGCCGGACCGGGCGGCGGCTGGGACTCGGCCGCCCGCTCCATTCAGCAGGTGCTCACGCAGACAGGTCTCGCCAAGAGCGTTCAGGTCATCAACGTGACCGGCGCCGGCGGCACCATCGGCTTGGCGCAATTCGTCAACAATGCGAAAGGCGATCCGAGCCAGCTCATGGTCAACGGCATCACCATGATCGGCGCGATCCTGAGCAACAAGTCGCCGGTCAGCCTCGATCAGGTGACCCCGATCGCGCGCCTGACCGGCGACCCGCTGGTCATCGTGGTGCCGGCCAACTCGCCGATCAAGAATGTTCAGGAATTGGCCGCCGCCGCCAAGGCCGATCCGGCCAAGGTGACCTGGGCGGGCGGCTCCGCGGGCGGCGCGGACCATATCCTCGCGGCCCTGTTCACGAAGGCGGCCGGCTCCGATCCGTCGAAGGTCAACTACATCGCCTTCTCGGGCGGTGGCGAGGCCCTGGCGGCCATGCTCGGCGGCCGGGTGACGGCCGGCGTCTCCGGCTACGGCGAGTTCGAGAGCCAGATCAAGGCCGGCAAGCTGCGGGCGCTCGCCATCTCGTCCGGCAAGCGGCTCTCTGGCACCGACGTCCCCACTCTGAAAGAGCAGGGCATGGACGTGGAGGTCGTCAACTGGCGCGCGATCGTGGCTCCTCCCGCCATTACGGCGGACCAGCGCAAGGCGCATGCCGAGACCGTCGACAAGCTGGTCAAGTCGAAGGAATGGGCCGAGATCCTGAAGCAGCGCGGCTGGGAGGACTTCTATCTGGCAGGTGCGCCGTTTGAAACCTTCCTCAAGGAAGAGCAGGCCCGCGTCGGCGACGTCCTGAAGTCGATCGGCCTCGTGAAGTCCTGATGAATGCCGGCCGGGAGATCGACCCTCGATCTCCCGGCCCACTCCCGGCAGACGCCGAAGTGCGGTGCTATACCGATGGGAATCGCGTAGAGGAAAAGCGGCTCCCAATGGCGAAGTCAGGTTTTTCGATGAATTTCCCCATCAGTGAACGTTCAGCCGGCAGCAAGCGTGAAATGACCGACGGGCTGGCCGCGCAGATCTTCGACCATATCCGGGGGTCCGGGCTGGCTGTTGGGACGCACATCACCGCACAGGAACTGGCGGAGCGGTTCAGCGTCTCCCGCTTTCCGGTGGGCCAGGCCCTCCAGCTCCTTGCCGCGAAGGGCGTCCTCATCCACGAGCGCAACCGTGGCTATTTCGTATCCGATGTGAAGACTCCCTCGGCGGAGGCCTTGGGCCTGGCCCGGAGGGACGACATCTCCGAGGTCTATTTCAGGATCGCCGAGGATCATCTTCATGGCCGCCTGCCGGACCCGGCCTCGGAGGCCTACCTCAAGGAAACCTATACGGTCACGAAGGCACAGCTGAACACGGTTCTCAGCCGGATCGCACAAGAAGGCTGGGCCGAGCGCCGCCCCGGCTACGGCTGGTCTTTCTCGCCCATGCTGACGACCCCGGAGAGCCTGGAGCAGACCTATCGGGTCCGCCTGGCTCTCGAACCGGCTGCGCTGCTGGAACCGACCTACCGTCTCGACTCTGAGACGGCAGCCCGCTGCCGCGAGGCGGAGCTCCGGCTTCTCAATGGCGCCATCGAGACCGACAGCGCCGACGCACTTCATGAGCGCGGCGTGCGGTTTCATGAGGCGATCATCGGCGCATCCGGCAATCCGTTCTTCCTGGAAGCGGTCCGGCGCATCAACCGCGTCCGGCGTCTGCTCTCCTATCGTTCGATGATCGACCGCAAGCGCTATCGCCAGCAATGCGAGGAACACCTCCAGATTCTCGAACTCCTGGAGTGCCGCAAGAACGAGGACGCCTCACAGGCGCTCCGACGGCACCTGGAGCACACCATCGAGAACCTTCAGGAGATCAGGCCCATTCTCGCCCGGTGACAACGGCCGACTGGAAAATGAGTGAGGATTCGAACACGACGAGCCATTTGGCCCATACGGGCAACTTCAATGCTCGCTTGATCTGGATGTCTTTGCGGATCGAACCCTCAGAGGGTTGTTGGTGCCCAGGAGAGGACTCGAACCTCCACGGTGTTACCCGCTGCTACCTGAAAGCAGTGCGTCTACCAATTCCGCCACCTGGGCCTGCCTGTTCGGCGAGGCTTCGTTTACGGTGCTTCTGGCGGCACGTCAATCACTGAAAATGCGTCCGATGTGCTTTCTTTATCATGCACCTCTTCACAGGGGAGCAGCGTTTGACTAGAGACATTTTGAATTTCACACCCAAGCTCCATGCAAGTCCCTCCCAGGGCAGGAGAGTTTCATGATCGGTGCCCTTCGCACGCCTGAGCAGCAAACCGTCACGGTCTTCGGCGGATCGGGCTTCCTCGGCCGCTACGTGGTGAGCCGTCTGGCCGAGCGCGGCTATCGCGTCCTCGTGCCGACCCGGCAGCCGAACCTCGCGAACTTCCTGCCCCTGGGCAAGGTGGGGCAGATCAACCCGATCCACGCCAACCTGCGCAACGAGGATTCGGTGGCTCATGCCGTGGCGCGGGCGGACCATGTGGTCAACCTCGTCGGCATCCTGCAGGAAACCGGCCGCCAGCGCTTCGATACGCTCCAGGCCAAGGCGCCGGCAATGATCGCACGGCTCGCCAAGAAGGCTGTGTCCATCATCCATGTCTCGGCCATCGGCGCCGATGCGAATTCCGAATCGGCCTATGCGCTCTCCAAGGCTGAGGGCGAGGCCGCCCTGCTCCAGGAGCGGCCGGATGCCGTGATCCTGCGTCCCTCTCTGATGTTCGGGCCGGGCGACAGCTCCTTCAACCGCTTCGCGACGCTCGCCCGCATGCTTCCCGTGCTGCCGCTGCCGGGCGCCGAGACCCGCTTCCAGCCGATCTATGCGGGTGATGTGGCCGAGGCCATCGTGCGGGCGGTGGACGGCGCCATTCCGGGCGGCCGGGTCTACGAGCTCGGCGGACCCGAGATCCGCACCATGCGCCAGATGATGGAATTCGTCCTCAAGGTCACCGAGCGCAAGCGCGTCATCATTCCAATGCCAGGCAAGATCGCGCGGGTGCAGGGCAGCGTCCTGGGAACGCTCGACCGGCTGACGCTGGGGCTCATCCCGAACGAACTCGTCACCACCCGCGACCAGGCGATCCTGCTCGAGACGGACAACGTGGTCTCGGAAGACGCCCTGCGCGAGGGCCGCACGCTCCAGGGCCTTGGCCTCACGCCCACCACCATCGAGGCGATCGTGCCGAGCTATCTCCTGCGCTTCCGCAGGACCGGCCAGTTCGACCTCAAGCGCAACGCGACGACAACGAATCCGGACCTGCTCGCGCCACACTCAGGGGGCCTGCGTCCGACTTCCACCCGGAGCGGGCATCTGGTCCGGCTGTGGGCCAGCAGGCGAGTCACTGAAGGGACTGAAAGGCAAATCCTTCAGGCTTTCTCGATCGACGCATGATTGTCTCGGCGAAGCGGCATCCGTTTCGCCGGATTCTGCGTAAGCTTCTTGTGCAGATGAACCATCAGGGCCGCGCCGAAGATCGGCGTGATCAGGTTCACCACCGGCACAAGCAACAGAGCCGCCACCACGGCACCGGCGGCCAGCACCGTGCCCCGGTGCTCCGCGCGCAGGCGCGTCACGTCCTCGGCCGGCCAGAAGCGGCCCGCCGCCAGCTCGAAATATTCCCGGCCCAGCAGATAGGCGTTGGCGATGAAGAACACCCCGATATTGATGCCGGGGATGAAGAACAGGAGCAGGGCAACGAGGTTCACGAGAAGGGACAGGCCGGCAAAACGAAGGCCATAGAAGACGGCCTTCCCGAAGGGCAGGGCCTGGCCGGGTGGGTCGGCAGGATAATTCTTGCGCTCCACCACTTCGGCCACGTCGTCGAGGAAGTAGCCCGCCACGATGGCAGAGATCGCCGGCAGCAGATAGATCAGGGCGACGAAGAGGCCGAAGCCCGCGAGGAAGAATGCGAAGCTGTCGATGATCGGATAGGTGGCGCTCAGATCATGGTTGTTGAGAAAGATATCGAACAGCTTGGTCAGCCCGAGCCAGACCAGAACGAGCAGCGCCACGGTCAGACCAATCGATTTCCAGACAATGCGCCGCAAAGCGGGCGAGAAAACCTCGCGGGCTGCCGCGAAAACCGATTGGATCAGCATCTGTCGTTCGTCTCCTTGCAGGGCATCCCTTGATGTGGGAGGCGGACCTTACTTATGAACGAACCCGCTGCAAAGCGAGGGTGGAGACCAGCGTGTCATTGGACGGTGAAACGTCGACGAGCTTGAACGCGAATCCGGATGTGGTGATCGTCGGCGCGGGAAGCGCCGGGATCGCCGCGGCGCGACGCCTGCTGGCCTCTGGACTGTCGGTGACGGTGCTGGAGGCGCGGGGCCGCATCGGCGGACGCACGGTCACGCGTCTCTTCAAGGGCCACCCGCTCGATCTCGGCGCCCATTGGCTTCATGCGGGTCCGATCAATCCTCTTGTGAAGCTCGGGCATGGGCGCGGCGAGCCTCTGCGCCGAGCGCCGGTGAACGGGCATTTCTTCGTACACGGCAGGCCGGGCAGCCGAGCCCAGCGCGCAGCACTCGACCGCGCCTTCGCCATGGCCGACCGGGCGATGACCCAGGCTGCGAAAGCCCACGAGGACCAGCCGGCGGCCAGGACGCTTCCGCCGATGGGACCGCAAGGGCGGCGGGTCGCCGCCATCCACGGCCTCGTCTCGGGCCGGCCCCTCGACGAAGTCAGCCTGCACGATTTTCCGAGCATGGAATATTCGGACAACCTGTTCATCGCCGGCGGCCTCGGCGCCTATGTGCGCCGTCTCGGCCATGACCTGCCCGTGCGGCTCAACACCGCCGTCCGCGCCATCGATTGGTCCGGACAGGGCGTGCGGATCGATAGTTCCGCCGGGACGCTCCAGGCCAGTGCCGTCATCGTGACCATACCGATGGCGGTGCTGCAGCAGGGTGCCATCCGCTTCGCGCCTGCCCTTCCCAACACCGTTGGGGAGGCCGTTCACGGCTTCACGCAGGGCGTTTACGAACATGTGATCCTGCATTGGCCGGATTCACCGTTTCGCGGTGCGGACCGGCTGGCGAGCCTCACGGGAACGCACCGGCAGCCCCCGGGACTCCTGACCCGCATCGACGGCACGCCGTTCCATTTCTTCGAGCTCGACCAGCCCACCGCGGCCGCATTTGACCGGCGCGATATCCATGCGCCTTATCGTTATGCGCGCGAGGTGCTGGCGGAGCAGTTCGGCTATCGGGCGATCCAAAATCTCTCCGCCGTTCACAGCACTGCCTGGCGGCACGATCCCTGGTCGCGCGCTTCCTGGGCCGTAGTGCCACCGGGGCTTTATGCCATCCGTGATGTCCTGAAGGCGCCGGTCGGGGAGCGGGTCTGGTTTGCCGGCGAGGCGCTCTCGCGCGCCCAATGGGGCACGGCCGGAGGAGCCTGGGAAGAGGGCGAGAGGGCGGCCGGGGAGATCATCGCGCAGCTGCGCTGATCGGCGTCAGGGCTGAGTCAAGCCGTTCTCCAACCGGGCGCGCACCCAAGTCACGGCCTCGTCGAGATCGGCAAGGACCGGCGGCCTCGCACTGATCAGATCGCCGCAGGGACCGAAGCCCGCTTCCAGAAACCAGCCTCCCGCACGCTCTTGCCCGCCGATGGTTTCCTCCGGCGTCACCCAGGTGAAGACGGCCACCAGCTGCCCATCCGCGAGAACAAGCCGTCCCTCGTGCCTGCCACCGTCCGCCATGACCGGCATCGCCTGAAGAGTGATATCGCGCATCGTTGATCCGCCGGTCAGGGCTATCGATCTTCGTTTTGCAGGCTGAGATAGGTCGAGGTGAACTCGCCCACCTTCTTCAGCCGCTCCCAATCGAGAATGGTCAATGCGTCACCCTGGAAACGGATCAGCCCCTCCTTGCGCAGTTCCTGCAGCACGCGGTTCACGTGAACGGTCGAGAGGCCCAGGGTATCGCCCAACTCGGCTTGGGTGACAGGCAGCTGGACCGTGTCCCCCTCGGCTCGGCCGACTGCCTTCAGGCGCAGGAAAAGCTCACAGATCAGGTGCGCCATATGGGCCGTGGCGGAGAGGCGGCCCATGGCCGTCAGCCATTCCCGGTGGATGGCGCCGTCGATCAGCGTGTTGAGCCACAGCATCCGCGTGAGATGAGGAAACTCGTCGGTGATCTTCTCGAGAGTCGTGTGCGGAACGGCGGCGATGCGGCAGGTGGTCAGTGCCAGCACACCATGGTCCATTGTCTTCAAGAGGAAGCTGTGCAGATCGATGAAGTCGCCGGGAACATGAAGCGCCGAGATCTGCCGCCGTCCGTTCGAGACGATCTTGTAGCGGGCGGCAAAGCCGTCCAAGAGCAGGGAACTCTCCGTCGGGCGGTCGCCCTCGCGCACGATGTCCTCGTCGGCCTCGACGACCCGAATTCGCGCGACCGCATTTTCCAGCGCCTTCTTCTCATCGTCGGAAAGCTGATCACGCTGTTCGAGCTTTAGAATCAGAGGGTTGGTCATACGGGCCGTTCAGGTGTCAACACGATCCTGTTCTGGCCAAACTCCCTTCTTGGCCGCACTCACATATGTTTATGCTCAGGATGGATTTTGGTTGCATGGAGCCGCAGCCCACATCTTCGCGCTCGTGAAGAGGATAAGGGGTCGGCCGATTGATCGACGAAGGAATGGGGTGAGGTCGTCCTGTGGCCCTGGAACGTCAGTCCAGGAGGGCGCGGATCGCCTTGGCAGGGGCCTGTTCGCCGTAGGGTTTGGCGATGAAGACAGCCTCGTGCGGGAGCATGCCGTTGTCCGGATCGAGATGGCCGGAGGTGATGACGACGGAGATGTGAGGCCATCGGCTGCGGACGAGGGAAGCCAGTTCGAGGCCGTTCATGGAGCCGGGCATCCGCACGTCCGTGAACAGGACCCGGATATCCGCGCGGCGCAGCAGAACCTCTTGCGCGGCGTGGGCATTGGCGGTCTCGATCACTTCAAAACCGGCATCTTCAAGCGCATCAGCCGTCGCCATTCGAACGAAGGGCTCATCCTCCACAAGGAGCACGACAGGTCGCAAGGGTGACGTATGGCCGTTCATCGAACCGGGAGCGCTCACCATAGGATGGTTGAAGGTTACGCAGGTCGAACAATGCGAATCGCCTGAATTAACATATGTTATCGCAATTCCGGAACAAGGAAAAAGTTCGGCAGGGCGTGCAGCCCGCCGACAGAGACATGCTTCGCGCTCAAAATGGCGTCAGAGCATGCTGGGCAGAACGCGATCCGGCGGCTTGTGGCCATCGACGAAGGCCCGGATGTTGACGATGACCTTTTCCCCCATGGCCACGCGTCCCTCGTGAGTGGCCGAGCCCATATGGGGCAGCAGCACCACCTTGCCCTGCTTGGCGAGCCGCACGAGGCGCGGGTTGACCGCCGGCTCCTCCTCGAACACGTCAAGACCGGCCCCCGCGATGGCGCCGGCTTCGATGAGCTTGGTGAGCGCGCCCTCGTCGATGATCTCGCCACGGGCCGTGTTCACCAGGATCGCGTCTGGCTTCATCAGCTTCAGGCGCCGTGCGGAGAGCAGGTGATAGGTCGCCGGTGTATGCGGGCAGTTCACGGACACGATGTCCATGCGGGCCAGCATCTGGTCGAGGGATTCCCAGTAGGTCGCCTCGAGTTCCGCCTCGATCTTCGGAGGTACGTGGCGGCGGTTGTGGTAGTGGATCGACAAGCCGAAGGCCTTGGCGCGCCGGGCCAGCGCTTGGCCGATGCGACCCATGCCGACGATGCCGAGGCGTTTTCCCGTGATGCGTCGACCCAGCATCCAGGTCGGCGACCAGCCGGTCCATTCCCCATCGGGGATCACCCGCACTCCCTCCGGGAGGCGGCGGGCGACGGCCAGGATCAGCGCCATGGTCATGTCGGCCGTGTCCTCGGTGAGCACGCCGGGCGTGTTGGTGACGGTGATGCCCTTGGCGACCGCCGCCGGGACGTCGATGTTGTCGACGCCATTGCCGAAATTGGCGATGAGCTTCAGGTTGGGACCGGCCTGCTCCAGCACCGCGGCGTCTATCTCGTCCGTGATGGTCGGCACGAGCACATCGGCCGTCTTGACGGCCGCGGCCAGTTCCTCCGGGGAGAGAGACTTGTCCTCGAGGTTGAGGCGCGTGTCGAACAATTCGCGCAAGCGCGTCTCGATCACATCGGGCAGGCGGCGGGTGACAACGACGACAGGTCTCTTTTTCATCGACTTCAAGCGTCCCCAGCACTGAAAAACCCGCGAAGTTCAAAGAGTTTCACGCTCTCTTAACTCTGCTTCGGCGATCAAAGGTGACGACCCGCCGCGTGGCGGTCTCCGTCAAGCTTCTCTACCAGAGCCTCAACCCAAGACAAAGCCACTATCCGGGGGAACCATGCGCAAGATCGTCCTTGCCCTTGCTCTTGTCAGCCTGAGCGCCGCATCGGCGCTGGCGCAGCAGTCACCGGGCGGCCGTCTTGGCACGGGCCTGCCGGTGCCGCGTTACGTCAGCCTCAAGACGGACCGGGTGAACCTCCGCGAGGGCCCGTCCAAGGATCACAGGACGGCCTGGGTGTTCCAGCGTGCCGGCCTGCCGGTGGAGATCATCGCCGAGTACGAGACCTGGCGGCGCATCCGCGATTCGGAAGGCACGGAAGGCTGGGTTCTCCATTCCCTTCTGTCGGGACGGCGCACCGCCCTCGTGATGCCCTGGGCCAAGAACCAGCAGCCCCCGATCAGCCTGTTGGATCGGGCGGAGGAGAAAGGCGGCGTGGTGGCTCATCTGCAGCCCGGCGTGATCACCAATATCAAGGGCTGTGACGGCAAATGGTGCCGCGTCACGATCGTGATGGACGGCGCGCGCGACGTGGACGGCTATATCCAGCAGGAGAAGCTGTGGGGTGTCTATCCCAACGAGACGGTCGAGTAGGACCTTTCCGATTTATCAAGCTTTTGGGTTTTAGAAAGAAACATCGTTTCGTCGAATCTGAAAGCCTGCCTCTATGTCCCTCAACTTGAGCTTCAAGCTGCTGCCGATCCTGGCCCTGGTTCTCGGCATCGCGTCCATCGTCGCTCCGCGCTTCCTGAACATCTTCGTGGCGATCTTCCTCATCGCCTACGCTCTGGTCGGCTTCGGCTTCATTCGTTGAACATCTTGTCCTTCGTCATTGCGGTGCCGCCGCTACGCTCGCCCCGCAATGACAGGACCTGGCCGCCGCAAATTTTCAAACCAGCCGCCGCCGCATCAAACGCCGACCGAAGACGTTGAACGCGAGGCCCAGGACGATCACCGCTCCGCCGACGGCCTCGATCGGGTGCATGGCCTCACCGAGGATGAGGGCCGAGCCCAGAATGCCGGCGACCGGAACGAACAGGGCGAAGGGCGTCACGGTGGCCGCCGGGTATCGGGACAGGAGATACGCCCAAACGCCGAAGGCAAAGACCGTCGTCGGATAGGCAAGATAGGCCACCGCCGCCATGGTGCCGCCGTTGAGCTGCGTCAGCGCCGTGAACGCCTGGACAGGACCGTCGAGCCAGAGCGACAGGCCGAACAGCGGCAGCGGCGCGACGAGGCTCGACCAGACGATGAAGCCCAGCATGTCGACCCGGCCGGCCCGCTTGGAGATGATGTTGGCCACGCCCCAGGCGGCGGCGGCCAGTACCGTCATGAGAAAGGGGACGGCACCGCCACTCGTCATGCGCGGCCAGGCGATCAGCACGAGTCCGAGGCCGGCCACAAAGCCGCCGATCACCTGATGCGGCCCAGGACGCTCGCCCATGAGCAGGGCCGCAAAGAGAATCGTGAAGAAGACCTGCGCCTGCATGATCACGGAGGCGAGGCTCGCCGGCATACCGACGGCAAGCGCTGCAAACAGCAGCCCGAACTGGGCGACGCCGAGGAAGAAACCGTAGCCGACGACGTTACGCCAATCGGTCTTGGGCCGCGGAACAAAGAAGACCGCAGGAAGGGCTGCAAAGAGAAAGCGGAGTGCAGCCAGCAGCAGGGGCGGCGTGGTGCCGACCCCGAGTTTGATGACCACGAAGCTCAGGCCCCAGATGGCGGTGACGAGAAGGGCAACGAGGCTATGGCTGAGCGGCATCTGCTAAAGACCGGAGGGCCGCTCTCTCAGAAGTCAAGGAGGGGCGGGGCCTTAAACGCTCTTGCGGCGGAGACGCACGATGACTTCGACACCTGCCACTTCCATGCCGTCCGGGGGCTCGGGCAGTTCCGCGACGCTGACGCCAGACGTGAGCGGCATGTCGACGAGCTCGCCCTCTTCCTCCAGGAAGAAGTGGTGGTGCTCGGTCGGGTTGGTGTCGAAATAGGCCTTGGCCCCGTCCACCGCGAGCTGGCGCAGCAGGCCCGCTTCCGTGAACTGGTGCAGGGTGTTGTAGACGGTCGCCAGCGAGACCGGGACGCGGGCGCGGGACGCCTCGTCGAAAAGCAGTTCAGCCGTGATGTGCCGGTCGCCCTTGCCGAACAGAAGCCAGCCCAAGGACACGCGCTGCCGGGTCGGGCGCAGGCCTACGCGGCGCAGCTTGTCCCGCAATTCGGACACGGGGCACCCTTTCCGGTGAGCCGGAGCGGTGGTGGACTCGATATAGGCAGACAAAGGATCGGTCATTGGCGGAACTGAATGATCGGATGGGCGCTTCTAACATCACAATCATAGGAAAGCGAGAGGGTTACTGCAAGGCTGCCCTGGGATGGCGGCTGAAATGCTCCTCAACACCGCCAAAGAATCCGGGCGCAGGTCCTTTGATGGATGGCCAAGCCTGTGCTACCAGAGCCCGCACCCAGGTCCCGAGGCTTCCTCGAGGCCGTTTCTTGAAGACGCGATGAAAGGATCGGCATCCGGAATGGCCCGCCAGTCCAGCTTTACTTATGAAGAGCTCCTTGCCTGCGGGCGCGGAGAATTGTTCGGCCCCGGCAATGCGCAATTGCCGCTTCCGCCCATGCTGATGTTCGACCGCATCACCTCCATCGGTGAGGACGGCGGCGCCTATGGCAAGGGCCACGTGCTGGCGGAACTCGACGTGCGACCGGATCTCTGGTTCTTTCCCTGCCACTTCCAGGGCGATCCGGTCATGCCGGGCTGCCTCGGCCTGGACGCGCTCTGGCAGATGACGGGCTTCTTCCTCGGCTGGGGCGGCTCGTCCGGACGGGGCCGGGCACTCGGCGTCGGCGAGGTGAAGTTCTCCGACCAGGTGCTTCCCACGGTCAAGAAAGTGGTCTACGGCGTCGATCTCAAGCGCGTCTTCCGCTCGAAGCTGGTGCTCGGCATCGCCGACGGCTGGCTGGAGGCCGATGGCCGCCGGATTTACGAGGCCAAGGACATGCGCGTCGGCCTGTTCCAGTCGGAAGCAGCCGCAGGCGGCTAGGCTTTCTGGCACTGACCTAAGGTCAGTGCCTGTTCCATCCTATTGACAAAGCGCGGTCTTTTTTAAAGAACCGGCCTTGCCGCCCAGTGCATCGTGCGGAAAAGTGGATCCGGTTTTCCGCTCCGACCGATGCGCCAGTGAAAAATGAGCATCGGGGCGATCCCAAAAGGGCCCGCCACTTTTGGGTCCGATGCTCTAGCGGCCGGGCCTTCGACCTTGGGAACACGCTTTCATCCCATTCGCATGGCTCAGTGTTGAGAATGAGCAGGGTCGACCTTACGTGTTGAGACGTTAAGGCTGGCAGTAAGGTCCTTTGAAGAGGTAGGCTATGAGGCGCGTCGTCGTCACCGGAATGGGCATCGTGTCGTCCATCGGCAACAACACGCAGGAGGTGCTTGCCTCTCTGCGCGAAGCGAAGTCCGGCATCAGCAAGGCCGAGGATTACACGAAATACGGCTTCCGATGCCAGGTTCACGGCGCTCCAAGCCTGAACCCGGAAGAGATCGTCGACCGGCGCGCCATGCGCTTCCACGCCAAAGGCACCGCCTGGAACCATGTCGCCATGGATCAGGCCATTCGGGACGCAGGCCTCGAGGAGAACGAGATCTCCAACGAGCGCACCGGCATCATCATGGGCTCGGGCGGTCCGTCCACCCGAATCATCGTGGAAGCGGCCGACATCACCCGCGACAAAGGCCCGAAGCGCATCGGTCCGTTTGCGGTGCCCAAGGCCATGTCCTCCACCGCCTCGGCGACGCTTGCGACCTGGTTCAAGATCAAGGGCGTGAACTATTCGATATCCTCGGCCTGCGCGACCTCGAACCATTGCGTCGGCAACGCCTACGAGATGATCCAGTACGGCAAGCAGGACGTGATGTTCGCCGGCGGCTGCGAAGATCTGGACTGGAGCATGTCCAATCTCTTCGACGCCATGGGCGCCATGTCCACCAAGTACAACGACACCCCGTCACGCGCCTCCCGCGCCTATGACGCCAACCGGGATGGTTTCGTCATCGCCGGCGGCGCAGGCGTGCTGGTGCTGGAGGAGCTGGAGCACGCCAAGGCCAGAGGCGCCCGCATCTACGGTGAGATCGTCGGCTATGGCATGACCTCGGACGGCTACGACATGGTGGCCCCCTCGGGCGAGGGCGCGATCCGCTGCATGCGCATGGCCCTCAAGGACGTGCACAACCCGGTCGACTACATCAACCCGCATGCCACCTCGACTCCGGTCGGTGACCAGAAGGAGATCGAGGCGATCCGCACGGTCTTCGGCTCGGGCGACAAGTGCCCGCCGATCTCCGCGACGAAATCGCTCACCGGCCACTCGCTCGGCGCCACAGGCGTGCAGGAGGCGATCTACTCGCTCCTGATGATGAACAACCGCTTCATCTGCGAAAGTGCCCATATCGACGAGCTCGATCCCGAATTCGCCGACATGAACATCGTCCGCAAGCGGATCGACGACGCCAAGATGGACACGGTCCTGTCGAACTCGTTCGGCTTCGGCGGCACCAATGCCACACTCGTCTTCAGCCGCTATAACGGGTAAGACGCCGTCATAAACCTGAGACAGCTCCATGCGATGCCCCTACACATTCACGGGGACCTCGCATGGACATGCTGAATCACACCGACATTCCGGCTCGCGATGCACACTTTCATAACAATTGGCGTCGCACCATGGAGCCGATGCATAGGGGGACCCAAGTGACCGGTCTGATGCAAGGAAAGCGCGGCCTCATCATGGGCGTCGCCAACGACCATTCCATCGCCTGGGGCATCGCCAAGACCCTGGCCCAGCACGGGGCGGAGCTCGCCTTCACCTATCAGGGCGAGGCCCTGGGCAAGCGCGTGACGCCCCTGGCGCAGTCGCTCGGCTCCAACCTTGTCATTCCCTGCGACGTGGAGGACATCGCCTCGGTCGATGCGGTGTTCGACACCCTCGACAGGACCTGGGACGGCCTCGACTTCGTGGTCCACGCCATCGGCTTCTCCGACAAGTCGCAGCTCAAGGGCTCTTATGTGGACGTCACCACCCGCGAGAACTTTTCGCGCACCATGGTGATCTCCTGCTTCTCCTTCACGGAGATCGCGCAGCGCGCCGCCAAGCGCATGAGGAACGGCGGATCGCTCCTGACCCTGACCTATGGCGGCTCGACCCGGGTCATGCCGAACTACAACGTGATGGGCGTGGCCAAGGCGGCTTTGGAAGCCTCCATGCGCTACATCGCCTCCGACCTCGGCCCCCAGGGCATCCGCTGCAACGCCATCTCGGCAGGCCCGGTGCGCACGCTCGCCGGCGCCGGCATTTCGGACGCCCGCCTCATGTTCACGTACCAGAAGGCCCATGCTCCCTTGCGCCGCACGGTGACCATCGAGGATATCGGCGGCTCGGCTCTCTATCTGCTCTCCGACCTCTCCAACGGCGTGACCGGCGAGATCCACTACGTGGATTCCGGCTACAACACCATCTCGATGCCACGCCCCGAGGTGCTGAAGG
The DNA here is from genome assembly GCF_044784385.1 of Microvirga sp. RSM25. NCBI lineage: Bacteria > Pseudomonadati > Pseudomonadota > Alphaproteobacteria > Hyphomicrobiales > Methylobacteriaceae > Microvirga > Microvirga sp. RSM25. The sequence goes on along the minus strand of NZ_CP173039.1, from coordinate 4,617,522 downwards.
CCCAGGATGCCGCAGGCGTGACGGGCGAAGAGGGCTGAAGGCCCTCTTCCGCGATCCTCCGACAGTTCAAACGATTGCGTTCGACGCTCCCTGCGGCTGAGCGGGTATCGGAGTGCATCAGCCGGCAAGTCTCCGGACGTCGCCGATCATAAGAGCTGCTTCTCCAGACTTTGAAGCATCACGTCGAAGTGCCGACGCTTCGGACCGACGCTTAACCTTACTAATAAATCATCAATAAAAAACGGCTTCTCCAGGCTCTTGGATAGGGCACGTTAGTCCATTTCTCCTAATGGACAGGCATTGTAATATAGGCCAAGAATTTATTCGATATTCGCGGCACTCTGGTTTGCGATATGTATTGGAATAAAGACGTCGGCCTTGCTTCTGCACATGAGAAATCTCGTGAAGATTTGATTATGCCGCAAAGGAATAGCCAGACCAGCTATGATAGTCTGTATCATTACGCATTCGCCCTGAGCCGGCAGATTCCCTGGCTCGCCGACGCGGACGGAAAGGTCGTTCAGATCGGGCCCGGCTGGGCCGAATTGATCGGCCAGCCTCCCGAGCAGCTGGTCGGCAACGGTTGGGTGAAGCTGGTTCATCCAGATGACCTGACTCGCCTGGTCCAGTCGAGGCGCGAAAGTCTTGCTGCCGGGACTCCCTATCAATGCGAATATCGGATCAAGACGGCCGACGGCGGCTACCGCTGGTGCCGCTCCAGTTCGGCGGCACGACGCGATGAGACCGGAGCCATCGTCTCCTGGTATGGCACGACGGAAGACATCCACGACCGGAAAGAGGCGGAGCTCGCCCTGCAGGGCCACGCCCGCGTCCTGGAAATGGTCGCCGCCGGCCAGCCCATCGGCGAGATTCTGGCTGCGCTCTGTCGGCTGGCGGAAGCGCAGCTTCCCGGCGCGAAATGCTCGATCCTCCTGCACGATCCGGAGGCCGGACGGCTCCGGCACGGCGCCGCCCCCAGCCTTCCGGCCGCCTACAATGCCGCCATCGACGGCCTGAGCATCGGGCCCGCCGTGGGTTCGTGCGGAACGGCCATTCATACACGCAACAGCGTCATCGTCACCGATATCGCATCCGATCCGTTATGGACCAACTGGTGCAACCTTGCACTGTCCCATGGTCTGAGGGCCTGCTGGTCGAAGCCGATCTTCTCGCGCTCCGGCGAGGTGCTCGGTTCCTTCGGCTTCTATTACGGCGAGCCCCGCACCCCGACATGCGACGAGATGGAGCGCATGGACGCCGTGCTGCACCTTGCGGCACTCGCCCTCGAGCGGCAGCGCAGCGATGCGGCCTTGCGCGAGAGTGAAGAGCACCACCGTCATTCCGTCGAGCTCAACCCTCAGATTTCCTGGACGGCCGATCCGCAGGGCAACCTCCTCGACGTCTCCTCGCGCTGGCACGATCGCACCGGCATGAAAGTGGAAGACGCCCTGGGCTCCGGCTGGAGCAGGGTGATGCATCCCGAGGACATCGCCTTCATCCGCGATCGTTGGTCCCACTCTGTGGCGACCGGTGAGGCTCTCGATGTGGATTACCGCCTGCGCATGTCGGACGGAAGCTATCGGTGGTTCCGCGGCCGCGCGGCTGCACGGCACGGCCGGGATGGCATCATCCGCTGGTACGGCACGCTTGAGGACATCCACGACCGGAAGCTCACGGAGGAAACCCTCCGCTGGGCTGCCCACAACGACGATCTCACGGGTCTCGCCAACCGCAGGCTTTTCCGCGAACGTCTGCAAAAGGCGCTCCATGAAGCATCCGGCTCGGAAACATCCGGCTCGCCCTATGCCACGGGCCTGTTGGTCATGGATCTCGATCACCTCAAGCAGATCAACGACAGGTTCGGCCATGACGCCGGCGACGATCTCCTGAAGGAATTCGCGCAGCGGCTGCGCAGCGTCGTGCGATCGGTCGACACCATCGCCCGTCTTGGCGGCGACGAGTTCGCCGTGATTCTGCCCGCGATCGCCGGAGAATGCGATGTGGTCGCCATGGCCGACGCCATCTTGTCCCGCATGCACGAGCCGTTGAAACGCGATGGCAAGCTGCTGGACTGCCGCACGAGCATCGGTGGCGCCATCTCCGTCGGCTTCGGCATGAGTCCCGAGGAGCTTCAGAAGCAGGCCGATCTGGCGCTCTATCGCAGCAAGACCTCCGGGCGGGGCTCGTTCAAGATGTTCGTCCCGACCATGCGGGAGGAGTCGCAAAGAACGGCTTCGGCCCTGGAGGTGGCCGCAAGAGCAATCGCGTCCGACTGGATCGTGCCGTTCTACCAGCCCAAGGTGGTCCTTGCCACGGGCGCGCTCGGCGGGTTCGAGGCGCTTCTGCGCTGGCATCATCCCCGCGGCGGAATCCAGTCGCCGGAAAAGATCGCTCCCGCTTTCGACGATACCGAACTTGGAACGGCCATCGGCGAGCGCATGCGGTCCTGCATCCTCAAGGATATGCGCGGCTGGCTCGATGCCGGCCTCCCGTTTGGCCGCATCGCCGTCAACGCGTCGGGCGCGGAGTTCCGGCGCGACAATTATGCCGAGCGCGTGCTCGACGACCTGAGGCGGATGGACGTGCCTGCCCGGTGTCTTGAAGTGGAGGTCACCGAGAGCGTGTTTCTCGGCTCGGGCGCCGAGTTCGTGGAGCGTGCTCTGCGCACGCTGAGCGCGGAGGGCGTGACGATTGCGCTCGACGATTTCGGCACCGGCTACGCGTCGCTGTCGCATCTCAAGCGCTTCCCGGTCGATGCGATTAAGATCGACCGGACCTTTGTGAGCGGTCTGGAATCGGATGCGGGCGATGCCGCCATCGTCAGGGCTCTCCTGAGCCTCGGCCGCAATCTCGGCATCGAGGTCGTCGCCGAGGGCGTCGAAAATGCCTTTCAGGCGACTTTCCTGCAGCGCATGAGCTGCGACCTCGTACAGGGATACCACTTCGGACGCCCCATGCAGGCCGAGGACGTCACGCCCTTCGTCACGTCATGGGCGGGGATGTGACATCCGTCATCCTGCGACCTCGTCATAGGACAAGGCCCGGCCGGATCCGGTGAACCAGCACCGTCCGGGCGAAGCGTTCTTCTTCCAGATCAGACTGCGCACGAACTCGATGCCGCCGCGCTCGAAGGCGGCCTGGAGCGCCTTCCATTCAGCTCCTGCTGGCGAGAGACTGCCTTCCGTGCAGACGAAAGATCTGGTTGGCGAAGACGCGCCGGATCACGGCCGGTTCGTGCTCGTCGAAAACGGATTCCATTAGGCTGCTTCCCCTTTGGTTGCGGCGATCGTCCGCAGGATCGGTACGGGTTGCAACCGGATGAATGCGCCTCCTCACCGTCACGAGTCTGCGAGAAAAAGAACCTTGGCCTTGCCATCGCCATCATCGACCGGCACGAGGGTCTCTCCTTACGAGAGTTCCGTTCATGATCCTGTCCCGCCGCGTTCTTCTCGCTGGTCTCGCCCTGTCCGGCACGAAAGCTCCCGCCTTTGCGCAATCCGCGCCGGAGTCGCAGATGATCCCGGTGGAGCTGATCGAGAACACCCTGAACCTGCCCTCCATCGTGCGCATCGGCCACAAGCATGGCGACGTGATCATGGTGGAGTATTTCGATTACAACTGCCCCTGGTGTAAACGCTCGGCTCAAGGCCTGCCCGATCTGCTGAAGGCGGAGCCCGATCTCTCTTATGTGCTGGTGAATTTCGCCGTGCTCAGCCCGCAATCCGTCGCCGCGACGCGCGCGGCCCTGGCCTATCTGCAGCTCTATGGCCCCGAACGCTATCTGCCCCTGCATCTTGCGCTGTTCAACATGCGCGGCACGGTCGATGGCGAACGGGCACTGGCCGAGGCCGAACGGCTCGGTGGCGACCGCCAGCGCATGACCGAGATGGCCAACAGCGATCAGACCACCGGTTGGATGAAGGACGCGTTTGCCACCGGAAACGATCTCGGACTCGTTGCAACTCCGTCCTTCCTGATCGGGACGGAGGCCTATATCGGCGGCATGAGCCTGGAGCAGAAGCGCGAGGCGATTGCACGGGCAAGGGGCTGACTCCTCACTGTCACCCCGGGGGCCGCGAAGCGGAGCCCGGGATCCATAAACACGACGTCTCAGGAAGGGGCGAGCAGCGTTGGGTCTCTTTCCGCACCATCAGCGGTTATGGATTCCGGGCTCGGCCTATGGCCGCCCCGAAATGACAGTGGAAACGTCAGTGCAAGTCATTCCTTAGACATTCCCTTCGGGACCGGTTAAGCCCCGAAGGGAATGTCGCTCATCCGCTCCTCGCTTCTGGTCGGCCTCGGCTCGATGGCCTCGCGCGTTCTCGGCTTCGTCCGGGACGTATTGTTCGCGCAGGCGCTGGGGGCGGGCCCCGTGGCGGATGCATTTCTCGCCGCCTTCCGCCTGCCCAACCTGGTGCGCCGCATCGTCGGCGAAGGCGGGCTCAATCCGGCTTTGATTCCGGCCCTCAGCCGCCTGGAGCCTGACGATGCGGCAGCCACGGCCGGCGATGTGCTGAGCGTCTTCGGGCTGGCGCTGCTTGGGCTGACGGGTCTCGTCGAGATCGGGGCAGGACTTCTGGCTTTCATCCTCGTCCCGGGGCTGCACGACGATGGCGAGACGCTGGCGCTGGTCGCGCTCTATACCCGCCTGTCCTTTCCCATCGTGCCGTGCATCACGCTCGCCTCCATCGGCGCCGCGATCCTGAACATGCGCGGGCGCTTCGGCGCGACGGCGCTTGCGCCGCTCGCCGTCAATGGCGGGCTGATTCTGGCACTCGTCGTGATGGAAGCCGGTCTTTCCTTGCCGCTCGTGCAGAAGGCCGCATGGCTCGCGGCGGCGTCGAGCCTTGCCGGTCTGATCCAGCTCGCCCTCGTGGCCGCAGCCTTGCGAAGCGGCAAAATCCGGCTCGTCCGTTTCCGAAGACCTCGCTGGTCCCCGCTCCTGAAAAGTCTTCTCCTCGCCGGTTTTCCCGTGCTCGTGGCGAGCGGCGCCATGCAGCTCTTCATGCTGGCCGCAACCCAGATCGCCTCGTTCTGGCCCTCCGGCGTCTCCTGGCTTTACTATGCCGAGCGGGTGATGCAGCTGCCGCTCGGGCTGATGGCCGCTCTCGGCTCGAGCCTGCTCCTGCCTGAACTCGCCCGCCGGCATCAGGCGGGAGAGACGCGGGCCATCGTGGCGGCGCAGAACCGGGCGCTGGAAGTGGCGCTGCTGCTCGCCTTGCCGGCCAGCGCCGCTCTGTTCATTCTCGCCCGTCCGATGAGCAGCGTGCTGTTCGAGCGCGGCGCGTTCCAGTCTTCTGACGCGGAGGGCACGACTCTCGTTCTCATGGCCTTGAGCGTGGGCCTTCCCTTCGCGACGGCCGCCAAGGTGCTGAGCCAGACCCTTTTCGCCCGTGGTTCCTTGAGAGCGGCGCTGGCAGCGGCGATCCTTGGCCTGGCCCTGACCGTCGCCGCCTCCGTGGCCCTGGCTTGGCCGCTCGGCCCGACGGGGATCGCGCTTGGGGTCAGCGTCGGGTGCCTCGGCCACGCGGTCGCCGTGGTCTCCGGCCTTCGTCGATTCGGCCTTTGGTCAGCGGACCGGACGCTGATGGCGCGGATGGCCCGGATCGCCGTGGCGGTTCTCGCAATGAGCCTGGGTCTCGCCGGTGCAGGCCGCCTTTTCCCACAGGCGGGAGTACTTTCCCTCACCACTCTCTGCCTCGGGGGCCTTGCACTTTATGCGCTCGCGGCCTGGGCCACCGGCGCCGTGACCCGCGACGATTGGGCCGCTCTCATGAAAAAATCGTGAGGACCCTTGCATCGTAGCGCCGCCCTGTCATAACCCGCGCCTCAATGGAGCATTGTCGAGCCAAGCGGCCTCCGGTTCGCTGCGGAACAATGCGGTGATCAAGACAATCTGGGGCGGTCGGCGGTTCAGCCTTAAACCGCGCATGCACCCCTGCGGGAGTTCAAGACGATGGCGCAGTTCAAGGAGCTGGTGTTCTCGGGCGTTCAGCCCACCGGCAATCTCCATCTCGGGAATTATCTCGGCGCCATCAAGCGATTCGTCGCCATGCAGGAGAACTACGACTGCATCTATTGCGTCGTGGACATGCACGCGATCACCATGCCGCAGAATCCGACCGACCTCATCCGCCAGATCCGCGAGGTGACGGCCGCGTTCCTGGCCGCCGGCATCAACCCTGAGCGCCACATCGTCTTCAATCAGTCCCAGGTGCCTCAGCACGCGGAGCTCGCCTGGGTGTTCAACTGCGTCGCCCGTCTCGGCTGGCTCAACCGGATGACCCAGTTCAAGGACAAGGCCGGCAAGGACCGGGAAAACGCCTCCGTCGGCCTCTACGCCTATCCGAACCTGATGGCGGCCGACATCCTGGTCTACCGCGCCACTCATGTGCCGGTGGGCGAGGACCAGAAGCAGCATCTGGAGCTGACCCGCGACATCGCTCAGAAATTCAACAACGACTGGGCCGAATCGATTGCCGCCCAGGGCTTCGGCGATGCCTTCTTCCCGCTGACCGAGCCGATGATCCAGGGTCCTGCGACCCGCGTCATGTCGCTGCGCGACGGCTCGAAGAAGATGTCGAAATCGGACCCGTCCGATTACTCGCGCATCAACCTGACGGACGACGCCGACACCATCGCCCAGAAGGTGCGCAAGGCGAAGACGGATCCCGAGCCCCTGCCGAGCGAGGTGGACGGCCTGAAAGCCCGCCCCGAGGCCGAGAACCTCGTGGCGATCTATGCGGCCCTCATGGACACCACGCCGGAAGAAGTGCTGCGCCAGCATGGCGGCGCGCAGTTCTCGGGCTTCAAGGCCGCTCTCGTGGATGTCGCGGTGACGAAGCTCTCGCCCGTCGCCGACGAGATGCGCCGCCTGATGGCCGATCCGGGCCATATCGATGCCGTCCTGGCCGACGGCTCGGCACGGGCCCGTGCCCTCGCGTCCGTGACCATGGATGCGGTCAAGGACATCGTCGGTTTCGTGCGTTCGCGCTGAGGCTCCGGCTTGCTCTTGCCGTTATGGCAGGGCAGCATCAAGCATCATGCAGGAGAGCGTGCTGTGAGCGGCAAGCGCCGATCCTACGAATCGGGCCACCGTCCGAAATTCATGGTGGTGGTCGACAAGACCTCCGGAATGCGCCCGGGCGGTTCACTTCGCCTCGCGGCGAACGGTTCGCACCGGCGCGAGCCTGCTCATGCTCGCGGTCGTGGACCCGCCCGACAATTTCGAATGGCTCGGCGTCGGCGAAGCCATGATCGAGGAGGCGAGCGAGGAAGCCCAGAAGCAGCTCGACGCCGCCGCCCGTGAGGCGCGCAATGCCGCAGGCGTCGAGCCCGAGCAGGTGATCCGCGTCGGCAACCGGGCCGACGAGATCATGAAGCTCATCCATGAGGACGAGGACATCTCCTTCCTGGTGCTCGCCGCGGGCAGTGCCAAGGAAGGCCCAGGTCCGCTGGTGTCGACCCTTGCCGGCCGCGCCGCCGCCTCCTTTCCGATTCCCATCGTCATCGTGCCGGGCAGCCTCACGGATGAGGAAATCGACGCGCTGGCCGGCTAAAAGGTTGTCATTCCGGGGTCCGCCGTGCAGCCCCGGGATGCCATACCGGCATATATTCTCCCCTTGGAATCCACCTTGTTCCATTCCACATTGAGCCTGGAACCTGTTAGAACGATTCTAACACCCCACTCGGCCGGCCTTGAACCGGCGCAGAGGACGAAAGAAGCCATGTTTATCCAGACCGAAGCGACTCCCAATCCTGCCACCCTGAAATTCCTGCCCGGCCGTGTCGTGATGCCGGAAGGCACGTTCGAGGCGAAGACTCCTGAAGCTGGCGAAGTCTCCCCTCTCGCCCAGCGGCTCTTCGCCGTTCCGGGCGTCGCGGCCGTGTTCTTCGGCTACGACTTCGTCACCGTGACGAAGGCGGACGGCGAATGGCAGCATCTGAAGCCGGCCATCCTCGGCGCGATCATGGAGCACTTCATGACCGGCGCGCCGGTCTTCGCCAACGGCTATGGCGCGGCAGAAGAGGATGGCGAGGAGTTCTTCGACGAGCAGGACGCCGCCACGGTCGAGACCATCAAGGAACTGCTCGAAACCCGCATCCGCCCGGCGGTGGCCGGCGACGGCGGCGACATCACCTTCCGGGGCTTCAAGGATGGCACCGTCTATCTGGTCATGAAGGGCGCCTGCTCGGGCTGCCCGTCCTCGACCGCCACCCTGCGCCACGGCATCCAGAACCTGCTGCGGCACTTCCTGCCGGACGTGCGCGAGGTGCAGGCGGTCTAACAGGCCGTTTGATCAGACCTTAGGAATTCAGCTATCGAAGCGCGGCTTTGTCAGCCGCGCTTTTCGTTTGGAGACCGTCCGTTGCCCGCCCTGCCCGATGCCGCCCTGGACCAGCTTTTTCGCGAAGCCCGCACCCATCGCTGGTGGGAGGACCGCCCGATCCCGGAGACGACCCTGCGCGCTGTCGCCGATCTCGCCAGGCTGGGTCCGACGAGTGCCAATTCCTCACCGGGCCGCTTTGTCTTCGTGGTGTCTGCGGAGGCCAAGCAGAGGCTCAAGCCCCATCTCGACGAAGGCAATGTGCGCCAGACCATGAGCGCGCCGGCGACGGTGATCGTCGCCTACGACACGGAGTTCTATGAAAAGCTCTCCTTCCTCGCGCCGAACAGCCCCGATGCGCGCAGCTGGTTCGCCGGCAAGCCCGAGGCCATCGAGAGGACGGGCTTCCAGGGCTCCTGCCTCCAGGGGGCCTATCTCATCATGGCCGCCCGTGCGCTCGGGCTCGATTGCGGACCCATGGGCGGCTTCGACCTCAACGGCGTCGACGAGACGTTCCTTCCGGGCGGCAAGTTGAAGTCGAACTTCCTGATCAATCTCGGCTACGGCATCCCCGAAAAGCTCCATCGGCGCCAACCGCGCTTCGCCTTCGAGGAGTTCTGCCGGATCGAATGAGGTTCACAGGTGCCACTTGCCGATGGCGCTCAGGGCAATGGCCAGGGAGGCGATCTGCATCGCATTCGTAATGGTGCCATTGGCAGCAAGCCGAATGACGTCCTGAACCGGCACCCGCACCACCTTGATCTGCTCGGTCGGGTCGTTCAGCTTCTTGCCGGTCAGGCGCACCCCTTGCGCCAGCACGGTATGGCAGAAATTCGTGTGGGTCGCGGGGTTCGGCGAATGCTTGCCGAAATAGCGCCAGTGCTCCGCAACATATCCCGTTTCCTCCTCGAGCTCGCGGGCGGCCGCTGCGAGCGGAGATGGATCCTCCTGGTCGATCGCCCCTGCCGGCACTTCGAGGGATATGCCCCGGAAGGCATGGCGGTATTGCTCGACCAGGATGATGTGGTCCTCGTCGTCGAGTGCCACCACGTGAACCCAATCGGGATACTCGAGCACGTAATAGGGTGCCACCTCCACACCCTCGGCGGTCAGGCAGTCGTCGGCGCGAAGCTTGACCCAACGGTCGCGAATCACGTCCCGTGAGGTTTTCACGGTCCAGGGCTTGGGTTCGGGGGAAAAAGGGTCGGATGTGGTCATGGGCCGATCATGGCACCGGCCTTCCTGCCTGCTCAAGCTGAAACTCTCCGGCCCGAACCACAGAAGCGTGAAACCGGGTTTCCTCCGGTCCGCTTCATGCTCTAAAGGATTCTGCAGACCTGACGGAGACGAACGTTGCGCGTCCTTGCCATCGATACCGCCCTCGGCGCCTGCTCGGCCTCCATCGTTGAAGCCGGAGAGCCCGTGGCGCTGGCCGCCGAGACCATTCCCATGGACCGCGGCCATGCCGAGGCCCTGATGCCGCTCCTCGACCGGCTCTCCGCGCGGGTCGAAGGCGGCTTCGAGAGCCTGGATCGGGTTGCCGTCACCATCGGGCCCGGCAGCTATACGGGCCTGAGGGTCGGCATCAGTGCCGCCCGCGGCATTGGTCTGGCAGCCGGGATCCCGGTCGTGGGCGTAGCGACGCTCTCCGCCTTCCTGGCACCGCTCATGGTGGGCGACAGGCGTGGCCTCTTCACCGCCGCCATCGATGCCAAGCACGGCCATATCTACATCCAGGCCATCGCGCCTGGCGGGCGCACCATCATTCCGCCGGGTCTCATGACCTACCGCGATGCCATCCGGCTTCTCGGCTCCGGTCCGATCCTCATCGCCGGATCGGCCTCGGCCATGCTGGCCGCGGAGGCGCGCGCGCAAGGGGTCGAGGCCCATATTAGCGACGTCTCAGGCTTTCCCGAGATCGCCTGGGTGGCCAGGCTGGGGGCCCTTGCCGATCCGAACCAGGCACTGCCGAAGCCGCTTTACCTGCGCGAGCCCGATGCCAAGCCGCAGGACGGGGCCCGAATCGCGAGGCAATGAGAATTCTCGCAATGAGCATTCTCACTCGCTTCATCCACCCGCCGGCTCCGCGCATCGAGGCCGTCGGCACCGAGGCCGCCGCCCGTCTGGCGGCCATCCATGCCTCCGCCTTCGCGCGGGCCTGGAGCACGCTCGATTTCGAGCGCCTGCTCAGTGAGAGAGGCGTCGTGGCCGATGGGCTCTTTCTCGGGCGTGCCACCAAGCCGGCGGGTTTCACTCTGTCGCGGATCGTGCTCGACGAGGCGGAAATCATCACGGTCGCGATCGCCTTGGAGGCGCGGGGCAAGGGCCATGCCCGCCCGCTGCTCCTCCATCATCTCGACGCCCTCTCCCGCCGCGGCGTGAGCCGGGTGCATCTGGAGGTCGAGGAGGGCAATGCGCCAGCCATCGCCCTCTACCGCCGCCTGCGTTTCCGGGACATCGGACGGCGGGAGGGATATTATCAGAAGGCCGATGGGACCAAGGCTGCGGCGCTCACCATGGCTTTGGACCTATAGCCCGCTTCGCTTCCCTCGCTTATAAGCCTCGGCAAGGAGTCGATTAAGCCTTGGCACTTCGGAACAGCACATCCGCAAAACCGCGCCGGTCGGACGCCATCGAGCGCGCCTGCCGCGACAAGGGCCTGCGCATGACAGGCCAGCGCCGGATCATCGCGCGAGTTCTCGATTCCGCCGAGGATCACCCCGACGTGGTGGAGTTGCACCGCCGCGCGGCCGAGGTGGACGACCGCATCTCGCTCTCGACCGTCTATCGCACGGTGAAGCTGTTCGAAACCGAGGGCATTCTGGAGCGGCTCGATTTCCGCGACGGGCGCTCGCGCTACGAACAGGCGGCGCGGGAACACCACGACCATCTCATCAATCTCGAGACGGGCGACGTGATCGAGTTCCGGTCGGAGGAAATCGAGGCGCTCCAGAACGAGATCGCCAAGCGGCTCGGCTACAAGGTCGTCTATCACCGGCTCGAGCTCTACGCGGTGCCGCTGGACAAGGACGACGTGTGACAAGAATCGGCGTCGTCTTCCGGCTCCTGCTGCTCGGCCTGTGCAGCCTCGTGCTCGTGCCGCTGCAGATGCTGGCGCTGCGCCTCAACTGGTCGTCGATGCTGCATGTGGTGCCGATGTGGTTTCACAAGGCGCTCCTGGCAATCTTCAACGTGCGCGTGATCGAGCAGGGTACGCCGCCGACGGACGCGCCGACCATCGTCTTGTCGAACCACGTCTCCTGGCTCGACATCCCGGTCATCGGCTCGCTGCATCCGCTCTCCTTCATCGCCAAATCGGAGGTGGAAGGCTGGCCGGTGGTCGGCCTGTTCGCAAAGCTCCAGCGCACGGTCTTCATCGACCGCCAGCGCCGCAAGGCCACGGCGGAGGTGAACGACGCGCTCGCCCACCGGCTGGTGAAGGGCGAGGCGATCGTGCTGTTTGCGGAAGGCACCACCAGCGACGGCAACCGCCTCCTGCCCTTCCGCTCCTCGCTCGTGGGCGCGGCCCAGACCGCCCTTATGCATGACAGCGTCGAGCGGGTTTATCTACAGCCCCTCGCCGTCTCCTACATCCGCCGCAACGGCCTGCCCGTGACCCGGCGCGATCGCCCGTTCATCGCCTGGTACGGCGATATGGATCTCGGGCCCCACCTGAAAATGTTCATCCGAGGCGTGCCGCTCGACGTCGTCGTGACCTGGGGCGAGCCGATCCCCTTCAACGGCAACCGCAAACAGGCCACTGCTTCGGCCGAGGCAGAGGTGCGCCGCGCGCTGAAGGCGGCGTGAGGCTTGTCATCCCCGGCGGCCCAAAGGGCCGGAAGGGGATCCACTTGCACGCTCAACGCTGATGGATTTCTTTCCCTTCCACCGATGCTCCGGCCGGGAACAACGTCGGAGCGCTCATGCGAGTTGCTGCCGCGCCGCCTCGGCGGCGTGCACCCTCGCCTCCTCCAGAAGCCAGCCCCGGAAGGCCGCAAGGGCCGGCCGGTCGGCGGTGGCTTCCGGGCAGACCACATAATACTGATACGACCCCTTCACCTGCTGCGGAAACGGCTGAACGAGGCGGCCCGCCTGCAGGTAATCGCCGATCAGCACATTGGTCGCGAGCGCCACGCCCTGGCCTGAGGCGGCGGCCTGGAGACAGAGATAGGTATGGGTGAAGCGCGGGCCGCGGGAGGTGTCGACGCCCGTGACGCCGAGAGCCGCGAGCCAGCGCTCCCAGGTGGTGTAGTCGGGAATGCTCTCCACGCTCTCGTGCAGCAGGGTGTGATGGCGCAGATCCGCCGGCTCGTTCATGGGACGCGAGGGATTGCCCAGCAGGGACGCGCTGCAGACGGCAAAGAAGAATTCCTCCATCAGCAGATCGGTCCTCAATCCCGGATAATTCCCCCGGCCGAAGCGGATCGCCACGTCCACGTCCTCGCGGGCGAAATCCGCCAGCCGCGTGTCGACGGAAACCCGCACCTCCAGATCGGGATGCTGCTCCTTGAGGGAGCCCAGCCGGGGAATGAGCCAGCCCGCGGCGAAGCTCGGCATGGAACTCACCGTGATCACGTTGGAGCGGTCGGACCGCAGGGCCTGCGCGGTCGCGCCGTCGAGCCGATCGAGGATGTCGGACAGGGAGGCGGCATAATGCTCGCCCAGCGGCGTCAGCACCACGCCGCGGCTCGGCTGGCGCACGAAGAGAGGACGCCCGAGCCAAGCTTCGAGCGATTTCACCTGCTGGCCCACGGCACTCGCCGTGACGGCGATCTCGTCGCCCGCCTTCTCGAAACTCAGGTGGCGGGCCGCCGCCTCGAAGGCACGCAGGGAATTCAGGGGCGGAAGGCGTCGACGGGACATGGTGGATCCAGGGTCTTTTGCCCAAGCTTTCCTTGGGCGTCACGCAAGAACTTCTCATTTGCTTGCAACCTACCACAGGAGCACATTTATCTTCAATGAAACGCCATTGAAGGAGAACCGTCATGGCGATCGGACATGCCGCAGTAAATCTTGGGCTTCATACCACCCGCCGCGAGCATAAGAGCATCCTGCTGCAGCTCCTGCTCAGCTACGAGGCCTGGCTCGACGAGCGCAGGAGCTCCAAGGCCCTGTACCGGATGGACGACCGGGCGCTCGCCGATATCGGGTTGTCGCGGGCCGATGTGGAAGGCTTGAATGCCGAATCCTGGCAGGATCACCTGCCGCCCGCTTTCAGCCGATGATGTCCAGAAAGGCCCCCCGATGAAGCTCTATACCGGTCCTGTGAGCCTCTTCTCCCGCAAGGTCGAGATCGCGCTTCATGAGAAGGGGCTCGCCTTCGAGCAGGTCCTGGTGCCGTTCACCCAGACGAAGGGCTACAGCCCCAGGAACCCGGACGTGCTGGCCATCAATCCCAAGGGACAGGTCCCGGTCCTCATCGACGGAGGCCTGTCCCTCTACGATTCGACCGTGATCTTCGAATACCTGGAAGATGCCCATCCCGACCCGGCGCTTTATCCGAAATCCCCGATGGAGCGGGCACGATGCCGGCTCTTCGATGTGTTTGGCGACGAGGTCATGCTGGCCTCGCTGCGCTTCCTGATGCATCGGACCGAACCGAAGCCGGACGATCTGGAGCGGTGGCATGAGAAGGAAGAGAAGGCCAAGGAGGCCGAGCCGGTTCTCGCCGGCCACTTCGACGAGCTCGATCGCTCGCTCCAGGGCAAGGACTATCTCTGCGGCGCCTTCTCGGCCGCCGATATTTCCGTCTTCATGCCCGTGTTCTGGACCCGCCGCCTCGGCGGCCCGTCCCTGAAAGGGCGTGAGGCCCTGGCCTCCTGGTATGCGAGGCTCAGCGCGCGTCCGGCTTTCGCGAAGGTCGTCGCCGAAATCCTTGCCGCCGATGCGGAACTGTCGGCGCCCGTGGAGGGGGCTTTTCGGGAGTAAGCGCCTGCTGTCGTCCCCGGCGGTCCGCAGGACCGGGAAGAGGTTCCACGACCGGGCTCAATGCTCTGGTTCCCTTCCCGTCCGCTACGCTCCGGCCGGGAATGGCACCCGAATAAAAACAGCCTCAATCCTAGAGCCAAACAGCCGCTATTCTCTTGCACGCATAAAAAGGCTTAAAAGGGCCTCCATCTTCGCCCGCCCGATTGCAAGCAGAACAGGCCGACCTCGTGAAAAAAGTCTTCGTCAAATCCTATGGCTGCCAGATGAACGTCTACGATGCCGAGCGCATGGCGGACATGCTGGCGGCTGAGGGCTACAGCGAAACCAAGGCGATGGAGGAGGCGGATCTCGTCATCCTCAACACCTGCCACATCCGCGAGAAGGCCGCCGAGAAGGTCTATTCCGAGCTCGGCCGCGTGCGCGAATTGAAGAAGGAGCGCGAGGTCAACGGCCAGGAGACGAAGGTCGTGGTGGCCGGCTGCGTCGCCCAGGCCGAGGGCAAGGAGATCCTGCGTCGGGCGCCCGCCGTCGACGTGGTGGTCGGCCCGCAGAACTATCACAACCTGCCGGCGCTGCTGAAGAAGTCGCGCACTGATCGCATCGTCGACACGGAATTCCCGATCGAGGACAAGTTCGATCACCTGCCTGCGCCGAGCAAGGCCAAGACCCAGAGCCGTGGCGTGTCGGCGTTCCTCACTATCCAGGAAGGCTGCGACAAGTTCTGCACCTTCTGCGTGGTGCCCTATACCCGCGGCGCGGAAGTCTCGCGCCCTGTGCCTAAGATCCTTGACGAGGCCCTGCGCCTCGCCGATGCGGGCGTGCGCGAGCTGACTCTGATCGGGCAGAACGTGAACGCCTATCACGGCGAGGGGCCGGACGGCTCCGTCTGGTCGCTCGGCCGCCTGCTTCATCGTCTGGCGGAAGTGCCTGGCATTGCACGGCTGCGCTACACCACGAGCCATCCCCGTGACATGGACGACGAGCTGATCGCAGCCCATCGCGATCTGCCCGCGGTGATGCCCTACCTGCATCTGCCGGTGCAGTCCGGCTCCGACCGCATCCTCGACGCCATGAACCGCAAACACACGGGTGACGAATACCGCCGCCTGATCGAGCGCATCCGAGGTGCTCAGCCCAATCTCGCGCTCTCCTCCGACTTCATCGTCGGCTTCCCCGGCGAGACGGATGCGGAGTTCGAGGAGACTATGCGGCTCGTGGCCGATGTGGGCTTTGCCAGCTCCTTCTCATTCAAATACAGCCCCCGCCCGGGCACGCCGGCGGCGGAGATCGAGGCGCAAGTGTCCGAGGCCGTGAAGGCCGAGCGCTTAGGCCGGCTGCAAAATCTGCTGGAAATGCAGCGCCAGGCCTTCAATCACGGAACCGTGGGCCAGACCCTCGACGTTCTCTTGGAGAAGCCGGGTCGTCATCCGGGCCAGATGGCAGGCAAGTCGCCCTATCTGCAGCCGGTGCAGTTTCAGAGCGACCGCCACCAGATCGGCGAGATCGTGACGGTGCGGATCATGCAGGCTGGCTCCAACAGCCTGTTCGGAGAAGTATCTGAGCCCGGCAGTCAAGCCGCGGCCTAGTTCCTTATCCGATGAGACCCCATATCCGTTGGCCGCACGGCCTGCGGCGCATATTCAGAGGAGAGGCATTTGAGCCCAGCGGACAATGTGACCGCACGAGCACAAAAGGGACGGAACGCCAACAGCTTGCATCCCGGCGTCGTCGAAGAGGCCGAGATCATCCTCACCTTCGACGACAACCGTCTCGCCAGTCTGGTTTTCGGACAATACGACCAGAACCTCGCCCATCTGGAGCGGCGCCTGAATGTGACGGCCATTGCCAACGGCAACCGGGTCACCGTCAAAGGCACGCCCGAGGCCTCCGAGATGGCACGCCGGGTTCTGGAGGGGCTCTACGAGCGCGCCCGCGAAGGCGGAGCGCTTGGCCCTGGCGATGTGGACGGCGCAATCGAGGAAAGCACGCTGCAGGGCAGCCTCTTCCCGGCCGCCGAGGAGCAGCCCGTTCCGGGACTGACCTCCTTCGACCAGATCTCCACCCGGAGGCGCGGGCCGGTTCGCGCCCGCAATGCATCGCAGAACACCTATATCAAGGCGTTTAAAACGAACGAACTCGTCTTCGCCGAAGGTCCTGCCGGCACCGGCAAGACCTGGCTCGCGGTGGGCTATGCGGTCTCGCTGCTCGAAGCGGGACAGGTGGACCGCCTGATCATCACCCGTCCGGCCGTAGAGGCAGGCGAGCGCCTCGGCTTCCTGCCTGGCGACATGCGCGAGAAGGTCGATCCTTACCTGCGCCCGATCTACGACGCGCTCTACGATTTCATGGAGGCCCGGCACGTGGACCGCGGCCTGCAGACCGGCATGATCGAGATCGCGCCGCTCGCCTTCATGCGCGGACGCACGCTCACCAATGCCCTGGTGCTGCTCGACGAGGCGCAGAACACCACGTCGATGCAGATGAAGATGTTTCTGACCCGTCTCGGCGAGGGCTCGCGGATGATCATCACCGGCGACCCGACACAGATCGACCTGCCGCCGGGCCAGAAGTCGGGGCTTGTCGAGGCCGTGCGCATCTTGAATGGAGTCGAAGGCATCGCCCGCGTCACGTTCAAGGAGGCGGACGTGGTGCGCCACGATCTCGTGCGCCGCATCGTGACGGCCTACGACAAGGCGGCCCGCGAGGCGCCGCCTCAACAGGATCAACCCCGTTACGATCGGGACCGCAGGCCGTGATCACGCTCGATATCATGATCGAGGCGGGCGACTGGGGCCGTCTCGAGGACGCAGAAGCCCTGGCCCAGAAGGCTGCTCAGGCCGCGCTCGCCGTGACCTACGAAGCGGACGGCGATTACGAGGCGAGCGTCATGCTCACGGACGATGCCCAGATCCAGGAGTTGAACCGCACGTGGCGCGCTAAGGACAAGCCCACCAACGTGCTCTCCTTCCCGGCGCCCGAGCAACCCGGTGCGACAGGCCCTCGCCATTTGGGCGATATTGCTTTAGCTTACGAAACCCTGGTGCGCGAATCCGAGGAGGAATCCAAGGAGCTCGCGCATCATTTTGCTCATTTGATAATCCATGGAGTTCTGCATCTTCTCGGCTACGACCACGAGGTCGAAGCGGAAGCGGAAATCATGGAAGGTCTTGAGGTAAAGGCGCTCGCCACCCTTGGCATCGCCGATCCCTATCGCGATATGGCAGCATGAACGGCTGACAACCCAAAGCAATGAACGAAGATCGAAGTCGTAGCGACCGACCTGTCCGAACGCTCACCGAGACAGACGACACACGCGACCACTGGTACGACCGGGTTCTGACCCGTCTCGGCCTGAAACCCCGCGAATCCATCCGCCACGATCTTGAGGACGTCCTCGCAGAGACCGTCGAGGACACCGACTTTTCGCCCCAGGAGCGGGCGATGCTCAAGAACGTGCTCTCCTTCCACCGGATCCGCGTGGAGGACGTGATGGTGCCTCGTGCCGACATAGTGGCGGTCGCGGCCGACACCAATCTCGGCGAGCTGCTCAGCCTGTTCCGCACGGCCGGCCATTCCCGCCTGCCGGTCTATGGCGAGACCCTGGACGACCCCAAGGGCATGGTCCATATCCGCGACTTCCTCGATTTCATCGCTATGCGCGCCGATGGCGGCGCCTCGGAAGCGGGGTCGGGCGATGAGACACCCCTGCCGAGCCTCGGTCAGATCGACCTGTCGATGGCGCTGTCCTCCGCCAACATCCTGCGCCCGGTCCTGTTCGTGCCGCGTTCCATGCCGGCCATCGACCTTCTGGTGCGCATGCAGGCCACCCGCACGCACATGGCCCTCGTGATCGACGAGTACGGTGGCACCGACGGCCTCGTGTCCATCGAGGATCTGGTCGAAATGGTGGTGGGCGACATCGAGGACGAGCACGATGAGGATGCCACCCTCACCATAGTGGCGGCCGCCGACGGCACCTATATCGCCGATGCGCGCGCCAGCCTCGATGAGGTCAAGGAAGTGCTCGGGCTCGACCTCACCGAGGAGGAAGGCGCCGAGGACATCGACACGATCGGCGGCTTCATCGTGACGCTTGCCGGCCGCGTTCCATCCCGGAGCGAGGTGATCGAGGGACCCTCGGGCCTGGAATTCGAGGTTCTGGACGCCGATCCACGGCGCGTGAAGCGCCTGCGTGTCCATCGCCGCACATTCGCACCCGAGACCGGGGCCGGAGAAGGCCAGGCGAACGCCCCGCGACCTGAAAGCGCTGCCGCAGAATGATGCGGCTGGCTGATCGCGCTATCCTCGCTCGAGGATGGCGCCGATGGCTGATGGCCTTTGCAGCCGGGGCCGTCGGCGCCCTGGCCATGCCGCCTTTCGGCTTTCTGCCTGCTCTCGTTCTCTCCCTTGCTCCTGCGGTCTTGCTCCTGGACGGCACCGTCAAGGACGAGCCCTCGCGATGGGCTCCGTTCAAATCCGCCGCCGTCCTCGGCTGGTTCTGGGGCTTCGGCTATTTCGTCGCCGGGCTCTGGTGGCTTGGCGCGGCCTTTCTCGTGGAAGCGGACCAGTTCGCCTGGGCCATGCCGTTCGGAGTGCTGGGCCTGCCCGCCCTGCTCGCCTTCTTTCCCGCCCTCGGCTTCGCTCTCGCCCGCCTGTTCTGGCTGCCCGATGCCTGGCGGATCCTGGCCTTCGCCTTCGGCCTGACGGTGAGTGAATGGCTGCGGGGCCACCTCTTCACCGGCTTTCCCTGGAACAATCTTGGGCTGGCGCTCGGCCAGAACATCTGGCTGATGCAGACGGCCTCACTGGTGGGTCTCTACGGCTTGACCTTCCTGAGCCTCGCGATTGGCGCTGCGCCCGCTGTCCTTATCACGGGAAGGACGGCACGTGCCCGCTGGACGGCACCGGGCATCGCGGCGGGTCTCCTCGTTGGTCTTGCAGCCTTCGGCTTCTGGCGCGTCCCGTCGGATGCCTCACCGATCGTCGACAACGTGCGCTTGCGCATTATGCAGCCCAACCTGCCTCAGGACGCCAAGTTCAACCCGCGCAACCGGGACGCCATCATGCGGCGCTACCTGACCTTGAGCGCGCGCCCGGGCCGGGACGGCAGCGCTGCGACACCAACGCACATCATCTGGCCGGAATCGGCCTTTCCTTTCCTGCTTCACCGCGATGCCGGCTCGCTCGCGCAGATCGCGACACTGCTCGGACCGGGCTCGGTGCTCATCACGGGCGCGGCCCGCATGGATGCCCCCTTGCCGGGCGAGGCGGTTGGCAAGTTCTACAATGCCATTCAGGTAATCGACGAAAAGGGCACAATCCTTGGTGCCTATGACAAGGTCCATCTGGTGCCTTTCGGCGAATACGTGCCGAAATTCCTCGACACCTTGATCCGGGCGGCTGGGCTCCGTCAGTTCGTGCATATTCCGGGTGGATTCGAGCCGAGCGAAAAGCGCGCCAGCTTGTCCATTCCGGGTCTGCCTCCGGTCGCTGCGACCATCTGCTACGAGGCCATCTTTCCCGGTGAAATCCTGGCCGAAGGTCCACGCCCCGACCTGATCCTCAATGTGACCAATGACGCGTGGTTCGGGCAGACGCCGGGGCCTTACCAGCACTTCGCTCAAGCCCGGCTGCGGGCTATTGAGGAAGGGCTGCCAATGATTAGGGCAGCCAATACGGGAATCTCAGCCGTCGTCGACCCTTTCGGCCGAAGCGTGGATGCTCTTCCACTAGCAGTTGAAGGCATTATCGACACTTCTCTTCCAGTTGCCGAACCCGTTACTCTTTATAGGAAGTGGAGCAGGTTTTCTTTGACGGCCACGCTTGCGATCTGCTTAATCATCTTGATTGCACGTCGCAGGCGCCAAATCCCTCTCCTTAAGTAAATATTGCCTTGGCGTTGCGTGGGTTTCGGCACGGGGACAGGCCATAATGAAGAAATCGACGGGCTCTATCGATAAGGAAATCGGAAGCAGAGTGCGTATGCGCCGTGTTTCTATCGGAATGAGCCAAGAAAAACTTGGCGATATGCTTGGGCTGACCTTCCAGCAGGTTCAAAAATACGAAAAGGGCATGAACCGAATCAGTGTTGCCCGTCTCGTTGAAATCGCCAAGATCCTCAATGTCGAGATCGGTTTCTTCTTCGATGGGATCAAAGCCGGCAAGGCTGAGGCAGGTTTCGCCGAAAGCGGCGCACCTCCTTATGTCGCTGACATGATGTCGACCCCTGAAGGACTTCACCTCGTCCGGACTTTTGCGAGCATCAAAAGCCCGAAGGTTCGCAAAAGCATCGTTCAGCTCGTGAGCGCACTCGCCACCCAGGAAGAGGTAGAGCGTTCGTCATAAAGAACACGTTCGCTTGACCTTTCTTTCAGCCTGCGGCATGAGCATGCTTTAGAGCCCGCGGATCGTTGCGGGCGGCGATCTTTATTGCCGAAGGAATTCCATCGTGCGGCGTTCGAGCTATCTTTTCACGAGCGAGTCGGTCTCCGAAGGCCATCCGGACAAGGTCTGCGACCGGATCTCCGATGCCATCGTCGACGCTTACCTGGGCGCTGAGCCCGAAGCCCGCGTGGCCTGCGAGACGCTTGCCACCACCAACCGCGTCGTCATCGCCGGCGAGGTGCGCGGCCCCGCCTCCATCACCAAGGACACGGTGATCCAGCTCGCCCGCGATGCGATCAAGGACATCGGCTACGAGCAGCAAGGCTTCCACTGGAAGAACGCCGACGTTTCGGTCTACCTCCATGCTCAGTCGGCGCATATCGCCCAGGGCGTCGATGCTGCCGGCAGCAAGGACGAAGGCGCGGGCGACCAGGGCATCATGTTCGGCTATGCCTGCAACGAGACGCCCGAGCTGATGCCGGCACCGATCTACTACGCCCACAAGATCCTCGAGAACCTGACCGCTGCCCGCAAAGGCAAGGTCGGCGATGCGGCCAAGCTCGGTCCGGACGCCAAGAGCCAGGTCACGGTGCGCTACGAGAACGGCAAGCCCGTCGCAGCGACCCAGATCGTTCTGTCGACCCAGCACCTAGACGAGAACCTCTCCTCCGAGGACGTGCGCGCCATCGTCGAGCCTTACATCCGCCAGACCCTGCCGGAGGGCTGGATCTCGGCCCAGACCATCTGGCACGTGAATCCCACGGGCAAATTCGTGATCGGCGGTCCCGATGGCGATTGCGGCCTCACCGGTCGCAAGATCATCGTCGACACCTATGGCGGCGCGGCCCCCACGGCGGCGGTGCCTTCTCCGGCAAGGATCCGACCAAGGTGGACCGCTCGGCCGCGTACGCCGCGCGCTACCTCGCCAAGAACGTGGTGGCGGCGGGTCTCGCCGAGAACTGCACCCTGCAGCTTTCCTATGCCATCGGCGTGGCCAAGCCCCTGTCGATCTATGTGGATCTCCACGGCACCGGCAAGGTGGACGAGGGCAAGCTCGAGGCCGTCCTCACGGACGCCATGGACCTCTCGCCCCGCGGCATCCGCACGCATCTCGGCCTCAACCGGCCGATCTATGCCCGCACCTCGGCCTATGGTCATTTCGGCCGCAAGCCCGACGCCGACGGGGGTTCTCCTGGGAGCGCACGGATCTCGCCGATCGCCTCAAGGCCGCTTTCCGCTAAGGGCACAATCCGGAAAAATGGAATCCGGTTTCCGGCAAGATCATGTTCAAAGATATCGGCTCATGAGCGAAGCATCGGAACGGGCCGGCGCCTTCTTCGGGCGCCGGAAAGGCAAGAAGCTTCGCGCCGGCCAGGACGAACTGGTTCAGAATCTGCTGCCCGCGATCCGCGTGATTCCGGGCAGCGCACCTTCCAGCCAGTTTCCCAGCTCTCAGGAACGGGAAACCTGGCTCGAAATCGGGTTCGGCGGCGGCGAGCATCTCGCCGCCCAGGCCCGTACCCGTCGCGACGTCAACTTCATCGGGTGCGAACCCTTCGTGAACGGCATGGCGAAGCTCTTGGCCGTGGTCGAGCACGAGCACCTCGACAACGTCCGTGTCTGGGACGACGACGTCACCGACCTGCTGCCGACCCTGCCCGACGCCTGCTTCGACCGGGTCTATATCCTCTATCCCGATCCCTGGCCGAAGCGGCGGCAGCGAAAGCGCCGCCTCGTGTCGGACGAGACCATCGATGTGCTCGCCCGCGTGATGAAGCCCGGCGCCGAGCTGCGCTTTGCCAGCGACATCGACGATTACATCGGCTGGGTGCTCGCCCGAGCCTTGCGGTCCCCGCATTTCCGCTGGACCGCCACCCGCGCCGACGATTGGCGCAAGCCGTACGAGGGCTGGCCAGGCACGCGGTACGAGGCCAAGGCGATCCGCGAAGGCCGGGTGCCCAGCTATCTCACCTTCGCGCGGGTCTGACGCGGCGCTGCCATTGACTTTCCTCTTTCGGATATAAGTTACGATATCTCGTATCAAATCCAAGGAGGATTTCGCGATGACCCCGGCTGCGCGCCTTGACACCCTGCTTCAAGGCGGAACCGACGGTGACGACGTCTTCACCGTCACCGCGGAGGAGTTGTTCGAAGCCACCTTTGACGGACTTGGCGGCACCGACACGGTGGAATTGATCGGAGGCGGAAACTTCGATCTGTCGAGCGCCGTCCTGTCGAGCATTGAAATCGTCCGCGGCTCGACCGAGGACGATACCATCCTTCTCGCCCCCTCGTCTCTTGCCGGACTGACGAGCCTGGAAGGCGCCGGCGGCACGGACGTGCTGCAACTGAGCGGCAATATCAGCAAGGCCTTCGATTTCAGCCAGACGACCGTCTCCGGCTTTTCGCGCCTCGAGGTCACCTCGAAAGGATTTGCGGCCACTTTCACCGACAAGGCGACGGCGCTGCTGGTTTGGGCCACCAGGAGCCAAAACGACACGCTCACGCTCGTTGGCAGATCGTTTACCGACGCGGAACGGGAGCAGCTCCACCGCCAGGGCGTCGATACGATCATCGACGAGACGGGAGCGTCCACGAACGAGGCTCCTCGCCTGAGCAATCTCAACCAGGACAAGGTCTACACCTCGAACGCCAAAGCCTTTCTCGATTGGCGGTCCGACGCCATCGTCGGACCGTCCGACGACGCATTCAAATCCTTGACAGTCGGCATGGATGAATTCGATCCGAGCGCATGGATCGACATCGTCGCGCAGGGCAAAATCTCTCTTCCGGACGGGACCGATGCGGGCGCCACGATCCTCTATGACGGAACTGTCATCGGAACCCTGGACCGCACGGATACCACCTTGGAGATCACCTTCACCAACGATGCCACGTCCGGGTCTGTCGAGGCCCTCGTTCACGCGCTCGCTTACGTCAATCGCGATCCCGATCGCAGTCTCGTCAAGACGTCCATCCTTTCGCTGTCCCTGTCGGATGAGGGTGGACGGACGGTCCTTGCCAACCTGACCGTATCGGCGGGCGGCGAGAATGTTCAATTCCTCACGCCCGATGGCGATCCCTCCACCCCCGACCGAGAGGCTGATCTGCTGATCGGCACAGCGGATGATGACACCTTCGCCACCGATGCGGCAGGCGTGGGAGCGGGCGACGTCGTGTTGGGCGGCGGCGGCGTCGACACCTTGGCTCTTGTCGGCGGCGGCGCCTTCAACCCGACCTCGCCTGCTCGCCTCCTCGGTCCCGAGGTCACCAATGCCTTCGATCTGACCCCTTTAGCCGGATTCTCCGGGGTCGAGATCATCAAAGGAACCTCCCAGAACGATGACATCAAGCTCGATGCCGCCCACCTGAAGGATGTCACGACCATCGACGGCGGCCCCGACGACGGCGAGACATCGGTTCACGATTCGATCGCGATCCTCGGCGATCTGATCGACCTGCGCGGCAAGACGCTCACGAGCATCGAGGGAATCAAGCTCCTGACCGACGAGGCCATCGTCAAGGTGGACGACAAGGCCATTGCCGTCCTCCTGGACGGCTTAGCCAGTGCCCGCGATCACGTCATCCTTTCCGGGCAGACCTTCACGGAGGCCGAGCGGGCGCTGCTCTTCCAGCATCATATCGAGACGATCTCCGATGCGAGCGGCACTTACAGCAATCGAGCGCCTGTCCTGAACGGTCTAGGCGGAGACCGGACCGTCGGAACAGGCGCGGCCCCGATCTTCATCGATGCCGGTCGCAACGCCACGCTCAGTGACGAGGACGGGCGCCTGAGCACCCTCTCGGTGAGCGTCGTCGACGGTACCGCGTTCGACAAGATCGCCCTTGCGCCGGGCGGGCGCATCAGCCTCACCCAGGTCGACGGGTTTGATCGGATCTCGGTCGATGGCGTCGATATCGGCTTCGTGCTGCTCGCGTCTGCCGGCTCGCCCCGGCTCGACATATCCTTCAATTCGAGCGCGACGCCTGAACTCGCGCAGGAAGTGCTGCGGGCGATCACCTATCGCAACACATCCGATCATTTCAACGGCCAGCGGGAGATCAAGGTCAGGGTCGACGATATCACCTCCCATGTGGCGGAAGTATCGGTCTTTGTCGAAGCCGCAATCAAGCCGAGCGCGATCCAGCTGAGCAATGCCTCGATCAAGGAAGTGGCCGCCGATGGCTCGGTCATCGGTACGCTCACGGCGACCGATTCCAACACGGGCGACGCCGTCTCCTTCCAGCTCCTGAACGACGCGGGCGGCCGCTTTGCCCTGGAGGGCGGCAGGCTGATCGTCAAGGAAGGCGTCAAGCTGGACTACGAACAGGCGAAATCGCATCAGGTCGTCGTCCGCGCGACCGACAAGCACGGGTTGTTCCTCGATCAGACCTTCACGATCGGGGTGCAGGATGTTGCCAAGGAGGTCGTGATTGGCACGAGTCACAATGACGTGGCTGTCGGCGGACGGGGGAACGACACGTTCTACGGCAAGCTCGGCCGCGACACATTTACCGGTGGGCGGGGTAAGGACGTCTTCGCATTCGATACGAAGCCCGACCGAAGCAACGTGGATACGATCAAGGACTTCAGACCTGTTGACGATACGATATCCCTGGCCAGATCGGTTTTCTCCACTATCGGCCGCAAGGGGGATCTATCGAAGGATGCCTTCTGGATCGGAGCGAGGGCGCACGACGGATCCGACAGGATCATCTACAATGACAAGACCGGCTCGATCCTCTACGATTCTGACGGCTCGGGCAGGCTCGCTGCTGCTCAGATCGCAATCCTGCAAAAGAATCTGCGCGCGATCTCGGAAAAGGACTTCCTGATCGTTTGATGGAAAAGACTTGCATCTGACGGGTCGAAAGGTTATTTTTGGCCCTGTCAGCTCTGGTTGCAGCGTTAAGCTGCTGGTCAAGGGTGGACCCCGCCGGGTCCGCTCTTTTTTATTGCTTGAATGCCAGAGCGTGCGGAGAGCCATGACGAACGAACGCGACAAGCGGCTGATTACGGAGAACGGCGTCGCCGCCCGGGTGGCGGCCATTGTCGAGCCTGTGATCGAGGATCTGGGCTTCAACCTCGTGCGGGTGCAGGTCACCGGCACGAATGGATGCACCGTGCAGATCATGGCCGAGAGGCCGGACGGCACCATGTCGGTGACCGATTGCGAGACCGTGAGCCGGGCGATTTCGCCGGTTCTCGACCTCGAGGATCCGATTCCGCAGGCTTATTATCTGGAAATTTCCTCGCCGGGGATCGACCGTCCCCTCGTGCGCGTCAGCGATTTCGAACGCTGGACAGGCTACGACGCGAAGATCGAGATGGCCGTGCCACTGGCAGGCCGCAAGCGTTTCCGGGGCTTTCTTCGGGGCGTGGAGAACGGGAAGCTGGTTGTCGAGTTGCCTGATGTGAAGGAGGGCCTCGAGCCCATCGCGCATCTGCCTCTGACGGATCTGGGCGAGGCGCACCTCGTTATGACCGACGATCTGATCCGTGAATCGCTGCGCCGGGGAACGGCGCCGACCACGGACGAGCTCGATGAAGATACGGATGTGGTGGAAGCGCCCGAGCCGCGCGGCCCATCCGATAAGACGAAACCGAATTAAGGAGCGACCTCGATGGCTATCAGTGCCAACAGGCTGGAACTCTTGCAGATCGCCGATGCGGTCGCGCGCGAGAAGGTGATCGACAAGCAAATCGTGCTCGACGCCATGGCGGATGCCATCGCCAAGGCAGCCCGATCCCGCTACGGCGCCGAAACCGACATCCATGCCGAGATCAACCCGAAGACCGGCGAGCTGCGCCTGGCCCGGCATCTTCTCGTCGTCGACGACGGCGCGGTGGAAAACGACTCACGCGAGATCACCCTCGCCGAGGCCCGTACCCGCCACAATCCGGCCGCCCAGGTGGGCGACGTGATCGCCGACACCCTGCCGCCGTTCGATTTCGGCCGCATCGCGGCCCAGTCGGCCAAGCAGGTGATCGTGCAGAAGGTGCGCGACGCCGAGCGCGATCGCCAGTACCAGGAATACAAGGATCGCATCGGCGATGTCGTGAACGGGGCGGTCAAACGCGTCGAATACGGCAACGTGATCGTCGATCTCGGCCGTGGCGAGGCCATCATCCGCCGCGACGAGCTCATTCCGCGCGAGACCTTCCGTCCGGGCGACCGCATCCGCGCCTATCTCTTCGATGTGCGCCGCGAGGCCCGTGGGCCGCAGATCTTCCTGTCGCGCACCCATCCGCAGTTCATGGCGAAGCTCTTCGCCTCCGAAGTGCCGGAGATCTATGACGGCATCGTCTCCGTGCAGGCGGTCGCCCGCGATCCGGGCTCCCGCGCCAAGATTGCCGTGATCTCACGCGATTCCTCCATCGACCCGGTCGGCGCCTGCGTCGGCATGCGCGGCTCCCGCGTCCAGGCGGTGGTCGGCGAGTTGCAGGGCGAGAAAATCGACATCATTCCCTGGTCCCCGGATCAGGCGACCTTCATCGTCAACGCGCTCCAGCCCGCGGAAGTGGTCAAGGTGGTGCTCGACGAGGAGGCCGACCGCATCGAGGTGGTGGTGCCCGACGATCAGCTCTCGCTCGCCATCGGCCGCCGCGGCCAGAATGTGCGTCTGGCCTCGCAGCTCACCGGCTGGGACATCGACATCCTCACGGAGGCCGAAGAGTCCGAGCGCCGCCAGAAGGAATTCCTCGAGCGCACCGAGCTGTTCATGAACGCCCTCGACGTGGACGAGGTGGTGGGCCAGCTCCTAGCTTCGGAAGGCTTCCGCTCCGTCGAGGAAATCGCCTATGTGGACGCCGCCGAAGTGGCCTCCATCGAGGGCTTCGACGAGGACACCGCCGCCGAGATCCAGAGCCGCGCTCAGGAATATCTCGCCCGGATCGAGGCCGAGAACGAGACCCGCCGCAAGGAGCTGGGCGTCGCCGACGATCTGAAGGAGATCGACGGTGTCACCACCGCCATGCTCGTGGCCTTCGGCGAGAACGACATCAAGAATGTCGAGGATCTGGCCGGCTGCGCCACCGACGATCTCGCCGGCTGGACGGAAGGCCGCGGCGCCGACGCGACGCGCTACAAGGGCGCGCTCGACGGCTTCGACATCTCCCGTGCGGATGCGGAGAACATGATCATGGCCGCTCGCGTGAAAGCGGGCTGGATCGAGCAGCCGGAAGAGATCGTTGAGACTGAGGAATCGGCCGAAGAGGCCGAGACCGAAGCTCAGCCGTCCTAAGTCCGGCAATGGCAAAGCGAGGTCAGCACCTGTGCCGCGGCACGAACCGGAGCGCACCTGCATCGTCACCCGCGAGGCCAAAGGCCCCGCGGGACTGATCCGCTTTGTCCTCGGGCCCGACCATCAGGTCGTTCCCGATCTCAGACACAAGCTGCCGGGTCGCGGCGTCTGGGTCACGGCCCGGTCCGATCTGGTGGAAGAAGCGGCCAAACGTCGCCTCTTCTCCCGCGCCTTCAAAACCGAAGCCAAGGCCCCGGAGACCCTGGCCCAGGATATCGAACGCCTTCTCCGGGACGATCTTCGCCAGGGCTTGGCCCTTGCCAACAAGGCGGGCGCGGTGATCACCGGCTTCTTCAAGGTTGAGTCGGCGATCACGGATAAGCCCATCGTTGCCCTTATTCATGCCGCAGAGGCGGCCGAAGATGGGCGAAGAAAATTGGCGAACCAGTTGCGAAAACGCCTCGGCGAGGCAATATCTAGCTTTCCGGTCATCCAAGAATTGTCGAATGACGAATTGGATTTGGCATTAGGCCGGTCACATGTGATACATGCTGCCCTCGTCGCGGGCGCTGGGAGCGACGGCTTTCTGAACCGATGGCATCGTTACCGCTCCTTTCGCGGCATCGACGCCGATCAAACTGGCCTCGGAAACGGGACCGGCGAACCCACGACTATGAAACCCGCAGGAACTGAGGCGGAATGAGTGATACGAAAAACCAGGGCGACAAGACTCTCCATGTGTCGTCCAAGACGCTTTCTCTGAAGCGCCCCGTCGAACAGGGCGTGGTGCGCCAAAGCTTCTCCCATGGCCGGTCCAAGTCGGTCGTGGTGGAGACGGTCAAGCGTCGCCCTCCTGTCGGCCACGGCAGCGGGACCAAAGATGAAAGGCCCGCACCCCAACAGGCTGCGGCGCCCGCGAGCGCGCCGAAGCCTGCCGCTCCGGCACCGAAGCCGGCTGCCCCGGCTCAAGGCGGCCGTCCGCAGCGCAGCGCGCCAAACACCCCCCGGTCTGGCGGCATGGTGCTGCAGACGCTCTCCGAGCAGGAGCGCGATGCGCGCATGAACGCGCTCGTCGATGCGCGCCGCCGTGACGAGGAAGACCGCAAGAAGCAGGCCGAAGAGGCTGTCCGCCGCACCGAGCGTGAGGTTGCGGAAGCCAAGGAGCGTGAAGCGGCCGAAGCCCGCAAGCGCGAGGAAGACGAACGCCGCCGTCAGGACGAGGAGCGCAAGCGCCGCGCCGAGGACGAAGCCCGCCGCCGTCTGGGCGAAGAGGCCCCGCGCCAGGCTTCCGCACCGGCTCCGGCCGGCCGTGGACCGGGCACGCGTTCCGATGCTCCTCGCTCCGACCGTCCGCGCTCGGATGGCCCCCGGCCTGCCGGCCGTTTCGATGGCCCGCGCACCGGCGGACCTCGCTCCGACGGTCCCCGTCAGGGCGGCTTTGGCGGCCCGCGCAGCGGTGGCGGCACCATGGGTGGCCGTCCGCCGAGCCTGAATCATATGGCACGCCCTGCCGCGCCGGTCGCGCCCGATCCGGAAACGGCGAAGCCGAACGTCCGCACGGCCCCGCCCGTTGCCGCCCGCGCCGTCGCGGCCGATGACGAGGAGGGTGCACGCACCATCCGTCGTCCCGGCGTTGCAGCCAAGCCGGCGGCTCTGCCGAAGACGCCCAAGACCGCTCCCGGCGAAGAAAAGCGCCGCGGCCGCCTGACCCTGGCCAATGCGACCTCGGGAGAGGATGAGCGCACCCGCTCGCTCGCCGCCTTCCGGCGCCGCAATCAGCGTCTCATGGGCCACCGCCAGGTGGAACAGAAGGAAAAGATCGCCCGCGAGGTGACGATTCCGGAGACGATCACCATCCAGGAGCTCGCCAACCGCATGTCGGAGCGCGCCGTGGACGTGATCAAGTTCCTGATGAAGCAGGGCGAGATGCACAAGATCACGGACGTGATCGATGCCGATACCGCCCAGCTCGTCGCTGAGGAGTTCGGTCATACGGTGAAGCGCGTCGCGGAATCGGACGTCGAGGAAGGCCTCTTCGATACGCCGGACACGGACGAGAACCTCGTCACCCGTCCGCCGGTCGTGACCATCATGGGCCACGTCGATCACGGCAAGACCTCGCTGCTCGATGCGATCCGCAAGACCAACGTGGTCTCCGGCGAAGCCGGCGGCATCACGCAGCATATCGGCGCCTATCAGGTGACCTCGCCGCTCGGCGGCAAGATCACCTTCATCGACACGCCTGGCCACGCGGCCTTCACGGCCATGCGCGCCCGCGGCGCCAAGGTGACGGATATCGTCGTCCTGGTGGTGGCGGCCGATGACGGCGTCATGCCGCAGACCATCGAGGCGATCAACCACGCGCAGGCGGCCGGCGTGCCGCTGATCGTGGCGATCAACAAGGTGGACAAGCCCGACGCCAACCCACAACGGGTCCGGACCGAATTGCTGCAGCACTCCATCGTCGTCGAGTCGATGGGCGGCGAGACTCTCGAATTCGAAGTCTCGGCCAAAACCGGCGAGGGTCTCGAGACCCTGCTCGAAGGTCTCCAGCTCCAGGCCGAAATCCTCGAGCTCAAGGCCAATGCCGAGCGGTCGGCGGAAGGCACCGTCATCGAGGCGAAGCTCGATCGTGGTCGCGGTCCGGTGGCGACCGTGCTCGTGCAGCGCGGCACGCTCCACACCGGTGACATCGTGGTGGCCGGCGCCGAATGGGGTCGCGTTCGCGCTCTGATCAACGATCTCGGCGCCAACGTGAAGGAGGCAGGTCCCTCCGTCCCCGTCGAGGTTCTGGGCTTCAACGGCACGCCTGAGGCCGGCGACCGCGTTGCGGTGGTCGAGTCGGAGGCCCGTGCCCGCGAGGTCACCGAGTACCGCACCCGTCAGAAGCGCGAGCGTCAGGCGGCCCGCATGGGCTCGGCCGGACGGACGCTGGCCGACATGATGCGCGACCTCAAGGCCGGAGCGGGCCGCAAGGAATTCCCGCTCGTGGTCCGGGCGGACGTGCAGGGTTCGGCGGAAGCCATCGTCGGCGCGCTCGAGAAGGTGGGCAACGAGGAAGTTGCCGCCCGCATCATTCAGGCCGGCGTCGGCGGCATCTCGGAATCCGATGTCACCCTGGCGGAAGCCTCGGGCGCCATCATCCTCGCCTTCAACGTGCGCGCTCACAAGGAAGCACGTGAGGCGGCCGAGCGTGCCGGGATCGAGATCCGCTACTACAACATCATCTACGACCTCGTGGATGACGTGAAGGCGGCGATGTCCGGTCTGCTCGCTCCGACGCTCCGCGAGGAGCGGCTCGGCGAGGCGCAGATCCTCGAGGTGTTCAACGTGTCGAAGGTCGGCAAGATCGCCGGCTGCCGCGTCCTCGACGGCGTGGTCCAGCGCGGCGCCCATGTCCGCCTGATCCGCGACAACGTTGTGATCCACGAAGGCAGGCTCTCGCAGCTCAAGCGCTTCAAGGACGATGCCCGCGAGGTCACGTCCGGTCAGGAATGCGGTATGTCCTTCGAGAACTATCAGGATATGCGCGCCGGCGACCAGATCGAATGCTACCGCGTGGAAGAGGTGAAGCGGTCGCTGTAAAAAAGCCTCCGTCTTCGTCCCACAATCGCACCTCAATCGTCATGGCCGGGTCACTCCCGGCCATGATCCCTTTTGATCGGTCCGGTCCAATCCCGGAGAAGTGAAAATGGCTAAACGTTTCGAACAAACCACCGGTCCCTCGCAGCGCCAGCAGCGCGTGGCCGAGCTCATCCGCCACGCGTTGGCCGAGGTTCTCTCCCGCGGCGATCTGCAAGACGACGTGCTGACGAGAAATGTCATCACGATCCCCGAAGTGCGCATGTCGCCGGACCTGAAGCTCGCGACCGCTTACGTCATGCCGCTCGGCGGCCGGGACGAGGAGGCAGTGCTAAAAGCACTCGACAAGAACAGGAAGCTGCTGCGCCAGGAGGTGGCCCGGCGGGTGAACCTGAAATTCGCGCCCGATCTGCGCTTCCGCCGCGACGAGAGCTTCGACGAGGCCGCCCGGATCGACGCGCTGCTGCGCTCCGAGCGCGTGGCCCGCGACACGGTCAAGCCCGCAGCCGACTCCCCCGACGACGACAGCGAGTAAGAAGCGATGAGCGAAGAACGCCCGCAGCGGAGGCCGCATGGCGACCGCCCGAAGAAGCGCGACGTCAACGGTTGGATCATCCTCGACAAGGGCGTTGGCATGACGTCGACCCACGCGGTCGCGGTGGTGAAACGCGGGCTGTCGGCCAAGAAGGCGGGTCATGCCGGCACCCTCGATCCGCTCGCCTCCGGCATCCTGCCGATTGCGCTCGGCGAGGCGACCAAGACCGTGCCCTTCGTCATGGACGGACGCAAGTCCTACGTCTTCACCGTGGCCTGGGGCGCGGAGACCACCACGGACGATACGGAAGGCGACGTGGTCGAGCGGACGGACAGGCTGCCTGGTCCGGCGGAGATCGAGACATTCCTGCCCCGCTTCACCGGCAAGGTGCAGCAGGTGCCGCCACGTTTTTCCGCCATCAAGATTCAAGGCGAGCGCGCCTATGATCTCGCCCGCGACGGCGAAGTGGTGGAACTGCAGCCGCGCACGGTGGAAATCGACCGGCTGGCCTTGATCCACCACGCGGGCGACCGCTCGATCATCGAAGCCGATTGCGGCAAGGGCACTTACGTACGCGCCATCGCACGCGATCTCGGTCGTGCGCTTGGCTGCCTCGGCCATATCGCGGCGCTGCGGCGCACGCGTGTCGGCCCGTTCACCGAGCACGATGCCGTCACCGTGGATGATATCGCAACCGACCCGGCGGCGCTCCGCCCGGTCGAGATCGCCTTGAGCGAAATTCCCTCGGTTCCGGTGAGCCGGGACATGGCCGGCCGCCTGATGCGCGGCCAATCCATCATCCTACGCGGCCGCGAGACACCCTTGTCGGGCAAGGTCTACGCCACCTGCAACGGCGTGCTCGTTGCCGTGGGCGACGTGGAGCGCGGTGAGCTGGTGCCGCACCGGGTGTTCAACCTGGGCGCCTGATTCCTCCGTCCGGCTGTCGTTCCGGCGTGAAGGCAGCGAGAGCCCGGAACGACAGTGAAGAGCATTTCGGAAACGAAAATGGCCGTCCCCGGATCAAGTCCGGAGGCGGCCATGACGGCAGGAGGCGATCGCAGGTTTAACGGTCCGCCTTCAGGCCCTGCGCCTCACGCATCAGGTATTTTTGCGTGATCGGCACGATCTGGTCGCGGATCAGCTGTGCGGTTTTCTGCTCCTCGCGCAGGGTTTCTTCGAGAGCCGGGACGAACCTCTGATGACCGGAAGCCTCGGCCATGGCGATCAGCGACGTGTAGGCGGCGATCTCGAAATTCTCGAAGGCATGGTTGGCGAAGGTGTTCTTGATCACCTCGTCCGCCATCGGCATGTGGCCGGCCGCCGCCATGTTGGCCATGAACTGGGTGGCCATATCTTTCAGAAGCGAGCGGTCCTCGCCGAAATTGTGCAGGATCTCGTCGAGGCGGCGGATCTGCCCTTCCGTCTCCACGATATGCGTACGCAGGATCTGCGACATTTCCGGATAGTTCTCAAAACGCTCCACCTGGCGCTGCATGAGCTGGAGCGCTTCCTTCTCGAGCGCATGGGCGTTCTGAACGCCAGTGATGAAGATATTTTTGACGGTTTCGGACGATGCCAGGTCGGCTGTGTTGGTAACCATGTGGTGGGCTTCCTATATTGGGGGTGTTCGGTTCACCAACCGTGACCTGAAAAACTTGTTCCAGCAGAGACCGTCCCAAACAGGCCATCCTATTGCTCTGCTTGGAGAAAATGATTTCTCTGGCACTTGTGCGCATTTCATGTATGGTGCGCCATCTTTTCGAAGGCTATGCCTCGAAAGACGCGTCCGAGTTCGGACCGCGCTGGACGACATCCCGGCCCGGCCCTTGCGGATGCCCCGGACCTGAAGCCCTGAAGGCCAAGGTCTCCTTATAAAGCCAACCTGAAAGGACACACGATGTCGATTACGGCTGAGCGCAAGAACACGCTTGTAACGGAATTTGCCCAGAAGGCGGGCGATACCGGCTCCCCTGAGGTGCAGGTCGCCATTCTGACCGAGCGTATCAACAACCTGACCGGCCACTTCAAGAGCCACACGAAGGACAACCACTCCCGTCGTGGCCTCCTGAAGATGGTGTCGGCACGCCGTTCGCTTCTCGACTATCTCAAGAAGAAAGACGAGAGCCGCTACCGCACACTGATCGAGAAGCTCGGCATCCGCCGCTAAGCTTGATCTGAAAACGTCCGTCCGGAGCCCGGCTCCGGACGGCCTCCGGGCATGGTCCGAAAAGTGCATTCCGTTTTTTCGACCAGATCATGCCCAAACACGAATGGAGCGGACGCTCGGACAAGGTCCGAGCACCTCGCTCTGGCACTGGTTAAGACGATCCACGTCCCGGTGTTTTCTAAGGAGGCGGCAGACACGATGACCATGGCAGGATCGCAAGAGGCTTACGAGGCGGGCTTGTCCGTCGGCGCGAGCCTCTCGCCGTCTTGCTCATGGCATCGAGCCCCCGCCCCGCTGTCATGAAAGACACGCCATGTTCGATACTCAACGCGAAGAACTGATCTGGGCCGGGCGCAAGCTCGTGCTCGAAACGGGCAAGATGGCCCGCCAGGCCGACGGCGCCGTCGTCGCCACCTACGGTGAAACCACCGTTCTCGCCACCGTCGTTTCGGCCAAGGAGCCGAAGGCTGGCATCGATTTCTTCCCGCTCACGGTGAACTACCAGGAGCGCACCTATGCGGCCGGCCGCATTCCGGGCGGCTATTTCAAGCGCGAAGGCCGTCCGACCGAGAAGGAGACCCTCGTCTCCCGCCTCATCGACCGTCCGATCCGCCCCCTCTTCGTCGAGGGCTACAAGAACGACACCCAGGTCGTCGTGACCGTGCTCTCGCACGATCTCGAGAACGATCCTGACATCGTCGGCCTGGTGGCCGCCTCTGCGGCCCTGACGCTGTCCGGTGTGCCTTTCATGGGCCCCGTGGGCGCAGCCCGCGTCGGCTATATCGGCGGCCAGTACAAGCTGAACCCGCCGCTTCAGGAAATGGATCAGACCTCCCTCGACCTCGTGGTCGCCGGCACCGCCGACGCCGTGCTCATGGTCGAATCCGAGGCGAAGGAACTGGCCGAGGATGTGATGCTCGGCGCCGTGATGTTCGGCCACAAGCACTTCCAGCCGGTGATCGAGGCGATCATCCGCCTCGCCGAGAAGGCCGCCAAGGAGCCGCGCGACTACCAGCCCGCGGACATGTCCGAGGTCGAGCAGGCCGTTCTCGCCATCGCCGAGAAGGACCTGCGCGAAGCCTACAGGATCACCAAGAAGCAGGACCGCTATGCCGCCGTCGACGCCGTGAAGGCGAAGGTGATGGCCGAGCTTCTTCCCGCCGACGGCGAGCCCAGGTTCGATCCCGAGAAGGTCAAGGCGGCCTTCAAGGAAGTCCAGGCCAAGGTCGTGCGCTGGAACATTCTCGACACCGGCTCCCGCATCGACGGCCGCGATCTCAAGACCGTTCGTCAGATCCAGTCGGAAGTCGGCATCCTGCCGCGCACCCACGGCTCGGCCGTGTTCACCCGCGGCGAGACCCAGGCCCTGGTCGTGACCACGCTCGGCACCGGCGAGGACGAGCAGTTCATCGATCAGCTCGAAGGCACCCGCAAGGAAACCTTCCTGCTGCACTACAACTTCCCGCCCTACTCCGTCGGTGAGACCGGCCGCATGGGCTCGCCCGGCCGCCGCGAGATCGGCCACGGCAAGCTCGCCTGGCGCGCCATCCACCCGATGCTGCCGGCGGCTCACGACTTCCCCTACACGATCCGCGTCGTGTCGGAGATCACCGAGTCGAACGGCTCCTCCTCCATGGCCTCCGTCTGCGGCGCCTCGCTGGCGCTGATGGATGCAGGCGTGCCGCTGCGCCGTCCGGTGGCGGGCATCGCCATGGGCCTCATCCTCGAAGGTGAGCGCTTCGCGGTCCTGTCCGACATTCTCGGCGACGAGGATCACCTCGGCGACATGGACTTCAAGGTGGCCGGAACGGAAGCGGGCATCACCTCGCTCCAGATGGACATCAAGATCGCCGGCATCACGGAAGAGATCATGCGCGTGGCGCTCGAGCAGGCTCAGGCCGGCCGCACGCACATTCTCGCCGAGATGAACAAGGCTCTGACCGCTCCGCGCGCCGAACTCGGCGAGCATGCTCCGCGCATCGAGACCATGCAGATCCCGGTCGACAAGATCCGCGAAGTCATCGGTTCGGGCGGCAAGGTCATCCGCGAGATCGTGGAGAAGACCGGCGCGAAGATCGACATCAACGACGACGGTCTCATCAAGATCGCGTCGGCCGACGGCAAGTCGATCAAGGCGGCCTACAACTGGATCCGCTCCATCGTGGCCGAGCCCGAGATCAACACGATCTACGAGGGCACGGTCGTGAAGGTGATGGAATTCGGCGCCTTCGTGAACTTCTTCGGTTCCCGCGACGGCCTCGTCCACATCTCCGAGCTCGCCAAGAACCGCGTCGGCAAGGTCACCGATGTGGTGAAAGAGGGCGACAAGGTGAAGGTGAAGTTCCTCGGCATGGATGAGCGCGGCAAGGTCCGTCTCTCCATGAAGGTCGTCAACCAGGAGACTGGCGAAGACATCACCGAGCAGCTCAAGGCCGAGCGCGACGCCGAACGCACCCAGCGCGATCAGCAGAAGGCTGCTGGGGAGTAAGACTCCAGCCTCCTTGAGAACTAAAAAGGCGCGGCGGAAACCGCGCCTTTTTCTTTGCCTGAAGGAAAGACCTTACTTCAGCGGTAGGTAGATGTCCGTCCGCAGCTCGGTCGGCGGCGTGTCGCGCGGGCTGTCGAGATAATGCTCGAAGACCGGCGCATCGGCGGCGTCACACCCCGACGAGGGAAGCCACTGGCCATAGAGCCAGTCATAGGCCGCGCGCATGTCCCCGTAAGGACCTTTATATTTCAGCACTGCGTGATCGCCGCCCTGAATGTGCGTGCTGAAAAGAGGTGCTTCGACAGTCATGGGCTCATCCACGACGACACAGGCCTGCGACATCAATTCGGCTTCGGGAACACTCGTCGGATCGTCGAGATAGACGCCGACCATGCGCAGGCCAGGCCTGATCAGGTTGCGGTGCGCGAGCGTCGTGAAGAGCAGGTCGAAGCTCTTGCCGATAGCCATGTAGGAACCGCGATGCTCGACGGCGATCAGTGACTTTGGCGCAATGGTCGTGATGCCGACATCATACATGACATGGACTCCTTGTGGCGTGCTGGCTTTGAAGACGGAGTGACTGCCGACCTCGCGATATCTGGCAGGAGGCAGGCCGAAGGCAGCACAGAAGGCGCGCGTAAACGCCGCCTGGCTGTCATAGCCGGCCCGCTCCGCCACTTTCAGGATCGGCCTGTCGGTATAGGCGAGATCGGCGGCAGCGCGCTGCAATCGCAAGCGCCGGACGGTGGCCGCAACCGTTTCGCCGAAATGAGCGTGGTAGATCCGATGCCAGTGATAGGGGGAGAGGCATGCGATTCTGGCGAGCACGTCGAGGCTGAGTTCCTCGTCCAGGTGATCGTGGATGTAGGCGGATACCCGCGTGAGGCGGCTCGCATAGCTTTCAGAAGTCGCTTGTTCCATTGCCCGGCATCCGTCTTCAAGGTCGTTGAACCAACCTTAAGCGGAGCGCCTTTGATAAATCCTGCTCTTTTGTGTCAGCGAGAGAGTTCTATCCGCCTGCGGGATGATCCAACTCCCCAGGGGCGCCGCTCGGCCGCGGATCTGGACGATCTGGCGGTCGCGGTCGGAGAGGTCGAGGCCGGCGCGGGAGGCGAGGTCCTCGGAGATCACGAGTTCGACGTTGAGTTCCTTGGCGAGCCCTTCGAGGCGGCTTGCGGCGTTGATGGTGTCGCCCACGGCGGTCAGGCTCGTGGCCTGGCCGTAACCCATCTGCCCGACGATGGCGGGACCGGCGTGGAGCCCCATGGCGATCTTCAACGGGTGCTCGAACTCGCTCTCGTATTCCTCGTTGAGATGCACGAGCGCCGCCTTGATCCGGAGCGCGGCATCGAGCGCCTGTTTGGCCGCCTGCTGCGGCGAGGCCTTGAGGCCGAAGAGGGCGAGCACGCCGTCACCGATGAACTTGTCGATATAGCCGCCCGCTTCCTCGACGGACTCGCCCACCGCCTCGAAATAGCGGTTGAGGATGAAGACCGTGTCGAACGGCAGGCGCCGTTCGGCAAGACTTGTGAAGCCGCGCAGATCGCAGAACAGCACCGCGATCTCCTGCTCCTGCCCCTGGGCCCTGCCGCTGCGCACGAGGGAGGTCACGCCGTTGCGCCCCGTGGACAGGATCGGCACGACCGACACGTCGTGGGTCGGCCTGAACTGGCAGGCGAGCCGCACATGGGGACCGGCCTTGATGCGCGCGAGCGTACCGCGCTCCTGCGCGCTCGGCGGCGGTTGCCTCTGGTGGCCATCGAGCACCCTCACCCGGCAGGTGGAGCAGCGTCCTCGTCCGCCGCAGACCGAGATGTGCGGAATGCCGGCGCTGCGGCTTGCTTCCAGCACGCTGAAGCCGAGCGGCACGGTGGCGACCTGGTCGCCGGGATAGAAGACGCGCACCCGCCGCGACCATAGCGGCACGCTGCGGAGAAAACGGGCGGCCAGCGTGGCCACGATCAATCCTCCGAAGGCGGCATAGAGGCCAGGCCCGAACATGGGCAGGATGTCGGAGGTGGGAGGAGCCGGAATCCGGGTAAACTGCTCCGGTGCTTCGGCGATCTCCCTCCCGGCCTCCGCAAAGCCGAGCAGCGCGAGAACCGGGACGAGAACGGCGCCCGTGTAGAGAAGCAGCCCGGAGCGCGGAAACCAGGTTTTCGGGCGCAGCCAGAAATAAATTCCAAGGCATCCGTGCAGCCAGGCGATGACGAGGGCAGCGGCTTGCCGGGCGCCGATTTCCGGATTGAGGATCCAGAGATTTCGAACCACTTCGGGATAGCCGGAATCGTGCCCGGTCAGGGCCCATTCGATCCGGGTTCCGACCACGTGGCCGATCAGGAGAAACGGCAGGCTCAGGCCGAGGATCAGCTGCGCCGCCTCGCGAAAGGGCATGCGCAGGGTCCGCCGCCGGTAGAGCGCCAGCAGCGCCAGCAGGAAATGCACGAGAACCGACCCGTACAGGATCACGGTGCCGATGGGGTTTCGCCACAGACGGTTGAACCAGGCGCGTCCGGCCTCCATCGCGTCGACCGAAACAAGGCCGAGGGCATGGTTGGAAAAATGGCTGAGGAGAAAGGCACTAAGCACGAGGCCCGTGACCAGGCGGATCTCGCGCGTCCGAATGTGGATCTCGGAGACCGCTGCCTCAGGTGCCGGTTTGCCTTGAAAACTATTCATACGCGTCTTTCACATCGGACCAGCCTCAAAGGCTTTCGGGCTTGCCGGCAGCTATGCAGTTGCACCAAGGTGTCGATTGTCAAATCACGTTCCCTGCACCGGCTCCTCGAGACATGTCGACCACAATCACCACCCTCTCCGAACTTGAAGCCGTTTACGGCGAGGTCAACAAGGGCTCGCTGCTGAAGGAGACGGATCGGGTCGTGCCCGAATACCACGCCTTCATCGAAGCCGCGCCCTTCGTGGCCTTGGCCACCCGGGGGCCGGAGGGGCTCGATTGCTCGCCGCGCGGCGATGGACCGGGTTTCGTGCGCGTGCGGGACGAAAAAACCCTGTTGCTGCCGGACCGGCGCGGCAACAACCGCATCGATTCCCTGCGCAACATCGTGCGCGATCCGAGCGTGGCGCTGCTGTTCCTGATTCCCGGCATCGGCGAGACCCTGCGGGTTAATGGCCACGCCACAATTTCGATTGACCCCGATCTGCTCGAAAGCTTCGCCATCGACCGCAAGGCGCCGAAATCGGTGATCGCGATCACGGTCGAAGCGGTGTATTTCCAATGCGCCCGCGCGATCCTGCGGTCGGAGCTGTGGAACCCGCAGAAGCATGTGGCGCGCGGCTCATTGCCGAGCGCCGGCCAGATCCTCGCGGCCTTGTCGAACAACCAGGTGGGCGGCGAAGCTTACGACAAGGAACTGCCGGAAAGGCAGCGGACAACCCTCTATTGACGCAGGATGCGCTTGACCTGAGGTCCCCTGCCCCCGAAAAGGCAGGTTCCACTTGTTCTGCAAAAGGCACAAGGACATCCCATGACAATTCAACGCATCAAGCCCGGCCCGCGGATGAGCGGCGCCGTCGTTCACGGCAACACGGTCTATCTCGCCGGCCAGGTCGCCAACCAGAGCGCCGGGCAAAGCGTCACCGAGCAGACGACGGAAATCCTCGCGATCATCGACAGCCTGCTGGCTGAGGCCGGCACCGACAAGTCGAAGATCCTGATGGCCAATATCTGGCTCACCGACATGGGCACGTTCCAAGAGATGAATGCCGTGTGGGATGCCTGGGTATCGGCCGGCAACACCCCGGCCCGCGCCACCGTCGAGGCGAAGCTCGCCACTCCCGCCTTCAAGGTCGAGATCGCCGTCATCGCGGCTAAGTAAATTCTCCAAAAAGAAGCGGGCCTCATCGGCCCGCTTCGTCCATTCATGCATCCGCGCTCTTATGGGCAGCGATGGCGACGGCCGTCATTGCCGAGATAAGTACCCGAAGCCGGATCGTAGGACCGGAAGCGCTGGGCGCAATAGGCGCTGCCGCCATAAGCCGGCGCGGCCTGCGATTGGGCGATGGCGCCGCCGACGATGGCGCCGGTCGCCAGGCCGATGGCACCAGCTGCGGCGGCCGAGCCGTAGTTGTAACCGGAACCGTAATAGCGCCCGCCGCCATAATACCGGCGCCCGTAATACCCGCGATTCACATAGCGATTGCCGCGGTACACGTTACGGCCGCCGCGATAGACATGACGAGAGCCGCGGTACGCGCCGCCGCGCGAGACATGGCGCCCTCCACCCCGGCGCTGCACGTACTCGGCTTGCACAGTGCCGTTCTGGATCGCTGCCACCAGATCGTTCACCGGCGCGGTCTGCGTTTGGGCGGCCGAAGCCGGAGCGGCGAAGCCAAAAGTGCCGAGCATAGCCGTGGCTGCGACAGCCAGGAAGAATTTACGCATGGGATCACTCCTCCAATCTTGGGATGCGAACGCCGGACACCCAAAAGTCGTTCCGTTTTTGAGGAATTTCGGTCTATCTCTCGCGCGAACGTGAGGGTTGACGGTCCTGAGCCGGGTTGACGAGCCTCATGCTGGCCCGCTTGTCCTCCATCCGCCCTTGCCCCGTCGGACAGAGATCGAGAATGGCGCAGCGCCCGCAGGCCGGGCTCTTGAAGAAGCAGCAGCGCTGACCGTGCAGCATCATGACCTCGTGATGGTCGTAGACCTGCTGCGCGTTCCAGTCCTCGGGCAGCAGGCCGGCGAGCGCCGCATGGGACGGGCCGACCGCCGCCGATTGCGGAACGAGGCCGGTGCGCTGCGCGACCCGATGATGGTGGCTGTCGACGGGCAGAGCCGCCTTCCGCAGCATCGAGAACGACAGCACCGCAGCACTCGTCTTCGGGCCGATTCCCGGAATGCTCTCGAGCCACGCCCTCGCCTCCGCGACCGGCATGGCGCTAAGGAAATCGAGCGAGAGGCTGCCATGCCGCTCCTCGATGGCGCGAAGCGCCGCTTGCAGGCGTGGTGCCTTCTGCTCGGGCCATGTCACGCCCTGGATGGTCTCCTCCACCTCCTCCGTCGGCGCGTTCATCATGGCGCGCCAATCGCCGTAGCGCGCTCGCAACGCCTTGAAGGCGCGGCCCGAATCCGCGTTGCGTGTGCGGTGGGACAGCAGCGAGGAGATCAGCTCGCTCAGAGGATCGAGGGAGTGGAAATATGGAATGGGACAGCCATAGACCTCGCAGAGGCGCTGGTGGATGATCAGCGCCTTCGCTTTCAGATCCTGCAGGTCCGGATTCATCCCGATGCAAGTCGCGAGTCGGGAAAGTGGTTCCACACGACCGTCATCACCGGCCCTGTGCCGGTGATCCCGATTCGCAAAGCGCAGCGCTTCACATCATCGGGATGGCCGCAGCAGGTCCTGCCATGACGTCGTGCTTGTTCACATCAAAGAATAAACCGGCTCAGGTCCGTGTTCTTCGCCAGCGTTTCCACCTCGCCACGCACGTAAGCGGCGTCGATGGTCACCGTCTCGCCCGAACGGTCGGGCGCCGTGAACGACACGTCGTCGAGCACCCGCTCGAGCACCGTCTGCAGACGACGCGCGCCGATGTTCTCGACCGAGTTGTTCACGTCGACAGCCACTTGCGCCAGCGCATCGATGGCATCATCCGTGAAGACGAGGCCCACGCCCTCGGTCTGCATCAGCGCAACCGACTGCTTGATGAGGCTTGCCTCCGTCTCGGTCAGGATGCGCTTGAAATCCTCCACCGTCAGCGGTGCGAGCTCGACGCGGATCGGCAGACGGCCTTGCAGTTCGGGCAGCAGATCCGACGGCTTCGACACGTGGAACGCGCCGGAGGCGATGAACAGGATGTGGTCCGTTTTCACCGGGCCGTATTTCGTCGACACGGTGGTGCCTTCGATCAGCGGCAGAAGATCGCGCTGCACGCCCTCGCGGGAGACATCGGCTCCGCCACGGCTTTCCCGGGCGCAGATCTTGTCGATCTCGTCGAGGAACACGATGCCGTTGTTCTCCACCTGGCGCAGCGCCTCCTGCACGATGGCGTCCTGGTCGAGCAGCTTGTCGGCCTCCTCCATCACGAGCGGCTCATAAGCCTCGCGCACGGTGGTGCGGCGAGTTTTCGCGCGTCCTCCGCCGAAGGCCTTGCCGAACATATCGGACAG
This sequence comes from Microvirga sp. RSM25, assembly GCF_044784385.1. NCBI lineage: Bacteria > Pseudomonadati > Pseudomonadota > Alphaproteobacteria > Hyphomicrobiales > Methylobacteriaceae > Microvirga > Microvirga sp. RSM25. The sequence goes on along the minus strand of NZ_CP173039.1, from coordinate 4,574,733 downwards.
GTTGATCGCGCCGACCGATGCTCCGGGCATGCCGGGGATATCGAACATGGGCATGCCCTGCCCTCCGCCCGATTGCAGTTCGACCTCGATCTCCTTGTCGTCGAGTTCGTTGGCGCGCAGCTTGCGGCGGAAGGAATCGCGGGTCGCGGCGCTGGACGTGGAGCCGACGAGCGCATCGAGCACGCGCTCTTCCGCCGCCACATGCGCTTTCGCCTGGACCTGACGGCGGCGTTCGTCCTTCACGAGGCCGATGCCGATCTCCACGAGATCCCGCACGATCTGCTCCACGTCGCGGCCGACATAGCCGACCTCCGTGAACTTGGTCGCCTCGATCTTGATGAACGGCGCGCCCGCGAGCTTGGCGAGGCGACGCGAGATCTCGGTCTTGCCGCAGCCGGTCGGGCCGATCATGAGAATGTTCTTCGGCGCCACCTCTTCGCGCAAGCTACCTTCGAGCTGCTGTCTGCGCCAGCGGTTGCGCAGCGCAATGGCGACCGCGCGCTTGGCGTCGTTCTGGCCGACGATGTAGCGGTCGAGTTCGGAGACGATTTCGCGGGGAGAAAACGTGGTCATTCGATGTCCAAGGTCTCAATGACAATATTCGAGTTCGTGTAGACGCAGATCTCGGCGGCGATGCCAAGGGACCGGCGCACGATGGCTTCCGCATCCATCTCGGAATCGGCCAAGGCGCGCGCGGCAGCCAAGGCATAATTGCCGCCGGAACCGATGGCCATGATGCCGTTTTCCGGCTCCAGCACGTCACCGGCGCCGGAGAGCAGCAGGCCCACGTCCTTGTCGGCGACGAGCATCATCGCCTCTAGGCGGCGCAGATACCGGTCGGTGCGCCAGTCCTTGGTGAGCTCGACGCAGGCGCGGGTGAGCTGGCCGGGATATTGCTCGAGCTTGGCCTCGAGGCGCTCGAACAGGGTGAAGGCATCGGCCGTGGAGCCGGCGAAGCCGCCGATCACGCCGCCCTTGGCGAGGCGGCGGACTTTTCGCGCATTGCCCTTCACGACGGTCTGCCCCAGGCTCACCTGACCGTCGCCGCCGATGACGACGCGGCCTCCTTTCCGGACCATGAGGATGGTAGTGGCATGCATGCGGGGGGTGGCGTCTTCGGACACGAGGATAGAACTCCGGCGGGCGGGAATAACTCAGCATCGGCCACAAGGCCATTTCAGGGCTGACTTAATCATTCATCGGCCAAAAGCAACGCGGGTGGCATTTCTCGTCGCGGCTTGCTAGAAGGCCTCGTCTCCTGTTCCGCAAAGGATTTTGATGATGCGCTCCGCGAGCGTTAGCCGTCGCACCGCCGAGACCGATGTCGCCGTGTCGATTGCCCTGGACGGCACCGGCAAGGCCGAAATCTCCACGGGGGTCGGCTTCCTCGACCATATGCTCGAACTGTTTGCCCGACACGGTCTCTTCGACCTGACCGTGAAGGTGACCGGCGACCTGCATGTGGACCATCATCATACGACCGAGGATACCGGGATTGCGCTGGGTCAGGCCATCCTGCAGGCGCTTGGCGATAAAAAGGGCATCTCGCGCTATGCCGACATCCATTGTCCGATGGATGAGACCTTGACGCGCGTCGCGCTCGACATATCGGGCCGCCCCTTCCTGGTGTTCCGGACCACCTTCCCCACGGAGAAGATCGGCGTTTTCGACACCGAGCTGGTGCGTGAGTTCTATCAGGCGTTTGCCATCAATGCGGGGCTGACCCTGCACGTGGAAACGCTCTACGGCGAGAACAGCCACCATATTGCCGAGAGTTGCTTCAAGGGCTTGGCACGGGCCTTGCGTCAGGCCGTGGCACTGGACCCAAGGGAAGAGGGCCGCGTTCCCTCCACCAAGGGTACGCTCTAGTTCTAAACAAGAGAACGCCTTGTCCGGCGAGACACTTGTCGTCACCTCACCGGACGGGGCTTGAGGAAACGTCGCCATGACCACCTATACCCTGCACCTTCCGCGCGATGCGCGGCCGGGCGATCCGACAGCTCTGGACGAATCCGAGCTCGTGAAGGATGCCTTCTCCTGGGGGGCCTTCTTCTTCACCTTCCTCTGGTTCTTCTACCACCGGCTCTGGCTCGCCGGGATCGGCGTGCTGATCGTCGTCTTCGCCTTCGGCGGCCTCATGGCCGTGCTGGACGTGCATCCCCTCGCCGGCTCCATCGCTCAAGCTCTGCTGCAGGCCCTGATCGGGCTCGAGGCCAACAGCCTCCGGCGCTGGACCCTGGCGCGCCGCGGCCTGCCCATGGTCGACGCGGTCACGGCGGAAGACCAGGACGAGGCGGAGGCCAGGGCCTTCGCCCGCTGGCTCGAGGCCAAGCCGTCCGCCCTGCCCCGCAACCCGGCGCCGTCAGCCGTTCTGTCCACCCCCCGGAGGCCCGAGCCGGTGATCGGCCTCTTTCCCGATGCGGAGCGTCCCCGGTGAGCGTCGTCATCATCGATTACGGGTCCGGCAACCTGCACTCCGCCGCCAAGGCCTTCGAGCGGGCGGCGCGCGAGGCGGAGCTCGACCTCTCCATTACCGTTTCGTCCGACCCGAGCCTCGTCGCCAGGGCCGACCGGATCGTGCTGCCGGGCGTCGGCGCCTTCGCCGATTGCCGCCGCGGCCTCGATGCCGTACCCGGCATGGTGGAGGTGCTGCAGCGGCGCGTCCATGAGGACAAGCGTCCGTTCTTCGGCATCTGCGTCGGCATGCAGCTCATGGCGACACGGGGTCTCGAGCACACCACGAGCTACGGCCTCGACTGGATCCACGGCGACGTGAAGCCCATCCGGCCGAGCGATCCTCACCTGAAGATCCCGCATATGGGCTGGAACACTCTGACGCTGGCGAAGCCGCACCCGCTGCTCGACGGCATTCCGACCGGGCCGGACGGGCTGCACGCCTATTTCGTGCATTCCTACGCGCTCTCGCCCGCCAGCCCGGACGACGTGGTCGCAACCGCCGATTACGGCGGCCCGGTCACGGCCATCGTCGGACGGGACAATCTCGTCGGCACCCAGTTTCATCCCGAAAAGAGCCAGGCGCTCGGCCTCAAGCTCATCGCCAATTTCTTGAGGTGGCGCCCGTGATCCTCTACCCCGCAATCGATCTCAAAGAGGGCCGCTGCGTCCGCCTCATTCAAGGCGACATGGACCAGGCGACCGTGTTCAACGACGACCCGGCCGACCAGGCCGCCACCTTCGAGGCTCAGGGCTTCGAGTGGCTGCATGTGGTCGATCTCGACGGAGCCTTCGCCGGCAAGCCGATGAATGCCGCTGCCGTCGAGAACATCCTGACGCGGGTCACGATCCCCGTGCAGCTCGGCGGCGGCATCCGCGACATGAAGACCGTGGAGGGCTGGCTCGGGAAGGGCGTGTCCCGCGTCATCATCGGCACGGCCGCCGTGCGCGATCCCGCCTTCGTGCGGGAAGTTGCCCGGCTCCATCCGGGCAAGATCGCGGTCGGCATCGACGCCAAGGACGGGCTGGTCGCCGTCGAGGGTTGGGCCCAGACATCGACCCTGTCGGCGGAAGAGCTCGGGCGCCGCTTCGAGGATGCGGGCGTCGCCGCCATCATCTACACGGACATCGCCCGGGACGGCATCCTGAAAGGCCTCAACTTCCCGATGACCTTAGGCTTGGCCCGCGCCGTCTCGATCCCGGTCATCGCCTCGGGCGGCCTTGCCTCCATGGCCGATATCGAGCGCCTCACGAGGCCCGATTGCAGCGTCCTCAACGGTGCCATCTCCGGCCGCGCCCTCTATGACGGGCGCATCGACCCGGAAGAGGCGCTGGCGCTGCTCCGCTCCGTGCGCAAGGAACCTGCCTGATGCTCAAAGTGCGTCTCATTCCCTGCCTGGACGTGAAGGACGGGCGCGTCGTGAAGGGCGTGCAGTTCGTCGATCTCGTCGATGCGGGCGATCCGGTCGAAGCGGCAAAGGCCTACGATGCCGCCGGGGCCGACGAGCTCTGCTTCCTCGACATCACGGCAAGCCACGAGGCGAGGGGGATCCTGCTCGACGTGGTGCAGCGCACGGCGGAGGCCTGCTTCATGCCGCTCACCGTCGGCGGCGGCGTTCGCACCGTGGAGGACATCCGCAGGCTTCTGCTCGCCGGGGCCGACAAGGTCTCGATCAACACGGCGGCGGTGAAAAACCCGGATTTCGTGCGCGAGGCCGCGGAAAAATTCGGCAACCAATGCATCGTCGTGGCCATCGACGCCAAGAAGGTGTCGGAGGAGGGCGAGGCTCCGCGCTGGGAGATCTTCACCCATGGCGGGCGAAACGCCACGGGCATCGACGCCATCGCGTTCGCCAGGCAGGTCGCTGAACGGGGGGCAGGGGAGCTTCTGGTCACCTCCATGGACCGGGACGGCACCAAGGGCGGCTACGATCTCGCTCTCGTGCGCGCCATCGCGGATGCCGTCTCCGTGCCCGTCATCGCGTCCGGCGGCGTCGGCAATCTCGATCATCTGGTCGACGGCGTCGAGAAGGGCCATGCCAGCGCCGTGCTCGCCGCCTCGATCTTCCACTTCGGCACACACACGATCGGCGAGGCCAAGGGCTACATGGCGGACAGAGGCTTGAAGATGCGGCTGGACAAGGCGGCCTGAGAACAGAGAATAAGGACCGAGTGTCATCCCCGGCGGCCCGAAAGGCCGGGAAGGGGATCTACGATTAAGCACGGAGGATGGATTCCTTCTCCTCCGCTACGCTCCGGCCGGGAATGACAGTGAAAGCGACATGACCTCCTTCACCCTCGACGACCTCGCCCGCATCGTGGCCGAGCGCGCGGCGGCGCCGGCCACCGAATCCTATACGGCCAAGCTCATCGCCGGCGGACCGGCCAAGGCGGCCAAGAAGCTCGGCGAGGAGGCGGTGGAGGCGGCCATCGCGGCCGTCGAGGGCGACCGGCAGAACCTCACGGCGGAAGCGGCGGACGTGCTGTATCATCTTTTGGTCGTGTTGCAGGGCGCAAACATTCCGCTAAGTGACGTCATGGCCGAACTGGAGCGCCGCACGGCGCAGTCGGGTCTTGCGGAGAAGGCCGCGCGCGAGACCTAACATGGAAAAGAGGTGGTTCGCATGGACCAGCCCAACCTGATGTCCGCCGACGAGGACGACGACGGCCTCTCGCCCTACCGCACATTCCCCCGTGACGAATGGGCTCGCCTCCGCGCCGACGCGCCGATGACGCTGACCGTCGATGAGGTGATGCGGCTGCAATCCCTCAACGATCCGATCTCCATCGACGAGGTGGCGGCGATCTACCTGCCGCTCTCACGCCTTCTGTCCCTCTACGTCGCGGCCACGCAAGGGTTGTTCAAGGCGACCCAGCGCTTCCTTCTCGCGGAGCATCAGGAGAAAGTGCCTTATATCATCGGCGTGGCGGGCTCGGTCGCGGTCGGCAAGTCCACCACGGCCCGCGTGCTCAAAGCACTCCTGGCCCGCTGGCCCAACACCCCGAAAGTCGACCTCGTCACCACCGACGGCTTTCTCCTGCCCAATGCGGAGCTGACGCGGCTCGGATTGATGGAGCGCAAGGGCTTTCCGGAAAGCTACGACACGGGAAAGCTCCTGCATTTCCTCGCCGACATCAAAGCCGGCAAGCGCAACGTGAAGGCGCCGCTCTATTCCCACCTCGTCTATGACGTGGTGCCCGGCGAGGAGACGATGGTCGACCGGCCGGACATTTTGATCGTCGAAGGGCTCAACGTGCTCCAGCCCGCGCGCATGCCCAAGGACGGCACGGCCATTCCCTTCGTGTCGGACTTCTTCGACTTCTCGGTCTATATCGACGCTGACGAGGACGACCTGCACCGCTGGTACGTGAACCGGTTCCTGCGCCTGCGCCACACGGCCTTCCGCGATCCGCTGTCCTATTTCCGGCGCTATGCGGAGCTGCGCGAGGACGAGGCCATCAACATCGCCGACGGCCTGTGGAACCGCATCAACCTGGTGAACCTGCAGGAAAACATCGTTCCGACCCGCCAGCGTGCGAGCCTGATCCTGAAGAAGGGCCCGAGCCACCGGATCGAGACGGTGGCGCTGAGAAGACTCTAGAGCAGCGGATTGGATCCCAAAAGTGGGCCCCACTTTTGGGATCCAATCCGCTGCTCCCCTATAAGTGGCGCATCGTTCGGGGGCGAACCGGAGGTTCGTACGATGCGTTAGTCCTGGAGCGTCGTGCCCACCCGGCGGATCGTCGAGAAACGGCTCTTGGCATAAACCGACGTGTAAGGCACCTGGACGTATTCCAAGGTCTTCCGGACAGCCCAACCCGGGAGGGTATCTCTGTATCTGGCGAAGTTCGGATTGGGTCCCGTTCCGAAAAGCACCTCGTTGAGGTTCAGCCCTACCCCTACATAGAAAGAGCGCTCGATAGGATAGCCGAGTTCGCGCTCTTTCTCCTCGAACCCGCGCGCATCGAAGCCGACATGCAGTTCGGCATAGCGCAGCGGCGTATCTTTGAGCGTTTCAAATCCGCTGGCCTTCAGCGCCATGATGTAGCGCTGGCGCTCGTACGGGGGAGGATGCCGTTCTCTCCTGTGATGCCCGGACGTTCATAGCTTGCGGGCGTGTACATGAAGCGCCAGTCCAGCTTCTCCCGCAGCCCGGGAATGGTATTCCGGAACACGGAGAAGAGCGCACCGACGCCGTTCGCCACGATGTCCTCGCGCGAGAAGCGGTGCCGACCCGTGAACCCGTCCATCGTTTCGGCAAGGCCCATAATGCTGAATGCGACGAGTGCGGCTGTTATCGGGGCGCCCGTGGGATTCGACGCATTAGCCCGAATCCTGTCTGTCAGGAGGTCGGCAATGACATAGGTCGAGAAGGAGTGGCCGATCTTGTCCATTCCGCCGTGGCGAGTGTTCTTGGAAAACCAACCCTCTTCGATGGTCTGAAACCCGGAAGTGTTGCCCCAATCCCAGTCCTTGAAGCCGACGATGGCAAATCCTGCTCCAACGAGGGCCAGCTCCCACCGGATCGCATGCAGATGATCGCCCAGCTGGCTGAATGAGTAGAATGTCGGAGGGACCGGGGCTGCTCGGAGACTCGCTTGCGTGGTCGGCATAGCCGTGGCGGACGCGACCACAGGCGTTCTCGCATGGTGCCCCTTCGCTCGGGCCACAGAGCGAGACTCCGATGGTCCGCTCGGTTGCGCCAGGGATGTCTCAGGGCGCAGAACCGCGCCCAGGATGGCAAGGCAAGCGACGAAGGCGACCACCCGCATTGGTCGATCCTCTTCTGCGCCCCCCTGCCGACACCTTCCTATAGCAAATGACGGAGCTCAACCCCTTCAGTGGAAGCGTTCTGCCGCAGCGGGCAGAATACGGCGATCGAGGTAAACGGAGTGACGCCAACCATTCCGCAACCTTGGGCGTTGTGCCTTCGATAAGGAGGATGCATGGCGACGCAGCCGGTCGACGAAAAACTCAAGCAAAGCGCCGAGCACGCGAAGGAAGCGGCAACCCAGAGCCAGGAGGCCGCCGAGCAGACGCAAGAGGCGGCCGAACACACGCAGGCCGCCGCCAAGACGACCGCAACCGCCAGCGTGCAGATGAAGGACAGCGCCGACCGGCGCACGGAACTGGCCGCCAACCGCACGGTCTTCGCCGCCGAGCGCACCTATGCGGCCTGGGTGCGCACCGGTCTCGCGTCGCTCGCCTCGGGCATCGGCGCGCAGAAGCTGCTCGCGGGCGTGGTGCCGGGCTGGATGATCCTTTCCACCGGCTCGGTGCTGATCCTGTTCAGCGCCTTCTGCTTCGCCTCCGCCGTCTGGCGTCAGATCTTTACGGGATCGCAACCGCCGCATCCGGACGTGCAGCGCATTCCGCCGTTCCTCCTGGTGATGTTCAACGGCTTCCTGGCGCTCGTCTCGCTCGCGGCTTTGTTCGGACTGTGGTTCGGGCAGACGGGAAGGGGTTAGACCCTTTTGCCACAAGCTCTCACCTCATCCTGAGGAGCAGACGTGGTCTGCGTCTCGAAGGAGGATCCAGAGAGCACTGGAAGCTCCTTCGAGACGGATTGCTCACGCAATCCGCCTCAGGATGAGGACAGAGCGAGACTTGATGGATTCAAGAGGTGGAGGGCCGGCACAGGGCCGGCCATGACGGGGAGGGCGATCCTTACGAGAGCAGCCCTTCCTGCTGCGCCAGCTCCTTGAGGTTCGCCTGCGGGCGGGCGCCGAGATGGCTGATGATCTCGGCGGCGGCCAGGCCACCGAGGCGAGCGCAGTCGGTGAGGTCCAGGTTGTTAACGAGGCCGGCGAGGAAGCCCGAGGCGAAGAGGTCGCCGGCGCCCGTGGTGTCGACCACGCGCTCCACGGGGAAGGCCGGCACGGCCTTGGTCTCGCCGCGGCTGACGATCAACGCGCCCTCGGCCGAGCGGGTGATCGCGCCGAGCACGTTTTCCTCGCGCAACGCAGCCAATGCGGTGTCGGCGTCGGACGTGCCGTAGAGGCTCTGCAATTCGTGGATATTGGCGAACAGGATGTCGAGGCTGCCGTCGCGCATCAGCCCCAGGAACTCGTCGCGATAGCGGTCGACGCAGAAGGCATCGGAGAGGGTCAGGGCCACCTTGTTGCCGGCCTCGTGGGCGATCTTCACGGCCTTGCGGAATGCCTCCTTGGCGGCCGGCGGATCCCAGAGATAGCCTTCGAGATAGACGATGCTCGAGGCGCGCACCGTGTCCGGGTTCACGTCGTCGGGGGTCAGGTTCTGGCAGGCGCCGAGATAGGTGTTCATGGTGCGCTCGCCGTCCGGCGTCACCAGGATGAAGCTGCGGGCGGTGGCGGGACCATCCTCGGCGAGCGTCACGTCGTAATGCACGTCGATCGCCTTGAGATCATGGGCGAAGAGCTTGCCGGTCTCGTCGTTCTTCACCTTGCCGATGAAGCCCGCCTTGACCCCGAAGGAGGCGACGCCCGCCGCCGTATTGGCGCCCGAGCCGCCCGACACGATGATCGCCGGGCCCATGTCGCCGTAAAGCTCCTCGGCACGGGCCTCGTCGATGAGCTGCATGGCGCCCTTGTGGACCTTCTTCTGGATGAGGAAGGCCTCGTCCGTATGGGCGAGCACGTCAACGATGGCGTTGCCGAGGGTGAGAACGTCGATGCGGGTCTGGGACATAAGCCACCACGGTTGGGGAAAGACGGGGCGCTTTCGCATCCACGGTAAGGGAGGTCAAGCTCTTACCGGGGTGAGACAGGTGCCTGGGCGTCGCCTGGAATGGCACAAGCAGCCTTGCGCTCCCGCTCCTGAGCCTGATCGAGGACGGCGATCATCTGGTTGAGTTCCTCGGACGTGAGTCCGCGGATCTCCCGCGCCAGACGGTTGGCGAAAAGGGTCGCCACGGGATCGGTGTTGGACGTATCGATTTTCACTTTCGGATCGGAAAAGTCCGCAAGGCGAGCGAGCTCGTCGGCCTCGTCCCAGATGATGTGAAAATACTGCAGAACCCCCTGGATCAGAGCCCAGGTGGGTTTGCCGCGCTCGCCGCGCTCGAGCGCCGAGAGGTAGGCGCTCGACACGCCCAGGTGAGCGGCCATGTCCTTCAACATCCGCCCGCGCTCGCCGCGCAGCTGCCGTACCCGTTCACCGAAGGGAGTCATCTGTTTATCCCGCACCCCGCCGCCGGCGGAGCCTGACATAGAGTGCACCGGATCCGCCATGCTGGGGAGAGGCTTCCTCGAAGCCGATCACCAGGGAGCGGAGATCGGGCAGGCGCAGCCAGTGCGGCACCATGCGCCTGAGAACCCCGCGTTCCTCGAACATGCCGCTGCCGGCGGCCGCGCCGCCCTTACCGGTGATGATCAGAACGAGCCCGTGGCCGGAGCTTTGCGCCCGATGAAGGAAATGCAGGAGAGCGAAATGGGCCTCCTCCTGGCGCATCCCGTGCAGGTCGATGACGCTGTCCACGTCCTTGCGGCCGCGCCGGAGGGCCTGGAGCGTCTTGCGCTCGACGGGAGCGAGCGGGGGCACGGCCGGTTTCGTCTGGGGTGGAAGCGGGGGCAGAACGGGGGCGAGTGCAGCGATCTGCGGGGCAGGGGCCGTGGCGGGCTTGTCCTCGGGTTCCGGCTCGGGCGGCAGGGGCTTGCCCTTCATGGGTTTCACGTGCCTGGCCACATGGGACCAGAGCCGCTTCTCCTCTGAGCTGAGCTGGCGGGTGCGGCTTTTTTTGGTCATGAACGGGGTTTGGGCTGCAGAACCACGAAGCGCACGGCATGGCGCAGGAGGCCGGCCCGGCGCCCCGGCTCCTCGCCGCTGCCGAAGAAGAAATCACCCCGCGCCGGGCCGACGATGGCCGAGCCCGTATCCTGCGCGATCATCAGCCGCCGCAGGGGCTCGGTCTTGTCGAGAGTGAGCGGCAAATGCCCGTCGAGCCAGACAGGCAGGCCATAGGCCCAAAGGGAGCGATCCACCGCGAGGCTCCGGCCGGGCACGAGCGGGGTGCCCGCACCGCCGATCGGCCCGTCCTCGGGGGCGAGCTCGCTCGCTTCGCGGAAGAAGATGTAGGATTGGTTCTGCCGCATCAGGGCCCTGGCCGGTTCCGGATGATCCTTCAGCCAGCCCATGAGCTTGGCCAGCGTCATGGTCTCCAGATCCATCTCGCCCCGCTGCACCAGGAGGCGTCCGATGGAGGTGTAGGGCCGACCGTTGCGGCCGGCATAGGCCACCCGCATCACCGACCCGTCATCGAGGCGGATGCGGGCCGAGCCCTGGACATGGATGATGAAGGCTTCGCCCGGCTCGCGCAGATACACGATGGGCTTGGCGAGCCTCCCTAAGGCTCCGTTCTCGATGGCGGCGCGGTCGGGATAGGGCTCGTAGCCGTTCTTGGCGCGCCGGGCGGCTTGGAGACCCTTCTCAAGGCCGGGCAGGGCTTCTCCTTGCGCAAGGGTGACGAGATCCGCGGGCCGGTCGAGCAGGGGGACGCGATAAGTGGCATCGGGCGTGCGCGAGCCCTGGAATTCGGGTTCGTAATAGCCGGTGAGAAAGCCGTTGCCGGAATGGGGAATGACGGCAACGGGCTGAAAATGCGTCTCGAAGAAGTGCCGGGCTTCACTCCTGCCGAGTCGAGGCGTCTTCAAGGCTTCGCGGCAAGCGGCCAGGAGGTCTCCTCGAGGCGCCTGGGCCGGGCGCAGCTCGGCGGTGCTGGCATCGAGAGCGCGGCAGGAGCGCAGAAAGGCCTGGAAGGCAGCGGCGTGATCGTCCGTCTCCCAACCGGCAAGGTCCTGGAAGGGCAGGGGCTCGAGGCGCGCCTGATCCTTCAGCCCCGATGCCGCTTCGGCTGACATGCTCAGCGTCCAAGAGATGAGACAAGCGAGGAGGGCCTGCCCGGCATGCCTCATTGCCCCGCTTCGGTCGCCACGAGCTGCCAATTGGGATCGCGGCTGCCGAGCGCGCGGGCGAAGGTCCACACGTCGGTGACGTCGGCCACGGTCTCGGGGCTGCCATCGACCACGCTGCCGGAGGCATCGCGGGTCGCGGTGATCAGCTTCGAATGGAAGCGCACCACGATCTGGGCCGTCTTGTTCTGGAGCTCGGCTCCGGCCATCTCGGACTTGTCGATGGAAACGAAGGTGGTTTCCACCGTCTCCCCCGGCGCTCGCGCTCGGTGATCGCCCTCTCGAAGCCCTCATAGACCTCCTTGGCGAGGAGATCCTTGAGGGTCTTGCGGTCACCCTGCGCGAAGGCGGTGACGATCATCTCATAGGCGGATTTGGCGCCTTCCAGGAACTCGGCGGGGTTGAAGTTCGGCTCGGCACGGGCAATGCCGTCGAGGGCCTGGGCCATGGGCGATCCGGGCTCGGCGATGCCCTTCCAACGCTCGGCCGACGGGACCTCGGCGGCGGGACGGGTGCCATTGGCGCCAGGCAGGCGCACCACATTGTGATCCGGCTCGGCCGGCGCATTGCCCGGACGAAGAGGCGCATCGCGGCGCGACATCGGGTCGAAAGGCGGCTGCTCGCTGCCGGTCTTCTGCCCCAGAACGGAGCGCAAACGCCAGATCACGAAAACGGCGAGTCCAATAAATATGAGGGTCGTGATGTCGAAGGAATCCTGCATCGTCGATCCGTTGTGAGCCTGCCCGCGCCCGGGTTTCGCCGGGCGTTGTATCAAGGAGGCGAAGGTGTCATCCTTCGCATATGGGGTCTTGAGGTCGTAACATCCACCTTTGCCCCCGACAAGCGAATGAGTCGGCTCAAATCTTGCTTCGTGTAGGAGAAGCTGATAGCGCGAAGATCCATGGCCCGAAGCGAGCCGGCGCTTTGCCTGACGACGTGTTTCGTCCGGGCCCGACAAGACACCCTTAAGGGAGCATGAACCCATGGCCGAGAACCCGGCAACCAACGGAGCGCCCGCGCTCAACGCCCTTGCGCAGTACTGCAAGGATTTCTCCTTCGAGAACCCCAACGCCCCCCGCTCCCTGCAGCAGCAATCGGAAGGCCCGCAGATCAACCTGCAGGTCAATGTGAATGCCAAGCAGCTCGCCGAGGCCGATTTCGAGGTCGACCTCACCCTCGAGGGCGATGCCAAGATCGGCGGCAAGGACGTGCTGTTCGCCTTCGAGCTGACCTATTCGGGCGTGTTCCGCATCCAGAACATCCCGCAGGACCAGCTGCACCCGGTGGTGATGATCGAGTGCCCGCGCCTGCTCTTCCCCTTCGCCCGCCAGATGGTGGCCGATGCCGTGCGCAACGGCGGCTTCCCGCCCCTCTACATCGACCCGATCGATTTCGTGGCCCTCTACCGCCAGCGCGCCGCCGAAGTGCAGGGTCAGCCGAACGGCGGCCAGACGCTATCGTAAACAGTCGGCCGAATTCGCGGTTTTCCAATCGGGCGAGGCGGGGATCGTTTCGTCCGATTTTTTATGCGCGCAGACCTCTTCAGAGACTGGCCGGCCATTCACCCTCCACGTCATCACCGGCCCTGTGCCGATGATCCCGATTTGTGAGAGGCGGCGCTTTTCAGAATCGAGATGGCCGGGACAAGCCCGGCCATGACGGGAGAGAGGTTCAAGACGGCTGCGCTCCTCAGGATGAGGCTGCTGCGGGATGATGGTCTTTAAGATGCCTCGGGCGTCGTCTCGCCGAGATATTCGCGCCAGAGGGTGTTGGGTCCCAGCGACTGGATGAAGGCCTCGTGCGCCGCGCGCTCGGCTTCGGTCAACCGCGAGATCAGGGTGCGCGGACGGGCGTCTTGTGCCGCGATCTGGCCCTGCGCTGCCGCGCGGCCCCGTGCGGCGGGCCGCAGCGACAGGTCGAAGCCAACCTGCCGGCCGCCGATCAGCTCGATATAGACCTCGGCGAGGATTTCGGCGTCGAGGAGCGCCCCGTGCTTGGTGCGCCTGGAATTGTCGATCCCGTAGCGCGTGCAGAGCGCATCGAGGTTGTTCGCCGCACCCGGATGCTTGCGCCGGGCCATCGAGAGCGTGTCGACCGCGTCCGGAAGGTTGAACCGCGTGTGCCCGGTGCGGGCGAATTCCGCATTGAGGAAGCCGATGTCGAAGGCGGCGTTGTGGATGACGAGCCGCGCATCGCGGACGAACTCGGCGAACTCGTCCGCGATGGCTGCGAAGACGGGCTTGTCGTTGAGAAACTCGTTGGAGAGCCCGTGCACCGCGAAGGCGCCGGGCGAGACCGGACATTCCGGGTTGATGTAGACGTGATAGCTCTTGCCCGTGGGGATGTGATTGAGAAGCTCGACGCAGCCGATTTCGATCACCCGGTCGCCCTTGGCGTGGTCGGTGCCGGTGGTTTCGGTATCCAGAACGATTTCACGCAACATCACGAAAACTCTTCATTAAAATGGCGGCGTCGGCCCGGCCGGCCGGCGAGACAGGCGAGAATCGATTTGACCTGCGCCTCGGCGGAAGAAAAGCCGCGGCTTGTATCGACCAGGAAATGAGCCCGGGTGCGCTTGTCCTCGTCCCTCATCTGCCTGGCCAGGATGGCATGAAATTTCGCCTCCGTCATGCCCGGACGGGCAAGCACCCGGTCGCGCTGCACAGCTCCAGGCGCGGTGACGACGAGAACCGCATCGCAGCGCGTCTCGCCGCCGGTCTCGAACAGGAGCGGGATGTCCAGCACGGCCACCGGCGCAAGGGCCGCGAGTCTCTTGAGAAAGCTTTCCTCCTCCTCCCGCACGAGCGGATGCACGATTGCCTCGAGCTGCTGCATGCGCTCCGGGCTGTCGAGAACGGCAGCGCCCAGGCGTGCCCGGTCGACGGCTCCCTCCGTGACGGTGCCTGGAAAGGCTTTTTCGATCAGCGGCGCGGCGCGGCCGCGGTAGAGCCTGTGCACGGTGGCGTCGGCATCGTGGACCGGAACGCCGAGCCGGCGGAAGAGATCGGCGGTGGCCGATTTTCCCATGCCGATGGAGCCGGTGAGGCCGAGCACGAAGGTCATCTTTGGGCCTCGATGTCGGCGAGGATCAACGCCCGCAATTCGGGCGTCACCTCCGGCGTCACGCCGAACCAGCGCCGGAAGCCCGGCACCGCCTGATGCAGCAGCATGCCGAGCCCGTCGACGGTTCTCAGGTTATGCGCGGCCGCGGCGGCGAGAAGCGGGGTCTCGAGCGGAACATAGACGATGTCCGCGACGGCGGCGTTGCGCGGCGCTTTGCCCAGATCGAGGGTAAGCGGCGGCTGGCCGGCCATGCCGAGCGACGTGGTGTTGACGATGAGCTGGGCATGGGGGATCACCCGCCCGAGGGCCTCCCACGCCGAGGTCTCCAGACCGACAGGGCTGCCCCGCCTGAGATCGCGGACCAGGTCCTCGGCCTTCGACAGGGTGCGGTTCGCCACGAAGATGCGCTTGCAAGGCCGGTTCTGGAGACCTGCCACCACGGCGCGGGCGGCTCCGCCGGCCCCGAGCACGAGAACCGTTTCCACATCCTGTTCCCAGCCCGTCCCCAGGCTCGCATCGAGATGGGCCATGAAGCCGGTGACATCGGTGTTGTCGCCCCAGAGCACGCCGTCCTCGATCCAGAGGGTGTTCACGGCTCCCACGCGCTCCGCCTGCTCTGTGCGACGATCGACGCCCAGGAAGGCCATCTCCTTATGCGGGATGGTGACGTTGCCGCCGGCGAAGCCCCGGGTGGGGAAGCTCTTCAGGAAATCCCCGAAATTCACAGGAGCGACTTCGATGCGCTCGTAACTTCCATCGAGCCCGTATTGCTTCAGCCAATACCCGTGGATCAGGGGCGAGCGGGAATGCTTGATCGGATGGCCGACGACGAAGGCCTTCGCCATGAAGAGACAGTCCTTAAAGAGCCAAGCAGCCGAGGCGGCGCAGGGCGGCGAGAAGCGGAAGGAGAGGGAGCCCCAGAATGGTCGAATGATCCCCCTCGACCGTCTCGAAGAGATGAACCCCGAACCCTTCGAGCTGGTAAACGCCGACGCTTTTCAGCACATCGGGCCCGGCAAGGTCGAGATAGAGGTCGACCGCTTCCTCGGTCAAAGGCCGCATGGTGAGATGGGCGCTTCCTAAAAAGCGTTCGACCACCTGCCCGCCGATGGCGAGGGCACCGGCCGAATGCAGGGCGTGGCGCCGTCCGGACAGCCGCATCAGCTGCGCCCGTGCCGCCGCACCGTCGACAGGCTTGTGAAACACCTCGCCTTCGCATTCGAGCACCTGATCGGCGCCGAGAACGACCCGTTCCGGATGGCGACGGCTGACGGCGAGTGCCTTCTCCGCCGCCAAGCGTCCGGCAAGCGTCGGCGGGTCGAGCCCCTCATGGGCGGCCGCCTCTTCGACGGCCCGCTCGTCGATGCTCGAATTCTGCGTCTCGACGGGAAGACCCGCGCTCACCAGCAGCGTGAGCCGGGTCGCGCTCAGCGAGGCGAGAAGCAGCTTTTCGGAATGGGTCCAGAGCGCCGGCATGAACTTATTCCGCGATGAAGCGCAGACGATGGTCGCGATAGAGGTCGATGATCGCCGCCGCCGTCTCCTCGATGGAACGGCGGGTCACGTCGATCACCGGCCAGCCGTTGCGGGCGAAAAGCCGTCTGGAGGCTGCGAGTTCCTCCGCCACCGCGTCGCGATCCACGTAAGAGGTGTCGTCATCGGCATTGAGACTGAGGAGACGGTTCTGCCGGATCTGCACGATGCGCTCCGGCGTCGCGACCAGGCCGACGATCAGTGCTTTCCGGGCCGTCCCCAGGACCGTCGGCGGCGGCACGCCGGGAACGAGAGGAATATTCGCCGTTTTCAGGCCGCGATTGGCGAGATAGATGGCAGTCGGCGTCTTCGACGTGCGGCTCACGCCCACCAGGATCACATCCGCCTCGTCGAGATCGTGCGGCAGGTGCCCGTCGTCATGGAGAAGCGTGAAGTTCATCGCATCGATGCGCTTGAAATATTCCGCGTTCAGCATGTGCTGCGCGCCGGGCCGCGCCGTCGAATGGGTGCCGAGATAGGAGGAGAGCAGGGCGTGCACCGGTTCGAGCACGGAGAGATGCGGCGAGCTCGTGTTGCGGCAGACCTCCTCGAGCCGCTGTGCCAGATCCTGCTCCACCAGGGTATAGAGCACGATGCCCGGTGCGTTTTCGATCTCGCTGAGCACGCGCTCGAGCTGGGTGTTGGAGCGCACGAGCGGATAGACATGCTCGATGGCGGCGACGCCCTCATATTGTGCGACCACCGCGCGGGCGACGGTGATGAGCGTTTCGCCCGTCGAATCCGAGACGAGATGGAGATGAAAATAGCTGCGTCCCACGATCGGTCTCTCTGCGGACAAGGAGTCGATCAATGTGGATAGATCGCTTGCTTCAAGAGGTCCAGCGCAAGGGCCTGTGGGATTCGTCTCAATCCATCAACAAGGCTGCCTGTTGTGCGACTCTTAAAATGTCGAATTGGGAGAATCCGGCACGAATCACCCAAAAGTTTTCGATTTAGGTTTGGTTAAGGTTCGTTAACGGGCTGTTAAGGTTTAACAATTCGGAAAGGATTGTGGCGGGCCCGCCCCATCCGTTAATGAACCGTTAACGACCGACCCGGTGTGGACCGTCTGTGGACGGGGTTGCGGCTTCGTGATTCACGGCCCAAGAGAAACATCAGATTCTAAGATTCAAAGATTCTATTTTATTAGAGAGGGCCTGTGAGCGAGCGTCCCACCAAAGCGATTTTGCGCGTGCTGAACGGCGAACCGGTCTGGCCATTGCCGATCTGGATCATGCGCCAGGCCGGCCGTTATCTGCCGGAATACCGCGAGACCCGGAAGCAGGCCGGCTCCTTCCTCGATCTCTGCTACAATCCGAAGCTTGCCGAGGAGGTGACGCTCCAGCCGATCCGCCGCTTCGGCTTCGATGCCTCGATCCTGTTCTCCGACATCCTGGTCATCCCCCATGCGCTCGGCCAGGACGTGCGCTTCGTCGAGAACGAGGGGCCCAAGCTCGATCCGGTCACCTCGCAGACGGATCTTGCTCGGCTGGCCGACGAGCTGCCGCTGGAGCGGTTGAATCCCGTCTTCGAGACCCTGGACCGCCTGAGCCGATCTCTGCCGAAGGAGACGACGCTTCTCGGCTTCTGCGGCGCGCCCTGGACCGTGGCGAGCTACATGATCGCCGGCAAGGGCACGCCCGACCAGGCGCCGGCCCGGCTCACCGCCTATCGCGACCCGGTTTTCATGGATGCGCTGATCGACAGGCTGGTGCGGGCCTCCACGGCCTATCTCATCCGCCAGATCGACGCGGGTGCCGAAGCGGTGCAGATCTTCGAGAGCTTCGGGTCGGCCCTGCCGCCTGCGCTCTTCGAGCGGTTGTCGCTGAACCCGATCCGCAGGATGGTCGAAGGCCTCAAAAGCGCGCGGCCGCAGGCGAAGGTCATCGTCTTCGTGCGCGGCGGCGGTGCGCATCTCCATCGCTTCGCGGCTGCCGGCATCGGCGACGGGCTTGCCCTCGATTGGACGCTCGATCCCGTGAACGTGCTGCCGGGTCTTCCCACTCATGTGGCGACCCAGGGCAATCTGGATCCGCTGGCGCTGATCGCCGGAGGCGAGGCGCTGACCAGGGGCACGGAACATATCCTGAAGGCGGTGCGCGGCCGCCCGCACATCTTCAATCTCGGGCACGGCATTCTGCCGGAGACACCGGTCGAACACGTCGAGCAGCTGATCGCTCGCGTGCGGGGGGCATGACATGTTGTATCTTTGGATCAAGGCGTTCCACGTGGTCGCCATCATCGCGTGGATGGCCGGCATGCTCTATCTGCCGCGTCTCTTCGTCTATCATAGCGAGGTGCCGAAGGGCTCGATCCAGTCCGAGACGTTCAAGATCATGGAGCGTCGCCTGCTCAAGGCGATCATCAACCCGGCCATGGGACTTACCTGGATCCTCGGCCTGATCCTGGTCTGGCAGGGCGGCTGGTACACCTCCGGCTGGCTGCACGCGAAGGTGCTCCTGGTGCTCATCCTGTCCGGCGTGCACGGGTTCCTGTCGAAGACCGTGAAGGATTTCGCCGCCGACAAGAACACGCGCCCGGCGAAGTTCTACCGGATGATCAACGAGGTCCCGACGATCCTCATGATCGGCATCGTGATCCTGGTGATCGTGAAGCCGTTCTGATCTCGGCCTCTCTGATCTCAGCCTCATGGGCCGCTTCGATGAAGAACGATCCCGTCGTACAAGCTGCCCGCAATAATGCTCTCTGGTGCGATGCCGTCTGCCGCGTGAATGGCGGACCGGGTGAGTTTCAGGCGAGCCTCTGGTTCAACCGGCACGGCACCCCCGGTTTTATCCGGATGCGGTGACGCTTACCGATGCTGCGGCAGAAGCCGACCTCGTCGAGGTGGTGGCTGCCCTGGTCGCGTCGGATCACCGGCGCGGCTGGGCCATCAAGGACAGCTTCAACGGGGTGGAGCTGTCCTGTCTGGGCTTCGAGGTATTGTTCGATGCGCAATGGCTTTTCCTCGAATCCCCTGCCGGGAACATCGGTCCGGATGATCTTGCGATCGTCGCGAGCGAGACGGAGCTGACGGCCTGGGAGCGGGCGTGGGCCGGTCCCGAGACGGGACCGGATGCGCGACCGTTCAGGCCGGAGCTTCTGAGCGATCCCGATATCGTCTTTGCCTCGCTCCTATGGGACGGCGTGATCGTGGGCGGGGGCATCCTGAATCGGGGAGCCGGGGTTGTCGGTCTCTCCAACGTCTTCGGCCCGGCCGACGCTGTCGATCAGGTCTGGCAGGGATTGACGGCGCTTGCTTCGAACCGGTTTCCCGGGCTGCCTCTCGTTGGCTACGAGACGGGATCGGATCTCACGGTGGCGTGCCGGAACGGTTTCGAGGCCGTGGGAGATCTCAGAATCTGGCACCGCCAGGACAGGCCCTGAAAACCTCTTCGTATTTTTGAACGCGAGGTCTTGAGCCTTGGCCCGAATAGGGCTAAATAAGAATTCTCTTCCTCAAAGACAGGTGCGCTGCAGGGGCCCTCAGGGCTCTCTCAAGTCACCCTCGTGAACTGAGCGGCCCTGTCGACGTTTCCCTTAATCTCCTCCGCGTACAGCCCACCTGCCCGCGATTTTACCCCGAGAGTGTTCCCCGATGAGGGAAATCAAGCTTCAAGACCTGAAATCGAAATCCGCCACTGAACTCATCACCTTCGCCGAAGAGCTCGAGGTCGAGAATGCGAGCACCATGCGCAAGCAGGAGCTCATGTTCGCCATCCTCAAGCAGCTGGCGGCGCGCGAGGTGGAAATCATCGGCGCCGGCGTCGTCGAGGTGCTGCAGGACGGCTTCGGCTTCCTGCGCTCGGCCGATTCGAACTATCTGCCCGGTCCCGACGACATTTATGTCTCGCCCTCGCAGATCCGGAAGTTCGGCCTGCGCACCGGCGACACGGTGGACGGCCCGATCCGCGGCCCCAAGGAAGGCGAGCGCTATTTTGCGCTGCTCAAGGTCAACACGATCAATTTCGAGGATCCGGAGAAGATCCGGCACAAGGTCCATTTCGACAACCTGACGCCGCTCTTCCCGCACGAGCGCTTCAATCTCGAGATCGCCGATCCGACGCGAAAAGATTTCTCGCCGCGCATCATCGACATCGTCTCGCCCATCGGCAAAGGCCAGCGCGCGCTCATCGTTGCGCCGCCGCGCACCGGTAAGACCGTGCTGATGCAGAACGTGGCGCAGTCGATCACCACCAATCATCCCGAGTGCTACCTCATCGTGCTGCTCATCGACGAGCGGCCCGAGGAAGTGACCGACATGCAGCGCTCCGTGAAGGGCGAGGTCGTGGCCTCCACCTTCGACGAGCCGGCGACGCGTCACGTACAGGTCGCCGAGATGGTGATCGAGAAGGCCAAGCGCCTCGTGGAGCACGGCCGCGACGTGGTGATCCTGCTCGACTCGATCACGCGTCTGGGACGTGCCTACAACACGGTGGTGCCGTCCTCCGGCAAGGTGCTCACCGGCGGTGTCGACGCCAACGCCCTGCAGCGCCCGAAGCGCTTCTTCGGTGCGGCGCGCAACATCGAGGAGGGCGGTTCGCTCACCATCATCGCGACCGCGCTCATCGACACGGGCTCGCGCATGGACGAGGTGATCTTCGAAGAGTTCAAGGGCACCGGCAACTCGGAAATCATTCTGGACCGCAAGGTCGCCGACAAGCGCACCTTCCCGGCCATCGACATCACCCGCTCCGGTACCCGCAAGGAAGAGCTGCTGGTGCCGAGCGACACGCTCAAGAAGATGTACGTGCTGCGCCGCATCCTCAACCCGATGGGCACGGTCGACGCCATCGAGTTCCTGCTCGACAAGCTGCGCCAGACCAAGTCGAACGGCGACTTCTTCGATTCGATGAATACCTGATCCGGAAATTCCGTATCCGACAATGGGCCCCATCCTCCGACCTGGAGGGTGGGGTTTTTTCGTTTGGTGCGTTTCCGGCGCAGTCCGGACCCTCCTTCGAGACAGTCGCTTTGCGGCTCCTGACGATGAAGTCGGAGATTGGCTTCCCTCGTCATCACCGGGCTTGTCCCGGTGATCCCGATTGGGAAAGCGCGTGACAGGGACGGTGTCGTTCCCGGAAGGACGCGCTGACCTCGCCTGACGTCAGAACACGCCCATCAGCCACAGCACGATCAAGGTCAGGGCGGCGGAGACCAGGAGCGAGCCTGCACAGCCCAATCGGTTGGAGAAGAAAAAGAACATCGCCGCTCCTGTGCCCGGTGAAATTCAGGCACCCTCAAACCTTCGCCGTTCCGCTCGACGAAGGCTGGCTGAAGACGCCGCTCGCCAGCACAACGCCGAGCGTCGCCAATGTTATCCCGAGCAATGCTGCGCGATCCGGGATCTCGTTGAGGACGGGAACGGCGATCAAAGCCGCCATCACGATCGACAGGGGCGAGACGGCGGCCGCGCGCGAAGCGCCGAGACGGTCGACCGCGATCCCGTAGAGAACGACGCCTGCGACGCCTGAGAAAAATCCCTGCACGACAGCCTGCAGGATCACAGGTCCGGCCAATCCGTCGCCGAGCGCACGAGCCAGTGACGGAGCACCGAAGGGCAGAAGGATAAGGAAGGACCACAATCCGATCAGAGCGGCGGCCTGAAGGGCGGACAATCCGCTGCGACGATAGGCGTGGGTATAGATCCCCCACAGGAAGGCTCCGCTGAGAAGCAGCACATGTCCGCGCCAGGTGCCGTTGCCGGCGAACAGCAGGCCATAGCCGCCGATGCAGGCGACGCCGATCAGGATCAGGGCGAAGCCCGCGATCCTGAATCGCCCGAGGCGCTCGCCGAAGACGAGCCAGCCGATCAGCGCCACGAAGAGCGGCATGGTTCCCGGCAACAACGGACCGATTTCGGCCGCCGGGGCGAACTGCATGCCGAGCGCGACGATGAGGAAGAACGGAGCGCCGGACCCGAGAAGCCCGAGGCCTTTCCGGAAACCGAGCCCTTTCGGGAACAGGCCGGTCCTCCAGCTGATCGGGAGCAGCAGGAGGGCAGGGACTCCGAACCGCAACAGGCCGATTGCGGCGGGGGGCAGATCATGCGTCACCGCATGGCGTGTCGCGACGGCCCAGACGGCCCAGATCGTCACGGTGGCGAAGGCGGCAGGCCATCCGATCACGCTAGGGCGCGTCTGAGCCTGAGACGGGGGATAAGCAAGATCGGACATGACAAGCCTCCATGAGCAACCCTGAGCATAGGCTTTCAGGCCAGGGCACGTCCTTGCGAAGTTCGGCTTGAAGGTTGCGCATTCTTGGCAGAAAATTGCGTGAAAGCGGGGTTCGCGCAGCCATGCCCTTTATCGATCTCGACGCCATCGACCTGCGGATCCTGAATGCGCTTCAGTCTGACGGGCGCTTGACCAACCAGGAACTGGCTGATCAGGTTGGCCTCTCGCCCTCTCCGTGCCTGCGGCGGGTCAGGCGCCTGGAGCGCGACGGCTTTATCCGCACCTACCGGGCTGTCCTCGAGCGGGAGTCGGTGGGCTTGAGCCTCACGGTCTTCGTCGAGATCAAGGTCGAAAAACATTCCCGCGACAACGCGCAGGCGCTCCAGCAGGCGCTCGCCGCCATGCCGGAGGTGGTGGCCTGCCACATGGTGTCCGGTACGGCCGATTTCATTACCGAGATCGTGGTGGCCAATCTCAAAGCCTATGAGAACTTCCTGACGGAAAAGCTCCTGGTCCTGCCGATGATCGGCGACATTCGCTCCAACTTCGCCCTTACCCGGGTGAAATCCGACGCGGTTCTGCCTCTGACGCATCTCAACCGCGAGGCGGAAAAACGCGAGCCGGATTGCTGAGTAAGCGCTCCGCTGTCATCCCCGGCGGTCCGCAGGACCGGGAAGGGGATCCAGCCGCACGCTCAGCGCTATGGATCCCTTCCCCTTCGCTGCGCTCCGGCCGGGAATGACACCCTCCTCGTCATGGCCGGGCTTGACCAGGCCATCCGGCTTCGAAGAACTCCGTACCACTCGCATCGGGATCACCGGCACAAAGCCGGTGATAACATTGGGAAGAAAGTTCTCACACTTGATCTAATGCCCGCTCGCGGGATCGTGCCCTTGCACCGGCGTCAGCATCTCCGCGATCTGCGTCTTCAACCCGTCCGCATCCGTGACCGGGAGCGAGCAGCGCATGCCGGCGCAGACGAGGGCTTGTGCGTCCATGCCCGAGGAGGCGAGGGCGCTGGCCGGATGATTTTCGTCGAGGGTCTCATCCTCGCGCAGCCGGCGGACGCTGCGGTCGGGATAGGGGACCTGCAGGGCGGTCTCGAACAAGTCCTGCGCGTTGTTTCCCGTGACGAGGATGCTCAGGCCGCGCAGGTGCAGGTCGAGGGCGTTGAGGATCGAGGTATGGCCCAGCGGCGCCGAGCGGGCGATGCCGACGAGCTGGCTCAGGATCTCCGAGGCCCGTTGAAGATCGTCCTGCGTCTCCGTGATCTGGGCCAGGCGGACCAGAGCCTCGGCGAAGACCCCGTTGGCGTTCGGCACGGCATCGTCATGGGTCGGCCGGGGACGGACGACCAGTGGGTCCGCATTCTGGGCAGTCATGGCGAGGCAGCCGGTCTCCGTGACCATGAAATCCGAGAGCAGCCCGTCGCGCCAGGTCTGCGCATTTGAGAGATAGGCGGGCTCGGAGGTCGCTTCGTAGAGGGCGAGCGCCGCCCGCATCATCGCGGCGTGGTCGAGGGCGAAGCCCGGGAAGATCAGCGCGCCGCCGCGCCAGGAATGGCCGAGCCGGCCGTCGCGGCTCATCGATTCAGACACGAAACGATAGGATCGGGCTGCGAGGCCGATCCAGTCTGGCCGGCCGAGGAGGGGAGAGGCGCGCACGAGGCTCGAGATCATCAGCCCGTTCCAATCCGCCAGCACCTTGTCGTCGAGGCCGGGCCTGACCCGCGAGGCCCGCCGCTCCAGAAGTTTTTCGCGCATGGTCGCGAGCCGTTCTTCCACGGCGGATGGAGCCTCACCGGAGATGAGCCGGTTCGGGATGTTCGTGCCTTCCCAGTTTCCCTCCTCCGAGATGTCGTAGACCCTGGCGAAGAAGGCCGCATCCTCCGCGCCCAGGACCTCGCGGATTTCGCCCAGGCTCCAGACATAGAAGCGGCCCTCCTCGCCTTCCGAGTCCGCATCGAGGCTCGACGCGAAGGCGCCCTCGGGTGTGGTCATCTCCCGGTCGAGCCAAGTGACGATACCCTCCGCGGCATCCCGGAAAAGGGCGCGGCCGGTCTCCGCAAAGCCAAGCGCGTAGAGCTCGAGGAGCTGCGCATTGTCGTAGAGCATCTTCTCGAAATGCGGCACGAGCCAGCGCTCGTCGACGGAGTAGCGTGCGAAGCCGCCGCCGAGATGATCGCGGATGCCGCCGAGGGCCATGCGCTCCAGGGTCAGGAGGAAACGCCTCTTCGCCTCCTGGTCACCGGTGCGGCCAGCATAGCGATAGAGATATTCGAGGATCGGCGGGTTGGGGAATTTCGGCGCGCCCTGCAGACCTCCGTTTTCCGTATCGATCAGCTCGGAGAGCCGCAGGCCCATGCGGTCGAGATCGTCGGGCCCAAGCGTGCCGCCGTCGCTCCGGTCGGTCTTGGCGAGGTGCTGCTTGATCGCATCCCGGTTCTTGAGGATGCGTTCGGGCTCGGCGTGGTAGAGGCGGCTGATCTCACGCAGCACGCCGGCGAAGCCGGGGCGGCCGAAGCGGGCCTCCTTCGGAAAGTAGGTGCCGCCCCAGAACGGCTCGCCCTCGGGTGTCAGGAACATGGTGAGGGGCCAGCCGCCGGGCTCGCCCAGCAGGTGGAGCGCGCTCATATAGACATGGTCCACATCCGGCCGTTCTTCGCGGTCGACCTTGATGTTGACGAAGAGCTCATTCATGACCGCGGCGACGTCCGGATCCTCGAAGCTCTCATGGGCCATCACATGGCACCAGTGGCAGGCGGCGTAGCCGATCGAGATGAGGATCGGCTTATCGAGCCGCCTGGCCTCGGCCAGGGCTTCCGGACCCCATTCCCACCAATGGACAGGGTTGTCCCTGTGCTGCAGAAGGTAGGGGGAACTGGCCTCATTCAGGCGGTTCATCATGTCTGCTCCGGCGAAGGCTTCCAAGTTCGATCGATTCGGATCAGAACCGATCCTGACCGCGCTTCATGTTTTAAGACTTCATCAACCTTAAATCCTCTTCTCCTCACGAGGTTCATCCTCATGCGTTCGGACGACACCATCTTCGCCACTGCCTCCGGTCACGGCCGCGCCGCCGTGTGCCTGATCCGGATCAGCGGACCGGAGAGCCGCACCGTGCTGGAGCGGATGACAGAGCGAATGCCTGAGCCCCGGCGCGCGGTCGTGCGGACGCTGAAGGACCCGACGACCGGCGAACCCCTCGATCAGGCCCTCGTCCTGTGGATGCCGGGGCCGGGGAGCTTTACCGGCGAGGATCAGGCCGAGCTCCAGATCCATGGCGGATTGGCGACCAGGGCCGCGGTGCTGCGCGCTCTCGGCGGCATCGACAATTGCCGCCCGGCGGAAGCCGGCGAGTTCACCCGCCGCGCCTTTCTCAACGGGCGCATGGACCTCGCCCAGGTCGAAGGCCTCGCCGATATCATCGATGCCGAGACCGAGGCGCAGCGCCGGCAGGCCATGCTCCAGCTCGGCGGACGGCTCGGGAACGCCGCCGAGAACTGGCGCGAGAGCGTGCTGCAGGTCCTGGCGCTGCTCGAGGCGAGCCTCGATTTCTCCGACGAGGGCGACGTGCCGGAGGATCTGGAGCAGGAGATCCTCGGGATGATCGACCGGGTCCGGGGCGAGATCGGAGGCGCCATGGCGAACCGCAGCGGCGAGCGTCTGCGCGAGGGTCTGACCGTCGTGCTGGCAGGACCGCCGAATGCGGGCAAGTCGACCCTGTTGAATGCGCTCGCCCGTCGGGACGTGGCCATCGTCTCGCCCGTCGCCGGCACGACCCGCGACGTGATCGAGGTCCATTGCGATCTCGGCGGCCTGCCTGTGATCATCGTCGATACGGCGGGCCTGCGGGAGAGCGGCGATATGATCGAGCAGGAGGGCGTCTCCCGGGCCCGGGCCCGGGCGCAGGATGCGGATCTCGTGCTTTGGCTCATGCCGCCGGAAGGCGAGGAGAGTGAACCGCCTCAGGCTCAACGTCTTTTGAGGGTAGGCACGAAGTCGGATTTGAATCGGGTCCGACACGATTGCGATCTGACGATCGCGGCCGCGACCGGGGAGGGATTGCCGGAGCTGATCGCCCGTCTCGAGGAGGAGGCCTCGGCGCTGATGGGGCAGGGCGATGCCATCCTCACCCGCGAGCGTCACCGCAAGGCCCTGGAGCGCGCCCATGCGGCCCTGGAACGGGCTCGTGCCATGCTCGTCGGCCATGGACCGCTCGAACTGGCGGCCGAAGAGGTGCGGCTTGCCGCGCGTGCCATTGGCGAGATCACCGGCCGGGTCGATGTGGAGGATGTGCTGGACCGCCTGTTCTCCAGCTTCTGCATCGGGAAATGACCGGTCCCTGCGGTAACGCTGAGTCGAATCGGCGAGAGTTGATTTTCGGCTGTTCACGAATCGGTGGAACAATGCTGAATCGGATGGGTACAGCCTGTGAACAGGATGTGCAGAAGCGAGGCCGGGCCCGAAATGTTTCACGTGAAACATTTTGCCCTTTTGACCTCTGTCCCGTCGGGATTTAGATCCAAGCCTATCGCGCGAGAAAGTGTTTTCGGTTTTCCGCGCCGGGCGATGTGTTTGGCTGGAAAGCGAGCGTCGGATCGGTTCCATGAGGTACACTCCACCTCTGGATCCGCGGCTCCGGCATGGAGATCAACATGAGTCAGGTGTTCGATGTGATCGTCGTGGGAGGCGGCCACGCGGGGTCCGAGGCGGCCGCCGCGTCGGCCCGCATGGGCGCGCGCACGGCCCTGGTCACGCACAAACTGTCCACCGTCGGCGCCATGTCCTGTAATCCGGCCATCGGTGGCCTGGGTAAAGGCCATCTCGTGCGTGAGATCGACGCCCTCGACGGAGTCATGGGCCGTATCGCCGATCGGGCCGGCATCCAGTTCCGCCTGCTCAACCGGCGCAAGGGTCCGGCGGTCCGCGGGCCGCGCACCCAGGCCGACCGCAAGCTCTATGCCCGCGCCATGCAGGGCGAACTGCTGCAGACGCCGAATCTGACCGTCGTGGAAGGGGAGGCCGACGATCTCGTCGTCCAGGATGGCCGCGTCACGGGCCTCCTGCTCACGGATGGCCGTGTGCTCGCAACCGCAGCCGTAATCATCACTACCGGCACCTTTCTATCGGGGCTGATCCATATTGGCGAGAAGAAGATCCCGGCCGGTCGCATGGGCGAACGTCCCTCGCTCGGCCTGCCGAAGACCTTCGAGCGGCTCGGCTTCACCCTCGGACGGCTGAAGACCGGCACCCCGCCCCGCCTCGATGGCCGCACCATCGACTGGGCCGGCGTCGACAAGCAGGCGGCCGACAACGAGCCGGTGCCGTTCTCCCTGCTCACGACCCGGATTGCGAACCCGCAGATCGAGTGCGGCATTACCCGCACCACGGCCAAGGTGCATGAGCTGATCCGGGACAATCTGCATCGCTCGGCCATGTATTCCGGCGAGATCCAGGGCAGGGGACCGCGCTACTGCCCGTCCATCGAGGACAAGGTCGTGCGCTTCGGCGACCGGGACGGCCACCAGATCTTTCTCGAGCCGGAGGGCCTGGACGACGTCACCGTCTATCCGAACGGCATCTCGACCTCCCTGCCCGAGGAGGTGCAGCTCGCGTTCCTGAAGCACATTCCGGGCCTGGAGCAGGTGCGGATGCTCCAGCCGGCCTATGCCATCGAGTACGATTACGTCGATCCACGCAACCTGAATGCTGCGCTCGAAACCAAGGCGGTGCAGGGCCTCTTTCTGGCCGGCCAGATCAATGGAACGACTGGATACGAGGAAGCGGCGGCCCAGGGTCTCGTCGCGGGCCTCAATGCGGCGCGCCGGGCTTGCGGCCAGGACGGTATCGTGTTCGACCGGGCCGAATCCTATATCGGTGTGTTGATCGACGACCTGATCACCCGCGGGGTGAGTGAGCCTTACCGCATGTTCACGTCCCGCTCCGAATACCGGCTCAGCCTGCGCATCGACAATGTGGACGAGCGCCTGACCGGCAAGGGCATGGAGTTCGGCTGCGTCGGCTCGGAGCGCGCGGCCCATTTCCGGCGCTCTCAGGACGAGATCCGCGAGACGCGGCAGCGGCTGCACGCCCTGACCCTGACGCCGCAGGAAGGGTCCCGCCACGGCTTGGAACTCAATCAGGACGGCATTCGCCGCTCGGCCTATCAGCTTCTGTCCTATCCGAGCGTCGGCTGGAACGACCTGACACAGGTGTGGCCCGACCTGTCAGCCGTGAGCATCCCCGTGCGGGAACGGCTGGAGACGGATGCCACCTATGCGGTTTATCTCGACCGCCAGCAGGCGGACATCGCCGCCTATCGCCGTGACGAGAGTGTGGTTCTGGAGGAGAGCATCGATTTCCAGGGGCTTCCCGGCTTGTCGAACGAGATCAAGGCCAAGCTCGCCCTGATCCGTCCGAAGACCCTGGGTCAGGCGGCGAGGATCGAGGGTATCACGCCGGCGGCCCTGACGTTGCTCGCCGCCCATGCCCGCAAGTCGCCAAGCCGAAACATCCGTATGGCCGAGGCGCTGTCGTGACGAAATCCGCCATGATCACTGCATCGGACCTAAATGTTTCACGTGAAACATTCGAGAAGCTCGAGTTGCTGGAGCGCGAACTTCGCCGCTGGCAGGCGATCAAGAACCTCGTCGGCCCGGCCACGCTCGACCGGATCTGGGATCGTCATATCGTCGATTCGCTCCAGCTTCTGGACCTCGCGCCGGACGCCGGAACCTGGCTCGACCTGGGCGCCGGCGCCGGATTTCCCGGTCTCGTCCTCGCCATCGCGGGGGCGGAGAGGGGGCTCCAGGTCCACCTCGTCGAGAGCAATTCGCGCAAGTGCGCCTTCCTCCGTCACATCGCCCGGCTGACGGGAGCCCCGGCCAAGGTGCACGAAGCGCGGCTGGAAACCCAGGTGCCCGACTTCGTCGGCAAGGCCGACGTGGTCTCGGCTCGCGCCCTGGCATCGCTCACTATGCTGCTGGATTGGACCGAGCCCTTGTTGAAAGCGGGGACAATGGGCCTGTTTCCCAAGGGGCGCGACGCCGAGATTGAATTGACCGAGGCCCGGAAAAAGTGGACATTCGAGGCAGAGATCCTGCCAAGCCTGACCGATCCTGAGGCCAGGATTCTTCGCATAACCTCCATCGAGAGCCATTCATGATGACCGACCGCAACGGACCCGAAGCAGGCGCGCGTGGCGTGACGCCGCGCGTTCTCGTGCTCGCCAACCAGAAGGGGGGCGTCGGGAAGACGACGACGGCGATCAACCTCGGCACGGCGCTCGCCGCCATCGGCGAGAAGGTGCTGATCATCGATCTCGACCCGCAGGGCAACGCCTCGACAGGTCTCGGCATCGACCGGAAGAGCCGCCAGATCTCGACCTACCATGTGCTAGCCGGTGAAGCCTCGCTGGCCGAGAGCATCACCGAGACCGTGGTGCCCGGATTATCGGTCGCGCCCTCGACTCTCGACCTGCTTGGTGTCGAGTTGGAGATCGCGAACGAGCGGAATCGGTCGCATCGACTTCGCTCGGCGATTCAGAGCCTTTCGGCCTCCGAGGTAAGTGAACCTTTTACCTATATTTTGATCGATTGCCCGCCATCGCTCAATCTTTTGACCATCAATGCCTTGACCGCTGCTGACGCGGTTCTGGTACCGCTCCAATGCGAATTTTTCGCTCTGGAAGGCCTCAGCCAGCTGATCAAGACGGTCGAGCAGGTCCGTTCGGCGCTCAATCCGGATCTCACGATCCACGGCGTCGTGCTGACCATGTTCGACCCGCGCAACAACCTCTCGGGGCAGGTCGTCGCCGACGTGCGCCAGTTCATGGGCAACAAGGTTTACGAGACCATGATCCCGCGCAACGTCCGCGTGTCCGAGGCTCCGTCGCACGGCAAGCCGGTGTTGCTCTACGATCTGAAATGCGCCGGCTCGCAGGCCTATCTCCGTTTGGCGTCCGAAGTCATTCAGCGTGAACGCGCCCTGCGCGCGGCTTAAGAACATTTGAGAGAGACAATGGCAGAAGAAGGTAAGTCGCGTCTCGGCCGTGGATTGGCCGCCCTGATCGGCGAGGTCGGGGACGAAATGGGCAACCTCGAGCGAAAGGGCTTTGTACCCCGCCACGTGCCAGTGGAGTTCCTGCGCCCGAACCCGCGCAATCCGCGCAAGCGATTCGACGACGACGATCTGCAGGAGCTGACCCAGTCGATCAAGGATCGCGGCATCATCCAGCCCATCGTGGTGCGGCCGATTCCGAACCACCGGGAGGAATACGAGATCGTCGCCGGTGAGCGCCGCTGGCGCGCGGCGCAGAAGGCGGGCCTGCACAAGGTGCCCGTGGTCGTCGTCACGATCGACGACAAGACCTCGCTCGAATACGCGATCCTCGAAAACGTGCAGCGCGCCGACCTCAACCCGATCGAGGAATCGGAAGGCTATTCCCGGCTGATGGTCGAGTTCTCCTATACGCAGGAGAACCTCTCGAAGATCATCGGCAAGAGCCGCAGCCACATCGCCAACATGCTGCGCCTCGCCGATCTCCCCGTCGGGGTGCGCAAGCTCCTGATGGAGCGCAAGCTCACCGCCGGCCACGGCCGCGCCCTGCTCTCCGTGAAGGATCCGTTGCAGGTCGCCAAGCGGGTCCTCGACGAAGGCCTGAGCGTGCGCCAGGTCGAGGAGATCGCGCAGAACGACAATGCCGATCCTGCGAAGACGGAGGCCGCGACGGCGAAGCCCGCCAAGGTGGAAAAGGACCCGGACACCCGCGCGCTCGAAAAGGCCCTGCAGGACGTGCTCGGCCTCACCGTCAGCATCGATCACAAGGGCAAGGGCGGTGAATTGCGCATCAAGTACAAGACCCTGGAGCAGCTCGACGGCCTGTGCCGGCGGTTGAATCCGTAAGAGTTGCTCTTCACGGCACTATGGCTCTGTCGTCATCACCGGCCTTGTGCCGGTGATCCCGTTTGATTGATGCGCCGAACTTTTCCAAGAGAGATGGCCGGGACCCATCCCCGGATCGAGTCCGGGGACGGCCATGACACAGTAGAATTTGCTTACTGGGTCAGCACCTACCGCCTTGCCGCTCTTGCGATGTCGAGCAGGGTCTTGGCCGCGATCGTATCGGCGAGATCGCCGAGACGGCGGGTTTGCAGCAGGTTGGTCTGAAGCAACGCGATGGCATCCTTGAGGCTGTCGCTCGTCCAGCGCTGGAGATGGCGTTCGACCAGGGGCTTGCGCCGGAAGTGCAGGCTGCGCATGCTTTCCATCACAGCGGGGATCGGGCGTCCTTCCTCTACGGAAAGCCGCGCCGTCAGCAGCATCAAGGCATGGCGGAGCGCGGCGCCGAGCAGCACGGATGCATTCACGCCTTCCGCTGCGAGACGCCGGGAACCGGTCTCCAGGCCCGTGCCTTCGCCGGCAAAGGCGGCGTCGACCACCGCATCCATGGCGAGACTCGACACGTCGCTCATGATCGCATCCACGTCGGCCAGCGTGATCTCGCGCTGGCCATGGGCATAGAGCATGAGCTTGGCGAGTTCTCCGCGGGTGGCAAGCCGGTCGCCGCCGAGGCTCGCGATCAGCGCCGCTCTGGCCTCGCGCTGAATCGAAAAACCGTCGGCTTTCAAGGCTTCGTCGACGACCGCGCCGAGATCGCGGCCCGTATCCGCATAGCAGGGCAGGGCGAGCGCTTTCTGCGAACGCTCGCACAATGTCCTCAGCGGCGAGGATTTCTGCAGATCGCCGCCCTCGATGATGATCACCGTATCCTGCAATTCGCCTTTCAGAACCGCATCGACCGCCGGTGCGATGTTGCGCGAGGTCGATTTCACCCAGATCGCGCGCTTAGCGCCGAACAGCCCTATGGTCCCGGCCTCGTCCGCGAGACGGGCCGGGTCCGAGGCGATGTCGTCGCCATCGATGCGGATGAGCTGGAACGGGTCCGAGGGATCATCCACCGAACGTTCGGCGACGGCGCGCGCACGCTCGTTGATCAGGCCCATGTCGGGCCCGTAGAACAGGAAGACGCCGATGCGCGGATCGGGGCGCCGCAGTGCTCCGTCCACGTCACCTGCTTTGACGGCGACCATCGGGTCAGCTTTGGGTTGCGAGCGTCGCCGACAAGCGCGTCCTCACCTGCTGCGCCAGATCCTTGGCGAGCCTGATTTCCGCGTCTCGCGCCGCCCGGATATTGGCGAAGCGCTGCGGGAAGCGGTCGAAGCTCGTGGCCGATGTGGCCGTGCCCTGTGCGACCACCGTCTTTCCGTCCAGGCTCGTCAGCGTATAGGTCAGGGTCCCGCCGACGATGACGGAGCTGGCCGTGCCGGTCTCGATGTCGACCACCGGGCTCGATTGGGTCTCGCTCATGCGCAATGCAAGCTTGTAGCGCTTGGGCGTGTCCGATCCCGAGCCGTTGAGGAGGTAGACCAACTCGCTGCGCAGGTAATGCCCCGTATTGGCGAGCGCCGGCGGCCATTGCAGCTCGGGCACGTCGATGGAGGCCAGGACTGTCTGGAGCGACTGGCCCGAGGCGGTCGGGCCATAGAGCGGCCGAAAGCAGGCGGACAGGCCGAGAGACAGGCCTGCCACGAGAACGACGTGGGCAAGGCCTTTGAACTTAAGCGACGACATTCACGATCCTTTGGGGAACCACGATGATCTTGCGGGCGGGCTTTCCCTCCATCGCCTTTTGCACGGCATCGAGCGAGAGCACAGCCGCCTCGACAGTAGCCTGATCCGCATCGCGGGCAACCGTCACGTCAGCCCGCTTCTTGCCGTTGACCTGCACGGGGAGGGTGACCGTGTCCTCCACCAGAAGCGACCGGTCGACCACCGGCCAGGCCGTGTCGGACACGAGGCCCTGCTGGCCCAGGGATTCCCAGCATTCCTCGGCGAGATGCGGCATCATCGGGGCGAGCAGCTGCACGAAGATGCGCCCGGCCTCAGCGAAGGCCTGGCCCAAGCCCGGCTCGTCGCTGGTCTTGGCCTGGTTCGACAGATCCTGCAGGCTGTTGGCGAGCTCGTAGAGATGGGCGACGCAGCGGTTGAAGCGCAGACGCTCGACATCGTCCTCGACAGCCGCCAGCGCCTTGTGCGCCGCCTTGCGGACGGCGGTGGCGATGGGGCCTTCCGCGGCAGCGGAATCCCCGGCCGCCATGCGCTCGGCGAGATCGCCGACGAGGCGCCAGACGCGCTGGACGAAGCGACCCGCGCCCTGCACACCCTCCTCGGTCCAGATCACGTCGCGCTCCGGCGGCGAGTCTGAGAGCATGAACCAACGCGCCGTATCGGCGCCGTAGGATGCGATGATCTCGTCCGGATCGACCGTGTTCTTCTTCGACTTCGACATCTTCTCGATGGAGCCGATCTCGACAGGTGCGCCGGTCTCCACATGGAACGCCTTGCGTGCCGCGCCTTGCGTCTCGAAGCGCACGTCCGCGGGCAGCACCCAGCCGCCGCTCGCATCCTTGTAGGTCTCGTGCACCACCATGCCTTGCGTGAACAGGCCCGCGAAGGGCTCGTCGACGCCGGCATGGCCCGTCTTCTTCATCGCGCGGGTGAAGAAGCGCGAATAGAGCAGGTGCAGGATCGCGTGCTCGATGCCGCCGATATACTGGTCGACGGGCAGCCAATGGTCCACGGTCGCGCGGTCCGTCGGCTTGTCCGTCAGGGTCGGGTCGGTGAAGCGCGCGAAGTACCAGGACGAATCCACGAAGGTGTCCATGGTGTCGGTCTCGCGGCGGGCTTTCCCGCCGCATTGCGGGCAATCCACGTGCTTCCAGGTCGCGTGACGGTCGAGCGGGTTGCCCGGCACGTCGAAGGACACGTCCTCCGGCAGCACCACCGGCAGCTGATCCTTCGGCACCGGCACGACGCCGCATTCATCGCAATGGATAATCGGGATCGGGCAGCCCCAGTAGCGCTGGCGCGAGATGCCCCAGTCGCGCAGGCGGAAATTCACCTTGCGCTCGGCCACCGGACGGTTGCCGCGGGTCTGCGATTCCAGGCGGCGGGCGACCTCCTCCTTGGCCTCTTCGATGGTCATGCCGTCGAGGAAGCGGGAATTGATCATCCGGCCGTCGCCGTCATAGGCCGTATCGGTGATGACGAAGGCATTCGGTTCGACATCCGGCGGGCAGACCACCGGCGTGTTGC
This sequence comes from Microvirga sp. RSM25, assembly GCF_044784385.1. Lineage (NCBI taxonomy): Bacteria > Pseudomonadati > Pseudomonadota > Alphaproteobacteria > Hyphomicrobiales > Methylobacteriaceae > Microvirga > Microvirga sp. RSM25. The sequence goes on along the minus strand of NZ_CP173039.1, from coordinate 4,540,460 downwards.
CCAGCCCGTATTTGTTGACGAAGTCCAGGTCGCGCTGGTCGTGCGCCGGGCAGCCGAAGATGGCGCCCGTGCCGTATTCCATCAGGATGAAGTTCGCCACATAGACCGGCAGCGTCCAATTCGGGTCGAACGGATGCTCGGCGCGAACCCCTGTGTCGAATCCGAGCTTCTCGGCCTTGTCGATGGCTTCCTGCGCCGTGCCCATGCGCTTGCATTCCTCGATGAAGGCAGCCAGCTCGGGGTTCTTCTCGGCAGCCGCCCTGGCGAGCGGATGATCGGGCGCAACGGCCATGAACTTCGCGCCGAACAGGGTGTCCGGACGCGTGGTGTAGATCTGCAGCTCGGTGTCGCCGTTCGGGACCGTCTCCGGCTTCAACGCGAAGCGCACCAGCAGGCCCTCCGAGCGGCCGATCCAGTTGCGCTGCATCAGGCGCACCTTCTCCGGCCAGCGGTCGAGGGTGTCGAGCCTGTCGTCGAGATCCTGGGCGAAATCGGTGATCTTCAGGAACCACTGGGTCAGCTCGCGCTGCTCGACCAGGGCGCCCGAGCGCCAGCCGCGGCCGTCGATCACCTGCTCGTTGGCGAGCACGGTGTGATCGACCGGATCCCAGTTCACCTTGGCGGTCTTGCGGTCGACGAGGCCTGCTTCCAGGAAGTCCAGGAACATGCGCTGCTGATGCTTGTAATAGCTCGGATCGCAGGTCGCGATCTCGCGGCTCCAGTCGATGGCGAGACCCATCGATTGCAGCTGGGAGCGCATGGTGGCGATGTTGGCGTAGGTCCATTCCTTCGGGTGGACCTTGTTCTGCATGGCAGCGTTCTCCGCCGGCATCCCGAAAGCGTCCCAGCCCATGGGGTGGAGCACGTTGAAGCCACGCGCGCGCTTGTAGCGCGCCACCACGTCGCCCATGGTGTAATTGCGCACGTGACCCATATGGATGCGTCCCGACGGATACGGGAACATCTCGAGCACGTAGTATTTCGGACGCGGGTCGTCGTTGTTCGTCTTGAACAGGTCGCGGTCGTTCCAGACCTGCCGCCATCTCAGCTCGGCTTCCTTGGCGTTGTAGCGCTCGGGCCTCATTTTTCTCAGCACATCCGTCGTTTAGCGATTCAAGCGGCTTGCGCCGCAGCGTTGGCGCGGACTAGGACACAGCTCTCCCGCGCGGTCAACGGTTTCGCGCGGGCGAGACGGTCAAGATCCGACGCGGTGTGTCATCCTCGACGGCTCGCAGAGCCGGCAAGGGGACTATCGCGGTGTGGCTGACCATGGATCCCCTTCTCGCGTGATGGCGTTCGCCATCTCGGGCCGGGGATGACAGTGCGGAGCGAGAGAGGATGCCATGAGCGAGAACGGCGCGGTCGAAGGCTTGAAACAGGTGCAGGAGAGCATCCGGCGCGCGGCCTCCGATTATGGCCGCGACCCATCCTCCATCACCCTCGTGGCGGTCTCCAAAACCTTCCCGGCGGAGGAGATCGAGCCGGTGCTCGCCGCAGGCCAGCGGGTGTTCGGCGAGAATTACGTACAGGAAGCCAAGGCCAAATGGCCGGCCTTGCGCGAGCGCTTTGCCGATGTGGAGCTGCACATGATCGGCCCGCTGCAGTCCAACAAGGCCCGGGAGGCGGTGGAGCTCTTCGACGTGATCCACACCCTCGACCGCCCGTCGCTCGCCGAAGCGCTCGCCAAGGAGATCGTCAGGCAGGGTAAGAGGCCGCGCCTGCTGGTACAGGTGAACACCGGCGAGGAGCCGCAGAAGGGCGGCGTGATCCCGGCCGAGGTCGATGCCTTCCTCGAGGCCTGCCGCAGCAAATACAGCCTGGAGATCGCGGGCCTCATGTGCATCCCGCCGGCGGAGGACCCGCCGTCGCCCCATTTCGCGCTGCTCAACACCATCGCCAGGCGCCACGGCCTCGCCATGCTGTCCATGGGCATGAGCGCCGATTTCGACGCGGCGATCCAGCTCGGCGCCACCCATGTGCGGGTCGGCAGCGCGATCTTCGGGAGTCGGCCAAAGGCCGAATAAGTAAACCGCGGATCAGCGCCTCGGTGCTGAAGCCGAGGCTTCGCCTCACCCTGAGATCAAGAACTGACAACCTCCTCGCTCGTCATCACCGGCCTTGTGCCGGTGATCCCGGTGGCCTGAAACGCCGGGCTCTTCCGATCGGGATGGCCGGGACTGATCCCCGGATCAAGTCCGGGGACGGCCATGACGTGGTGGAGTGGTGGACGACGGCGAGGGACGCGCAGGACGAGGGGAGCGGTCGCTCACGCCTCCTCACACCCTCTCGCTGTCCAGCATGGCCATCTGGGCGGACGGATAGCGGTCGCCGGCGGCCGCGCCCTTGGGGATGATCCGCTCGATGGCCGCGAGATCCTCCTCGGTGAGCTTGACGTCGAGGGCCCCGAGAGCCTCGGCGAGGCGATCGCGGCGGCGGGCGCCGACGAGCGGGATGATGTCATCGCCCTGCGCCGCCACCCAGGCGATGGCGATCTGCGCGACGCTGACGCCCTTGGCCTCGGCCAGACGCCGCAGACCCTCGACCAGCGCGAGGTTCTTCTCGACATTGCCCTCCTGGAAGCGAGGGCTATGGGTGCGGAAATCGCCGGGGCCGGTGGTCTCGCCCTGCCAATGGCCGCTGATCAGACCGCGCGAAAGCACCCCATAGGCCGTGATGCCGATGCCGAGTTCGCGGCAGACCGGCAGGATGGCGTCCTCGATGCCGCGCGAGATCAGGGAGTACTCGATCTGGAGGTCGCAGATCGGATGCACGGCGGCGGCCCGGCGGATGGTGTCGGGGCCGACCTCGGACAGGCCGATATGGCGCACGTAACCCGCCTTCACCATGTCGGCGATGGCCCCGATGGTGTCCTCGATCGGCACGTTCGGATCGAGCCGCGCCGGGCGGTAGATGTCGATATGGTCGACCCTCAGGCGCTGCAGGGTATAGGCGAGAAAGCTTTTCACGGCCTGCGGGCGGGCGTCGTAGCCGAGCCACGCTCCGGCGGGATCGCGCATGGCGCCGAACTTGACGCTGATCAGGGCCTGATCGCGGTCGCGCCCCTGGAGCGCCTCGCCGACCAGCATCTCGTTATGGCCCATGCCGTAGAAGTCGCCGGTATCGAGTAGGGTGATGCCGGCCTCCAGCGCTGCATGGATGGTGGCGATTCCCTCGGCCCGGTCCGCCGGTCCGTACATGCCCGACATGCCCATGCAGCCGAGGCCGAGCGCGGACACGGAGGGACCGGTTTTCCCTAAGCGGCGGTGTTGCATCTGATGATCTCCCGAAAAATGGCGGCCGGCGGCTCTTCGCTGACGTCAACGGATCATGCCCGCTTCCTGTTCGTGCGATAATCCGGCATAACGAGAACAGGCTGTTTGGATTTTCGAACAATGAGCGATGTCGATCTCACAGATCTCGAAGCCTTCGCAGCGGTGGCGCGGGCGCGCTCCTTCCGCAGCGTGGCGCGATTGCGCGGCGTCTCGGCCTCGTCCTTGAGCGAAGCCCTGCGCCGGCTAGAGACGAGGCTCGGCGTGCGGCTTCTGAATCGGACCACACGCAGCGTCACGCCGACGGAGGCCGGGCAGCGATTGCTCGAACGCCTGAGCCCCGCTCTGAGCGAGGTCGCCGCCGCGCTCGACGCGGTGAACGGCTTTCGCGATTCGCCGACCGGGACGCTGCGGCTCAACGTTCCGACAGCGGTGGCCCGTCTCGTGCTTCCGCCGATCATCGGCCCGTTCCTGGCCGCCCATCCGGGCATCGCCCTGGAGGTAACCACCGAGGACAGCTTCGTCGACGTTCTGGCGGCCGGATTCGATGCGGGTGTCCGCTATGACGAGCGACTGGAGAAGGACATGATCGCCGTGCCCATCGGCCCGCGCGTGCAGCGCTTCCTGGTCGCCGGCGCGCCCGCTTATCTCGCTGCCCATGGCCGGCCCTCGCATCCGACGGACCTTCTGAACCATGCCTGCATCCGCCACCGCTTCGCCAGCGGCGTGATGCACCCCTGGGAGTTCGAGCGCGACGGCGAGATCGTGAAGATCACTCCCACGGCCCGGGTGATCGCCAACAACATCGACCTGGAAATCAGCGCCGCGATTCAGGGGCTCGGCCTGATCGCCACCTTCGAGGGATTCATCGAGCAGGAATTGAAGAGCGGTGCCCTCGTGCCCGTGCTGGAGGATTGGCTGCAGCCCTTCTCCGGGCCCGTCCTCTACTATCAAAGCCGCCGTCACATGCCGGCACCCCTGCGCGCCTTCGTGGATTTCATCAAGAAGCGGCCCTCACCCGAGATTGCGCCCGTGGCTCTTTCCGGTTAAGCCTCGGATCCCGATCACCATTCGAAACCAGGGAGGGCTGCATGTTTGAAGCGATGCATCAACGCACGTTCGGCCCCTGGCATGCCCTGCAGCAGCTTGTTGCAGGGCCGACCATCGAACGGATCTGACGGCGGGTTTTCCTTGCCGCATTTTCTTGAAGCGGAACCGGCTTCCCTTTCGCTGAAAATGCGTCCCGCGTCCTCATCTCATCCTGGTCAGCTCTGAACGGCTTATCGCGCTTGTGGCTCCGCAAGGCTCCCGCGCGTCCGACACGTTCGAGACTTCTCGCGCTTTCGATGGCTGTCGCCCGAGCGCGTTGCACCAGTGAGATTGATCGCATGGCTTCCCTGACCCTTCGCAATGTCGGCGTCGTCGCCCACACTCCCCTGTTCCAGAACCTGAACCTCGTCATCGGCGAGGGCGATCGCCTTGGGCTCGTCGCGGCCAACGGCGCCGGAAAAACGACGCTGCTCAAATGCCTTGCGGGCCTGACCGAGCCAACCGGGGGAGACATCGTCCGCTCGCGCGGCCTGCGCGTCGCCCTCGTGGAGCAGGACGTTCCGGCAAACCTGCTCGACCTTGCCTTCCATGACCTGCTGCATCGGGCGCTCCCGGCTGACGAGCGCGAAGGGCAGGAATGGCGCGTCGACATGGTGCTCGACGAGTTCGAGACGCCCGCCGACCTGCGCAGCCTCCCGATGCGCGCGCTCAGCGGCGGCTGGCAGCGGTTGGCGCTGATCGCCCGTGCATGGATCACACAGCCCGATCTGCTGCTTCTCGACGAGCCCACGAACCATCTCGATCTCGAAAAGCTCTTCAAGCTGGAGGCCTGGATCAACGCGGCGGGCTATACGGCGCCCATCGTGGTGGCGAGCCACGACCGCGATTTCCTCGACGCCTGCACGACAAGAACCCTTTTCCTGAGGCCGGAGGAATCGATCTCCTTCGCGCATCCCTATCGCCGCGCCCGTGACCTGCTCGATGCGCATGATGCGGCCCTGCAGACGCAACGGGACAAGACCCTGCGCGAGGTGAAGCGCCTTCGGCAGAGCGCCTCGGCGCTGCGCAATGTCGGCATCAACAGCGGCAGCGATGCGGCGCAGATAAAATCCGCGCAGATCAAGCGCCGGGCCGATGCTCTGGAGCAGAATGCGCGCGCCGTGCACAAGGAGCGGCCGGGCGAGATCAGGTTGGCCAATCGCGGCACCCATGCGCGGGTGCTCGTGGCGCTGGAGAACGTCACCGTGCAGACGCCGGATGGGCGCAAGCTCTTCGCGGTTCCGAAGCTCGACGTGGCCCAGGGCGACCGCATCGCGGTGCTCGGCCGCAACGGCGCCGGCAAGTCGCAACTCGTTCGCCTGCTGCACGAGGCGATGAACCGGCCCGAGGGCCTGCCCGGCATCCGCGTGACTCCGAGCCTCGCCCTCGGTTATGTGGATCAGGATATGCAGCAATTGCCCGAGAGAAGCACCGCGCACGATTTCATTCTGTCGCGCTTTCGCCTCGGCGATCAGCGCAGCCGCGCGGTGCTGGCGGAGGCGGGCTTTTCCATCGAGAGGCAGGGGCTTCCCATCGCAAAGTTGTCGCCGGGCCAGAAGGCGCGGCTCGGTTTGCTCGCTCTGCGCCTGACCGAACCGAACTTCTACCTCATGGACGAGCCCACCAACCACGTGGACATTCCGGGCCGCGAGCAGCTGGAATCCGAAATCCTCGACGCGGAAGCCACATGCATCGTCGTGTCCCACGATCGCAGCTTCGTCAAAACCATCGGCACCCGCTTCCTGCTCATCGACAAGGGCCGGCTGCGCGAGATCGACGGGCCGGAGACGTTTTACGAGAGCGTGGTCGGGTGAGGGGTGAGAGCCGCGCTTAATTTAGTACCGGACGTGAAATTGAGTGAAAGACGTCATCACCGGCCTCGTGTCGGTGATCTCGATGAAGTGAGGCACTGAGCTTTTCCTCATCGGGATGGCCGGGACAGGCCCGGCCATGACGGGAGGGGTAATGAGGGCCCATGGTCAGCCCACGATCTCGATCCGCGTGTTCGGCCCGATCCGCTCCAGCAGGCGGCGGATCATGCGTTTGTCGACGGCGACGCAGCCTTCCGTGGGCAGGAGGCCCGGGCGGGCGAGATGCAGGAAGATGGCGCTGCCGCGGCCTCGTCGGATCGGCCGGCGGTTCCAGGCGATGTCGAGCACCACGTCGTAGAGATGGTCGTCCCGCCACATCTTTTCGTGGCCGGTGGGGCAGGGCAGGGGAACGAGGCGGTTGTAGCGGCGATCCTTCACGTCGTCGGACCAGCCGTCGGTGGGGCGTATCGGCCTTAAGCGAAGGCCGGTTCGGGGCCGGGGAATGTGGTCGGGGCGGTAAAAGGCCTGCAGGATTGCGAAGCGCCCGACCGGCGAGGCACCGTCGCCCTCGCGCTTGGCGTAGGCAGTGCCCGAGCGTCCGAGGGCGCAGGGAATGACGAGATTGCCGGCCTCGAGACGCCCGCGCCTGTGGTCGAGCGGGGAGCGGAAGACGCGGATGACATTGACGCGAGAGAGTTTCATGGGCAGTGGAAGGGACGCAAGGTCCCTCTTGTTGTCAAGCTGGGAATGACTACTGTTATGCGTCGAGCATGATCCAAAGCTCAAGGCTCGCGCCGGCCGAAGGCCAGGCGGCGATTTTCGGTCCGGGATCGTGCGCGGCGGTAATGGGGCGGACGGACCGGCTTGAGGCTCAAGCGGTTCCCGCTTTTCGAAGGCCGCTTACGCGACTTGTGCAGTCCATCGTGTTGAAGGGTTTGAGATGTCGAATGCCAGCCGCCTCCTCGTCGTCGATGACGATCAGGACCTGCGCGACACCCTAGCCGAACAGCTCGGATTCTATGACGAGTTTCAGGTCGCGACCGCCGAGACGGCCATGGGCGCCATCGAGGCGGTGAAGGGGGACCGGATCGATCTCGCCATCATGGACGTGGGCCTGCCCGACATGGACGGGCGCGAGGCGGTCAAGGTTATGCGCCAGAACGGCTTCCGCAGCCCGATCATCATGCTGACCGCCCAGGGCTCGGAGTCCGATACGGTCATGGGCCTGGAGGCGGGGGCCAACGACTATGTGGTCAAGCCGTTCAAGTTCGCCGTACTGCTCGCCCGCATCCGGGCGCAGCTGCGCCAATACGAGGCGAGCGAGGATGCGGTGTTCCAGATCGGGCCGTACATCTTCCGCCCCGGCTCGAAGCTTCTCACCACCGACAAGGGCTCCAAGCTCAAGCTGACCGAGAAGGAAACGGCGATCCTGCGCTATCTCTACCGCGCCGGTCAGGCGGTGGTCGGACGCGACACCCTGCTCACCGAGGTCTGGGGCTACAATTCCAACGTCACCACGCACACCCTCGAGACGCATATCTACCGCCTGCGCCAGAAGATCGAGACCGATCCGTCCAATGCCAGCATCCTGGTCACCGAGCCCGGTGGCTACAAGCTGATTCCGTAAAAAAGCATCATGGCGCTGGACGACGACATCACAGTCTTAAGCCAGGCTCCGCTGTTCAACCTGCTGGAGCGGGATGCCCTGCGCCTCGTCGCCTTCGCGTCGGAGAGCCGGACCTACCGCGAAGGCGACGTGCTGTTCCGAAAAGGAGACCGCGCGGACGGCGGCTATGTGGTGAGCCGCGGCGCCATCGCGCTCGACGCCAGCGACGACGGTTCGCCCGAAACCTTCCTGGCCGGTCCCGGCTCTCTCATCGGGCAGGCGGCCTTGTTCGCCCGCATCGAGCGCCGCGCGACCGCGACCGCCCGCGAGCCCTCGGCCATCATCCGCGTGACGCCGAGCCTCATGCGCCGGGTGCTGGAGGAATTCCCGGACGCCGCCGCGGCGATCCAGGAGGCCATGGCCGAGGAGCTGACCCGCCTCACGGAGGGCCTGGAGCGGGTCCGCCAGCAACTCATCGCCATCGACGGCGAGGACATCCCGGCAAAGGCGCCGGATGAGGCGTGAGGGGTTTGCCCCTCACGCGGCCTTGACGTCGGTCAGGAAGACGTCGACCTCGCGGCTGAGGTTCTCCGCATAGCGGGCAAGCTCCTGGGCCGCACCCAGGACCTGGGTTGCCGCCGCGCCGGTCTCGCCCGCACCATGCTTCACGCTCTCGATGCTCTCCGTCACCTGACCAGTGCCGTGGGCGGCGTCCTGGACGCTGCGCGAGATCTCGCCCGTCGTGGCGCCTTGTTCCTCCATCGCGGCGGCAATCCCGGTCGAGATGGTCGAGATCTGATCGATGATCGTCTGGATGCCGTGGATCGCACCGACGGCTTCGTGGGTGGCACCCTGGATCTGGGCGATCTGCGAGCCGATCTCGTCGGTGGCCTTGGCGGTCTGGGTCGCCAGGTTCTTGACCTCGGAGGCCACCACGGCGAAGCCCTTGCCGGCCTCGCCGGCGCGCGCCGCCTCGATGGTGGCGTTGAGCGCCAAGAGGTTGGTCTGGGCGGCCAGATTGTTGATCAGCGTGATCACGTCGCCGATGCGCTCGGCGCTGCTCGACAGGGCCTGCACGATGCCGTTGGTCCGCTTGGCGCTCTCGACCGCCTCGAAGGAGATCTGGGACGACTGGTTGACCTGGCGGGCGATCTCCCGGATCGAGATCGACATCTCTTCCGTCGCCGCCGCGACGGTCTGCACGCTGCTCGATGTCTGCTCGGCTGCCGCCGCCACGCTGACGGATTGTCGATTGGTCCGATCGGCCGTGGTCGTCATGGTCTGGGCGGTCGCCTCCATTTCCGAGGCCGCGGCAGCCAACCCTTGCGTCAGCGCCGAGACATTGATTCGAACTGGCGCGTCAGCTCGTCGAGCTTCATGGCGCGCTGCATCTTCGCGCCGCTCTCGCTGGCCTGCTCGACGGCGAGCCGCTGACGTTCAGCCGTGTTCTCGCGGAAGATTTCCACCGCGCGAGCCATCTCGCCGATCTCGTTCCTCCAGGCGAGGTAGGGAACCGTCAGCGCGGTCTCTCCGTGGGCCAGGCTCTTCATGGTCTGGGCCAGCTTCGGGATCGGCCGGAACAGCATCCGGGCCGACAGGATCGCCGCCAGGGTCAGCACGAGGACGGCGGCCAGGGACACGACCCCCACCTGCCACAGGAGGCGGTTGGCCGAGGCCTGGAGGGCGGTGACCTGGAAGCCGCTGCCGAGGACGCCCAGAACCTGTCCGCTCTGGCCGAAGACGGGCAGGTTCACCAGGAGATAGTCGCTGCCGAGAATCGTGGCCTTGCCCACATAGGTGCCGCCCGCCGACACGATGGGGAAGATGACGCCGTTGCGGTCCATCGCCGTGCCGACGGCGCGGGAGCCGTCGGGATTGCGCATGTTGGTGGCGCGGCGAACCATGTTTCCGCTCGTCTTGTCCTTCACGAACAGGGTCGCCGGAGCCTGCGTGGCCTCGGCGATCCGGTCGGCCAGCTCGTCGCTGTAGAACACCGCGTCGTCGTTCACGGTGATCCCGGTGACGGCGCCCGCGGCATCCTTCTTCACCGTAAGATTGTCGATCGAGCCGCGCAGGATCCCCACGAAGGTGCGCACATTGGATTGGAGCTGAGCCAGCGCTTTGGTCTCGACGTCGGAACGGGTCTGAAGAGAGACGGCTGCGAAGAGAGCGGCGGCGGTCATCACGACGAAAGCCACCATGGCGGCCGTCGTGAGGTGGGAAAGCTTCCGATGGGCGAGGAACTGCACGGTTGTTTACCTTAGGGAAAGTCGTGCAGAAGCCTTCGCAAAAACCGGTTAACAACCCGTCAAAGGCCGGGTTGAAGGGCCGCTTTTCCGCAATGTGCTTCCAGAGTGACCCTCACTTTCAGCGGGCGGCCGGATACGCTAGCCCGCAAGCGGAAACACGATGGTACAAATCACACCGGACGGGTCGAAGTCGATCACGACGGATCCGCCGAGTTCCTGAGCCAAGCCACGCTCGATCAGACGGGTGCCGAAGCCGCGGGCGGATGGCGGCTGGACAGGAGGCCCGCCGTTCTCGTCCCATCGGAGCGTCACCTCCTCGCCCTCTGCGGCGAGGTCCCACGAGATGGAAATCCAGCCGGACGGCACGGAGAGGGCCCCGTATTTCAGGGCGTTCGTCAGAAGCTCGTGGATCGCCATGGACAGGGGCAGCACCTGGCGCGGAGGCAGCTTGATCGCCGGGCCGGACAGGACGAAGCGCTGCAGATCCACACTCTCGAAGGGAGAGATCGCCTGGTGCACGATGGTGCGCAGCTCGGCGCTGTCCCAGCTCTCCCGCGTCAGCACGTCGTGGACGCGCGCGAGCGCCATCAGCCGGCTCTCCAGCCTCTCCTGGGCATGGTCCAGGGTCTCGGCGTTCTTGAGCGACTGGAACGCGATGGACTGCACGGTCGCGAGCGTGTTCTTCACCCGGTGATTCAGCTCGTTGATCAGCAGGCCCTGGTGGTCGAGCGCCCGCTTGTGATCGGTGATGTTGATGGCCTCGCTGAAGATCCCGATCACGCTCCCCTCGGCATCCTTCATCGGCTGATAGATGAAATCGAGGAAATGCTCTTCGAGAGTGCCCTCGGCATCGCCCGCCAGCAGCACGCGCTGGCCGCGCCCGATATGGGGCCGCCCGGTCCGGTAAACCTGGTCCCTCAGCTCGAAGAAACCCTGGCCCGCGAGCTCCGGCAGGGTCTCGCGCATGGAACGCCCGATGAGCGCCCGCTCCTCGCCCACGAAGCGGCGATAGGCGTCGTTGGCCATTTCGAGGATGTGATCCGGCCCGCGGACGACGCTCATCATGCTCGGCATCTGCCGGAACAATGTGTGCAGGTGCTCCCGCTCAGCTCTGAGATCGGCCAGCGTCTCGTCGAGCTCGAGCTGCGAGCCGATCAGGTCGGCAAAGAGCTGCAGGGTCTTCAGGGTCTTGGGGTCGGACAGCTTGGCCGGCTTGGGATCGAGCGCGCAGATCGTGCCGAAGATTTCGCCTGAGCGCAGGATGATCGGAACCGCGATGTAGCTTTCGAAGCCGTACATCTTGGGCGTCCGGTGGGAACAATAGACTTGGTCCGTGCTGGCCTGATCGATCACGATGGGCGTGCTGGAGGCGCGGATCTCCGAGCAGAAGGTGGTCGCGACCTCGAGCGTTCCGCCGACGGGAAGGCCGAAGCCGATCCGGTCGAGCACCGCACAGGCGGTCCAGGAGGTGTCGGTCACCCGGGCAACGGCCCCGAATCCGAGGCCGGTGCTGTCCAGCACGAGTTCGAGGATGGAGGCGACGGCATCGATACGGCCGACCGCTTCGACGGCCGCGCTATCGTCCTGCTCTGTGCCCGATTCATCGCGAGCGACGGCATTCCCTTGAGTCATGGGAAAACCATAGCAGAGTTTTTCCGCCACGAAACGGCTGGGCGGTTTTGCCGCTCCGCGGAAGCCCTTACAGCTCCAGCACCGCCGTCACGGGCGCGTGGTCGGAGGGCCGGTCCCAGCCGCGGGTCTCGCGGCTGACGTCGATGGAGCGCAGGGTGTCCTTCATGTCCTTCGACAGCCAGATGTGATCGAGCCGGCGGCCCTTGTCGGCGGCGGCCCAGTCCGGCGAGCGGTAGCTCCACCAGGAGTAGATCTTCTCCGGCTCGGGGCGGAGGGCCCGCATGGCGTCGACCCATTCCGCCTCCTGGCGCAGCTCCTCCAGCGCTTGCGTTTCGACCGGGGTGTGGCTCACCACGTCGAGAAGCTGCTTGTGGCTCCAGACATCGTGTTCGAGCGGCGCCACGTTGAGATCACCCACGAGAATGGCCGGCGCGGAGGTGGGCTTCGAACGGCTGCCCCATGAGCGCATCTCGGCCATGAAGTCGAGCTTGTGCTTGAATTTCTCGTTGAGTCCCTGATCGGGGATGTCCCCGCCGGCGGGGACATAGAAGTTATGGATCGTGACGCCTGCCGCCGCCTTGGCTTCGCGGCTCAAGGTGACGGTGATGTGGCGCGCATCCTGGCGGCCGCACATCTCCATCACGCCGGTCTCCGTGAAGGGATAGCGCGACAGGATGGCGACCCCGTTATAGCCCTTCTGGCCCATATGGACGACGAAAGGGTAACCGAACGCCTGCAGCTCCTTCAGGGGCAGCTTGTCGTTCGGGCATTTGGTTTCCTGCAGGCACAGGATGTCGGGACGCCGCTCCTTCAGGAAGCGGCCCACCTGGTCGATGCGCAGGCGAACGGAATTGATGTTCCAGGTCGAGACGGTCAGTTGCACGGGGTGTGGCCCTTCGGAAGATCTGTTCCGGCTACGACAGATTTTCGCCGGAGGGAAGGGCGGTCTTATCATCCCCGGCGAGAGAAGCCGGCGAGAGAAGCGGAAAGGTGTCTCGTCGCGATCTCCAGCCGGGAATGACGCCACATCTCTTGTGTCATGGCCGGCCTCGTGCCGGCCATCCCGATACAAAAAAGCGCTGCACCTCGGACAATCGGGATCACCGGCACAAGGCCGGTGATGACGAAGGAGGTGGGTGTCTGAGAAACCCCCAGGATCGAACTCTCAGGACGAAGGTCTCAGGAGCCTGCTCAGGTTCAAATCAAACCCATTTGAAACAGCCGCGAAGGCGATCCTACTTGTTCCCGCCCACGAGGGCTTCGTACTGGATCTTGAACAGGTCCTGGTCGATCCGGCGGCCGCGCTCGATCCTGCCCAGCACCACCACCGTCTGGAAGCCCTGGGCGTCGACGATGCGCCATTGGTTCAGGCTCTCCACCTGGCTGTCGAAATAGAGCGCGATGCGGGACGTGCCGCCGAGGGTCGAGGAGTCTTCCAGGTTGATCTCGCACCGAATCGCCATCATTGATGATGCCTGTGATCCTGATGTCCTGGCCGAGATTGACCCGCTCGCGCAGGAGGAATTTCAGCGGCGTCTGGGAGATCGAATAGAGATCCTGGGTGGCGAGCTTGCGGTCGCGCACGGCGACGGACCGGCCGTCGGCGATCACCTGGAGGGTGGCGGGCGGGTCGTATTCGAACCGTACCTTGCCGGGACGCTGGAGATAGAGGGTGCCGCCCTGCCTGCGCCCATCGCCGCCCACTTGCGTGAAATCGGCCACCAGAGTGCTCAGGTTCGTGAAATAGGCATTGGCTCGCTCCACCACCACGTCGTTCGGCAGCGGCTGGCGGAGGGCCACAGGCCCCATGGCGGCGGTGACGATGGGCTTGGGTGCAATGGCGATAGGATGCGGTTCGGGTGCTTCGTGACTCTCCGCCGTCACGGGGCGGCTCGGCGGAAGGGGCGCGGTCACGGCCAGAACCTGCTCCGCATTCGCCGGTCTGGGGATGACGGGCCGAGACGGTTGGGTCTCGGGTGTGGCGCGATGGAAGGAAGCTGTCGGCAGATGAGGGGGCGACGGGCTGAAGCCCTGAGTCGCAGCCGGCCGGGCGGGGGGCAGGATCATTTCGATCGGAAGCGTCTGTGCCATGGCCGGCAGGGCACCCGCGAAGAGCGCCGTCACCAGGCTGGCAAGAGGGACGGGACGCATCCGATTCGATCTCCTTCGGAACCATCCTGGGCCATGTGCGATGGCCAAGCAGCGGTCACTGATGACGCAGGGCAGCGGCCAAGGTTCCGGCGGAGCCTTAATCGTCTCCCGTCCCCGGAGTTTCAAGCAGAATCTCGCGTTTCCCGGCGTGGTTTGCGGGGCCGACGATGCCCTCGTGCTCCATGCGCTCCATGAGCGAGGCGGCGCGGTTGTAGCCGATCTGCAGCCGGCGCTGGATGTAGCTCGTCGACGCCTTCTTGTCGCGCAGCACCACCGCCACCGCCTGATCGTACAGGTCACCACTGGGGGAGCCGAACTCGCCCTGGTCGAACACGGCTGTGTCAGGTGCACCACCGCCCTCGTCCTCGTCGGCCGTCACCGCGTCCAGGTACTGCGGCCGGCCCTGGCGCTTGAGATGCGCCACCACCTTCTCGACCTCCTCGTCCGAGCAGAACGGCCCGTGTACGCGCGTGATCCGGCCGCCGCCGGCCATGTACAGCATGTCGCCCTGGCCTAAGAGCTGCTCGGCGCCCATCTCGCCCAGGATCGTGCGGCTGTCGATCTTCGAGGTGACCTGGAACGAGATCCGGGTCGGGAAGTTCGCCTTGATCGTGCCGGTGATCACATCCACCGACGGGCGCTGGGTGGCCAGGATCACGTGGATGCCGGCAGCCCGCGCCATCTGGGCCAGGCGCTGGATCGCGCCCTCGATCTCCTTGCCGGCCACCATCATCAGGTCGGCCATCTCGTCGACGATCACCACGATGTAGGGCAACGGATCGAGATCCATCACCTCGTCCTCGTAGATCGCCTCGCCGGTCTCGCGGGCAAAGCCGGTCTGCACCGTGCGGGTGATGGTCTCGCCTCTGGCCTTGGCCTCGACCACGCGGGCGTTGAAGCCGTCGATGTTGCGCACCCCGAGCTTCGACATCTTGCGGTAGCGGTCCTCCATCTCGCGCACCGCCCATTTGAGGGCGACGACCGCCTTCTTCGGGTCGGTGACCACGGGGGTGAGCAGATGGGGAATGCCGTCGTAGACCGAGAGCTCGAGCATCTTCGGGTCGACCATGATCAGGCGGCACTCGGCCGGCGAGAGCCGGTAGACCAGGGACAGGATCATGGTGTTGATCGCCACCGACTTGCCCGACCCGGTGGTGCCGGCGACCAAGAGGTGCGGCATGCGGGCGAGGTCGGCGATCACCGGCTCGCCGCCGATGGTCTTGCCGAGACAGAGCGCCAGCTTCTGCTTCGAGGTCTCGAAGTCCTGGGAGGCGAGGAGCTCGCGCAGGAACACGGTCTCGCGCTTGTGGTTGGGCAGCTCGATGCCGATGGCATTGCGGCCCTGCACCACCGCCACGCGGGCCGAGACCGCGCTCATCGAGCGCGCGATGTCGTCGGCCAACGAGATCACCCGCGACGACTTCGTCCCAGGCGCAGGCTCAAGCTCATACAGCGTCACAACCGGACCGGGATTGACCTTGGTGATGGCGCCCCGGACGCCGAAATCCTCGAGCGTCCCTTCGAGCAGGGCGGCGTTCTGCTCCAGCGCCTCGGCCGAGATCGTGGGGACGGACGGCCGCTTCGGCTCGGCCAGGAGGTTGAGCTGCGGCAGCTGGTAATTCTCTTCGTCCAGCAGCGAAGGCTGGGCCTCGCGGCCCATGCGCTTGCCGGGCTTCGGCGCAGCATGCGCCGGTCCGACGCGTGCCGGCAACGGCTCGGGCCGGGCGGCCGCACGGGGTGCGGACGGGGCAACGTCGTCCTCGTCCCAGCCGGCCTCGTCCTCGTCGTGCATCGGCACGGAAGCCGGCGCGGGCCGCGGGCGGAGAGGGGCGCCGTCGAGAACGGGCTCGCGTCGCAGGCCGGGCTGGCGGGCAGGGCGCTTCACCTGGGCGGGCGCATCCTCATAGTAATCTTCGTCGAGGGCGGCGCGGCGGCCTTCCTTCCAGCGCCGGGCTGTGGCGCGCAGGCTCATGACGCCGTGGGCGAGGGCGCCCAGCGAGACGATGCCCCAGCCGGGTTCGTCATGGCTGATCTCTTCCGCCTCGTCCCAATCCTGGATCCTGCGCCGCCTGACGGGCTGGTGTTCCTCGATCTCGTCCAGTTCCTCGTGGTGCCGCTCCTCCTCCGGGCCGAGACCGCAGGCGGCCGTGAGGCTGAAGATCGCAACGCCCGCGAACAGGAAGCCGAGGACTGCGCTGGCCGAGCCGCTGGAGAGACCCGTCACGGCCTTCGCCCCGGCAAGGATCGCATCGCCGACCACGCCGCCGAGGCCCGTCGGCAGCGGCCAGCTCTGCGTCGGGGGCAGGGCGCTGGCAAGCGCCGTGGCGGCGCCCGCGCCGATGACCCAGAGGGCAAAGCGCAGCTGCAGGCGGCCGAGATCGCCCGATTTCATGAGCCGCCAGCCCCAGAGCGCCAGCGGCAGCACGGCGGCGATCGCGCCGAGCCCCAGGAGCTGCATCAGCAGGTCGGCCACGATGGCGCCGGGCCAGCCGAGAAGGTTGCGGACGGGAAGGTCGGTGGCGTTGTTGAGGCTCGGATCGTCGACCGACCAGGTGGCGAGCGCCACCGCCACCGCGCCTGAAACGGCGATCAGGCACAGGCCCGTCAACTCCTGCGCCCGGCGGGCCAGGAAGGCTCGGAAGGTGCTGAAGAGGCCATCATAGGCGGAAGAAGAACGGCGGGCCGTACGCATCAAACCACTCTAAAAAACCAATAGGACGGGACAATGTTGCTAAGATGCTAGCGAAGCCGGGTTAAGGGTCCTTTAACCGTAACGGCCTTTTTGCGCTGTTGACGTTGCGCCTGCGAAAGACCAGTGTCCGGCCCATGACACGCAAAGGGCCCCGGACCGGTTGGACGCGCGCCGCCATCGTGGCGGTGATGGCCTATGCGTTCGTCCTGCAGGCCCTGCTTCTCTCCGTCGGCGGCGCGTTCCATGCCGCGGCGGCGGCCGACGCGCAGGGGATCATCTGTCTCCAGGACGGTTCCTCCGCGCCGGACCACGGGCCGAAGAAGGCCCACGAGAACCTCTGCTGCACCCTGAGCTGTCACGGCTCGGGCGCGGCGGGCCCTGCTCCGATCGCGGCCGTTCCGGATCGGATTGCGCCCACCGCAGGATCGGGCGATCGGATCGTCGATCCGCCGCATCTGCGCCTCACCTCCGACGTCCTGCCTCTGGGATCGCGCGCGCCACCGCGCCTCGGCTGATCATCACTCGCCGATTCCCCGATTCTGCAAGGACACTTTCCATGACTTCGTCACGCTTCGGCGGCGCGCTGACCGCTGCCGCCCTCATGATTTCCTCGCCCGTCTTCGCCCATGTCTCCTTCGAGAACGGGCAGGCGGCGCCGAATTCCACCTACAAGGCCGCGTTGCGCATCCCGCATGGCTGCGACGGCAAGCCGACCCTCAAGGTGCGGGTCCGCATCCCGGAGGGCATCGTTGCCGTCAAACCCATGCCGAAGGCCGGCTGGAAGCTGGAGATCACCAAGGGCTCCTATGTGAAGGCCTACCAGGTCAATGGCGAGGCGGTCTCCGAGGGCGTGACGGACATCGTCTGGACGGGCTCCCTCGACGATGCCCATTACGACGAGTTCGTGTTCCAGGCCCGCTTCACCGACGCCTATCAGCCGGGCGCGACGGTCTATTTCCCCGTGGTGCAGGAATGCGACGGCGCGACCGAGGAATGGACCCAGGTCCCGGCCGCGGGCGAGGACCCCCACAGCCTGAAATCGCCCGCCCCCGGCGTGCGGATCGCCGGCGCCGCCGCCACGACGTCGACCGTGAAAGTCGGAGCGCTCACCCTCGAGCAGCCCTGGTCGCGGGCGACACCGGGCGGCGCCAAGGTCGGGGGCGGTTACGTGAGCATCGCCAACACGGGCGCGACGCCCGACCGCCTGATCGGCGGCTCGTTTCCGCTTGCCTCCAAGGTCGAGCTGCATGAGATGCGTCTCGACGGAGACGTCATGCGCATGAAGCCGGTCGAGGGCGGGCTCGAGATCAAGCCGGGCGCCACGGTCGAATTGAAGCCGGGCGGGTTCCATCTCATGTTCATGGACCTGAAGGAACCGCTCAAGGAAGGCCAGACGGTCAAAGGAACGCTCGTCTTCGAAAAGGCGGGTTCCGTCGAGGTGGAGTACGCGGTGCGCGGGATGGGCGGCGGCGCGCCCGCAGAGCACAAGCACTAGAGTTCGTTCCATGGCCATGGAATCAGCTCTCATCTTCGGTTTGCCGCATTTTTTGGCGGCGAACCGGATCCACTTCACCGAAAGATGCTCCAGCGCGGGAGATCGACCATGAATTTCAGACGCCTCGTCGTGCCGCTCCTCGTCTTCACCGCCGGCCTCCTGGTGCTGGTGGTGACGGCAGGCCTGCTCCTGTTCCCGTCCGGGCAGCAGCAGAGCGCCGGCAAAGTGCCGGTCGGCGGCCCGTTCCGGCTCACGAGTCACGAGGGCAAGCCGTTCACGGAGGAGAACCTGAAGGGCAAGCCCTTCGTGGTCTTCTTCGGCTTCACCCACTGCCCGGAGGTCTGCCCGACCACCCTCTATGACCTTACGCAGGACATGGCGGCTCTGGGCCGGGATGCCGACAGGCTGCAGGCGGCCTTCATCACGGTCGACCCGGCGCGCGACACGCCGGAGCTGATGAAGACCTATCTCTCCTCCTTCGATCCGCGCATCGTCGGTCTGTCGGGAACGGAGGACGAGATTGCCGCCGCTGCGCGCGCCTACAAGATCTATTACCGCAAGGTCCCGACGGAGGGCCAGGACTACACCATGGACCATTCCGCCACCCTGTTCCTGATGGACAGCAAGGGCGAGTTCTACGGCACGTCCAACTTCCAGGAGCCGGAGGAGACCCGGCGCTCCAAGCTGCGGCAGCTCGTGAAGAACGGGTGAGGCCGGTCTTCACAAAATATCTTCGTCATCACCGGCCTTGTGCCGGTGACCCCGATCGGAAAAGCGCTGCGCTTTAGACAAATCGAGATGGCCGGGACGAGCCCGGCCATGACGGAAGAGTGTCGTCCCCGGCGGTCCATAGGACCGGGAAGGGGATCCATGATCAGGCGCAGCGCTATGGATTCCCTCCCCCTCCGCTTTGCGTCCTTCCGGGAATGACACTGGAAGAACAAGAAAAGCCCCGGCCTCTTTGTCCGGGGCTTTTCTGTGTGAGCCTCTGGAAGGCTTCGTTGCCGCAGCGCCCGAGGTGGGGTCTCGATGCTCCCTCGGGCGCTGCAGGGTTCAGCTTAGTAGTTGTAGGCGCGCTCGCCGTGGTCCGCGAGGTCGAGGCCTTCGCGCTCCTGGTCCTGCGTGACGCGCAGCCCGACGATCAGGTCGGTGATCTTGTAGAGCACCACGGAGCCGATACCGGTCCAGACCAGGGTGATCGCCACGGCGATGATCTGGGTCACCACCTGGCCGCCGATGCTGTACTCGCCGACGCCGTAGCCGCCGAGCGACGGAGCCGCCACGATGCCCGTGCCGATGGCGCCGATGATGCCGCCGACGCCGTGGATGCCGAAGACGTCGAGGGCATCGTCATAGCCGAGCGCGTTCTTCACGCCGGTCACGGCGAAGTAGCACACCGCGCCGGCCACGAGGCCGAGCACGATCGAGCCCATCGGGCCGGAGAGACCGGCGGCCGGCGTGATCGCCACGAGGCCCGCGACCGCGCCCGAGGCGATGCCCAGCAGCGAGGCCTTGCCCTTGCTCATGGCTTCCACGGTCATCCAGGCGAGGCCGGCTGCCGCCGGGGCCAGGATGGTGTTGATGAGCGCGAGAGCAGCACCGCCCGTGGCTTCGAGATTGGAGCCGGCGTTGAAGCCGAACCAGCCGACCCACAGAAGGCAGGCGCCGACGAAGGTGAGCGTCAGCGAATGCGGGGCGAGCAGGTCGCGGCCATAGCCGATGCGCTTGCCGATGAGCAGGGCGCCGACGAGGCCGGCCACGCCGGAGTTGATGTGAACCACCGTTCCGCCCGCGAAGTCGAGAGCGCCCATGGTGAAGAGATAGCCTTCCGAGAACCACACCATGTGGGCGATGGGCAGATAGACGAAGGTCAGCCACAGACCCGTGAATAGCATCACGGCTGAGAACTTGATGCGCTCGGCGAAGGCGCCGACGATCAGGGCCGGGGTGATGGCCGCAAAGGTGAGCTGGAAGGCGATGAAGGTGAATTCCGGGATTGCCACGCCCTTGGTGAAGGTGTCGGCGGTGGAATCGGTGGTCACGCCGGCGAGAAAGGCCTTGGAAAAGCCCCCGATGAAGGCGCCGATGCCCTCGCCGCCGGACGTGAAGGCAAGCGAGTAGCCGTAGAACACCCACAGGATGGCCACCAGGCTGAATACCGCGAAGACCTGCATGAGCACGGAGAGCATGTTCTTGGTGCGCACGAGGCCGCCATAGAACAGGGCCAGGCCCGGGATCGTCATGAGGATCACGAGGATCGTCGAGACGAGCATCCAGGTGGTGTCACCCTTGTTGACGGTGGGAGCGGCGGCGGCGGCGTCTTGCGCCAGAGCAGGGTTGAGGGCCGCGAGGCCTAATCCCAGCGCACCGAGCGCCGGCAGGAGGAGTGGACGGAACTTCATCGGATTCAAACTCCGGAATGATCGAATGAATGGAAAATCAAAGGGCGTCGATGTCGGTCTCGCCCGTGCGGATGCGAACCGCCCTTTCGAGCGAGGTGACGAAGATCTTGCCGTCGCCGATCTGGCCGGTGCGCGCGGCCGCCGTGATCGCATCGATCACCTGGTTCACCAGTTCGCTCGCCACCGCCACTTCGATCTTCAGCTTCGGCAGGAAGCTCACGGCATATTCGGCGCCGCGATAGATCTCGGTATGACCCTTCTGCCGTCCGTATCCCTTCACCTCAGTCACGGTGAGGCCGTGCACACCGAGAGCGGTGAGCGCGTCGCGCACCTCTTCCAGCTTGAACGGCTTGATGACCGCCATCACGATTTTCATGGGTTAGGCCCCCTTTTGAGACGTCCGCCCGATCACTCAGGCGGCGGTTTCCAACGTGAACCCGGCCTCATGGACGGGTGTCGGGGGCATTTACGCAAGAAGCATGCCAAGCTATGCCCGTTATAGGCAAAGGGCCTCTGCCTCTTTCATAGGCAGCCGAAGCTGGGCTATAAAACAGGCTTATTGATTAAATTTTAGGCAGAAAATATCAGGAGCGGCGCTCGCGGATGAGCCCTTCCTGAGCAACGGACGCCACCAGGGTCCCGTCCTGCTTAAAAATGAGCCCGCGCGAGAAGCCGCGGGCGCCGCCGGCGCTCGGTGTGTCCTGGGCATAAAGCAGCCATTCGTCGGCCCGGAATGGGCGGTGGAACCACATGGCGTGATCCAGGCTCGCGGGCTGGATCGACGGATCGAACACCGTCCGGCCGTGGGGGAAGAGGGAGGTGTCGAGGAGCGTCATGTCGGACGCATAGGCGAGGACGCATTGGTGGATCGCAGGATCGTCCGGCAGGCGGCCGAGGGTCTTGATCCAGACATGGAAACGCGGCTCGCCCGGATCGCGGGAGGTGTAGCGCTTGATTTCTACCGGGCGGATTTCGAGCGGGCGCTCGCGCTCGTAATAGGTGCGCATGGGCTCGGGCATCTGAAGCAGGAGCCGGCCTTTCACGTCCTCCTCGCTCGGGAGTTCGTCGGGACCCGGCACCTTCGGCATTTCGGCCTGATGCTCGAAGCCCTCCTCCTCGCGATGGAACGAGGCCGACATGGCGAAGATCGCCTGCCCGTGCTGGATTGCCAAGACCCGGCGCGTGCTGAAGCTCTTGCCGTCGCGGATGCGTTCCACCTCGTAGATGATCGGGATCTTGGGATCGCCCGGGAGCATGAAATAGCAATGGAGCGAGTGGGGCGGGCGTCCGTCGACCGTCCGGGTCGCGGCGACCAGCGCCTGGCCGATCACCTGCCCGCCGAACACGCGCTGCCAACCGCTCTTCGGGCTCTGCCCCCGGAACAGATTCACCTCGAGCTGTTCGAGGTCGAGAATGGAGAGAAGATCGGTGACGGCACGGGACATGGATTCAAGGTCCTTCGATCGGCAACAGCCATCCATCGGCGAGCGCTTCGAGAAGGTCAAGCTTGACGCTGGTCAATGGATCGCTGACACCCACCTATAACGTTGAAAGCATGGAGATGGAGCGATGAGCGCAGCAACGGCCCTGGAGCGACCGCGCATCGTCATCGCAGGCGGGGGGCTCGCCGGACTGTCCCTGTCGCTGGCGCTCAAAAAGGCGCTTGCCGATGGGATCGACGTGGTCATGTGCGATCCGGCCCTCAGGCGCGATCCCCATGGCGACAAGCGCTCCTATGCCATTGCCGCAGCGGCGCGCCGGATGCTGGAGGCGCTCGAAATCTGGGCTCAGGTCGCGGACAAGGCCCAGCCGATCCTCGACATGGTGATCACCGACAGCCGCCTGCAGGACCCGGTGCGGCCGACCTTCCTCACCTTCGGAGGCGACGTGGACGGGAACGAGCCGTTTGCGCACATGATCACGGCGGGCGATTTGACCGCCGCCCTGCTGGAGGCCTGCCGCGAGGCCGGGGTCGATCTGCGCTCCGAGGGCGTGGCGGGTTTCGCCGTTCATGGGGCGCGGACGGACATCTCTCTGGCGAATGGCGACAGCCTGCAGGGCTCCCTGTTGGTCGCTGCCGACGGCGCTCGCTCGCGCCTGCGCGAGCAGGCGGGGATCGGCTGGATCGCGTGGCCCTACCGGCAGTCCGGGATCGTCGCGACCATCGCCCATGAGCGCGATCACGAGGGCAAGGCCATCGAGCATTTCCTGCCCTCCGGTCCGTTCGCAATCCTGCCGCTCAAGCCCGAGTCCCAGGCCGACGGCAGCCTCAAGCACCACTCCTCCATCGTCTGGACCGAGCGCAGCGAGAACGTGCCCGCCCTGCTGGAATCGCATCCCGAGGACCTGCTCGTCGAAC
Source organism: Microvirga sp. RSM25 (assembly GCF_044784385.1). NCBI lineage: Bacteria > Pseudomonadati > Pseudomonadota > Alphaproteobacteria > Hyphomicrobiales > Methylobacteriaceae > Microvirga > Microvirga sp. RSM25. The sequence goes on along the minus strand of NZ_CP173039.1, from coordinate 4,517,705 downwards.
TCGAGCGCCGCTTCGGGCTGCAGCTCGGAAAACTCACCTTCGAAACCAAGCCGCAGGCTTTTCCGCTGTCCTTCGGCGTGGCGCGCTCCTTCGTGAGCGAGCGGCTGGCGCTTCTCGGCGATGCCGCCCACGTGATCCACCCCATCGCGGGCCAGGGCCTCAATCTCGGCCTGCACGATGCGGCGGCCTTGGCCGAGATCATCACCGATGCCATGCGCCTCGGCATGGATCCGGGTGCGGCCGACGTGCTCGATCAGTACGAACGGGCGCGCCGCACCGACATCACCACGATGGGCGTCATGACGGACGGCCTCAATCGCCTGTTCTCGAACGACGTCCTGCCCGTGCGCCTGATCCGCGACCTGGGACTGGGTCTCGTCGACCGGATGCCGGGCCTGAAGCGCTTCTTCATCCGCGAGGCGGCGGGGATCCGCGAGCGACAACCGAAGCTGTTGCGGGGCGAGGGGCTGTAAAAGCAACTTTCGAAACTCCGAAGTGCCCTCATCCTGAGGAGGCCACCAGGCCGTGTCGAAGGACGAGGGCGTCTCCAGTGCTCTCTGGACCCTCCTTCGAGACAGTCGCTCCGCAGGCTCCTCAGGATGAGGGCTGCGGCGTTGTACGGCCTTTTAGCTCACCTTGCCATGCTCGTGCCGGCACTGCTCGTGATCGGCCAGCACCTGGATGATCCGGCATTCGCCCACCTGCCCGTGCCGGCAATCGGCCAGCATGTGCCGCAGCTCCGAGCGGAGAAGCGTCAGCTGGGCGATGCGGCGCTCGACGCTCTCCAGATGCCGGATGACGATTCGATCGGCCGGCTCGCAGGGCTGCTCCGGTTTGGCACTCAGGCTCATGAGCTCGCGGATGGCTTCCACGTCGAAGCCGAGCTCCCGCGCATGGCGGATGAAGCTGAGGCGGGACACGTCCTCCGCTCCGTAGCGCCGCTGGCGGCCTTCCGTGCGCGGCGGGACCGGGAGGAGGCCGATCTGCTCGTAATAGCGGATGGTGGGGACTTTCACGTCGACCCGGCGTGACAGTTCCCCGATGGACAGACCCTTCATTTTTCCTCTTGAACCTCTAGTCGCTAGAGATTGTACGGTCCTGTCCGCCACATGAAAAGGAGAACCGGATGAGCGAGTCCCGCGGCCACCAGCACGGGGCGTGCTGCGCCTCCCATGAGCACCATGCTCACAAGGACCACCATGGTCACGAGCTTTCGACCCATCCCGCGAAGGGCCCCGAGCATGCGGAGGAAACCTGCGGCTGCCACGGCGGCGTGCCGATCTTCGACGGCGTCGATCCCCGCTACAAGCGCGTGCTCTGGACCGTGATCGCGATCAATGCCGCCCTGTTCGTCACCGAGATCGTGGCCGGCCATCTCGCGCGCTCGCAGGCCTTGCAGGCCGATGCGCTCGATTTTCTCGGCGATACCGTCACCTATGGCCTCAGCCTCGCGGTGATCGGCGCATCCCTGCGCACCCGCGCGACCGCCGCCCTGTTCAAGGGATTGAGCCTGTCGCTCATGGGCGCCTGGGTGCTGGGCTCCACGCTCTATCACGTGCTGATCCTCGGCCTGCCGCGGGCGGAGATCATGGGCGGAGTCGGGATCCTGGCGCTCGCAGCCAATGTATCGAGCGTGCTCCTGCTGATGCGCTACAAGGACGGGGACGCCAATGTCCGCTCGGTCTGGCTGTGCTCGCGCAACGATGCCATCGGGAATGTCGTGGTCATGGTGGCGGCCGTTGCGGTCTGGTGGAGCACGAGCGCCTGGCCCGACCTCATTGTGGCCGGCATCATGGCCGGCCTGTTCCTGTCCTCGGCGGTGCAGATCCTGCGACAGGCCTGGGCCGAGTATCGCAGCGCCGGGTCAGGCGCCGCTGTTCCTGCCGAGTGACCCATCGAAAAGGCCGGGCGGGTGTCCGGTCATTTTCCTCTCAGAGAGGGGCGAGCTGTCCATTTCCGTCGGATCGCGGGACGGATGTGGGCTGCTCGGACAGGCGCGGTGTCGAGCTGTTTCTTTCCGTTATGTAATAATATATAAAGGAGGCATCTTTAGCTGATCAGATATTCCGGATGTTTCATGCCCAGCACGATCTTTGATTCCTCCAATCCTCTTCCGGCCGCCGGCGACCTGACTGCTTTCGACTTGGTCGTGATCGACCTCGATGTCACGAGCAACGCGACGGCGATCAAGGCCACCAATACCGGTCACATCCTCGTTCGGAAGACCAGGGCGGTGATCAGCCAGATCGACGGCCTGCACCTCCTCGGCACGTCGAGCGTCGTCACCAACGAGGGCACCATCGAGTCCCAGACGGCCGCCGGGGCCGCGATCCGCTTCGCCGCAGGCGGGATCCATACAGTCAACAATGCCGGCACGCTCAAGGCCGCGGCTCTCGTGATCGAAGGCAATGTCGGAGCCGAGCGGATCATCAATACCGGGACCCTGCAAACCACCTCAAGTGCAGCCAATGCGGTTCTCCTGGACCTGAAGGACGGGAATGACTTCTACGACGGCATTCTCGGCCAGGCGACCGGCGGTGCGATCAAGCTCGGAACCGGCAACGACACCGCCTATGGCGGGAATGGAGCCGAGATCTTCTCCGGCGGAGAAGGCGAGGACGTCCTCGACGGCGGCGGCGGCGACGACACGGTGGACTATTCGGACTCGACCAGCGGCGTCAGTGTCGACCTCAGCAGGACCACGTTGCAGTTCATCGGCGGCGGGCAGGGCTTCGACACCCTCGTCGATATCGAGAACGTCACTGGGAGCGCGCATAGCGACACGATCATCGGCAGCACGGGCAACAACACGCTCCGTGGCGGAGGTGGCGATGACATTCTCGATGGCGGGCTGGGCAGCGACCGGCTCGAGGGCGGAGGCGGAACCAATACGGCCCGCTACAGCGGCTTCTCGGCAGCCACGGTTGATCTCTCGAAGACAGGCGCTCAGGACACCGGCGGCTTCGGCTCCGACACCCTCGTCGAGATCGCCAATCTCGAAGGCGGCTTCGGTAGCGATAAATTCACCGGCAATGACGCTGACAACCGGCTGGCGGGCAACGGGGGCAACGACACGCTCCAGGGCGGCAAGGGCAATGACGCGCTCGATGGCGGCGCCGGCCAGGATACCGCGGTATTTTCCGGCGCGAGGGCCGATTACACGATCACGCACAATCCCGATGGCACCGTCACCATTGCCGATGCTCAAGGAGCCCAAAGGGATGGCACCGACAGGTTGGAAGATGTCCGGCTGGTGAAATTCTCCGATCAGACCATCGCTCTTGCCAACAGCAATCCATCCAACGTCTTCCTGTCGAACACCTTCGTGTCGGAGGGCCTGACGGTTGGAGCCACCGTCGCGACTCTCTCCGGAAGCGACGCGGACGGCGATGCCCTGGCCTTTGGCCTCGCGTCGAATCCGGATGGCCTGTTCGGTTTGGACAGCACCGGCACGAAGATCATTCTGGTGAAGGCATTCGATTACGAGAAGGCCACTCAGCACACGATCTCCGTCACGGCGAAAGACCCCTATGGCGGCACCCTCACCAAAGCCTTCACCATCTATCTGTTCAACGTGGTCGAGACGACCCCCTTATCCGTTATGGCACGGCGAAGGTCGACCAGCTGTCGGGAGAATCGGGCAACGATCGGCTATTCGGCCTGGGAGGCAACGATAAGCTCTTCGGTGAGATCGGCGCCGATACGCTCAACGGAGGATTAGGAAACGACACCCTCGTCGGCGGGACGGAGAAGGATGTCTTCGTGTTCGACAAGAAGCTGAGCGTGAAATCCAACCTCGACTACGTCCAGGATTTCGTTCCGAAGGATGACACCATTCATTTGTCGAAAACGATCTTCTCCAAAATCTCCAGAGGCACCTTGTCGAGCAAGGCCTTCGTCGTCGGCGATCACTTCAAGGACAAGGACGATCGAATCCTGTACCTCAAGAGCGCCGGCGCGCTCTTCTACGACCCGGACGGATCAGGCCCTGCAAAGGCGATCCAGTTCGCCAACATCTCGCAGAAGCTCCCGATCACCCACAAGGACTTCTTCATCTTCTGATGCTCGTCGGGCTCAACAGAAAGGCCCGGCTCAGAGGAGAGCCGGGCCGTATGCTTCGGTGATCGGCGCAACAGTCGATCACTCCTTTTCCTAGGGCGATCTTACTTCTTCGCCCGCTCGATCGCCTCGACGATCAGGCGGCGGGCCTCTTCGGCGTCGCCCCAGCGGATGATCTTGGCCCATTTGCCGGGCTCGAGGTCCTTGTAGTGCTCGAAGAAGTGCTCGATCTGCTTGATGGTGATCTCGGGCAGATCCGTATAGGTCGAGACCCGGTCGTAGCGCTGGGTCAGCTTGCTCGACGGAACCGCGATGATCTTCTCGTCCTGGCCGCCGTCGTCCTCCATCACGAGAACGCCGACAGGGCGCACGTTGATGACGGCGCCCGGCGCGATGGCGCGGGTGTTGGCCACCAGCACGTCGCAGGGGTCGCCGTCGCCCGACAACGTATGGGGAATGAAGCCGTAATTGCCCGGATACCGCATCGAGGTGTAGAGGAAGCGGTCGACGAAGAGCGCGCCGGATTCCTTGTCCATCTCGTACTTGATGGGCTCGCCGCCGAGCGGCACTTCGATCACGACGTTGACGTCGTCCGGCGGGTTCTTTCCAATCTTGATCGCGTCAAGGCGCATAGAGCTGTTCTCCGGAACGAGGCTTGAAGCATTGTCTCGGGTGAGCCGTCCTGCCATGCAGGGGCGCCTTCACACCGGTGAAAATGCGGCAAAAGCGAGACTTGAGAGCGGCTTAGGCCCGATGACCGAGTGGCCGCTCCTGAAGCTTGGACGCTTCACTAGCCGGACGAAGCTCCGGCAACAAGGACCGAGAGCCTGATTTTTCGGGCTTTCGACCGAATGAAGGCCGTTTCGGACGTCAGCGGAAGAGAAAGGCGACCTTGGCGAGCGGCGTTCCGCCGATGCGCTCCTCGACCCGGGCGATCGTCCGCCCGCCCATGCTCTCGTAGAACGCGCAGGCGCGCTCGTTGTCGGCAAGCGCCCAGACGACGATCCTGTCCATCTCCCGGGCCTTGAGGTCGTTGCGCACCGCGTTGAACAGGCGCCGCCCGAAGCCGATGCCCTGGTATTCCGGCAGCAGGTAGAGCTCGTCGATCTCGCCGTTCGCCGGCAGCGACCGGTCGCGGCAGCGGCCGTAGGAAGCGTAGCCGACGGCGCCCTGGCCGATGTCGAGCACCACGAGCGGGCGTCCGCGCGACACGGTGGAGCGCCACCAGCGCGGGCTGCGCCGGGAGAACATCTTTTCCAGGGTCACGCCGGGAATGATGCCGAGATAAGCCTCCCGCCAGGCCGCATCGAAGACCCGCGAGAGGGCCGGGGCGTCACCGGGCTTGGCGTGACGGATACTGACGAGAAGGTCGCTCATGGACACGAAGGCGGGCGAGAGGAAAGTCAGGATGAAGTGTCCGCCCAACGGGGTTAACGGGCCATTAACGGCGCCGCGCCCTCCGGTCGCGGAAGCCTGGCATTATAAAGGATTGGCCGGCTGGCTGGGGCGGGCAAAAGGACGCAAGGAGAGGCACGTCATCCGCAATCTTGTTCTCCTGTCGGTGTACTTTAGGCCGACCAGAGCAGAGCGACAGGGCCATCGTGGACGTATTCGCGACGCCCATGCCGGCCCGGTTCGAGCGATCCCTGGGCTTCCCCGTGCCAATTTCCCTAACGAAATGGAGGGTTGAAAAACTGGTGAAGGTCGATACATAGTCACTCGAGTCGAAACGTTATACCGCTTGTGTTCCAGCGCACCGACCGTTCACGGGACGATGGCTAAAGCACAGTCGAACCGATGAAAGAGGAGACGATCATGGCTCAGCCGGAAACTTGGGGTCCAGTCCTGAACCTACCAGGCGGTTCTAACACGGCCATGAAATCCGCAAAGCAGTTGCAGGACGGGCGAATCCTGGTGACCTGGAGGACCGTGACGGATGCCGTCTCCGTCCAGGCCATGATCTTGAATGCCGATGGCAGCGTGGCCAAGCCCGCCTTCAAGGTGAACCAGCGTGAAGGCGATCCGGGCATCCCCGAAGCGGTTGTTATGAGCAACGGCGACTTCGCCATCGTCTACCATCAGAAGAATCCCACCAATGCCTACAATCTCGTTTGGCATCGCTTTACGCCCGAAGGCATCTCTCTCGGAGAGACGGCCATTCAGAAAACCGCCAGCGACCCGTTCGAAAACGTCGTAGCCACTCCTAATGGCGGCCTCGCCATTTCGTATGCCAGTCAAATGCCGGACGGTCTTTATGGAGTAAATCAGCTTTTAATCGACGCTCAAGGAAACCAAACCGAATCCCTCATCTACAAGCCAGGCACGGATGATCGCTATTATCTGCAAGATGCGGAGAGCCTCTCGGTTGGACAATCCGTTACTCTGCTAGCGCATGCCCACTGGAACGGAAGTTCTTGGGATTATTCGATAGGCTTCGATCTTCGCTTCAATGGTTCGCCGACGCGAGGCTTCTCGACGATTGCGCCCTTCGAGATGAATAATGGAGCGTCTGCCAAAGTCGTTGCCTTGAGCACCGGTCAGTTTGCCATCGTGTGGAATTCACTGGCCGACGGGATCGTCGGCCAGATTTTTGCGGCATCCGGGCAACCCGCGGGCGGGGTATTCGCGATCGATTCGGGTGCAGGACGGCCGAGATTTGAGCTCAGCGGAACATCCGACGGGAAGTTCGTCATCGCATATGGCAAAACCGAGGGCCTTTGCACCAAGGTCGTCGATCCGGATGGAACGGTCGAGAGCAACTTCATTGTATCCGCGGCCGGCAAAAATTACGACAGTCAGAAAGTGTCCAGCCTGGCAGATGGGCGATTCCAGGTCGAGTGGGTCGCGAACGGTCAAATCAAAGCTCAGATCTACGATCCCCGGCAGGGTGCCGTCGATTGGACGGGCGGCACTTTAGGAGAGCAATATGCCGGAACGAAGTTCAGCGGCGACCACCTCCGCGGCGCCGGCGGCAACGATAAGCTGTTCGGGTGGGACGGGAACGACAACCTGAACGGCGGCGCCGGCGGCGACACGCTCGATGGCGGCGCCGGCTGGGATCTCGCGATCTATATCGACACGCCGGACGCCCAGGGCGGTGTGATCATCGATCTCTCCACCAATTCGTATGGCGGCGCCGCGGCGGGCGACGTTCTGATCGGCATCGAAAGCGTCCAGGGCACCAATCAGCGCGATATTCTCACCAGCGTCTCCGGCGACGGCCAGGATGGAAGCGGGTCGGAACTGCATGGCGCAGGCGGTAACGACACCCTCATCGGCAAGGGCGGCGGTGACAGGCTTTATGGCGAAGCCGGTGATGACTACCTGGAGGGCGGCGCCGGCGGCGACATCCTGGACGGCGGCGTCGGGGGCTGGGATCAAGTCACCTACATCAACGTCACCGGCCAAGGGGTAACGGTCGATCTTACGACGAAGCAGGGCGGCGCCGGGGCGGCCGGCGACACGCTGATCGATATCGAGAGCGTGCAGGGCACCAACCAGGACGACACCCTCGTCAGCATCGACCGGGGCCGCGGCTCCGGGGCCGAGCTGCACGGCGCTGGCGGCAACGACACCCTCATCGGCAAGGGCGGCGGCGACCGGCTCTTCGGTGAGGCTGGTAACGACATTCTGGAGGGCGGCGGCGTCGGCAGCGACGAGCTCAACGGCGGCGGCGACTGGGACCTCGTCACCTATATCAACGTCACCGACCAAGGGGTGACCGTCGACCTCACCACCCACCACAACGGCGGCGGGGCGGCCGGCGACACCCTGACCGACATCGAGAGCGTGCAGGGCACCAACCAGGTCGATACGCTGATCAGCATCGACCGGGGCGGCGGCACCGGAGCCGAGCTGCATGGCGCGGGCGGCAGCGACACCCTCATCGGCAAGGGCGGCGGCGACCGGCTGTTCGGCGGCGACGGCGACGACATGCTGAACGGCGACGCTGGCGACGACGTGCTCGATGGCGGCAGCGACAGCGATACCGCCGTGTTCTCCGGCCTGCGCAGCGCCTACACCATCACTGCCAACCCCGACGGCACCTTCACGGTCACAGGTCTCGACGGCAACGACAGGCTCACGAATATCGAGTGGGTAAAGTTCAACGATGTCACCGAAGCCCTCACGCCCGGAACCGTCAACAAGGCTCCGGTGATCGACAATCTGTCCGGCGCCAGCGTCAATGAGGACAAGGGTCCAGGGGCCGAGGTCGGCACCTTCTCGGCCCACGATCCCGAGGACGGTCAAGCCGGTCTGGTTTTCGAGCTGAAGGATCAGCAGGGCAATGCAGCCGATGCGGACGGTCTGTTCGCAGTCGACCCAACCACCGGCAAGCTGACCGTCGCGAAGGCGTTTCAGGACAGAAACGGAGACCAGACCTTCCAGGTGGCGCTGAAGGTCACGGACAAGAACGGTGGCGCAGACTCCTTTCGACCTACCAGACCTTCACCATCACAGTGAAGGACGTGGTGAACGGCAACCATGCGCCGTCGACCCTGCGCCTCAATGACGCCACGCAGGTCTCGATCAACGAGAACGCCCTGTTCACCGGAACCTTGTCGGCGTCGGACCGGGACAACGACGCCAACCTGACCTGGAGCTTCGACGACAGCGTCGCGGGCCATGCCAACAGCCTGTTCGAGATCGACAATTCGGGTACCGGCAACAAGCTTCTCAAGCTGAAGGCCGGGATCGACTACGAGGCTCTGCCGGCCGGTCAGAAATACGTGACGGTCTACCTGAAGGCCGATGACGGCAAGGCGGGCGGGACCAGCGCCACGCAGGCCTTCACGATCGCCGTCGCCGATCTGGACGAGACCCCGCCGAACCAGGCGCCGACCGGGGTGACCTTGTCCGGGCACATGGCCGACGAATACGCCATCACCGGGCGCGAGGTCGGCACCCTGTCGGCCTATGATGCCAACAACGATGTCCTGTCCTATGCGCTCCTCGACGATGCCGGCGGCCGCTTCATGCTCTCCGGCAACCGGATCCTGGTCGCCGACGGCTTCCGCCTCGACTTCGAGCAGGCGCGCTCGCACACGATTGCCGTGCAGGCGTCGGACGGCCGGGGTGGTGTCACGAGTCAGGCCTTCACCATCGACGTCGGCAACATCGATCCGGAATTCACGGGTGGCACGGCGCGCAATGACGTGTTCCACGGCGGCGTGAAGAACGATGTCCTGCTCGGCAATCTCGGCAACGACCGCCTGTTCGGCGGGGTGGGTAACGACACGCTCAAAGGCGAGGCCGGCAACGACACGCTCGCGGGCGGCGCAGGGCTGGACAAGCTCTACGGCACGAAAGGCTCGGCGAGCCGGGACGCGTTCGTCTTCGACACCAAGCTCACCAGCAGGAGCGTGGCCGCCAAGAACAAGGACACGGTCGTCGATTTCGGGCCGAAATACGACTCGATCTTCCTCGACGACGCCGCGTTCGGCAACAGGACGATCGCCAAGTACCTGAAGGGGAAAGGGGCGGGGCTCGACCATGCCTACAAGATGAAGAGCAGCTTCTTCCGCGTCGGCGACAAGGCGCTCGACCGGGACGACTTCTTCATCGCCAAGAAGGTCAAGCCGACCGAGGTCAAGCTGTACTGGGACGCGGACGGTTCCGGCTCGAAAGCCATGCTGGAAATCGGCACCGTGAAGCTTCAGAAGGGCGAGGGCACAGCGCTCACCTACAAGGACTTCCTCTTCGTCTGAACGAAGGAGTTCGCCGCGAACCCATCCTGAGAAGCTGGAAATCCCCCTCCTGTGTCATCACCGGCCTTGTGCCGGTGATCCCGATGAAGTGAAGCGCCGAGCCTCACAGGATCGGGATGGCCGGCACGAGGCCGGCCATGACGGGAAGGTTCGACCGGGCACCCACAAGGCCGGTGATGACGAAGAAGGTGAAGGCCCCGCCTCTCGGAGCAAGGGCAGCGCTTCATCGATCAGGCCCGAGGCCCATCGGAAGACGCCCTAAAGAAAAGCCCGCCCCTTCGCAGGGGCGGGCTCGTTCGTTTCGGGAGGCTTGCCGTTCTTACGCCGCGAGCTGGCGCAGGACGTAATGCAGGATGCCGCCGTTGCGGAAGTACTCGACCTCCTCCAGCGTATCGATGCGGCAATGCACCAGCACGCGCTTCACCGAAACGTCGGCGGAGGTGACCTCCATCTCCATGCGCTGGCGCGGCTTCAGCTCGCCGGCGAGGTTCACGTTACAGCCAAGCCTGTCGGGCGCAGAAAACTACAGGGTAATGGCTGATTATTGAACAGCTATTTGCAATCTTATAAATAGCCGAATGACCAACAGCTCCGGAACCCGCGCAGAACCAAATGACGGTCCCACATTTTTTCTTGATCTCTAGCTACGATGTTCTGCCACAGCATCATCTGCACGGAATCTGCTGGCAGGACGAAGACCTCATTTTGGGTAATGGAGGGTATGAGAAGTACCGATCTGCCAGAAAGTCCGAAATCCAGGCCGGTCAGGACGGTTCATACATCGTCGTCAATGCTTCGGAGCAGGAAGCCGTCATAGGGACCGACTTCAGCGGCTATTGCAAGTTGTTCCTCTACCAACACGCCGATCATTGGATCCTCTCCAACTCACTCATAGAAACGGCGCGCTTCGCTGCTCGCAAAGGGCTGCCGACAACCATCAACGAGAGTCATCTTGCGAGTTTCTTCATAAGGGGAGCATTCGGGAATCAACTGACATCTTTGCGAACCAGCGTGAGCGAGATCCGGCTGGTTCCTTCCACGATGGAAGTCGTTGTCTCTCGGTCCCTCCAGGGTGGCAACGTGACTTTGCGGCGAACGTCAGTTGTCACCAAGATGGAGCAAGACCATAGCCGTTATGGCGACGCCCTGCGCGACTACCTGAAACTGTGGGTCGGCCGTATGGCCACGGTGCTGCAATCAGATTTAACCATGAGCAGTGAACTGACGGGAGGACAGGATTCGCGGACCGTTCTAGCGCTGATGTTGGCGGCATCTCGGCTGATCGGGAACGATTTGATTCAACGGATCAACTTCACAAGTAATGAAGGTCAATCGACCGACTTTGCGGTCGCACGCCAGATTGCAGACAGGTTTCATCTGCGCTTCATGAAGTGGGATGGAGAACGGCGGGGTCCTCCATTGCTCGGGCTGACCGAGGCGTATGAGAAATGGAAGTCTCTCTGCCTCGGGGTCTATGCGCCCATCTACTTTCCGCAGAGCCGCCCGACTCCAACCTCAATCGTGTTCGGAGGCTCCGGCGGCGAGGGGCATCGGCGCTTCTATCCCGACATCGGATTGGATCGATTTCTCGCGATCCGTCGAAGCCATATTCCGTCTGCGGCCCACTTCAGGACGCTGAAGAACGACATCGCTGAGGATCTCAGGTTCTTGCAACAGGGACCTGAAGCTTCGGTCGACCCCATGGTCCTGCACTACCGACACTTTCGGGATCGCTGTCACGGAGGCCGTGCGCCGCAGTATACGAACCTGCTTTCGCCTCTATCCAGCGCCGCTCTGAGAAAGGCCTCTTCCCTCTGCACACCTGAGCAACTCGATCGCCGGCAGGTCGTGGCCGATATCCTCATCAATGCGAGTCAGGAACTTGCATCCATGCCTTTCGATAGTCCTGAGAAATCCTTTGATACGGGTCATTTTTCTGAGCTGCTCGACGCCTCCGAGGCAATCCGTTCGGCTCGCACGAGCGGACGGGTCTTCGCAGCAGAGCCGGAGCAAGTGACTAATGGAGATTTCACCAGACAAAAAGCACTCTGCATGCTCCGAGCTGACTTTCTCTCACATTATGACAACATGCGCAAAACAGGTTTATTCCCGAGGGACTACCTGGAAAAGGCCAAAGCCGTCGTTGAAGAGGCTGCGCAGAATGGACGACTTTCCCATGCTGTAGAAGGGTGTGCCGTATCACATGTGATCCTCGCGGGAGAGCTGTCAGGTCTCTGCCCTGGAGGTATCCGTCCACCATCAACTTTTGACACGTTTAGATCAGCAATCCTCCGACGCCTGCCTTGGCAGGCATGAAGGCATCCCTCGCTGACGAGGGTCCGACTCGCTCTCGCAAACAGCTTGGCGGATGACTTTGACATCCTCACCGACGCAAAAGTGCCCGCTCCTCGTCCGAAGAGCGGGCCTTTCGTTATTTGCTTCAAGCCGCGAGCTGGCGCAGGACGTAGTGCAGGATGCCGCCGTTGCGGAAGTACTCGACCTCCTCCAGCGTATCGATGCGGCAATGCACCGGCACCTTGCGCACCGAGCCGTCGGCGAAGGTGACCTCCATCTCCATGCGCTGGCGCGGCTTCAATTCGCCGGCCAGCCCCTTGATGGTGATGGTCTCGTCGCCCTTGAGGCCGAGGGTCTCCCAGGACGTGCCCTGCTCGAACACGAAGGGGGCGACCCCCATGCCGACGAGGTTCGAGCGGTGGATGCGCTCGAAGCTCTCGGCGATGACGGCGCGCACGCCGAGCAGGTTCGTGCCCTTGGCCGCCCAGTCGCGGGACGAGCCGGTGCCGTATTCCTTGCCGGCGAACACAATGAGCGGAACGCCCTCGGCCTTGTAGCGCATGGCGGCGTCGTAGATGAACATCCGCTCGCCGGAGGGGTGGTGGATGGTGTAGCCGCCCTCGACCACGTGGCCGCTCTCGTCCTTCACCATCTGGTTCTTGATGCGGATGTTGGCGAAGGTGCCGCGCATCATGACCTCGTGGTTGCCGCGACGGGTGCCGTACTGGTTGAAGTCGGCGACGCGCACCTGGTGCGACTGCAGGTATTCACCGGCCGGCGAGGCGGCGCGGATGTTGCCTGCGGGGGAGATGTGGTCGGTGGTGATCGAGTCCTGGAAGAGGCCCAGAATCCGCGCGTTCAGGATGTCCGTGACGGGCTTGGGCTCCTTGGTCATGCCCTCGAAGTAAGGCGGGTTCTGCACATAGGTCGAACCCATGTCCCACTCGTAGGTGAGCCCCGGCTCGAAGGTGACCTTCTTCCAATTGGCGTCGCCCGAGAACACGTCGGCGTAGCGGGTCTTGAACAGCTCGCTGGTGATCGTGCGGTCGATGAACTCCTGCACTTCCACGGACGACGGCCAGATGTCCTTGAGGTACACCGGCTTTCCGTCCGAGCCCGTGCCCAGCGGATCGTTGACGAGATCCACCAGCATGGAACCGGCGAGCGCATAGGCCACCACCAGCGGCGGCGAGGCGAGGTAGTTCGCGCGCACGTCCGGGTTCACGCGGCCTTCGAAGTTGCGGTTGCCTGAGAGGACCGACACGGCCACGAGGTCGTTGTCGTTGATCGCCTTCGAGATGTTTTCCGGCAGCGGGCCCGAGTTGCCGATGCAGGTGGTGCAGCCGAAGCCCACGAGGTTGAAGCCGAGCGCATCCAGGTCGCCCTGGAGGCCGGCCTTCTTGAAGTATTCCTCGACGATCTGCGATCCCGGCGCGAGCGAGGTCTTCACCCACGGCTTGGAGGTCAGGCCCTTCTTCACCGCGTTGCGGGCGAGCAGGCCGGCGCCGATCATCACGCTCGGGTTCGAGGTGTTGGTGCAGGAGGTGATCGCCGCGATCACCACGTCGCCGTGGCCGAGATCGTAATTGGCATCGTCCACCTTCACGCGCTTGCCGATCTCGCCGGCCTTGCGGAATTCCTTCTCCATGGCGCCGAGGAACTCGGGCTTGGCAGTGTCCAACGTGACGCGATCCTGCGGACGCTTCGGACCGGCGAGCGAGGGAACCACGTCGTTAAGGTTGAGCTCAAGGGTGTCCGTGAAGACCGGGTCCGCCATGTCGGGGGTCAGCCACATGCCCTGCGCCTTGGCATAGGCCTCGACGAGGGCGACGCGCTCGTTGCTGCGGCTCGTGGTGCGCAGGTAATCGATGGTCTTGGCATCGACGGGGAAGAAGCCGCAGGTGGCGCCGTATTCGGGAGCCATGTTGCCGATGGTGGCACGGTCCGCGACCGACATGTCGGTGAGGCCGGGGCCGTAGAATTCCACGAACTTGCCGACCACGCCCTTCTTGCGCAGCATCTGGGTGACGGTGAGCACGAGGTCGGTGGCGGTCACGCCCTCACGGAGCTTGCCGGTGAGCTTGAAGCCGATCACCTCGGGGATGAGCATGGAGACCGGCTGGCCGAGCATGGCGGCCTCCGCCTCGATGCCGCCCACGCCCCAGCCGAGAACGGCGAGGCCGTTGACCATGGTGGTGTGCGAATCGGTGCCGACGAGCGTGTCCGGATAGGCGGTCTCCTCGCCGGTCGCCGTGTCCTTGCGGGTCCAGACGGTCTGGGACAGGAACTCCAGGTTCACCTGGTGGCAGATGCCGGTGCCGGGGGGCACGACGGAGAAGTTCTCGAAGGCGGTCTGGCCCCACTTGAGGAAGCGGTAGCGCTCGCCGTTGCGCTGGTATTCCAGCTCCACGTTGCGATCGAAGGCCTTCGGGGTGCCGAACTCGTCGACGATCACCGAATGGTCGATGACGAGGTCGACGGGCACGAGCGGGTTGATCTTGCGCGGGTCGCCGCCGAGGTTCTTCATGGCGTCGCGCATGGCGGCCAGATCCACCACGGCCGGAACGCCGGTGAAGTCCTGCATCAGGACGCGGGCGGGACGATAGGCGATCTCCTTCTCGTCCTTGCCCTTGTTGTTGAGCCAGGCGGCCATGGCCTCGATATCGGCCTTGGTGACCGTGCGGCCGTCCTCGTAGCGCAGAAGGTTCTCGAGCAGCACCTTCATGGAGAAGGGCAGCTTCGAGGCGCCGGTGAGACCGTTCTTCTCGGCCTCGACGAGGGAGTAATAGGTGTAGGACTTGTCACCGACCTGAAGGGTCTGGCGGGCATTGAAGCTATTGTTGAGCGTCACGGCGAATCCTCGCGTGCATTTGGGTTACGAACATTGTGTTCGGCCGAAAGCGCGATATGCGCGCGCCGCTCCGGGGGCGCCCGGACAGGGGAGTAAGCGCGCGAGGCGGATTGGACGCCTTGGCGCGCGGCGCAGCCAGGGGTGCTATAGATCATTTCGAACCATCCCGCTACACGGTTTAGAACCATTCTGGGGTGCAATCAGGGCAGGGGTGCAGGGTTTGCGTCTGAGCGTTAACAATTTGGCCTGCGAGCGGGGGGAGCGCCGGATCTTCGAAGGCGTTTCGTTTACCCTGCAGGCCGGCGAGGCCCTGGTGATCACCGGCCGCAACGGCGCCGGCAAGTCCTCCCTCCTCGACATCCTGGCCGGCCGGCTGCACCCCGCAGCCGGCATGATCCTCTTCGATGGTGCCGGCGAGCGAACCCTGGCCGAATGCCTGCATTATGTGGGCCATCGCGATGGCCTGAAGGCGGCGCTCACGGCGGAAGAGAACCTGACCTTTGCCCGCGATTTCCTCGGCAACCCGGATTTGTTGCCGAGGGAGGCCCTTGAAGCGGTCGGACTGGCCCACGCGGCCCGGCTGCCGGTCGCCTATCTCTCGGCCGGGCAGCGCCGACGGGTCGCGCTCGCCCGTCTGCTAGTGGCCAGACGGCCGCTCTGGCTTCTGGATGAGCCGACCTCCGCCCTCGACACCGCCTCTCAGGAGACCTTGCGCCTCCTGCTCGAGAGCCATCGGGAGAACGGCGGCATGATCGCGGCCACGACCCATTCGCCGCTCTTCCTGACGGACGCGAAGGAGATCCGGATCGAGC
This sequence comes from Microvirga sp. RSM25, assembly GCF_044784385.1. Taxonomy (NCBI): domain Bacteria; kingdom Pseudomonadati; phylum Pseudomonadota; class Alphaproteobacteria; order Hyphomicrobiales; family Methylobacteriaceae; genus Microvirga; species Microvirga sp. RSM25. Next base: position 4,501,980 of record NZ_CP173039.1, on the reverse strand, counting down.
GGAGCCTCTCTCCCGTAGCCCTCGCGGGAGAGGGAGCATGATTCGCTCCTTCCGCGCGCTCCTGATCCGCGACCTGAAGCTCGCCGCCCGCGTCGGCGGTTCGGGCGTCATGGGGCTCATCTTCTTCCTGATGATCGTGACGCTCATTCCCTTCGCGCTCGGGCCCGACCTCAACCTGCTCTCGCGCATCGGCCCGGCGATCCTTTGGATCGCCGCGTTACTCGCCACGCTCATCGGTCTCGACCGGCTGTTCCAGGCCGATCAGGAGGATGGGTCCCTCGATCTTCTGCGCCTGTCGCCCGCGCCCCTGGAGATCGTCGTGCTGGCGAAGGTGGTGGCTTATTGGCTCGTCACCGGCCTGCCGCTCGCCGTCGCGGCGCCCTTCCTCGGCCTGCTCGTCGCCCTCTCGCCGGAAGGCATGCTCGCCATGGTGGCGACCCTTCTGGTCGGCACGCCCGCGCTCACCTTCATCGGGGCGGTGGGCGCGGCGCTTACCTCCTCTTTACGGCGCGGCGGGCTGATCCTGGCGATCCTCGTCCTGCCTTTCATGATCCCGACCCTGATCTTCGGCGTCTCGGCGGCCAATGCGGCTCTCGGCGGCACGATCCCGTTCGCAACGCCGTTCCTGATCCTGATTGCCCTGTCGCTGATCGCCGCGGTGGTCGGCACGGTCGGGGCTGCTGCCGCCCTGCGGTCGGGGGAATAGCCGATGACCGAGCGCCTCGTCCTGCGCATGCGCCGCTCTCTGGCCGAACCCGTGCCGGAGACTGCATGGCCGGCGGGAATCGGATTGATTCCCTTCGAGCCGGACCTGCATGCGGGGCAAGTCCATGCGCTCCTTGGGAAGGCTTACGCGCAGGGCGGCGGCTATGTGGAGCCCTTCGCGATCTGGTGGCCGAGCCTGCGAGATGATTCGGAGTATGATCCGACGCTCTGCTTTATCGCGGCGGATGAGCAAGGTGAGATTCTGGGGGTGGCGCAGTGCTGGACGAGCGCCTTTATCAAGGATCTGGCGGTCGCTCCGGCGATGCGTCGGCAGAGACTGGGCTCGGCCCTGCTGTGCCACGTGCTCCGTGCCTTTTCGGAAAGAGGGGCCTTTTTCGTCGACCTGAAGGTTGATACCGGCAATCCATCCGGAGCGCTGCGGCTCTATCGCTCGCTGGGCTTCGACGAGATCGAGTCCTATCCGACTGGCTAGAAGCGGACGAAAGCTTGCGTCGCCCTGATCCTCTGACTAGAGTCAGATAATGAACGAGCGCCAGATCGAGCAGGTTCGCCGCTTCAACCGCGTCGTCACGCAGCATGTGGGCGCGCTGGAGGACAGTTATCTTCGGCGCGGTCGCCCCCTGGGCGAAGCGCGGCTCCTGCACGAGATTGGACCGGACGGCATTGATGTGCGGGCCCTGCGCGACAGGCTCAAGCTCGATTCGGGCTATGTCAGCCGCCTGCTGCGTTCGCTGGAAGCCCAAGGGCTTGTGAAGACCCACGGCCGGACGGGCGATGCACGGGTCCGGCGCGTCGTCCTGACACCGAAGGGGCGTACGGAACGTGCGACTTACGATTCGTTGTCGGACGATCTCGCAGCCTCGTTCCTCTCACCCCTCGACCCGGTTCAGCGCGAGCGTCTGGTGAACGCCATGGCGGATGTCGAGCGGTTGCTGCGTGCAGGCGCGGTGGAGCTGCGCCTCGAGAGGCCGGACAGCGCCGCGGCGCGCTCATGTCTGGAGCAGTATTTCAGGGAGCTTGCCGAGCGTTTCGAGATCGGCTTCGACCCTGCCAGAAGCAACCCGGCCACCATCGAGGAAATGACGCCGCCGGCAGGCTTTTTCATCGTCGCCCGGCTCGACGGCCATCCCGTGGGGTGCGGCGCGCTCAAAGCGGGGGACGGCATCACGGGCGAGATCAAGCGGATGTGGACGTCGCCCTCCGCGCGCGGTCTCGGGATTGCGCGAAAAGTGCTGCGCCTGCTCGAGCAAAAGGCCCGCGACGCGGGTCTTGAGAGGCTGCACCTGGAGACCAACCGCACCCTGACGGAGGCTCAGGCGCTCTATCGCCAGGAAGGCTATCGGGAAGTCACCCCCTTCAACAGCGAGCCTTATGCGCATCACTGGTTCGAGAAGCGGCTGGGATCGAACTCTCTATGACAGGCCGAACGCCGCTTCGAATCCCTCCACGCCCTCGCAGGTGAAGGTGAGAACGCGGCCCGCATCGCGCCGGACCCATTTCCTGTCGATCATCGTGGAAAGGATCCCGGCACCCAATGCGCCGCCGAGATGGCTGTGCCGCTCGCTCCAGTCGAGACAGGCCCGGCAGACCGGGCGGCGGCCCCTTTCCAACCTGGACAGATCGATTCCGAAATCGGCGAAGAAGACGCGGCCCTTGTCCGTGAGGGCGAGATCGTGCCCGCCTTCGATGAGGCCCCGGCGCAGGGCTCCGTTCAGCATCGCGACGCCGCGCTCCCCGGCGAGATGATCGTAGCAGACACGGGCGGATCTGAGCGCGGCATCCTTCGGGCCGGTCCTGACGCGGGTCGCCCCGGTGCGCTGGGCGAGGCCCATCAGGGCCTCCAGAACCTGGGCCACGTCCGGTCCCGAGAGCCGGAAATAGCGATGCCGTCCTTGCTTCTCCGCGGTCAGCAGGTTGGCGGCATCGAGCTTGGACAGATGACCGCTTGCGGTCTGAATCGTGACGCCCGCGGCTTCTGCGAGCTCGCTCACGGTGAGCGCTCGCCCATCCATGAGGGCGGTGAGGATATTGGCCCGGGCCGGATCGCCCAGGAGGGCAGCCACGGACGCGATGACGGGACCATCTTTCATAGTTCGATCATAGCCGAACCATTGACGTCCGGCAATGTGCTAAGACGGGGATGCGTTCCAGCAGACAGGATGTGTTGAGATGATCACCTGCTTCATTCGCTATGAGATCGACCCCTTCAAAGTGGAGGCTTTCAACGAGTATGCCCGCAACTGGGGGCAAGCCATTCCCCGTTGCGGCGCCGATCTCATCGGCTATTACGCGCCGCACGAGGGCTCCGCCACGACGGCCTACGGGCTCTACAACATCAGGAACCTCGCCGAATACGAGGCCTATCGCGAGCGCCTGCGCGGCGATTCCGCAGGGCGCGCCAATTACGAATTCGCTAAAGGGAGCAGTTCATCCGCCGGGAAGACCGGATCTTCCTGCGGCTGGTCTCGGCCCCTCATGCGGAGCTCTTGAAACCATGATCGCTGTGATCTTCGAGGTGTGGCCGGACGGGGATGGCGGAAAGCGGGATTATCTGGGTCTTGCCGCCGCGCTCCGCTCCGACCTGACGGCCATGGACGGCTTCATCTCCGTCGAGCGCTTCCAGAGCCTCGCCGAACCCGGGAAGCTCCTGTCCCTGTCGTTCTGGCGCGACGAGGAGGCGGTGCGGGCCTGGCGCAATCTCCCGTCCCATCGCGCGACCCAAGGGGCCGGCCGCACCGGCGTCTTCCGCGATTACCGCCTGCGGGTCGCGGCCGTGATCCGCGACTACGGCTTGAACGAGCGCAATGAGGCTCCGGCGGATAGCCGGCAGGCGCATGAAGGCATCACGGCCGGAGGCTGATCCCGAAGGCCTGCTCGATGGCGGGCTTTCCATCGCGCTCGACCTGGTAGATGGCGCGGTAGAGGCCGGGGCGGAAACCGCCCGCCGGCTGCCTCACCCCGGCAAAGGCCATCCATTGCGCCTTGGCGCGGTCGAGGGGTGGGGCCTTGTTCTGGGCGAGCGGCTTGCCGTCGGGGTCGAACAGGGTGAGCGTCTGCACGTCGCCGCCCTTCAGGCCGATCGCGCGGACATAGGCCACGAGCGCAGGAGACTTGGTCGTGGGCATCTCCTGCTCGGCCGCGCCGGATTCGATGGAATCCATCGTCACAGGACCAGGGGCGAAGCCCTTGTTGAGGACACTGCCGCCCTGATAGGCGAGCGTCCGCTGGAGCGAGGCCTCCCACAACGAGCTGCCGCCGCCGCACGACGTTTCGGGCGCACCATAGGCAAAGGGATCGACCGGCTTGCCGTCCTTGCGCAGGGTGAAATGCAGGTGCGGAAATTCCGTCATGCCCGACAATCCGATTTTTCCAATCCGGTCGCCGGTCTTCACCCCGTCGCCCGGCTTCACGGCGAGGCTGCCCTTCGCCAGATGGCAGTACTGCGCCTCCCAGCCATTACCGTGATCGACGACAGCGCCGTTCCCGCATTCGGTGTTGGCAACACTCTCCCGACCGCGTCCGGTGATCGAGGCATCCTCCACGCCGTCACGGATCCGCAGCACCTTGCCATCGGCCGCAGCGATGACATCGACGCCGGCCTTCTGCGCGGCCATAGTCGGAATCCGGATGTCCGTGCCGTCGTGGGCCTCATAGGTGAGGGTGCCGCATTGGTAGTCGCTTGCGGCAGGCGACGGATCGCGGTCAACGTAATGCTGGATGAAGCAGCTGCGACCGATCTCGCAGGCGACAGGCAGGCGCAAGGTGATGTCTTGCGCGGCTGCGGGAAGAGCGAACGTAAGGCCGAAGAGGCTCAAGAATCCAAGGCGCATGATCGCTCCGCAACAATGATGCGGGATTATAGGCTGGTTCTTGGGGCGGATGAAGGGCAGGGCAATTGGCTTGATGTCATTCCCGGCCGGAGCGTCAGCGGAGGGGAAGGGAATCCATAGCTCTGCGCCTGACCGTGGATCCCCTTCCCGGCCTGCGGCCGCCGAGGATGACATCCACCGCGTCACGGCCTGCCTGTCCCGGCTATCCCGATAAGGTAAGGCTCTGCGTTTCAATTCATCGGGATCACCGGCACAAGGCCGGTGATGACGTGAGTGTGGGCTGGATCTCAGAGACACTAAAGCCAAGGTCCGACGCACAATCCCGGAATGCTCAAACCTCGCCAAACCGCCTAAAAACTATCACTCTGGCGAAAACGTTATGCGCCTTGCGACGATCTCCACGTTGCAGGCGCAGTCCAAGGCCGCTACATCGACCTCATGATCCGAGAGCTTGCCAATCCGACCCGCTTCATGAGCCTCAGCGGCGCGATTCTGCCCTGGCTGGCAGGCCTAGCGGCACTGCTCCTGGCGGTCGGCCTCTACATGGTCTGGTTCACGGCGCCGGCCGATTACCAGCAGGGCGAGACGGTCAAGATCATGTACATCCATGTCCCGGCGGCCTGGCTGTCCCTGTTCTTCTACATGATCATGGCCGCTTCAGCGCTCGGCACGCTGGTCTGGCGCCATCCCCTGGCCGACGTGTCGCAGAAGGCGGCCGCGCCCATCGGCGCCGCCTTCACGCTGATCTGCCTCGTCACCGGCTCACTCTGGGGCAAGCCCATGTGGGGCACTTACTGGCAGTGGGATGCGCGCCTCACCTCCATGCTGGTGATGCTGCTGATCTATCTCGGCATCCTGGCCCTTTGGCGCGCCATCGAGGAGCCGAACCGCGCCGCCCGCGCCGTGTCGATCCTGACGCTTGTGGGCGCGGTGAACGTGCCAATCGTGAAATTCTCCGTCGACTGGTGGAACACCCTGCACCAGCCGGCCTCCGTGTTCCGGCTCGGCGGGCCGACGATCCATCCCTCCATGCTGGTGCCGCTCCTGATCATGGCCATCGCCTTCACCCTGACGGGCCTCGCGCTGCATCTGTCGGGCATGCGCACCGAGATCCTGCGCCGCCGGGTGCGCACGCTCACCATCCTCGAGGCCGAGCGCCTCGATGCACAGGCGGCCTGACCCATGGCGCACACGTTCTTCATCGCGTTTTCCTATATCCTGACGGCGCTGGTCGTCGTCGGATTGATCCTGCGCGCAATCATCGATCATCGCATCCAGGTCCGTGCGCTGGCCGAACTCGAAGCGCGCGGCATCGGCCGGAGGTCCCGCCGTGGCTGAAGCCGCCGAGCGCCCGCGCTCCCGCCTCCTCTTCCTCCTGCCTGCGCTCGTCTTCGTCGCGCTGGTGGTGCTCTTCGGGGTACAGCTGATCTCAGGAAAAAATCCCGCCGAGGTGCCCTCGGTCCTCATCAACAAGCCTGTTCCCAACTTCAATCTCGCGCCGCTCGAAGGTCTTCTGGCCAATGGTCAGGCCGTTCCTGGCTTCTCGAATGCGGATCTCAAGGGCCGCGTGACGGTGGTGAATGTCTGGGCTTCGTGGTGCGCGCCCTGCCGGCAGGAGCATCCGCTGCTGGTCGATCTCGCCAGGGATCCGTCGGTCCGCGTGGTCGGCATCAACCAGAAGGACAATCCCGACAACGCCCGCCGCTTCCTCGGCGCGCTCGGCAACCCTTACGCGGCCGTCGGTGTCGATCCGAACGGCCGCGCCTCCATCGACTGGGGCGTCTACGGCGTGCCCGAGACCTTCATCGTCGGCCCCGACGGCACCATCCGCCACAAGCATATCGGCCCGCTGACGCCAGAGAATTTTTCGGCGTTCAAGGAGCGCTTGAGCCAAATCCCGCGCGCTTGAGGCGGTTGATCGCCACGTCCAGCGCCGAGAGGAAGGCCGAACGGTCTTTGGGTGAAAAGGCCTTCGGGCCACCGGTGATCTCACCCATGGCGCGCAGGTCCTCCATCAGGTTGCGGGTCGCAAGCGCCATGCCGACGGAGGCTTCCGTGAAGGGCTTTCCGGTCGGGCCGATCACCTCGGCGCCCGCCTTCACGCAGCGGCTCGCGAGCGGGATGTCGGCGGTGATCACGATGGCGCCGGGCCCGGCGCGCTCGGCGATCCAGTCGTCGGCTGCGTCAAACCCTGCGCTCACCACGATGCGTTCGATCAGCGGATTCTGCGGCACCTGTAGAAAGGAATTGGACACCACGAAGACCTTGACCCGATGACGGCCGGCGACGCGATAGATCTCGGGCTTCACCGGACAGGCATCCGCATCCACATAGAGGGTGATCGCTTGGAAGGCTTCGTTCATGATCCATATATTCCTGTGGGATGCGGGGATGATGCCGGATCGTTCCGGCAGGTCATGATGGCGTAACCATTCGGTAATCGACGTTGACGCACGTGTCGGCCTGAAAGATCAACCCATCCGGGAGCAAAAAGAAACCCGTGACCCCTCGATCCCGCATCCGCGCCGCTCTCGGCCTTATCGATAACTTACGGACGACTCCGGTCCTGAGCGATGCCACGCATCGCCTGATCCGCGAGGCCGATACGGGCGCGCTGCAGCGGGCGGGGCTCGCGCGCATGGTCACGGCCGGGCTGCTGCTGCTCGCCGTCCTGGTCACCACGGCGAGCGTCGAGCTCACCAATCCCATGGCGCTCAAGCAGCTTTGGGCCGCGGAGTTGACCCTGATGCTGTTCGGAGCCCTCGGATGGGTCGGAGCCTGGCTCGCCTCGAAGCGGATCGCCATCGAAAAACTGCCGGTCATCACCGCCATTCTCGACGCGTGTCTCATCCTCGGCAATCTTGGCTACACCCATTGGGGCCTCGGCATTCCCGGCAGCCTCTTTGCGGTCTTTCCGGTGGCCTGGGTCGTACCGATCACCATGGCGGCCGCGGCCATTCACTATCAGCCGCGGCTTCAGGCCTTCGTGGCAGCCGTCTATGTGGTGGGCCTCTCGCTGCTCGCCTTCGGCGGCGGTTTCTTAAGCCCCGCGCAGCGTCAGGAGGATTTGGTCGAACTCGTCGGGCTGTTTTCGCCGCAGGCCAATCTGGTCCGCCTCGTCATGATCTTCGCCGCCGCCTTGATCCTGATCCTCGTGGCGCGCCAGGGACGCCTCATGCTGGAACGGGCCGTGCGCGAGACCACCCTGCGCGTGACGCTCACTCGCTATCTGCCGCGCGAACTCGCGCCGATCCTCACCGATCAGGCCTTCGCCTCCCTGCGTCAGGGACGGCGCATCCCGGTGACCCTGCTCTTCGTCGACATCCGTGCCTCGACGACCTTCGGCGAGACCATGGAGCCGGCGCAGCTTGCCGTCTTCATCACATCGTTCCGCCGGCGAGTCTTGAGGGCGGCTTCCCGGCATGGCGGCGTCATCGACAAGTTCACCGGCGACGGGGCGCTCATCCTGTTCGGAGTGCCTGGTGCGCGGGAAGGCGATGCAAGCCGGGCGCTCGCCTGCGGCCGCACACTTCTGACCCTGATCGAACGCTGGAACGCCAAGCGCGGCTTCAACCCACCGGTGCGCCTCGGCATCGGCATCCATACAGGCGACGTCTTCTGCGGCGTGGTGGGTGACGAGAGCCGCCTTGAATTCACCGTGGTCGGCGAGACCGTCAACATCGCCTCGCGGATCGAGCAGGCGACGAAAGCCGCCGACTGCGAACTGCTGGCCTCGCAGGAGACTGTCGTGACTGCGGGCGAGGAGTCGCTCTGGACGGAGGTCGAGTGCGAACCCCTCCCGGGCGTCACCCGCAAGATGGTGCTGATGAAGCCGGTGGGGTGAGGCGCACCGAACGCTCCCTTGTCATGGCCGGGCTCGTCCCGGCCATCTCGATTCTGTGAGGCGCCGCGCCTTACCGATCGGGATCACCGGCACAAGGCCGGTGATGACGTAGGGTTGGAGAGCAGCTTAAACCTCTTCCGCCTTCTTGATTTCATGCCGCAGCAGCAGCGGCGTCTGCGCCAGCGCGAAGGCGATGGTGAGCGGCATGATGCCGAAGACCTTGAAGCTGACCCAGAAATCCGTGGTCTGCGTGCGCCAGACGATCTCGTTCAACGCGGCGAGCGCGAAGAAGAACAGGGCCCAGCGCAAAGTCAGCTTGCGCCAGCCCTCGTCCGTGAGATCGAACACGCTGTCGAGCACGATCTGGAGCAGGGGCTTGCGGAAATAGAGGCCGCCGAGCAGCGCGAGCCCGAACATCGTGTTCACGATGGTGGGCTTGAGCTTGATGAAGGTCTCGTCCTGCAGGAACAGCGTGAGCCCGCCGAAGACCACCACGACGATGCCCGATACCACCGGCATGATCGGCAGCTTGCGGACCAGCAGGTAGCTGATCCCCAAGGCGATCACCGTCGCCACGATGAAGACGCCCGTGGCGGCGAAGATGCGCTGGCCTTCCGGGAAGCCGAACCGGTCGCCATAGGCGTTGCCGAGGAAGAACAGGGCGAGGGGCCCGAGTTCAAGGGCGAGCTTGAGCAGAGGAGGGAGGCGCTTTGCGTCGGTCATGAGGTTGCTTCTAACCCGGCGATGGCTTTTGCGAAATCCCGTGCGGTGAAAGGTTCCAGGTCCTCGACCCCTTCGCCGACCCCGATGAAGTGCACGGGCAGGCGGAATTTCTCGGCCAGCGCCACCAGGATGCCGCCGCGAGCGGTGCCGTCGAGCTTGGTCATCACGAGGCCGGTCACGCCCGCCGCCTTCTGGAACAGCTCGACCTGGCTCATGGCGTTCTGGCCCACCGTCGCGTCGAGCACGAGGAGGGTGGCATGCGGCGCGGACGGATCGAATTTCTTCACGACGCGCACGATCTTTTCGAGCTCGGCCATCAGCCCGGCCTTGTTCTGCAGACGACCCGCCGTGTCGATGAGGAGCACATCCGTGCCGTCGGCCTTAGCCTCCTGCAGCGCATCATAGGCGAGGCCGGCCGCATCGGCACCCTGCCCGCGGGCCAGGACCGGCGCGCCGACCCGCTCGCCCCAGATTTTGAGCTGCTCGATGGCCGCGGCGCGGAAGGTGTCGCCGGCAGCCAGCATCACCGTCAGGCCTTGCTGCCGGAACTTTTGCGAGAGCTTGCCGATGGTCGTGGTCTTGCCCGCCCCGTTCACGCCGACCATGAGGATGACGAAGGGCTTTTTCGTGCGATCGATGGTCAGCGCCTGGGCGACGGGCTGGAGAGTCTTCTCCACCTCGCCCGCCAAAATGGTCTTCACCTCCTGCGGAGAGATCTCCTTGTTGTAGCGGCCCGACGCGATCGCCTCCGTGATCCGCATGGCGGTGGGCACGCCGAGATCGGCCTGGACCAGGGCGTCCTCCAGCTCTTCGAGCGTCGCGTCGTCGAGTTTGCGCTTGGTGAAGAGACCGGTCACGCTGTCGGAGAGGGACGAGGACGTGCGGCGCATGCCCTCCGTAAGACGCTGCCACCAGCCTCGGGCCGGGGCTGGCTTGATCTCGGGCGCGGGAGAGGGAAGGATCTCCGCGGGCGCAGGTTCAGGGGCCGGCAGGTCCGCGGCTGCAATGTCGGGGCGCAGCTCGGGTCCGGCCTCGGTCACGATGCGCGGCAGCGGCTCCTGCGGGTTGGTGCCCTCCGGGTCCAGGCCCTCCACGGGTTGGAGATCGGCCCCGGCCAGCTCCGGCGGCGTCTTGTCCTCCTCCGTCGTATCGGGGGAGGCGGTGGTCACGGTCGGGGGCGCGGCCGTCAGATCGTCTGCGGCATTCGCCGGCGGCGAGGGCATCGTATCGGGATGGCCGCCGGCCCGCGGTGTCTCTGGCGCCGGTTCGGGGACCACAGGAGCTTCAGCCTTGCGCCCGAACAGACGGGAGAGGAATCCGGGCTTGTCGGGCTTGGTTTCGGCCATGGGTCTCGCTCTCGCCTCTTAAAAATCTCGTGCTTGCATTCATGCGCGTGCCTCGATAGCCGAGGGATCATGAATGCGGAAGAGATAGTGTCCCGATTGCTGTATCGCGATGCCCTGATGCTCGTGATCGACAAGCCCACCGGCTTAGCCGTGCATCCCGGCCCCAAGGGAGGCGAGACGCTGTTTCATCACCTCGATGCCCTCCGCTTCGGTTTGCCGCGCCGTCCGGAGGCCGCGCACCGCCTCGACAAGGACACCTCCGGCTGCCTTGTTCTCGGCCGCCATCCGAAGGCCATCGCGCGGCTCAACGAACTGTTCCGCAAGAAAGAGGTCGACAAGGTCTATTGGGCCGTCGTCGAGGGCGGGCCTCACGAAGGCGACGGCGAGATTGATCTTCCACTCGCGCCGAAATCGCCTGATCGCGGCTGGTGGATGAAGGTCGATCCCAAGGGCCAGCCATCCCTGACGCAATGGCGGGTGCTTGGCCGGGGCGAGGGCCTGACCCTCCTCGAACTGCGCCCCATCACCGGCCGCACCCATCAGTTGCGGGTCCATTGCGCGGCCATGAACTTTCCGATTCTCGGCGATCCGATCTACGGCACGGCCCCGCGCTTTCATGGTCCGGGCCTGCATCTGCACGCGAGAAGCGTCACCGTGCCGCTCTATCCGAGGAAGCCGCCGATCACGGCCGAGGCGCCGGTGCCGGAGCACATGCGGGAGCGAATCGCGGCCTGCGGCGGCGTAATTTAAGCCGCCAGCAAGTCCTTGCCGTCGTGGCCGGCGATGGTCGCAGGCACGATCTCGCCCGGCGTCACGGGCTTGTCGAAGCGCACCAGGGTAAAGCCCTCCGTGCGGCCGAGCTGGTTCGTCTCGATCAGTACGTTGCGTCTCGCTCCGATTTCCTCCCCGAGATGCTTCAGCAGCGCGGCCTCGCCCTTTTCGCGCAGGCGACGCGCGCGATCCTTCACCACATCGCGCGCCACCTGCGGCATGCGTGCGGCCGGCGTGCCGGGGCGGGGTGAGAACGGGAAGACGTGGAGATGGGTCAGGCCGCATTCCTCGACAATGTCGAGGGAGCGGGAGAACATCTCCTCGGTTTCGGTCGGGAAGCCCGCGATGATGTCGGCACCGAACACCATGTCGGGGCGCAGGCGCTTCACCTGTTCGCAGAAGGCGATGGCGTCGTTGCGCAGGTGGCGGCGCTTCATGCGCTTCAGCACCATGTCGTCACCGGCCTGAAGCGAGAGATGCAGATGCGGCATCAGGCGGTTCTCGCTGGCGATCACATCCAGAAGATCGTCGTCCGCCTCGACGGAATCGATGGAAGAGATGCGCAGGCGCTCCAGGTCCGGCACATGGCGCAGCAGACCTTTCACAAACGTGCCGAGCTTCGGCTCGCCCGGCAGATCCTTGCCGTAGCTCGTGATGTCGACGCCGGTGAGCACCACCTCGCGGGAGCCGTGCTCCACGAGATTGCGCACCTGGTCCACCACCGCGCCCATGGGAACGGAGCGGGAATTGCCGCGGCCGTAAGGGATGATGCAGAAGGTGCAGCGATGGTCGCAGCCGTTCTGCACCTGCACGAAGGCGCGGGTGCGCCCGCGCATGCCGTCGATGAGATGCACGGCGGTTTCCTTCACCGCCATGATGTCGTTGACCAAAACCTTTTCGCTCACGCCCACGCCGAAATCGCGCATGCCGGCCCAGGTTTCGGCCTTCATCTTCTCGTGGTTGCCGACGACTTGGGAAACCTCCGGCATCGCCGCGAAGGTTTCAGGCTCCACTTGCGCGGCGCAGCCCGTCACGATGATGCGGGCACCGGGCTTCTCGCGGGCGAGCTTGCGGATCGACTGACGCGCTTGGCGCGTTGCCTCGCCGGTGACCGCGCAGGTGTTGACGATCACGACTTCGCCAAGGCCCGCCTCTTCCGCGTGGCGCTGCATGGCCTCCGACTCGTAGGTGTTGAGCCGGCAGCCGAAGGTGACGACCTCGACGCTCATCGAACCCTCTCATGCTGAGGAGCGACCTCGTCCTTCGAGACGCCGCCTTGCGGCGGCTCCTCAGGATGAGGTTGCGTCTCGAAGCGTGTAAAGAGGGCAGGGGAGAAGGTGCCCTCGTGCTCCAGTTCGGTCGGGCCGGTCATGAGCACGTGGCCGTCGCTCTCGCGCCATTCGATGATGAGATCGCCACCCGGGAGCGTCACCACGGCCTTGCGCCCGGTCAGCCCCTTGCGGGCAGCTGCCACGAGGGCCGCGCAGGCGGCGGAACCGCAGGCACGGGTTGCGCCGGCACCGCGCTCCCAGACGCGCAGCACGATGTGTTCGGAGCTCGGAACTTGAGCGAACGAGATGTTGGCGCGCGTCGGGAAGACCGGATCATGCTCGAATTTCGGCCCGATGGCGGCGAGGTCATAGGCCTGCGCATCCTCGACCCAGAAGATCGCGTGCGGATTGCCCATGCTGACCGCCGAAGGCCCCTGAAGCTCGGGGGCGTCGGGCAGCGTCGTGTCGACCGCGATCGTGCGGGTGTCCGGATAAGGATCGCGCAGGGGAATCTCGTTCCACCCGAAGCGCGGCGGGCCCATGTCGACGGTGAAGACCGTATCGGAGACCTGCTCCACCGGCAGCAGGCCGGCCCCGGTCTCGAGCACGAGATCGCCTTGAACCGGACGACTCATGACCGGATCGGCCGTCAGCGCCCAGGCGACGCAGCGGGTGCCGTTGCCGCAGGCGCCGGCTTCCGAGCCGTCAGTGTTGTAGATGCGCATGAAGGCATCGGTGCCGGGCGTCACGGGATCGTGCAGCACCATCAGCTGATCGAAGCGCGAGCGCGGATCGGCCGCGATGGCTCGCGCTTCCGCCGCGCTCACGCGATGGGCGGAGCCGCGCAGGTCGAGCACGGTGATCTCGTTGCCGAGACCGTTCATTTTCAGAAAACGGCTGTTCGAAAGGGAAGTCATGGGGGCGTATATGGCTTAAAATGCAGACAATCGCGAGAGGGATCGCGATTGTCTGCGGCAATATCGTCAGATGGCTAGAAACCCGAGGCCTCCGGGCCTGCTGCAATCCGTCCTCCACAGACGCGCGCGGACGGCCTCGCCGCTGCACCAAAACCTCCCTATGGTGCTGCATTATATCCCTTCGTGATTCGTGATTCGCGGGTGAGGCGTCCTACTCATGCGGCTGCGCTCTTCAGGTTTTCTTCTCGTTCTTGCCCTCTGCTCGAGCGTCGCCCTTGCGCAGACGCCACCGACTGCCAATCCGTCGCCAGCCGCGCCCGAGGCACCGGCTCCGGCACAGCCCGGCGCAGCTCCTCAAGGACCAGCAACGGCGCAGCCAGCGCCAGCCGCTCCGGCGCCAGCCACCCCCGCGCCGACCACACCTGCGCCGACCACACCTGCGCCCGCGCAGCAGGCAGGCCGCACGACCCTGTTCCCGAACCCGAGCGATCCGACAGGCGTGGAGGAAGGCGTTCTGGCTGCAAAGCCCACGGTGGTGCTCAACGGCATCAGCACCTGGGACGAGGCCTTCACCAACCTGAAAAATGCCTTCGCCAAGATCGAGGGCGAGTTGAAGAAGGCGGGGATCGCGCCCACGGGCCGGCCGCTGACGATCTTCGTGGATACCGACGACAACGGGTTCAAATACGAGGCGATGGTGCCGATCGCCCAGGTGCCGGAGGGCAAGACCGAGCTCACCCCCGAGATCAAGTTCGGCAAGACGCCGGAGGGCAAGTCGTTCCGCTTCGTGCACAAGGACGCCTATGACGAGATCGACGGCACCTACGAGACGATCACGGCCTATCTCGACATCAAGGAGATCGTCGCCAAGGACGCCTTCATCGAGGAATACGTGAGCGACTTCACGGATTCGCAGGACACCAATTTCGAGGTGAACATCTACGTTCAGCCCAAGGAATAATCGCCCTCAATGATCGCTCTCTTTGACCTTGACGGGACCCTGACGGACCCGAAGGCGGGTATCACCCGTTCGATCCAGTACGCCCTTGAGAGGCTCAGCCGCCCGATACAGGAGGGGGACGAGCTGACCTGGATGATCGGTCCGCCGCTGATTGCGGGCTTCACGAAGCTTCTGGGCGGGCCGGCCGAAGTACCGGACGCGGTGCGCTTCTACCGGGAGCGCTACAGCGATATCGGGCTGTTTGAGAACGAGGTTTATGAGGACATCCCGAGCCTGCTTCTGGAACTTCAGGAAAAGGATGTCCGCCTCTTCGTCGCAACCTCGAAGCTTCACGTCTTCGCGCGGCGGATCCTCGACCATTTCGACCTGTCACGGTTTTTCGTCGAGATCTACGGCTCGGAACTCGACAATCGCAATGCCGACAAGCGCGATCTCATCCGGCACATTCTCGACCGGGAGCGCTTCGACCCTACGCGCGCCGTCATGATCGGCGACCGGGAGCATGATGTCATCGGCGCCAGGGCCAACGATATCGCCACCATCGGCGTCACCTGGGGCTATGGTTCCCGGCGGGAGTTGTTGGACGCAGGCGCCGCCTGCCTCGTGGACGAACCTCGTGAACTGGAGGCACCGATCCTCACCCTGACGGCGTCCACGCCTCCCCGGGCCGTAACGGCCTGAACCGCCCGTCCGGAATTTCGGCCGCCTGGAGCGCCGCCGCCAGTTCCTGCGGCGGCTCGTCGACGCCCTCGTTGGTGAGCCGGAACGTGCCCCAATGATGGCCCAACGCCTGCTCCGCCTCGATGATGCGCAGCACCTTCACCGCATCCTCCGGGTTCATGTGCTGCGGTTCCATGAACCAGCGCGGCTCATAGGCGCCGATGGGCAGATGGGCGAGACGGGGCTGGCCGAAGCGTTCACGCACGGCATGGAAGATCCTGCCGTCGCCGAAGCCCGTATCGCCGATATGGTAGATCGTGCCCGCGGGCGTGGTGAGCACATAGGCGCACCAGAGCGCCATGCGCCGGTCGTTGATGCCCCGCGCGGACCAGTGATAGGCCGGCTCGACATGGGCCGTGACGCCGTTCCCCAGATCAACCGACCCACCCCAGTCCCGCGTCTCGACCGGGATCTCTGGATGCTCGGCCCGGATCACCGCATCGTTGCCGAGCGGCGCGATGATTTTGGGGCGATGCCGCTGCCAGAGCCTCCCCAGGGTCTCGGTGTCGAGATGGTCGTAATGATTATGCGTGATCAGCACCGCATGGATCGGTGGCAGGTCGTCGAAGGCGATGCCCGGCGGATTGACCCGCTTGGGACCCGCGAAGGAGACCGGGCTTGCTCGGTCGGAGAGTACCGGATCGGTGAGGATGTTGAGCCCGGCCACCTGGATCAGGAATGAGGCATGGCCGATCAGCGCCGTGCGCAGTCCCTGCACCTCGGCCGGAGGCTTGTCCTGGAAGGGGCTTGGAAAGCTGTCCGGCCAACCTTTACGCCCCCCGCCGAGCTGCCAGCGGGCGAGCTCCAGAAATCCCTTGTCCTGAGGCTGGCCCGGCGAGAAGAACCGCACCCCGTCGAAATGATCCGTGACCGGACCCTCGTAATAGCGGTTCGCCGCCCGGGCGGCGGTCATCCAGCCAAGGGCGCCAGTAGCGGCGATGACGGGGAGGCCTAAAGCTTTGAGAAGGGTGCGGCGGTTCATAGGGGCGTCGGGTCCAGCGAAGCTTTAAGCGTGGGGATGCTGGTGCGGATCGGCAAGGGGCCTCAGCATCGTCCCGCCATGTCATCCGCCACGTCATGGCCGGGCTTGTCCCGGCCATCCCGGTTGTTTGAAGCGCCGCGCCTCACACGTCGAGATCACCGGCACAAGGCCGGTGATGACGCGGAGGAGACTCCGCCTTGTCCGGGAAGGGAGCGATGAAGCCCCCAAGACTCTCCATTTTCGGTCTTTTCCTTGACTCTTGCCCCTTTTCCCCTTAAGCGCTGGCCGCAAATCTGTAGAGCGAGCCCTTTTGAGCCGCCGCCCAGCCCGAGAGGCTGGAGGTCAACGTCCGACAGCGCGATGCGCCCTCGGGCGCGCTTTCATTTGGGTTTCGCCTTGAGGACGAACGGATGTCGGACGACACATTGCGCATCGAGGACGCGGTCAACGAGACCTGCCCGTGGTCGGGAAAGCCGATCGCGGCGGATTCGCTCACCCTCTATCGCGGCGAGGTGGTCGGGTTCTGCAATCCGGGCTGCCGCGACAAGTTCGAGGCGGCCATCCGCCACTTTGAAAAGGCCCTTGCCGATCGCGATGTACCCCTCATCGCAAAAGGAATTGAGTGACCATGTTCGAAGGCCTTTCCGACAAGCTTTCCAATATCCTCAACTCGCTGACGCGCCGCGGCGCGCTCACCGAGGAGGACGTCAACGCGGCTCTGCGTGAGGTCCGCCGCGCCCTGCTCGAGGCCGACGTGGCGCTCGAGGTCGTGCGTTCCTTCACGGACAAGGTTCGTGCCCGCGCCGTCGGCGCCGAGGTGGTCAAGTCCGTCTCTCCCGGCCAGCAAGTGGTCAAGATCGTCCACGACCAGCTGGTCGAGATGCTGGGCGCGGACGCCGAGGTCATCGACCTGAACGCGCTGCCGCCCGTCGGCATCCTCATGGTCGGCCTGCAGGGTTCCGGTAAGACGACCACCACGGCCAAGATCGCCAAGCGCCTGACCGACCGCGAGAAGCGGCGCGTGCTCATGGCCTCCCTCGACACCCGCCGTCCGGCCGCCATGGAGCAGCTCGCGGTGCTCGGCAAGCAGGTGGGCGTGGATACGCTGCCCATCGTGGCCGGCCAGTCGGCGGTGCAGATCGCCCGCCGCGCCATGGAGGCCGCCCGTCTCGGCGGCTACGACGTGGTGATGCTCGACACCGCCGGTCGCGTGACCGTGGACGAGGCCCTGATGGTGGAGGCCGCCGAAGTGCGCGCCGCCACCAACCCGCACGAGGTGCTGCTCGTCGCCGATGCGCTCACCGGCCAGGACGCGGTCAACACCGCGCGCGCCTTCGATCAGCGCCTCGGCGTCACCGGCATCGTGCTGACGAGAATGGACGGCGATGCCCGCGGCGGCGCGTCGCTCTCGATGCGCGCCGTGACGGGTAAGCCGATCAAGCTCATCGGCACGGGCGAAAAAGGTCGATGCGCTGGAGGAGTTCCACCCCTCGCGCGTCGCCAACCGCATCCTCGGCATGGGCGACATCGTCTCGCTGGTCGAAAAGGCGGCCGAGAATTTCGACCAGGCGCAGGCCCAGCGCATGGCCGAGAAGATGCGCAAGGGCAAGTTCGATCTCGAAGACCTGCGCGATCAGCTCGCCCAGATGGAGAAGATCGGCGGCCTCTCCGGCATGATGGGCATGCTCCCGGGCGTCGCCAAGATGAAGTCGCAGCTCGAGAGCGCCAATCTCGACGACCGGATCATCAAGCGCCAGCGCGCCATCATCGATTCCATGACCCCGGCTGAGCGCCGCAACCCGGATATCCTCAAGGCCTCGCGCAAGAAGCGCATTGCGGCGGGTGCCGGCGCGAAGGTCGAGGAGATCAACAAGCTCCTGAAGATGCACCGTCAGATGGCCGACGTCATGAAGATGATGGGCGGCGGCAAGGGCAAGGGCATGGCGGGCGCGCTCGGCAAGATGTTCGGCATCGGTGGCGGTGGAATGGGCGGAATGCCCCAGCCGACGCCGGAGCAGATCGAGGCCCTGCAGAAGCAGATGGGCGGCAAGCTGCCCGACTTCCCCGGCGGTGCCGGCGGCCTTCCCGCGATGCCGAAGGGCGGCCCGAGCCTGCCCGGTCTCGGCGGCGGCAAGATCCCGGGTCTTCCGGGCATCGGCGGCTTCCCGTTCGGGGGTAAGAAGAAGTGACCGAAGGTTTGACGGCGGCAGAGTTGCTTCAGCGCGCTCATGCGCTGTCCCAGAGACTGGAAGGTGCGGGCATCTGGAATCAGATCCGCCTCTTCCGAGAGGACGGTATTACCGTTCTCGCACGTGTTCCCGGTGAATACTGGGAGATCGATCTCCTCGAGGACGGCACGACCGATGTGGAAGTGTTCCGAACCGCGGGTGACTTGGAGGACGAGTCCTCTATCGAACGCCTGATCAGCGAATTTGGTGAAAAGCCTAAACACTAGGAGCTAAAGAATGTCCCTGAAGATCCGTCTCACCCGTGGTGGTGCGAAGAAGCGTCCCTACTACCGCATCGTCGTTGCCGATTCGCGCTCCCCGCGCGATGGCCGTTTCATCGAGAAGGTCGGCACCTACGACCCGATGAAGCCGAAGGACGATGCCGGCCGCGTCGTTCTCGACAACGAGAAGATCCAGGCCTGGCTCGCCAAGGGCGCCCAGCCGACCGACCGCGTCCTGCGCTTCCTCGATGCCGCCGGCCTCCTGAAGCGTCCGGCCCGCAACAACCCGAACAAGGCCGTCCCGGGCAAGAAGGCCCAGGAGCGCGCCGACGCCAAGGCCGCCGCGGCTGCCGCCGGCGAAGGCGAGGCTGCGTAAGCATCATGAAGAAGGAGCGCTTCAACCAGCGCTCCACTTCTTCCTTCTCTTTGGAGAAGGGCAGGGGTGGTGGTGTTGGCGCAAACCTGCCTAAGGGTACGCCAACACCCCCACCTCCCCACAAGGGGGATGAGCGCAGATCTGCGCCCGTCCGGGACGATCTCGTCCTCGTCGGTGAGTTCGGTCGCGCCCATGGCCTCAAAGGCGAGGTGCGGTTGAAATCCCATACTGGCGATCCGCAGGCGATTGCCGATTACAGGCCGCTGATCGCATCCGACGGCCGATCCATTTCTCTCAAAAACGTGCGGCCCGCTCCCGGCGGCGCCCCGGATCTCCTCATCGCCATCGTCGATGGCGTCACCACGCGCGAAGCGTCTGAGGCGCTCAACCGCGTTCAGCTCTATGTGGAGCGCGACAAGCTTTCTCCGCCCGATGAGGATGACGAATTCCTGCTCGCGGACCTGATCGGCCTCTCGGTTCAGAACGAAGCAGGCGAGATCATCGGCACCGTGGTCGACGTGCCCAATTACGGCGGTGGCGACCTTTTGGAGATCGCACCGGCGCAAAAAGGCCCGACCGCGTTCCTGCCTTTCACCAAGGCCTTCGTGCCGACAGTGGATATCGCGGACAAACGCATTGTGGCCGTGCCGCCGGACGATCTGTTCGAGCCTGCGAAATCGGCGCCGGAACCTGAGGACGAGGCGTGAGTTTTTCCGCCACCGTTCTCACCCTTTATCCCGACATGTTCCCAGGTCCGCTCGGCATGTCCCTGTCGGGCGATGCGCTCGCGCGCGGCGTGTGGTCCCTGACGGCGAAGAACATCCGCGACCATGGTCTCGGCCGTCACCGCACGGTGGACGATACGCCCGCCGGCGGCGGACCTGGCATGGTGATCCGCTGCGACGTGCTGGCCTCCGCCATCGACGCCACTGTTCCGGCCGACGATCCGCGCCCGAAGCTTTTGATGAGCCCGCGCGGCAAGCCGCTGACGCAATCCCGTGTGAGGGAACTGGCGGCGGGTCCCGGCGTGGTGATCGTCTGCGGCCGGTTCGAGGGCGTGGACGAGCGCGTGATCGAGGCGCGGGGCCTGGAGGAAGTCTCCATCGGCGATTACGTGCTCTCCGGTGGCGAGATGGCGGCGATGATCGTGCTCGATGCCTGCGTGCGGCTGCTCCCCGGGGTCATGGGCAAGGAGTCCTCCGGCACCGAGGAGAGTTTCGAGTCAAACCGCCTTGAATACCCGCATTACACGAGGCCGCGCGAATGGGAGGGGCGGCCCATTCCGGACGTGCTGCTCTCCGGCAATCACGCCGTGATCGAGCGCTGGCGCCGTAACGAATCGGAGCGGATCACGCGGGAGCGGCGACCGGATCTGCTGGAGCGTTAGGATCTCCCTGCAGGGCGGGCTTTGGGCAAAATGGACACTGCCCCGCACGCGGAACGCCGACCACAGCCAAGGGTTTAATGGACGGGGCCTCGATCATAGGAGATCGATATGGTCGGTCGCATCATTCTTGGCACGGCATTTGCCGTCATTCTTGTCAGCCCTGGCTTCGCGGGACCATGCACGCAACGGCTTACCGATCTGGAGAAATCCATCTCGGCAAGGCAGGAGGGCGCCGGACCTGCGCTGGATGCGCCTGCGACGACAGGTTCTGCAGTGCAGGGCTCAACCCCCGGTCAGGGACAAGGTGCAAACGTCACAGGGCAGAGCCAAGGCCACAATCAGGCCATGCAAATGATCCAGCAGGCGAAACAGCTCGATCAGCAGGGCAAGGAAGCCGAATGCATGGACATGGCCAGCAAGATCGGCGCCATGGCTCCGCCACCCACCAAGTAAGACCAAGTGCTCTCCGGTCGGCGTGCGGGCGGTTTGAGGCCGGCCGCATTGCCACCGATCTTGATGTGTGCTCCGCTCTGCCCAAAATCCTTCAAACGCCCAAGATCCTTCAAACAACGCAAGGGAGACGCCTTAGTGGTCCAGGGTTTCGAGCATGTGGGCATGACCAGCAGCAATCTGGACGAGACCATCGCGTTCTATTGCGGCCTGTTGGGGCTGAAGGAGGTGCTGGTCAAGGGTACGGGCGAGGGCGGGCGCATCGCGTTTCTCGAGATCGGCGGCGTCATGCTCGAAATCGTCGAGCCGGCCGCATCGATCCAAACGCCGGCGCGCGAGGTTCCCGTCACCGAGGCCGGCATTCGCCACATCACCTTTCGGGTCGATGACGTCGACGCGATTTATGAAAAGCTTCGTTCCGCCGGCGTGGAGTTCACCGTTCTTCCCCGGACGGCCGCGAACAGCGAACTGATCCGCAAGGTGGCGTTCTGCAAGGATCCGGACGGAATCATCGTCGAATTCCTGGAGCGTGTGTGATCGTCACACCTGGAGCATTTTTCGGCGGAGCGGATCCGGTTCGCCGTCAATAGATGCGACACGGCAAAGAAGAGAGTTGCTTCCAGGTCCTTGGAAACAACTCTAGAGGCGATTTGCTTCGAGCCTCGCCCCAAACATCTTCAGATATTTCATCCCCGTATCGCACATGACGGTGACGACGATCGCATCGGGCCCCAGCCATTCGGCCAGACGAAGGGCCGCGACGACATTGGCGCCCGTCGAAGTGCCGGCGAACAGGCCTTCCTCGCGGGCCAGCCGGAGCGCCATCGCCGTGGCTTCTTCCGTCGTGACCCGCTCGATCCTATCGGCGATGCTCGCCTGCCAGAGCGGCACCACATAGCCCGCGCCGATTCCGTCGATCTTGTGGGCGCCCGATGGTCCGCCCGACAGGACAGGCGATTCCGCAGGCTCGACGGCCATGATTTGGATGGGCGAATGGTGCCACCGCAGGCCTTCCGCGATTCCGCGCAAGGACGCCGCCGTTCCGACGCTCTGCACGAAGCCGTCGATCCGACCATTCGTCTGCTGCCAGATTTCATCGGCCATCCTGTGATAGGCGCCGATCTGATCCCGGTTCTTCATCTGGTCGGTCCAGAAGGAGCCCTTCGCCTCGGCGATGATGCGGGCCTGCTCGATCATGTCCTTCGTCAGCCTCTCGGTCATGCGCCCGCTGTCGCTCCGCACGATGTGCAGCGTCGCGCCCAAAAGCGCCATGTGATCGCGCTTCTCCTGTGCGAAGGCATCGGAGGTCACGATGTCGAGCGGATATCCTTTCACCGCACAGACGAGCGACAGGGATACGCCAGTGCTGCCGCCGGTGTATTCGACGACCGAGCCGCCAGGTTCGAGGCGCCCATCTGCTTCGGCAGCCTCGATCATGGCGAGCGCCATCCGATCCTTCATGCTGCCGGTGGGATTCTCGTTTTCAAGCTTCAGCAGGACGCGGCCGCCATGGGCAGGCCGGATGTTGCGCAGAGCGATGAGAGACGTGTTGCCGATACGGTCGAGGATGGTGCTGGGGCGGTCGATCATGGGCGTTGTCCAAAAACGTCTGCCTTGTAGGCTGCGGCGATCGGCCTGTCAGGTCCGGAATCCGGACTTCTGTTGGGCACAAGGCCATGCTAGCGCTTAACCCATGGCAGATTACGGTCAGTTCTGTTCCGTGGCGCGCGCCCATGAGGCCATCGGCGGGCGCTGGACCCTTCTCGTCGCGCGCGAGCTTCTGTGCGGCAGCCGGCGCTTCAACGACATCCGCCGCGGCATCCCGCGCATCTCCCGCACCATGCTCTCGGAGCGTCTGCAGGTATTGGCGCATGTCGGAGCCATCACGCGCATCGACGGCGAGAATGGGCCGGAATATGCGCTGACGGAGGCAGGCAGGGAGCTGATGGGTATCGTGGGCGCTCTCGGCACCTGGGGTCAAAGATGGCTGCCGCGGCGCGCCGAGGATGAGGATCTCGATTTGGAACCCCTGCTCGTCGACATGCAGCGGCGCGTCCGCACCGACATGTTGCCCAAGGACCCGATCGTCATCCGCTTCGCGATCGAGGGGCAGCCCCAGCCGCGCTTCATGCTGCTGAAAGCGGCGGAGGTTTCGCTCTGCACGCAGAACCCAGGCTTTCCGGAGCCGCTCTGCATTCGGACCCGTCTCCCTGCGCTGGTCGCCTGGTGGCGGGGAGACGTGAGCTTCGCCGAGGTGCAGCGGATGGGACTGACGGTGGAGGGGCCGAGGGTGCTGGCACGGGCGTTTCCGAACTGGTTCGAGCGCTACCTGTTTGCCGAGGTCGCACCTGCCGTTTAGGAGTGAGAGGAGTGTCATCCCCGGCGGCCGTCGGCTGGGGATGTTATCTGGGCCTCGCGAGGTCCGGATCGCCTGACTGCATCCGGGATGACAGCCGGCCCATAGGCTCGACAATCCTCCAAATCTCCTGTATAGGCGCGGCCTCAACTTAAAACAGGACGCCGAAATCCCGCGGGTTTTGAGATCGCTCAGGGCCTCGCAACGGCAGGAGTATAGACGATGAACCTCATTCAGCAGCTCGAGCAGGAGCAGATTGCCAGGCTCGCCAAGACCATCCCCGTCTTCCAGCCCGGCGATACCGTTATCGTCAACGTAAAGGTGAAGGAAGGCGAGCGTACCCGCGTGCAGGCCTATGAAGGCGTCTGCATCGCCCGTTCCGGCGGCGGCCTCCACGAGAGCTTCACGGTCCGCAAGATCTCCTACGGCGAAGGTGTCGAGCGCGTGTTCCCGCTCTACTCGCCGCTGGTCGAGTCCATCAAGGTCGTGCGCCGCGGCGCCGTCCGCCGCGCCAAGCTCTACTACCTGCGCGATCGTCGCGGTAAGTCGGCCCGTATCGCCGAGCGCGCCGAGAAGAAGACCGCGACCCCGGCTGCGGCCGAGTAAGGCTCTCGTCTCATCAGAGAATTCGAAAGGCGCGGCTCAAACCGCGCCTTTTTGCTGACGAGGCAGGCTTGGCGGCAAGCCATCGCGACAAAAATATAATTGCGCGATGACCCGCGTCTGCTATGCGATCGTTTCAAGGCGGTGTGCGCTCAGGACATCTTCCCGTCCGGGCGATAGGCCGCTAAATACGCCAAACCACTTTTTTACGACCGTTGGAAGAGACACATGGCCAAGCCCCGCACCCTCTATGACAAGATCTGGGACGATCACGTCGTCGATCAGCAGGATGACGGGACGTGCCTTCTCTACATCGACCGTCACCTCGTCCATGAGGTGACCAGCCCCCAGGCTTTCGAGGGCCTGCGCATGACCGGCCGACAGGTGCGTCAGCCGCACAAGACGCTGGCGGTGGTCGACCATAACGTGCCGACCTCCGACCGCTCGCACGGAATCGAGGATCCCGAAGCCGCGACCCAGGTTGCCGCTCTCGCCCAGAACGCCAAGGATTTCGGCGTCGAGTACTACAACGAGCTCGACACCCGCCAGGGCATCGTCCACGTGGTGGGCCCGGAGCAGGGCTTCACCCTGCCGGGCATGACCATCGTGTGCGGCGACAGCCACACCTCGACCCACGGCGCCTTCGGCTCGCTCGCTCATGGCATCGGCACCTCGGAGGTCGAACACGTCCTCGCCACCCAGACGCTGATCCAGAAGAAGGCCAGGAACATGCGCGTGACCGTGGACGGGCAGCTGCCCGCCGGCGTCACCGCCAAGGACATCATCCTTGCCATCATCGGCGAGATCGGCACCGCGGGCGGCACAGGCCACGTGATCGAATATGCGGGCGAGGCCATCCGGTCGCTGTCGATGGAAGGCCGCATGACGATCTGCAACATGTCGATCGAGGGCGGTGCCCGCGCCGGCATGGTGGCGCCCGATGAGAAGACCTATGCCTATCTGAAAGGTCGCCCCAAGGCGCCGCAGGGTGAGGCCTGGGAGGCGGCGGTGCGTTACTGGGATTCCCTGCGTACGGATGAAGGCGCTTTCTTCGACACCGAGATCCGCCTCGACGCCGCCAATCTCCCGCCCATCGTCACCTGGGGCACATCGCCTGAGGACGTGGTCTCGATTGCCGGCGTGGTGCCGAACCCGGACGACATCCCCGACGAGAATAAGCGCCGCTCCAAGTGGCGGGCGCTCGAGTACATGGGTCTCACGCCGGGAATGAAGATCACCGACATCGCCCTCGACCGTGTCTTCATCGGCTCCTGCACCAACGGCCGCATCGAGGACCTGCGCGAAGTGGCGAAGGTGGTCGAGGGTAAGCGCGTGGCCGAGAGCGTCGACGCCATGATCGTGCCCGGCTCCGGCATCGTGAAGATGCAGGCCGAGGCCGAAGGTCTGGACAAGATCTTCAAGGCCGCCGGCTTCGACTGGCGTGAGCCCGGCTGCTCCATGTGCCTCGCCATGAACGCCGACCGCCTCGCGCCCCACGAGCGCTGCGCCTCAACGTCGAACCGCAACTTCGAGGGCCGCCAGGGCTTCAAGGGCCGCACCCATCTGGTGTCTCCGGCCATGGCGGCGGCTGCGGCCATCGCGGGTCGGTTCGTGGACATCCGCACCTTCGGCTGATCCGAAACCTCAGACAAACAGAAAGGCCGTGGCTCACCCGAGCCACGGCCTTTTTCATGAGAAATGCCTAAAGCTTAGTCCACATAGACCCGGCGACCGCCGGCCACGACTTGGCGGCAACGCTCGACCGGACGGCGGACGACCACGCCGCTCGGGCGGACGCGCTCTTCCATCACCGTGCGGCACACGGTGCGGGTTCGGGCCGGACGTACCACGCGGCGCTCGACCACGCGATCGCGATAATAGGGCCCATGATGCCGTTCCTGTGCCACGCGAACGCCCGACGGGCCGATCCGCACATCGACACCCTGAGCCGACGCCGCACCGGCGCCGAAAACCACCAGCCCGGCCGCAGCCAGGATACCAAACACTTTACGCATTGTTGCCTCTTGATCAGTTGTCTACTCGGGGCTGTTAACGGCCAAGCGTGCGAGGCGTTCCGTTGCGAAGAAGCAATCCGATAGCCATGGTAAAGCAACGGTAAAGGCTTTTGAGGAGGGTTTCATGAGCGATCGGGACCAGGAAGCCCGCGAGGCGCTGGAGCGCGTCCAAAGGGATTCGGAGACACTCGGCTCATCGGCGCTCGCCCGCATGGGCCGGCGGGCCGGCGATCACTTCGGCGCCAAGGATGCCGTCGGCTCGGCCAAGGATGGTGGTACCGATCCGATCGAACTCTGGGGGCGCCGCATCGGCCGTGCCCTGTCGCTCGTCGGCGTGGTGATCTTGGGCCTGTGGCTCTTGGTTCAACTTGGAATTCTCTGACCCCATGATCGTTCCAGCCCATCTTCAGGCACCCTCCCTCGACGATCTCGAAGCTCTGGCGCAGGATGCCTATGCCCGCCTGCCGGAGGAATTCCGTCGCCTCTGCGAGGGTGTGGTGATCCGGGTCGAGGATTTCCCCGATGACGAGACCATGCAGGAGATGGGCTGCGAGACGCCCTTCGACCTGCTCGGCCTCTTTCGCGGCATCGGCCTCGCCCAGGGCGGCGGCATGATGCACACGGGCCAGTTCCCCAACATGGTCTGGCTCTACCGCCGTCCGATCCTCGACTACTGGGCCGAGCACGAGGAGAGCTTAGGCGGTGTCGTGACCCACGTGCTGGTCCACGAGATCGGCCACCATTTCGGCCTCTCGGACGAGGACATGGAAGCGATCGAGGCGGCGGCTGGGTAAAGCGCTTTGTTGCGAAAGGCCCTGCCACGTTTTGCAGGCTACCATCGGCCCACAGCCGCGCCACATAGCTCTTGAGATTAACAGCCCTACCCACTCAGCCGCTCCGGCAGCCGCGATCCACCCGGGTTCAGGAGAATCCCCCATGGCAAAGACTGTGGCCGAACAGTTCGTCGAGATCCTGGCCGCTGCCGGTATCAAACGCATGTACGGCATCGTCGGCGACAGCCTCAACGGGCTGACGGACGCCATCCGCCGCCAGGGCCAGATCGAGTGGATCCACGTCCGGCACGAGGAAGTCGCCGCCTTTGCGGCCGGTGCCGAGGCGCATCTGACCGGTGAGCTCGCCGTCTGTGCCGGGAGCTGCGGACCGGGCAATCTGCATCTCATCAATGGCCTGTTCGACTGTCACCGCTCCCGTGTGCCGGTGCTCGCCATCGCCGCGCACATCCCCTCGGCCGAGATCGGCAGCGGTTATTTCCAGGAGACGCACCCTGAGAATCTCTTTCGCGAATGCAGCCACTATTGCGAACTCGTCTCCGGTGCCAGTCAGATGCCGCGCACCCTTGAGGTCGCCATCCGGGAGGCGAGAGCCAAACGCGGCGTATCGGTGCTGGTGATCCCTGGCGAAGTTGCCCTCCAGCCGGCTGCCGCTGCGCCCCCAGTCAAACTCGACGGGCTGCTGCCCTCCGCTCCCGTCATCACGCCGGCACCGGATAATCTCGACCGTCTCGCGGCGCTGCTCAATGGCGGCGATCGCATCACGATCCTGTGCGGCTCGGGCTGCGCCGGTGCTCATGACGAGCTGCTGGCCTTGGGAGAGCACCTCCAGGCGCCCATGGTGCACGCTTTGCGTGGCAAGGAGCACGTGGAGTGGGGCAATCCCTACGATGTCGGCATGACCGGGCTGATCGGCTTCTCGTCTGGCTACTACGCCATGCGCGATTGCGATGTTCTGCTGATGCTCGGCACCGACTTTCCCTATCGTCAGTTCTACCCGGACGACGCCGGCGTTCGGATCGCGCAGGTCGACCTCCGGGGCGAGAACATCGGCCGCCGTGCGGCGGTCGATGTCGGTGTCGTGGGCGATGTCCGCGCGACATTGGCGGCCCTACTGCCGCGGCTTGATCGAAAGCGCGACGGAACCCATCTCGTCCGGGCGCGGGAACATTATGCCAAAGCTCGCCAGGCGCTCGACGATCTCGCCGTCGGGACACCCGGCAAGCGGCCGATCCATCCGCAGCAGGTCGCCAAGGCGATCAGCGACCAAGCCGCGGCGGATGCCGTGTTCACCTGCGATGTCGGCCTGCCGACGGTCTGGGCTGCGCGCTATCTCGCGATGAACGGGAAACGGCGGCTTCTCGGGTCGTTCTGGCATGGCTCGATGGCGAACGCGATGGCTCAGGCCATCGGCGCCCAAGCGGCCTTTCCCGACCGGCAAGTGATCTCGCTGTCAGGCGACGGCGGATTCGCCATGCTGATGGGCGACCTCCTCACCCTGACGCAGCAGCGCCTTCCGGTGAAGGTCGTGGTGTTTAACAACGGCACCCTTGGCTTCGTCGAACTTGAGCAGAAATCCACCGGCTTCCTGGATTTCGGCACGGAGCTTCAGAACCCGGACTTCGCCGCCATGGCCGAGGCCATCGGCATTCGCGGGATCAGGCTTGAGGATCCGGCCGAGGTGGAGGAGGGGGTTGCCGCCGCGCTGGCCCATGACGGACCGGTCCTGATCGATGCGGTGGTGAACCGGACGGAGCTGGCAATGCCGCCCTCGGTGACTCTGGAGATGGCGAAGGGATTTACCCTCTACATGGTGAAGGCCGTGCTGAACGGCCGCGCCGACGAGGTCTATGACCTCGCCCGGACGAATCTCTGGCGCTGAGGGCCGTACCATCCCGCCGCGACCATCGTTGGCCTAGCCGTCTTCACAAGCCTTTGATATGAGGCACCTGACAGCGGCCCGGCTGCTGCCTTCAGGGATGTGAGGACCATGGACAAGTTCACTGTGCTGGAAAGCGTCGCGGCGCCGTTGCGGATCATCAATATCGACACCGATATGATCATCCCCAAGCAGTACCTGAAGACGATCAAGCGCACGGGTCTCGGCACGGGGCTCTTCTCGGAGATGCGCTACCGCGAGGATGGCTCAGAGAACCCGGATTTCGTGCTCAACCAGCCGGCCTACCGCAAGGCCAATATCCTGGTGGCGGGCGATAATTTCGGCTGCGGCTCGTCGCGCGAGCATGCCCCCTGGGCGCTGCTCGACTTCGGCATCCGCTGCGTGATCTCCACCAGCTTCGCCGACATTTTCTACAACAACTGCTTCCAGAACGGCATCCTGCCGATCAAGGTCTCGCCCGAGGACCTGGAGAAGCTCTTCGACGATGCGGAGCGCGGCGCCAATGCCACCCTCACCATCGACCTGGAAAAGCAGGAAATCCGCGGCCCCGACGGCGGTACGGTCACCTTCGACATCGATCCGTTCAAGAAGCATTGCCTGCTCAATGGCCTCGACGGCATTGGCCTGACCATGGAGAAGGCCTCGGCCATCGACAGCTTCGAGAAGAAGCTGTCCGAACGCGCCTGGGCCTGAGACCGGCGTGTCATTCCTGGCCGCAGCGAAGCGGAGGGGAAGCGGATCCATACTGATGGATCCCTTTTCCGGTCCTGCGGACCGCCGGGGATGACGAGGATGAACCGACTCCTGCCCCGTTTTCACAAGATTAACCAAATTCCCTGCAATGTGCGGGGCATGAAGAACATTCTTGCCCCCGCTCTCTTCGTTCTCGCCGGCCTTGCTTCCGCCACCCCGGCCTCGGCCCAGGCGGATTTCGGCTCATGCCTGTCCGGCCTGCGTGCCCAAGCTGCCGCCAAGGGCATCTCCGGCCAGGCTTTCGATGTCGCGACCCGCGGCCTCACGCCGGACCTGACCATCCTCGACCTCATGAACAACCAGCCCGAGTTCAAGACGGCGATCTGGGATTATCTCTCGGCGCTCGTCGACGAGGAGCGGGTGCAGGACGGCCGGACCGCCATGCGTCAGTGGGGGCAGGCGCTCGCCTCGGCCGAGGCGCGCTTCGGCGTCGATCGCCATGCCATCGCCGGCGTCTGGGGCGTGGAGTCCAATTTCGGCAAGGATATCGGCGGACGGCCGCTGATTCAGTCACTGTCGACGCTTGTCTGCTATGCGCCGCGCCGCAACGACTACTTCAAGGGCGAGCTGATGGCGACGCTCAAGATCGTGCAGGACGGCGACATCAACCCGGCGAACCTGCGCGGCTCCTGGGCCGGTGCTTTCGGCCATACCCAGTTCATGCCATCCACCTTCCAGCGCCTCGCCGTCGACGGCGACGGGGACGGGCACCGGGACGTCATGACCTCCGTGCCGGATGCGGTTCACTCGACGGCGAACTTCCTGAAGAAGGCCGGCTGGGTGAACGGCCTGCCCTGGGGCTACGAAGTACGCCTGCCGTCGAACTTTAACGCGGGCCTCGCCGGGCGCAAGAACAAGAAGCCGCTCGCCACCTGGGCCGCCATGGGGGTGCGGCGCGTCGACGGGCGTCCGCTTTCGGGCAGCTATGCCGCCGGCATCATCACCCCGGCCGGCGTGAACGGCCCGGCCTTCATCGTCACCAAGAATTTCGACGCGGTCTATTCCTACAACGCGGCCGAATCCTATGGCCTCGCCATCGCTCTGCTGGGCGATCGCCTCAAAGGCCTGCCTGGCATTCAGACCGCTTGGCCCACGGACGATCCGCCGCTCTCTCGCGCCCAGCGCCGCGAGCTGCAGCAGCTCCTGACTGCCCGCGGCTACGATGTGGGCGAGCCGGACGGCAAGATCGGCGCAAAGACCCGCGAGGCCATCAAGGACGTGGAGCGCCGCATCGGCCTCGAGCCGCGCGGTCGGCCCGGCGGCAAGGTGCTGGAAGCCCTGCGGGGTTGAGCCCGCGCACCCCAATTCCCAGTATCGGCCAGTTGCAGTGACAGTGAGTTTGGAGTTGTACTGACTTCATGCTCATCGCCATTCTCACTGATATCCACGGTAACCGCGAGGCATTGTCGGCCTGCCTCGCCCACGCGCGCCTGCTTCATGTCGATCGCCTGATGTTTCTGGGCGATTATGTCGGCTACGGCGCCGATCCGGCCTGGGTGGTCGATACGATCAGGGGGCTCGTGGACAAGGGCGCCGTTGCGCTGCTCGGTAATCACGATGCGGCGATCGACAGCTCCGACGAGGATATGAACAGCGTGGCCCGGGAGGCGATTCGCTGGACTCGCAACCAGCTCGGCACGGAGCAGCGCCGTTTCCTGGCCGACCTTCCCCTCACCCATGAGGAGGGGAGCGTCCTCTACGTTCATGCCAACGGATATGCCCCCCGCAACTGGGACTACATGGCAGGTCCCATGGAGGCCATCCGGCATTTCAGCCGCGTGGACTCACACATCACCTTCTGCGGGCATGTGCATGTGCCCATGCTCTACCACATGAGCACCACTGCCAAGGTCGGCACCTTCTCGCCGGTTGCCAACAATGACATCCCGCTTCTGCCGACCCGGACCTGGCTCGCGGTGATCGGTGCTGTTGGGCAGCCGCGGGATGGGGTCGCGGCGGCGAATTACGCGGTCTTCGACACCGCCCGTCAGACCCTGCGCTACCTGCGCGTGCCCTACGATACGGCCACCGCGGCCCGCAAGGTGCGCGAGGCGGGTCTGCCGGAAAAGTTGGCCCTGCGCCTCGAGCAGGGCCGCTGAACATGCGGTGGCGCCTGAGCCCGGGCATGGTGATCGACGGCTTCGAGCTCCAGGAAAATCTGGGCACCGGCGGAATGGCGCAGCTCTGGGCCGTTTCCCGAGGTGGCGAGCCCGCGCCGCTGATCATGAAGATCCCGATGCTGATCGACAGCGATGATCCGCTGCCCATCGTCTGCTTTGAGACCGAGCAGATGATCATGCCGCGTCTCGTGGGTCCGCATGTGCCCCGCTTCGTCGCGACGGGCCCGCTCGATCCCATGCCCTACGTCGTCATGGAGCGGATCCCTGGCGAATCGCTCAAGAGCCGGCTCGACGAGGTTCCTCTGCCCTGGCCTGAAGTCGTCACGATCGGAGCGAAGGTGGCGCATGCCCTGCACGACCTGCATCTCCAACACGTGATCCATCTCGACATCAAGCCGAGCAATGTGATGATCCGGGACACCGGCGAGGCGGTTCTCATCGATTACGGCTTTGCCCGGCACGAACGCCTGCCCGATCTCCTGGCCGAGGAGTTTCGTGAGCCGTTCGGAACCACGCCCTACATGGCGCCGGAGCAGGTGTTGCAGGACAGGGCCGATCCGCGCAGCGATCTCTTCGCGCTCGGCGCGATGCTGTATTTCTTCGTCACGGGCGAGCGCCCTTTCGGTAATCCGCGCGGCGGCCAGATCCGCCGCCGCCTGTGGCGGGATCCGGTACCGCCGCGGGCGCTGGCTGCCGATTGTCCGCCCTGGCTGCAGGAGGTGATCCTGCACTGCCTGGAGATCGATCCGGACGATCGTTACGCCACGGCGGCGCAGCTCGCTCTGGACCTGGAGAACCCGGAACAGGTTCGGCTCACCGAGCGGGCCGAACGGCTGGAGCGGGACGGCGGCGTGAAGACCTTCCGGCGCTGGCTCAAGGCCCGCAAGGCGCAACCTCTCGAGACGCCCAACATTGCCGGACAGCTGTCCCGGGCGCCCATCGTCCTTGCCGCCGTCGATCTTTCACCGGGAAACGAGGATCTTGCCGAATCCTTGCGCATGATGATCGGCCGCATTCTCTCCATCGAGGGCGAGGCGCGGATTGCCTGCGTCAATATCCTGAAAACCTCGCGCATCGCCGTCGACATCCTGGAGGACGAGGAGGGGAGAAGCCTCCATGTCCAGCGCCTCGTCCTGCTTCGTCATTGGGGCGCGTCGCTCAACATTCCGAAGGAGCAGATCACCTACAGCGTGCTGGAGGCGCCCGATCCGGCCTCCGCGCTCGTCGACTACGCCCGCCACAACAATGTCGACCACATCGTCATCGGCGCGCGGGCCTCTTCCGCCCTGCGCCGCTACCTGGGCAGCGTTTCGTCCCGCGTCGTGGCGGAGGCGCCCTGTTCGGTGACGGTCGTGAGGACTTCGAAGGACCGGCGGGCAGAGAACAGCCCCGACGCCTTCGCCTAACGGCCAACACGACAAGAGCTTGCCAAGCCGTCCATTCGGCCCTTTAAGGGCCTGCATTCGATCACGATAGAACAGGGGTCACCCATGGCAACGCACAAGCTTCTCCTTCTCCCCGGCGACGGCATCGGTCCGGAGGTCATGCGCGAGGTCGAGAAGATTGTGGGCTGGTTCCGCAAGCGCGGCGTCGGTTTCGAGACGGAGACGGATCTCGTCGGCGGCTCGGCTTACGACGCGCATGGCGCGGCGATTTCCGAAGCCGCCATGGATCGCGCTCAGGCGGCCGATGCGGTTCTCTTCGGCGCGGTCGGCGGGTCGAAATGGGACAGCGTACCTTACGCGGTGCGTCCCGAGGCCGGTCTGCTGCGTCTGCGCAAGGATCTCGGACTCTTCGCCAACCTGCGCCCGGCGATCTGCTATCCGGCGCTGGCCGATGCCTCCTCGCTCAAGCGCGAGGTGGTGGAAGGCCTCGACATCATGATCGTGCGCGAGCTCACCGGTGGCGTCTATTTCGGCGAGCCGAAGGAGATCGTGACCCTGGAGGACGGCTCCCAGCGCGCCGTCGACACGCAGCTCTATCACACGCATGAAGTCGAGCGCATCGCGCGCGTTGCTTTCGATCTCGCCGGGAAGCGTCGCAACAAGGTCTCCTCAGCCGAGAAATTCAACGTCATGAAGACCGGCGTGTTCTGGCGCCAGGTCGTCACCCGCATCCATAAGGCCGAGTTCTCGGACGTGGAACTCGAGCACGTGCTCGCCGACAACTGCGCCATGCAGCTTGTGCGCAATCCGAAGCAGTTCGACGTGATCGTCACCGACAACCTTTTCGGCGATATCCTGTCGGATATCGCCGCGATGCTCACCGGCTCGCTCGGTATGCTGCCCTCCGCCTCGCTCGGCGCGGAGGATCCGGCGACCGGCCAGCGCAAGGCGCTCTACGAGCCCGTGCACGGCTCCGCGCCGGACATCGCCGGCAAGGGCCTTGCCAACCCCATCGCCATGATCGGCTCCTTCGGCATGGCCCTACGCTATTCCTTCGGTCTCCTCGACGAGGCGGACCGTCTCGATAAGGCCATCGCCAACGTGCTCGCCTCCGGCACTCGCACCAAGGACATTGCAGGTCCCGGCATGAACGCGGTCGGCACGCAGGATGTGGGCGATGCCATCGTCAAGGAACTCGAGGCTCTCTCGTAAAACGCAAAAGCCCCGGGTCATGCCCGGGGCTTTCCGTTTCAGGGATCGATTTATCGGATCGAGCCTGTCGCCTCGACGTCCGGAACGCCGAACATGGGGAACGGATTACGTGACCCTACGAAGGGTCCGTTGGTGATCGGATCGGGCAGGGTGCCGACGCCGAAGCCCGCGCCGGCGGGGGCATAGGGCGGGCTCAGCAGATAGGATTGCGCCTGCCCGTAACCCGTGTAACCCGGATTGATCGAGCCGACCGGAACGACGGGACCCGGATCGAGGAAGCTGCGGGGCTGGACCCTGAGGACGAGGGGGCGGTTCCGGGTCTGCGCCTCCGCCACTCCCGAGACGATCGTGAGCGCAGCCAATGAAGCCAGACCCAAAAGTGCGAAGCGGCGCATGGGTAATCCTCCAAGAACGGCGCCCAGTCCTTGTGCTGTGCGCGATCATCGTGTGCGATGATGTCAAAACAAGACGGCCCCCCTTAAAATGGTTCCGTCGAAGCGTGACATTCACCAACAGGTGAGAAGGACAGCAGCCGATGCAGGACAAGAAGGCCCGTTTCGACCTCTCAGCGAAGGAAGGCTTGAGCCTGTTGGGCGAGACTCCACTGGTCGCTGAAACCCCCGAGGAGCTTCTCGACGACGAGACGACGCCGATTGCGCGCTTCTTCGTCCGCAATAACGGATTGCTGCCACAACCGGTGGACGACGCTGAGTCCTGGACCTTCACCATTGATGGCGAGGTCGAGCGCCGGCTCGACCTGACCGTCGCGCAACTGAAGTGCCGCTTCCCGCAAAAAACCTTTCGCATGGTGCTCGAATGCGGCGGCAACGGCCGCTCGTTCTTCGAGCCTGAGGCGGAAGGCAATCCCTGGACCCATGGCGGCGTTGGCTGCGCGGAATGGACAGGTGTCTCGCTGGGTGACGTTCTGCGCGAGGCGGGCCTGAAAGAGACGGCATTGTTCACGGGCCATTTCGGCGCCGATCCGGACAAGCACGGAAGTCATGAGCGGCAGGCTATGTCGCGTGGCGTGCCGATCGCCAAAGCCCTGGAGGAGCATACGCTGCTGGTCTGGGCGATGAACGGCGAGCCCTTGCCCTTCGTCCATGGCGGCCCCTTGCGCCTCGTCGTGCCGGGCTGGCCAGGGTCCTTGAGCCAGAAATGGCTCACGCGGATCTGGATCCGTGATCGGGAGCATGATGGACCGGGCATGACGGGGCTGTCCTATCGCCTTCCGATCCGTCCCCTGCCGCCGGGCTCGAACGGGCAAGGCATCGAAACCCGGATCCTCGAATCGATGCCCGTGCGCAGCATCGTCACAGCGCCGGCAGATGGCAGGCGCTATCCTGAAGGCACGCGCTTGATCGAGGTCCGGGGCGCCGCCTGGGCGGGCGACGACGATGTGGCGCGGGTCGACGTGACCGTCGACGGTGGCGCGACCTGGACCGAGGCGGCAACGACGCTGCCGCGCAACCGCTACGACTGGGTGCGCTGGCACGCTTCTCTCACTCTGCCCGGCAACGGCTATTATGAGATCGTCGCCCGTGCCACTGACTCGCAGGGGCGCGCTCAGCCCTTCCGGGCCGCCAACTGGAATCCGAACGGTTATGGCTGCAATGTCATGCACCGCGTGGCGGTTACGGTCGGGCCGGAGGTCTGACCGTAACCGACGCGGTGCGGGCACTCGGGCCACAGGCGTCTGGGCGATTGCGCTCGGCCTGGGCGAAAACCGCTTTTAATGACGGACCGGCGCCGCCTGCCGGGGTGATCCCGTCGATGAAGCAGGCGAGCTGCACCTCGTCGGGAGGTGAGGATCCGCACAACCAGCCCTGGAAGCTGAATTCAGCCATCGCATCCGAAAAACGGAAGGCCTCGCAGGTCTGCTCACCCTTGTTCGCAAGGATCATAGGGGCGGCTTCCACGGGGCCGAATTTCGTCGCGACAACCCGGCTTTGGCCCTGATGGGCGACCGCGAGGCCAGAGCGCGCCGCCCGCCGAACCGTCTCGATATAGAAGCTTCCGGCAGGCTCAGCCGGTCCTTGGACCAGAACAAGCTGCGCATACCGGAAATCGCCGAAGCGCCCCAGGATCAGGGTGTCCTCCCGGGCTCCGTTCGCATGCTCGCGTGCTTCCGACGTCACGGGGCCGGACGTGCCTGCCAATGCATAGACAGCCGGGGAGGGAGGCAGCGATTTCCAGACCGGCGCCGGCGCGACCAGAACAGAGGACGGAATCGCTTTTTGGCGCTCGGCCGGACGAATGTTCTGCTCCTGCTCGAGGGCGAAATAGACGAGGCCTGCGATGCTGCAGGACGACATCAGAACGACGCGCAACCAGGGCAGGGGTTTTCGACGCAGGCGACGAGCGGGGCGTTCGTCGACCCAATCGGCAACGTCGTCCTCATCCCATTCGGCATAAACCGCCCGCGGCATCGCTCAAACCAATC
Organism: Microvirga sp. RSM25; assembly: GCF_044784385.1. Taxonomy (NCBI): domain Bacteria; kingdom Pseudomonadati; phylum Pseudomonadota; class Alphaproteobacteria; order Hyphomicrobiales; family Methylobacteriaceae; genus Microvirga; species Microvirga sp. RSM25. Next base: position 4,465,649 of record NZ_CP173039.1, on the reverse strand, counting down.
AAGTCCAGTGGTCAGATCATCCACATGTTCTACCGTGACGCTGGCCAGGCTTCGAAAGGTTTTGCTAAGCAGGGTAAACCAAAGCTTAACCGACCCGAGCGCTCCCATGTCCCAGACCGTCGTTCGTCTTGCCACGCTTGAGGATGCTGCGCATGTTGCGGCCTTGGTTCGGGCTGTGGATCTGCATTATGTCGGCCCCGACGTCGCCCGGCCCATCGAGCCGACCTTGGCCATGGTCGAGCGCTCCATGCGGGAGGCGGAAGGCACGCGCTATGCGCTGGCCTCCCGTGACGGCCGCGCTGTCGGCCTCGCCTGCTTTGCGGTGCTGCGGCCCGGCTTCAGGCTCTCGGGTCTCCTGTTCGTCAAGGAGCTCTTCGTCGAGAGCCACGCACGCGGACAGGCCGTGGGCGTCGTGCTCATGCGGTGGTTGGCGGAACATGCCCGTGCCCAGGGGCTGACGCGAATCGACCTGACGACCGACGGCACCAACACCGGGGCGCAGGCGTTCTATGAACGCCTCGGAGCCGAGCGGATGAACAAGGTCTTCTATCGGTTCAACCTCTCGACCGACGTGCTGACGGGCGATTGAACGCTTGCCACAAAAGAGAACACTTGACGAAAGCGTGTCTTTGGTGTGTTTCTGGCGGCGTATCGAAGCCCGGTCAGGGCTTTTGGATGGACGATGGCAATGGCGCTGCTCACCCTGACGACGAGCAAAACGAAAACCGCCACGACGGCTGCAAAAACGGCCGAATAAGCCTCGTCGTCCCCGGTCCTCTCTCCCTCGGGGCGAGAGGCGACACCCCAACAGGGTTTTTGGTTTTCCGGGGAGAGCGACAACAGGAGAAGTTCAATGGGTTTCAAGATCGCCGTCGTCGGTGCGACCGGCAATGTGGGCCGCGAGATGCTCAGCATCCTCGCCGAGCGGGCCTTCCCGGCCGATGAAGTCGTGGCACTGGCCTCCCGCCGCAGCCAGGGGTCGGAAGTCTCCTACGGCGACAAGATCCTGAAGACGAAGACCCTCGACACCTACGATTTCTCCGATGTCGACCTGTGCCTCATGTCCGCCGGGGGCGAGGTCTCGAAGGAATGGTCGCCCAAGATCGCTGCCCAGGGCGCAGTCGTGATCGACAACTCGTCCGCCTGGCGCTACGACCCGGACGTGCCGCTGGTGGTGCCGGAGGTGAATGCCGAGGCCCTCCGCGACATCCGCAAGGGCATCGTCGCCAACCCGAACTGCTCCACGGCCCAGCTCGTCGTGGCCCTCAAGCCGCTGCATGAGCGCGCCACCATCAAGCGCGTGGTCGTCGCCACCTACCAGTCGGTCTCCGGCGCCGGCAAGGACGGCATGGACGAGCTCGACCGCCAGACCAAGGCGCTCTACTCGCTGCAGGACGTGCAGGAAAAGAAGTTTCCCAAGCGCATCGCCTTCAACCTGATCCCGCACATCGATGTGTTCATGGAGGACGGGTACACGAAGGAAGAGTGGAAGATGATGGTCGAGACCAAGAAGATTCTCGACCCGAAGATCAAGCTCACCGCAACCTGCGTGCGCGTGCCGGTCTTCATCAGCCACTCGGAGGCGGTGAACGTGGAATTCGAGAATCCGATCACCGCCGACGAGGCCCGCGACATCCTGCGCGCGGCGCCCGGCGTCATGGTGATCGATAAGCGTGAGCCCGGCGGCTACATCACGCCCCACGAGGCGGCCGGCGAGGACGCCACCTACATCTCGCGCATCCGCGAGGACATCACGGTCGAGAACGGCCTGTCCTTCTGGTGCGTCTCCGACAACCTGCGCAAGGGCGCGGCGCTGAACGCCGTGCAGATCGCCGAAGCCATGGCCAATCGCGGATTGCTGAAGCCGAAGAAGCAGGCGGTCTAAGCGCCGATTGGACGCAAGGCGTCCGTTCTAACGCATGGAAGCAAAGAGCCGCTGTTGGATGCGACAGCGGCTCTTTTCACGTCCGCAGCGCTAGAGGGAGCGGCTTCCCGTCTCGAACTCGGCCTCGGTAGAACCCCTGCCGGGGCCGAATTCGTCGCGACGATCGTCGATCAGATGATGAAGAAGTCGGTGTGATCGAGCACCCCGCCCATCTTCTTCGGATTGGGTTCGTAGTTGATCGTCGCGACCTCGACCGCGGCCTTGCGGCCGGTGCCGTCGGCATCGAACAGGATCTGCGCCTTCCTGGCCCCGGTCTTCTTGATGATGATGTAGTCGTTCCCGTCCTTCGCGCTGTCGAAGGCGACGTTGGCGGCGCTGATCTTCTGGGCCTTCAGGTCGTGGCCCTTCTTGTCCAGCTTCGTGAAGACCGGGGTCTTGAACACGTCGCCGTCGAGCCAGATGGCATCCTTCTTGTGCTCGAAGCCGTAGACAATGTCCTTGTGCTTGTTCGCTTCCGTTTTGCTGTTCTTTAGGTTGGTGTCGAAGAGGAAGACGTCGGCGTCCTTCAAGCCCTTGGTCGCGCTGGTGCTGCCGTAGAGCTTGTCCTTGCCGGCGCCGCCGCCGATCGTGTCGTTGCCGCCATCGCCCTTGAGCATGTCGGCGCCTGCTCCGCCGACCAGCCGGTCGTTGCCGAGCCCGCCCGAGAGCGTGTCGTTGCCGGCGCCGCCAAAGAACACGTCGTTGGCGATCGAGCCAGCCGTGGATTCGGGATTCCAGTCGATCACGCCGATGGCGATGTCCTTGACGAAGGAGGCTCCGGCGCTGTCGGTCACCTGGACCTTGATCCTGTGCGCAGCCGCCTGCTCGAAATCGAGCAGGAAGCCGTTGTCGACCACAATGTCGTGTCCGTTGACGATCTTGAAGCGGCCGCCGGCGGTGTCGATGAGCTGGTAGGTGAACGTCTCGCCGACATCCTGGTCGGCAGCGCCCAGATCGCCCACGAAGTCGCCTGCTGCCGACAATTCGCGGATGGAGGTGTTCGACAGGGTGATGTCGGTCGGTCCATGGTTGATCGGCTTGATCGTCAGATCGATCTGTTTGGTGACGGTGAAGGCCGCATTGCTCTGATCCGTGATCTTCACGTGCACCGGAACCACGGTGGAGCCGAGCACGTCGCGCAGCCCGCCTGTGCCCACCTTCACGTTTCCGCCGGCATCGATCGAGAACTCGTTGCCCGTGTAGGCGCTGCCATCGGCGTTCACCAGGGTATAGGAGAAGCTGTGGAAGGCCGGCTGCGTGTCCGGGTCGATCACGCTTTGCAGGGTCGCCAGAGCGGTGCCGGGCTGAGCGTCCTTTGACACCGCATTGACTGCATAATTCGCGCCCGTCTGCGCCTCGTTCACGTCGTTGAGATAAACCTTCACGGTCGTGTTGCCGGAAACCTGCCCGTTTTGCCCGCTCTCCCGGGCGCGAACCACAACGTTGAAGTACTTCTTCTCGTTCGACTGACCGGCATTTTCGGTTTGAAGTTCGATGTTGGAAGCTTCGTAATTCGCTCCGCCCTTGAACGAGATCGCGCCGGTATTCTGATCGATGGAGAACAGGCTGCCGGGATTGCCGACGAGCTCGTAGAGGATCGTCGTCCCGCCGAAACCGTCGTCGGTCGACTGCACCGTCGCGACGGTCGCGACCGGTCCGCCGTTCTCGCTGAGTTCCGTGACCGAGCCGTGTTGAGGCGCCGACGGCGGCGCGTTGCCGTCACCGACCGGGTTCACCGTGATCTGGAAATCCTTGTAGGTCGAGACCGCGCCGGGGCCGCCGTTCCTGTCGGTGACCTTCAGGGTGATCGTATAGGTTTCGGTCTTGGTGATGTCGGTCAGAGCCGCCACTTTCAGCTGGCCGTTCTCGATCCTGAATCGCCCGCCCGCATTGCCGGCGCCGCTCGTACCATTGGCACCCGTGGTGTCGAAGGCGTAGAGGAGCCCCGCATCGCCTTCCGGATCGCTTGCCCGCAGGGCGCCGATGAGGGCGCCGTCGGCAGCAGATTCGCTGATCGCGGCCTTCGTCGTCCCATCCGTGAAGGAGAAGCCCGTCGCCGCCTCGTTGACGTCGCTCACATAGACTTTTACCTGGGTGGCCGCGGAGGACCAGCCGGTGAGGGACTCGGTGGCCTTGACGCTGAGTACATAGAATTTGCGCACCAGCGTCCCGACCATTTCGGTCTGGAGATCGGGATCCTCCGTTGATTCATAATCGACGGCGCCCACGAGACTGATCACGCCGCTTGTCGGGTCGATGACGAACTTGCTGCCGGGATTGGACGCGATCGAGTAAGCGACAGACCCGGCCGCAAGTCCAGGCGATAGCACGCTCGCCACGGGGGTGAACGGCGCGGCGTTCTCGTTGATCGGGTTCACGGACCCTTGCACCGCGGGCGCGACAGGCGCCCGCGTCGGTACGGTGATCGTGCCGTCCTGGAATTGCAGGAACTCGATGTTCTTCAGCGTGTCCGTGCCGTCGCGGGCGGCCGTGTTGTCGATGATCGTCAGGGTGCCGTCGGGGCTACGTGTGATGGTGTAGTCGGACAGAAGTCCTGAGAACACCGCCGTGTCCTGGCCGGCGCCGCCGTCGAGTTGGTCATCGTTGCCGCCGCCTTCGAGACGGTTGCTGCCGCCGTTGCCGGCGATGATGTTGGCAAGATTATTGCCCGTGCCGTTGCTGTCGCCGGCGCCGGTGAGGACGAGGTTCTCCACATTGTCGGCAAGCGCGTAGGAGATCGAGGCGCGCACCGCGTCGGTGCCCTCGTCAAGACCCTCGGTGACGATGTCGCTCGCATCGTCGACAATGTAGGTATCGTTGCCGAGCCCGCCGGCCAAGCGGTCTGCCCCCGCACCACCGTCGAGGAGGTTGCTGCCTGCGTTGCCGGTGATCTCGTTGGCGCGTTCGTTGCCGATGCCGCTGATGTTGCCCGATCCGGTGAGAACGAGATTTTCCACATGCGCGCCGAGCGCATAGGACACGGAGGCGCTCACCGAGTCGGTGCCTTCGCCGGCCTGCTCCGTCACGAGGTCGCCTTCATGATCGACGGTATAGGTGTCGCTGCCCTCGCCACCGGCGAGAACGTCCGCCCCTGCGCCGCCGTCGAGATGATTGCTGCCGCCGTTGCCGACGATGCTGTTCGCGAGGTCGTTGCCGGTGCCGTCGATATCGCCTGCGCCCGTGAGAAGGAGATTCTCTACATTCACCCCGAGCGTGTGAGACACGGAAGCGCGCACCGCGTCGGTGCCCTCGTCGGCCGCTTCCGTCACGACGTCGTTTCGGTCGTCGACCACATAGGTGTCGTTGCCCGCACTACCCGCAAGATTGTCGGCGCCAATGCCGCCATCGAGAAGGTTGCTGCCGGCATTGCCGGTAATCCTGTTGGCCAGTGCGTTGCCCGTGCCGTTGAGGTTGGCGCTGCCCGTCAGCCAGAGATTCTCGAGATTCGTGCCGAGCGCGTAGGAGATTGACGCGCGGATGAGATCGATCCCTTCAAAGCCACCGGATGCTTCCATCGCAACGTCGTTGGCGTCGTCGATCACGTAGGTGTCATCGCCCTCGCCGCCGACCATCAGATCGGCGCCTTCGCCGCCGTCGAGATAATCGATCCCAAAGCCGCCAACGAGGCTGTCGTCGCCGCCATGGCCGAAGAGGGAATCCTTGCCGTCTCCGCCATTGAGAGTCTCGACACCGCTGCCGCCATGGCCGACGTCGTCGCCCTTGCCCAGGTTCACGATGTCGGTCACCGTTCCTGTGCGTCCATCATAGAGATCGTCGCCCTCGTTGAGGAGGATGTCGCCCTGGAGCGTGCCTTGATTGAGCAGGGTGTCGCGGCTGTCGGAGCCGAAAACCGCAGTCTGCGCCACGATGGTGCCGGTATTGCTCAGGAAGGAGTCGCCGGTGGCGAAGGCAACGCCGAAGCTGCCAGCCTGGATCAGGCCGCTATTGGTTACATCGCCTGAGGACTCGACGAAGACCCCCGTAACACCGGCTACGATCGTGCCGCTGTTGAACACGCCGTAGGGAGTATCGGGAGATGCGACGGAGGGCACGAGGCTCGACACTCCCCAAAGGAAAATGCCGGTATCGGTTGCCTCGATCCTGCCGATATTGGCGATGTGGTCGAGACTGCCGTTGATTGCGTCGACGGTGCCGCTGATGCCGTAATAGCCCGACAGAATTCCGTGATTGAAAATACGATTGTCGGAACCGTCGAGGAGGATGGCGGCAGTGGTGGGGATGGTCAACGAAGCGGAAATCTGTCCATTGTTGACCACTACATTGGCATTGTCTGCCAGGGATATACCATGTGTGCCACCACGGACGGTCCCGGTGCTGCCGACGGTGATGGCGCAACCGGCCCCCCAAAATACAATGGCTTGAACCTCTGAGCGAAGCGAGCCGTCGACGACAACCTCCGATCCAGGATCTCCCGTGACCGCCGTGTTGACGGTCGTGATCGATCCGCTTTGCGTGACGTGAAGCACGTCATAGGGCAACGCGTCGAGGTTAACTGCGGTGGTTCGCGCGCTGGAAACGAATAAAGTAGACATGATGGCCCCCTAAAATCTTAGACATGTTATTACATGTCCTAGGGCCGTCAACATCTAAACAGTCTAGGAATAAACCGAACGGCTGCCAGCCGATCGGTAACCGCGTCTACGGCGCGTCGACGCGGCGGGCGCTGAACATCGAGACGCGATGGGGCATATCCTCGACCATGGATCTGTATTCCCCGGTCTCCGGATCGCGCACCATCAGGACGCCGGATGCTACGCCGAAAAAGGCGCCATGGAGCTGCAGCTTGCCACGCTCCACGAGAATGCGGACGCAAGGGAACGTCATCAGATTGTTGAGGCTGTTCTCGATGGCGGCGAGTTCCAGCCGGGCGAGATAATCGGAAAAATCCGTGTTTGCCCGTGGGCCGATGCGATCGGCGGCCGGTGCGATCAGGTTCATCCAGCCGCCGATGAAGTCGCCGGGCGACAGGGGGGCCTTGTCGTCGGCGAAGGCGCGGATGCCGCCGCAGCGGGCATGGCCCAGCACCACGATATGCTTGACCCTGAGCGCCTGCACGGCGAATTCGAGCGCCGCGGAGGTGCCGTGGTAATCGCCGCCCGTCTCGAAGGGCGGCACCAGGTTCGCCACGTTGCGCACCACGAACAATTCGCCGGGGCTCGCGTCGAAGATCACCTCCGGCGAGACGCGGCTGTCGCAGCAGCCGATCACCATCACCTCCGGCGACTGGCCTTTTTCCGCGAGAGCCTCGAAGCGGTTCTTCTCGCGCGGGAAGCGCTCGTCGAGGAACGCGCGGTAGCCTTCGGTCAGACGTTGCGGGAACATGGGCGTCCTTCCATTACGGGTGAGTTATCTCGGCGAGCTTGGAGAGTTCGACATTGGCGCCGCAAAGGAGCACGCCAACCCGCTCGCCCGAACGGGGTTTATAGGCCCCCGAGATCAGCGCCGCCAGTGCCGCCGCGCCACCGGGCTCGGACGCGACGCGATAGTCTCGCCAGAGCAGCCTCTGCGCATCGCGGATCGCCGTGTCGGTGACGAGCGCCACGTGATCGACGGTTTCGCGGCAGATGGAATAGACCAGATCGCCCGTGTTCTTCGCGCCGAGCGAATCGGCGGCGACGGAATCGACCTCCACGTCCACAGGCCGCCCGGCCTCGAGGGAGGCGTGAAGCGCCCGCGATCCTTCCGGCTCGACACCCACCACCTTCACGCGACCGGCCCACCAGCTCGACACGCCGCTGATGAGCCCACCGCCGCCCACCGCGACGAGAACGGTATCGAGGGCTGGGGCATCCTGCTCCCATTCGAGCGCCGCCGTGCCCTGTCCGATCACGGTGCTCTCGGCGCTGAAGGGATGGATGCGCAGGGCGCCGCTCTCGGCCACATAGAGGTCGCAGGCGGCTTGGGCATCCGCATAACGCGCGCCGCCGATCACCACCTCGGCCCCGTGCGAGCGAATGACGGCGATCTTGGCCGGGCTCGAGATCTCCGGCACGAAGATGCGCGCTCTCACACCCAGCTGCTTCGCCGCATAGGCCACGGCCGCGCCGTGATTGCCCCCGGACGCGGCTGCAACGCCGGCGGCCGGGACCTCCTTCGACAGCAGAGTGTTGAAGGCACCGCGGGTCTTGAACGAGCCCGCATGCTGCAGGAATTCCAGCTTCAGGCTCACCGGCCCGTCATGGCCGAAGGCGTTTCCCAAGTTCAGAACCGGCGTGCGGCGGATATGAGGGGCGATGCGGGCATGAGCCGCTTCGATATCGGTGCGGGTGATGGGCATGGTTGAACATTGGGGCAACATGCGGAGCGTCCAGATGGCGACCGGAAGGCCGTGCGCATCACGGCCGGGCGGATCGGGAAAGGATTGTCCCCCACCTCTCGCGAGATCCAGCGCCACGGTCAACCCCGCAAGCGCATCGAGCAGGTCGTCGGCCGCGGCGCCTTGAGGAGGGGAAGCCTCGATGAGGGCCTCGGGAAGAAGCCCGGAGCGCCTGAGAAGCTCGCGACGAAGCGCCATGCCGGGCCCGTAAGGTGTTCCCTTCACCTTCTTCGGCTGGCCGAGCGCCTGGCCTCCGTTCAACGCCCAGAAGGCGAGTTCAGGATGCACCTCGTAGACGCGCGCCACCAGATCGGGCCGCGCCCGCAACAAAGCATCGATCTCGCGGATCTTCGGGAAGATGGCAAAACCCTGCCGCGACACCTTCCGCGACGGATCGGAGGTGGCGGCGGCAATCGTGCAGGCTTGCGCGTAGTCGGTCGCCTCCACGGCGCGGCGCGACGGAATGGCGAAGACGGAGGATTGCCGTTCGCCGAGCAGGGGACGAATCAGCTGCTCCGGCAGGCGGCCCGATCCTTCAGTCCGGTCGGGCAGGCCGATGGGCATGTCGACGGCGATGATCGCAGGTTGCTCCAGCGCGTCGGCGATAGCTTCAAGCGTCCGGACAGTCACGACGCGGTGAGCGTTCGGATCGTCCACCCGCATGAGCACCGCGATCCACCCGGCCCGGCAGCCGTCGACTCCTGCAACCCACATCCTTCGGCATCTCCTTTGCTGACACTCCCGAGAGCATTACAACCGATCGGTCGCCTAAGGAAAAAGCCATGATTCCGATTCGCCCGCGCCGTAGCGCCCTCTACATGCCCGGCTCCAATGCCCGTGCCATCGAGAAGGCGAAGACGCTGGCGGCCGATGTGGTGATCTTCGACCTGGAGGATGCGGTGGCGCCCAACACGAAGGCGCAGGCGCGCGACCAGGTCTGCGCGGCCGTGCAGGCGGGGGCTACGGCCTGCGGGAACTGGTGATTCGCATCAACGCGCTCGAAACGCCCTGGGGCGAAGCGGATCTCGCGGCCGCCATCGCGGCCGCTCCCGATGCGATCCTCGTACCGAAGGTTTCCTCTGCGGAAACGCTCGCGGCGGTGGGCCTGCGCCTGCGCAAGCTCGGAGCCGCGGAGCGCACCAAGATCTGGGCGATGATCGAGACGCCGCTCGCCATTCTCCGGGCGGAGAACATCGCCAGCGCGGCTCGTGACGTCGACACGCGGCTGGCCTGCTTCGTCATGGGCACCAACGATCTCGCCAAGGACACCCGTGCCCGCCTGCTGCCGGACCGCGCGGCGATGCTGCCCTGGCTGATGACGGCGCTCGCCGCCGCGCGGGCGCACGGCATCGACATTCTCGACGGGGTCTACAACAACCTGTCCGACGCGGACGGCTTTCGCACAGAGTGCGAGCAGGGGCGCGATTGCGGGTTCGACGGCAAGACTCTGATCCATCCTGATCAGATCGCGGCTGCCAATGAGATTTATGCACCGTCACGGCAAGAGATCGAGAGCGCCCGTGCCATCGTCGCGGCCTTCGAGGAACCGGAGAACGCAGGCAAGGGCGCGATCAGCCTCAACGGCCGCATGGTCGAGCGACTTCATGCCGAGATGGCGAAGCGGACAATGGCGTTGGCCGAGGCGATCGCAGAACAGGCGCCGTGAAGGTCATCCCGGGCCGGGGCGCGGAATATGGGGGTTGTTCGCCGGAACCTCCTGTCATGGCCGGGCTTGTCCCGGCCATCCCGATTCACAAGGGCGCTGCGCTCTGCTCGATCGGGATCACCGGCACAAGGCCGGTGATGACATGAGAGAAGGGTGATGTCTGCTTCTGCGAGAACCCGGATCGCCTGAGGCGTTCGAGATGCCTCTGAAATCGCTCAATCGGCCAATTGCCTTGCCTCTTCGGGCAGCATGATCGGGATGCCGTCGCGGATCGGGTAGGCGAGCTTGGCGCGCCGGCTGATCAGCTCCTGCCGGGCTGCATCGTATTCGAGGGTTTCCTTGGTGAGCGGGCAGACGAGAAGCTCCAGGAGTTTGGGGTCGATCCGTGTCGCCTCCACGGGCTGGGGCGTCTCGCTTTGAGTCGTATCCGGAACCATCGTCGTCATTCCTATTGCAGGGTCGAGTCGGAGCCGGCACCGCCGCGGGCGAGCTCGATCTCGGTCAGTGCGATGAGCACCTCCGCGCGGCTTTTCAGATTGGGCGCTTCGAGCAGCGCCTGCTTCTCGCGCACGCCGAAGGGGCTCATCATGCAGAGCGCATTGACGAGGGCCTCGTTGGGAGCCTCCTCGATGCCGCGCCAGTCGACCTTCACATGCACCGCGTTGACGAAATCGCGCAGGGCCTTCACCACACCGGCGCGATCCACGTCGTTCTCGCCGAAGCGGGCGGTGAAGTCGTTGGCGAACGGCTCGAACGTCACCCGGCACTGGCGGAACAGGTTGACCGGCGGCAGCTCCTCCTCGATGCGGAAGCGTGCGATGCCGATGAGCGTGATCAGATAGCGCCCGTCGCCGGTCTCGGCGAGCTGCGTGATGCGGCCGGCGCAACCGACCCGGTAGAGCTTCGGCACATTCGCCAGGGGATCGTTGTCCGCATCGGGCTGCACCATGCCGATGATGCGGTTGGTTTTCAGCACCTCATCGACCATCGCGAGGTAACGTGGCTCGAAGATGTTGAGGGGCATCTGCCCGCGCGGCAGGAGGAGGGCGCCAGGGAGCGGGAAAACGGGAATGACCGACGGGCAATCCTCCGGCCCTCGGTATACCGCGTTCATTCCCATTCCGATCTCCCAAACCGTCGGGCGTCAAGAGAACAGGAGCGAGGAGAGCCTCCGCCGCCCTGCCAGCGTCATCGCATCCATAGGGCCCCAGGCCTCGAAGAATTGGACGAGCTGCTTGCGCGCGCCATCATCGTTCCAATTGCGGTCGCGGCGGACGATTTCAAGGAGGTGGTTGGCAGCTTCTTCACGCCGTCCGCGGGCGTTCAGCCCCACCGCCAGATCGAAGCGGGCCTGATGGTCCGTGGGGTCGGTCTCGACCCTGCGCTGGAGATCCGCCAGGTCGCCGAGAGAGCCTGCCTGCTCGGCGAGTTCGATCGCCGCCCGAGCGCCGGCGAGAGCCGGATCGTTGGCTTTGGCTTCGGGCGCCATGGCGAGGAAGCGCTTGGCGCCCTCCAGATCGCTCACCTCCACATGCAGCTTCACGAGTGCCGCCAGCGCCACGACGTTCTCGGGGTCCTGGGCGAGGACGGCGGAATAGAGTTCGGCCGCCCCGCCGATATCGCCCTCGGTAAAAAGGCGGTCGGCCTCGGCCAGGATCTCCTCGGCCGCGTTGGGGCCGAGCGGACCGACCAGGCGCTCAATGAAGCTCTTGATCTGGCTTTCGGGCAGGGCGCCCATGAAGCCGTCCACCGGCTGGCCGCGCTGGAAGGCGAAGACGGCTGGGATCGACTGCACGCCGAGCTGGCCCGCGATCTGCGGATGCTCGTCGATGTTCATTTTCACGAGCTTCACCTTGCCGCCGGCGGCACGCACGGCCTTCTCCAGAATCGGGGTGAGCTGCTTGCAGGGCTCGCACCAGGGAGCCCAGAAATCGACCAGCACAGGCTGCTGCATGGATTCGGCCAGCACGTCCTGGCGGAAATTCGCCGTGGTGGTGTCCTTCACGAGATCGTCGGAGGAGGTTCCGGGAACAGGGGTATCGGACAGCATGCGATCCTCGAAAGGTGAGAGTCGTGAGAAAGACGCTCCTTAAATGGGAGCTTAAGCGTTGTCTGGCAATTCCACCGGCGGCTCTGGGAGGCGCAGAATGAGCGGATCGTGCCCCGTGGCCCGCAGGAATGTCACCAGATCCTCCCGTGACACGCCGGTGGTCATGGAATTGACCAGGGGGTGAAAATTCACCCGCTCATGCTCCATGAGATTGGCGTCGAGCACCATCGTGACCCTGCCTTCCCTATCGTTCACCACTGCGAAAGCGGTGACCGAACCGGGCTCGACCCCGAGCAGGGCACGCAGCTGCTCGGCCGAGCCGAAGGAGAGGCGGCCGGAGGCGCCGATGGCCTCATGCGTGCGCTTGAGATCGATGGCGGTGTCGTGCTTGGCGGAAATCAGGAAGTAGCGGCCCTTCTTGTCCTTCACGAACAGGTTCTTGGAATGGGCGCCCGGAACCTGCTCCTTGACGGATTTCGATTCGGCCACCGTGAAGACGGGCTCGTGCTCCACCGTCTCGGCCCTGATCCCGAGCGAGGACAGACGATCCAGGAGTTCCTGCGGAGACAGATGGGCCAAGATGATCCTCCAAATGCACCCGGCTTCTAGCGACCGGATGAAGCAGGCTCAAGGGTCTACTGAAAAACTTCTGCAGGACCCACTTGCAAAACGAGCCGTTTTGGGGCACATCAACGGCCTCGCAACGATGCCTCGCGCATCGCGGAGCGCGGGTGTAGCTCAGGGGTAGAGCACAACCTTGCCAAGGTTGGGGTCGAGGGTTCGAATCCCTTCGCCCGCTCCAATTTCTCTCACAATCGAGAGTTTTACGAAGGCCCGCCGCTTGGCGGGCTTTTCGTTTTCTCAAGCTCCTCCGAAAAGCCGATCCGACGCTCAATCCCTTCTGCGGCGCATCGTTGATGCGAAAAAACGGGCCCCTTTTCCGCACGATGCGCGCGGCCGCCGGCTTGGGCCTCGCCTCCCCGTAGCTTCGAGCGTATATCTCGGCCAAACGGGAGAAAACACATGGCGGACGCGCGGCACCTGGGCATCTTGAAGGAACTCGAGCGCAAGGTGCTCTGGCTCTCCACCTGGACGATTCATAACGCCAATCACCTGCGTTCCAACGAAGACGGGTTGAAGATCGGCGGCCATCAGGCCTCGTCGGCTTCCCTCTCCACGATCCTGACCGCGCTCTACTTCTCGGTGCTACGGCCGGAGGACCGGGTGGCGGTGAAGCCCCATGCCAGCCCGATCTACCACGCGATCCAGTACCTCTTCGGCCGCCAGACCCGTGAGAAGCTGGAGAATTTCCGCGGCTACAAGGGCGCGCAATCCTATCCGTCCCGCACCAAGGACATCGACGATGTGGATTTCTCCACCGGCTCGGTGGGCCTCGGCGTCGCACAGACCCTCTTTGCCAGCCTCGTGCAGGATTACGTGAAGGCGCACGGCTGGGCGAAGGACATGCCCGAAGGCCGCATGATCTCCCTCGTGGGCGATGCGGAGATGGACGAGGGCAACATCTTCGAGGCGCTGCTCGAGGGCTGGAAGCACGGCATCCGCAATACGTGGTGGATCATCGACTACAACCGCCAGAGCCTCGACGCCGTGATCCGCGAGGGATTGTGGGAGCGCTTCGAGGCGCTGTTCCGCAATTTCGGCTGGGACGTGGTGATCCTCAAGCATGGCGCCCTGATGCAGGAGGCGTTCAAGGAGCCCGGCGGCGAACGCCTGCGCGACTGGATCGATTCCTGCCCGAACCAGCTCTATTCGGCCCTGACCTACCAGGGCGGGGCTGCCTGGAGGAAGCGTCTCCTCGACGATCTCGGCGATCAGGGTCCGGTGACGCGCCTGATCGAGAAGCGCTCGGACGAGGAGCTGGCGCAGCTCATGTCCAATCTCGGCGGGCACGACCTGCCGAGCCTGCTCGACGCCTTCGAGAAAGCGCGCCGGCATGACCGCCCGGTTTGCTTCCTCGCCTATACGATCAAGGGCTTCGGCCTGCCGCTCGCCGGCCACAAGGACAACCATTCCGGCATGCTGACGCCGACCCAGATGGAGGCTTGGCGCGCCACCCAAGGCGTGCGCGCAGGGCACGAATGGGACAAGTTCGAGGGTTTGAAGCTCCCGCAGGCTGAGATCGAGCGATTCCTGAAGGAGATCCCGTTCATCCAGAAGGGCATCCGGCGCTACACCGCGCCGCAGGTGCCGGTCCCCGAGAAGCTCGCCTTCCCGGCCAATCCCGCCATGTCGACCCAGCAGGGGTTCGGCTTCATCCTCAACGAACTCGCCCGCTCCGATCACGCGCTCGCCTCGCGCGTGGTCACCACGGCGCCGGACGTGACCGTCTCGACCAATCTCGGCGCCTGGGTGAACCGGCGTGGATTGTTCGCCCGCGAGAGTCTCGTCGATACCTTCAAGAAGGAGCGGATTCCCTCGACCTACAATTGGGAATTCTCGCCGAAGGGCCAGCATATCGAACTCGGCATTGCCGAGATGAACCTCTTCATCGTGCTCTCGGCGCTCGGCCTCTCGCATTCGCTCTTCGGGGAGCGGATCCTGCCCATCGGCACCCTCTACGATCCGTTCATCTACCGCGGCGCCGATGCGCTGAACTATGCCTGCTACCAGGATGCCCGCTTCATGATCGTCGCCACGCCCTCGGGCGTGACGCTGGCGCCTGAGGGCGGCGCACATCAGTCGATCGGTACGCCGCTCGTCGGCATGGCGCAGGACGGGCTCGCCTCCTTCGAGCCCGCTTTCGTCGACGAGCTTGCCGTGATCATGCGCTGGGCCTTCGACTACATGCAGCGCAACGGGGAGGGCGAGGCGGACGAGAATACCTGGCTGCGCGACGAGACCGGCGGCTCGGTCTATCTGCGCCTGTCGACCCGCAGCCTCGAACAGCCGCAGCGTGAGATGACCCCGGACCTCGCCTCAGACGTTCGGGCCGGCGCCTATTGGCTGCGAAAGCCCGGCCCCAATGCCCAGGTGGTCGTCGCCTATACGGGCGCGGTCGCGCCGGAGGCCATCGAGGCCGTCGGACTCATGGCCGAGGACCGACGCGACATCGGCCTGCTCGCCATCACCTCGGCCGACCGGCTCAATGCCGGTTGGACGGCGGCGCAGCGCGCCCGCGAGCGCGGGCTTGTCCATGCGCGGTCCCATGTGGAGCGCCTGCTTGCCGACGTGCCGCCCCATTGCGGGCTGATCACGGTGATCGACGGTCATCCGGCGACGCTCGCCTGGATGGGCTCCGTCATGGGCCACCGCACGCGCTCGTTGGGCGTCGAGCATTTCGGCCAGACGGGCACGATCAAGGACCTTTACCGCCATTTCGGCATCGACGCGCAAGGCATTATCTCAGCCGCCGAGATGATCGCGCCCGGCCGGCCGATCCGGCATCTCAAGGCCGTGTGAAACGCGGCGGGGCCTTTAAGTCTGCCCCGCCCGCAAAGCTACCGTTGCGACGCCGGCACCGATCAGAAGGCTGCCGCCGGTTCGGTTGATCACGCGCATCGTCCGCGGGCTCTGCACCACGTTGCGCGCCCGCGATGCGATGAGGGCATAGGTGATGACGTTCGCGAAGGCGAGGATCAGGAAGGTTGCTGCAAAGACGCTGACCTGCGGCAGGAGCGCGAGCTTCGGATCGATGAACTGCGGCAGGAAGGCGATGAAGAAGGTCAGGCCCTTCGGATTGAGCGCCGTGACGAGCCAGGCATGGCTCAGCATCTTCAAGGCCGACGCAGCATCCGTGCGCGGCTTGGCATCGAGGGCTCCGCCGGCCCGCCAGAGCTTGATGCCGAGCCAGATCAGATAGGCGGCGCCTGCCCACTTGAGCGCCGTGAACAGCGTGGCCGAGGCAGCGAGCAGCGCTCCGAGGCCGAGAAGCGATAATGTCATGGCGGTGAAATCGCCCAGCGCGACGCCGATGGCCATGGGCAGGGCGGTCCGCCAGCCCTGTCCGAGGGCATAGGACACGACCAGCAGAATGGTTGGTCCCGGAATGACGAGCAACACGGCGGAGGCCGCCGTGAAGGCGAGCCAGGTCTCGAGGGTCATGGCATTTCCTGTTCGATGGTCCGGTCATGCAGCCATGGATTCAGATCCGTGTCGAGAGAAGGAGTGCGGTTGGCTGAAAGCGGCAAAGCGGCGCTCGTGGAATTCCGGGCCTGCACAGGATTTGCCGCCGAGGGGCTTTGCGTGCTAACCGCGAGCCCTTCGGCACGAGAATCTCGAGAATCTTAAGACAGAGCATGGCCCGTCAAAGCCTCCTTCGGGGCGACACCCTTCCCTTGATCGTCCGCCTGTGGCGCGACTGGATGCGTCCGCACGCGAAGACGCTGTCCCTGGTGCTCGTGCTCGTGGCTCTGGTCTCGGGCGCGACGGGGCTCTACCCGGTGCTGATCAAGGCGGCCTTCGATGCCTTCGACGCCAAGGACGCGCAGGCCATCATGCTGGCGCCGCTCTTCGTGATTGCGGTCACCTCCGTGAAGGGCTTTTCGCTCTTGGCCCTTACGATCCTCACCAACAAGGTGGTGACGCGGATCGAGGCCGACATGCAGACGGCGCTCTACGGCCACCTGATCGAGGCCGATCTCGCCCAGATCGGACGCGAGAGCCCGGCTGCCCTGACCCAGCGCTTCACCACGGATTTCGCGTTCATCCGGGAGGCGCTCACCCGTCTCTCGACGGTGTTCCTGCGCGAGATCACAACCATCATCGCCCTGGTCGCGGCGATGCTCTGGATCGACCCGGTCCTGACCCTGGTGGCGGCCATCATCGCGCCCTTCTTCGCCTATCCGGTGAACAAGATCGGCCGGAAGCTGCGCCGCGTCGCCGTCTCGACCCAGGAGCAGACGGGCCTGATGGCAAGCCTCATCACCGAGAGCCTGGCCGGAACCCGCATCGCCAAGACCTATGGGCTCGAGCGCTATCTCAAGACCAAGGCCGCCAGAACCTTCGACAATGTGCGCGACCTCAAGATGAAGGCCGCCAATGCGCGCGGGCGCATGGATCCTATCCTCGAGACCGGCGGCGGCCTCGCCGTCGCCATCGTGCTCATGCTGATCGGCCACAGGATCCTGTCCGGCAACAGCACGATCGGCGACTTTACCGGCTTCGTCAGCGCCCTTGTCATGGCGGCGCAGCCGATTCGGGCGCTCGGGAACCTGAACGCCATCGTGCAGGAGGCGGCGGCGGCTCTCCATCGTACCTTCACTATCATGGACGAGGCGCCCCGGATCCAGGACAAGCCCGGAGCCAAGCCGCTCATGCTCGAAGGCGGCGAGATCGAGTTTTCGGATCTCACCTTCTCCTACGACGGCGAGGCCGTGGCGCTCGACCGCGTCGATCTGGTGGCCAAGGCCGGCCAGACCACGGCCCTGGTGGGCCGCTCCGGTTCTGGCAAATCGACCCTCCTGTCGCTTGTGCCGCGCCTCTATGACGTCAACCAGGGCGCCGTCCTGATCGACGGGCAGGACGTGCGGGACGTGACCCTGCCCAGCCTGCGCCGCGCCGTCGCGGTCGTGAGCCAGGACGTGATCCTCTTCGACGACACCATCCGGGCCAACATCGCCTTCGGCCGCTCGGATGCGTCCGAGGAAGACATCGTTGCGGCGGCCAAAGCGGCAGCGGCCCATGACTTCATCCTGAAGCAACCGGAAGGCTACGACACGGTGGTCGGCCCCGGTGGCGGACGCCTGTCGGGCGGTGAGCGCCAGCGCATCTCGCTCGCCCGCGCCTTCCTGAAGGATGCCCCGATCCTGCTGCTCGACGAGGCGACCAGTGCTCTCGATTCCGAATCGGAGCGCCTGGTGCAGGATGCCATCCGTCGCCTCATGAAGGGCCGCACCACCCTCGTCATCGCCCACCGCCTCTCGACCGTGCGCAATGCGGAGAAGATCGTGGTGATGGAGAACGGGCGGGTTGCCGAGACGGGGTCGCACGAGGCTCTGATTGCGAAGAGGGGCACCTACGCCCGCCTGCACCGCCTGCAGCTCTCCGACGACGGAGAGCACAGCCTCGTGGCGTCTTAAACTCTGCGAACAGCCTTCAGAGCCTCACTCCGAGGAAGGAAGCGTCTCGAAGGGCGAGGCGTCTCCAGGGGGCGCTGGATCCTCCTTCGAGACGCAGACCACGTCTGCTCCCCAGGATGAGGTTCGAGAAGGTGTCCGGGCTAGGCCACCGTTGCTGCGGCCTATTCGCGCCGCATGATCCTGTCGATCAGTAGGCTCGACCAGAAGCTCGGGCGGAAGTTCCGCTCCAGGGCCTCGGCATCGTATTGCGTCTCGATCCAGGTGAGGAACGGGATGCCCTTGGCCTCGCCCTCTCGGCGGTAAAGATCGAAGAATTCATCGAGGATGCCCGTCTTCGAGAAGCGGAAATGGCCGAAGCGCACGGAGAGCTGGCGCTGAGCCTCATCGATGGATCTGCCTTCGAAGACGACAAGGTAGAGAGCTGCGACGAAGCCCGCCCGATCTGCGCCCGACTTGCAGTGCAGGACGGCCGGATACTCGATCTTGTCGAAGAACTCCTTTGCGGACAGCAGCGTTTCCCGGTCCGGCGCCCCTCGGGAGCGGACGATGAACTCCTCCAGATGGATGCCGAGCCGCTCGCAAGTCTCCTTCTGGAGCTGCCACGAGCCGTGCTCGCGGCCGCCGCGCAGATTGATGATGGTGCGCACGCCCTCACTTTTAAGGGCGGCGATCTGATGCGGAGCGGGCTGGGCCGAGCGCCATAGGCGGTCGGTCACCCGGTGCTTGTTCAGGTAGAAGAGGCGGAAGACCCCATGATCGACGAGCAGCATGTTCGCCCAGGCGCGCAGGCGACCGGGCAGCCCCTCCACGGGCCTGTCCCAGCGCGCGATGCGAGCCATGCGCCGGGCATAGCGGATTTCAGGCTTGAGAAACCTGTTGAACACGTCGATCCAAGCAATCTGTCTAAATGTAAGATAATTCGGTTTGCGACCGAAGGCGGCCCTTATCGGCGATGGGAGCCGATTAATCAATCGCTTGCCCCTTAAGTAGTTGCCGCAGGTAAAATTCCGACGCTTGGGCCGAAACGGGTCCTCAGAGATGCAACCAATCGGTTGCCGCCCTGCGGCCGGTCGTGTAAGGGGTGCGTTTCGAAACAACCCTCCTCGACGAAAAGAGCGGCTGGACACCGGGCCTTGAGAGCTTGCCGGCGCTGGATCGTTGAGATCAACAAGCAGTTCAGGAGAGCGGCGTCATGTCGTCCACCTTCGAGACCGTCGCCGGCATCATTTCAGAGACCGCCGATATCCCGCGCGAGCAGATCACGCCCGAGAGCCATGCCATCGAGGATCTCGGCATCGACTCCTGGCCTTCCTCGATATCGCCTTTGCCATCGACAAGGCCTTCGGGATCAAGCTGCCGCTGGAGCAGTGGACGCAGGAAGTGAACGAGGGCAAGGCTCCCGCCGAGGAGTACTTCGTCCTGAAGAACCTCGTGGCGCGCATTGACGCACTCGTGGCCGCGAAGCAAGCCTAAAGACAAATCATCCCGGCGGGCCGGCCGATTGAGGCCGGCTCGAAGAGGCGATCCATCAGCGCTCCGCCTCATGGATTATCTTCCCATCGAACCCGCCGGGAGCCTAACGCATCGTGCGGAACCAGAGGTCCGCGTCAGCGAAAAGTGGACCCGGTTTTCCGCATCAAAGATGCGCCAGTTTAAAATGAGCATCGGACCCAAAGGTGCAATCCACTTTTGGGTCCGATGCTCTAGAGGGTACGAGATCCGGATGCGCCTCGAATATTTTGAAATGATCGACCGGGTGACGAGCCTCGACCGCGAGACCAAGCGGATCGAGGTATCGTCCACCGTGCCAATGGAAAGCACGGTTTTCGAAGGACATTTCCCTGGGCATCCCCTCGTTCCCGGCGTCCTTTTGACCGAAACCATGGCCCAGGCCTCCGGCTATCTCGTGCTCGGCCTCATGGGCTTCACCCACATGCCGTTCCTGATGGGCGTCGACAAGGCGCGCTTTCGCACCTTCGTCGGACCGGGTACGGTGCTCACCGTCACGGCCCAGCTGGAGCATGAAGGCTCGGGCTACGCGGTGACCAAGGCCAGGATCACGGCCGAGGGCAAGCCGATCTGCGATGCGGAGCTGCGCTTCCGGATCATGCCCTTCCCCGAAGGCATGGACGGCCTGATGCGTGCGCAAGCCAAGCGCATCGGCCTCCTGGAGGAGGCGGTTTGATGCGGGATGTCGTCATTACGGGGATCGGCCTGGTCTCCAGTGCCGGAGAGGGACTGGAGGCGCATCTGACAGCGCTTGCGGGCGGCGGTGCTCCGAACACGGACACCACCACCTTCGAACCCTTCCCGGTCCATCGGATCACGGCTCTGGAATGGGACCGGCAGATCCCGAAGAAGTCCGACCAGCGCCAGATGGAGGCATGGCAGAAGCTCGGCTGCTATGCCGCAGGCCTCGCCCTCGACGCGGCCGGCGCGAAGGAGGATGCAACCCTGAAAAGCCGCATGCAGCTCATCGTCTCAGCCGGCGGCGGCGAGCGGGATTATGCGGTCGACGGGCAGATCCTCACCGGGCTGCGGCAGGCCGAAAACCCGGGCGTCTTCCTCAACGAGCGCCTGATGGGCGACCTGCGCCCGACCCTGTTTCTCGCGCAGCTCTCGAACCTCCTGGCGGGCAACATCTCCATCGTCCACGGCGTGACGGGAGCCTCGCGCACCTTCATGGGCGAGGAATCGAGCGGCGTCGATGCGATCCGCATCGCCCGCGAGCGCATCGCCTCGGGGCAGGACGATATCTTTCTCGTCGGCGGCGCTTACAATGCCGAGCGGGCCGATGTGCTCCTGATCTATGAGATGGGCGGCTTCCTCTGGAAGAAGCCCTATCGTCCGGTCTGGGAACGCCCTGCGGATGGCGGCGGCATGATCCTCGGGTCCGGCGCCTGCTTCATGGTGCTCGAATCCCGCGAGCACGCGGCATCGCGCGGCGTAAAGCCGCTTGCTGCCGTCGCGGGCATCGCTTCGGACCGCTCCCGCCGCAAGGCAGGCAGCATCGAGGGGGCGCTCCATGCCCTGTCGAAGCAGCTCGGCGCGACGCCCGATGTGGTGCTGTCGGGCGCCACCGGCATCAAGGGCCTCACGGACGAGGAGCAGGCGGCGCTCAAGGACATCGCGCCGGGTGCAGCGGTTCACGCCACTGGCGATCTCGTCGGCCATACGATGGAGGCGCAGGCTCCCACAGGCGTCGCGCTGGCCGCTGGCCTGATTGCACAAGGAAACGCAGGCGAGGCGCTTGTCACCTCCGTCGGCCATTGGCGCGGCGAGGGCGCCATCCGGCTCACCAAGGCTTGAGGAGAAGGCTATGGCGCTTCGTGATAATCAGGGTCGCCCGCTCGTCGCCGTCACCGGCATGGGCACGGTCACATCCCTCGGCCAGGGCAAGGATGATACCTGGGCCGCTCTCACGGCCGGCAAATCCGGCATTCACCGTATCAACCGCTTCCCCACGGAAGGCCTGCGCACCACGATTGCCGGCACCATCGACTCGGTCGATGTGGAGCCCTTCTGCGCTCCCATGCTCTCCGAGCGCCTCGCCATGCTGGCGGCCGAGGAAGCCGTCGGCCAGTCCGGCCTCGCCCAAGAGGATTTTCCGGGGGCGTTGTTCATCGCCGTGCCGCCGGTCGAAATGGAATGGCCGCAGCGCGAGGCACTGGCCAAGGCTTCCGGTCAGGAGGGTGACGTCACCTACAAGGACCTCCTGAAGGCGGCGGCTTCCGGCGAGTTCAAGCCCTGGCACGACCTCTTCATCTTCGGCACCGTCGCTGACCGGGTCGCCGACCGCTTCGGCACCAGGGGTTCGCCGATTTCCCTTTCCACCGCCTGCTCGTCCGGCGCCACCGCCATCCAGCTCGGCGTCGAGGCGATCCGCCGGGGCGAGACCGATGCGGCGCTCTGCATCGGCACCGACGGCTCGGTCAATCCGGAATCTCTCATCCGCTTCTCGCTGCTCTCGGCGCTTTCGACCCAGAATGAGAACCCGGAAGGCGCCTCGAAGCCCTTCTCCAAGAACCGCGACGGCTTCGTCATGGGCGAGGGCGGCGCGGCCCTCGTGCTCGAGAACGCGGAAAGCGCGAAGGCGCGCGGCGCCAAGATCCTCGGTTATGTGCTCGGCTGCGGCGAGAAGGGCGACGGCTTCCATCGTACCCGCTCCTCGCCTGACGGCATGCCGGCCATCACGGCGATCCGCCAGGCGCTCGAGGATGCGGGCGTTGTCCCTGAGGACATCGACTATATCAACGCCCACGGCACCTCGACGCCGGAGAACGACAAGATGGAGGCCATGAGCTGCACCGCCGTGTTCGGCGAGCGCATGGCGAATCTCCCGATCTCCTCGAACAAGTCTATGATCGGCCACACGCTCACGGCCGCCGGTGCGGTCGAGGCCGTGATGTCGTTGCTCACCCTCGCCACCGGCCGCATCCCGCCGACGATCAACTATCAGGTGTCGGACCCTGCGATCCCGCTCGACGTGGTTCCGAACGTCGCCCGCGACGCGAAAGTGAATTACGTGCTTTCGAATTCCTTCGGTTTCGGCGGCCAGAACACCTGCCTCGTCTTCGGGGCCGAGCCGAAAGGGGCTTAGATCATGACCCGGGTTCTGGTAACGGGCGGGGCTAAGGGTGTGGGCGCCGCCATCGTGCGGGCGCTGGTTGCGGCCGGCCACGATGTCGATTTCACCTACCGTTCCTCGGGCGATGCCGCGAAGGCGCTGGCCGACGAGCTGATGCAGGCCCATCCCGGCTGCACCATCACGGCGCATGAAATCGATCTCGCCGACAAGGCAGCCCTGGACGCCTTCTGCGAGAGCATCGAAGGCGAGGGCTTCTTCGGCCTCGTGCACAATGCCGGCCAGCCCTACGACGCGCTCGCCGCCATGATGCAGCAGGACAAGGCCGAAGCCGCCATGCAGGTGAACTTCTGGTCGCTCACCCGGATCGCCAAGGCGCTCATGCGCGGCATGATCCGCGCCAAGGCCGGCCGCATCGTCACCATCGGGTCCGTCGCGGCGCTCCAGGGCAATCCCGGCAACGCGGCTTACGCGGCCTCCAAGGGCGCGCTGATCTCCTATTGCCGCACGCTCAGCGTCGAGACCGCCAAGCGGGGTGTCACCGTCAACGTGATCGCGCCGGGCTTCATCGACACGGACATGATGGCCCCTTACGCGGCCTACCGTGAAAACATGGAGAAGCAGATCCCGGCAGGACGCTTCGCCAAGCCGGAGGAGGTCGCTGGCCTCGCCGCATTTCTCCTGAGCGAGCCCGCCGCCTACATCACGGGCGCAGTACTGCCGATCGACGGCGGCCTGACTTCGATGCTGGGTGTGCATCGGTAGTCTCCCCTGTCGTCCTCGGCGCTGATGCTTTGCGAGAGAATGAAACCTCTCACGTCATCACCGGCCCTGTGCCGGTGATCCCGATGGATTGAAACGCCGCGCTTTTCCCTTATCGGGATGGCCGGGACAAGCCCGGCCGTGACGTGGAGGGTGTCGTCCCCGGCAGCCGAAAGGCCGGGAGAGGGTCCACTGACAAGCGCTGCGGGCGATGATGGATCGTCTTTCCCGCTCCGGCCGGGAACGACACAAAACTTGTCATCCGCCCCTCGGCCCTTTAAGCCGCCGGAAAAGAATTTCTCTGTGAACGCTGCACTTTGAGACGCAGGCGGTCACACGACCAGGATTGGTTTTCATGCGCTCCCTTCAGCTCTTCGGCGACCGTGACCTTCGCATCACCGAGATGGAGGCGCCTCCGCCGCCTACTCCCGGCGAGGTGCAGGTGCGGGTGAAGGCGCTGGCTCTCAATTTCCTCGATGTCTGGGGTTTTCGCGGCATGGCCTTTGCCAAGCGCAAGATGCCTCAGGCCGTGGGCGTCGAAGCCTCGGGGGAGATCGCCGCGGTGGGCGAGGGTGTGACCCGGTTCAAGGCGGGTGATCCGGTGACCATGTACGGGGCCGAGACCTGCGGCCACTGCAAGGCCTGCCAAAAGGGCTGGGACAATCTGTGCGAGAACGTCGCCGGCATCATGGGCTTCCATATCGACGGCTTCGCGCGCGAGCTCATCAACCGGCCGGAGCGGCTCGTTATCCCGGTGCCGCAGGGCGTCTCCTTCGAGCAGGCGGCCTGCGCGCCCATCGGCTTCGGCACCGTGCAGCACATGCTCTTCGACAACGCCAAGCTGGAACCTGGCGAGGCGATCCTCGTCCATGCCGGCGGCTCGGGCATCGGCACGGCGGCGATCAAGATGGCCAAGGCCATCGGCTGCACGGTCTATACGACGGTGGGCGACGACGAGAAGGGCGAGAAGGCGAAGGCGCTCGGCGCCGATTACGTCGTCAACTATCGCACCGAGCGTTTCGAGGGCGAGGTGCGCCGCCTGACCAAGCGCAAGGGCGTCGACGTGGTGTTCGAGCATGTGGGCGCCGAGACCTGGAACGGCTCGCTCCTCTGCCTCAAGCGCGGCGGGCGCCTCGTAACCTGCGGCTCGACATCGGGCGTCTCCACGACCATGAACCTGATGCAGCTCTTCCAGCAGCAATACCGTATCTTCGGATCCTTCGGCTGCCGGATCGAGAACATTGCGCAGTCGCTCGACAAGATGGCCGGGGGCATGACGCCGGTCATCGACGCTGTCTTCCCGTTGGACGAATTCCAGAAGGGCCTGGAGCGGCTAGAAGGCCGAAAGGTCTTCGGCAAGGTCGTCGTGACTTTCTGACCCGGCCTCTGGTACAAACGGCCGCGCAGCTACAGATCTTGACGAAACGGGCTCCCCGCGAAAAACCCGCGGGGCCTTTTCTTTTTAATGCCGGCCCGGCGCCGGCTCATGATGCCAGGACTCAAACGACGTGCAGCAGCCCCACCGCTCCCGCAACCTTGTCTCGCGTTTCATCGGATCGGTCGTCGTCGGCATCGTGCGTGGCGTCTTTGCTTTCTCGCGGGCGCTGGGTCCTGAGCGCTCCGGCGCCGTGGGGGCTGCGCTCACCCGCACCTTCGGTCCCTTGCTGCGGGCCCACAGGACGGCCCTTGCCAATATCCGAGCGGCTTATCCGGACAAATCCGACGTCGAGGTGAAGGCTCTGGCGCTCGCCGCCTGGGACAATCTCGGCCGCACGGGCGGCGAGTATCCCCATCTCGGCCGCCTGTTCGATTTCGATCCGGACAGCACGACACCCGGCCGGACCGAGGTCGACGGGATCGACCACTTCCTGGCCCTTCGTGACGACGGCAAGCCCGGGCTCATCTTTTCCGCCCATCTGGCCAATTGGGAGCTGCCCGCCATTTGCGCCGCGCGCTTCGGGCTCGACACCACGGCGGTGTTCCGCGCGCCCAACGATCCGGCCATCGCCCGCGTCCTGCACGAGATCCGCAGCGAGACCATGGGTAATCTGGAAGCGGCCCGCCAGGGTGCGGCCTTCGCCATGCAGGGCGCGCTGGAGAAGGGCGGCCATCTCGGCATGCTCATCGACCAGCATTTCACCAGGGGCGTGATCGTGAACTTCATGGGCCGCCCGGCCCTGGTGAACCCGATCCTCGGCAAGTTCGCCCGCCGGTTCGATTGTCCGGTTCACGGCGTGCGGGTGATCCGCTTAGCCGACCATCGCTTCCGCCTGCAGCTCACGCCGCCGCTCGATCTGCCCCGCGATCCCGACGGGCAGATCAACGTGCAGGGCGCCATGCAGGCCATGACCTCCGTCGTTGAGGAATGGGTGAGGGAATATCCCGAGCAATGGCTGTGGATGCACCGCCGCTGGCGGGTTCCGGCCGCCGTTCAAGGTAACGTGAGTTTCCCTTGAGGTCGATTTCGTGTTCGATAGCGGCACCATGGCGTCCCGTTTGACACTGACTTTGGCGGCCCTCGGTCTGGCCGCTCTCCTTCAGCCTGCTCTGGCGGACCCCCCGCGTGCGGTCGTCGAGCTGTTCACGAGCCAGGGCTGCTCCTCCTGCCCACCGGCGGATGAGCTCCTGGTTGAATATTCTCGCCAGCCGGACGTCATCGCGCTGTCCATGCCCGTGAATTATTGGGATTATCTCGGCTGGAAGGACACGCTCGCCCATGTGGCCTTCACCGAGCGCCAGAAAGCCTACGCCCATTCCCGCAAGGACCGGCAGGTCTTCACGCCGCAGATGATCGTCAACGGCAAGAAATCCTGCATCGGCTCCGACCGGGACCAGATCGAGACGGCCATCCAGGCCACCTCGAAGGGGCGCAAGTCCCTGCCGGTGAACGTGACCGTGGGTGAGCAGAACGGCATGTTGACGATTGCCGTGGAGGAGACCCTGGACACCGCGCAGCGTTCGGCCGAATTGTGGGTGCTGCCCGTCCTGAAGTCACAGACGGTGCCGATCGAGCGCGGCGAGAACCGCGGCAAGACGATCACCTATGCCAATGTGGTGCGCGGCCTGACGCGCGTCGGCGAATGGCTCGGCGGCTCGGCCCGTTTCGAGGTGCCGCTCGAAACCGCGCGCAGCGGCGGGGACGCCTATGTGGTGCTCCTGCAGAGCACCGACGCGGCGCGGCCCGGCGTCATCCTGGGCGCCGCGAAAGGCCCCGGCCTCTAGTCACATCAGAATGATGACTTTGTTGGGCAGCTCGTCCACGTCGTCAAGGCGGGGAGGGGCGTGCTCCGCCAGGATCGCGCCCGTGCGCCGGATGGCCTCGATCAGACCTTCCGTCATGCGCCCGTCTCTAATCGCTGCGGTCAGGTCTGCGACGATGTCGGCCCATAGTCCCGCATCGACCCGGTCCGCGACGCCCGTATCGGCCAGGATCTCGGCATGGTGCTCGGCGAGCGCCAGATAGATCAGCACACCCGTCTTCTCCCGGGTGCGGGTGAGACCCCGGCGCAGGAACTCGTGCGAGGCGGCCTCGTGGGCCTGGGCACGCCTGATCGAGCGCGGCACCAGGGCATAGCGCAGCTTCGGCCAGGAGAGGGCGAGGCTCAAAGTCAGCGCCACCGCGAGCTGGGTCAGGAAGATCCGCGACGTGCTGATCGATGTCAGCCAGATCAGCGGCCAGGGCGTGATCAGCGCCGCGAGAAGCGCCCAGAGAAGCGGGATCGCGCGGTAATGGCCCGCCTGCTCGGCGATGACGAGCACGACCTCGCCGGAGGTGTTGTCCTCCACGTCGCTGATCGCATGGGCGAGCCGCATCTGATCCTCGGGTGAAATCATCTACCAGCTCCCCGAAGCGCCACCGCCGCCCGACGAGCCGCCGCCTCCCGAGAAGCCTCCCCCGCCTGACCATCCACCGCCGCCACCGGACCAGCCCCCTCCGCCCGACCATCCGCCGGGCGTGACGATCCAGGGACCACGGCGTCCCCGCCTGACGCCGCGCCCTCGTCCTGCTCCCATCAGGCGCGAGATCAGAAAGAACAGCATCAGGAGAATGATGAAGGCAATGACGGGATCGATGCTCGTGGTGTTGTCCTCGCGCACTTCGGCCCGGCGATGCCATTCCTCTGCGTCGCCGGTGAGGATCGACAGCATGGCGTCGACGCCTGCATCGATGCCGCCGGCGAAATTACCTTTCTGGAATTGTGGCGCGATGGCCGTGGTGATGATGACCTTGGAGAGCGCATCCGTCAGCGCACCTTCCAGCCCGTAACCCACTTCGATGCGTACCTTCCGCTCCTGCGGCGCGACGAGGAGCAATGCGCCGTTGTCCTTGCCCTTCCGGCCGAGCTGCCAGTGCCGGAAGAGCCGGTTGGCGTAGTCCTCGATCTCGTAGCCTTCGAGGGAGCGCAATGTCGCGACCACCACCTGATCGGTGGTTTTGTCCTCATGGGCCTTCAATTTCGCTTCGAGTGCTGCCCGCTCCTCGGGTTTCAGGAGATTCGCCGCATCGACGACACGGCCGGTGAGCTGCGGAAAGGTCTGAGCGAGGGCGGGATTGAGCCCAAGGAAGACCATGACGCCAAGCGCCACCATGACCCTCTGCCAAGCGGAGAAGGGCAGGACGGAAGGGCCACCCCTCATCGGACGAAGCACGTCAGAACTTCACCTCTGGCGGGCGATCGGAGCCGGCCGTGGCGGTGAACGTCTCCATCGGCTTGGCGTCGGGATAGACGATCGAGGCGATCCAGCGGCCGGGAATGGTGCGCAGCTCCGTGTTGTAGCCCTGCACCGCCGCGATATAGTCGCGCCGCGCCACCGCGATGCGGTTCTCCGTCCCTTCGAGCTGGGATTGCAGGGCCAGGAAGTTGGCGTTTGATTTCAGTTCCGGATAGCGCTCGACGGTGGCGAGCAGCCGGCCCAGCGCACCGGAGAGTTGGTTCTGCGCCTCTTGGAACTGCCGGAATTTCTCAGGGTCCGTCACGGTGGAGGCATCGACTTGGACCTGCGTGGCCTTTGCCCGAGCTTCCGTCACCTGGGTCAGCACCTCGCGTTCCTGCTGGGCGAAGCCCTTCACGGTCTCGACGAGGTTGGGGATGAGGTCGGCCCGGCGCTGGTACTGGTTCTGCACCTCGCTCCAGGCGGCCTTGGCTTGTTCCTGCAGGGTCGGGACATTGTTGATGCCGCAGGCGGACAGGCCGAATGCCAGGATCATGCCGATCAGCGCCATGTGCATCCTTGAGAGCAAAGCCTTCATCTTTGTCCTTCCCGCGATTCGGTTTTTTCGAACCTTTGCTGGGTTCAACACATGGAGCAGGGGGGCGTTTCAACAAGCTGCTTTTCGGTGGCCGTACACATGGGATTGAGGCATGATCCCGCCGGTTTACCTGTCGGATTCTCCGCATGACCTTCCTGCCTGACGTCAGCACCCTGCTCACCTATACGCTGGCCGCGACCCTGCTCTTCATCACGCCGGGTCCGGACATGAGCCTGTTCCTGGCGAAAACCATGGCGGGTGGGCGGAAGGCGGGCATGGCCTCGATGCTGGGCGCGATGGCAGGATGCGGCGTGCATACCGTGCTGGCGGCGCTCGGTCTCTCGGCGCTTCTGGCGGCTTCCGTGACCGCCTTCACGGTGCTGAAAGTCGTCGGTGCGCTCTATCTGCTGTGGATGGCGTTCGATGCCGTACGCAACGGCTCGGCGCTGCATGTGAGAGAGGAAGGGCGGGCGGAGGTTCCGTTCTGGAAGACCTTCTTCATGGGGGTGGGGATCAATCTCACGAACCCGAAAGTCGTCCTGTTCTTCGTGACCTTCCTGCCGCAATTCGTCGACTCGGCCGATCCGCATGCGGCAGACAAACTGATGTTCCTGGGCCTCTATTTCATCGCGCTCACGGCACCCATGGGCGCGCTCATGATTCTGGGCGCCGACAAGGTGATCGCGCTCCTGCGCGGGCACCCGAAATTCATGCGCGGAATCGATTATTCCTTCGCCGGCCTGTTCTCGGCCTTCGCGATCAAGATCCTGACGACATCGGCGCGGTAGGATCGGGACGCCGAGGCTCGCGCCGGGCGATAAGCCAATAGACCAAGCCCGCCACGGCTCCGGTCAGGCCGAGCACGAGACTCACATGCAGCTCCGCCGGCGAGGTGATCCGCGCCGATCCGCGCAAAATCCATGGCACCGCTGCCGTCAGAATCCCGGTGGCAAGCGCATGCCAGAGCAGGCTTCGCAGCCCGAGAACCTCGCTGATGATCGCGATCAGCAGCGGCGGGAAGATGAGCAGCGTGAACATGATGCGGCCGACGGCCAGGAACGCGTCCTCCACGATAGGGCCGGGATCCTCAGCGGCGAACACCGCGTCCACCAGCGACCAGAAGCCGACGAAGAGCGTATCCCCCGTCAGCATCGCCATGACTGGATCGACGACGGTGGCGATGAGGAAAAAGGTGCCGCTCGCGCCGATGGCGATGAGGAGCGCGAAGGGGATGAGGAGGAGCCAGCGGAACATGCCGGCGCATAGTGGCAAAGTTCGCATCGCCCCGCCAGAGGCCCCCGCGGAACCGACCGGTTTCCCCACCGAACGATGCGCTAGAGCTATTTCCCCTTGCCTGGAGATAGCCCCCTTCCTTGCCTTGCGGCATTTTTCGGCGAACCGGAGCCGCTTCGCCGAAAAATGCTCTAGTTAAGGAACAGGGCGGCGGGCATCCATGCAGGAGGAGGACGCCATGGCCACGTCGAAGCTGGACGAGCGACGGCTCATGAGCGACGAGGAATATACCCTCGTCGAGCAGACCCATTATCCCGTGCTGGGCAAGTTGGAGGATGCGGCGCTCAAGGACCTGACCCAGCGCCTGCGGGAGCGGCGCGACCGGGCCCGGGACATCGCCCATCGCCAGCGCCGCGACGTCCGCGGCAAGGGCCGGCAGGCCACGACCTTCGAGAAGCAGGATGCCGGCAACCGTCAGAAGGCGGGCATCCTGGGCGAGGCCCTGACCCGGATCAACAGCGAGCGCATGCACCGGAAAGCGGACGAATTCCGGACGAACGCCCGCCGTGCGTTGCTCCTGCGGCAGGGCGCAGAGGCCGCGGAGCGTCCCGGTTCCGGACGGACGCCCCGGACCGGCATGCGCAAGAACCCGAGCACCCGCCGCGAGCGGATCGTCAATCCCATGGACGCCGGGCGCGTCTCGCAGGCGGGCAAACGCGCGCAGGCGGTGCGGGACAATGCTTAGGGGATGCTCCGCTTCCTCTTCCGTCATCACCGGCCTTGTGCCGGTGATCCCGATGAATTGAAGCGTCACGTTTTTCCGATTGGGATGGCCGGGACAAGCCCGGCCATGACGAGGAGAGGTATGATCTCTTCTGAGCGGAGGCGTGGAAAGTCGGGGCGCTACTCCCCGTCCCCCAGGGCATAGACGCCTTCGGCCCCGATGCCCTGTTCGGCCATCATGCGGGCGCGGGCGCGCAGCTTTTCGGTCTCGCTCTTGAGCTGGCCGCAGGCGGCGAGGATGTCGCGGCCGCGCGGGGTGCGGACGGGCGAGGCGTAGCCTGCGCGGTAGACGATCTCGGAGAAGCGCTCGATCCGCTCCCAGTCCGAGCACTCGTATTTTGAGCCGGGCCAGGGATTGAACGGGATCAGGTTGATCTTCGCCGGAATGCCCTTCAGCAGACGCACCAGCTCGCGGGCGTCCGCATCCGAGTCGTTGACGCCTTTCAGCATCACGTATTCGAACGTGATGCGGCGCGCGTTCGACAGGCCGGGATAGGCGCGGCAGGCGTCGAGCAACTGCTTGATGTCGTATTTGCGGTTGATCGGCACCAGTTCGTCGCGCAACTCGTCGCGCACCGCATGGAGCGAGATCGCCAGCATGGTGTTCGCTTGCGCACCCAGACGCTCCATCTGCGGCACGACGCCGGAGGTGGAGACGGTGATGCGCCGGCGGGACAGGGTCAGACCCTCGCCATCCGACATCACGTCGATGGCGGCGATCACGTCACCGATGTTGTAGAGCGGCTCGCCCATGCCCATGAACACGATGTTGGACACGAATCGTCCGCCGTCGTTGGGCACGAACGCGCCTTCCGGCGGGGTGGCGTCGGGCCAGTCGCCGATGGAATCGCGGGCGACGATGAGCTGCGCCACGATCTCGGCCGAGGTCAGGTTGCGCACGAGGCGCTGGGTGCCCGTGTGGCAGAAGGAGCAGGTGAGCGTGCAGCCGACCTGGCTCGACACGCAGAGCGTGCCACGGTCGACTTCCGGAATGTACACGCACTCGATCTCCGCGCCCTTGTCGAGCGGGCCGGTGGAGGGCATGCGGATGAGCCACTTGCGGGTGCCGTCTTTCGACACCTGCTCGGACACGACCTGCGGGCGGGCAAGCGTATAAGCGGCCGCCAGCTTGGCGCGCAGCTCCTTGCCCATATTGGTCATCTCGGCGAAGTCTTTCGCCCCGCGGAAATAGATCCAGTGCCAGAGCTGGGCGACGCGCATCTTGAGCTCGCGCTCGGGCACGCCGATGGCGGAAAGCGAATCCTTGAGCTGGTCGCGCGTAAGGCCGATGAGCGAAGCGCCGCCGGGGGCTGCTCCCGCCGCCACGTTCAGCTCCGCTTTCTTTTCGATGAACCCGGCCGCGCGCGCGGCATCGCTCACGGCCACGGGGGCCGCATTGGGGTTACGCTTGGCGATGTCGAGCACCGTCGCCATGGGAAATTCAGCCTCGTTGTTGGGAATGAGCGGGTCCTATAACACGATTGCGTCGGAAACGTGAGCCTCGCAACGCAAAATTCCGGGCTTTCAGGCCCGGAACATGCGCATCGAGGCCGTCATTTTCAACGGTGCGGGCGATGCCTCGCCCTTAGAGTTTCGCATGTAAAACTCTCACCTCATCCTGAGGAGCCTGCGCGGCAGGCGTCTCGACGGAGGATCCAGAGTGCGCTGGAGGCGCCCTCGTCCTTCGAGACGCCGCCTTCGGCGGCCCTCAGGAGGGGGCTTGGGTAAACGACAACGAGAGCCAAGCCTTTAAGAAGCGCATTCCTTGCGGGCGTGCTCCAAAGCTTTGCCGAAGCCGGTGAGGGAGTAGCGGTCCGTCAGGCTCGAGCCGCGGGCCGATTGCATCTTCACGGTCACGGTTCCGCTGCGTGCCATGGTGGCGATGGCCTGACCTTCCTCGGCGGGGTTTTTGAGCCAGGCATTCGTCGCCTTGGCGATCAGAGCATAGGATGCATTGCCGATGGCGGCTTCCGCCGGGCCGTTCTCCTTGGCGGCGAAGCCGAGCACCAGGGCGACCTCGTTCTTCACGTTCTCCGCCGGGCGGAAGGACACGAAGAGATAGGCCGGATCCCGGTTCACGTTCTTCGGCAGCCTGTCCTTGGGCTGGCTCAGGGCATAGCAGATCTTTGATCGGCCGGTCTGAGCCGTATAGACGCCCCAGTCGCCATAGGAGGTGAGGAGCGAAGCGCCGCCCGGGCCCGTCGCCGCCTGGGCCGGCCTTGCGGCACTGGCCGCCGACGCGCCAGCTGCGGCTCCTGCCGCTGCGGGCTTGGCCGCATTGGTCCCCGTCGTCGCAGGCTTGGGCTTTGCCGTCGGCGCCGGTTTGGCTGCGGCGGGCCGCGTCGATTGCTGCCCACGCTGGGACTGAGCCAGAACTGCAGGCCCGGTTCCGATGGCGAAAATGGCGGAAAGGATGCCCGCGGCGATGCCGCGCTGGAGAGATGCAGTAATCATGGGGCGGACCATATAGGCGGATGGTTAAGAACTCTTCACCATCTCCGTTAAGGCTGCGCCAGGGAATTGGCGATGCGTCGAAACGTGGCGGTGGGACAAGCATGGCGGTTGCAGCTGAACCGCAGCCCAATAAAAAGGGCCGCCGAAGCGGCCCAGAGGTGTTTTGAAAAGCTTGTTCGTCTTTAAAAGCCCGAGGAAACGAAATAACTTTTTTGCGAACAAGACATCTTTACGGCAATTATAATAACATTGCAATAAGTCAATATTCTTTCTCCTGAATAGAATCCTTCCAAGACGGCATTAGCCTCGTCCGGTCGCATCCCTCAGGGCATTCCGCGCCCTTTCCTTGTGCTCTTCCGTAATGGAACCGGCCACCTGGCTGATGGCGGCTGCCAGAACAGCGGCGTCGTCGGCAAAGCCGAACAGGGGCAGAAGGTCGGTGACTGCATCCGCAGGAAACACGAAGTAGGCGATGGCTCCGAGGAGGATGAGCCTCACGCGGCCCCGCGTCGATGGATCCGTGGCGCAGAAGAAGGCGGCCACGAGGTCTTCCGCGAAGGGAACCTTGCCGGCAACCCGCTTCAGCTTGTCCCAGAACCGACGCTTCAGGCCCTCCTCGTCACGGGTCGCCATGCGCATGGCCTCCATCTCGGCCTTGGTAAAAGGCTTCGTGAAGGGTTCGCTCATGTAATCTGCTCCTTCCATGGTCTGCGTTCCCGTTGCGTCGAGGATAGCTTAAGAGGTCTCCAGAGAGTGGGAGAAAAGCGATGAAGCTCGACAAATTGATGGCAGCCATCGTCACGGGAGGCGCCTCGGGCCTCGGCGAGGCCACGGCGCGCATGCTTGCCTCCAACGGCGCAAAGGTCGCCATCCTCGATATGAACGCCGAGCGCGGCGAGGAGGTTGCCCGGGACATCGGGGCGGTCTTCTGCAAGGCCGACGTCACGGACGAGGCTTCCATCGATTCGGCCCTTGCCGCGTCCCGCGCCGCCAACGGCATCGAGCGCGTTCTCGTCAATTGCGCCGGCATTGCGCCGGGCAGGCGCACGGTCTCGAAGAAACGCGAAACGGGCGAGCTGATCCCGCACGACGTGGCAAGCTTCCGCCGCGCGGTCGAGATCAATCTGATCGGCACCTATGCCATGATCGCGAAATGCGCCACGGCGATAGCCGGGCTCGACCCGGTGACACCCGACGGCGGGCGCGGCGTCATCGTCAACACGTCGTCGGTGGCCGCGCAGGACGGGCAGATCGGGCAGGCCGCCTACGCTGCCTCCAAGGGCGGCGTACTGGGACTGACGCTTCCCGTCGCCCGCGACCTGTCCGGCTTCGGCATCCGCGTGATGACGATCATGCCCGGCCTGTTCCACACGCCTCTGTTCGAGGGCATCGCGGAGGATTACCGCAAGGCGCTCGAAGCCAACGTGCCGTTCCCCTCGCGCCTCGGCCGCCCCGAGGAATATGCCACGCTGGTGAAGGCCATCATCGAGAACGACATGCTCAACGGCGAGGGCATCCGTCTCGACGGCGCGTTGCGCATGCAGCCGAAATAGGAACTCCAGCATTGGTGCATCAATGAGCCCTCCTTCGAGACGCCTGCTGCGCAGGCTCCTCCAGGATGAGGTTGAGAATAGAAAGTGGCCTTTCACGACGCTTTGCCCCGGTTCTCGGGAAAGCTCTCGAGATCCGGGGTGCGGAGCCAGTGCTCTCGACGCTTGGCCCAGGCTTCATAGGTCGGCGTGAAAAGGTTGGGCTCGTCGAAGGCCCCGAGCTTGATTTCGATCTCGGTGTCGGAGTCCCGGTCAAAGACCTGCGAGCCGCACGAAGTGCAGAAGCAGCGCTCGGATTCCGGCGTGGCGGACCAGCCCCGAAAGTCGCCTGAGATCGTCACCTGATCGATGGCGAAGATCACATAGGCGTTGAAGGGCGCGCCGCTGATCTTGCGGCAGGTCATGCAATGGCAGAGCCCCACGCGCTTCGGCTCGCCTCGGGTCCTGAAGGTCAGCTGCCCGCAGGCACAGCCGCCCGTCCGGATGCGGGTCTCGGTCATGGTCTATCGCTTTACCATTCCTGTCGTCATCTGGTCCATGCGCTGTGCCAGTTCGATGTCGCGGCGCGTCAGACCCTTGGCGTCATGGGTGGCGAGCGTCACCTCGACCTTGTTGTAGGTATTCGACCATTCCGGGTGGTGATTCATGGCCTCGGCCACGAGCGCGACGCGGGTCATCCAGCCGAAGGCCGCGTTGAAATCGTCGAAGACGAAGCGTTTATGGATGGCGTCGCGGCCTTCGACGAGCGCCCAGCCATCGAGGGCCGGCAGGAGTTCGGAACGTTCGGTTTCGGTCAGGCGAGGCATGAGCGCACTTCATCGTGAGGACAAGGGTCGCCTTAGTGATGAAGCGGCAGGGCGAGGTTTCAAGGCCTCATGCGATGCCGAGGAGCCGAATGAGGCTCAAGCTGATCGCGATCAGCACCAGGAGCGAGAGCGTCACGGCGAGCGTCACCCGGGCGCCGACACTTTTCAGGACCCTGAGATCGACGCCGAGGCCCAATGCCGCCATGGAAATGACGGTCAGGAGCGTTGCCGTCGGCACGATGACCTGCAGGATCGCCTCGGGAACGGCGCCGAGGGAACGCAGCACTGCGAGGCTCAGGAAGCCAATGATGAACCAGGGTACGAGCCGGTTCCAGGACAGGCTCGGCTTCGCGTTCTTTCTTCCGTGGCCTGCGACGAGCGACAGCGCGATCACCACCGGCCCCAGCATCAGCACGCGCACGAGCTTCACCAGGGTGCCGAGCTGCGTGCTGACGAGGCTCACCGGCACGGTGGCGGCCAGCACCTGGGGTACCGCATAGACCGTGAGCCCCGCGAGCACGCCGTATTGGGTCACCGACAGGTCGAGGAGCGGCACCAGCAGGGGGAGGGTGAGCACGACGATCACGCCGAGAATAGCCGTGAACGCAATGGAGGAAGCCACGTCCTCCGGCTTCGCTCCGATGACAGGCGCCACGGCGGCAATCGCCGAATTGCCGCAGATCGAGTTGCCGCAGGCGACCAGCATCGCCATGCGCTTCGGCAGGCCGAGCCATCGGCCGAGCCCGTAGCTCGCCCCGATGGCCAGCACCACCACGACGGCAATGCCGAGGATGAGGCCAAGACCTGCATCGAGAACGGCCTGAAAGCTGATCGAGGCGCCCAAAAGCATCACGGCGATCTCGAGCAGGGTCCTGGCGGAGAAGCCGATGCCGGGACCCCAGCGCCTGTCGGGCGTCCAAAGGGTCCTCACGACGGTGCCGAGCAGGATCGCGATGACGAGCGCCTCCAGCCACGGCCGGCCGGCCCAGTGCTCCTCGACCCATTGCAGGCCCATCGCGGCAAGCGCGATCGCTGCGCACAAGGCTATGCCGGGCGCCAGTTGCGCGATGCGGTTACGGATCATGGAAAGTCGTTCTGCTTCAGGCCCCTGGCTCAGGGGCTAGTCTCAAGGCCGGCAGGATGCAAGCGCGAAACTCACATTGTCATCACCGGCCTCGTGCCGGTGATCCCGCTTGCATGAAGCGCCGTGCCTCACAGAAACGGGATGGCCGGGACAAGACAGGCCATGACGGCGATGGGAACCGCAGCATGAGGAGAACTTCCTCAATCCGCAAATCCGTCCTCGATGGCGCGCCAATCCTGCGTCAGCGTGAACGAATGACGGTCGATGACGATGAAGCAGCCGCCGCCCGGATGTCGAGGACGGCTCTCCTTCCCGATTTCGACCTTCTGCAGGTGTGCCGTGAGCAGGCATCCGACCGCCCCGTGGGAGACGATGACGATATCGCCGGAGGTCTCGTCCTCCCGCAGGATCCGGCTGACGGCATTCACGATGCGCGTCTGCGCGTCGACGGCGCGCTCCCAGCCGCGGATGCTCTCATGCGGGCGGCCGAAGAACTCGCGCACCACGTCCCAGAATTCCGGCGGCGCGATGTAGCCCGTGGCGGAACGGTCGTTCTCGCCCAAATCCTCGTCGGTCCGATCGGAGAGGCCGAGGCTCTCCGCCACGATGGCGGCACCGTCCCGCGCTTTCCGCTCGGTGCTGGCATAGACGGCAGAGACGTCCCTGTCCGCGAGCAGCCCGGCGAAACGCTCCATGCGGGAGCGGCCGGTGGCATTCAGAGGCCATTCGGTGATGGGGTGGTCGGGATCGATGACCACTTCGGGATGGGTGATGAAGACGAGCGAAGCCATGGACGCGATGTAACCTTCCCACGCCCGCGCGTCGAGTTAGCTCAAGGGATAGGCTGCCTCGATGATGTAAGGCCCGCCGCCGACGGAGTTCCGGGAGGAGTACAGAACGAAGCAGTCGGCCGTGAAGGTCAGCTTCGGGAAATGGCCTCGGGTCGCGATGTAGTCTGCAACATCGATGGGCGAGACGTTGCGCAGGCGAGCCAGCGTCACGTGCGGCGTGAACTTGCGTGTCTCCGGGGGCAGGCCGATCTGGCGCAGCAGTCGTTCCTGCTCCGCCTGCAGCTCGTTCAATTCGCCATTGCCGGAGGTGCGGGCGAAGACGGCGCGGGGCTTCCCGCCGCCGAAGGTGTCGAGCCCGTCGATGGTGACGGTGAGCGGAGTGCGTTGGCGCCTCTCCCCAAGGGCCGAATAGACATCGTCCGCCATGCGGTCGTCGATATCGCCGATGAAACGCAGGGTGAGGTGATAGTTTTCAGGATCGATCCAGCGCGCTCCGGGAAGGCCGCCGCGGAACGTCGAGAGGGCCAGGGCGATCTCGGCTGGAATCTCGATGCCGGTGAACAGACGGGGCATACGGCACCTCCCGAGGCTTGCCGGTGTCGATTCAGACGATTGGTGAGAAGGGTTTGTTCCGATCAGAGACCCTCCTCGTCATCACCGGCCTTGTGCCGGTGATCCCGATCGGCGAGGCGCCGCGCTGTTCCGATCGGGATGGCCGTCCCCGGATCGAGCCCGGGGACGGCCATGACGCGAGAGGGTGAATTACGGGCAGGGATTGCAGTGCTCGACATGGATCGCGTTGATGCGCTCCTCCAGCTCCGGCGTGATCGTCACGTCGATCGACGCGATATCCGTCTTCAATTGCTCCATCGAGGTCGCGCCGATGATGTTCGACGTGAGGAAGGGACGGGAATTGACGAAGGCGAGGGCCATCTGGGCCGGATCCAGGCTGAATTCCTTCGCGAGCGCGATGTATTTGCGGATGGCGGCCTCGGCGGTCGGGTTCTCGTAGCGCTGGCCGCGGCTGAACAGGGTCGTGCGCGCTCCCGGCGGGCGTGCGCCGTCGAGGTACTTGCCTGTCAGATATCCTTGCGCCAGCGGCGAGTAGGCGAGCAGGCTGACATTCTCGTGCATGGTGACCTCCGCCAGCGCGACCTCATAGGTGCGGTTGAGGAGGTTGTAGGCGTTCTGCACCGACTGCACCCGGGCTTGGCCCTTGGCATCCGCGTGCTTGAGGAAGGTCATGGTGCCCCAGGCGCTCTCGTTGGAGAGGCCGAAATGGCGGATCTTCCCGGCCTTCACCAGGTCGGTCATGATCTCGACCGTCTCGGCGATGGGGTGGGATTGGCCTTCCTGGTGGCGGAAGATCGTCGGGTTCGAGCCCCAGGGCATGGGGCGGTCGGGCCAGTGGATCTGGTAGAGGTCGATATAGTCGGTCTGGAGCCGCTTGAGGCTCTTGTTCACCGCCTCCTCGATCTGGGCGCGCGAGAGTTCGCCCTTGGAGCCGTCATCCCGGTACCAGGTGCTGTCGGAGCGGCCGATCACTTTTGATGCCAGAATCACCTTGTCGCGGCTGCCCCGCGCCTTGAACCATGAGCCGATGATCCGCTCGGTGGAGCCTTGGGTCTCGGGGCGGGGCGGGATCGAGTAGAGTTCGGCCGTGTCGAAGAAGTTGATCCCCTGCTCGAGGGCATAATCCATCTGCGCGTGGCCATCGGCCTCGGTGTTCTGCTGGCCCCAGGTCATGGTGCCAAGGCAGATGAGGCTGACATTGAGGTCCGTGCGGCCGAGGCGGCGGTATTCCATGGGCATAAGCTCCTCGCGGGGACATGATCCGCCGCGTTCAGGCGAGAATGAGGCGCTGAATTAGGTCAGCGCTGAGAAAGGCGGGCGAGAAAGCTCTCGACGCTGGGCAGGATGCGCTCGACGATGATCTCGACGCCCTTGGCCGTCGGGTGCATCCCGTCGGGCAGGTTGAGGGACCGGTCGCCGGCGACTCCATCCAGGAAAAAGGGATAGAGCACAAGGTCGTGCTTCTTCGCAATGTCCGGATAGATGCTGTCGAATTTCTGCACATATTCCGTCCCGAGATTGCGCGAGGCATACATGCCCGCGAGCATCACCGGGATGTTGCGGCTTTTAAGGCGCTCGACGATGGCCTCGACGTTCTTGCGGGTCCCGGCCGGATCAAGGCCGCGCAGCATGTCGTTGGCGCCGAGTTCCAGGATCACCCCGTCGGTGCCGTCGGGCACGGACCAGTCGAGCCGGTCGAGGCCGCCGGAGGAGGTGTCGCCGGAGACGCCCGCATTGACGATCTCCACCTTGTAGCCCTTGGCCTTGAGCGCGCGCTCCAACGCCACCGGAAAGGCGGCCTCCTGCGGCAGGTTGTAGCCGGCGCTCAGGCTGTCGCCCAGCGCGACGAGACGGATCGGCTGGCCTTGCGACTGGGCTGCGGGGAGGGGGCGATCACGGCGGCGAGGACCGCCGCACACGCAAAAATGATCGTCATGAATGGGCCGGATTGGCGCTTCATCGATAGGCTTCCCATCTATGCCGGACTAGAACCGGGTAGCTTCGGATTTTCCAACAGATCGGGTGAATGGGTATGCAGGACAAGGCCATCGCGCTGCACGATGTCGATTTGAGCCTCGGGCGCGGGCCCGCACGGGTGCATATTCTCAAAGGAATTTCCTTGAGCGTCGACAAAGGCGAGGCGGTGGGCCTGATCGGGCCCTCGGGCTCGGGCAAGTCGACCCTGCTCATGACCATGGCCGGGCTCGAGCGTCCCGATTCGGGGAAGGTGATCGTCGACGGCACCGATCTGTCGGGCCTGGATGAGGATGCGCTGGCTCGTTTTCGCGGCCGGCGGATCGGCATCGTGTTCCAGTCCTTCCACCTCGTACCCACCATGACGGCGCTGGAGAACGTGGCGCTGCCCCTGGAACTCGCCGGCGAAAATGAGGCCTTCGAGCGCGCCGAGGCGGAACTGCAGGCGGTGGGCCTGGGCCATCGCCTTCACCATTATCCGGCGCAGCTTTCGGGCGGCGAGCAGCAGCGCGTGGCGATCGCCCGGGCCATCGTGCCCAATCCCGCCATTCTCGTGGCGGACGAGCCTACGGGCAATCTCGACGAGAACACGGGCGGGTCCGTCATCGACCTGCTCTTTGCCCTGAAGCGCGACCGGGGTGCGACCCTTGTCCTCGTGACCCACGATCTCAATCTCGCCCACCTCTGCGATCGCATGGTGCGCCTGCGCTCGGGGCAGGTGGAGGCCGGCGCGGCCTCGGTCGCGGTTTGAGGGGGCTCGTCATGCACGGCTCCCTTCCCACCACGCCGCAGCGACGCCCGGCATCCGCGTCGCGCCTGCCCCTCCTGCTCCGCCTCGCTTTCCGTGAATTGCGCGGCGGCCTGAGAGGGTTCGGCATCTTTCTCGCCTGCATCGCGCTCGGCGTGGCGGCGATTGCCAGCGTCTCGTCCCTGTCCCGCTCGCTGACCGAAGGGATTTCCCGCGAAGGCCGGCGGATTCTCGGCGGCGACATGGCTTTCTCCCTGCTCCAGCGGGAGGCGGGTGCGCCTGAGCGGGCGTTCCTCGAATCGAAAGGCCGCGTCAACGTCGTTGCCACCATGCGGGCCATGGCGGTGGCCGGCGAGAAGGGCTCCGGTCTCGTGGAGATGAAGGCCGTCGACGGCGGCTACCCCAATGTCGGCATGCTCGAAACCGATCCGCAGCTTGCCCCCGCCGATCTCTTCGCCGAGCGCAATGGCGCCTTCGGGGCCGCGGTCGATCCGGCGCTCCTCGCTCGCCTCGACCTGAAGGTGGGTGATCGCGTCACGGTCGGCGCGGCCAACGTGGAATTGCGGGCGCGTCTCGTCTCCGAGCCCGACAAGATCGCCGACGGCATCGGCTTCGGGCCGCGGCTCCTGCTTTCGCAGGATGCCCTGCAGGCGACCGGCCTCGTGCAGCCGGGCAGCCTCGTGCGCTGGACGTACCGGCTGACCCTGCCGCCGGAACAATCGACCGAAGAGGGGCTGACGCGGATCGACACGGAGGCGAATCGCGTCCTGCCCGAGGCCGGCTGGAACATCCGCACGCGCCTCAACGCGGATCCGCGCTTTGCCCGCAATATCGAGCGCTTCACCCAGTTCCTCACCCTCGTCGGCTTGACGGCGCTCCTCGTCGGCGGCGTGGGCGTCGCCAATGCGGTGCGCGGCTTCGTCGACCGCAAGCGTGCTTCGATTGCCACCTTGAAGAGCCTCGGCGCTCCCGGCGGGCAGGTGGTGCTGCTCTATCTCACGCAGGTGATGCTGATCGCGCTGGTCGGCATCGGCATCGGCCTGGCCTTCGGGGCTGCGCTTCCCTTCGTGATCACCGGGCTCTTCGGACACCTCCTGCCGATCCCGCTCCAGCCGACCCTCGCCTGGAGCGAGCTCGGCATCGCGCTGCTCTACGGCGTTCTCACGGCCCTCGTCTTCGCGCTCGCTCCCCTAGGACGGGCCCATGACGTGCCGGTCTCCGGTCTCTTCCGCGATCAGATCGACCCGGAGCGGCGCTGGCCGCGCAAACGCTACCTGACGGCCCTCTTGCTGTCCGTCGCGGCCCTCGTAGGGCTGTCGCTGCTCGCCGCCTATGACCGGCGCATCGCCCTGATGTTCGTGGGCGCGGCGGCCGGATCCTTCGTGCTCCTGCGCCTCGTCGCGCTGGGAATCATGGCGCTCGCCCGCCGCCTGCCGCGTCCTCGCGGCACCGCGCCGCGGCTCGCGCTTGCCAATATCCACCGGCCTGGTGCGCTCACCCCCTCCCTGGTGCTGTCCCTGGGGCTCGGGATCACGTTGCTGGTCACCCTTGCGCTCATCGACACCAACCTGACCCGTCAGCTGACACAGAGCCTGCCGGAGCGGGCGCCGAGCTTCTTCTTCCTCGACATCCCCAACCAGCAGGCGGATGCCTTCGAGGGCTTCCTCAAGAACCAGGCCCCGGAGGCCCATATCGAGCGTGTGCCGATGATGCGCGGGCGCCTCGTGACGCTCGGCGGGCGGCCTGTGGCCGAGATCAAGGCGAACGAGGACGTGTCCTGGGTGCTGGAGGGCGACCGCGGCATCACCTATGCCAAGGCGCCGCCGGAAGGCTCGAAGGTGGTGCAGGGCGAGTGGTGGCCGGAGGATTATCGCGGCAGACCGCTCGTCTCCTTCGACCGCAAGATCGCGGAAGGTCTCGGGCTGAAGATCGGGGACGAGATCACCGTCAATGTGCTCGGGCGCAACATCAGCGCCACCATCGCCAACCTGCGCGAGATCGAATGGCGCTCCATGGGCATCAACTTCGTCATGGTGTTCTCGCCCAACGCCTTTGCCGGCGCGCCGCATACGCATCTGGCCACCGTCACCTTCCCGAACGGTTCGGACGCGGCGCTCGACGCCCGTATCCTGAGAAGCTCCGCCCAGGCCTACCCAATGGTCACGAGCGTGCGGGTGAAGGATGCGCTGGAGGCGGTGAACGACGTGGTTTCGCAGCTCGTCATGGCGATTCGCGGCGCCAGTTCCATCGCGCTGATCGCAAGCCTCCTGGTTCTCGCGGGCGCCCTGGCGGCGGGCCACCGGGCGCGCCTCTACGATGCGGTGGTGCTGAAGACCCTGGGCGCCACGCGGTTCCGGCTGATCTCGGCCTATGCGCTCGAATATGGACTGCTGGGCCTTGCCACGGCCGTGTTCGGCCTGCTGGCCGGCACGGTCGCGTCCTATTTCATCATCACCCGGGTCATGAACCTAAGCTTTACTTTAGATCTCTCGGGAGCCGTGCTGGCATCTCTGCTCGCCGTGCTCGTGAGCGTCGGATTAGGCCTGATGGGAACCTGGCGGATCTTAAGTCAAAAGCCAGCTTCATACTTAAGAAGTCTTTAACGCCGAGCTCGGCTCGGGCCGTTATAAAGGATCGCGGAAAGCCGGACGAGGAGCAGCATTCATTCTGCTCTTCATTCTTCTTCTTCACGAAGGTTTGAAGCTTGGCGCTCCCCCTTGCGGAATGAAGTCAGCCCTCTCATATTTCAGGTGCCGTCGAAAACTTGCGCCGGCCGAGGGCTGACTTCCCAGCCTTTCGAGGGAACATCAACGGGACACCGTGAGAAAGGGCTCCGATGCAACCGTATGAGCAAAACCAAACCGCCTATGGCACCGGCTTTGCCCGGACGGAGGCACAGGTCGACCAGGGCCTGCGTACCTTCATGCTCGGCGTCTACAACAACATGATCCTGGGCCTTGCCATCTCGGCCCTGGTCGCGCTCGGCGTGAACATGCTGGCGGTCACCAGCGATCCGTCGATGGCCGTTGCCCGCATGGGCGGCGTCGGCCTGACTGAGTTCGGTCGGATTCTGTACGGCACGCCCCTGATGTGGGTCGTGGCGCTGGCGCCTCTGGCGTTCATCTTCTTCTTCTCGTTCCGCATGGACCGGATGTCGGCGGCTGCGGCCCGCGGCACCTTCTTCGCCTTCGCGGCGGTGAT
The DNA here is from genome assembly GCF_044784385.1 of Microvirga sp. RSM25. Taxonomy (NCBI): domain Bacteria; kingdom Pseudomonadati; phylum Pseudomonadota; class Alphaproteobacteria; order Hyphomicrobiales; family Methylobacteriaceae; genus Microvirga; species Microvirga sp. RSM25. Next base: position 4,421,839 of record NZ_CP173039.1, on the reverse strand, counting down.
GGGTGCTTCGCTCTCGACGCTTCTCATCCGCTACACCGGCGCGAGCGTCGTGCAGGTGTTCTTCATCACGGCCGCGTCCTTCGGCGCGCTGTCGCTGTGGGGCTATACCACCCGCCGCAGCCTGTCGGGCATGGGCTCGTTCCTGATCATGGGCCTCGTCGGCCTGATCCTGGCTTCGATCGTGAACATCTTCGTCGCGTCGAGCATGCTGCAGTTCGGCATTTCCGTGATCGGCGTTCTGATCTTCGCAGGCCTGACGGCCTACGATACGCAGAAGCTGAAGGAGATGTACCTGTACGGCAACCTCGACTCCGAGGCTGCCAGCAAGGCTTCCGTGCTGGGCGCCCTGACGCTCTACCTGGACTTCATCAACATGTTCCAGTTCCTCCTCGCGCTCGTGGGCAACCGCAACGAGTAAGGACGAGCGGATCGAACGATCACGAAGCTCCGGCCGAAAGGCCGGGGCTTTTGTTTTCGTGGGCATAGGCTTGGCGAACCTCTGGCGCTGCTCCGCTTCGCCGAAAATGCTCTAGGCTCCCGGAGGGCGATAGCCGACCGACTTCGCCTTCCCGAGGGCGTCCATCAGTTCCTCCACGCTGAGGAGGACGGTCGTCTCGCTCGAGCGAAGCGCGCCTCCTGCGCCGATGGCAAGCACAACGGCCGCCATCGACACGTTGTCCGGAGCCTCCCATAGATTCCAGCCATCGTGTTCGCCGAAGGCGTACCAGAACCCGTGCAGCTTGCCGCCCACCGACTCGATGTACGAACGAGCCGCCGCGCGTCGGTCCTCGGGGTTTTGGATCAGGCGCGCCCACGTCTCGGGCGTGTAGCTGAAGCGCGTAAGATACATGGCCATGGCTCACCTCGTCCGTCGGAGTTTGGCCCCAGCGAACGCAGTTAACGCTCAAACCGCAAAAGCGGCGAGTCATTTGTAAATGCGGGATCAGCAAACGCACAACGCCACGAGACCATGGACTTACGCCTGCCCCGAGGGCGCGGAGCAGCGATAGCCGAAATAGGCGCTCGCAACGGCTGCACCTGCGCAGATCAGGGCCACCAGCCCGAAACCGCCGATCATGGCCGTGGCATAGATTTCCCTTGAGGCGTCGGGTGGCGAGGCCGATATTAGCGGGAGAGCGCCGAAGGTCGCCCGTGCGAAGAGATCCGCCATCTCCGGAGCTGCCCATAGCGCAGCCTGCCGAAATCCGAACGTGGCCGCGATGCCCAATCCTGCGACGGCGATCAGCCCCGCGACGCGGGAGATCGCGTTGTTGATCCCGGAGGCCACGCCGATGCGCTCGTCGGGCACGGCATTCATCACCGTCGTCGACAGCGGCGCGATCGTGATTCCCATGCCCAGCCCCATGACAGCCATGACCGGCACCACCGCGAACCAGTAGCCGCCATGAAGGACGGCAGGAGCCAGAAGCGCGAAGCTCAAGGCCGTGATGAGGGGACCCATCGTGAGGAGCATGCGGGTGCCGAACCGGTCGGCCATCACGCCGCCGAGCCGGGAGAGCACGGCCATCAGGATGGTGAAGGGCAGAAACACGGAGCCTGCCTTGGCGGCCGAATAGCCATGGGCCTCGATCAGCGCCGCCGGCAGGAAGAACAAAGCGCCGCTGAGCGCGAAATAGAGCAGCAGGGTCAGCGCATTGACATTGGCGAAAGCGGACACGCGAAACAGATCGAGCGGCATCATCGGAGCGGCACTGCGCTTCTCGTGCAGCACGAAGAGGCCAAGGACCGTCGCACCGGCGAGCGTCAGCAGGATAGCGATGGTCCGATGGCTTTCCCATTCGCCCAGCGCCGTGAGCCCATAGGCGAGGAGACCGAGCCCGGCGACCGCCAGGATGGCACCCAGCCAGTCCATGGCAGTCTCTGCCATCACCGGGCTTTCCGGCACATGTCGCCAGCACAGCCAGAGCGCCAGCGCGGCCGTGGGGACGTTGATCCAGAAAATCGCCTGCCAGGGGCCGATATCGATGAGCCAGCCGCCGAGAATCGGCCCGAGGGCTGCGGCGATTCCGGAGGCCGCCGCCCAGGTGCCGATGGCCTTGCCCCGCGCATCCTTCGGGAAATGAGCGCTGATCAGGGCGAGCGATCCCGGCACCAGCAAGGCGCCGCCGATCCCCTGAAAGGCCCGGGCGGCAATCAGCATCCCGGCCGATCCGGACAGGCCGCACCATAGGGAGGTCAGGCCGAAGAAGGCGATGCCGATCATGAAGATCCGTCTCAGGCCGTAGGCGTCGCCGGCCGCACCGCCGAGAAGCAGGAACGCGGACAGCGTCAGCGCATAGGCATTGGTGATCCATTGCATCTCGGACAGGGAGGCCTGCAGGCTCTCGCGCATCTGCGGCATCGCGACGGTGACGATGGCGCCATCGGCAAAAACCATGCTGGAAGCCAGAATCGCGGTCCAGACCACATAAACCTGCGTCCTGGAGGCGGTGTATGGCCGCGACTTGCTTGGGCTGAGCTCGTTCACGCGCAAGCCTTTCTGAGGATGCCCCATGCTAAGGCAAAGGGGAGATGAAAAGACAGTCTTCCCAATCCGGAATACTATTCCCTCTCGCTCTGAAAATGCGTTAGAAAAATCCCATGAGCATTCTCGTCCGTCCTTCGTCCGAATCCGATCTCGATGCCATCTCGGCCATCTATGCCCATGCGGTGACGCATGGCACGGCCTCGTTCGAGCTCGAGCCTCCCGACAAGCTGGAGATGGTGCGCCGCCGGGCCGCCCTTCTGGAGGGCGGCTATCCCTATCTCGTGGCGGAAAAGGACGGCGCGATCCTCGGCTATGCCTATGCGGGCGCCTACAGAACGCGCCCGGCCTATCGTTCGACGGTGGAGGACTCAATCTATGTCGCGCCGTCCGCCCAGGGGCAAGGCGTCGGGCGCCTGCTGCTCGCTGCTCTGATCGAGGAATGCGAGAGACGGGATTTCCGGCTCATGGTGGCCGTCATCGGCGATGAGGAATCGAAGGGGTCCATCGGCCTGCACCGGCGCATGGGCTTCGAGCCGGTCGGCATCCTGAAGGGCATCGGCTACAAGCACGGGCGTTGGCTTTCCACCGTGCTGATGCAGCGACCTCTCGGACGCGGCATGCAGGAACCGCCGACGCGTCCGATCTGATCAGCGGCGCACGCGCGCCGCGGCTCTCGTCCCAAAGAGCAGGGCCAAGCCTGCCAGTGCTATGACGCCCACAGTGGTGCTGGTCCGGCGCGCCGAAAAGGGCAGGCCTTTCCGATCGCGCCACCCACCACTCACGCCCCGGCCTGTCGGAACGGGTTGCAGCAGCGCCCCTTGCGTCCGTGGTGCAGGCGCCGCGCGTTTGAGCGCCCGACGCATCGCGGCACCCATCAGATGCTCCGTCGGGCCAGGAGCCAGCGCATAGGCGATCTGCACCGCGCGCGCCGGCCACCCGACAGCCACCTCGTCGCGCGGCCGGCGCACGAGCGAAACGAATGTTTCGGCCACGTCCTCAGGAGCGTAGATCAGCGGTCCCAGATCGATCTGCCGACCCGAGACATTCGCCCCATGCTCGAAGCCGGGCGTGTCGATGATGGCGGGGAACACGCCGCAGACATGGATATCGGGACGGTCACTCAGTTCCTGCCGCAGGCTTGCCGAGAAGCCCCGCAGCGCGAATTTGGAGGCCGTGTAGGCTGCGGCAAAGGGGCTTGGCGCCCAGCCTCTGAGCGAGATGTTGTTGATGAGGATGCCATGGCCTTGGCCGAGGAAGACAGGCAGGGCCGCATAGGCGCCGTGCATGGACCCGAGCAGGTTCACCTCGATCGTACGGCGGTGGAGAGCGAGATCCGCATCCTGATAAGGGCCGAACACACCCGTGCCGGCATTGTTGATCCAGACGTCGATGGTCCCGAAGGCGCGCCGTGCCGCCTGGGCCAGATGATCGACCGCTACGGCGTCGGTCACGTCGGTGGGTACCGCGATGGCCTGTGTGCCGAGATTCCGGCACTCACGGGCGACTTCCTCGATCAACTCCGTCCGGCGTGCCGCGAGCGCCACGCGGGCACCGCGCCTGGCGAATGCGAGCGCCGCGGCACGTCCGATGCCGCTCGACGCGCCGGTGATCACGATGGAAAGGCCGGCTATCTCGCGCGTCATGAAAGTGCCTCGTCGCTGCTGAGGTTGGGCCGAGTCGTTGTCGAAGCCGGTCCAGCCTCAGTGGCGTCATTCGTGCAACGCGATGAGCACTGGGGTGTTCCGGGCAGCGCGGCGGCCACCATGCGAGCGAATCCGCTTGACCGCTCATCGAGGCATTGGCTCGGAAACGGCAGGCCGATGTGCAACCCCTAGTTCGATACAACCTTCGGCTTGTCGAGCACGCGCAGCACGCGAGCGAGTTCATGTCCGCGCTTGAGGATCAGGCCAGTCGAGACGATGACCGAATAGGCACCCTGCTTCTTGGCAAGCTTCGGGTCCTTCTCGATCCGGTAGAGGGGCACCTCGGATGTGCGCCGGAAGATGGAGAAGACGGCCTTTTCGGGCATGAAGTCGATCGCATAATCGCGCCATTCGCCGGCCGCCACCATGCGGCCGTAGAGATTGAGAATGGCCTGCAACTCGGCACGGTCGAAGGACACCTGTTTCGGCGCGGCGGGGAAAGGAACGATGTGGGCCGAGCCCTGCATCGAGCCGCCGCGCAGCGGCTCTGCGATGTCACCTTCGCTCATGACGCCTCCCATGGCTGGCGCACCGTGCGGAAACGTGGACCCGGTTTTCCGCGAAGAACGATGCGCAAGTTAATAGATGAGCATTGGATCGATCCTGAAAGCGGCTCCACTTCTGGCTCCGATGCTCTGGTCAACATGCCCTGATGATGGGCTTCGGCGGCTGAGGGATCAACCCATCATGACACAATGAATCACCGGTTCTTTTGCAAATCTTATTCCTGCCTCATTCGTGCCGCGATGGAGCCAAACTGAATGCCGTTAATGCTCAAGTTGCCTCGACGGCCCGGCTCATCGAACGGCTTGGACACGTCAGCCCCCCAGCCCTCTGAGTTGCTTGAGGAGCCGGGCCACCCTCGAGACACAGGGCTGCCTCCCAAGGCAGCCTTTTCCTTTATTCAAAGGGCTTTGCGATGGTCCAGATCGCAAAGCCCTCTTTTTTTGTCGGTTAACATTCTCTTAAAGGCGGACCGCAATCAGGTTCGTGTGCGACCGATCTAAAATCCCGATAGCACGATCTTGCCCCGCGCGCGGCCGCTTTCGATGAAGGCATGCGCACGCTTGAGATGGGCGGCGTCGATCGGCCCGATGACTTCGGCCAGCGTCGTCTTGATCGTGCCTGCATCAACGAGGCGGGAAGCCTCGTTCAGGATCTCGTGCTGCCGCTCCATGTCGGCGGTCTGGAACGTGGAGCGCGTGAACATGGATTCCCAATGAATCGAGACGCTCTTGCCCTTCAGCAGGCTGATGTCGAGCGGCGCCGTCGGATCGTCGATCAGGGCGAAGCGGCCTTGCGGCGCAATGGTTTTCGCGATCTCGACGAAATGCGTCTCCGTATGAGTGATCGAAAATATGAAGGCCGGCGCGCCGATTCCCAACGCTTCCACCTGTGCCGCGAGAGACTTGCTGTGATCGATCACATGATGGGCGCCGAGCTCCCGGCACCAGGCCTGCGTGTCCGGCCGCGAGGCGGTGGCGATCACGGTCAGATCAGTGAGCTGGCGCGCGAGCTGGATCGCGATGGAGCCGACACCGCCGGCGCCGCCCACGATCAGGATGGCGTTGGCCGCGCCCTTCACAGGACGGTTGATCTCCAGCCGGTCGAACAGGGTTTCCCAGGCGGTCAGCGTGGTCAGCGGAAGGGCGGCCGCTTCCTCGAAACTGATGGATTTCGGCTTCGCGCCCACCAGCCGCTCGTCGACCACATGAAATTCCGCGTTGGTGCCCTGTCGCGTGATCGCGCCGGCATAGAAGACCTCGTCGCCTTCCCTGAACAGCGAGACGTCCTTGCCCACCCCACGGACGATTCCGGCCGCATCGAAGCCCAGGACCTTCACGCCGCCCGGCTCCGGTTGAGCCCGCATGCGGACCTTCGTGTCGACCGGGTTGAGGGACACCGCCTTGATCTCGACGAGCAGGTCGCGCGGGCCCGGCCCGGGACGGGGCAGGTCGACATCGATCAGAGCGGCGTCCTGATCGATGGGAAGGGATTGCTGGTAACCGACGGCGCGCATGGCATGTCTCCTGTTGACGGGGACATAGTTGGGCATAGTGTATGATCACGCAAGAACGCACAAAAACAGCCCATAGTGTCAAAAAGGATACCGTGATGCCGCAGAAAGTGCCGAGGGTTCAAGGATGCTCCGTCGAGCGGACGATGAGCCTAATCGACGGCAAGTGGAAGATCATCGTTCTCTACAAGCTCCTGCGCGGAACCTTGCGTTTCAACGAATTGCGCCGACTCATCCCGTCCATCACCCAGCGCATGCTCACCCACCAGCTGCGCGAGCTCGAGGCCGACGGCCTCGTCGTCCGGACCGTTTATGCCCAGGTGCCGCCCCGGGTCGAATATACGCTCTCGGTCCGCGGCCGCTCTCTGGAGCCTGTTCTGATGGCGATGAAGGAATGGGGCGACGCAAATCTGTCGTCTTTGGAGGCCAAGGCAGCGTAAAGTGCCTGTGCAATGCAGCAACTTTACCTAACTTTGTTTAGAAACTTATGCTTTTGTTGCGCAACCTGCCGCACTGTGGCAACGCTCCCGCAGCCAAATACATAAGAGGATGCGCGCATGAAGCTGGATACACCGACCAGCGGAAGCGAATTGACGGCGGAAGCCGTCGCCGTGCTGGAAAAAGGTCATAAGGCCATTCCGCCAACCTTCGTGCGCGATCTGTACGGGCGTGTCCCGCCCGAGGATCTGGCGCCCTATTCGCCGCAGACGCTGGCGGATCTCGCTGCGGAAGCCTTCGAGCATCTCAAGGCTTCCCGTACCGCCGACGGCGCGGATATCCGCCTCTTCGATTTCGAGATCGAGCGCGACGGCCGGCGCCAGGACGTGACGGTGCTCGAGATCGTCAACGACAACATGCCCTTCCTGCTCGATTCGACCCTCGCCGAGGTCGTGGACCAGGGTTATGAGCCGTTGCTCGTCGCCCACCCCATCCTGGCGGTGGAGCGGGGTTCGAACGGCGCTCTCGTGCGCCTTGTCGGCGAGGCCACCGCCGCCCTGCGACTCGGCGTGAAGCGCGAAAGCTTCATCCATATCCACCTGCCCCGCCTTGACGATCCCGAGACCCGGACCAGCCTGATCGAGACCATGCGCCTCGTTCACAGGGACGTCTCCGTTGCGGTGCACGACTGGCCGGGCATGCGTGCCCAGATCGCCGAGATCGTCCACAATTACCGCCTCAATCCCCCGCCGCTGCCGGAGGACGAGGTGAAGGAGGCCGTCGCCTTCCTCGACTGGATGTCGCGGGACAACTTCACGTTCTTGGGCGTGCGCGAATACCGTCTGCCCTCCGGCGACACTGCTGCCGATCCCGTCGAGGGCTCGGGTCTCGGCCTGTTGCGCGATCCCTCCGTGCGCGTGCTGCGCCGCGGCCGCGAACTGGTCGGGATGACGCCGGAAATCCGCGCCTTCCTGGCGCGTCCTCAGGCGCTCATCATCACCAAGGCGAACGTGAAATCCCGCGTCCACCGCCGTGCCCATCTCGACTATGTCGGCGTCAAGCTGTTCGACGACAGCGGGCATCTGCGGGGCGAGTTGCGCATCGTCGGCCTGTTCACGGCAAGCGCCTACACCAACACCACCGGCGAAGTGCCCTATCTGCGCCTCAAGGTGGCGAAGGTCCTCGCCCGTGCGGGCTTCGATCCGGCGAGTTATGCCGGCCGCGCGCTTCTCAACGTACTCGAAAGTTATCCACGCGACGAGCTGTTCCAGATCGACGAGGACACGCTCTACCACTTCGCCATCGAGATCATGAACCTGTCGGAGCGTCCGCGGGTGAGGGCGCTCGCCCGCACCGACGAATTCGACCGTTTCGTCTCGGTGCTCGTCTTCGTGCCCAAGGACCGTTACGACACCCAGGCACGCCAGCGCATCGGCCAATTCCTGGCCGGCATCTATGAGGGCCGCGTCTCCGCATCCTATCCCGATTATCCGGAAGGCCCGCTCGCGCGCACCCATTACATCATCGGCCGCGACGAGGGCGAGACCCCGGATGTGCCGCGCGAGACCCTCGAGAAGGGAATTGCCGCCATCGTCCGCACCTGGAGCGATGCGTTGCGCGACGCGCTCGATGGCAGCGTCGGCGGCGCGCGCGCGCGCGCTGGCATCCCGCTATGCCGAAGCCTTCAGCGCGGCCTACCGCGAGGCCTTCGGGGCCGACCAGGCCATTGCCGATATCGCTCTTCTGGAGCAGCTCTCGGAGGCACGTCCCCGCGCCGTCGATCTCTATCGCCGCGAAGGCGACGACGAGACCCGGGTGAACCTGAAGGTGTTCTCGCTCAATGTGGCGCTGCCGCTGTCGGAGCGCGTGCCGCTTCTGGAAAATCTCGGCTTCCGCGTCGTCAATGAGCGGACCTACCGGGTCGCCTTCAGCGCGACGGACCGGGTATGGCTCCATGACATGACCCTGGAGCGCGCTTCCGGCGGTACGATCAAGATCGACGAGATCCAGGCTCTGATCGAGGCGGCACTGCTCGCGCTCTTCCGGGGCCTCGCGGAATCCGACGGCTTCAACCGCCTCGTGCTCGAAGCCGGTCTCGGCTGGCGCGATGTCGCCATGGTGCGGGCGCTCGGCCGTTACCTCCGCCAGATCCAGGTCACTTACGCGCAGGATTATCTGGCCGAAACGCTCGCCCGTCACGGCGCGATCGCGGCCGATCTCGTCAAGCTCTTCTATGCGCGTTTCGACCCGCGCAAGGACGAGGGACGTGCTGCTACGGAGGCTGCGATCCGCGAGCGGATCGAGGAGCAGCTCAAAGAGGTCACGAGCCTCGATGACGACCGGATTCTTCGCCGCTTCGTCAACCTGATCGAAGCCGCCATCCGCGCCAACTTCTTCCAGCTCGAAGACAACGGCCTGCCGCGCCAGACCATCGCGTTCAAATTCGAATGCGCGAAGCTGGAAGGGCTGCCGCTGCCGAAGCCTCTCTACGAGATCTTCGTCTATTCACCCCGCGTCGAAGGCGTGCATCTGCGCTTCGGCAAGGTGGCGCGCGGCGGCCTGCGCTGGTCCGACCGTCCGCAGGATTTCCGGACGGAAGTCCTCGGATTGGTCAAGGCGCAGCAGGTCAAGAACGCGGTCATCGTGCCGGTAGGCGCCAAGGGCGGCTTCGTGCCCAAGCACCTGCCGCCGGCGAGCGACCGGCAGGCCTGGCTGGCGGAGGGCACCGAGAGCTACCGCATCTTCGTGCGCACGCTGCTGCAGCTCACCGACAACATCGTCGGCGACAGCGTGGTCCCGCCGGCGGACACCGTGCGCCACGACGGCAACGATCCTTATCTCGTGGTCGCCGCCGACAAGGGAACGGCCACCTTCTCCGACATCGCCAATGCGCTCTCCATCGAGAAGGGTCATTGGCTCGGCGATGCCTTCGCGTCCGGCGGCAGCCAGGGCTACGACCACAAGAAGATGGGCATCACCGCCCGCGGCGGCTGGGAGGCGGTGAAGCGCCACTTCCGCGAGATGGACATCGACATCCAGACCACGCCGGTGGCGGTGGCGGGCGTCGGCGACATGTCGGGTGACGTGTTCGGCAACGGCATGCTGCTGTCGCGGGCGTTGAAGCTCGTGGCCGCCTTCGACCACCGCGACATCTTCATCGATCCGAAACCGGATCCTGAAAGCTCCTTCAAGGAACGCGAACGGCTCTTCAATCTGCCCCGTTCCAGCTGGCAGGACTACGATAAGGGGCTGATCTCAAGCGGCGGCGGCGTGTTCCCGCGCAATGCGAAATCGATTCCGCTCTCGGACGAAATGCGCGCGCTTCTCGACATCGACAAGCCGCACGCAACGCCTGCCGAAGTGATGAACGCGATCCTGAAAGCCCGTGTCGATCTGCTCTGGTTCGGCGGCATCGGCACCTATATCCGCTCATCCGCCGAGACGGACGAGCAGGTGGGCGATCGCGCCAACGATGCCATCCGCATCACCGGTCCGGAGGTGCGCGCCAAGGTGATCGGCGAGGGCGCCAATCTGGGTGTGACCCAACGCGGGCGCATCGAGGCGGCGCAGAGCGGCGTTCACCTCAACACGGATGCCATCGACAATTCGGCGGGCGTCAACACCTCCGACGTGGAGGTGAACATCAAGATCGCGCTGACCACACCGGAGCGCGACGGACGCCTGACACAGGAGCAGCGCAACGAACTTCTGGCAGATATGACCGATGATGTCGCCGCCCTCGTGTTGCGCAACAACTACCTGCAGACCCTGGCCATCTCGCTCTCCGAGCAACTCGGCGTCGCCGATCTCGGCTTCGCCCGCCGGCTCATGCACATGCTGGAAGCGCAGGGACGCCTCAATCGCGCCGTGGAGTATCTGCCGGACGACAGCACGCTGGCCGAGCGCGGACGTCGCGGCGAGGCTCTGACGCGGCCGGAAATCGCGGTGCTTCTGGCCTATGCCAAACTCTCCCTGCACGACGAGCTGCTGGAAAGCCCGGTGCCCGACGATCCGTATCTCGGCAAGGAGCTGGAACGCTATTTCCCGGCTGAGATGCGCGAGCGCTTCCCGGATGCGATCGCAACCCATCGCCTGCGCCGCGAGATCATCGCGACGCAGCTCGCCAACGCGATCATCAACCGGGGCGGGCCGACCATGGTGGCCCGCCTCGTCGACCAGACCGGTGCGGATGCGCCCACCATCGCGGCAGCCTATGCGGCCACCCGCGACTCGTTCGGCCTCACCGAGATGAATGTCGCCATCGATGCTCTCGACGGCGTTGTTCCGGGCAAGATGCAGCTGCATCTTTATGGCGAGCTGCAGGATCTCCTAATGAACCGGATCGTCTGGTTCATCCGCAACGTGGATTTCGTCAACCACTCCCTCGACGAGATCATCGGGACCTACCGGGCCGGAATCGCCGAGGTGGAGCGCAGCCTCACCGAGACGCTGTCGCCGGAGGCGCAGGCTGCCTGGGATGCACGCGCCAAGGCATTGGCGGATGAGGGCACGCCGGAGGATCTGGCACGCCGCATCGCGTCGCTGCCCGATCTCGTGGCGGCTCCCGACATCGTGCAGACGGCGCAGAAGACCGGCAAGCCGGTCAGCGACATCGCCCGCACCCATTTCGCGCTCGAGGCCTCGTTCCGGCTCGGCGCCCTCATCAGTGCGGCACAGCAGATCAACGTCAGCGACTATTTCGACCGGCTGGCGCTCGATCGTGCCGTCGACAGCATCGCCTATGCGCATCGCGGTCTGACGGCGGAAGTGTCGTCCCAGGATCTGTCCGGCATCGAGGCCGTGCGGGCCTGGGGCGAGAAGCGTGGCGCCGACGTCAACCGCATCAGAAGCGCGGTCGACGGCATCGTGTCGTCGGGCCTCACGCTGTCGAAGATCACCGTCGCGGCGAGCCTGCTCGGCGATCTCGCGCGCATGAGCTGAGCCCGCAAATTCTCCTCTTCCCTTGTGAAGTGGCGTTGAATGCGGGGGAAGGGGCCGCGTGCAAAGCTGAGTAAGACCTTTCCGTCGTGGCCGTCCCCGGACTTGATCCGGGGATCAGTCCCGGCCATCCCGATCCTGTGAAGCGCCACGCTTTCCAAGCGGGATCACCGGCACAAGGCCGATGATGACGAGAGAAGGCGAGCGTTGACGACAATTCAGCAACAGCGTGGAAAGCAAAGCCCGGTGAGAGACATCAATCCCCTCGCTCCCTCGCGCAAAGCCTCGCGCCCGGCCATTCTGGGCTGGCTCCTGTTCGACTGGGCCTGCCAGCCCTTCTTCACCCTGGTCACAACCTTCGTCTTCGCGCCCTATTTCGCCTCCGCCCTCGCGCCCGATCCCGTGAGCGGACAGAGCCTGTGGGGCTATGCGACGGCGGCCGCGGGGCTCGTGCTCGCCATCCTGTCGCCGGTGCTCGGCTCCATCGCCGACGCGACCGGGCCGAAAAAGCCCTGGATCGCAGCGTGCGGTCTCGTGCTGTTCATCGCCTCCTTCGCGCTATGGTACGCGGCGCCGGGACAGCCCCATGCCATCGCGGTTGCCCTTGTGGGCTTCGCCTTCGGCACGGTAGCGGTGGAAGTCGCGGCGGTGTTCAATAACGCCATGATCCCGCACCTCGTGCCGCCGGAACGTTTCGGCCGCCTCTCGGGCACTGGCTGGGCGATGGGATATCTGGGCGGTCTGGTGTCGCTTGTGATCGTGCTCGGCTTTCTCGCCGCCGATCCGGTGACGATGAAGACGGTCTTCGGCCTGAACCCGCTTTTCGGCCTCGACCCGGCAACGCGCGAGGGCGACCGCATCACAGGACCGTTCTCGGCCCTGTGGTTCCTCGTCTTCGTGCTGCCGCTCTTCCTCTTCACCCCCGATGTCCCGCGCTCGGGGATGGGCCTGAAGGAGGCCGCGCGAAAGGGGCTCGAGCAGGTGAGGAGCACCATCGCCGATGCGCGGCGGCACGAGAGCATCGGCCGCTTTCTCCTCGCCAACATGGTCTATCAGGATGCGTTGGTGGCGTTGTTCGCCTTCGGCGGCATCTACGGGGCGGGCGTGTTCGGCTGGCAGGCCATCGAGCTCGGCATCTTCGGCATCCTGCTCACCGTCACCGGCACGCTCGGCGCATTGATCGGCGGACGGCTCGACGATCGCATCGGGGCAAAGCCGGTGATCCTCGGATCGATCGCCATTCTCGCACTCGTCTGCGTCGGCGTTCTCTCGCTCGGGCGCGATCATATTCTTTTCGTGATTCCGACAGCCCCGTCCGCTCCCGACGATGGCCTCTACGCCTCCGCGCCCGAAAAGCTGTTCGTGCTGCTCGGCCTCGTCATCGGCTCCGTGGCGGGACCGCTGCAGGCCTCCTCGCGCAGCCTGCTCGCGCGGCTGGTTCCGGCGCACGAGGCCGGGCGCTATTTCGGCCTGCTGGCGCTCTCAGGAAAAGTCACGTCCTTCCTGGCGCCGCTCGCGGTCGCCGTTGCGACGGCAATCTTTCAGACGCAGGCGGCAGGACCGGCGGTGCTGATCCTGTTCCTGCTCGTTGGATTCTGGCTGTTGAGTGGTGTGAGGCGGGTGTGAAACGCCCCACCGTCATCCCGGGGCCGCGCAGCGGAGCCCGGGATCCATAAACACGACATTCACGGAAAGGCGGAGGCATTACCGCAGCGCCACTTCTTGGGGCGTCAGCGGTCATGGATCCCCGCCTTCGCGGGGATGACACGGCGGGAATCACTCCAGCGTCACCGCCGTGCCGCTGACCGACACCATCATCATGCCCTCGTTCTTGCCGAGCGCACCGTAATCGAGGTGAACGCCGACGATCGCGTGGGCGCCGAGGCGCTGGGCCTCCTCGATCATCTCCTGCAGGGCGGTGTCGCGTCCGTCGCGCAGAACGCGCTCGTAGGAACCCGCGCGCCCGCCGACCACGTCGCGGATGGAGGCGAAGAAATCGCGGAACACGTTGGCGCCGAGAATCGCCTCGCCCGAAACGATGCCGCGATAGGAGGCGATGCGGCGGCCTTCGATACTCGGCGTGGTGGTGATGATCATCAGGGTCTCCATGAGGTGGAGACCCTGATGTGGGGATGCCGCGTCAGTGGCGGAAGTGGCGGTGGCCCGTGAACACCATGGCGAGGCCGGCTTCGTCGGCCGCCTTGATGACCTCGTCGTCGCGCATGGAGCCGCCGGGCTGGATCACGGCGGTGGCGCCGGCCTCCGCCGCGGCGAGCAGGCCGTCCGCGAAGGGGAAGAAGGCATCGGAGGCCACCACCGAGCCCTTGGCAAGGGTCTCGGGCAGGTTCGCGGCCTTCGCGGCCTCGGCGGCTTTCCAGGCGGCGATGCGGGAGGAATCGACGCGGCTCATCTGGCCGGCGCCGATGCCCACGGTTGCGAGGTCCCTGGCATACACGATGGCGTTCGACTTCACGTGCTTGGCGACGCGGAAGGCGAAGCGCAGGTCCTCCAGCTCCCGGTCGGTGGGCGCGCGCTTCGTCACCACCTTCAGGTCCATGGCATCGACCACAGCATTGTCCCGGTTCTGCGCCAGGAAGCCGCCCGCGACCGTGCGCAGGGTCAGGCCCTCCTGGCGCGGATCGGGCAAGCCGCCCGCGAGCAGCAGGCGCAGGTTCTTCTTGGCCGCCACGATGGCGATGGCTTCCTCGGTCGCATCGGGCGCGATGATCACCTCCGTGAAGATCTCGGTGATGGCCTTGGCGGCCTCCGCGTCGAGCGGCCGGTTCATGGCCACGATACCGCCGAAGGCCGAGACCGGATCGCAGCGCAGCGCCTTCTGATAGGCTTCGCGTAAGGTGGTGCCTTCCGCGACGCCGCAGGGATTGGCATGCTTGACGATCACGATGGCGGCGGAGCGCTCCGGGACGAACTCCGCCACGGCCTCGTAGGCCGCATCGGTGTCGTTGATGTTGTTGTAGGAGAGCTGCTTGCCCTGCACCTGGCGCGCGGTGGCGACACCCGGGCGGTTCTCCGGCGTGCGGTAGAAGGCGGCGCTCTGGTGCGGGTTCTCGCCGTAGCGCATGACCTCCGCGATAGCGCCGCCGAGCGCGCGGAAGGGTGGCGTCTCTTCGCCGAGCTCGGCGGCGAACCAGTTGGAGATCGCCGCATCGTAGGCGGCCGTGCGGGCATAGGCCTTCTGGGCCAGGCGACGGCGCAGGGTCAGCGTGACCGAACCGTCGTAAGCGGAAAGATCGTCGAGAACGGCCGCATAATCGCCGCCGTCCACCACCACGGCCACGTCGCCGTGGTTCTTGGCCGCCGCGCGGATCATGGCGGGGCCGCCGATATCGATGTTCTCGATGCAATCGTCGTAGGGCTTGCCGGCGGCCACCGTCGCCTCGAACGGATAGAGGTTCACCACCAGGAGGTCGATGGGCTGAATACCATGGGCGAGCATCGCCGCCTGATGCTCGGGGTTCTCCCGGATGCCGAGCAGGCCGCCGTGGACGGACGGATGCAGCGTCTTCACGCGCCCGTCCATCATCTCCGGAAAGCCCGTGAGCTCGCTCACGTCCTTCACGGGCAGCCCCGCCTCGCTCAGGGCCTTGTGCGTGCCGCCGGTGGACACCAGCTCGATGCCGCGCTCGGAGAGCGCGCGGGCGAAGTCCACGAGACCCGTCTTGTCGGATACGGAAAGCAGAGCGCGGGACACGCGCTTCAGGTCGCTCGGCATGGCGGCCGCTCCCTTCAAGGGTTGGAAGATGCGGGCGCGATACCACGGTAGGCCGAGGATGGGAACCGCGTCGCCGCCATTTGGAACCTTGTTCAGAGCAGCTCTGGCCCGGGCTCCGCAGCCTGCTCGGAGCTGAACGTGCGGGCGAGGCGCTCGAAGCGCCAGCGCACGGTCTGGGTCTCGCCCGGGCGGATCGTCAGAACGATCTGCTCCGTGCGCCGCATGCCCTCGGCGGTGGCGAGAAACACGCTGTCCTCGAGCTCCGCCTCGACCGGGGCGGCCGAGAACTGCCAGGCCTCCCGATTGGGCAGCACCAGCATCACCACGCGGCCGCCTTGCGCGCGGCTCGCCTTGATGCCGGGCGCCAGATGGAAGCGGATAATGGCCTGCGCCGCGCCGGAGTTTCCACTTTGGCTGCCCTCGATCCAGAAATTGTCCTCGCCTTCCAGCACATTGCCCTTGGGGGCAAGCTGCCAGCGCCGCTCGTGGGTGATCCCGAAGCGGGCTTTATAGCCGTCGTGGCTGGCGCTCAGCAGCTGCGCGTGCTCGCGTTCGCTGCGCTCCGCCGTCACGTGCTCAGGGGCGCTGATGACCACGGGGCCGACGCGGCGCAGGATCCAGGCGGAGATGCGGCGCTGCAGCCAGCTCCCCTTCTTGTCGACGATCTGGCAGGAGGAGATGTCGTCGATGGAGGCGGTGGAATGCGCCACCGTCGAGCGCGAGGCCTGGATGATCGCATTGCCCGCGATATAGGGCGTGCCGCAATTGACCACGATGCGCTGCGCGGCGCTCGAGAACTCGAAGGACAGGCAGCCGGCGCCGGCATCCTGGGACAGGGGCCGCGGCGGCGGAGCCCCTACATCGGCCACGAGCAGCGTGCGCCCGGCCTCCAGCCGCTCGTAGCCCGAATGGGGCGCGTGGTGGATCGGCTGGCTGCGCATGTCGTCATAGGTGAGCAGCGTCGCCAGATGATCGGCCGCGGTCACGCCCATACCGTTGAAATGCGACAGGGTGCCGTCCCCGTGCCGGAACAGGCGCACCATCGGCAGCAACCGGTCGATGGCGTGCAGCAGGGCGTCGGGCGTGTCGACCTCGCGGCTGGCGAACATCTGGCGCAGGGGCAGAAGATCGAACAGGAGATCGACGACGATGCGCGGATTGCGGCTCGCATGCCCGCCATCGGCCAGGATCTGCCGTTCGAGCTCGCGGGCGAGCAGGCGGCTCGCGCGCCGCAAATTGCGGTCGAGGCCCTCGCAGCACAGGCCCGCATAGCAGAGCGCAATGGCGGCCATCAGCTGCTGGAAGGGCAGGGCGCCGGAGCTGACCTGGCGCTCGAGCTTGCGCACATGCTGGCCGATGATTCGCAGGAAACGCTGGTAGAAGGCGTGGTCCGCACCTTCCAGGATCAATGGCGACTGGCTGATGAGGGACATGAGCCGGCGCGCCGTGATCTCCGGGCTGCAGGCGATGCGCTTGTCGCCGAGCTTCGAGGTGACGAACTCGTCCACCAGGGAGCGAGCATTGGCCTGGGCGAGCGCCGTGCCGGCCGCCCGCAGATGCCGCAGCCAGCCAAAGCCGTAGAGCGCCTCGCCCCAGGCGCGGCTCGGCGGCGTGAACGCGAAGGGCGAGCGCCCGCCGGTGGTGATGGCGCGGCCCGAAAAGGCGAAGAAGCCGGAATAGATGTCGGTGGCGATGGTGGGATCGGCCGTGCGCAGATCCTGGGGCGCGAAGAGCAGCCGCGTCGGCGCCGGCGCGCTCGAGAGCCTGGACAGGCTCCAGACCGCGCTTTCGCGCATGGCGCGGCCTGCCTCGCGAGCGGCAAGCCTGTACAAACGCCAGCGATCCGGCCCGAAATCCACCCGTGGCGCTCCCCTTGTTCGCTTGAATCCCAGCCAACTTAGGTGAGGAGTTCCTGCTGACCGGTTAACAACAGGTAAGGGAGGATTCACTATGATCACGAACCCTTGTGCACAAACCGTGCGACAAAGAATCCGTCGAGGCCGCTGCGGTCATGTTCCGAAAGCGCCAAGTGACTCGGCAGGGTGCGAATATCGCCCTGCGGCGTGATGCACTCGGCAAAGCCGCCGATCTCGTCGGATGTGATGGGCTTGCGGGCGAATTCGGGATGGCGGGCAAGAAAACTCTCCGCCTGCCGTTCGCCTTCCTCGGCTTCCAGCGAGCAGGTGCAGTAGACCAGCCGTCCGCCGGCTTTCAGCAGGCCCGCGGCCTTGTCGAGCAGGCGGGCCTGCAACCCGGAGAGCTTGCGGATGTCCTCCTCGCTCTTGGTCCAGGCCACGTCGGGATGGCGCCGGATGGTGCCGGTGGCCGAGCAGGGGGCATCGAGCAGGATGGCGTCGAAGGGGCTTACATCGAGCTTTTCCGCATCGATGGCGCGGGTCTCGGCCTTCAGGTGGAGGCGGGCGAGATTCTCTTCGAGCCGCTGCAGGCGCTTCGCCGAGCGGTCGACGGCGAGCACTTCGGCACCGGCCGCCGCGAGTTGTGCCGTCTTGCCCCCGGGCGCGGCGCAGAGATCCGCGATGCGCTCGCCGGGCTGTGCCTGCAGGAGGCGGGCGGGCAGGGCGGCGGCGGCATCCTGCACCCACCATTCGCCTTCCTCGAAACCGGGCAGCTCGCGGATGGCGGTGCGCTCTTTCAGACGGATGCTGCCGGTGGGCAGGAGAACGCCACCGAGACGCTCGGCCCAGGCTTCCGGGGCGCTCTTCACCGTCAGGTCGACGGAGGCGAGCGACCGGTGCGCTTCGGCGATCTTGGTGGCGAGCGGCTCGCCGTATTGGGCGATCCAGCGCTCCTCCAGCCAGGTCGGCGTGTCGAGCCAGGGATCGGCCTCGGCGAGAATGGCCTCGCGCTCGCGGGCGATGCGGCGCAGGACGGCGTTGATGAAGCCGCCGGCGTGATGGAGCTTGGGATCGTTCTGGGCGAGTTGCACCGCGCTGTCGACGACGGCGTGGTCGGGCACGTCGAGAAACAGGATCTGCGCCGCGCCGGTGGCGAGCAGATGCATCAGGCGCTCGTCCTTCGGTGGCTTGTTGAGCCGCTCGTTCAGCGCCCGTCCGAGGGTTCCGAGCCGCCGGAAGGTCACGATGGCGATGGCGCGGGCGAGCGCCTCGTCGCGGGCGGACAGATTTTCCGCCCGCGCCAGCTCCTCCATTACGTCGTCGAGCGGCACCCGCCGCTTCATGGTCTCCGCCACCGCCATCCAGGCAAGGCGGCGGGGCCCGAGGCCTGCCTGTTCGTCCGATTGATTCAAAATTTTATCCCCAGGGCCCGCGGCGAGTGCCGGTCGAGCCTCCGATTGAGCCCCCGGGGAACCCCACGGACTCGATGAATTCTGTGCGACGAAGCCGGGTGGCTTCGCCGACGCGCCCATCTCCTGCGCCAAAGCGTGCAGGGCCGCAATCCGGTTTTCCGTCGCGGGATGGGTCGAGAACAGGTTGTCCACGCCCTGGCCCGAGAGCGGGTTGATGATGAAGAGCGAGGCGGTCGCGGGACGGCGTTCCGCATCGGGGTTGGGAATATGCGCGACGCCGCCCGCGATGCGGTCGAGCGCCGAGGCGAGCGCCAGCGGCTGGCCGGAGATCTGCGCGCCCATCCGGTCGGCGTCGTATTCCCGCGAGCGGCTGATCGCCATCTGGATGATCATGGCGGCCAGGGGCGCCAGCAGCGCCGTGCCGATCATCACGATCGGGTTCGGCCGGTTCTCGCCCCGGCCGCCGAAGAGGAAGCCGAACTGCGCCAGCGTCGCGATGGCGCCGGCAATGGTCGCGCTCACCGTCATGATCAGGGTGTCGCGATTCTTGATGTGGGCGAGCTCGTGCGCCATCACGCCCGCCACCTCGTCATGGGACAGCATGTGCAGGAGGCCGGTGGTGGCGGCGACCGCCGCGTTCTCCGGGTTGCGCCCGGTGGCAAACGCATTGGGCTGCGGGTTGTCGATGAGATAGACCCGCGGCATGGGGAGGCCGGCACGCCCTGCGAGATCGCGCACCATATGGACCAGCTCGGGCGCCGTGTGTTCGTCCACCTCGACGGCATGATGGGCGGCGAGCGCCAGCCGGTCCGAGTTCCAATAGGCGAAGAGGTTCGTCGCGAGGCCGAATCCCAATGCGATCATCATGCCGGTGCCGCCGCCCAGGAAATAACCAACGACGCCGAACAGGGCCATCAGGCCCGCGAGCAGCATTCCGGTCTTGACGGTGTTCATCGGGGTCTCCACCTCGTGGTCAACGAAAATCCATCCGTTGAACCCTATGTGGGAATGGTCCAGCTCCCTCCCAAGAGGAGCGGGACTCTGGCATAAGGCACCTCATGAGTACGAACGACAACACCCCTCCGGATCGCCCCATCGAGGGCGCAGCCCCCGGCAAGCCCCTGTCCCCCGCCGCCCAGAGGGCTCTCGCGGAAGCCGCCCAGCGCCGGCTCGAGATCGATGCCCGCGCGGCCGAACTCGCCCAGCAGAAGGAGTTCCAGGGCCGCGGCGGCCTCGAGCCCGTTCGCTACGAGGATTGGGAAGTGAAGGGCCTGGCGAGCGATTTCTAAAAAATCTTCAGCCTCATGTCACATTGGGCTTTCCCGTCTCGTCTTACCATCGTCAGCAACACGACACATGAGGACCAAGACGATGAAAGCCCGGTTGATTCCCTTCGAAGTCGCCCCCGGCTCCCTGAAGCCGATGGTGGAGCTGGAAAAGACCCTCAAGAACAGCGGTCTGGAGCACAACCTGCTCGAGCTGGTGAAGACCCGCGCCTCGCAGATCAACGGCTGCGCCTATTGCATCCACATGCACACCAAGGACGCGCGCGCCAATGGCGAGAGCGAGGAGAGGCTGTATCTTCTGAGCGCCTGGCGGGAATCTCCGCTCTACAGCGACCGCGAACGCGCAGCGCTCGCCTGGACCGAGGCCCTGACGCTGGTCGCCGAGACTCACGCTCCCGATGAGGAATATGCCGAGCTGAGCCGGCACTTCACCCCCGTCGAGCAGGTCAACCTGACCCTGATGATCGGCGCGATCAACGCCTGGAACCGGCTGGCCATCGGCTTCCGGTCCATCCATCCGGTCGAGGCAAGCCGTGCTGCCGCCTGACGGTGATGCCGCGGACCGGTTCCAGCCCCTCAGGCCGGGGCTGGTCCGCCTGGCCTACCGGATGCTCGGCTCCATCGCCGAGGCCGAGGACGTGGTGCAGGAGGCCTATCTCCGCTGGCACCAGACGGACCGGTCCGCCATCCGCGAACCGGGCGCCTTCCTGTCCAAGACGGTGACCCGCCTGTGCCTCGACATCCTCAAATCGGCGCGGGTCAGGCGCGAGACCTATATCGGTCCCTGGCTGCCCGAGCCGGTTCTGGAAACGGCCGGGGAGGACGATTTGAGCGAGGATCTGTCGCTGACCCTGATGATGGCGCTGGAGCGGCTCTCGCCGCTGGAACGCGCGGCCTTCCTCCTGCACGACGTGTTCGGGCTCGGCTTCGACGAGGTCGCCGCGACTCTCGACCGGGATCCCGCCGCCTGCCGCCAGCTCGCGGCGCGCGCCAGAAAGAACGTGCGCGCCGAGCGCCCCCGCTACCCCATCGACCGCCAGGAAGGCGAGCGGATGACCGACGCGTTCTTCACCGCCTCGCGCAGCGGCGACCTGACGGCGCTGCGCAATCTCCTGGCGGAGGACGTCGTCTCCTACACGGATGGCGGCGGCATCCGGAACGCCGCCCTCAACCCGCTCTTCGGCTTCCGCAGGGTGGCGGGCCTCTTCATGGGCGTGGCGCGCAAGGACGAAGGCCAATTGCCTCCGGTTCTCTACAGGGGGCTGATCAACGGATTGCCCGGTTTCGTCACCCTCGAAAAGGACGGCATGGTGCAGACCACGTCCCTCGATATCGAGGATGGCCGCATCGTCGGGGTCTACGTCGTCCGCAATCCCGAGAAGCTAGGGCATCTGTCCGGTCTGGCGAGTTAAACGTTGAGGGAATGCCGGCGTGCGAAAGCGACTGTTGTTCCCTCGCCGCCCTCCCGCTACCTTGCCCCAAAAGGGAGAGCTCATGGCTGGGGCGGGCGAGACGGCACGACTGGAGATGTTCCGGGATCTTTTGGGCGATGCGCACCGGGCGCTCGACCTCCAGTTCGGCTTCGAATTGTGGGACGGCTCGACGATCCCGGCGGATCTGCCGTCCTATGCCATGCGGCTCGTCATCCGACGCGAGAGCGTGATCGCCTCCCTCCTGCGCCGCCCGAACCTGGATACGGCGCTCAACGCCTATGTGGCGGGGCTGCTCGATCTCAAGAACGGCACCATCTTCGACCTCGCCTCCCAGCGCCCGCAGAAGGCCGGCAGGCGCCTGAGGACCTTGAACAAGCTGAAAGCGCTGAAAGTCGCCTACCATTTCCTGCGCGCGCCGGCCGACATGCCGCGTCCCCTCGTCCGGCCGGCCGAAGATACCGGAACGCGCGACGGCAAGCCTTCCACCAACAAGGCCAACATCGCCTACCACTACGACGTGTCGAACGCCTTCTACCGGCTCTTTCTCGATCCGGAGATGGTCTATACCTGCGCTTACTTTCAGCCGGACTGGCATGACGATCTCGCCCGCGCGCAGCGGGACAAGCTCGACATGATCTGCCGCAAGCTGCGGCTCAGACCCGGCGAACGCCTGCTCGACATCGGCTGCGGCTGGGGCGCCCTCATCTGCCACGCCGCGCAGCATTACGGCGTCAAGGCCACCGGCGTGACGCTGGCCGAGGAGCAGGCGGCGCTGGCGCGGGAGAAGATCGCGCGGCTCGGCCTGCAGGACAGGGTCGACGTCATCCTCAAGGACTTCACGCAAATGGAAGGCGAGTTCGACAAGATCTCGTCCATCGGCATGTTCGAGCATGTGGGGATCGCCAATCACCCGGTCTATTTCCAGACCGTCCACCGCCTGCTGAAACCGCGCGGGCTCTATCTTCATCACACCATCGCCCGGCGCGCGAAACGCTCGGACAAGGCCTTTGGCCGGTTGAGGCCCGAGGCCAAGGCCGTCATGCGCTACATCTTTCCGGGCGCGGAGCTCGATCACCTCGGCATGTCGGTGGCCAATCTCGAACGCTTCGGCTTCGAGGTGCATGATGTCGAGGCCTGGCGCGAGCACTATCAGCGCACGACCCGTCTCTGGTGGGAGAACCTGAATGCCCGCCGGCAGGAAGCGGAAGCCGAGGTCGGCGCTGAGAAGACCCGCGCCTGGCTGCTCTACCTGTCAGGCGTCTCCCTCGGCTTCGAGCGCGGCGTCATCGGCGTAAACCAGACGCTCGCCTCCAAGCGCACCCGCGGGCCCTCTGGGGTGCCGTCGAGCCGGGCGGATCTGTATCGGTACGACTAAGGCGTGGACTCGTTCGCGCGTAGCAAGATCCGGATCGATGCGACTTTGACGAGCGCCAGATAGTCGGCTGCGAGCTTGTCGTACCGGGTCGCGACACGCCGCCATTGCTTGATCTTGTTGAAGAACCGTTCGATCAGGTTGCATGCGTGATCGAGGTTGGGGCTGAAGCAGATCGGGTCCTTGCGGGCAGCAAGCTCCCTGATCCAATCGGCATCGTAGCCGCGACCCGCGAGCAACATCGGGTGGGCGGCAAGGCGCTATCTGCCCCTTCTATGAAACCCGGTTCACACCGGGTGGCCGCCATGTCCCTTCGCCAGCCGGCAGGATCGACGGTGGCGCAGGCTTCGGCCAATAGAGGCGCATCACGAGATAGATTGTGTCATCCGGCGCCGGAAGCCAATTCGCTTCCATGTCCGCGCCGGGGCTGTCCTTCTGGATGTACAGCGTCAGCGAGCCATCCGCGTCCTTTTTCATCGCCGACACCATCGGAGAGTTAATGAGGTAGCGATTGATCGGGTTCTTGACCAGGAACTGACTCTTGCCGTCGTACATCGTCACCGACCAGAACGCATTCACCGGCGGCAACTGGCCAGGCGGGAAGGTGATGGTGTACTTGTGCTTGCTGCCGTCGAGCGGCTCACCAGTCGCGTCCGTTCGGGTATAGGGATACATCGCTTCTACGGCATCGTTGCCCAGGAGCCCGCCCTTGGCGGCGCCTGCCCGCATCACCCAGTCGCCGTTGTAGAAGGCCTCGTCGCCGAAGAATGCGCCGACGTTCCAGCCATTGATGTCTTTGTTGCCGCTGGCCAGCCACGTGTCGACCTTGTCGTCGCCCTGCTTCATGGCCACCAGGATTGCGGCCTTGTGTTCGAGCGATAGATCCTTGAACGTGAAGGTCTTGCCGGGACCGATGCCGATCCTCGCGAGTTTCGCGCGGATCGCCTTGTCCCTTGGCGTCTCAGGGACGTATTGCAGGGCCGCGTCGAGATACTCGAAGAAGTTCTCCTTGATCCCGGCCGT
Source organism: Microvirga sp. RSM25 (assembly GCF_044784385.1). Classification (NCBI taxonomy): domain Bacteria; kingdom Pseudomonadati; phylum Pseudomonadota; class Alphaproteobacteria; order Hyphomicrobiales; family Methylobacteriaceae; genus Microvirga; species Microvirga sp. RSM25. The sequence continues at coordinate 4,398,140 of NZ_CP173039.1, read as the reverse complement.
GGTGGCAGGAACGAACTCGATCTTCGGCGCGGCGGGCGCGGCCGGTTGTTTGAGGAAGGCAGAGAGCGGCTGCGATTTGTACCCGGACTGGATTGTCTCGACATTCGGCATATCGTCGGGATTGAAGAGCTGGGTGCGGATAAGCGCGAGGGGGAACGGCGTCGTCGATTGGAAGACCTGCCTGATCCCGGTGGGCGTTCCGCCTTTCCAATCGGGGCCGACCACCAGATAGTCGCCCGCCTCGGTGCCCGTGGCGCGGCTGCCGATGTAGCCGAAATTGTAGGTGTTGCCGTCGATCAACTGGACCGAGTAGTAGCGGTCCTTTTCGATCGTCGGCACCGAGATGACCATCGGTTCGGCGCGCAAATCCAGCCAGAGGATCGAGTAAGGGGTGTCGCTGTTCGGCGTGATGACGGCCGTGTCCGCCGGGGTGGCGACGCGGTGCTGGTTGTTGATTTCGTTGAACAGTGCCTTGAACTGCCCCGAGTTCCTGTCCACGGCGAACTCTTGCATGACCGCATAAAACATCACGAGCGGCAGGCCGTAGACGAAGCCTTCCTCGGCGATGTCCTTGGCCTCCAGGAGGTTGGGCCATTCGGCGTTGTTCTGCGCCATGGCCGGGGTGAACTTCGCCATCGTGGCGGCGAGTACGGCCATTGCAGCAGAGTCAAGCAGCTCGCGTTTCGTCAGCATCTGAACACTTCCTTGCGGTTCACAGCTTCTGGACGCGCACGCGTAGGCAGCGGAAGGCTACCGACCACTGCGATGATTGACAATGCACAACCCGGCCGATCCGGACCTTCCTGGATATCCGCCTTTGGCACATCGTCGTCAGTGAATCACTCCCATGCACCTGATCTTGCAAGGCAATTACGCCGCGAAGTGAGACCGATTTCGCAAGTCGATACCCACTTTGCGCTTTTTCCTGCGGTTTAGGGATCGCGCCTTGGGTGCGAGTGGGGATGGCGGCCGGGGGATGACTTCGAAGACCAGCAATGAGGTGGTGATGGACGTCGATGCGAGAACGGCTGATGGTGGTTGACGGGCAAGCCCTCAGCTTCTGCTGGCCCCGACGCGGAATTTGGTTCGCTATCAGGGCATAGCGAACCCGACAAGCTGTCCGGCCGGTCGATTTATGGGGTCAGGGCCGAGTGATCCTTATTCCGTCGCCGCCCTTCTCCGTCGGCCTCGGGCTCGTCCCGGCCAGGATGGCCTGTCACGGCACCACCACCACCCGCGTGCCGACACTCACCTGCTCGTAGAGATCGACGATGTCCTCGTTGAGCATGCGGATGCAGCCGTAGGACGCATAGGTGCCGATGGAACTCGGGCGGTTGGTGCCGTGGATGGCGTATTCGTCGAGATCGAGGGTGAGCGCCCGCGCGCCCATGGGATTGTTCGCGGCGCCGCCGGGGATCACGTCGGGCAGGCGGGGGTTGTCGCGCTTCACCTCGTCCGGCGGCGACCAGGCGGGGCGGACATATTTGCCGTCGATCCGCGCCTCGCCGAACCATTGCTTGCCGGGCTTGCCCACGGCCACGCGGTAGCGCAGGGCGGTTCCGTCGCCGCGCACGTAATAGAGCCGCCGCTCAGCCGTCCTGATGACGACGGTGCCGGGCGAGACGCGCGCCTCGAAGGGCACGACCTCCCGGGCGGACGCGCCAGTACTCGTGGCGGCGATGCCGATGATTGCGGCAAGTGTGAATGCGGCGCGGATGCTCATGTCTCGAACCCTCCTGCGGAAACAGGTGAGGGTGAGACGCGAAAGGAACGGCTACGGTTCCAGCCTGTTCTGCTGGAGCAGGTTCAGATCACCGGGTCCCAGGCCAGCATCCGGTCGTGGGTGTCACGCGAAACCGCGTGCGGATGGCGGTTCACCATCCGGGCATGCAGCTGCTTCACCGTGCGGCTGGCGGTCGTGAGGAAGAGGAAGGGCAGGAAGGCGTGGATCAGGGCCGCAAGACCAGCAGCGAGCAGAGGGACAGCGAAGCTCAGAGCAACGTTCATATGCTCCAGATAGCTCTCGCCGACCGACTCCGGATGCTCTGTGAAAAACTGCTTCAAGGCCATGGACCGTGCTCCCGGAATAACGAGTCCAAATCCTACGCTTGGATCAAGAGGAGCTCAACAGCGTTCCTCCAGCCAAGTTGTGCGCCCTGTCACGTCACGATCGTCCGCGCGTTCATACCATCCAGACCTTAGATCACCATTCAGACCTGGGATCGTCCGCCGATCGAACCATGGCCGGGACAGCACCCGGCCATGGCATGGCGTTCAAGTCAACGCTCACGCCGCCTGGGTGCGCTTGTTCTGGCGGTTGGTGATCAGGTCGTCGACCACGGTGGGGTCGGCCAGCGTCGAGGTGTCGCCGAGCGAGCCGAACTCGTCCTCGGCGATCTTGCGCAGGATCCGGCGCATGATCTTGCCGGAACGGGTCTTGGGCAGGCCGGGCGAGAACTGGATCAGGTCGGGAGACGCGATGGGGCCGATCTCCTTGCGCACCCAGGCGACGAGCTCCTTGCGCAGCTCCTCGGACGGCTCCTCGCCGGCCATCAGGGTGACATAGGCGTAGATGCCCTGGCCCTTGATGTCGTGCGGGTAGCCCACCACGGCGGCCTCCGAGACCTTCGGATGGGCGACGAGCGCGGATTCCACCTCCGCCGTGCCCATGCGGTGGCCGGACACGTTGATCACGTCGTCGACGCGTCCGGTGATCCAGTAATAGCCGTCCGCATCGCGCCGGCAGCCGTCGCCGGTGAAATACTTGCCCGGATAGGTCGAGAAGTAGGTCTGCACGAAGCGCTCGTGGTCGCCGTAGACCGTGCGCATCTGGCCCGGCCAGGAATCGGCGATCACGAGGTTGCCCTCGGCGGCGCCCTCCAGCACCTTGCCGTCCGCGTCCACGATCTGCGGCTTCACGCCAAAGAACGGATGGGTGGCCGAGCCGGGCTTCAGCCGGGTGGCGCCGGGAAGCGGCGTGATCAGGATGCCGCCGGTCTCGGTCTGCCACCAAGTGTCGACGATCGGGCAGCGGTCGTCGCCGACCACGCGATGGTACCATTCCCAGGCTTCCGGATTGATCGGCTCGCCGACCGAGCCGAGGAGGCGCAGGGATTTGCGCGAGGTCTTCTTCACCGGCTCCTCGCCGGCCTGCATCAGGGAGCGGATGGCGGTCGGCGCGGTGTAGAAGATGTTGACCTGGTGCTTGTCGATCACCTCCCAGAAGCGGGAGATCGTCGGATAGGTCGGCACGCCCTCGAACATCAGCGTCGTGGCGCCGTTCGCCAGCGGCCCGTAGAGGATGTAGGAATGGCCCGTCACCCAGCCCACGTCGGCGGTGCACCAATAGACGTCGCCGTCGTGGTAATCGAACACGACTTGATGCGTCATCGCCGCGTAGACGAGATAGCCCCCGGTGGTGTGCAGCACGCCCTTCGGCGTTCCGGTCGATCCTGACGTGTAGAGGATGAACAGCGGGTCCTCCGCGTTCATCTCCTCAACGGGGCAATCGTCGGAGACGAGCTCCGCCGCCTCGTGGTAATACACGTCGCGGCCGGGCACCATGTTGACGTCGGAGCCCGTGCGGCGCACCACCAGCACGTGATCGACCACGCCGGGTCCGACGCGCTCGATGGCGGCGTCCACGTTCACCTTCAGCGGAACTTTCCGGCCGCCGCGCAGGCCCTCGTCGGCCGTGATGACGAAGGCGGTTTTGGCGTCCTGGATGCGGCTGGCGAGCGAATCGGGCGAGAAGCCGCCGAACACCACGGAGTGGATCGCGCCGAGCCGCGCGCAGGCCAGCATGGCATAGGCGGCTTCCGGGATCATCGGCATGTAGATCGTGACCCGGTCGCCTTTCTCGACGCCGCGGTTGCGCATGATGTTGGCCATGCGGCAGACCTCCGCGTGCAGCTCGCGGTAGGTGATCTGTTTCGATTCCGACGGGTCGTCGCCCTCCCAGATGATCGCCACCTGATCGCCGCGGGTGTGGAGATGCCGGTCGACGCAGTTATAGGCCACGTTGGTGACGCCGTCCTCGAACCAGCGGATCGCCACGTTGTCGGGGCCGAAATTGGTGTTCTTGATCCGGGTCGGGGGCTTGAACCAATGGATGCGCTTGGCCTCCTCGGCCCAGAAGGCCTCCGGGTTCCTGATCGAAGCCTCGTACTTCGCCCGGTAGCCCGCATCGTCCAGATAGGCGCGATGCGTCCACTCGGCCGGCACGTCGTAGATCTTCTCTTCCATGGCGCTTCTCCCAGACGCTTGCCTGATGGATTTAGGTCTAGGTTTACGGAAGAAGAGAGGGGGTGGGCAAGCGGGTCCTGGATCGGACTTTGGTCGTTGCTCCTTTCGGGGCAGAGCCATGAGGATCGTTATCCCGGACAGCGCTATGCGATTCCTAGGAGCATCTTCGCGGAATTACGCGGCTTGTCTCGTCAGGATTGCTTGAACCCAGGCTCCGGCTTCATCAGGCGTCTCGAACAGGCGCGCTTCCCGAGTGTTGCACTTGCCGAACCCGGCTTCCAGGTGCCACCGCCCCTGATGTTCAGGGTCATGGGTCTTGCCGTCGAGGCGGACGATCACGGCCGCGAGCTGGCTGTCTGCGAGGATGAGCCTGCCTTCGCTGTCGTGGCCGTCGATGAGCACGCGCATAGGCTGGAATGAAATGCCGGGGGGGGGACATAGCCTTCGCCTTCCAAGTTGGGGCGAAAGGTCAATGCCAAATGGCCGGACACCCTTTACAACAAACTGCACCATAGGTGATCTGACCCGGATGGTCGTCCACATAGGTTGTACTTGGCCGTTTCATGAATGAGTTTCTGCGCATTGCGCACGGACGCGGGTGGACCACCTTCTGAACGGCTGGCCGATGAACACCGACACGATGGGTGTGTACGGCAACGACTATCCCAGGCGGCCATTGTGACCCGGCTCGGGCTTGGCGCCAATGTGCCGGGGGACGCGATCTACCCGCTCGACCTGTTCGACGACACCGGCCGGTCGATGGCGCCAGCAGGTGCGCGATCCATTGCGAGAGAGGCGAAAGGCCTCCGGCGGCTGCGTTCGGCGAAATTCAAGCTTATCCGGTGCTTTAGAGGGTGAAGCAGCCGAACGGGACAGTACAGGGAAAGGCTGGGACGCCATCGGAGACGAAGCCGCGATCGAACAAGCCCTCCGCGTTCGACCTTTAACATCCTTGAGGCCCCGCTCCATTTCTCATAGCGGCGAGAGCCTGTCGGCGCCCCACACGCCCGATCCTCCCGGGTTCCGCTAGCGGTGCCGGGAGGACGCGATGAGGGGTCTTACAGCCCGCCCATCCGGCACACGATCGCCCATTCCTCGTCCGTCACCGGCTGCACCGAGAGGCGGGAATTGTTGACGAGGATCATCTTTTCGAGGCCGGGCTGCTTCTTGATGTCGTCGAGCGTCACGGGTTTCGGAAAGCGCTTCACCGCCTTGATGTCGACCATGCCGAACTTGCCGGTCTCGTCCGTGTGGTCGGGGTAGTATTCCTTGATCACCTCGACGATGCCGACGACGGCCTTGCCCTCGTTGGAATGGTAGAAGAAGCCCTGTTCCCCCTTTTTCATGGCCATCAGGTTCTGCTTGGCGACGTGGTTGCGAACGCCGTTCCAGTGGGTGCCCTTGTCGCCTTCAGCCACTTGGGCATCCCACGACCAGACGGAGGGTTCGGACTTGTAGAGCCAGTAGGCCATTGTACTTTTATCTCTTCGATGTCGGGAGCGTCTGGAGTGGGATCCGAGGTTGTCGTTTTCGATGCTCTATGCCCTCGTCGTCATGGCCGGGCTTGTCCCGGCCATCCCGATGCTGTGGAGCGCCACGCGTTTCCGATCGGGATCACCGGCACGAGGCCGGTGATGACGTGAAGGAGGAATCCAGGGCAAAAAACCGATTGGATCCTCTTTCCTCGCCTTCGGTCCCACATGATGCTCAGTGCTCGGACTTGATGGGACGGTTCATGAGCGCATCGACCGCCTGATCGAGGGTCCATGCGCCGGACAGGATCTGCTCGACGGCTTCCGCGATCGGCATGTCGATGTTCTTTGCGCGGGCGAGCGCCACGAGGGCGCTGGCGGTCGCGGCCCCTTCCACCAGCTTGCCGCCGGCGGCGTCCACGACGCTCAGGCCCTGGCCGAGGCGCTGGCCGAAGGCGAAGTTGCGGGAATGGGCCGAGGAGCAGGTGAGCACCAGGTCGCCGAGCCCCGAGAGACCCATCAGGGTCTCGGCCTTGGCCCCATAGGCGCGGGCGAAGCGCAGAAGCTCGGCGAAGCCGCGGGCGATGAGAGCCGCCTTGGCGCTCTCGCCGAGGCCCTTTCCGGCCACGGCCCCGCAGGCGATGGCGAGCACGTTCTTGGCCGCGCCGCCGATCTCGACGCCGCGTATATCCCGGTGGTGATAGACACGCAGCGTCGGACCGGAGAGGGCCGTCGCGAGATCTTCGGCGAGATCCGCGTTCCGGCAGGCGAGCGTCACGGCGGTGGGCAGGCCGCGGGCCACGTCGTCGGCGAAGCTGGGGCCCGAGAGCACGGCCACGGGCGAGCCGGGGCGCACGGTTTCCACCACGTCGCCGAGAAAGGCCCCGCTCTCCCGCTCGATCCCCTTGGCGCAGAGCACGAGCGACGTCTCGACCGGCAGCACGGCCGCGAGTGCCGCGCTCATCTCCCGCGTCGTCTGCGCGGGCGTGACGAGAAGGACGGCGCGAGAAGAAGCGAGGTCGGAGAGGTCCGCGGTCGGATGGATGCGGTCATGCAGTTTCACGCCGGGCAGGAAGCGCTCGTTGCTTCGCGTCGCCGCCAGGGCCGCGGCGTGCTCGGGCGAGCGCATCCAGAGCACCACGTCGTTGCCGGCGCTTGCCGCGGCATTGGCGAGCGCCGTTCCCCAAGCGCCGGCTCCGGCGATGCCGATGGGTTGAACTTGCACGGTCATGTCAGAGACTGCCGGCCGGTGCTTCGCCGCTCCTCAAGATCGGGTCGTATATTCCCCGCTTTCGTCATCACCGGCCTTGTGCCGGTGATCCCGATCCGAAAAGCACGGCGCCTCACGGGATCGGGATGGCTGGGACGAGCCCGGCCATGACGGGGGAGGGGCGGACGGTCGATGAGCGAGCCTCCTCGGACGACCATGTCACGCCTTCGCTCCGGCCTCGTCGCGGCTGGTGTCCAGCGGCCAGCGGGCGCGGGCCGGGGCTGCGATGTCGTCGATGAGGCCGAGGCGCATGCGCTCGAGGCCCGCCCAGGCGATCATGGCGCCGTTGTCGCCGCACAGATGCAGCGGTGGTGCGACGAGCTTGAGTCCGGCTTCGACGGCCAGGCGCTGAAGCCCTTGGCGCATGCCCTGGTTGGCCGCGACGCCGCCTGCCACCACCAGCGCAGTCGGGTGGCCCGCAATCTCGCGGAAGGCGCGCAGGCCCACGCGGGTGCGGTCGACCACCACGTCGACGATGGCGGCCTGGAAGCTGGCGCAGAGATCGGAGATGTCGCTGGCCGTGAGCGGGGCGATCTTTTCCGCCTCGATCCGCACCGCAGTCTTGAGGCCGGAGAGCGAGAAATTCGGTTCCGCGCGGCCCTGCATGGGACGGGGGAAGGCGAAGCGCTCCGGATTGCCCTTGACCGCCTCCTGCTCCACGTGCGGCCCGCCGGGATAGGGCAGACCGAGCATCTTGGCGACCTTGTCGAAGGCCTCGCCGATGGCGTCGTCGATGGTGGTGCCGAGCCGCACGTAATCGCCGACGCCGCGCACCGCCACGAGCTGGGTATGGCCGCCGGAGGCGAGCAGCAGGAGATAGGGAAAGCCGATGCCCTCGGTGAGGCGCGCGGTGAGCGCATGAGCCTCGAGATGGTTCACGGCCATCAGGGGCTTGCGGGTTACGAGCGCGATGGCCTTGGCGGTGGTCAGGCCCACCAGGACGCCGCCGATCAGGCCGGGGCCGGCCGCCACGGCGATACCGTCGAGGTCCTTCACGGAGCAGTTGGCGCTTTTCAGCGCGCGGGCGATGAGCCGGTCGATCACCTCCACATGGGCGCGGGCCGCGATCTCCGGCACGACGCCGCCGTAGCGGGCGTGTTCGGCGATTTGGCTCAAGACCTCGTTGGAGAGGATCTCGCCGCGTCCATCGAAGCCGACGCCGACCACGGCGGCCGCGGTCTCGTCGCAGGTGGTCTCGATGCCTAGAATGCGCATGATCGTTGGCTGCTCGATTAAGGTGTTGTCCGGACTTCCGGCCCGGCGCTCCTCCCCCTATAGTCCGCCGCGCCGCACAAGATCAAACGCGGATGTTGTTTTTGGAAGATCTGACAAAACACCGGCCTCCTGAGAGGCTGGCTCGTCATGAGCTTCCCTCGCCGTCATGGCCGGGCTTGTCCCGGCCATCCCGACCAGAAGAGCGCTGAGCTTTTCTCAATCGGGATCACCGGCACGAGGCCGGTGATGACGTGAGAGGGCGTCGGTCTCTGATGAGCCAGATTCTCAGGATGAGGCTTAAGGTGAGTTTCGTCAGGAACCTTTGATTGGAGAACCCAGCCAGAATGGCCTCTTCACCTACCCTGGTCATCGGTACGCGAGGCAGTCCGCTCGCCCTCGCACAGGCTCACGAGACGCAAGACAGGCTGGTCGCCGCCCATGGCTGGACCGTGGAGCACCTGCCCCTGTCGATCATCAAGACCACGGGCGATGCCATCCAGGACCGGCCCCTCTCGGAGGCCGGCGGCAAGGGGCTCTTCACCAAGGAGCTCGACATCGCGCTGCTCGAAGGCTCCATCGACCTTGCGGTCCATTCCGCCAAGGACCTGCCGACGACCCTGCCGGAAGGCATCGTCATCGCCGGCTTCCTGCCGCGCGAGGACGTGCGCGACGCCTTCATCAGCCATCGCTTCAAGAGCCTGCACGATCTGCCGCAGGGCGCCGTCGTCGGCTCGGCCTCGCTGCGGCGCCAGGCGCAGGTTCGCCGCCTGCGGCCCGACCTCCAGGTCACGCTGCTGCGCGGCAACGTGCAGACGCGGCTCGCCAAGCTCGAACGCGGCGAGGTCGACGCGACCCTGCTCGCCATGGCGGGCCTGCGCCGTCTCGGGCTCACCGATCACGTCACGACCGTTCTCGAGACGGACGATTTTCTCCCCGCCGTCGGGCAGGGCGCCATCGCGGTCGCGATCCGCGCCGAGGACCAGCGGGTGCGGGCGGCCCTGCAGCCGATCCTCGATGCGCCGACCGGCCATGCGCTTTCCGCCGAGCGGGCCTTTCTCACCATCCTCGACGGCTCCTGCCGCACGCCCATCGCGGGCCATGCGCGGCTGATCGGCAACGACCTCGAAATCCGCGGCCTCGTGCTGCGCCCCGACGGGTCGGAGAGCCTGGAGGCGGTTCGCCGCGGCTCGCCGGACGACGCGGTGGCGCTCGGGCGCGAGGCCGGCTCGGAATTGCGCGCCCGCATGCCGCCCGACTTCCTGAAAGCCTGATGCGGGTTCTCGTCACCCGCTCCGCCCACGATGCCGGGCGCACGGCCGAGAGGCTGGCGGGCCTCGGTCACGCGGCGTGCCTTGCGCCCGTGACCCGGATCGTGCCCACGGGCGATCCCGCGCCCGAAGCGCGTTGTGACGCCCTCATCGTCACCAGCGCCCATGCGGCGGAGGCCCTGGCGGCCTTCGATCGGCAGAAGCCGGTCTTCGCCGTCGGCGAGCGCACGGCGGACTCGGTGCGCTCGCAGGGATTTGCCGACGTGACCGTGGCGGACGGCGATGCGGTGTCGCTGTCGCGGCTGATTCGCGGGCGATTGCCGCCCGGCCTTGCTCTTCTTCATGTGACGGCCCGCCATCACAAGGAGGAGCCGGCGGCGTCCCTGCGCGCGGCCGGATTCACCGTGCTGCCATGGGAAGCCTATGAGGCGAAAGCCGTCGAACGTCTTCCCGAAGCCGCCATCGAGGCCCTGCGCTCTGGCCAAATCGGCGCCGCGCTCCATTATTCACGGCGGAGCGCGGATCTCGTCGTCCGGCTGGCGGAGGAGGCGGGACTGGCATCCCACCTCAGAGCCTTTCCCCATCTCTGCCTCTCGGCCGATGTGGCCGCGCCCCTGACCACGGCCGGCGCCGCGACCCTCGTGGCGGGAGATCCTTCCGAGGATGCGCTTCTCAGGCTCCTCGATCCGCTCCCATGAACCCTGTCGCCGCTTCGTTTACGATTCGGACGTTAGGGAGCTTTGCCATACGGAGAGGATCGTGGTCCGATGGGCCCGTCCGTTTTGAGGATCGTACCGGAGAGAGGGAACGAAACGCTGCGCCCAAGCTTGCCTCAATTGCATTTCACACTGACCCTTCGAAGATCTCGCCTTACGCGAATCTTCCCCTGGCGACCCGTGCAAGAGTGACCCGTGACCGATTCATCTGATTCCCGACGTCCGAAATCGTCCCGCAAGAAGCCCTCGCGTGAGCCGGCGACCCTTGACCTTAAGGCAACCGTGATCGACGAAGGCTCCGTTCAGACCGGTCCCGAAGGTGGCGCCCAGGATACCCTCGGCGACACCCTCGACGCGGACGTTCGCACGCCCGAGGAGACCATTGCCAGCGGCAGCGAGCCTCCGGCCGAGGACGTGGTGGCCTCGCCGGAAGCCAGTCTCGATTCCGGGATCGGCACCGACACGCTTCCGTCCGGGGCATCCGTCGAGGAGTCTGGCGAGGGGCTTGGCGAGGGGTCTGGAAGACAGGATACCATTTCATCTGAAAGCTCCTTCCAGGAGCCTTCCGCATCCCGGACGCGCGAAGAAACCGCGCCGCCACCGGCTCCCGAGCGGCGCAGTTCAGCCGGCGCCCTCATCGGTTCGGGTTTGCTCGGCGGCCTGATCGGAGCGGGGCTTCTTTATGGATTGCAGGCTTGGCAGGGCTTTCCGGCTCAGGACGACCCGCGGCTCGCGCAACTGGAGCAGCGCGTGAACGCCCTGCGGCAGCAGCCGGCTCCTTCCGGGCAGCCGCAGGCCAACACGCAGGCGCTGGAAGGCCGGCTCCAGGCACTCGAATCCGCCCGGGGAGAACTGGATCAGCGGCTCCAGACCGTTCAGGGCACGGCTCAACAGGCTGCCACCCAGGCGCAGGATGCCCTGAACCGTCCCGCGCCGGAGGCCCCGCAACCGTCGCCCCAGAACGAGGCGGCGCTCACCGACCTGTCCAGCCGCCTCTCGGCCCTGGAGGAGCAGGTCCGGGCGAACGCCCAGAACGTAACGAATGCCGCAAGCGTCACGCAGGAGCTCGACCGCCGCATTGCGGACCTGGACCGGCGCTTCTCCGATCAGGACCGCCGGTTCGGCGAGGCGGAACGGCGTCTCGGGGAGACGGAGCGTCGATTCGCGGATACCGACCGTCGTTTCACCGAGCAGGAGCAGCGCCTTGCGACGCTCTCCCAGCAGGCGGCGGAGAACACCCGGAACGCCGAGGCGGCGAGCCAGACCGGAACCAAGGTCGTTCTCGCCGGACGCCTGAACGATGCGCTGAAAAGCGGAACGCCTTATGCCGAGGTGCTCGATGGCGTGAAGAAGGCCGGAGCCGACGCCGGCCGCGTGGCACCTTTGGAGCCCTTCGCCCAGCAGGGAGCTCCGACAGCAGCCACCCTCACCCAGGGCTTCGAGCCGATCGAGACAGCGATCCTGCGCGAGAGCCGCGGCCCGGCCGAGGGCTGGACCGACCGGCTCCTGCGCATGGCCGACCGCGTGGTGACGGTCAAGCCGGTGAACGAACCGGGCTCGACCGGCGTTCCGGCTCTTGTCGCCCGCATCAGGCAGGCCTTGGAGCGCGGCGATGTGGTGGAAGCCGCCGCCGCCTGGAATGCCTTACCGGAACCGTCGCGAAGGCTCTCCGAAGACTGGGGCCGGCAGGTCAGGGCAGTCGCCGAAGCGCACCAGGCCGCGCAGGCGATCAGCGCTGATGCTCTGGCCACCCTCAATCGTACGACGCAATAAAAGGATCAGCCCCGCATGTGGCGCGCTCTTGTCTTCATCGGTCTTCTCTGCGTCGCGGCCTTTGCCGCGGTCTGGCTGGCCGACCGGCCCGGTACGGTTCTGATCACCTTCGGCGGTTACGAGATCCAGATGTCGGTGGCGGTGGCCGCCATCGCGCTGGCCGGCGTTGCGCTGGCCTTGGCCGTGCTCTGGTCCCTGGTCACCGGCCTCATCCAGCTTCCCTCCCGCCTGACCTTCGCGTCGCGAGCGCGCCGCCGCTCTCGGGGCTACCAGGCCGTCTCCAGGGGCATGTTGGCCGTGGGCGCGGGCGATACCATCGCGGCCCGTCGCTATGCCAACGAGGCCGAGCGCCTGCTGGGCAAGGAGCCGCTGACGCTCCTGCTCAAGGCACAGGCCGCCCAGGTCTCCGGCAATCGGGAGGCCGCCGAAGCCGCCTTCACGCAGATGATGGGCGAGGACGAGACCCGGGTCCTCGGCCTGCGCGGCCTCTTCGTCGAGGCACGGCGCCGGGGCGATGCGGCGTCGGCCCATCAATTTGCCTCCGAGGCCGTGCGCCTGGCGCCCGCCGCCGCCTGGGCGAGCGACGCGGTTCTCGAGGCGCGCTGCGCCGAACGGGATTGGCGCGGAGCGCTCGAAACCGTCGAGCGGCGGACCTCGCTCGGCCTCCTCGACAAGAAGACGGCCAGACGCCACAGGGCCGTGCTTCTGACGGCGGATGCCCTGGAGAGGGTGGATCACGATCCTGAGGGCGCACTCCGAAGCGCTCAGGATGCGGTGAAGCTCGCTCCCGACCTTGTGCCGGCCGCGGCGCTCGCCGGTCGGTTGCTCTCGCGAAAGGGTGATCTGCGCAAGGCGGCCAAGGTGGTGGAGACCGCTTGGCAAAGCTTACCGCATCCGGATCTGGCGGAGGTCTATCTCAACCTGCGCCCCGGCGATTCGGGGCTCGACCGTCTCAAGCGGGCTGAAACTCTCTCCCGCCTCGCCAACGGTGCGCCGGAAGGCCGGCTCGCCGTGGCGCGCTCCGCCCTGGAAGCACGCGAGTTCGACCGGGCCCGCGATGCACTGGAGCCCCTGCTGCAGGACCGGCCGAGCATGCGGGTGTGCCTGCTCATGTCCGATCTGGAGCAGGCGGAGCATGGCGCTACGGGCAAGGGCCGGGAATGGCTTGCGCGCGCTACCCGCGCGCCGCGGGATCCGGCTTGGATCGCCGACGGGGTCGTGTCGGACCACTGGGCGCCGATCTCGCCGGTGACCGGCCGTCTCGACGCCTTCGTCTGGCAGGCGCCGCCGGATGTGCTGATCGCTCCCGAGCTCACCCTCCATGACGACGTGACGGCGGACCTCGACGACGAGGTCAGGGCGTTGCCCATTGCGGCAGTCGAAGAGCCTGTTTCTCCGCCTCCCTCCAGCGAACCCGTTTCCGCGCCTGAGGCCCCGCCGGCAGAGACGGAGGTCAGAACCGAGGCCGTCATCGCCGAGCCGGTCATGGGAGCGGTGAAGGAGGAAACGCCTCTTCCGCAGCCCGGGCCGGTCGTCTTCCCGACCACGCCGCCCGACGTGCCGAAACCGAAGGAGCAGGCGTCGGCACGTCGCAGCGTTTTTTCGGTCTGGTAGGCCATTCCGATCTTTCCCTCCCTTGCCAAGCAGCGGGGGAGGGGGTAAGAGGGCGGCCTCTCGGATCGCAGAATTGCGATGCCGCAATAGCTCAGCTGGTAGAGCACCTCATTCGTAATGAGGGGGTCGGGGGTTCGAATCCCTCTTGCGGCACCATTCCACTCCTGGCGGCAGCGTCGGGCTGGAAGGCGTGGCAGGGGGTCATAGCTCAGTTGGGAGAGCGCTTGAATGGCATTCAAGAGGTCGGCGGTTCGATTCCGCCTGGCTCCACCATCCTGCTAAGACGAGAGACGGAGCGTGCGGGTGTAGCTCAGGGGTAGAGCACAACCTTGCCAAGGTTGGGGTCGAGGGTTCGAATCCCTTCGCCCGCTCCAATTCCTTCAATAAGGAATGCATCGACAAGGCGCCTTCGGGCGCCTTTCGTGTTTTTGCGCTCATGAAGCAAACGGGCCCATTCCATGGGTGGAACGGGCCCGCGGTGACTCGAAGTCACACGTCATTGACGTTCATCCGGGTAAACCGGTCATAGAATATGAAATGTCGAGCTGAAGGGTGCCTCCAACGCTCAATGTCTCGACGCGGAGGGGGTCTTCAGCCCAGGCGATATCGCTATGCGAGCCTCCATCCGTTCAAGCCGGGGCGGGTGCCCGGTTCATCGATGTTGCGGAACAGGCTTCGGTCAGGAACCCGCTCGAACAAGCATGCCGCTCCGCTCTCTGCGACGGACCTTTCTCCAAGAGTGAGATCGTGTGCCGTCAGAGATAAAAAGATCTCGCACACTGCTTGTTTCAGCGTAGCGGAAAAGAAAAAAGCCCGGCTAACGATTGCCGGGCTTTGGTGGTCTTGAACCGTGTCGAACGGAGAGGCTCTGATTACGCCGCCTTGACGTCCTGGAGGAAGGTCGCGACCTCGCGCCCGAGATCGTTGGAGTGACGCGACAGCTCCTGGGCTGCGCCCAGCACCTGGCTCGCCGCCGAACCAGTTTCTCCGGCCCCGTGCTGCACATCGACGATGTTGCCGGTCACCTGCTCGGTTCCCCGTGCCGCTTCCTGCACATTGCGGGCGATCTCGGCCGTCGCCGCGCCCTGCTCCTCCATTGCGGCCGCGATGGATACGGAAATTTGCGACATCTCGGTGATGGTGCGGGCGATCTCCTGGATCGCCGCCACGGTCTGCTGCGTCGCCTGCTGCACCGAGCCGATCTGAGCCGAGATCTCCTCCGTCGCCTTGGCCGTCTGATTGGCCAGATCCTTCACCTCCGAGGCTACCACGGCAAAGCCCTTGCCGGCCTCGCCGGCGCGTGCCGCCTCGATGGTAGCGTTGAGCGCCAGCAGGTTGGTCTGGCCCGCGATGGTGTTGATCAGCTGCACCACATTGCCGATCTTGGCCGCCATTGCCGCCAGTTCCTGAACGGTGCCATTGGTATGCTGGGCACCTTCGACCGCCCGGTCGGCGATCTGCGAGGACTGCGCCACCTGGGAGGCGATCTCACGGATCGAGATCGACAGCTCCTCGGTGGCGGCCGCCACCGTCTGCACGTTGGCCGAGGTTTGTTGGGCCACCGAAGCCACGGTGACCGATTGCTGCGTCGTCTGGCCGGCGATGGCGGTCATCGACTGCGCGGTGGCTTCCATCTCGGTGGCGGCCGAGGACAGCCCTTGCGTCAGGGCCGACACGTTCAGCTCGAAGCGCTTCGTGAGCTGGTCCAGCACCTCCGCGCGGCGCATCTTGGCCTGGTTCTCGGCGTCCTGTGCGGCAGCGAGGCGGCGGGCCTCGATGGCGTTGTCCTTGAACACCTGCAGCGAGCGGGCGAGCGTCCCGACCTCGTCCTTGCGCTCCGTGCCGGTTACATCCACGGACAGGTCGCCGTTGGCGAGCTGTCCCATGGCACCGGTCACGCCGTTCAGAGGACGCGCGACGCCGTAGACCATGATCGCCCCCAGCAGACCGGTAGCGATCGTAAGACCGATAACGGAGGCAGTGATCAGATGCTTCGAAGTGCTGGAAGCTAGATCAGCCGCCTCGGTTTTCTCCCGAGTGAGGGCCTGGATGTTTGCTTCAATCCTCTGGTCGAGCGCCTGCATCGCCTTGTCGCGCAGAGCCTGCCCCTCACCGGTCGACAACTTAAAAGCTTCTTCGCTTTCGTTCAGCTGCGTATGGGCAATGCTCCGACCCATGACCGCAAAGTATTCTTCGATAGTCTTCTTCAATGCCTCATTGGAACTGCGGATATCGGGCGAATCAGAAAGTGCAATAAGATTGTCGAAATCTCTGAGAGCTGCTTCCTTCGCATCGTTGAAGCGCTTGTCATAGATCAGGATTTGTTCGACCCGCGTTTCGATGATCAGGTTCTTTTCCTGAATCGCGGCGTCATTGACATTAGCCTTGGCACTTAGCGCCGTGCTGCGCCGCGCCGCATGAGTGTCGACGATCAGCTGCGTCTCGCTCGCAAGTGTGTCGAGGCTGGATTTGGCGAAAACGATCAGTCCGATCGTTACCGCGATGAACAGAGCCACCGGAACGGCGAGCTTCGTGATCAGTTTGAGATTATTGAGCACTCTCATTGTCGTCTCGTGATCTGTCCGCATTCCCACGGACGGTGCGCGCGCCCCACGACGCGCAGGAAGTCGGGATCACAGGAATTAGCTCCTGTAGCTTGCGTCAGGCTGGTCGGCGATCGGGAATGTTGCGCCGGCTAATAACCATCATTTGCCGTGCCATCTTTGTGAGTTGCCCGGCGGACAGACGATGCTCCGTAAGTAGACAATGACAAGGGCCGCTGTTTGCAGCGGCCCTTGTCGTGCGATGTTCCGTGGTTGTGTGGACCGGGTCAGGCTGCTTTGACGCCGTGGAGGAAGGTTTCGACCTCGCGCCCGAGATCGTTGGAATGACGCGACAGCTCCTGCGCCGCGCCCAGCACCTGAGAGGCCGCCGCTCCGGTCTCGCCGGCGCCCTGCTGCACGTCGCCGATGCTGCCGGTCACCGCTTCCGTACCGCGCGCCGCCTCCTGCACGTTGCGGGCGATCTCGGCGGTCGCCGCGCCCTGCTCCTCCATGGCGGCGGCAATCGAGGTCGAGATCTGGCTCATCTCGGTGATCGTGCGGGCGATCTCCTGGATCGCCGAGACCGTCTGCTGCGTCGCCTGCTGCACCGAGCCGATCTGGGCCGAGATCTCCTCCGTCGCCTTGGCCGTCTGGCTCGCCAGCTCCTTGACCTCGGTGGCCACCACGGCAAAGCCCTTGCCGGCCTCGCCGGCACGAGCCGCCTCGATGGTGGCGTTGAGCGCCAAGAGGTTGGTCTGGCCCGCGATGGTGTTGATCAGCTGCACCACGTCGCCGATCTTGGCCGCGGTCGCGGCCAGGTCCTGCACCGCCGCATCGGTACGCCGCGCGCCCTGCACGGCGCGGTCGGCGATCTGCGAGGATTGCGCCACCTGGGAGGCGATCTCACGGATCGAGATCGACAGCTCCTCGGTGGCGGCCGCTACCGTCTGCACGTTGGCCGAGGTCTGCTGGGCCGCCGACGAGACGGTGACCGATTGCTGGGTGGTCTGGCCGGCGATCGCCGTCATCGACTGCGCGGTGGCTTCCATCTCGGTGGCAGCCGAGGACAGGCCTTGCGTCAGGGCCGAGACGTTCATCTCGAAGCGCTTCGTGAGCTGGTCCAGCACCTCGGCCCGGCGCATCTTGGCCTGGTTCTCGGCGTCCTGTGCGGCAGCGAGGTGGCGGGCCTCGATGGCGTTGTCCTTGAACACCTGCAGCGAGCGGGCGAGTGCCCCGACCTCGTCCTTGCGCTCCGTGCCGGCTACGGCCACGGACAGATCGCCGTTCGCCAACTGCCCCATCGCAGAGGTCATGCCCGTCAGCGGACGGGTGATGCCGAAGATCACAATGGCACTGATCAAACCAAGAGCAGCAAGAATACCGACGACCGCAGAAATGATGAGAGTTGTCGACGTCTCGCCAGCAAGCTCGGCGCCGTCGTCTGCCGATTTAGCCAGAGTCTTCTGATTTGCATCGATCCGTGCGGTGAGCTGCTCACGAACCTTCTTTCGGACATCACGTCCTTCGCCGTTGGAAATCGTCAAGGCAGACTGATCATTGTCCTGCATGGCAAGAGCAACGCTCTTATCCATGAGGTCAAAATAGGTGGCCAGAGTAGCCCGAATCTCCTCGTTGATCTTGCGGCGTTCGGCCGTATCAGAGAGATCTACGAGCTCTTTTGCATGTTGAAGAGCCAGTTTCTTGTATTCCTGATAAACGCTCTCGCCGCTCTTCAGGCGATCCTGCTGGCCCGCATTGAGGAGAATGAGGTTCTTCTCCTGGATGCTCGCCTCGTTCACCTCGGCATTGATCTGCAGGATGGCTGTCAAACGGGCCATGTCGTGCTCAACCAGATCCTTGGTATCGGCCGCAAGGTTGTTCAGGCCGCGATCCGCCATCACGATCAGGCCAACGCTGATCGCGACGAAGACGATAGTGGGTATAGCTAATTTGACGATCAGCTTCAGGTTATTGAGAAAACGCATGGTCCTTCGGTGACCTGCCCGCATCGCCGCGAGAGGCGCGCGCCCCCACGACGCGCATGAAACAGGTCTCTCGTTTATAATCGTTCTATGCTGCAGCGCACATTACGGGAAATTACTTAGTGAAGCTGAATTCCGAAATAAAATGAGTGCGATCTATAGAGCAATCTTAACGTAATATTTAGTATTTACTTGTCGTTAATATTTTCAGGCGTGGGGAGGCGCCATAACGTAAGCCCGTTTTCTCGAAGATTGGCGAACGTGCAGGAATGCCACGGGAGCTGCGCTCCCGCACGAGCCCAAAGAACCTAGAGAACCACGATGCCGGCGTGCTTGGCCTTGTTGTCGGGCTCCACATGGATCGTGATGAGCGCATCCTCCACATCGGCCTTGAGAGCCCGCTCCAGGCGGTCGCAGATGTCATGGGCGTCGGTAACGCTCATGTGGCCCGGCACCACGAGATGAAAATCGATGAAGGTCATCCGGCCCGCATGGCGCGTGCGCAGATCGTGGGCTTCGATGGCACCCTGCGCATTGATGGCGATGATCTCGCGAACGCGGCTCAGGGTCGCCTCGGGGAGGGCCTCGTCCATGAGACCGCCGACGCTTTCCTTGATCAGGCCCCAGCCGGACCAGAGGATGTTGAGGGCGACGAAGGCGGCGAGAGCGGAGTCGAGCCAGACCCATCCCGTGAACGGAACGAGCAGAAGGCCGATGATGACGCCCGCCGACGTCATCACATCGGTCAGGAGATGGCGACCGTCGGCCACCAGCGCGGGCGAGCGCAGGCGTCGTCCCCGGCTGATCAGGAGCCAGGACCAGAATGCATTGATCACACCGGCCAGCGCGTTGATGGCAAGCCCCTGCATGGGGGCGTCGACGATTTTCGGATTGAAGAAGCCGAAATAAGCCTCCCGCAGGATCGCCAGCGCCGCCACGATGATCAGCACGCCTTCAAGGACGGCCGAAAAATATTCCACCTTGTGGTGCCCGTAAGGATGGTTCGCGTCTGCCGGCGCGGCGCTCAGGCGCACGGCCATGAAGGCCGAGACCGCCGTCACCACATTGATGACGCTCTCCAGCGCATCCGAATAAAGCGCGATGCTGCCCGTGATGTAATAGGCGGCATATTTCAGGACGAAAACAACGGTTCCGACGAATATGCTGCCGAGGGCAAGCTTTTGAATCTTGTCCATGGCGCGATGCATAACGAGAGGGCTCTGCGGGAAATGACGCGACCTTATAGACCGTGTTCTCTCAAGCGCAAGACTTTGTTTTTACTTGCAATTCGTTCGCAAAATCACGTTTGCGGAATGACATCCTCTCTGCAAGTCAAGCCTGATCGCACAAGATGAACAGATCGATATCGCCGGGACCGGGCTCCGGCGGGATCCGGTCATTCCGGGATGGCCGTCGCCTTGAGCAGAAGCTTCCCATAATATTTCGACAGGGAGGGAGCGAGCGTCTGACAATGCCGGACAAGTTCGAGGGCTTCCACCCGCCGTCCCGCACCGATGCTGGCGAGAACCGTGGGATGCAGCTCCATCAGCTTCGCAAGCGCCGGATCCTGATGCTGCGCGGCTGGCGCCAGAATGGTGAAGATGGCGGTTTTCTCGGCGCGTCCTTTCACGGCGATGCGGTCGAGTTCGATCAACACGAAATGTTCCTGCAGCGCTTTCGCCGTCGTGGGACCGAGCACGATGGAGACACCGTATTCCTTCGACAGACTCTCCAGGCGTGAAGCGAGGTTCACCGTGTCGCCGAGGACCGAGTAATCGTAGCGCCAGCGCGAGCCCACATTGCCAACCACGCAATCGCCGGTGTTGATGCCGACGCCGACCGCGAAGCGAGGTGCATCCTCGCCCTGTTCCTGCCGCAGCTCGACATTCAGGGTGTCGACCGCTTCCAGCATGCGCATGGCCGCGCGTGCGGCGCGAAGGGGATGATCCGGGCTCGGTAGCGGCGCGTTCCAGAACGCCATGACGCAATCGCCGATATACTTGTCGATGGTGCCGCCTTCCGCGAGCACCGCTTCGGAGAGCGGATCGAGCAGGCGGTTGATGAGGGTGGTCAGCCGCTCCGGCTCGTCTTTCAGTGTCTCCGACAAGGTCGTGAAGCCGCGCACGTCGCAGAACAGGATCGAGAGATTGCGGCGCTCGCCGCCGAGCTTCAGGGCGCTCGGATCGCGCGCGAGCTGCGCCACGAGATCCGGCGAGAGATAGCGCGAGAAGGCCTCCGACACGGTGCGCCGCAGATGCCGCTCGCGCGCATAGTCGAGCCCGAATCGTGTCCCGAAGACGGCGAGCGCCGCCGCGGCCGGCAGGGCCGGTGATGCCCAGACCCGGCCGAGGCGCAACACGGCCCATGCTCCGACGAAGAAGAAGGCGACCAGGAAGGCCACCGCCAGCCCGGTCCGCCAGGAGACGCCATGAGTCGAAAAGGCTGCGGCCAGAAAAGCTCCGGCGACCACCAGAAGCACCATGACGAGCCGAGGCACGGGCAGCACGTAGAGATTATGCCGGAGATTGTCGAGGATCGTGGCCTGGACCTCCACGCCTGCCGTGAGCGTGCCCTCGGTCAGCGTATAGGGTGTCGGGAAGGTATCGGGCGCGCCGATATCGGCAGAGGTCGCCTGCTTCAGACTCAAGCCCACCAGCACGGTCTGATCCTTGAAGAATCCGGGCGGCAGAAAATTCTCCGGATCCAAAGCCTGATAATAGGAAACCGTCGGGTAGGAGCGGGCCGGCCCGAAATACTGGATCAGGGCCCCATCGGGTGCGGATGCTTGCGGTTCGCCCTTCAGGCGAAGCGCTTCGGCGGCGAAACTCTCCCGCGCCGGCGGCATGCGACGCAGATAGGCATCCCCGTCGAGATGAACGGAGGCCACGCCGATTGCCGCGCCGGCGTCCAGGAACGGATCGAGAGGACTGACCCGAGTGACCTGGATTCCCTGCGCTAGCGGGGTGGTCACGTCGTCCGCTGCCAGCACCACGTCAGGGCCGAGCACCTTTGCGAAAGCCGTATCGGCTTCCTCTGTGGTGGGGTCGGCGAAGATGATGTCGAAGGCGATCACCTTCGCACCTGCCGCACGCAGGCTCTCGACCAGTTTGGCGTGAAGTTCCCGAGACCATGGCCAGCGCTGGCCGATTTCGCCGATGGACGGCTCGTCGACGGCCACGATCACGGCGCCCGGCTGCGCAGGCAGAGGCGGTGAGATGACCGAGAGAATATCGTAGAGCCGCGCTTCGATGAGGCGAAAGGGCGGGAAGAACAGAACCGGGATCAGCAGAGCCGCAACGAGACCGGCCATGGCGAAATGGCGCCAGAGGGGCTCCCCTCTGGCATGGTCGCTTGCGGTTGTCTGCTTCCCGTTCACCTAGAACCGAGCCTTGACGCTGGCCGCAACGGTGCGGCCCGGTGCCGGGATGTCGAACCCGAAATCATATCTCTGGTCGAACAGGTTGAGCGCCGTCAGGCCGACCTGGAAGCGCCGGTCCGGCGTCTCCCAGGTCAGCGCGGCGTCGGTCGTCCAGAAGGAGTCCAGGCGGTCGTTCTCATAGGAGCCCGAACGTTCGCCGATGAAATTCTGTGTCAGCGTAAACCGCAGGCGGCTCGGATGGACGAAGGTCATTCCGAAGCGTGCAAAACGCTCCGGAATATAGGGGACCGGCTCTCCGACGCCTCTTGGCTCAGGCGTTGCCGAGCTCTCCAGAATTTTCGAGGTCGCTCCGCCGACGGTGCCGAAGACGCCGATTCCATGACCCAGCCAGACATTGACCGTGGCGGCGAGCCATTCGGCACGGGCCTTGTCGATGTCGTCGAGGCTGGTCAACGTGTTGATCCTTGGAACGTTGAGATCGTTCAGTGTTTGCCGCTGATACTCCAGGGCCGTGAAGACATGCGGCGTCCATTCCGCGTCCCAGCGCAGCACCAGGCTCTTCGTCGGTCCGCTTGCCGGCGTATCGTTCGGGATCAGTCCGACCGTCGTCGTGGGCGCGAGAGAGTAGCTCAGGAAGGTATCGGCGTTCTCGATGTAGGCGGCGCGAAGCCATTGCCCTTCCAGCGGCGAGACGCCGATGCCGAAGCGAGGGGATGCCCAAACATCGGGCTTGGCGTACTTCACATCGAGGAAGGTGCGATGAATGCCTGCTTGAGCTTCGAACCGATCATTGGGGCGCCATAAAAGATCGGCATAAGCACGGCCGCCCCGGAACGGGCTGTCGAAGGCCGACCCATCCTGCCCGTATTCCTCATATCCCCCGGCGTAGATGTAGCGGGTATCGCTGAAGCTGCTGTATCGCGCCTGTCCTGCCTGAGCCTCCAAGCCATAGCGCAAATTGAAATCACCGATTCCGATGGCATGGCTCACGGCTCCGACGACACCATCCACACGCTGCTTCTCTTGCCATAGCGTCTGGATGGTCGGAAACGCACTATAGTTCCAGAGCTCCCCGCGATCGAGCGTATCGTTCCGGGTCGCGAACACGGCGGCCGAGAGGACGTTCCGGTAGCCGAAGGTGTGGCTCCAGCCGGCCATCCCGAAGAGGTTGGTCGTGTCGCGCTCGATATGCTCGGTGTAGTCAAAGCGGTCGATATCCGTCAGGCCCGGCTGTCCCTCGTTCGCCCAGCCCATGAACATGAATCGGTCGGCGGCATTGGGGGCGGTGCCGATGCTGAACGTGATCCCCCGTCCCCTCTCGTTATCGGCGGTCAGATTGCCACGGGCCTCATTGGCGCTCGCAGACAGGCTGAAGCTCGTCGGCAGCGGTTCGTTGGAGAAGCCGTTGACCAGCACGCCCGATTGCCAGCCAACCTGGCCGCCGCGCACGATCGCACCGCCCCCGATCTCGGTGTCGAGGAAAGGCCGGCGGATCGGATCGAAGCGTCCGATGCGGCCGGCAACGGCCAGGGGATCGAGAAGAAGTCCCTGAATCGAGAGGTTCAGAGCCGCACTGTTGAGCTCCGTTCCTTCCGCGGCGTCGAGCGTCGGCTCCGTCGGGAACAGGCCCGGCCGACTGACGATCGCCTGATCGAAATACCCTTGCGCCTCGAAAGGATCGAACGTGCGGTCGGCATAGAATCGCGCCCAATCGTGCAGGTTGATGAAGCGGTAGGCCTCGACAGGGTAGGAGCCCGTCTGCTTGCTGACCGAGATCCCGGTGTAGTCCCCGCCGCGATCCCGGTAGCGCCGCAGGGCCTCGCGCGCGGCAAGGATCGCCTCGTCGGCCAGATAGAGATCGAGAGCGAAGGCCGTGCGCAGGATGGGGACGATGGGTGCCCTGGGATCGAGCCGATCCGCATTGTCGAGGGTCTGCCAGGCGAGTTCGTAATCGCCGTTCTGAAAATAAGTGTCGGCCAGCATCAGCTGATCGTTGGAAAGAGCCGGATTGACGGCGGAGCCGGCCAGCATGGACTCGATCGCTTCCGCCATTTTGCCTTTCTGCAGAAGATAGCGCCCGCGGGCCGAGTAGGCTGTGGGGGGATCGAGCGCCAGCGCCTTGTCGATGAGAGCGCCTGCCTCGTCCACCCGGCTCTGATCGAGAAGAAGGATGGCCAGGTTGGTGTAGGGAATCGGGTTCTGCGGCTCCATCTCGAGCGCGCGCCGGAACGCGGCTTCGGCTTCGATGAGCGCACCCCGGCTCTGTTCGAGCAGGCCGATCTGGTTCAGAAGCGAAAAATTCGGATCGGTCTTCACGACCTTGTAGAGATCGGCAAGAGCCCCATCGATGTCGCGGGCATAATCCGCCTTGATCGTCGCCCCGAACGCGATCACGTTCGGATCGGTCGGGTCGATCGCCCGGGCTCGTTCATAAGCCGCGTACATGTCCTCGCGATGGTCGAGATCCTGGGCGAGCGACGCCGAGAGAATGGCAAGCCCGGCATCGTTCGGAAATTTCTTCTCGGCAGCCGCCGTTTCGGCAGCGGCGGCTTTGAGATCCTGACGGAAGCCCGTGAGGTAGGCGCTGATCTCCGCCGTTCTGGCATCCTTGACCGGAACTCTCGGTGCCGGTTGAACCCGCTTCGGATCCGCCAGGGAGGCCGCGGCATAGCGGCCATACTCAGCCCAGCCTCGCCGCCGAGGATCGAGGCCAGGTTTCGCGCGTTCGAACAGCTTGATGGCGTCCTGCCAGCGGCGGTCCGCACCGGCCATCAGGGCTTCCAGATAATCGGCACGGGCGCGCTGCGCCCTGGTCATCGGGCGGCTACGGGCTTCCGCGAGGGGAGCTGCCGCGGCACGCCTGCCGTTGGAATTCATGACGCTCTCGGCGAGGGTGAGCCAATCTTCCGTCGTGCGGGTTTCAGCCGGAAGAGCCTGGATTCTGGTGCTCTCGGCTTCGAACGGCTTGTTCTCCAAGGTTGTCGTCGGCAGGTTGATGAACACCTCGCGCATCGACATGTAGAACAGCATCTGCTCGCGGTCGTTGGGGCTGACGAGCACGAATTTCGTCGGCGCCTGACCGACGGCCGCTACGGCCCCTTCGCCCTGGCGCACCGTCACGGCGCCTTGCGGGTTCTTGAGCTCGACGACGCCTTCGAGCACCACGAGCGAGGTCTTGCCCGAGCCGTCCACCGACAGCGACCAGTCGGTGCCGCGGATCGCCGCGACGGCTGCCGGCGTCTTGACGTCGACACCCGAGCCGCCACGGGCCGCGCGGGCCCAGATGTTGCCGCCCTGGAGGCTGAGCTGGGTCGCGTCGGCCGGCCCGTTCGCCACGTCGTTCACCGTCAGGGTCGAGTTGCGACCGACGCGGATCTGGGTCTGGTCGTTGAACAGGATCGCCAGGTTGCCGATGGCGTTGGTGCGCAGGGTATCGCCGCCGACGAGGCTTTGCTGGAGCTGGGCGGCCCGCCAGAGATCCTCGCGCACGAAGCGCATCTCCTCGCCGCCCTTGGCCGCCACGATGGCGCCTGCGGCGGGGGCTTGACGCGGCATGGGGGATTGGGCCTGCGCGTCGGCAAGAGAAAGCGCCAGGACGCTTGTGGCGGCCAAAAGTCTGAGGGATCGGAAAGACATGGAAGGTCGGCTCGATCGAAAGGTTACCTGCTCTAACGTTACTGGAACTTAGCAGGAAGAGCCTAGGAACAAAGCCGATTCACATCATGAATGATGTGTTTTGCAGCACAGGGTGAACGATTGCGGCATTAAGGCCACAGATGAGGCGTCGGATCGGGCGACGATGCCGATTTCAGGCCATCTTGCCGCGTGCGACCAGCAGTTTCTGCTTCAGATCGTGCTGGGCAAAGGGTTTCTGCAGAACGGGGCGGTCCCGGAAGGCATCGCGGATGCCGGCGCTGCCGTAGCCCGTGGAGAACACGAAGGGAATCGAACGCTGCGCCAGGGCCTCGGCCACCGGGTAGATCGGCTCGCCGGCGACATTCACGTCGAGGATGGCCAGATCGACCTGTTCGCGTGCCACGGCGTCGAGAGCTGCCGACAGCCGGGCTGCCGGGCCGACCACCTCGCAACCGAAGTCGAGAAGCATGTCTTCCAGGAGCAGGGAGATCGCAGCTTCATCCTCAACGACGAGAATACGCAGGCCGTTGAGATCGCCGTCGCTGGTAACGCTGTCGGTCACGGGGTCACTTTCTTTCACGCTGGGGCGCTGGCCGATGGCTCAGCAGAGCACGGAACAAGATGCGCTGGATGGTCTGAACTTCAAGCCTGGAGAATCAGACGCTTCTATCATTTTTGCGCATCCATGCAAAAACCGGGCGGAGCCGGTCTGATCCATGATATCGTTATCTAATCTTAGAGCGGCGGCGGGGCTTTGCCTAGGTCTCTTACCCCTGTCTCTTGCTCTTTGAAATGATCCGGTAAAGGGAATGGCCAAAATCGGCGGCTGCCCCTTGCGGAGAACGCGCCTTATCCCGAATAATCGGCCCATGTTCTCGCGTGATTGCCCCCGTTTCGTCATGAACGCCTCCCTATCGGATCGAAGCCATGCCTAGGCGGCGTTCCAAGGCACCCGTTCTCATCGTTCTGCATCAGGAGCACTCGACGCCCGGCCGGGTCGGGCGCCTGCTCGTGGAGCGCGGCTATCGCCTCGACATCCGCCGCCCCCGCTTCGGCGATCCGCTGCCGGAAACGCTCGCAGGGCACACGGGGGCCGTGATCTTCGGCGGCCCGATGAGCGCCAACGATCCGGACGATTTCGTCAAGGCTGAGATCGACTGGATCGAAGTGCCGCTCAAGGAGAACAAGCCCTATCTCGGCCTCTGCCTGGGTGCGCAGATGATGGCGAAGCACCTCGGCGCCCCCGTCTGGACCCATCCAGAAGGCCGGGCCGAGATCGGTTATTACCCCTTACTGCCGACGGCCGCCGGCGAGGCCCTCAGCAGCGATTGGGGCGTTCCCTGGCCGAGCCACGTCTATCACTGGCACCGGGAAGGCTTCGACTGCCCCTCCGGTGCCGAGACCCTGGCGACGGGCGACGATTTTCCGACGCAGGCGATTCGGGTTGGGAAAAGGGCGTTCGGCCTCCAGTTCCACCCGGAGGTCACCCATGCCATGCTCTGCCGCTGGACGGTTCACGCCGAGGAGCGGTTGCGTATGCCGGGCGCACAGGATCGCGTGCGGCAGCTTGCGGGGCGCTTCCAGCACGACCCCCATGTCTCGCGCTGGCTCGACCGGTTCCTCGACCACTGGCTCGATGAGAAGAGATGATAACACCCGATGGTGAAGACCCCGGTTCTGGTGAGCGAGCGCCTTTGCTTTCATCCTTGGGA
Organism: Microvirga sp. RSM25; assembly: GCF_044784385.1. Taxonomy (NCBI): domain Bacteria; kingdom Pseudomonadati; phylum Pseudomonadota; class Alphaproteobacteria; order Hyphomicrobiales; family Methylobacteriaceae; genus Microvirga; species Microvirga sp. RSM25. Next base: position 4,371,315 of record NZ_CP173039.1, on the reverse strand, counting down.
GCCTGAGGATTTCCCTCTGCTGGCCGCCCTTCATCGCGATCCGCAGGTACAGCACTTTCTGCAGATGGGCGATCCGCCCTGGGATGAGGTGTTCCTCCAGGCGAAGTTCAAGGGTTTCCGGGCGGATTACGCGGCCCGCGGCTGGACCAAGTTCAAGATCACCGACCGGCAAGGGACCTTCATCGGTCGGGCAGGTTTCGGGCGATTTGAAGCGACCCAGGAGCTCGAGCTTGGCTACACCTTCATGCGTTCCCTCTGGGGCCAAGGCTATGCAACGGAGGCTGCCGGGGCGCTGCTGGACTGGATCTACAGGGTTGAGCCCGTCGATCACGTCATCGGGTTCGCGGTGGCCGAGCATGAAGCCTCCCGCCGGGTCCTGGAAAAGGCCGGGATGATGTTCACCGGCATCCGGAATGTCGATGGAATCCCCAACGCCTTCTACCGCCACAACCGTCCGGTCTGAGGCAGTTCAGGTTCACGTCGCATCGAACTCGAAGGGCGAGACGCCGCGCTTCATCTCGTCGACGATCAGCGCGTGCATCAGGGGAGGGGCAGCGCGCTGCGGGCAGGCGGCGCGCTCGCACAGGCGGCAATTGATCCCGATGGGCGTGGCATCCGACGTGGCCGGGTCGAGCCCTCGCGCATACACGAGGCGATGGGCGTATTTCAGCTCGCAGCCGAGGCCGACCACGAATTGCGGATCGGGTGCGCTCCAGGGGTTGAAGGCGCGCTTGACCGTGCGGGCGATGGAGAACCAGCGCGAGGAATCCGGCAGTTCGACGATCTGGGTCGCTACCTGGCCCGGCGTCCGGAAGGTGGAGTGCAGGTTCCAGAGCGGGCAGGTGCCGCCGAATTGCGAGAACGGGAAGCGGCCCGAGGAAAAGCGCTTCGACACGTTGCCGGCCGAATCCACCCGCACCAGGAAGAAGGGGATGCCCCGGGCGCCCGGACGGGCCAGCGTGGTGAGCCGGTGCGCCACCTGCTCGAAGCTGGCGCCGAAGCGGGCGCCCAGCACCTCCACGTCATAGCCGAGCGCCTCGGCCGCCGCATGGAACTTGCCGTAGGGCATCATGAGGGCACCGGCGAAGTAATTGCCGAAAGAGACGCGCAGCAGCCGCCGTGCCGGTCCGTCCGTAGGCTCGAGGCGGACGGCGAGCGCATCGATGGTCTCGCGCATCTCGGCGAAGGCCAATTGGTAGGCGGCCTGGAAGGTCCTTCCGGAAGGATCGACCAGTTCGGAGATCAGGAGCTGGCGCCGGTGATGGTCGTAGCGACGCAATGAATCCGGCATCACGTCGATGGGCATCACGCGCACCCGGATCCCGTGCTTGGCGTGCAGGCGCTCGGCGATGGCGAAGAAGGGCTCGTGGCCCGTGACAGCGAGATCCGACGCCAGGGACTCGGCGGCCTCGTCCAGCTCGGCGAAATGGTTCTTGGCGTCGTGGATCAGCTCCCGCACTCGGTCGACCGGATTGACCTGCGGTGCGTCCTCCGCCCGGTCGCGGTCGCTGAGGCTCGGCGTCACCGCCTCGCGGGCGCCGCGCATGGCCTGATAGGCGCGGTAGAGGCGGTTGATGGCATCGACCAGGGAGGGAGCACTCTCGACCGTCTCGCGCAGCTCCAGCCGCGCCACCGGCGTACTGCGGAAGAGCGGATCGGCAAACACCTCCTCCAGCTCGGACACGGTGCGCTCGTGATCGTCGTTGGCGAATTCGCGTGGGTCGAGCTGATACGCATGGGCGAGGCGGATCAGCACCTGCGCGGTGATCGGGCGCTGGTTGCGCTCCATCAGGTTCAGGTAGCTCGGGGAGAGGCCGAGCTCCTCGGCCATGCGGGACTGGCTCATGTTGAGCTCGCGCCGCAGCCGCTTGAGGCGGGGACCTACGAAAAGCTTTCGGCTCTCATCCATGTTGTAAATCTTTTTACAAGTTTACACGACTCGTTGAGTCAAAGCTTTACAAGACGACTTTTCTTTTGAAATCCACCGTTGAAACAAAAGCTTCTTCGCGGATTATGTAATCAAGACGTCCTGCTGCTCTGCAACAATTCTGGCTCGCAGGACGGTTTTGTCAAGAAATGTAAAAGGAAGGATGCCCCATGAACGCCCAGCCGAACCCGGGTTCGCCGCAAGATCTGATCCCTGCCGCTCCCGAGGGACGCTTCGACGGCATCCGCAGACCCTATTCGGCCGAGGACGTCGCCCGTCTGCGGGGTTCGGTCCAGATCCAGCACACCCTGGCCGAGCGCGGCGCGCAGCGCCTGTGGCAGCTCCTGCACGAGCGCCCCTACGTCCATTCGCTCGGCGCCATGACCGGCAACCAGGCCATGCAGATGGCCCGGGCTGGTCTCGAGGCGATCTATCTCTCCGGCTGGCAGGTGGCGGCGGATTCGAACGTCGCCGGCGCCATGTATCCCGACCAGTCGCTCTATCCGGCCAATTCCGGTCCCGAGCTTTGCCGGCGCATCAACCGCACCTTCCAGCGCGCCGACCAGATCGAGCATGCGGAAGGCGGCGCGAAGCGCGACTGGTTCCTGCCCATCGTGGCGGATGCGGAAGCGGGCTTCGGCGGGCCGCTCAACACCTTCGAGATCATGAAGGCTTATATCGAGGCCGGCGCCGCGGGCGTGCATTTCGAGGACCAGCTCGCCTCGGAGAAGAAGTGCGGCCATCTCGGCGGCAAGGTGCTGATCCCGACCGCCGCGCATGAGCGCAATCTCATCGCCGCGCGGCTCGCCGCCGACGTGATGGGCACCTCGACCCTCATCATGGCCCGCACGGATGCGGAATCGGCCAAGCTCATCACCTCGGACGTGGACGAGCGCGACCGGCCCTTCATCGAGTCCGACAGCCGCACGCCGGAAGGCTTCTACCGCCTGAAGGACAGCACCGGCCTCGATCATTGCATCGCCCGCGGCCTGGCTTATGCGGAACTCGCCGACCTCCTGTGGTGGGAGACCTCGCACCCGGATCTCGACGATGCGCGCAAGTTCGCGGAGGCGATCCACAAGCGCCACCCGGGCAAGCTGCTGGCCTATAACTGCTCGCCGTCCTTCAACTGGAAGAAGAAGCTGGATGACGCCACCATCGCCAAGTTCCAGCGCGAGCTCGGCGCCATGGGCTACAAGTTCCAGTTCGTGACGCTCGCCGGCTTCCACCAGCTCAATTACGGCATGTTCGATCTGGCGAGCGGCTACCGCGACCGCGGCATGGGGGCCTATTCCGAGCTCCAGGTCCGCGAATTCGCCGCCGAGTCGGAGGGCTACACCGCCACCCGCCACCAGCGCGAGGTCGGCACGGGCTATTTCGACCAGGTCTCGGTGGTCATCACCGGCGGCAAGTCCTCCACCACGGCCATGGCGGAATCGACCGAAACCGCCCAGTTCCAGACCTCGGCCAAGCTTCAGGCGGCCGAGTGAGTTCAACCAACCCCAAACCCTTTTCAGCAATGGAGATCGACAATGCACAAGTCACGTTTCTGGGTGGTCGGCGGCGAGTACACCTCCTGCGACTGTGAAACCATCGTCCAGGGCACCGAGAGGGTGGTCGGCCCCTTCGAGAACCGCATGGAGGCCGAGCGCACCTGGCGCACCCTGTCGGAGGATCACCGTCCCCAGGCCCAGGTTCGCTTCACCATCGCCCAGGAGCCTCCGATGACCTTGAACGCCTGAGAAGGTCTGATGGGATGCAACCTGTCCGTCATGGCCGTCCCCGGACTTGATCCGGGGATCAGTCCCGGCCATCTCGATTTCGTGAAGCGCGGCGCTTTTCCAATCGAGATCACCGGCACAAGGCCGGTGATGACGTGGCGGGGGAGCGTTGCTGAATTCATCAAGCACCTGCTCTGACCTTCCAACCCCGCCTCAATCCCTCCCCAGCAGAGGGAGGGAACAGTCGGGCGCTTGGTGGGCGAGCATCCCGGGCTCAGAACTCCTTCGGGATCTTTTACCGTCACACGCAGTTTTTATTTTCCGGTCGATTCTTCTTACGGATCCCCCTGCCTAAACCGCCCGACTGTCCTAGAAACAGCAGGGCAAGGTTCCATAAGGGGATTTCCATGAAGACCGTCCTCAAGTCGCTGACATTGGCTGCTGCCCTAGCGTTGGCAGTGGTGGGCGCCGCCAAGGCCGACGTGGTCGTTTCGTCGAAGATCGACACGGAAGGCTCGGTTCTCGGCAACATCATCCTGCTGACGCTCAATGCCAACGGCATCAAGACCCAGGACCGCATCCAGCTCGGCGCGACTCCGGTGGTCCGCAAGGCCATCACGGCGGGCGAGATCGACATCTATCCGGAATATACCGGCAATGCGGGCTTCTTCTTCAACAAGGCGGACGATTCGGTCTGGAAGGACGCGGCCAAGGGCTTCGAGATGGCCAAGAAGCTCGATTACGATGCCAACAAGATCGTCTGGCTCGATCCGTCGCCGGCCAACAACACCTGGGCCATCGCGCTGCGGAAGGACGTGGCCGATTCCAACAAGCTGAAGACCCTCGCCGATTTCGGCCAATGGGTCACCAAGGGCGGCAAGGTGGTGCTGGCGGCCTCCGCCGAGTTCGTGAATTCGGACGCGGCCCTGCCGGCCTTCCAGAAGACCTATGACTTCAAGATGAAGCCGGAACAGCTGATCGTGCTCTCCGGCGGCGATACGGCGGCCACCATCAAGGCGGCGGCCGAACAGACCAACGGCGCCAATGCGGCCATGGTCTACGGCACCGATGGCGGCATCGCCCCGTCGGGCCTCGTGGTGATGGAGGACAACAAGGGCGTGCAGCCCGTCTATGCCCCGGCGCCGATCATCCGCGAGTCGGTCCTGAAGGAGAACCCGAAAATCGCCGAGATCCTGAAGCCTGTCTTCGCATCCCTCGACCTCGCCACGCTCCAGGGGCTGAACGCCCGTGTCCAGGTCGGCGGCGAGCCGGCGAAGGCCGTGGCAACGGAGTACTTGAAGTCCAAGGGCTTCCTGAAATGATCTGAGGGTCTGATTTCGGAGGATGAGGGCGTATCCAGTGGACACTGGAAACGCCCTTGAGACGCAGCTACGCTGCTCCCAAGAGTTTGTTTCGTCATTGAGACCTTCCCGTCATGGCCGGCCTTGTGCCGGCCATCCCGATCATGAAAGGCTCGGCGCTTCATGCAATCGGGATCACCGGCACAAGGCCGGTGATGACGAGGCAGGACGAGGGAGAGATTGATGGGACACACACCCAGGACGCAGGCGGCGCGATAAAGACCGGAAGTTTTGTGAACACGATCTCCTCCCGAACGACCGCGCCCGGCATGCCTTCGTTGCGCCCATCCCTGTCCCTCGACCGACTCGGGAGCGTGATCGCCGTCCTGATCGGCGTGGCGCTTTTCGCCTCACCCTTCGTCATCTACCGCGCCAACCGCATCGCGGCCGGCGAAGGGCGGATGCTGGTCGACGCGCTGCCTCCTTCGGGCGCCATCGGTGTGATGATCGTGACGCTCGGCGTGGCGCTTTGTGCGGCGCTGCTTCGCGCGCCGCTGCTCCGCCTCGCGGCCGCTTCCATCGGCCTGTGCGTGATCTTTCCCGCGGTCGGATGGTCGGCCGGGTTCGTCACGCCGGCCGGCAACACCTTCGCGCGCGTATCGCCGTCTCTCGGCTTCTGGCTTCTCACCCTCTCCTTCGCGCTGCTTGCGGCCGATGCGCTGACGCGCCTGCGCCTGGGGCCTTGGGCGCGGCTCGCCGCCATCGCCGTGGCGGCGGGCGCGATTGCGCTTCTGCTTTCCTCCGGCGCCTGGGACAATCTCTCCCTGCTCAAGGAATATGCCAACCGGCAGGACACCTTCTGGCGTGAGGCGCGCCAGCATCTGTGGCTCGCCTTCGGCTCGATGGTCGCCGCCTGCCTAGTCGGGCTGCCGCTCGGCATCCTGGCCCATCGCATCCGCCGTTTGAGAACGGCGATCCTTCAGGTGCTCAACATCGTCCAGACGATCCCGAGCATCGCGCTCTTCGGCATTCTGATCGCGCCGCTCGGGTTCCTGGCCACGCACGTGCCCCTGGCGGCGGCTTTGGGCATTCGCGGCATCGGGGCAGCGCCCGCCTTCATCGCGCTCTTTCTCTATTCCCTGCTGCCGGTGGTCGCCAACACGGTGACCGGATTGAACCAGGTGCCGGCCACTGTCACCGATGCGGCGCGCGGCATGGGATTGTCCGCGCGCCAGCGCCTGTGGCAGGTCGAACTGCCCCTGGCGATTCCCGTCATCCTCGCCGGCATCCGCATCGTGCTGGTCCAGAACCTCGGATTGGCCACGGTGGCGGCGCTGATCGGGGGAGGCGGCTTCGGCACCTTCGTCTTTCAGGGCATCGGCCAGACGGCCATCGACCTCGTGCTCCTGGGCGCCATTCCGACGGTCGTCCTGTCGTTTGCGGCGGCCATCATCCTCGACGCGATCATCGATCTCACCAGGCGGGGCTCGTATGATCGAGATTGAGCACCTTACCAAGCGCTACGGCGCCACCACGATCGTCGACGACGTGTCCTTCCGGGTCGATGCGGGAACGATTGCCGTCGTCGTCGGCACGTCGGGGGCGGGCAAGTCGACCCTGCTGCGCATGATCAACCGCCTCATCGAGCCGAGCGCGGGCCGCGTGCTCATCGACGGCCAGGACACCATGTCGATTCCGGAAGACGAGCTGCGGCACCGGATCGGCTATGTCATCCAGGGCTACGGGCTGTTTCCTCACCGCAATGTCGCCGAGAACATCGCCACCGTGCCGCGCCTTCTCGGCTGGGACAAGGGGCGGATCGCGGCCCGCGTCGAGGAATTGCTCGACCTGTTTCAGCTCGACCCCGCGGAGTTCGCCCGGAAATTCCCGCACGAATTGTCCGGCGGACAGCAGCAGCGCGTGGGCGTCGCGCGCGCGCTGGCGGCGAAGCCCGCGCTCCTCCTGATGGACGAGCCTTTCGGTGCGCTGGATCCGGTCATCCGCAGCAAGGCGCAGGACGATCTGCTCGCGATCCAGCGCCGTTTCGGCACCACCATCGTTCTCGTCACGCACGACATGAACGAGGCTTTCCAGCTCGGCGACAAGATTGCCGTGATGGATCGGGCGCGGCTCCTGCAATATGCGACACCCGCGGAGCTGCTGACGCGTCCGGCCGAGGCCTTCGTCGAGCAGCTCGTGGGAACGGCGGAAAGGCCCTTCCGTCTCTTGTCTCTAGTGTGCGTGCAGGAGGCCCTCGAGCCGGGAGGCGCCGAGGGAGAACCCATCCTCGTCACCGACTCCTTACGGGATGCTCTCTCGCGGCTGATCTGGATGGGACGGGACGTGTTGCCCGTCGCGGATGCATCCGGTGCCCTCGTCGGGCGGGTCAGCGTGAAGGGCATCATGGAACACGGGCGGTCCTTCGCATGAGGGCACGGTCGTTCGTCTTGCGTGGGGCAGCGCTGCTCCTGCTGGTGCTCTTCATCACGGCGCCGCAGCTTTTCGCCTTCGCCTTCAGGCCGCTGACCACGAACAACGCGCCGGCGATCTACAACCAGGGCAGCCTGCTCGCCCTGACCCTGTCGCACCTGCGCATCGTGTTTCTGGCGACGCTGGCCAGCACGATCCTGGCCGTGGGACTCGGCATCTTCGTCACGCGGCCTTCGGGCCAGGAGTACCTGCCGCTGTCGCGCAGCCTCGTGAACATCGGCCAGACCTTCCCGCCCATCGCGGTTCTGGCGATTGCGGTGCCGCTCGTGGGCTTCGGGGAAAAACCGACCTTCATTGCGCTCTTTCTCTACGGCCTCCTGCCGATCTTCGAGAACACGCTCACCGGCCTGATGGAAGTATCGCCCCAGACCCTGGAGGCGGCCAAGGGCATGGGCATGAATCCGCGTCAGCGCCTTCTCCAGGTGGAACTGCCGCTCGCTCTTCCGGTTATCCTGGCCGGCATCCGCCTTTCCGTGATCATCAGCCTCGGCACCGCCACGATCGGTTCGACGGTGGCGGCCAAGGGTTTGGGCGAGGTCATCATCGCCGGTCTTCAATCGAACAACGTCGCCTTCGTGCTGCAGGGCGGGCTGGTGGTTGCGCTGCTCGCCGTCCTGATCCACGACGGATTGGGAATGGCCGAACGGATGGCCGCGAGACGGCTGGGCCGCCCTGTGGACGAGGTCTCATGACGCTGCTCGAACGACTGAAAGTCGAAACCCGCCAAGCGCATGACCGGATCGAGGCCGCCATCGATCTCGAGCGCCGAATCGCATCGTGCGATGCTTACAGGGATCTGCTGGCCCGCTTCTATGGCTTCCACAAGGCCTGGGAGAGCGAAGCCGCCGCTATGGCGCCCGATCGGGACTTCTTTCAGAGCCGCTGCAAGACGCAGCTTCTCGCCAGGGATCTCGAGACCCTAGGACTAGAATCGGACGACATCATTCGGTTGCCACAATGCCAGCCTCTCATGCCTCTGCCGGCGCCGGAGGCGGTGCTGGGGAGCATGTATGTGGTCGAGGGCTCGACGCTGGGCGGCGCCATCATTGCGCGCGAGGTGGAGAACCGACTCGGATTGACCGCGGAAACGGGATGCGCCTATTTCCGCAGCTACGGACGTGACGTTGCTGCCATGTGGAAGTCGTTCGGCGCGAAGCTCCTGGAGGCTTCGTCGCCGGAGGCCGACGATCTCATCGTCGGGGCCGCGCAAGAAACCTTCAATGTGATGCATGACTGGCTGTGCGAGACCCCATGACCCTGCAAACGCCCGAAGACATCGATCTGACCGCCTGCGAGCGGGAGCCGATCCACATTCCAGGCAGCATCCAGCCGCACGGAATCCTTCTCGCGATCAGGCTCTCCGACAGGACGATCGCCTATGCCAGCGCCAACATCGCCGAGACCTTCGGATTCGATCCGGCGGATGCTCTCGGCCGTCCCTTCGAACAGGTGCTGCCGGCTTTGAGCGCAGAATTCGCCGCGCAGTTGGATGACCCGCCATCGGCCGGCAGCACCCGCTTCGTCAGGACCATCCAGGTCAGGACGGCGCGGGAGGAAAAGTTCTTCGAGACGGCGATCTCCCGCTCGGGCGATTGCGCGATTCTCGAACTGGAGGAGCCGCCGTCCGACGCGGTCTCCAGCATCGATGCGCACAATCCCACCTTGCGCCGTTTCGTGGGCCAGCTGCAGGAAGCGTCGACCATCGAGTTCCTGTTCGATCTGGCCGCGCAGGACATCCGCCGCATGACCGGCTTCGACCGGGTCCTGATCTACCGGTTCGACGACGCGTGGAACGGCACCGTCATCGCCGAGGACCGCAACGAGGTGCTGCCCTCCTACCTCGACCTGCGGTTCCCGGCTTCCGATATTCCCGCCCAGGCGCGGGAACTCTACCGGCGCAACCGTCTGCGCATCATTCCCGACGCCAACTACGCGCCCGTCCCGATCCAGTCGCGTGATCCGGCGCCGCTGGATCTCAGCGACTCGGTGCTGCGCAGCGTCTCGCCGGTACATCTCGAATACATGCGCAACATGGGGACGCTCGCCTCCATGTCGATCTCGATCCTGCGCGGCGGCAAGCTGTGGGGCCTGATCTCCTGTCACAACAAGGAGCCGAAGCGAGTCTCGCTCCAGGTGCGCAACGCCTGCGATTTCCTCACGCAGATCTTCTCGCTGCAGCTCGATGCGCGGGAGAACACGATGCTGGCGGAAAACCGCGTGCGCCTCGGCGCCGTGCAGACGCGGCTCCTCGCCCACATGGCGGCGGAGGAGCATTTCATTGCAGGGCTGGTGAATCATTCGGACGATCTGATGATGCTGGCGGGCGCGCAAGGAGCGGCCGTCCTGACGCAGGACCATTGCTGGTGCTTGGGGCAAGCTCCCGACAAGGATCAGGTCAGAGCGCTCTTCGACTGGCTCTCGGAAAACCACCAGGAAGACGTCTTTGCCACCGACAATCTGTCGGAAGTCTATCCACCGGCGCGAGCCTATGCCGATCGGGCGAGCGGCCTGGTCTCCATCTCGATCTCGAAGGCGCATTCGAGCTACGTGCTCTGGTTCCGGCCCGAGGTCGTGCAGACCGTCAAATGGGGCGGCAATCCGCAAAAACCCGTTCAGGAGGAGGCGGGCTCCTTGAGACTTCATCCAAGGCGGTCGTTCGAGATCTGGAAGGAGACCGTGCGAAACCGCTCCCTGTCCTGGAACCAGAGCGAGATCGAGGCGGTCAAGGAGCTGCGCAATGCCATCGTGGGCATCGTCCTGCGCCGGGCCGAGGAGCTGGCATCGCTCTCGGAGGAGCTGCGCCGCAGCAACAAGGAGCTGGAGGCGTTTTCGTACTCGGTGTCCCACGACCTGCGGGCCCCGTTCCGGCACATCGTCGGCTATTCCGAGCTCCTGAAGAAGCAGGAAGCGAGCAAATTGTCGGACAAGGGCAAGCGCTACGTCGACACGATCATCGAGGCCGCCTACACGGCCGGAACCCTCGTCGACAACCTGCTGCGCTTCTCGCATATGGGCCGCACGGCCCTGAAGCCCCGGCATGTGGACGTGGCGAGCCTCGTCGACGAGATCAGGCAGAAGCTGACCATGGGGATCGGCGACCGCAAAATCCAATGGGTCATCGGGGACTTAGCCCCGGTGAATGCGGATCCGGTGCTGATCAGGCTGGTATTTGAAAATCTGCTCGACAATGCGGTAAAGTACACCCGCACCCGGGAGAAAGCGCGCATCGAGATCGGCTCCACCCGCACGGGCGGGGAGACGGTCTATTTCGTGCGCGACAACGGCGTCGGGTTCGATATGAAGTACATCGGTAAGCTGTTCGGCGTCTTCCAGCGTCTCCACCGGATGGAAGAATTCGAGGGCACCGGAATCGGGCTGGCCAATGTTCGGCGTATTGTCGAAAGGCACGAAGGCCGGGCCTGGGCCGAGGGCGAGCTCGACAAGGGAGCGACCTTCTCCATTGCCCTGCCGGATCATCAAGAAGGAGCGGCGTGAATGCCGGAGTTGAAACCAATCCTGCTGGTTGAGGACAATCCGAAGGACCTCGAACTGACGATGGCGGCCCTGGAGCAGAGCCAGCTCGCCAACGAGGTCGTCGTGGTGCGCGACGGCGCGGAGGCGCTCGATTTCCTCTATCGGCGCGGCGCGCATGAGAGCCGCAACACCAGCGATCCGGCCGTCGTCCTGCTCGATCTGAAGCTGCCAAAGGTCGACGGGCTCGAGGTTCTGGAGAAGGTCAAGGCCGACCCGCGCTTAAGGCAGACGCCGGTCGTCATGCTCACCTCCTCGCGGGAGGAAAGCGATCTCGTGCGCAGCTACGAGCTCGGGGTGAACGCCTTCGTGGTGAAGCCCGTGGGCTTCCGGGAATTCTTCGATGCGATCCAGGACCTCGGTGTGTTCTGGGCCATCCTCAACGAGCCGCCGCCGCAGCGCAGCGGAGCTTAGGAACGTCGATGGATCAGGCGACCGTCATCCAAGCCGATCGGGTGCTGCGCATCCTCCTCCTGGAGGACAGCGCCCTCGATGCTGAATTGGTGACGGAAGCCTTGATCGAAGCCGGTCTTCCCGTGTCGATCGAGCGCGTGGTGTCCGCCGATGAGTTCACCAGGGCGGTCCGGGACGAAAGCTGGGATCTCATCCTGGCCGATTACCTCCTGCCTGCCTTCAATGGCCTGAACGCGCTCGAGATCGCCCAGGAGATGGCCCGCGCCACGCCCTTCGTCTTCGTCTCCGGCGCCCTCGGCGAAGAGGTGGCCGTTGAGGCCCTGAAGCGCGGGGCGACGGATTACGTGCTGAAGGACAAGCTCGACCGGCTGCCTGCCACCGTCCTGCGCGCCTTGGCGGAAGCCCGCGAACGCGGCGAGAGGAGACGGGCCCAGGATGCCCTGCAACAGATGCTCGACGAGCGCACGGCTCTGCTGCATGAGCTCGATCATCGGGTGAAGAACAATCTCCAGCTGCTGCTCTCCCTGATCGGCATCGAGGTCCGTCAGGCCGAGGATGAACAGGTGCGCCAGGTGCTCGGGCGCATGAAGGAACGCATGCAGGCCCTCGCGGCCGCGCATCGCGATCTCTATGACGGGCAGGGATCGACGCGGTTCGATGCTTCGAGTTTCGCCAAAGGGATATGCGAGGAACTGACCTCGTCCGTCCCGGACGTGAGGATCACCCTGGAATTCGACGTCGAGAACGTTGACGTCGAAGCCGCGAAGGCGGCCCCCATGGCGCTCCTGTTCAACGAGATCGTCGTCAACGCACTCACCCATGCCTACAAGGAGCGTCATGGGAAGCTGAAGCTCCTGCTCCGCGTCCAGGATGGGACCCTGCTCTTCCAACTCTCGGACGACGCTTTCAGCCTGGAGGAAAAGGAGGCCGCGCAGAAAAGCGCCTCCGGCACCATCCTGAAAGCCTTGGCGCGCCAGCTCGATGCTCACGTAGAATGGCCGCGCGACGATCCGGCGACCCTCGTGCGTGTCCTGATGCCGGTTCAGGACAGCTAGCATGACAGGGCGAAGATCCGAGGCGGCAGACAGATCTGGACAAGCGAACCGGAATCATCCTGAAGGAGCCCGCACCTCGTTGCGGCAGGTGTTGTGGGGGCTGGTTTTCGTTCTCGCGCTGCCGACCATTCTGGTGGCCGCAGCGGGTCTCTATTCCAGCTACCGGGCCGAGCAGCAGGCCACCGATCTGCGCATGCAGGAGACGGCGCGCGCGCTGAGCCTGTCGCTCGATCGCGAGATAGAGAAGTCAGCGGTGGCGCTGCAGGTTCTGGCCCAGTCGTCCAGCCTCGCCAGAGGAGACTTCGAAGATTTTTATCACCGGGCGAAGAACACCGGTCTCGCAGAACCCTCCTGGATCGCTCTTTTCGAGCCCGGCGGCAGGACCGTCTTCAACACCCGTGTGCCCTACGGCGTTATCCTGCCGAACAGCAATCGCCCGGAGCTGTTGCGGCGCGTTCAGGAAACCCGCAGGCCGCTCGTGTCCGATCTCTATGTGGGCTCACTGACGGGGCAGCGTCTGATCACCATCGATGCCCCAGTCATCCTCGATGAGCGCGTCGCCTATATCCTGTCGCTGGCGATCACGCCGGATGCTTTCCAGGACATCATCCGCGATCAGAGAATCGACAATGGGTGGAACGCCGCGGTGCTCGATCGCAGCAGGAGGATCGTGGCTCGCTCCCGATCGCCGGAGCGGTATGTCGGGCAGCCCGCCAGCCCTTACGTTCAGGATGCCCTCGCGGCCTCGCAGGAAGGACGTCTTCGGAGCGTCACGCTGGATGGCATCCCGGTGCGCACCTATTTCAGCCAGTCGCCGGCCTATGGCTGGACTTTCGTGATCAGCATACCGGAAGCGGAGCTGGCGAAATCGGCTCAGCGCTCCCTCTTCTGGCTCACGATTCTCGGTGCCGTCATCCTCGGCGGCATTCTCCTGGCGGTTCTGCTCTCCCGCTCCATCGCCAAACCGGTCGACCAGCTCGTGGCCGCGGCCCACGCCCTCGGACGCGGGGAGGAGGTCTTCGATCCGGCCACCACACGGGTTCTGGAATTCGACGCCATCAAGAAGGCGCTCGTGGAGGCGGCCACCGGCATCCGCAAGCACGAACGGGACCGGGAGGAGGTGCTCGCCCACATGGCCGAGAGCGAGGCGCGCCTGCGTCTCGCCCTCAATGCGGGCAATTTCGGCTCCTGGGAGTACACGCCGTCCACGGGGGCTCTGACCGCATCTCCCACGTGCCGCGCCCATTTCGGTCGCGAACCCGATGAGCCCTTCTCGTATGCCGATCTGGTCGCGTCGATCCATCCCGACGACCGCGCCATGCAGGCTGAAGCCGTCGCGCAGGCGCTCGCAACCCGGTCGGATCTGCACGCGGAGTATCGTGTGATCCGGCGCGACGGCTGCGAACGCTGGATCAGGGTCAGCGGCCGGATGAGAAGCGGACCGGACGAACAGCCTTCCATGGTCGGCGTGTCTCAGGACATCACCGAGCGGCGGCTTGCGGAAGAACGGCAGGCGCTTCTGCTCCACGAGCTCAATCACCGGGTCAAGAACACCCTGGCGACCGTTCAATCGATAGCCTCTCTGACCAGACGCTCTGCCGAGAGCAGCGATCCGGCCGCCTGGAACGCGTTCATGGACCGGCTGCATGGGATGGCCAAAACCCACGACCTTCTCACGGCCACCCAATGGCAGGGTGCGCTGCTGGAAGACGTGCTGAAGAACGAACTGGAGCCCTATCAGGATGGGATGCGGCAGCGCATCCGCCTGCGGGGCCCGAAGATCAACCTGCAACCGGGCGCCGTCCTGGCCCTGGGGCTTGCGGTCCACGAACTGGCGACGAACGCCGTCAAGTACGGCTCTCTGTCGGTTCCGGACGGCAAGGTGCATGTGATGTGGGCCGTCACTGCGGGGTCTAACCAGTCCGCGCTTCTCGTGGAATGGGTCGAGAGCGGCGGCCCGCCCGTGAAGAAGCCCGAGCGTCAGGGCTTCGGATCCAAGCTGATCCAACGCGGCCTCGCGCAGCAATTGGGAGGCGAGATCAAGCTCGATTTCGTGCCGACGGGGATTCGCTGCGTCATCACCTTCCCGATTTCGACCATGACATCCGATCAGAACGACATGGATGAAGCCCGCGGGCGCTATGCATCGTGATGAGGAACCGCATGTTACACGCCGTGTCGTTCCCGGTGAGGGAAGAGGGCGTCAGCTTTAAGAGCCTATTAGCTTGAGGATAACACGCCACGTCATCACCGGCCTTGTGCCGGTGATCTCAATCGGTTAAGCGCGGCGCTTCGAACAATCGGGATGGCCGGGACAGGCCCGGCCATGACGACGGAGGGAATGCACTGGTGTCATTCCCGGCCGATGCTCTAAGCCATTGTCCACTTATCCGGTGCCCTCATGACGACGATCAGAGACAAGCTCGAAACCATTCTGGCGCGCCTTGCCGGCCGTGCGGCCGACGAGCGGGTGTTTCTGCGCCTCTATGAGGATGCGGCGCGTCTTGCCGCCGATGCAGCCGATGCACGACATCGCGCAGGTCTCTCGCTCGGCCCGCTCGACGGCGCAATCGTCTCGATCAAGGATCTCTTCGACGTGGCGGGCAAGACGACGCTTGCAGGCTCGATTGCTCTGCGCGACGCGCCTCCCGCCGACAGGGACGCGGTCGTCGTTCGCCGCCTGCGCCAGGCGGGTGCCGTCATCATCGGCAAAACCAACATGGTGGAGTTCGCCTTCTCGGGCCTCGGCCTCAATCCCCATTACGGCACGCCGGGCAATGCCGCCGATCCCCTGCGGATTCCAGGCGGCTCGTCCTCAGGCGCGGGCGTCTCCGTGGCGGAGGGCACGAGCGAGATTGCCGTCGGCAGCGATACCGGCGGCTCCGTCCGCATTCCGGCTGCACTCAACGGCGTCGTCGGCTTCAAGCCGACCGCGCATCGCGTGCCGCTGGACGGCGCGTTTCCACTCTCGCCCAGCCTCGATTCCATTGGGCCTCTGGCCCGCTCCGTTCAGGACTGCGCCTTCACGGATGCGGTCATGGCGGGCGAAGAGCCGCGCGTGTTGAATCCGCATCCCTTGGCGGGACTGCGGATCGGTGTTCCGCGCGGACGCCTGTTCTCGCAAACCGAGCCGATGGTGGAGCGGGCTTTCGAGGCTTCGCTGACGCTCCTGTCCAAGTCAGGTGCGAGAATCGTCGATCACGGCATAGAGGATCTGCTCGAGATCATGGCGGACGCCACCGTCTCAGCCTCCATCGCGTCCATCGAGGCGGCCGAAGTTCACGCGGATTGGCTGGACGCGAAGGCGGCGAACATCGATCCGCGCGTACGCTGGTGGATCGCGCGCAGCGGCACCGTGCCGGCGCCGGTCTATATCCGCATGCTGCGCCGCCGACATGCGCTTGTCGCGGCCATGGACGAGCGTTTGTCGTCTCTCGACGTATTGGCGCTGCCGAGCACGGCCATCTCGGCGCCGCTGACCGCGCCTCTCGAAGCTGACGACAAGCTCTACAACAAGACCGACGGGCTGATCCTGCGCAACACCATGTTCGGCAACCAGTTCGATCTCACCGGCATCTCCCTGCCGATCCCCGGCACCGAACGGCCGGTGGGCCTCATGCTCGTGGCGCGAAATGGTCACGACCGGCGGCTTCTGGAGATCGCCGCAAGCGTCGAGACGATGCTGGCGCAGGGATCGTGAAGGAGCATCGCGATGCGAGCCGAAGGTCCGCGCCAGCGAGAACGGGGACGATATTTCAGCACGCCGCGTTGAGGCACAGGATCGAACGATGGGGCGTTATGCTCAATCCGGATCGGTCCTTGCGAGAAACTGGATGAGGCGTCGCTTTTATCTCTGTCTCGGTTATGCAAGCCTGGCACTCGGCATCGTCGGGATCTTCCTGCCGGTTCTGCCGACGACGCCTTTCGTGCTCCTGGCGGTCTGGTGCTTCGCGCGTTCGAATCCGGCCCTGGCCGAGCGGCTTTATCGCCATCCTCGGTTCGGCCCGCTGCTGACCGCATGGCGCGATCAAAGGGCCATTCCGCGGCATGCCAAAATCTATGCGTTGACGACGCTTGCCCTGTCCTATGCCTTGATCCTGTGGCTCATGGAAAGCCGCATCCTGCCTGTCATTCTCGCGGCGATCATGGGCAGTGTCGCTCTCTACATCGCAACACGCCCGACACCGCGCGACCATGCTGATGTCACGTTATCGGATGTTCACGATCGATAGGATCGGAGCGCGCATCGTCATTCGGCAAGGCTATATAAGAGCGCTGTCTTTGCAGCGCCTCTCATGTTTGGCCAAGGTTGTGCCATGTTGCGGCCCAGGTTCCGGGTAGGCTGCAGGCTTCATCATTGAAGGAGCCACATCATGCGCAGCCTCAGCTTGTCGGTATTCCTGCTTGCGTCTGCCGCGATGCTTGCGCCGCTTCTGCTCGCATTGGCCTATGCAATGAGTGTATTGATCTCGGCCTTGATGTTTCCCTGAAACGTTATCGCTTCCATTGTTTTTTGATTGAGCAATTAACTGACGACATGCAGCGGTCTGGTTTGGAACCGCATTTGTGAGCGGGCGTTGGATTGCGATTGTTGAATAGGACTTTTCCAATGCGAAAAATCGTTTTCCTTGCCGCTGCCGCAATGGGTTCATGTCTCTTCGTCGCCTCGCCGTCTTTGGCCCAGCCCCAGATCCAATTCGGCATCGGACCCGATGGTCGTCCGCAGGTCGGCGTGCGCGATCCCGAGCAGGAGCGCTATGAGCGCCGCGAGCGCTGGCGTGAGCGTCGACAGGAGGATCGTTCCCGCGCCTATGAGGCCGGCCGCCGGGACGCTCTGCGTGAAGAGCGCCGATACGATCGCTACGAGAGTCGCTGCCGCAACATCACCATTCAGGAAGAGAACGAGTGGGGCCGCATCGTCACGCGGCGGGTCCGTCGCTGCGATTGAGGCCGATTTCGACCCTCCGGTGTCGGGCCGCTTGGCTTTCTGGCGCACCGTTCGGAATCGGAGATCCGCGTCAGCGAGAAATGGCTCCGGTTTTTCGCCCCCGACAATGCGCTCATTTGAGAGAAGGAGCATCGGAACTGAACCCGAGAGCGGGTTCGGTTTTGGGTCCGATGCTCTACGGCCGAGGGTTCGCGATTTCCGCCGTGAGCCTGGGAAGTTCCTTGGTCATCCAGTCGATCATCTGGTCGTTGGTTTTCAGATGGGCCGGCATGGGGATGAAGGGGCCATGGGATTCGTAGATGGCCATGGGGTCCCGGGCCCCGAGAATGGGGTCGAGATCGTCCTCGATCTCGGGCGTGATGGTTCTGCCGCCGAACCACGTGAGAAGCAGCAGGAGCATCCCGATGGCGCCGGCCAGAACGACGAGCAAGGATATTGCCAAGTCTGTGACCACTTGTAGTTTCCCTGAGCCCCGAAGCGCTTCTTGAGGAGAGCCTATCACCGAACGACCTGCGCTCCAACGCGGCAAAGCAGGTTGCGCAAGGCAGCGTCGTGCCTTGATTTTCGCAGATGCGAGGAACCGCGCTCAAGACCTTGAGGTTGAAACTTAAATCGCCTCATGCACGACGAATGCGGTCATGAGGGAAGGGGTGCGGAGCGATCGATCCTGTCGGATGGAGGCGCCCATGAGAACGTATTACGTGTTCCAGTCCACGACGACTCCCGATCTGCGCGGCTTCACGGAGAGTGCGGCGGGCGACACGCTGCCGGTCGAACACGGGCCCTGGGCTCTCGACCGGCAGGTCGGTCCCGATGACGAGTGGACGCTCAATGTCAGCCGGGCCGTCGTGGCGGCCGGGATCATCGAGAACGGCTTCTATCTCTGGGGTCCGATCAACCAGACGGCGGCCTGGCATCCGGTGATTGAGAGCGACCGCGTGGAAGGCACGGCCGTCTACGGCCCGGAGGGGACGCAGATCGGCACCATCAAGCGCCTGCTGATCGAGAAGGTGAGTGGACGGGTTCTCTATGTCGACGTGACCTTCGGCGGCTTCCTGGGGATCGGGGTTCATCATCATACGGTCCCGTGGGACAAGCTGTCCTACGACAAGGAGCTCGAGGGCTACCGCACGGATGTGACGGAAGCTCAGGTGCAGAGCGCTCCCGCGTTCTATGGCGACGACCGGATCTGGCCCGACCGCAAGCGTGAGCAGGAGATGCGGGATTACTGGCACGACATCCCGAGAGGTCCGATCTGATCGCAGAGCCTGACCCGCAGGAGCCGCGCTTTCTCCCGACAACACCTCACGGTGGGAGCGCGGGACTGATATGATGGCTTCGTCCCCTGGTCCCTGGAGGGTGCCATGATGGAGCATGTGTTCAAAGTCGGCCAGGTCGTGCGGCCCCGATCGACCAATCACAATCTGCCGAACGACCTATTTCGGGTTCTCCGCCTCCTGCCGTCGACGGCAGGAGGCGTCCCGCTCTACTGCATCAAGAGCCAGGCGGAGCTGATCGAGCGGGTCGTCGAGCAGAACGAGATCGAGGCGGCACCGCGCTGATCATTGAAGGTTGCGCGGCGGGTCGCCAAAGACATTTTTGTTTCATGAAACGTAAAGCAAAGTAATGCGTTGAGCTTCCATGTGCCACAGGCGTGGAGATGGAATGATGAAGACGTCAACTTGGCTATTGGCTGCCGCTTTACTTGGATCGACCGTCGTAGTTTCGACCCCGTCGTCTGCTCAAGTGCAGTTCGGCGTTGGTCCCGATGGCCCGAGCGTCCGCGTCGGGCCGGATAACGACCGCTATGAGCGCCGTTACATCGAACGCCGCCGCGGCTACGACAGGGACGACCTGTCGACCGGGAGCGTCGAACGGTGTCGGACGGTCGTGATTCGCGAGGAAGAGCCTGACGGTGACATCGTCACGCGTCGCGTGCGCCGCTGCCGTTAACGTCCACAAACGATCCTTGAGAAGGGCCCGAGAGGAGCGCTGCCTCTCGGGCCCTTCTCGTCGCGTGGACTCATCTCAACACCGCACGTGCGCTAGCGCTCAGGCGGCCGCCGCATGCTCTGTCCGGTAGGATTCCACATCGGCCGTAATCGCCGGCGTCATCATGCGCCCGTGGTTGATCAGGGCAGCGACGCTGGATGCCAGCGTCAGCGCGGCCCGGTCCGACCGTCCGAGCTGCAGGCAGTGCACGTAATGCCGCATCAGCTCGACCGTGACGTAATGAAAAGCCACGTCCGACCCGCGGGCAACCTTCATCCGCCGCGAAGCCGTCATCAGCTTGTCGAGGTACAGGGATTGTTCGATCTGCGGCTCCGCCAGAAAGCCGCTCAAGCCCCCGAACAGGTGCTCGAAATGGTCCCACAGGAGAGCCAGGTTCTTGGCGGCCTTGTCCTGCTGGTCCGGTGCAAGCGCCTGGAACTCGGCCAGGAGGTCCCAAACCGGATCGGATGCCAGCGCCTCGTCCTCCGCGCTGGCAATCGGAATGAAGGGCAGCAGCGCCCGTGTGGCGAGAGCAAAGCGGGGCGCAGCGCATCCCACCCGGCGAACACCTTGGGCAAAACGATCAGGGCGGTCGCGAGAACGGTCTGGTCGAGCACGGCGCCGGTGCGCTCGAACGTGGGGCGCGCCGCCTGCCTGCAGGTCTCGATGAACCGCCAACGCAGAAGACACAGCCTGTAGAATTGCTCGACTTTCTCGAGGAGGGCGTTTTGCGGTTGATGATCGACGGACCAGGGGAAGGTGAAGTCACTTCGAGACTGAGGCGGGCTGCTCATGAGGCTGATGATCCGATCCGCAAATCGCTTTCGACACAGGTCCGGTCATACAAGAGCAATCCAGGCAACTTTGAGGCTCTTGCACCGCATCGGGTAAGTACGTTTGGTCGCAGCGGAATTCTTCCCTTGCCTTAGGATTATCGAGCGAAAAGGGAATCGGCGCCTTCTGCCAACGGAGCACGGCGAACGGTGCGACCTTGAACCTTCGTCCGCACTGCTTAAATCTCAGATGACCCCGATCCGGGCCCCTCTGACGCGAGCCGTGCCGGCCCTTGCGTGATGTCGGATCCTTCCCGATCCGATCGCTGGCGCAGAGGCGACAATGCTTCAAGAATTTTTGGCCACCCTTGTCGGCGCGCTGATCGTCGATCCGCTCCAGGCGGAGATGAACGAGCGCCTGGCCCAGGTCCGCGCTCCTCAGGCCGTGATTGCCGATGTGAGGACCTGCGCCGAGGCCTCCCTGCCAAAGCTGGCGGAGCGCGCGATGGCCGAGCCGCTCTGGGTCGTCACGACCACCTTGGACGTCTGGACCGGTCGTACCGCGCCCGAGGAGGTGCTCGGCGGCACCTCGGCCCAATGCGATGGCGCCATTAAAGCCGCGAGGGTCTATCTGGAGAGCCGCGGTGCGTGACCGTTGCCCGTCGCTTTCCGGAATGGGCATGTCGCCGTTCCGGAAAGGCTGCGGCTCTATCCGACAAGCTCCAAGGTGCCAGAACGAGCTTTAAAGCACTGCATCGGCTTGTCCGCCAAGCCATCCCACAAGGCTTCCAGCCATACCTGCTTGGAACCATAAGCTGATCAGCAGGATTGGAAACCTTGCTGTATAAACCTTGGCACGACGCGAGATGGCTGACCAACAGAATACAAACCAAGACAACTTGATGGAACAGCAGCGCGTTTTGGCAGAGTTCGGCGAACTCGCGCTCAAGTCGGAGGCCCTGGACGACATTCTCAACAAGGGCTGCGAACTCGTTGGCCGTGCCCTCGACACGGCGCTCGCGAAGGTCATGGAACTCCTGCCTGACGGCAAGACTTTCAAAGCTCGCGCCGGCTTTGGTTGGAAGCCGGGGGTCATCGGGCACGTGACCGTCACTGCTGCCGAGAATTCACCGGAGGGCCTGACCCTTAAGGACGGCGCCGTCATCTCGAACGACATCGAGAAGGAGGAGCGGTTCGAGTATCACGACTTCATGAAAGCGGATGGCGTGAAAGCTTTCGTGAACGTGCTGATCTTGAGCAGTAACGGGCGCCCGCCTTTCGGTGTCCTCCAAGTGGACAGTCAGACGCCACGAGACTTCACGCAATCGGACATCGAGTTCCTCAGGAGCTACGCCAATCTCCTCGGAGCCGCCATCGAGCGTCTGCGTGTCGTGGATCAATTGCGGGCTGCATTGAGAGACAAGGACCTTCTCATCGGCGAGTTGAACCATCGGGTGAAGAACACGCTGGCGACGGTACAATCCATTGCCTCGCAGACCCTCCGCAACGCGCCAGACCTGGATCACGCCTCACGCGCGATGGAGAGCCGCCTCATCGCCCTGTCGCAAGTTCATAACGTCCTCACCGACCAAAGCTGGGCGGACGTGAGACTTCACGACATCGTCGCGCAAGCAGTGGAGCCGTACCGCAGCCGCGGGGAAAACCGTATCCACGTGCAGGGGCCCCCCGTCCAGGTGCCGCCACGCATGGCGCTTGCCCTTGCCATGGCCTTGCAGGAATTGGCCACCAACGCGGTGAAGTACGGGGCGCTGTCGAATGGCACCGGACAAATCAAGGTCCTCTGGAGACTCAACAGCGCGAGCGCGCCAAATCGCCTGAACCTGATGTGGGAGGAATTGGATGGGCCGCCTGTTCACGAACCCGTTCGGCGCGGCTTCGGGACACGGCTCATCGAGCGGAGCTTGGCTCACGACTTGGCGGGTGACGTTCGGATCGAGTTCGCTCCAACGGGTGTTCTATGCTCAGTCGATGCTCCATTGGCCAGCTGATTCTTCATGCCTATAGCCTTGAGCGCAAAGCGGAATGGGGCGCCATTCAGGCACCTTGGGATCTGATCCCGGCCCATATCGCCGATCGGGCTATGACGGCAATGCCACAGCCTACGCCGTCAGTGGCTCAATGCAGCCATTCGGATGTAGCTCCGAACATCACCCATAAATAACCAATCGAGGCTTTGGCCATGCTCGGTGGCAAACTCAATGATGCGCTCGTCATCCTCGGCAATGGCTCTCAAGTCTTGTTCGGAGAGGTCGAGACAGTCGGCAACGACTTCTAAGCGCGCCAAAATTGCGTTCCGGTTGATGCTCATTCGCGGCTCCTCAACTGAATGCGAGAAGACTTCCCGACCACTCCAACGTGGCTAGCGCCCACAAGTTCGAGGACGCTTCTCGAAGAGGCTGTCCCATCCTTATCGAGCCGCCGATGTCGGGAGCATCGCCGGTTTGACCGGGATAACCATTCCGGGAAAACTATTGGCACGTGGATCGCCGCAGCGGGTTCCGACAAAAAGCATCGTCGACGAGCTCTAGGTCATTTTCCGGTCGCCGAGGATAAGGAGTCGTAAGCTCGCCGAAGAAATAGACCGGGTTCGACTGCTTGCCTATTGGTTACCCGGTCAAGCAGATATCAAGGCGCCCCAAATCGAGGTCATTGCAAGACTTGGTGGAGCTGAGGGGAATCGAACCCCTGACCTCTGCAGTGCGATTGCAGCGCTCTCCCATCTGAGCTACAGCCCCGGTCGATTCCATCGAGCCAAGTGGCGCAAGTTTTAGGCCTGCCGGCTTTGGTCTGTCAATCGGTCGGTGAGGGGCTGGAGATGGCATCGGGGCGGGAAGGGGCGGCCCTGCGAGGCGGTTATGGGTTGTTCAGCCCCGCTTCAAACGCTACATGAGCAACGCCGATCCCTGACAGGTTCCTCATGCGCGCGCTTCTCAACGTCATTCTGCTGGCTCTGCAGCTCTATACCTATCTCATCGTCGCCTCGGCGATCCTGAGCTG
The DNA here is from genome assembly GCF_044784385.1 of Microvirga sp. RSM25. Classification (NCBI taxonomy): domain Bacteria; kingdom Pseudomonadati; phylum Pseudomonadota; class Alphaproteobacteria; order Hyphomicrobiales; family Methylobacteriaceae; genus Microvirga; species Microvirga sp. RSM25. The sequence goes on along the minus strand of NZ_CP173039.1, from coordinate 4,348,145 downwards.
GCTGGTGGCCTTCAACGTGGTCAACACCCGTAACAATTTCGTCCGCTCGATCTGGAACTTCCTGGATGCGGTGACGGAGCCAGTCCTGAGGCCGATCCGGAGCATCCTGCCCAATCTCGGCGGGGTCGATATTTCGCCCATCATCCTGATTCTGCTGATCATTTTTATCCAGAACCTGATCGTCGACTACCTGATGCCGATCGCCTTCTAAAAGGGCGCGCCGCGTGGCCTGGCGCATCCGCCCCGACGGGCTCGAAGTCCGGGTCCGGGTGACGCCCCGGGGCGGGCGCGATGCCATCGACGGAGTCGAGGCTCTCTCGGACGGCAAGCCGGTGCTCAAAGTCCGGGTCAGGGCCGTGCCGGAGGATGGGGCCGCCAACGAGGGCGTCCGGCGCCTGCTGGCGAAGGCGCTCAAGGTTCCGGCCTCGGCGGTCAGCCTCGAGACCGGCGCCACGGCCCGGCTGAAGACGTTTGTGATTTCAGGCGAAGGCGAGGCGCTGGCCGCCGCCTTTGCCGCTTTGACAGGACGGACAGATCCATGAGCGCCACGATCATCGACGGAAAAGCCTATGCCCAGGGCCTGCGCGCCCGCATCGCCGATGCCGTTTCCGGCCTGTCGCGGCAGGGTGTGACGCCCGGCCTTGCCGTGGTGATCGTCGGCGAGGATCCGGCGAGCCAGCTCTATGTGAAGAACAAGGCGCGCCAGACCGTCGAGGTCGGCATGCGCTCCTTCGAGCACACGCTGCCGGCCTCTACCGGCGAGGCGGAGCTTCTGGATCTCGTCGCCCGGCTCAATGCGGACTCGGCGGTGGACGGCATCCTCGTGCAATTGCCGCTGCCGAAGCAGATCGATGCGCAGAAGGTGATCGAGGCCATCGATCCGGCGAAGGACGTGGACGGCTTCCATCCGATCAATGCCGGGCGGCTCATGACCGGCGTGCCCGGTCTCGTCTCCTGCACGCCCTTAGGGTGCCTTCTGCTCGCGCAGTCGGTGCGGCGCGATCTCGCCGGGCTCAATGCTGTCGTGGTCGGACGCTCCAACATCGTCGGCAAACCCATGGCGCAATTGCTCATCGCCCAGAGCTGCACGGTGACGGTGGCCCATTCCAGGACCCGCGATCTTGCCGAGGTCTGCCGCAGCGCGGATCTCCTCGTGGCCGCCGTCGGGCGGCCCGAGATGGTGCGCGGCGATTGGGTCAAGCCGGGCGCCATCGTGATCGATGTGGGCATCAACCGGGTGCCGAACCCGGCTGCCGGCGAAGGCAAGACCAAGGTGGTCGGCGACGTGGCTTATGCGGAAGCGGCCGAGGTCGCTTCCGCCATCACGCCGGTGCCGGGCGGCGTCGGCCCGATGACCATCGCGTGCCTGTTGCGCAACACCCTGGAGGCCGCCTGCCTCCGGCGCGGGATCACGATGCCGGCGGTGGATTTCGCCGCCTGAGCATCGATCCCAAAAGTGGATTCCACTTTTGGGATCCGTTCGACGGGCTCGTCAGTTCGCCGCGAAGCAATAGAACAGGCCGGCCCCGCCGGTGCCGCGTAGGGCGTCCTGACTGCATCCGCCGCGTGAGGCATGGGACGAGTTCCAGGACTTGGCCGGCGGCGACTCGTCCAGGCCCGTGCGGTCGTGGTGCCCCATCATGGCGGCGCCTTCGGTGCCGCTCTTCGTCCAGTTGCCGCAGGTCATGTCCTCGTTGCCGGCAAAGGTGGTGCCGTCTGCTTGAGAGCCGGTGAGGATGTCGTGCTGGGTCGGTTGGTCGCCGCGCCCCTTCACCATCTCGCCCTTCTCAGTGAGGGCCGTCTGCTTGGTGAGATTGTTGCTGGCGCCGTGCAGGTCCGCCACGTCCTTGGCGATGACAGTGCCCTTGGCGTTCTGCCATGGACCGCGGCCGATGCGGTCCTTCGCGTTCGTGGCCGTTCCGCCGCCCGCGGTTTGAGTCGAGAGATAGGCGCGCCACATCTTGCCGCGAATGCCGGCGGCCTCGGCCAGGGTCTGGCAATGCCGGTCCGCTCCTTCGAGACCGCCGAGATCCGCGCCCTTGCCGGAACCGACGCTGGTGACGAAGAACGTGGTGTCCTGGGCGCTCTGGGCCTGAGCGGCGCCCATGGGAGCGAGGGCAAAAAACCCGATTGAGGCGATAAGCCAACCGCCATTCGTTCCGCGCATTGTTTCCTCCTGTGATGGATTGAAACCGTCCTTGTTCGAGACGGACGGTTCTACAGACAATCCAGGTGGAACAATCATTCCCTCCTCACGGCGTTTTGACGGCGGACAGGCAGGGAGGTGAGTTCCCAATTGCGTGATCGGTCACGCTTCCTTGCGCAAATGCTCCACGAGCTGTCGTGCCGAAGGCGGCAGGTCCTTCAAGGAGCGGATGCACAGGGTGAGATCGCGCGCAGCCCAGGCGTCCTCGAGTTCGACCGGGATGATGGCCGTGGTGCGGGCGGCGCGGCGGGCGGTGGTCTCGGGCACGATGCCGAGGCCCACGCCGGCCTCCACCATGCGGCAGACCGCGTCGAAGCTGCGCAGCTGCACCCGCAGGCGGATGGGCCTGCCGATGCGCGTCGCCTTGCCGGCGAGGAAGCGCTGGAGAGCGCTCGCCCGGTCGAGGCCGACGAAATCGTGCTCCAGCACTTCGGCGAAGGAGATGCTGGAGCGGGAGGCGAGGGGATGACCTTTCGGCACCACAAGCACGAAGCGGTCGCTGCGGAACGGGTAGGTCTCGAGCCGCCCCGTATCGACGGTGCCGGCCACGATGCCGAGATCGCCGACGCCTTCGGCGATCAGGCCGACGATCTCGTCGCTCAGGCGCTCCTCCAGGTCGATGGAGACCTGCGGGTGCCCGGCAAGGAAGGCGCCGAGCGCTTCCGGCAGGAACTCTGTCAGGGCGTTGGTGTTGGAGAGGATCCGGATCTGGCCGGTCAGTCCGCCCGTATAGGAGCCCAGATCCTCCCGCAGGCGCTCGGCCTGGGCGAGGAGGCCGCGGGCATGCTGGAGCAGGGTCCGGCCGGCGGGCGTCGGGGTCACCCCCGCCCGGGTTCGCAGCAGGAGGGGCGCGCCGAGGGACTTTTCCATATTGCGGATGCGGGTGCTCGCAGCCGCCAGCGCCAGATGAGCCCGCTCGGCTCCGTGGGTGATGCTGCCGGCCTCGACCACATGCCGGAAGACGCTCAGATCGGTGAGATCGAATTGCATAGGTATCCTTCGTCATTCGCGAAGGGAGATAAGAATAATTAAAAATTGTGCGATAAGCGAGCCTGTAGCAAACTTCGCGGCTGACGAAGTGTGTCTCCTGTCGACCGGTTGGGCAGAAGGCACATTGCGGTGTTGCCGCGCTTCCGTTACGAACCATTCCAAACTACGGGCGGCCGACGTCGCCGATCAGGAGTGAACACCATGGCTGAGGCGAAAGTGGCTCCGCGGCCCTTGTCCCCGCATCTTCAGGTTTACAAGTGGAGCTGGACGATGGCGATGTCCGTCGCCCACCGCATCACGGGCATCGCGCTCTATGGCGGCATCGCGCTTTTCGCGATCTGGCTCGTGGCGCTGGCCTCCGGCCCTTCGGCTTTCGACGCCGTGCAATGGTTCTTCGGCTCACCCATCGGGTACCTGATCCTGTTCGGCTATACCTGGATCCTGATGCACCACATGCTGGGCGGCGTGCGCCACCTGGTGTGGGATTTCGGCCATGGCATGGAGCCGGCGCAGCGCATCAACATGGCCCGCTTCACCCTCGTCGGCTCGATCGTGCTCACGCTGGCGATCTGGGTTGTCGCCTTCATTGCTTTCTAAGGAGACCGGACCATGGCCGACAACAGGGCTGACACCCGCGTTTCCATGCGCACCCCGCTCGCCCGCGTGAAGGGCCTCGGCGCTTCCGGGCACGGCGTCGAGCATTGGTGGATCCACCGCATGACGGCGGTGTCGAACATCCCGCTCATCATTTCCTTCGTGATCATCATCGCGGCACTGGCCGGCAGCTCCTACGAGGAAGCCATTGCCATCATCTCGCACCCGTTGATCGCGATCATCCTGATCCTCGCGGTGATCTCGGTCACGAACCACATGCGTCTGGGCATGCAGATCGTCATCGAGGACTACGTCCACGACAAGGGCCCGAAGATCGCTGCCGTCATCGCGAACAATTTCTACGCCGTGATCGTCGGGGTGGCCTGCCTCTACGCCATCCTCAAGGTCAGCCTCGGCCGCATCCTCGTTTAAGGAATTCTCTCATGGCTCAAGCAACCAACGGCAAGGCCTATACGATCATCGATCACACGTTCGACGTGGTGATCGTCGGCGCCGGCGGCGCGGGTCTTCGCGCCACCGTCGGCTGTTCGCAGGCCGGCCTTCGCACCGCCTGCATCACCAAGGTGTTCCCGACCCGCTCGCACACGGTGGCGGCTCAGGGCGGCATCTCCGCCTCGCTCGGCAACATGGGGCCGGACGACTGGCGCTGGCACATGTACGACACCGTGAAGGGCTCGGACTGGCTCGGCGACCAGGACGCCATCGAGTACCTCGTCCGCAATGCCCCCGCGGCCGTCTATGAGCTGGAGCACTGGGGCGTTCCCTTCTCCCGCACGGCCGAGGGCAAGATCTACCAGCGCCCCTTCGGCGGCATGACGACCGATTTCGGCAAGGGCACCGCGCAGCGCACCTGCGCGGCCGCCGACCGCACCGGCCATGCGATCCTGCACACGCTCTATGGCCAGGCGGTCCGCAACCAGACCAACTTCTTCATCGAGTATTTCGCCCTCGACCTGATGATGGATTCCGACGGCCGCTGCGTCGGCGTCGTGGCCCTCAACCAGTCCACCGGCGAGATCCACCGCTTCCGCGCCCACATGACGATCCTCGCCACGGGCGGCTATGGACGCGCCTATTTCTCGGCGACCTCGGCCCATACCTGCACCGGCGACGGCAACGCCATGGTGCTGCGCGCCGGCCTGCCGCTGCAGGACATGGAGTTCGTGCAGTTCCACCCGACCGGCATCTACGGCTCGGGCTGCCTCATCACCGAGGGCGCGCGCGGCGAGGGCGGGTACCTCACCAACTCGGAAGGCGAGCGCTTCATGGAGCGCTATGCGCCGTCCGCCAAGGACCTCGCCTCCCGCGACGTGGTCTCGCGCGCGATGACCATGGAGATCCGCGCCGGCCGCGGCGTGGGCAAGAACAAGGACCACATCTACCTGCACCTCGATCACCTCGACCCGAAGATCCTGCACGAGCGCCTGCCCGGCATCTCGGAAAGTGCCAAGATCTTCGCGGGCGTCGACGTGACGAAGGAGCCGATCCCGGTCCTGCCGACCGTCCATTACAACATGGGCGGCATCCCGACGAACTATCACGGCGAAGTGCTGACCCTGAAGAACGGCAACCCGGACACGGTGGTGCCGGGCCTGATGGCGCTCGGCGAAGCGGCTTGCGTGTCCGTGCACGGTGCGAACCGTCTCGGCTCGAACTCGCTCATCGACCTCGTGGTGTTCGGCCGCGCGGCGGGCCTGCGCTGCGCCGAGATCCTGGAGCCGAACGCCCGTCACGCTGATCTGCCGAAGAACGCCGACGAGCTCTCGCTCTCGCGCCTCGACAAGTTCCGTTATGCCAACGGCTCGACCTCGACCGCGGACCTGCGCCTCCAGATGCAGAAAACCATGCAGAACAACTGCGCGGTGTTCCGCACCGGCGAGGTTCTGGAAGAGGGCCGGAAGCTCATCCACGACGTCTGGAATGCGGCCGCCGACATCAAGGTCACGGACCGCTCGCTGATCTGGAACACCGACCTTCTCGAAACGCTGGAGTTCGACAACCTGATCGGACAGGCCGTGGTCACCATGGAGGGTGCCGCGAACCGTCAGGAATCCCGCGGCGCGCATGCCCGCGAGGACTTCTCCGAGCGCGACGACAAGAACTGGATGAAGCACACCCTCGCCTGGCTCGACGACACCTCCCACAAGGTGACCCTCGATTACCGGCCGGTGCACACCTACACCATGTCGAACGACATCCAGTACATCGAGCCGAAGGCTCGCGTGTACTAACCAACACCCGTCATGGCCGGGCTCGTTCCGGCCATCCACGTCTTCCCACGCTGGAGCGGAGCAAAGGCGTGGATGCCCGGCTTAAAGCGCCGGGCATGACGAAGTAGAGGCAAGGTAAGACCTAAATGGCCCAATTTACCCTTCCCAAGAACTCCCGGTACACCGAAGGCAAGACCTGGCCGAAGCCGGCTGGAGCCGCGAACCTTCAGGAATTCCGCATCTACCGCTGGAACCCGGACGACGGCGCCAATCCGCGCATCGACACCTATTATGTCGACCGGGACGATTGCGGCCCGATGGTTCTCGACGCGCTGCTGTGGATCAAGAACAACGTCGATTCGACGCTGGTCTTCCGCCGCTCCTGCCGCGAAGGCATCTGCGGCTCCTGCGCCATGAACATCATGGGCGGCAATACGCTCGCCTGCACGCTCGGCATCGACGATTGCGGATCGGGCTCGATCAAGATCTATCCGCTGCCGCACATGCCGGTGCTGAAGGATCTGGTGCCGGACCTGACGAGCTTCTTCGCCCAGCACGCCTCCGTCGAGCCCTGGCTCCAGACGGAGACGCCCGCGCCCGAGACCGAATGGCGCCAGACGCCGGAAGAGCGCTCGAAGCTCGACGGCCTGTACGAGTGCATTCTCTGCGCCTGCTGCACCACCTCCTGCCCGAGCTACTGGTGGAACGGCGACCGGTTCTTAGGTCCCGCGGCCCTGCTCCAGGCCTATCGCTGGCTTATCGACAGCCGCGACGAGAACACCGGCGAGCGCCTCAACAACCTGCATGATCCGTTCCGGCTCTATCGCTGCCACACGATCATGAACTGCGCGAACACCTGCCCGAAGGGCCTGAATCCGGCCAAGGCCATCGCCGAGGTCAAGAAGATGATGATCGCGCGGGTCGTGTGACGTAACGTCGGTGACGCTTCCTTGCAACAACTTCACGAAAAGGCGCCTCGGGCGCCTTTTTTTGTGGGTTGCTATCCCATATGTCGAAGCCGGAATCATGTTGGCCTGGGTTCATATTCCTCCCTTTAGCCTAGGCTGACGCATCGTGCGGAAAAGTGGACCCGGTTTTCCGTGAAGAACGATGCGCCGCTTAGGATTGAGCATCGGACCCATAAGTGGAGTGCACTAATGGGTCCGATGCTCTAGGCGATAACCCGTCCGAACGGACGGACATGCATGAGAGGACCAAGATGACGAAGCCGCTGTGGCTGACGACTGCTGTAATCTGCTCCGCCCTGGCGCTCGGCGCGTGCTCCTCGACCCGCCTCGGCGGGCCGCCGTCCCGCGGGGCCGGGATGGCGCCGATCACCGAGGTGCCGCCGGTCGAAGCCGTCCCGTCGGGGCCGATCGAGGCGGCTCCGCTGCCGCCGCTCGCCGGATCGCCCGTTGCGCCCGAGATGACGGCTCCCCCGGCCGGCGGGACCGATATCGCCGGACTGCCGCCTGCGCCCCCGCCGCCGACCGTCGCGGCGCCGGCGCCCGCGCCCGCCCCGGCTCCGTCGAGCCGCACCGCCATGGTCGGCAATTGGAGCGTCCAGACGTCGGGAGGCAATTGCCGCCTCCAGCTTTCGAGCTCGCCCGCGCTCGATCTCTACCGGGCGTCGGCGTCCGGCTGCTCGAACCAGGACCTGTCCAAGGTCAATGCCTGGGACTACCGCGACGGCGAGGTCTACCTCTACCAGACGGGCGGCGCCGTGACGGCGCGCCTGCGCGGATCGTCCTCGGCGCTCAGCGGCGTACTCGCCAAATCCGGCGCACCGCTGACGCTGGCGCGCTGACGATCGGGCAACAAGGACGCATCAGCCTTCCGCGAGCGAACCTCTGTCGTCATGGCCTGTCCCCGCCATCCCGATGCGGTGAGGCGCGGCGCTTTATGCAATCGGGATCACCGGGACGCGCCCGGTGATGACGAAGGGATGAATGCCGGACAGGTTTTGAAAGTGGGCTGCTTTTTCAAGACAAACGGCCTCAAGACGTTTGCGCTCCAAAGCGCGGAGGGGTATCGGTCATCCCGTGAACGACACCCCCTTCTCCTCGCCTCAATCCATCACGGCCCGCTACAACGCCCTGGTCACGTCGGGTGCCATCGAGCGCGATCCGGCGCAGGTGGCCCTGCTCAAACGGCTCGAGGCGCTCGCCGGGAGCCTCGCCAACCACCGTCTGGCCCGCAAGCCAAGCGCGCTCGGCTGGCTCTTCGGCAAGAAGAGCGCCGCACCCCCGAAAGGCCTCTATGTCTGGGGCTCGGTCGGACGCGGCAAGACCATGCTGATGGACCTGTTCTTCGAGGCGCTGCCGGTGCGGCGCAAGCGCCGGGTCCATTTCCACGCCTTCATGGCCGATGTGCACGAGCGCATCCACGAGTACCGGCAGAGGCTGAAAAGCGGGGAGGTCTCCGGCGACGATCCCATCGGTCCCGTGGCGGAGGCGCTGGCCGACCAGGCCTGGGTCCTCTGCTTCGACGAGTTCACCGTCACCGACATTGCGGACGCGATGATCCTGGGGCGCCTGTTCACGGCTCTCTTCGCCCGTGGCGTGGTGGTGGTCGCCACCTCCAACGTGGAACCCGACCGGCTCTATGAAGGCGGCCTCAACCGGTCGCTCTTCCTGCCCTTCATCGGGCTGCTACAGGAGCGGATGGCGGTGGTGAAGCTCGAATCCCGCACAGATTTCCGGCTCGAGAAGCTGGCCGGCAGCCCGGTCTTCTATACGCCGGCCGACGAGCACTCCCGTGCGGCGCTCACCCGCGCCTTCAAGAGCCTGACGGGCCGCGAGCAGGGCAAGCCCCTGTCCCTGACCGTCAAGGGACATCCGGTCGAGGTGCCCCAGGCCGCCGGCGGCGTGGCGCGGTTCTCCTTCGAGGACCTCTGCTCCAAACCGCTCGGGGCCGCCGATTACCTCGCCGTCGCCGAGGAGTTTCATACGGTCGTCCTGGAGAACATCCCGACGATGTCCTTCGAGCGTCGCAACGAGGCGAAGCGCTTCATCATGCTCATCGACGCCCTCTACGATGCCCATGTGAAGCTCCTGGCCTCTGCCGAGGCCGAGGTGACGGAACTCTATCACGCCGATACCGGCCGCGAGGCCTTCGAGTTCGACCGCACCGTGTCCCGCCTCATCGAGATGCGCTCCGAGGAATACCTGTCCCTGCCGCATGGGCGCTCGGATTCGGAAGCCTCGGGCAGCACGACCGGGCTCGCCGAGACATGAAGCGGCCCTCCGGCGGATCGTTGCGGATCGCGGAGGCCTCTCCGGCCGACACCCGGCTTCTCGCCATCGCGGCCGACCAGCTCAAGGAATTCGGGCCCAAGCACATCACGGTCGTCGGGATCGCCGATGCGGCCGGCATGACTCACGCCAATGTCTATCGCTACTTCGCCAACAAGGCGGCCCTCATCGATGCGGTCGCCGGGCAATGGCTGCGCCGGATGGAAGCGACCATTGCCGACATCGCGGATTCCCCGATCCCGCCGACGACAAGCTGGAACGGCTGATCCAGGCCTGGGCGCGGATCCATCGGGACCTCCTGAAGGCGGACCGGCATCTCTTCGACGTCTATTGCACGGCCACCGAGACCGCCCGTCCCCTCATCCGCAAGCACCGGTCCCGGATGCGCCTGCTGATCGAGCGGGTGCTGGACGAGGGCATCGCGACCGGAAAGTTCGACCCCAGGGACCGGGAGAAGGCGCATGCCTTCATCAGCGACGCGGTCTATCGCTTCATCAACCCGCTTACCGTCCGGCTCGATGCGGACGTGCCGCAGGATATCCTCGACCAGCGTCTCGCCACCATGATCCGGGCCATCCTGCGGGCGCTGGCGAATGGTAGCGTGTAACATCAGTTACAAATTTCGGAAATTGTAACAAGAAAATTCAGGGGCCCTCAAGCCACTCAAGTTGCTGTAAACGCGAAGTATTTCCGAAGTGTTAAGCTTGTCGAGACTTTCATGAAGGCTCAAAGCCGTGCCTGTTAACCTTTTGGTCGCTTGATGGCGGCCCATTTCTCATGGCAAACAGCGCCACCTCAAAAATGGCATGCCAAAACCCAAGGCATGCCAAAACCCAAGGACAGACCATGGCCCGGAAAAAGATCGCGCTCATCGGTGCAGGCCAGATCGGCGGAACGCTCGCCCATCTCGTCGGCTTGAAGGAACTCGGCGACGTCGTTCTCTTCGACATCGCGGAAGGTATCCCCCAGGGCAAAGGTCTCGACATCGCGGAATCCGCCCCGGTCGATGGGTTCGACGCCAAGTACAAGGGCGCGAATGACTACGCGGCCATCGAAGGCGCCGACGTCATCATCGTCACCGCCGGCGTGCCGCGCAAGCCGGGCATGAGCCGCGACGACCTGATCGGCATCAATCTGAAGGTCATGGAAGCGGTCGGCAACGGCATCAAGCAATATGCCCCGAACGCCTTCGTCATCTGCATCACCAACCCGCTCGACGCCATGGTGTGGGCGCTCCAGAAGTTCTCCGGCCTGAAGCCGGAAAAGATCGTCGGCATGGCCGGCGTGCTGGACTCGGCCCGCTTCCGTCACTTCCTGGCGGAAGAGTTCAACGTGTCGGTCGAGGACGTGACCGCCTTCGTGCTCGGCGGCCACGGCGACGACATGGTGCCGCTGGTGCGCTATTCCACGGTTGCCGGCGTTCCGCTGCCCGATCTCGTGAAGATGGGCTGGACCTCCCAGGAGAAGCTCGACGCCATGGTCGAGCGCACCCGCAAGGGCGGCGGCGAGATCGTCAACCTGCTCAAGACCGGTTCCGCCTTCTACGCACCCGCCGCTTCGGCCATCGCGATGGCCGAGAGCTACCTCAAGGGCAAGAAGCGCGTCCTGCCCTGCGCGGCCTACCTGAACGGCCAGTACGGCGTGAAGGACATGTTCGTGGGCGTTCCGATCGTGATCGGCGAGAACGGCGTCGAGCGTATCGTCGAGGTCGAGTTCTCCGCCGACGAGAAGGCCATGTTCGAGAAGTCCGTCGCTTCGGTGCAGGGCCTCGTCGACGCCTGCAAACAGATCAACTCGGCTCTCGCCTAAGATTCCTCAAGGACGTCATGGCCGGGCTCGACCCGGCCACAATGCCTTCAACCGCTGATGCGGAGAGAAACGAATGAACATCCATGAATATCAAGGCAAAGCAGTCCTGAAGGAATTCGGCCTGCCTGTCTCCCGCGGCAAGGCCATCTTCTCCGCCGACGAGGCGGAGGCCGCGGCCAAGGAACTCGGCGGCCCGCTCTGGGTCGTGAAGTCCCAGATCCACGCGGGCGGCCGCGGCAAGGGCAAGTTCAAGGAAGCCGCTGCCGGCGAAAAGGGCGGCGTGCGTCTCGCCAAGTCCATCGACGAGGTCAAGGAATTCGCCCGTCAGATGCTCGGCAACACCCTGGTGACGATCCAGACCGGCGAGGCCGGCAAGCAGGTCAACCGTCTTTACATCGAGGACGGCTCCGACATCGACACCGAGCTCTATCTCTCCATGCTCGTCGACCGCGCCACCGGCCAGGTCGCTTTCGTCGTGTCGACGGAAGGCGGCATGGACATCGAGCAGGTCGCTCACGACACCCCTGAGAAGATCCTGACCTTCTCCGTCGATCCGGCCACCGGCGTGATGCCTCACCACGGCCGCACGGTCGCCAAGGCGCTCGGCCTGAAGGGCGTGCTCGCCAAGGAAGCCGAGGATCTGGTGACCAAGCTCTACACGGCCTTCATCGCGAAGGACATGGAGATGCTGGAGATCAACCCGCTGATCGTCACCAAGGACCAGCACCTCAAGTGCCTCGACGCCAAGATCTCCTTCGACGGCAATGCCCTCTATCGTCACCCCGACGTGATCGCACTGCGTGACATCACCGAAGAGGACGAGAAGGAAATCGAGGCTTCCAAGTACGACCTCGCCTATATCGCGCTCGACGGCACCATCGGCTGCATGGTCAACGGCGCCGGCCTCGCCATGGCGACGCTGGACATCATCAAGCTCTACGGCGAAGAGCCGGCGAACTTCCTCGATGTCGGCGGCGGCGCGTCCGAGGAGAAGGTGACGGCGGCGTTCAAGATCATCACCGCCGATCCGAACGTGAAGGGCATCCTGGTCAACATCTTCGGCGGCATCATGAAGTGCGACGTCATCGCCCGCGGCGTGATCGCGGCGGTGAAGACGGTCGGCCTGCAGGTTCCGCTGGTGGTGCGCCTCGAGGGCACCAACGTGGAAGAGGGCAAGCAGATCATCCGCGAATCCGGCCTCAACGTGATCCCGGCGGACGACCTCGACGACGCCGCCCAGAAGATCGTGAACGCCGTGCGCGGCGGAAAGTAAGGTTTCGAGCTGATGTCCATCCTCATCACCAAAGACACCAAGGTCATCTGCCAGGGCTTTACCGGCAAGAACGGGACCTTCCATTCCGAGCAGGCCATCGCCTACGGCACCAAGATGGTCGGCGGCACCTCGCCGGGCAAAGGCGGCTCCACGCACCTGAACCTGCCCGTGTTCGACACGGTCATGGAAGCGCGCGAGAAGACCGGCGCCGACGCCTCGGTCGTCTACGTTCCGCCGCCGGGCGCGGCGGACGCCATCTGCGAGGCGATCCAGGCGGAGATCCCGCTCATCGTCTGCATCACCGAGGGCATTCCGGTGCTCGACATGGTGCGCGTGAAGCGTGCGCTCGAGGGCTCCAAGTCGCGCCTCATCGGCCCGAACTGCCCCGGCATCGTCACGGCAGGCGAGTCGAAGATCGGCATCATGCCGGCCAACATCTTCAAGCCCGGCTCCGTCGGCATCGTGTCGCGCTCCGGCACCCTCACCTACGAGGCCGTGTTCCAGACCACCAATGAAGGCCTCGGCCAGACGACCGCAGTCGGCATCGGCGGCGACCCGGTGAAGGGCACCGAGTTCATCGAGATGCTCGACATGTTCCTCTCCGATCCCAAGACCGAGTCGATCGTCATGATCGGCGAGATCGGCGGCTCGGCCGAGGAAGAGGCAGCCGCGTTCATCGCCCGCGAGGCCAAGAAGGGCCGCAAGAAGCCGATGGTCGGCTTCATCGCCGGCCGCACGGCTCCTCCCGGCCGCCGCATGGGCCACGCCGGTGCGATCATCTCCGGCGGCAAGGGCGGTGCCGAGGACAAGATCGCCGCCATGGAGGCCGCGGGCATCCGCGTGTCGCCGTCGCCGGCTCGCCTCGGCAAGACCCTGGTCGAGGTTCTCAAGGGCCAATAACCAAGCAATGAGCCGCCCCGGCTCCGGGGCGGCCATCCCTCATTTGGATCGACAATTGCCATGGCACGCCAAGACGCCAACCAAAACCTCCTGAACACCGCTTTCCTGTACGGGGCGAACGCGTCCTATATCGAGGATCTTCAGGCCCGCTATGAGAAGGATCCCTCCTCGGTCGATGCCGAGTGGCAGGCTTTCTTCGGCGCCTTGAGGGACGACAAGCAGGCTGTCGAGAAGGCGGCCAACGGCCCGTCCTGGGAAAAGCCGAACTGGCCGATCCACGCCAATGGCGAACTCGTCTCCGCCCTCGACGGCAACTGGGCCCAGGTCGAGAAGGCGGTCGGCGACAAGATCAAGGCGAAGGCGGAAGCCAAGGGCGTCGAGATCAGCCAGATCGACGTGCAGCAGGCGACCCGCGACTCCATTCGCGCCATCATGCTGATCCGCGCCTATCGCGTGCGCGGCCACCTGCATGCGAAGCTCGATCCGCTCGACATCAATCCGCGCCCGAACGACCAGGAGCTGCATCCATCCCATTACGGCTTCACGGAAGCCGATTGGGACCGCAAGATCTTCCTCGACAACGTGCTCGGCCTCGAGTTCGGCACGATCCGCGAAATCGTCGCGATCCTGGAACGCACCTACTGCCAGACGCTCGGCGTCGAGTTCATGCACATCTCCGATCCGGTCGAGAAGGCCTGGATCCAGGAGCGCATCGAGGGGCCGGACAAGGAGATCACCTTCACCAAGGAAGGCAAGCGCGCCATCCTCAACAAGCTCGTCGAGGCGGAAGGCTTCGAGAAGTTCCTGGACGTCCGCTACACCGGCACCAAGCGCTTCGGTCTCGACGGCGGCGAGTCGCTGATCCCGGCGCTCGAGCAGATCATCAAGCGCGGCGGCAATCTCGGCGTGAAGGAAATCGTGCTCGGCATGGCCCATCGCGGCCGCCTCAACGTGCTCACCCAGGTCATGGGCAAGCCGCACCGGGCGTTGTTCCACGAGTTCAAGGGCGGTTCCTTCGCGCCGGACGACGTGGAAGGCTCGGGCGACGTGAAGTACCACCTCGGCGCCTCGTCCGACCGCACCTTCGACGGCAACAACGTCCACCTGTCGCTGACCGCGAACCCGTCGCATCTCGAGATCGTCGATCCCGTGGTGCTCGGCAAGGTCCGCGCCAAGCAGGACCAGCACGGCTGCACGCCCGACAACCGCGTCGCCGTCATGCCGCTCCTCATCCACGGCGATGCCGCCTTCGCGGGCCAGGGCGTCGTGGCGGAGTGCCTGGGATTGTCGGGTCTGCGCGGTCACCGCACCGGCGGCTCGATCCACTTCATCATCAACAACCAGATCGGCTTCACCACCGATCCGCGCTTCTCGCGCTCCTCGCCCTATCCGTCGGATGTGGCGAAGATGGTCGAGGCGCCGATCTTCCACGTGAACGGCGACGATCCGGAAGCCGTCGTGTTCGCCGCGAAGGTGGCGGCGGAATACCGCCAGCGCTTCCAGAAGCCCGTCGTCATCGACATGTTCTGCTACCGCCGCTTCGGCCATAATGAGGGCGACGAGCCGGCGTTCACCCAGCCGCTCATGTACCGCAAGATCCGGTCGCATCCGGCCATCGTGGAGCTCTACTCCAAGAAGCTCGTCGCCGAGGGCGTCGTCACCGAGTCCGATGTCGAGGAGATGAAGTCGGGCTGGCGTTCGAAGCTCGACGCCGAGTTCGACATCGCAGGCAGCTACAAGCCCAACAAGGCCGACTGGCTCGACGGACGCTGGTCCGGCCTCAAGGCGGTGCGCGAGGATCAGGACGATCCGCGTCGCGGGCAGACCGGCGTGTCGGTCGAGACCCTGCAGCAGATCGGCAAGGCGCTCACCACGATTCCGGAGGGCTTCCACCTCCACCGGACGATCCAGCGCTTCCTCGACAACCGCAAGAAGATGCTGGAGACCGGCGAAGGATTCGACTGGGCCATGGCCGAGGCGCTCGCCTTCGGGTCGCTCCTGCTCGAAGGCCACCGCGTGCGCCTCTCCGGTCAGGACGTGGAGCGCGGCACCTTCTCGTCGCGCCACTCGGTGCTCATCGACCAGGAGAACGAGGAGCGCTACACCAACCTCAACCACATCAGCGAGAACCAGGCCCGCTACGAGGTCATCAACTCGATGCTGTCGGAAGAGGCGGTGCTCGGCTTCGAGTACGGCTACACCCTCTCCGAGCCCAACGCGCTGACCCTGTGGGAAGCCCAGTTCGGCGACTTCGCCAACGGCGCCCAGGTGGTGTTCGACCAGTTCATCTCGTCGGGCGAGCGCAAGTGGCTGCGCATGTCGGGCCTCGTCTGCCTGCTGCCGCACGGCTACGAGGGCCAGGGACCGGAGCATTCCTCCGCCCGTCTGGAGCGCTGGCTGCAGATGTGCGCCGAGGATAACATGCAGGTCGGCTACTGCTCGACGCCGTCGAACTACTTCCACATCCTGCGCCGTCAGCTGAAGCGCGATTTCCGCAAGCCGCTGATCCTGATGACGCCGAAGTCCCTGCTGCGCCACAAGCGCTGCACCTCGACCATCGCCGACATCGCGGAGGGAACCTCGTTCCACCGCGTGCTGCACGACGATGCGCAGCGCAGCTCCGAGGGCATCAAGCTGGTGAAGGACGAGAAGATCCGGCGCGTGGTGATCTGCACGGGCAAGGTCTACTACGACCTTCTCGAGGATCGCGAAAAGCGGGGCATCGACGATGTCTACCTGCTGCGCGTCGAGCAGCTCTATCCGTTCCCGGCGAAGTCGGTGGCCGCCGAGCTCTCCCGCTTCAAGAAGGCCGACGTGGTGTGGTG
Organism: Microvirga sp. RSM25; assembly: GCF_044784385.1. Lineage (NCBI taxonomy): Bacteria > Pseudomonadati > Pseudomonadota > Alphaproteobacteria > Hyphomicrobiales > Methylobacteriaceae > Microvirga > Microvirga sp. RSM25. Next base: position 4,332,063 of record NZ_CP173039.1, on the reverse strand, counting down.
CCAGGAAGAGCCCAAGAACATGGGCTCCTGGACCTTCGTCGAGCCCTATCTCGAATGGGTGCTCAAGACGGCCGGCTCCAAGGTGGATCGCCCGCGCTATGTGGGCCGCCCCGCCTCCGCCGCCACCGCCACCGGCCTCATGTCCAAGCATACGGCCCAATTGCAGGCCTTCCTCGACGAGGCTTACGCGGCTTAAAAACCGCGGCGGCTCTCACCCGACTCCGAGGGGCTCCACCGAGTCCCGCAAGACCCAAAGACGACCATGGCAACCGAAATCCGCGTACCCACCCTTGGCGAATCCGTGTCAGAGGCCACCATCGGCCGCTGGTTCAAGAAGCCCGGCGATCCCGTGAAGGCCGACGAGCCCGTGCTCGAGCTCGAGACCGACAAGGTGACGCTTGAGGTCAACGCTCCCGCGAGCGGCACCCTCGGCGACATCGTTGCCAAGGACGGTGAGACGGTGAGCCCCGGTGCGGTCCTCGGCTCGATCGTCGAGGGCGGCGCTGCGGCTGCTCCCGCCCCGAAGGCCGAGGCTCTCAAGGCGGCACCGACGCCTGCACCGACGCCTGCACCGACTCCTGCTCCCGCTCCCGCAGCGGCTCCCGCTCCGGCTGCAGCAGCGTCCCGCGACAATGGTCCGGCCGTCGCCCGCCTGGCAGCCGAGAGCGGCGTGAGCCCGGCGGGTGTCGCCGGCTCCGGCAAGGACGGCCGCGTCACCAAGGGTGACATGCTCGCGGCCATCGCGACGGGCGGGGCTGCGGCTCCCGCGCCTGCCGCTCCGGTCCAGGTCCGCGCCCCCTCGGCTCCGGTCGATGCCGAGCGCGAAGAGCGCGTGAAGATGACCAAGTTGCGCCAGACCATCGCGCGCCGCCTGAAGGATGCCCAGAACAGTGCCGCCATGCTCACCACGTTCAACGACGTGGACATGAGTGCGGTGATGCAGCTGCGCAGCCAGTACAAGGACGTGTTCGAGAAGAAGCACGGCACCAAGCTCGGCTTCATGGGCTTCTTCACCAAGGCGGTGATCCAGGCGCTCAAGGACGTTCCGGCCGTGAATGCCGAGATCGACGGGCAGGACCTCGTCTACAAGAACTACTACCACATCGGCATCGCGGTCGGCACCGAGAAGGGCCTCGTGGTTCCCGTGGTGCGCGACGCGGACGATCTGTCGGTCGCCGGCATCGAGAAGAAGATCGCCGATTTCGGCAAGCGCGCCCGTGACGGCAAGCTCTCCATCGACGAGATGCAGGGCGGCACCTTCACCATCACCAATGGCGGCATCTACGGCTCTCTGATGTCGACGCCGATCCTCAACGCGCCGCAATCGGGCATTCTCGGCATGCACCGCATCGAGGACCGTCCTGTGGTTCGCAACGGCCAGGTCGTCGTGCGCCCGATGATGTATCTCGCGCTCTCCTACGATCACCGCATCGTCGACGGCAAGGAAGCCGTGACCTTCCTCGTGCGGGTCAAGGAAGCGCTGGAAGATCCGGCCCGCCTCGTTCTCGATCTCTAAGACCAACAATCCCTTCAGCGTCATGGCCGGGTTCTCCCGGGCATCCACGCCTTCAAACGCAACGCTAAAGACGTGGATGCCCGGATCACCTCCGGGCATGCCGTTAAGTGGAGACAAGCAATGTCCTACGATGTCATCGTCATCGGCACCGGCCCCGGCGGCTATGTGGCCGCCATCCGGGCCGCGCAGCTCGGCCTGAAGACCGCCGTCGTCGAGAAACGCAAGACCCATGGCGGCACCTGCCTCAATGTGGGCTGCATCCCGTCGAAGGCGCTGCTGCATTCCTCGCACATGTTCGAGGAGGCGCGCGATCATTTCGCCGGCCTCGGCATCGGCGTCAGCGCCCCGACGCTCGACCTCAAGACGATGCAGGCCTTCAAGCAGGAAGGCGTCGACGGCAACACCAAGGGCGTCGAGTTCCTGCTCAAGAAGAACAAGATCGATGCCTTCATCGGCACCGCGCGCATCGCGGCGGCCGGTCAGGTCGAGGTGACGGGCGAGGACGGCTCGAACCAGATGCTCGAGACGAAGAACATCATCATCGCCACGGGCTCCGACGTGACGCGCCTCCCCGGCATCGACATCGACGAGAAGATCGTGGTGTCCTCCACGGGCGCGCTCGAACTCGAGAGCGTGCCGAAGCGCCTCGTGGTCATCGGCGCCGGCGTGATCGGCCTGGAGCTCGGCTCCGTGTGGCGCCGCCTCGGCTCCGAGGTGACGGTGGTGGAATATCTCGACCGCATCCTGCCCGGCATGGACGGCGAGGTCGCCAAGAACTTCCAGCGCATCCTCGGCAAGCAGGGCTTCCAGTTCAAGCTCGGCTCCAAGGTCACCAAGGTCGAGAAGACCGCCAAGGGCGCGACGCTCACCTTCGAGCCGGCTGCCGGCGGTGCGGCTGAAACCATCGAGGCCGACGTGGTGCTCGTGGCCATCGGCCGCGTGCCGTACACGCAGGGCCTCGGCCTCGATCATGTGGGCGTCCAGCTCGACAATCGCGGCCGCATCCAGACGGACGCGCATTTCTCCACCAATGTCACCGGCATCTACGCCATCGGCGATGTGATCGCCGGCCCCATGCTCGCTCACAAGGCCGAGGACGAAGGCGTTGCCGTTGCTGAAATCATCGCCGGCAAGGCGGGCCACGTGAATTACGACGTGATCCCGAGCGTGGTCTACACGTTCCCCGAGGTCGCCTCCATCGGCAAGACCGAGGAGGAGCTCAAAAGCGCGGGCATCGCCTACAACATCGGCAAGTTCCCCTTCACCGCCAATGGACGCGCCAAGGTCAACCGCACCACGGACGGCTTCGTGAAGATCCTGGCCGATGCGACGACCGACAAGGTGCTGGGCGTCCACATCATCGGCGCGGAGGCGGGCAACCTCATCCACGAGGCCGCGATCACCATGGAGTTCGGCGGATCGTCCGAAGACATGGCCCGCACCTGCCACGCGCATCCGACGCTTGCGGAAGCTGTGAAGGAAGCGGCGCTGGCGGTCGAAAAGCGCGCGATCCACATGTAAGATTGGCGGATGGCAAAGCTCCACTTCCTCTACTCGGTGATGAATGCAGGCAAGACCACCCATCTCCTGCAGGTTCGCTACAATTACATCGAGAACGGCGGCCACGTGCTGCTGTTCACGAGTGTGATCGACGACCGCTTCGGAGTCGGTAAGGTCAAGTCCCGCCTTGGCCTCGAAGCCGATGCCATCCCGCTGCGGAAGGAAGACGCCATCCACGACGTCGTGGCGGCGGAGCATGCGAGACGGCCGGTGACGGCGGTTCTCATCGACGAGGTCCAGTTCATGACGGCGGACCAGGTCCGCCAACTGGCCTGGATCGTCGACGAGTTGAGGATCCCGGTCATGGCCTACGGGCTCAAGAACAACGTCTACGGCACGCTGTTCAGCGACGCGATCATCGCCATGATGGCGCTCGCCGACGATTTCCAGGAAATCAAGCAGCTCTGCCATTGCGGCCGCAAGGCGACGATGATCCTCAAATACGACCGCAACGGCGAGGCCGTACGCTCCGGCGAGGTGGTCGAGATCGGCGGCGAGGGCCGCTACGTCTCCGTCTGCCGCCCCCATTGGACGAAGGGCGATATCGGCCCCGCCGCACGGCAGATGCTGGCCCAGCCCGTGGCGGCGGAGTAAGGACCGACCTTCGCCCCACCGGGGCCAGCCACCGCACTGCCAGGTCGTCCCGAAGGTCATCGGGTGCGCGTCGTCTCCGGTGGTCCGCAGGCTGGGACGGGGTCCCCTGCTGCGTCCTGCGTGATGGATTTCCGTTCCCTTCTCTGCGCGCCTGGCGGGAATGACATCTGCTGGTTCCCGTGCATCCTCTCCCCCGTCATGGCTGGGCTTGTGCCGGCCATCCCGATGCTGAGAGGCGCTGCGCTTGACGGATCGGGATCACCGGCACAGGGCCGGTGATGACGCGGAGGTGATGACGGGCGGGTGTGTAATGTTCTCACTTTGTTCCTGACGGCGGGTGTGAGTTGAGCTATATCATTGCGCAGACCTGCTTCTGAGAGGGGCGCGCTCGCGAGGCGTCGCAGTGCGGAAGCAGGCACGGTCCCGTGGCAGGGTTCGCACCCCTGTCGACGGGAGGCCCAGGATGTGGGCGGGTAGTCGGGATCGGTCGCAGGCCCCCGTCGAGCAGACGGACCACGCCTGCGGCGGTTGACTGAGCTTGCCTCTCCTGTCCGCCTAAAAAAGCCGTGCGCGAAGAGGCACTCCGGCTCTTCCATTCCATCATCCCCATCGAGCCGGGCTGCCCTTCGCGCCACCCTCGATCAATCTCAGGCTCAGGGCTCTCCAGCCCTGGGCCCACAGGTGCTGGCTCTGTGACACACATCATTCCCGCGCCCGACCTCACACCCACCACGTCTTGGCCGGGCCTGTCCCGGCCATCCCGATGCGGAAATGCGCAGCGCTTCGATCCAACGTCATCACCGGGACAAGCCCGGTGATGACGCCGGAGGGTGCAGTCGGAGGGTGCGAGGGCCCAATGAAACCGCAAGCGGAACCAGGCGCCGGCTATCCATCGGGATCACCGGCGCCGATCCCCGGATCAAGTCCGGGGAGGTGATGACGTGGCGAAGCGGGAGATGTCATCCCTGTCTGCCCGCGGCCGGCGTTACGAAACGTCCTGCTTCACCCTTGCCCGCGGATGCGCCGCGTTGAAGGCATCCATCAGACGGGCGGCATCCACCTTCGTGTAAAGCTGCGTGGTCGAGAGCGAGGCGTGGCCCAGGAGCTCCTGGATGCCGCGCAGGTCGCCGCCCTTGGCGAGAAGATGTGTCGCGAAGGAATGGCGCAGGGCATGAGGCGTGGCGCTGTCCGGCAGACCCAACGCGCCACGCAGTTCCTCGACGGCGAGCTGGATGATACGCGGCGAGAGCGGACCGCCCCGCGCCCCGACGAAGAGCGGACCCTCCGGCGGGATCGCATAGGGGCAGAGCTGCAGATACTCCTCCACGGCGCGCTGGATGGCTGAGATGACCGGCACGCTGCGCATCTTGCTGCCCTTGCCGGTGACCGTGATCGTGTCGATCCCGTTGACCGGGGCATCGCGCCGCTGCAGCCCCAGCGCCTCGGAAATGCGCAGGCCTGCGCCGTAGAGCAGGGAGAGCACGGCGGCATCGCGCGCCAGGATCCAGGGCTTGCGGTTCTCGGACGCCCGCGTCGCGGCATCCGTCACCGCTACAGCCGAGGAGGCCGAGAGGGGGCGCGGCAGGTTCTTGTCCACCTTCGGCGTGCAGATCGCCGCAAAGGCCGAGGCCGTCCCGAAGCCCTCCCGTTCCAGATGGCGGGCAAAGGAGCGCAGGGCCGCGAGCTGGCGCATGAGCGAGCGGCTGCCGACCGAATTCATCCGACGGGCGGCGAGAAACGCCCGGATGTCGAGAGGCTTCAGGCCGAGGATGCCTTTCACGCTCGGCGGCTCGCCGAGATGGTTGGTCAGGAAGGCCAGGAACTGGCGCAGATCCCGGGCATAGGCCTCGACGGTTTTGCCTGAGAGCCGCCGCTCCTTGGCGAGCGAGGCGAGCCACGCCATCGCCTCGCGGCGGGTGTCATCCGCGCCGGGAAGGACGAGATCGAGAGCATTTTGCGTGACGCTGCTTGACATGAGTCCCATTTATGCAAGGGCAGAACCATAACAGTCACAGGTTAACTCCTTTCGAATGACAAGCCGCATTGCCGATGTCCTCATCCCGCTGGCGCTGGACACGGCCTATTCCTATGCCGTGCCGGACGGCCTCGCCCTCGAGGAGGGCGACGTGGTGCAGGTGCCGCTCGCCAACCGCGAGGTGGCCGGCGTCGTCTGGGGCTTGCGGGACGGGCAGGGGGGGAACCTCAAGAAGGTAACCGGCGTCATCAAGGCGCCGAACCTGTCGTCCAAGATGCGCAAGTTCCTTGACTGGATCGCGTGGTACACCCTGGCGCCCAAGGGATCGGCCCTCGCCATGGGGCTGAAGATCCCGGATCCGGACCGGCAGGAGGTGGCGCGCGTCGGCGTGAGGATGGCGGGCGCCCTGCCGAAGCGCATGACGCCCGCGCGGCAGAAGGTGGTCGAGATCGCCCAGGACGGAATCGTCCGGCTCAAAAGCGAGCTGGCGCATGCGGCCGGCGTCAGCAGCGGCGTCGTCGACGGCCTCATCGACGAGGGAACTCTGGAAACCGTGGCGCTTCTGGCCGAGCCCGTCGCCGAGATGCCCGATCCCGCCTTCGGCCACACGGCCCTCTCCGATGGCCAACGCGAGGCGGCGGACGAACTCGTCGCCGCCATGGGCGAGGAGCACCCGCCCGTGATCCTGCTCGAAGGCGTCACGGGCTCCGGCAAGACCGAGGTCTATTTCGAGGCGGTCGCCGAGGCCTTGCGGACCGGCCGGCAGGCGTTGATCCTCATGCCGGAAATCGCCCTCACGGCGCAATTCCTCGACCGGTTCGCGGCCCGCTTCGGCGTCAAGCCCGCCACCTGGCATTCCGGCGTGACCGGCCGCCGGCGCGAGCGGCTTTATGCGGCCATCGCGGCGGGCGAGGTGAAGGTGGTGGCGGGCGCACGTTCGGCCCTGTTCCTGCCCTACGCGGATCTCGGCCTCGTCATCGTCGACGAGGAGCACGAGACCGCCTACAAGCAGGACGACGGGGTGCATTACCATGCCCGCGACATGGCGGTGGTGCGCGGCAAGATCGAGAATGCACCGGTGGTGCTGGCCTCCGCGACGCCTTCCATCGAGAGCCGGGTCAACGTGGAGCGCGGGCGCTACCGCCATGTGCGCCTCCCTGAGCGGTTCGGCGGGCGTTCCATGCCGCAGATCTGGGCCGTGGACCTGCGTAGGGAAGCTATCCCGAAAGGGCGCTGGCTCTCGCCGGCCCTGGTGACGGCCGTGGAGGACACGGTCGCCCGAGGCGAGCAGGCGCTGCTCTTCCTCAACCGGCGCGGCTACGCCCCGCTCACCCTCTGCCGGGCCTGCGCCCATCGCTACGAATGCCCGAACTGCTCCTCCTGGCTCGTCGAGCACCGCTTCCGGCGCTCCCTCGTGTGCCATCATTGCGGCCATGTGGAGCGTACGCCGCACGCCTGTGTCGAATGCGGCAGCGTCGATTCGCTGGTGCCCTGCGGCCCCGGCGTGGAGCGGATTGCAGAGGAGGCGGCGGAACTGTTTCCGGACAAGCGCTGCATCGTGCTCTCCAGCGACTTTCCTGGCGGCACGGAGCGGCTGCGGACGGAACTCGCCGCGATCGCTGCGGGCGAGTTCGACATCGTCATCGGCACGCAGCTCGTCGCCAAGGGACACAACTTCCCGCTCATGACGCTGGTGGGCGTGCTCGACGCCGATATCGGCCTCACCTCCGGCGATCCGCGCGCGGCCGAGCGCACCTTCCAGATGCTCCAGCAGGTCACGGGCCGCGCCGGGCGTGGGGAAAAACCGGGCCGGGCCCTCGTCCAGACCTGGCAGCCGGACCATCCGGTGATCGCGGCGCTGATCTCCGGCGATGCGGAGCGGTTCTACGAGGAGGAGACCCGCGTCCGCGAAATGGCGGGCCTACCTCCGTTCGGGCGCTTGGCGTCCCTCATCGTCTCGGCCGCCGAGCGCGAGGCGGCGGAAGCCCATGCCCGCGCCATGGCCCTGGTGGCGGAGCCTCCGCCCGGTGTCACGGTGCTCGGCCCCGCCGAAGCGCCGCTCGCCCTGATCCGCGGCCGCTATCGCTTCCGGCTCCTGGTCAAGACGGAACGGGAGGTGGACCTTCAGGCCTATCTGCGAGGCTGGATGGCCCGCTGCCCGAAGATTCGCGGCAACACCCGCGTCTCCATCGACGTGGACCCGCAGAGCTTTTTGTGATCAAGCAAAAGCGCATCATCAAGACAAGGCACCATGACCAAGATCGTCCATTGCATCCGCCACGGCCAGTCCACCTTCAACGCCCACTGGGCTGAACACGGCGAGGATCCGCTCCACATCGATGCGCCCCTGACCGAGCTCGGCCGGCGCCAAGTGGCCGAGCGGGCGCCCGAGCTGCGCCAGTATCCTTATGAGCTCGTCGTGACCTCGCCGCTGACCCGGGCGATCCAGACCACCATGGGCCTGTTCGGGGACCATCCCGCCTCTCCGTCGATCCTCGTGGAATGCCTCCACCGCGAGTCCCTGGAGAGCAGCTGCGACGTGGGCCGCGCCGTCTCCTGCCTGTCGCAGGAGTTTCCCCATCTCTCCTTCGGGCATCTGGATGAGGTCTGGTGGCACAACGAGGGCGAGGTGAACGAGCGGGGCTTCGTCTACGAGCCGGCCCATGTGTTCGAGGAGCGGGTCGAGCGGTTCCGCGGCTGGCTCGCCGAGCGGCCGGAAAGCATGATCGCCGTCGTCGGGCACGGCACCTTCTTCAGCAAGCTCACCGGACGGTTTCTGAACAACTGCGAAGTTGCCACCCTGGAGCTCTAGAGCATTTTTCGGCGAAGGGGCTCCTCTGGACCTTTACCTTAACCGGGTGCCCGGTTTTTTCCCGGCCAGACAGGGCCCAGCTCGCCTTGCGCCTCGGAAAAACCCATGCTAGTGCACCCTCGCCTGACGGGCGGAGAAGGCTTTCGCTCCGGGCTCATTTCCACACCTGACGGGTTTCCCGAGGGCCTTGTTCGCAGGCTTTCCCGGTCCGAGGCCCGTTAAGACACGAGAGAGACGGTTACGTGGCGCAAAGCGGTTCGCAAGAAGGACCCCTCCTGTCGGGCGTAGCATTGCGCTATGCGTCGGCGCTGTTCGAACTCGCTCGGGAAGCGAATGCCGTGGATGCCGTTGCCGGCGATCTCGCCCGCTTCGGTGAGTTGATCCGCGGCAGCGACGACTTGCAGCGCCTGATCCAAAACCCCATCTTTACGGTTGAAGAGCAGTCGAACGCGATCGGAGCCATTCTCGACAAGGCCGCCATTTCGGGTCTTGCGGGCAACTTCATCCGCCTCGTGGCGGCCAAGCGCCGGCTCTTCGTGCTGCCCGACATGATCCGCGCCTATCAGGACCTCGTGTCCGATGCGAAGGGCATTGTCCGGGCGCAGGTCACCCTGGCGGAAGCGCCGTCCGACACAGTCCTGAACGAAATCAAGGCGGCGCTGCGCGACGTCGCCAAGGCTGACGTCTCCGTCGACGTCAAAATCGACCCGAGCCTCATCGGCGGTCTCATCGTGAAGATGGGCTCCCGCATGGTGGATGCTTCGGTGCGCACCAAACTCAATTCCATTCGTCTAGCGATGAAAGAGGTCCACTGATGGACATTCGAGCCGCTGAGATCTCCGCGATCCTCAAAGAGCAGATCAAGAACTTCGGCACCGAGGCTGAAGTCACCGAAGTCGGGCAGGTCCTGTCCGTGGGTGACGGCATCGCCCGTTGCTACGGCCTCGACAATGTCCAGGCCGGTGAGATGGTGCAGTTCGAGTCGGGCGTGCAGGGCATGGCCCTCAACCTCGAGACCGACAATGTCGGCATCGTGGTGTTCGGCTCCGACCGCGAGATCGCCGAAGGCCAGACCGTGAAGCGCACGGGCGCCATCGTGGACGTGCCGGTCGGCAAGGGCCTGCTCGGCCGCGTCGTCGACGCGCTCGGCAACCCCATCGACGGCAAGGGTCCGATCGTGGCCACCGAGCGCCGCCGCGTGGACGTGAAGGCTCCCGGCATCATTCCGCGCAAGTCCGTTCACGAGCCGATGGCGACGGGCCTCAAGTCCATCGACGCCCTCATCCCGGTCGGCCGCGGCCAGCGCGAGCTGATCATCGGCGATCGCCAGACCGGCAAGACCGCCATCGCCCTCGACACGATCCTCAACCAGAAGCCGCTGAACCAGGGCGACGACGAGAGCCAGAAGCTCTACTGCGTCTATGTCGCCATCGGCCAAAAGCGCTCCACGGTTGCCCAATTCGTGAAGGTTCTCGAAGAGAACGGCGCGCTGGAATATTCCATCATCGTCGCGGCCACCGCTTCGGACCCGGCCCCGATGCAGTTCCTGGCGCCCTTCGCCGGCTGCGCCATGGGTGAGTTCTTCCGTGACAACGGCATGCATGCCGTGATCACGTATGACGATCTGTCCAAGCAGGCCGTCGCCTACCGCCAGATGTCCCTGCTGCTCCGCCGTCCGCCGGGCCGCGAGGCCTATCCGGGCGACGTGTTCTACCTGCATTCGCGGCTCCTGGAGCGCGCGGCGAAGCTCAACGAGGACAACGGCTCGGGTTCGCTCACCGCTCTGCCGGTCATCGAGACGCAGGCGAACGACGTGTCGGCCTACATCCCGACCAACGTGATCTCGATCACCGACGGCCAGATCTTCCTCGAGACGGACCTGTTCTACCAGGGCATTCGCCCGGCGGTGAACGTCGGCCTCTCGGTGTCGCGCGTGGGCTCTTCGGCCCAGACGAAGGCGATGAAGAAGGTCGCGGGCAAGATCAAGGGCGAGCTGGCCCAGTACCGCGAGATGGCGGCTTTCGCCCAGTTCGGCTCCGACCTCGACGCCACGACCCAGCGCCTGCTGAACCGCGGTTCGCGTCTGACCGAGCTCCTGAAGCAGCCGCAGTTCTCGCCGCTGAAGATGGAAGAGCAGGTCGCCGTGATCTATGCCGGCGTGAACGGCTACCTCGACAACCTGCCTCTCAACCGGGTCCGTGCGTTCGAGGACGGTCTGCTCTCGCTCCTGCGCGGCAAGCACACCGATCTTCTCGAAGCCGTTCGCGCTTCGAAGGACCTGTCGAGCGACTCGGAGGCGAAGCTCAAGGACGTCGTCCAGAACTACGCCAAGTCTTTCTCGTAAAGACTTCCGTTCTCGCAAGATCCAGCCGGATTACCGGAGAGGGTAGGGCCGCTCGATGCCGAGCTTAAAAGACCTTCGTAACCGCATCGCCTCGGTCAAGGCGACGCAGAAGATCACCAAGGCCATGCAGATGGTGGCCGCCGCAAAGCTGCGCCGCGCGCAGAGCGCGGCGGAAGCCGCGCGTCCTTACGCGGAGCGCATGGCTGTGGTGCTCGGCAACCTCGCGTCCGGCATCACCGTCGGACCCGAGACGCCGCGCCTGCTCGCCGGCACCGGTTCCGACCGCGTTCATCTGCTGATCGTCTGCACCGCGGAGCGTGGTCTCTGCGGTGCCTTCAACTCCTCGATCGCGCGTCTTGCCCGCGACCATGCCAACCGGCTGCTCGCCGAGGGCAAGACGGTCAAGATCATCTGCGTCGGCAAGAAGGGCTACGACATCCTGCGTCGGCAGTTCGCCGAACAGATCATCGAGCTCATCGACCTGCGCTCCGTGCGCCAACTCGGCTTCGAGCAGGGCGACATGATCGCCCAGAAGGTGCTTGCCCGTTTCGAGGCCGGCGAGTTCGACGTGGCGACCTTGTTCTACTCGCGCTTCCGCTCGGTGATCGCCCAGATCCCGACGGCGCAGCAGATCATCCCGGCCCAGCTCGAGGCCAGCGCCGGCGCGACCGACGCGGTCTACGAGTACGAACCCGATGAAGGCGAGATCCTGACGACGCTCCTGCCGCGGAATCTCACCGTGCAGATCTTCCGCGCGCTGCTTGAGAACGCCGCTTCCGAACAGGGCGCCCGCATGAGCGCCATGGACAATGCGACCCGCAACGCGGGCGAAATGATCAAGAAGCAGACGATGACCTACAACCGGTCGCGTCAGGCGATGATCACCAAGGAACTGATCGAAATCATCTCGGGCGCCGAGGCGCTCTGACGACATCCGAGAGGAGCCACCTATGGCCAACACCGCCACTACCCCCGGCATCGCAACCGGACACATCACCCAGGTCATCGGCGCCGTCGTCGACGTGCAGTTCGAAGGCCACCTGCCGGAGATCCTGAACGCTCTCGAGACCACCAACGGCGGCAACCGCCTGGTGCTCGAAGTGGCTCAGCAGCTCGGCGAGAGCACGGTGCGCTGCATCGCCATGGACACCTCCGAAGGCCTCGTGCGCGGCCAGCCGGTCACCGACACCGGCGCACCGATCTCGGTGCCGGTCGGCGCCGGAACGCTCGGCCGCATCATGAACGTCATCGGAGAGCCGGTGGACGAAGCCGGACCGATCCCGTCGGAAGGCGTCCGCGCCATCCACCAGCCCGCTCCGTCTTATGCCGAGCAGGCCACCGAGGCTCAGATCCTCGTCACCGGCATCAAGGTCGTCGACTTGCTCGCTCCATACGCCAAGGGCGGCAAGATCGGCCTGTTCGGTGGCGCGGGCGTCGGCAAGACCGTGCTCATCATGGAGCTCATCAACAACGTCGCGAAGGCTCACGGCGGCTACTCCGTGTTCGCCGGCGTCGGCGAGCGCACCCGCGAGGGCAACGACCTCTATCACGAGATGATCGAGTCGGGCGTGAACAAGCATGGCGGCGGCGAAGGCTCCAAATGCGCCCTCGTCTACGGCCAGATGAACGAGCCCCCGGGCGCCCGCGCCCGCGTCGCGCTCACCGGCCTGACGGTTGCCGAGAACTTCCGCGACCAGGGCCAGGACGTGCTGTTCTTCGTCGACAACATCTTCCGCTTCACGCAGGCGGGCTCCGAGGTGTCGGCGCTTCTCGGCCGTATTCCTTCGGCGGTGGGCTACCAGCCGACATTGGCCACCGACATGGGCATGCTGCAGGAGCGCATCACCACCACCAACAAGGGTTCGATCACCTCGGTGCAGGCCATCTACGTGCCCGCCGACGATCTGACCGATCCTGCTCCGGCCGCTTCCTTCGCCCACCTCGACGCCACGACCGTGCTCTCGCGCTCGATCGCCGAGAAGGGTATTTATCCTGCGGTGGATCCGCTCGACTCGACCTCGCGCATGCTCTCCGCCGCGATCCTCGGCGAGGAGCACTACAACGTGGCGCGCTCGGTCCAGCAGATCCTGCAGCGCTACAAGTCGCTTCAGGACATCATCGCGATCCTGGGCATGGACGAACTGTCGGAAGAGGACAAGCTGACCGTGGCCCGCGCCCGCAAGATCGAGCGCTTCCTGTCGCAGCCCTTCTTCGTGGCCGAAGTGTTCACCGGCTCGCCGGGCAAGCTCGTTGCTCTCGAAGACACCATCAAGGGCTTCAAGGGTCTCGTGGAAGGCCAGTACGATCATCTGCCTGAGGCTGCCTTCTACATGGTCGGCAGCATCGAAGAGGCGGTCGAGAAGGCTCAGCGCCTCGCGGCCGAAGCGGCTTAATCAAAGTTCGTGCTATCCCGGAGACGTGCCTGCACGCTCCGGGATAACTTTGTCCAAAGCGTATCTCCCAAACGATTCCCGAACACTCATCGGGATGACGAGGAGCTCAGATGGCTACCTTCAACTTCGAACTCGTCTCCCCCGAGCGTGTGCTGTTCTCCGGCGACGTCGATGCCGTCGTGCTGCCGGCGACCGAGGGCGACATGACGGTTCTGGCCGGCCACTCGCCGGTGATGACGGCCCTCAAGACCGGGTTCCTCGTCATTACCAGCACCCCTGGCAACGGACGGCGGGTTCTCGTTCGTGGCGGCTTCGCCGATGTGAACCAGAACGGCCTGACGGTTCTCGCCGAACGCGCACTTCCTGAGGAAGAGCTGACCCAGGATATCCTCGACCAGGAAATCCTGACGGCCGAAATGCATTACGATGCCACCAATGATCCGGCAGCCAAGCACGCGGCGGAATCGGCGGTCGCGCAATTGCGCGAGGCGAAGGCTGCCCTGAACTTCTAAAGCTTGAAACAACCCGGCCCCGAGCCGGGTTTTTCTTTGATGGACCACGCCGCACCGCTCATCCTGACGCTCCAGTTCGACGAACGCTCCTTCGCGTTCTTCGACGAGCAAAGGCGGCGCTACTTTCCGCCGGAACGGAACTTCATCCCGGCGCATCTGACACTGTTCCATCATCTGCCCGGCGAGCACGCCGGAACCATCCGGCAGGACATCGAGGCTTATGCCTCACGTCAGCATCCCTTCACTCTCCATGTGAAAGGCCTGCGCTCCCTCGGACGCGGTGTCGCCTACACGCTCGAGTCCGTTGAGCTGGCCGAGATGCGCCGGCATCTTGCCATGCAATGGAATGACTGGCTCAAACCTCAGGATCGCCAGAACCACCTGCCGCATGTGACGGTGCAGAACAAGGTCGCTCCGACTGCCGCGAGGGCTCTTCTGGAAGAGCTGAGCGACAGTTTCGAGCCGTTTCGGGCCGAGGCCGTCGGGCTGGAGTTGTGGTGGTATCGCGGCGGGCCCTGGGAGCGCGTGCGAGGTTTCCGGTTCACACCATGAGTCCATTATGTCATGGCCGGGTTTGTCCCGGCCATCTCGACGAGGAAAAGCTCCGGTGTCCGACAAATCGTCATCACCGGCACAAGGCCGGTGATGACGTGAAACAGGTATAGAACACCGAAGGATCGGGGAAAGGCGCTACGCCTCACTCCCCCATCGCAATCAGGTTCGCGTTGCCGCCGGCGGCCGCCGTGTTGATCGTCACCGTCTGCTCGGTGGCAAAGCGCAGGAGGTAGTGCGGACCGCCGGCCTTAGGGCCGGTACCGGACAGCCCGTGACCGCCGAAGGGCTGCACGCCGACGACAGCACCGATCATGTTGCGGTTCACGTAGACATTGCCCACCGACAAAGCCTGCACGACGCGCTCCACGGTCGCGTCGATGCGCGAGTGGACGCCGAGCGTCAGGCCATAGCCGGAGCCCTCGATGGCCCGCAGCACGTCCTCCAGGCGATCCGCCTTGTAGCGCACGACGTGCAGAACCGGACCGAACACCTCCTGCGCGAGATCGTGGGGCTTGTTGAGTTCGAAGATGTGCGGCGCCACATAAGTCCCGACCGAAGGGGCCTCGCCGGCATAATGCACTTTGGCGGAGCGCTTCATGGCCTCGACATGCGCATCGAGCTTGTCCTTCGCCTCGCGGTCGATCACGGGACCAACCTGGGTCGCGATTTCGCGTGGATCGGCGATCTTCAATTCGCGTGCATTGCCGGCGATCATCTCGATCATGCGATCGGCCACATCGTCCTGCACGCAGAGCAGGCGCAGGGCCGAGCAGCGCTGACCGGCGGAGCGGAAGGCGGACATCACCACATCGTCGGCGACCTGCTCGGGCAGAGCGGTCGCATCGACGATCATGGCGTTGATGCCGCCGGTCTCGGCGATCAGCGGCACGATAGCCGCATCCTTGTTCGCGAGCGTGCGGTTGATGATGCGGGCCACCTCGGTCGATCCGGTGAAGACCACACCGGCCACATCCTTGTGCTCCACGAGACGCGCACCCACGCGTCCATCGCCGGGCACAAGATGAAGCGCCGCCTTCGGCACTCCCGCCTCATGCAGGATGCGCACGGCGAGATCCGCGATGAGCGGCGTCTGCTCGGCAGGCTTCGCCACGACCGCATTGCCGGCCATCAGCGCGGCGCCGACCTGACCGAGGAAGATGGCAAGGGGGAAATTCCAGGGCGAGATCGCCACGAACACGCCGCGGCCGCGCAGGCGCAGCACGTTGCTCTCGCCCGTTGGCCCCGGCATCGCCTCGCCTGTGCCGAAGAGACTGCGACCCTGAACGGCGTAGTAGCGCAGGAAATCGATCGCTTCGCGTACCTCGGAGAGCGCGTCGTCGAGGGTCTTGCCGGCTTCGACCTGCAGCAGGTGCAGCAGCGCACCGCGTCGCTCCTCCAGAAGATCGGCGGCGCGCTGGAGCACCTTGGCACGCGCATTTGCGTCCGTACGGCTCCACTTGGCGAAGCCGGCACTGGCCGCAGCCATGGCGCGGTCGGCCACTTCCGGTGAGGCTTCCGTCACCTGGCCGGCCACCGTCGTGCCGTCGATGGGGCTGATGACAGGACGTGACGAGCCGGATGCCGCCTTGCCATCGATCAGCGGCTCGGCCTTGAAGCTCTGCTGCGCGCCGCGCTTGATCTCGGCGAGGAACGCATCGAGCGAGGCATGGTGGCCGAACTCCACGCCCTTCGAATTGGTACGCTCGGGGCCATAGAGATCACGCGGCAGGGGAAGCCTGGAATGGCGCGCCTTGTCGGCGGACACGATGATGTCGGCCGGACGCTTCAAGAGGGACTGAATCGGAACGTTGGTATCGGCCGCGACCGAGACGAAGGAGGAATTCGCGCCGTTCTCCAACAGGCGGCGCACGAGATAGGCGAGAAGATCGCGATGGCCGCCCACCGGCGCGTAGGCGCGGCACGCCAAGCCCGGATTGTCCTCCAGAAGGCGCGCGTAGAGGGCCTCCCCCATGCCGTGCAGGCGCTGGAACTCGTAGCCCTCCGTGCCGCCGGCGCGCTCAATGATGGATGCGACGGTCAACGCGTTGTGCGTGGCGAATTGTGGGTAGATGCGCGGGCGCAAGCTCAGCATCTTCTCGGCGCAGGCCATGTAGTGCAGGTCCGTCATCGCCTTGCGGGTGAAGACCGGATAATCGTCGAGGCCGCGCTCCTGGGCGCGCTTCACCTCCGTATCCCAATAGGCGCCCTTCACGAGGCGCACCATGAGCTGACGGTCGTAGCGCTCCGCCATGGCGGCAATGGCGTCGACCACCGAGCCGGCGCGCTTCTGATAGGCCTGGATGGCGAGGCCGAAGCCCTTCCAGTCGGCGAGGGACGGATCGGCGAGCACGGCTTCGATCACTTCGAGCGAGAGTTCGAGCCGGTCGGCTTCCTCGGCATCGATGGTGAAGTTGAGGTCGTAGGACTTCGCTTGTCGAGCCAGTTCGATCACGAGCGGCACCAGTTCGCGCAGGACCCGGTCGCGGCTCGTGGCTTCATAGCGCGGATGAAGCGCCGAGAGCTTCACCGAGATGCCGGGACGATTCGGGAGCGGCTCGTTGCCGGCCGAGCGGCCGATGGCGTCGATAGCGGAGGCGTAGGACTGGAAATAGCGGCGCGCATCCTCGGCAGTGCGGGCGCCTTCGCCCAGCATGTCGAAGGAATAGCGGTAGAGGCGTCCCTTGGACGACGTAGCGCGCTTGAGCGCCTCCTCGATGGTCTGGCCGAGCACGAAGTGGTTGCCCATGACCCGCATGGCCTGACGGGTGGCGGTGCGCACGGCAGGAAGGCCGAGGCGCTTGGTGAGCTGGCCGAGAATGCTCTCCGGCGTCTCGCCGGGCTGGATGATGCGCGCCGTAATGCCGAGCGCCCAGGCCGAGGCCGAGACGAGGAAGGCATCCGACTTCGACTCGTGACCGGCAAAATCGGCCTGACCCAGCTTGTCCTCGATCAGCCGGTCGGCGGTGGCCCCATCCGGCACCCGCAGCAGGGCCTCGGCGAGAACCATCAGGGCAAGGCCTTCCTTGGTGGAGAGCGCGTATTCCCGCAGCATCTCCTCGACGCCGCCGAGGCCGCCGCCTTTGGCGCGGATCGCCTCGATCAGGCGGGCGGCCTGCTCGTCCACGCGTGTCTCCCTCTCCGGCGAGAGACGCGAACCGGCGAGAAGCCGGGCCGCAATGGCCTTGTCGTCTTCCGCGAAGGGCGGGTTGAAGGGCAGGGCGGCGCTGGGGGCAGGGCTCATCGGAAATCCTCTGGATGGTTCCCGGAATATATGAGGCTGATGACCGCGTTTCGATGGCAAAATTGCCGGATTTGCCTTAGGAGCAGCGGCAAGACTGTAGGAAGACCGTGAAAATGACGGATTTGGACCGGATCGATCGCAAGATCCTCAAAGCTCTCCAGGCCGATGGCCGCATCGCCACCGTGGAGCTTGCCGAAAAGGTGGGATTGTCGCCCACCTCGACCGGCGAGCGTGTGAAACGTCTCCAGCGCGAGGGGGTCATTGCCGGGTACGGCGCGAGGCTCGATCCGCACCGGCTCGGCCTCGAACTCCTGGTCTTCGTCGAAGTCTCCCTCGACAAGACGACGCCCGACGTCTTCGAGAAGTTCGCCGCTGCCGTGAAGCGAGCCCCCGAGGTTCTCGAGTGCCACATGGTGGCGGGCGGCTTCGATTATCTGGTGAAGACCCGGGTGGCCGACATGGCCGCCTATCGCCGCTTTCTCGGCGAGATCCTCCTCGCCCTGCCGGGCGTGAAGGAGACCCGCACCTATGCGGTGATGGAGGAGGTGAAGAGCGACGGGATGCTGCCGGTGTGACCTCCGCACCATGTCGTGGCCGTCCCCGGACTCGGTCCAGGGATCGGTCCCGGCCATCTTCGCCTTGCCGCTTTTCCGTCCTCTTACCTCATCCTGAGGAGCAGCCGTGAGGCTGCGTCTCGAAGGAGGATCCGGTGCACTCTGGATGTTCCTTCGAGACGGTCGCTCCGTGACCTTCTCAGGATGAGGGCGGGGGGATTGGAAATGCAGATGGGAATCACCGGCACAAGGCCGGTGATGACGATCAAAAAGGGCGCATTTAGCCGGTAGCGGTCTTTTCCTCGTCCTTCGTCTTCCAGAGGGAGAAGACGACGCCGCCGGCGATCAGGGCGAGAGTCACGCCGAGCGAGATGGTGGGATCGAGTTTGCCCACGATCTGGTTCCAGAAGATCTTGCCACCGATGAAGATGAGCACCAGTGCCAAAGCGTATTTCAGGTAGTGGAACCGGTGCACCATGGCGGCCAAGGCGAAATAGAGCGCCCGCAGGCCGAGGATCGCCATGATGTTGGCCGTATAGACCACGAAGGTGTCCGTGGTGATGGCGAAGATCGCCGGCACCGAGTCCACCGCGAAGATCAGGTCGGCGACGTTGATCACAACCAGGGCCAGGAAGAGCGGTGTTGCCCAGGTGACGATCCTGCCCGTTTTCGGATCGGGCTCGCGCACGAAGAAGTGCTGATCGTGAAGGCGGTTCGTCACCCGCATGTGCTTGCGCAGGGTACGGACGAGCGGGTTCTTCTCGATGTCGGGATCGCTTTCGGGAACGACCAGCATCTTGATGCCGGTCGCGATCAGGAAGGCGCCGAAGACGTAGAGAATCCAGGCATATTCCTGCACCAAGGCGGCGCCCAACGCGATCATGATGCCGCGCAGAACGATGACGCCGATGATGCCCCACACAAGGGCGCGGTACTGGTATTTCCGAGGGATCGCGAAGTAGCTGAAGATCAGCGAGATCACGAAGACGTTGTCGATGGACAGGGACTTCTCGATGAAGAACCCCGTGAAGTAGGCGATGCCCGCATGGCTGCCGTCCTGGGTCACCAGGAGGCCGGTCTCGAACGACCACCAGATATAGGCGCCGAAAAGTGCCGAGATGCCGATATAGAAGGCGGACAGCAGGAGGCTCTCCTTCACGCCGAGCTCCTTGTCCTTTCTGTTCAGGACACCGAGATCGAAAGCGAGGAGAAAAACGACAAGGCTCAGGAAAGCCGTCCACATCCAGACGGGCTTTCCCAGCCATTCCACAAGTAGGAATTCTGGCATAACCGGACCTTTGATTGCTTCTGTTCAAGCATCGGCTCCGACATCACAGTCGCATGCTTACGTCCTGCCAGAGGGGCCCGGGCGCCGATGGGTCCAACGTGGGAAGCGTTCTCGCAGCCTTCAAGGGTCTCGAACCTGAGAACTTCTGCTCAATTTTGCGTCAAGTGCACGCCCCGAGGGCAGGGATGCCCGGGCAAGAGACTTGACCCGGAGAGCCGATCTGATTGCATGGTCAAGAACCGGGCAGGCGGCCAAAAAGAGTGCCACGAGGCTCCAAACCATAAAGACAGAGGTGACGGTGATGTTTGCGGATCGTTCGACGAAGGCGACGTGGATCAGGGGGATGCTGGCAGGTGCGGCAGCGCTTCTCGGGTCCGCTGCCGCCCAGGCTCAGACGCCGGTGCGGTTCTCCCTGGACTGGCGCTGGGAGGGGCCGGCGGCCCCCTTCGCCGTTGCGATCGACAAGGGCTACTTCAAGGCTGAGGGGCTCGATGTGACGATCGATCCGGCGGCGGGCTCCCGCGAGCCGATCTCCCGCGTGGCTTCCGGCACCTACGATGTGGGCTTCGGCGACGTGAACTCCCTCGTGCGCTTCCGCGACGAGAACCCGGGCACCGACATCAAGGCCGTGATGGTGATCTACGATCGTCCGCCCTTTGCCATCATCGGGCGCAAGAGCCGCGGCATCACCAAGGAGGTATCGAGCCTTCAGGCCAAGAAGCTCGGCGCTCCCGCGGCCGACGGCGCCTATGCGCAATGGCCGATCTTCAAGACGGTCAACAAGATCGACGATTCCACCATGAAGTTCGAGAACGTGGGCTTCCCGGTCCGCGAGCCTATGCTGGCGCAGGGCGAAGTCGATGGGGTGTTCGGCTTCTCCATGTCCTCCTACATCAACCTGAAATCCCGTGGCGTGCCGGCGGAAGATATCGTCGTGATGCTCATGAGCGATTATGGTGTCGATCTCTACGGCAATACGATCATCGTCTCGCAGAAATTCGCCCAGGAGAAGCCCGAGGCCGTGAAGGGCCTGCTGCGCGCGATCATGAAGGGTGTGCAGGACACGGTGAAGGACCCGTCGAGTGCGGTCGATTCGGTGATCAAGCGCAACGACGTGGCCAAGAAGGACGTGGAACTCGAGCGCCTCAAGATGGTGCTGGAGCAGAACATGATCACTCCTTGGGTGAAGGAGAATGGCTTCGGCGGCATCGACAAGGACCGCTTCGCCAAGGCCCTCGACCAGATCGGCCTGACCTTCGCCTACAAGGCCAAGCCTGAGGTCGGCGCCGTGTTTACGGAGGAGTTCCTCCCGGCTGCCGACCAGCGCAAAATAGACTGATATCGCGAGCCCGGCTGTCACGGCAGCCGGGCTCTTCTTTTGGCTCACCGGCTTTATTTCATGAAACCCTTTGTCGACATTCACGACGTCACCCACGTCTATGCGCGGGCGGAAGATGGCCTGCCCGCTGTCAGAGACCTGAACCTCAAGGTGAACGAGGGCGAGTTCGCCGCCATCGTCGGCCCCTCGGGCTGCGGCAAGTCCACGCTCATGAAGCTCGCCACCGGATTGCAGTTTCCCCGCGAAGGCACTGTGATCGTGGATGGCAGGGAAGTGGGAGCTCCTGTCAAACTCGCCGGGATGGCCTTCCAGAATCCCACCATGCTGCCCTGGCGCACGACTCTCGACAACATTCTCCTGCCGCTGGAGATCGTGGAGCCGCACCGCTCGCGGCTGCGCCGTCACAAGGCGGAATATGTCGCCAAGGCCGAGAGCCTTCTTGCCCAGGTAGGCCTGAAA
Source organism: Microvirga sp. RSM25 (assembly GCF_044784385.1). Lineage (NCBI taxonomy): Bacteria > Pseudomonadati > Pseudomonadota > Alphaproteobacteria > Hyphomicrobiales > Methylobacteriaceae > Microvirga > Microvirga sp. RSM25. The sequence goes on along the minus strand of NZ_CP173039.1, from coordinate 4,310,921 downwards.
GGGCAGGGGCATAGGTTTCCTTGGCAGCTCTCCGGCGGCATGCAGCAGCGTGCCTCCCTCTGCCGCGCGCTGATCCATGAGCCGAAGCTCCTGATGCTCGACGAGCCCTTCGGTGCGCTCGACAGCTTCACCCGCGAGGAATTGTGGTGCGTGATGCGCGATCTCCACGCGGCGCAGAATGTCACGATCATCCTCGTCACCCACGATCTGCGCGAGGCCGCCTTCCTGTCGGACCGGATCTTCTGCATGAGCGCGCGGCCGGGCCGGATCGTTGCCGAGCGGGAGGTGGAGTTCGCGCGGCCGCGCGATCTCGAAATCACCTACACGCCGGAATTCTCCGCTCTCGTCCATGAATTGCGCGGCCACATCGCGCAGGCGCGCAAGGCGGCCTGAGAGACCCATGAAAACCAAGAATCAGCTCGCCCTTGCACCTTGGGTCTTCACCATCGGCTTCTTCGTGCTCTGGGAGATCGTCTGCCGCGGGCTCAAAGTGTCGAGCTTCATCCTGCCGGCGCCCTCTACGATTCTTCTCGCCGTGTGGGAGTACCGGAGCCAGCTCGCCTACCATGCCATGCACACCCTCTGGATGACGCTGGCAGGCTTCGGCCTTGCGGTCGGGTTTGGCCTGCTGCTCGGCATGGTGCTTGGTTCCTCGCGCCTCATCAATGCCGGCTCCTACCCGTTACTCGTGGGCTTCAACTCGATCCCGAAGGTGGCCGTGGTGCCGATCCTCGTGTTCTGGTTCGGCGTCGGCTGGGTGCCGCCGGTCATGACGGCCTTCCTGATCTCGTTCTTTCCCATCGTGGTGAACGTCGCCACGGGCATTTCCACGGTGGAGCCGGAAATGGAGGACGTGCTGCGAGCGCTCGGCGCTTCGAAGCGCGACATCGTGTTCAAGGTCGGCTTGCCACGTGCCATGCCGTATTTCTTCGGCTCGATGAAGGTCGCGATCACGCTGGCCTATGTGGGCTCCGTCATCGGCGAGCAGAACGCCTCGAATGTCGGCATCGGCAACCTGCTCACCCGCGCTTCCGCGGCCTTCGAGGTGCCCCTCGTCTGGGCAGCCCTCCTGGTGCTCGCGGTGCTCGGAGTCATCATGTACGCGATCACGGCCTATGCGGAGCGGTCCATGACCGGCTGGGCGCAGCGCTCGCAGATGGCGGCATGAGATACGCTCTCGCCTTTTAAAGAGCTCTTGAGCGGCTTAGGCCTTCACGTCATGGCCGGGCTCGTCCCGGCCGTCCCGATCGGAAGAGCGCTGGGTCGGCCTTCTGCGAAGACCAAAGCCAAGTCCTACCTCCTCAACGACAGCGGATTGTCCGACAATGCCGCCGCATCGGGCTGATCGACGGCGGGGCGCCCGAGAAAGGCGTTCCAGAGCTTTTCCACCGTCTCACGCTCCAGATCGTCGACAATGAAGACGATGCGGCTGCGCCGGTCCTCGCTCGGCCAGGACGGCAGTACGGCGGGAACGTGGACGATATGCTGGACGCCGTGAATGACGACCGGATGTTCGGGATCCTCCGCCAAGGCCACGAGGCCCTTCACGCGCAGCAGCTTCGATCCTTGAGACGAGCGCAGGAGATCCAGGAACATGTCGAGCGTGCCCTGGCGGATCGGCTGGTCGCTGGTGAGGCAGAAGGCGCGGATTCGCTCGTCGTGCCGGTTCACGTCGTGATGATGGTGGTGATCGTGGCCGTGATGGTGGTGATGTCCGTGCTGGTGCGCATGGCTCTCGCGTTCCGCCTCCTCCACGGCCTCCGTCTTCAGCCATTCGGCCACGTCGGCGATCTTGCCGTCGAGGCCGAAGAGGCCGCCCGCAATTACCGCCTCAGCCGGGGCACTCGCTTCCAGAAGTGCAGCGCCTGGATTGAGCTGGTGCAACCTCTCACGCAATCGCGTGAGGCTCTCCTGGTCCTGAACGAGATCGGTCTTGGTGATGACGATCCGCTCGGCAACGGCGGCCTGCTTGACGGCTTCACGATGGGCATTCAGGGTGGCGGAGCCGTTGACCGCATCGACCGCCGTCACCACGCCTTCAACCGCGTAACGCATCGAAAGATAGGGGTGGTAAAGCACGGCGTGGAGGATCGGTGCCGGATCGGCGAGGCCCGTGGTCTCGATGATCACGCGCTTGAACGGCAGGATGCGGTCGTTGTCGCGCTTGCGCAGCAGGTCCTCGAGCGTCGCGATGAGGTCGCCGCGCACGGTGCAGCAGAGACAGCCGGCGGAGAGCAGCACCATGCCCTCGTCGATGGTTTCCACCAGCAGGTGATCGAGGCCGATCTCGCCAAACTCGTTCATGATGACCACCGTGTCCTGCAGCGCCGGATCCTTCAGGAGCCGATTGAGCAGCGTCGTTTTCCCGGAGCCCAGGAAGCCGGTGAGGATGGTGAGCGGAATCGGCGCGGGAGGGGTCATGGTCGTTGTCATATCAATCCGCAATCGGCACCAGAGGTGCGTTCTTCAGGCGTCGCTGGTCCAACAATACGTTGGCAATGATGGCTGCCAGCACAAGAGCCCCGCCCGCAACCTGCAGAGGAGCCAGGGTCTCGTTCAGGATGAGGGCCGAGGACAAAGCCGCCACCACGGGCTCGGCGCAGTAGACGATCCCGGCCGCCACCGCCGTGATGCGCCCGAGTGCCAGAAACTGCAGCACGAAGCCGATAATATAGCCCCCGATGGTCATGGCGACCGCGAAGGGAGCGAGCGCCAGTGCGGAAGGGGGCGCGAGCTGCCCCGCCGCCAGGCTGATGAGGGCTGCGGTCGGGAGAACGAGCAGATGAATCCAGAAGGTCTTGGCGATGACGCCGGTCCTGCGGCAGCGCGCAGCGGCGAAGAACTGGATCGCCGTGGCGATGCTCGCCGCGAAGGCCAGCGCCAGACCGCGCCAGTCGAGAACTCCAAAGGCGGGCCCGACGACGAGGGCGACGCCGAGGGTGGCCAGCGCCACCACGCCGAGCAGGGCGGGCGTGAGTCTGGTTCCCTCCACGAAGGGGCTCGCGAGCACGATCAGGATCGGAAAGGTGTAGAACACCACCGCCGCCACGGTGACCGGGATGAAGGCGACCGACGAGAGATAGCAGAGGCCCACGAAGGCGGTGGAAACCCCGAGCAGAAGGAGCGTGCCCCGCTCCTCCCGCGCCGCCTTCAGGGAGCTTCTCGTGACAGCGGCGACGATGCCGACCAGCACAAGCATCAGGAAGACCCGGTAGACCACGATGGCCGAGCCGCTGGCGCCCGCGAAGGAAGCGATGCGCGCATAGACGATGTTGAAGCCGTAGAGGCTGGCCGAGGCAAGGGCGAAGAGGAGGCCGTTGGCGGGAGAGGAGGAGCGAGTCATCACGACATTTTGGATTGGGACGCTGCACCGTTCGCGCGGATCGCCTGCGAAAGCAAGGGAGCAAGCAAAACGCCCGGTCGTCGACCGGGCGTTGCGGAAGATCTTTTGTCTCGCAGATCAGTTCGCGACGGATTTGGGCTTCGCGGCGGCATCGGCCTTTTGAGGAGCCTTTGCCTTCGTGTCGGCGGGGGCCTTGGCAGCAGGCTTGGAGGCGGGTTTGGCGCTGCCGGTCACCGGCTTGACGGCGACGCTGGCGCGCGGCTGCTCCTTGCCCTTCGCCGTGGCCTTCACAGGCTCCCTGTCGGCCGCCTTCTTATCGTCCGACGTCTTGGAATCAGCGTCCTTGGCATTAGCGTCCTTGGCATCGGCGTCCTTGGCATCGGCGTCCTTGGCATCGGCGTCCTTGGTCAGCGTCTTCTTGGAAGCGGTGGCCTTCTTGGTCTTCGCCTTGCGGGCCTGCTCGGCGGCCTCTTCCGCTGCGGCTTGAGCGGCAAGCTCGGCCTCGGAGGGGGGATTAAGCCCGATCCAGACGCGTTCCGGCTGAACAGTGGTGCGGGGGCCGAGCACGGTGCGCACCGGCTTCTCGGCCGATCCCCCGCAAAGGCCATGACCTCGGAGGAGAACAGGTTCGGGATGTTGCTGTCGGTCTCGGCGACGGCCGGAGCATCCTCTTCCTGCGGCATCGGTCCGCGTCGGTCGCAGATGACGGGGCGCATGTCGGGCGGCGTGGCATTGGCCGAGGTGGGCAGGGCCGTGAGTTCCGGATTGGTGAAGTTCACCTTGCTGTTGAAGCCGCGGTCGAACAGCTCGGCGGCCTTGATCGTGCGCTCATTGGCGGATTGGGCGCCGAGCACGACCGTGATCAGATGGCGTCCGTTGCGTGTGGCGCTCGCCACCACGTTGAAGCCGGCCGAGCAGATGAAGCCGGTCTTCATGCCGTCGGCGCCGGGATAGCGGCCGATGAGCCCGTTGGTGTTGCGCATGATGCGCCGGCCGAACTGGACCGCCCCGATGTCGAACAGATCTTTATGCTCGGGAAATTCCAGCAGCAGCGCGCGGGCCAGAATCGCCATGTCGCGGGCCGAGGTCTGATTGCGCTCGTCGGGAAGGCCATGGGGGTTGGCGAAGTGGCTGCTGACCATGCCGAGGCGCTGGGCCTGGGCGTTCATCAATTCCGCAAAGCCGTCGATCGAGCCGCCGATGTTCTCGGCGATGGTCGCGGCAATATCGTTCGCCGACTTGACCATCAAGATCTTGAGGGCGTTGTCGAGACGAATCTCCGTGCCGGGCTTGAAGCCCATCTTGGACGGGGGCAGGGCCGCCGCGCCGTCGGACACGGTGAGCAGCGTCTCCATGCTCATCTGGCCGGAGCGGACCTTGTCGAGAGCCACATAGACCGTCATCAGCTTGGTGATCGAGGCCGGAAACCAGGGGTCGGTCGCCCGCTCCGCGTGCAAAACGCGGCCGGATTCGAGTTCAACGACAAGAGCAGGGCCGCCGGCGGCCAGAGCCGAACCGCTCATCAGAGCGGCAAAGGCAAAGGCTGTCACGCGGAGGGCTCGGCTAACGTTCATGCGGAACGACTCCTTGGCTTCGTCCAACGATAGGAGAGGATCTCGATCAAGCCCCGCCTGTCAGCTGGGCTATTTTTAGTCCCAAACCTTGACCTTGGCTAGGCTGGGGGGCTTTTTGCTTGTTTGTACCGCCCTTCTTAACGAAATCCGTGGCAAGAGAGTGGCAAGAGCGGTGCGGTTTGAAGATCGATATGACAACATCCCTTCTCTGGATTCCGGTGACACTGGCCGCCGCGGCCGCGCAGACCGGCCGCAACGCGACGCAGCGGCGCCTGACCGAGACCATCGGAACCGTGGGAGCGACCCAGGTCCGGTTTCTCTACGGATTCCCCTTCGCGCTTCTCGCCCTGGCTGTGATGAACCTTGTGACCGGGGAGGTTGTTCCAGGGCCCAACGCAACCTTCCTGACTTATGCCCTCACCGGTGCCGTCACCCAGATCCTTGCCACGGCCCTCATGCTTGCGGCCATGCGCGAGCGTGCCTTCTCGGTGGTCACGGCCTATACCAAGACCGAGCCGGTCCAGGTGGCCCTGTTCGGTCTGGTGCTGCTCGGGGATCATCTGACGCCGGCCATGGGACTGGCCATTGCCGTTGCGACGTCAGGGGTTCTGCTCATGTCCGTGAAGCCGGGCACGAGCCTCACGTCATCGGGGGCGAAGCCCGTTCTCTTCGGCCTCGCCTCGGGAGCCTTCTTCGCTCTGGCGGCGATCGGATTTCGCGGCGCCATCCTGTCGCTCGATGAGGGCTCCCCCTGATCCGGGCTTCCACGACCCTGGTCTGGGGCTTGGGCCTGCAGACGACCATTCTCCTGATCTGGCTCGGGCTCTTCGACCGCAAGGCGCTGATGGCGAGCTTCAAAGCTTGGCGTCCTTCGCTGGGGGCAGGCTTTCTCGGGGCGCTCGCCTCCCAGTTCTGGTTCATCGGCTTCGCGCTCACGACGGCGGCGAATGTGCGCACGCTTGCTCTCGTGGAGGTGCTGATGGCGCAGGCCGTGTCCCATCGCTTCCTAGCGCAGGCGACGACCCGGCGGGAACTGGCCGGCATGCTGCTGATTCTCGCCGGCGTCGGCCTGCTGCTGCTGGCGCAGCGGTAGCTTGTCGCTGCGGCAGTCGCATGATATCGAACAACGTTACATTTCATCTGAACGTGTTCGGGCCCACCTTTCATGACCGATGCCGCCGCCCCTGAGACTGTTCAACCCGCCTATCGCGTCCTCCAGGTCGGCGATCCGGTTCCGTGGTTCAAGCAGAACTCGACCAGCAATCCGCACTACAGCTTCGACACGGCGGCCGGCCGCTACGTCGTCCTGTGCTTCTACGGAACGGGTTCGGACGAGGTCGGGCGCGCGACGCTGATGTCGTTCCAGGAGGAGCATCGTGACCTGTTCGACGACGACAAGATCACCCTGTTCGGCGTGAGCGTCGATCCGTCGGACGAGTCGGACATGCGGGCGAAGCAGATCATCCCCGGTATCCGCCATTTCTGGGACTTCGACGGCGCTGTCGGACGCCTCTACGGGGCTCTTCCGCGCAACACCCTGCCGGCCCAGTCGCAGATCCCGATCCGCCGCTTCTGGATGGTGCTCAACCCCACCCTGCGCGTGCGCGCCATCTTCCCGTTCGAACAGGATGGCAGCGATCGTGGGAAGGTGATCGCTTACCTGCGGGCCCTGCCGCCGGTGAGCCAGTTCTCCGGTTTCGAGATACCCGCCCCCGTGCTGGTCATCCCGGACGTGTTTGAGCCTGAATTCTGCCGCCACCTGATCGGTCTCTATGAACAGCATGGCGGCGAGGAATCGGGCTTCATGCGCGAGGTTGACGGCAAGACCGTCGCCACCCACGATCCGAACCACAAGCGGCGCAAGGATTACACGATCACGGATCCGAACCTGGTCCGGCAGGTGCAGCACCGCATCGTCCGCCGCATCAATCCGGAGATCGAGCGGGTGCATTTCTTCAAGCCCTCGCGCATGGAGCGCTACATCGTCTCCTGCTACGCGGCCGAAGACGGTGGGCATTTCCGTGCGCACCGGGACAACACGACGAGCGGCACGGCTCATCGCCGATTTGCGGTCTCGATCAACCTCAACAGCGACTTCGAGGGTGGCGAGATCAGTTTCCCGGAATACGGACCGCGCAGCTACAAGGCTCCAGCCGGCGGGGCCGTGGTGTTCTCATGCCCGCTTCTTCATGCGGTGTCTCGCGTCACGCAGGGGCGCCGTTTCGCCTTCCTGCCCTTCCTCTATGACGAGGAAGCCGCCAAGATCCGTGAGGCGAACAATGCTCATCTCGGCGAGGGCGTGGGCGCCTACAAGGCATGAATGCCGTCATTCAGCGACAATGCCAGGGGCAGGATGGCGTCTCGGGTGAGCGGGGCGAGCGGCGTGTCGCCCGGCTCACGCGGATCGACCCAGGTATATTCCTCGATCTCGGCCTGACAGGCGATGTCTCCCGCAAGGCTGGCCGCATACATCGTGGCCCGCACCCTTTGCCCCGGTTCGTTTGCCGCCGGAGCCTCGAAGACGCCGAGCTTCTTCGTGGACCCTGGAACGACGCCGCAGCCGAGTTCCTCGCGCAATTCCCGTGCGAGCGAATCCGGATCGCTCTCGCCCGGTTCGCGCTTGCCGCCGGGCTGCATGAAGCTTTCCGTGCCGCGCTTGCGCACGAGCAGAACATGGCCATGCTGGTTGCGGATGAGGGCCGCGACGATCTCGATCACCGCTCGCCCGCCTTGATCCATTTGTCCACCTTCGGCGGCTCATAGGCACGAACAGCCTCGATCAGGCCGGCAGGCTGGTTCTCGACGATCAGCATCGCCCGGTGAATCGGCTTCACGAAACCGCGCTCGACCACATCGTCCAGGAAATCCGTCAGCTTGTCGTAGAAGCCGCCGGCGTTCAGGAGCGCGCAGGGCTTGCGATGGTAGCCGAGCTGCGCCCAGGTCCAGACCTCGAACAATTCCTCGAAGGTGCCGAGGCCGCCCGGCAGGGCGATGAAGCCGTCCGCGAGTTCCGCCATCAGCGCCTTGCGCTCGTGCATGGAGCCCACCACCCGCAGGTCGCTCAATCCGCCATGGGCGATCTCCTTGTCGATCAGCGCCTGCGGCATCACCCCGATCACATGGCCGCCCCTGGCGAGAGCCGCATCGGCGACCGCTCCCATCAGGCCAACGGAGGCGCCGCCATAGACCAGCTCGATCCCCTGGGCCGCCATGGTCTCGCCGAGCGCCCGCGCCGCCTCGCGATAAACCGGATCCTGGCCGCTGCTGGAGCCGCAGAAGACACACAGGCGCATGGGACTTTCCTTCGTGATTCGCGTCATGCATCGATGAACGACAGGACGAGGCCAAGCTCAAGACCATGTTCATGGGCGTATCTGACATGCGCTCATGTGGCTTGCTGAATGCCCCAAAGAGGGCCACCTTGTCTTCCAACAACACAATCATCGAGGAGACATCCATGACTGCCTGCATCGTCGGCTGGGCGCACACCCCCTTCGGCAAGCTCGATACCGAGACCGTCGAGAGCCTGATCGTCCGCGTCGCCAACGAGGCGCTGGAGCATGCGGGCTTGGCCGCCGAGGATGTGGACGAGGTGGTGCTCGGTCATTTCAATGGCGGTTTCTCGGCTCAGGATTTCACCGCCTCCCTCGTCTTCCAGGCCAACGACAAGTTCCGGTTCAAGCCGGCGACCCGGGTCGAGAACGCGTGCGCGACAGGCTCGGCCGCCGTGCACCAGGCGATCAAGACCATCGAGGCCAGGCGCGCCAAGACCGTGCTGGTGGTCGGCGTCGAGCAGATGACGAAGACGCCGGGTCCCGAGATCGGCAACATTCTCCTCAAGGCCTCCTACCTGCCCGAGGACGGCGATACGCCGGGCGGATTTGCCGGCGTGTTCGGCAAGATCGCGGGCACCTACTTCCAGCGTCACGGCGACCAGTCCGATGCGCTGGCGATGATCGCGGCCAAGAACCACAAGAACGGCGTCGACAATCCTTACGCTCAGATGCGCAAGGACCTGGGCTTCGATTTCTGCCGCGCCGAGAGCGAGAAGAATCCTTTCGTCGCGGGCCCCTTGAAGCGCACCGACTGCTCGCTCGTGTCAGACGGTGCCGCAGCACTGGTCCTGGCCGATACCGAAACGGCGCTTCGGATGAAGCGTGCGGTCGCCTTCCGGGCCACGGCCCATGCGCAGGATTTCCTGCCCATGTCGAAGCGTGACATCATCCAGTTCGAGGGCTGCGCCGAGGCTTGGCGGCGCGCCCTGTCCCAGGCCGGCATCCAGCTGACGGATCTGTCCTTCGTCGAGACCCACGACTGCTTCACCATCGCGGAGCTCATTGAATACGAGGCCATGGGCCTGACCCCTCGAGGCCAGGGCGCGACCGCGATCAAGGAAGGCTGGACGAATCGCGACGGCAAGCTGCCGGTGAATCCCTCCGGCGGCCTCAAGTCCAAGGGTCACCCCATCGGGGCGACCGGCGTCTCCATGCATGCCCTGTCCGCCATGCAGCTCTGCGAGGAGGCCGGCGGCATCCAGGTGAAGAACCCGGTGCTCGGCGGCATCTTCAACATGGGCGGCGCCGCGGTGGCGAACTACGTGAGCGTGCTCGAGCGGATCAAGTGAGCGGGTACAAGGCGCCTTGCGGGCTTGGAATGCCACACCACAAGTCATCACCGGCCTCGTGCCGGTGATCCCGATCAGAGCGGCATAGTCCCCTTCCAATCATCATGACCAGGACAAGCCCGGCCGTGGCAGGTCAGGAGGTTTTTCGCCTATTCCCCCGGCGCCTTGGCCTGAATGGCCAGGGCGTGCAGGCCCCTGTCGAAGGCACCCTTCAGGGTGTCATTGACGAGGCGGTGGCGCTCGACCCGGCTCTTGCCGGAAAAGGCTTCCGATACGATATAAACCTGGAAATGAGTTTCTCCGCCCTCCCGCCATCCGGCATGGCCGTGATGCTTTTCTGATTCGTCGGTGACGGTCAGTTCGGTCGGCTGCAGGCTCTCCTGCAAATTTTGTGTGATCCAGTGCTGAAGGGTCATGCTGTTTTGTAAACCTTTTTGAACGGGTCTGCGGCGAAAAGCGTTCAGGCCTTGGCTCAAGGCCCCAAGCCACTCATAATCGCTGAATCATGGATCTCAACTCGCCACTTTTCGACAGCATCCGCATCAAGCCTTCCTCCGACGAACCGCAGGAGGCCAAGGGACCCGTCTGCGAGCACCCCTCCTGCAAGGCCGCGGGCGAATACCGCGCGCCCAAGGGGCGGGACCGGGAAGGCCAGTACTGGCGCTTCTGCCTGCAGCACGTGCGCGAGTACAATGCCTCCTACAACTATTTCACCGGCATGTCCGACAGCGCCGTCGCGGCCTTCCAGAAGGATGCCATCATCGGTCATCGCCCGACCTGGGCCATGGGCGTGAACGCCGCCGGGAGCGGCGAGGGGCAGAGCGCTCAACAGGAGACCCGGGACTGGGCCTATGTCGATCCTCTGGGAATCCTCAGGGGCGAGGATTTCACCCAGGCGCGGACCAGCCGGGCCCGGCCCGAGCCGAAGCGCCCGCGTTATACGGGGGCCGTGCGCCGGGCCCTGGACATCCTCGGCCTCGACGAGACGGCCGACGGATCCGCCATCAAGGCCCAGTACAAGGCCCTGGTGAAGCGATTCCACCCGGACGCCAATGGCGGCGACCGGTCCTTCGAGGAGCGCCTGCGCGACATCATCAAGGCGCACGATGCCCTCAAAAGCGCCGGCCTGTGCTGAAACGATATCCTTTTAGGCAAGGCAGCTAGGCGGATTAGGAAATTGCACCGTTCCGTCATGGGGGTTAAGAAGCCCATGACATTTTCGAGACACACTCCAAAGACCAAGAGGCCCCTATGACGGCACATACCGAGACAGCGACCCTTACGCCGGACATGAAGGTGTCCGTGCGACAGGTCTTCGGCATCGACTCGGATCTTGAGGTCCCGGCCTTTTCGCAAGCCGAGCAGCATGTGCCCGATTTTGATCCCGACTATCTCTTCGACCGCGATACGACCCTTGCGATCCTTGCGGGCTTCGCGCGCAACCGCCGCGTCATGATCACCGGCTATCACGGCACCGGCAAGTCGACCCATATCGAGCAGGTCGCCGCTCGCCTCAACTGGCCCTGCGTACGCGTGAACCTGGACAGCCACGTCTCCCGGATCGATCTCGTCGGCAAGGACGCCATCGTGCTGCAGGAGGGCAAGCAGGTCACCGCCTTCCAGGACGGCATCCTGCCCTGGGCCCTGCAGAACAATGTGGCTCTCGTGTTCGACGAATACGATGCCGGCCGCCCGGACGTGATGTTCGTGATCCAGCGCGTGCTGGAGCAGTCGGGCAAGCTCACCCTGCTCGACCAGAAGCGCGTGATCCGGCCTCACCCGGCCTTCCGCCTCTTCGCCACCGCCAATACGGTGGGCCTGGGCGATACCTCGGGCCTGTATCACGGCACGCAGCAGATCAACCAGGGCCAGATGGACCGCTGGTCCATCGTCACGACGCTCAACTACCTGCCGCACGACAAGGAAGTGGACATCGTCCTGTCCAAGGCGAAGCACTACCAGGAGGATGCGTCAGGTCGGGACATCGTCAACAAGATGGTGCGCGTGGCCGATCTCACCCGCTCGGCCTTCATGAACGGCGATCTCTCGACCGTCATGAGCCCGCGCACGGTGATCACCTGGGCCGAGAACGCCGAGATCTTCGGCGACACGGGCTTCGCCTTCCGCGTCACCTTCCTGAACAAGTGCGACGAGCTCGAGCGCTCTCTCGTGGCCGAGTTCTACCAGCGCTCCTTCGGCAAGGAACTGCCGGAGAGCGCCGTGAACATGGTGCTGTCGTAAAGCTAATCCTGTCATTCCGGGTCGGCACAGCCGAGCCCGGAATCCATAACCGCTAACGTTTCGGGATGAGGTGCATACGCAGCAACCATCCTCATTCTGTCGTGGTTATGGATCCCCGCCTTCGCGGGGATGACACGAAACGGGTGTCAGGAGAGGTGAGATGTCCATCTCGAACCGCAAGCCGGGTGAGAAGAAGGAAGCGCCGGCGGAGCCGCTGAAGCGCTCCATCGCCGGCACCATGAAGGCGATTGCCCGCAAGCCCGATCTCGAGGTCGCCTTCGCGTCCGACCGTCCGGTGCTCATGGGGCAGGACAAGGCACGCCTGCCGGAGCCGCCCCGGCGGCTGACCGCACAGGACGTGGCGATCCTGCGTGGCAATGCCGATGCCATGGCCCTGCGCCTCGCCTGCCACGACACGAATCTTCACCGCAAGCTCGCCCCCGACGGCCAGGCCGCCCGTGCCGTGTTCGATGCGGTCGAGCAGGCGCGCGTGGAATCCATCGGCTCGCGGCGCATGGCCGGCATCTCCTCCAACATTTCGGCCATGCTGGAGGATCGCTACCATCGTGGCGGCAAATACGAAGAAATCACGGACCGCGCCGATGCTCCCTTGGAGGATGCGGTTGCCCTCATGGTGCGCGAGCGCCTGACCGGCGCGAAGCCGCCCGCATCGGCTGCCAAGATCGTCGATCTCTGGCGCGATTTCATCGAGGACCGCGCCGGGCGCGACCTCGATGGCCTGCTCAAGAACATCGAGAACCAGCGCAGCTTCGCCCGCAATATCCGCGACCTGCTCTCCTCCCTCGACATGGCCGACGAGGCGGCTCTCGATTCCGAGGACGAGGAGAACGAGGACGATAACGAATCCGACGAGCAGGAGCAGCAGGGCGAGGGCGAATCCGAGCAGGAGAGCCAAGGCGACCGGGCCGATGTGGAAATCAGCGAGGATTCGAGCGACGAGATGGAGGATGGCGCTTCGGAAGAAGCCGATGGGCCTTCCGGCGAGCTGCCCGAGGAATCCGAGGAAGCGGATTCGGAGGATGCCGGCGAATCCTGGCGTCCGCCCTCGCGCTCCAACGAGGCGCGCGGACCCGACTACAAGGCCTATACCAACAGGTTCGACGAGATCATCCACGCGGAAGACCTCTGCGATGCGGACGAGCTGACGCGCCTTCGCGCCTATCTCGACAAGCAGCTCGCTCATCTTCAGGGCGTGGTCGGGCGTCTGGCGAACCGCCTGCAGCGCCGCCTGATGGCGCAGCAGAACCGGTCCTGGGAGTTCGACCTCGAAGAGGGCACGCTCGATCCCGTGCGCCTGCCGCGCATCATCATGGACCCGTTCCAGCCTCTCAGTTTCAAGCAGGAGCAGGACACGAACTTCCGCGACACGGTGGTGACGCTGCTTCTCGACAATTCCGGTTCCATGCGCGGGCGCCCGATCACGGTCGCCGCCACCTGCGCGGACATTCTCGCCCGCACGCTGGAGCGCTGCGGCGTGAAGGTTGAGATCCTCGGCTTCACCACCCGCGCCTGGAAGGGCGGGCAGGCCCGCGAGACATGGCTGCAGAACGGCAAGCCGGCCAATCCCGGCCGCCTGAACGATCTTCGCCACATCATCTACAAATCTGCGGATGCGCCCTGGCGGCGCGCGCGCAAGAACCTCGGCCTGATGATGCGCGAGGGCCTGCTGAAGGAAAACATCGACGGCGAGGCTCTCGACTGGGCCCACAAGCGCCTGCTCGGGCGGCCCGAGCAGCGGCGCATCCTGATGGTGATCTCGGACGGCGCGCCGGTGGACGACTCGACGCTCTCGGTCAATCCCGGCAACTATCTCGAGCGGCATCTGCGCTTCATCATCGAGGAAATCGAAACCCGTTCCCCCGTGGAGCTTATCGCCATCGGCATCGGCCACGACGTGACGCGCTATTACCGCCGCGCAGTGACCATCGTCGACGCCGAGGAGCTCGGCGGCGTCATGACCGAGAAGCTCGCGGAGCTGTTCGAGGAGAATGCCGGGCCGCCGGCCCGTGGCGCTCCCCGGCGCAGGGCCGTCGCTTGAGGCTCACCCGGCGCAACTTCCTGATCGGCGGCGGTGCCGCGGCCGCGACGATAGCCTGCACGGGCGTTGCTTTGGCACAGCGCCCGCAGGCTTTCAGGGGCGCGACCTCCATCGACGTGGAGGCGCAGCCGATCAGCCACCTCTCCACGACAGATCCCGACCGCTCCCGGTTCGGAGCTCTGATATTCCGCTCCGGGGCCGACCTGCGCTCCCGGGTCTCGGCCTTCGGCGGCTTTTCCGGTCTCTGGCGCTCAGCCAATGGCCAGGACATCATTGCGCTCGCCGACAATGCGCAGTTGCTGAAAGCCCGGGTCGAGACATCGGACGGCCGGCTCTCGGGCCTGTCCAGCCCGGTTCTGTCTCCTCTGATCCTGAGCAACGGCGTCCCGCTGAGGCGCTCGCGCTACTACGACACGGAGAGCTTTGCGCTTGCGGGCAATGCCGCCTTCGTCGGCGTCGAGCGCAACCACGCCGTGATCCGCTTCGAGCGCACCGGTGCAGGGACCATCATCCGCGGCGTTCCCATTCCTGTGCCGAAGGAGCTGAAAGACCTGCCCAGCAACGGCGGCCTGGAGGCGCTCGGCGTCGCGCCCCAGCGCTCGCCCCTGAATGGGGCGCTCGTCGGGCTCGCGGAAGGCGGCAGCGGCTTCATCCTGACGGGCCCGCGGCAGGGCGCCTTCCAGATGGTTCTCTCCGGGGGCTATGACGTCACCGACCTCGCTTTCCTGCCCGATGGCGATGCCGTGATCCTGGAGCGCCGCTTCTCGCTCTTCGGGGGCTTCGGCTGCCGGCTTCGCCGCATCGACGCGAGTGCGCTCAAGTCCGGCGCCCGCGTCGATGGCGAGACCCTCTACGAGAGCGAAGCCTCGCATCAGGTCGACAACATGGAGGGACTCGCCATCCATCGGGAAGGCGGCGATGTCGTTCTTTCCCTGATCTCCGACGACAATTTCAGCTCTCTGCAGAAAACCTTGCTGCTCGAGTTCTCGCTGCCTGGCTGAGCCGGCAGCGAGCGTTGCCTTCCGGATAGGCATCTGCCGTTTTTCTCATCATCCTTTGCCTGCCCCTATCCCTTCGTCTCGCTTGAAGCCCTAGGTTTTAGGCAACTAAGCTTCTTTCATGCGGGCCCGATGCCAATCTTTGCGCCGGGTGTCCGCCTCGAGAGGCTGAGGAGACCCGGTGGCGGCGCAGGCGATCTTCGATGAAATGAGCGGCCATGACGGCGAAAGCAGGGATGCCTACCGCATCCTCCAGGACTGGCTGAAATCGGCCCCGCCGCAGCTGCTGGAACATCGCCGCGAGGAGGCAGAGCTCTTCTTCCGCCGGGTCGGCATCACCTTCGCGGTTTACGGCAATACGGAAGCCGAGGAGCGGCTGATCCCCTTCGACATCATTCCGCGCATTCTGTCCGGCAAGGAATGGGCCCGGCTCTCGCGCGGACTCGAACAGCGGGTCAAGGCGCTCAACATGTTCCTCAAGGACATCTATGGCGCGCGTGAGATCCTGCGCGCCGGGATCATCCCGCCGGAGCTCGTCTATCTCAACCCTTATTACCGGCCGCAGATGCATGGACTGTCCTTGAACAGCGACATCTACGTGCAGGTGGCGGGGATCGACATCGTCCGGGTCGACGACCAGGATTTCTACGTGCTCGAGGACAACCTGCGCACGCCCTCCGGCGTCTCCTACATGCTGGAGAACCGGGAGGTGATGATGCGCCTCTTCCCCGAACTCGTGGGAATGCAGCGCATCCGGCCCATCGAGAACTACGTCGACGAGCTTCTGGGCACCCTCAAATCCGTCGCCCCGACGAGCAGCCCCTGGGATCCGACCGTCGTTCTCCTCACCCCTGGCTCTCTCAACTCGGCCTATTACGAACACAGCTTCCTGGCCGACCGCATGGGCGTGGAACTGGTCGAAGGACGCGATCTCTTCGTGCGCGACGACATGGTCTACATGCGCACCACCGAGGGGCCGAAGCGCGTCGACGTGATCTACAGCCGCATCGACGACGATTTCCTCGACCCGTTGGTCTTCCGGTCCGATTCCGCTCTCGGCGTGCCGGGCCTGATCGCCGCCTACCGCGCCGGCAATGTCGCCATCGCCAACGCGCCCGGGACGGGCATTGCCGACGACAAGGCCATGTACAGCTACGTGCCCGACATCGTGCGCTTCTACATGGGCGAGGAGCCGATCCTGAAGAACGTGCCGACCTGGCGCTGCCGCGAGCGGGAATCTCTCTCCTATGTCGTCGACAATCTGCACGAACTCGTCGTGAAGGAGGTCAACGGCTCGGGCGGCTACGGCATGCTCGTAGGGCCCCATGCGACGACAGAGGCGTGCGAGCATTTCAAGGCCCGGATCCTCGCGGCGCCCGACAACTACATCGCCCAGCCGACGCTGGCCCTGTCGACAAGCCCGATCTTCACGGAGAAGGGTCTTGCCCCTCGCCATGTGGATCTGCGCCCCTTCGTCCTGACCGGACGCGATGGCGTCAGGCTCGTGCCGGGCGGCCTCACCCGCGTGGCGCTGACGGAGGGGTCGCTCGTGGTCAATTCGAGCCAGGGCGGCGGGACCAAGGATACCTGGGTGCTGAGTGAATGAGCGGGAGCGTTTCGCGTGCTGAGTCGTGATGCCGACAGCCTCTACTGGCTCTCCCGCTATGTGGAGCGGGCCGAGAACACCGCCCGCGTCCTCGATGTCGCCTACCGCATGGCGTCGATGCCGATTTCCTACAACGGCGTCGAGACCAATGAATGGGAGTCCGCCCTCATCACCGCCGGCGGCGTTGATCAGTTCCGCGCCGTCTATGGGGATGCCACCCCTGAGAACGTGATCGAGTACCTGGCCTTTTCCGAGGAGAACCCCTCGAGCATCCAGAACTGCTTCGACACGGCCCGGCAGAATGCGCGCTCGGTGCGTTCTGCGCTCACCTCCGAGATGTGGGAAGCGATCAACTCCGCCTGGCTCGATCTGCGTCGCTACAAGGCCAGGAAGATCAAGGTGGAGGACCTTCCCCGCTTCCTGAACCTCGTGAAGGAAGCCTCGCTCCGCTATGACGGCTCCGCCATGCGCACCATGCTGCGCAACGATGCCTATTGGTTCTCACGTCTCGGCCTCTATCTCGAGCGCGCCGATAACACCGCCAGGGTGCTGGACGTGAAATACCATGTGCTCCTGCCGCAGGACGCGGCGGTCGGCGGCGGCATCGATTATTACCAATGGGCTGCCATCCTGCGCTCGGTCTCCGCGCTCGTGAGCTATCAATGGGTCTATCACCAGAACCTGAGGCCCTGGCTCGTGGCGGATCTCCTGATCCTGCGCGAGGAGATGCCGCGCTCGCTGTCAGCCTGCTACGCGGCGCTCTCGCGCCATCTCGACGACATCTCGCACCGCTATGGCACATCGGGCGTCGCGCAGCGTCAGGCGCGGGCGACCCATGCCCGCCTGACAAACCGGAACATCGAGGATATCTTCCAGCACGGGCTGCATGAATTCCTGCAGGACTTCCTGGCCGAGAACAACCGGCTCGGGCACGCCATCACGAACCAGTATCTGTGCTGACCCATGCGCATCCGCATCACACACGAGACGGTCTATCACTACAGCGAGCCCGCCAAGTCCGCGGTCCAGCTCCTGCGGCTCACACCGCGCGGTCATGACGGTCAAACGGTCCTCTCCTGGAACATCGACATGGACGGTGACGCCCGACTGATGCGCCGGGAGGACTGGTACGGCAACATTGTCCACAGCCTGTCGGTTTCGGGTCCCGTGAGCCAGATCGCCCTCCACGTGGCCGGCGAGATCGAGACGACGGATACGGCTGGACTCATTCGGGGAGGGGTCGAACGCTTCCCGGAGATCTTCTATTTGCGGGAAACGCCCCTGACCAGGCCCGATGCCGCCATCCGTGAGTTCGCCGAGACGACCGCCGGGCGCTTTACGGGTCCGCTGGATCAGACCCATGCGCTTTTGAACGCGATCCCGGAGCGCCTGCGCTTCGACACGGGGGCCACGAGCGCCACAACCGCAGGAGCCGACGCCTTTGCGGCGGGACATGGGGTCTGCCAGGATTTCACCCATGTCTTCTTAGGCGCGGCGCGGTCGCTGGGAATCCCCGCACGCTATGTGTCCGGCTATCTCCACAAGCCCGGCGAGACCGAACAGGAGGCGGGGCACGCCTGGGCCGAGGCCTATCTACCAGATCTCGGCTGGGTGAGTTTCGATCCCGCCAACGCCATTTCCGCAACGGAACACTACGTCAGATTGGCCGTCGGGCTCGATTATCTTGATGCGGCCCCGGTTCGAGGAAGCTATTACGGAATCACCCGTGAAGCGCTCGACGTTCGTTTGAGGATCGAAAGCGCCCGTCAAGCACAGGCGTGAGAATGGCCTCGACAACGCAGCAACTCGACCAGAAGGCCCCTGGAGGAACCCCCATGACGTATTGTGTCGGCATCCTCGTGCGGGATGGTCTCGTCATGATCGCCGACACGCGCACCAATGCCGGCGTCGACAACATCGCAATCTTCCGCAAGCTGCATCTGTTCGAGAAGCCCGGCGAGCGCATTGTCACGCTTGCGACCGCCGGCAATCTCTCGGCGAGCCAATCCGTCCTGTCCCTGCTGACCGAGGGGCTGGAAAATCCTGAAACCGGTATGGTCGAGACGCTTCTGACGGTGCCCAGCCTGTTCAAGGCGGCCCAGCTCGTCGGCCGCGCCATCCGCCAGGTCTACGAAATGGACGGGGTCGAGATCGAAAAGCGCCAGATGACGTTCGACGTCACCATGCTGCTCGGCGGGCAGATCGGGTCGACGCCGATGCGGCTCTATCAGATCTATTCGGCCGGCAACGCCATCGAGGCCACCATCGATACGCCCTTCCTGCAGATCGGCGAGCCGAAATACGGCAAGCCGATCCTCGACCGGGCGATTTCCCACGGCACCAGCCTCGTGGAGGCCTTGAAGCTGGGCCTCATCTCCATGGATTCGACGCTGAAATCCAATCTGGGCGTCGGCCTGCCGATCGATATCGTCGTGGCCAAGCACGATGCCCTGAAGGCCGGGATCACCTACCGGATCCAGGAGGACGAGCCCTATTTCCGCGACCTGCGCGAACGCTGGTCGGCGGCCCTACGCGCAGCGCACCAGGCCATTCCGCATCCTCCCTATGCAGAGGATGCGCTTTGAGGAGAGGTGCTGGAGCGGCCTGATCAGGCCGCCCGCTGGAGCCTCGGGCGCATCAGGGCAAGGACCGCGCCGTAAGGGGCAATCGCGATCGCCGCGAGGGCGAGCTTCACCAGGTAATCGGCCATGGCGAGGTTGGTCCACGGCAGCGCGATGCACTGGTCCGCAATGCCGACCTGTCCCAGCATGTCGCTGATCGTCAGCCCAAAGCCCGGCACGACGCCGCAGTAGAAGGCAAACGAGAAGAAGATCGCCGTATCGAGGCCCGACGAGATCACCGACGAGATGAAGGGCGGCATCCACCAGGCCCGGTCGCGCAGGCGGGCGAAGATGCTGATGTCGAGGAGCTGGGCCACGAGGAAGGCCGCGCCCGACGCAATGGCGATTCGCGGCGTGGCCAGGATGATCGAGAGGATAACGGCCAGGACGAAGCCGGCATAGACCACCCGGCGTGCCCCTTGCGTGCCGAAGCGCCGGTTCGACAGGTCGGTGACAAGGAACGAGAACGGATAGCTGAAGGCGCCCCAGGTCAGGTAGTCGCCCAGACCCAGATGCTGGAAAGGGTATTGGACCAGGATGTTCGACGAGAGGACGACCAGGGTCATGGCCGTCAGGGCAATGACAAAGTCGCGGCGGTCGATTTGGGTCATGAGCGGCCTCGTCCAGGCAAATGCTTAAGCCTTACACCAATGCAAAACGGGCGGCATCGAGCCGCCCGCAAAGCAGATTTTTTCAGCGATTCGAGATCAGCTCGCAGCGGCGAGCTTCTTCTCGATCTCGCGCTTCACCCCCAGGGCGGTGGTGGAGAGCTCGTCAGCCTTGGCCTTGGCCAGGAAGGCGTCGAGGCCGCCGCGATGCTCGACCGAGCGGAGCGCATTGGCGGAGACGCGCAGGCGCACGGAGCGCTGCAGGGTATCAGACTGGAGCGTGACATTGCAGAGGTTCGGCAGGAACTTCCGCTTCGTCTTGCGGTTAGAGTGGCTCACCAGGTGGCCACTCAGCACGGCCTTGCCGGTCAGTTCGCAACGGCGCGACATGGGTTCAATCCTATTCGTCTATTAAAAGGTCGCGACCTCGAATTCGCGGGTTTGCCTTATCGCAGATCCCGTGCGGCCGGACACCAGAAGTCCTTGGAAGGTGCGAGCCTATAGGCCAAAAAAGGGGAGGACGTCAAGAATAGTGCGACGTCGCACCTCGTTTTTTTGAAGCACCATGGTCATGTTTTATTCTGAATCTCGTGCGATGCAACAGAATAGACTAACGGAAAAGCCTTATGCGCCTCATCGCCTCAGCTCTCGTGACCTTGGCCTTTGCCGGATCGGGCTCTATCGCGCAAGCCCAGCCCCTCAAGACTCGAACCTTGAAGGTGAGCTATGACATCACGCTTGCTGGCCTGCCCTTGGGCAAGGCGGACCTGTCGTCCTCCTTCGCGGGATCGAAATACGAGATGGAAGGAAGGGCGAAGCTGACCGGGCTCGCCATGATCCTCACCGGCGGCAAGGGCGAGGCCAGTGCGTCGGGCACTCTTGCCGACGACGCGCCGCCCCGCTCAAGCAGTTTCGCCGTGGTTTCGAAGACCTCCGACAATCAGCGCAGCGTCCGCATGGGATTGAAGAGCGGACGGGTGGCCAAGGTCGAGATCGATCCGCCCCTGGAGCCCAGGCCCGACCGGGTCCCGGTCAAGGCGGCCGACAAGCGGGGCGTGGTCGATCCCATGAGCGCGCTGCTCATGCCGGCCGTGGCCTCGAAGAATCTGACGGATCCGGCCAATTGCGACCGGACCATCCCGGTCTTCGACGGGGCCTCCCGGATGAACGTGGTCCTCTCCTATGGGGAGACGAAGAATGTCGAGGTGCCCGGCTATTCCGGGCCCGTTCTCGTCTGCAATGCCCGCTATGTGCCGATTTCCGGCCATCGGAGCGAGCGTCCGGCCACCAAGTTCATGCAGGAGAACAAGGACATTTCCGTATGGCTGGCACCCGTCGAGGGGCCGCGCCTGCTCTTTCCGCTCAAGGTCTCCGTGCGCACCATGATCGGCATGGGCGAGATGCAGGCCTCCCTCTGGTCGCTCGAGGAGGATGGCAAGGCGTCGCCGCCGATCCGCAAGGCCGTCAGGGCCGACGAAGCCATCGAGGCCGGAGCCGTTCAGTAAGTCATGAAAATCCTTAGGCATTCATGTCGTTTCCGGTAGCGAAAGCGGCCTGCGGCACCATATAAGGGGCTAACCGCAGCTGCCCGATGGGCTTCAGGCTGCTTGGAAGAGAAGTCTGCTCGTGTCGGTCTCCGGCCCTGCAGCCTCTCGGCTCTCTATCCGGGACCTTTCCGCATCACCCGTCATCCAGGCATGGCCCGCCGTTCCCTTCCCCCGCAAGTGCGTGCGCGCGGCGTGACCGCCGTGCTCGGCCCCACCAATACCGGCAAGACCCACCTCGCCATCGAGCGCATGCTCGGCCACGACAGCGGCATGATCGGTCTGCCGCTGCGCCTGCTCGCGCGCGAGGTCTATAACCGCGTGGTGGAGAAGGCGGGTCATCACAACGTCGCCCTGATCACGGGCGAGGAGAAGATCAAGCCGGACCGGCCGCGCTACTGGATCTCGACGGTCGAGGCCATGCCGCGCGATCTCGATCTCGCCTTCGTGGCCGTGGACGAGATCCAGCTCGCCAGCGACCTCGACCGGGGCCACGTCTTCACCGATCGCCTGTTGAACCAGCGCGGGCGCGAGGAGACGCTCCTCATCGGCTCGGCCACCATGCGTCCGCTGATCGAGGCGCTGATCCCCGGTGTTCACGTGGTGACGCGGCCGCGCCTGTCGAAACTATCCTTCGCGGGCGAGAAGAAGGTGTCGCGCCTGCCCCGCCGCTCGGCCATCGTCGCCTTCTCGGCCGAGGAGGTCTATGGTATCGCCGAGCTGATCCGCCGCCAGAGCGGCGGCGCCGCGGTGGTGCTGGGTGCCCTTTCGCCCCGGACCCGCAACGCCCAGGTCGAGCTCTACCAGAACGGGGACGTGGACTACCTGATCGCCACCGATGCCATCGGCATGGGCCTCAATCTCGATGTGGACCATGTGGCGTTCGCGTCCGACAAGAAATTCGACGGGTTCCAGTTCCGCAAGCTCAACAACCCGGAACTGGCCCAGATCGCCGGCCGCGCCGGCCGCTACATGCGCGACGGCACCTTCGGTTCCACGGCCCGCTGCCCGTCTTTCGATGCCGAAACCGTCGAGGCGCTCGAGAACCACACCTTCGACCCGGTACGCATCCTGCAATGGCGCAACCCGGATCTCGAATTCTCGTCGCTCGCCCGCCTGCGCGATTCGCTCGGCCGGCAGCCGAGGGAGCACGGCCTCGTGCGGGCGCCCACGGGCGAGGACGTGGCGGCCCTCGAGGTGCTGGCGCGGGACGACGACATTCAGCATTTTGCCCGCTCCCAATATGCCGTGGAGCGGCTCTGGCAGATCTGCCAGGTGCCGGATTACCGGAAAGTTTCTCCGCAGACCCATGCGGATCTCGTCGGCCAGCTCTATCGTTTCCTCATGAAGGATGGGGCCATCCCGGCCGATTGGTTCGCCCGCCATCTGTCCGCCATGGACCGGACCGATGGAGATATCGACACCCTCTCCAACCGCATCGCCCAGGTCCGGACCTGGTCCTTCGTCGCCAACCGTCCCGACTGGTTGAAGGATCCAGAGCATTGGCAGGATGTTGCGCGTCAGGTAGAGGACAAGCTATCGGATGCGCTCCATGAACGCCTCGCCCAAAGGTTCATCGACCGGAGGACGAGCGTTCTCATGCGGCGCTTGAGAGAGAAAACGATGCTCGAAGCGGAAATCACGACCACCGGCGACGTCACCGTCGAGGGTCAGCACATCGGTCACCTGCACGGCTTCCATTTCGTGCCCGATCCCCAGGCCGACACCACGGAGGCCAAAACCCTGCGCAATGCCGCCAGCAAGGCGCTGGCCGGGGAAATCGACGCGCGGGCGGACCGGTTTGCGGAAACCCCCGATGCCATGCTCGTGCTGTCGAACGACGGCACCATCCGCTGGATGGGCGATCCGGTCGCCAAGCTGGAGGCCGGCGACAAGCTGTTCGACCCTAAGGTGCGCATCCTCTCGGACGAGCATCTGACGGGCCCGGCCCGGGACAAGGTGGATAACCGTCTGCGCGCCTGGTTGAAGGCCTATGTGGTGCGCCTGCTCGGACCACTGCTGCAGCTCGAGGACAGCGCCGAGCTGACGGGTCTTGCCCGCGGCATCGGGTTCCAGATCGGCGAGGCCCTGGGCGTGCTGGAGCGCGCGAAGGTTCTCAACGACGTGCGCAGCCTCGACCAGGACGCCCGGGGTGCCTTACGCAAGGCGGGGATCCGGTTCGGCGCCTATCACCTTTACCTGCCGGCTCTTCTGAAGCCGGCGCCCCGCGTTCTGGCGACCCAGCTCTGGGCGCTGCAGAACGGCGGACTCGACCAGAAGGGCATCGATGAGATCGCCCATCTTGCCCAATCCGGCCGCACCTCGATCCCGGTCGATCCCGAGATCGGACATGGGCTCTATCGCGCCGCAGGCTTCCGCGTTCTGGGCGGTCGCGCCGTGCGCGTCGATATCCTGGAGCGTCTGGCCGACCTGATCCGTCCCGCCATCGCCTATCGTCCCGGAATCACCCCTGGCGCGCCGCCGGCCGGTGCCGCCGATGGCGAAGGCTTCGTTCCGACCGTCTCCATGACATCCCTCGTCGGCTGCGCCGGCGAGGATTTCGCCACGATCCTGAAATCCCTCGGCTATGTGATGGAGCGCCGCACCGGCCCCGCCATCACGGTGCCGTTGGTCGAGGCTCCGAGGGCTATCGAGCCGCAGGGCGCTGCCGCCGAGGGAGAGGCTCCCGCTCCGGCGCAAGAGGTCCCGGCGGAGGAGGCCCCGGCGCAGGAGGCCCCGGTGGAGGTGCCCGAGACGGCTGTCGGTACGGAGGAGATCGGCGCCGTCGCCGTGGAGGCTCCCGAGGCAAGCGTCTCCGAGCAGGAAGTGGAAACGAGCGCCGCCGAGGCCGTGGCTTCGCCCGAGGGCCAAGCTCTGGCTCCCGCCGAAGCTTCCGGCGAGACGATCCCTGCCGAGACTCCGATTGAGACACCTGCCGAGCCCGAGACGATCGAGGTGTGGCGCCAGGGTCGCCGCCATCACGAGGGCGGGCAGGCCCGTCATGGTCGCGACGCCCGCGGCGGCCGCCATCATCAGGAGCGCGGCGAGCGGCAGGAGCGTGGCGATCGGCGCCCACGCCATGGCGAGGCCCAGGGCGAGCAGCAGCCCGTCGGCGAACGTCGTCCACGCCAGGATCGGCGCGAGGCGCAAGGGGAGGGCGGGCGTCCGCAGAACCGTCCGCCGCGCGGTCCCGGCCGTGGGGAGGACCGTCGCGGTCCCCGTCCCGACAAGCGCCCCGACAACCGGCGCGAGGGCGGGCCTGAGCGCCGCGAGAAGCAGCCGGACCCCAACTCGCCCTTCGCGAAGCTGTTGGCTCTCAAGGCACAGCTTGAGGACAGCAAGAAGTGAGGGTGTGAAGCGCATGCGCGAGGACCGGCAGCGGCTCGACAAGTGGCTGTGGTTCGCGCGCTTCGCGAAGACCCGGACGTTGGCGGCCAAGCTGGTCGCCAGCGGTTTCGTCCGCCTCAACGGCCAGCGCACCGACAATGCCGCGAAAGCGGTTGCCGTCGGCGACGTGATTACCATCGCATTGACCAGGGCCACGCTCGTGGTCCGCGTCGAAGGCCTTGGCGAGCGACGTGGTCCTGCACCGGAAGCAAGGCAGCTCTACCTAGATCTCAGCCAGGACAACGCGGCGCTTGTCAGCGACGGCGACAACGGCTAGAGCGGCGGCATATCGCCATTTCGTTGACTTTCGAACAGACCCTCAAGGACCGTTCATGACTTACGTCGTCACTGAAAATTGCATCAAGTGCAAATACATGGACTGCGTCGAGGTATGCCCGGTCGACTGTTTCTACGAGGGCGAGAACATGCTCGTCATTCATCCCGACGAGTGCATCGATTGCGGCGTCTGCGAGCCGGAATGCCCCGCCGAGGCCATCAAGCCGGATGCGGAGCCGGGTCTTGAGCAATGGCTGAAGCTCAATGCCGATATGGCGAAGAGCTGGCCCAACCTCACCATCAAGAAGGATCCGCCCGCCGATGCGAAGGAATTCGACGGCGTTGCCGGCAAGTTCGAGACGTATTTCTCGGCCAATCCGGGTGACGGCGATTAGCAGCGGGCCCAATGTGGAAGGCCCTTTTGGGCTCGACCCGATGCTCTTTCCTTAGTGAACGCATCGTTGAAAGCGGGAGACCGGGGCGCCTTTCCCGCACGAAGCGACAGGCTTCAAGCGCGGCCATGAACAGGCCCTCTTTACGCTATCCCTTGAAATATTTTTGCTTTTTCGGCCGGACTGTGATAGGGTCCGCTAATGCCGTCGCTTGCGCTCAAGCCCGTGCACCGTCTCTGCCGACCGGCGGTTCACATAATGAAGCAAAGATTCGCGTCCTTTGACTTAAGGGAGCATCGCTGCCTTGGTCAAGGGCATGAGCGTTTGTAGCCGCTGGCTTACATCAGGGAGACGAGCGGAATAGTCAAGTTCCGCGACACTCACATCCTATCCTCGTTCCCCTGGGGCCCTGCCCAATGGAACCACAGCTCCCTCACCATCGGTGAGGGCCATGCAAGGAGGCCTCTCTCGCATGACAACCGCCAAGAAGTCCGCCCAGCGCCTTGGGTTCAAGTCCGGTGAAGCGATCGTTTATCCCGCTCACGGTGTCGGCCGCATCACGACCATCGAAGAGCAGGAAATCGCGGGTTTCAAACTGGAGCTGTACGTGGTCTCCTTCGACAAGGACAAGATGGTCCTTCGCGTTCCGACCGGTAAAGCTTCCAGCGTGGGCATGCGCAAGCTTGCCGAACCGGCCCAGATCCAAAAGGCCCTGGACGTGCTGACGGGTCGTGCCCGTGTGAAGCGCACCATGTGGTCGCGTCGCGCGCAGGAATATGAGGCCAAGATCAATTCCGGCGATCTGATTGCCGTAACGGAAGTCGTGCGCGATCTTTACCGCTCCGAGGCTCAGCCCGAGCAGTCCTACAGCGAACGTCAGCTCTACGAATCCGCCCTCGACCGCATCGTTCGCGAAATCGCCGCCGTGAACAAGATCACGGATACGGAAGCCCTCAAGCTCATCGAGCAGAGCCTCGCCAAGTCCCCGCGCCGCGCGAAGGGCGCTGAGGCCGATGCCGAGGGCGACGACCTTCAGGAAGAGGCCGCCTGATCGAAAGGTCGAACGATCATTTAAAAAGCCCGGCTTCACGCTGGGCTTTTTTGTGGCCAAAGCCTTGTTTTTCAAAGGCCGGAATCTATTTTGCAGAACTTGGCTGTTAGAAGTGAACTTTTTGCGGCCTCGCTCGTTGTGTCTCTGCCAAGGGAGAGCACACAATGGGAGAAATCTCAGGGGTTCGCCGCCGGTTCGTCCGCGCTGCTATGAATGCACCTTTTCTCGAAAGACAGGAGGAGCATCTTCTTGCTGTGCGCTGGAAGGAGAACCGCGATGAAGCGGCGCTTCATCAACTGACCGCTGCCCATATGCGCCTTGTGATCGCGCTGGCAGCTCGATTCCGTCATTACGGTTTGCCGATGGCCGATCTCGTTCAAGAAGGCCATGTGGGTCTTCTCGAGGCGGCCGCCCGGTTCGAGCCTGAGCGCGAAGTCCGCTTTTCAACCTATGCGACCTGGTGGATACGTGCCTCCGTGCAAGATTACATCCTTCGCAATTGGTCAATCGTTCGCGGCGGAACGAGTTCCGCCCAGAAGGCACTTTTCTTCAATCTGCGCCGCCTGCGCGCCCGCCTGACCCGCGGCGGGGAGGAGCGCATCTCCTCCGACGTGCATGCGAAGATCGCCGAGGCGATCGGCGTGTCGAAGGCCGATGTGGCGCTCATGGATGCCCGTCTCTCGGCGCCCGATACATCCCTCAACGCCCCGGTTCTGGATGCCGATCCGTCCAATTCCGCCGAGCGCGTCGAGTTCCTCGTCGACAACAGCCCGCTGCCGGATGAGAGCGTCAGCGACGTGATCGATACCGAGCGGCGCGTGCGCTGGCTGCAGCAGGCGCTCGAAGTTCTCAACGAACGCGAATTGCGGATCCTGCGCGCCCGTCGCCTCGACGATGAGCAGGTGACCCTGGAGTTCCTCGGCGACAGGCTCGGGATTTCGAAGGAGCGCGTGCGTCAGATCGAGAACCGGGCGCTGGAAAAGCTCAAGCGCGCCCTGGTCGAGAAATATCCCCAGGCCTCCGGCGCCTTCGTGTAGGGCGCTCGGGCTCTTCCGAGCGTCTTGAGATCGGCTGTTCATTCGGCGAGGCAGGGTTCACTGCCTCGCCAATCTTTTTCGGGAGCCGAAACGGCTATTCCACGACGATCTTGTAGCGCTCGCCCACTTTGAGCGCGGCATTCCTGTCGAGACCGTTGAGAAGCAGGAATTTCTCGAGGGCCCGGTCGATCGGCATTCGGGCGGCAAGCGTCTGTGCCGTATCGCCCCGCTGGGCGGTGACGATCTGCAGCTTCAGGGGCCTGATTCGACGGGCCTCATCGGGCTGCACCTGCCGGACGCTGTTCAGGGTCTGCTGGAAGATCCCTTCCAGGTCCCCCTGTTCCCGCGGGTCGCCATGATGAGCCGGTAGGTGGTGTTGCCGATCCGGATGGCCGAGAGGCGGAAGATCCATTCCTTGCCGTTGGACAGGGCCGTGACCACGGGCAGGCCATTTACGGTTCCGGTCGTCAGGGTGCCGGGCTCGACCGTATCCGTCCAGGTCGAGCGCAGCACATCCTCCAGGCTCTGTCCCTCCGGCGTGTCGGCCGCATCGAAGAGGAGGCGGCGCTCGCCGTCACCTGAAGCACCAAGCACGGCCTGGGAGGTATTCTCCAGGGTAAAGCCCTCCGGTGCCTCGAAGGCGACGCCGAGCCGCGAATGGATGAAGCGGCGGCCTTTCACGACACCGTCGGCCGGATCGTCGCCATAGGAGAGGCTGTCGAGGGCGGTCAGATAGGCGAGGTGTCCCGTTTCGCCGGTTCCCTGCATGCCTGTGCGCCGCGCCGCCTGCAGCGCTCGCGCCACCCGGTCGTCGGTGCGCGGATGCGAAGCGTTCCGCTCGGCCGTCGAGGCATCCGAACTCGTGCCCGAGCGCCCCAGCGCCGTCAGGAAGCGCGGAGCGCCGAAAGGATCGAAGCCGGCCCGGGCCAAAACCTTGACCCCTGTCTGGTCCGCCTCGAGCTCCTGCGCACGCGAGAAGCTTGCCAGCGTCGAACGGGCCTGGCTCTGCGCCACGGCGGCCTCCTCGGCATCGTTCAGCACATTCTCGGCCACGCGCTCGATCAGGTCTGAGCGCGCCTGCAATTCGCTGCGCTGGGTGGCGTGACGGAGGGTGACGTGGGCGATCTCGTGCGACAGCACGGCCGCCACCTCGGAGGTGTCGTTGGCGAGCGCCAGGAGCCCGCGCGTGACGTAGAGGCGCCCGTTCGGCAGGGCGAAGGCATTGACCACGGGCGAGTTGAGGATCGTCACCTGGAAGGCCTCGTCGGGCCTGTCGGTGGCCATGACCAGCCGGTTCGTCACATCGGTCAGCATCTGCTGAAGCTGTGGCGCCCGGCCTTCGCCGCCGAAGGCTCTCACAAGCCGGATGTGGTCGCGGTCCCGGTCCGAGCCGATCACGCGCGGCGCGTTGGCAGGCAGCGAAATGTCCCCGCCGAAGCCGGAGCACCCTGCAACGAGGGTACCGAGTATCACGCTGGCGAGGATTCGAAGGCCAGAGCATCGGCCCCAAAAGCGGGATGCACTTTTGGAATTCATCCGATGCTCCTGCCCTTGAAGAGCACGTCGTTCTTCGCGGAAAACCGGGACCACTTTTCCGCACGATGCTCTGCCTGTCTGACGTGTTGTGCTCATGCTCGTTCATCGTGGCAGGCGACCGCCTTCAAGACGCTCGATCATGTCCGGTATAACAATGGAGAAGACTGTCCCTTGCCAAGGCTGCAAAATGCCTCGGGCTCTGATTCGCTGGCCCTTGAGCGCCTCGGCGCCCATGCCGCGGTCCGACATCTGTTTCCAGGTCTTCCGGGGAATGATGATCGTGAAGTCTTCTGCCCAGAGCCCCCCGAAGTTCAAATAGGTACGTTGCTTGCGCTCGCCGATGCTTCTGACGCGACCCTCGACCAGCACGAAGCTGCCGATTCGGTCCCGCAGACGCTCGGGTTGATTGACGTCCATGGGCTTATAGCGGTCATCGGCCCAAAGACCAAGGCGTCGTTCGCGGGCCGTGGACTCGAGGGCGAGCAATTCCGACTGGCAGAAGGTTTCATCCAGGCCCGCGTCGGTGATCGCGAGGCCCGCTTCGATCAAGCCATGGCTCCAATCGAACGGAGACGTCTTGTCGAGAGATCGGATGCGGATGGAAATCCGGTTCCAGCGGTCGGGACCGGCCGCCGCCTGGACCACGATGGCCTCGCCCATGCGGACCTGCAGCCAGGATATGGCTTGCTCCCGATAGGGCGCCCCGTCCGGGAGCCGGATACCGGCGAGCTTGGCAAGGCGGCCGGATGCCAGGACAAGGTCTCCCTCCTGGGAGAGGCTCTGCAGCCGATCAGGCTGCGCCTCGGCCGTGCAGTCTGTTCTCGGTCGTGTCGGCGCAACGGGCTGCGCCCAGCCAGCCGGGACCGTAAGGACGATCCCGAGGCTCGCGCTCAAGAAAATTCGCAGGATCGATCCCGTCATCGGACGGGATCATACCCCTTTGGCCGAGAACGGCTACGCTTGAAGCGATCGGATCAGTGCTTTTCCTGCGCCGGGCTGTGCTGCTGCGGCTTGTGACCGCTTTGCCCCGCATTGTTGTGCTTGTTGTGGTCGCGGGTCTCCTGGTGTGTCACGCCGCCCTGCTTGCCGATGTCAGGCTGGCCGCTCGCATTGACGTGAGCCTGATCGTTCTCCTGATGGCCCGCAACGCGGGTTTCGTTCGGATTACTGCGATTACCGGTGCTGCTCATGATTTCTTCTCTTGTTGCCGCTTCTGGGCGCCGTTGCCGTCCTTGCCCTGCTGATGTTGGGTGCCGCGCACATTCGAGCCGCCATGGCCTTCCTGCGGAATACCCTCAGGGTTGGTGCGGGAGCCTGGGATGTTCTTCGTCATGGTGAAATCCTGACTGGTTTTCGTGCGGTGATGGAATAACGGCGGGACGCAGGATCTCCGCTCCTCAGGAGAAAACCGCATGCTGGCGCGAGCCGCTTCCTGGGAGTTCAATTGCAGAGGGCGCAAATTGTTGCGGCCAAGATCGGCAGGTTTCTGCTTCAGACAAGCAGGCGCTTCAGGCCCCTACCAGCGGATCACCACGACTCTCTGATTGCCGTTTCCGAGCTCGATGGCCTCGGTGCCTTCCGCTTTCCGGTTTTGCGCCTTCGCGTCTTCGACGATCTCGATTTCCTCTATGTGAGCGGCAAATGCCTCATCCACCTCAGCCACGCAGAGCAGGGTATCGGGAGGAAGTTTCTCCACCTGTTTCAGAAACTCTCGAAGCGTCAGCGCCATGATATGCCTCCGGTTGCCTTCAACAAACCGGGCTGGCCATGCGGAGTTCCTTCGCACCCTCCGCGAGGCATGAGCGATCGCGTGCCGATGCGACTTTCCAGGGCCTCAACCCTCTGGAATGACCATGCCGACCATGCTACATCCCGTGGTCTCAAGCGGTCCCGTAGCTCAGCAGGACAGAGCAGCGGTTTCCTAAACCGAAGGTCGGAAGTTCGAGTCTTCCCGGGATCGCCAGTATTTCAGCGTTGCTGTAGAGGCTGTGGTTACCACTCGGTTACACGGTTAGGGGAATACCCGAACTGCCTGGGTGGACGATTGCTCCCTATCAAGCGGAGAACTGGCCACGCTTGAGGAGCTGGATGCCTCATAGTTACATCCGCCCTCATGATCAAAGGAACAGCGATGTTCTTTTATATCCAGCGGTAGCGGTCCACTGCTCTTTGAAACCAGAGACATTCAACAACACTGTTGTTGTAGATCGAGGTTGAGCGAGCGACCGGTACATCATTCCGCTATAATGCGGCGTTCAAGTGGGTGCTCTGAGGTCATCCGTAATCATGTAGCTATTGTAGCAACCGTCGATAACCTTCGGGAGGTGCGATCTTTGTCTACTCGGAAAAGGCAGCTTTAATCTGACTTAGGCCCTCGTTCGTGAGTGGGTCAATCCTGAGAAGATTGTACCCTCCGGACGAGACGCGCTTTGAGAAAACCAAGCGCACATACCCGCTGCTCGGAAGAGGGAGAAAAAAGAGGCCGTCGGTTTCCCCAGTAAGAAAGCAGCGGAGTCCGACATAGAAGCTTTCCTCGTACCCTTTGATGGCCTGTCGGATGGCCGGGTGGATCACAAGAGTTGTCCGCTTGCTGTCGCAGACCTCTTCAACGGCCTCAAAACTCAACACGACTGAACCCCATTTCTGAGCGACCAAGCGGCCTCTAAGGGCTCAACGCTGCTAAAATGGTTACGGTTCGCTCAGGCCTTATCTATCCTCAAGGACAAGCTTGCCTCAGCCCGAACATCGGTCTATCAACTCGTCTTAGCACTCTCATGCGTCGAGTGCTAAACGTGCTGCTCGGCGCAGACGAGTGCCCCCAATTTGAAGACCGAGGAGGCACACCCATGAAATTCCGTCCGCTGCACGACCGCGTTGTCGTCCGCCGCATCGAAGCCGAAGAGAAGACGGCCGGCGGCATCATCATCCCGGACACCGCCAAGGAGAAGCCGCAAGAGGGCGAAATCGTCGCCGTCGGCCCCGGCGCCCGTGACGAGAGCGGCAAGATTGCTGCCCTCGACGTGAAAGCCGGCGACCGCGTGCTGTTCGGCAAGTGGTCCGGCACCGAGGTGCGTATCGATGGCCAGGATCTCCTGATCATGAAGGAATCCGACATCATGGGCGTGATCGAACAGTCCGCCGCGGCTCAGAAGGCGGCTTAACCAGCCCAGCCCGAACAGATAATAACAGGAGTTCAGCTCATGGCTGCCAAAGACGTAAAATTCTCTACTGACGCACGCGATCGGATGCTGCGTGGTGTCGATATTCTGGCGAACGCCGTAAAGGTCACGCTGGGCCCCAAGGGCCGCAACGTGGTGCTTGAGAAGAGCTTCGGCGCTCCGCGCATCACCAAGGACGGCGTCACCGTCGCCAAGGAGATCGAACTCTCCGACAAGTTCGAGAACATGGGCGCCCAGATGGTGCGTGAAGTGGCCTCGAAGGCGAGCGATGTGGCTGGTGACGGCACCACCACCGCGACGGTTCTGGCTCAGGCCATCGTCCGCGAGGGCGCCAAGGCGGTTGCCGCCGGCATGAACCCGATGGACCTCAAGCGCGGCATCGACTTGGCCGTGGCAGAGGCCGTGAAGGACATCCAGGCTCGCGCCAAGAAGGTTGCCTCGTCTGAAGAGATCGCCCAGGTCGGCACAATCTCGGCCAACGGCGACGCTTCGATTGGCGAGATGATCGCTCAAGCAATGCAGAAGGTCGGCAACGAGGGTGTCATCACCGTCGAGGAAGCTAAGACTGCTGAGACTGAGCTCGATGTGGTCGAGGGCATGCAGTTCGACCGCGGTTACCTCTCGCCGTACTTCATCACCAACGCCGAGAAGATGATTGCGGAGCTCGAGGATCCCTACATCCTCATCCACGAGAAGAAGCTGTCCTCTTTGCAGTCGCTCCTCCCGATCCTTGAGGCTGTCGTTCAGACCAGCAAGCCCCTGCTGATTGTGGCGGAAGATATCGAGGGCGAGGCTCTGGCGACGCTGGTGGTCAACAAGCTCCGTGGCGGCCTGAAGATCGCCGCCGTCAAGGCTCCGGGCTTTGGCGACCGCCGCAAGGCCATGCTCGAGGACATCGCGATCCTGACCGCCGGTCAGACGATCTCGGAAGACCTCGGCATCAAGCTCGAGAATGTCACCCTCGACATGCTCGGCCGCGCCAAGCGCATTCGTATCGACAAGGAAAGCACCACGATCATCGACGGTGCCGGAAAGAAGGAAGACATCGAGGCCCGCGTGCAGCAGATCAAGGCTCAGATCGAGGAGACCACCTCGGACTACGACCGTGAGAAGCTGCAGGAGCGTCTCGCCAAGCTCGCAGGCGGCGTCGCGGTGATCCGCGTCGGCGGCTCGACCGAGATCGAGGTCAAGGAGAAGAAGGACCGCGTGGATGACGCGATGCACGCCACCCGCGCGGCGGTCGAGGAAGGCATCGTTCCCGGCGGCGGCACGGCTCTGCTCCGCGCCAAGGCTGCGGTGTCGAAGCTCCAGAGCGACAACCCGGACGTGAAGGCCGGCATCAGCATTGTGATGCGCGCTCTTGAAGCTCCGATCCGCCAGATCGCCGAGAACGCCGGCGTCGAGGGTTCCACGGTTGTTGGCAAGATCAACGACAACACGAAGTCCGACACCTTCGGCTTCAACGCTCAAACCGAAGAGTTCGTGGATCTGCTTCAGGCTGGTATCGTCGACCCGGCCAAGGTCGTGCGCACGGCTCTGCAGAATGCAGCGTCGGTGGCTGGCTTGCTGGTCACCACCGAGGCCATGGTGGCTGAGGCTCCCAAGCGCGACAACGGTCCGGCGATGCCGGGCGGCGGCGGCATGGGCGGCATGGGCGGTATGGACTTCTAAGCCCTTCCTTAACGCCGATAGTAATGAGGGCCGCCCATCGGGCGGCCTTTTCTTTTAAGGTTCAGCGAAGTTAGAGGAATTGCTTTTGGTGTGGCTTTGCGAGACGAAGGGACTACTCTTTACCTTCATAAGCCGA
Organism: Microvirga sp. RSM25; assembly: GCF_044784385.1. NCBI lineage: Bacteria > Pseudomonadati > Pseudomonadota > Alphaproteobacteria > Hyphomicrobiales > Methylobacteriaceae > Microvirga > Microvirga sp. RSM25. Next base: position 4,277,038 of record NZ_CP173039.1, on the reverse strand, counting down.
TGCAGCTCTTATCGCCGGTCACGGCCTCGCTGCTCCATAACATCACCTGCTGAGACAAACGAGAGTATGGTCACACGAAAGGCACGCCTAGAAGAATTCGTCACTGACCGGGCGCCTGCCTCCGGTCAGCACGTTGAAGCCCTGGCTGAAGATCATGTAGGGACATACATCCTTCCATTCCGGTGTGAATACGCCGATGGAGCGTGGCGCAATGCGGAAACAGGCGAGGCGGTTCATGCCCATGTCCAGGGCTGGCGCGAGCTTCGGTCTCAGCGCCATAAGGATATGAGGCCGCCTAGAGGACTACAATGATCCGAAAGGCTCCAGATGCGGCATCCTCTGCACATGGATCCAACTCAGATTTCTTGGGCAGCCCCCTGGCTGAGAGACTAACACACCACCTTTCGTTCCAGCGGCGATCAGGGTTTCTTTAAGGGCATCAACGTTCCCCTGCGGGTCGGCAGGTGTTACCCTCGAGGACGAGACCAGGAGAAGCAGAGATGGCAAAGGGCGAACAACGCGGAAACCGCGAAGCCAAAAAACCGAAGGCAGCAAAGCCGAAGACCAATGCCGCTGCGCCTTCTACAAAGGGATCGGTGAGCTCAAGCACTGGATCCAAGAAATAGTGGCTCACTGAGCCCGACCTGGGGTGGGGGATCTTTAACTTTCATCCAGCACATGAATTTCTCGTTGCTTGCGAGATATCAAGCGGAGCTCGCAGCCTGGCGGTTACTCCGTGGTTGCAGTTTTCTGCCTGCACCGGCTTACACGTGACTTTGCTACGTTCTACGTCATTTCACGAGTATCCAAACGGCCCGCGCCTGACCGGGTTGATGCAATTTTGCGTAATCATGTCGAATTCCATCGACCAGCATTAATTGTAACAACGACACGAATCGTCGATTCCTAAACCGAAGGTCGGAAGTTCGAGTCTTCCCGGGATCGCCAATATTTCCAGTGGCTGTTAAGGTTCATCGCCCCAACGGCGCGACGGCAGCTTTGGCGTCGTCGAGATCGGGCGCATCGATGTGGCGGTAGCGGGCCTGGACGAGGCCGAAGAGGCCGAACGCGAAGAGGCCCAGCGACGTCAGCGCCAGGAGGGCCCAGCCATAGGGTTGCTGCTGAAGGGTTTTGAGCGCGCCGCCCAGGCCATGCACTTCCGAGGACGAGGCGTGAAGGGCGGCAAGAATCAGGAAGCCGCCGATCACCAGGAAAACGACGCCGCGGGCGGCAAAGCCCATGCGGCCGAGGGTGACGATCCAGTCCCGCTTGTCGGCGGGCAGCGAGAGGCGCTCCGCCACATCGCCGCGCCAGGCTTTCCAGAGGAAGGCGAGACCTGCTCCTGCCACGGCAAGGCCGACGAGACCGACCAGCCATTGACCGAAGGGCTGGCTCATGAGCCAGGCGGTCCAGTCCTGCGCCGCCTGGTCCTCGCCGCCGCCGGAGCCCCGGCCGAGGGCAAGGTTCAGGGCGGAGATGGCAAGACCGGCATAGACAAAGCCGCTGATCAGATGCGCGGCTCTGATACCCAGGCCCTTCATGTCGGAACCTCGACGGTCGGCATCGGTCAGCGCTTCCAGAACGCGCCAGGCGCAGAAGCCGAACAGGCCGAGGGCGATCAGGACGAGCCAGAGCTTGCCGAAGGGCTGTGACAGGAGCGTCTGCAACGCACTGCGGCTGCCCCCCGTCTGTCCGCCCGATCCGACGGCAGCAAGGAGAGCCAAGCCGCCGACGAGGCCATAAACCGCGCCCCGCGCTCCATAGCCGAAACGGGCCAGGGCCTCGACGGGGTTATGGCTGATTCTGGGCATGGGTGGCGGCTCCGTTCTGTCACGAGAGAACCGTCAAGCCTTCACGGATGTTCCTCATGACAGCCGGCCTTCCTCAGGATGGCTGGTCCGGGGCGGGCCCGCTCTGCTGGCGCCAGATCGTCAGGAGAGCGGCCATGAGGACCGGGCCGAGAAAGAGACCGATCAGGCCGAAGGTCTCGAGGCCGCCGAGAATGCCGAAAAGAGTCCACAGGAAGGGAAGGCGGACTGCTCCGCCGATCAGGGCCGGCTGGACGAAGTTGTCGCCGATCAGCATGACGACGGCCCCCCATCCCGCCACGGCGGCGGCGGCCAGGATGGAACCGCCGGCGAGGATCAGCACGATGGCCGCGGTGCCGAAGGCGAGCCAGGCGCCCAAGGGCAGCATCGCGAAAGCGGTGGTGAGAACCGCGAACAGAGCCGCGTTCGGCACGCCGGCGAGCATGAAGCCGATGCCGATCAGGATGCCTTCGCCCACGGCCACGAGGATCGTTCCATTCACCGTCCCCCGTACGGCGGACGCCATGCTCTCCGCCAGGCGTTCGCCCGGCCTGCCGAACCAGCGATCGGTGGCGGCCAGCACGTGCTGGCCGATCTCGTTGCCATTACGCAGGAGAATGAAGAGGGCCAGGAACGTCAGGAAGGTATGAAGAAGGCGCGAAACCAGGGCGCCGCCGAGGGTTTTCGACCATTCGGTCAGGGTCTGGCTGTCGATGCCGTTCAAAAGCTGCTCGGCGGATTGCGGCCCCCCAGATGCGCCTGCCACCAGGCGTCGAAATGCTGGCCGACGAGCGGCAGGCGATGGATCCATTCCGGCACGGGCATGCCGTTCTGCTGCAGCCGCGTCAGCCACTGCATGATGAACTGGCTTTCGCGGCCGATCTCGGTCAGCGCAAGAGCGATCGGCACGAGAAGGAGAACGGCAAGACTGATTGTCACAAGCAGGGGGGCGGCGATGCGCGAGCCCCCCAGGCGAGCCTGGATCCGGCGATAAAGCGGCCAGACGCTGATGGCGATGATCCCCGCCCAGCCGAGGGTGGTGAGATAGGAGCGGATCATCCAGAGAGTGAGCCCCAGGAGCACGGCCGCGCCGATCAGGCGCGTCACCCGCCGGCCACGGGCATCGGGGGCATCACCGTCGGATTGCTGGGGAAAAGAGGCCGCGGTTTTTTCGGGCATGGGCGGAATCTAGGCTCCGCCTGACGCTGGCCAATAGTGGGTCAGCGCTTTGCCATTTTCCGGGCCAGGGTCGCGGCATCTTCGGCGAGAGGCGGCCCGGCAAGCAGGAGCAGGAGGAGCGCGAAGGGAAGCGCGAACAGGAAGCCGATTTGGCTGAACCCGATGGCGCCGATGACGCCGCCGATGAAGAAGGAGGCGAGCAGCAGGACGAGCAGGCACAGCTTGCCGCGGTCCGCCAGGATGCGATCCGGATTGTGAACATTCCGGTTCCAGTAGAGCAGCTTGCCGAGCTCGATTCCGATATCGGTGATGATGCCGGTCACATGGGTGGTGCGCATGCGCGCACCCGAGATTTTCGTGACGGTGGCGTTCTGCAGACCCATGATGAAGCAGAGCAGGGGCACCGCGACGGCAACGAAGTCCGGCGACGGATGGGCGATCCAGCCCAGAATGCCGAAACCGAGAAGCAGGAAGGCTTCAAGCATCAGCGGCATGGCGTAGCGGCTGCCCAGGTGATGCCGTCGGCCCCAGTTGATCAGCATGGCCGAACAGGCCGCGCCCATGACGAAGAGCAGGAAGGCTAAAAGCGCTAAGCCCGCAAGGCCGAGGGAGCCCAGAGCCAGGCTGTCGGCCATCGATGAAAAAATGCCGGACATATGCGACGTGTACTGGCCGACGGCGAGGAAGCCGCCGGCATTGATGGCGCCGGCCACGAAGGTAAGGGCCATGCCCAGGAGCGTGTCCGCAACGTTCGTCCGCTCGAAGGCCGCGATGGCCTTCACCGCTCGGATGGTGAAGTCGCGAGTCTCCGGTTTCGTCGACTGGGCGCTCATTGCGATCAGCCTAGCGCATCGTGCGGAAAAGTGGACCCGGTTATTCGCCCCGAACGATGCGCAAGTGAAGGAATTGAGCATCGGACCCAATAGTGCAGATCCATCTTCGGGTCCGACGCTTCAGCGCCGGTCGCTCCATGGATCCATCAAATCGAAGGCTGCCCGGCCGCGGCGGCCGGGCAGCCCGATTCCATCCTTATTGCGCAACGCTGGTCGAGGCCGAGGCGCGTCGCTCCATGGGCGGGACGCGGAAGGTCTTGAGGATCTCGGCCTCGCCGACGGGATCGGCGAGCGACGAGCCGCCGACGAAGACCTGAATGGTGCCAGCCTCGACGAGATAGGTGCCGTCATCGAGATGGAAACCGAGGGACTCGACGGGCACGCGCAGCGTGACCTGCTTCGTCTCGCCAGGCTTGAGCGCGATCTTCTCGAAGGCCTTCAGTTCGCGCAGCGGCCGGCTGCGGCTTGCCACCGGGTCGCGGGTGTAGAGCTGCACGACCTCCTGGCCTTCCCGCGCGCCCGTGTTCTTCACGCCGACCGAGACCTCCAGAATCTGGCCCTCGTCGAGCTGCTTCTGGCCCATCCTCACATCGGAATAGGCGAATTGCGTGTAGCTCAGGCCCCAGCCGAAGGGGTAGAGCGGCGTGATCGCCTCGTCGATGTAGTTCAGGGTGAAGCGGTTGTTGGGCAGGGTCGGACGTCCGGTGGGAAGACGGTTGTAGTAGAGCGGCAGCTGGCCCGTGGCGCGGGGCCACGTGACCGGCAGCTTCCCGCTCGGGCTCACGTCGCCGAACAGCACATCGGCCACCGCTGGGCCGGTTTCCGTCCCCGGATACCAGGCCATCAGGATCGATGGAATGCGCTCCGCCACCGGGCCGAGAATCTGCGGGCGGCCGCCCATGATGACAAGGGCTATGGGCTTGCCGGTCTTGGCGAGTTCCTCCAGCACCTCGATCTGCTTGCCGCTGAGCTCCATATGGGCGCGGGAGGCGGCCTCGCCGGACAATTCCTGCGGCTCGCCGAAGACGGCGATGACGAAATCCGATTGCCTTGCCGCCTCGAGCGCTGCGGGCAGCCCGTCCGTGTTGCGGCAGAACAGGTCGCACGCCGGGGCATGGCGCACCGAAAGTCCCGCCGGTTGGGCGCGGCGGCGGATGCCTTCGAGAATCGTGACGCTGTCCTCCTTGTGACCGCGGGCCGCGTGAGGGCCCATCTGGTCGTGAGGCGCATCGGCCAGGGGGCCGACGACGGCGATGGAGCGGACGCTCGAGGGCACCGGCAGCACATTGTCGCGGTTCTGCAGCAGCACGAAGGTTTCACGGGCGACTTCGCGGGCCACTTGGCGTGATTCCGGCGACGGGAAGGCCGTATCGAGACGGGACGGGTCGATGTCAGGGCGGTCGAAGAGTCCCATGCGGAATTTGGTGCGCAGCACGCGCCGCACGGATTCGTCGATCACGCTCTCCGGCACCCGGCCTGCACGCACTTCGTCAGGCAGGTGCTTGATGTAGAGCTGGCCCATCATGTCCATATCGACGCCGGCGAGGATCGCCTTGCGGGCAGCTTCCGCGCCATCCGCCGCGATGCCGTGGTTGATGAGTTCGCCGATGCCGACCCAATCGGAGGTGACGAAGCCGTCGAAGCCCCATTGGGTGCGCAGCACATCCGTCAGCAGCCACGGGTTTGCCGTCGAGGGCTCGCCGTTCAAGGCGTTGAAGGCAGCCATGAAGCTCGCCGTGCCCGCTTCCACCGCTGCCCGGAACGGCGGCAGATAGGTGTCGTACATCTCCGCACGCGGAATGTAGGTGGTGTCGTAATCACGCCCACCCTGCGGAGCGCCATAGCCTGCGAAATGCTTGGCAGCTGCGGCGAGACCGCCCTTGCGGAAGCCTTCCACGCGGGCCGCCGTGACGGCGGCACCCAGCGTGGGATCTTCGCCGAAGCCCTCGACGATGCGGCCCCAGCGGCTGTCGCGCGACAGGTCGGCCATGGGCGCGAAGGTCCAGTTCACGCCGACATAGGCCGCTTCCTTCGCGGCCCATTCGGAGGCGAGGCGGGAAACGCGTGGGCTGAACGCTGCAGCCTCGCCCAGCGGCAACGGAAACTGGGTGCGAAAGCCGTGCAGGACGTCGAGCCCGAAGAGCGGCGGGATCTTGAGGCGGCTCTGGCGCGCCAGAGCCTGGGCGCGTGCCACATCCTGAGCGCTGTTGAAGTTCAGGAGGGCCCCGGCCTTCCCCTCGGAGATGTCTTCCCAACGCAGCGGCGGACCGTGGGAGACAAGATTCAGCTGGCCGACCTTCTCTTCCAGGGTCATCTGCCCGAGAAGCTCGTTCACACGGCGCTCGATGGCTTGCCCACTGGCTTCCTGGGCGCCTGCCGCCGGGAGGAACGAGGCCGTCAAAGCCAGCGCAAGCGCCATTTGCGTCAAGCCAGGGACATCAGAAAGCCGCACAATTATCTCCTTCATGGAACAATAACACTTTATCGCGAGGGCGCCCTCGCTTGCCGCCCGCTCGTGCTACACAAGATAAGTTGTGCAAGTGGCGTCTGGGGGCCGTCAGGTCAATCATATTTTAGAAAAGCGTTATGCATCTGCTGCCTGTCTCGTTGAAGCTGTCTCTGCTGAGCCTGTCCTGCGCCCTGATGATGTCGGGTTTCGCGCTGGCGGTTGCCGCCTATGTCAGGAATCCGGCTCTCGTTGCTGCCGCAATGGGGCTTTTTCTGCTGCTCGCCGCCGGGGCTCCCCTGCTGATCGGACGGCAGATCAGGCAGGCTCTCCGGGACAGGGATGACGGCGCATCCGACGAGTTGTCCGTGTTCGAAGACGTGACGGCCGCTCCCTTCCAGCCGTCCGCTGATGCATCCCTCTCCTTCGCTGAATTCTCCGCGTTCGAGGAAACACCTGCACCTGACGAGGACGATGCCCTGCGCCGCATTCAGAAGGCGCAGGCCGTCGACCGGTTGCGGGACGGCATCACACACGACCTCAACAACCGGCTCATGGTGATCAGCGCCAATATCGATGCGGCAGCACGCCAGCTGAAGGATCAGCCGATCCTGCAGCGCAAGCTGCTCTCGGCCCTCGTGGCCTCCGATCAGGCCGCCAAGCTCATTGCCCAATCGACGGCCTTCGCCCGGCAGGGCGAATCGAAGCTGCAATATGTGAACATTGCAGAACAGGTGAGCTCGGTGGCCGATCTGATGAGCCGCTCGCTTTTGCGCGACACGGTCGAACTGCGCGTCTCTCTCGCGGAGGATCTCTGGTCCATCGAGGCCAATCCCGACGACATCCAAACGGCCATCGTGACCCTGAGCGCCCATGTTCGGGATGCGTTGCCTCAGGGAGGCACCATCACGCTCGAGGCCCGGAACGTGCAGGTCGAAAAAGGTTCGCTGCCCGACCTGACGCGCGAGGGGGACTTCGTGCAGCTCACCATCCGCAGCGCCGGTCCTGACTTCGAAGGGCGCCAGGCTCCGGAGACCGAGCTGGAACACGCCTTCGCCTTGCGGGATCTCGATCTGTCATCCTGGTTGTCCCTGCGCCAGGGCCTGCACTTCCTGCAGGGTCTCGGCGGTGCCTCGGAAGTGCGCCGGGATGGAGGTGGAACCTCCATCATCCTCTACATCCCCCGCACCGATGCGGCGACCCTGTTGCCGATCGGTCTGCTGAGCGAGGATGACGCGCTGGACGAGGGCGTACAGAACCACACGGAAATCCTCGTGGTGGATGACGAGCTCGAGGTCGCGCTCGCGCTGCAATCGACCCTGGAAGAATTCGGCTACGTGACCAGCATCGCGACCGACGCGGCACAGGCCGTGAAAGCCTTGAGCACGCGCAGGCCCGCGCTCGTGCTGGCCGACGTCGCCATGCCCGGGACGATGAGCGGGGTCATGCTGGCGCGCGAAGTGCGGCAGGTCTTCCCGAGCCTGCCCGTGCTTTTGATCACCGGCAATCCCGTCGTCGCCGGCGAGGACAGCGAGTTCCCGCTGCTCCAGAAGCCCATCGTCAGCCGTGACCTGCACGTTGCGATCCAGCGGCACCTGAACGCGCGGAGCGACAACAAGGTCATCCCGCTGTTCCCGCGCGCATCGAGGCGGGCTCGCTAGAGCGTCGGCTCCGAAAGCGGACACCCCTTTCGGGCTCCATTCGATCGCTGGTCTTTATGCTGGCGCATCGGTCGAGCGGAAAACCGGTCCATTTTTGCGCACGATGCGCTGATCTACCCAGCAAGCGCTGTTGCCGAGAGTGGGGCTGTCGCCTCGCGCGCCGCTTCGGCCAGAGCTGCAAACAGCCGCTGCTGCGGCTTCTTCCAGACCAGAAGCTCCGGATGCCATTGGACGCCGAGCAGGAACAGCGCGCTCTCGCTCTCGATGGCCTGCACGATGCCGCTCTCGTCGCGGGCGGCAATCTTCAATCCCTGCCCAAGCCGGTCGACGGATTGGTGATGCAGCGCATTCACCAGGCAGGGATTGCAGCTCAGGATGCGGTCCAACCGGGAGCCGTACTCGACGGTCACCGTCTTGCGCGGCAGAACCGTGCGCATCTTCGGCGCCTGAACGTAGACCTCGTAGATGTCCGTGTGCAGCGTGCCGCCGAGCGCCACGTTGATCATCTGCGATCCGCGGCAGATTCCGAGGATCGGCAGCCCCGCCGGGAGAGCCGCCTTCAAAAGACCGAGCTCCAGCTTGTCGCGTTCGGGATCGATGCGCACATCGGGCAGGACCTTTCCGCCATAGATTTCCGCGCCGATATCGTCGCCACCGCCGATCACGAGGCCCTGCAGCGGCTCTGTCGGCAGCGGATGACCGGGCATGAGGCGAACGGAGCGCGCCCCCGCCCGATAAAGCGCCAACCGGTGCATGAGGTAGCTGCGCCATCCGCCATGCCGGGATGTGGTGACGCCGATCAGGGGGCTCGTCATGACCGTACGATCTGCTCCACCACGTTGGCCCAGCTCTTGTCCTCCCCTTCGAATGACAGATAGGTGGAGCCGACGGCATCCAATCTCTCGCGGTCGCTCGCCAGCCGCTCGACGCAGACCCAGCGGTTCCAGTCCGGTGCGATGCTCCAGCCGGGATCGCTCACCCGCGCATCGGGCAGGCGGTAATGGAAGGTGGGTCGGCCGTTGATCTTCTCGTTCGGCAGAACGGCACGCACCCGCTGGGCATCGAAATGATGCAGGAGCGGCAGGAGATCGAGGTCCCGGTTCCGGGTCGCATTGAAGGCGAGATAATCGTCGATGAAGGTGGGAATGTCCGGCCGGTAATCCGGATCGGCGATCCTGCGGACGTACTCGGCCGGAAATGGATCGGCAAAGCCCAGAAGATTGCGGGTGGCATCCGGCGAGGCCTCGCGCCGGAGCCATGGATTGAGCAGGGCGAAGCTCTTCATGAAGGCCGTGACTGTCGCCGCATCCTGGCGCGGGATCTCCGGGTTGAAATGCAGGCCGAAGGCATAGAAGGGCGCATCCTGCGTGCCCTTGGCGCCAGCCCCGCGCAGGATCGTCAGGATGCGATTGAGCTCCTGCAGTCGATCCACGGGGATCGGCGCCGTCACGAGTTCGCACGGAACGAGATAGCGGGCCGCGAAGCCGAAAAGGGCGGCGATCTTGGGCAGGACGCCTCTTTGCGTTCCGGCCTGCTTGCCCGGATGCAGGATCCGGCTGTCGAGCTCGACCGTCAGATCGCCGATGGCTGATTCCTTCAACGCGAAGGCATGCGGATCCTCCTCGACGAGCCGGCCGCCGAGCGCTTCCTGCAAAGCCTGCACGGTCCTCTCGGCGGAGGGACCGACGAACTCGATCTCGATTCCGACCGTGCGCACCTGCCCCTGCTCGTTATGCACGACGGGCGGCAGGGCGAACTCGATCTCGGTTGAGAGCGCAGGCTGCGCCATCGAAAGCTCCGGAAAACAAGACGAAAACATGAGCAATGGGATGAACGGGTGCGCTTCCGCTCAGGTTCCTTCGTTCAAGGAGAGATCCTCGTGCCCCTGCAGGTGTGGCTTTCCGACTTCGGGTTGGCTACAAGGCCACCATCATGATTTCCAGAGAATCGACCCTCGAGCGCGCCGCCTGGATGGCGGAGGTGCGTGCGACGCTGGCCCTCGGCTGGCCCCTGGTTCTTGCAACCATCGCCCAGAACGCCCTGATCACATCCGACGTCATCCTGATGGGCTGGATGGGGTCGGAGGCACTGGCGGCGGGTGCGCTCGGCACCAATCTTTATTTCGCCTTCCTGATCTTCGGGATCGGCTTGATCAACGCGACCTCGCCGATGATCGCCGAGGAGCTTGGCCGCAAGCGCCATTCCGTGCGCGAGGTCCGGCGCACGGTGCGCCAGGGCCTCTGGGCCGCGGTCACCGTCGCCATCCCGATCTGGATCGTGGCCTGGAACGGAGAAAGAATCCTGCTGGTCATCGGGCAGGAGCCCGGACTCGCTCATAATGCCGGCGCGTACATGCGCGCGCTGCAGTGGAGCCTTCTGCCGTTTCTGCTCTTCCTGGTGCTGCGCTCGTTCCTGGCGGCCCTGGAGCGCCCAGGCTGGGCCCTGTTCATCGGTCTGCTCGCCATTCCGGTCAATTTCGGCGCCGCCTATGCTCTGATGTTCGGTTCCTTCGGCCTGCCGGCCCTGGGGCTGGTCGGGGCTGGGCTCGGGACGGTGCTCTCAAGCACTTTCATGTTCGTTGCGCTCGCCCTGGTGATCGCCTTTCATCCCAGGCTTAAGCGCTACCACATCTTCGGGCGCTTCTGGCGAGCCGACTGGCCGCGCTATCGCACCCTCTGGCAGATCGGCCTCCCCATCGGTCTGACGCTGACCTTCGAGGTGACGATCTTCAATGCGGCCGCCATGCTGATGGGCCGGATCGGCGCGAGCGAACTGGCGGCTCATGCGATAGCCCTGCAGATCGCGTCCTTCTGCTTCTCCGTCCCCCTGGGCATCGGGCAGGCCGTGACGGTGCGCGTGGGCCGGGCCTATGGCGCGAGGGATGCGGCGGGTGTCACCCGCGCCGGCTGGACCTCGTTCGCGCTGGGCACCGGCTTCATGACCGTGACGGCATCGCTCATGCTGTTTGCGCCCCATTTCCTGATCGGCGCATTTCTCGACGTGAGCGATCCCAAGAACGCACTCGTCCTCGATCTGGCGCGCTCGTTCCTGGTGCTCGCTGCCATCTTCCAATTGGCTGACGGCGCTCAGGCCGTCGGAGCCGGGATGCTGCGCGGATTGCAGGATACCCGCGTTCCGATGCTCTATGCGGCGCTTGGCTACTGGGGGATCGGCCTTCCGCTCGGCGCCATCCTGGCCTTCGGCACGAATCTCCGCGGCGTCGGCATCTGGATCGGGCTCGCCACTGCTCTTGCGGTGGTGGCCTTGCTGATGCTGTGGCGCTGGCTCCGTCGCGACAGGCTGGGGCTGGTCACGGCGACCCCACGCGACGTTCAGGAAGCATTTGCAAGCTGAGATACCAGACGCGACAGATCGACGGGCGCGAACTGCGCGTCCTCACGGGTCACGCGGACCTCTTCCACCGTGAGCCGCCGCCATTGCGCGAGCTGGGCCAAGGCATCCTGCACCAGATCTTCGGGCGCGGAGGCGCCCGCGGTGAGGCCGATCACGGCGGCGCCGTCGATGAAGGAGAGCGTCAGGTCCTTCGGATCCTGCATGAGGAGGGCCTGGCGACCTTCGTTGACGGCCACCTCGCACAGGCGATTCGTGTTCGATGAATTGCGCGCGCCGCACACGATGATCCGCTCCGCGCGCTTCGCGATCACGCGGACCGCCATCTGCCGGTTCTGCGTGGCGTAGCAGATCGTCTTGACGTCGGGTCCCTGGATCTCCGGAAAGCGCTTCTTCAAGACTGCGATGATCTCCCGCGTGTCGTCTACGGAGAGCGTCGTCTGGGTGATGTAGGCGATGCGCTCCGGGTGGCCGATCGGCAGGCTCAGGGCTTCCGCGACGCTTTCGATCACATGGACGATGCCGTCGATCTGTCCGGTCGTTCCTTCGATCTCCACATGGCCGCGATGGCCGATGACGATGACCTCGCGCCCCGCCTTGGCATGGCGTTGCCCTTCGAGGTGAACGCGGCGCACGAGCGGACAGGTGGCATCGAGCACGGAGAGCCCGCGTCCCGCCGCTTCCCGCTCCACCGTGCGCGGAACGCCATGCGCGCTGAAGATGGCCACGGCACCGTCCGGAATTTCGGCAATGTCCTCGACGAAGATCGCGCCCTTGCGCTTGAGCTCTTCCACCACGCGGCCGTTATGCACGATCTCGTGGCGCACATAGACGGGCTTGCCCGTCCGCTCGAGGGCGTCCTCCACGGCGCGGATGGCGCGCTCGACGCCCGCGCAGAAGCTGCGTGGCGCCGCGAGCAGCACGGTGAGCGGCGGGTGGTCCTGGATCATGCCGCATCCTCCGTCTTCAAGGGGCGGTCGCGCGGAGTGAGAGGGCGGGTGCCGCGGGCATGGCGCAGGATGAAAGCGGCCTGCTCGCCAGCCATGACGGCGCTCTCGATGGTGGCGGGCTGGGAGCCGAGCCAGTCGCCCGCCAGAGCAAGATTTGCGAGAGGCTGCAGGGGCGGCTGCGGGAGAATCTCCGCCGCTTGTCGGATCGTCGCGCGCTTCTCCTTCACCACCCGGGTTTCGGGTTGGCGGCCGCTTGTCGCATCGAGCCCAAGGCCGCGCAGAGCCGGCACGACTTCGCGCCAGATCCGCTCTGCTACATCGGATGCGTTCTGATCGACGACCGCATCGGCGGCCGAGACGGTGACGCTCACATGGTTGGGGCGGATCAGCGCCCACTGCGCAAGCGTGCCCGTGAAGCCGATGAAGCGCGGGTTTGCCAAACCTGGCATGCGATAGTGAACGTTGAGGATGGGCTCGAAGGAGGTCGGCACAGGAAGTGCCGGCAAGAGCCGCTCCACCTCATAGGGCGGAAGCGCCAGGATGACCCGGTCGTCGGGACCGAGCATCACGGTACGGTCCGTCAGCGCCAGCCCGATCACGCGCTCATGGCTAGTCAGAAGCATGCGCAGGCGCTGTCCGGTGACAATGGATGCGCCTCTCGCCTCAAGGGTCGCAACCGCCGGCTCGATCAGGTCTTCGCTCAAGCCGTTTCTCGCCACCAGGAGCCGTCCGGCGCCTGGCCGGAGGAGCTTCCGAAGGGCGCAGGCGAGCCGCTGCGAGGAAGCCTGCGCGGCTGCGGTGTTGAGCACCGCCACCGTCAAAGGCTCGATCAAGCTGTCCATGATCGGACGGTTGCCGATGAGGGAAGCCACCGGACGATCCTTCACAGTAAAGACAAGGCGCAGGATGCGCGCGAGATCGGGCAGGGTCAGTCCCTGCGGACGGCGCGAGGGGAGAAGCCATGACCAGGGGAGAGGCCCACGTGCTGCATCTCTCCCGTCCGTCCATCATAGAGCGGGAGCCCCTGGGGCTCGGGCTCGAACCAACGGCCACGGGCGCCGATGGCTTTGAGGAGGTTGATTGCGTGCGCATTGGCCGTGAACAGCACGTGGGTGCCGTTGTCATGGATGAAGCCATCGACCGGCTGGAGCGTCCGGCAGCGTCCGCCCGGCTGCGGTGCCGCCTCGTAGACGACAGCGTCGTTGCCATCGGCCGTCACGGCGAGCGCCGCGCTCAGGCCCGCAATGCCCGCTCCGACGATATGGGTGCGCCTTGTCATGCGGGCCTCATGGCGCGGGTGATGAGATGCAGCCGGTCGGCGGTGCTCAAGCGCAATCTGCCCTCGCGCTTGCCCCAGCCGCGCGCCTGCAGCCGGTCGAGCACACGGCGGTAATTCTCCATCATCAGGATCGCCGGTTTCAGCGCCCTGCGATCAAGATGCATCAGGGCCGCATCCGCCACCTCAAAACCGGAACGCGCTTCATCGGCCAGGCTTTCGCAGACGCGTGCAAAACGCGGATCGGCCACGAGGGTCGCGGCCGGTGCATCGCGCAATCCCAGCTGAGCGAGCCGTGAGAGGGGGACGTAGACGCGCTCGCAAGAGGCATCCTCGTCCACATCGCGCAAAATATTCACGAGCTGCAGGGTGCGTCCGAGATGGAGCGCGAAGTCATGGGCCGAAGGCGCTCCGAAGATGCGGATCGAGAGGGCGCCGACCGAGCCGGCGACACGGCGCCCATAGAGACCAAGCTCATAATCGTCGGCCAGGCGCACGCGCTCGGCACTGTCCGTCTCCATGCCGTCGAGCAGGGCGTGGCATTCCTCCAGAGGCAGCTTGAAGAGTGTCGAGGAGCGAGCGAGCTCCCGTCCGATGGGCGTTCCCGGAGCACGGTGCAGCCGGTCGAGCTCGCGCCGCCACTCGCGCAGGAAGACACGCTTTTCGGAAGCAGGAGCCGCGCCGTCGGCGATATCGTCCACCACGCGGCAGAAGGCATAGACCGCATGAATCGCGCGGCGGCGCTCCGGACCGAGACTCTGCATGCCGAGACGGAAGGACGAGCCCGAGCGCCGCACCACTGCCGCCGTCACGTGACTGTCTCTGGGAGGAGGCTTTTGAATTGTGGCGCGAAGGCCACGCAGGAACGCCATGCAAGCATCGGCCTTGGTCACCTGCACACGCGCGAGAATCGGATCCGTGTGGCGCAGGCGCTGGCTCAGGCGTCGGGCGAGAACGATGGTCGCGATGCTCTGGGCCCGCAGGCGCTTGTTCTGCAGATGCTCCGGCAGGGATTGCGCCTGATCGATCAACGAGTCGACCCGGTCGAGCATGGCATCGAAGACATCGCGGCGGATCGCCGTGTGCAATGGATCGAAGAAAGCCGTCTCGGAGCCCGCTGCCAGCATCCACCGGATCGGGATGTAGATACGCCCCATCTGCTCACGATCCTCGCCGCAATCCTGCAGATGGTTGAGGATCTGGAGCGCCGTGCAGAGGGCATCCGCCGGCCCCTGAGCCGAATCGCGCTCACCGTGAAGGATCAGCAGGAAACGGCCGACCGGATTGGCGGAGAAGCGGCAATAATCGATCAGTTCTGCCCAATCGTTGTAGCGGGCCTTGACCACATCCTGACGAAAGGCCCGCAGCAGATCGCGGGCTTGGATCAGACCGGTCTTGTGCTGCTTGTCGATAGCATGCAGGCGCGCGGCCTGGGGAAACGCCCGATCGCCGGAAACGAGCGCCCGTTCGAGAGCATCGAGACGCATCAGCTTCTCGGCAGCCGCGAGGTCGGGCGCGTCGGCGATATCATCCGCCATGCGGGCAAAATCATAAAAGGCCAGAACCGCGTCGCGATGCTGGGGAGAGAGCACGAGGGAAGCCACCGGAAAGTTCTCGTCCCGCGGCCGCTTCGAGGGTTGCCCGGCACCGGCGCTCATGACTTCTCCCCCACAGGATAAAGCCTGCCTTTCCACCCGGCGCGGCGCGCATTGCCGATCCGCAAGAGCACGCTCCACTGGATCGCGAGGCCGACGAGAGTCGTGAAAGGATGCAAGGGAATGGACCAGGGATTCTCCCGCATCGCGACGGTCACGAGAGTACGCGTGACAAGCGAGAGAAGGGCCGCGCAGGCGAGCGGAAGGATCGGGACAAACGGTAGAAGCATGAACGGCAGAACATGGCCACCGAACAGCAGCACGGTCCAGATCGGCAGGGCGACCGGCGTCGCCATCCCTTCATGGGCGTTCTTGGCAAAGCCGGCCCAGGCTTCGTCGAAGCCTGCATACATCCGGCAGGTAGCGAGGCGCTGTCCGGGCACCAGATCCGTCATGATCCCCTTGCGGCGCAAGAGCCGCGCCAGCTGGATACCGTCGTGAATCCGAGAGCGGATTGCCGCGTGTCCGCCGCTCGCGCGATAGGCTTCGCGCTCGACGAGCATGAGCTGGCCGCAGGCGGCGCCCAGACCAGGGTCGCGCGAGAGGCGCATGAAGCCCATGGGCAGATAGCCGAGCAGAAGCAGGTTGATGGTCGGCACCGTCAATAGTTCGCCGAGAGTGATCATGATCTGGCGCGGCACGGCGCTGACAAGTCCGGAATCGGTGGCCTGCGCATGGCCTGCCAGCAAAGCCGCCGCATCGGAGCCTAAGCGCACGTCGGCATCCACAAACAGAAAATGCGTGCCACGAGCGGCTTCCGAGAGATGGTGGCAGGCATGGATCTTGCCGGTCCATCCTTCCTCCAGAGGCGGTGCGGTGAGGAGGCGCACACGGGTGTCGCGCGCCGCATAGGCGCGCACGATGTCGGGCGTTGCATCCGTCGACCCGTCGTCCATGACCAGGATTTCGACCGGCACGCCCATGCTGCCGAGAGCCGCATCGAGAGCGGGGCCTATATTCTTCGCCTCGTTGCGCGCCGGGATGAGGATCGAGACGAGGACGTGTCCTTGCGGCGCGTGGCGGGGCGTTGCGCTTAAGATGCTCAGATTCATGAGGGTGAGCACGAACGGGATGGCTGCCAGCGCAAACAGGATAAAGCCAACTATTATCATGAGGGACGCCCCTCATGGGACGGGTCGAAGGTGCGCCCGCGCAAGGCCGCCGCCATTCGCCGCCATCCGTCGTAGAATCCTCCGACGCCGGCGCGCCCTTCGAGGACGACCCGGAAACGGGCCGGGTCGCGACTCTGCACATCGGCACTCAAGTGATCGAGAGTTGCGGTCAACTCGTTCTCAAGCCGCTCCAGGCGAGCAGGACGCGGGAGGTTCAAAAGGTCCTGCCCGTGCATGGGTTCACCGAAGGCGATGAAGGCTTCCGCCCCGCGCTCCAGCCAGAAGCCGTATTCGACGGCGAGCGGCAGGATGGTGCAATCGGGCGCCCTCTCGACGAGGCGCGCCACGCCGGGCTTGAGGCCGAGAGGACGCTCCCGCACGTCGCCGAAGCGGCCCTGCGCGGTGATCCAGAGTGTTCGGTTGCGGGCGGAGAGTATCTCCGCACCCACCTTGAGAAAGTCCGCTGCGCCGCGCCGACTTTCGAGATCGACGCCGAAGGCCCCGATGCGCCCGAAGATGCCGTATTGCTTCAGCATCGCGGCATCGATGGGCGCATAGCTCTCGTAAGCGGGAAAGAAGCGATCGGCCACCAGGATGTAGACAGCCGCATCCCACCACGCTGGATGATTGGAATAGATGATGACAGGACCCTGCGGGGGCACGGCCGGCATGCCCCATGGAGCGATCCGCAGGGCATTCATGTGGCGGGTGAAATAGCGCCGGAAGGTCGAGACCATGAAGCGATGAAGCAGGGCGGAGCGGCGCGCGACGGGCGTGCCTCCCGCGCGCTGAGAAGACGAGGGCTTTGTGGCTTCTGTGCTCGCTTCCTGCCTCAAGACACGTTCCGTAGATTCTCGACCTTGCAATCCGCGTCGAGGGCGTCGGCGGCGATCCAACCCGACATCATGACCATCGGCATGCCGGGACCCGGATGGGCCGCGCCGCCGGCGAGATAGAGGCCGCGCACCTGCCGGCTGCGGTTGCCCGGCTTGAACGCGCCCATGAACTTGCCGTGGCTCGCCAACCCGTAGATGGCGCCGTTGAGCACCTTGTAGCGGTCGTGAATGTCCTGCGGCGTCAGGTGGCGTTCGACGACGATGCGCTCTTCGATATCGCCCATTCCGGCCGTGCGTTTCAGCTTGTCGAGGATCACCTGGCGATAGGCAGGGAACATCTGCGACCAGTCGTGGTGCGGGCGAAGGTAAGGCGTGTGGACGAGAACATAGAGCGCCTCGCCGCCGTCCGGCGCGACGCTCGGATCGGTGGCGGCAGGCGCCGCGAGATAGCAGGTGGGATCGGGCGCAGGCTCGCCGCGTCGGTAGATGAAGTCGAACTCTTCCTCCGGATCGCGGGAGAACACGAAGTCGTGATGGAGGATATGGTCGTAGCGCTTGCTCAAGCCGAGATAGAGCACCACGCCGGAGCAGGCGGGCTCGAAATCCTTCCGAGCATAATGCTCGCCCACCTCGCCGCCGACGAGCTCGCGATAGGTGCGGACGGAATCCATGTTGGAGATGACGTTGTCGTAGGCCACGACATCGCCGGTTGCGAGCACGAGACCCGTGACTTCGCCGTTCTCGATCCTAAGCGATGCAACATCGCTGTCGGTCTTGATCGTGGTGCCAAGTTCGGCGGCAAGTTTCGCCAGGGCCTCCGCCACGGCACGGGTGCCGCCCATGGGATACCAGACGCCGTCGGCCGCCTGCATGTGGGCGATGGCGCAGAGCACGGCGGGCGAGCCGTAGGGAGAGGAGCCGACATATTGCGTGAAGTGGTCGAGCATCTGCGCCAGACGCTCGTCCTTCACCTTGGAGCGGATGGTTCCGGCAACGGAGGAACCCATGCGCAGGGACAAAACATCCCGCAGGGTTGCGGGATTCATGTTGGCCCGGATGTTGATGGTGTCGAAGAGATCTTCCACCGGCTTCCAGAAGAAGAACCGGTTCGAGATGTCGTGAAGGTGAGCGGAGATTTCCTGGAAGCGCTTGTATCCGTCGCCGGCGTTCTTTCCGGGAGCGAAGCGATCCATGGTCTCAGCCATGGCGTCGATGTTTTCCTGCAGATCGATCTGCGTGCCGTCATCGAAGAAGCAGCGCCATTGTGGATCGAGCCGGACGAGGTCGAGATAATCGGTGAGGTTGCGACCGGCCTCCGTGAAGATGCGTTCCAGAACCCGCGGCACGGTCAGGATCGTCGGTCCCATATCGAAGCGGAAGCCGTCCTCGTGCAGAACAGCCGCCTTGCCGCCGACCCAGGCATTCTTGTCGTAGAGAGTGACCTTATGCCCGCGCGCCGCCGCGACACAGGCCGCCGCCAATCCGCCCAATCCTCCGCCGACGACCGCAACCGAAGTTCCTTGAGCCTTCACGCATTCCTCCCGCAAGGCACGAACCGATCCGTCATGGGCCCGCGTCCAGTCGTGTTGGTTCTAGGAAGGGCAGGGGCCAGTTCAAGTCGGGTCACGAAGGTTTGGGCGGCGGGCGCAGATCATGCGCAGCGAATGCCCACCGGGCGCACGGATCACCGGGACGAACCCGGCGGCGGCCAAGCGTGGCTTGAGGTGGCTCACGTCGCGCATGCTCCCGCCCCAGAGCAGGTTCTTCAGTCGGTTGATCGCGCAGATCGTCCCATGCCCCTCCTGGGACAGAACGGCGACGAGAAGCCAGCCCCCGGGTCTCAAGGCGCGAAAGATCCGCTTCATCGCCTCCTGGATAATGGCGTCGGGCAGGAACATCTGGGGCACGAAGGCAAGATCAAATGCCTGCTCATCCGTCATATCTTCCACCCGCTCCCGCCGAACGACGACCCGCGCCGCCAATCCAGCCTCCTGCACGTGGCGGTCGCCGATGGCGGCCGGGTGTAACGCGGGCTCGAGCGCTACCGCTGCCAAATGAGGAAAGTGCTTGCAGAGCGCAATCGAAAGGCCCGCGGCTCCCGCTCCCACATCGAGAAGGCTCGCACCGGGCCTTTCGAGCTGGGGGATGAGGCCCGGCAGGAATTTCAATTTGGGAAGGGCCCGGGTCGTCCAGAGCCGGGTCAGGATGCCTTGGGCCTCGATGATGGCTTCGTCCGTATGGGTCCAGCCGTCGAGGGTCAGGGTGCCGTCTGCAAGTCTGCGCCGAAAGCTGTCGGCTTGCAGGAGAGGAGCCCGAAGGGATGCACGAAAGGTCAGCACACCTTCGGGCGTGGTGAAGGGCATCAGGGTAGGGGCTGCGCAAACGCAATCCTGCTCCCACACCACGAATCCATAACTTGCGAGAACGTCGATCAAGGTTCGTACGAGTTCTGACGGCAGCGACGCAACGCGTGACAGTTCATCGATCGCTGCCGGCTTGCCGAGATGGCCGAGAAGACCGCTCTCGGCACAGGCTGAAAGCGCACTGGCCGACCAGATGGCACAATCGGCTTCCTCAAGAACTTTCAGCACTGCGCCCGGCCGCCGGAACGACGGGGCCGTCGGCCTATGCCAGGAACTGAGGCCGATGGAGCCAAGCCCCATACGGTCTCCTCCGTGAGACAGGAGAGCATAGGCGCGCCACAGCATGACAGCCCTATCGGATCGGGATCACGACCGTCGTCGCGGGCTCCGTGACGACGATCCGGGCGGCCTCGAAGTTCGGAGGGCCACGGCGGCCCACATCGTTCGAGAAACCGTAAGGTTCATTGGGCAGGCCGATGAAGCTTCGGTCGAGCTTGCCATTGCCGTTCACGTCATGAAAGACCGCGATGGCATACGAGCCGGGCTTCACGTTCCGGATGCGCAGCTCGACCGTTCCCGACGTGGCCCGGCCGCGATCCTTGTAGGGGCAGGTGGCCTCGTCGAAGCTCGTGTCGCAGATCCCGGCATAGACCATGCTCCGATCCGGCTGTACGCCCTGTGCGCGGATCGTGAGCGTTGCCGCGTGAGCGGATGAGACAGAAAGGAGAAGAACCGCAGTCAGTCCAACAGACCTCATCCGATTCTCCCTTACAAGGCCGCTTCGCCGAGTGGAGCGATTGCGGGTTCCGTTTCTGCGTGGCCCGCTCTGCGGCGCTCTCGATCCTCCAGCAACAGGCGCGTCGTGATGCGTGCGCCTTCATAGATCACGGGCAGCCCGCTGCCGGGGTGCGTGCCGCCGCCGACCAGATAGACGTTGCGGCCAAAGCGGTTGTGCGGCCGGAAATAGAGCATTTGCGTGAGATTGTGCGCGAGGTTGAAGGTGGCGCCCTCGAATACGGCGAACTCGTCCTGCCAGCCGCGTGGCGTCACCACGCGCTCGAAGCGGATGCGGTTCTCAATGTCGCCGAGTCCCAGAACTTTCAGCCGCTCGAGTGCAAGCTTGCGATAGCGCGGCGCCTCGCGCGCCCAATCGATCCCGCAACGCAGGTTCGGCACAGGGACGAGCACATAGAGACTCGTGTGGCCTTCGGGTGCGAGCGATGGATCGCTTACACCGGCATGCTGCACATAGACCGACGGCTCTTCGGGCAGGATCCCGTTGGTGACTTCGTGGATGTTGCGCTCGTAATCCCGCGACAGCAGGATCGTGTGATGGGCCAGATCGCCGACACCGCCTTCGATGCCCAGGTAGAGCATGAAGGTCGAGCAGGAGATCTTTGCGCGATCGAGTTTCTTGTTCTTCCAGCGTGGCCGCATGGCTTCCGGAACAAGGCGGCGCATGGCATGGCCGAAATCGCCATTCACCACCACGGAGCCAGCCGCAAAGCACTCGCCGTTCGCCTCGACTCCGACCGCTTCGCCGTTCTCGTAGACGATGCGCTCCACCGGCGTGTTCAAGCGGATGTCGACGCCCATCTTGCGCGCGACATTCGCCATCGCGTCCGAGACCGCGCCACAGCCGCCCATGGGATGAAAGACACCGTGCTCGTATTCGAGGAACGAGAGAATCGTGAACAGGCTCGGACATTGGAATGGCGACATGCCGAGATATTTCGTCTGAAACGAAAACGCGAGGCGCACACGCGGATCGGCGAAATAGCGCTTGAGATCGCTGTCGACACTGGAGAAAGGCCTTAGTTTCGGCAGAGCCGCCAGCATCGCCGGGGAGAAGAGATCCGCCGGGCTTGAGAAGGCCTGTTCCAGAACCGGCCGAAAGGCTTCGAGCTTGTCGCGGTTGTCGTCGAGAAACCGGCGCACGTTGCGCGCATCGGCAGGCGCAAGACGACCGATTTCCTGTTCGAGCCGGTCCAGATCGTAAGTGGCGCGAATGGAGCCGCCGCCCTCGAAGACGAGGTGATATTGCGGGTCGAGGCGCTTGAGTTCGACATGATCTTCGAGCCGTTCGCCGCAGGCCTCGAAGATGTCCTTCAGGACGCGAGGGTACAGGAAAAAGGTTGGGCCGATATCGAACTTGTAGCCTCCGGGCGCGTGAATGGTCCGGGTACGCCCGCCAACGGCGGATTCGCGTTCGAACACGGTGACCGGCACGCCCTCTCGTGCCAGCAGCATGGCGGAGGCCAAGCCTCCCGGCCCGGAGCCAACGATGGCGACCTGGGGCAAGCGGGCGGATTCGAGCATGAGCCGGCAGCCCTCAGCTGTCGTGAAACAATGGCTGTCTGAACTAGACCGGACCTGTCGGTCGACCAGAGGTCGCGGCGCAGGATCACGAAAAGGTGAAACTTTTCCCCGCGGAAAAGTAACGTTATTCAGGCTATAAAAGCCGAAGGGAACCCTTCTCCAGGCTAGTATTGCGAATAGTTCTATAACTCTGAAGGATAACTGAACGTAGAAAAATTTCTCAACGCCTTATTCTTGCCTTTTTAAGGCTCAGTTTCACTTTCAACCGAAACGGAAGGGGAGACTGTCCTTGAAGAATATCCTCACCCGGGCATCCGCAATGGTGCCTCTTCTTCTCGTAGCAGCCTGCAATACAACCGCCTCAAACGACCCCGCCATCACGGGATCCATCTCACAAGCGAATATCGAGACCGGCAAAGCCATTCAGCGCGGCACCGCCTCCTGGTACGGACCGGGATTTCATGGTCGCAAAACCGCCAGCGGCGAGCGCTTCAATTCCTATGACATGACGGCCGCCCATCGCTCTCTGCCGTTCGGCACGAGACTCAAGGTCGTAAACGAAACCAATGGCCGCTCGGTCGTCGTCCGGGTGAACGATCGCGGTCCATTTGCTCATCGGCGAATCATCGATCTCGCCAAAGGCCCTGCCTTGGCGCTGGGGCTGACGGCCTCCGGCACGGGTTATGTTTCCCTGCACAGGATCGATTAGGCGCTTCTTAATCCCTTCCGGCGATTCTTGGCTCGATTCGGGACCAAGGGTTGCTTACATGGAATCGAGATCGTCTCAGGCGACGAACGTCATCCGCTTTCCGGGCGCGCGCTCGTCGGCCAATCCAAGCCGCGATCAACGAAGCCTAATGGATGCGGTTTATACCGCGGGCTCGCTGCCGATTGCGGCGAGCGATCGCGCAACCAAGATCATGGCAACGCGGCTCACCATCTTCGGCTTCGTCGTCATCGATGAATTGCAGGCGGATGGCACTGTGCGCCGGCTCCGGCCTTCCGAAGCGGTTCATACGTCCATGGCTTGCCCGTGGCGCGTCTCCAAACCGTCGAGCCGCTATCGGCTCGATGAGGAATGGCCTGAAACGGATCGCGAGTTGTTTGCCGCTCTGCAGGCCTGATCCGGGCCAGCGTATCGCGCGGAACAATGGCCCCGGCTTTGCGCGGTCAATGATACGCCACTTGTAGAGGGAGCATCGGCCCCAAAAGTGCATCCCACTTTTGGGGCCGATGCTCTAGAGGCCTCGCCTTTTCCCTCCCCTGAACTATTTTCCTGCCTCAGCTTATGGCGCCTCAGGGGATGTCGATGCATCTGGTTCAGATTCTGCTCCCGCTCGCCGACAATGCCGGCCGCCGTTTCGACGGTGCAGCCTATGGACGGGTTCGCACGGAATTATCCGAGCGCTTCGGCGGCATTACGAGCTTCACCCGCGCACCGGCACATGGCGTCTGGAAAGAGGGCGGCCATACGTCCCACGACGACATCGTCGTGTTCGAAGTCATGGCCCGAGAACTCGATCATCCCTGGTGGGAGCGCTACCGCGCGGAACTGGAGCGCCGATTCGTGCAGGAAACCATCGTGATTCGCGCCATCAGGGTGGAAATGCTGTAGCGCATCGTGCAGAACCAGAGGTCTCCGTCGGCGAAAAGTGGACTCGGTGTTGCGCTCCCACCGATGGTCTCACGAGGGAACCTGAGCAGCGCCGCTTCGCTTGTCGTTGAAAAGCGGAGCATCCCAATGGCCAAGCCACTGATCATTTCCATCCCCCACGACCTCGGCCAAGCCGAAGCCATGCGCCGGTTGCACGGCGGCATGACAGGTCTGAAATCCCAGTTCGGGGACAAGGTCGCGTCCATCAACGAAACCTGGAACGGGAACCGCATGGATTTTCGCGTCGGAGCCATGGGACAGAACGTCAATGGCCACCTTGAAGTGATGCAAGATCAAGTGCGCGTCGAAGTGCAGTTGCCGTGGATCCTTGCAGTGATTGCAGAGAAGGCGAAGACCTTCATCCAAAAGCAAGGAACACTGATGCTTGAGAAGAAATGATGCTGGCTATAGCCATGAATAGGCGTTCATGAAGATGAACACAGATGGAACCAAACGGCTCCGTCTGCGTTCTGTAATCGATTGCGACCACGACCCTTCGTTGGTGCGCTTCACTTAAGACATCGCTTTATTCACCCCGGGCCGTGTTCTTCCGTCCGACCGCGACAACACACCTGTATTTGAGGATGGCGCTATGCATGAGCGTTTGATGCCGCAGTCCTATGCCCTTCGTTCGCCTATCAAAGCCAGTTCAGAAAAACCGCTCCTTGTCTGTTTCTCCCACCTTCGCTGGGATTTCGTCTGGCAGCGGCCTCAGCATCTCCTCAGTCGGGCCGTCAAGCATTACGACGTGCTGATCATCGAAGAGCCCATGTTCAAGGCCGGCGCGAAGCCTCATATGGATGTGAGCGATCGGCCTCAGGGTGTCACCATTGCCGTGCCGATTCTTCCTGAGGGCCTGTCGCATGAGGATATTCTCGCAGAGCAGCACGACCTGATCGAGGAATTGATCGGCCGGGAGGCCAAGAGCCCGCGCATGTTCTGGTACTACACGCCGATGGCCATGGCCTTTACCAGCGATCTCGAATGCGACCTGTGCGTCTACGACAACATGGACGAACTCTCGCTTTTCCGGGGCGCGTCACAGGAACTGCTTGATCTGGAAAATGCACTTTTCGCGCGCTGCGACCTGGTGTTTACGGGCGGCATGAGTCTCTATGAGGCCAAGCGCCATCGCCATCGCAGCGTCCACGGCTTCCCGTCCTCCATCGACTTCCATCACTTCTCCCAGGCGCGCTCGATCGACCAGGACCCCGACGATCAGGCGCAGATCCCGCATATTCGTCTCGGGTTCTTCGGCGTCGTCGACGAACGCATGGATATCGATCTCCTGGCCAAGGTCGCCGATCTGCGCCCCGACTGGCAGTTCGTGATGATCGGCCCTGTGGTGAAGATCGACCCTTCGGCTCTGCCGCAGCGGCCCAACATTCATTGGCTCGGCGGAAAATCCTACAATGAACTGCCGCATTACCTGTCCGGCTGGGATGTCGGCTTCATGAATTTCGCGCTGAACGAGGCGACGAAGTTCATCAGCCCGACGAAGACGCCTGAATTCCTGGCCGCGGGCGTGCCGGTCGTCTCGACGCCGATCACCGACGTGGTGCGGCCTTACGGCGAGAAAGGTCTCGTCGAGATCGCGAAGGACGCGAAGGACGTGGTTGCCAAGGTCGAGGTTATCCTGGCCCGGCCGAAGGACGCGTGGCTCGCCAAGGTCGACCGTCATCTCATGGCCGGATCGTGGGACAAGACCTGGGCTTCCATGCACAAGCTCATGCTGGATGCCGCCGGCGACAGCAGCACGGCCGATCGTCCCGCCTCGTCCCTTCCCGTTTATGCCACCACGCCTGCGGAGTGATCTGGAATGTATGATTGGTTGATTGTCGGCGCCGGCTTTGCGGGCAGCGTTCTGGCGGAACGTCTTGCCACCGAGCGCAACGAGCGCGTCCTTCTCATCGATCGCCGTCCTCATATCGGCGGCAATGCCTATGACCGATACGACGATGACGGCCTGCTCATTCACCAATATGGCCCCCATATCTTCCACACCAATTCGAAGCAGATCTTCGATTATCTGTCCCGCTTCACGGAATGGCGCTTCTACGAGCATCGGGTGCTGGCGGACGTGGATGACATGCTCGTGCCGATTCCGATCAATCTCGATACGGTCAACAAACTCTATGGGCTGAACCTTACGTCCGAGCAACTGCAGGACTGGTTCGCCGAGCGGGCGGAAAAGATCGGCGAGATCAGGACGTCGGAAGACGTGGTGGTCTCCGTCGTCGGGCGCGAACTCTACGAAAAGTTCTTCCGCGGCTATACGCGCAAGCAATGGGGGCTTGATCCCTCCGAACTCGACAAGTCGGTGACCTCACGCGTGCCGACGCGCACGAACCGGGACGACCGCTACTTTACGGACGAATTCCAGTTCATGCCGAAGAACGGCTACACGCGGATGTTCGAGAAGATGGTCGGCCATCCCAACATCCATGTGATGACGCAGACCGAATATGACGACGTGAAGAACGTCGTTCCCCATCGCCGCGTCATCTATTGCGGGCCGATCGACGAATACTTCAACTTCCAGTTCGGCAAGTTGCCCTATCGCTCGCTGCGCTTCGAGCATGTCACCCTCGACAAGGCCTGGCACCAGCCCGTGGGCGTCGTGAACTACCCGCAGACCCGTGACTATACCCGAGTCACGGAATACAAGCACCTGACGGGTCAGGAGCATGCCAAGACGGCGCTGACATACGAGTATCCATCCGCCGAAGGCGACCCCTACTACCCGATCCCGAAGGCGGAGAACCAGGAACTGTTCAAGAAATATGAGCGGCTTGCCCAGGCGACGCCC
Source organism: Microvirga sp. RSM25 (assembly GCF_044784385.1). Classification (NCBI taxonomy): domain Bacteria; kingdom Pseudomonadati; phylum Pseudomonadota; class Alphaproteobacteria; order Hyphomicrobiales; family Methylobacteriaceae; genus Microvirga; species Microvirga sp. RSM25. The sequence goes on along the minus strand of NZ_CP173039.1, from coordinate 4,250,786 downwards.
GACGTGTGGTTCGTAGGCCGTCTGGCCACCTATCGCTATTACAACATGGACCAGATCGTCGGTCAGGCGCTTGCAACCTTCCGGCGCATCAACGAATCCCTGCCCGTTGGAGCGGATACATCGGCCGTCAAAGTCGTATCGCCCTCGGCGGCTTTGGTTTCCTAACCGACAAAGAGCATTGAACATTCCACGCTAAGAATAGTTGTGGAAGAGCTGTTATAATAGCTCGGAGTTGCATGATGAAACGACCACTGGAGCTTTGGGGCGGTCTGGAATGTACCGTCGCGAGAGTTGGCGACGATTACCGCGATCAAAGCTCAGAAACCGGTCATCATGATCGAATCGAGGATCTCGACCGCATTGCCGAACTCGGCATCCGGACGTTGCGTCATCCGGTGCTCTGGGAGCGGATCTCTCCCGAGAGCCCGGACCGCACGGACTTCTCCTGGCACGATCCGCGTCTGAAGCACCTCCAGGCGCTTGGCATTCGTGCCATTGCGGGCCTGTGCCATCATGGCAGCGGCCCGCGTTACACCCATATGCTCGATCCGGCCTGGCCCGAGTTATTGGCGCGCCATGCCGCCAACGTTGCGGAGCGTTATCCGCATCTCGATCTCTATACCCCCGTCAACGAGCCGCTCACCACAGCCCGGTTCTCGGGCCTCTACGGCCATTGGTATCCTCATGGCACGAGCTACGAGGCCTTCCTCAAGATCCTCGTGAACGAGTGCAAGGCGACCGTCCTGTCCATGCGCGCCATCCGCAAGGTTCGGCCCGATGCGCAGCTGGTGCAGACGGACGACATGGGCAAGACCTTCTCGACGCCCGCGCTCGCCTATCAGGCCGAGCACGAGAACCAGCGGCGCTTCTTGAGCTTCGATCTCCTGTGCGGCATGGTCGATCGGGGTCATCCCTGGTGGGATACATTCATCCGCAACGGTGTCGCGCAAGCCGATCTCGAGCTCTTTCTCGAGGCGGATGCCGCACCGGACATCATCGGCATCAATCATTACCTGACGAGCGAGCGCTACCTCGACGAGCGCATGGTGCGCTACCCCGAGCACCATTGGGGTGGCAACGGCCGGCATCGATATGCGGATGCGGAAGCCGTTCGCATGCCCCTGCCATCCGCCGACCTCGGACCTGCGGCCCGGCTTCGGGAGGTGTGGGAACGCTACAGGCGGCCGGTGGCCGTGACCGAGGTGCATCATGGCAGCACCCGTGACGATCAGCTGCGCTGGCTCATGCAGGTGTGGAACGACGTCAACACGCTGCGTGACGAAGGAGCCGACATCCGGGCCGTCACCGTCTGGTCTCTGTATGGCGCTGTCGATTGGAACAGCCTGCTGACCTGCCGCAACGGCTTCTACGAGCCGGGGCCCTTCGACGTGCGGGCTCCGGAGCCGCGGCGCACAGCGCTCGCCCATGCCGCGGAGGCACTCGCCAAGACCGGCACCTTCGATCATCCGGTGCTTGATCGCGCAGGCTGGTGGAAGCGTGACATTCGTTTCTACAAGCCGCCGGCGAAGCAGTCGAAGTCCTGCTGGCTGGCCGACGAGCCGCGAAAGCTTCTGATCACGGGCGCCACGGGAACCCTTGGCCGCGCCTATTCCCGTCTGTGCGACTTCCGCGGGCTCAACCACGTGCTGCTTTCACGCCAGGACATGGACATCGTCAACCCCAAGAGCGTCGCCAAGGCCCTTGACTGCTATCGCCCGTGGGCCGTGATCAACACGGCCGGGTATGTGCGCGTGGCGGAAGCCGAGAACGACAGACAGGCTTGCTTCAGGGAGAACACCACGGGAGCGGAGGTGTTGGCCAAGGCCTGTGCCGATCTCGGTATTCCTCTCGTCACCTTCTCGTCCGACCTCGTCTTCGATGGAACGCTGGACCGGCCTTACGTGGAGAGCGACAAGGTCAATCCCACGACAGTCTATGGCGAGAGCAAAGCCGAGGCAGAGCGCAGGGTTCTGGAGGCGCACGACAAGGCTCTCGTCTTGCGCACGAGCGCTTTCTTCGGCCCGTGGGACCGCTACAACTTCATCTGGTCGATCCTCAATACCTTAAGCAGCGGCGGGAACGCGTGGAAGCCAGCGTCGATGTCGTGTCTCCCACATATGTGCCCGACCTCGTGAATACCTCGCTCGATCTCCTGATCGACGGCGGCACAGGCATCTGGCACATGGCCAATATCGGCGAGACCTCCTGGCGCGATCTGGCTGCCATGGCGGCCGAGCGTGCAGGCTTCAATCCGGAACTCGTGACGGATGCGGACGATATCCCCGGCCTCAATACGGCCCTGTCCACGGAACGTGGCATCCTGATGCCACGACTCGAAAGCGCCCTCGACCGGTTCTTCATCGATAGTGAAGTGGAGTGGTCGGACGAAGTGATGAAGACGGCTGCCGAGTAAAACCTTCCTGGTCGGGCATTCCAGGCATGGCTGACCTTATGCCCGACATGCTTCTTGAGAGTGAATGAAAAGGCGGCCAGAACGATCTGGCCGCCTTTTGATGTTCGCGATGGGAAGCCTTACGCGGCTGCCTCCGCGGCTCGAACGGCTTCCTCCAAGCGAGCTGCCCGAGACTCGATGGCCAGCTCCACCAGAGCGTCCATCAGGATCGTGGCGGTCGGATCGGCCAGAGGCTCGTCGCGGAACAGGCGCAGGGTCGAAGCGACGAGACGCCCGCGGCCGTAGGACCGTTCGACGCCGAGCGCCACCGGCTTGTGGATCCAGCCGACCACGAGACCGGCAAACACGCGAGCCTGGAAGTCGAGCAGGTTGCAGTTCGCGATCACATAATCCGGCAGCACCCGGTCCATGGTCTCGTCGAGCAGGGGACCTGAGGGGAAGCGGGCGAAATGGCCCGAGCGCCGCAGCCAGCCGAACGACGACGCCCAGTCGCCGGACCAGAGCGTGCCGGCACGGGCCTGCACCTTCACCGCCTGCCAGTGCGGGAAGAACGGATAGAGGGTCATATCCTCTTCCGGCAGGAGCAGAAGCTTGGCACCCGCGCGCACATGATCCGCAATGGCCTTGTTGTGCGTGCGGGAGACGATCAGGGTCGATTCCTCGAAGGCGCGGGCGAGATTGTAGCCAAGAGCCCGGAAGCGCTCCCGGATATCCTCATCCGGCGACCACACCAGTTCGCGCGCATGAACCGGCCGCGTGCGCTTGGGGTGAATCGCGATGTCGTGATGGTTGTGCGCGATGACCCGGCCGTCTGCGGTGCGCAGGTCGAAGCCGATGCGCCGCAGCGAGGGCTCGTCCATCTCGGGCAGGCGAACCTCGATGCGGCCAAGATCGAGCACGTTCGGTGCCTCAAGACGGGGCAGGGACAGTGTCTGGGTCTCGCCGGAGACGGAGATCTCCAGCTTGCAGTCTTCCAGAACCGGCCCGGCTCCATGGGCAATCGCCAGGTCGAGGGCGACCGTCTCGCCGGACCAGTAGGCGGCACGCTCCCACTTCGGCACGATCACCGTGTCCGAATTGATGATGTGGAAGAGTTCGTGAAACACGCGCGGGTTGCGGCGCATGTCGAGAAGGCCGTTGGATTCCCAGTGGCAGTCATGCAGCTCGGTGATCACGTAGCCGGCGAGATTCGGCTTCCGGCGCATGGACTCGATCTCGTATTTCAAGGCGCGGAACTGCTGCCACTGAGCCGCAATGACGAAGCGGCGCAGATCGCCGAAAACCCGGTCCAGGCTCCAGTCCGAGAAGCGGTTCTCGACGCCGTGGGCGTACATCACGCCCTCGCCCCAGTCGTGTCCGGTCTCGAACCACCAGGGCTCCTCGCCCTTGGCGTCGCGCAGGTCCTTCGGATAAGGCAGGCCCCAATTGCCGAACTCGGAGCACATCAGCGGCTCGCGCCCCGTGATCACCGCGTCGCCATGGGGCGAGTAGAGCCAGGAGGTGCGGCTCGACAGTTCGTCGACGAACTGGTCCCACTGGTTCCGGTGATCGGGATAGGCGGCGTAGAAGTGATAATCCGCGATGTCGGATTCCACGTGGAAGCTCGGTGCGAGCGGCGAATTGTCGACCACGAGGCGCGTCGGATCGTAGGCCTTTAGCCAGGCGAAGGTGCGCTTGAGCCAATCGCGGTGATCGGCATCGTTGACGAGATCGACGCCCCAGTTTTCGTTGATGATCGTCCAGATGACGATCGAGGGATGGTTTCCGTCGCGGTCGACGATGCCCTTCAGCAGTTTTTCCTTGCGCCCGCGCGAGCGATCGGTGGCCATGCCGCCATTGGGAAGCTCGGTCCAGATGAGGATCCCCATCCGGTCCGCCACCTCGTAATAGCGCGGATCGGCCGCCTTGATGTGGCAGCGCAGGCAATTGAGGCCCAGCTCCTTGGCCTTGCGGAACTGATCTTCCAGAAACTCCACCGACGGAACGGTGCAGATCGTATCCGGATAGTAGTCCTGGTCGAGAGCGGAGCGCAGGTAGAGCGGCTCGCCGTTGAGATAGAACTTGCCGTTGCGCGTCTCGATGGAGCGGAAGCCGAAATGGTCCGCGATCTCGTCCTTCACCTCGCCATTGCGGATGAGTTCGAGACGGATGCGGTACAAGTTGGGGTGGTCCGGCGACCAGGCGCGCACGTCGTCGAGGGTGAACTCGAACGGCATGGAGGTGACGCCCACCTGCGTCTCGTGCATCTCGTCGAGCACGACATCGCCCGAAGGGTCCGTGACCTCGATGCGGATCTGGGTCGCGTCCATGAGCGGGCGCGCGAAGAACACTCCCGAGGTCACCCGTCCCGTCGTCAGATTGGGAACGAGGCGGACACGGGTCATGTGATCGGAGATGCGGCGCTCGAGATAGACCGGCTGCCAGATGCCGGAGAGAGGGCCATACCAGCTCTGCTTGCCGAACGGGATTTCGGCGAAGGGCGAATCCGGAAACTCGGCCGGGTTGTCGGTCGGGCTGTCGACCCGGACCTTGATCTCGTTCGCACCCGGCTTGAGGTGAGAGGTCACATCGAACGAGAAGGGCAGGAATCCGCCCTCGTTATGGCCCACTGCCTCGCCATTGACGAAGACCTTGGTGTTGTGGAAGACCGCGCCCAGGCGGATCCAGATGCTGTCGTGCAGCCAAGCTTCGTCGATTTCGACAGTCCTGCGATAGATTCCGATGCCGGCCCGCATGCGTAGATCCGAGAACTGGGCCTGCCATGGACTTGGCACCGTGATCTGGCGAACCTCCGCCGGGCCCGACAGACGGTCGTCGGCCACGTGCAAAAATTCCCAAGTCCCGTCCAGACTGATGCGATTGTCCTGCATGACATCTCCTTGAATCAGAGATTACCCAAGGGTTTCGAAAACGGCGAAAACATGGCTGAAAGCGAGTGGTGCGGGAAGGCATCCCGTCTGCGACATCGCGTGTCGCTGAAGCGCGTTCGAACCATTGGCCCCTCGTCTCTGACTGTAATTAGTGACCCGCTTCGAACAACGGAGAAACGCTTCTTTTGATCCCAGGGACGGGCTGAGAGCCTCCGTCCGGCCGGGAGGCAGACCGTCCAGGAACCGGCTCTTCCATCTCGCGTTGCCCTGATGAGACCGAGCCTTGCTGCTCGCCCGACAAACCGCATTCTTCAAAGAGGCTACAGATGGCTCAACAGATTCCCGACGATCGAGCCCGACAGGGAGCATCCGGACGCCCCGTTCTGGGCGTTCTGATCGGGTCGCTTCTGCTCCTCGCCGTTGCCATTTCCGGTTACATGATCTGGGCTGGCTCGACATCTCCTGACGATCCGGGCACCGATGCGGCCCGCGCCAACGTGACGGGTTCCACGACCGGCTCGTCCGATGCCAACCCCACCAACCGGATCACTCCCGCCAATCCGGCCTATCCTGCGCCTGGCGCCCAGCCTTCGGCCAACGAACCGCCGAAACAATAACGGGTTTTCCCTTAGGGAAGCCGGGAGAGGTGTTCGCCTCTCCCGGCTTTTTTGTTGCGCTTCGTCCGTCGGGCGGCGACTTTTCGCCGTAATGATTCGCAAAGAACCGGCCCGCTGGCGCATCGTGCTGCAAAAGCGGAGCCGGTCTTTCGCTGACGCGGACCTCCGGTTCGCAGGGAACGATGCGCTCTTCGAAAAGAGGAGCATCGGGTCGATCCGGTGCTCCAGGGAATGCGATAGGGTAGACTGAATGACGAGTATTGGCATGAAGCGGCTCCTTCGGGCTGCTATGATCGCGTTGAGCATTGCAGCGAGCGGCACGTCCTATGCGCAGCAGGCTCAGACCTCGCCCAATACCCAGCCTCAGGCTCAAACCCCGGCCTCGGCTCAGCCCCAGGCCGCCCCCCAGGCCGCGCCGGCTCCTGCAGCGGCGGCACCGGCCACCTCGATTTCGGCCGAGACCAAGGCCGTCCGCGCCAAGCTCGACGGCTTCAAAGCCGATCTCGACCAGAAGGAAGCCGCGATCCAGGGCCGGACTATGTCCGACGCGGATCTGCAGAACATTCGTGTGCAGATCGAACCGATCATCGGCGAGATCCGCACCGTCGTCGACGAGCTGACCCCGAAGCTCGAGGCGAGCAAGCAGCGCCTGACCCAGCTCGGGCCCAAGCCGGACAAGGGCCAGCCCGAGGAGAGTGCCGATGTCGCCCGGGATCGCGCCGAGCGCGAGGCGGCCGTGGCGGAACTCGACGAGACCCAGCGGCTCGGACGCGCCCTGCTCGTCCAGGCCGAGCAGCTGAATACCCAGATCGGCGACCTGCGTCGGGCGGGCTTCACCCGTGCCCTGTTCGAGCAGAGCGACGGCGTCTTCAGCCCCAACCTGTGGATGAACGTGGTGCAGGCCGTTCCGCGGGAGCTGCGGGCACTAGGGATCGTCCTGGGGGATGCCCTGGAACAGCTCCGGCGCAGCACGTCGCTTGGCGTCCTGCTCCTCCTCGGCCTGGCGATCGGTGCGGCGATCGCCCTTTACGTCGGGCGGCGTTCCATTGCCCCGCGTCTCGTCAGGCGCGATCCGGCTGTCGCGGATCCCTCGCGCCGCAGCCGCCTTCTGGCAGCGTTGGGCGTCCTCATCCTGGGGGCGGCCCCGGCCATTGCCGGCAGCTGGATCGTCTGGGTCGCCTTCGATTCCGCCGATATCGTCCCGCCTCGACTGGAGCAGATCGTCAGGGCACTCCTGAGCGGTCTGGCCTTCATTGCCTTCGTGCGTGCCCTGATCGACGCGATCCTGGCACCGGATCATACCTCCTGGCGCCTGATCCCGGTTCGGGACGCCTCCGCCGTGCGGATCATGAGCTTCTCCGTGACCCTGGCGACCGTCATGGTCGCCGGCAAGGTGATCGAGGCATTCAACACGGCCATTGCCGCCGCCTTGCCCGTCACCGTCATGACCCGGGCGATCTTCGCCTTGGCGGAGGCCTTCGTGTTCGCCGAACTCCTGCGGCGCTTCGCGGCCCGCGAAACGCAGGATGAAGCCTGCCTCGGGCCCTACGTCGCGCAGGACGTGGACATCGGCGGGCCCCTGCGCAGTTTCGGCTGGTTCCTCGTTGCCCTCGTCGTCGGCAGCGCGATCGGCGGCTACGTGGCGCTGGCCTCCTTCGTGATCGACCAAGCGGTCTGGATCTCCATCGTCGTCGCGCTGCTGGTCCTGTGCATCGCGCTTGCCGACGAGTTCATCGGCGGCTCCCTGCGCGGCCAGACCAGGCTTGCCACGACGCTGCAGGCCAATACGGGCTTGCGCCGCCGCTCCCTGGAGCAGATCGGCGTTCTGGGCAGCGGCGTCGCGCGGCTGGCTCTCATCATCGTCGGCATCCTGCTGGTGCTGGCCCCCTGGGGCATCGAATCCACCGATGTGACGGGCTCCCTGCGGGCCGTGTTCTTCGGGTTCAACGTCGGCGACGTCACGATCTCCCTGTCGTCGATCCTCCTTGCGGCCCTGCTGTTCGCCGCGGGCTTCGCCGTCACGCGCATCATCCAGCGCTGGCTCAACAACACCTTCCTGCCGGCGACCGATCTCGATGCGGGCCTGCGCAACTCGATCAGCACGGCGGCGGGCTATGTCGGCATCATCACCGCCGGCGTGATCGCCTTTACCTATCTCGGCCTCAGCCTGGAGCGGGTGACCATCGTGGCCGGTGCGCTTTCGGTCGGTATCGGTTTCGGCCTGCAATCCATCGTCAACAATTTCATCTCCGGCCTGATCCTGCTCTGGGAGCGCCCGATCCGCGTCGGCGATCTCGTGGTCGTCGGCGACGGCGAGGGCTATGTGCGCCGGATCAATGTGCGCTCGACGGAAATCCAGGCCTTCGACCGTTCGACGCTCATCGTGCCGAACTCGAACCTGATCTCCGGCATCGTGCGCAACCGCGTGCGCAACGATCGCGTGGGGCGCGTGCTCGTCTCGGTCCCGGTTCCCCGGGCGTCCGATCCGGATCAGGTCGCCGAGATCATGCGCAAGGCGGCGCTCGCCCACCGCGAGGTGATGAGCGAGCCTGCGCCCCGGGTGCTGTTCAAGAAGGTGACGGAAAACACCATCGATTTCGATCTCATCTCCTTCGTGGACGATATCGATGCGGCCGGCCGTGTTTCGAGCGACATCTATTTCGAGATCTTCCGCGGCCTGCGAAAGGCCGGCATCGGCGTTCCCGCGCCGGCACCGGCTCCAGAACCGGACGAAGAGCCGCAGGACAAGGCTCCGAAGGCGGAGGAGAAAGAGGACGAAACCTTAACCCTTCTCAAGGATAAGACGCCTGCATGAAGCGTCTCATCCCCTTGATCCTTCCCGCTCTCGCTCTTGCCGCCTGCCAGAGCGAGAAGCCCGTCCAGCGCAGCCAGACCCCGAGCTTTTACGTCTCCATGGCGAGGGCCGGTGCCGAGGTGGATTCCGCCATGGCGCGCGACATGATCGGCGCCTATCGCGGCAACAACGGCTTGCGGCCCCTGACCCTCGATCCGGATCTGCAGGCTGCGGCCCAGGCGGAAGCCGAGGCCATGGCCAGGGCCGACAAGCCGAGTTCGGCCGAGGCCTTCAAGGCCCGGCTGGCCTCGACGGGCTTTGCCGCACCGGCGGCAAACCTCTCGGCCGGCTACCACACCCTGGCCGAGGCCTTCTCCGGCTGGCGGGAGAGTCCGCAGCATAACCGCGTTCTCCTGGATGCCAGGGCGACCCGGATCGGCATCGCCACGGCCTATGCGCCGAATTCCAAATACAAGGTCTATTGGGTACTCGCCGTCGCAGCCGACAGGCGTTGATCGGCACAGCATCGGAGCCGAAGGCGGCAGTCCGAGACGGAACCATTCCGGAACTTAACCTATGTGAGCAGGCTTTAGCTTGAGGAACTCTCAAGCTGGACGAGTATGCGTCACGAACCGATGCCGGACTTCGATCCCAAACTGGGCAGACAACTGCCTCCGCCCCCCGCGACTGGAAGCGAACAGGAAGTCGGTCCCGGTCAAGGCAATACGCTGGCGAAGGAGGCGGCCACCGCCGCGGCCCATCATCCGGAGCCGCCACATGCTCATGAAATAGCCCCCAGTATCCTGCGGGAGCTGTTCCAGCTCTTTCGCGACATGCTCCGCAACGGCAAGGGCTGGCCCATGCTGCGGCTGGGCGCCGCCATTCTCGTCATCCTCGTCGGCAACATGTTCGGCCAGGTGCGGCTCAACCAGTGGAACGGCGCCTTCTTCGACGCGGTCGAGAGGCGGGATGCCTCCGCCTTCTTCCACCAGCTCCTGATCTTTCTCGTCATCGTGGTCGTGCTCCTGGCCCTCGTGGTGGCGCAGACCTGGCTGCAGGAGCGTCTCAAGATCCGGTTGCGGCAGCGCCTGACGCAGGTGCTGCTCGACATCTGGCTCAAGCCGAACCGGGCCTACCAGATGGGCTTCATGGGCGAGAACAGCGCCCAGCCGGACCAGCGCATGCAGGAGGATTGCCGCCTCTTTTCCGAGCTCTCGACGGAGCTCGGAGTCGGCATGCTGCAGGCCTTCCTCCTCCTCGTGAGCTTCATCGGCGTCCTGTGGGCGCTGTCGGGGCCCGTGAGCTTCAATCTCGGCGGTCGCGAGATCACGATCACCGGCTACATGGTCTGGGTCGCGGTCGGCTATGCCGGGATCGGCTCCGGGCTCACATGGCTCGTCGGCCGGCCGATGATCCGCCTCAATACGCTTCGCTATGCCCGCGAGGCCGAGCTGCGCTTCGCCCTCGTTCGCGTGAACGAGAGCGCCGAGAGCGTCGCCCTCTACAATGGAGAGCCGGACGAGCGCCGCAACCTCGATGAATTCGTCGATGCGGTTCTCAAGGCCTCGCGGCGTCTGTCCGGCGGTCTCGCCCGGCTGACCTGGATCACCTCGGGCTATGGCTGGCTTGCCATCGTGGTGCCGATTCTCGCGGCCGCGCCGGATTATTTCAGCGGGCGTCTGTCCTTCGGCGAGATGATGATGGTGGTCGGCGCCTTCAACCAGGTGCAGGCGGCCCTGCGGTATTTCGTCGACAACTTCCCGAAGATCGCCGATTGGCGCTCCGCCGTCCTGCGCGTCGCCACGTTCCGGCAGGCCGCCATCGATCTCGACGAGGTCACGGCCGAGAGCCGCAAGATCGAAACCGGTCCTCATCCCAAGGGGTGGCTCAGCTTCGAGGGCGTCTCGATCGCGCTCAACGACGGCAGCATCCTCATCGAGGATGCGACGGCGGAGATCCGGCCCGGCGAGCGGGTGCTGATCATGGGCGAGTCCGGCGCCGGCAAGAGCACGCTATTTCGGGCCATTTCGGGCCTCTGGCCCTGGGGATCGGGCCGGATCCGCATCCCCAAGCCCGAGGAGATGATGTTCCTGCCGCAGCGGCCCTATCTTCCTTTGGGAACCCTGCGGGCCGCCATCAGCTATCCGGCCTCGCCCGAGACCTTCGACGATGCCCGGGTACGCCAGGCGCTCGAGCGCGTTGGCTTGGGCGAATTCATCGAGATGCTCGACAGGCACGAGCGCTGGGACAGGAGCCTGTCCCTTGGCCAGCAGCAGCGGGTGGCCTTTGCCCGTGTTCTCCTGCACAAGCCCAAATGGGTGTTCATGGACGAGGCGACCTCCGCGCTCGACGAGGAGAATCAGGCCTCCATGCTGGCGCTGTTCGAGAACGAGCTGAAAGGTGCGAGCGTCCTGTCGATCGGACACCGGCCCGGCCTCGAGGAGTTCCACACCCGCACGCTTCACATCCGCAAGACCAGGGAAGGAGCCATTCTCCTGGCCCGGTCCCGGTCGCGGCGGAACGGGCGCTCTCCATCGAAGCTCGGGCCGAAATGGATCGGGCGCTTTCGCCGGAGCCTGAAGCCGGCCCGGAGCAGGGCATGAAAAGACACGGTCCGGAAAGTCCCGGCTTTTCAAGCGGCATGAAGTGCGCAAATCTCGACCGGAGGCGCAGTGTCCTTCGCGGAGTTCGTCACGTTCGCAGGTAGATCCCCATGCGGCTGATCAGGCTATATATCCGTGTTCTGGGCCAGCTCGGGTCCGATATGAGGATCGGGGCCTTGCTGGCCCTGGCTAATATCGCCCTCGCCATATCGGCTTTCGCGGAGCCCATCCTGTTCGGGCGCATCATCGACGTGCTCACCCGCGCCCAGATGCCGAACTCATCGCCTGTAACGTTCGGCGTTCTCATGCCGCTCATTCTCGCCTGGGTGGCTTTCGGATTGTTCTCCATCGGAGCGGGCGCGCTCGTGGCACTGCATGCAGACCGCCTCGCGCACCGCCGTCGGCTGGCCGTGGTGGCGAACTACTTCGAGCATGTGCTCGAGTTGCCGCTCGCCTTCCACACCTCGACCCATTCGGGCCGTGTGCTGAAGGTCATGCTGGAAGGCTCGGGCGCCATGTCCTGGCTCTGGCTCGGCTTCTTCCGTGAGCATCTCTCGGCGATCATCGCGCTCGTCGTCCTCCTGCCGCTGACCGTGTTCCTGAACTGGCGCCTCGGCCTGCTCCTCGTGGCGCTCGTGGCGGTGTTCGCGCTTCTCACCGCCATCGTGCTGCGCAAGACGGAAACCCTGCAGGGGACGGTCGAGCGCTATCATTCGAGCCTCGCCGAGCATGCCTCCGACGCGCTCGGCAACGTGCCGGTCATCCAGTCCTTCACCCGCGTCGAGGCCGAGAGCCGCTCGCTGCGGACCATCATCCAGCAACTGCTCCAGGCGCAGAACCCGGTGCTGTCCTGGTGGGCTTTGGCATCCGTCGCCTCCCGGGCCTCGGCCACGATCACGGTCACGGCGGTCTTTCTCCTCGGCACCTGGCTGCATCTGAACGGATTGGCCACCATCGGCGAGATCGTCATGTTCATGAGCATGGCCACCATGCTGATCGGTCGGCTGGAGCAGGCGGTGAGCTTCATCAACCAGCTCTTCATGCAGGCGCCCAAGCTGCAGGAATTCTTCGAGATCCTGGACACGGCGCCCGTCGTTCACGACCGCGCCAATGCCAGGAACGTGGAACGCTACCAGGGCGACGTCGTCTTCGACAATGTGAGCTTCTCCTATGACGGGAAGCGCTCCGCCGTGCAGGATCTGACCTTTAGCGTTCAAGCGGGCGAGAACGTGGCGCTGGTCGGCGCCACCGGTTCCGGCAAGTCGACCACCCTGGGGCTTCTGCACCGGGCCTTCGATCCGCAATCGGGCAGCATCCGCATCGACGGTCTCGACATCCGGGATGTCACGCTCTCGTCCCTGCGGCGCAACATCGGCGTGGTGTTCCAGGAGCCGATGCTGTTTGCCCGCACCATCCGCGAGAACCTGCAGGTCGGGCGGCCCGATGCCACCGACGCGGAGATGATCGAGGCTTTGGAGCGTGCGCAGGCCATCGAGTTCATCTCGCGCCAGACGGAGGGGCTCGACACGGTCATCGGCGAGCGCGGGCGCTCCCTCTCCGGCGGCGAGCGCCAGCGCCTGTCGATCGCCCGCGCGTTGTTGAAGAATCCGCCGATCCTGATCCTCGACGAGGCGACGAGCGCGCTCGATGCCGCAACGGAGCAGAAGCTGCAAAGGGCATTGGACGAGGTGATGAAGGGGCGCACGACCTTTGTCATCGCCCATCGTCTTGCCACCATCCGCAACGCCAACCGCATTCTCGTCTTCGATCAGGGACGCGTGATCGAGACCGGGACCTTCGAGGAGCTCGTGGCGAAGGGCGGCCGCTTCGCGGAGCTCGCGAAGGCGCAGTTCATGGCTGTCGAAGAGCCTCCGAAGCGCGTGAAGGTGTCGGCGCACGCATGATCCAGACGTTCGATCCTCAAACGGCAGGCGTCCGCCACCGGGTCGACGGCGTGACGCTTCATGCCGTCGAGGCGGGGCCTGCGGACGGACCGCTCGTGATCCTGCTCCACGGCTTTCCCGAATTCTGGTGGGGATGGCGCTATCAGATCGGTCCCTTGACGGATGCCGGCTTTCGGGTGCTCGTGCCGGATCAGCGCGGCTACCATCTCAGCGACAAACCTGAAGGCCGACGGGCCTACGACCTCGACACGCTGGCGAAGGATGTCGTCGGACTGGCCGATGCGCTCGGGCGCGGGACGTTTTCTGTCATCGGCCACGATTGGGGCGGGCTCGTCGCCTGGTGGACGGCCTCCCGCTATCCGGATCGCGTCGCAAAGCTTGTTGTTCTCAATGCGCCTCATCCGAGCGTTGCCGGCTCCTATATGCGCTCACATCCGGGCCAGATGCTGAGAAGCCTCTATGTCGGGTTTTTCCAGATCCCGCGTCTGCCCGAGGCCATGCTCTCGGCCAATGGTTATCGCAGCCTCAAGGATGCCCTTGTGCGCACGAGCCGCCGCGGCACGTTTTCGGACGGGGATGTCGCTCGATACGAGAAAGCTTGGTCGCAGCCCGGCGCGCTCACCGCCATGCTGAACTGGTATCGGGCTCTGCCCTTGAAACCCAGCATGCCGGATTCCACGGTCCGTTCGCCGACGCTCGTCATCTGGGGAACACGCGACCGATTTCTGGAGAAGGGATTGGCGGAGGCGAGTCTTTCCCTTTGTGAGACCGGGGACGTTCGCTGGATCGAGAACGCCACCCACTGGGTCCAACACGAGGAGCCTGACGCCGTCAACGCGGCGCTGGTGGGGTTTCTGAAAACCTGATTCAGCGATCTCTGCCCTCATCCCGAGAGTCCGACCGGCAATCCGGGGACGTACTTTTTTGTGTCATGGCCGGCCCTGTGCCGGCCATCCCGATCCGGTGAGGCGCGGCGCTTCAGACCATCGGGATCACCGGCACAAGGCCGGTGATGACGTCGGAAATGAATACCGGTCACACCTTAAAGCAGCGAGGATCACTCAGCCTTGGCGCGCACGTGTGTAAGCGGCGTAATCCTCACCGCCATGATCCGGTTGCGCGACTTGCGCAGCACCTGGAAGCGGAAGCCGTGGAAGGTGAAGATCTGGCCCGTGTCGGGAATGGTCTGCGCCTCATGGATGACGAGACCCGCGATGGTGGTCGCCTCCTCGTCCGGCAGGTTCCAGTCCATGGCGCGGTTGAGGTCGCGGATCGGCACGGAGCCGTCGACGTTCACCGAGCCGTTGGGCTGGGGCCGCACGCCCTGAACCGAGAGATCGTGCTCGTCCTTGATGTCGCCGACGATCTCTTCGAGGATGTCCTCGAGCGTCACCAGACCCATCACCTCGCCGTATTCGTCCACCACGAGGGCGAAGTGGGTCTTCTTGGCGAGAAAGGCCTTTAGCTGATCGCGCAGGGAGGTGGTGTCCGGCACGAACCAGGTCTCGAGCGCAATCGCTTCCACTTTCAGCTTGCTCGCGTCGCCGCCGACCGCATCGAGCGCCCGCAGCAGATCCTTGGCGTGGAGCACGCCGACGATGTTCTCCTGGCTCTCGCGCCAGAGCGGCATGCGGGTATAGGGCGAGGAGAGCACCTCACGGACGATCTCCTCCGAGGTGAGATCCGCGTTGATGGTGCGCATCTTGGTGCGGTGAACCATGACCTCCGAAACGGTCAGGTCTTCGAGATCGAGAAGGCCGCCCAGCATGTCGCGCTCCACCTTGGCGACGCCGCCTTCCTTGTGCAGCAAGGCGACCTGGCCGCGGATCTCCTCGCTGGCCGAGAGGATGGGCGTGTTCTCCCCGATCCGTATGCCGAAGGGCAGCAGCATGAGCCGCACGATCCGCTCGATGGCGATGGCGAGCGGTCCCAGCAGCGCCACGGCCCAGGACATGGGCCGCGAGAGGAAGAGCGACACGGTCTCTGGAGACGAGATCGCAAGGGTCTTCGGCAGAACCTCGGCGAAGACGATCACCAGGATCGACATGATGACGGTGGCGTAGATCGCGCCCTCGTCGCCGAAGATCGCGACGAGCACGCTGGTGGCGAAGGCCGAGACGCCGATATTGACGATGTTGTTGCCGATCAGCACCGTGCCGATGAAGCGCTCGCGGATTTCGAGCAGGCGGTTGACCAGCTTGGCGCGCCGGTCGCCGCTCCTCTCCAGAACCAGCATGCGGGACCGCGATGCGCCCGTGAAGGCCGTCTCGCCGGCCGAGAAGAAGGCCGAGAGCAGAAGGCAGAAGATGACGACCAGGGCGGCAAACCAGAGATCGCCGGAGGATTCTTCGATCATGACCGTGACGGGTTGAGTTCGCTTTCCAGGAAGGTGCGGACCTTGTCGGCCTCGATGCCGGGAGCGATGAAGCTCTGCCCGATGCCCCGGGCCAGGATGAAGGTCAGGGCGCCGCCTTTCACCTTCTTGTCCTGGGCCATGGCGTCGAGCAGCTCGTCGACCGTGCCGCAGCCACCGGGAACATGGGAAAGGCGCGTGGGAAGTCCAGCGGCCGACAGATGGGCTTCGACGCGCTGCGCATCCGCCGCCGGGCACAACCCGAGCGAGGCGGAGAAGCGGAAGGCGAGGGCCAGGCCGATCGCGACGCCTTCGCCATGGACGAGGCGCGCGGAATCGTAACGCGTGATCCGCTCGAGCGCATGGCCGAAGGTGTGGCCGAGATTGAGCAGCGCACGATCACCGTTCTCGTGCTCGTCGCGCACCACCACGTCGGCCTTGGCGCGGCAGCTCTGCGCCACGGCCTCGTCCCGCTCAGGCCCGCCGGCGAAAACGCCCTGCCAATTGGCTTCGCACCAGGCAAAGAAGCGCTCGTCGTCGATGAGGCCGTACTTCGCCACCTCCGCGTAGCCTGCGCGCATTTCGCGGATCGGCAGCGTGTCGAGGAGGGCGGTGTCGGCGAGGACCAGGCTCGGCTGATGAAAGGCGCCGACGAGATTCTTGCCGTGGCGCGAATTGATGCCGGTCTTGCCGCCGACGGAGGAATCGACCTGGGAGAGCAGGCTGGTCGGCACCTGGACGAAGCGCACGCCCCGGCGCACCACCGCGGCCGCAAAGCCCGCGAGATCTCCGATCACGCCGCCGCCGAGCGCCACCACGAGATCCCCGCGCTCGATCCGGGCAGCCAGCACCGCATCGCAGACCTGTTCCAGGCTCGCATAGGATTTGGTGGCCTCGCCCGGAGGAAGCGTGACGACGGAGGGGCGCAGCCCTTGCGCGTCCAGGGACTTCGCAAGCGCCTCGGCGTAGAGCGGCCCCACGTGCTCGTCCGTCACGATGGCGGCGGCGCGCGCGCTTAAGCCGGCAATCCGCGATCCGGCCGTCGCGATCAGGCCGCGCCCGACCAGGATGTCATAGGCCCTGTCGCCGAGCGGGACTGGAACCGTGATGAAGGATGGGCTCTCCATCCGGGCGGCTGCGCTCGTCATGGCTCGGCGCTCCCTTGCTTTTCGCGTGCGAACCACTCGGCGAGAGCCTTGATGGCGTCGGCGACCACCCGGTCATGCGGCGCCTCGTGGGAATCGATGGTGATGTCCGCCGTGGCATAGACCGGATGGCGCAGCTCCATCAGGCGGCGCATGGTTCCTTCCGGGTCGGGATTCTGCAGAAGGGGGCGGGTCGATCGCTTGCGGACACGACGCATGAGAATGTCGAGATCCGCCTTGAGCCAGAGCGAGATGCCATGCTCGGCGATGCGCCGACGGGTCTCCTCGTTCATGAAGGCGCCGCCGCCGGTGGCGAGCACGATCGGTCCCTCCTGCAGGAGGCGGGCGATCACGCGGCGCTCGCCGTCGCGGAAATGGTCTTCGCCGTGAATGGCGAAGATCTCGGGGATCGTCATGCCGGCCGCGGCCTCGATCTCGTGATCGGCGTCACGGAAAGGCAGCTTGAGCGTCTGTGCGAGCCTGCGGCCCACGGTGCTCTTGCCGGCGCCCATGAGCCCGACGAGCACAAGCGATCGCGTGCCGAGCTGGCGGCTGATGGGATGGCCGCGCTGGCTTGCCTGGTCTTGCCCGCCGACTTCATCGAGCGAATTGAAGCGGCTGATATTGTTCATGGGTCAGTCCTAGCACGGGCGCGGCGCCCTGTCACAAGGGCGTTATCCCCCTATTCCTCTCAAACTTAACCGAAGAGAAGGACTTGCCTTCGCCGTTCGGGCATGGTTCTAGCGTTTCAACGCTTCAAGAGGCTCACGTGCCCACCCTGTTCCGGTTTCTCCTCATCGTCGCCATTCTCGCGGGCCTTGGCTTTGCCGCCATGTTCGCCCTGGCGACCTTCGTCAAGCCCGATCCGCGCGAGATCACGGTTCCGGTTCCCACCAGCCGCACGCCTTCGTCTTCATGAGCGGCGCGCGCCATGCCAGCCTCTTTCTCGACATGCTGGCCGCGGAGCGCGGCGCCTCCAAGAACACGCTCGATGCCTACCGGCGCGATCTCGACGATTATCTCGCTTACCTGAAGGAAGCAGGCTGTCAGCCCGACAACGCGACTTCCGCCACCGTCCGGGGCTTCATGGCGAGCCTGGAGGAGCGGGGCCTGAAGGCCTCCTCTGCCGCCCGCAGGCTCTCGGCCGTGCGCCAGTTCCACAAGTTCCTTTACGTGGAAGGCTATGCCCCCGCCGACCCGACGGCTGCCGTCTCGGCGCCGAAGCGGGGAAGGGCGCTGCCGAAGGTCTTGTCGGTCGCGGAAGTCGACCGTCTCCTGCAGGTGGCTTACGAGAGCGTCCAGCACCCGGAAGCCGCGCCCGGCGAGCGCCTGCGCGCCGCCCGCATGGCCTGCCTGCTGGAACTGCTCTACGCCACGGGCCTGCGCGTCTCGGAACTGATCGCCCTGCCGCGCAGCGCCGCCAAGACCCGCGACCGGTTCCTCGTGGTGCGCGGCAAGGGGGCGAAGGAACGGCTCGTTCCGCTCACCGATGCGGCGCAGGACGCGGCCCGCGCCTATCTCGCCCTGCTGGAGGAGCGGACAAAGGCCGTCGGCCCTTGGCTGTTTCCGGCCGACAGCGAGAGCGGCCATCTCACCCGCCAGGCCTTTGCCCGCGACCTGAAGGTGGTGGCCGGGGCAGCCGGCCTGAGAGCCGATAAGATCAGCCCCCACGTGCTCCGCCACGCCTTCGCCAGCCATCTGCTCCAGAACGGAGCCGACCTACGCGTGGTGCAGGAACTGCTGGGTCATTCCGACATCTCGACGACGCAGATCTATACCCACGTGCTCGACGAGCGCCTGAAGAGCATGGTGCGCGATCTGCACCCGCTGGCGGAGACGGAGGGGTAATCGCGCGCTCACGTCATCGCCGGCCTTGTGCCGGTGATCTCGATTGCATGAAGCGCCGAGCCTTACCGTATCGGGATGGCCGGGACCGATCCCCGGATCAAGTCCGGGGACGGTCATGACGTGGCGAGTGTCATCCCCGGCGAGCCGAAGGCGCGGGAAGGGGATCCACTCCCCTTCTGAGCCGATGGGTTCCCTTCCCCTGCGATGGCTTCGCCATCTCCGGCCGGGAATGACAGAAAGTGAATTACCGCCGCTTGAGCAAAAATACGGCCTGGTCGCCGAGCAGGTTCCACACCCACCAGGGCAGGGTCACGCGCATGGGCTGACCGCCGGCATTGAGCGCGACTGCCTTTTCCATCTGCGCGCCGACCTCGCGGCACAGTTCCACGAAATCGCGGATCGTGCAGAAGTGGATGTTGGGCGTGTCGTACCAGGAATAGGGCATGTTCTCGGTCACCGGCATCCGGCCGCGAATCCCGAGGTCGAAGCGCACGCGCCAATGGCCGAAATTGGGGAAGGACACGATGGCCCGGCGGCCGATGCGCAGGAGATGCTCCAGCACCACCCTGGGCTGGCGCGTCGCCTGGATCGTCTGCGAGAGGATCACGTAATCGAAGGCATCGTCCGGGTAATCGGCAAGGTCCGTGTCCGCATCGCCCTGAATCACCGGCAGGCCCTTGGCGAGGCAGGCATTCACGCCCTCGCGCGAGATCTCGATGCCGCGCCCGTCGACGCCCTTGCGGTCGCGCAGGATCGCCAGCAGCGAGCCGTCGCCGCAGCCGATGTCGAGCACGCGGGAGCCCGGCTCGACCATGTCGGCCACGAGAAGGAAGTCGAGGCGGTGACCGGTCTCGAGATCGGTTGCGGGAAGGGTGGCGAACGTCATGCGATGCCCCGCACCCGCGCCGCCGCGTCGATGAAGCCGGCTGCTGCCGCGAACATCTCGGGCTCTTCGAGCAGGAAGGCGTCGTGACCCTTGTCGCTCTCCACCTCGACGAAGCCGACGGAGGCCGCGGCCGCATTCAGAGCGTGGACAATGGCCCGCGAGTCGGAGGTGGGGAACAGCCAGTCGGAGGTGAACGAGATCACGCAGAAGCGCGTGGTCGATCCCTTGAAGGCCTTGGCGAGCGAGCCGCCATGCTCCGCCGCGATGTCGAAGTAATCCATCGCCCGCGTGACATAGAGGTAGGAATTGGCGTCGAACCGCTCGACGAAGGCGATGCCCTGGTAGCGCAGGTAGCTCTCGATCTGGAAATCGGCGTCGAACGAGAAGGTCGGCGCGCTGCGGTCCTGGAAGTTGCGCCCGAATTTCCGGTGCAGGGCCATCTCGGAGAGATAGGTGATGTGCGCGCCCATCCGCGCGACGGCGAGGCCCTTGGAGGGACGCGTGCCCTCGGTCAGGTAGCGACCGCTGCGCCACTCCGGATCGGCCATCACCGCCTGGCGGCCAACCTCGTGGAAGGCGATGTTCTGGGCGGAATGGCGGGCGGCTGTCGCGATGGGAAGGGCGGAAAAGACCCGGTTGGAGTAACTCACGGCCCATTGCAGCACCTGCATGCCGCCCATGGAGCCGCCGACGACGCAGAACAGGCTCTCGATGCCGAGCCGGTCGATGAGGGCGGCCTGCGCCCGCACCATGTCGCGAACGGTCACGACCGGAAAGTCGAGCGCATAGGGCTCGCCCGTGGCCGGATTGATCGAGGCGGGGCCCGTGGTGCCCATGCAGCCGCCGATCACGTTGGCGCAGATCACGAAGAAGCGGTTCGTGTCCACCGGCCTGCCGGGGCCGACCATGGGGAGCCACCAGCCGGGCTTGCCCGTGACCGGGTTCTCGTTCGCCACGTGCTGATCGCCGGTGAGTGCGTGGCAGATCAGGACTGCATTGGACTTGTCGGCATTGAGCGTGCCGTAGGTCTGATAGGCGATCTGCCAGGGCGCGAGCGCGATGCCTGCATCCATCATCAGGGGCTCGTCCGCGCCAAAGCGCATGACCAGGCTCGACGGGTCGTCGACCTGGCTTCGCGGTTCGGAGGACAGGGGCGCAAATGACATGGTTTAATGGAAATGTTCGTTCTTTCGAACAACCGGTACTGCGGAGTGCCTGCCGCGTCAACGAGCATAACGCCCGGCAACAGGCTTAGGGTGTCATCCCCGGCGGCCGAAGGCCGGGAAGGGGATCCATGGCGCTGAGGTGAGAGTGGATTCCCTTCTCCCTCGCTTCGCTCCGACCGGGAATGACACTCCCGCAGCCCTCACGCTCCTCCAGCCACGGTACCCGCCGCGTCATCCTCGGGCTCGTCCCGGGAATCCACGTCTTCGTCAGCCACGCTTCCTCAGGATGAGGGCAGAGGCAGACGTGCCGGGCAGGGGGTGGGTATGTTCCTATTTTGTTCTTGACAATTGTCCTAACCTTGGCTATGGATGGGAGGTCCGGTCTCACGAGGGACGCGCCCGAGGCGTCGGTGACGGAGACCGGATACGGTTCTGACAGGGCGGGGGAGTCGCACCCTCCGGCGGTCGGGGTCCTGAGCGGAGGCGGCGCGACGATCGACCTGTTCGGGCAGGCGGTGGCCGCCCCCTCCCAAGCCTCGCCGGCACCGGTGTAATCTCCGGGGCCGCGCAATCAAGCGCCGTAAAGCGCCTCTGAGGGTGTCGTCCCTGAGGCGTGGGAGTGCGAGGCTCAGGATGAAAAAGCCGTGCGCGGGAGGCGGGTTGTCTTCCCGTCCGGGCGGATCTCCCGTCCCGAACCCCTTCGCGCTCCGCTGGAGCGGCGAAGCACACCTCAGTCCCGCGCTTCCCTCGATCTCCGAGACAAGCCAGGACCGGCCGGAAGCCGCCAGCCCCACCCGGGGAGGGAGCGTTCCCTCATGGGCAGGCCTGCTCCACGAGCCGTCGTGCAATCGGTGATGACAAGCAGGGCCAAAACCGCCAAAGAAGAGGGCGCCCGACCTGAGAGGCTGGCTCATCAATCTCTCCCTCATCCTGAGGAGCCTACGGCAGGCGTCTCGAAGGAGGATCCAGTGCTCGCTGGAGACGTCCCGCTCATTCGAGACGAACCTTGCGGTCCTCCTCAGGATGAGGGCTAGGTGTGCGCCAGTGACGAGCCAGACTTTAAGGATCCCGACCATGTCCGCCGAACAGCCCGCTCCCTCCCTTGCCGATCTGCGCCAGGAGATCGACCGGATCGACGAGGCGATGCACCGGCTGCTCATGGAGCGCGGCACCATCATCGACCGGCTGATCGCTTCCAAGAAAGCCTCCGAGGCGGGCCTGAGCTCCGCCTTCCGGCCCGGACGCGAGGCCTCGATGATGAAGGCCTTGGCCGAGCGCCATCAGGGCCTGCTGCCGCTCGACACGGTGGAGGGCATCTGGCGGGTGATCATCGGCACCTTCACCTATGTCCAGTCCAGTTATTCCGTTCACGCCGATGTCTCGGCGGGCGACGCGCCCATGCGCGACACAGCCCGGTTCCATTTCGGCTTCACCGTGCCATACATCACCCATCCGAGCGCAGCCGCGGTGATCGAGGCTGTCGCTTCCTCGCGCGGCGATCTCGGCATCTTCCGGCTCGATCAGGGCGCGACGAGCGGCGCCTGGTGGCGCACGCTGGCCGACAAGCGCCGCCCGAAGATCATCGCGCGCCTACCCTTCATCGAGCGGCCCGACCATCCGGCCGGCACCCCGGTCTTCGTCATCTCGAAGCCCCTGACCGATGCGGCCGTGCGCGACGTGGTGCTCTATGCCGCCCAGTTCGAGCGCTGGCACAAGGGTGCCAATGAGGCCCTGATCCAGCTCGGCGGCGAAGTGGTGGCGAGCGCGGCCGACACCAACGGCCTCTCCGAGCTCATCGCCGTGCCCGGCACGGTCGAGCCCACCCAGCTGCGCCAGACCCTGACCAAGGCGGGCGCAAGCCTTGCCCAGCTGGTCGAGATCGGCAGCCATGCCGAACGTTTCCGCGTGAAATGAAATCCGACCTGCGCTAGAGCCTCTCCCATTGGTTGATTGCTAGGAAGTCAAGATGTCCGCTCGTCCCCAGCCCCGTCCCGGCGTGATGCAGATCGACGCCTATGTGCCCGGCAAGAGCAAGGCCGCAGGGGTTGCCAAGGTCTACAAGCTCTCCTCGAACGAGACCCCGCTCGGCCCCTCGCCGACGGCCGCGGAGGCGATCCGCACCTTCGATCATCTCGAGCTCTATCCGGACGGTGCGGCCACCAAGCTGCGGGAGGCGATCGCCGCGAGATACGGGCTCGATCCGAACCGGATCATCTGCGGCGCGGGCTCGGACGAGCTTCTGGCTCTGATCACCCATGCCTATGTGGGTCCGGGCGACGAGGGCATCTTCACCGAGCACGGCTTCCTGGTCTATCGCATCGCCATCCTGGCCGCCGGCGGCACGCCTGTCGTGGCGCCGGAGAAGGATCTCCGCACGGATGTGGATGCGATTCTGAGCTGTGTGACGGACAAGACCCGGATCGTCTTCCTCGCCAACCCCAACAACCCGACCGGCACCTACATCCCGTTCGACGAGGTGAAGCGCCTGCATGCGGGGTTGCCGCCCCATGTGGTGCTGGTGCTCGATGCAGCCTATGCGGAATATGTCCGCCGCAACGACTACGAGTCGGGCCTCGAGCTCGTCGCCACGTCCGAGAACGTGGTGATGACCCGCACCTTCTCGAAGATCTACGGCCTCGCGAACCTGCGCCTCGGCTGGATGGTGGCGCCGGCTCATATCACTGACGCGGTCAATCGCATTCGGGGGCCGTTCAACGTCAGCGGCCCGGCCATGGCGGCCGGCATCGCGGCGATCCAGGACGAGGCTCATCTCGCGAAGGCGGTCGAGCACAACGAGAGATGGCTCGCCTGGCTCACCCGCGAAATCGCGGCTTTGGGCCTGAAGGTCACGCCGAGCGTCGGCAATTTCCTGCTGATCCACTTCCCTCAGGAAGAGGGCCTGACCGCGAAGGACGCCGATGCCTTCCTCTCCAGCCGCGGGCTCATCCTGCGCCGGATCGATGCTTACGGCCTGCCTCACGCGCTGCGCCTGACCGTGGGCGACGAGGAGGCGAACGGTCTCGTGGTGGCGGCTTTGCGTGATTTCATGGGCGGGAAAAATGCCTGAGCGTCTCGGTCCTCCCCGCGAAACGCCGCTCTTCGAGCGCGTCGCCCTCGTCGGCCTCGGCCTGATCGGCTCGTCGATCGCCCGCGCGACCCGGCATCTCAATCTCGCGCGCTCCATCGTGGCCGTCGATGCGAGCGAGGCTGTCGTTGAGCGGGTGCGGGAACTCGGGATCGCCGACGAGGCGACCACCGATGTGGCTGCGGGCGTGAGCGATGCGGATCTCGTGATCCTCTGCGTGCCGGTCGGCGTCTGCGGAACGGTGGCCGAGGCCATGAGACCGGGTTTGAAGCCTGGCTGCATCGTGTCGGATGTGGGCTCGGTGAAGGCCTCCGTCATCGGTCAGGTGCAGCCGCATCTGCCTGACGGCGTATCGTTCGTGCCGGCTCATCCGGTGGCGGGCACGGAGCATTCGGGGCCGGATGCCGGCTTTGCGACGCTCTTCCACAATCGCTGGTGCATTCTTACGCCCCCGGAGGGCATGGACGAGACGGCCATCGAGAGCGTACGCGCCTTCTGGGAGGCCATGGGCTCCAATGTGGAAGTGATGACCGCGCAGCATCATGACCTGGTGCTCGCCATCACCAGCCATGTGCCGCACCTGATCGCCTACAACATCGTCGGAACGGCGGCGGATCTGGAGACCGTCACGCAGGGCGAAGTCATCAAGTTCTCCGCCGGCGGTTTCCGCGATTTCACCCGCATCGCGGCGTCCGACCCGACCATGTGGCGCGACGTCTTCCTGCACAACCGGGAAGCCGTGCTGGAGATGCTCGGCCGCCTCAACGAGGACATCGCGCTTCTGGCCCGCGCCATCCGCTGGGGCGAGGGCGACAAGCTCTTCGATCTCTTCACCCGTACCCGCGCCATCCGCCGCGGCATCATCTCATCGGGCCAGGAAACGCCGGAGCCGGATTTCGGCCGCCGGAGGGAAGACAAGACTTAGTTGGAACGCTTGTCATCCCCGGCGGTCCGCAGGACCGGGAAGGGGATCCACGATCAGGCGCTCAGTTGATGGATTCCCTTCCCCTCCGCTGACGCTCCGGCCGGGAATGACATCCGCCCTCGTCATGGCCGGGCCTGTCCCGGCCATCCCGATTGGATAAGCACCGCACTTCTCGCATCGAGATCACCGGCTCGAGGCCGGTGATGACAAGGGGGAGGGCCATCAATAGAGCGGCTGCAGCCTCACGTTCGGGATCACGAAAGGTCCCATGGCGAGAAAGCCGTTGTCGAGCCGGAGCGGGGGCAGGGACGCGAGCTGAGGCTTCGCATTGGGCTGAGGCGCATTGGCCCGCGGGTTCTGCCCGAGCAGCATGCCCAGAAGGTTGCCGCTGGCCCGCCCGCCGGTGAGGTTGCCCAGAAGACCGTCGAGGCCTGCGGCCGCGATGGTGAGTTGGCCCGCAGGCCGATGCTGCTCGTCGAGGCGCAGTTCGCCCTTGGTCTCGATCTGGCGGGAGCCCTTGGTGGCCGAGAGCATCAGGATCTCGAGCTTGCCGTTCGCCTTGCGCCAGAGCTCCAGCTCCTCGGCGATGGTGCCGCCCTTGAAGCCGTCGGCCTGGGTCACCGTGACATCCATGTTCAGGTTGGTGGCCTCCGCGCCGCCGACCAGGGCATCGAGGATGGGAATGCGCGCCTCCGTCACCGAGGCCGCCACGTCGCCCGCGAATTCGGCCCGCCTCGAGGGGTTGGGCCGCACATGAAGCTCCAGGTGCTTGCCCGATCCGGCGATCTCGCCGCCGCCAAGGCCCGTGATCGTCACCTTGGGGGCATTGGCGGCCAGCGACAGGCGCTGCAGCCCGCTCTGCGAGACATGGATGCTGGTCTGCAGGAGATCCCAGGTCCCATCGACCGTCACGGTCCCGTCCGTCACGCGCAAGGGGCCGGCCACCTCCGTGATGATGCGACGGGGCTGATAGACTTGAGCGACCGCCTCGGTGCGCCCGAATGAGGCGGACACGGCCCCTCGCTTCACGTCGAGGGTCTTGCAGATCACCTCGATGCGGAACGGATAGCCGACGATGGTGCGGTCGCCGCAGGTCCATTGCCGTCCGCTTCTCGCCTCCGCGGCGATCCAGCCGTCGAGCGCTTCGGCCGTGCGGCTGCGGATCACGAACCAGGCGATGCTCCAGGCGATGGCGAGCAGCAGCAGCAGAACGAATGGCGTGTAGAGCCAGAAACGGCTGCGGCGAACATTCCCCGTCGGGGCGGCCTGATCCATGCGCGATCTCCTGTTGTGCTGGCGCTCGGTTACTGCTTAGCGCCTCGTGCGGAAAAGGGGACCCCACTTTTCCGCGAGAACGATGCGCTCCTCGAACAAAGCATCGAATCGCTCCCAAAAGTGGTTCCCACTTTCAGGTTCGATGCTATAGGCCCGAAGCAGGCAAGGTTCGGGCGGGGCGGCATGAAGGACCTCACGAAGGATTTATGGGTTTTCGGCTACGGCTCGCTCATGTGGCGGCCGGGCTTTCCCTTTGTCGAACGGGTCCACGCCCATCTCTACGGGTACCACCGGTCTTTGTGTGTCTTCTCTCACGTTCATCGCGGAACGCCGGAGCATCCGGGTCTGGTCCTGGGTCTCGACCGGGGTGGACGCTGCCACGGGGTGGCCTTCCGGGTCGCACCCGAGGAAGCCGAGGCCGCTATCCAGTATTTGCGCGAGCGCGAACAGGTCACCTCGGTTTATCTGGAGAGGCATCTGCCCGTGCGACTGGCCGATGCGCGTCGAGTGCGCGCGCTTGCCTATGTGGTCGACCGCAACCATGGGCAATATGCGGGCAGGCTTTCCTATGAGGAGGTCTTGAGGCTCGTGCGCCAGGGCCAAGGCGTATCGGGCCGCAATCCCGATTACGTGCGCTCGACCTACGAGCATCTCATCGGCATGCATGTGGTCGATCCCCTGCTGCACAGGATCGTCGACGCGCTCGATCAGGAATCCTGAGTCTCGTTCTCGCGCAGGTCCTCGAAGATCGCGCGGCGGTCGTCTTCCGTTGCGGCGAGTCGGTGGATGTGGAGTTCGGTGGCGCCCAGGCCCTGAACCTTGGCGAGCCAGCGCATCCGGGTCTGCTCGCTCGGATCCGATGCCGCCATGGCGGCATCGACGACGATGCCGTTGCCGGTCCGGTCCCGCTTCACGGCAAGGATCACGGCGTCGGTGACCTCGAGAAGCTCCGCCTCGTTCAGCGGATGCACGCCGACGATGTAGCGGCGTCCCGATCGACCGCGCCAGGAACTCAAGGTGGAAGAGGAGCGAAGCCCAGCGGTCGCCCGTAGCCTTTCCTCGCGCACGCCAGCCCTCCGCATTCGGTCGTTGCGGAGATCCCGCATGGCCGCATTCCAGGATATGGTTCGTTTGTTCGCCATATGTTCTTATATGTAGGAACAGCCGGGTGAGTCGTCAAGATTGCTGAAAGCTTGGCTGTGCTTGGGTTTGCGGATTTTTTGACGTCTTTGTCCTCCCCGGCGGCCGCAGGCCGGGAAGGGAATCCACGGCTACGCGCTGCGCTGGGGATTCCGTCCTCCTCGGTTGACGCTTGGGCCGGGAACGACACTGCCTCTGCTCTTAAGAGACCTTGGACAGCGAAGCCTCTGACGATGAAGCAGGGACGAGGCCGAGCTCCTTCCGGCCCTCTTCCAGCAGCCGATTGGAGGCGACCTCGATCCGCTCCTGTACCAGCTTGAAGAACTCTTCGCGCGGCAGTCCTGGAGCGATGGAATCCTGAACCTCGATCCTCACCGTACCGGGGCGGCGGATGAACTGGCGGCGCGGCCAGTAGAGGCCGGAATTCATGGCGACCGGAATGCAGGGAAAGCCGAGATTCTGATAGAGATGCGCCACGCCGTACTTGTAGGTCGGGGGGCGCGCCCGGCGGACGGCGGGTGCCTTCGGGAAAGATGATGATCTGGCGGCCGTGCTCGGCCTCGTCCTTGGCCCGCGCGGTCATCTGCACCAGCGCCATCGATCCCGCCTTGCGGTTGACCGGCACGCAGCGCGCCTTCGCCAGATACCAGCCGAAGAAGGGGATCCACATCAGCTCCCGCTTGAGGATGTAGGTCGGGTCGTCGAAGATCGTCACCAGGGCGAAGGTTTCCAGGAAGGACTGATGCTTGGCCGCCACCAGCGCTCCGCCCGGCGGGATCTTGTCCCGACCCGTGATCTCGACATGCGTGCCGGCAATGACCCGCAGAAGCCAGAGGGAGGTGCGGCCCCAGAGCTTGACCATGCCGATGAAAAACCGGCGCGGCACCAGGAAGCCCGGGATCAGGATGATCAGCCACAGGATCAGGTTGGCGTAGAAGGCGACGTTGAACAGCAGGGAGCGGACGATCAGCATGGCTTCTTGAAAAACGAAAGGCGGAGCATGACGCTCCGCGGGCGCGGCACCTTAGCGCATCGTGCGGAAAAGTGGACCCGGTTTTCCGCCGGTTTCTCTAGCGCCAGAGCGGCTCGGCGACGACCTGCGCCTTGATGGGAGCCCCGCCGCTGATGATGTTCGCCACCGAGGAGCGTTCGGGGTCGCCCTCGAAGCGGGTCCGGACCCAGACGGCCAGGAACTTCAGGTATTCGGTGAAGATCACCCGGG
This sequence comes from Microvirga sp. RSM25, assembly GCF_044784385.1. NCBI lineage: Bacteria > Pseudomonadati > Pseudomonadota > Alphaproteobacteria > Hyphomicrobiales > Methylobacteriaceae > Microvirga > Microvirga sp. RSM25. Next base: position 4,222,540 of record NZ_CP173039.1, on the reverse strand, counting down.
CCACGGCCGGATTGTGCCACCAATCGTGCGGATCGATGGTGGCCGCGACCGGATAGGGGATCTTCTGGAGGTTCGGCAGGGCGTGGTCGAGCTCCACCAGGGTGCGCGGCATGTGGTAGTTCGAGGTCACCACGATGATGGCGTCGAACCCGTTCGCTTCGGCCCAGCGCCTGGTCTCGATAGCGTTGCCGATGGTGTTGCGGGCCCGATAATCCAGATCCACGCAGCAATCGAACAGCCGCCGCTGCCCAGGATTGAGATTGGCGATCTGATCCCGGCTCGTCTTCTCGTTGACACCGGAGATCAGGAGCCTCTTGGCATAGCCCTTGGCGAGAAGGTCGATGGCGTCGCCGATCCGCTGCGCGCCGCCCGTCATGGCAACGATGCCGTCCGCCCGGGTCTCGGGAGCCTGTTCGAACCGGTCGAGGTGATAGACGAAGCCGAGGAAGCCGAGGAAACCGACGACGAGGGTCGCGACGCAGCTCCAGAATCCGAGGGCCAGCAGGCGGCTCAGCAGAGACCGCCGGACAGGGTGCCTAGTCGATTCCGACATCGTCCAGCCCCAGCCTACGGCCTCTGTGGAATCCATGGCGCCCGTCGCACCCCAACTCTGTGTTCGCGAGGTCATCTTGGATGACAATAATGGAGAATGCGGCAACGGAGAGGCAACCCGCTTTTTCCCGGTTAACTATCACCATCAACCATTTTCGTTAAGAAAGCGTCTCACGGTCAGGCGCGAGACGATGCCGGTGATGAGCGCGACGAGCAGCGCGATGAGGATCACCACCGCGTAGCCGGTCCAGCTGATGGTGAAGGCGCCGAAAAGCGCCTCGAGCTGGTCGCCCGTGGGGCTTGCCCGCCAGGAGCGGGTCACGAAGCCCAGGATCAGGGTGAGGATCAGGGCCGCGGCCGCCCCGATGGCGCTGCCGCGCAGGCCCAAGCGGAAGAAGCGGCGCTGGAATTCCTTGGCGATGAAATCGTCGTTCGCGCCGACGAAATGGAGCACCTCCACCACCTCCCGGTTGCCGGCCATGGCGCCTCTTGTCGCGAAGATCACGGCAAGGCCGGCGGCCACGAGCACCAGGGCCACCAGAAATACCCCGACGCCGATGATCGTGTTGGCCATGGTCGAGAGCCGGGACACCCAGAGGGCATGATCGTCGAGGGTCGCGCCGGGGACGTCGCGCTGCAGGGATTGCCGTAACGGACTGAAATCGGGCTTCGCGTCTTCCTTGATCTTGATCACGATCAGGCGGGGAACCGGCAGATCCTTGAAATCGAGGCCGGTGCCGAGCCAGGGCTCGAGCAGGCGTTCGGATTCCTCCTTGGAAAAGGCCTGGGCCTGCTCCACGCCCGACGCCTGCCGGGCCAGCGCCACGGCGCGTTCCACGTCCTGGTCGATGGAGCGCTGGGGATTGGGGCGGATCTGGATGGTGACTTCCCGGGCGATCTCGGAGCGCCATTGGGCGGAGGAGGCCGAGACCAGTTCGGCGCCGCCGGCGCAGAGCGCGGCAAGGAAGGTCAGGATGGCGATGACCGCGGCGAGCGCCTGTCCGCCCGCCGAATCCACCGGGACGAGCGGGGCGTTCCGGCTCAGGGAGGCAGGCAGGGAGCGCTTCTGCCCGTCGGAAGCGGCAGCCTTCCTCGGGCGGGGTTGGGACGCGGCGCTCATCCGGCTCACTCGTCGATATGCAGCCGGCCGTCGCCGAGCACGAGGCGGCGCACGTCGAGCTGATCCATGAGGCTGAAGTCGTGGGTCGCGATGACCACCGAGGTTCCGAGCCGGTTGAGTTCGATGAAGAGGCGCAGCAGGCGGCGGGCGAGCGACGGATCCACGTTGCCGGTGGGTTCGTCCGCGAGCAGCAGGTCGGGGCGCACGATCAGCGCACGGGCGATGGCGGCGCGCTGCTTCTCGCCGCCGGAGAGCACGGGCGGCAGCATGTGCATGCGGTCGCCAAGGCCCACCCAGCGCAGAAGCTCGACCACCTCGGACCGGTAGCTCGACTCGTCCTTCCCCTGCGCCCTGAGAGGCAGGGCCACGTTCTCGTAGGTGGTGAGGTGGTCGAGAAGGCGGAAATCCTGGAAGACCACCCCCATGCGGCGGCGGACCCCGGTCAGCTCGTCCTTGGAGATCCGCGACACGTCTTCGCCGAACAGGGAGATCAGGCCGCGGGTCGGCTTCACCGAGAGCAGGATGAGACGCAGGAGCGTCGTCTTGCCGGCGCCGGAGGGGCCGGTGAGGAACTGGAAGGAATTGGGCTCGATGGAAAAGGTCAGGTCGCGCAGGACCTCGGGCCCCATGCCGTAACGCACGCCCACATTCTCGAAGTGCACGGACGGAGCCGCGCCCTCATCGTAGTCCTCGTCGTAAAGCGCCTTCACGCGTGCTCAAGCCATCCTTGGAGGTGTCGGTTCTTGTGGCGGATGAAGACCGCGATTCGCTTTCTTATCGCCCCTGCATGGTTAGCAAGCCATAAACTTGCCGGGTGGCGACGGGAAGCGAGCGTTTCGCGGGACATTGCCGCAGGAGCGGCGTGCCGTGTCATCCCCGGCGAGCCGTCGGCGAGGGAAGTGGATCCATAGCGCTGAGCGTGAATGGATTCCCTTCCCCTCCGCTGTGCTCCGGCCGGGAACGACACCCGAGTGCTTCTATTCGCCCGAAAAGACATCAAGTCCGTTTGACATCCTTAGCCAAGCATGGTCGTGAAGAGAGAAGCCTCGAAGGCCTTTCATAAACTTTCTGGATGATGACGATGACCGCTGCCCCCCGCATCCGGGTTCTGTTCGACGAAGACACGATTGCCAAGCGCAACGAGGCGCTGGCCCAGGAGATCGCGGCTGCCAAGCCCGAGAACCTGCTCGTCGTCGCGGTGCTCAAGGGCAGCTTCATGTTCGCCGCGGACCTGATCCGCGCCCTGCACCGCAGCGGGTTGGCGCCGCAGGTCGAGTTCGTGCACCTGTCGAGCTATCTCGACGGCACGATCTCCACCGGCAACGTCACGATCCTGCGCGACGTGGAAAGCGACGTGCGCGGACGCGACGTGCTGCTCGTGGACGACATTCTGGAATCCGGCCGCACGGTTACCTTCGCCAAGGACCTCCTCATGGCGCGCGGAGCCAAGAGCGTGAAGACTGCCGTGCTGCTGGAAAAGCCCGGCAAGCGCGCCGTGCAGATCCATCCGGATTACGTGGGCTTCACCTGCCCCGACGTCTTCGTCGTCGGCTATGGCATGGACGTGGCCCATTCCTATCGCCAGCTTCCCTTCGTCGGCGTGGTCGATCATCTCGACAACAGCCCGGACCTGTTCGACAAGCCGGAATAGGGCGCATTTCCCAAAGCACGACTCCCATTCTGAGAGGCTGGCTCGTCGAGGGGCATCTTACCCTCCCACGTCATCACCGGCCTTGTGCCGGTGATCCCGATAGATTGAAGCGCGGCGCCTTTCGCATCGAGATGGCCGGGACAGGCCCGGCCATGACGGCGGGGAAGCGCATGATGAGCAAGGCCTAGGAGGCCGTAGGCTGTCTTGAAGGAGAGTTCAGTGCGCGCTGGCCGCGCCTTGCCCTTCGAGACTCCGGCAGGCTCGCCCTTCAGGGTGAGGCTAACCGTTGAGCTGCCAGATCGTCCCGTTGAGCACGGTCGCATAGGCCACCCAGGCGAGATAGGGCACGAGCAGGAGGCCGGCGGCGCGGTCGAGCCTCCAGAAGGCGCGGATCGTGGCAATGATCGCCACGATCAGGGCCGCGATGACGACGAGGCCCGCGAGCGGGCTCTTGCCGCCGAAGAAGGCGAAGGACCAGAGCCCGTTCAGCGCGAGCTGCACGAAGAACGCCACGATGGCCGTCGAGCGTCCGGGCCGGTTCTCCGGCAGGCTCAGGATGCGCCAGAGCGCATAGGCCATCATGGCGTAGAGCAGCGTCCAGGCGACCGGGAACGCCCAGTTCGGCGGGGTGAAGCCGGGCTTCTGAAGGCCCGCATACCAGGTCGGGATGTTCGGCTGCGTGACGAGGCTCGCCGACACGGCCACCGCGACCACGGGCAGCACGGCCACCAGGAACCGCGGCAGCCGCGGCATTGCATGGCTGCCCGGCGCAGTTTCGTCTGTATGCATGCTCGAAATCCCTTTATGAGATGCGCATCGTTATCCCTGTGACGCAACCTGTCACGCTTGCGGAGGTTCCCCCATGTCGTCATCGCGTTCCCCATGGTCGAAGCGCAGCCTGACCGCTCAGGCCATGGGCCATGTGGATCCGATCACCAAGGCGGTCGTGCCGCCGATCCATGTGGCGACCACCTATATCCGCGACGAGGACAACGCCTATTCGTCCGGCTTCGTCTATGGCCGGCCCGACAACGCCACCATCCGCGAGGCGGAAGAGGTTCTGGCCATGCTGGAGGAGGCGGACGCCGGTGCGCTGCTGTTCTCGTCCGGCATGGCGGCGGCGACCGCCGTGTTCCAGGCGCTCGATCCCGGCGATCACATCGTGGCCTCGAAGGTCATGTACTGGGCCCTGCGCAGCTGGCTCATGACGGAGGCCGTGCGCTGGGGGCTGAAGGTCGATTTCGTGGAGACCGACAATCTCGATTCCTTAAGGGCCGCCGTGAAGCCCGGTGAAACCAAGCTGGTCTGGGTCGAGACGCCCTCGAACCCGCTCTGGACCATCACCGACATCGCGGCCGCCGCCGAGATCGCCCACGCGGCCGGCGCGCAACTCGCCGTCGATTCCACCACCGCGTCGCCGATCCATACAAGGCCGCTTAACCTCGGCGCCGATATCGTCATGCATGCGGCGACCAAGGTGCTGAACGGCCACTCCGACGTGGTGGCGGGCGCGCTCGCGGGCGCGAAGGCCGATGCGTTCTGGACGCGGATCGCCTCCATCCGCAAGATGCAGGGCGCGATCCTCGGCCCCTTCGAGGCCTATCTCCTCATGCGCGGCATGCGCACGCTTCATGTGCGGGCAGCGGCGCAGGCCAAGAGCGCGCTCGATCTCGCGCAGCGCTTCTCGGCCCATCCCAAGATCGCCCGTGTGCTCTATCCCGGCCTGCCGCAGCATCCGGGCCATGACATCGCCGCCCGGCAGATGGAGAACGGCTTCGGCTACATGCTCTCGGTCCAGGTCTCGGAAGGCGAAGCCGCGGCGATCCGCACGGCCGCGCGGGTCGGCCTGTGGAAGCGGGCGACCTCGCTTGGCGGCGTCGAGAGCCTGATCGAGCACCGGGCCTCCATCGAGGGTCCAGGCACCCCGTGCCCGCCGGACCTCCTGCGCCTCTCCACCGGCATCGAGGATGTGGAGGATCTCTATCGGGATCTCGATACGGCGCTGCGGGGCTGACGCCCTCCTTGTCATGCCCATCCTTCTCCAATCCTACGTCCTCATCCTGAGGAGGTCGCGAAGCGACCGTCTCGAAGGAGGATCCAGTGCTCTCCGGACCCTCCTTCGAGACGCAAACTCTGTTTGCTCCTCAGGATGAGGTGAGAGGGTGTTGAGAGCGGGATCACCGGCACAAGGCCGGTGATGACGGCTGAGTTAGAGGGCGGTGGATTGTGGGCGCCCCTTAGCCAGCTATATTGATCTTGTCACAAAACCTGTGCTTCTCTCGGCTACAGGCGAGCGCTGTTTCGCAAAAAGACAAGCCAAGGGAAGACCATGATACAATCCATCACCCGCCGCCGCGTCCTGCAGACCGGCGTGTCCGCTGCCGCCATTGCCGGAATGCCCCGGTTCGCCTGGGCGGCCGGTCCGGTCGTGAAGCTCCGCATCCTGGAGACCACCGACCTTCACGTGAACATCTTCCCGTACGACTATTATCGCGATGCCGCCGACGACACGGTGGGCTTGGCGCGCACCGCGACCCTCGTGAAGGGGGCCCGGGCCGAGGCCAAGAACAGCCTGCTCTTCGACAACGGCGACCTGATCCAGGGCTCGCCGCTCGGCGATTTCGTCGCCTACCGCCAGGGCATGAAGAAGGGCGACGTGCATCCCATGGTCGCCGCCATGAACGAGCTCAACTACGATTGCGGCACGCTCGGCAATCACGAGTTCAACTACGGACTCGAATTCCTGCAGAACTCGCTCGGCGCGGCGAAATTTCCGCTGGTCTGCGCCAACGTCATCAAGGCGAATGGCGAGACGCTGCTCAAGCCCTGGCTCGTTCTCGACCGGGAGTTCGTCGATGAGAGCGGCGCGAAGCAGGCGATCAAGGTCGGCGTGATCGGCTTCGTGCCGCCGCAGATCGTGCAGTGGGACAAGGCGCATCTCGACGGCAAAGCCACCACCATCGACATCGTCGATGCCGCGAACAAGCACGTGCCCGACCTGAAGAAGGCCGGCGCCGACATCGTCGTGGCGCTCTGCCATTCCGGCATCGCCGGCGGCGAGCGCAAGGGCGGCGAGGAGAACGCGGCGCTGCATCTCGCGAAGGTCGAGGGCATCGACGTGATCCTCACCGGCCACCAGCATTTCACGTTCCCGGGCGGCAAGGAATTCAACAACATTCTGGGCGTCGACGTGAAGGCCGGCACCCTGCACGGCAAGCCCGCCGTCATGGCCGGCTTCTGGGGCAGCCATCTCGGCCTCATCGATCTCGAACTGGCCAAGGACGGCAATGCCTGGAAGGTCGCGAACTTCCGCACCGAGGCGCGTCCGATCTACGACCGCGTCGACCGCAAGGTGGTGGCGAAGGTCGATTCCGACACGGCCGTGATGGCGGCAGCGCAGGCCGGTCACGACGCGACGCTGAAATACGTGCGCGAGCCCGTCGGCACGACGGCGGTGCCGATCCATTCCTATTACTCGCTCGTGGCGGACGATGCCTCCGTGAAACTGGTGGCCGAAGCGCAGGCCTGGTACGTGGCGGATCAGCTCAAGGCCTCGCCCTTCAAGGACCTGCCGATCCTCTCGGCGGCGGCGCCCTTCAAGGCCGGCGGACGCGGCGGTCCGAACTACTTCACCGAGATCAAGCCCGGCCCGCTCGCCATCAAGGACATGGCGGACATCTACATCTATCCGAACACGATCCGCGTGGTGAAGATCACCGGCGCGCAGGTGCGCGAATGGCTCGAGCGTTCGGCTGGCATCTACAACCAGATCGATGTGGCCAAGGGCGGCGAGCAGGAGCTCATCAACCAGAAATTCCCGGCCTACAACTTCGACGTGATCGCCGGCGTGCAGTACAAGATCGATCCCAGCCAGGCCTCCCGCTACGACGACAACGGCAAGGTCGTGAATGCCGATGCCCATCGCATCAAGGACCTGACCTATAACGGCAAGCCCGTGACGGACGATCAGCCCTTCATCGTCGTGACCAACAACTATCGCGCGGGCGGCGGCGGCAACTTCCCCGGCGCGGACGGCAGCACCATCGTGTTCGAGGCGCCCGACCTGACCCGCGATGCGATCATGCGCTACATCGTCGAGAAGAAGGAAGTGGCGCCGAAGGCGGACGGGTCCTGGTCGCTCGTCGCGCCTGCTGGCGTCACCATGACCTTCACCACCGGCCCGAACGCCGCTCATTATCAGCCGGCCGGCATCAAGATCGAGAAGATGGGCGATGCTCCGGAAGGCTTCGTGAAGTACCGCATCGTGAGCTGATCGCTCCTCTCATCGACACGCGAGGCGGCCGGGTTCATGCCCGGCCGCTTTGCTTTGGCGGCTCAGCCGATATGAAGGCCATCACATTTAAATGATCGCACGATGCGTCCTTTCGGCTCATGCCGGGAAAGAAACATCCTCTCGTGCCATGCGACTGTTCCTGAAGGCAAAATCGCCTGCCTGTTTTTCGATGATGCCTTGGCTCATGAATCGCCACCTCTGACGGTTGAAGCGAGGGTAACTCCGCGTTAACCAGCGACAGTTCGAATGACGGCATTGCTGCTTCCTCGATTACGAACTCATTCTGGTTTTCTCGATGATTTTTCTTTTTCGCAGATGGGTGAGCCTTCTGCTCGCATTGATGGCGATGTCCGCTGCAGCCGTCGCCGACGAGGTGGAGATCTGGAGCGAAAGCATCACCTCCGCGTGGCTGGACAACCATGTGGCTGCACGGCGTTCCATCCGTCCGCGTCCGCCGGCGCGCTTGAGTCGAACCCAGGTCTGGGCGAGCAACATCGCTCGCTCCGATATGCAGGCCTTCATGCCGACGGATTTCGATCGCGCGGTCGGGGCCAAGATGCAGCCTTTTCAGGATTACAATTTCCTGGTCGGGACCGAACTGGTCCATGGCGGCGAGTCGCGCTTTCTGTCGTCGAAAGCGAGCTGGGAGGCCTTCCTGAAGCGGGATTGGGAGCGCCTCGGAATGACGCTCGGTCTATCGACGGCAGGATTCGTCGACAGCGTGGCGAACGGCTATTCGCAATCCGTCATCGGCACCATGGATATTCCGCTCGACTTGTCCCTTCACACGTGGAGCACGGGGCTGCGTCTGTCCCCCAGCATGAACCTGGACGGCCTGAAGGGGGACATCAGCACCGGCCTTTTGTCGGAGATCGTTGGCCAGACCCAGCTGACCTCTCCCGCTGACCGCTTTCGGTCCGAACTCAATGTCAGATTGGGCTATGGTCTCGCGCCCAATGCCCGGCCCGTCGCTTCCGCGAGACTCGAACTGAGAATCGCCCCGAATCTCTGACGAGGGGCCGACGCAGTGGCACCGCGGTCACATCGCTCCCAATGGGCTTGCGACCCTGCCGGGTACTTGCCCGTTGATGATGGTGCTCGTGGCCGGAGAGAAACGTGGGACAGCTGACCGCCGATGGCCTTGGGCCGTACGATCTGCCCGATGCAGCCCATGCCGATGCGCCAAAGGACCGCGACGGGTTCATGCACTCAAGCTGCCTGCGGACGTCGGAGAATGCTTGGATTCCGGTCCGGATTCATGTGAGCGATGAAAAGGCCGGCAAACTCGTCCGCCAGATCGGAGACGCCCGCATGCGACCGGACGGCTCGACGATCATCGAAGCGCCGATGTTCTCCGTCTGTCTCATCTCCCTCGCCAATCTCCCTCGTCAAGCGCTTCGGGACGACAGCCATCATTCCGATAGGTTACCTCTCAAAAGCCGTATTGTCGGTCTAGGTCCACGGCATCGGCAGCTCATGAATTCGGCTGCTGCTCTTTCAGGCGCGATTCTGCCCTCGAAGCACTTTTAATTTCGAGGTGACCCATGAACAGACAAGCGTATGCGATAGCCGGTTATCAGGCTCTTGTGATCAATTGATCGACAGGCGACTTTGCGACCCATCATCTGAACAGCGAAGACCATGAGCTTGCCAATGAATGGGCCCGTTGCCTGGCTCAGTCGTGCAGGGTGGAACTGTGGCATAATGCCCAGCTTGTCGGATCATTCCCGCCCCTGTCGAACCGGGCGGCAAAGCAGTTCAGCTAGTGCCCTCGCCGTTTGGTCCTGCGCGCACTTACAAATGACTCGGTGGAGCTGTATGCTCGTTTGATCGGCGGTTCCCCAGTCGGCCGCTGCCCTTTTGGGCGCATGAGGCGTCTCGAAGCTTCCTGGGCTTTGGAGAATGACGCATGCCAGTCGATTTGCCCCCGAACAAGAAACCTGCTCTGTCCGCCGAAGCGACCTTCAACATGCTGCTGGACCGGTCCTTGAACTGGCTCGCGGTCGTCGTTGTGATCGGCTTGCTTCTTTGGGTTTACAAGCTGGGTCTTGTGTAGGGTATCGAACTCATCGGTGAAGTCTTCCGTTCTGCCCGTTATGTCGGCGCAGAAGGCCGATTGCCTTAAGGCAACGGGATCAGATCGCTCATGCTTTCCGGCTTCGGCTCCTCGCCGAGGCGCTTGCGCTTGGCGAGGAGGATGGTGCCGTTGAGTTCCCCGCCGAAGAGGAAGATGGCGCCGAGCGTATAGAGAAAGATCAGGGCAACCATGGCGGTGGCGAGGCCCCCATAGGTCGAGGCATAGGCGCCGGGATAGAATTCGAGATACCAGCTGAAGGCGAAGCCGCCGAGAAGCCACAGAGCCAGCGTCACGCCCACCCCCGGCAGCACCGTGCGGAAGCGGCGGCGTCCCGCGGGCACGAGCTTGTGGGCGAGGAGCAGCCCGGCCACGATCACGATCGTCGCCACGCCGATCCGCAGGAAGGCGATCAGCCCATCGAAGGGTTTCAGCGCCGGCACCCACGAGAGTACGCCGCGCCAGATGAACGGGCCGAGCACGACGAGAAAGGCCAGGGCGAGAAGCATGAAGGCGCCGGCGATCACGAAGGCGATGGATTCGAGCCGCGTCAGCCACCAGGCACGGGTTTCGCGCACGCCATAGGCGCGGTTGAGGCCGACCCGGAGGCTCTCCACCCCGCTCGAGGCGAAATAGAGCGCGAGCACGAGGCCTAGGGTGAGCACGTCGCTGCGCCGGCCGGTGAGGATGCTGTGCACCTCTCCTGCGATCGGTCCGGCAATCTCCTGCGGCCAGGCCTCCAGAATGATGTCCGCCACCTCGTCCGCGAGCGAGCCCGTCCCGAACAGGCTCGCCAGGGCCGTGACCAGGATCAGAAACGGAAACAGCGACGTCAGCACCGAGAGGGCGATGTGGCTCGCAATGGCCCAGGCATCGTGCAGCACGAAGCGGGTGGAGGCGATGGCCACGAGTTCCAGCGAGAGGCGAAGGCGATTCAAAAGAAGGGTCTCCAAGCTGCTGGAGATGGTGCGCCGAGAGCCGAGGGCAAGGAACCGGCGCCTGTCTCCCGCTCCATCCTATCGACGTTTGGACTAAGGCTTCGTAATCGACAAAGGCCGAGGTTAAGGCCTACAAGCCAGTGATCCATTTCCGCCTCCATCCTGCTCTCAAAGCCATGAACCCAACCCTCTTCGCTCGTCTTGCGCCGCCCCTTTTCGTGCTCATCTGGGCGACGGGGTTCATCGTGGCCCGGTTCGTGGCGCCCTATGCCGAGCCGCTGACCTTTCTGTTCGTCCGCTACGTTCTGGCAACGCTCGTCCTCGTTGCGATCGTCACCGTGGCCCGGGTGTCCTGGCCGCGCAACTGGCACGATTGGCGCAACAGCCTGATCGCCGGAATCCTCCTGCACGGGCTCTATCTGGGCGGCGTGTTCTGGTCGGTGAAGCATGGGCTGCCTGCCGGGATCTCCGCCCTGGTGGCCGGGCTTCAGCCGCTTGCGACCGGACTTCTGGCCGGGCCTCTCCTGGGGGAGCGGGTCTCGCGACGGCGCTGGGTCGGAATCGGGATCGGCTTCTTAGGAGCCGCGCTCGTCGTGGCGCCGAAGCTTGGGGCAGGCGGCGTGCCGCCCCTGGCGCTCGGCATTTGCCTGCTCGGGATGCTCTCCATCACTTTCGGGACAATCTGGCAGAAGCGGACCGGCAGCACCCTCGATCTGCGCGTCAATGCGGCCATCCAGTATATCGGCGCCGCCGCCGTGACCCTGCCCCTCGTGCTTCTGACGGAGGAAGGGCACATGGACCTGACCCTGCCGCTTCTCGGTGCCATGGCCTGGGCCGTGCTGGGGCTGTCCATCGGCGCCATCGGCCTGCTGCTCTTTCTCATTCGCCAGGGCGCGGTCGTGGGCGTGGCGACGCTGCTTTATCTGGTGCCGCCGGTCGCGGCGCTGATGGCCTTCGCGCTGTTCGGCGAGACCTTGAGCCCGATCCAGCTCGCCGGCATGGCGCTCGCCGCCATAGGGGTCGCCGTGGCAAGCCGGAACTGAAACGCTAAAGAGCCCCGGAACTCGCGCTCCGGGGCTTCGCCCGACACTGGATTTACTTCGATATTTTTACGGAAACCGGATCGCTGGCAGGGAAGGTTTCCTCGACGCCCTCGTCGAGCAGATCCTCCTGGTGCTTCCGGTTGTTCTCCGATTGCTTCTCGTCCTTGCGGTCGCGCGTATCCTTAGGATCGTCCTTGCCGTGCGGACTGTCCTGATCGCGGTTCTTGCTCGTCATGATCTGTCTCCCGTGTTGGATTGCAAACTCCCGTTGAGACGACAACGCATCAGGCCAAGCTTCGATCCGCTTTCCGAATCCCCAAACGAAGACGGCGCCTTTCGGCGCCGTCTTCAGTCATTTGAAAACCTCAGCGGGGCTGGCCCTGCTGCTGGTTGACGAAATAGTCGAACGGCAACTCGGCGATGCGGAACCAGGTCAGCTCCTTCTCGCGGAAGGCGTTCCAGGAATCGTACACCTTCTTGAACTTGGCGTTGGAGGCAGCGATCTCGCCGTAGAGCTTGTAGGCTTCCTTGTAGCTCTGCTCCATCACGTCGCGCGGGAAGGGACGCAGCTGCACGCCCTGGCCGACGAGGCGGCGGATCGCATCGGCGTTCTGCGCATCGTATTTGGCCACGCACATGGCATTGGCTTCGGCGCAGGCCGCTTCGAGGATGGCCTTGTAGTTGGAAGGCAACTCGTTCCACTTGTTCATGTTCACGTAGAGCGAGGGCTGCGCGCCGCCTTCCCAGAAGCCCGGATAGTAGTAGTACTGGGCGACCTTCACGAAGCCGAGCTTCTCGTCGTCGTGCGGACCCGAGAACTCGACCGCATCGAGGGTGCCGCGCTCCAGCGCCGGATAGATGTCGCCGGCGCCCAGCACCTGCGGCACCACGCCGAGCTTCTGCATGATCTGGCCGCCCATGCCGGCGATGCGCATCTTGAGGCCCTGCAGGTCGGCGATGGATTTGATCTCCTTGCGGAACCAGCCGCCCATCTGCGCGCCCGTCTGACCGGCCGGGATCGGGAACACGTTGTAGTCCTTCATGAACTCGCGCATCAGCTCGAGGCCGCCGCCATAGAACATCCAGGCATTGTGCTGGCGCACGTTCATGCCCCACGGCACCGAGGTGTCGAACATGAAGGTCGGGTCCTTGCCGATGAAGAAGCTCGACAGGGTGTAGGAGCATTCGACCGTGCCATTCTGCGTGGCATCGAGGGTCTGGAGGGCGCCGACGATCTCGCCTGCCGCGAAGGGCTGAAGCTGGAACTTGTTGTCGGTCGCTTGAGCCACGCGCTTGGCGATCATCTCGCCCGCGCCGAAGAGTGTATCGAGGCTCTTCGGATAGGCCGAGGCCATACGCCAGCGGATTTCGGGCTGCGCCTGCGCGATGGCCGGGGACGCAACGGCGCCTGCCGCGGCGGCCAAGCCCGCGCCTTTGAGAACTTTTCTTCTATCCATGAGCATTTCCTCGACCGATTTATGTCGTCACTGCCGGTTTGGCTGAACATTCCATAAAGCGGGAGGAGGGCCGCTGTCACTCCGCCTTCCGTAGAGGCAGATATGCGGCAGGGTGGACGAAGCTATGCAGTGGTGTCATCCCCGGCGGCCGCAGGCTGGGAAGGGGATCCATCCACCCGCTCAGCGCCGATGGATTCCCTTCCCCTCCGCTACGCTCCGGCCGGGAACGACACGGAACTGTCACCGCTCCTCGTTGCCGCCCTTGGACAACGGGCGCTGCTGCTGGCCGCTATGGGCACGGGCGGAGCGCTTCGGCGGCTTCTCGTCGCCGGTGGAGGACGTCGAGCGTCCGCCGGACTGGCTCGCCGTGGGATGACCGCGCACCAGGGTGCCCTTGGGCACGTCCACCGCATTGCCGGGCGCCGGGACCCTGGCGCGTGAGGTCGCGCCGCCGCTCATGCCGGTAGGGCCCGTCGTGCCTTCGGTCTGCGCGGCGCGGGGCGCCGGGCTCTTGGCGGCGGTCGTGTTCACGCCCTCGGCGATCTCCTCGTTCGACATCTGGAAGCCGGCGTCGTCGTCTTCCTCTTCCGGCACTTCCTTGAAGGAGTGGATGCCGGCCTTCGAGCCGCTCGTCGGCCGATTGTCGTCCACGTGGTCGATGTCGAGATCCGGGTCGAGCTTCTTCGAAGCACCCATGATGCCGGTGGCTTTCGCGGCCGCGCGCTTGGTGTTGCCGACATCGTTGCGCTGGGTCGGGCCCGCAACGAAATCGTCGCCGGTCTCTTCCTGGGTGACTTCGTTCAGCACCTCGTCGACAGGTGGCTCCGGGGGGCGGCCACGTTTGTCTTGCGCCATGGGTTATTCCTCTTCTTGGGTTTCAAGCAGGCCCTTCGGCCTGCGCCTCCGAGCATCGGACCCGAAAGCGGGGTCCACTTTTGGGGTCGATCCGATGCTCATCGCTCAACTTGCGCATCGTGCGGAAAAGTGGATCCGGTTTTCGCTGACGCGGCCCTCTGGGTCCGCACGATGCGCAAAGGCAACGTCCTTTCGAGGACGGGTGTTCCGGCCCCGCGGCCGTGAAAAGGCGGGACTGGCTCTCCTTACTTGCCAAGCTCTTTCTGCATGTCCTGCAGCAGCGCGAGATGTTCCTTGATCTGTCCGCGCGCGAGCTTGGCGAGGTTCCCCATCTCGCGGTTGCCGGAAGCCTGCTGGAGATGGCTCTCCTGAAGCTTCAGCAATTGCTGGTGGCCCTCGATCTGCAGGGCGACATAGTCCTTGTCGAAGGCCGCGCCCGGCTGCGCTTTCGACAGGCGCTCCATGGCCTGGGCGTCCTTCTGCGGCAGTTCGGGCGCCGTCGCGGCGGATTGCTGCGCGCCCTGCGTTGTGGAGGCCGTCGCGTTCGGATCGGCGAAGGAATGCATGATGTCGGTGAGCAGGTTCTGCTCGGCGATCTCGAATTCCGCGAACTGCTTCACGCGCGGATTCTGAGCCTTGCTGTGCGCGAAGTTCGATTGCTGCAGCGACACGGTGCTGAGCGCCAGCATCTGCTGGATGTACTGCCGGTCAGCCTGCGATTGCTGCTGGCCCATGGCGGCCGGCGTGCTGGCCTGGCCCTGGCGCGCGGGCGTCTGCGTATCCTGCGGCGCGCCGCCCTGTTGCGTCCGCTGCTGGCGCTGCTGCGCATTCTGGCCGAGGGCCGGATCGGTCTGCGTTTCCGCAGGCTGCGGCGTGGTGGACTGGGGAATGGCCTGGTTCTGCTGCTGGGCGAGGGCGGGAAGGCTGATAGCGGCCATGAGGCCGGCAATCACGAGGCGGCGTGACATCAAGTTTCTCCTGCGAACGAGTTGTGAGGGCGAACGTTTGCGGGACAATTTGGTTCGAGACGTCTCTGTCTCCACCTTCAGCTTCGTCGGGTCGAACTTCGGCCAAGCGCGTCCGTTGTGAGACAGGGCGCGAACGACGGAGGCGAGATGCGGGATAGGGTGGCAAGGGTGTTGATGCTGGTGATCGCGGTGCTGCTCGCGCTCGTCGTGCTCCAGCCTTACGTGAACACTTATCTCTTCTCGGCCCGGGAGCCGCGGCCGGTCGCGGCGCGCGGAGACCTTTCCGAATACGAGCGTTCGACGATCCGCGTCTTCGAGACGGTGGCGCCTTCCGTCGTGCAGGTGGTCGGGTTGTCGGGGCGCGGACCTGCCGGTGGCGAGCCGTCCGGTTCGGGCACGGGCTTCATCTGGGACGCGGCGGGCCATGTGGTGACGAACCACCACGTGGTCGAGAACGGCGCCTCGTTCGTGGTCCGGCTGGCCTCCGGAGAAGTCCTTCCGGCCGAGGTCGTCGGACGCGCACCGAACTACGATCTCGCCGTGCTGCGGGTCCAGCGCCAGGGCGGATTGCCCGCGCCGGTCGCGGTGGGAAGCTCGGCCGATCTCAAGGTGGGCCAGACGGCCTACGCCATCGGCAATCCGTTCGGTCTCGACCAGTCGCTCACCACCGGCATCATCAGCGCTCTCAAGCGCCGCCTGCCCACCAGCGGCGGGCGCGAAGTCGCTGACGTGATCCAGACCGACGCGGCGATCAACCCGGGCAATTCCGGCGGCCCGCTGCTCGATTCCGTCGGGCGGCTCATCGGCGTCAACACGGCCATCTTCTCGCCTTCCGGCACCAATGCGGGCATCGGCTTTGCCATCCCGGTCGACGTGGTCAACCGAGTGGTGCCGGAGCTGATCCGCAGCGGCCGCGTGCCGACGCCGGGCATCGGGATCCTGGCGGGCGACGAGACGCTCGCGGCTCAGCTTGGCGTGAACGGAGTGATCGTGGCAGGCGTCGTGCCGGGCTCGCCGGCGGATCAGGCCGGATTGCGCGGCGTCGATCCGCGCGCGGGCATCATCGGCGACGTCATCGTCGGTGTCGGAGATGCTCCCGTGCGGCACCTGTCGGACTTGACGGACAGGCTCGAGCAGACAGGCGTCGGCAACACCATCGCCCTGACGGTGCTGCGGGACAACCGGTCGCGAACGATCGATGTGCGCATCGTCGATGTGGGAGAGCAGGTGCCGCCGAATAACCGCAGGCCCTGAACTACGTACAATCTCGTCAATGTCGGTTTTGTTTCCTGACGCCGAAACTTTCTCCGAGTGCCGCCGTTAGCCATCGAACCTTCACCAACGGAGGAGCGAATGACACCTGATAGCACCGAACCCAACATCCTGGTGCAAAGCTCGGCAGTCGATCTGGGCGATATGTTTCCCGACTATGCGAAAACCAACATCCGTCAGGTCGCCGCAAAATATTTTGGCCACCTGAGCTCGGCGTCCGTTCACGTCACGCGCGAGGGCATCACCTATCGCTGCACGGTGAACATGCAGATGGGCGCGCTCAAGATGATGAGCGGCGAGGCCAAGAACAAGGACCTCTATGCCGCCTTCCGCGCCGCGCTGCAGAAGACGGCCAAGCAGCTTCGCCGGACGAAGCGCGAGCTGCGCGAGGACAAGGCCGAGCGCATCGACAAGGACATGCTCCTGCGTGAAGCGACGGCGCCAAGCCGCAGGGAGCGGAACAACGAAGGCGCCATCCCGGCAGCCAATGACGAGGGCGACTACCGCGTCGCCGCTGAATAATCCGACAATGTAGTTTCCCGTCGTTCCCGGCGATTCGAAGAACCGGGAAGGGGATCTGTAGCGCTGAGGGCGTGTAGCTTTCTATCCGCTTCGCGTCCTGTCGGGAGTGACACCATCGCACGTCATCACCGGCCTCGTGCCGGTGATCTCGATGTGAAAGGCGCATTACTTCTCCGTATCGGGATGGCCGGCACGGGGCCGGCCATGACGAGGTGGGTGGCATCCCCGGCGAGCCGCAGGCGAGGGTAAGGGGATCGACTCGCATGCTCAGCGCTTGATGGATTCCCTTCCCCTCCGCTGCGCTACGGCCGGAAATGACACGGGAGATACTCTGAAAAACAAAAATGGCCGGGCTTTGTGCCCGGCCATTGTCATGCGTCCTTCCGTGCGCGGCTCAGTTCAGCCGCACGCCCTCCGGCGGCCGCTCCGTGCCGCTCACCGTGACGTCGCCGATCATCAGGCCCATGGGGCCCGCATGCACCGGCACGGTCTCGCCATCCCGGATCTCGCCGGCAAGAATCAGTTCCGCCAGCGGATCCTGCACGTGCTTCTGGATCACGCGCTTCAAGGGGCGTGCGCCGTAAGCCGGGTCGTAGCCCTTGTCGGCGAGCCAGTTGCGCGCCTCCTCGTCGATCTGCAGCACGATCTTGCGATCCTCCAGCAGCTTCTGCAGGCGGCGCATCTGGATGTCGACGATGGCGCCCATCTCCGAACGCTTCAGCCGGTGGAACAGGATGATCTCGTCCACGCGGTTGAGGAACTCGGGCCGGAAATGCGAGCGCACCACGCCCATGACTTCTTCCCGCACCACATCGGTGTCCTGGCCCTCGGGCTGGTTCACCAGATATTCGGCGCCCAGGTTCGAGGTCATGATGATGAGCGTGTTGCGGAAGTCCACGGTGCGCCCTTGCCCATCCGTGAGGCGTCCGTCGTCGAGCACCTGCAGCAGGACGTTGAACACGTCCGGATGCGCCTTCTCGATCTCGTCGAACAGCACCACCTGGTAGGGCCTGCGGCGGACCGCTTCGGTGAGCGCGCCGCCCTCCTCGTAGCCGACATAGCCGGGAGGCGCGCCGATGAGCCGGGCGACCGAGTGCTTCTCCATGTATTCCGACATGTCGATGCGCACGAGCGCCGTCTCGTCGTCGAACAGGAACGCCGCGAGCGCCTTCGTCAGCTCGGTCTTGCCCACACCTGTGGGGCCGAGGAACATGAACGACCCGATGGGCCGGTTCGGGTCCTGCAGTCCGGCGCGGGCGCGGCGCACGGCAGTCGAGACGGCCGAGACCGCCTCGGCCTGGCCGACGACGCGCTTGGCCAGATCCTGCTCCATGTGCAGCAGCTTCTCGCGCTCGCCTTCGAGCATCTTGTCGACGGGCACGCCGGTCCAGCGCGAGACGACGCCCGCCACGTGATCGGGCGTCACCGCCTCTTCCATCAGGCCGCCGCCATCGGCTTTGGCCTCGACGTCGGAGAGCTGCTTCTCGAGTCCCGGAATGACCCCGTAGGAGAGTTCGCCCGCCTTCGCCCAATCGCCGTTGCGCTGCGCCTGGCTGAGCTGGTTGCGCATCTCCTCGAGCTTCTTCTTGAGATCGGCCGCGGTGCCGAGCTTGTCCTTCTCGGCCTTCCAGCGCGCCGTGATGGAAGCCGACTGCTCCTCCAGGTCCGCAAGCTCCTTGGTGAGGCGCTCGAGGCGGTCCTTGGACGCGGTGTCCGTCTCTTTTTTAAGAGCTTCCTGCTCGATCTTGAGGCGCACGATCTCGCGGTCGATGTTGTCGAGCTCTTCCGGCTTCGAATCAACCTGCATACGCAGGCGCGACGACGCTTCATCGACGAGGTCGATCGCCTTGTCCGGCAAAAAGCGGTCGGTGATGTAGCGGTTCGAGAGCGTCGCGGCCGCAACCAGTGCCGAGTCGGTGATGCGCACGCCGTGATGCTGCTCGTACTTTTCTTTAAGTCCGCGCAGGATCGACACGGTGTCCTCCACCGTGGGCTCGCTCACGAAGACCGGCTGGAATCTGCGGGCCAGGGCCGCGTCCTTCTCCACGTGCTTGCGGTACTCGTCGAGGGTCGTCGCGCCGACGCAGTGCAGCTCGCCGCGGGCGAGCGCGGGCTTCAACAGGTTCGAGGCATCCATCGCGCCGTCGGCCTTGCCGGCGCCCACCAGCGTGTGCATTTCGTCGATGAACAGGATGATGCCGCCCTCGGCCGACGTCACTTCGCTGAGCACGGCTTTCAACCGCTCCTCGAACTCGCCGCGATATTTCGCACCCGCAATCAGCGCGCCCATGTCGAGGGCGAGCAGCTGCTTGTCCTTCAAGGATTCCGGCACGTCGCCGTTGACGATGCGCAGCGCCAGGCCTTCGACGATGGCGGTCTTGCCGACACCGGGCTCGCCGATGAGCACCGGGTTGTTCTTCGTCCGGCGCGACAGAACCTGGATCGTGCGGCGGATTTCCTCGTCGCGGCCGATCACCGGATCGAGCTTGCCGTCACGCGCGGCCTCCGTGAGATCGCGCGCATATTTCTTCAGCGCGTCATAGGCGTTCTCCGCCGTTGCGTTGTCGGCGGTGCGGCCCTTGCGCAAGGCATTGATGGCGGTGTTCAGCCCCTGGGCGGTTACGCCGGCCTGGCCTAAGATCTTTCCGGCCTCCGTGTCTTTTTCGACGGCGAGCGCCAGCAGCATCCGCTCGACGGTGACGAAGGAATCGCCCGCCTTCTCGGCCGCCTTTTCGGCGGTGTCGAAGAAGCGCATCAGCTCGCGCGTGGCCTGCGGCTGCGAGGCCGAGCCGGAGACTTTCGGCTGCTTGGCGAGCCATTGCTCGACGGCCGCATGGGCGTCGCGGGAGCGGCCGCCGGCACGGTCGATGAGACCGGCGCACAGACCTTCCGGATCGTCGAGCAGAACTTTCAGCACATGGCCTGGGGCGAGCTGCGGGTGGCCTTCGCGCACGGCGAGGTTCTGCGCCGCCTGAACGAAACCCCGGGCCCGCTCGGTATACTTTTCAAAATTCATTCTCATCCCTCCTCGGATCCGCCCGCCCTCATCGAGGCACAGGCCGATCCTGCGATGTCGGACCTCCTTCTGGAGCATCCGCGAGCTTTAGGTGGTGTGTCCAATTCGTCACAACAAGAGGGAGGAACCGGCTCGCGGCGCTGGCATTGACCCTGCAGCAGTTCGAGGAGGCTCCCATGACGCGCGATCCGCGCTCAGACGCCGAGAAAGCCCGCGCCGACCTTGCCCGCAATGCGGAGCTCGGCTTGGCGGTACCGGAAAGTCCGCTCGAGGAGGGACCTTCGGTTACGCCGGAAACCTTCGGTGACAGCACTGAGAACGGGCGGGTGCCCCCCTTGCCCGGTCAGACGCTCGAGGAAGCCGAGGCGGATCGGGATGTCGGCGATTCCACCGGCACCATCGCCACCTCCCGGGACATCCCCGTCTCCCCGAAGACCGTTCAAACCCCTCCAACCCATCGCAGTGACGAGAGCGACGGCGTCCTCTCGCGCGCCAAGGAGTGATCAATGATGGCCCTGTCCGATCTTTTCGCCCGTTTAAGCCCAAGCCGGCGCCGCGCGGAACAAGCCGAGAAGGCGCGCGATGAGCTCAAGGCCAATGCCGAGAAGGCCCTGCGCATGAAGCAGGAGGCCGGCCCCTCCGCCCACATCCCGCCGCACCAGACGGCCCATGAGGGCATGAACCCCAAGACGACGAACGAGGATCACATCCCGGCTCGCGAAGGCTATTTCGAGCCCGAACTCAAGCGCACGAAGGTGGCCCGCTCGGGCGACGCTTCGTAAGAGTTGCGTTTGCGCTTGCGAGACAGCCCCGCCCATCGGCGGGGCTTTTTCTTTTGACCTCGTACTCGGCCCCGGTGTCACCCCCGGCGGTTCGAAGGACCGGGAAGGGGATCTATAGAGGGAAGGGGATCCATAGCGCAGCGCTTGACAGTGGATCCCCTTCCCCTGCGATGGCCTTGCCATCTCCGGCCGGGGATGACACCCCGTGGTTCACGTGTCGCGTCTTGCCCCCGCGGCAGCCGCCTTCTATCGATAGGCCATGAGCATCCGCATCGCCTCCCTCCAGCGCTATCCGGTCAAGGGCCTGTCGCCCGAACCTCTGACCCAGGCCGTTCTCACGAAGGGCGATTACTTTCCCGGCGACCGGCTGTTCGCCATCGAGAACGGCCCGGCCGGGTTCGATCCGGACAGCCCCCAGCATCAGCCCAAGATCAAGTTCCTGATGCTGATGCGCAACGAGAGCCTGGCGCGCCTCAAAACCCGCTATCTCGATTCCATCACGACCCTCTTCATCGAGCAGGGCGGGCGCGAGGTGGCGCGGGGCGATCTCTCCACGCGGGAAGGGCGGCTTGCCATCGAGGCCTTCTTCCGCCGCTTCATGCCCAAGGAGCTGCGTGGCGCGCCGAAGGTGCTGACCGCTCCCGACGGCTTCCGCTTCACCGATTCCCGGCGCGGCTTCGTCTCGCTCATCAACCTGGCGAGCGTGCGCGAACTGGAGGCCAGGATCGGGGCGCCGGTCGATCCGTTGCGCTTTC
The DNA here is from genome assembly GCF_044784385.1 of Microvirga sp. RSM25. Taxonomy (NCBI): domain Bacteria; kingdom Pseudomonadati; phylum Pseudomonadota; class Alphaproteobacteria; order Hyphomicrobiales; family Methylobacteriaceae; genus Microvirga; species Microvirga sp. RSM25. Next base: position 4,201,241 of record NZ_CP173039.1, on the reverse strand, counting down.
GCGGCAACGTTCATCTCGAAGGTCTCGCTCCTTTCGCCGAGTTCGACCTCGTCGGCCAGGTGCTGACCACGACCTCGGGGACACGTCTCAAGGTGACCAAGCGCATCGAGCGCTGCGCCGCCACCAACGTGGACCCGGATACCGGCATCCGCGATCTGGAGATCCCCAAAAGCCTCATGAAGGCCTATGGGCACTTCGATTGCGGCATCTATGCCGAGGTGCTTCAAGGGGGCACGCTCGAAGTCGGCGAGGATTTCGAGGCCGAGCAGGGCGCCCTGGCTCTCGAGTGAGCGTCGAGAAGGGTCGGCTTCGTATCGACCCACCTGCCGGCTTTCTTTCAACCTTTGCCGATGTCTTGGATGTCCTGGCGACTCCTCCGCTCATCCCTGTCCGACGGCACGTCGCCCGCTACGCCCCTTGGCGGCATAGGGCAAAACGAACATGTAGAGGCCGGTGAACAGGAGCAGGAAGAGCGGGAGCAACGGCGAATAGACCACCAGGGCGGGAGGTTCCCCCAGCCCCATGGCGACGAAGTTGGCGGCGACAGTCACCGTAAAGGCAATCGCCAGCCAGCGGTGACCCTGCCGAATCCACGTGTTCCAGTTCATTGTGACTTCCTCCTGAGATGAGCCGAAGCGGATCGAGCGACCCGTTCGGCGGTAAGCTTCAATCGATGCGCGCCAAAACCTGCTCCAGGTTCGCCAGGAACCCCTGCCAACCCGCCTTGGCGCCCCCGTGGGCCTGCTTCTGATCCGGCCGGAAGCCCACCTGCTCCATGCGCAGGAGGGTCCCCGTGCTCGTCGGGGTCAGAGTAAATGTCACCACGCTCTTCAGTTCGTAGGCCGCATCCTCGTGTGTGAAATTCCACGTGTAGGACAGCATGTTGTTCGGCTCGATGGCGAGGACCTCGCAATCCAACACGCCGCCCCAATCTCCGCGAAGGTTGAAACGGTGACCCACGGCAGGCTCGAAGTCGTTCTTCATGAGCCACTCGGCGATCAGATGCGGTTGGGTGAGCGCACGCCAGATCTTTTCCGGCGGATGAGGGATCTCCCGCTCGACAACGACGGAGCGCGTTTCGGTCCGCATTTCATTCATTGGTCCATCCTTTTCAGCAAATCTTCGAGGTCGTCGAACCGGCTTTGCCAGAAGCCGGCCATTTGGCTCGTCCAATCAACCAGCGGGGCCAAGGCTCCGGGCCGTGCGCTGTAGTGCGTCTGACGACCTTCGTGGCGGTCACGCACCAATCCGGCCTGCTTCAGGACGGCGAGATGCTTTGAGATGGCTGGTTGTGAGACCTCGGCCCGAGCCGTCAGGGCTGCCACCGTCTGGTCTCCGTCGCGGCACAGGCGCTCGAAGATGGCCCGTCGCGTTGGATCGGCGAGCGCTCTGAACAGGACATCGTGGGGTTGTGGCATGAAGATTCATAACTCGCTGGTTATTGATCAAACCAATAACCAGCGAGTTATGTGTGAGTCAAGCAGGAAGCTGGACCGGCACTCTGACTCTCGCCGCGGAAACAGCCGGCCATGCGGCGCGCACCGCCTCATCACCCAGCCCCGTGCCGGTGATATCGATCACAAGGGCGTCGCACCTCTCCAAGCGAAATCGCCAAGTGAGGCCCGGCCATGCGCCAATAAAAAAGGGAGAGCGAGGCTCTCCCTTTCTGATCGTTCTGTGATGAGGCCTTATTCAGCCGCCGGGGTCTCGGCCGGATCCGGCGTGAAGCCGGCGTTCTCGGCATTGGCCGCATCGATCATTTCCTGGCGGGTCCGACGACGGCGGCGCGGACGGGGGGCTTCCTCGTCATTGGCCGCTTCCTGCACGACCGGGGCTGCCTGGGGAGCCTCCTCGACGGCAACCGGAGCCGGCGAGCGGACCGGGTTCGTCAGGAACGCCGGCAGGGTGCCCTGCTCGGGCGCCTCGGCCTCGTCACGGCGGCGGTCGCGCTGGAAGCGCTCACGACGCTCGGGGCGGTCGGTACGCTCGGGGCGGTCGGTACGCTCGGGACGGTCTGTGCGCTCGGGACGGTCTGTGCGTTCCTGCCGGTCGCCGCGATCGGGGCGATCACCCCGGTCCTGACGATCGTTGCGGTCGAGGCGATCGCCACGATCGAAGCGGGCAGGGCGCTCATTGCGCTCGTTGCGCTCGCCACCCTCAAAGCGGGCCTCGTAGGGCTGCTCGTCGCGCTGGACGTCCTGACGCTGGGAATCCGGACGCTGCGAGTCCGGTCGCTGGAAGTCTTGGCGCGGGCCACGGTCGCGCTGGAAGCGCTCCCGACGGTCGCCGCGGTCATTCCGGTCTTGACGGTCGTTGCGCTCCTGCCGGTCACCACGGTCGGGGCGATCCTGGCGATCCCCGCGATCGTAGCGGGCGGGGCGTTCATTGCGGTCGGCCCGGTTCTCGTAAGGCTGCGGCTGGGAGCCGAAATCCTGCTCCTCGCCGTTGCCGAAATCCTGGCCGCCGCCGGCGCGCTCGAAGTTCGGACGCTCGCCCTGACCGAAGCCCTCCTCGTCGCCGCCTTCCTCGTCGAAGGGACGCTGCTGGTAGCCGTACTGCTCGCGCAGCTGCTCCTGGGCGGCCGCGATGATGCGGAAATAATGCTCGGCGTGCTGGAAGTAGTTCTCGGCCGCCACCGGGTCGCCGCTCGACTGCGCGTCGCGGGCGAGCTGGCTGTATTTCTCGGCGACATGCTGAGCCGTGCCGCGGATCTTCACGTCCGGGCCGTTCGACTCATAGCTCTTCGTCAAGGGATTGGGCCCCTTGTTATTGTTGCGGTTGTTGTTGTTACGACCGCGCATACGCCTGTTTTGTCCTGGTCTCATTGTTCGCTCTACGAGCCTCGCTGGTTCTTCATGCCCACGCGATATGCAAGCCAATATTCACCGAACGGGCTCAGCGCCCACCGTTCGCGTGGCAACCGTCTGACATTCGGCCATAGCCTAAGACAGGCCTGGCCATCCTTCAGTGTCGGGTTCAGATAATCGCGCCAGGCTGTTCCGTTTCAAAAGCCCCTGCCTGCGCGATTGATATCGTTTGGTCTTCCGGCATTCCCTCAAGGGCTGCCGATTTGTTTAGACCGAGGACGATCTCTAGATCCGAATCTAGCGGGTTCCGTCCGGTCCAACAAGGGCTATTTCAGACTTTATCCCGCCATGGGACAAGAAAGCCGCACCCCGTTCATCACGATCGCCTCATGGCGATGCAGCGGGGGTTGTCCGATAGATCGTAGGCGACCTGCAGGATTTCAAGGCCGTAAATCCTTGCCAAGCTTACTAAATCCTCGGCCTGATCATAGCCGATCTCGACCACGAGCAGGCCCTGAGGGGCAAGGAGCCGCCCGGCTTCGCTCAGAAGGATCCGATAGGGCTCGAGGCCGTCCGGGCCGCCGTCGAGGGCAAGCGTCGGATCGTGCTCCCGCACCTCCTCGTCGAGGGTCGGGATCACCCCGGAGGCGATATAGGGCGGGTTCGAGACGATAAGGTCGAAAGGGCCCGAAACCGCGTCGGCCCAGCGGGACAGGGCGAAATGGCAGCGGCTGCCGACCCGGTTGTCGGCGGCATTGGTACGGGCTGTCACAAGGGCCCCAAAGGACAAGTCGACCCCAAGGCCCGTCGCCCGGGGCAGCTCATGGAGGAGCGCGACCAGGATGCAGCCCGATCCGGTGCCGAAATCGACGATCCTGAGGGGCGCCTGCCGGTCCGGCAGGAGGTCGAGGGCGGTCTCGACGACGGTCTCCGTGTCGGGGCGGGGCACCAGGGTCTCGGGGGAAAGGCGGAAGGGCAAGCCCCAGAACTCTCGGACCCCGACGATCCGGGCGACGGGTTCATGGCCAAGACGCCGGTGGGTGAAGGCGGCGAGGGTCTCGGCCTCGTCCAGTGACAGGCTGGAATCGGGCCGGGTGATAAGATCCGTCGCTGAAATGCCAAGGGCGGCCAGCAGGAGGAGCCGTGCATCCAGCGCCGCGGTCTCGAACCCGGCCTCGCTGAGGGTCCGGCGCAGCTCCCTCAGCGCTTCAGCGCGTGTCTTCACGGCTTCGGCCCTGCCGATAGCGTTCGAGCCGCTCCTCCAGGGTGCCGGTATGCAGCTCGAACAGGTGGTTGTCGTCGTCGTAGAAGTAGAGCGAATGACCCTCGCCCTCGACCCGCGGGCGGGATTCGCGGATCTCCAGCCCCAGGGCCTCAATCCGCGTCCGGTATTCGTCGATGGCCGACGCCGGGATCTTGAAGGCGATGTGGTTGTAGGTGCGGGTGGGAAGGCTCTTGCCCTCCATCACGGCGATCCAGAGCCCGCCGACATCGAAGAACTTTTCTCGCGACAGGGAGAAGGTGGCCTCGCCGGAGGAGTAGATCTCCCGGCCGCCGAGCGCCCCTTCGACGATGGCGCTCATGCGGGCAAGATCTCGGGTGATGAGCGTGATGTGGCTTAAGCCCTCGACCCTCTGGCCTGCGATCATGCCGCCTGGTCCTGAGAGGCGAGCTGGGCCGCCTGATGCTCGGTGACCAGCGCGTCGATCAGCTCGTCCAGGGCATTGCCGGCGATCACCTCTTCCAGCTTGTAGAGGGTCAGGTTGATCCGGTGGTCGGTCACGCGCCCCTGCGGAAAGTTGTAGGTGCGGATGCGCTCGGAGCGGTCGCCGGAGCCCACCTGCGCCTTGCGGTCGGCCGCGCGGACGGCGTCCTTGGCGGTGCGTTCGGCATCGTAGAGGCGGGCGCGCAGCAGGGCCATGGCGCGGGCGCGGTTCTTGTGCTGGGAGCGCTCGTCCTGGACGAACACCACCATGCCGGTCGGGAGATGGGTGATGCGGATCGCCGACTCGGTCTTGTTCACGTGCTGACCGCCGGCACCCTGCGCCCGCATGGTGTCGATCTTCAGGTCGGCGTCGTTGATCACGATGTCCACGTCCTCGGCCTCCGGCAGCACGGCCACGGTGGCCGCGGAGGTGTGGATGCGGCCTTGCGTTTCCGTGTCCGGCACGCGCTGCACCCGGTGCACCCCGCTCTCGAACTTGAGCCGCGCGAACACGCCGCGTCCCTTGATCTCGGCCACGACTTCCTTGTAGCCGCCGGCCGTGCCCTCGCTCTCGGACACGATCTCGACCTTCCAGCCCTTCAGGTCGGCATAGCGGGTGTACATGCGCAGCAGGTCGCCGGCGAAGAGGGCCGCCTCGTCGCCGCCGGTGCCGGCGCGGATTTCGAGGATGGCGCTCTTCTCGTCCGCCTCGTCGCGGGGCAGGAGCCTGATGCGCAGGTCCTGCGCGGCCTTTTCCAGATCCTCCCTGGCCTGGGGCAGCTCGTCCTCGGCGAGCCCGCGCATCTCGGCATCGGTCGAGGCATCGTCGATCAGGGCCTGAAGGCCGTTCAGGTTGTCCTCCATCGCGCGATAGGCGCGGATGGCGTCCGCCACGCCGTCGAGCTCTGACAGTTCGCGGGACAGGGCGACGAAGGTTTCGGGATCAGGGCCTGCATTGAGCGTCGCCGTGATGATGTCATGGCGGGCAAGAATGGCGTTCAGGCGATCAGAGGGAGGCGCTATCGACATCAGACCGGAATACCATGGGTTTCCGCAAAATGGGCAAGCTTCGGGCGCAGCGTTTCGCCGCCCCCGGCATTCTTCAGTTCCTCGCGGATCAGGACACTGAGCTCCGCGACGTTCATTTCCAGCAGCATGGCCTTGACCGGACCGATGGAGGACGGGGACATGGAAAGCGAGCGGAAGCCGAGGCCAATCAGGGCCATGGCCTCGAGGGGGCGCCCGCCGATCTCGCCGCAGACGGTCGCCAGGCAGCCGGACGCCTGGGCCTGCTCCACGACCATGTTCAAGGCGCGGAGCATGGGTGCGCTCAAGGGATCGAAGCGATCGGCCACGCGCCGGTTCTCGCGGTCGCTGGCAAACAGGAACTGCATCAGATCGTTCGTTCCCAGCGAGATGAAATCGGCGCTCTCGCAGATTTCCTTGAGCTGAAACAGGAGCGATGGAACTTCCAGCATGACGCCGAGCTTCAGGTCGCTCGGGAGAGGGTGCCCATGATTGGCGAGATGGGCCTTCTCCCGCTCCACGATCTGTTTGGCGCGCTCGAACTCGTCGCAGGTCGCCACCATCGGGAACATGATCTTCAAAGGCCGTCCGCCGGCGGCCTTGAGAAGGGCGCGGACCTGGGCGCGCAGCAGGCCCGGCCGGTCGAGGCCGATGCGGATGGCGCGCCAGCCCAAGGCCGGGTTCTCCTCCTCGACCGACTGCATGTAAGGCAGGATCTTGTCGCCGCCGATATCGAGGGTGCGGAAGGTGACGGGCCTGTCGCCGGCTTCCGCAAAGACGGTGCTGTAGAGCGCCTGCTGCTCGGAGGCCGATGGCATCCGCTCGGCGATCATGAATTGAAGCTCGGTGCGGAACAGACCGACGCCCGCAGCCCCGGTCTCGGCCAGATGCGGCAGGTCGACCACGAGACCGGCATTGATCTGCAGGGTGACCTCGATGCCGTCCTTGGTGATGGAGGGCACGTCGCGCAGCTTGAGATACTGCTCCTGCCGACGGGCACGAAGGCGCGCCTTCTCGGCATAGGCCGCCTCCACGTCGGGATTGGGTCGGATCTGCACCTCGCCGGCGGCACCGTCGACGATGATCGCATCCCCCTGCTCCGTCAGTGAGGTTGCGTTCGACACCTCACCCACGGCCGGAATGCCGAGGGCGCGGGCGACGATGGCGATGTGGCTCGTCGGTCCACCCTCTTCGAGCACGAGGCCGCGCAGGTTCGAGCGGTCGTAGTCGAGGAGCGCCGCCGGTCCCATGGAGCGGGCCACCAGGATGGCGTTCTCTGGCAATTGTCCCCGCTCGGCCACAAGATTGCGCCCAACGAGGCGGTGCAGCAGGCGGTTGGCGAGGTCGTCGAGATCGTGCAGGCGCTCGCGCAGATAAGGATCGGTCTGACGCAGCATGCGGGCGCGGTTGTCGGACTGGACCCGCTCCACGGCAGCTTCGGCCGTCAGACCCGACGTCACGGCCTCGCGCATGCGCCGGAGCCAGCCCTGGTCGTGGGCGAACATGCGGAAGGTCTCCAGAACCTCCCGGTGCTCCCCATGATGGGCGACGTCGCCGCGCTCGATCAGCTCGTCGATGGACAGCCGCACCTCGGCGATGGCCGAATCCAGGCGCCGGAGTTCGGCGTCGATATTCTCGGCGATGAGGTTCTTGACGACCACGCGCGGCTCATGGAGCACCACATGGCCCAGGCCCACGCCATCGGCGAGGGCGACGCCCTTCTGATAGACGGCGCGGCGGAGCGCGATGCCCGTATCCACGGGCGCCAGGGCCTGCAGCTCGCCGGTCGCGAGCATTTCGGCCACCACCATGGCGGTGGTCTGAAGCGCCTCGACTTCTTCCTCGGCATAGACGCGATAGGTGCGGTTCTGGACGACGAGAACGCCGAGCGTGTTGCCGGCGCGCAGGAGCGGCACGCCGAGGAAGGCGTGGTAGATCTCTTCCCCCGTCTCCGGCTTGTAGGAGAAGGCCGGGTGGCTTTGCGCGTCGGAGAGCGCCAGAGGCTCGGCGGTCGACGCGATGAGGCCGACGAGGCCTTCGCCCGAGCGCATGATGGTGAGGTGGACGGCTTCCCGGTTCAGACCCTCGGTGGCGAACAGCTCGAGCACGCCATCGCCGCGCATCACATAGACGGAGCACACCTCCGCGACCATGTTGGCGGCAATCTGGGTGACGATCTTGTCGAGACGGTCCTGCGCCCCGACCGGCTCCGCCATGATCTCGCGGAGGCGGCGCAGCAGAAGGCGCGGACCGCCGGGAGCGCTTGGCATGAGCTTATCAGTTCCCGTCCTTCAAGAGCCGGCAAGGCGAACCGGCGGCTACCTAATACGAGTGTCGCAGCCCGACTGTTCCCTCGTCAATCAGGCTTGATCAAGGCCGTATAGCGAGTGGAGCGTGCGCACCGCAAGCTCGGTATAGGCCGACTCGATCAGTACTGAGAATTTAATCTCAGAGGTCGTGATTGCCCGGATGTTGATGCCCTTGTCGGCCAAGGCCTTGAAGGCGCGAGCCGCAACGCCCGCATGACTGCGCATGCCGACGCCGATGGCCGAGACCTTCACCACATCGGTCGCTCCCTGGAGCTCCTTGAAGGCGATCTCGTCCCGGTGGGTGTTGAGGATCGCGACCGCCCGCTCGTAATCGGCGGTCGGCACCGTGAAAGTCAGGTCCGTGGTGGCGGCGTTGTCGGACACGACCTGGATGATCATGTCCACGTTGATGTTGGCGTCCGCCAGGGGCACGAAGATCGAAGCGGCGATGCCCGGCTTGTCCGCAATGTCCCGCAGCGTGATCTGGGCTTCGTCGCGCGAATAGGCGATGCCCGTGACAATCTGCTGTTCCATGATGTCTTCCTCGTCGCAGATGAGGGTGCCGAGCTTGGGGTCGGCGGGATCGTCGAAGCTGGAGCGAACATAGGTCGGCACGCGATGCATCATGGCGAGCTCGACCGAGCGCACCTGAAGCACCTTGGCCCCCAGCGAGGCCATTTCCAGCATTTCCTCGTAGGAAACCTTGTCCAGGCGCCGGGCCTTGGGCACGATGCGCGGATCGGTGGTGTAGACGCCGTCCACGTCCGTATAGATGTCGCAGCGCTCGGCCTGGATGGCGGCGGCGAGCGCCACGGCGCTGGTATCCGAGCCGCCGCGGCCCAAGGTCGTGACGCGGCCCGTGGGCTGGTGAACGCCCTGGAAGCCAGAGACGACGGCGACTTCCCTGTTGTCCGTGAAGCTCTTGAGAATCCCGGTGCCGTCGATGGCGGCGATTCGCGCCGAGCCATGGGCTTCCGAGGTCATGATCGGGATCTGCCAGCCCTGCCAGGAGCGGGCCTTGAGGCCCATTTCCTGAAGGGCGATGGCGAGAAGGCCGGACGTCACCTGTTCGCCTGAGGCGACGACCACGTCGTATTCCTTCGAATCGTAGAGGCCCGAGGCGTCCTTCACCCAGCCGACGAGCTCGTTGGTCTTGCCCGCCATGGCGGAGACGACGACGGCGACGTCGTAACCGGCCTCGACCTCACGTTTGACGTGCCGCGCCACGTTGCGGATGCGCTCTACGGTGGCGACGGATGTTCCGCCGAACTTCATGACAAGACGGGGCATGGGCGAGGAAGGCCGTGATGAGAAAATGAGAAATTTTGCCCCTTCGCGCCGCGAAAAGGCGCGTATACATGACGGGAGGGGTGCGCCCTGTCAACGCGCTGTTTTGTTGCCTTTTTCCATCGGCACGAAAAAAGGAGTCCGCCATGTCCGCAGGCGCATCCACGACCATCGATCCGGCCGAAGTCGCGCGGTTCGAGACGATCGCCGAAGCCTGGTGGGACCCGAAGGGACCCATGAAGGTCCTGCACAAGTTCAACCCGGTGCGGCTGGCCTATATCCGGGACGAGGCCTGCCGACGCTTCGGGCGCGATCCGCGCTCGGCCCGCTCGCTGGAGGGGATCACGATCCTCGACGTGGGCTGCGGCGGCGGCGTGCTGTCGGAGCCGCTCGCGCGGCTGGGCGCCAAGGTCACCGGGCTCGATCCGGCCCCCACCAATATCTCGGTCGCCCGGCTCCATGCCGAGCGGGCAGGGATCGCGATCGATTATCGCAACGAGACGGTGGAGGCCGTGGTCGCCAGGGGTGAGACCTTCGACATGGTGCTCGCCATGGAGGTGATCGAGCACGTGGCGGACCGGCAGGCCTTCGTGAACGCCTGCGCTCAAGGAGTAAAGCCGGGCGGGTGCCTCGCCATGGCGACGATCAACCGGACCCTGCGCTCCTTCGCTTCCGCCATCGTGGGCGCCGAATACATCCTCCGCTGGCTGCCCAAGGGCACCCATGAATGGGACAAGTTCGTCACCCCCGACGAGCTGACCGATGCCATTCGACATGCGGGCTTCGGCGTCCATGATCTCGAGGGCGTGTCTTACAACCCGCTGCGGGATACCTGGTCGCTCTCATCCGACACGGGCGTCAACTACATGCTCCTCGCCGCACGGGCGTGAGGCTGCTCCCGCGGCGCGAGGCTGAGCACGAGATAGCCGGCGAGCGCCGAGAGGGCCGAGCCCATGAGCACGCCGATCTTGGTCGCGTTCATCAGGTCCTCCTGGCCCGGGAAGGCGAGGGCGCCGATGAACAGGCTCATGGTGAAGCCGATGCCGCAGAGCAGCGCGACGCCGTAACATTGGGCACGGCTTGCACCCGCGGGCATGTCGGCGAAGTTCAGTCTGATCGCCAGTTCCGAGAAGACGAAGACGCCGAGCTGCTTGCCGACGAAAAGCCCCAGGGCGATGCCCAGCGGCAGCGGGCTCGAGAGGGAGTCGAACGACAGCCCTGAGAGCGGCACGCCCGCATTGGCGAAACCGAAGATCGGAATGATCGCATAGGCGACCCAGGGCTGGAGGGCATGTTCCAGCCGATGCAGGGACGAGTCCTCGGCCCTGGTCTTCTTCGGACGGGCCTGGAGCGGGATCGTGAGGGCAAGCGCCACGCCGGCGAGCGTCGCGTGGATACCCGACTTCAGCACGAAGAACCACAGCACCGCGCCGACCACGAGATAGGGCAGGAGCGCCGTCACATGGAAGCGGTTGAAGGCGATGAGCACGACAAGGCACAGGGCGGCTGCGCCGAGCATCGGGAGCGAGAGGTCGCCCGTGTAGAAGAACGCGATGATGATGATCGCGCCGAGATCGTCGAGAATCGCGAGTGCGGTCAGGAAGATCTTGAGAGAGGTCGGCACCCGCGGTCCGAGGACGGCCAGCACACCGAGGGCGAAGGCGATGTCGGTTGCGGTCGGAATCGCCCATCCGGAATGAAGCCGCGGCTCGTTCCAGGTAATGGCGAGATAGATCAGGGCCGGCACGACCATGCCGCCGACGGCGGCGATGCCGGGCAGGATCCGGCGAGGCCAGGTGGAGAGCTGCCCGTCCAGCATCTCGCGCTTGATCTCGAGGCCGACCAGCAGGAAGAACACCGCCATGAGCGCGTCGTTGATCCAGTGCAGGACGCTCAGGCCCAGAACATAGGTTTTCAGGACGGCGAAATAGGTGTCGGCCACGGGGGAGTTGGCGATGACAAGGGCGACCACCGTCACGCCCATGAGGATCATGCCGCCTGAGGCCTCGCTGTCGAAGAAGCGGCGCATCAAGGAGACGCGGCGTTGAGATTTCGGGCTGTGTCCCGGCCGATCCATGGATAGCTCCTTGCGGGGTGAACCTTACGGTGACTGGCCTGAGGCTTAAAGTGTCGAGAATAACCCTGTCCAATGACGAAACCAGGAGGAACTCTGCTCAATCGAGCCGAACCGTCTCGACGAGATAATCCAGGAAGGCACGAACCCGCGCGGGCAGGTGGCCGCCGCCGACATAGACCGCGTGAATGCTCTCCGTGTCGCCGGGATTGTAGGCTTCCAGCAGGGGTACGAGCCGTCCGGCCTCCACGTCGGGCCCGACGTGAAACCGGGACAGGCGGCTGATGCCGAGGCCGGTGAGCACGAGAAGCCTCATCGATTCGCCGTCGCTGATCTGCGCGTTGCCGGTCGGCACGACGGCGCTGACGTTGCCCCCTGATCCCTGAAGGGCCAGCCGTTGCTCTGGCGGGCGAAGCTGAAGCCGAGCAGGTTGTGGCGGGCGAGGTCTTCCGGGTTTTGCGGCGTGCCGTGCCTGTCCAGATAGGAGGGCGCGGCCAGCAGCATCATCCGGCTCTCGCCGAGCTTGCGTGCCACGAGCTGCGAGGACTTCAACGGACCGACGCGGATGGCGACGTCGGCGCGGTCCTCGAGCAGATCGACGATTGTGTCCGTCAGCGTGACTTCGACAGTCACCTCCGGGTGGCGGGAGAGAAAATCCGGCAGGAGGGGGATGAGATGATGGGTGCCGAAGGGAACGTTCGTGTTCACCCGGAGGCGCCCGCGTGGCGCGGCACCGACTGCGGCGCTGCGTTCGGCCTCGTCGAGATCGGCCAGAACGCTGACGGCGCGGTCGTAGAAGGCCGAGCCCTCCGGCGTCAGCTGGAGCTTGCGGGTCGAGCGGTTGACGAGGCGGGCGCCAAGACGAGCTTCCAGCCTTGCAATCAGCTTGCTCACGGCCGAGGGCGTCATGCGCAAGGCGCGCGCGGCTGCGGAGAACCCGCCGAGATCGACGGCCCGGACGAAGACCTCCATCTCGCCGGACCGGTTGATGTCCATCCTGGCCATTGTGAGTTCAATTCATAAATGATGTGCCTGCCGGCAGGCTAGTTCATAAGCGGGGTTGCGTCCATCTTGCGGCGACACTTCGCTCAAGGACGTCTCCCATGCCTCTTGCTCTTTACGCGCTGACGGCCGGTGCCTTCGGCATCGGCGTCACCGAATTCGTCATCATGGGCCTGCTGCTTCAGGTGAGCGCCGATCTCGGCGTCTCGATCTCGGCGGCGGGCCTGCTCATTTCCGGCTACGCGCTCGGCGTCGTGGTCGGTGCGCCGCTGCTCACCACGCTGACGGGCCGCTGGTCGCGCAAGACCGTGCTTCTCGCCCTCATGGTCGTCTTCACTCTCGGCAATCTCGCCTGCGCGGTCGCGCCGGATTACGCGACGCTGATGGCAGCCCGCGTGCTGACGGCTTTCGCGCACGGCACCTTCTTCGGCGTCGGCTCCGTGGTGGCGACGAGCCTCGTGCCCGCCGACAAGAAGGCCTCGGCCATCGCCATCATGTTCACCGGCCTGACAGTCGCCAACATCCTTGGCGTTCCCTTCGGCACCTGGCTCGGCCAGGCCTATGGCTGGCGCGCGACGTTCTGGGCCGTGACCTTCGTCGGCATTGCGGCGCTGGCCGTGATCGCGCTCTTCGTCCCGAAGGATCGTCAGGAAACCGCTGAGGGCGGCAGTCTCTCCGACGAACTGAAGGTGCTGTCGCGTCGCCCCGTGCTGCTCGGCCTTCTCACCACGGTACTCGGCTATGCCGGCGTCTTCGCAGTCTTCACCTATATCGCGCCGATCCTGACGCAGATTACCGGCTTCTCGGAGGACGCCGTCTCGCCGATCCTGCTCGTCTTCGGCGGCGGATTGGTGTTGGGCAATCTTCTGGGCGGCAAGCTCGCCGACCGTCGGCTGATGGCCACCCTGCTGGGATCCCTCGGCCTGCTGGCCGTAGTCCTCGCTGCGATGACCTTGGGCATTCACAACAAGATTACCGCCATCGCGTTCGTCGGCCTGCTCGGCGCCGCCGCCTTCGCGACCGTGCCGCCGCTGCAGATGTGGGTTCTGGAAAAGGCCGAAGGTGCCGGCCAGAGCCTGGCGTCCAGCCTCAACATCGCGGCGTTCAATCTCGGCAATGCCCTCGGGGCCTGGCTCGGCGGCTTCGTGATCGACCATGGCCCTGGTCTGGGATCCGTCACCTGGGTCGCAGCCCTGCTGCCGGCCTCCGGCCTTCTCCTGGCGCTGTGGAGTCGCAGGCTCGATCGTGCCGAGGCATCGATGAAATGGAAACCTGTGAAAGCCGGTATATGACAGCTTCTGTCAGTCGGATACCATGTCAGCACTGGCCTTCCGGCGACGTGTCCGGGAGGCCAGGATCGTTTCAAGGTCGACAGGGCGATAGTCGAAGGCATCCACGCCCACGTCGAATTGGCGCGTCTGCGGCTTCAGCTTGGCGTGAGAGTGGCCGTGCAGGTCGATCCAGCCACGACCCATGTTCTTCCAGGTCCGGAAGGCATAATGGCACATGACGAGCGCATGGCCGTCGAGCATAAGTTCAGCATAGGCCTGAACGCTCGCCCAGCCCTTCGCCGCAAGTGTTGCCGGGCCATCGTTGTTGCCGGTGATCAGATGCTTGCGGCCATTGAGCAGGCCGAGCAATTCGTCGACACGCTCCGGCCGCACATGCAGGGCGAAATCGCCCAGATGCCAGACCTCGTCCTCGGGGGAGACGACGGCATTCCAATTGGCCATGAGGGCGGCATCGTGTTCGGGAATCGTCTTGAACGGGCGCTTGTCGATCCGCAGCACCCGGGGATCGCCGAAATGGGTGTCGCTGGTGAAGAATACCGTCAAAGAATGACTGCTCCGATAGCTGGTTCAGCGCAAGCATAAGTCATGAGAGGCAAGGCCGTTCCGCTTAGGTTCGGGTTTCGAGAGCGAAGGAGAGCCGCCGGAATTCCTTTAAGATATTTGTCGCAAATGGGGCGGCGGTAGTACTTCCGTAACGGAAACATTGATATCCATGCCCCGCGTCAGGCCCACCGAGACAATAAAAGTCCCCAACAGCTAGGCTCGCTGCAGTCACGATGCAAAGCATCGACTCGTTCTGAATCCATCAACAGCCTGGGGCTATCTATGAAGATTGTCGCGACTCTCATCGCGGCCGGCTTTCTTGCCGCGTCCGCTTTCACTGCCGCTTCCGCCGCCAACCGGAAGGTCGATATCGTCAACGACACCGGACTGACGATGTCTGAGTTCTACGCCTCCAATACCGGCGCGGACGACTGGGAAGAGGACATTCTCGGCTCCGATACGCTGGAGGTAGGCGATACCTTCGAGATCGACATTGACGACGGCACCGGCGCCTGCAAATTCGATTTCAAGGCCGTCTTCACCAATGGCACCTCTCTCGTGCAACGCGCCATCAACGTCTGCTCGATTTCGACCTTCACCTACCATCGCTGACACTGCTGTTCTTTAAAGGCCCGCTTGCGGGAGGAGATATCATGAAGTCGAAACTTTTGGGATTGGCCATGCTCGGATTGGCCATCGGCGCAAGCGTTCCCGCGATGGCGGGCGGCCCGGGCGTCTATACGGTCAAAGGTCACAATGGTGAGCCGGACAGCGATTACACGGGCACGTTGACGATCGTCCAGACGAGCAAGGATACGTTCAAGCTCACCTGGAATATCGCCGGCGACAGGTACGACGGTTTTGCCATCGGAGACGAGCGCGTTCTGGCTGCGAGTTTCAGCAGCAAGGGCGCGAGCGGTACGGCCCTTCTCGTCGAGGACGATGAGACGAAGGGTGGCTACAAGAGCATCTGGGCTTTCAAAGGCGAGACGCAGCTCGGTGTCGAGTTGATCACGCCAAAGAAATAGCCCACGCCTCTTTCCCGGTTTGAAAGACGAAGCAAGCCTTCATCCCTGTCGTCTCTGGTGACAGGGATGAGCACACGCCCTGCAGGCATCCTACCTGAACATGCCTTCCCGCAGGTTGATGCCATATTCCTTGTATGCCTTCAGCGCGCAGAGCATTTGCATCCAGCCCTGGCAATTGCCATAGGATGATTTCAGACCGGCCTCCGTCTCGCGCCAGCCCTCCTCCGAGATCGAGACCAGCGTCCGCTGCCCGTCGTCGAGCGGCTCGAAGGTGATCGTCACCGTCGTTTTGTAGCGGCCCGAGGCGTTTGCTTCATTCGCATTGCTTGGAGGCTCATCGCCGGCCTCCCATTGCAGGACGATGCGCCTCTCCGGCACCACCTCGATGACCCAGACCGGGAACGCTCCCGGAAAGTCGTGGAAATCCCAGGTGACGGTGGACCCGGCTTCCAAACGACCCTTGGCGCCGCCCGTCGTGAAATAGCGCGACAGCTCGGAGGGATCGGCGATGGCCTCGAACACTTCGGCCACCGGTTTCGCAATCCTGGCAGACACTTTGAACGTCAGATCCATAATGGACCTCCTGGCGTGCCGTGCCATCATATTATAAAAATATAACATGTCGACCAGCGACGAAAGCGATCGAGTCTTCAAGGCCTTATCGGCTGCGACCCGCCGCGATATTCTCGATGCATTGAAAGATAAGCCGCAAACCACGGGCGAACTGTGCGACCGGTTCCCGGCGCTCGACCGCTGCACCGTGATGGAGCACCTGAAGATTCTGGAAGGTGCGGACCTCGTGATCGTCAAGCGCGAGGGGCGTGAGCGGTGGAACCATCTCAATCCGCTCCCGATCAAGCATATTTACGACCGCTGGATCGGCGCCTATGCCGGCCGGGCGGTGGAGATGCTCGACCGGCTGAAGACGGATCTGGAGGCTTAGGCTGGCCTAGTTCCTGTCGTCCGGCACGACGGGCAGCGGTAGAACGTCGATGCCTTCCTCCAGCAGTGCCTGCGCTTCGGCGAGATCCGCCTCGCCGTAGATCGAGCGCTCCTCGGTCTCGCCGTAATACATCTTGCGCGCTTCCTCGACGAAGCCTTTGCCGACATCCTCGGCGTTCTTCAACACGTGCTCGCGCAGGGCCCTCAACGCGGCGCGCAACTCCCGCTCCCGCTCGGAGAGAACCGCGACGGGCTGGACCTCCGGCGTCGGCGCTTTCGGGGCCTTATCCGTACGCGCGACGGAGGGAGCCATGATCTGCTTCTCGACCTTGGCCGAGTTGCAGTACGGACAGGTTACGAAGCCGCGCTTGCGCTGCGTCTCGAACGCCTCGCTTGAGGGAAACCAACTCTCGAACTCATGGGCCTGCTCGCAGGCCAGGGCATACTTGATCATATCTTGGTAAGACGTAGGAATTCAGGCTCGGAAAGGAAAGGGGATCAGGCTCTGGCCTCCTGATCCGTCTCGATGGTGGGAACGACCTCGACCTTGAAGGGACGGGCATTCTTGAGGGTCGGAATGCGGCCGCGCACCTCGGCGACGACGCCGGTGTCGATCTCGGCCAGGAACACGCCGGGCTCCGTGCCGCCTTCCGCCAGCACCCGGCCCCAGGGATCGATGATCACGGAGTGACCGAAGGTCTCGCGCCCGTCCTCATGCAGGCCGCCTTGGGCGGCGGAGATCATGAAGGAGCCGGTCTCGATGGCCCGTGCCCGGTGCAGCACGTGCCAATGCGCCTCGCCCGTCTGCTTGGTGAAGGCTGCCGGCGCCGAGAGGAACGAGGCGCCGTTCTCGGCGAGCGCCTTGTAGAGGGCGGCAAAACGCACATCGTAGCAGATGGTCATGCCGAGATAGCCCCAGGGCGTCTCGGCGGCCACGGCCCAGGATCCGCCCGTATAGGTGGCCGATTCGCGCCAGCTCTCGCCGTTCGGCAGGTCCACGTCGTAGAGGTGGATCTTGTCGTAGGAGGCGATGACCTCGCCATCCTGGCCAATGAGGAAGGCGCGGTTGGCGACCTTGTCGCCTTCCTTGACGGCGATGGAGCCGATCTGGACCACGATGCCCCGCTCCCGCGCCACCTCGCGCAGGGCCGCGAGCACCGGATCCTGCGCCTCCGGCCCGACCTTGTCGAACAGCTCCGCCCGGTCCCGGCACACGAGGGAGGTCATCTCCGGCGTCTGGGCGAAGTGCGCCCCCTGGCTCGCGGCCTCGCGCACAAGGGCTACCGCATCGTCACGGTTCTTGAGGACATCGCGCCCGGAGCGCATCTGGACGCAGGCGGCGGTGAAGCGGGTCGAGGTCATGAATTCTGGTCTCCGTCAGGCCTGCAATAAAGGCTCAAGCTGGCCCCTGTCATCAAGAGCATACAGGTCATCGCAGCCTCCGACATGTTTTTCGCCGATGAAAATCTGCGGAACGGTGGAGCGGCCGTTTGCCTTCTGGATCATTTCCGCGCGGGCTTCCGGCTTCTTTTCGATGTCGATCTCGGTGAAGGCGGCACCTTTCTCGTCGAGAAGCTTCTTGGCAGCCGAGCAATAGGGGCACCAGTTCTTCGTGTAGATCGTGACGGACGGCATGACAGAGGTTTCTCCTTTGATGGTCAGGATATAGGAAGCTTTGGGCTCCCATCACAACTCCTGAACAACTCTGGCAAAGGCCAGAATATCCACCGAGGCGGCGCCTCCGCGCAGGAGCGCCCGCGAAGCCGCATTGGCCGTGGAGCCGGTGGTCAGCACGTCGTCGACGAGGAGCACCCGCTTGCCCTTGAGCTTTGCCTTCGCCTCGGTGGGGACGCGGAAGGCACCCTGGAGGTTGTCTTGCCGCTGCGCCTTGGTGAGCCCGACCTGACGGCGGGTGCGCTTGACACGGGCGAGCAGGAAGGGATCGCAGGGCACGCAGCTTTCGCACGAGACCACCCTAGCCAGGGCCATCGCCTGATTGAAGCGCCGCCACCACAGCCGCCAACGATGCAGGGGCACCGGCACGATCACGTCGGCATCGGCCAGCAGTTCCGCGCCGGCCCGGACCATCATGCCGCCCATGGCACGGGCGAGCTCCAGACGATCGTTGTATTTGAGGCGGTGCACGAGCAGGCTCGCGGTCCCGTCATATTCCGCCACGGCCCGGGCGCGCCCGAAGACCGGTGGGTCTGCGATGGCGGCGGGCGAGAGGAGCGGCTGGCCGAGATCAACGGCAAAGGGCAATCCCAACCGTTCGCAGAAGGGCCGCTCAATGAAGCGGATGCTCGACCAGCAGGCGGCGCACAGGGCATGAGGCTCCCCGGTGGCGGCTTGGCAGGTGACGCAGGTCGGCGGGTAGAGAAGGCCGAGAGCCACGCGCCATGCCTCTCGTGCCCGAGCGGAGGCGGGCACTCAGCGGGATTGACTGGATTTCGAGAGGCTTGCGCATGGATCGAGCTTAGCCGATGAGCAGGCTCCTGACATCTCTCTCCCTGAAAGGACAAAAAATCCTTGGTTCTTGGCCCGGCACACGCCATATCGAGCGCCACATGAACACGCCCCTCGTCTTCGACCGCTCCCTCGTCCGCCGCAGGCTGGCCCGTGCGCTGAACCAGGGCTATGCCGATTTTCTCCTGGTTCGCGCGGTCGAAGATCTGGAGGAGCGGCTTTCCACGGTGCTGCGGACCTTTTCCCTGGCGCTCGATGTCGGCACGCCGACGCCAATAGCCGCCGAGATGTTGCGCCGGACCGGACGCGCCGAGACCGTGATCCGCCTGGCGTCCGTGCCGGAGGCGGGCAGCATTCTCGGAGACGAGGAGCGCCTGCCGTTTTCCGGTGCGCGCTTCGATCTCGCGGTCTCTCTTCTCTCCCTGCACGGCGTCAACGATCTGCCGGGGGCGCTCATCCAGATTCGCCACGCGCTCAAGGCCGACGGCCTGTTCATCGGGGCACTTCTGGGCGGCTCGACCCTGACCGAGCTGCGCCAGTCCCTGACGCAGGCGGAAGCCGAGATCGAGGGCGGCGTGAGCCCTCGCGTGGCGCCTTTTGCCGACCTTCGCGACATCGGCGGCCTGTTGCAGCGCGCGGGTTTCGCCCTGCCGGTTACCGATTCGGACGTCGTCCGGGTCCGCTATGCCAATGCCTTCGCGCTCATGCAGGACCTGCGCCGGATGGGACTGACCAACGCCCTGCATGACCGGCGCAAAACCCCGCTCCGGCGCGCGACCCTGATGCGGACGGCGGAGATTTATGCGGAGAGGTTCGGCGATGCGGATGGCCGCATTCCGGCGACCTTCGAGATCGTCTGGCTGTCCGGCTGGACGCCGCATGAAAGCCAGCAGAAGCCGCTGCGCCCCGGCTCCGCCAAGGTTAGGCTCGCCGATGCGCTCGGCGTGAAGGAGGGCGGGCCCGAGGACGAGCCGAAAGGCGGGTGAGCCTCGCGGCCTTTGGCTGCAACCAGGTTGCCCTATGTTCATTCTCCAGAGGACCCTCCTGGAAAGTGGAACGCCATGAAAGAGCCCGGCCCGGATCATCCGATCACCGTCACGAAGAACCCGCACCGTATCCGTGTCATGCTCGGCGGCTTCATCATCGCCGAAACGACCGAGGCCCTGACCCTGCAGGAGGCGACCCTCCCGCCCGTGCTGTATATCCCGCGCGAGGACGTGCACATGGATCTGCTGGACTCCACCGATCATCACACCCATTGCCCCTACAAGGGCGACGCGTCTTACTTCACCGTGAACGGCGGCGGGCTCGTGCGGGAGAACGCCGCCTGGACTTATGAGGAGCCCGCTCCCTCCGTCGTCGCCATCAAGGAGCACCTGGCCTTCTATCCGGAGAAGGTGGATGCCATTGAGGAGTTCCAGGACTAGCGCATCGTGAGAACCGAAGGGCGCGTCAGCGAAGACCAGCCTTGGTCTTCCGAGAACAAAAAGATGCGCCTTTTGAAGTGCTGCCGTAGCCCTTCTCCTAATGGCTGAAGCGGAGGCGGGTTGCTGGCCCGCCAAGGCCGAGGCAATCTCCGGCGCAAAGGACCCCTACCTTGGGAAATTCCATGTCGCCCTTCACCTTCAACACCGCCCCTTCGCTCATCTTCGGCTCCGGCAGTATCGCGCGCCTGGGCGAGATCGCGGCCCAGCGCCTTGGACCACGCGTGCTCCTGGTCACCGATGTGGGACTTGTAAAGGCCGGGCTGATCGCCCCGGCTCTCCATGTGCTGGAGGAGGCAGGCATCGCGGTCGACGTGTTCGATGCAGTCGTTGCCGATCCGCCCGAGGACGTGGTGCTGGCGGCTGTCGCCAAGGCGAGGGATTTCGAAGCGCGCGCCGTCATCGGCTTCGGTGGCGGCTCCTCCATCGATGTGGCGAAGCTCGTGGCGCTTCTCGCCGCGAGCAACGAGAGGCTCCCTGAGATCTACGGCGTCGGCATCGCCAAAGGGCCGCGGCTGCCTCTGCTGGCCATTCCCACAACCGCCGGCACGGGATCGGAGGTCACGCCGATCTCCATCGTCACCACCGGCGCCCATGAGAAGAAGGGCGTCGTCTCGCCGCTCATCATTCCCGATATCGCACTGCTCGATCCCGATCTCACCATGAACCTGCCGCCGCATGTGACGGCGGCAACCGGCATAGACGCGATGGTTCATGCGATCGAGGCCTATACCTCGACGAGCCCCAACAACAATCCAGTCTCGCAGGCGCTGGCGAAGGAAGCCCTGCGCCTGCTCGGCCGCAACATCGAGCGCGCCGTGCACCACGGCCACGATATCGAGGCCCGCTCGGCCATGCTGCTCGGCTCCATGCTCGCGGGCCAAGCCTTCGCCAATTCGCCGGTCGCCGCCGTTCACGCGCTGGCCTATCCCATCGGCGGCCATTTCGGCATTCCGCACGGGCTCTCCAATGCGCTAGTGCTGCCGCATGTGCTGCGCTTCAACGCCAGTGCCTGCGAGACAGCCTATGCGGAGCTTGCGCCTCATGCCTTTCCGGAGATCGAAGGCCGCGCCACGGCATCGGCCTTCGTCGAGGCGCTCTCCACCTTGTGCGCCAAGGTCGGGCTTCCCCCACGCCTGCGCGACGTGGGCATTCCGCAGGATGCGGTGCCGATGATGGCCGAGGACGCCATGAAGCAGACGCGCCTTCTCGTGAACAACCCGCGTCCGCTCACCCTGGAGGATGCGCGCGCAATCTATGAAGCGGCTTGGTGACAACTCTCATGTCAGACCGGCCCGCGCGTCCCGCCCGCTCCGCCTTCAGGCTCTTTCGCCCCATCGCGACTCGATGGATGGACAACGATGCCTATGGGCACGTGAACAACGTGCATTATTACTCCTACTTCGATAGCGCCGTGAACGGATTGCTTGTCGAGAAAGGTCTGCTCGTCATCGCTGACAGCCCTGTCATCGGTCTCGTGGTGGAATCGGGCTGTACCTATTTCGAGAGCGTCGCTTTTCCGGAGGTGCTCGAAGCCGGCATCGCTGTCGCGCATCTCGGGCGCTCCTCGGTGCGTTACCGGATCGGGATTTTCAAGGCCGGCGCCGATCAGGCCTCGGCCCACGGCCATTTCGTCCATGTCTATGTGGACCGAGCCACCCACCGTCCGGTTGAGATCCCGCCTGCGACGCGCGCGATGCTCAACGAACTGGCTTGAGTCTTCCGCCCAAGGACACGAGTGCCACACCTGTCAGCACTACGGCGCCCCCGGCGAGTTCGCGCAGGCCGACGCTCTCATCGAGAAACAGCACCGCCATGATGGTGGTCCAGACCGGCGCGAGATAGCCCACCATCGAGGCGCGGGTCGGGCCGATGCGGCGGATCAGGTGCATGAACAGCAGGATCGGCAGGGCCGTGGACAGGGCGCCGAGCGCGAGCAGCGGCCCGAGGCGTGACGGAACGGGAGCAAAGGCTTCAGGGCCGACCACGATGAGGGCGAGCAAAGTCGCGGCAAAGCCGGAGCAGATCTGCTGGCCGAGGGCCATCCTGGCCGGATCTGCCTGCTTGACGGTGCGGACAAAGACATTCGCCGTCGCATAGCTGAAGGCCGCCGCCGCCATGAGGAGCGCGCCCGTCGCATTGATGCCGCTGTCCGGCAGGGCAGCGGGACCGATTAAAATCCCCATGCCGAGGAAGCCGATGAGGACGCCCACGAAGCGCTGCGGCGTTAGCCGCTCATCGGCGAACAGCAGATGCGACAGCACGGTGACGATCAGCGGGGACGAGGCCTGGATCATGGCGGCAGGAGCCGTGGAGATCTGCGTCAGGGCATAGGCCAGGAGCACGTTCGGCAGCCAGCCGTTGAGGGTGCCGAGCACGGCCCAGATGCGCCATTCGTGCCGCTGCGGCAGGATGCTCTTGCCTTGAAGACTGAACCACAGCGAAAGAGTGGCGGCTCCGATCAGGCCACGCATGGCGGCGAGCACGAACGGGCTCAGGTTGCCGCTCAACTTCACGAGCAGGAGCGAGCTGCCCCACAGGAATGAGCAGACCAGCAGGTTGGAGATGACGAAGGCCGCACTTGGCGCAGGCGTCAACGCAATGGCTCCGGCATTCTGCGAGGACATGGACGTCCTTCAAGGCCCGAGAAGATCGACGAGGAATGGGATCAGCGGTTCGTCGGCGGGCGGCATGGGATAGCTGCGCAGCTCCTGCGCCTTGACCCATTTCAGGGCCTGGCCCTCGAGCGGTTGTACGAACCCGTCCCAACGGCGGCAGACATAGAGCGGCATGAGCAGATGGAAGGTCTCGTACGGGTAGCTCGCGAAGGTCAGCGGCGCGAGGCAGGGATCCTTCACCGCGATGCCGAGTTCCTCGCGCAGTTCGCGGATCAGCGTCTCCTCCGGCCGCTCGCCTGGCTCTACCTTGCCGCCGGGAAACTCCCACAGGCCGGCGAGCTGCTTTCCCTCCGGCCGCTGGGCCAGAAGGATGCGGTTGTCCGTGTCGATCAGGGCGACGGCAACGACGAGGGTGAGCTTGAGAGGGGGCACGTATGAGATCCGCTTGAGAGCGTGGCGTTGAATGA
Organism: Microvirga sp. RSM25; assembly: GCF_044784385.1. Classification (NCBI taxonomy): domain Bacteria; kingdom Pseudomonadati; phylum Pseudomonadota; class Alphaproteobacteria; order Hyphomicrobiales; family Methylobacteriaceae; genus Microvirga; species Microvirga sp. RSM25. The sequence goes on along the minus strand of NZ_CP173039.1, from coordinate 4,178,191 downwards.
GTGTTCTTGGTCTCTTAGCGTGCTTACGAGCCAGAGCGAATCGAATTTCGCGTGCCCTCCGACGGCTTCATGTGTACCCGAGCACAAGCCGGTTTCCACTGGCACAATTGCCTTCTTGCTAAGCGGATCTTCCACGACAGATAGCTTGTGATATGAGATAACATATCTATCGCATTGGAGGATCCTATGAGAAAGCACGTCTTCCTGGCTATTCTCGGCTTTGCCTGCACGTCCTTTGGAGGCGATGCACAAGCTCAAGATTGTGTCGTCACGCCCATGATGTTCAACTCGCATGTCGCGAATGTGGAAGGCGAGATGACTGTCAAGGCCGGCAAGGGTTGCGGGTTCGGCCTCAATGGCATCCAGGGCGCGATCACCGAAGCAGTCATTGTCCAGAAGCCGAAGGCAGGAATGGCAGGCGTGCGTGGCATCATGCCCTTTTATGTGGCCAAACCCGGTTATCAGGGGCCGGACGAGTTCTCCTACGCAATCGTCGGAACGGACCAGTATGGTGGTCCGATGCGTGTCACTTCGAAGATGACAGTCACCGTCGTTCCGTGATCAGGATCAGCTCCGGTAGTCGCCGTTGATCTCCACATAGGCTTTGGTGAGGTCGCAGGTCCATGCGGTGGCCTCGCCCCGACCGAGACCCAAGTCGACGCGAATCGTGATCTCGTCGTCCTTCATGTAGGCGGAGGTCTTCGCCTCATCGTATTCCGGATCGCGGGCGCCTTTGACGGCGACGCGGATGTCGCCGAACCAGATCGCGAGCTTGTCGCGCTCGGCCGGCTCGCCGGCTTTGCCGACGGCCATCACCACGCGGCCCCAATTGGCGTCCTCGCCGGCCACCGCCGTCTTCACCAGCGGCGAATTGGCAATCGCCATGGCAATGCGCTTCGCCGAGGTCGCACCGGTGGCGCCCGTCACTCTCACGGTCACGAACTTGCGCGCGCCCTCACCGTCGCGGGCGACCTGCTGGGCAAGGTCGCACAACAGCCCTTCCAGCGCGCCGCGGAACTCCTTCAAGCGCCGGTCGCTCGGCAGGGAGATCGTCGGCGCGCCCTTGGCGGCGGCCGCGCCGGTCGCGAAGAACAGGAGCGTATCGGAGGTGGAGGTATCGCTGTCCACCGTTACACAATTGAAGCTCTTGTCGGCGCCCTTCTTCAAAAGGGTCTGAAGCACAGGGGCCGCGATAGGAGCATCGGTGAAGATGAAGGAGAGCATGGTCGCCATGTCCGGAGCGATCATGCCGGCACCTTTGGCGATGCCGTTGATGGTGACCTCGACACCGCCGATGGTGGCCGTACGGGTCGCCACTTTCGGGAAGGTGTCGGTTGTCATGATCGCCTTGGCAGCATCGAGCCAGGCGGTGGGCTTAGCCTTCTTCTCGCAAGCTGTTAGCACGTTCTCGAACTTCGTCGCATCGAGAGGTTCGCCGATCACGCCCGTGGAGGCGATGAAGACCTGCGAGGCCCGGCAGCCTGCCGCTTCGGCGGCGATGTCGGCCGTGAGCTTGACGGCTTCCGAGCCCTTCTTGCCGGTGAAGGCGTTGGCATTCCCGGAATTGACCACCAGCGCCCGGGCAGCGCCCTTGGCGAGATTCTTGCGGCACCAGTCGACCGGGGCCGAGGGGCATTTGGAGCGGGTGAACACGCCCGCTACGGTCGTGTCCTTGGGCAGCGTCACATAGAGAACGTCGGTTCGGTTGTTGTATCGGATGCCGGCCTCCGCCGTTGCGATTCTGACGCCGTCGATGGCGGGAAGTGTCGGAAACGACTTGGGCGCGAGCGGAGACACGGTCTTGGACATGGACGAACTCGAAGAGAGCTGTTGGGATACGACGTTGCGAGCCGCGACCTGTGGTTTTTTAAGGCTTTTTGTCAAGTCAAAGCTTCACCGCGATGGAATCGAAAACGTCGGAACGACCGTTCGGTGCCGTCGTTGACCCGATCCGAGAACGATGGAGACATCCTGTGACCGGCAAGCATCCTAAGACTCAACCGCAAGAACGTCCTCGCAGCGACCTCGATGTCGATCCCGGCGTCGGGCGCTCGAAGGGCTCCTACATGACCGGCGAAGACCCGCGCGACCTCGATGGCGGCTCGACCTTCCAGGGCGATGTCGAGAACCAGACCAACCGCGAGGGCGGCGTGAATCCGAACCGGATGGGGCGTACGAACAAGTGACATGACCTGCTGAGGCCATGTCATCCCCGGCGAGCCTTCAAGCCGAGGGGAGGGGATCTACTGATGCGCGCTGAGCGGGCAAGCGGATCCCCTTCCTCTCCGCTTCGTTCCAGCCGGGAATGACGCTCCAAATGAAAAGGGCGGCCCGGAGGCCGCCCTGAACGTGTCTGAAAACAGAAAAGCTTACTGCTGCTTCTGCTCGACGAGGTTGCCCTTGTCGTCCAGACGCTCGATCTTTGCGTTCTTGCGCAGGCCCATGATCAGGTCCTGCTGCGCCTTGCGGGCAAGGTAGGTCTCGACCTGGTCCTTGGTCTCGTCAAAGGTCGGAGCGGGTTTGGCGCGCTTCTCCTCGACCTTGATCACGTGCCAGCCGAACTGGCTCTTCACCGGATCGGAGATCTGGCCGGGCTCGAGCTTGAAAGCGGTCTCGGCAAAGGGCTCGACCATACGGTCTTTGGTGAAGAAGCCGAGGTCGCCGCCGTCGGTCTTGGAGCCGGGGTCCTTCGAGACCTCGCCGGCCACCTTGGCGAAATCCTCGCCACCTTTGACGCGGGTAGCGATCTTCTTGGCCTCGTCCTCGTTCTCGACCAGGATATGGCGGGCGCGGACTTCCTGTTCGGTGGGCACGCTCTTGACGGTTTCGTCATAGAGCTTGCGGGCGGCTTCCGGGGTCACGGCCTTCTTGGCCTCTTGGTCGAGGTATTCGTCGAGCAGGGTCTTGTCCCGGTTATAGGCGAGCTTGCGGGTGAATTCGGCGCCGCTGCCGACCTTGGCCGCCTCGGCAGCCTTGGCTCCGAGCTTCAGGTCGATCATGTAGCCGGTCAGCAGGTCGCGCTTCTGAGCTTCCGGAACGTTCGGCATCTGCAGGGCCGGATCCTCGGCGGCGAGGGCGAGATCCCCTTCCGTGATGTCGACGCCGTTGACACGGGCGATCACCTTGGCCGGATCGACGGCGGGCACGGCCGCAGGGGACGTAGCTGGCGCGGGAGGGGTCTGGGCGAGGGCAGCCCCAGCCATGATCGGCAGGGCGACGCTGAGGGTCAGAAGGCTCTTCCGGAACGTGAGTGAGCGAGACATGTGGTTTCCTCTGGTGAGCGTGATCGCCCACGGACAGCGACGATCAGATGGCCGAATGTGTTTACGTTTGCAAGTGATGGCATATTTATGTCACAGCATCGCCGCTCGCGGGGTCTTGAACGGTCCTCCGGGCCGGCTTGAGGCTGCGCCACTCGGGCACAGTCTTTAAGATGCGTTCTGGCGTAATTAGGTCTATAAGGCGGCGCAAACGCCCCTTTCTCGTGCATTCTGGAATTCTGAAGGCTCTCGATGTTCGGTTCTCTCGCGAAGAAAATCTTCGGCTCGGTCAATGATCGCCGTCTGAAGTCCTATCGGCCGAAGGTTGCGGCCATCAACGCGATGGAGGCCGAGCTGGAGGCCCTGTCCGACGAGCAGCTCCGTGCCCGCACCGAGGACTTCAAGGCCCAGCTCGCCGCCGGCAAGACCCTGGACGATATCCTGGTCCCCGCCTTCGCCACCGTCCGCGAGGCGGCCAAGCGCACCTTGGGCCAGCGCCACTTCGACGTGCAGCTTATCGGCGGCATGGTGCTTCACGAGGGTTCGATCGCCGAAATGCGCACCGGTGAAGGCAAGACCCTGGTGGCGACGCTGCCGGTCTACCTCAACGCCCTGGCCGGTAAGGGCGTCCACGTGGTGACGGTCAACGACTACCTCGCCCGCCGCGATAGCGAGTGGATGGGCCAGATCTACCGTTTCCTGGGTCTCTCCGTCGGGGTGATCGTCCATGGGCTCGACGATGTCGAGCGCGCCGAAGCCTATGCCGCCGACATCACCTACGGCACCAACAACGAATACGGCTTCGACTATCTGCGCGACAACATGAAGTACGAGATGGCGCAGATGGTCCAGCGGGGCCACAACTTCGCCATCGTGGACGAGGTGGACTCGATCCTGGTCGACGAGGCGCGTACGCCGCTCATCATCTCCGGTCCCCTCGACGACCGATCCGAGCTCTACAATGCCATCGATGTGGTGATCCCACGCCTCAACAAGAGCGATTACGAGCTTGATGAGAAGCAGCGTTCCGTGGCTCTCACCGAAGATGGCACCGAGAAGATCGAAGCGCTTCTGCGGGAGATCGGCCTGCTCAAGGAGGGCGACCTCTACGACGCCCAGAACGCTACCCTCGTCCACCATATGAACCAGGCGCTGCGCGCCCACACACTGTTCCAGCGCGACAAGGACTACATCGTCCGCAACGGCGAAGTAGTGATCATCGACGAGTTCACCGGCCGCATGATGCAGGGCCGGCGCTACTCGGAAGGCCTGCACCAGGCGCTCGAGGCCAAGGAGAAGGTCCAGGTCCAGCCCGAGAATCAGACCCTCGCGTCGATTACCTTCCAGAACTACTTCCGCCTCTACGACAAGCTCGCGGGCATGACCGGCACCGCGGCGACGGAAGCCGACGAGTTCCTGGAAATCTACAACCTCGAAGTGGTCGAGATCCCGACCAATCGTCCCGTCTCTCGCATCGACGACGACGACGAGGTCTACCGGACCATGGACGAGCGCTACCAGGCGGTCATCCGCGATATCGAGGAAGCCTCGGCCAAGGGCCAGCCGATCCTGGTCGGCACCACCTCGATCGAGAAGTCGGAGCTTCTCGCCGAACTTCTGATCAAGGACGGCTATACCCTCATCGATTTCGAGAACCCGCAGGCGCTCGAGCCCCTCTACCGCGACGCGCGGGCGGGCCGGGGGACCAAGCACTTCGCCGTGCTGAACGCCCGCTTCCACGAGCAGGAGGCCTTCATCGTCGCCCAGGCCGGCGTGCCGGGCGCGATCACGATTGCCACCAACATGGCCGGCCGCGGCACCGACATCCAGCTCGGCGGTAATGCCAAGATGCGCGTCGAGCGCGAGTTGGTCGGCATCGAGGGCGAGGAGCGCGCCCGCCGCGAAAAGGAGATTCTCGAAGAGGTTGCCTCCTTCAAGGAGAAGGCGCTGGCCGCCGGCGGCCTCTACGTGCTCGGCACCGAGCGCCACGAATCCCGCCGCATCGACAACCAGCTGCGCGGCCGCTCCGGCCGCCAGGGCGATCCGGGCCGCTCCAAGTTCTACCTGTCGCTCCAGGACGACCTGATGCGCATCTTCGGCTCCGACCGCATGGACGGCATGCTGCAGAAGCTCGGCCTGAAGGAAGGCGAGGCCATCATCCACCCGTGGATCAACAAGGCCATCGAGCGGGCGCAGGCGAAGGTCGAGGCGCGCAACTTCGACATCCGCAAGAACATCCTGAAATACGACAACGTCATGAACGACCAGCGCAAGGTCGTCTTCGAGCAGCGCAAGGAGTTCATGGCGGAAGAGAGCGTGCGCGAGACCATCGACGACATGCGCCATGGCGTCATCGAGGACGTCGTCTCCCGTGCCATCCCGGAGAACGCCTATGCCGAGCAATGGGACGTGGCCGGCCTGAAGGAGAACGTCGTCAACTTCCTCAATCTCGATCTGCCGATCGAGGATTGGGCGAAGGAAGAGGGCATCGCCGACGATGAGATCCGCGAGCGCATCACCAAGGCGGCCGACGAGGCTTACGCCCAGCGCGTCGAGGCCAATACGTCCGAGGTCATGAACTACGTGGAGAAGCAGGTTCTGCTTCAGAGCCTGGATCACCTGTGGCGCGAACATCTCGTGACCCTCGACCATCTGCGTCAGGTCATCGGCTGGCGCGGCCTTGCCCAGCGCGATCCGCTGAACGAGTACAAGTCCGAGGCCTTCGAGCTGTTCAATGCCCTGATCGGCCATCTGCGCGAGCAGGTGACGGGCCAGCTCATGCGCATCCAGGTGGTGTTCCAGCAGCCGGAGCCGCAGGGACTCCCGCCCATGTTCGCCCAGCATCTCGATCCGGCCACCGGCGAGAACGAGTTCGATCTGGCCCAGGGCAATGCTCTCGGAGCCGCTTCGGCCCTCGGCTTTGCCGCCGCTGCCGCCGAGATGGATCCGGCCTCGTCCCGCAACCCGAACGACCCCTCCACCTGGGGCCGGGTCAGCCGAAACGAGCCTTGCCCCTGCGGCTCGGGCAAGAAGTTCAAGCACTGCCACGGACAATACGTGGCGTAAGCGCCGACGACACTCGAACAACGAAAAGCCCGGCCATCGCGCCGGGCTTTTTGCTGTGGCGGTCTCGTGCTGGCTTCGAGCTCGCTTTCTACCTCCGTTGCGCCAGCAGATCTCTGTGGCGGCAAGGGGTAAGATACGTTCCAACCAACGCTTCCACCGCTTCGTTCGTGCGTGGCGGGCGCGACTACGGATGAGCGAACCGAAGGAGAGAGCCATGTCCCACATCGGAAGCTGTTTTTGCGGTGCCGTTCAGATCGAAGTCAGTGGATCTCCGGAGGCGATGGGCTATTGTCACTGCCAGTCCTGCCGCTCATGGTCCGGCGGGCCGGTGAACGCCTTCAGCCTATGGAAGCCCGAGGCGGTGCGTGTCACATCGGGCGCCGAGCATCTCGCGACGTTCCAGAAGACGAAGTTCAGCCAGCGGCAATATTGCTCGAAATGCGGCGGGCACCTGATGAATAATCATCCGACGCTGGGCCTCGTCGATGTGTTTGCTGCGACCATTCCGACCCTCAACTTCATCCCCGCCGTCCACTTCAACTATGCGGAGACAGTGCTGCCCATGCGGGACGGTCTGCCAAAACTGAAGGACTTTCCCGCTGAGGCCGGGGGAACCGGTGAGATGATGGCCGAGTGACGATCTAGAGCGTCGTTCGGCATGGAAAAACCGGCTACACTTTCCCGCACGATGAGCGTGGGGCAGATGAGGCTCTGGCGCATGCACCGTCGAGACTCGTGCCGCAGCAGGTCAAGGGCTGCTCCAGGCTGGTCACGGGATCCGTGAACCAATTGCCGCACGGCAGCGTTCAAGCTCCTGGTCGGTCGTGCACGAGGTAATACCGACATGGACGATACGAACACCGTGAAGCATCGATGGATCGACGTGGATGGCGTCGGCACCTTTTATCGTGAGGCAGGACCCGCCGATGCGCCTGCAATCCTCCTGCCTCACGGCTATCCCTGTTCTTCGTATGAGTTCCGCAATTTCATGCCTCTTCTTGCGGACGGCTGGCGGCTTCTCGCACCGGATTTTCCGGGGTGCGGATACAGCGACACTCCCGAAGGCTTCGTCTACGATTTCGACGGTTACGCCACGTTTCTCGATCGGTTCCTGAACCGGCTTGGAATCGAGCGCTTCGCACTCTATCTGCATGATTTCGGATCGCAGATCGGGCTGCGGCTAGCGATCATGCGCCCGGATCGGATTGCCGCCCTGATCATTCAGAATGGCGATATCTATGAGGATCAACTCGGTCCGAAATACGCGGCACTTCAGGAGTATTTCCGCAATCCCACGCCGGAGATGCGCGCCAAGCTGGGTGAAGCAATCACCGAAGAGGGATTTCGCGATGAGTTCTTGAACGACGTTCGTCCGGAACTCGCCGAGCGGATCCCTCCTGACCTTTGGAAGCTGCATTGGTCGCTGATGACGGATCGGCGGCGGAAGATCACCATCGGGGTGATCGCAGGCCTGAAGGACAACCTCGCCTGGTTCCCGCGTTATCAGGCATACCTGCGCGAGCACCGGCCGCCGACCCTGATCGTCTGGGGCCCTCAGGACGGATACATGCCCGAGGGCTCGGCGCGCGCTTATCTGCGCGACCTCCCCGACGCCGAATTGCACCTGCTCGATGGCGGGCATTGGTTGTTGGAAACAAACCTTGCCGAAGTCGTCGCTCTGGTGCGAGATTTTCTGCCGCGGGTCTGGAGATGAGGCATAAACCTCACCGCGATGCGGCTCTATCCCGGCAGTGATACCGCGCTCTCCAGCCCGATCATCTAAAGTTTCTGCCCGGTATCGGCTTCTGGGGTATGCGGTGTGGGGGCGATATCGTCCCACAGGCTCTCGCTGGTGTCGCAATCCGTTTTCGGCGGATTTCCTGCAGGCTGAACCAGTCCGCCGGCTTCGAACAGGCCTGCGATCTCATTGACGATCTTGGTCCTCGTCTCGGTCAGAAGTTGCCTGCGTTCCCGCACAGGGATCATGAACGCGCTTGAACCTCCGATGACGCAATCGCGGTAATAAGCATCCAATGTCGCGTCCTCCCGCCTGTCCGGCCGTCTGAGCATGATGGGAAGGCCGTTGATCGTGACGCCGCGCGCAACCGCCTTGTCGCGCGCCTCCGTGACAAGGGGGCCCTGATTGTTCGAGCCGTCGCCCGAAATGTCGATCACGCGTCGCGTGGGCAGGACGGGCCCGGAGGAGAAGAGGGACAGGCTGAAATCGATGGCTTCCGAGATGGAAGTGCCGGCCCCACGGCGGATGGGCGCGCGGGCGAGCCGCTCGGCGAAGGAGAGGCTGTCCTTCGAGCTTTCCAGAACGGTCCAGGGCACGACGATATTTTGGACATGCGGGTGCGCCCCAGCCCACTCCACGTAGGTGACCGCGATGCGCCCCAGCATGCCGCTGTGAATGGCCTGATGCACCGATGGCGAGCGGAAGGCTTCCACATAACCCTGTCGTTGCAGGTCCTGCTCGTCCGGGTCCATGGAAGTGGAGACATCGACGGCGAGCACAAGGGCGAGATCGACCTCGTCAGGCGCCCGTTGCCAGGCCGGAGCGACGGTCAGGAGCCCCGCCACGAGAGCGGAGAGCAGCCATGGAGCCTTGGGATACCGCATCGCGATCTCCCTTAGAGCATCGGACCCAAAAGTGGCTCCACTCTTGGATCGATCCGATGCTCAATCCCTTGAGCGGCGCATCGTTGACACGGAAAGCCAGAGCCACATTTCGCCGGGGCGGACCGTCGGTCCCGCACGATGCGCTAGTCGAAGACCTTCGGTCTCCTCGGATCTCCGGATGGTACGTCAGCTTTCCTTGCGGCGATAGGGCTCGTGACAGCCGCCGCAGTTCTGGCCGACCCGCTGGATCGCCGCCTGCAGGCTGGCCTGATCCGTGATCGACGCCTGGACCGCCTTGGCATCCTGTTCGAGTTTGGCCGCATGAGCGTCGAAATCCGCCTTGCGCTCCCAGATGGCCGGGAGTGCGGCGGTCTTGCCCTGCTGCGAGCCTGCCGGAAAGAGGGCCGGGATCTGCTGTGCGTTCTGCGCAATCCGCTGGAAGGCCGCTTGGGCGGTCGCGGCGTTGAACGGGACCTGTCCTCGGGCCATGCCGGTGAGGGCGCGCACCTGCTCCTGATTGTTCTTCATCAGGTTCTGGCGCTGGGTGATCGGATCGCTCGATTGGGCCAGCACTCCAAGTCCGCTGGTGGTCAACACCATGAATGCAGCAATGACGGTCTTTCGCATGACGACCATCCTTTCTCCCCCGTGGCAGAATGTCCTCTCGCTGCTGATCGGGCCATAGGAAATGTGGGTTAGAGCCTGCTATTCGGCCGAGGTGCCTTGTCCTGGACCTCTGACATTTTGCCCGACCTCGGGCGCTCGCGGGCGGGCGCAAGCCATGTCATAAGGCCGCCGCAACTCCTTCAGGCCTTGGGACCCATGATTCGCGTCGAGAATGTCAGTAAGCAGAATAGTCATCGTATCCTCTTCATCGAGGCCTCCGGGAGCCTCCAGAAGGGCGAGAAGGTCGGATTGGTGGGGCCGAACGGCGCGGGCAAGACAACGCTCTTCCGGATGATCAACAAGGAGGAGCAGCCCGACGAGGGCCAGGTCGCGGTCGATCGCGGTGTGACGATCGGCTATTTCAGCCAGGATGTCGGCGAAATGGCGGGCCGCAGCGCCGTGGCCGAGGTGATGGAAGGCGCCGGTCCCGTGAGCGCCGTTGCCGCCGAGCTGCGGGAGCTGGAAGCCGCGATGGTCGATCCGGACAAGGCGGATGATCTCGACCGAATCATCGAGCGCTATGGCGAGGTGCAGGCGCGCTACGAGGAGCTGGACGGCTATTCCCTCGAGGGCCGGGCGCGTGAGGTCCTGGCGGGCTTAGGTTTCAGCCAGGAGATGATGGACGGCGATGTGGGCGCCCTGTCCGGTGGCTGGAAGATGCGCGTCGCGCTCGGTCGTATCCTCCTGATGCGCCCGGATGTCATGCTCCTCGACGAGCCAAGCAACCATCTGGATCTCGAGAGCATCATCTGGCTGGAAGAGTTTCTGAAGGGCTATGAGGGCGCGCTGCTCATGACCTCGCACGACCGCGCCTTCATGAACCGCATCGTCAACAAGATCATGGAGATCGACGGCGGTTCGCTGACGACCTATTCCGGCGATTACGAATTCTACGAACAGCAGCGCGCCCTCAACGAGAAGCAGCAACAGGCTCAATTTGAGCGCCAGCAGGCCATGCTCGCCAAGGAGATCAAGTTCATCGAACGCTTCAAGGCGCGCGCCTCCCACGCCGCCCAGGTGCAGAGCCGGGTCAAGAAGCTGGAGAAGATCGACCGGGTGGAGCCGCCGAAGCGCCGTCAGTCGGTGGCGTTCGAGTTCCTGCCGGCGCCGCGCTCCGGCGACGACGTGGTCAGCCTGAAGGGCGTGCACAAGCGCTATGGTAGCCGCAGCATCTACGAGGGTCTGGACTTTGCGGTGCGTCGCAAGGAACGCTGGTGCGTCATGGGCGTCAACGGTGCCGGCAAGTCGACGCTGCTGAAGCTGGTGGCTGGCTCCGCAACGCCCGATGATGGGACTGTTGCGGTCGGCAGCTCTGTGAAGATGGGCTATTTCGCCCAGCACGCCATGGAGGTGCTGGAGGGCGACCGCACGGTGTTCGAGTTCCTGGAGGAGGCGTTTCCGCAGGCCGGGCAGGGCTCGCTGCGCACGCTTGCCGGCTGCTTCGGCTTCTCCGGCGACGATGCGGAGAAGAAATGCCGCGTGCTCTCGGGCGGCGAGAAGGCCCGGCTGGTGATGGCCCAGATGCTCTACGACCCGCCGAACTTCCTGGTACTCGACGAGCCGACGAACCATCTCGACATGGCCACGAAGGAGATGCTGATCGAGGCCCTGTCGCGCTACGAGGGCACCATGCTCTTCGTCTCCCACGACCGCCACTTCCTGGCGGCCTTGTCGAACCGGGTTCTCGAGCTCACGGCCGAGGGCATCCACCAATACGGCGGCGGCTATACCGAGTATGTGGCGCGCACCGGCCAGGAAGCGCCGGGCCTGCGGAACTGAGCGGACTAGCGCATCGTGAGGAACCGAAGGTCCACCCCAGCGAAAGTGGACCCGGTTTTCCGCATGATGCTCGACTTGGGAACCAAACAAGAGCCCGGCCATCGTGCCGGGCTTTTTGCTGCAATGTATCCCGACCTCGGCAGATGGAATGGCGACGTCAGCTTTAGGCAAGCATCGTCGCCGATAAGGCAGGAACCACAACAACCTTTTTGAAGATGGTCCTGTCAAAGATCCTTCTTCGCAACCCTTTCTCAATTCCGGGCCTAAACATCATGGCATTGAATACGTCCCTTCCGGTGCTCATCGTCGACGATTATCAGACGATGCTGCGCATCATCCGCAACCTCCTGAAGCAGATCGGCTTCAACGATGTCGACGAAGCCAAGGACGGCTCGGAGGCCCTGGGCAAGCTCAAGGAGAAGAAATACGGGCTCGTGATCTCCGACTGGAACATGGCGCCGATGACCGGCTTCGAGCTGCTCCAGAAGGTCCGCGCCGATGCGGAGCTGAATGCACTTCCCTTCATCATGATCACCGCCGAGGCCAAGACCGAGAACGTCGTGGCGGCCAAGCAGGCGGGCGTGAACAACTACATCGTGAAGCCCTTCAACGCGGAAACCCTGCGCTCGAAGATCGCCGCCGTACTGGGTGAGTAGTCGCAATGCGTCTCCCGCCACCTGTCTCTTTTGACCCTTTGAGTCTGGACCTCCTGGCTCAGTCCCGCGAGAGCATCGCTGCCCGAAGGCATGCCGAGCTCATGCGGGGCATGGCGGCTATTCATGCGGCGCTGGAGCCGAACAGCGGAGCTTCAAAGGCTCTCCTGGACCAGATCCGGACCGATCTGCGCGAAGCGCTCAGGCTCAAGGACGAACTCGACGCCATCACGGAGTCGATCCAGCGCACGAAGCGGGAAATCGCAACCCTGCATTCCCACACGCCGGGCGGTCAGGTGACCAGCGTCACCGATGAGCTTGGAGCCGTGGTGTCCGGCACGGAAGCGGCCACCAACAGCATCCTGGCGGCGGCCGAGGAGATCGACGAAATCACCGGAACGCTCTCCTCGCGACTGTCCGGCGAGGACGCCGCGATGACCCAGAAGATCTCCGACCGGGTGATCACGATCTTCGAGGCATGCAATTTCCAGGACATTACCGGCCAGCGCATCAGCAAGGTCGTCAGCTCGATGAAGTTCATCGAGGAACGCGTGACCCAGATGGCGCATATCTGGGGCGGCCTGGAGAGCTTCAACGAGGTGGAATCCTTCAAGATGCCGGAGAGGGAGGGGGATGATGCCCTGCTGAACGGGCCGGCTCTGGACGGCGATCCGACACGCACCTCCCAGGACGCCATCGACGCCTTGTTCGGTTGATTCGACCTTCGCGAGGCCCGCGCTACGAGCGAAATAAAAGCCCGGTGGTTGCGCCGGGCTTTTTGCTGTCCTTCACTGCCGAAGCAGGGTCAGATCGGTTGTTGCTCGGACAGGACCATTCAGGCCGATGCGATCCGTGACAACGATTCGAAAGTGATCCGAATCGAGGCTCACGACTCTCATCCGGGCCGTCGTGTCGCCATAAAGAGGCTTCGGCCACTCGATCGCCAGATCAAAGTCATTCCCAAGCTGACGGCCGGTGAGTTGAGCCGTCCCGACCCGCGAACCCGTATAAGTGCCGGTGACCTGGCCCGAACGGAGATCCCAGGACAAACGAGCGCTGACCGATCTCGCGACGATCAGATAAGCCCAGCATGTGCCCTGGAGCGACAGACCGGTGGCCCCCTGCTGCAGGATGGTGAAGCGGCAGCGGACTTGGTGGGAATCGGCATCCGGCCCCTCCACGATGGTTCCGGATCCGGAAAAGGAGCCGGCGTAGAGGTCGAAGACAGACGGTGCAGCGCCCGCGCTCCCGGTTGCTCCACAGAGCAAGAGAATGACGGCGCAAGACAGCGGGTGCGAAAGGCGGTTCACGGATGCCTCCCTTGGGGATTGGCCATATGGGGCCTGTAATTGTCGCGTCTGAGGCAGCGACCGAGGTTCATGTCGATCTCATCAAACCGATACTTCGCACTTCTGCACCATCCGAAACCGCTTCTCTTGGCTGGCGCATCGTTGAAAGCGGAAAACCGGATCCACATTTCGCTAACGCCGATCTCCGGTTCCGCACGATGCGCCGGAGTGCTGCCAAATTGCTGACGGCAGGTTCGAGCCATCATCGCACCGCGGCATGAATACGCGACAGCATTAACGAAAAGCCCGCCGGTGAGGCGGGCTTTCGCGTCTTAATTTGCATGGGCGGCCGCTCAGTTGGCCGCTGCCACATCGACCTTCGCAGGAGCCTGAGCCCGCTTCTGAGGCACGGTCTTCGTGGACGGAGCCGCCTTGGGGTGAGCCGGAGCGATCTGGACCGTCTCCGCCACAGGCTGTGAAGCCGAGGTGCTGAACAGATCCGTCACGTTGCCGAACATCTTCTTGTAGAACGGCGTCTCCTGTGAGGAGGCCCCTGCCGCGGCAGCCGCCACCGGAGCGGTCTGCTGCGTTACCGCCACTCGGCTCTCGGCCTGACGGGTTTCAGGCTGCGAGGCCGGAACCTCCTTCATCGAGGCGAAGGCGAGCGCGGTCGACGGCGTCTCGATCTTCTCGCGGCCGCTGTCGTCGAGCGCGATCTGCTGCGGGCCCGAGGAGATGCCTTCTGTGCGGCTCACGAAACCGAGCTTGCTGTCGGACACGCCCGTCGCATTGGCCAGCGCCGCGCGGAAGGATTCGTGCGTGTCGCCATCGTTGTAGACGAGCTTGATCGGCTTCTCGCCCTTGGCGATCAGATCGGCCACCTCCTGCTCGTCATGACGCTGCTTCTGCGCCACGGCGGACGCGGCGCTCTCATCGACATTGAACAGATAGCGCTTGTCGGCAACCGCCACACGCAGCTCGTCCTTCGTGACCTCGAAGGTATCGGAGCCTTCCTTCAGGTTCTTCCAGAAACCGATATTCGGGTCGAGACGATGCTTGGCCACGTTCTCGGCCGTCATCCGGAACGGATAGGACTGGAACTGGAAGCCGCGCTGACCGGCACTCAGGGCCTCGCGGGCGATGGCGTAGATCTCGGCGATGTTCTGGTCCGTCATGGCAAAGCAGCCGCGCGACGAGCACGCGCCATGCACCATGATGTCGCCGCCGTTGCGGCCGAAGGACCGGTCGAAGGCGTTCGGATAGCCGGTATCGAACGACAGGTAATAGGCCGAGTTCGGGTTCATCTGCGCCGGGGTGACCGTGTAGAAGCCCTCCGGCACCTGGCGGTCGCCTTCCCTGGTCTTGGGGCCGAGCTGGCCTGACCAGCGGCAGATCGGATAAGTCTTGAGGAGCGCGTACTTGCCGTTGGAACCGCGCTTCCAGACCTCCAGCTCCGATTCCTTCTTGTAGGCCCGGACCAGGATCGGGTCATCCTTGGACATGCCCTTGGTCGACATCAACGCCATGGTGGCCGACGGAATCGGCGTCAGGTGGCGTGTGGAGCCTCTGGAGAGATTGTCGTCCTGGCAGGCAGTAAGCGCGAGCACCAGGCTCGCGGCCAATGCAAAACGCTTCATCATGGGGGACCCCGCAATTTTTGATCTGCCGGACGTTTTGCCGGTCAGTTCCCCTTTAACCCCTAAATCGTTAGCCTTAACTGGTCATTACTGCAAGCGGAGCCGTGATGAAGTTATGATTAAAGGAAGGTAAAAAATCCGCCTGCGAAGGGTTTTGGCACCGCTTATCGGAGGGAAACGTATCTCTTCCGAGGTAAAGCGGACCCGTGCGGCAGAAAGGAGCCCGCCCGAGCCGGGCGAGCCACGAAATCGGCGAGGCGAATCCTAGAGCTTGCGGCCGATATTGAGGAACTTGTCGGCGCGGTGATCGCGGATCTCAGCCGGGCCCATATTGCCGAGATCGTGCAGGGCTTCCTCGATGGCATTGCCGGTGGCCTGGATAGCCGCCTGAGGCTCCCGGTGGGCGCCGCCCACGGGCTCCGTGACGATGCCGTCGATGATGCCGAGCCGCAGGAGGTCCTGGGCCGTGATCTTCATGTTGGTGGCCGCATCCTGCGCGCGAGCTGCATCGCGCCAGAGGATCGAGGCCGCGCCTTCCGGGGAGATCACGCTGTAGATGGCGTGCTCCAGCATCAGCACCTTGTTGGCGGTGGCGATGGCGATGGCACCGCCCGAGCCACCTTCGCCGATCACGACGGAGACATTGGGAACGCCCAGGGACAATTGCATCTCGGTCGAGCGGGCGATGGCCTCGGCCTGTCCGCGCTCCTCCGCCTCGATGCCGGGATAGGCACCCGCGGTATCCACGATGGAGATCACCGGCAGGCCGAAACGATCCGCCATTTCCATGAGACGCACGGCCTTGCGGTAGCCCTCGGGGCGGGCCATGCCGAAATTGTGCCGGATGCGTGTCTCGGTGTTGTGGCCCTTCTCCTGGCCCATCACGCAGACGGGCTGGCCACGGAAGCGACCGAAGCCGCCGACAATCGCCTCATCCTCGGCAAACTTGCGGTCTCCGGCGAGCGGGGTGAACTCGGTGATGAGCCCGGCGCAGTAATCGACGAAATGCGGGCGCTGGGGATGGCGCGCCACCAGGGTCTTCTGCCAGGGCGTGAGCTTGGCGTAGAGCTCCTTCAGGGCGTCGGCGGCCTTGACCTCCAGGCGGGAGATGTCGTCGGTGATGGAGACGGCGTCCCGGTTCTCACCAAGCGCCCGAAGCTCCTCGACCTTGGCTTCCAGCTCGGCGACGGGCTTTTCGAAATCGAGATAACTGCGCATCAGACTCTGTGAAAATGAAGGCCGGCGTGGCCGGATAGCCCTGCCGAAGCGGGGCGGACACTGGCGTTTTGGAGGACTCAAGTCAAGTTGAGCCCTGCCTTACTCCCGTAAAACTCGGCGGAATCAAGGAGGGTGGGGGTCACCCGCGACGCGGGAGCCGCCGGGGCCGGAACGAAAACCGGGGACAGGCGCCGGGAGCGGCGTATCGCATGCACGGCTCCGGGCCGGTAAAGCTGCTTCGTCGCCTCCACGATGTGAAGGCCCGCGAACGGCAACGAAAACCCGGCGCCGACCTGCTCCCAGGCCTGGGCGCTCTGGAGCAGGAGGCGGTTGCGCAAGGGGGGTACATAAAGGGTTTCCGCCCAGCCTTCCGGCGAGAACCAGGTCTGGCGCATGAGGCTTTTGAGCTGCGAGCGGCTGTAGGGCTGCCCATAGCCGAAGGGCGTCGTGTCCATGCGGGCCCACAGGCCACGCCGGTTCGGGGCCACCAGGATGATCCGCCCGCCGGGGGTGAGAATGCGCCAGATCTCGTGCAGAAGTTCGCTCGGGCTCTCCACGGTTTCCAGGGCATGGACCACGAGAACCCGGTCGATCGAGGCATCGGGCAGGGGCATCATCAACGGGTCGACGAGCGCCGAGGCCGAGGCGCCGGTGCGGGGCCAGTTCACCACGCCCTGGTTCGCGGGCATGAAGGCCAGCGTCCGCTCGCTTTCGTCCTTGACCGCCGAGAGATAGGGCGGCGCATAGCCGAGACCGAGCACGCGTAGGCCCGTGAGCGGGCCCCAGAACCGGTCGATGGCGCGTCCGACGAAGCGGCGCGTCACGACACCCAAGGGGACTGGCGTAGAAGCCGCGCAGATCGGTGATGTCGATGCTCATGGCCTCAACAGGATGCCTCTCGATCCGGTCCGGCAAGCGCATTGCAGGGATCCGGGTCTGGTTTCACGCGCAGACTGTTCCATGATAGCTCAGAGCACATCAAGAGAAGGTGCCCCGATGTCCGCCCAGATCCACGCCTTTCTCTGCCTTCAGGACAATATCGGTGTTCTGGTCCATGATCCCAATACGGGAGCCTGCGCGGCCATCGATGCGCCGGAGGAGGGCCCGATCATGGCGGCTCTCGCCAAGACCGGCTGGAAGCTCACCGACATTCTGGTCACGCATCGCCATTCCGATCACGTGCAGGCCATCGAGCCCCTGAAGCGCAGCACCGGCTGCCGGGTGGTGGCCCCGGTCAAGGCCCGCGAGGCGGTGCCGTATGCCGATGCCTATGTGCGCGAGGGCGATACGGTGATCGTGGGCGGTCTTCAGGCGCATGTGTGGGAGACGCCGGGCCATTGTATGGATCATGTATCCTACTGGTTCGCGGCGGATCGCGCGCTGTTCGCCGGCGATACCCTCTTCACTCTCGGGTGCGGGCGGATGTTCGAGGGAACCTATGCCGGGTTCTGGGCCTCGCTTCAGCGTCTCGCTGCCCTGCCGGACGAGGCCCGGGTCTATTGCGGGCACGATTATACGCTCTCCAATGCACGCTTCGCGCTCGCCGCCGATCCCGACAACGAGGCGCTGAAGGCGCGAGCGGCGGAAGCGGAGAAAGCCAAGGCCGAAGGTCGCTTCCTCGTGCCGACGACCATTGGGCAGGAAAAGGCGGCGAATCCTTTCCTGCGGGCCGGGGAGCCTGCGCTCGCGAAATCCGTTCATAAGGAAGGAGCAGCGCCCGTGGAGGTGTTTCAGGCCTTGCGCGAATGGAAGAACAGGTTCTGATGAAGGCATGACCTTGCCAGGAGCGGACAGCCGTATGAACGATCACAGCCTCATCATCGGGCTTGAGAGCCGCCTCCTGAATGCTTGGCCCTCGTTCGATTATCAGCTCTATGACGGCTGGGTCCTCCGCCTTGCGAACGGTTATTCGAAGCGTGCCAATTCCGCGACGCCGTTCCGGCCGGATATCGGCCTCGACGATGAACTGCTCGATTACATGATCGCGCGCTTCGTGGAGGCCAACGTTCGTCCGACCTTCCGTCTCAACGGAGTGGAGACACCCGATGTCGACGAACTATTGAAGCAGCGCGGCTTCAAGGATATCGAGCCGACGCATGTCCTCACGGCTCCCATCAAAAACGGCGATTGCGAGGCCGATCCCGAAGTGAGCCTGGAGCCACAGGTTTCCAAGCGCTGGGTGCGGGCGGCGGCAGAATCCTATGGCGGCGACAAGGCCGATGACGAGAAGCTGATGAGGATCGTCTCCCGCATTCGCCAGAAGGCGGCATTCGCCACGCTCAGCCTCGACGACAGGCCGGTGGCCTGGGGATTGGGCGTGGTCGAGCGCGGCTATATCGGTCTCTACGACATCGTTGTCGCGCCGGACCTGCGCGGCATCGGCTTAGGTCGTCGCGTGGTCGCGAGCCTCATGGCCTGGGGCTGCGGGCAGGGGGCGCACACCGCCTATCTCCAGGTGCGCGAGGAGAACGAGATCGCCCGCTCGCTCTATGGCGCGCTGGGCTTCGAGACGGCCTACCGCTACACCCATCGAGTCATGCCGGGGCGGTCTTCTTCGGTGTCAGAGTAGCGATCAGGGCGCCGGCTACGATGAGGCCGCAGGCCAGCGCCAGCGTCAAGGTCGGCTCGGCATAGCCGGCGACCACCAGGAGCAGGGTCGACAGAACCGGTGTCGCATAAGAAGCGACACCGAGGAAGCGGATGTCGCCGCGCTTCATGCCGATATCCCACACATAAAAGGCCGCACCTACAGGGCCAAGGCCGAGCGCCAGAAGGGCGAGCCATTGTACGTTCGTCTCTGGCCAGACGGTCGTCTCGAAAATCAGATGGCAGACGAGGCTCAGGAGCGACGTCATGAGGCAAAAGCCCGCCACCGCGTCCGTGGGCACTTGACCGAACCGGCGGGACAGGACCGAGTATCCGGCCCAGACGAAGGCTGCGATGAAGGCGCAGATGTAGCCGGGCATGTATTCGGCGCGCGCATCGAAGGCGCCACGCCCGGCGATCAGCACTACGACGCCGGCAAATCCGAGCAGTGCCCCCGCGATATGCGACCGCCGCAGATGCTCGCCCGGCAGCAGCGAGGAGAACAGGACGATCAGAAGCGGCCAGAGGTAGTTGATCAGGCCTGATTCAGCCGGCGGCGCCCAGCGCAGGGCCGCGAAATAGAGTGCGTGATAGCCGAACAGGCCGCCGATCCCCAAGGCCCAGACGACCGGCTTCTGGCGCAGGGCCCTGAGACCCTGAGGGCGTACGATCCAGCTCACCACGCCGACCAGGCCGCCAACGAGGAAAGTCATGGCGTTGAGCTGGAATGGGGGGATCGTGCCCGTTGCCGCCGTGAACAGGGCGAGCATGGACCAGAGCAGGATGGCGATGAGGCCGATGGTGGTGGCGGTGCGAGTCGTCATGGCCGCCACCTACCACGTCTTCTATGGAGAAGCGAAGCTCCGGGAGCCGAATTGCCGGGACTTCAGTAAGTCGTGCGCCCGCCGCTGAGATCGAAGGTGGCAGCCGTGGTGAAGGAGTTCTCCTCGGACAGCATCCAGACCACCATGGCGGCGATCTCGTGCAGTTCGGCGAAGCGGTCTCTCGGGATGCGCACCCGCATGTACTCGATGAACTCCGGCGTGAGGGAATCGAGGATCTTCGTCTTGGCGGTGGTGGGCGTGATGCAGTTCACGGCGATGCCGGTCTTGGCCAGCTCCTTGCCCAGGGATTTGGTGAGCCCGATGATGCCGGCCTTCGCGGCGCTGTAGGCGGAGAGGTTCGGATTGCCCTCCTTGCCGGCGACCGACGAGATATTGACGATGCGGCCGTAATCGTTCTCCAGCATGATCGGTACGATGGACCGGCAGCAGTTGAACGTGCCCGTCAGGTTGACCTCGACGACGCTGCGCCACTCGTCGACGGAGTACTCGGCCAGTGGTTTGACTGGACCTGTGATCCCGGCTCCATTCACCAATCCGTCGATGCGTCCGAAGGCGCCACGGGTCTGCTGCGCGGCATGGTCGACCGACAGGCCGTCCGCTACGTCGACGCTCAGCCCGATACAATCCTTCGAGAGCGCAGCGGCGCTCGCTTCGGATTCGTCGAGGCGAAGATCCCAGATGGCGACCTTGGCGCCTGATTGCACGAGGCGCTCGCCGATCGCATAGCCGATGCCGCGAGCCCCCCTGTGATCACGACGGTTTTTCCCGCCATGTCGATGCGGTTCATCGTTCAGGTTCTCCGTGTTGCAGGCAGGATTCAGGGCTTCGCTCCCGGAGCGCAGTGTAGAACTGCGTCCGGGACGATGCTCCGCACGTCAGGCCATGTACTGCCCGCCGTTGACGGACAGGGTCGAGCCGGTGACGAAGCCGGCCTCGTCGGCGGCCAGGAAGAGCACGCTGCGGGCGATCTCCTCGGCTTCTCCGAGACGGCCGACGGGAATGAGCGGCAGTATCTTGGACTTCAGAACCTCTTCGGGAACCGCCTTCACCATTTCGGTGGCAATATAGCCCGGCGCGATCACGTTGACGGTGACGCCCTTGTTGGCGTTCTCCTGCGCCAGGGCCTTGGCAAAGCCGACCACGCCCGCTTTCGCAGCGGAGTAGTTCGCCTGTCCCATCTGTCCCTTCT
This sequence comes from Microvirga sp. RSM25, assembly GCF_044784385.1. Taxonomy (NCBI): domain Bacteria; kingdom Pseudomonadati; phylum Pseudomonadota; class Alphaproteobacteria; order Hyphomicrobiales; family Methylobacteriaceae; genus Microvirga; species Microvirga sp. RSM25. The sequence goes on along the minus strand of NZ_CP173039.1, from coordinate 4,157,381 downwards.
GGCCGTTGATGGAGGAAATGATGATGACGCGCCCGAAGCCGCGCTCGCGCATGCCCTCGATCACGGGGCGGGTGCAGGTGAACATGGAATCGAGGTTGGTGCGGATGACGGCCGACCATTGATCGTAGGTCATCTTATGGAACATGCCGTCGCGGGTGATGCCCGCATTGTTGACCAGGATGTCGACCGGGCCGAGCTCGGCTTCGACCGCCCGGATGCCGCTCTCGCTGGATGCCGCATCGGAAACATCGAACTTGAAGACCGGGATTCCGGTCTCCGTCTTGAACTGATTGGCGGCTTCGTCATTGCCACCGTAATTCGCGGCAACCTTGTAGCCTGCGTCCTTCAAGCCTTTTGAAATCGCGGCACCGATGCCGCGGGTGCCGCCCGTAACCAATGCGACGCGTGCCATGCTGTTTCCTTCCCAACACCGTTTCCGTGTGGATCTCTCAAGGATCCATTCATTGTGAGACGTTCGGATTCGGACCGCCTCCCAACATAGCTTAGGATATTTGGCAGAGCGGGGAAGGGCGAGGCGCCGGAATTTCCTGGCGCCTCTTCAAGTTTTTAGCGCTCGAGGCGGCTTTTAGCGCTCGAGGCACATGGCGACGCCCATGCCGCCGCCGATGCAGAGGGTCGCGAGGCCCTTCTTGGCGTTGCGCCGGCCCATCTCGTGCAACAGGGTCACGAGCACGCGCCCGCCCGAAGCGCCGATGGGATGACCGATGGCGATGGCGCCGCCGTTCACGTTCACGATGGACGGATCCCAGCCCATGTCCTTGTTGACCGCGAGCGCCTGAGCCGCGAAGGCCTCGTTGGCCTCCACGAGTTCGAGGTCGGACACTTTCCACCCGGCCTTTTCCAGTGCCTTGCGCGAGGACGGGATCGGACCCGTGCCCATGATGGCCGGGTCGACGCCGGCAGTCGCCCAGGAGGCGATGCGGGCGAGCGGGGTCAGGCCGCGCTTCTCGGCCTCGGCTTCCGTCATCAGCACGATGGCGGCCGCGCCGTCATTGATGCCCGAGGCATTGCCGGCGGTGACCGTGCCTTCCTTCGAGAAGGCAGGGCGCAGCTTGGCGAGAGATTCGATGGTGGTGCCGGCGCGGATGTACTCATCCTGGTCCACCACAATGTCGCCCTTGCGGGACGCGATCGTCACAGGCGTGATCTCATCCTTGAAGCGGCCTTCCTTCTGCGCGGCCTCGGCCTTGTTCTGCGAGGAGGTCGCGAACTGGTCCTGCTCCTCGCGGGTGAGCTGCCAGCGCTGGGCCACGTTCTCGGCGGTGTTGCCCATGTGGTAGCCGTTGAAGGCGTCCATCAGGCCGTCCTTCAGCATGGTGTCCATGAGCTTGAAGTCGCCCATCTTGGTACCGGAGCGCATATGCGCCGCGTGCGGGGCGAGCGACATGGATTCCTGGCCGCCCGCTACGATGATGCTGGCATCGCCATTGGCGATCTGCTGCATGCCGATGGCCACCGTGCGCAGGCCCGAGCCGCAGAGCTGGTTGAGGCCCCAGGCGGTCTTTTCCTGCGGCACGCCCGCGGCCATGGCCGCCTGACGGGCCGGGTTCTGTCCCTGGGCCGCGGTAAGGATCTGGCCGAGGATCACCTCGTCCACTTCCGAGCCGTCGACCTTGGCGCGTTCGAGAGCCGCCTTGATGGCAATCGCGCCCAACTCATGGGCCGGGGTGTTGGCGAAGGCTCCGTTGAACGAGCCGACGGCGGTACGTGCCGCGCCGACGATGACGATGCTGTCTCGAGCCATGCCTCTCTCCTGTGCTGATGATTTGATGTTGGAATGAATGTAGGGCTGACCCGATCAAATCCCCAGAGGCTGGGATGTCAAGGATCGGATCGCGCAACCCTGCCCCGAGACGCCTTAGACTTTTGGCGCTTTGATCGTTCAGCATAAGACTTATAATCATTGAGGACTGGCATCCCGACGGATCGGGATGAAGGATGCCGGGCATGGTGGATTTCCCGGGAGCGTATCGGGCAAAATGGCGACGGACAAGAAACCGACGGTCATCAAGAAATATGCCAACCGCCGCCTCTACCATACGGGCACTTCCACCTACGTGACGCTGGAAGATCTGGCCGGCATGGTGCGCAAGGGTGAGGATTTCGTGGTCTATGACGCGAAGTCGGGCGAGGAGATCACCCGCTCGGTCCTGGCCCAGATCATCTTTGAGCAGGAAAACAAGGAGGGGCCGAACCTCCTTCCCGTCACCGTGCTCCGCCAGCTGATCCGCTTCTACGGCGACAGCATGCAGGCCGTGGTGCCGAGCTATCTCGAATTTTCCATGAACAATCTGTCCCAGGAGCAGCAGAAGCTCCGGGACCAGATGGCGCAGGCCTTCGGTCCGGGAGCCTTCCAGGCCATGGAGGAGCAGGTGCGCAAGAATATGGGCTTCTTTACAGAGGCCATGCGCATGTTCTCGCCCTTTCCACAATCGGCCCCGGGCGCGCCTGAGACGAGGCCAGCTGTGAAGGGTGAGGAAACGAACGACCTCGACAGTCTGAAGCAGCAGATGGCCGACATGCAGGCCAAGCTCGACAAGCTCGCGAGCAAGTAGCTCTGCCAAGTAGCTCTGCGAGGAGCACGATGCGCCAGTTAAAGGATGAGCATTGGGTGGATCCCAAAAGTGCCTTCCACTTTTGCGTCCGATGCTCTAGCCGCGCGCCTTCTTCAGCATTTGATGCAGGGTCGAGGACTGCAGCACCGCCTCAGGCTCGCCGAACAATGCGCCCTGGAGATAATCCACGCCCCAGCTCGCCAGCAGGCGGGCTGTGACCTCGTCATCCACCCATTCGGCGGCTGTGGCGATACCGAGGTGCTGGGCCCTATCGACCAGGGTTCTGATGGTGAGGCGGTCGTCGGTCGAACGCTTGAGCGGCTGGATGAAGACGCCGTCGATCTTGAGAAGATCGACGGGAAGCATCCGCAACTGGCTCGGCGAAACATAGCCTGCTCCGAAGCCGGTGAGGGAGAGCCCGATCCCTAAGGCCTTCATGGCATGGAGACGGCCCAGGGTCTTTCGGCACTCGGCCAGAGCAGCCTCGGGAACCTCGATAACGAGCCGCGACTCGATGCCGGGACGGGCGCCGAGATGCGCCGCCAGAATGGGCAGCCATTCGGTATCCTGCAGGGTATTGCCTGAGACCGGCAGCGCCAGGCGCGCGCCGGGATGATCTTTCAGATGATCGGCCGCCAGTTCCAGCATGCGTCCGTCGACGAGAAGAGCGAGGTTCGCCTCCTTCAGCCGCGGCACCGGGCCGAGAGGGATCGGGCCGCCTTCGGAACTCGAGAGGGAGGCACAGGCCTGCATCAGGGCGGGGGTTCGGCTGTGAGCCTCCACCATCGGCTGGCAGGCGAGGATCAGGCTGCGGCTGTTGAGGGCAGCGATCCAATCGAACGGCGCCTGCTCGGCGGCCGGCGACGGAGCTTTCGGACGCGCATCGTAAAGCTTGCAGGCTTCCCCGCGCTCGACTCCCGAGGCCAGAGCGCGCTCGGCAAAGCGCAGCAGCTTGGTGGCCTTGAAGGTGTGATCCGGCGCGCAGGCCGCTCCCAGATGAAGAGAGGCTGCGGCTGGATGATCCTTCATGAGCCCGATGAGCCGCTTCATGGCGCTCGGAGCATCCGCGGCCGGGCAGCAGGTCAGGGTCAGGGCGAAGCGGTGAGGGCCGAGAACGGTGAAGAGATCGTGGCGGCGCATCATCGGGCGCAGCTTGCGGGCGATCTCCGCCATGGCGTCGGCCTCTTCATCGTCGAGCGCGCCGACGATCAGCGTGCAGGTCTGGGATATCCTCAGAGCCTCATTGATGCCGTTCTGGATACTGCACAGTAGCTCCGAGCGCTGTTTCAGCACCGCAGGCAGCAGATCCCTTGCGCCCGAAGCCGCGTCGAGACGCAGCTGACCGCGCGCAAAGGCCGGACGTCCCTGAACATCCGGTTGCCAGCGGCCTGCATCCTCGACCATCACCACCCGGTCCGGTTCGAACCGCAGGGCAAATCGGGTCTCGTAAGCGCGACCTGGGCCCTCGGCTGTACCGATGGCATCCTGACGCGACAGACCGCAGCCGGGCTCGACAAGTTGAGAGAAGGCCTGGCCGGTCTTCGGCAGGTCTCTCGACGGCAGGCCGAGCGCCTCGGCGGCACCGGGACCCCAGGATAGGGTGTCGGACACCATGTCCCAGGCATAGATGACGCCTATGGCAGGGGGAGCGAGAGGTCGGGGAGGCTTGGCGTTGGCGCGGCGACCGGGATCCGCCCTTGAAAAGTCCCGTCCGGCCCTGCCGCTTCGTCGCCATCACACTCACCCTCGAATACGCACGGATCAGGGACGACTGAAGACACCTCTTCGCAAGCCCGACCGAAATCCCTGAAAACCAAGGGATGCAGGATCGGCCTTCAGGTTTAATGAAGGGTAAAAAGTGATGGAAAATCAGAGCGCTTGGGGATTATGGGCATAAAAAAACCGGCGCCCGAGGCGCCGGTTCGGATCGTCGCATGCCGCGTAGGATTACGCGTCGGTCTTCACCTTCAGAACCTGACGGCCACGGTACATACCAGTCTTCAGGTCAACATGGTGAGGACGGCGCAGCTCGCCGGAATCCTTGTCCTCGATGTAGGTCGGGGCCTTCAAGGCATCGGCGGAGCGACGCATTCCGCGCCGCGAAGGCGACGTTTTTCTTTTTGGAACGGCCATATCTCGTCTCCGGTTAAAATAGCGGAGCGCCCGCTCAACCGGGGAACGCTCACATCTCAAACTTGATGAGGTTGCGCCTCATACAAGGTCTTTGGGCAAATATCTAGCCCTTTGACGTAATCCTAGGGTTTTTCATTGCCGCAGGGTGGCTCTCAAGGCTTCAGGCAATCGCTGAAGGGGGCAGCTCTCTCCATACGCACCTGCAGCTGTCCCGCCAAGGCCCGGTGGCCGGGCCGCGGGCGAGCCGGATTGCGGACCAGAGGGTTGGGCAGGGCCCGCGCCAGAAGGGCTGCCTCCTGACGGGTCAAATTCTTGGCCGACTTGCGGAAATACTTCCGGGCCGCCGCCTCGGCCCCGAAGACACCGTCGCCCCATTCGGCGACGTTGAGATAGACCTCCATCATCTGGCGCTTCGACCAGATCAGGTCGAGATAGAGCGCGACCGGGATCTCAAGGCCCTTGCGGACATAGGAGCGGCTCGGCCACAGGAAGAGGTTTTTCGCCACCTGCATGGGGATAGTCGAGGCTCCCCGGGACGGGCCGTCCTCATCGGCGGCCTCCACCACGTCCCAAAGGGCATCCCAGTCGACGCCGTTATGCTCGCAGAAGCGGCTGTCCTCGGCGGTCATGACGGCGAGCGGCAGGTTGGGCGAAATCTCGTCGAGTCTCGACGAAATCCCGTTCCACGGGCTGCAGGGTGAGCCAGCGGCCGAGCATCAGGGTCGAAACCGGCGGCACGGCCCAGTACAATAGGCCTAGCCAAAAGACCGCGCCGACCCATAAGAGAACGAGACCAAGGCCGATCTGAATGAGGCGGCGGAAAAAGCGGGCGACCGTCATCGGCTCCCGCGGCCGTCCCGACCGCAGCATCCATTTTGGCCTCAATCGCTCATCAGCATTTCCCTCGGACGGAGCGGCGGCTCCATCCGAATTCAGGCTCGTCATGGCGCCATCCACCAGCACTTTCACGACGCGGCTCTCTGACGCCGCGAGGGTTGTCGAAGCAAGTCTCGAAGCCTTGCTATCAGACAAAGCCGCTCCGGGCGAGATTGCCCGGCCGCCCCGCCTCATGGCCGCCATGCGTCATGCGGTCCTGGGAGGCGGCAAGCGCCTGCGTCCGTTTCTGGCCATCGAGGCAGCCCGCCTCTTCGGAGTGGAAGGGCAAGGGCCCCTGCGGGCAGGCTGCGCCGTCGAACTCCTGCATTGCTATTCCCTGGTGCATGACGATCTGCCGTCGATGGACGACGACGATCTGCGCCGGGGGCGTCCCACCGTGCACAAGGCCTATGACGAGGCCACGGCCATTCTCGTGGGAGACGCGCTCCAGACGCTCGCCTTCGAGGTTCTCGCCGATCCGGCGACCGCGTCCGAGCCTGCCATCCGGTCCGATCTCGTGCTCGGCCTCGCCCGCGCCTCGGGCCTTGGCGGCATGATCGGGGGGCAACTGCTCGACCTGACGGCGGAGGGGCGCTACGGGGCCGCCGACATGGGCGAAGCCGATGTGCGACTGCTCCAGATGATGAAAACCGGCGCGATCCTCACCTTCTCGGTCGAGGCAGGGGCACTTTTGGGGCAGGCCGATGCAGCGGCGCGCCGGAAGCTGGTCGAATACGGACGCGCGCTCGGCGTAGCCTTCCAGGTCGCAGACGACATCCTCGACCGGGAAGCCTCCGCAGAGGCTCTCGGCAAGCGCACGGGCAAGGACCAGGAGAAGGGCAAGGCGACCCTTGTCGACTTGCTCGGGATGGACGGTGCCCGCCGCGAGTGCCAGCAACTCGTCGCGAAGGCGGAAAGCGCTCTCGACGGCTTCGGGCCGGAGGCGCAGATCCTGCGCGAGGCGGTACGCTTCGTCGTGGAGCGGCAGGTTTAGATCCGACGCGTCAGTCCCCTCGGCGCCACCGCTCCCGTGTGCTTCCGTGTCAAGCTGTCGGCACCCAGAACGTCAGCTTGACATGACCGGGGCGGCGGTTGTGCGGAAGAGAGCCCGCGGGCTTGCCGCCGTTGGCGAGGATCACCTTTCGCGAGGCCTCGTTGTCGTCGTCGCAAGTGATCAGCACTCGCGAGAAACCTTCCGACCGGCAGACCGGCAGGATCATGCGGAGCGCTTGGGTGGCGTAGCCCCGTCTCTGCTTCCAGGGCACGATGGTGTAGCCGATATGCCCGTAGATGGCGGTCGGCATATCTTCCGTTCCCCTCTGAAAGCGAAAGCCGATGCGACCGCAGAACTCGCCGTCGCTGATCCAGAAATCGTGCGCTGGCAGACGCGCCACCTCACGCCCGTCCGGCAGCCGGACCATGGGGCTGTTGTAGAGGTCGTGGAGAAAGCGCTTAGGGTCGCGCCGGAACTGCAGAAGCTGCTCGCGGCTGACATCCTGGTCCGTGTTGGGCGACCAGCCCTGTTCGAGGGCGCGGGCGTAAAAAGGAAGCCAGTCCAGGCTGGGGCGGATGAGGGTGATATCAGTCATGGATCGCCAAAACTGACATTGAGTCAGGCCAAGAGCAACAGGCTTACACGGTCACCTGGGTGCCGACTTCCACCACGCGCCCGGTCGGGATCTGGAAGAAGTCCGTGGCGTCGCTCGCGGATTTCGCCAGGCCGATGAACAGCTTGTCCTGCCAGAGCGGCATGCCTGACTGGCTGGCGGGCCGGATCGAGCGGCGCGACAGGAAGAACGATGTCGCCATGATGTCGAACTTGAAGCCCTGCTTGCGCAGGATCGCGAGGCCGCGCGGGATGTTGGGTGTCTCCATGTAGCCGTAGCTCAGGCGGATGCGCCAGAACGAATCGCCCACATGCTCGATGGCGACACGATCCTCGTCCTCCACGCGGGGAACGTCCTCGCTGTTGACGGTAAGGATCACGTTCTTCTCGTGCAGCACCTTGTTGTGCTTGAGGTTGTGCAGGAGAGCCGCCGGCGCCGTGTCCGGATCGCTCGTCAGGAAGACGGCGGTGCCCTTCACCCGGTGCGGGGGACTTTTCTCCAGCATCTGGACCAATTCGAGGAAAGGCACGTCGATCTTGCGGGTCTTCTCGAACAGGATCCTGGTTCCCTTCACCCAGGTCCACATGAGCACGAAGAAGACGCCGGCGATGACCAGCGGGACATAGCCGCCGTCGAGAAGCTTCACCAGATTCGAGGACAGGAAGGTGAGGTCGATCAGCAGCAGCGGAATCATGATGAGCCCGGTCTTCAGCGGCCCCCAGCCCCAGCTCCGGCTCATGACCAGGCAGGCGAGCAGGGTCGTGACGACCATGGTGCCGAACACCGCGATGCCATAGGCGCTGGCCAGGCTGCTGGAGGAGCCGAAGAGCAGCACCAGGCTGACCACGGCGGCCAGCAGCAGCCAGTTCACGCGCGGCAGGTAGATCTGTCCCTGGTGCGTCTCCGAGGTAAATCGCACTTCGAGGCGCGGCAGGATGCCGAGCTGTACCGCCTGCCGGGTCAGGGAATAGGCGCCGGTGATCACGGCCTGGCTTGCCACGATGGTCGCCAGGGTGGCGAGGATCACCAGGGGGAGAAGCAGCCAGGGCGGGGCCAGCAGGAAGAACGGATTGGTGATGGACTCGGGGTTGGACAGAACAAGGGCGCCCTGGCCGAGATAGTTCAGGGCAAGTGCCGGAAACACCACCGTGCCCCAGGCCACGCGGATCGGGTTGCGGCCGAAATGGCCGAGGTCGGCATAGAGGGCCTCGGCGCCCGTCACGGCAAGGCAGACGCTGCCGAGGATCGCAAAGGCCGTTCCCGGATGGGTGACCAGGAAGGACACGCCGTAATAGGGGTTGAACGCGAGCAGAACCTCCCAATCGTCGGCGATATGGAGGAGGCCGAGGCCTGCCATGGTGATGAACCACAGAAGCGTGAGCGGGCCGAAGAAGGCCGCGACCTTGCCTGTGCCGCGGCTCTGTACGGCGAAAAGGGCGATCAGGATCGCCAGCGCGCCGGGAAGGACATAGCTCTCGAAGGAGGGCGCGACGAGCTTCAGGCCTTCCAGGGCCGAGAGCACCGAGATGGCCGGCGTGATGGCGGCATCGCCATAGAAGAGGGCCGCTCCCGCCATGCCCATCATGAGCACCGGGAGGCTTCGCCGCCCAAGCGCACGTTGCGCCAAGGCCACCAGGGTCAGCGAGCCGCCTTCTCCCTTGTTGTCGGCCCGCAGCAGCAGGAACACGTATTTGACGGACACCGTGAGGATCAGCGCCCACAGCAGGAGCGACAGGATGCTGATCACCAGTTCTCGGGTCAGGGGGACGGGAGTACCATGGTGACCGCCGGTCGCGGCCATCACGGTCTCGCGCATGGCGTAAAGCGGGCTGGTGCCGATATCGCCGTAGACGACGCCGATGGCGCCAAGGGTCAGGGTCCAGAAGCTCGCCTTGAAATGGCTGTCCGGTAAGGTGGCCTCAGGGGCTGCGGAATCTGCATGTCCCGAGGCAACGGCGTGCTGTTCTGCCATGTGTGCTTTTCTTTGCGGACGTGCCCGCGGACGGCTCTTGTTGAATCACTCTGCAAACGACGAAGGGCGGCCCCTTCTCCAAAGAGCGCAGCAGCCGTCAATGCCGGCGCGGCGGCTCTCTAGCACATCGCGCCTTAGCTTAAAACGGAATTTCGCGGGAGGTTCCATGGCCACGCTTGCTGCCTCATTCGGCGGCATCGCGCCCGAGTTGGCCGTAATTCTTCTCAATGTAGTCGAGGACGAGCTTCTGGAAGTCCTGGGCGAGCGTCGGGCCGCGCAGGGTCATGGCCTTGCGGCCATCGATGAACACTGGAGCCGCCGGCTGCTCGCCCGTTCCGGGCAGCGAGATGCCGATATTCGCATGCTTCGACTCCCCGGGCCCGTTCACGATGCAGCCCATCACGGCCACGTTCAGATTCTCGACGCCGGGATAGGTCCGGCGCCACTCGGGCATGGAGGTGGAGATCCAATTCTGGATGTCCCGCGCCAACTCCTGGAACACGGAGGATGTGGTCCGCCCGCAGCCGGGGCAGGCGGCGACGAGAGGCACGAAGGTGCGAAAGCCCATGGTCTGGAGCAGTTCCTGGGCCGTCTTGACCTCCAGGGTCCGGTCACCGCCGGGCTCAGGGGTCAGGGAATAGCGGATCGTGTCGCCGATGCCCTGCTGGAGCAGGATACCCATGGCGGCGGAGGAGGCCACGATGCCCTTTGTGCCCATGCCGGCCTCGGTGAGGCCGAGGTGGATGGCATAATCGGAACGGCGAGCGAGATCCTGGTAGACGGAGATCAGGTCCTGAACCGCCGAGACTTTCGCCGAGAGGATGATCCGGTCGCGGCCCAGACCGATCTCCTCCGCGCGGGCGGCGGACAACAGGGCCGACTGGATCATGGCCTCGCGGGTGACCCAGCGCATGTCGCGGGGATTCGCGCAGGTCGCGTTCTCGTTCATCAGGTGTGTCAGCAGCTCCTGGTCGAGAGAACCCCAGTTGGCGCCTATGCGCACGGCCTTGCCGTGCCGGATCGCCTGCTCGACGATGGCCCCGAACTGCCGGTCCTTTTTTTCCTTGAAACCCACATTGCCGGGATTGATGCGGTACTTGGCCAGCGCCTCGGCGCAGGCCGGGTGATCGGCGAGAAGCTGGTGGCCGATATAGTGGAAGTCGCCGACGAGCGGCACGGCCACGCCAAGTCGGTCGAGCCTCTCGCGGATCTTGGGCACAGCGGCGGCGGCCTCGTCGCGGTCGACGGTGATGCGCACGATCTCCGAGCCCGCCCGGGCAAGCGCGGCGACCTGGGCCACGGTCGCGTCCACATCGGCCGTATCGGTGTTGGTCATCGACTGGACCACGATCGGCGCGCCGCCGCCGACCATGACGGACCCGACGTGCACGCCCACCGTGCGGTGGCGCTGAGCGGGGCCGGCGAGGCTCTCAGGGGCGGGAGCGGTCTCAGAAGGCGAGGTGAAGGACATGCTGCAATCCACGGCGGCAGCTCCGGGCTGCCGCCGTTTAGCTGATGCCAAAAGCCTTCTTCGTCAAGCGCGGCTTAATGGAATCGGGGTCAGCCTCAGTGAACGTCCTGGCAACCGGCGCAGCGTCCCGTGATCTCCAGAATCTTCGTGCGGGGCTGGTAGCCCTGCTCCTGCAGGATCTTGAGCACGGTATCGGCCACAACCGGTGACGTGATCTCATTCACATCTCCGCATCCTTCGCAGATCAGATAGGCCGTAGTCCTGCGACCATGGGAGGTGTTGGAACTGGCGATATAGGCATTCCGGCTCGCGAGCCGATGCACCAGACCCTGCTCGATGAGGAAGTCCAGGGCGCGATAGATGGTGATGGGCGCCATGCGCCGTGCCTGCGAGCCGAGCAGGTCCACCAGATCGTAGGCGCCGAGCGGCTTGTCGGAGGCGTGGAGCACTTCGAGCACGCGGCGGCGGATGGGGGTCAGCCGCACCCCCTTGGCCAGGCAGAGGGCCTCCGACTGGACAATGGCCCGTTCAGTCTTTTCAGAGGCTCTGGGAGAGCGGATCGGGGCACCCTCAGGGGGCAAGCTGTGCTGAAGAGATGGTGTATGAGCCATCGGATCACTCCTTGTTTCGGCTGCTGACGCTGTTAAGCCCCCGTCGTCCTCGCGCCCGGCGACTGCAGCGCGAATCCACCTCATATATGTAGGTTATAACGCTACATGATTGAAGAGGGAAATTTGCAAAGGTCTGCGTAAAATTGATGCAGATTTGCAGAGGAGAAGCGTTCAAGGTTGCCTGAAGCGCCAGACACTGGATTTCTTGATGTCCGCATCCTCGAGCGTCCGGGTTACCGGTACTTCGTAGGCGGCAAGGTTCTCCAGCCGATCCTTGGGAAGGTAGCTGCGGCCTGGATCGCCGATCAGGACTGTGGCACCTCTCTGGCTCAGGCCCAACAACCAATCGACGACCCGGTTGGCGAGATCGCGCTCGTAGCAGATATCGCCCGCCAGTACCGTATCCCAGCCCTGATCCTGCCCGACGATATCGGCCTCGAGCGGATTGATCGAAACGCCATTGGCCTTGGCATTGAGACCCATGGCCGCGATGGCAAACGAATCGATGTCGCTGGCGGTCACCTCGGCGGCGCCTGCCTTCATGGCCGCTATGGCGACAAGGCCAGAGCCCGAGGCGAAATCCAGCACGCGCCGCCCGCGCACGGTTTCCGGTCGATCGAGGATGTAGCGGGCCAACGCCTGCCCGCCCGCCCAGGCAAAGGCCCAAAAGGGGGGCGGCAGACCAATCTCGCCCAGTTCCTCCTCGGTCTTCTGCCAGAGCTCCGTCGCTTCGTCGGCCACGTGCAGGGAGATCTCGGGCGTATGGGGCACGGGACGAAGCCTGGTCTCGGACTGGATGAAGGCGACGGGATCGGGAATCATGAGGCGAGGATGGAGCGGTAAAGCTGTTTGACGCTTTCGATCACATGCCGTTCCGTAAATCCGGCAAGAACGCGGGCGCGGGCGGCCTCGCCCATGCGGGCCACTTCCTCCGGCCGGCGGGACAAGGCCCCGAGTGTCTCGGCCAAGCTCGCCGGATCGTTGGCCGGAACGAGACGCCCCTCGATGCTCTCCCGCACCAAAGTGCGGCAGCCGGGGACGTCCGTAGTGACGACGGCGCGGCCGCAGGCGGCGGCTTCCAGAAGCGTTCGCGGCAGACCCTCGCCACCGCGCGAGGGCAGGCAGGCGACATGATGCTCGCGCCAAACGGCGGCGACGTCCCGTGTCGCCCCATACCAAGAGATGCCAGGCTCGGCGCTCCAGGTTTTCAGGGTCTCTTCCGGAATTGCCTTCGGGTTCGAGGGATCGGGGGCGCCGTAGAGGGACAGCTCGATGTCGGCACCTTGGGCTCTGGCGGCGCGGACCGCTTCCACCGCCACGTCGATGCCCTTGGACCAGAGCATGCGGGCCACCACCGCGACCCTGAGCGGCGGCTGGTGGGGCAGGGGAGCGGGTTTGAGAAGATCCGGATCGACGCCGGCTCCGCCGAGAATGGTAACCCGGTCGCTCGCGGGATCGAGGCCGAGGAGCTTGGGATCGTCCGTGTTCTCGAAGAGGTAGCGGGTCCGGCCGGTTTCAAGGCCGCGCACGAGCAGGCGCACGGCGCGCTGCGAGAGGCGCGCAATCATGTCCGTACGGGCCCCCAGGAAGCCTGAGCCGGTCAGCGCATAGACACGGCGTCCGATGCCCGCCATGGCGGCCGCGAAGCCCCCGACCAGGATGCCCTTGAGGGCGATGCAATGGACGAGATCGGCCTTCTCAGCCTTCAGGATCGCAGCCAGCTGCCCGGCGGCATAGCCCGCCGCCATGGGGTTCAGGCTGCGCCGCTCGGCTTCGAGCGGGATCACTTTGGCGCCCGTGGCCTCGATCACATCCCGGTGCGAGCGCACCCGGGTCACGACCGTGACTTGAAGCCCGAGCTCGCGCGCGGCCCTGGCCATGGGCAGGAAATGGGAGGCGAAGAACCAGTCTTCGGTGATGACGAAAACGAGTTTGCGGCCTTGGACGTCAGGCAGAGACAAGGAAGACAAGGGATGATCCGGTTGAAACGGTTGCGCCCTTCTACCCTCCACGGAGGGCAAAAGGGAACTCCCTCGATCAGGGCCCGTTGCCGTCATCTTGAAACATGGGAGACAACAGACATGCCGGATTGGCTGCCGACCTTCCTGGCGACGATTGCGGGCATCCTCTCGACCTCGAGCTTCGTTCCCCAGGTGGTCAAGGCTTGGCGGGAGCGGGACACGAGAGCCATCTCGAAGCACATGTACATGGTCACGGTCACGGCCTTCGTCCTGTGGTCGGCCTATGGGTTCCTGATCGGCAGTTGGCCCATGATGATCTTCAACGTCCTGAGCCTGATCCTGAGCGCCACCATTCTGGTCTTCAAGCTCCGGAACGACCGGCGCAAATCACACGGAGCGAGGTCGCACAGGGAACCCGGACTGGCGCGGCCCGGTTGACGTCTTGCTCTTCAATCAAGGCTTCCCATGCCGGAATCGAACGCCACCACCGAGAATGTCGTCGACCCTCGCGACGCCGCCGAGACAGCGGGGCTGCTCTATGTCTCCGACGAGGAGCCAGGCATCCGGCGCGGGAAATCCGGCAAGGGCTTCACCTATACAAAGCCGGACGGCAAAAAGGTCGAGGACAAGGCGACCCTCGAGCGCATCAGGTCCCTCGCGATCCCGCCCGCCTATACGGATGTGTGGATCTGCGCCAAGGCCAACGGCCACATTCAGGCGACGGGCCGCGACGCCAAGGGCCGCAAGCAGTATCGCTACCATCCGGGCTTCCGCGAGGTCCGAGAGAGCACGAAATACGAGCACATGCTCGAATTCGCCAAGGGCCTGCCGGCGATCCGCAAGACCATCGACGAGCACATGAGTCTTCGCGGGCTGCCGCGCGAAAAGGTGCTGGCGACGGTGGTGCATCTCCTCGAAAACACGCTCATCCGCGTCGGCAATTCCGATTATGTCAGGCAGAACAAGAGCTATGGCCTCACCACCCTGCGCGATCCGCATGTGAAGGTGGAAGGCAGCGCGTTGCGCTTCCAGTTCAAGGGCAAGAGCGGCAAGACCTGGCGCCTGCAGGTCAAGGATCGGCGCGTCGCCAAGATCGTGAAGGCCTGCCAGGACCTGCCGGGGCAGGATCTGTTCCAATATCTCGACGAGAACGGCGAGCAGCAATCGATCACCTCGGCCGATGTGAATGCCTACCTGAAGGAGATCACGGGAAGCGAGATCACGGCGAAGGATTTTCGGACCTGGGCCGGCACGGTGCTGGCGGCACTCGCGCTTGCCGAGTTCGAGGAGTTCGACAGCGATGCCAAGGCCAAGAAGAACATTCGGGCCGCCATCGAGAAGGTCTCAGCGCGGCTCGGCAACACGCCGACCATCTGCCGCAAATGCTACGTTCATCCTGAAGTGTTCGCCTCCTATCTCGACGGAGGCCTGCTTCTGGACATCAAGGAAGAGATCGAGACGGAGCTGCGCGAGGATCTCGCCAGTCTCAAGCCCGAAGAGGCAGCCGTTCTGGCACTGTTGGAGCAGCGCCTCTCCAGAGAAGTCGAGAAGCCGGCGGAGAAGAAGCCCGCAAAGAAGCGTCGTGCATCGTCGGGCAGGAAGGAGGGCAAGGCCCAGCCCGAGATGCGGGCTTGAATCAAGATGGGCGGCAGGCGGGATTCGAGCACTCCGACGGCTTGACCTTAAGCCTCTCCCATGGTCCATCGCACCCGCGCTGAACGAGCCGAGGATGCGATGAGACGTCCGCCGACATTAGCTGCCTTTGCGGCCCTGCTGGCTTTCACCGCAGCCAGCGGCACTGCGCCCGTCCTTGCGCAAGATTCTCAACCCCGAAGCTGGCCTGAGGTGAAGTGCGCTCGCTATAAGAAAGCGTGGTCGGACGCCCTTGCACATCGGGGCACGAAGGGTCTGAGTCAGGAGTTCATCGAGCGTCACGAGGCTTTCCTGGCCTCGGACTGCACGACGAGGGGGCATGTCTGCCCCCGGTCCGCGGAGGAACTCGACCTCGCCAACATGATGGTGGTCGCTGCCATGAACGCCGGAACGGCGAGCACTTTCCTCCCTTCTCCTGCCGCAAGTGACGAGAAAATGACGGGAAATCTGCTTTCTGCCAGGGATCGAGACGTCCTGTCAGCCGTTCGAACATTTTCCTGTCTTGCCCGTTAGGGCTTCGCCACCTTCATTTCAGCGAGGCTCCTCCATGCGCATTCATCATCTCAATTGCGGCTGCATGTGTCCTGTCGGGGGAAAGCTTTGGGATGGTGTCAGCCGTGGCCTGACGGGCCGATTGATCTGCCACTGCCTGCTTGTCGAGACGGACAGCAACGGCCTTGTTCTCGTCGATACGGGCTTCGGCTCCAGGGATGTGGAGGATCCCTACGGGCGGATCAGCCCGCTCTTTATCTACACGAATCGGATCCAGCTGGAGCATCGCTATACGGCGTTGGAACAGGTGAAGAGCCTCGGCTTCTCGCCCCGCGACGTGCGCCACATCGTGCTGACCCATCTCGATTTCGACCATGCCGGCGGCCTCGAGGACTTTCCGGACGCAACCGTTCATGTCCTGCGCGCGGAGGTTGAGGAAGCCGAGGTGAGACACGGCTTCATCCATCGCCGCCGCTACAGCCCTAAGCAATGGGACGAGGTGCGGGACTGGCGTTTCTACGACCCCACCGGGGAGCGCTGGTTCGGCTTCGGCTCGGTGCGCGATCTCGATGGGTTGCCGCCTGAGATCCTGATGATCCCGCTGCCCGGCCATACCATGGGACATGCCGGCATTGCCATCGATACGCCGGACGGATGGCTGCTCAACGCAGGCGATGCCTATTTCTATCGGCATGAGATGGACAAAGATTCGTCCTGCACGCCGGGGCTACTCGCCTATCAGCGCATGATGGAGGAGGACCGGCCGCTGCGCCTCCACAACCAGGAGCGGCTGCGAATTCTGGCCAACGATGGTCGCAGCAACGTCAAGATCTTCTGCAGTCATGACCCGATCGAGCTCGAAGCCCTGCAGCGCCTCAGCACGGGATGGCGGCCGGTTTCTGGGGAATATAGTCCAAATCTGCGGGCTCATTGAGCCACCCACCTCTGGTCCCTGCCTGCCGACGCCCTAAAAGCAGGTAGGTTGATGAGGGGAAGCGGAAATGGAATTCGATGCCCTGATGCTCTCGCGCATCCAGTTCGCGTTCACGATCGCCTTCCACATCATCTTTCCGGCTTTCACCATCGGTCTTGCCAGCTGGCTCGCGGCCCTGGAGTTCAACTGGCTCCGCACGGGCAACCCGCTCTACCGCAACCTCTTCCGCTTCTGGGTGAAGGTGTTCGCGGTCTCCTTCGGTCTGGGGGTCGTTTCCGGTATCGTCATGAGCTACCAGTTCGGAACGAACTGGTCACGCTACTCCGAGTTCACCGGCAACGTGCTCGGCCCCGTCATCGCCTACGAGGTCATCACGGCCTTCTTCCTCGAGGCGGCCTTCCTCGGCATCATGCTCTTCGGCTGGGAAAAGGTTGGCGACCGCCTGCATTTCTTCGCCACCTGCATGGTGGCCTTGGGCACGCTGATTTCCGCCTTCTGGATTCTCTCCGCCAATTCCTGGATGCAGACGCCGGACGGCTTCGCCATCGAGAACGGCAAGGCTGTGCCGGTCGATTGGTTCAAGGTCGTTTTCAATCCGTCCTTCCCCTTACGCTATGCGCATATGGTCATGGGCTGTTATCTGACGACGGCCTTCGCGGTCGCCGGGATGTCCGCCTGGATGCTGCTGCGCCATCCGCACGATGCGCCGGAGGCGAAACTCGCCGGCTCGCGGCGCTCCATGTCCATGGCTTTGTGGTTCGCCACCATCTTCGTGCCGGTCCAGATCGTGATCGGCGATCTTCACGGTCTCGGCGTGCTCAAATATCAGCCGACCAAGCTCGCTGCCATCGAGGGCAACTGGGACCGGATGGCGAACATGCCGCTTCGCCTCTTCGCCCTTCCCGATGAAGTGGCGGAGACGAACCATTACGAGATCGCCATTCCGAAGATCGGAAGCTGGGTTCTGACGCACGCCTTCGACGGCGTCGTGCCCGGTCTGAAGGAGGTCCCCCCGGACGAGCGTCCGCCGGTCTGGCCAGTCTTCTTCTCCTTCCGCATCATGGTCGGCATCGGCTTCGCGATGCTCGGCATCGGACTGTGGAGTCTGTATCTGCGCTGGAAGGGCACATTGTTCACCAACAGAACTTTCCTGACGGCTGCCATGATCATGACGCCGTCCGGCTTCGGTGCCGTGCTCTTCGGCTGGTTCACCGCCGAGATCGGCCGCCAGCCCTATGTTGTCTACGGCCATCTGCGCACGGCCGATGCCGTGTCTCCTATCGCGGCAGGAGCGGTCACCGCGTCGCTCCTGATTTTCATCGTCGTCTATGCCTTCGTGTTCGGCTTCGGCTCCTACTATCTCGCCAAGATCCTGCGGCGCGGACCGGATCCGGTCGAGGACATTCGCGGGGACGATCTCGGCAAGAAGCCGAAGCGTCCGTTCTCCGTGCCGGACGAGGGGATTGAGGGCCGACCCGGTCACAGGGCGCTACCAGCGCGATAGGAGGCTTGAAGATCATGTTCGGCTTCGGAATGGAATATGAGGGACTGGCCTTCTGGCTTCCGGTGATCTGGGCCGGGCTGCTCGCCGTGGCGGTTGCCATGTACGTGATCGCCGACGGCTTCGATCTCGGCGTCGGCATCCTCTTCAAGGCGGCCGGCAGCGACAACTGGCGCGACCGGATGATGTTTTCGGTCGCGCCGATCTGGGACGGCAACGAGACCTGGCTCATCCTCGGCGGCGGCGGCCTCTTCGCCGTCTTTCACATCGCCTATGCGGTGCTCATGC
Organism: Microvirga sp. RSM25; assembly: GCF_044784385.1. Classification (NCBI taxonomy): domain Bacteria; kingdom Pseudomonadati; phylum Pseudomonadota; class Alphaproteobacteria; order Hyphomicrobiales; family Methylobacteriaceae; genus Microvirga; species Microvirga sp. RSM25. The sequence continues at coordinate 4,139,306 of NZ_CP173039.1, read as the reverse complement.
CGGCCTTGTACCTGCCGATCATCCTCATGCTCGTCGCGCTCATCTTTCGCGGCGTCGCTTTCGAGTTCCGCTTCAAGGCGGATCGTTCGAAATTCTTGTGGGACAACGCCTTCTTCTTCGGTTCGTTGGTGGCGACCTTCTTCCAGGGCATGGTGCTCGGCACCTTCGTGCAGGGCTTCGCCACCGATGGTCGCCAGTTCACCGGCGGCACCTTCGATTTCTTGACTCCGTTCAGCGTGCTCACCGGCATCAGTCTGATCTTCGGCTACGGGCTGCTCGGCGCGACCTGGTGCGTGATGAAGACCACGGGCGAACTGGAGATCTGGGCGCGCCGCATGGCGGTGCGTTTTCTCCTCGCTACCATCGTCGCCATGGCCATCGTGTCGGTGTGGGTTCCGTTCTTAGAGAGGCAGATCGAAACGCGCTGGTTCTCCTGGCCCAACATCGCGTTTCTCGCGCCGATCCCTCTGGTGACGGCCTATGTGGCCTACAGGCTCTTCCGCGACCTGGAGGAGGGGCGGCATTACCGACCGTTTTTCCTGGCAATTGCCCTGTTCCTGCTCGGCTATCTCGGCCTGGGCATCAGCCTCTTTCCATACATTGTACCTCCCAACCTCACGATCTGGGATACGGCGAATACCGTCAATTCCCAGCTCTTCGCGCTGGTGGGCTTCGCGATCGTGCTGCCGATGACCTTCGCCTACACGGCCTATTCCTATTACGTCTTCCGCGGCAAGGTGGCTGACGAGATCTCAGGCGGCGGCTACGGATATCACTGATGCAAGCTGAAACACATCGTCCGCCGGAACGACGCTCGAAACGCCTGCTCTGGTTCGTGTTCCTGTATATCGCGAGCCTCGCGGTCTTCGCGGGGCTCGTCTATGGCCTGAGAGGAATCATCCCTCACTAGCGCATCGTGCGGAACCGAAGGTCCGCGTCAGCGAAAAGCGGATCCGGCTCTCCGTCCGATGCTCTAGCGGTAGGTGCCAATAAAACCCTTGTCGGTCACCACGACCCAGCGGGCGCCGCGGCGCTCGATGCCTTCGATGCGGCCGACCCCGGGAAGAATGCCGCCGGGCATGACCTCGTAGAGGCGGCGATTGCGGTTCTCGACGAGAGCCGCACCGTTATAGACCTCGCGCAGCACCCATCCGTCGACAGGTTCGCTTTTCACCGGCGTGGGAACGGGGGGCTCCTCGCGCTTTGCAGCCTCGGCAGCCGGAGGTACTGCAGGAACGGGAGGGGTCGCAGGCTTCGTGCTCAGCCCCGCCAGAGTGGTCAGGATCTGACTCTCCATCCGGTCGAGCCGGCCCTCGAGAGCGGAGAACTTCTTGCCCGGTTCCTGCAGGCTGATGGTGAGGCGTTCCAGCTTCTCTGTCAGCTTCGTCTGTTCGGACTCCGAAGAGGTGGACGCGGTGTGCTCGACGTCCTTGAACGCCACCACGGTTTCTCGGAGGGCATCGAGGTCGGTGCTCAGCCGCGCGAGGATCTCCCGGCTGCGGGTCGTCTCGGCCTCCAGACGATGGATGGCATCCTTGTTGGCCAGTGTCCCTATGTAGGAAGCGGACCAGCCGGCTCCCACGAAGAGCAGGGCCATGGCGGCCTGGCTCAGGAACTTGCTGGGAAAAGCCCGGCTACCGGTCGCAATGCGCTCATCCGTTGACACTTCAGGGGAGGGCGCCGGCTTCAGGCCAAGCTTCGCGGTCTTGATCGCCTCCTCCAGCGCTGCGCTGGCCGTAGGGTCGATCCGGACGGCGGTTTTGGACAATGCGCCGTCCTGCTTCGCGGCTTCGCTGCGATCCGGAGAACCTATGTTGATGTCCATATTCCGACCTCATTTTCAGGTCAGAGACCATTAACCCTGAAAGTTTACCAAAGCATTATCTCTAGAGTTAAGTGCTTACGTTACATACCCTCTCCAGATTGAGGGGAATGTAGCATTGCACACGGACATTCAGAATTTTTTGTTGACATAGTTACATATAATAGGGTTACAAAAGGTGGCGTAACGGAAAGCGACCACCTTAGGGGCATCTCGATACCCATAAGAGTGCTGAGAAACATGGCCTTCCAGGCCTAACTATAACGAGATACTCTTGTGGGGCCACGACCCCGACATCGCAGCCATCGCCAGATGGCAAACATTGTGGTAGGGTATAACCTTGCACAATGGCTCTACAACCACGATGGCGCCGGGTGACTGGTCGGCCTATGGAAAGAAGATATGAAGCAGGCATCGAGAAATCGGGAAGAAAGCACAGAGGTCCAAGACGCTCTGAAGTCCTGCCTTCCCTCTTTTACCGGGGTTGCCGTATTCTCTGCGGTGGTCAACCTTCTGGCTCTCACGGGCTCCATCTACATGCTCCAGGTCTATGACCGCGTGCTGTCGAGCCGGAGCATCCCGACCTTGATTGGTCTCTCCCTGATTACCCTTGCGGCGTTTGCGCTCTCCGGCGGTCTCGACATGCTGCGCGGCCGGATGCTGGCGCGCATCGGCGCCCGCTTCGACGAGTTGCTCTCGCACCGGGTCTTCGATCTGGTGGCCACGATGCCGCTCAAGGGCGCCAAGCAGGCAGAGAGCATGCAGCCAATCCGCGATCTCGATACGATCCGCGGCTTCCTCTCGAGCCTGGGCCCCACGGCTCTGTTCGACATGCCGTTCATGCCGATCTTCCTCATCGGCTGCTTCATGATCCATCCCGGCATCGGCGTGATGTCGGTGGTCGGCGGCGTGGTGATCATCATCCTGACCCTCTACACGGACGCCAAGAGCAAGGCTCCCTCCTACGAGGTAACCAAGAGCGGCGCCGAGCGTCATGCCATGGCCGAGACCAGCCGCCGCAATGCGGAGACCATCCGCGCGAACGGCATGCTGGGCTTCCTGGCCAAGCGCTATGACGAGGTGCATGTCCGTCACGTCAATGACGGTTTGGTCGCCAGCGAGTCCTCGGCCGGCATCAGCGCCTTCGCCAAGGTCTTCCGCATGGTGCTCCAGTCGGCCATCCTGGGCCTCGGCGCCTATTACGTGATCCAGGGACAGATGTCGGGCGGCCTGATGATCGCCGGCTCGATCCTGATGTCCCGTGCGCTCGCTCCGATCGAAATCGCGGTCGCCCACTGGAAGGGCTTCACGGCCTCCCGTCAGGCCTATCGCCGCCTCCAGCACATTATGAACCTCGTGCCGGCTCAGGGCCAGCGCATGCCGCTGCCTGCGCCGAAGGCCGCCCTGTCGGTGGAAGAGGTTTATGTCGGTGCTCCCGGCGCCTCGCTGCCGATCGTCCAGGCTGCTTCGCTCCAGCTTCAGGCCGGCCAGGGCCTCGGCCTCATCGGCCCCAGCGCCTCGGGCAAATCGACTCTTGCCCGCGCCCTCGTCGGCGTGTGGCCGACCCTGCGCGGCGAAATCCGCCTCGATGGCGCGGCCCTCGACCAGTGGGAGCCGGATTCGCTCGGCCGCCACGTCGGCTACCTGCCGCAGGATGTGGAGCTGTTTGAAGGCACCATTGCCGAGAACATCTCCCGCTTCCAGCCTAACGCCAAGCCGGAGGACGTGATCGCCGCGGCGCAGACGGCGGGCGCGCATGAGCTCGTCCTCAACCTGCCCGACGGCTACGATACCCGGATCGGCGAAGGTGGTGCCTCCCTGTCGGGCGGTCAGCGCCAGCGCGTGGCTCTTGCCCGTGCTCTCTACGGCAACCCGTTCCTGGTCGTTCTCGACGAGCCGAATGCCAGCCTCGACGGCGCCGGCGACGAGGCCCTGAACCAGGCCATCCTGGCGGTGCGCAAGCGCGGCGGCGTCGTCGTCGTCATCACGCACCGTCCGGCCGCTCTCGGTCAAGTCGATCACGTCGCCATCATGGAAGAGGGCCGGATTAAGGCCGTGGGACCGCGCGACGAGGTTCTGCAGTCCGTCATGAAACGCAATGCGACGCCGGCACCTGCACCGGTGCGGCCGCAGCAGGCGCCGGCAGCTCAGGCTGCGAACCTGCGAGAGGTTGGTTAAATGTTGGTCATTCAAGCTCCCCAAAGCAAACCCTCCGTCCACCAGCGGATCCTGCGCCAGTCGACCATCGGCGGCGTGGCCATGATCGCCCTCTTCGGCGGGACGATCGGTCTCTGGGCGGCCACGTCGACCCTGTCCGGCGCCGTCGTCGCCGGCGGTCAGTTCGTGGTCGATACCAGCGTCAAGAAGATCCAGCACTCGACCGGCGGCATCGTCGGCGAGCTGAAGGTCAAGGAAGGCGATCGCGTTTCGCAGGGCGATCTCCTGGTCCGCCTGGACGAGACGATGACGCGCGCCAACATGCAGGTCGTCTCCAAGCAGCTCGACGAGTATATCGGCCGCCAGGCTCGCCTGGAGGCGGAGCGCGACGGCGCGTCCGAGGTCAAGACTCCCGAGGAATTCGCCGGCCGGCTCAATGAACCGGCCGTGACGAAGATCATATCCTCGGAGCGCACGTTGTTTACGGCGCGCGGCGCCTCCCGCGACGCGCAGAAGGACCAGCTCCGGAAGCGCATCGCCCAGTCCCAGGACGAAATCGTGGGATTGAGGGCTCAGCAGCAGGCCAAGGCTCGCGAGGCCGAGCTGATCGTGGCGGAGCTGAAGGGCGTCCGCGACCTCTATGATCGGAACCTGGTTCCGATCACGCGGTTGAACGCGCTCGAGCGCGACGCTGCGAGCATCGAGGGGCAGCGCGGTCAGCTCATCGCATCCGTCGCCCAGGCCGAGAGCCGCATTGCCGAGACCCAGTTCCAGATCATCCAGATCGACGAGCAGATGCGCGCCGAGGCGATGCAGGAGCTGCGCGAGATCCAGGGCAAGATCGCGGAATACACCGAGCGGCGCGTGGCGGCCGACGATCAGCTGAAGCGCATCGACATCCGCGCTCCCAGCGACGGCTATGTCCACCAGCTGAACGTTCACACGATCGGCGGCGTGATCTCCCCGGCTGAGCCGGTGATGAACATCGTTCCGGTGAACGACAAGCTCGAGCTCGAGGCCAAGGTTCTGCCCAACGAAATCGATCAGGTGAAGTTCGGCCAGAAGGCGACCGTGAAGGTCCATGCCTCCAATGCGCGCATGATCCCGGACCTGCACGGCTCCGTGAGCCGGATCTCGGCGGACGTGTCGCGGGATCAGCAGACCGGCGCGACCTTCTACACGATCCGGATCGAGCTGCCGCAGGACGAGATCAAGAAGCTGGAAAACCTGCACCTGATCGCAGGCATGCAGGCCGAGGTGTTCGTCGAGGTGAACCAGCGCACCCCGTTCGAATATTTCTTCAAGCCGATGCAGGAGCAGATCGCCCGCGCGTTCCGCGAGCACTAAGCTTTCCTCTGGCGATTTTTCAGGAAACCGCGGCCGATGCTGACTGCATCGGCCGCGGTTTTCATTTGAATCCTCCCGTGAGCCTCGCCGAGGAGCCGGTCAAGCCTGGAAAGTTCCGCAAGCAAGCCCATAAACAGGGCGAAGGCTGCGTTCTCCCGCAGCCCTCCATCGAAGGCAAAGTCTGAAGCCGCTCCGCAAGGTCAGCTCGCCCGCCTTGATGAAAGTGTCGGTTTTCTTGAGGAACTTAGCATTTTGAGGATCATCTTCCGCTTTGGCGGTATCGCAATGCTCGTGGCGGCCATCGTCATCCTGGCCGTGCTGCCCTTTGCTACATCCTTCGTGGAGCAATGGACGCGCCGTGATGTCGAGCTGCGATCGCGTCTCGTGTTCAACTCCGTCCGAGACCAGGTCAGCGGCCTCCTCGCCCGCAACGACGCTCAGCAGGCCGGGATCCTGTTCGAGCGCATCGCCTCGGACGAGCGCGTGCTCGCCATCGGCTATTGCGACGGGCAGGAACTCCGCTTCCCCACCAGCAACATGCCGCCGTCCTTTTCCTGCGCCGAGGCATCCCGGTCCGACGCGGAAAGCTTTTCGGTCGTCAGGAACCAGGATCACAATGTCCTGGTCAGCTCCTTCCCCTTGAATGCAGGAGGTCGGCCGGGACATCTCGTGGTCCTGCACGACCTGAGCTATGCCGACCAGCGCGGCGGAGAGGCGAGGAACTATCTCTTCCTCGCCTTGGCAGGCGTTGCCTTCGGGGCTGCTGCCCTCGCGGCCATGATCGCGGCCATCATCATGCGCCGGTGGCTCTCATCCATCCGGCAGGCTCTCGAGAGCGCCCGCACCGGCAATGGCAATCCGCCGGTAGAGGAGAACATCATCCCGTTGGGGCAGGAAATCCGCGATGTCCTCCAGGAACTCGAAGCTTCGCGCCGGACCATCGATGCGGCGCATACGGATTGGAGCCCGGAGACCCTGAGGGCGGCATTGTCCAACGAGCTGTCGGGCTCGGAGGTGATCGTGGTCTCGAACCGCGAGCCCTACATTCATAACCGCACCGACAGCGGCGAGATTTCCCTGCAGATTCCGGCCAGTGGCCTCGTTTCGGCCCTGGAGCCCGTGGTGCGCGCCTGCGGCGGCACCTGGGTCGCCCATGGCAGCGGCACGGCGGACCGAGACACGGTCGACGCCAATGACCGCGTGCCCGTGCCTCCGAATCACCCCTCCTACACCCTGCGCCGCGTCTGGCTCTCGGAAGAGGAGCAGGATGGATATTATTATGGCGCTGCCAACGAGGGACTCTGGCCCCTGTGCCATATCGCCTTCGTACGGCCGATCTTCCGGGAGACGGATTGGCAGTTCTACCGGTCCGTCAACGAGAAGTTCGCCGACGCGATCGTGGCCGAGGCCAAGCGCGAGGACCCGATCATTCTCGTGCAGGATTACCATTTCGCGCTCCTGCCGCGCATGATTCGCGACCGGCTCCCCCGGGCGACCATCGTCACCTTTTGGCACATTCCCTGGCCCAATGCCGAGACCTTCGGGATCTGCCCCTGGCGGGAAGAGATCATCGACGGGCTGCTGGGCTCCTCCATCCTCGGCTTCCACACCCAGGCGCACTGCAACAACTTCCTGGACTCGGTCGATTCCTACGTGGAAAGCCGCATCGACCGGGAGAAGGATTCGGTGTTCTTCGGCGGCGAGGAGACCCTGATCCGTCCTTATCCGATCTCGATCGAATGGCCGCCCACCGCCATGGAAGGCCAGAGGCCCGTGGAGGAGTGCCGCAGGATCGTGCGCGAGCGTCTCGGGCTGTCGCCGGACATGCGCATCGGCGTCGGCATCGAGCGGTTCGATTACACGAAGGGCATTCTCGACCGGATGCAGGCCATCGACGCGCTGATCGGCGAGCATCCTGAATGGAGAGGGAACTTCACCTTCGTTCAGGTGGCCGCTCCAACGCGCAGCAAGCTCGCCAATTACCGCCTCCTTCAAGAGGAGGCCGAGGCTCTGGCTCGCGACATCAACGAAAAGTATGGTGGTGACGGCTACGAGCCCATCAGGCTCCTCATCCGTCATCACGAGCCCGATGAAGTTTTCGAACTCTTCCGTGCCGCGGACCTCTGCATCGTGTCGAGCCTGCACGACGGCATGAATCTCGTCGCCAAGGAATTCGTGGCAGCACGGGACGACGAGCAGGGCGTGCTCATTCTCTCGGCTTTCGCGGGCGCGTCCCGTGAGTTGTCCGAGGCGCTGATCGTCAATCCCTACAATGCCCATGCCATGGGCGAGGCCATCAACCGCGCGCTGACCATGCCGCAGAACGAGCAACGCGAGCGGATGCGGCTGATGCGCGATCAGGTCAAGGAGCGCAACGTCTATCGCTGGGCGGGCCAGATGCTGCTGGCCGCCTCCCGCCTGCGCAAGCAGCAGAGGATCAGACGATTGATCGCCAGGGGCCGGAGGCTTGCACCGGCCAATGCGTGAAGCTCCTGCAGGACAAGGTCCGATGCCTGACGTGAACGAGGATTATGCTCTCTTTCTCGATTTCGACGGAACCCTCGTCGATATCGTCGAGCGCCCCGATGCGGTTGCCGTGGACGCGGCCTTGCCCGATGTTCTCACAACGCTGCAGAGGCGGCTCGGCGGTGCGCTCGCGATCATCAGCGGCCGTCCCGTCGACTTCCTCGACGGACGCCTCATGCCCCATGTGTTCGATATGGCGGGACTGCACGGGCTCGAGCATCGCATTGCCGGGCGGCTGTCCATGTGCGATCCCGACGAGCACCCGGCCCTGCGCGAGATGGTCGAGCGCCTGAGCCGGATCGTTGCCGACAAGGAGGGTATCCTGGTCGAGGACAAGGGCTGCTCGGTTGCCATTCACTGGCGCCTCGCCCCCCATGAGAAGGACTTCGCTCTCGCGACCGCTCAAGCTGCCGTCGAAGCGCTGGGCCCGGATTACCGTGTTCAACACGGAAAAGCTGTGGCAGAAATCCTTCCCTCGGCGGCGGGGAAGGGCAAAGTGATCGAGAGATTTCTCCACGAATCTCCCTATAAGGGACGGCGCCCGGTCTTCGTCGGCGACGACCTGACCGACGAGAACGGTTTCAAGACCGTGAATGCGCATGGCGGTTTGTCGGTGCGCATCGGTGCGGGAGAAACCATAGCCAAGGTTCGCCTTGGAACGCCTGCGGATTTGCGACATTGCCTGTCCACGTGGGCTTTCGAAGGAACTCTGCCTTTTAAAGGGGATGATTGCTGATATGAGTTCGCTAGATCTTGCCGTTATCGGCAATTGCACGATCTCGGCCCTGGTGGATCGCCGCGCGCAGATCGTCTGGAGCTGCTTCCCTCGCTTCGACGGCGATCCGGTCTTTTCCGCTCTGCTCGACAGCCCCGAGGGCCAGACCGATGCGGAGCAGAAGGGCATCTTCGCCATCGACATGGTCGGCATGGTCAGCTGCGAGCAGACCTATCTCGAGAACACGGCGGTTCTCGTCTCGCGGATGACGGATTCCTTCGGCAACATTCTCGAAATCACCGATTTTGCGCCGCGCTTCAAGCATTACGACCGCACCTTCCGCCCGCCGATGCTGATCCGCCGGGTGTATCCGGTGAAGGGCCGTCCGCGCATCCGCGTGAGGCTGCGGCCCCATTACGATTGGGGCGGCTGCCCGCCGAACCTGACCCGCGGCAGCAATCATCTGCGCTTCGTCGGCCCGGCCTATTCGCTGAGGCTCACCACCGACGCTTCCGTGTCCTACGTGCAGGACGAGCGGCCCTTCGTGGTGGACCGGCCCCTGTCGTTCTTCTTCGGCGAGGACGAGCCGCTTCGGTCAGAGACGGATTCCACGGCCCGGGCCTTTCTCGACAGCACGGTCGATTTCTGGCGCGACTGGGTGCGGTCGCTCTCCATTCCGTTCGATTGGCAGGACGCGGTGATCCGCGCCGCCATCACGCTCAAGCTATGCAACTACGAGGAAACGGGCGCCATCGTGGCGGCGCTCACCACCTCGGTGCCGGAAGCGCCGCACACGAAGCGCAACTGGGATTACCGCTATTGCTGGCTGCGTGACGCCTATTTCGTCATCCAGGCCCTCAATCGGCTCGGCACCACCAAGACGATGGAGGAATACCTCACCTACATCACCAACATCGTCGACGATATGGAGGCCATTCCCGATCAGAAGGACATGCCGCCGCTCTTCAGCATCACGCGCTCGCCCGATCTGGAGGAGCGGGAGGCGACGGCGCTCGCCGGCTATCGCGGCATGGGCCCCGTGCGTGTCGGCAACGCGGCCTATACGCAGATCCAGAACGATGCCTATGGCAGCGTCGTCCTGGCCTCCGTGCACGCCTTCCTGGACAAGCGCCTGATCCGCACCGGCAACAGGGCCTTGTACTCCCATCTGGAAAAGCTGGGGCACAGGGCCATCGAGGTCTTCGATCAGCCCGATGCCGGTCCCTGGGAGCTGCGCACCAAGGCGGCCGTTCATACCTTTCCGAGCGTGATGTGCTGGGCGGCCTGCGACCGGCTCGTCAAGATCGCCGAAGCCATGGGACGTGAAGACCGGGCCGCGTTCTGGCGCGAGAATGCCGATCACATGCACAGGGTCATCAACGAGCGCGCCTACAATCCGGAGACAGGCACCTTCGCGTCCTCCTTCGACGGCGCGGATCTCGACGCGACGCTCCTGCTGCTGGCCGAGCTCGATTTCGTGAAGCCGGACGACCCGCGCTTCATCGCGACCGTGGAAGCCGTGGGCGCGAAGCTACGGCGCGGCGACCTTCTGCTGCGTTATGATGTGGAGGACGATTTCGGCCTCATGCATACGGCTTTCATGATCTGCGGCTTCTGGTACGTGGATGCCTTGAACGTCATCGGGCGCAAGGACGAGGCGAAGGAACTGTTCGAGCACATTCTGAGTTTGCGCAATTCCTTCGGGCTTTTCTCCGAGGATGCGGACTACACGACCGGAGAGCTGTGGGGCAACTTCCCCCAGACCTATTCCATGGTCGGTCTCATCAACTCTGCGGTGCGCCTGAGCCGGAGCTGGGAAGAGGCGGTCTGATCATTTGGTCATTGGCTTGAAGCGCGAGGCGGAAAGGACGCTAGGTTTCGATGTTCGCATTTCCTGTTCTGCTCGGGGATATCGGCGGGACCAACGCCCGCTTCGCCGTGTTGCCCGCGCCCGGAGCGCCCGTTCAGCTGCTGCCGCGGACCCTGACGGCGCAGACGCCCGATCCGGTCGGAGCAATCAGGATCGCGCTCGAGGCCTATGAGGGACCTGCACCTCGTTCCGCTATCGTGGCGGTAGCAACGCGGGTAGACGCACCCGCAATTCGCCTCACCAACGCCCACTGGGTGATCGATGCCGAAGCCATCGGCAAGGCGCTGGATCTTGAGCGCGTCACCCTCGTCAACGACTACACGCCCGTGGCCGCCTCGGTGGACGTGCTCGACGCGGCGCAGGGCGACCTCGCCCCCATCGGAGCCTTCCCGCCGCCCAGGCCCGGCCCACGCGTGGTGCTGGGCCCCGGCACCGGGCTCGGCGCGGGAGCACTGATGCCCGTGGAGGACCGCTTCGCTATCCTGGCGACGGAGGCCGGCCACATGGAGTTCGGCCCCACGACCGACGAGGAAACCGCGATCTGGCCGCACCTGGAGCGGGTGGGCGGTCGGGTTTCGGGAGAAGTGGTGCTGTCCGGTCCCGGCCTGTTCCGCATCGCCAAGGCGCTGGCCGCCCATCGCTGCGTCGACTGTCCCTACACGATGCCCAACGACGTCCTGGCGGCGGCCCGCGAGGGCGATGCGATGGCTGCGGATGCGCTTTCCCTCTTCGCGCGCTTCCTCGGACGCTTCGCCGGCGATCTGGCTCTGACCTTCGAGGCCTCGGGTGGCGTCTTCATCGCCGGCGGCATTGCGCCCCGCATGATCGACATCCTGCAGGCCGGCGATTTCCGGGGGCGTTCGACCACAAGGCGCCGCATGACGCCTGGGCCAGGAAGGTGCCGGTTTACGCCATCGTCAATCCGGAGCCGGCCCTACAGGGACTTGCCGCCATCGTGTCGAATCCGCAGCGTTTCGTCTTCCAATCTCAGGGGTGGCAGGCTACCTGACGGGTCCTGGCTAAACCCTGATTGACGGAACATGAGAACAGAAAATATCGCCCTTGCGCCCCTCGCCCCCGGAGCGAGCCTGTCGCTGACGGTCCAGCGCTTCGGTCCGGAAGGCGCGCGCCCGCGCATTTATATCCAGGCCTCGCTCCATGCCGACGAGATCCCCGGCATGATCGCGGCGCATCACCTGCGCGAGCGCCTGACCAAGCTTGAGGCCGAGGGCCGCATCAAGGGCGAGATCATCCTCGTGCCCTCCGCCAATCCCATCGGGCTCGCGCAAAGGGTGATGGGAGACCATATCGGCCGCTTCCACTTGGCCGACGGGGTCAATTTCAACCGCGGCTATCCCCACCTCGTGCCGAAGGTCGCCGAGCGCATCGAAGGCGAGCTCGCGAACGACGGTGAGGCGAATGTCCGTCTGATCCGCGAGGCGCTGCGGGCCGAGCTCGAAGCTTGGCAACCGTCGAACGCGGCCGAGGTCATGAAGAAGGCCCTGCTCGGTCTGGCCCAGGAGGCGGACGTCGTGCTCGACATGCACTGCGACTCGGAGGCCGTGGTGCATCTCTACACCCACACCCGTTCGGCCGAGGAATTCGCCCCGCTCTCGGCGCTCATCGGCTCTCGCGCCTATCTCATCGCCGATGTATCGGGCGACGAGCCGTTCGACGAAGCCTGCAGCCGTCCTTGGGCGGAGCTGGCCGACCGGTTCCCGGATCATCCGATCCCGTTCGGCTGCCATGCGACGACGCTCGAGTTCCGGGGCGAGCGGGATGTGTATCATGAGACGGGGAAGGCCGATGCCGCCGCCATGATCGACTACATGGTCCTGCGCGGTGCCATTGCCGGCGAGGCTCCCCAGGTGCCCGAAGCTCGCTGCCAGGCGACCCCCTGGCCGCCTCCGAGCCGGTCCAGGCTCCGGCCTACGGCATCCTGGTGTTCAAAGCCGACGTGGGAGCAAAGGTGAAGGAGAGCGAGGTGATCGCCGAGGTGATCGATCCGCTGACCGGCGCCGTGACTCTCGCCAAGGCTCCCTCCGACGGCGTGATGTTCGCCCGGGTCGCCGTGCGTTTCGTCACGCAGGGGATGCGGATCGCCAAGGTTGCCGGCACGACCGCCAAGCGGACGGGCAAGCTGCTCGGGGCGTAGAAGCATCTGAAAGGCTGGCTCAGACTGCTCTCACCTCATCCTGAGGAGCCGCGTAGCGGCGTCTCGAAGGAGGTTTCTGAGCACGCTGGAGACGCCCCGACCCTTCGAGACGGTCACTCCGTGACCTCCTCAGGATGAGGGCTTGCGAGCGCAAAAAGAAAGGCCGCCCCGAGAGGCGGCCTTTCCATTGTCGGTTCCACGGCCCGTTAGAGCCGGCCATTTTGTGCGTTACGCACCGATCTCGGCAGAGGCCAAGATCCAGGTCACGGCAACCGGGGACCGTAGGGTATGACAATGAGACACTGGATCACCTCCTTTCGTTGTTGACGGGAAACCCCCATATGGGTTGAGAAGAGCCCAACGGAAGGGCGGGGCGCTGCGGCGTTCTGTCCCCCACCTTCGTTCCCAGAGAAATTTTAAACCGCCATGACCGATCTTCCGGCCCCCGTGGGTCGCCGCCGAACCTTTGCGATCATCTCCCACCCGGACGCGGGCAAGACCACGCTGACCGAGAAGCTCCTGCTCTTCGGGGGCGCGATCCAGCTCGCCGGCGAGGTGAAGGCCAAGAAGAACCGCGTCTCCACCCGGTCCGACTGGATGGGGATCGAGAAGGAGCGCGGCATCTCGGTCGTGACCTCGGTCATGACCTTCGAGTATGGCGGCTGCGTCTTCAACCTGCTCGACACGCCGGGCCACGAGGACTTCTCGGAGGACACCTACCGGACGCTGACCGCTGTCGATTCGGCCATCATGGTGATCGACGCCGCGAAGGGCATCGAGGCGCGCACCCGCAAGCTCTTCGAGGTCTGCCGGATGCGCGACATCCCGATCGTGACCTTCATCAACAAGATGGACCGCGAGGCGCGCAATCCCTTCGACCTGCTCGACGAGATCGAGAAGACGTTGGCTCTCGATACGTCTCCGGTCACTTGGCCGATCAGCCAGGGCAGGAGCTTTGCCGGCACCTTCGACCTTCGCCGCAACATGGTCCGGCGCATCGATACGGACGAGGAGCCGACGCAGGTCTCCAGGCCCCGACGATCCGAAGCTCCTGAGCCTGCTGCCGCCGGAAGAGGCCGATGCCTGGCAGGAGGAGGTGTCCCTCGCCCAGGAGGCCTGCAAGCCCTTCGATCTTCAGGCGTTTCGCGAGGGTCACCTCACGCCCGTGTTCTTCGGCTCAGCTTTGCGCAATTTCGGCGTGCGCGACCTCATCGACGCGCTCGCCTCCTACGCGCCGCCGCCGCGCGGCCAGGAGGCCGACAAGCGCCTTGTCGAGGCGGGCGAGAGCCGCATGACCGGCTTCGTGTTCAAGATCCAGGCCAACATGGATCCGAACCACCGCGACCGCATCGCCTTCATGCGCATCTGCTCGGGCAAGCTCCAGCGCGGCATGAAGGTGAAGCTCGTGCGCACGGGCAAGCCCATGAGCCTGAACTCGCCGCAATTCTTCTTCGCGCAGGATCGCGCCATTGCGGACGAGGCCTGGGCCGGCGACGTGGTCGGCATCCCGAACCACGGCACTCTGCGCATCGGCGATACGCTCACGGAAGGCGAGGACATCATCTTCCGCGGCGTGCCGAGTTTCGCGCCGGAAATCCTGCGCCGCATCAAGCTGCAGGACGCCATGAAGGCCAAGAAGCTGCGCGAGGCGCTGCAGCAGATGGCGGAAGAGGGTGTCGTGCAGCTCTTCGTGCCGCAGGACGGCTCCGGCGCCATCGTCGGCGTGGTCGGCGCGCTGCAGCTGGATGTGCTCAAGGAACGCCTGGGGGCCGAATACGGCCTGCCGATCGATTACGAGCCGACGCGCTTCTCCATCTGCCGCTGGATCACGGCGGACGATTCGAGGGAGCTCGACAAGTTCATCGAGAGCCACTTGTCGTCCATGGCGCGCGACCTCGACGATGCGCCCGTGTTCATGGCGCCGAACACGTTCAATCTTCAGTACGAAGTCGATCGTTACAAGGCGATCCAGTTCTCGGACGTGAAGGATTATCAGAAGAAGGCGGCTTAGAGCATCGGACCCAAAAGTGGATTCCACTTTTGGGTCCGATGCTCATTTCTAACTGGCGCACCGTGCGGACGCGGCCCTTCGCGTCCGCACGGTGCGCCTTCTTCTTCTATGGAGATGCCGAGTGCCGGTCGCAAACTTGCGGCCGAGCCCGGGCCTCCGTATATTCGGCACCGGATGCCCGAGAGGCGTCCGTTTCGACAGGATGTATGCCGCAATGGATTTCAACCCGACAGCAATGCCGCTCTGCCTTGCCACGGGGAATATCCATGCCTGCCTCAATCACTCTCTCCCATGTTTCATGGTCCACGCCTGACGGCCGCTCTCTCCTTTCCGATCTCGCACTGAGTTTCGGTCCGGAACGCACAGGGCTTGTCGGTCGCAACGGCGTCGGCAAAACCACGCTCCTCAAGCTGATCTCGGGCGAGTTGCGCGCCCATTCCGGGACGGTTGCCGTCAATGGAAGCTTAGGCATCCTGCGCCAGATCGGTCAGGTCGATCGGACCGAGACCATCGCGTCCCTGTTCGGCGCCGTCGATGCGCTGGCCCTCCTGCGCCGCGCCGAGACCGGCGAAGCCACGGCCGAGGAACTGGCCCATGCGGATTGGACGCTGGAGGCCCGCATGGCCTCCGCCCTCGCCAAGGTCGGCCTGGATGCGCCGCCGGACACGTTTCTCTCGAGCCTGTCGGGCGGGCAGAGCACGCGGGCCGGCTTGGCGGCGCTCGTCTTCGCGGAGCCCGACTTCCTGCTTCTGGACGAGCCGACCAACAACCTCGACCGGGACGGCCGCGAGGCGGTGCTCGATCTTCTCGCCGGCTGGCGCGGCGGTGCGATCGTCGTCAGCCATGATCGGGAGCTGCTCGACATCATGGATGCCATCGTCGAGCTGACCTCGCTCGGCACCACGCGCTATGGCGGCAACTGGAGCCGGTACCGCGAAAGCAAGGCGCTGGAACTCGCTGCCACCCGGCGCGATCTGGTGGATGCGGAGAAGCGCGTCGCCGAGATCGACCGGAAAGCACAGGAGACCATCGAGAGAAAGGTGCGCAAGGATGGCGCAGCCCAGAGGAACCGAGCCAAGGGTGGCATGCCGCGCATCCTCATGAACGGGCTGAAAAGTCGGAGCGAGGAAACGGGCGGCAAGAACGCTCGTCTCACGGAGCGTCGCCGCGGGCAGGCTCTCGAGGCCGCCGCCTCGGCGCGCGAGCGCATCGAAATCCTGCAGCCGTTTTCGATCGTGCTTCCGCCGACGCATCTGCCAGCCGGCAGGACGGTTCTGACCATCGAGGCCGCAAGCGCCGGCTACGAACCGGAGCGGCCGATCCTGCGCGACTTTTCCTTCGCCATCACCGGGCGGGAGCGCGTCGCCGTGATCGGACCGAACGGGTCTGGCAAGACTACGTTGCTCGCAATCGTGAGCGGGCAGTTGCAGCCCTGGAGCGGGAGCGTGAGGGTCATGACCGAATTCGCTCTGTTCGACCAGCGGGTGAGCCTGCTCGACGCTTCAGTTTCGATCCGCGACAACTTCCGTCGCATCAACCCGGATGCGGACGAGAATGCCTGCCGGGCGGCGCTGGCCCGATTCATGTTCCGGGCCGACGCGGCGCTGCAACTCGTCTCGACCTTGAGCGGCGGGCAATTGCTGCGGGCGGGGCTCGCCTGCGTGCTGGGCGGGCCGAGGCCTCCCGCTCTCCTGGTCCTCGACGAGCCGACGAACCATCTCGACATCGACTCCATCGAAGCGGTCGAGGCCGGGTTGCGGGCCTATGACGGGGCCCTGCTTATCGTCAGCCACGATGAGACCTTCCTGGAAGCCATCGGGGTCTCACGCCGGCTGGATCTCGCACATGCGCAGATCTGATCGGGCCCTTTGCTGCCGGCCTCGGCTCAGGCCGCCAGCTTGCGCTCGGCGTAACGCTCCTGCACCTGCGCAATGTCAGCGGCGGTCGGCAGGCTGGCCTCGTTGCCGAGGTGCTGGATGGCATAGGCCGAGGCGGCGCGGGCGAAGATGAAATGTTCGCGCCAGGGCAGGTCGGGACGGGCCATGGCGGAATAGACATAAGCGCCGTGGAAGATGTCGCCGGCGCCGTTGGTGTCCACCACCGCCTCGCCGGGCACGTTGAGGGCCGGAAGGACGCTTTCCTGGCCGGTCTCGTCGTACCAGACGAGACCGCGCTCGCCGAGGGTCACGCCGCCGATCTTGCAGCCGCGGCTCTTGAGATAGCCCAGCATCCCGGCCGGGGTCAGGTCCATCTGCTCGCAGAGACGCTCGGCCACGATGGCGACGTCAATGAATTCCAGAAGCTCATGGGTGTTGGAGCGCAGGCCACCGCCGTCGAGAGAGGTGAGAATGCCGGATTCGCGGCAGATCTTGGCATAATGCATGGCCGCATCGGCCTGGTGGCCGTCGAGATGCAGGGCCTTGCAGTCCTGGAGGTTCAGCGGCGGTACCGGGTGCAGATAGTGGTCATCGCGGCAGCGCACGATGGCACGCTTGCCGCCCCGCGGCATGATGAAGGACAGGGATGACTCGTGGACCTTCCGGTGGTGAACCGAGATGCTGTATTTCGCCGCCATGTCGATGAACATGCGGCCGAGCCAGTCATCCGCGATCGAGGTCAGGAGATCGGGTGCGATGCCGAGCTTGGCGCAGGCGAAGGCGGCCGTAACCGCATTGCCGCCGAACGAGATCGCGTAATCCCGCGCCACGGTTTTCTCGTCCCCGGTCGGAAGCTCGTCCGCCAGGAAGGTCACGTCGATATAGGTCTGGCCCACGAAAAGAGCATGCATCGGTCAAATTCGTCTTGGATGGATTCGCCGCTGGAGTCTTGGACGAGCAGGGCCGTTTAGGCAAGCTCTTCCGGTCCGCGCGGACTAGTGGGTCTGGCGGGCTTGTGGGTCTGGATTGCAAAGAGATGAGTGTCTCGCCGTTCCATGTCATCACCGGCCTTGTGCCGGTGATCCCGATCAGAGGGCGCTTTTCCTAATCGGGATGGCCGGGACGAGCCCGGCCATGACGGGGAGGGTGTCTTTCCGGAAGGACAGACTGAAGGGGAAGGCGTCTGCCATTGAGCCTGCGCATCGTTCTTCGTGGAAAAGCGGGGCCACTTTTCACTGGCGTAGCCCTGTGGGTCGCTGACGCGGCCCTTCGGGTCCGCACGATGCGCTGGACGGACCCGTCACGCCTTGTTGAGCGTCGCGGCCAGCCGTGCCGCCGTCAGCGCGGCGTCCAGATCGGACGCGATGAACTCGACGGGAGCCACCAGTTCCTTCCTGAAGGCCTCGGACAGGACAGGGTGAAGCCGCGTTGATCCGCCCACCAGGGCCACAGGCCGGGGGCCAAGACGCTTGATGAGTGCATTTGCGAGGCGGGCCAGCTCCTTGCCGGCTTCCTTTAGGATTTTCAGCGCGGTTCTGTCGTTGGCGAGCGCTGCTTCGCCCACGGCGCGGGCGAGCGAGCCGATTTTGCCGCGATCGCCTCCATAGACGAAGGAGCGCACGATATTCCAGTCGGTACCGCCCAGCGCCTGGGCCAGGCATGTGCCGAGTGTTGTCGTCCAGCCCGCGCCGGGTTTTTCCTCTTCGGCGCGCAGGACAGCCCTGAGGGCCTCACGGGCGATCCAGAAGCCGGAGCCGCCATCGTCGATCAGGTTGCCGCGCCCGCCGACCCGGATGACCTCCTTGGCCTCGGACAGGTAATAGCCGATGGAGCCGGTGCCGCTATAGACCAGGATGCCTTCGCCGAGAGCGAAATAGGCCAGGTAGGCGATCCACATGTCTTCCGCGACGAAGACCTTGGCGGGAGAGAGCTCGAAGATCTCCGCGAACAGGGCGCGCATGGTCGCTTCCGCCGGCGTGTCGCGGGTCAGCCCCGTGATGCCGGCGATGATGCCGAGAGGCCGCCCCTTCTTCATCACCACCTGGGCCATGTCGAGGACGATCTGGCGGGCGCGCTCTTCGGCGGCGGCGGAGAAGAGATGGCCGGTCAGGGGGGCGACGGAGCCTTGGGCAATACATTGGCCATTCGTATTCGCCATTCGCCAGCGCGTAGCGGTGCCGCCTGCGTCGATGCCAAGCCCCAGCCCCATGACCCCTTGCCTCTTCTTTCAGCCGGTCGCCCGGCTGGCCCGTTATGCCGTCCTTGTCAGGGAGACTTTGAGAAGTTTAGGGAGACTTGGAGAAGTCTGCCAGGGCTTTGCGCAGATTGCCGCCGTTTCGCTCGAGCGCGCCACGCGCTTCCGCCGGACCGGCGCCCAGGGCGATGAGAACGGCCATCTTCAGGTCGCCGTCCGATTGCCGGATCGCCTCGATGGCTGTGGCATCGTCGCAATCGGTGATCTGCGAGACCATGATCTCGCTGCGCCGGCGCAGCTTGGCATTCGTCGCGCGCATGTTGACCATCAGGCCGCGATAGACCCGGTCGAGGCGCACCATGATCAGGGTCGAGAGCAGGTTGAGGATGATCTTCTGCGCCGTGCCCGCCTTCATGCGTGTCGAGCCGGCGATGACCTCCTCGCCGGTATCGGCGAGTATCGGATGGGAGCAGGCTTCGAGAATGGGCGTATCGGGATTGTTGGAGATGCCGATGGTCTGCGCCCCGCGGGAGGCCGCCTCCTTCAGGGCCGCGATGGTGAAGGGCGTGCGGCCGCTGGCCGCGACGCCGATCACCACATCGTCGGGGCCGATGTTGTTGCCGCGGATCCCGGCAATGCCTTCCTCGACCGAATCCTCGGCGTTTTCGACCGCCTGCATGATGGCACCCGTGCCGCCGGCGATCAGATAGACCACCCGGTCGTCCGGCCAGTTGAAGGTCGGCGGCAGTTCCGTTCCGTCCTGAACGCCAATGCGGCCGGACGTGCCGGCGCCCGCATAGACGAGCCGTCCCCCGCGGCGCAGGCGCTTGACCGCCTCTTCCGCCGCCGCCGCGATGGCCGGCAGGGATGGCCTGACGGCCGCCACCGCCGAGAGCTGACCTTCAAGGAAGGCCGAGAGGACATCAAGGCTCGGCCAGGTGTCGAGATCCTGGTAGCGGGTACTGAAATGCTCTGTCGCCATTATACCAACTTTCTTCCAGACCAGTATAGGACCAGTTGGGTGCCGCAACAATGGCCCGCAGGCAGGTCAGGCGAGAGGAACAGCCAACTTTCTATTGGCATCCTTAAAGTCGGGCGTGTTGGTCGAACAACGCGATCACCCGCTCGCCCGTTGCACGGCGAAGCGCCAGGATCCCGCTGTCCTTGTGCCGGCTCGGATGGACGCGGTTGGTGAGCAGCGACCAGGCGAGGCCGCGCTCGAAATCGAGCCATAAGCCGGTGCCCGTGAAGCCCGTATGACCGATGGTATCGGGAGAGCAGGAATCGCCTCCGTGCCAGCCGGGATAGAAGCCCTCCCAGCCGACCGTGCGCTTATCCGATTCACGTGTGCGGATGGCCTTGATGGAATCGGACGAAAGGGCGGAGCCGTCGAAAAGCGAGTGAGCGAAATCGAGCACGCCGTCGATGGTTCCGAACAGTCCCGCATGGCCCGAGGCGCCGCCGAGCGCGTAGGCATTCTCGTCATGCACCTCGCCGCGGATCACACGCCCGCGCCACGTATCCTTCTCCGTCGCGGCGCAAAGGTTCGGATCGGGCCGGAACGAAAACTTCTCGGGAAGCGGCTGATCGATCAGCGCTTGGCCCGTGATGCGCTCGATAGCGATGCCGAGCAGCATGAAGTTGATGTCCGAATAGACCGGCGGACCGGCCTGCCAGACGCGCTGCAGGATGAAGGCACGCAACGTGTTCGGGTCCTGGCCGTAGGTGTAGAGCGGCTCAACGCCCGGAAGATGCGTCTGATGCGCCAGACATTGACGGAACGTAAGACGCCGCTCGGCAGCGTTCATGTCGTATTGGCGCAGATCCGGGATGGCCTTCACCAGCGGATCGTCGAGCGCAATCCGGCCTGCCTCGACCAGTTGCAGAATGCGCGTCGTCGTGAAGATGACCTTGGTGAGAGAGGCGAGATCGAACCATGTTTCACGGGAAACAATTTCCCGCTCCGGCTCGATCTGCGCATGTCCCGCCCATTGCACGGCACGCTCGCCGTCGGCGGAGACGATGCCGAGCACCGCGGCCGGAATGTTGCCGTCGCGAATGGAGGCGGCGGCAGGCGCGAAGGCCTGTTCGATCAGAGCTGACGGACCCATGGCAGATTCACGCGGCGCGGTGCAGTTCGCCGCCGGGCATGGGATGCGGCACGCCCGTCGTCGTGGGCAGGCTTAAGGGCAACCCGAGTGTGGATCTCACGGCGAGATAACCGAAGGCCTGGGCTTCCAGGAAATCGCCGTCCCAGCCCACGGCTTCGACCGGATCGACGGCAACGCCCAGTTCCTCGTGCAGGCGCGTCATGAAATGCGCGTTGCGCCGCCCGCCGCCCGTGACGAGCCAGCGTTGCGGCGCGCGCGGAACATGGCGCAGCGAGGCGATGACGGATTGAATGGTGAACTCCGCCAAGGTGGCGGCGCCGTCCGCATCGGACAGGGCCTCCACACCCTTAGCGCGGGCATGAAAGTCCTGACGGTCGAGGGATTTCGGGGCAGGGCGGTCGAAGAACGGGTTGTTCATGAACTCCGCGACGAGCTTCGCGTCCGCATTGCCGGAAGCGGCGAGCCGTCCGTTCTCGTCGAAGCTCAGGCCGCGCCGGCGCAGAATGAAATCGTCGAGCAGCGCGCTTGCAGGGCCTGTGTCGAAAGCGATCACCACATCGCCGTCGATATAGGTGACGTTTCCGACGCCGCCGAGATTGAGGATCATGACGGGCTGAGCGAGCTTGCTCGCCAGGGCGCGGTGATAGAGCGGAACGAAGGGCGCGCCTTCGCCGCCCGAGGCGACATCCGCATGGCGGAAGCGATAGACCGTGTCGATGCCGAGCGCCGCCGCGACCCGGTCGCCGAGCCCGAGTTGGCGCGTGAAGCGAGCTTCCGGCCGGTGATAGACCGTCTGTCCGTGAAAGCCGATCAGGCTCACGTCACTCGCCGGAATCCCGGCTTCCGTCATGAAGCGCCGGATCGCCGCGATATGCGCGTCCGTCACCGCCTGCTCGAGATCCTCCAGCGGCTCGCTCTGCGCCCGCGTCGGTTCGGCGATCAGCGCCTGGAGAGTTTTTCTTAAAGTCTCCGGGTAGGAGAAGGTCCGCCCCGGTCCCGGCCTCACGACGGTATCGCCATCCGTTTCCACGACGGACACGTCGATGCCGTCCATGGACGTGCCGCTGATCACGCCGACGGCTTTGACGATGGGGCGTTGCGACATCTTCTGCTCCGGAATGCTCTCGTTTACCTGCCGACCATAGCACAGGCGGTGAACTGGTCCAGAGTGGTATGATATTGGACCATGACAGGTTCCCGGCGATGGCCTATAAATCCCCTGCGGCTTCCAAGGGAGAAAAGACGCATGATCAGGTCAGCACTGCGCAGCGCAATCGGTGCAGGTTTCATGGTAGCCGCGATGGCTTCCGCTTCGGCTCAGGTTCTGGAGATCGGCGTGGATAACGGCCCGACGGGTCTCGATCCGCACCTCATCACCGCCTTTCCGAGCTTCATGGTGGTGAACGGCAACATCTACGAGGGCCTCACCGCCATCGATAAGGACCTGAAGATCGTCCCCGGCCTCGCCGAATCCTGGACCGTCTCGTCGGACGGCAAGGCCTACACCTTCAAGCTGCGTTCGGGCGTGAAATTCCATGACGGCTCCGCCATGGAGGCCGAGGATGTGGTGTCCTCGATCAAACGCGTGCTGAGCAAGGACATCGCTTCGCCCTTGGCAAGTCGCCTCTCGGCCATCGAGAGCGCCAACGCGGTCGACGGCACAACCATGGAGCTGAAGCTCAAGGAGCCGTCCGCCGCCCTTCTGAGCTCGCTTGCCACCATCGCCATCGTGCCGAGTGCCATGGAAGCGAACAAGGATGCCCTGCAGAAGGCACCGGTCGGCACGGGCCCGTTCAAGTTCCAGGAATGGCAGCCGAACGGCTTCATCCTCCTGACCAAGAACGAGACCTACTGGGACAAGGGCATGCCGAAGCTCGCAGGTCTCAAGTTCAACATCGTGCCGGAATCGGCCACCCGTCAGGTCGGCCTGAGCAATGGCCAGTATGCGCTTCTGCCCAACATCGATGCGGCCACGGCGCTGCAGCTCAAAGGCAAGCCGAACGTGAAGCTCTCCGAGACCATGGATCTCGCCTACACGCTCATCGGCATGAACGTGTCGAAGCCGCCCTTCGACAATCCGAAGGTGCGCGAGGCGGTGAACTATGCCATCAACCGCCAGGAGATCGTCGACGCGGCTCTCTTCGGCGCCGGCGTGCCCGGCGGTCCGCTGTCGCCTGCCCTGAAATCCTGGGCGCTCGATGTGAACCAATTCGCCTGCTACAAGCCCGACCCCGCCAAGGCGCAGGCGCTGCTAAAGGAAGCGGGCGTGGCAACGCCTGTGGCCGTCACCATGAAGGTCCTGCCGCGCCAGGACATCAAGGACATCGCCCAGGTGGTGCAGGAGCAGCTGAACAAGGCGGGCTTCAAGGTCGAATTGATCAACCAGGAGCAGGGCCAGTTCATCCAGGATTGGCGCAACAGCAACTTCGATCTGTTCGCATCCCTCAATGCGGGACAGCCCGATCCGGATGATTATTTCTACCGCACCTTCCGCACGGGCGGTTCGACCAACGTGTTCAAGTATTCGGATGCGGAGATCGACGGGCTGCTCGACCAGGCCCGTACCCAGCAGGACCAAGCTGCGCGCAAGTCGGCCTATGACAAGGTGCAGCAGAAGCTCGCCTGCTCGGGACCGGCGGCGCATCTCACCTACGGAACCCTGTTCTCGGCCATGAACGGCAAGCTGCAGGGCTTTGATACGATGCCGAACCGTTCTCTCCTGAACCTGCGCAACGCGTCCTACTGAACATCACTCATGGTCCCGGCGCTGTCCTCGCGGCGCCGGGATCTTTATTGGAAGAGCCTGCCCGTATGAACCGCGTTCTGCTCGCACGCCTCATCGATCTCGTCATCGTCCTCTTCGGCGTGTCGATCATCGTGTTCCTGATGATCCGGATGATCCCCGGCGATGCGGTGGCGATCATGCTGGGAGCGAATACCGAGATCACGCCCGAGCGCATGGCGGAGCTCAACCGCCGCGTCGGTCTCGATCGTCCCATCGTCGAGCAATATTTGCTCTGGGCCGGATCGGCCCTGCGTGGCGATTTCGGCACCTCCCTCTGGACCGGTCGGCCGGTCTCGACCGAAATTCTTCTCCATCTGTGGCCGACGCTGGAACTCACCCTTCTGTCGCTCGTCATCGGCGCCGTGCTCGCGGTTCCTGTCGGCTGCCTGATGGCGCAGACCCGCGGCGGTGCGGCCGATGTCGCCATGCGTGTCACCGCCATCGCGGGTTTGACGATCCCGTCCTTCTGGCTCGGAATCGTGCTGATCCTGTTCCTCTCCAGCTGGGCCCCTGGTTTCGCATCGCTCGGCTATGTGCCCTTCTCGGAGGATCCCGCGGGCAATCTCCAGCGCATGATGCTGCCGGCCTTTGCTCTGGCGCTGCCGATTCTTGCCAATCTCTCGCGTCTGGTGCGCTCGGCCATGCTCGACGCGCTGGGGCAGGATTACGTCCGCACCGCCCGCGCCAAGGGTCTGCCGGAGCGGCGCGTCGTCTACAAGCATGCCCTGCGCAATGCGTTGATTCCGTTTCTCACCAGTGTCGGCATCATGACCGGGTATCTGCTTGGCGGCGCCATCGTGGTCGAGCAGGTCTTTGCCATTCCGGGCCTCGGGCGGCTTATCCTCGGCGCTATCGCCGAGCGCAACTATCCGCTGATCCAAGCCACCATCCTCGTGGTGACGGCGGGCTTCGTCGTCGTGAACTTCCTGGTCGACTTCCTCTACATCATCGTCGATCCCCGCGTGAGGGCTTGAGCCGTGTCGCGTCTGGCCAAGAACAAGCTTCTCGCCTTCGCCGTCATTCTGGTGGCGGTCCAGCTCATCCTCGCGATCGGGGCGCCCTTGTTCGCGCCTTATGATCCCATGGCGCAGAGCGTCGCACGGCGCCTGCGCGCGCCGTCCGAGCTGAACTGGTTCGGCACCGACCAATTGGGTCGGGATGTGCTGACACGCATCCTCTACGGCTATCGCACCTCTCTTATCGCCTGCCTGCTCGCCGTCGGCGTCGCGCTTCTCGCCGGTGGTGCGCTCGGTCTTGTCGCCGCCTATTACCGCGGCTGGCTCGACCGCATCATCATGCGCGTCATGGACGTGCTCTTCGCCTTCCCAGTGATGCTGCTCGCGATCGGCATCATCGCCGTCCTGGGACCGCACACCTACAGCGCGGCCGCCGCCATCGCCGTCGTCTACACGCCGATCTTCGCCCGCCTCCTGCGCGGCCCGGCGCTCGTTCTGTGCGAGAGCGAGTATGTGGCGGGAGCGAAAGCCATCGGCGCTTCGGATGCCCGCATCATCTTCCTGCACATCCTGCCGAACCTCGCCTCCGTCATCCTGGTCCAGACGAGCCTGCTGCTCTCCGCGGCCATCCTGGTAGAGGCCTCATTGTCCTTCCTCGGTCTCGGCACACAGCCGCCGACACCGTCGCTCGGCCTGATGCTGTCGGAAGGCCGCAACTTCCTCATGCTCTCGCCGTGGAGCGCGATCTTCGCGGGCTTTGCCATCCTGTTCCTGTCCTTCGGCTTCAATCTCCTGGGCGACGCCCTGCGCGACACGCTCGATCCGCGCCTGCGGGGACAGCCGTGATTGTGCGGCCTGCCAAGATTGAGGATATTCAGACTCTCGCCACGATTGCCGAAAGATCCTACCGGGCAGCCTTTGCGGACATCCTGGAAGAGGATGTGCTCGCAAGCCGGAGTGTCAGTTATTTCGAAGAGCGGTTCGCCGCCGCATGGGAGCGCATGCTGGTGGCGCTTTCCGGCCAAACGCCCCTCGGATTCCTGCTCATGACCGATGGGCATATCGACATGCTGTTCATGGATCCTGACGCGGGTGGCCGGGGGGCGGCGCGCTTCTGCTGCAGCGGGCTGAAACATTAGGGGCAAAGAGTCTCGAGTGCTTCCGCGACAATTATGGCGCCCGACGCTTCTACGAGCGTCATGGCTGGCGAGTGGAACGGGAATACGAACGCGAGTTCGTCGGGCGCAGCCGCAGCTTCGTCCTTTATGAGAAGAGCTAATCGCCAGTCGGTAAGAAGGCCAGTTACATTCACTCACCTCATCCTGAGGAGGCGCGTAGCGCCGTCTCGAAGGAGTCTCCATAGAACACTGAACTCTCCTTCGAGACGGATTGCTGATGCAATCCTCCTCAGGATGAGGGTCGGGGATAAATTCTATCGCTTTTTATAGCGATATGACCCGCCCCGTCCGCACCGCCTCGTCGGCGGCGAGCACGATGCGCAGGGAGCGGACCGCATCGTTCATGTGATCCGTCAGGTCAACATCCTCCTGGATCGCGCGCAGGAGGAAGCGCTGTTCCCGCTCGCAGAGGGCATCGTGATCCGGCTCGTCCGTGGTGCCGATGCGCTCGTCCGCCTTCGCAAAGGTCCCGTCGCCCTTGAGAGCGGCATGATGGAGCAGGATCTGGTTCGTCTTGGTGTGCGCATTGATGTCGTCCGAGCGGATCTCACCGGCGGTTTCGGCCATGACGATGCTCACGCTTCCCTTCGGCCCGATCACATCCTTCACGAAATAGGCCGTCTCGCTCATCATCGGGCCCCATCCGGCCTCGTACCAGCCGACGGAGCCGTCGTCGAAGGTCACGTGGAGATGGCCGTAATTGTACATGCCAGCGGGCATGTCCTCGGTCAGGCGCGTGCCGACCCCATGGACCTGCACGGGCTTCGCCTTTGTGATCTGGCACATGACATCCACGTAATGCACGCCGCAATCGACGACGGGGGAGAGGGATTGCAGCAGGCGTTTGTGCGCATCCCAGGCCGCTCCGCTCGATTGCTGATTGAGGTTCATGCGGAAGACGTGGGGCGTGCCCAAGGTCTTGGCGATCTCGATGAACTTGATCCAGGAGGGATGGTGGCGGAGGATATAGCCAATGACGAGCTTGCGCTTCGTCCGGATCGCCGTTTCGACGACGCGCTCGGCGTCCTTCACCGTGTCGGCGAGCGGCTTCTCCACGAAGACGTGGGCGCCCGCCTCCATGGCGCGGATCGCATAGGGAGCGTGCGTGTTGGACCACGTGTTGATCGACACCACATCCGGCTTCACGGCTTCAAGGGCTTCGTCGAACTCGGTAAAGCGCGGCGCACCCTGCAAAGCGACTGGAAGATTCATGCTTTCGATGTTGCGTGTGCAGAGCCCCGCGATCTCGTAGCCATCAATACGTCCATAGGCGAGAGCATGGGACAGTCCCATGTTCCCGAGCCCGACCACGAGAACCCTTTGTGCGCTCATCGAACGATTCCTGCTCAGTTGCTGTTTCCGCCAATCCAAGTCTGCCGCACCTGGAGGCTCTCGTCGAGCAGAACGAGGTCGGCGCGATAGCCGGGTGCGATCCGACCCAACTCGCGACCGAGGCGCAGGAACTGGGCCGGGATCAGCGAAGCCATACGCAGCACATCCGGCAGAGGAAGACCGAGTCGTTGCACGGCGTTGCGCACGGCGCTGGCCATGTCGAGATCGGAGCCGGCGAGGGTCCCGTCCGCCGTGGTGAGTCGGCCGTCCTTGCGGTAGATCGTGCGTCCGTGCAACGCGAAGCTGGTCAGATCGGTGCCGGTCACCGCCATGGCATCGGTCACAAGCATCATCCGCTCCGTGCCCTTGGCCGCGATGGCAACCCGCAGGGCGGCATCGCTCACGTGGTGACCGTCGACGATGAGGCCGCACCAAGTATCCGGGCTGTCGAGAGCGGCGCCGACGGGGCCCGGATCGCGCCCGGCCAATGGCGGCATGGCATTGTAAAGATGCGTGAAGCCGCACAGGCCATGGCGGATGGCCTCCATGACGGTTTCATAGTCGCTGGCCGTGTGGCCGGCGCAGACCAGCACACCCGCCGATGCAAGGCGGGCAATCGCCTCCATGCCGTTGCGCTCGGGCGCCAGCGTTACGAGGGTACGGCCCTCGCGCAGGGAGGTCATGATCGCGATGTCCTCATCCTCCATCGGGCGCATGAAGGCGGGATTGTGCACGCCTTTGCGCTCGGGACTGATGAAGGGGCCTTCAAGGTGAATGCCGAGAACGCCGGGAATGCGGGCGGCGAGCGCCTCGCGCATTGCCTCCACGGCTTCCGCCATCGTCTCACGGGTGTCCGTGATGAAAGTCGGCAGCAGGCCCGTCGTGCCATAGGTCCTGTGAGCCTCGGCGATGGTCCTGATGCCGCCGACGGACCGCATGTCGTTGTAGAGCACCCCGCCGCCGCCATTGACCTGCACGTCTATGAAGCCCGGAGCCAACAGGCCCTCGATCCGGCGGCGCTCGATTCCGGCGCCCAGATCCTGTTCATGAACCAAGCCGAGAATGCGGCCGTTCGCGATGACGACGGCGCGCCCGTCAAGCATGTGCGCGCCGTCGAAGACGCGGGCTCCCACGAGAGCAATGGACATCAGACGGTCTCCGTCACCTTGCGCAGGCGCGGCGGATTGTCGGGATTGCGGCCGCGCGCCAGGGCAATGGCATTCACGAGAGGGTAGAAGCTCTGGATGAGAGCGATGGGCGCGAGATAAGGATGCGCATCCTCGACCGGCGTGAGCATCACGGTGGCGGGGCCCTCGGCGGCGCCGGCGACGATGACGGGAACACCCTGTTCGTTCAGCTTGGCCACCAGATCGTTGACGCCGCTCAGGGTCTCATCCCGCTGGCTGAGCACCAGGATCGGAAAGTGATCGCCTGCGAGCGTCCAAGGGCCATGCATCAGTTCGGCGGCGCTCATCGCCTCCGCATGAACGCCGGATGTCTCCTTGAGCTTGAGTGCGGCCTCCTGCGCAACGGCAAACCCCACGCCGCGGCCGACGACGAACAGGTTGTTCGCTTCGGACAGTACCGGAAGCGCGACCGACCAGTCGGTCCTGGAAGCCTTGGCGAGCACGTCCGGCAGTGTGTCGAGAGCGTCTAGAAGCTCCCGATCCTGCGACCAGTGCGCCACGAGCTGCAGTCCTGCGGCGAGCGCTGCGATGAACGATT
Source organism: Microvirga sp. RSM25 (assembly GCF_044784385.1). Classification (NCBI taxonomy): domain Bacteria; kingdom Pseudomonadati; phylum Pseudomonadota; class Alphaproteobacteria; order Hyphomicrobiales; family Methylobacteriaceae; genus Microvirga; species Microvirga sp. RSM25. The sequence continues at coordinate 4,110,545 of NZ_CP173039.1, read as the reverse complement.
TCGTGGCGGCCACGCTCTTCTCGGGGCCCGCATGGAGCGGCAGCACGACCTCGCAGGTGGAAGCGAGCGGCGAGGACGTGTCGTTCACGAGTGCTACCGTCAGCGCTCCGTCATCCCGTCCGGCCCGGGCGAGATTGAGAATGTCGGGGCTGCGGCCCGATTGCGACACGGCGAGGAACAGAGCGTCGCGCATGCGCGGACGCGCTTCATAGACGGAGGTCACCGAAGGGCCGACGGAGGCCGTCACGAGACCGGAATGAATTTCGAGAAGATATTTGACGAAGGTCGCCGCATTGTCCGAACTGCCGCGCGCGCAGGTTACAGCAAAAGGCGGCGGGGAAGCCCGCAGGCGCTCGCCGAGTTCGCGGCACAGGGGCGCGTTGCTCTCGAGCAGGTGCGCCACCACCTGCGGCGCTTCTTGGGCCTCGCGCAGCATGGCCGTCAGGGCAGTGGCATTCGTGTCAGGCATCATCATTGTGCATCCGTTCGGGCTGGCTGATGGTCAGCTCGGCCACGAAATCATAGGCATCGCCCCGGTAATAGGACGAGGTGAATTCGACGACTTCGCCCGTGGCGGTGAACGAGCGGCGTTCGATGTAAAGTGCTGGACTCTGAGGCGGAACGCTGAGCAGCGAAGCCTGTTCCTCGTTCAGCAGAACCGCGTGCAATCTCTGCAAGGCACGCGTGGGCATGAAGCCCTGGTCGTGCAGAACCGCATAGAGCGACTGCCTGACGAGGGAAGGATCGGGCAGGACCTTCGAGGGAATGACTGCATTCTCGATCGCCATGGGAATGCCGTTGGCGAGGCGCAGGCGGTTGACGCGGCTCACCAGATCGCCTGGCGAGAGTCCAAGGGCCATCAGCTCGTCCGTCGAAGCCGGTCCCGTCGAACGGCTCAGCATCACGGCCGAGGATTTCAGGCCGCGGGCCGACATGTCGTCGGTAAAGCTCGACAGGCGGGAGAGGGGCTGTTCGAGCCGCATCTGCGGCGCGATGAAGGTGCCCGAGCCCCAGCGTTGGACGAGCACGCCCTTCTGCACCAGCCCCGTGATGGCCTTGCGCACCGTGACGCGCGAGATGCCGAGCTGCTTGGCAAGGTCCCGCTCGCCCGGAAGCGCGGCATCCGCCTTGAGCGCGCCCTTGCGGACCGCTTCCTCGATGGATTGCTGGAGCTGGAGATAGAGCGGCGTGGGATTTCCTTCATCGAGAGGAACGAAGGTGAGCGACTCGCTGGATTGTTCGTTCATGGCGCTCTCCCCTGGAGAGCCATGCGAGCCAGGAGAATGGCACCATCGAGCGCATCTGCCATAGGAGCCGTGATGGTTCGCTGGATGGGCGGCGAAAGCCAAGGCCGGAGCGGCTCCGCCAGGCCCCCGAAGAGGCAGATGGCCGGAGCCCCGAGGTCGAGCAGGCGCGTGCCGATCGCACTCAGCCCGGCGGCGGCATCCTCGATGATGGCGGTGCCGAGAGGGTCGCGCCGTTCGGCATGCTGCAGGACAAGCGGCGCAAAGCGTCCGTAATCGGCCGGGCGTGCCTTGCCGACCCAATCCACGAGGATCTCGAGATCGTCATTGAACTCGGCGAGAACCGTATCCGAAAGCGGCGTCGATGGCGCGCGTCCGTCATGAGCCCAGATGCAGCGGCGCAGGAGTTCGCGCCCGATGGCGGCGCCACTGCCTTCATCCGAGATCTCGTAGCCCCAGCCGCCGACATAATGGCACTGGCCGCTGGTGCCGCCATAGCCACAGGAGCCCGTGCCGACGATCAGGATGGCTCCGTCGCCTCCCTTGAAGGCGCCGAGCCAGGCGGTATGGGCATCGGTCTCGATCTCGAAGGATGCGAAAGGATGGGCGCGCGACAGAAGGCGTTCGACCGCGCTGGTCTGCCCGGCGCCGGCGGCTCCCATGCCGGCATGAATCCGCTTCAGGTCGTTTTCGTGAAGCCCTGCCTGGGCAAGAGCCTCGCGGCAGGCCGTCAAAATCGAGTTCCAGACCAGATCGGGATCGAGGCGGAAGTTGGAAGGCCCGCCCGTTCCTTCACCCAGCAGCGTACCTTGAGCATCGCGCAGTCGGGCCCGGCACTTGGTGCCGCCGCCGTCAATGCCAAGGAACAAAAGGTCGGTCATAGGGAAACGGATCTCGGAGCGGTCTTACGGACAGGTACCATGCCACTTAATGTCCAGTTCGGGAAGAGGCGCCGGCATGGAATAACCAGCCGCTTTGTCCACAGCCCGGACGAGCTTCACGGGGTAAGAGCGCAAAGGCTTGAAAAAGAAGAGCCGGCAAATTGTGGCTGACGGCTTCAAAGAAGAGTTGTCTTTGAATATTGCCGATACCAATATGAGGTCACTTGTCCAAAAAGCTTTCGGATGGAACAGTCAGGCTGGCCCGCCGGAAAGCGCAGAATGCAATAAAATCGGCACGGGACAATCAGAGGAATACATTATCAGAGGCGTTTCCAGGCGCCTCTCGATCACGGAGGACAAAGACAATGACGAAACTTCATTCGAGAGCGTTCCTGCGTCGCGCAGGACAGTTGCTCGCGAGCGCCTCGGTGGCTGCGGCGGCTCTTGCTTTCGCCAATGCCGCCTCGGCCCAGACGCTCACCATCGAGAGCTGGCGCAACGACGACGCGGATGTCTGGAACACCAAGATCATCCCAGCCTTCAACAAGGCTCATCCCAACATCAAGGTTCAGTTCAAGGCCGATCCGCCGACCGAGTACAACGCCGCCCTCAACGCGCGCTTGGCCGGCGGCACTGCAGGCGATCTCATCACCTGCCGCCCGTTCGATGCGTCCCTCGACCTGTTCAAGAAGGGCAACCTGACCTCCGTCAACGACGTCAAGGGCATCGAGAACTTCTCCGACGTTGCCAAGAGCGCCTGGTCCACGGACGACGGCAAGACCACCTTCTGCATGCCGATGGCCTCGGTGATCCACGGCTTCGTCTACAACAAGGAGATCTTCGACGAGCTGAAGCTCACGCCGCCGAAGACGGTGGCCGAGTTCCATGCGGTGCTCGACAAGATCAAGGCCGACGGCAAGTACACGCCGATTGCCATGGGCACGGCCGATCAATGGGAGGCCGCCACCATGGGCTTCCAGAATATCGGTGTGAACTACTGGAAGGGCGAGGAGGGCCGCAAGGCGCTCATCGAGGGCAAGCAGAAGTTCACCGATCCGGCCTATGTGGACGCGTTCAAGGAGCTCGCGACCTGGGCGCCCTATATGGGCGACGGCTACAAGTCCCAGAAATATCCGGACACGCAGAACCTGTTCACGCTCGGCCGTGCGGCCATCTATCCGGCCGGCTCCTGGGATGTGCCGATCTTCCGCAAGCAGGCGGATTTCGAGTTCGATGCCTTCGCGCCGCCTGTCGTGAAGGCTGGCGACAAATGCTACATCAGCGACCACACGGACATTGCGGTCGGCATCAACGCCAAGTCGAAGAATGTCGAGGCAGCCAAGACCTTCCTGTCATGGGTGGCTTCGCCTGAATTTGCCGAGATCTATGCCAACGAGTTGCCAGGTTTCTTCCCGCTCTCCAAGGCCAAGGTCGAGGTAAAGGACCCGGTGGCGGCCAAGTTCGTCGGCTGGCGCGGCACCTGCGAAAGCTCGATCCGCAACTCCTACCAGATCCTGTCGCGTGGCACGCCGAATCTCGAGAACGAGCTTTGGAACGTGAGCGCTCAGGTGTTGAACGGCAGCATGAAGCCTGAAGAGGCGGCCAAGAAGGCCGAGGACGGCCTTGCCAGCTGGTACGAGCCGCACAAGAAGTAATCGCTGACCACGTCGAGGCGGGCCGCTCCCGAGGTGCGGCCCGCCATCCCTACTCCTTCGGCCTGGAGCAGCATGACAGATCTTACGGCTTCACGGGTTCAATCGGCGGACGCGGTGCCTACCCGCTCGCGCTTCCCTGTCCATATCGCTGTGTTCCTGGCGCCGGCGCTTGCGATCTACACCCTGTTCTCGATCTATCCGCTGATCGACACGATCCGACTGAGCCTTTATGCGGGCGACGAGACGGGAGTGCGCAGCTTCGTCGGTCTCCAGAATTTCCAAACACTCCTGACGGACCCCAACTGGTCGAGCCAGTTCTGGAACGCCTTTCGCAACAACCTGATTTTCTTCGCCATTCACATGGTGGTGCAGAACGGCATCGGCTTGGGGCTCGCCATGCTGCTCAGCTTGCCGCGTCTGATCGGCGGCAGCGTCTATCGCACCCTCATCTTCCTGCCGACCATGCTGTCTGTCGTTATCATCGGCTTCATCTGGCAGCTCATGCTCAACCCGCTCTGGGGCATTGCGCCGAGTCTTTTGAAAGCTGTCGGCCTGGGAAGCGTGTTCGGGCCCTGGCTCGGCCAGGAATCGACGGCCCTGCTGACGGTTTCTCTCATCTCGGTCTGGCAATTCGTCGGCATTCCCATGATGCTGATCTATGCGGCGCTCCTGAACATTCCCGACGATCTGCTCGATGCCGCCACCGTCGACGGAGCGGGGCCCTTCAGCGTGTTCTGGTTCGTCCGTCTGCCCCTGATCCTGCCGACGCTGGGTGTCGTGTCGATTCTGACCTTCGTTGCCAACTTCAACGCCTTCGATCTGATCTATGCCATCAAGGGCGCGCTCGCGGGTCCGAACTTCTCGACCGACATCCTTGGCACCTTCTTCTATCGCACCTTCTTCGGCTTCCAGCTTCAGGTCGGCAGCCCGACCATGGGGGCGGCGGTCGCGACCGCGATGCTCGTCATCATCCTGGTGGGCGTGCTGATCTATCTCTTCGGCGTGCAGCGGCGGCTGCAGCGGCATAGCTTCTAAGGGAGACCGGGACATGACCATCAGGCCCGGCCGCATTGCCGTTCACATCGCCTTGATCCTCTATACGATCCTGGCGCTGGGTCCGATCCTCCTCATCCTGATCAACGCGTTCAAGACTCGGCGGGCGATCTTCGCCGATCCGCTCGGCTTTCCCGATGGTCAGACATTCACGACCATCGGGTTCGGCCGGGTTTTCGCCAATTCCGATTTCGGCCTTTACTTCTTCAACAGCCTCACGGTGACATTGGTCTCCCTCGTGTTGATCGTCCTCATCGGCGCGATGGCCGCCTGGGCGCTGACGGAATACAAGTTTCGCGGCAATACGCTGATCGGGCTTTATCTCGCCATCGGAATCATGGTGCCGATCAGGTTGGGCAGCGTCAGCATCCTGCGCATGATGGTGGAGCTGAACCTCGTCAACACCCTGACGGCGCTGATCCTCGTCTATGTGGCGCAAGGATTGCCGCTTGCCATCCTGATCCTGGGCGAGTTCATCCAGCAGATCCCGAAGGACCTGCGCGATGCTGCCCGGTGCGATGGGGTCAGCGAGTACCGGATTTTCTTCAGCATCATCCTGCCCCTGATCAGCCCCGCCATCGCGACGGTCGCCGTGTTCACTATGGTGCCGGTCTGGAACGATCTCTGGTTCCCGCTGATCCTCGCTCCCGGAGACGGCAAGCAGACGATCACGCTCGGGGTGCAGCAATTCATCGGCCAGTATGTGACGGACTGGAACGCCGTGCTCGCCTCGCTGACGCTGGCGATCGCGCCCGTTCTCGTTCTCTATCTTCTCTTCTCGCGCTATCTCGTGCGCGGCCTGACGGCCGGCGCCGTGAAGTAATGCCTTACTCCAGGAATTGACCGCAATGGCTGATGTTTCCCTGCACGGTATCGCCAAATCCTTCGGAGCGACGGAGATCCTGCGCGATATCAATCTTTCCGTCGAGGACGGGGAATTCGTCGTCTTCGTCGGTCCGTCCGGTTGCGGCAAGTCCACCCTGCTTCGCATCATCGCCGGTCTCGAGACGGTCAGCGGCGGCGAGATCAGGATCGGCAGCAGGCGGGTCAACGAGTTGCCGCCGGCGGATCGCAAGATCGCCATGGTGTTCCAGTCCTACGCGCTCTACCCGCATATGAACGTCTACAAGAACATGGCCTTCGGCCTGAAATTCGCCAAGACGAACAAGGCGGAGGTGGAACGCCGCGTGCGTCAGGCGGCGGAGATCCTGAAGCTCACGCCGCTTCTCGACCGCAAGCCGCGTGAGCTGTCGGGCGGCCAGAGGCAGCGCGTGGCGATCGGCCGGGCCATCGTGCGCAACCCGAGCGTCTTCCTCTTCGACGAGCCTCTCTCGAACCTGGATGCAGCCCTTCGCGTCAACACGCGCCTCGAGATCGCAAAGCTCCACCGGGATCTCGGTGCGACGATGATCTATGTGACCCACGATCAGGTCGAGGCCATGACGCTCGCGTCCAAGATCGTGGTGATGAACCATGGGCGGATCGAGCAGGTCGGCGCACCGCTGGAGCTCTATCGCAACCCCCGCAACCTGTTCGTTGCCGGCTTCATCGGCTCGCCGCGGATGAACTTCATCAAGGGGCAGGTTCTGCGCCTCGAGGGCACCAGTGCTACCATCGGCTTTGCGGGCACGGAAGCGGCGGTGAATGTGCGATCCGCTGGCGTGGCGGCGGGCGACCATGTGACGGTCGGCATCAGGCCCGAGCACATGGAAGAGGGTGGGGCCGACACGGCCTCCCTGCGAGGCACCATCGATGCCGTCGAGCAATTAGGCGAGTCGAGCTATGTCTATATGAAGCTCGCAAGCGGTGACGACGTGATCGTCCGCGCTCCCGGAGAGACCGATGCGGTGCCGGGCGGATCCTACACCGCCCACGTCCCAACGCGCGCCTTGCATGTCTTTGACGCATCCGGTGTGTCGGTTCTCGCTGAGCGGGGGTGACACGCTCTCACGTCATGGCCGGGCTCGTCCCGGCCATCTCGATTAGTTGAAGCGCGGCGCTCTTCTAATCCGGATCACCGGCACGAGGCCGGTGATGACAGGTAGAAATTTATGCGTTTCACGAATCCGAGACGGCCGCCGCAATCCTGGGCGCGAGCGTACTGTTGAGAATGTCCGCAGGTCGTCCCGATGCCACGACCCTGCCGCTTGCAACAAACGCCATCTGGTCGGCCACATCCGCCACGTCCTCCGGCGTATGAATCGTCATGACAATGGTGACCGGGCGTTTGCGCCGCAACTCGTCGACGAGCAGGATCATGTCGCGGCGCAGGCTGGGGTCGAGACTGCTGAACGGTTCGTCGAGCAGGATCAACGGGCGGCCGGAAATCAGAGCGCGTGCCAGCGCCACGCGCTGACGCTGGCCTCCCGACATCTCGCCTGGCTTGCGATCATCGAAGCCTGCGAGGCCGACCGCGTCCAGCATGTCGCCCACGAGAAGCTTCTCATCTGCACTCAGCCGCAAAGAGGGGCGCAGACCCAGCGCCACATTCTCCGCTACGCTCAGGTGCGGAAACAGGTTGTGGTCCTGGAACACGATGGCGGCCGGGCGCTTCGCCGGTTCAAGCGGCAGGAGGTTCTGTCCGTTGAAGCTCAGCGTGCCGCCTTCAGGCCGCTCGAAGCCGGCGACCATGTGGAGCAGGGTGGTCTTGCCGCCGCCGGATGGGCCGATCACGGCGCACAAAGTTCCGGTCTTCACCGACAGCGAGTAATCCGCCTCGAAGTCGGGCCAGGTCAGGCGGCAATTCTCAATCACCAGCATGGGACAATCGACCTGAAGCGTGCGCAAGGAGAACGGCGAAGAGGACGATGACGAGGCCGATGGCCGCTGCTTCGTCAAGCCGGTAGGCGCCAAGGCGCTCATAGAGAAGGTAGGGCAGGGTCACCAGTTCCGTGCCGCCGAAGAGGGCGATGATGCCGAAATCGCCGAAGGACAGGGCCATGGCCAACGCGAAGCCCGCCGCAAGCGGTCGCTTGAGAGCGGGCCAGTCCATGATCGTCAGCTTCGACCAGCCGGTGATACCGAGGGACGCCGCGACGCGGCCGTAGCGCTCCTCCGTGGTCAGCAGATGAGGCGCCACATAGCGATAGGCGAAGGGCACGGCGGCCAGTCCGTTGATGAGCGGCAGGAGAATGAGACCTGCCGTCGACGGATCACCGAAGCGCTGGATCATCAGGAACAGGCCCGCGGTCAGGGCAAAGGGCGGCACCGCGAGGAGGGTATCGGGCAGGAAGTCGTAGAAGGCGGCCATGCGCGGGGAACGTAGCACGATGCGCCGTCGTCGCGCCGCGGAAGCCAAGGCAAGGGCCAGGATGCAGGCCAGGATGGCGGCGGCGGCCGCGACGGCAAGGCTCGTGGCAAAAGCCTGAAGAAGATCGACATCGATCACATCGAGCATGTTCCGGATGCCCGTCAGCACGCTGAAGGCGAGGGGCGCGATGAAGAGGGCGCTGACGGCGAGCACGACGGTGTCGAGGACTTTCAGGCCGTCGTTCTTTGCATCCGGCCGGTGAACGAGGCTGCGGATCGTGTGGCCGACCGGCGGTCGCGTGAAGGCCCAGTGGAGCAGGGCCGTCATCGACAGGCAGATCGCAAGCTGGATCAGGGCGAGCCAGGCGACGCGGCCGAAATCGAGGTCGATCTTGAGCGCCTCGAAGATGGCTACTTCAAGTGTGGAGCGACTCGGTCCGCCGCCGAGCGCCAGCACGATGGCAAAGCTCTTGAAGCACATCAGGAAGATGAGACCGGCAATGCCGGGCAGTCCCGCGCGCAGCACCGGCCAGTCGAGATGGCGGAAGATCTGGAAGGGCGTGAAGCCGAAGGCGGTGGCGAGGCGCCAGTGCTCGGCGGGCACCTGATTCAGGCCATCCAGGGTGATCCGCGCCACGAAAGGTCCGTTCAGGAACACATGGGCAATCAGGATGCCGGGATAGCCGAAGACGCTGAAGCCGCCCTCCCAGCCGAGAAACGCGAGCAGGTCGGCGAGCCACCCGCTCCGGCCATAGACGGCAAAGACCGCAAAGACGGCGACCATGGTCGGCATCACCATGGTGGTGCCGAGGATCGCCAGAACGAGATCCCGCCCCGGAAACCTGCGGCGGGCGAGCGCGAGGGCCAAGCCGATTCCGAGAACGAGGGACAGCACGGTCGAGAGAATGGCCTGAGTCACCGAGAAGGCCAACACGCGGCCGAGATAGGGACCGATGGAGAGAAACGTCGGCGTCCCTCCATCGAAGGTGGCGAGAGCGATGAAGCCGCCTGCAACCAGACTCAAGATAGCAAAGGCCACGAGGCTTCCGGGATGCGGCAGCTTCATCGTCATGATGTGCGATCAGCGCGCCGTGGCATTGAGCCAGGCATCGGTGAAGGCGCGGCGGTTCTGCTGCACTTCCTCGGGGGTGAACAGGAGCGCCTGGCTCGGCTCGATCATGCCCTTGAGGGCTGCCGGTGTGCCGGAGGGCGGATTCTTCGCCGGATACATCCAGTTGGTCTCAGGAATGGTGGACTGGAACGGCTCGCTGAGGATGAAGGCCATGAACTTCTTGGCGAGGTCCGGCTGCTTCGTCGTGCGGGTCATGCCGGCAAGCTCCACGTGGAGGTAGTGGCCCTCCATGAAGGCGGCGGCCTTGTAGTTGTCCTTCTTCTCCGCGACGATGTGATAGGCCGGAGACGTGGTGTAGGACATCACCATGTCAGCCTCGCCCTTCAGGAACAGGCCATAAGCTTCCGACCAACCCTTGGTGAAGGTGACGATGCGCGGCTTCAGCTTGCTCCAGGCCTCGCCGGCCTTGTCGCCATAGACCTTCTGCATCCAGAGCAACAGGCCGAGACCCGGCGCGCTGGTGCGGGGGTCCTGCAGGACCAACTTCGGCCCATTGGCATTGTCGACGAGCTCTTTCAGACTCTTGGGTGGATTGGTCAGCTTGTTGGCATCGTAGACGAAGGCGTAATAGCCCCAGTCGAAGGGAACGAAAGTGTCGTCCTGCCATGCGATGGGAAGGGACAGGTGCTTCACATCCGCGCCATGCCGCGCAAAGAGATTGAGCGACTTGGCCTCGGCCACGAGGTTCATGTCGAGACCGACGACCGCATCGGCCTTGGTGTTCTCGCCTTCGAGGCGCAGGCGCCCGAGCAGGCTGCCGGCATCCTCGGCTGTGACCCAGTTCAGCTCGCAGCCGCAGGTCGCCTCGAAGCGCTCCTTGACCGGTTTGCCGGGGCCGTATTTTCCCGCGAACGAACTGTAGGTGTAAACGGTCAGCGTCGGCTTGGTCTGAGCCTGGGCAAGGCCTGCGGCGAGCCCGAGCGAAACGATGGTGAGAAGCAATCGGCGTAGCATCAGTGGCGCTCCCATGCATGAGGCAGGCCGGACAGGCGGCGCAGATTGCACGGGGCATGGCTTTTGTGGCGATGTCGCATGCTCATTCCCTCCGCCGGCATGACCCGGATCAGGTTCGACGGGTCGGCGGCCTTGCCACCTCTCAGCCTCGATTGAGGCTCCCCGTGAGACGCTTTGCTTCTAGATTAATTCAGGGACGGCGACAAGCCGCCCCAAATGCGGTTACTTCCGGCTGCCCTTGTCCTTGCCATTGGACATGGCAGCCCGGCGCAGGGCATCGGCAAGAGCGCCACCGGACGAGGGGGCTTGTGCCGCCGGCTTGCGCTCGTTCTGAGCCCGGTGCTTCTGGAATGCAGCCCGGTTGTCGTCCTGGCGGCCCGCAGGGCGCTTCTCGGCCGGATCGCTCATGCGCATGGTGAGCGAGATGCGCTTCCTCGGAACATCGACCTCGAGCACCTTCACCTTCACGATGTCGCCCGGCTTCACCACGCTGCGCGGATCCTTCACGAAGGTGTCGGCCAGCGCCGATATATGCACGAGCCCGTCCTGGTGCACCCCCACATCGACGAAGGCGCCGAAGGCGGCCACGTTGGTGACAACACCTTCCAGCATCATGCCAGGCTTCAGGTCGCTGATCTTCTCCACGCCTTCCATGAAGGTAGCGGTCTTGAACTCGGGGCGCGGATCGCGACCGGGCTTTTCCAGTTCGCTCAGAATGTCCTTCACCGTCGGCACACCGAACTTCTCGTCCGTAAAGCTCTGCGGGTTAAGCTTCTTCAACACGGCGCCGTTGCCGATCACGACCTTGATGTCGCTCTTCGTGGCCTCGAGAATTCGACGCACGACCGGATAGGCCTCAGGATGGACGCCGGAAGCATCGAGCGGATCATCGCCGTTCGGAATGCGCAGGAAGCCCGCGGCCTGCTCGAACGTTTTCGGGCCTAGGCCTGAAACCTTGGTCAGCGCCTTGCGGGTCTTGAAGGGACCGTTGGCGTCGCGGTGGGTCACGATGTTCTGTGCCACCCAATCGCCGAGGCCTGAGACGCGGGCGAGCAGTGGGGCCGAGGCGGTATTGAGGTCGACGCCGACCGCGTTGACGCAATCCTCCACCACCGCGTCGAGGGAGCGGGAGAGCTTAAATTCCGCGAGATCGTGCTGATACTGCCCGACGCCGATGGATTTGGGGTCGATCTTCACGAGTTCAGCCAGCGGGTCCTGCAGGCGGCGCGCGATGGAGACGGCGCCGCGGATGGACACGTCGAGGTCCGGCAGCTCCTGGCTGGCAAAGGCGGAGGCGGAATAGACCGAGGCGCCTGCTTCCGAGACCATGATCTTGGTGAGCTTCAAATCCGGGTGCTTCGTGACCAGCTCGCCCGCGAGCTTGTCGGTCTCGCGCGAAGCCGTGCCATTGCCGATGGCGACGAGCTCGACCTTGTGCACGCGGCAGAGCCGCGCCAGCGTTGCAACGGACTCATCCCATTGGCGCTTCGGCTCATGCGGGTAGATGGTATCAGTGGCCACTACCTTTCCGGTTGCATCCACCACGGCGACCTTTACGCCGGTGCGGAAGCCCGGATCGAGGCCGAGCGTCGGGCGGGCGCCGGCAGGAGCGGCGAGCAGCAGGTCGCGCAGGTTGCCCGCGAACACCTTCACCGCCTCGTCCTCGGCGAGCTGCCAGAGGCGCATCTTCATGTCGAGCTCGATGGAGAAACGCAGCTTCGTGCGCCAAGCCCAGCGGACCGTCTCCAGAAGCCACTTGTCGCCGGGACGACCCTGATCGACGATGCCGAAGGCTAGCGCCGTGCGGCCCTCGTAGCGGCTGATATAGCCGGGTTCGGCGCTGTCCTTGTCCTCTTCCATGCGAAGATCGAGGATCTCTTCCTTCTCGCCGCGGAAGAGCGCGAGGATTCGGTGAGAGGGAAGCTTTGTCAGCGGCTCGGCAAAGTCGAAATAGTCGGCGAATTTCGCGCCATCCGTTGCCTTGCCGTCGCGCACCTTCGAGGTCAGGCTGCCGCGCTCCCAATAGGTTTCGCGCAAGGCTCCCAGGAGTTCCGCATTTTCCGCGAAGCGTTCGACCAGAATCGAGCGGGCGCCCTCCAGCGCGGCCTCGGGCGTGGCAACCTCCTCCGCATTCACGAAGCCAGCCGCCGTCTCTTTCGGCTCGCGGGCCGGCTCGCTCAGGAGCACGTCGGCCAGGGGTTCAAGGCCCGCTTCCTTGGCGATCTGAGCCTTGGTGCGCCGCTTGGGCTTGTAGGGCAGGTAGAGATCTTCGAGGCGCGCCTTGGTGTCGGCGGTGTTGATCTGAAGCGCCAGCTCATCGGTTAGCTTGCCCTGCTCACGGATGCTGTCGAGGATCGTCTTGCGGCGGTCCTCCAGCTCGCGCAGGTAGCGCAGGCGCTCGTCAAGGGTGCGCAGCTGGGCATCGTCCAGGGTGCCTGTGACTTCCTTGCGGTAGCGCGCGATGAAGGGAACGGTGGAACCGCCGTCGAGCAGCTCGACGGCTGCCTTGACCTGCCATTCCTGAACATTCAGTTCGTTCGCAATGCGCTGACCGATGGATAGCATGAAAGTCTCCGAAGAAGCATAAGGCGCGGCTTCTACGGTGCGCGATGCCACCGGGTCAACGGCCCGTCCACAGCGCCAGGGTCGCAGTGCCGATAGGGAAGGCGAATTTCTGACGATTCCTCTTGGCTCGGGAAGCCTTGGCGTATAGACCGTCCGGCCCTCCAAGCCGTCCTCCGAGGTCCCCATGCCCCCGTCCCACGATTTTTCCATCGGCATCGATTTCGGAACCAGCAACACGGTCGTGGCCATTGCGGATCCGGACGGGCACGTGGAGGCGCTGACCTTCGATCATGGCGGAGAGCGCCTCAAAGTCTATGTCACGGCGCTCTGCTTCTGGGACGAGCGGCACGGCAACGGCCTTCGCACCGAGGTCGAGGGCGGTCCCTGGGCGATCGAGCAGTTCCTGGAGGGGCTCCATGCCCACCGCTTCATCCAGTCGTTCAAGACCTTTGCGGCCAGCGCCACCTTCAAGGAAACCCGGATCTTCCGCGAACGGTACGCCTTCGAGGACCTGTTGAGCGCGTTCCTGCGCACCCTCGCGCGTCATGGCGGCTCCCGGCTGGATTGGGGGGCGAGAAACGTCGTCATCGGCCGGCCGGTCCGGTTTGCCGGCTACAATCCGGACGACGATCTCGCCATGCGGCGTTACCGGACCGCCTTTGGCAGGCTCGGGGCGGAGCAGGCCCGCTATGTCTACGAGCCGGTCGGGGCGGCCTTCTTCTATGCGCGGCAGCTCGATCACGATGCCACCGTGCTCGTGGCGGATTTCGGCGGCGGCACCAGCGATTTCTCCGTGATGAGGTTCTCGAAAGCCGGCGGCGTGCTGCGGGCCGAGCCGCTGGGGCATGCCGGTATCGGCCTTGCCGGAGATGCCTTCGATTACCGGATCGTCGATAAGGTCGTCTCGCCACGTCTCGGCAAGGGCGGGCTCTATCGCTCCATGGACAAGATCCTGTCGATCCCCAACCACTACTACGCCAATTTCGCACGGTGGAACCAGCTCGCGATGATGAAGGGCAGCGGTGATCTGAAGGAACTGCGCGAGCTGGCCCGCGTCGCCCTCGAGCCAGAGCCGCTCGAAAAATTCATCGATATCATCGAGTACGATCTCGGATTTGCCCTCTACCGCGCCGTGTCATCGGCGAAGGTTGCACTCTCGAGCAACGAGGAAACGGACTTCCGCTTCCAGGGCGAAGGCGTGGATATCAAGGCGCGGATCGCGCGCGCCAATTTCGAGTCATGGATCGCGGAGGACGTTGACCGGATCGCTGGAACGGTCGATGAGGCTCTTTCCAAGGCCGACGTGAAACCGGGAGAGATTGAGCGAGTCTTCCTCACGGGTGGCACGTCCTTTGTCCCCGCCATCCGCCGCCTGTTCGTGGATCGCTTCGGTGAGACCCGCCTGACATCCGCAGATCAGTTCGAGTCCATCGCCTATGGATTGGCCCTCATCGGCCAAACGGAGGCGCCGGAGCGTTGGGCCGTCACGAATTAGGCGAAACTTAAAATAAAATTACGCTTGCCGTCCAGTGGCAAAGGGTTTTATTTCGCAGTGCAGCAAACGCGCCTGAAGCGGGAGCCCTCCCATGTCCCTGATCAATCCTGACGTCACGCCTGAAAAGGATTTTCCTCTTCGCGACGACATCCGGCTTCTGGGGCGAATCCTCGGCGACACGATTCGCGAGCAGGAGGGCGAGGCTACCTTCGAGATCGTCGAGCGCATCCGCCAGACCTCGATCCGCTTTCATCGCGATGAGGACGAAATCGCTCGCCGCGAGCTCGAGACGATCCTGAACAGCCTCTCGCGGGGTCGCACCAACCAGATCATCCGGGCCTACAGCTACTTTTCGCATCTGGCGAACCTTGCCGAGGACCAGCACCATGTCCGCCGCTCCCGCGCCCATGCGATGGCGGGCGCTCATGCCATGGAGGCGGCGGCTCCGCGTGAGGGAACGCTGGCCCGAGCCCTCAAGCTTATCCAGGAAGCGGGCATCAGCCATACGGCCCTGCAGGCCTTCTTTGCTTCCGCCCTTGTCTGCCCGGTCCTGACGGCGCATCCGACGGAAGTGCGCCGCAAGAGCACCATCGACCGAGAGATGGAAATCTCCCAAATCCTGGCGCAGCGTGACCGGCAGCACCTCACCCCAGAGGAGGAAGTGACCTGCCAGGAGGCTCTTCGCCGCGCCATTCTCACTCTCTGGCAGACGAGCATCCTGCGACGTAACAGGCTGAAGGTGATCGACGAGGTCATGAACGGCCTCTCTTATTACGACTACACTTTCTTCAAGGAACTGCCGCGGGTTTATGCCTCCCTGGAGGATCAGCTCGCGGCCATGGATCCTACCTGGGGGACGGTGGAGGTTCCCTCGTTCCTGCGCATGGGAAGCTGGATCGGCGGCGATCGCGACGGTAATCCCTTCGTGACGGCGGACGCATTGCGACAGGCTCTGCTGCTGCAAAGCAAGCACGCGCTCGGCTTCTATCTCGAGGAACTCCATTGCCTGGGCGCCGAACTGTCGCTCGATGGGCGCTATGTGAACATTTCCGACGAGGCCCAGGAGCTCGCCAAGGCGTCTCCAGATCTTTCGCCTCATCGCCAGGACGAGCCCTATCGCCGGGCGATCACGGGCATCTACGCGCGCCTTGCGGCAACCGCCACCCGGTTGGGGCATGGCGATGTGGCGCGTCATGCGGTGGGCGAGGCACGTGCCTATGACAGCGTCGACGAATTCGAAGGCGATCTTCTGATCCTGCACCGTTCCCTGCGGTCGAACGGATCGGGCTCCCTGTCGCGAGGCCGCCTGCGCAAACTGCGCCGCGCCGTCGACGTGTTCGGCTTCCATCTTGCAAGCCTCGACATGCGTCAGAACTCCGACGTTCATCAGCGTGTGGTTGCCGAACTCTTCGAGAGAGCGATTCCCGGCACCGACTACGAAGGGCTGCCGGAAGAAAAGCGTGTCGCCCTGCTCCTCGAAGAGCTGCGTACGCCGCGCCTCCTCACATCGCCCTATGTTGAGTACTCGCCGGAAATCTCATCCGAGCTAGCCATCGTTCACGAAGCCGCTGAAGCCCATCGACGCTATGGCCGCGCGGCCGTGCCGAACTACGTCATCTCCAAGGCAAGCGACCCGTCCGATATACTGGAAGTGGCTCTTCTCCTGAAGGAAGCGGGTCTGTTGCGTCCACGCGAAGGCGAGATGGATGTGAACATCATCCCGCTTTTCGAAACCATCGCGGACCTGCGCCATTGCAGCGGTGTGATGGATGCGCTTTTCACGCTGCCAGATTACATGCGGCTGTTGCGCAGCCGCGGTCAGGCTCAGGAGGTGATGCTCGGCTATTCCGACAGCAACAAGGACGGCGGCTTCCTCACGTCGGGGTGGGAACTCTACAAGGCGGAGATCGAGCTGATCGACGTCTTCAAGCGCCACGGTGTTGCCCTTCGGCTCTTCCACGGTCGCGGCGGATCCGTGGGCCGTGGCGGCGGGCCGAGCTATCAGGCGATCCTGGCGCAGCCGGGCGGGGCGGTGCAGGGCGCGATCCGCATCACGGAACAGGGCGAGGTGATCGCTGGAAAATACTCGAACCCGGATCTCGGTCGTCGTAACCTCGAAATCCTGGCCTCCGCGACCCTTGAGGCCTCTCTCCTGCATTCAGGCCAGCCCGCTCCAAACGAGGAGTACCTGAAGGCCATGGAGGAACTCTCGAACAGCGCCTTCAAGGCCTATCGGGCGCTCGTCTATGAGACCGAAGGATTCGAGCGCTATTTCTGGGAATCGACGGTAATCGGCGAGATCGCCAATCTGAACATCGGCAGCCGGCCCGCGTCGCGAACGAACTCGCGGCGCATCGAGGATCTGCGCGCCATCCCGTGGGTGTTCGGCTGGGCGCAGTGCCGCCTCATGCTGCCGGGCTGGTACGGCTTCGGATCAGCCGTCAACGAATGGCTCGAGAAGCGGCCCGATACCGGTTTGGCGCTTCTGCAGGAAATGTACCGCGAATGGCCCTTCTTTCAGGCGCTGCTCTCGAACATGGACATGGTGCTGGCGAAGAGCAACATCGCGATCGCTTCACGCTATGCGAAGCTCGTCGAGGACGAGGCGCTGCGCGAGGCCATCTTCCCGCGCCTGCGCCACGAGTGGGAGGATTCGATTAGGCAACTGCTCGCCATCATGCAGCAGCAATCCCTGCTCGACGACAATCCTCTCTTGGCCCGATCAATCCGCAACCGCTTCCCTTATCTCGATCCGTTGAATCACCTGCAGATCGAACTGTTGAAGCGTCACCGTTCTGGCGATGCGGACGAGCAGGTCGTGCAGGGCATTCATCTCTCCATCAACGGCATCGCGGCCGGATTGCGCAACAGCGGCTAGGAAACAGAGTTTCGGAACCGTGTTCGGGCTTCTCGGTTAAGCCTTGGAGAGCGCATCCCAAGGTCTTAGCGCGAGAGGAGAACACCATGTCCCGTGGCGACAAGTCTACCTATACCGACAAGCAGAAACGCAAGGCCGAGCATATCGAGGAAGGCTACGAGAACCGTGGCGTTTCCGAGAAGGAGGCCGAGCGGCGCGCCTGGGCCACCGTCAACAAGCAGGACGGCGGCGGCAAGAAGAGCGGTTCCGGACGCGGCTAAAGATGTATCGTCGGCAGCAGCTAAGGTAGTGCGCCGGGCGGAAAGCGGGTGTATGGAGGGGCCCTGACCTCTCGCCCCGCCTTGTCACGGAGGAAGCCTTGCTCACGAGTTCTGCCGCCGGCGTCTATGTCATCTGCCCCACGCCCTTCGAGAGCGACGGGCGCGTGGATGTTGCTTCGACCGACCGAATGGTCGAAGCCTATCTGAAAGCCGGTGCCACCGGGCTGACGATTCTCGGCATCATGGGCGAAGCGCCCAAGCTGGCGGCGGATGAAGCCCTTGCCTTTGCCCGTCAGGTGATCGCCACGGTGGCAGGACGCGTTCCCGTGATCGTCGGCGTGTCGGCCGCGGGCTTTGCCGCCATGTCGGGCCTATCCTCCAAGGTGATGGATGCGGGCGCCGCCGGCGTCATGATCGCGCCGCCCTCCACCCTGAAGACCGACGACCAGATCGTCTCTTATTACGCCGATGCGGTGGAAGCCATCGGCACGGATGTGCCCTTCGTGATCCAGGATTACCCGCTCACGACCAATGTGGTCATGACGCCGAAGGTGATCATGCGGATCATTGAGCAGCACCCCTCCTGCGCGATGCTCAAGCACGAGGATTGGCCGGGTCTCGACAAGATCACGACCCTGCGCCGTGCGAGCGATGCCGGTCAGGCGCGCCGCGTGTCGATTCTCTGCGGTAATGGCGGCATGTTCCTCCCCTTCGAGATGGAGCGCGGCGCCGACGGCGCCATGACCGGCTACGCCTATCCCGAAATGCTGGTGGGGGTGGTCAATCTCATCAACCAGGGCAAGCGGAAGGAGGCGCACGATCTCTTCGACCGTCACCTGCCGCTGGTGCGATACGAGACTCAGCCCGGAGTCGGTCTCGCCGTGCGCAAATACGTACTGAAGCGGCGCGGCATCATCGCGTCCGACACGCTGCGCAAGCCCGGGCCGAAGCTGAGCCCGGAAACCATTGTCGATATCGAATGGCTGATGGAGCGCATCGAGCGCTCGTAATGCAACAAAGGGAGTTTCACGTATGGAAACAGGGTTGAAAGGAAAGCGCGCGCTCGTTCTCGGCGCGAGCAAGGGGCTGGGCTTCGGGATCGCTCAGGGCTTGGCGGAGGAGGGCGCGCGCGTCGCCCTCGCCAGCCGCACGATGGAAGGCTCGAAGGCTGCAGCCGACAAGATCAGCAAGGACGTCCTGCCCTTCATCTGCGATACCGGCAAGGTCGATCAGGTCGATGCGCTGGTCAAGGATGTGACGGGAGCGCTTGGCGGCGTCGACATCCTCGTCCTCAACAGCGGCGGCCCGCCACCCGGCAAGGCGCAAGGAGTGTCGTCCGACCAATGGCGCCAGTCATTCGAGGCCATGTTCGTCAATCTCGTGCGGATTGCCGATCAGCTTCTCCCCGGCATGATCGAGCGCAAGTTCGGCCGCATCATTTCCGTGATCTCCTCCGGCGTGATCCAGCCGATCCCCAATCTCGCAATCTCGAATGCCATTCGGCCCGCGCTCGTAGGCTGGGGCAAGACCCTGGCGAGCGAGGTGGCATCCTCAGGCGTCACCGTGAACGCCATCGCGCCGGGCCGCATCGCCACCGATCGCCTGAAGCAGCTCGATGCCGCCAATGCGGAGCGCACCGGTCGCTCCGTTGAGGATGTGGCGAAGGCCGCCCGCGCCGGCATTCCGGCAGGACGCTACGGTGAGATCGAGGAATTCGCGGCAGCGGCCGTCTTCCTCGCGAGCGAGAAGGCCTCGTTCATGACCGGCTCGATCCTGCGCGTCGATGGCGGGCAGATTTCTTCGACGACCTGAGCCGGATCCGATACGAGCGTGAGGCGGAAGGCCGCCTCACCTCTTCAAGCGATCATCCCCGTCCAGTAAAGGACAAGTCCCGCAATGGATGTTGCTGCAAGCGTCGGCAGCATCCCGACGTGAAAACGGAACATGGCAAGGATGGCTGCTCCTGAGAGAAGCAGCGCCCATCCGTTGACGCTCTCCCATACCGGCGCATCGAGACTGAACGGCCCCCATTCCACCGCCTGAACATTGCCGAAGATCGTGTGAATGCCGAACCAGATCGCAAGGTTCAGGATGACACCGACGACGGCGGCCGTGATGGCGGACAGGGCACCGCTCAAGGCTCTGTTGCCGCGGAGCACCTCGATGTAGGGTGCCCCCAGGAAGATCCAGAGAAAGCAGGGTGCGAAGGTCACCCATGTGGCGAGGAGACCGCCGAGCGTGCCCGCCAGAAGCGGCGGGAGCGCACCGGCATCCCGGAACGCGGCCATGAAGCCCACGAATTGCAGCACCATGATCAACGGGCCCGGTGTGGTCTCGGCCATGCCGAGGCCATCGAGCATCTCGCCGGGCTGCAGCCAGCCATAGGTCTCGACCGCCTGCTGAGCCACATAGGCCAGAACGGCGTAAGCTCCGCCGAAGGTGACCATCGCCATCTTGGAGAAGAAGATCGCGATCTGGCTGAAGACGTCGTCTCGCCCGAGGATCAGCACGAGAGCCAAAACCGGCACGAGCCAGAGCGTCAGCCAAGTCGCCGCGACACGTACACTTCGGCCCATGTTCGGAGAAGCGTGGGCGGGAAGATGCTCCCCCAGGAGATTGTCGTTATCCTGCGCGTCATTACCATGGTTGCCGGCTTGGAACTGCGGGAGACCCGCTCGCCCGCCGAAAAAGCCGATCAGCCCGGCAGCGAGAATGATCAACGGGAACGGCGCATCGAAAAAGAAGATCGCCACGAAGGCTGCCGCAGCGATCCCGATCAGGATGCGGTTCTTCAGCGCCCGCTTGCCGATCCGCACCACCGCCTCAAGCACGATGGCGAGCACGGCGGCCTTCAGGCCGAAGAAGAGCGCCGCAACGATGCCGATCTTGCCGTAGAGGGCATAGATCCAGCTCAACCCCATGATGGCCACGATGCCGGGCAGGATGAACAGCCCGCCCGCCATGATGCCGCCGAGGGTGCGGTGCATGAGCCAGCCCACATAGGTGGCAAGCTGCTGCGCCTCCGGTCCCGGCAGCAGCATGCAGTAGTTGAGAGCGTGGAGAAATCGAGCTTCGGAAATCCAGCGCTTTTCCTCGACCAGGATCCGATGCATCACGGCGATCTGCCCGGCCGGCCCGCCGAAGCTCAGGGCCGCGACACGCAGCCAGACGCGAAAGGCCTCACCCAGCGAGACTCCATGGCTGGGCAAGGCCTGAGCGGTAGGCTGGTCTGAGTTCTGCAGAGTCTCGCTCACGTCAGGCCCCCGGCTTCTTCGAGGGCCAGTTGTGCGTTTCTTCTGTCGCATCGCGGCACCAGCGATAGAAGGCATCGTAGAGCATGAGCCCGGCCTCGAGCTGCGCGAGATCGTCCGCGTACATCCGTGACAAGCCCAGCGAGGCGGCGAGTAACCCGGGCACCTCCGGCGCCAGGTCGGGCCGGGCCGTATCGGCTCCACGGACGATGGTGGCGAGGCGCTTCAGGGGAGCGGTAGAGAGGCCGAACTCCTCGACCATGACATCGAAGGTACAAAGCTCGCCACGATGGCTCCAGAAGGCATCGTCGCCTTCGATATCGAAAGGCGTGGCTGAAAAGCGTGCCGCCACGCCCTGGACCTCCGAGGTCGGGACGAACAGGAAAACGGCATCGGGGTCGACGAAGCGACGGATCAGCCAGGGGCAGGCAATCCGGTCGATCTTGGGGCGCGAGCGCGTGACCCAGATCGTCCGTCCTTGGCGATCGAGCGCTGGAATCCGGTCTGCCGGGACCATGGGCAAGCCGGCCTGCGCCCAGGCCAGCGTTCCGCCTTCGAGGGAATCAGCCGAGGATCCGGCGTGGCGCAGCCAAGCTGCCACGCCGTGGCTGAGCTTCAGGCCTTTCTGGCAGATCACGACAACGGAATGGCCCGCAAGTTCATGCGCCCATTCCGCAACGGTCTCGAATGATCGGCGGCTGGAACCAGGGATCAGGCGAGGATCGCTGGCAAAGTCCTCATCGGTGCGCACATCGATGAGGAGAGGGCGTTTCGGCATGCCGATAAGGCGCGCGAGTTTTTCAGGCGAGATGGTGTTGAACGACGACATGGTTGCATCCGTAATGGTTCAGAGCGGATGCGATGCTTGGGCATGTCGCCTCGTGGGGAGATCGCAATCCCCATGGGACCGATCACAATTCAACCCTCCGGTTTTGTCAACTCAATTCGACAGGGCCGCCTCGATCAGAAATCCTGCTCGGAATCTCTTTCCAGAGTCTGCACGACGAGACCGTTCTCAATGAGGGCGGTCCACACGTCCTCGGCGCTGTCGGCAAAATTGACGAGTTTGCGGTCGTGCTCGCTCACCATGCCATGTTCGAGCAGGGCATCGAACTTGATGACCGATTGCCAATAGGCCTTGTCGAAGAGGACGATCGGCAGGGGAGGCGCCTTGCCGGTCTGGCGAAGGGTCAGGATCTCGAACAATTCATCCAGGGTTCCGAACCCGCCAGGGAATACCACGAGGGCATTGGCCCGCATTGCCAGGTGCATCTTGCGCATGGCGAAGTAATGGAAGCGGAAGGTCAGATCCGGGGTCGAATAGGCATTGGGTTCCTGCTCATGGGGTAGGGTGATGTTGAACCCGATGGAGGGGGCTCCCACGTCCGACGCCCCCCTGTTCGCCGCCTCCATGATGCCCGGGCCGCCGCCGGTGGCGATCACGTTATCCCGAGTGCCGCTGGTAACAGTCAAGGCGCCGCCCCGCTGTGACGCGATGGCGCCGAAGGCGCGGGCCTGCTCGTACCAGAACGGGTGCTTTCCGGATCCGTTCTCCCGGATGCGGGCGCTGCCGAACACGACGATCGTGGAGCGCACGCCCCAGATGCGCAGGCTCTCCTCGGCTTTCGCGTATTCCAGCATGAACCGGACGCCCCGCATGGAATCGCCCAGGAGAAAATCCTGGTCCATTGCGGCCAGCCGATAGGACGGCGAGTTGAGGCTTGCTGGTTTCGAAGGCTTGCTGTCATCCATGGAATAGGACTCCTTTCACGCAGCCTGCACAAAGCACACTTTCGAAGCCGGATTAACTCCCCCTTCGACGGGAACGGACCCTCATGCGGTCCAAGAGGTGGATCACCCACCGATTCCGAGGGATGGAGGCCTCTTAACCGCGCTGCGCAACGGACGACGGACGAAGTTTGTTCCGAGCTTTCCCCGGTCGAAGCCACGGAAAGTCATTTTACCTATAGCCGCTCGCGTCTTGGTGGCTATATCAAGGGCGCACGAGCGCATCGTGCGGAAAAAGGGATCCGGTTTTCCGCACGATGCGCCCATCAAAAGAAGGAGCATTGGACCCATTGGGGCGATGCTCAGGGAAGAGGGCGGAAACGGCCCTAAACGGAAAGCGAGCGCCAGCCGATGGACCATCTGTCTTCGACGAACATAGCCCGAATTCTGCCAGCCGACGGGTTCCAAGGAGCCCTTGTCGGACGCGTCTGGCGCCCCGGCATCGGGCCTTCCGTGGTCGTGGTTCGGGAGGATGGTCTCTTCGATATTTCCTCGACCTGTTCAACGGTGAGCGGGCTTGCCGCCATGGATAATCCAGCCGCCATGGTGAGGTCCGCTCGAGGCGAGAGAATCGGGTCTCTCGAAGAGATCGTGGGGAATACCGCGCCGGACAGTCGGGATCGGTCAAAGCCATGGCTTCTGGCTCCGATCGATCTTCAGGTCATCAAGGCGGCTGGCGTCACCTTCGCGGTCTCCATGCTGGAGCGTGTTATCGAGGAGCGGGCGCGGGGCGATGCCAGTGCCGCAGCGGCCATTCGGGCCGAGGTCCTGCGGCTCGTGGGCGACGATCTGAGCCGGCTCAGGCCCGGGTCACCCGAAGCCATGGCCCTAAAGGACGTTCTCGTCGCTCAAGGAGCGTGGAGCCAGTACCTCGAGGTCGGAATCGGTCCCGATGCGGAGGTGTTCACCAAGGCCCCAACTCTCTCGGCTGTAGGAGCCTTCATGGATGCGGGCCTGCATCCCAAATCCACCTGGAATAATCCCGAGCCTGAGGTGGTGGTGATCGTCACCGCTCAAGGCAAGATCGTCGGCGCCACGCTCGGCAACGATGTGAACCTGCGCGATTTCGAAGGGCGCTCCGCGCTGCTTCTCTCGAAGGCGAAAGACAACAACGCATCCTGCTCGGTCGGCCCTTTCGTCCGGTTCTTCGACGAGTCCTTTTCGCTCGACGATGTGCGCCAGACCAATGTAACGCTGACGGTGGAAGGCGAGGACGGGTTCAAGCTCGAAGGCTCGTCGTCGATCACGAAGATCAGCCGCGATCCTGAGGACCTTGTCGCTCAAACCGTCGGTCCCCACCATCAGTACCCGGATGGGTTCGTACTCTTCCTTGGAACGATGTTCGCACCCACACAGGATCGAGACGATTCCGGCATGGGGTTCACGCACAAGCGGGGCGACATCGTCACCATTGCCGCTCCGAAGCTTGGGGCGCTGGTGAACCGCATGAAGCCGAGCTCCGAATGCGAGCCATGGAGCTTCGGTATCAGCGCTCTCATGTCCAACCTGGCCCAACGGGGCCTCATCAACACCAGACAGGCAGGTTAACGATGACAAAGAACTATATTGCAGGCGAGTGGCTCTCGGCGTCAGACGCCTCAGCGAACATCAATCCATCGAACACCAACGACGTGGTCGGCGAGTATGCCCGCGCTTCGGTGGCCGAGGCCGAGCGCGCGATTGCCGCCGCTTACGATGCCTTTCCGGCCTGGTCGCGTTCCTCGATCCAGCAGCGCCACGACATTCTCAAGGCCGTTGGTGACGAGATTCTTGCCCGCAAGGAGGAACTCGGCCGCCTGCTCTCGCGCGAGGAGGGCAAGACCCTGCCCGAGGGTATCGGCGAGGTGACTCGTGCCGCACAGATCTTCCTCTTCTTCTCCGGCGAATGCCTGCGGATGGCCGGTGAGAAGGTGCCGTCCGTGCGGCCCTTCGTCGATGTGGAGATCACCCGCGAGCCGGTGGGCGTCGTCGGCCTGATCACGCCGTGGAACTTTCCCATCGCGATTCCGTCATGGAAGATCGCGCCGGCGCTCGCTTACGGCAACACGGTGGTGTTCAAGCCTGCCGACCTCGTGCCGGGTTCGGCCCATGCGCTCTCCGAGATCATCATCCGGGCCGGTGTCCCCGCGGGCGTGTTCAACCTGGTGATGGGCCGCGGCTCCGTGGTGGGTGAGGCCATGCTGAACAGCCCCAAGGTCTCCGCCATCTCCTTTACCGGATCCGTGCCGACGGGTCGCAAGGTTGCCCAGACCTGCATCACCGCCGATCCGATGAAGAAGGTTCAGCTCGAGATGGGCGGCAAGAACCCGATGGTGGTGCTCGACGACGCCGACCTGAAGGTAGCGGTGGAATGTGCCGTCAACAGCGCGTTCTTCTCCACCGGCCAGCGCTGCACAGCCTCCTCGCGTCTGATCGTCACGGACGGCATTCACGACCGGTTTGTGGCCGCCATGCAGGAGCGGATGCAAGGGCTCGTCATCGATGACGCCTTGAAGGCGGGCACGCATATCGGCCCGGTGGTCGACCAGAGCCAGCTCGATCAGGATCTGAAGTACATCCGGATCGGACAGGAGGAAGGCGCCAAGCTGGTGGCCGGCGGCGAACTTCTGAAGCGCGACACGCCCGGCTTCTATCTCGCGCCCGCGCTGTTCACAGAGGTGAGCAACCAGATGCGTGTGGCACGTGAAGAGATCTTCGGACCGGTGGCGACCGTGACCCGCGCGAAGAATTACGACGAGGCACTGGAACTCGCCAACGATACGCCGTTCGGTCTGTCGTCCGGCATCTGCACCACGAGCTTGAAATACGCTTCGCATTTCAAGCGCAACGCGGAAGCCGGCATGGTGATGGTGAACCTGCCAACCGCAGGCGTGGACTATCATGTGCCGTTTGGCGGCCGGAAGAGCTCGTCCTATGGCCCGCGCGAACAGGGCCGCTATGCGCAGGAATTCTACACCACGGTGAAGACAGCCTACACCTTTGACGGAAACGGCCCTTACGTGCCGAAGACCAAGTCGAGCGAGTAACTTAATTACTCTTACGCGTCGCATGGCCACAGCATCTCAATTTGCGAGATGCTGTGGCCATTAATTTATGTAATAGCTGAATTCGTGCGATCGACGATCCTGCTAAAATGCAGTGGTGCATGTTCTCAGAATTCTAGCGCACTGCCAGCATCGCACTCCGAACCAGCGTTAACTTTATCGACAAAACCCGGGCAGCTTTTTGTTCTGTCCATTGAACTTTGCCATGGGAACGCCATCATAGGCATCCAAGAGAACTTGTACTTACAGGCTCAAACTCCTGCAGCGGCAAAACATTGTTGCGTTCAAGTCCATGCTTGTCGGCGCGGAAAAATGAATTGCAACTTCGTTCTATTGAATATGAATGCTGCTAGTTCTGCGAGCCGGTGAGTGGCGCTCCGTCATTAGTAGAGAACTTAATATGGTTACTTCCCGGCGTTATCTCATTGCTTCTTCGCTTGCGCGTCTGATCCGCAAGGACAGAGGAGGCAATCGTGTCACGGAAGGCCACTTCCCCAACCAGGCTGACCGTAGCTCCTTCGTGGTTGTGGAGGGCGACAAGGGCAGTCTCGTTCTGCTTCATGCGGGACCCAACGGGCCGATCGAGGAGCGCACGGAGGTGCCGCGCGCTCACGCCGAGGCGCTTCTCGATGTCACGCCCGGCAAGCTCGATTATCTGCTCACCCATCTCACTGTCGGCACGCGCGACATTCAGATCGTCCGCTTCGTGACGCCGGGGCCCTTGGACCTGATCTCTGTCCCGTTCGAGAGCGACGAAGAGGCCAGGGATTTCCGTCCTCTGTCCTGGTTCGGTCCGGATGTAACGACGGAAGTGGCCTATCAGAATCGGTCCATCGCGTTGGAAGGCGCACCCCAGGCGCCCGATGTTCCGATGTCGAACGCGGCTCTCAACAGCCTGCTTGATACGCTCGAAAATCGATACTCCGCCCCACGCGGTTATACTCCGCATGCACCCGCTCGTGCCTCGGCAGAAGCCGGGACAGGACAGCGCAATGCGCCACCGGCCGCTCCTGCCCAAGCCAGCGAGAGAACGGCGCAGCCTCAACGGGGCGTTCTGTCGAGGCCCGCTGCTCCGGTCGATGCGGATCTGAGCGATGACGACGCCGGCGATGACAACGATCTGAACCTCAACATCGAGGACAACGTCATCCGCGAGTTGGCTCGTTCGCTCCGGCCCCAGCGTCGCTGACATTCGGTCTCTTTAGAATCTTTTGAGAAAAGCCTGCACCATTCGCGTGTGCAGGCTTTTTTAACTCGGCAGTACGATGCAGCTGCCGCCAACTGTGCGAATGCTCCGGCACAATTGCTCTGCCGCTTGCCGCGTTTCTGCCGGTGCGCGGACACGATAGAAGGTGCGTGTGCCGCGATAGCGCAGCCGTGTCCCGATGATCATCGGCCGCACATCCTTCAGGAGCGAAGCATAGGCTTGGCTCGTGCGCCTGAACGTGGCGAGAGCTCGGTCTTTCGAGAAGTTGCCAGCAAGCTGAACACCCCAGGGTGCAAAGGGCGCTTCGAGGGTCTCGCCACGCCCGGGGATACGGAGCGTGGCGACGATCTGCTGGCAGCTTTGCCCGGATGAACTCCGGGTGCCGGCATTTCTCTGCTCCTTGGCATCGGCTGCCCATTCCTCGGCGGATCGGCCCGTTACCGCGATCACGTAATTCCTGGTCTCGGCAGGCAATGCTCCCTGGCCTGCGAGCCAGGACGTCACCCGTGCGGGCCCTCCGTTATAGGCGGCCGCCGCAAGCCCGAGATTGCCGAATTGCTCTGCCAGATGGGCGATGAATTCAGCGGCCTTTGGAATGGCCTGCTCGGGGTCGAACGGATCGGCCAAGCCCCGTTCCCGGGCCGTGCCCGGCATGAACTGAGCGATGCCCTGCGCGCCCGCCGGACTGACGACGCGCGGGCGAAACGAGCTTTCCTGCCATATCAGCTTGGTGAGCAGATCGTGTGGAATCTGCTGGGTGCGTGCGGCTCCCTCGATCAATCGGCACAGGGCCTGCTCGACGGTCTCCGTTGACGCTCCCGGATTGGCCCAGGCGGTGCCGCAGCAGAGGGCAATTCCGCAAAGCGCCAGCCACAAGCGCATGAAGGACCTCACTGAAAGGGCGGATGATCGAATGAATGAAAGCCACGTGCCAAGCTACAAATAGGCGATCATTCGTCCTGCCAAGAGCGCGACGATCCAGGCGACGAGGGAGACAAGGGCATAGACACGGGCTTCCGGCGGCAAGGCGCCTGCGCGCAGGGCCGTTCCGAAGCGGGCGTGAAAGAGGGCGACGTTGATGAGCCCCAGGGCAATGCAGGCGAGCTTCAGGTAGAAAGCCGGGTTCACTCCGAGCGCACGGGCCTCCACCGCGAGGAGGAGCGTTCCGGTTGGAATCTGAAGCGCGAGACCGGCGGCAGCCAGGGGAATGGCATAGCGCCCGACCTGCCATGCGTGCTTTCCGTGCTCTGCCAGAACCTTCAGGTCGAAGACCGCGATGCCGCCGACGACGAAGGCTGCTCCCAGCACATGCAGCAGATTCGCGATTGTGTAGAGCCAGGCGGAATGACGTCCCGCATGGCCGAGCCAGGAGCTCTCCAGTGCGGCAAGGAGATCGAGATACATGGTGGCCTAGCGCAGTTCATAAGTCTTGCCGCTCACGATAATTCGTTCGGCTCTCATTTCCGTCGCCGCGCGAGTAGAGGGATAGCCTTCGAGCCTGACTTGCGTTCCAGGCTTGATCATGTCGGGATTGAGCCCGCGTGCGCTCATGCGAAACGGGGGCGCGAGCACCGCTTCCCAGTTTTTGCCCTGGGAGGGCACGACCAGCATGACGTGGGGATTCTCCCAGTCGGCCCGCTCGACATTGCCGGTGATCGTCATGAGGCGGGCCGCATCATAGCTGCCCCATCCGTGATGGGCGAAGGCGATGCCGCCGGTTAGGAGCGCCCCGGAGAGACATAATCCGAACAGAGGAAGTTTCATGATGGACCCCTGTGTCTCTTGAGCTAGACCAGGCGGTCAGAGTTGGCTGCGGGAGGCTTGGCGTCAAGGCGTTTGAAAGCGGGGCTCTCTCAAATCATCGGATCGTGATGGGCGGCCCGGAGGATTCGCACCTCTGCGTTGTCCCGGCTATGCTGCGGCTTCACGAATCAACCTTTGTTCAGTGGTGGCAATGGCATCGATCTTAAAAGACCTCTGGAACCGTCTAGCAGGCGGAGGCAGTGCAGGCGAGCATGAGGAGCCCGCCGCCGAGGCCGTGGAATACAAGGGGTTTCGGATCCGGCCGGCACCTTATTCCGCCAAAGGTGGATACCAGACAGCGGGTATGATCGAAAAGGATTTCGAGGCCGGCATGAAGGAGCACCGCTTCGTGAGGGCCGAGACGCATCCCAGTAAGGACGAGGCCGCCAATTTTGCGATTACCAAGGGCAAGCAGATCATCGACGAGCAGGGTGACCGCATCTTTCGCTGAGAGCCTGTTCTCAAACAGTCCAAGCCATGGCGATGGACCCGCCCGAGCGTCCTTGAGAATACCGACTACTTGGCCTGAACCGCATCTAACCGGTTCCCGCGCCACATCTGGATGAGACGCGCAACCATTGCCGTTTACGGATGTTGCCTCCGCAAACACGCTCCCTTCTGCGAGCAGCTCTCAATCAGATAATCTGATCATGCATCGCAAGATTATCGATTGGTGCTGATTGCCGTAAGTCCTTACGATCTCGTTGGGGGCGCGTTGCAATCATCCGGTCATTCAAGGGAGATCGCCATGGCCAAGAACCCTAACGCACCGTCGGGAACGTCCGATCGGGTCCTGACGAACAGACAGGGTCATCCCATCGCCGACAACCAGTCCCAGCGCACTGTGGGCAGTCGCGGCCCGGCCACGCTGGAGAATTATCAATTCCTCGAGAAGATCACCCATTTCGACCGTGAGCGCATCCCTGAGCGCGTCGTCCATGCCCGCGGTTTCGTGTGCTATGGCGAACTTGAGGTGACCGGCAAGATCGGCGACGAGCCGGCCTCCAAGTACACAAGGGCCAAGCTGTTCCAGACCGCCGGCAAGAAGACGCCGCTCGCCATCCGCTTCTCGACCGTGATCGGCGGGCGCGATTCCTCGGAGGTTGCGCGCGATCCGCGCGGCTTTGCGGTGAAGTTCTACACGGAGGATGGCAATTGGGATCTGGTTGGTAACAACCTGGCAGTTTTCTTCATTCGCGATGCCATCAAGTTTCCAGATGTCATCCACTCCCTGAAGCCGGATCCTATCACTTTCCGCCAGGAGCCGAACCGTATCTTCGACTTCATGAGCCAGACGCCCGAATCCATGCACATGCTGACCCATCTGTTCAGCCCGCGCGGAATCCCGGCGAGCTACCGGCACATGGAGGGGTTCGGCGTCAACACCTACAAGATGGTCAATGCGGAAGGAGGCACCTTCCTGGTCAAGTACCACTTCCATCCACGCTGCGGGTTGGCCAGTCTGACAGCGGAGGAGGCGGCCAAGGTGCAGGGGCAGGATCTCGGCTCGGCTTCCAAGGACCTCTATGAGGCGATCGAGCGTGGCGAGTATCCCCAGTGGGACATGTCCGTGCAGATTATGGAAGACCACGATCATCCGGAACTCGACTGGGATCCGCTGGACGACACCAAGATCTGGCCGGAAAAGGATTTCCCGCTGCGGCACGTAGGCGTCATGACCCTGAACCGCAATGTGGAGGATCACTTCAATGAGAACGAGCAGATCGCCATGGGCACCGGCGTGCTCGTGGACGGGCTCGACTTCTCCGACGACAAGATGCTGGTGGGCCGCACCTTCTCCTATTCCGACACGCAGCGCTATCGCGTTGGCACGAACTACCTGCAGCTGCCGGTGAACCAAGCCAAGAATGCCAAGGTGTCCACCAACCTGAACGGTGGGCAGATGTCCTACCGCCGCGATCTGGCGCCCGGGCAGAACCCGCACGTGAACTTTGAGCCGTCGATCCACAACGGCCTGCACGAGTCGCCCCGCGAGGAACCCAACAACCCGCCCGAGATCCGTGGACGGCTGACCCGCAGCGTGATCGAGCGGCGCAACGATTATATCCATGCCAGGGGGCGCTACTGCACCATGATGGATTGGGAGCGCGACGATCTCGTCCTCAACATGGGCACGCTGCTGGGTCAGTGCGAGCGTGACGTGCAGGAGCGCATGGTGTGGCACTTCCTGATGGTGCATGACGATTACGGCACCCGCGTCGGGAACATCCTCGGCATTACAGCCGATGACGTGAAAAATCTCCCGCCGCTGCCGAAGCAGGTCCTGACCGACGAGGACAAGCGCCGCCTGCAGAACCTCGGCAGGAACGGCGACAGGATCGACCCGAACGTCTGGGGACAGTGGACGAGTTCCGTGAAGAACTACAAGGCCTCGGCCGAGGAGGTTTTGGGAGGCATGCGCGGTGTCCCGACCGCCCCGGCAATGGGGCAGGCGGCCGAATAGGCCTCAAGCCATCGCTTACGGGGAGCGAGCCGGGATCTCCTGGCTCGTTTCTTGTTGAGGCTCCGTGGTCTGCCCCGCGCCCAGGCTCCCGCGGCTCTCGGCATAGGCCTTCGTGAATTCGGCGCCGAAGAGCAGGATCAGGGACGAATAATAGATCCAGAGCAGGATCGTGATGATGGAGGCGGCGGCACCGTAGCTCGACGCGACGTTGCTCTTGCCGAGATAATACCCGATCAGAAACTTGCCGAGGGTGAACAGGAGCGCGGTGACCAGTGAGCCGGTCCACACATCGCTCCATCGCAGGTCCACGGCCGGCAGGAGCTTGAACATCATCGCGAACAGCAGGGTCGCGACCGCGAAGGCGACGAGGCTGTTCAGGAAGCGCAGGATGATGGTGGCTCCCGAGAAATTCGCCTCGAGATAATGTCCGACGGCCGTCAGGCCTGTATCGATGACGAGCGACACCAGCAGCAGAAAGCCGATTCCCAGCACCAGAGCGAGGCTGACGAGCCTGGTGCGGACGAAGCTCAGGATGCCGAAATTCGCCGGCGGCTTTGCCTTCCAGATGATGTTCAGGTTGTCCTGCAGTTCCACTACGGCTCCGGTGACCAGCAGAAGAAAGGTCACGATGCCGATCGCGGTGCCGAGGATGCCGGAGCCCACATTGCTGGCGCTGGCGATCATCGCTTCAAGGGCGGACGCCTCATTGGTCCCGATCAGGCCGCCGAGTTCGCCAACGATGGCACCCTGGGCCGCTTCCCGCCCGAAGGCCAGCCCTGCAACGGCAATGGCAGCGAGCAGCATGGGGGCAAGGGAGAAGACGGTGAAGAAGGCGATGGAGGCGCCAAGGCTCATGGCGCGGTCGTTCCACCAGCCTGCGAATGCCGCCTTCAAAAGCCGCCCTGTCTCGGAGAACATGCAAGGACCAATCCGGACGGGTGAAACGTCCCGCCACCGCTGAAGTGCTGACTTGGCCGTTAACGGGCAGGAACTTTCCCTTGTTCCTGCCGGAGCCCCAAACCAAAGAGGACGCCGCTCCTGGGATCCGTCCGGTGCTCAATCCCTTCAATGGTCCGTCGTTTGGCAGGAGGCCGGGGCCGCTTGTCCGCAGGATGCGCTAGGATTCAGGCCTCGTGCCGCCGCAGAAGGCGGCCGTAGCGATCGGCTGCCTTGCGCAGACGGGTCTCTTCCCCTCCTTCAAGCGCGGCTGCAGCCATCAGGTGAGCGCCCATTTGAAAGGCGCAATAGCAGGGGAGCAGGAAGGCCAGCAGTTCGCGGGAAACGGGGTGACCGCTCGTCCGCTCGACGATGGTGCAAAGCCGGGTGGCTTCCTCCTCCGAGAGACCCAACTCGACGATGGCTCCGGCAATGTCCCAGCCGATGTCCTGATGTCCGATCAGGTCATGGGCTGCGCTGTGATCCAGCGCGTCGGTCTTGATGAGGCGGTCGCCGCAAACCAGCCACTCCCATGCATGCATCCGGTTGTCGGTCCAGACCCGGCGTACATTGCCATCCAGATTGTCTGGATGCGGCAAGGATTGGTCCAGGATCGATCCTGCCTCGTCTCCTAGAGCCTGCCGGGTGTTGTAGACAGCCATGTGGCGCAACCCGCCCAAGGATGCGCCCTGATGCCCGGCTGCGGGACAATGACGGCCGCGAAAGCCCAGATACGCTCCGACCTGATCGATAAGTTGATCGCGATCGAAAGCTACCTGGTCGAGGCTTCTCGCATCTTCATGCCAGCGGTGCACGAGAAAGCCATGGCGGTAGCCCGCGACTTCCGGCGCGAAGCCTGCCTCGTGCAGGTACCGGGCCATCCAGAGCTTCCTGGTGCCGGTCTCCCCCAAGCCTGCAAATTTCACCAGCCACGGCGCGCCATCGGTCGACACCAGGAATTTCCGGCGCTCCTGCTGGAGATTGGACGGCGGCCAACTCGCCTCGTCCTGATAACGATGCCAACGCCATGCCCCGCCCGAAAGGTCTTCGAGCGGTCCGTCCAGCGGGCCGATCAGGTCTTCCACCCAGGCGGCAAGATGGTGAGGGGGCAATTCGCGAAGCAGGAGGTCATCCATGGTATGGATGTGGCGTGGAGCGCTGCTCCATCGCTCCCGATGGCGGGTGCCGGCCTGGGGTCCGAGCGGGCCATCGTGGCTTGGGAAGAAATGAATCCTCTGGCGCGCCACACCGGCCTCTTCGAGCCAGTCGGCCACAGCCCCGAACGAGCTGCCGGATAGGCCGGGCCCCTCGTCGACGATGGCGAAGGACCCGTCCCGGTCTGCCGCCAGCGTCTTCGTAAGTGTCGGATCGACCTTCACCTCGCGCTTGAAAGGATGACCGATCGGGCGAAGCGTGAAAGGGGCCGGAGCGCCGATGGCGGCGGCGACGAGGGTGCTGAGGCCCGTGCCGATGCTGCGGATGCCGATGACCCGGGTATTCGCGCCCAAACCCGAAGCCTTGGCCGCTTCCAGATAGCATTCCGGATAGAGAGCGTAGAAGGCATAGCCTTCCGCCTGCCTGGTGCAGATTGTACGGGATGGATCGAAACTGAGGAGCTTTTCGAGGAAATCCTGCGGCAAGGAGCCTTCCTTGAACTCGCTTCGCCATGATCGCTCGATGGCAGAGGCAAGAAGGGAGAGGCATTCCATGCCATTTTGATGGACGTCGGAGAGCGTATCGAAGCCGCGCACCTGAAACTCGGCGTCGATCATGCCCTGGACGAGTTCGCCGGTACCGATGAACGCCGTCACAAGCGTTCCATGCCGCTCGATTCCGGGCGGCATGGAATGGATCTCCGACAGGACGTCCCGGATGGAAGCCTGCTTGGCTCCTACCGTCTCGGTGTGCTCGACATCCCCATAGACCAGCATCGAAAGCGTGCCGTGAGGCTTACGCCGCGGCCTCCTGATTCAGCGACGCCATGTCGATGACGAAGCGGTACTTCACATCGCTCTTGAGCATCCGTTCATAGGCTTCGTTGATCTGCTGGATCGGGATGATCTCGATCTCCGCGGTGATGCCGTGCTGGGCGCAGAAATCGAGCATTTCCTGCGTCTCGGCGATGCCACCGATCAGAGAGCCGGCGAGCTGGCGTCGCTTCATGATCAGGTTGAACACCGTCGTGGCAGGGTGCGGCTCGGCCGGAGCGCCCACCAGCACCATGGCCCCGTCGCGGGCAAGAAGTACGAGGTAGCTGTCAAGGTCGTGCGGCGCGGCAACGGTGTCGAGAATGAAGTCGAAGCTGTTCCGGTGCGCGCTCATGGCATCCGGATCCTTGGACACTACCACCTCATGCGCGCCGAGGGCGAGTGCGTCCTCCCGCTTGTTGGGCGAGGTGGTGAACAGCACCACATGCGCTCCCATGGCCCGGGCGAGCTTGACGGCCATATGGCCGAGGCCGCCGAGGCCGACTACGCCCACCTTGTGGCCGGGCTGCACGCGCCAGCGGCGCAGGGGGGAAAAGGTGGTAATCCCTGCACATAAAAGAGGCGCTGCAGCGGCCAGATCCATTCCCTCCGGCACCTTCAGGACAAAGCTCTCATCGACGACGACGGTGTTCGAATAGCCGCCATAGGTATTGGCGCCTGTGTCCTGCTCCGGACCGTTGTAGGTGCCGGTGAAGCCGACCTCGCAGTACTGCTCCAGGCCCTCGCGACAGCTGCGGCAGGTGCGGCAGGAATCTACCATGCAGCCGACTCCGACAAGATCGCCCTCCTTGAACTTCTGCACACCCGGTCCGACGCGTGTGACGCGGCCGACGATCTCGTGCCCTGGCACACAGGGATAGAGAGTGCCACCCCATTCTGCACGGGCGGTGTGCAGATCGGAGTGGCAGACGCCGCAGAAAAGAATCTCGATCTGAACGTCGGATTCGCGGGGGTCCCGACGCTCGAAGCTGAAGGGGGCCAGAGGGGTGGCCGCATCCTGGGCGGCGTAGCCGAAAGCTTTGATCACGGGAAAGTTCTCCGAATTGTCGGTCGTGGGAAGGAGCAGGGGCCTGCCACAGCGCGAGAACCCTGCTGAGCACTCAAGCGCAACAGACGATAGGTTCGATCGGACCCGCGTCAACCGATGATCGGGATGTTTGTTCGAGGAGATGAGCCGGCAAGGGGCTTGGAACCCGCTTATCCCATGGACGCTTAGGCGGATTCAGCCTTGGTTAAGAACCGCCGCGATTTAATGATGGTAACGCTCAATTGATGGATTGCCTGCCGGTGAAAGCCTTGCGGCCCCCCGCAGCAGACCATCACATCATGCGTAGGCGGCAATGCGGCACAGTGGATTTCGAGTATCTGTGAGCAACTTTAACTTGCTGTCATGCCCGCAATCCGCGAGGCTAGTTGTTGAGGGCGGGCATATTTTCAAGTCGCACGGTTCAACCCGAACAGAACCGAGCCTGTCGCGACCTGCTTTTTCTCCGCTATGACAAAAGGAGTACGCCGCATCATTTCGACCGCATCATAGTATCGCATGGTCTGGGCAACCTTAGCGGTGCACAATAGTTGTCTCTGAGAGGGATTGGATTTCGGTGGCGCCATGCTTCATTCCGACGACCTGTTCTCGAGTTTCTTGAAGACCTATGAAAACCGCCGCGAGGCGGAGATGTCCCTGGCGGACTACCTGGAAGGGTGCCGCAACGATCCCATGATGTATGCGAGCGCTCCCGAGCGCATCTTGGCAGCCATCGGCGAGCCCCAGCTTGTCGATACGTCAAAGGACGCGCGCCTCGGCCGCATCTTCATGAACCGCACGATCCGGGTTTATCCGGCCTTTTCCGAATTCTACGGAATGGAAGAGACGATCGAGATGATCGTGAGCTTCTTCCGCCACGCCGCTCAAGGCCTGGAAGAACGCAAGCAGATCCTCTACCTGCTGGGCCCCGTCGGCGGCGGCAAGTCCTCCCTCGCCGAGCGCCTGAAATCTCTGATGGAGGTTAATCCCATCTATGTTCTGAAGGCGGGCGACGAGATCAGCCCGGTCTTCGAGAGTCCGCTCGGGCTCTTCGACCCGGAACATATGGGTTCCGTGCTGGAGGAGCGCTATGGCATTCCCCAACGGCGCCTGACCAATCTTCTGAGTCCTTGGGCCATCAAGCGGCTCGATGAGTTCCGGGGCGACATTTCCAAATTCCGTGTGGTGAAGATCAATCCGTCCCGCATGCGGCAGATCGCCGTTGCCAAGACGGAGCCGGGCGACGAGAACAACCAGGATATTTCGTCCCTCGTCGGCAAGGTCGACATCCGCAAGCTCGAGACTCTGTCCCAGGCCGATCCCGATGCCTACAGCTATTCCGGCGGCCTGAACCGCGCCAACCAGGGCATTCTCGAATTCGTCGAGATGTTCAAGGCGCCGATCAAGATGCTTCATCCCCTTTTGACGGCTACACAGGAGGGGAACTACGTCGGCACGGAGAATATCGGGTCCATACCATTCACCGGCATCATTCTGGCCCATTCCAACGAGGCGGAATGGCAGACTTTCCGGGCCAACAAGAACAACGAGGCCTTCATTGATCGCATCTACGTGATCAAAGTGCCTTATTGCCTGCGGGTCACGGAAGAGCAGAAGATCTACGAGAAGCTGATCCGCGGCTCGGAGCTTGCGGGTTCGCCCTGCGCTCCAGCTACGCTGGAAATGCTGGCACGGTTCTCGGTTCTGTCGCGGCTCCGGGCGCACGAGAACTCGAATTTCTACTCTAAGATGCGGGTCTATGACGGTGAGAGTCTGCGCGAGGTCGATCCCCGTGCGCGTAGCCTGCAGGAATACAAGGATTCCGCCGGCGTCGACGAAGGCATGGACGGTGTCTCGACCCGCTTTGCCTTCAAGGTTCTCTCTGCCACCTTCAACCACGACACCATCGAGGTTGCGGCCGATCCGGTCCATCTGATGTACGTGCTCGAACAATCCCTGCGGCGCGAGCAGCTGCCCCAGGATGTGGAGCGGCGGTATCTGGAGTTCATCAAGGCCGAGCTGGCCCCGCGCTATGCCGATTTCATCGGCCACGAGATCCAGAAGGCCTATCTCGAATCCTACCACGATTACGGCCAGAATCTCTTCGACCGCTACGTAGCCTATGCCGATGCCTGGATCGAGGATCAGGACTTCAAGGACCCCGATACCGGCCAGCTCCTGAACCGGGAGCTCCTGAACCAGGAGCTGACCAAGATCGAGAAGCCGGCAGGCATCGCCAATCCAAAGGATTTCCGCAACGAGGTGGTGAAGTTCTCGCTTCGCGCCAGGGCCGGCAATCATGGCCGCAACCCGTCCTGGACGAGCTATGAGAAGATCCGCGACGTGATCGAGCGCCGCATGTTCTCGCAGGTCGAGGAATTGCTGCCCGTGATCAGCTTCGGCTCCAAGAAGGACAGCGAGACCGAGAAGAAGCACGGCGAGTTCGTGCTGCGGATGATGGAGCGCGGCTACACCGAGCGTCAGGTACGGCGCCTGGTGGAGTGGTACATGCGTGTGAAGCAGGCGGGCTGACAGAGGACGGAGGCAGATCAGGCGTTCCTATGTACATCATCGACCGGCGCCTCAACCCAGGGGGCAAGAGTCTGGCCAACCGCCAACGTTTTCTTCGCCGAGCCAAGGCGCAGATTCAGAGGGCCGTACGCCAGACTGCAGGCGATCGGGACATCACCGATCTCGAACGGGGAGGGGAGGTCTCGATCCCGGCCGACGGTGTTCGAGAGCCCAGCTTCCGGCGGTCCGGCGAGGGCGGGGTGCATGATCACATCCTTCCCGGCAACAAGCGCTTCGTGGAAGGCGACACCGTCGACCGGCCGCCCGGCGGTGGCGGTAGTGCGGCCGGCGGTGACAACGGAGAGGGCGAGGACGATTTCCGCTTCGTCCTGACCCGCGACGAGTTTCTCGATCTTTTCCTCGACGACCTGGAACTGCCCGATTTGGCAAAGCGGCGCGTCGCGACGGTGGAGACGCAAGGGCTCCGCCGGGCAGGCTATACGGTTACCGGTTCTCCCGTAAACCTTGCCCTGTTGCGCTCCATGCGCAACGCCTTGTCCCGCCGTATCGCCATGCGGCGGCCTAAATCCGAGGACCTGCTCCGCCTTCAGGAAGAGATCGATCGTCTCGAGGAGCAGGAGGGGCCGTCAGAGCGCCTGGCCGCGCTGCGGCTCGAACTCGAACAGCTGCAACTGCGCACCAAACGCTTCCCTTACATCGATCCCATCGATCTGCGCTATCGCCGCTTCGAGCCGGTCGCGAAGCCCGTC
Organism: Microvirga sp. RSM25; assembly: GCF_044784385.1. NCBI lineage: Bacteria > Pseudomonadati > Pseudomonadota > Alphaproteobacteria > Hyphomicrobiales > Methylobacteriaceae > Microvirga > Microvirga sp. RSM25. Next base: position 4,072,393 of record NZ_CP173039.1, on the reverse strand, counting down.
GCCCAGGCGGTGATGTTCTGCCTCATGGACGTGTCCGGTTCCATGACCGAGCATATGAAGGACCTCGCCAAACGCTTCTACATGCTGCTCTACATCTTCCTGACGCGGCGCTACAAGCACGTGGAGATCGTCTTCATCCGCCACACGCATGAGGCCAAGGAGGTGGACGAGGAGACCTTCTTCAACAGCCCAGAGACCGGCGGAACGGTGGTGTCCTCGGCCTTGCGGGAGATGCAACGGATCGTGGAAGAGCGCTATTCGCCGGATGCGTGGAACATCTATGCGGCCCAGGCCTCCGACGGCGACAATTCACCCAATGATGGCACCACCAGCGCGACCCTGCTGCGCGACGTGATCCTGCCGGTTTGCCAGTATTATGCCTATCTCGAAGTCGGCAGCGACAGCGACCGGATGCAGACCGGGTTCATCAATCACAAGACGTCTCTGTGGCAGACCTATGAGACGCTCCAGGAGGAGGGGGCCAATCTCGCCATGCGCAAGGTGAACCACCGCCGAGAGATCTATCCCGTCTTCCGCGAACTCTTCCGCCGGCGCGAAGCGGAAGCCGGGGTGAGAGTTCCATGAGCGTGATTGAGCAAGACAACCTGCTCTTCCATGGACCGGATTGGGATTTCGGGACGATCCAGCGCATTCATGATGCCGTCGAGGCCATCGGCGTCGGCGAGCTGGGACTCGACGTCTATCCCAACCAGATCGAGGTGATCACCGCCGAGCAGATGCTCGATGCCTATGCCTCCATCGGCATGCCCCTGTTCTACAAGCACTGGTCCTTCGGCAAGCGCTTTGCCCTGCATGAATCGAGCTACCGCCAGGGGCTCATGGGCCTCGCCTACGAGATCGTCATCAACTCGAACCCGTGCATCTCCTATATCATGGAGGAGAACACGGCGACGATGCAGACCCTCGTGATCGCCCATGCGGCTTACGGCCATAACCATTTCTTCAAGAACAACTACCTGTTCAAGGAATGGACCGACGCCGATGGGATCCTCGACTATCTTGAGTTCGCCAAGGGCTACATCACGCGCTGCGAGGAGCGTTACGGGCATGCGGCCGTGGAGCGTATGCTCGATGCCGCCCATGCCCTGATGTCCCACGGCGTTCACCGCTATCCACGCAAGAAGCGGCCCGACCTGCGCTCGGAGGAGCGCCGGGAACGGGAGCGCCAGCTTCATCAGGAGCAGACCTTCAACGACCTGTGGCGCACGGTGCCGACCAAGGGAACTGCCGCCAAGCCGCAATTGAGCGAGGAGCGCCGCCGCGCGCTTCTCGAACTGCCGCAGGAAAATCTCCTGTACTTTCTCGAAAAGTCCGCGCCGCGCCTGCAGCTCTGGCAGCGCGAGATCCTGCGCATCGTGCGCCAGATCGCGCAGTATTTCTATCCGCAGCGTCAGACCAAGGTGATGAACGAAGGCTGCGCCACCTATTGCCATTACCGCATCATGACACGCCTGCACGAGACAGGGCAGATCAGCGACGGCGCCTTCCTCGAATTCCTGCAATCGCACACCAACGTGACCCGGCAGCCCGAATTCGACGATCCGCACTACGGCGGCATCAATCCTTACGCGCTTGGCTTCGGTATGATGCAGGACATCGAGCGCATCTGCACGAAGCCGACGGCGGAAGACCGGGAATGGTTCCCCGACATCGCGGGCAACGGCGATGCCATGGCGGTTCTGCGGGACGTGTGGGCGAATTACCGTGACGAGAGCTTCATCTCGCAATTCTTGAGCCCGCACCTGATCCGGAAATGGCGCATGTTCCATCTCGTCGACGATCCGGATCGGCCGGAGCTCATGATCGAGGCGATCCATGACGAACGGGGCTACCGGCGCCTGCGGCGCTCACTGTCGCGCCATTACGATGTGGGCTGGAGCGACCCCGACATCCAGGTGATCGATGTGGATCTCGCCGGGGACCGGCGCCTGATCCTGCACCATCACGTCCTCAACCGGACCCTGCTGCACAAGGACGACGCCCAGCGGGTCCTTCAGATGGTGGCCAATCTTTGGGGCTATGCGGTCGTGCTGAAAGAGGTAGAGCCGGCCACCGGAGCAATCTTCCAGGAGCACGTGGCCCACCCGCACGAAACGCTCTTCTGAGGGCTTGAGAATCGGACCCGAAAGTGCGCCCCACTTTTGGGATCCATTCCGATGCTCCACTCTTTGAAGAGCGCATCGTTTCGAGCGGAAAACCAAATCCACTTTTCCGCACGATGCGCTCGTTTGACGCAAAAAAGCCAGGGATTCACGCAATCATAGGTTCCCCTGGGCTCGGCCCTGGTTTCGAGGGTCGGCTCCCTTGCAGGAGAATACCTATGGAACACAAGCCTGTAGAGAAGCTGCGTAGCGTCGCTGAAGTGCATGAGTTCAAGCAAGGTTTCCTGTCCCGGCGCGAACGCCTCGAGCGTTGGGCCGAAGTGTTGGAGCGCCAGCCGAAACGGCGCTTGAGGTCTCTGGGTGAGATCGAGTTCGTCCCCAAGGACAAGCGACCGGAGCTGAGGTCCGACGAATCTCCCATCACAGTGGCCTTCGAGGATCCCGTCCTGCGGGCTGCCGGCCTCAAGGGTGACACGCTCGGGGATGCCATGGAGTTCTTCGAACTGTCCGAGGGAGCCTCCCATCGCCTTCTCTGCTCCTGCATGAATGGCTGGAGCATGGAAGCCGGCTCCACGGCGCGGAAGGTTCATCGAATTGCGAATCCCGATCATCGGCTCATGCTGCTAACGACGGCCGGGCTCCTTACGGCTGCGCCGGCGGTGTTCTACCTGTTGAGCTGAAGGAATGCTGCGGCACCGAGCCCTGTGATGAATCGGGCCCGGTGCCCATTGTCTGGAGACTGTGAATGACGGATGCGCCGCCTCGCCGGATCGGCCTGCCCTGGTACAACCGAGAGGATTATCTCCGCATCCGCGATATGATGACCGACCGGCACAATCTTGCCTCGACCTACGATTCCTGGCTGGCAGCGGCCGAGAACAACGAGAATGTCGGCCGCCAAGCCGGTCTTCAGATCTCGCGCATCATGATCGAACCCGATACCTTCGCGAAGTGGTGTACGGAAAAGGGCTTGGAGCCCGACAGCGCAGCGCGCATCAAATACGTTGCTGAAATGAGTGCCCAGACCACGGCATGATCCGGGAGCGCTGCCACGGAACGGGCAGCATCATGACACAAACAGCCAAGCCTTGAAGTCCCCGCCCCCGTCCCTAATTGCTCGGGCTGTAGGGTGGAGGGACAAACTTGCTGAACGAGAATGGTGCGAGCAGCGACATTTCCGCTTCTTTGACCAAGAGGAGCGACGGGCAAGCCGGGGTTCCGGGAACCATGCGGGCCGCGATTGTCACGGGACCTGGTCAGATCCAGATCAGCGAGGTTGCACGTCCGGAACCGGGACCCGGTCAGGTACGGCTACGCTTGGAAGGTTGCGGCGTATGCGCTTCGAACCTGACGCCTTGGGCCGGCCCCGAATGGATGCAGTATCCCACCGAGCCAGGCGCCCTCGGCCACGAGGCCTGGGGCTTCGTGGATGCTATCGGCGAGGGTGTCGAAGGGCTGTCGATCGGCGATCGAGTGGCGGCACTCTCCTACAAATCCTATGCCGAATACGATCTGGCCGAGGCCGATGCGGTGGTGCGCCTGCCGGATGCCCTCGCGGGCCAGCCTTTTCCCGGCGAGCCGCTCGGCTGCGCGATGAATATCTTTCATCGCAGCGAAATCGAGACTGGGCAAACGGTCGCGATCATCGGCATCGGCTTTCTCGGCGCAATCCTGACGAAGCTTGCAACAGACGCCGGTGCGCGCGTGATTGCGATCTCACGGCGGCCCTACTCGCTTGATCTCGCCCGCCGCATGGGCGCAGCCGAGACGATCCCGATGGAGGATCACTCCGCGATCATTGAGCGAGTCAAGGAGCTGACCGGTGGCACATTCTGCGACCGGGTGATCGAGGCCGTCGGAAAGCAATGGCCGCTCGATCTCGCGGGCGAACTGACCCGTGAACGCGGAAAGCTCATCGTCGCTGGGTACCATCAGGATGGTCCACGACAGGTCAACATGTGGCTCTGGAACTGGCGTGGCATCGATGTGATCAATGCCCATGAACGCGATTCGAAAGTCTATGTCCAGGGCCTGCGCGAGGCGGTGGATGCCATCGCGTCCGGGCGTCTCGATCCGAGTTTTCTCTATACGCACCGCTATCCTTTGGAAAGGCTCGACGAGGCGCTTAATGCCACGCGCGACCGGCCGGACGGTTTCCTCAAAGCTCTGGTGACGTTCTGATGACGCAACAGATTTTGCACGAGACGCCTCCTGAAATCTCGCCCGCTCGCTCGCGTCTAGGCTTCCTCGGTGTCGGCTGGATCGGTCAGAACCGCATGCAGGCGATCCTCGGTACTGGAGCCATCGATGTCGCCGCTATCGCAGATCCGTCCTCGGATATGGCCGCGGAGGCCGGTAAACTCGCTCCTGCCGCGAAGCTGGTCTCGACACTCGATGAGATCCTGGATCTCGGAGTTGATGGCGTTGTGATTGCGACCCCAAGCGCCATGCATGCAGAACAGTCGATCCGGGCTCTGGAGCGTGGCGTTGCCGTTTTCTGCCAAAAGCCGCTTGGCCGGACGGTGGCGGAGGTGCAGGCGGTGGTCGATGCCGCACGCAACACCGACCGGCTGTTATGCGTCGATCTCTCTTACCGCTTCACGGAAGGGATGCGCCGCATCCGCGAAATCGTCGATTCAGGCGAACTGGGACACGTCTACGCGGTGGATCTCGTATTCCACAACGCCTATGGGCCAGACAAGCCGTGGTTCTATGATCCGGAGCTTTCCGGCGGCGGCTGCGTGATGGATCTTGGCGTTCACCTTGTCGATCTCGCTCTGTGGACATTAAACAATCCAGATATCGCGAGTGTCACAGGCAAGCTCTTCACACGCGGTGCGCCGCTGAAGGATACTGCATCGCAGGTGGAGGATTATGCCGTCGCGACCATGGAGCTGAAGACGGGTGCCGTGGTGCAACTCGCCTGCTCCTGGCGGCTTCAGGCAGGATGCGATGCGATGATTTCAGCCACGTTCTACGGGACACAGGGTGGCCTGTCACTGCGCAACGTGAACGGATCTTTCTATGACTTCATTGCGGAGCGCTATCGCGGCACGTCGCGCGAGACGTTGTCTGTGCCACCAGATGACTGGGGCGGGCGCGCGGCTGCGGACTGGGCCTCACGCTTGGCGGCGGGTGAACGTTTCGATCCGGCTGCGGAGCAGCTGGTTGATGTCGCAAGAGTGCTCGATCGGATCTATGGACGATAGGGCGCCGTTCTAATTGATCCTGGAAATACCGAGGCGACCGAACCCCAGGTTCGGTCGCCTTTCTTATGGGGGCTGCTCAAAACAGGTTCAGAGAACTTCCAAAATCTTGTCCGATTGAGCTGACCTGTTCGAAGGTGCATAGCGTCGAATCATGCTGGCGCAGAATTCCGCAAATTCTTCTTTTGCCTGCGGTGCGCTGGTGTGATGTGGCGCAATTCCACGATGCTCCGGCGTGAAGCAGAAGGTTACCGTCACATCGAAATCCGCAAGCGCTTCCATCTGACGGTCGAACCAGTCCAGGGCATTCGGGCGGAAGCTGTCGGCCCAGGATAGGCCGGTGCGCAGGTATTTCACGCCCAGGCGCTTCATCCAGGTTACTGCATCGTCGAGGCGGTGGTCTTCATAGTGGAACCATTGGCACAAGCCCATCTGCGGCGTGTACTTCGCGAATTCCTCGAGAGCGGGCTTCGGCGAGCCGTCCTCGCGCAGAAGGCCCATGTAAAAATGCCTGTAATAGGATGAGCCTTCGGCCTCCCTGTGACGCGTCGTGGCCTCCCAGGCGCGGGGAAGATCGTACAGGCTATACCAATGGATCTTCGGCACCTTGCCTATCAGGAGTTCGGCAGTCCGGTTCAAACCCCAAACCTGAACCTCCTCGGCACCGAAGGTCGAGATGCCGACCTCGCTGACCCAGATGGGCTTGTCCGTCACCGCGCGAATTTCGTCGATCTTCGCAGGCCAATCGTGGATCTGCCACAGATTCCAGTCGAGTGGGAACCCGTGGACGGCCACGACATCCAAGTGATCCATGGCACCATGGCCTTCCAGCTTCTTGATGAAGCCTGGATCGATGGGTGAGATGCCACCGAGCACGCGCGGCAGATTGGTATTCTCGGCCTTGATCGCCTGACCTGCGGCAATCGCCATCTCGGAGAAGAGCTTCCAATCCGGATCGATCTCCGGGTCCCAATGGGACTTGTTGTTGGGCTCGTTCCAGATCATTGCAGCTTCGATCATGCATTTCTCCCTTGGGCCGGATAGACGGCGCCCGCCCCGGGTGGGGCATCGACACGGCGGCAGATGTAAACTTCGGTTTCCGGATGCTGGACGATCTCGAACCCGGCGCTGCGGAGCATGGCTTCGACGCAGGCGGTATTCGGCGCCCACCAGTTCGTAGGATCATCGGCGTAGCGATGCTCGATGAAGTGCATCTTCGGATAGCGTGGATCGTCGAAGTGTTCGGTCTGCCAGAAGGTATAGTTCTCCTCGACAGGCATGACATCAGTCGATCCACGCTGCATCGACTGGAATACGAGGAGGTCCTTGGCGACGTGCTCGTGAATCAGGTCGAGTGCCAGCAAGGGATGACGCAGGTGGTAGAGTACGCCCATGAAGAGAACGACATCGAAGCGCTCGCCGAGCTGCCCTAAATCATAGACTGAGAGTTTGCGGAACTCGATGTCGTAGTCCATCGTCTGCGCAGCGAAGCGGGCCTGGGCGAGATAAGCTTCGTCGAAGTCGATTCCGAGTACGCGCTCCGCACCGCGCTTCTTCATCTCCATGGAATAGAAACCGCCGTTGCAGCCGATGTCGAGCACGCTTTTCCCGGTGAGATCCTGCGGAATGGCATCGGCAAATTGTTGCCATTTGATGGCGGGATAATTGCCGAGGAAATGGTTGGGTGCGGTCCAGACGCCTCCCTTCAGCTCGATGTTGTGAAACCAGGGCCCAAGCGCTTCGGCTTTCCGGCGGATTTCGTCAGGCGGCGTGGGATCGATGGCATTCATCGTGACGATTACTCCCTGTTCAAGTCATGAAGTCCGCGCGGTAGCCGACCCGCCGGCCAGCCAAGGGCTACGCGGGCGCCGGTCATGGTGTCGTGCTGGGCCGCTTCGCTCAGCAGTCCGATGGCGGCGCGGTAGCCGTGCAAGGTTCCAACATCGACATAGGATTCGCCGGCCTTCACGCCGATAGCCTTGCCTCCTTCAGCCAGATAGGCATTCACGAGCGTGCCGAAATACTCGTCCTCGTGATTGCGTGAAATCCAAAGCTGACGGAGCTCTTCCAGAACATGGCCCGGCATCTTGAAAGCACCCCAGATCCAGCGCGAGGCGGCATCCGCCTGCTTCACCTGGATCTCCTGGACGTGCATCGTTTCGTCCAGGATCACCGCGTCGAAGACCTCCGGATTGTCGACCGGAAAGAGAAGGAACGAGAGAGATTCTTCCGGCAGTTCCGCCAGCGCTTTCTCAGGGAACCAGACCGTATCGGGCAGGCCGACGATCACGCTTTCGTCGGCGGAAATGAGCGGAGCCGCCTGGAAGATCGCATCGCACAAGCCACGAGCCTGCGGCTGGACCACATAGGCGATGGACGCGCTGCCGTAGCTTGCTCCATAATATTCCATGATGTCAGACTTGCCGGGGGAAATGACGAAGCAGATCTTGTCCGCCCCGCCATGAATCATGCGCTCGACAAGGTATTCACTGACGGCGCAGGGACGCTCGACGCCATTGTCGAGACGGCTTCCCACGGGCAGAAGCTCCTTCGAGAACGCCAGCGGCTGGATGCGGCTACCGATCCCTGCCGCAGGTATGATTCCCCACATGATCAGGCCTCCATCATGGCGGCGCGGCCGCCGGTCGAGGGCGAGAGGGAACTGGAGCCTTCGAGCAAGATCTCAAGCTCCATTGCCCTGCGCTCCGACGTATGCTCTTCGAGCGCCCTCTCCAGGGCTGCCTTGGCAATACGCTTCAACTCGGTGTCCGTGAGGTCGAGAGCTGCGACCACATCTTCCGTCCTCCCCGCAATCAGGATCTCCTTGCCAGGCTCGAAGAAGCTATCGAGGCCTTCCCAGCAATCCGAGAGAATGGGCGCACCACAAGCCGCTGCCTCGAACAGGCGCCCGGAGGGGCACCAGCCCATCTCCGCCATGGCCTGCCGCGTGATATTGAGCGTCAGGCGTGAGGACGAGAAGAAGGCGGGGTGCTCTGGCGGAGGAAGATGCCGCACGAAATGAATGTTGGGCTGCCAGGGAAATGTGTCCGGATACTGCGCCCCACCGATCAGGAAGCGCTGATCCGGCCGGCGAGCCGCAGGATCGATGAAGAGACGCTGCAGAGCATCCTGACGATCCGCCGCATAGGTGCCGAGGTAGGAAAGATCGGAGACGTAATGCTGGATGATGTGCACCGGGCGATGCACATCCGGGTCTACATGACCGTAAAGGGGAGCAACGCGTCTTGCCCCAAGCTCGGCCTGCAGCTTTCCAAGAGCTTGGCCTCCTGTGTAACTCAAGACCAAGTCGAAATTGCCAAGACCATGAGGGCCGATGTAGGTGATCGGCTCGCCTGCATCCAGACGCGAGAAGGTCACCGGAGTGTCGAGATCGTAGAAAACGCGGGTGGCGCGTGGTGCAGTCAACAGGAGATCGCCGGCGGCGATGCCGTCCGGGCAATAGGACGTCACCATGGCCACGTTCGCGTCCTTGAGCTCCATCCCAGCTTGTCGGCGAATGCCGTCCCAATCCTGGTAGAGAATGAGATCGCCGCCCGGAAGCTCGAAAAAGTCCCGGTTGGCCGCATAGTAGGGCATGTCCTTCTCGAAGAACACGACCCTATGCCCCCGCTTCGCGAGCGCCCGACACAAGCCGCGCCAGAGGGTCGCGTGGCCGTTGCCCCAAGATGAGGAGATGGTCAGGCCGAATATGACGATCTTCATGCGGCCACCACTTCGTTCAACCGCAGAACCTTGGAACCCCAGCCGCCCACGACGAGAGTGCATATCGAGGCGGGCTCCACCTCAAAGCGGCAATAGGCATCGATTGGCATGCCGAGATAGTAAAGGAGGGCAGCCTTGATCACATCGCCGTGGCTCACAAGGATGATCGAACGTTCAGCGTAAAGGCTGCGCAACTGTTCCATCGCTCCGACAATGCGCCCTTGTGCCTCCAGCATCGTCTCGCCCTCAGGGGGACGATTGGTGCTGCGCGCGCTGTTCCAAGAGGACCAGCGCGGGTCCCGACTCAGCGCGTCGAAGCTCGTACCGGACCATCTGCCGAAATTGATTTCGTTGATGGCGTCGCAAATCTGGAAAGGCTGTCCGAGGCGGGATGCAATAGGCTGTGCCGTCTCCAGCGCCCGCTCAAGAGGACTTGTGCGAATGCAGGCCACGTTCTCGTTGGCAAAGCGCTGAGCCAGGCTTTCTGCTTGGGCTTTGCCAGCAGAGCCGAGATTCACTCCCGCCATGCGTCCGCACAGAATGGTGCCGACCCGATCATGGGCTGCATGGCGCACGAGAAAAAACGTGGTGGTCACCTTGACCCTCCTGCGCCCTAATCTTCATCACCGTTAATGAAGCGGATGGTTCTATCGCGGGCTTCGTTATCGGTGAATTGCTGTGGCGGAGACTTCATGAAGTAGCTGGACGGACCAGTGAGTGCACCTCCGATTTTACGATCCATGGCGAGCTTCGCGCAGCGCACTGCATCGATCACGATGCCAGCGGAATTCGGGGAGTCCCAGACTTCGAGCTTCACTTCCATGTTCAGCGGCACGCCCCCGAAGGTCGTGCCTTCGAGCCGGATGTAGGCCCATTTACGATCGGTGAGCCACGGCACGTGATCGCTCGGCCCCACATGGATGTCGCTAGCGGGCAGGGGAATGTCGAGCTGACTTGAGACGGCCTGCGTTTTGGATATCTTCTTCGACTCGAGGCGCTCGCGCTCCAGCATGTTCTGGAAGTCGGTATTGCCGCCGAAATTAAGCTGATAGGTGCGATCGAGTCGCACGCCACGTTCACGAAAGAGATTGGCGAGTACGCGGTGAACGATGGTGGCGCCCACCTGGCTCTTGATGTCATCGCCGATGATGGGGAGCCCGCGCTCCTCAAACCGCTTACGCCATTCCGGATTTGAGGCAATGAAGACCGGGATGCAGTTCACGAAGGCGCATCCCGCCTCAAGCGCCCGCTCGGCATACCACTCGGTGGCTTTCTGTGAACCGACAGGCAGGTAAGAGACGAGAACATCCGTTTTTGACCGCCGCAGAATCGCCGTGACATCGGCCTCATCGTCGGGCGATTCCTCGATCGTCTCGCGCAAATACTTGCCAAGCCCGTCAAGTGTCCTGCCCCGATTGACGACAATCCCACTCTGCGGGACCGTAGCGAACCGCTGCGTATTGTTAGGCTCCGCGAAGATTGCTTCGGACACGTCGCGCCCCACCTTTGAGGCATTCACGTCGAAGGCCGCAGACACTTCGACGTCACTGATATGATATCCGCCGAGCTCAACATTCATCAGTCCAGGGACCGGTGCGTTGCCTTTCGCATCCTTGTAATAGGAGAGGCCCTGCACGAAGGACGAGGCACAATTGCCAACGCCTACGATCCCGACGCGGACCTTCCTCGAACTCATGACGGATCTCCCATGTATGGCCGGACGGATGCTCTCTTTTCAGACAAAAAGACACCGGCAGGCCGCAGGCATCCGACCTGGACTTTCTCAAAAAGCTTGGCCTTCAACGTTTGAAGAAGGTTGGTTGTTCCGCTCAGATTCCGCACCTGTGACTCTTGTCTTCACAGCCGAGCGCCCAAACTACTGCTTCGAAGTCAGGAACAAAGATGATCCTTCGGAGTTTTCTGAACGCAAACTCAAGCTTGTGGAGGAGATCTGTAGCGCAGTCCTCGTTTGGCGAGGTCTGCTGCAAAGCCTGCGACCAAGCTGGAATATGTGCATGTTCTGCGTCACATTTCCAGATGAGGTATGGGCTGTCGTCTCCTGCCTGATTCATCGGCGCTTGGGCCAGAAGCCAATCTGGAGACATCTTGTGACGGATACGATCCTTATTACCGGCGGAGCAGGTTTTATCGGGCGCTATGTTGCGCGTGCCTGCTTGGAGCGTGGACACAAGGTGCGCGTGCTCGACAGTCTCATCGAGCAGGTGCACGGTGACAGGACGCAGGCCGATGGGCTTGATCCGGACGTCGAGGTCGTCGTAGGGGACGTTCGCGATGAGGCAGCACTCCTGCGGGCGCTAAAGGGTGCCACGAAGGTAGTCCACCTTGCAGCCGAGGTTGGCGTCGGTCAGAGCATGTATGCGGTCGACCGCTATGTGTCCGTCAACGATTACGGCACAGCTGTGCTGTTCCAGCAGCTCATCGACAATCCGGTGAAGCGGGTGGTTGTCGCCTCGTCCATGAGCATCTATGGCGAGGGCCTCTATAAGGATCCGGATGGGAAAATCCGAGAGGATGTTGTTCGAACGCCACGCGCGAATGAAAGCGATCCTTGGGATCCATTGGACGAACAGGGGCGCTCTCTGATCCCGGTGCCGACGCCTGAGTGGAAGAAGCCCGCGCTCGCCTCGGTCTACGCGCTCTCGAAATACGTTCAAGAGCGACTGACGCTGACACTGTGCCCCGCTTATGGCATGGAGGGTGTGGCGCTCCGGCTCTGGAACGCCTACGGACCAGGACAAGCTCTGTCCAATCCCTATACAGGCGTTCTCGCCATCTTCGCGTCGCGGCTCCACAACGGCCAGCCGCCGATGATCTTCGAGGACGGCCAACAGCGTCGCGACTTCGTTCATGTAGAGGACGTCGCGCAGGCATTCGTTCTGGCGCTAGAGCATGAAAAGGCGCCGGGCGGCGTCTACAACGTTGGAAGCGGGCAGGACCGTACCGTCTCCGAAGTCGCGGAGCTTCTGTCTCAGGCGATGAATCGGCCGATGGCGCCGGAGATTGCCGGCAAGGCACGCATTGGTGACATTCGCCATTGCATCGCCGACATCAGCAAGATCCAGCAGGAATTGAGCTACCAGCCCAGAAAAGACTTCGCGGAAGGCTTGGCGGAACTTGCCGAATGGGTTGCCAAGCAGGAAGCCAAGGATCTCGTTAACGAAGCCCGAAAGGAGCTGGAAGCACGAGGTTTGGTGGCATGAAAGCATCAGACACATCGGCTGCTGCGCCAGCCGTACTTCGCCATCGACCCGTTCTGGTGACAGGTGGCGCTGGCTTCATTGGTTCCAATCTCGCCGACCATTTTGCCAGCGAGGGACACGATGTTCTGATCTATGACGCCTTGGCCCGATCCGGCGTCGACCGCAACCTCGAGTGGCTCAAGAAACGGCATCCGAGCAAGATCTCCACTGTGATCGGTGATATCCGCGATGAGACGTCTGTCGCCGATGCCGCGTGTGAAGCGCAAGCCGTGTTTCACATGGCGGCTCAGGTTGCGGTGACGACCAGTCTTGTCGATCCCCGCGAGGACTTCGAGATCAACATTCGCGGCACCCTGAATATGCTCGATGCGCTCAGACAGCGTGGCGAGAGGGTGCCGTTGATCTTTGCCTCCACGAACAAGGTCTATGGGGACCTTGGGGATGTGGAGTTGGAGAAAACGAACGATGCCTACAAACCCCGTGACCCTGCAATCAGGAACACGGGTATCGGCGAAAATCGGCCTCTCGACTTCCACACACCCTATGGCTGCTCGAAGGGAGCGGCGGATCAATATGTTCTGGATTATGCCCGTTCCTTTGGGCTTCCGACCTGCGTCATGCGGATGAGCTGCATCTATGGTCAGCGACAAATGGGAACCGAGGATCAGGGCTGGGTGGCTCATTTCCTGATCCGAGCTCTTCAGGGCGAGCCGATTACCATCTACGGCGATGGCTGTCAGGTCCGCGATGTGCTCGATATTTCCGATGCCGTCGCTGCTTATGCTTCCGCATGGAAGCTTATCGAGGCAGTTCAGGGGCGGGCTTTCAACCTTGGCGGCGGCCCGGCAAATGCCATCAGCCTCCGTCAGCTCATCACCCATATTGAAGATGTCATCGGCCGTCCGGTCGAGACGATCTACGCCGATTGGCGCGCCGGCGATCAGCGCTATTACGTCTCCGATACCCGCCTCGCAACTCGGGAGCTCGGGCTGAAGCAGCCGATTTCTTGGCTCAAGGGTGTGGCAACACTGGCGGAATGGCTGCAGGAGGAGAGGGGCCTCGCGCGTCCGAGTTCGTCGCCTTCTAGCCTGCAGAATGCAGAGGCTCTGTCATGAGGGCCCATTCCGTTTTCAAGTTGCGTAACATCGAGAGCAGCCATGGCATGGCCTGACGAGAAAACAGATCTGCATGTGCTTATGACAGCAGATGCAGTCGGTGGGGTCTGGCAATATGCGCTGGATCTCTCGGAGGGTCTGCGTGCGCACAGTGTCACGACGACAATCGCAGTGCTGGGGCCTTCCCCCTCTGCAGATCAGCTGGCTATGGCCGAAAGCACTGGTGCAAAGCTTATCCTGACTGGTCTTCCACTTGATTGGACGGCTCGCAATCGATGCGAGGTTGAGGAGACCAGCCGAACGATTGCCCATATTGCAGCGCAAATCCGACCGGATCTTCTTCATCTCAATTCCCCAGCTCTGGCGGCCAATGCTCCGTTCGACGTTCCTGTCGTGGCGGTCTGTCACTCCTGCGTCGCAACCTGGTGGCAGGCAGTCAAAGGCGGCTCGCTGCCAGAAGAATTCGTCTGGCGGACGGAGCTCGTCGCGAAAGGGTATGGCTCTTCCGACCGACTCCTCGCGCCAACGCTGGCATTCGCTCAAGCTACGGCTCAGGCATACGGTCTTGCGCAGACACCCACAGTCGTCAGTAATGGCAGACGTTCTATGCCGGTGGGCAGAAGCGTGCCCGGTGAACATATCATCTTCACGGCTGGGCGCCTCTGGGACGAAGGCAAGAATTTCGCAGTCATTGATCGATTCGCATCTCACCTCGCTGTTCCGGTTCTCGCCGCCGGGTCTCTTGAAGGGCCAAACGGTACGCATGTTGAGGCTGCCCACGCCAAAGTGCTTGGCCGGTTAAGCGACGCAGAGATTGCGCAGTATCTGAGCGCAAGGCCGATCTTCATCTCGATGGCTCGTTATGAACCCTTCGGTCTCGCGGTGCTGGAAGCCGCTCAGATGGAATGTGCGCTTGTCCTGTCTGACATTCCAACTTTCCGTGAACTGTGGGAGGGTGCCGCACTCTTCGTTGATCCGAGCGATGAGAGTGCAACTGTTGAAGTGATCGACCACCTTTTGCAGGATCCTGAAGGCCGCGCGGCTCTGGGACGCGCTGCCCGAGAACGGGCTGATGCTTACACTGTCGATGCCATGAGCGCGGGTGTTCTGAACACCTACCATTCGGTCTTAGGTCAGAGATCTCAGATGTCCTCCCCTGAGGGAGCTGCGGCATGAAGTTTATCTATTTCACGCATTCCCTTGCCTCATGCTGGAACCATGGGAACGCGCATTTCCTGCGTGGAGTTCTGCGTGAACTCGCTCACCGTGGACATGCGGTCATCGCCTATGAGCCGCGGGGAGCCTGGAGCCTGGAGAACCTCCTGAAGGATCACGGAGAGGCAGGACTCGACGCTTATCGCAGCCTTTACCCTGAATTGTCCTCGACAGTCTTTGATCCCGACCTCGATCTCGAAGAGGTGCTTGCCGATGCCGACGCGGTCATCGTGCACGAATGGAGTGATCCCTGGTTGGTTGCTGCCATCGGGAAGGTGCGGCGGCAGGGCGGCCGGTTCAGGCTCCTCTTCCACGACACGCACCACAGGGCGGTGAGCGATCCCAACGCCATCCGCCAGTTCGATCTCAGCGGCTATGACGGCGTCCTCGCCTTTGGCGAAGCGCTCGCGGAGGTGTACCGCCGTTGGGGCTGGGGCGAGCGCGTCCATGTTTGGCACGAGGCCGCCGATACCCGGCTCTTTCACCCTCCTGCGCAGGAGACAGAACGGAAGGGCGTGGTGTGGATCGGCAACTGGGGCGACGACGAGCGCGGTGTGGAACTGGAAAGCTTCCTCTTCCGCCCTGCGCAGACCGTCGGTCTGCCCCTCGATATCTATGGTGTCCGTTACCCGGAAGATGCTCTTGAAACACTCGCCCGCTATGGTGTGACTTATCGTGGCTGGCTGCCGAACGCTCGTGCACCTGAGGTCTTTGCAAGACATCTGGCGACTGTGCATGTGCCGCGGCGGTTCTATGTCGACATGCTCCCGGGTATTCCCACCATCAGGGTATTTGAAGCTCTCGCCTGCGGCATCCCGCTGATCTCCGCACCGTGGAGCGATTCAGAAGGCTTGTTCAGTCCCGGGACGGATTATCTGGTTGCCCAGGACGAGGTGCAGATGGAGCGCCACATGAAAGCGGTTCTCAACGATCCCAATCTGCGCAGCGCATTGATAGAGAATGGACTCAAGACCATCCGGAGCCGTCATTCCTGTGCTCATCGGGCCGATCAACTCCTCGCCATTCTTGCAAATCACGGCGCCTCGACGCCGATGGAGATACCCGCATGAAGATCGCCTTCTACGGCTCCAGCCTTCTGTCATCGTATTGGAATGGGGCTGCTACCTACTATCGCGGTCTCCTCAGCGATCTCGCTCGTCGCGGCTACAGCATCACGTTCTATGAACCCGATGCTTTCGATCGCCAGAAGCACCGGGACATCGAGCCACCGGATTGGGCGGAGGTGAAGGTCTACCCCGCGACGGCAGAGGCCATGCGCGGTGTTGTGGCCGAGGCAGCAAAGGCCGATGTGGTGGTGAAGGCCTCCGGTGTCGGTGTATTCGATAGCGAACTGCTGGAAGGGCTCGTCGCTGCCTCGCGTCCCGATGCCATCCGCATCTTCTGGGACGTGGATGCACCTGCAACCCTGGCCGAAATGCGCGAAAGCCCCCACCATCCGCTTCATCGCGCGATGCCGGCTCTCGATCTTGTGCTCACCTATGGCGGCGGTCCGCCGGTGATCGAATCCTATGAGGGTTTCGGCGCCCGCCGTTGCATCCCGATCTACAATGCCTGCGATCCGATAACCCATCATCCGGTCCCAGCAGATGAACGCTTCAAGGTGGATCTGTCCTTCCTCGGTAATCGCCTGCCCGATCGTGAGGCGCGCGTGGAGCAGTTCTTCCTGGAACCAGCCGCGCGTCTGCCGGATCGCAGCTTCCTGATCGGAGGCAATGGCTGGGAAACAAAGGGTATGCCGTCGAACGTACGCCATATCGGCCATGTCTATACGCGTGATCATAACGCTTTCAACACGAGCCCGCTGGCCGTTCTCAACATTGCCCGTGATTCAATGGCGAGTACGGGCTACTCACCCGCAACCCGCGTCTTCGAGGCCGCGGGAGCCGGTGCATGCCTGATCACCGATGCCTGGGTCGGTCTGGAAATCTTCCTGAAGGATGGAGAGGAGGTTCTGGTGGCGCGCGACGGCAAGGACGTGGCCGACCATATCGAGGCCCTGACACCGGAGCGAGCTCGCGCCATCGGCGAGGCCGCTCGGGCGCGCATCATGGCCGAGCATACCTATACCCGCCGTGGTGCCGAGGTGGATGTTATCCTGCGCGAGGAGGCCTCCCAGAAGCGCGAAAGGAGCGTGGCGTGACCAAGCTCCGCGTCGTCGTTTTGGGGTTGAGTTTGTCCTCCTCGTGGGGAAACGGTCATGCGACAACCTTCCGCGCGTTATTGAGGGCCTTCGCGACGCGCGGGCATGATGTACTGTTCCTTGAGCGCGACGTGCCCTGGTATGCCTCCCATCGCGATCTGCAGGATCCTGATTTCTGCCGTCTGGAGTTCTATTCCAATCTGGAGGATCTTGAGCGGTATCGAGAGACAATCAAAGGTGCCGATGCAGTTATCGTCGGCTCCTATGTGCCACAAGGTGTGGATGTCGGTCGCTACGTTCAGCGGGTGGCAAATGGTGTGGTGGCATTCTATGACATCGATACGCCCGTAACACTCGCGAAGCTGGAGAGAGGCGATTACGAATATCTCACGCCAAACCTGATTCCTCACTACGATGTCTATTTTTCCTTCACCGGCGGACCGACCCTCAATCTGCTCATAGAGCGGTATGGCTCGCCGGCCGCAAGAGCTCTGTACTGCTCCGTCGATCCCGAGGCATATCCGACGCTTGATCGAGAGAAGCGATGGGATCTCAGTTACCTCGGCACTTACAGTCCGGATCGACAGCCGACGCTAGAACGGCTCCTGATCGAGCCGGCCCGAAAAGCACCTCATCTGCGTTTCGCGGTGGCTGGCCCGCAGTATCCGATGGGAATTGAGTGGCCGGAGAATGTTGAGCGTATCGATCACGTGCCGCCAAACGATCATCCAGCCTTCTATGCCCGGAGCCGGTACACCCTCAATGTCACACGGGCAGACATGATCCGGGCGGGATACAGCCCGAGTGTTCGTCTTTTCGAAGCCGCTGCCTGTGGAACGCCGATAATTTCCGACACATGGGAAGGAATCGAAACGCTTCTTGATCCGGATCGCGAGATCCTCCTCGCTCGCACCCCTGACGATGTTCTCAGAGTACTCGGTACATGGTCCGATGATCAGAGAAGAGCTCTGGGCACTCGCGCGCGGCATCGCATTCTCAAAGAGCATACGTCCGCCCATCGTGCAGCGTCGATGGAGCAGGTCCTTTTTGAAGCCATTCGACATAGACGTCAGGAACAGCCGCTCGCTTTGGCAGTTGAGTCCTGATCCTATGAATAGATTCTAAAGGTGGCATTGAACAAATGCCACGCTTCGATGTTGGGCAGAGTAGGTTTGTACCTTGAGGCCCTTTGAGGGTCTGAGAAGGAGAGCGTCTCATGAAGAATGGCAATAGTAAGCATGTTCTCGTAGCAGGTGGGGCCGGATTCCTCGGGTCTCACCTCTGCGATGCCCTTCTTAGTGAAGGCGCTCATGTGATCGCTCTGGACAATTTTCAAACGGGACGAAAGCAGAATATTCGTCATCTAGAGCGTGAGCCGCGTTTCGATATCATTGACAGCGATGTCATCAAGCCACTGCCAGCTCGGTTGCGTTCCAAACGCGTGAAGATCGATGAAATCTTCAATCTTGCCTGTGCAGCCTCTCCTCCGCATTACCAGGCAGATCCCGAGCATACCATGCTGACGAGCGTCGTCGGTACACATAGCCTTCTCACCTTCGCTGAGGCGACTGGCGCGCGCTTCTTCCTCGCCTCTACAAGCGAGATCTATGGCGATCCCGAGGTTCATCCACAAACGGAGAGCTACTGGGGCAATGTCAATCCTACAGGCCCACGTGCCTGCTATGATGAAGGCAAGCGGGCTGCGGAGACGCTGACGTTCGATTTTGACCGTTCAAGGCGAGCTGATGTCCGCGTGGCGCGGATCTTCAATACCTATGGTCCGCGCATGCGAGCTGACGACGGACGCGTGGTTTCAAATGTTATCTGCCAAGCTCTCGCAGGTGACGACATTACAGTCTATGGAGACGGAAGCCAGACGCGGTCGTTCTGCTATGTGTCAGATCTCGTCGACGGTTTCATGCGTCTCATGGCCTATGACGAATCATTCCCTGGCGCCGTGAACCTCGGTAATCCGCTTGAACTCACTGTCGGTGACCTGGCCGAAAAGGTCTTGGCTATGACGGGCTCTTCATCTCGCATTGTCACGCGACCACTACCGGTCGACGACCCGCGTCGCCGCCGCCCCGACATTTCTCTTGCCAAAAAACTGCTTGGCTGGGCGCCACGCACATCTCTGGACGCCGGTCTAAAGGCGACAATTGCTTGGTTCGCGGAAAATCAATCTGATGACAATAAGGCAACTCGTAATGTAGCGACTTTGGGAGGTGCAGTCTCGGCCGGCCGGGTCTGAAGCTGGATACAAGACGTGCAAAAGGATGAATGATGCGCTGGCCATGACCAGCGCATTTTCGTTAGCTCGATAAGCTGATCCGACCGGATCTCAACTCATTCATAAAGCCCCTCGACAAGTTTGTCCTCGGCCATGCAAGACAAAGGGCGTCCCCATGGGGCGCCCTTTATGATGACATATCAGGTGCAATTCAGCTCTTCGCCACGCCAATCGTGTCAGCCATCCGTGCGCCGCGAGTTCCCATGGGCTGGTGATTCCCTTCGGTCGTATCCTTGGCTGTTTGGTGCTCCATCTCGGCGTTTATCTCGGCGCCAAGCAGAACCACAATCGTCGACAGCCAGATCCATGTCATGAAGCCGATGACGGCGCCGAGTGAACCATAAGTCTCATTGTAGCTTCCGAAATTCGCGACATACCAGGAAAAGATCATGGAGACGGCAAGCCACAAGACGGCAGCCACAATTCCTCCAGGTGTCACCCAGCGCCACTCCGCTTTGTCACGGCTGGGTCCGAAACGATAGATGAGCGACAAGCCAAATATGACGCCGATCAGGAGTATCGGCCATCGTGCAAGAGACACCAGCCACTCGGTTCCTGAACCCAGGCCGATAAAATTTAGGACGATCGGCAGAACGATGATTCCGGCGAGAGCGATGAGAATGAAGGCGATGGCACCAAGAGTGAAGGAGAGGGACAGCAAGTTCAATTTAATGAAGCTTCTCTTCTCTTCCTCACCATAGACGATGTTGAGCGCGTCGAAGATGGCTTTCATCCCAGCATTGGAACTCCAGAGCGACAATCCTAATCCGAAGATGAATCCGAACCCGAGGGTGCCGCCTCCCTGCGATGCTATGCGTATGACCTGCTCGCGGATGATGTCGAGCGCACCGCCGGGCAAAACGCCTGACAGGGTGTTCAGATGCTCTTGAATCGTGCCTGGATCGGCGAAGAGACCATAGATAGAGACGAGGGCCGCAATCGCGGGGAATACAGCGAGCAAGGCATAGTAAGTGACACCGGCCGCAACCGACATGATACGGTCTTTGTTGAACTCTTCATAGGTGCGCCACAGGATGTCTTTCCATCCGCGTGCCGGGATCTCCGTCGGCGCGTCGGCGCTTCGCCCGCGTCCCTTCTCGGCAGCCGCCTGCGGTGACGCATGCTGCTTTTCCGCAAAGTCTGAATCGGCGTTACGTGCCTGCCCCCTGGCCTGTGCCGGGTCTGACGATGGTCGTCCGGCCTGGGTCGGAGTGGAACGCTCCCCGCCAACAACGAGCCGCACGAGAGCCCATCCGAGAACCACGGCCCACATGGTCGTGACGGTCGAGGATGAGGAGGATTGCCGCGCTCCAGGTTGCTGGATAGCCGGATTATCTGCCATAGTCGGACACAGCCTCGTTTATCGGTTGCCGGCCAAAAGACCCGGTTCAACCGTAAACCTTCCGAATAACGCAGCGGTTCCACGCACTTATGGGCACAAGCGGTTCTGGCGCGCCCTCATGCGAGACTCCAGCCTCGGAAACAGAGGCAGTCCAGCGGCCTGTGCGTGCCCTCATTTTGATCGCCGTCTTTAACCCGGATGCAAGATTCTCTGGACCAGTGTCTCTCTCAATCCACGAGGAGGGTCTGAGATGGACGAGTGGTCAGGACGCAAGTGGGAACCCGTGACCGAGGAGCGTCTGCTCCGGGCAATCGATGTGCTCGTCGAGATTGCGAAGGAGCACGGGCCGACTTTCAATCCGGTTCTCGAGACGGTTCGACAGGAACTGCATGACTTGCACCGTAGGAACCAGCCTGCGGCCGATCAGGTTGCTGAAAGTCCGCTTCGCAAGGCTGGTTGAACCGACCGTTGCCATGATGTTTAAAGGAAAGCATCGCCGACAGCGAAGTCACCAGGCGGTGCTTATGGCCCTGATTCAGTCGAGGCCGTTTTGTCAGACGGGATGGAGCTGTTCTTCCCGTACAAGGCGCTCTGGACCTTCCTGACTTCCCTTGATGTGATACTGGAAGCCGTTGCTGTCTGCCGGAAGGAGGCGGGTCACCTCCCATGTATCCTCCGGCCTTGTGACGTCGATGGTCGTTACCATGTTGAGAAAGGCCTCAACAGTGTTCGCGCTCGCAAGCTTGACCAATCGTACTTGATCTCCAAGCTTGAATTTGTGCGACGCCATCGCTTGGTCCACCCTCAAAAATCTACCTGAGCAGTAGGAACTAACATAAGTTAGTTTCGTTCCATGCCTTATGATGAACAATTATTCAGATGACACGCCAGTCGTTCTGCTCGTCGAGGATGAGCTCCTAGTGCGGATGGCGGCAGCTGACGATCTGCAGGATGCCGGCTTTCATGTGCTCGAAGCGGCCAATGCCGATGTGGCCCTTGCCGTGCTGGAAATCTGCTCCAATGACGTACAGGTGCTCTTCACAGATATCGACATGCCTGGGTCCATGAACGGCCTTGACCTTGCCGAAAATGTTCAGCAGCGCTGGCCGCATATTTCGCTATTGATCTCCTCCGCCTATCACAAGCTGCGTCCCGGGCAGATACCGGATGAGGGGCGCTTCGTACCGAAGCCATATTCCAGCGAAGATGTGGTCCAGCACATCCGCGAACTCGTGACGAGCCATTGACCCACACTCAAGCATCCGGACGACCCGACGCGGCATAGTCAAGAACTATTCCAGAAAATTCACAGGCCGGCGCTGCTGACGGTGATCCCCATTGTGAAGCTTCGCGTTTCGTCTGGCTGGATAAGAAGAACGCCTGGCTTGGCGGCAAAATCGCCGTCGAAGTCTTCCGGATCGGCGTGGCCCTGCCAAGGCTCGATACAGATGAAGCCGGCTCCGGGTTTGGTCCAAATACCGAGATGCGGCATTTCCGGAAAATCGACACGGATCGAACCGCCACTTGGCGCTCCATATGTGACAGCGCTGCTCTCGATGCGGTCGAAGACGATGGCGTCCGTCTCGAAAAGGCCGTCGTGCAATGGAAGTGTTCGCCCGTGAACGGGACTCTTCTCAGCATCCCGGCTGATTAGGCCGTCGACGGGCCGACGGATGGGGGCCGTTTCTTCGCGCTCGAAGCGGATTGTGTGCGCTTCCCGCGGTGCCCCAAAAGGCAGCGGCCAGCGAAAGGCCGGGTGAAAGCCGAAAGAGACCGGCATGACGGTAGAGCCGGTATTGGTCACCGAGGCCGTGATCGTCAGCGTAGCGTCCTCGATCCTGTAGGAAATATTGAGCGCGAACGGGAATGGATATCGCTCAAGCGTGGTCTCGTCGGAGCGTAGATGAAAGCGGCATTGGGAGGGGCCGACCTCATCGATTTCGAACCGGGAGGTGCGTGCAAAGCCGTGCTTCGGTAACTCATACTCTGATCCGTCTACTCTTATCCGATCGTTTCGCACACGACCGACGATAGGAAAGAGTAGAGGCGAGCGCCCGGTCCAGAAGGCTGGGTTGCCATCCCACAAAAGATTCCGGCCTACGCCGTCCTGGAGCCTAACGAGTTCGGCGCCGTTCTCGGAGACCTGGGCCTGCAGATGTGGGCTCGAAATGGAAACGCTCATTCGGACGAATCCTTGCCTGTCATCCCGATCCTAGCACGAAGTGTTGGTTAAAGCCGATGCGGGATTGAGAGACGCGGACACGATTGATTGAGAGGGCTAGATACCCAGCAGTTTTACATTCTTCTCGTGCCGAGGCTTCACCAGCATCGCACTCCATCGTGTCAAGAGATCCGGGATCTGTGATGCGGCCATCGGCTTCGCATAGAGGTAACCCTGTGCATGGTCGCAGCCCAACTCACGCAGACGCCGCGCCTGGCCGTGAGTTTCCACGCCTTCTGCCGTCACTTGGAGTTGAAGGCTTCTGCCAAGGCCGATAACAGCGGCGATGATCGCCTCATCGTCGGAATCCTGCTCCAGATCCCGCACGAAGCTGCGGTCGATCTTGATGTGATCGACCGGAAACTGTTTCAAATGGGTCAGCGAGGCATAACCAGTGCCGAAATCGTCGAGAGCGATCTGGACACCATGCTCGCGAAACTGTGCAAGAGCGGAGGAGACGTTGTTGGAGTTCCTTCCGAGGAGGACGGTCTCCGTGACTTCGACCTCAAAGACTGTTGGAGGAACCTTAAGCCAGTCTAGAGTTCTCAACATGTTATCGACGAGACCCGTTTGACCGAATTCAGCCGGAGACAGGTTGAGTGCGATGCGGCCGAACGGAAGATCATCGTCAAGCCATTGACGCACATCTGCCGCAATCTTCGAGGTCAGAAGCTTCCCGATAGAGGCTGCAATTTCATGATCCTCGAAAACGGCTCCGAAGAAACTCGGCGTCAAAATGCCTTTGGTCGGATGCTTCCAGCGCGCCAGCGCTTCGAGACCGACGATCTCGCCTGTCGAGAGGCTCACCTTTGGTTGGTAAAATGGGATGACCTCATCGTTGGCGATCGCCTCACGCATTCCCCGTCCCAGGGAAACGCGCTGCTCAATGACCCTACGCATCTCAGGTGAGTAGGTGATGACCCGGTTGCGGCCCTGCGACTTCGCTTGGTACATCGCAATGTCCGCGTCCTTGACCAGTTCCGCCGGCGTCCCGTCATGATCTGGGAAAGCCGCGATACCGATGCTCACCCGGCTGACGAGAGTTCGCTTCTGATAAGTAAAGGGCTGGCGCAGCATATCTGCGATCAGAGTGCCCAGGCGCGTGGCATTCTCAAGTTTGAGCGGATCGACAACGAGCACGGCAAATTCGTCGCCGCCGATTCGAGCCACGGTATCGCAGCCCCGTACCATAGCAGAGAGACGGCGTGCCGTCTCCTGCAGCAAGGCATCGCCCGCGTCATGGCCGAGGGTATCGTTGATGTCCTTGAAATCATCTAGATCGATCAGCAGTAGGCTCACACTCGTGCCGCTCTGCTTGGCCGCGGTCAGGGCCGTCTCGAGCCGACGCTGGAAGAGATTGCGATTGGGAAGACCCGTGAGCGCATCGTGATTGGCCGAACGCCAGATCTCCTCTTCCGCTTCCTTCTGCTCGCTGATGTCGAACGTCACTCCTACGATCCGGTCGTGCCCCGCCTGTTCGGCTCGCGCTCTTAGCCATCGAATCTCGCCGCTCGGCATCACATAGCGACATTCTATCGAGTCGGAGCCACTGATCTGTATCCGCTGAAGAAAATCTTCCACCTTCTGACGATCATCCGGATGGATGCCGGTCATGAAGGTCTTGTCGGCTCCTGGCGTGATGCCCAGGAGCGCAAGCGAGTTTTCGGACCGTGTCGTGGCGCCTGATTGTGGATTGAACTCCCACGCGATCATACGCGCTGCCTTTAGCGCAAGCTGAAGGCGCTCCTCGCTCTCGCTTAGAGCCTGCTCGGATTGCTTACGTTCATGGATATCCATTGCAATGCCGAACCATTGTTCAACCTTGCCTTGCTCATTTTTGAGTGGCTGTCCCCGGACGATGAACCAGCGATGCCTTCCATCGGATGCGCGGCGAAAGGGCATTTCCATTTCAAAGGACGTGCCCTTTCCAAGAGCCTCCTTCCATAGCTCCAGAACCCGTTCACGGTGGAGAGGATGGACGACCGTGAGCCATTCCTTGCTTCCTGTGTCGGATCGTAGGCCCGTGTACTCGTACCAGACATCGTTGCAGTACGTGAACTCGCCATCCGGATCGCTGAACCAGACCACCTGCGGCGATGTGAAGGAGAGCGGCATGACATCGACAAGTGTGCGGAGACGCTTCTCGCTTCTGCGCAAGCTCTGCTCCGTCTGTCGAAACTCCGTGATGTCACGAGAGATGCACAGACAACCTTGAGGGCTGCCATTCCGAGTCATGATGGGAGTAACAACCACATCCCACCATTTCTGTACTCCTGTCGCGGTCGCACAGGGGCCCTGAAAGCGTCCGGTTCCACCGGTTTTGGCCTTTTCAAATGCTTCGTACGCTTCCTTACCGGCGATGCCGCTCCAGAGATCAGCCCAGTTGCGGCCCTCGATTGTACCGAAGTCCGCCACCTCCATCGCCCTCAGGCCGCCCTGGCTCAGGAAGCGGAGGCGGCCATTCAAGTCAAAGACTTTGATGCAGTCGTCCGAACTCGCCAGAAGGCGTTGTGTGAGTTCCTCGCTGTCCGTTGCCGTCCTGTTGGCGAGTTTCAGTTCGAGTTGGCAAATAACGGTCTCAGCAAGGGCAGTCAGTGCCTCTTCCTGCTGTTCGCTCAGTCCCTGAGGACGCGCTTTATGATCGAGCACACACAGCATTCCAAGCGGCAAACCGTCCTTCGTCCTTAAAGGGGCTCCGGCGTAAAAGGACAGTCCGGAACATTCCTCTATAGCGGATTCCTTCCGGAATCGGGGATCGGCGGCCATATCGGGAACAGTAAACACACCCGCTTGGTGAATGGCACGGTCGCAAATGGAGATTTCGCGGGGCGTCTCAGAGATCTCAAGGCCAATCCTGGACTTGAACCACTGCCTGTACTCGTCGAGGAAAGAAATGAATGCAATCGGAGCGTCACAAATTTGGGCCGCAATCTTCGCGATGCTATCGAACTCAACCTCCGGAGCGGTATCCAGAATGTCGAATTTCTGAAGTGCAGCAAGGCGGTCGACCTCCTTCCATGGACGTAGATTAATGGGGCCAGGACATTCTACCATTCGAAAACTGCTCGCTCGGAAGCATCTGAGTTGTTCGGGAAATGTCGGAGTCAAACCGACACAACGGAATGGCATCATGCCTCGAGCGAAACTCGATCCGTTGCTCACAGAACATACGGGCTTGAGCCCGGTAAAATGGCAGAGCGCCATGCCGGCTCACAAAGAGCCGCGTGCCATAGTGCCGACTGACGAATCGTCCGCAATGATCTGAACTATAGTCGACTCAAGGGATAACGTTCTCCTCAGATTGCAGTCAAGGAGCGGCGAAGTTCCTCACGAAGTTACAGTTAACAAAGAGCGGCAATCGACTGTCGATGCGATCTTTGAGCGTGCTCCCTGCCTTCCGAGAACAAATGAAGCCCGAGAGTTTGGGCAGGTTCCTAAAAATTTGGTCTTGAGTGGAGGCATGCTTCACGCAACCTTCATCATGCACAAAGCCCTACGCAATGGATCGAGGTACAATGAGCCTCGATGGCTAAGACCGATGATGTTCTCCGGTCGTTTAGATGGGCGAAGAGTGTCCGGGATCCTGACCTCGAAGCTGTGGGATTCGCTCAAACCGGTCCCATTTCCGAAAGTCGGACGTATCGGTGAATAGGTCCTTCTACGTATCGCAAAGCTTCGCAAACTACTTAGTAATTAAGTTTCAGAAGCGTCCTGCAGGTGTAAATTTACGCAACTTTGATGCTTCGACATCGGAAAAACGCCTGCTTTGCCAAATCGTTGAGCCTTCTACCCGTGGGATCTTTTGACGATTGCCAGCCCAGAAACCTATCTTAAGAACAGCTTAAGGTTTGTTAAGGGGCATTAACCATAACCCACGGCGCGCTCCCATTATTTACGTATTGTCCGCGGAATCGACAAAATATACCTTCTGGACGTCGCCGCAAAACGCGAACGAGTTGAGTAAATAAATAGTAAGCGGCAAGCGCAGATACGTAAAACGCACTTAATTACTAAGGCGGGGCAGAAGAAAATGTATATCGTCGTCGATGACCGGCAGATGGTAACGTCCGGATATGTTGCAAGTTTCAAGCGTGAAGGCATATCCTCCCTTGGCTTATATGCAGATGAATTTAGCGATTGGCTGCAATCGGCCTCTGATGCGGATCTCGAAGCCATTCAAGGCTTCGTACTTGGCAGCTTCGATGAGCGGGTTCACTCTGCCGAAAGCATTCGCCGTTATTCCAAAGCGCCGATCATCGCCCTGAGCGATGTTCGCTCTCTCGAAGAGACGCTGGAACTCTTCACGGCAAAGTTCGACGATGTCGTCCGTAAGCCCGTCCATGTTAGGGAGATCCTGGCCCGCTCAGAGGCGGTTTGGCGGCGGGTGAATGCGAATGCTGGAAAGAAAACGCAGAATGATGCGGACCGGCTCAAGGTCTTCTTCGACGGTCGCGATCCGGAGGTCGATGGTCTGCCTCTGGCGCTCCCACGCCGTGAGCGGCACATTCTCGAGTACTTGGTCCGGAAGAGAGGCCATCGTCTGACCAAGAAGCAGATCTTCGACGCGGTTTATGGGATCTACAGCGACGATGTCGAAGACAGTGTCGTGGAAGGACATATCAGCAAACTGCGTAAAAAGCTCCGACAGCGCCTTGGGTATGATCCCATCGACGCAAAGCGTTACATCGGATACTCCTACGTCGGTGCGGCTTCCTAGATCTAATGCTTAACGGCTTGCTGGAAATAATGGATCGGTAGAGCCGCAAGCAGGTATAATCTTTTCAATCAAAAAGATAGTAACAGGCCGCCCGAGAAAGGTAGAACTTTCCCGGGTGGCTGTTCGTTGCCAGCCATCGTGATGCGATCATCACGCACATCTCAGACGAAAGAATCTGGATTTCACACTCTTATATTCAGGGCCGGCACGCTAGACGAAAGCGCTTGGTCTCATTGCGTGATGGCGATTGCTCCCTCGATTGCGCCGATATGCTAGCTGGCGCCGAATGTAACCGCAGAAGCTCGTCGCCATTTGACTTGAGTTCTGAAATTAATTGGACGCTCCCCCTGTCTGTTAACTTTATTGCAGGAAACAGAGTCTTATTCTTCCCCAACGTCATGAGTGAGGCTGAAAGGATAGGGTAAGCGCACAGGATCTTTGTTCTCGACTCCAGAAGTCGCCGAACTATCCCAGGCTAGCCCAACAAGAACACCAGCAAAAATCTGGCGCAGTGAACAAGGCGTATCGGGGCAGGGCATGACAATAAGAACACAGCAGATCTCAACTCAGCGGCATCCACGGTCGGTCTGGATGTTGCTCGGATCTTGAGCGCGGATCAGGTTCCCGACCTTCGATCTACCAAGCATGGACATGAAGTTCAGCACTTTACTGCCGGCGTGAAGGCCGCATGATTCATCCATCTTGAGGGGCTTGATGATCTGTGCCCGTCAGTTCACGTAGTAAGAGTTGAGATACCGCAATGGACGACCTTCTTCTTGAGTTTCTAACCGAGACCAACGAGCATCTCGAAACGGTCGACGTGGAGATGGTCCGCTTCGAGCAAGATCCTAATAACGAAGCTATCCTCAGTAACATCTTCCGTCTGGTTCATACCATCAAAGGGACCTGTGGATTTCTTGGCTTGCCACGTCTTGAGGCGCTTGCGCATGCTGCCGAAACCCTCATGGGCAAATTTCGCGACGGCATGCCCGTTACGACTCCCGCCGTCTCGTTGATTCTTGCGACCCTTGACCGGATCAAGGAAATTCTGGGTGAGCTAGAGCGCCAAGGCGCAGAGCCGGAAGGGTCTGACAACGATCTCATCGAGATGCTGGACAAGATGGCGTCGCAGGAAGCTCCTGCCCCGGAGGTCGCTCCTCAGCCGGCACCGCCGCAATCGTCCGGCCAAATGGTCTATCAGGTTCTTGAACGTGAGCTGAAGCCGGGAGAAGTCTCGTTGGACGAGCTTGAGCGGGCCTTCCAGGAGGCGCCTGGACCGGGGAAGGCATCAACCTCCGGTACGCTGACATATCAAGTGCTCGAACGCCCTTTGAAGTCCGGCGAGGTTTCCCTCGACGAACTTGAGCGCGCCTTCCGCGAGGCACCGGGTCCCATCCCTCTTGTTATCGAAAAACCTGCTGCGAGCGCTCAGAAGGTGGAGGCGGCCGCTCCGCCGCCTCTTTCTCAGGTGCCAAAGAAGAGTGCCGAGTCCTCGGATACAAGCGAAGGCGGCGAAGGGATCGCGGGGAAAGTCCAGACCATTCGTGTCAACGTGGACACGCTTGAGCACCTGATGACCATGGTGTCGGAGCTTGTTCTGACCCGAAATCAGCTGCTTGAGATTGCCCGGAGAAGCTCTGAGGATCACGGTTACAAGGTGCCATTGCAGCGCCTGTCGCAGGTGACGGCCGAGTTGCAGGACGGTGTCATGAAGACCCGCATGCAGCCTATCGGTAATGCATGGCAGAAGCTCCCGCGTGTCGTCCGCGATCTCTCCAACGAGCTTTCGAAGAAAATCGAGCTTGTCATGCAGGGCGCCGACACCGAGCTCGATCGCCAGGTCTTGGAGGTCATCAAAGACCCTCTCACTCACATGGTCCGCAATTCGGCCGACCACGGTATCGAGAACCCTGCCGATCGCAAGACAGCCGGAAAGCCTGAGAAAGGAACAATCCGCCTCAATGCCTATCATGAGGGTGGCTCGATCACCATCGAGATCTCCGACGACGGCAAGGGGTTGAACTTCGCTGCTATCCGGAAGAAGGCCGTAGAAAGAGGCATCGCAGGCGACGCCGAAGTGGAGCGCATGAGCGATGCGCAGGTGGCCAAGTTTATCTTCCATCCTGGCTTCTCGACGGCGGCGAAGGTCACCTCAGTGTCGGGTCGTGGCGTCGGCATGGACGTCGTCAAGACGAATATTGAGCTGATCGGCGGAACCGTCGATATCCGTTCCGAGCAGGGCCGTGGTACGACATTCACGATCAAGATCCCGCTGACGCTGGCTATCGTCGCGGCGCTCATCGTGGCCTCCAAGGATCAGCGCTTCGCTATTCCTCAGGTCGCCGTCTCCGAACTTGTAAGGGTATCGCCCTCGTCAGAACACTCCATCGAACGCATTAACGGGACACCCATTCTCCGTCTGCGCGACCGGTTGCTGCCGATTGTTCCGCTCTCGAAGGTCATGGGGCTTTCGGGGAATGAGGATGCGAACAGTGGCTTCGTCGTTGTGACGCAGGTTGCCCATCAGCGCTTCGGCATTCTTGTTGACGGTGTCTTCCATACCGAAGAAATCGTCGTAAAGCCGATGTCGTCTAAGCTGAGACATATTCAGCTTTTCTCCGGTAACACGATTCTAGGTGACGGCGCCGTCGTGCTCATCATCGATCCTAACGGGCTTGCCCGGATGGTTGGCTCGGAAGCTGACAGCAACGAATTCCAGAGTGACGCTAGCTTTGAGCAGACGACCGCGGCGGCCGAGGAGATGACAAGCCTGCTTGTCTTCCGTGGCGGTGGGGAAAGCCTTAAAGCGGTTCCGCTTTCATTAGTGACGCGGCTTGAGGAAATCGAGGCTTCCACCATCGAATGGTCGAGCGGTCGGCCGGTCGTCCAATATCGTGGACGCTTGATGCCACTGGTATCCTGCGACGAGGAGCTCGCGATCAAGCGGCAGGGAATGCAATCCCTTCTGGTGTTCTCCGATGGCGATGTGTCTATGGGTCTAGCAGTTGCCGAGATCGTGGACATCGTCGAAGATAAGCTCGACATCGAGCTCCTTGCGGAGCGCTCCGATCTGGTTGGCTCCGCGGTTGTGCGTGGCCGCACGACTGAGATCGTTAACATTGCGCATTATCTTCCTTTAGTCCTCGAGACTTGGTCTCGCAAAGATCGACGCGACGGATCGGACAAGTCCCTGCTCCTGGTCGATAGTTCGACCTTCTTCCGGGACATGCTGGTCCCAGTCCTTAAGGCCTCAGGCTACCGCGTTCAGACTGCGCCAACGGCCCAGGAGGCAGTGCGTCTCTTGTCCAATGGATTACAGGTTGATGTGATCGTGACGGATCTGGAGCTCTCAGGACATTCAGGGTTCGCACTTGTCGCTTCTCTGCGGGCCGACCCGCACCATAGCGCAACACCTGTTATCGGAATGACTGTCAAGCCTGATGCGCAGCAGATCGCTTTGGCGAGAAAGCTGCGGATTTCCGAGATCGTTTCGAAGATCGATCGACGGGGTCTGCTCTCCGCACTGGCTGAGCTCAACACTTCGCTTGAAGAGGCTGCATAACAATGAAACCGATCGAATCGATCACATCCGGTGGAACGAAGGCGACCTCCAGGCAATTGGAGTTTGTAACGGTCACGGTTGCAGGGCAACTTCTCGGACTTCCGATAAGCCGAGTTCATGATGTTTTTGTCGTCAGTGAGATGACGACTGTTCCACTGGCGCCAGGAGAAATCGCGGGTCTTCTGAATCTGCGCGGCCGTGTTGTTACCGCTGTTTCGCTCCGCCGACGTCTAGGCTTAGGGGATTCGAGCAGTGCAGAACGGCGAATGGCAGTCGGTCTTGAAAACCACGGGGAGGCTTATGGCTTGCTTGTGGATGAAGTGGGAGAGGTGCTTAAGCTCGACCCGGATGAGATGCAGCCCAACCCGGTTCACATGGACCGAGGCTGGGTTGGCCTATCGCAGGGGGTGCATCAGCTACACGACAAACTACTGATCGTCCTCGATGTCGACGCCGTTCTGGCGTTCGAAACCGAGCGGGAAGCCGCATAAGCGGTTCTACGAACCTATTCCCACCTCTGTTTTGTTGAGGATGCAACCCAGTGAGTCTTGATCTTTCTACCCCTGTTCTCGTCGTCGATGATTACCAGACGATGGTCAGAATTCTTCGCAATCTCCTTAAGCAGATCGGTTTCAATGATGTGGACGACGCCTCCGATGGGCAGGCGGCGTTGGAGAAACTGAGAGCCAAGAAATACGGCCTTGTGATTTCGGATTGGAACATGGCCCCTATGACTGGCTATGAGCTGCTGCAACAGGTGCGTTCCGATGCTGAGCTGAGCTCACTTCCGTTCATCATGGTCACCGCGGAGGCGAAGACCGAGAACGTCGTCGCGGCTAAGAAAGCCGGCGTCAACAACTACATTGTCAAACCGTTCAATGCTGAGACGCTGCGGACGAAGATTAGCGCTGTCTTCAGCGGATAAGTGATTACGAGCAAGGCCATGAAGCCACGGAAAAGCTATCGTATCGAAGCGAGTATGGGCGCGCTCTCGGATGATGAAGGAGCCCACGATCGGCACTCTGAGATTATGAGCATGCTCGGCACGATCAAGGAATCGATCGTTCCAGCGCGCGAGATCTCGACCTCTCTGCTCGAAGAACATCGGCGGGACATGCAGGAGGCTCTTCGCCTGAAGGTGGAACTCGACTCGATCTATGAGGCTATCAGTCGAACGAAGAGGGAAATTGCGACTCTTCGCTATGCTGGAGCTCAAGGGCAAGAAATCACAAGGGTAACCGATCAACTCGGGGCCATCGTTCTCGGCACCGAGACGGCGACCAATTCAATTCTCGCCGCAGCCGAGAAGATTGATGATCTGTCCAGCAATCTATCGTCACGTCTATCTGGAGGAGATCAAGAGATTGCCCGCGAGATCCTGGATCACGTAATCGGCATCTTCGAAGCCTGTAATTTCCAGGATATTACCGGACAACGTATCAGCAAGGTCGTCAATGCCATGAGATTCGTTGAAGAGCGCGTTCATCATATGATCGACATCTGGGGCGGTCTTGAGAGCTTCAAGGATGTCGAAACCCTAGACGATTCAAAGCCGCGAGGGGAGGCGGCTCTCCTGAACGGTCCTGCTCTTGCAAGTGACAAGGGCGTGACGTCTCAGGACGCCATCGATGCCCTTTTCGACTGACGCATCTTTTTATCCCTAAGAGGATGCCCGGGCTGCCAGAGCTCGGGCATCCTCTTTGAGATCGATCGCGGTCGATAGAATGCTCCAAGGCAAATGCTGCAATGATGCTTCACGACGTCATATCAGCAGCTCTCTAATCTTTTGTTCCGCCATCAGATCCATGATCCGTCGAAGCCCATGCTCATTTATGGTAAGGATCATCCCTCCGCAGACATCGCCGGAGCCAGAGAACTTGTAGGTCAGTACGTTGGCTGGCTGGAGGCCTCCCAGCGGGTGAGAGACAAAGCCCTGCAGAGATCCGGGGCGGTCATTGCGGCCATTGTCTATACCCATGCCGCTATACTGCCCCGTCATCACGTGCGGGATGATGCGTAGTCGACTTTTATTGCGAAAGCCGAGCGCTAAACCCGGGTTCGCCAAAGCGACTGCTACATTCTCTTCGAAGTGAAGAATCCCGTCGAATGAGATGGAATCTCCAGAGCTTCTGAAGCGATCGAAGATGGCGATAGCGTCAAGATTATCGAGGCATATGATGGTTCGTCCGTGCTCGTAACCCGGGCCGTATACATTCGTGCCAATACGCATGATGTTCGCGTTGTTGAGTGATGCTCTGGCCTCGATCCACCCAAAGCCTGATGATTGATCGCGTCCATCGGGAATGGCGATATTGTGGGCCTTCGAAGACGTTAAATATTGGCGGGTTGAGCCGGAATCATGAAGGCCTGAACCGCCCGGATCCGTAATCCATCGGATGCCTCGAGCTGTGTAAACAAAGGATGAGCAATTGAAATGGCCATTCTCATGGCGCTGCTCACCGAAGGATGCACACAAATAGCTCCAATGCGGCTTGCGCTCATAGTCTCTGAAGGCGACGATGCCATCTCCTTCGGAGACAAACATCCGTGGACCTGTTGGATACGATAATTCTTCTGTCAGCTTTGGGTCGGATAGGAGAGATCGGCCGTAATTGGAGATCAATCGACGCAGCCAGGATGCATGATGATAGCCGCGAAGCGTATCGCCCAAAGCCGGAAGCATGCCAGCAGGATCTGTAATTCCAACGATGATCTTAAGGCTATCCTTCAGCCGTGCATTAAGGTGTTCTCGGAACTCGCTGGTCTCCGGCATATCCTTGAGGCTGTGTACCAGAAGCAAGCCGATGGAGACGATTTCAAGTCGGTGATGAAGAGATTGCTCGATGGATGAACCTTCATGCCCGATCAGTTGATCGAACCCGCTACGGAGCTGGGTAAGGGCAACGGATTTCCAATATGAAGCTAGAGGAAAGCGGCGAGTTGCACGGGATATAGCAAGCAGTGTGCACGCTGTGCGCAGTTGAATGATTGAAGGTGAGAAGATATTCTGACTTACGATCTCCGATAGCGCGAAGGCATATCTTATGATCTCCGCGAAGAGCTTTTGTTGACGTTTGATATCCTTGGCGCTCTTCGAGGTTGCGCCTAAAGCCAGCAGGTGCAGCAACACCTCCGCGCGCACAGCCATCGATAAAGGATAAGTGCTTAAAGTATCCCTGGGCTGTCCCCAAGGATTGGATTGTGTCCAGGAAATTGCAAGATCCGCTGCTCTCACGTAGCCGCCGAGTTCCGGCCTTGTTGCAAGATCGAGAAGCCACGATAGCGATTGGAATTCCAGGCGCCAAGCTGGGGATCTATAAGGATCTTCCGTCCACTCTATGGCCTCAGGAATGGGCCATGGCTCGAGGCCGCATAGAACTAAGGTACGATCGACAATTGTCGGTGCTTCGCCATGTTGAACGGCCCTGAGACCATCGTGAAAGGTGAAGAGAGATCCGAGAGTTTCGGGATCAATGAATTGATCAACCAAACTCGCACGCATCTTAAAGGTCTCGGAGCTTGGCAGGCATCGGAGCCGACCGCACACCTCTTCCACGAAGCTGAGTGGGCTTGGATTGTCTTCTCCTAGAATATTCTCGAGCAGGAGGTCGTCCCCAATCGAGACTTCAAGGGGAGTTACTAAACTGATCAGAGACTCATCTCTCTGGACCTGAAAACCGAGTTCGACTGTTGCTGCTTGTGAAGGAGGTGTCAGTTCAAGGGTGAAACGCCTTGCCTGCCGGTGGATCGGAATGTCGATAAAGGTTCCAATTGCAGGAGAGGATGAAACTCCTTCATAGGGAGGTGCGAGCTCCTCGCCTTTCTCATCCCGGAAAAGGACACGGGCCAGAGCCCCATCACTTTCTGAGTTTTCATTAATGAGTTGTCCTCGAACAACAAGGGGATGCCCTGGAACTATCCCGTAGCTCTGCCAACGCGGTGTTGTGCTCAGGTCCCACCAAGTGCGACGTGAAGCCGGTACTATCTGATCCTGAACAGCCGTCCGTTGCTGAACGATCTGGTGGATTTCAAGATCGCTGATCGTAAATGGATGCGAGTTACGCCAGCTGCGAATTGCGACGGTCAGGTGCTGTGCCGGAGCTGGGACGAAAAAGTTTAACTTCACCTGGCTTGAATGTGAATGATCGCTGCTTCGATCATAATAAGCGGGCCCAGCTATGTAGTAGCTATGAGGGTCGATCTGAGTTCTCGACAACCCTGGAACATACGCGAAGTCAATGCTTGACCCGTCTCCCGTCAAGAAGTCGATGCCGACGGATGCAAAGTCATGAACGGCTCGAGTCTCCTCTTCCTGATGCCAGGCGATCTGAAAATTGAGTTCGCACCACGCGTCGCCGGAAACATCCTTGAAGTCAAAGACGATACGGGACCAGCGATTGTGGTTTGAAACGACATGAATGTCGCCGGTAGGGCTCGGCGAATCTTCCGCAGCCTGGTCGCGAAGAGCCGGGAGAATGCGTCTAACTTCAGGCATGCAGATACCAGAGCCTTATCGAGAAACGTTATTGAGCGAGAGTGCTTGGAGTTCTATCAGTTCAGTCTCTAACTGCAGTACAGCTATTGATGAGAGCGGCCTATTCTCTGAACTGAAACTTGAACTGTGAGTTGGTGCCGCCTCGATTTTGGGCATCGATTCCGGCCTACTCGCTTAGCTTCCGGTCGCGACCTCAAGAAACAAAGCCATGCGGATCAGTTCGGATAAGCTTTTCGCTTCCATCTTTGACATCACATTAGAACGATGGATCTCCACCGTGCGGATGCTGATGTTCAGCTCGTGGGCGATCATCTTATTGGCTTTTCCGGCGACGAGGCCATCGAGCACTTGACGCTCCCGTTGAGATAGCGACTGCAGCCGCGCTTGGGTCCGAAGAAGTTCTTGGTTCTTGCGGACGCTTTTCTCGTCGCATACCAAGGCGAAGCGCACCACTTCCAGAAACCGATCTTCCCTGAAGGGCTTTTCGAGGAAATCGATAGCTCCCGCTTTCATGGCTTCCACGGCGAGAGGAATGTCGGCATGGCCTGTCATGACGACAACCGGAACATTAAGCCCACGACCGTGAAGACGGCGAATGAACTCTAAGCCATCGATCCCAGGCATGCGCACGTCCGTAACGATACAACATCCACCAGGGTCTTTGACCTCATCGAGAAATGCTTTTGCGGACTCGTAGACGCGAACGTTCAGGCCAGCCGATACCAGCAGAAACGAAAGAGCCTTCCGCACTCCAACGTCATCATCCACCACATACACGATCGGCGTGTTCGACACTGGCCATGTCCTCCTTATCGACAGTTCTAAGCGTGAAATGGAAGGTTGTTCCCTCCCCGGGGATCGATTCTGCCCAGATCTTGCCGCCATGAGATTCCACGATCGTTCGGCTAATCGAGAGGCCGACCCCCATGCCACTCTGTTTCGTGGTCGTAAACGGCTTGAACAGGTTCTTCAAGACCTCCGGCGGGATCCCCGATCCGGTGTCCTGCACGCTTATCTGAACGAGAGAGTCAGACTGTATGGCTCTGGCCCTGATCATCAGTTCACGCAGGCTCACGTCCTGCATTGCCTCGATGGCATTGCGGATGAGATTGAGCAGAACCTGCTGGATCTGAACGCGGTTCACGAAGACCAACGGGTTTTCCGATGGAAAGTCAAACTCGACCTTTACTTCTTTCTCTTTGGCGCCAACCAAAGCCAAGGCGCTGGCCTCCTCGACAAGTCGCTGAAGCCCTTCGATCTGGTGCTCGCTGCCTCCACGAGCCACGAATTCGCGCAACTGCCGGATGACCTCGCCGGCACGCAAGGCCTCTTCGGCCGCCTCGTTCACCGCATGCCGGACGAGGGCAACCTTCTCGCCCTCTATGTCGCTCAGGATCATTCCGCAGCCTTTGAGATAACTGGTGATCGCGGTCAGAGGCTGGTTGATTTCATGGGCCAGGGTCGATCCCATCTCGCCCAAGGCCGTGAAGCGGGACATGTAGGCGAGTTCGGATTGCAACTCCTGCATCCGCGTTTCGGTCCTCTGGCGCTCGGTCAGGTCGCGAATGAAGGCCGTGAAGAAGCGTTGCCCATCGGATTCCATCTCGCCAACCTGAACCTCCATGGGAAAGGTCGAGCCGTCCTTGCGTTGGGCAACAGCCACACGACCGCTTCCGATGATGCGGCGCTCCCCCGTCTGGCGGTAACGGCGGATATTGCCGTCATGCTGCTCCCTATAGGGGAGGGGCATCAGAAACTTGACATTTGTCCCGATGACTTCCTCTGGATGATATCCAAACATATGCACGGCCGTGGCACTGAAGGAGCGAATAATGCCGCTCTCATCCGCGACAATCATGGCATCCGGGACGGTCTCAAGAATGGACCTGAGGTGAGCCTCTCTCGTGCGCAGCCGCTCTTCGCTGGAGCGTAGGGCATTTTCTGCGAGCTTTCGTTCCGTAATGTCCTGGATCGTTCCGATCTTGCGAATGGGCCGACCACTTTCATCGACCATGGTGCGGCCAATCGCCGTAACCCATCGCTCGCCGCCAGTGTCCGCACGAATGACCCGGAACGTACCGCTATAGGTTAAGCTGGCACTAGGTTCATCCGCATAGAATGTCTTTTCCATATGCTCGCGGTCGTCGG
This sequence comes from Microvirga sp. RSM25, assembly GCF_044784385.1. Taxonomy (NCBI): domain Bacteria; kingdom Pseudomonadati; phylum Pseudomonadota; class Alphaproteobacteria; order Hyphomicrobiales; family Methylobacteriaceae; genus Microvirga; species Microvirga sp. RSM25. Next base: position 4,034,854 of record NZ_CP173039.1, on the reverse strand, counting down.
GATGGACACAGCCGAGGACGATCTCTCGGGTGATGCCGACATCCGGTGCCAGGCCCAGGATCTGGCGGGCTTCTGGCATCCATTGACGACGACCGGTCACGAGGTCCTGATCCCAGATCCCCAGAGCCGTCGTTTCAATGGCCAAGCGCAGGCGTTCCTCGCTGCTGCGCAGTTTCATTTCCGCTAATCGCTGGTCATGAATGTCGGTGATCGTGCCCACCCATTCCACGACAGATCCATATTCGTTCAGAAGGGGAACGGCTCTCGTCAGCACCCAGCGATACTTCCCGTCCGAGTGCCGAACACGATACTCAAAAATGCACGGCTCGTCCGAGGTCCGAACAGCCTGCCACTGGGTGAACAGCTTGTCGCGGTCATCCGGATGAGCGGCTTCCAGGAACCCGTAACCTGTGTATTCCCCTTTGGCCTGACCGCTGAACGCCTCCCACCCCCAGACCTTCGTGATCGAGCCGTCCGTCGTCGCGCGCCAGACAATGGCGGCGCTCGCTTCGATCAGAGCGCGATACTGCTCTTCGCTCTGACGCAGCCGCTCGGCCGCTGACTTCTGCTCGTGAATATCAGCGACCGTGCCAACCCATTCCTGCACCACGCCATCGGGATCCCGAAGGGGAACCGCTCTCGTCAGGACCCAGCGGTACTCGCCGTTGGACTTGCGGATGCGATATTCACTTGTGCCGGGCTCTTCGGATGCAAGCGTCTCCAGCCAAGTCGACGTTGCCCGTTCACGATCATCGGGGTGGACATTCTCCAGCCAAGCATAATCTTTGAGATCGCTCAGGACTTGACTATCCGGGCTTCCCCAGCCCGATGCGCCATCAATGATCGAGCCATCTGGCGAGGCGCGCCAGACCACAGCCGCGCTCGCCTCGATCAGAGCTCTGTACCGTTCCTCCTGGGTTTTCAGCGCGGCTTCTGCAGCCATGAAGCCGCTGACATCGCGGGATGTCAGAACAAAGCTGCATATATCTTCGGATCCATCTTCCACGACATCGATCGTCACTCTGCACAAGAGATGGACACCTTCCTTGGTCGTGCAGCGAGCCTGATCTCCATAATGGCCCAGATTCCTGGCAACTCTCAAATCCTGAACGGATTTATTTCTGCTCAGATCATCCGATGGATAAAGGAGCGAGAAGTGACGACCCAGAACTTCATCTGCTTCCCAGCCGTAGATGTGTTCCGCGCCCCGGTTCCACGATACAATGTTTCCATTGAGGTCGAGCGTGATCAATGCAAAGTCGCGGATTGAGTTGAGAACACGGCCGGCATCGGCGACCTGGCGAGCATCTCGACCTGATCGCACATTGAATCTGTCGTTTAACGCAGAAGTATGAGTCATTACCCCCCAACCCATGTGCTGCGTTGCATGCAGGATCTAAGCTTAATGGCGGAGAATCGCCTTGAACAACAATATTGATATGCCCGTTCGGCAATAAAAGTCACTGTTGCGATTGCATGAACGTCATGAAGCCAGCAATCGAAAAATCGACTGAACCGGGAGCAATATTGTCGCGTCGAGGACGCGAAGCATCGAAATTGTTACTATACGACATTTCATGATGTTTATAATGTCGATGCTGCATTGTTTCGGGGAGTAATCGGGAGGTGGCCCGATTCTGCAGGCCGCTCCTTAGGTCCAAAAACCCGAATGCCCTGTGATCGGCAGTCAGGTCAGCCTCGTGCAAGGTTGGAGGGTTAAACGCCTCTTTACCATATTCGCCTGGAGATTCCTGTGACGGCACCTGTCTATCTGTTCGATTTGGCATCGCGACAGGCTCAGTGGCTAGCCGCTCGCCAAACGACGATTTCCGGAAACGTCGCCAACGCCAACACCCCCGGCTATCGGGCCAGGGATGTCGAGCCTTTCGCCGACGTTCTGGACAAAACCAAGCTGATCATGGCTGCGACGAATGACAGTCATATCGGCTTCGCGCCGTCGAGAGCCGAGGCGAGCAAGGTCAAAAAAGCGGATAGTTGGGATACGGTGTATTCCAAGAATACCGTCAGCCTTGAACAGGAACTCATCAAGTCCGGTGAAGTCAACCGGCAGCATTCCTTGAACACAAGCATCGTCAAGTCATTCCACCGGATGCTGATGTCGAGCGTGAGGACTTCGTAATGATCGATCCCTTAGTTGCATCCAGCAAGCTGTCGAGTTCCGGTCTGGAGGCACAATCAGCCCGCCTCCGGGTCATTTCGGAGAACGTCGCGAATGCGCAATCGACGGGCCGCACGCCCGGTTCCGATCCTTATACTCGCAAGACGATCACCTTCAAATCCGAGCTCGACCGCACGCTTGGCGCGGCCTCGGTCACCGTCAAGGACGTTGGGCAGGACGAGTCCGCTTATCCAGTCGAATACGATCCTGGCAATCCGGCCGCGGATGAGAACGGCATGGTCAAGAAGCCGAACGTGAACATGTTGATCGAGATGGCAGACATGCGGGAAGCCAATCGATCCTATCAGGCGAACCTGCAGATGATGAAGCAGGCCAGAGCCATGATCTCTGCAACAATCGATCTCATGAGAGGCTGATATGATCAGCGCAGTTTCCTCAATCTCATCAATGATTGATCGCCCTGCGGCGGTCACAGCGACTCCTGCCTTCGGCGCTTCACCGGTTGCAGGAGCTGTGTCCGGCGCGTCCCAGACGAGCTTCACCGACATGATGGCCCAAGTGGCCACGTCGGCGGTTGATACCATGAAGGCGGGCGAGGCCGCGTCGATCGCCGGAATCCAAGGGAAAGCCTCTGTGCAGCAGGTCGTCGAGGCGGTGATGTCCGCGGAGCAGACGCTTCAGACGGCTATCGCGATCCGTGACAAGGTGGTTGCGGCTTATCAAGAAATTGCTCGGATGGCGATTTAAGGAGATTGAAATGAGAGCGCTCGCGATCGCTGCTACAGGCATGAATGCACAGCAGCTTAACGTCGAAGTTATTGCAAACAATATCTCGAACGTGAATACCACTGCCTTCAAGGGAGCACGGGCCGAGTTCACGGACCTTCTTTACCAAACCGAGCGGTCCCAGGCCATTCCCAATCAGGCAGGCTCGAGCCCGGTTCCGGAGGGCGCCATGCTGGGCCTCGGCGTGCGTACGGCGGCAATCCGGAATCTGCATCGTCAGGGGTCTCTGACGAATACATCGAATCAGTTCGATCTTGCCTTGAACGGTCGCGGCTGGTTCCAGGTCAATGCTCCCAGCGGCGAGATCGTCTATACCCGCGCGGGCTCCTTCAACAAGAATGGCGACGGGCAACTCGTCACCCTCGACGGCTACACGCTCAATCCGCCGATCATCATTCCGGCGAACACGGTCGATGTCACGATCAACGAATCAGGTGAAGTGTTCGCCAAGGTCGACGGACAGGCTCAACCCCAAAATCTGGGGCAGCTGACGCTCGCGAACTTCGCAAACGACGCCGGCCTGGAGCCGATCGGCAGCAACTACTATCGCGAGACACTGGCGTCCGGTGCGCCGGCCGCGGGCATTCCGTCTGACCCAGGCTTCGGCAAGATTCACCAGGGTTATCTTGAGGCCTCCAACGTCGATCCGATCAAGGAGATCACAAATCTGATTTCCGCGCAGCGCGCCTTCGAGATGAATTCAAAGGTGATCCAGGCTGCCGACGATATGGCCGGAACAGTTTCCAAGGGCATCCGATAAGATCGAAAGCCGGGTGATGGTCTCATGAAGCATTTCTTTCATATTGCTCTCACGGCAAGCGCCATGGCCCTGGCGGTCTCCCAGGTTGCCTCGGCCGAAGAGCGCATTCTCCCGGTTCCCTCGGTCACCATTTATCCCGGCGACACGATCAACGAGTCGATGCTCAAGGATCGAGCGTTTCCGGAAAACTATCGCTACCGGACGGCCGTCATCGAGTCTCCTCGGGTTCTTGCCGGCAAGATGGCGCGTCGGACCCTCCTGCCAGGAGAGCCGATTCCGATGAACGCTGTCGATGATCCGAAACTCGTAACACGCGGCGCTCAGACCCAGATCATGTTTGAGGAAGGAGGGCTATCGATCATGGGGGTCGGTATCCCGCTGCAGTCCGGCACTCTGGGCGAAACCATCCAGGTCAAGAACGTCGATAGCGGCCGAATCATTACCGGCCGGGTTCAGCCCGATGGCCGGGTTCGGATCGGATTTCAGTAATGTTTCGCACGATCCTTTTCCTTTTCGCCGTTCTTGTCTCTTTCCAGAGCCATGCTGCGACACGCATCAAGGATGTGGCGGCCGTTCAAGGTGTGCGCGACAACCAGCTCATCGGCTACGGCCTTGTCATGGGCTTGCAGGGAACGGGCGACACGCTTCGCAACTCTCAGTTTACCGAGCAGTCCCTTCAGTCAATGTTGGACCGCATGGGGGTCAACGTCCGCGACATCAATCTGCGGACCCGCAACGTCGCGGCTGTCATCGTCACCGCTGACCTTCCTCCCTTTGTCGGCGCGGGATCGCGCATCGATGTGACGGTCACATCCATGGGTGATGCAACCTCTCTGAAGGGGGCACTTTGATGCTCACCGCCCTGCAGGGTGGCGATGGGCAGGTCTATGCAGTCGGGCAGGGCGCCATCGTCGTTTCAGGCTTCTCTGCACAAGGTCAGGCCGAGACGCTGACCTCAGGTGTCGCCACCGCAGGGCGCATTCCGAACGGCGCTCTGATCGAGCGGGAAGTTCAGGGGGGCTTCAATACTGTCGGACCTTTGGCATTCGAGCTCAAGAATCCTGACTATAAGACTGCCACGCTGATCACCGATGCGATCAATCAGTACTCCCAGCAACGGTATGGGGTCCGCGTCGCATCTCCGCGCGATTACCGCACGGTCGTCTTGCAGAAGCCGAAGAATGTCGCGGCGACCCGCTTCATTGCCGAACTGGGCGACCTCGAAATCAGGCCGGACACGCCGGCCCGGATCGTGGTGGATCAACGGACCGGAACGGTAGTGATTGGAAAGAACGTCCAGATCTCGACGGTGGCAATCACACACGGAGCTCTGACGATCCGAGTGACCGAAACTCCTGAAGTGTCTCAGCCTGATCCATTTTCCATGGGACAGACCGTCGTGGTGCCGCGCACTCAGATCACGGCTGCGGAGGATAGGGTGCCGCTTGCGATTGTCCGGGGAGCGGATCTGCAGACGCTCGTCAAGGGGCTCAACCAGATGGGTCTTAAGCCGTCCGATGTGATTGCTATTCTTCAGGCGGTGAAAACGGCCGGCGCCCTTCAAGCAGAACTGGTGATCCAATGACCAAATCCACGATCGTCAAAGCTCTCCTGCCGATGGCGCTCGCCGGCGTGCTTCTCGGGACAACTGCACACCAGACTGTCCTAGCGCAGGATGTCAAAGCGGACATCAAGAACAACCAGTACTGCGCCAATATTGCCGATGCGGCATCTGATGCGCGCTTTGCTCTTCAGAAGCAGGCTCTCGCCGATATGGAAAAGGAAATCGAGGGTCGCCTCAAGGTCCTTGAAGCCAAGCGCGCCGAGTATGAGGAATGGCTGCGCCGCCGGAATGAGATCCTGGAGAAGGCGGACGAGACCATCGTCCTGATCTATTCGCGCATGCGCCCGGATGCCGCTGCATTGCAGCTGACCAATATGGACGAAGAGATAGCGGCGGCCGTCATCGCCAAGCTCAACCCACGAGTGGCGAGCGCTGTCCTGAATGAAATGGAGCCGGGGCGCGCCGCTCAGCTGGCGAATGTCATCACCGATGCCCCCAGGCGAGACAAGAACACCGTGAGGCAGAATTGAAACGTCTTCTCCTGATTGTTGGCCTGTGCTTCCTCGGCGGTTGTGCGACGAGACCTGAGGATCTTGGGCGCGAGCCGGGAATGACCCCCGTCGGGTCGGGCATCGCCGTCGAAAGGGAGCCCCTTCCTCACCTGTTCAAAGCCAGCGGCCGGACTGCGGCAAACTCCACGTGGAGCAATGCCAGCGCCGATCTCTTTACGAGTCCGCGGGCAAGGCAGGTCGGCGACATCGTCACGGTCAACATCCAGATCGACGATAAGGCCGAATTCGACAATGCAAGCGACAGATCGAGGCAGTCTTCGATCAGTGCCGGGCTGGATTATGCGTTTTCGTTCAAGGGATGGAACGCTGACGGCACCGGAGATATCGGTGTCGATTCGTCATCGTCATCGACCGGACAGGGAACGATCGATCGATCGGAAAAACTGCGCCTTTCCGTTGCGGCAATCGTCAATGAGGTCCTTCCGAACGGGAATGTCGTGATCAGCGGATCGCAGGAAGTGCGCGTGAATTTCGAAGTCCGCGTCCTGAACATTGCCGGAATCGTGCGGCCAAGGGACATCTCGCCGAAGAACACGATCGGCTACGACAAGATTGCGGAGGCTCGCGTGTCCTATGGTGGTCGCGGGCGCCTGATGGAGGTCCAGCAGCCTGCCTATGGACAACAGATCTACGACGTTGTGGCACCTTTCTAGTCAGATCATTGGGACGAGAGAAGAATGGCCAAGACCTTAGAACTTCCAGCGCCTTCCGGAACCGTTCCAAGCAAGGAGGGATCGCTCCGATGGCTCCTGACGCTCGGCCTCCTGACCCTCCTGTCCGCTGCCATCGGCGGTGGGTTTGGCTTGGTCATGGTGTCCGGGATCGAGAAGCAGGTCGAGGAAAAGTACAAGGCTTTGCCGCAGAAGGCTGAGGTCTCCAGCCCTTATACGGGCAGCATTACGCTCAAAAAGCTCGCTCCTGTCGTGACCAATCTGGCAGGCTCGGAAAGCGATTGGGTCAGGCTCGAGGCGTCCATCGTTTATAAGCCGGGTGACGAGCAAAATCCCGACGTATTGGTATCCGAGACGAGGCAGGACATCTTATCCTATATTCGCACCATGTCATTGGCGCAGATTCAAGGCCCGAGCGGCCTCCTTCACCTGCGGGAGGATCTCAACGAGCGCGCAAGACTGCGCTCAAAGGGAGCGATCCAAGAGCTGGTGCTTGAAACCCTGATTGTTCAGTAGGATGCAGTCTTTGTTGCATTCGCAATTCGTTTGGTGAATGCCTCTCTACTTTCCTGAAAGACATAGTGACCAATGCCTCTACGTTTTATATTCACCAGTGCATTCTTTTTAGCGGCAACGAGTGCTCACGCTCAGATTGCCGGCCTCGAGTCTCTCATTCCCGCAGGCGATGGTGCGGTCAGTGGCCGGATCATTCAGCTTGTCGTCCTTCTGACTGTTCTGTCCCTGGCTCCTGGCATGCTAATCATGGTGACCAGCTTCACCCGGTTCGTCGTCGCCTTCTCGTTCCTGCGCTCCGGTCTCGGCCTTCAGAGCACTCCTGCCAACCTTTTCCTGATCAGCCTGTCCTTGTTCATGACCTTCTTCGTCATGGGTCCGACCTTCGACCGCGCCTGGAATGACGGGGTCAGGCCGCTGACGGAGAATCGCATTTCCGAGGCAGAGGCGTTCACCAGGACAACGGAGCCTTTCCGCGACTTCATGCTGACCCATGTCCGGCCCAAGGATCTCCAGATGTTCAGCGATCTGGCCGCGGTCAACTACCCCAAGCCCAATGAGGGCGAGAAGATCGACCTTCGGATCCTGATTCCGGCCTTCATGATCTCCGAACTAAGGCGGGGATTCGAGATCGGCTTTCTGATCGCATTGCCGTTCCTCGTCATCGATATGATTGTGGCAACCCTGGTGATGTCCATGGGCATGATGATGATGCCCCCGACCGTCCTGGCGCTACCGTTCAAGATCCTGTTTTTTGTCCTCATCGATGGATGGAACATTCTCGTGAGTGGCTTGGTGAGATCGTATTTCTGAGCGCCCTCCATTCTACTGCATCGCACAAAATTTGGACGCCAGCGGAGAAGCAGCAACCTTCGCACAAGGTTGACGACGCACAAGTGATCTCGACACCTCTTACCCGTACCGAGATTCTCTATGCCTGGTCGTCAACACGCCGAAAGACTGTGGAGTAGTTTAATGCTGCTGGGCGCCCGCCGTCTGGCTGCCTTGGCCGCGATCGGTCTTGCTGTTTTTCTGTCCGTCGGTATCGGTGCCTATTACCTCAGCCGGCCCGCGCAAGAGACACTCTATACGGGGCTTGACCGTGAGGATGTCGGGCGTATGGGAGTAGTCTTGAAGGATGCAGGCATTCCTTTCGATGTGAGCGCCGACGGAACGGCCCTCCTCGTCAGCTATGGCAATACGGCCCAGGCGCGGATGCTTCTGGCCGAGAAGGGACTGCCGCACAGCACGAAATCCGGTTACGAGCTCTTCAACGACCTCGGCTCACTCGGTCTCACATCCTTCATGCAGGAGGTCACCAAAGTACGGGCTCTTGAGGGCGAGCTTGCCCGCACGATCCAGGGTATGAAGGGCATCAAGGCTGCACGCGTTCACATCGTTCTGCCGGATCGCGGTTCATTCCGCCGCGAGCAGCAGCCGCCTTCCGCCTCCGTCGTCATCCGCACCGCCCCCTCCGATGACACATCGTCCGCGCAGGCCATCAGGCATCTCGTCGCGGCAGCTATTCCGGGGATGGCGGTTGAGAAGGTCACCGTCATGAACACGGATGGCACGCTTCTTATGTCCGGCGATGATGCTTCCAATGCCTCGACCGGTAAGATGGCTAAGCTCGAGAAGACCGTTGGTCTTGAAATCCAGGACAATGTGCGCCGCACGCTCGCACCGTATCTCGGAACCGGCAATTTCGAAATCAGCGTGGCTGCCCGCCTCAGCACGGATAAGGTCAGCACCAACGAAACGATCTTCAACCCAGAATCGAAGGTCGAGCGCTCGACGCGTACGATTAAGGAAACCGAGGTTTCGCAGAACAAGAGCGGTCAGAAGCCGACTACTGTTCAGCAGAACCTGCCCGATGAAAGCGTCCGGGCCGATTCGAGCGACAGCGCGAGCGAGGACAACCAGCGACGCGAAGAGCTGACGAACTACGAGATTTCGTCCAAGACGGTTCAGACGATCAGTGATGGCTATCAGATCAAGAATCTCTCCGTTGCCGTTCTAGTGAACAAGTCCCGCATCACATCGCTTCTCGGCGAGAATGCAACGCCGGCCGAGATGGATGCTAAGGTCGCAGAGATCGAGCAGCTTGTATCGTCCGCAACGGGCTTCAGCAAGTCCCGTGGCGATCAGATCAAGGTTGCCGCCGTCAGCTTCGTCGACGATGGCGGAATGCTTCAGCCTGTGTCGGGTCCGTCACTGACTGAAATCCTCATGCGTCAGTTTGGAACGGTCATAAACGCCCTGACGATCCTTGCTCTGTGCGCCATGATGATCTGGTTCGGGTTGCGCCCCGCTGTTCGAATGCTCATGGCCCGTCACCAGGCTGAGCTCGAGCTCCAGCGTGAGCAAGCGGCAGCGCTGGCTGCGGCCGAAGCTGAGGAAGCTCTTGAAGCCAGCAAGGAAACCGCTTTGCAGGTTACTTCCGAAGCGAATGAACAGAACTTGATCGAGATGCCGCGTACTCCGCAACGGAAACTGGAGCAGATCATCGAACTCAGTGAGGAGCAGGCCGCCGCCGTTCTGAAACAATGGCTCGGACGGGAGGCCGCCTAATGGCAGGGACGATAGCCAGCCTTTTGGCGGACTTCTCAAGTCCAATCGCTCGCGAGTCTTCGGGAATCGGTCTTTTGCGCGCCGCAAAGGTTACGCCCGAGACGGATCCGGAGCCGCAGCAGCCTGTCGTCGACCGCCATGCGGAATTCATTAAGTCGGTAGAAGCAAGAGTCCGGGCTGAGGAAAGAGAGATCGCGCGCAAAGAGTTTGAGGATGCCATTGCGGCTGAGAAGGTCCGCCATCTAGAGGATATGAATGATCAGCGTACGATCTGGGTTGAACAGCAGGCTCTTCAGATGTCAGCCCAGATCGCGACGGCGCTCGAGCGCATCGAAGCAAATCTCTCGGAGAGGATTGCAAATATCCTCAGGCCTTTTGTGTCGGAAGCTTTCCGTCAGCAAACTCTTGCTGAGTTCAAGGATGTTCTTGCGACGTTACTTTCCGGTCGTGACGCGAGTCTTTTGAAGATTTCTGGACCGAAAGATCTACTCACAGCCATGAAATCGCATCTTGGACATTATGAGAATTCAATCGAGTTTTTTTCGAGCGAACACGTTGAGATTCGTGTCGCGACGCAAGATACGCTTGTTCAAACGCAACTGAATTCCTGGTCGGTCCGCCTGGCCCAGGCGTTAGAAGGCTGATGGTTGATGGCGAATTCAGATAAGCAGGAGATCGTCATCGTCCGAAGAAACGACGATGGCGAGGATGTCGTCAAAGGAGGCGCATGGAAGATTGCTCATGCGGACTTCATGACGGCTATGATGGCATTCTTCCTCGTGATGTGGCTCATCGGCCTGACCGACGAAGAGACCCGAAGCGGCGTTGCCAATTACTTCAACCCAGTTCAGCTGGCCGAATCGACCCCAAACAAGAAGGGGCTCGACGACCCTCAGAATGTTCCTCCCGACAATGAAACGGACAACACCAAGGACGGGAAGGAAAAGGGAAGCGGCGAGGGGACAGGGGGCAAGTCTCATCAACTCCAGAAGCCACGATTCAAGGAGGGTGCTCTCTTCCAGGATCCTTACGCGGTTCTCGCCAAGATCGCCGATGAGGTTGAAGCAAACCCTCACGATACGCTCGGCGCCGATGTCACGCCGGGCGAGAGCGACGTGCCTGGCCTCAAGGCAGGAGAGGCCTTCAGGGATCCATTCGATCCCCTGTATTGGCAGGTCGCGCCGGTCGAAGAACTGAAGACCGATACACCATCGAAGCCAGGAACGGCAGCGCCGGCTCCTTCGAAGGCTGTCATGGATGCGGTCGCAGCTTTGAGCCAGAAATCTCCGGCTGGCAGCAAGTCGGATCCAAAAGCCTCCGTCAAGGCGCGGACGCCTGACGAGAGCCAGGAGCAGCAGAATGGTACATCTTCTGATCCGGGGCGTCAGGCATCGAATATCGACCCGAACGCAGCGACGATGGCGGATCTGAAGGCGGCAGAGTTGAAGAGGGAAATCCTGAAAGCTGTTCAACCGGCGAAGGATCTCTCGCCGCAGCCGCATATTGAAGTTCGCCGGACCGGTGCTGGAACCCTGATCAGCCTGACGGATGATTTCGACTTCACGATGTTTGCCGTGGGCTCGGCCGAACCGCATGCAAAGGTTGTGCGCGCGATGGCGGAGATCGCAAAAGTTCTGCAGTTCCGCCCGGGTAAGATCGTCATCCGGGGACATACGGATGCTCGGCCTTTCAAATCGGCCAATTATGACAATTGGCGGCTGTCCCACGCGCGGGCTCAGATGGCGCTCTATATGCTCGTCCGTGGTGGGTTGAACGAGAGCAGAATCGTGCGGGTCGAGGGGCATGCAGATCGTGAGCCGAAGATCCCGAGCGATCCGAATGCGGATCAAAACCGCCGGGTTGAGATCCTTCTGCAGGAGTGATCACTGATGAAAGGTCTTTCATTGTCGCTCATTGCGATTTCTTTGCTCCTTGTTGCGGAAGCGGCGATGGCCGAGAGTACGCCGCCTTCACAGGAAACTGTAGAGCAGAACGCTCAGCCCGCCACAGTTCCTAGCCCTGTTCAACTCGTGCGAACGTTGCATCTGATGCAGGACCAGATTGCAATCGGGTCCACCGAGGCTCATATCGGGCAGCGTGGCCTACTGGGGATCCTGGACGACAGGTTCATGGATCTGGAGCCGGAGACCTGGCAGACGAGCAAGAATTCCCGAGCCGCGGTCTCCTTCGTCCTCAGTGGCGGTAATCCAGGGATCCTGAGAAGGCTTCTGGAATTAGGCTCCTCGGTCATCGCAGAGATTGACCGGCCATTGATCGAAGGCGCACTGGCCTATGTCGAGGGTAGGGAGGAGGCTGCGCAGAATTCGCTCGCATCCTTGGACCCTCGCTCCCTTCCTCCTACTCTGGGAGCCCAGTTGGCTTTGGTTCAATCGGCTCTCGTCGTGCGGAAGGATGCTGCGAAATCAGACGAGTTGCTGGACTTCGTCCGACTTCAGGCGCCTGGCACCCTTCTTGAAGAGGCAGCCTTGCGCAGGCAGGTCTTCGTGGCGAGCCAGACCAACAATATGAAAAAGTTCCAGACGCTCGCCACTGACTATCTGCGACGCTATCGTCATTCGATCTACTCCGGCAACTTCAGGCAGAGGCTGGCCTCCGCGCTGACGCGAATTGACTTCGGGAAGGAGTCCTCGCGGTTTGAAGGCCTCGTGGCGATGATGTCCGAGCTTGAGCTGGATGCAAGGCGCGATCTTTACCTTTTGGCAGCACGTTCATCGATTGAACAGGGGTTCACCACATCGGCCCGATTGTTGGCCGACAAGGCTCAGGAGCTGGTGGGATCAGACAGGATGAGCGCCGCAAGAGCAAAGCTCTACCGCGCGGCATCGTTGATCACATCGCCTCAGGCCATCGATGATGCCGTCAACGATCTTCGCAGTCTCGACCGGACCGTTCTTGCGGCGAGCGATCTGGGCTTGCTGGATTCCGCTCTCGCAATGGCGGGCCAGATACGTAAAATGCCCGAGATTCAGTCGCAGCAGGTCGCTGAAGCGAGAACGAAGTCGGCCAAGGTCGTAGCCGAGCGACCGATGGACGTTTCCGCTCCTGCGCAAGGGCTGGAACAGCTTCAGGCGCTATCCAAAGCACGTGACGCCCTCAGTCGCGTCGACAAGTTGATTAAGAATTAGGCGTATACAAGCCGATGAGCCGATTAGATCTTCTGTCACAGACAACGCCGAGGCTTGTGGACACCCCGTCGCGCAACGCATCTCTGAATCCAGACGCCCAGGAGAGCAGTGGAAACGCTGCCTCGTCCGACTTCGGGTCACTCCTGGACGGCTTTTCAGGAAAGTCGCAGAAGGAAGGTGTAGGGGCATCTCAGCAGAAAACAAACATTCTAGACAACGAAGCGAACAAGGCATATCTGGAGTCGGATGCCGCCGATGGCGATGCGCTGCAGGCTCTCCTGCCTGAGGTGCCGCCGAGTGACAATTCTGCAGGTACGTCAGCTCTCCAATCCGGAAGCCCTGCGTTCTCAATTCTCGAGAATCTCCTCCCTCGCATTCTGGCGCGAACCGCTAATGCTGGCGATGCCGATGCTGCACAATCGAGCGCATCTCTTGCATCAGCCCATCTGTCCATGCCGCCGCAGGATGTGGGCGAGCTAAGTCCAGCAAATTCTGGATTGGGATCCAAGCTTGCAGTGTCGGTTCAAAACCAGGAAACGCATTTCAGACCCATCGTTGAAGGACTAAGCAGCGCTCCAACGGAATTGGGCACGGCGGTTTACAACGAAGATGCAAGCGCGGCATCTGAAAATCTGCTTACCGGGAAAATCAAGGGCGTTGGGGTGAAGGGCCTGCAGCCACCTGCCGGCGAGGGATTAGCTCACGCCTCGACCTATATGGCTGTCGAAGCAGATGTCGCAGGAAGGGGCGAAGAACAGGGAACTGTAAAAGACGTTTCTTCGGACCGTATTTCCAATCGCTCAGAGATGCAAAAGCTGTCGACGATCGCCGGGTCGAAAGCGGAAATCGCTTCTCTCCCTCCTTCAACACTCCAGCATCTCGCGAAGTCCATCATCGATGATGTCAAGGGGGTGCCTGAGCCTCAGCAGCCATCCTTTCAGCATGATGGTTTGAATCGGGTAGCCACTGCGAGAGCATCGGCTGGCGTTCTCAGAGTTTTGGATCTCCAGCTGAAGCCGGCGGAGCTCGGCCTCCTGACGATCAGGATGCGGCTTGCCGGCGACAGTATTGAAATGGAAATCCAGGCTCAAAGTGAGGATACAGCCGAACTCCTGCGGAACGATGCGGAAAAGCTGACCAGTCTCCTCCGGGTATCTGGTTATCGTCCCGATGTGATTAACATTCAATCCACTGAAGCTGCCTCTCATGACCGCTCCTCATTCCAACGTCCACAGCAGGGAAATCAGGCGCAGAGCCAGTCCTTCGAGCAAGGTGCGGCAGCGGGTCAGGGAAACTCCTCCCGCAACCAGGGTGACCGTTATGGCAGAGGCGGATCGGACATCCACAAGGATGGTAGTGAAGGATTGCCTTCTGGCGGTAGCCATTATGGCGGGATCTACCTTTAGCAGCTGGATCTCGACCCCGGCCCTGGCCCAGTCTCCAGCGGGCCAATGCGAACGAGAGATGATGCGAGCCTCGTCCAAGTATGGAGTGCCGTTAGGCATGCTCTATTCCGTCGGTCTTACCGAAACGGGACGACGCGGCAGCCTGCAACCCTATGCCATGAACGTCGAAGGAAAGGCCGTGTTCTCGAACAGCGCGGCTGAGGCGATACAGCGTTTTGAGGAAGCTAGCAGAGGCGGCGCGAGGCTCATAGACCTTGGCTGCATGCAGATCAACCATCTTTATCATCGTGAAAACTTTTCATCGCTGGAAGGCATGCTGAATCCGCGCACCAATGTGGAATATGCCGCGAGATTCCTGAGGGAGCTGAAGGCGCGTCACGAGACTTGGACGATGGCCGTGGCACGCTATCACGCGGGGCCGAACAACGATCCCGCCCAAAAGCGTTACGTCTGCCGCGTAATCGCCAACATGGTTGCAACTGGGTTTGGCCAGTGGACGCCAGGAGCTCGGACCTTCTGCGCGGACGCTCCGGGCCTGAGCAGTGGACAGACGGCCTCAGACGGCTGAAGCCGTGACACTTACCGTGACATCCTGACTTCCGACCCGGATCCGTTCAGCGTTCCGGCGAGTGCCGCTTCCGCTCCCGACAAGCGGGCAACCAGCTGACCGCGCGAGAAAAGGATCACTTGGTTCTCGCGGAAGCTCCATCCATTAACGCTTCGCAGGACCTCATGCGCACATCCTTGCGTTGAGGCTCTGTAGAGATCCAGCGATGGAACGCTCGAGAGCTGCACTTTGCAGGAGGACGCACCAACCCTGGCATTCCAGGTTCCTGAATAGGAAGAAGCGCGTTGGGGCGCCGTGAAAACGCCTGCAGGGCTCGATTGGGCACTGGCAGAGGCTGGGCCCGTCGCAAGCGAGGGGCGCTCAGGCGCGACCGGCGTCGGTGTCGCCAGGATAACCGGCTCAGGAGGATCCATGGAGCCGACGTCCCGAGCCGTGGTGGCAGGACCAATATCTGCTTCAAGATAGATTTCGCGACGTCTTTCAGGTCGAGCGACGTCGAATTCGACCGTATCGACCGGGATTGCGACAGGTTCACCGACCCCATATTGGGGCGATCCGGAAAGCTGTCGACCCCATGGTGCGGAATACTCCGGGTAGTTCCTGCGAACATACCCCGGACCCCACGGCCCTTGATTGTATAAGGTGTCGGTCGAATTGCAGGCCGAAATCGTGGCTGCCACCGTGACCAAGCTTATCGCTTTTAAGATTTTATATTGCATCAGATGAGTCTGTGACCGGCCGGTGCTCAATGGCGGACGGATCCGGCAAGACAGTAGGATGATTTGAACCGGGCCGGGAGCGGCCTCAAGCGGGCGGACGAGAGAATCCTTTCAAAGGAAGACGGGTTGAAATCGCCCCTGCGGAACGTCGCATCAAGAAGAACTTCGCTGATTTTGACGCCAATGTAATAGTTGCCGAAGATGAGCTGGAAGAAAACCGTGACGGAATCGTGCACGAATTCCATGTCGAGAACGACACACGAGGACTCCCCGCGCCCAGTGCTGACTTGGGCGACATGGCCGTAAGACAGCGTCTCGCCTTTGAAATAGAGTTCGGCAGACGACGTCACCATCTCGTCCATATTGCCGTGCAGCTGATTGTCGGCATAGGAGCGGATAATCTCAGCATCCGTGAGGCAAAAATCGGCGATTACATCCTTGATATTGCACGCCAATACTTCTTCGAAGGCTTGAATATCCCAATGCTCTCTCAACGGAGCAGCAACTTCGACGGCGCGAAGGCTTCTCATTTAGACCTCGTGAGGATGTAGAACAGGATCTGAGCGACGGCTTTATAGAAATCGGGCGGAATCACCCGATCGACTTCAACATGATCGTACATGGATCTTGCCAGAGGCTTGTCCTCGATCACGGGAATGCCGCTTTTTTCGGCAATCTCACGGATCTTCAACGCGATGAGATCCTTGCCCTTGGCGACGACGATCGGGGCGTTCGCCTCACTACGTTCATATCGCATGGCAATGGCAAAGTGGGTCGGATTGGCGATCACGAAGGTTGCCTTGGGAACCGCAGCCAGCATTCGCTTGCGGCTTCGATCCTGAGCCAAGGAGCGCATCCGCGCCTTGACCATCGGATCGCCTTCCATTTGCTTATACTCTTCCTTAACTTCCTGCTTAGTCATCATCAGATCGCTGCGCCATTTGAAACGGGCCCAGAGCAGATCAGCCGCAACGAGGACGATCGTCGCGATGGCAATGGCGGAGACAAGACGCATGGCCATGGTCAACATCAGCTCCGGAAGGAGGGAGGGATCAGTGAGCATGGCATTCAGAACCTTGTATTGCTCCGACTTCAGAAGCAGGAGACTGACGAGAGTCATCGTTCCGAACTTGAACAATGACTTTGAAAATTCCACTAACCCCTGCCGGCCGAAGATCCGGTTCCAGCCGCTCAAGGGTGAAATTCTGTTCCATTGCGGTCTGATCCGCTCGGAGACAACAGACGGTACATTCTGAAATATCGATGCAGCCAAGCTGCAAGCTGCCAGAATAGCGATCGTCGGGATGAGGAATTGTCCGACCTCAAGGGCCACTGCCTGGATCAGGGCGGCCGCGTCCGACCCGGATTCCAATCGAAAATCCTGCGGGCGGTTGACAAAGAGTGACAGCTTTTCCGTCAGGCTCTTGGTAGCGCCGCGTGCGGCGAATGTCAGAACGAGAAGAATTCCCAAAATAGAAGCGAACAAGGGTGCCTCTCTCGAGAAGGGAATATTGCCCTTCTCGATGGCATCGCGAACCTTCTTATCGGAAGGCGCTTCTGTTTTGCTGTCTTTATCGTCCGTATCAGACATGATCCAAGGTTCGGCTGCTAGAAGTAAGCTTCGTCCTCGGTCTCTGAGTTGATGACGATCTCTCCTCGACCAGCCATCTCCAGCGCGAGATCCGTAATGGTTCGTCTAGCCTCCGCGATGTCGCGGTGGGCGGACGGTTCCTTGCTGTTGAGTTCATGCTCGATCATGCGACGAACGCGTGATGAGAGAGCAGAGAGGACAACTTTGCGGAACTCGTCATTTGTACCCTTCAGAGCCAGAACAACGCGATCTGGCGGCACCTGGTCGAAGAGGGTTGTACGGTCTCTCGGCGTCAGCTTCACGATATCGTCGAAAGTGAAGAGCAGGCCCCTCAGAATTTCCGCCGATTTCGGACGAACGGATGAGAGGCTGCTCAGCACATCCTCCATGTGATCCCGCTCCATCTTATTGATGATGTCCGCAATCTTGGCGTGCGTGTCAGATCCTGCATTTTTCGAGAAGTTCGCCATGAAGTCCTCATGCAATGTCTTCTCGATGTTCTTCATTGTCTCATCGACGATGGGCTTCATGCTCAGCATGCGTCGCATGAGGTTGTTCCGTAGAGGCTGCGGCAACTGCGTCATGACCTTCGCGGCGCAAGATGGCTTTACTTTCGATAGAATGAGAGCAGCAGTCTGCGGATGCTCCTTCATGAGATAGGAGGCAATCGCACTTTCACTGACGGTCGATATGCGCTCCCATATGCTTTTGTTAGCGCTCCCGACAACTTCGCTCATGATATTGGCGATCTGCTCCGGGCTCAAAATTCCCGTCAGCAGTTTCTCGATATGGGCCGCGCCGCCGACCAAGTCCGCTCCGTCAGAGAAATTCGATGCGAACTCCTCAACTAATTGCTCGATCTGGGTCGGGGAGACAGGCCCAAGTTGAGCAGCGGATTTGGTGACAAGGCGAATCTCCTCCTCGCTAAAGTGCTTGAGGATCCTGCTCGCAGCAGGCTTTCCCATAGCAAAAGGAGTGTTGCGACGCGCTCAGGTCCTTTCAGAACCTTCGTGCCGTTCGCCTTCATGGGGACGTGAGCGACCATGTCGTAAAACCAACTTAGCCGTTAATATCGTTGGTAGGAGGACCGACAATTTCGGTCAGTGAGATGCCAAATCGAGAGTTGTCGTCTTCGACGACAACGACCTCACCGCGGGCGATGATACGTCCATTCACGACGACATCAACAGGCTCGCCCACCCTGTGATCGAGCGGGACGATCGCGCCGCGCCCGAGCTTCATCAGGTTGGCAACGGGCATCGTCGCCGAGCCGAGGACAACCTGGATTGTGACAGGAATACGCAGGATCGAGTCGAGGTTCTTCCCTCCACCCAGTCTGTCGTCGTGCTGTGCGGAACTCTCGAATGCATTTTCCTGCTGCCACACGGCCTTGTCCTGGGGTTTTGGTTCGAAAGGATTCGTCATGGGAATTGACCTTATGAGTTAGATGTGCCGGAGCGTGACTGCACTTGCAGGCGGGCCTCTCGAGTGAGGTGCTCAAGTCGTTCGGCGACTGCCTGGGCTTCCTCGATGCGCTGACTGAGAAGGACGATGGTCTCCTTTCCCTCTGTGCCGAAGTTCGTCACTGCGCTCTGAGCAGCAACCAGTGCAGCTCCAGTTTTATCGAATATTTGTTGGTACTCGGCATGGTAGTGATCAAGCTTCTTGAGCTTCCGGTACATCACAGCGACCATGATGCTGGTCGTCACAAGCGCGAGGAAGAGAATAGCGTTAGCGAGGGAGGACATCATCCAGAAACTCTTTTTCCTGATCGATAAGTTCATCGACCTTCAGAACATAGGAGCCCTCCGACTGCCCGATATGGCACCAGAAAAGACCTTGCTGATTACTTTCAAGCTTGACGCGACTGCGAGGGGTTGCCTGCAGCTCGATGACATCCCCGATCTTGAGGTCCGCAATCTCGCCAAGTGAGAGGTATCGCTCCTCGAGAACGGCCTTGAGAGTCACCTCGGTCTTCTTCACCTCGGTGGCGATCTGCTTCATCCATCGTGGGTCGCGGCCCGACGATTCGCCGGTCACCACGTGGGAGAGAGCCTTCCGCATCGGGTTGAGAACCGATTGCGGAATGATGACGAACATTTCGCCGCCGCGGTTGAGCGCCTGGAGGAGGAATTTCGCTGCGATAGCCTGGTTGTTCCGCCGTCCAATGATGGCGAAGTCCATGCGGGTCTCAATGCGTTCGAGCTTGAACTTCGTATCGACAACGAGTGAAAAGGAAGCCTGAAGAGCTTTTGCGACCTGCTCGAAGAGCGTTTGAGCCATCCTGAGCTCGATGCTCGAGAAACCCCGCGCTTCCTCCACCGGCGGTTCTGAGCCGTCGGAGCCAAAGAGCACCTCCACCATCGTGTAGATGAAGTCACGGTCGAAGCCAATCAGGATATGGCTGTCCCACTCCGGGGCATGAAAGATTCCCGCGACGGCGTTTGCCTCGTACATCTCCAGGATTTCGGTGACGCGACCGCTCTCAAGTCCGCTGAGCGAGTAGTACATGGGTGAGGCCGCCATGTGACGCAGGTGCTCGGCGCAGCTCGTCGACATACGGTCGAAAATCACGTGGAGCATCGGCAGGCGATCGAGGGAGAGGCCTGCCGCGTCGAGAAGCATGTCGCGAATATCGTTGGCGCTTTGTGCTCCGCTCATCATTACGCAGCCTCTTTCAGGTCTTCGGAACGGCCGCCCGTCGTCGTCGCGGTTTCAACCTCGTCGATGGTCGGGCGATACTCCACGGAGATGCCCTTGCGGCCATGTTCCACGGCGATCTGCGGGAGAGCGCCGTTCATGTAGGCGATAAAAGCCTGCTTGACGATGACATAGACGCGGGTCTGTTTCTCGCGAGTCGCCTTCACCTTGTTCGCAAGCGGCGACAGGAAGGCATAGGAGATGAAGATGCCGCCGAAGGTTCCGACAAGCGCCGAGGCGATCAGCCCGCCCAGGATGGTGGGCGATTGATCGATGGCGCCGAGAGCCTTCACGATGCCCAGAACGGCTGCCACGATGCCGAGGGCGGGAAGCGCCTCCGATACGGTATTGATGGAGTAATAGGGCTTCAGGCGGTCGCGCTTGAGGGTCGCGATCTCTTCCTCCATGAGAGCTTCGATCTCATGGGGGCGCGCATTGCCGATGATGATCAGCCGCGCATAGTCGCAGATGAAGAGCGTGAGATCCTTGTCCTTGAGAACGCTTGGAAAAGCCTTGAAGATCTCTGATTCTTCCGGCTGGTCGATATGCCCTTCCACCTCGTTTCGCGGCTTGTTCTTCAATTCCCGCATGAGAGCATAGAGAAGGCCCAGGATCGAAAGATAATGATCTCTCTTGGGCACAGCCCCAGAGATCGCCTCACGCGCAGCCCGGCCCGTGTCCTTCACCAGGGGCATGGGGTTTGCGATGATGAATGTACCGATCGCGATGCCGCAGATGATCACGTATTCCCAAGGCTGCCAAATAACAGCCAGATGACCGCCCATGGCGACATAGCCGCTCACAAGCGAGCCAATGGCGACTGCCAGTCCGATCAAAACGCCCAAAGCTGTGGTCCTTTTGTGAAAGTCCAACCCGTTGAGGATGTCTTAAGCGCGGAGGCTTGCGCGAAGCTGGAAACGAGGGAGCAAGCCTCGTGCAAGGCTGTTCGCTTACGTCTCGGGCCAGGTTCATGCGGCAGACAGATGCCGCGCCATCAGGGTTGGTCTCACGAAGCCACCCTCATGAGAGCAAAGGCCGGAGCTCCTCGATGCAATCTTCGCTTTATGTGGCGTTATCCGCCCAGGTGGCCATGGAAAAGCGCCTCAATACGATAGCAAACAACGTTGCAAACATGAATACGGGCGGTTTTCGTGCGGACGAGGTGAAGTTCGAGGAAATTCTCTCGCTCGCGGCCAAGGAGAATGTGTCCTTCGCCTCCTCCGGGCAAAACTTCGTGTCACGGCGGACCGGCCCGATCGTCAAGACCGACAACCCGCTTGATGTTGCCATTCAGGGGGAGGCTTGGTTCGCGTTCAACGGCCCCAATGGAGCGGTCTACACTCGAGATGGCCGGTTCAAGATGAACGAGAACGGCGATCTTCTGACCGTCGAAGGCTATCAGGTTCTTGACGCCGGCGGTGCACCCATCGCGCTCGATCCTATGGCGGGTTCCCCAACCGTCGGCCGTGACGGAACGATCATGCAGGGAGCCAACCAGGTTGGAGCAATCGGTATCTTCAACTTGAGAAATGACAGCAGGCTCAGTCGCTTCGGAAATTCCGGCGTCATGTCCAGCATTCCGGGTGAAGTCGTTCAGGACTTCAACTCCACCGGAGTTCAACAGGGCTACAGCGAAGGATCGAACGTCAATCCCGTTCTGGAGATGACGAAGATGATCGCGGTCCAAAGAAATTTCGATAGCGCCGCGACGACGATCCAGGAGAGCGAATCGACCCTCATGGACGCCATCCGGACCCTTGGCCCCAGTTCTTGATGGCAGCCATGAATGCTCTCCAAAAGCTCGAAGAGTTCGTTCTGACCGAAGGTGTCGGGCGTCGGAAGATCCAGATCAGCGGAACCATTCGCGAAGTGAATCCCAGCTATTATCGGGTTGCTGGATTGTCACAGTTCGTGAGGCTCGGGGACCGAGTGGGCTTCGCAGCTCAGGGAAAGACGCAGATCGGAGAAGTCGTTCGCATCGATGACGGCGGCATTACCATAAAACCCTTCAACGGCCGCATCGAGGCCGGTATTGGAACGCCTGCCTTCATTGTGGGCGATACGGGCTTGAGCCCCGACCACAGCTGGCGAGGACGGGTCATCAACGCTCTTGGCGAGCCACTGGACGACTTAGGATCTCTCGTGCCGGGCCACAAGCCGGTACAGAACGATGCCGAGCCTCCGTCCGCCATGACGAGGGCAAGGGTCACGACGCCTCTGAAAACGGGCGTTAAAGCCATCGATCTGTTCACGCCGATCTGCCAAGGGCAGCGCATCGGCATTTTCGCGGGCTCGGGCGTCGGCAAGTCCACGCTGCTGACGATGCTTGCCAAGTGCGAAGGCTTTGAGACGATCGTTGTCGCGCTGGTGGGAGAGCGCGGTCGCGAGGTGCGGGAATTCCTGGAAGGGCCCATTCAGGCGAACCTGCATAAGTCGGTCATGGTGGTGTCCACCGGGGACGAGAGCCCGATGATGCGGCGTCAGGCTCCGCGGACGGCAGTGGCCTTGGCCGAATACTTCCGCGATTGTGGTGATTCGGTCCTGCTCATCGTGGATTCCGTGACACGCTATGCTCACGCCGCGCGCGACGTAGCCTTGGCGGCCGGAGAGCCTGCCGTTGCCCGTGGCTATACGCCAAGCGTTTTCAGCGACCTGCCTCGACTGCTGGAAAGGGCGGGTCCCGGAGCAGAGGGAAAAGGTTCGATCACCGGCATATTCTCGGTCCTCATCGACGGCGACGATCATAACGATCCTGTCGCTGACAATATTCGCGGAACGCTCGATGGTCACATCGTTCTGGATCGCTCCATCGCAGATCAGGGACGATATCCGGCCATCAATGTCCTGGGATCGATCTCGCGTCTGGCCGATCATGTCTGGTCGCCGGACCAGAAGGAGCTCGTGCGTCGCCTTCGCGGGTTGATCGCCCGCTTCGAGGATACGCGGGATCTCAGGCTCATGGGCGGCTATCACCCTGGCAATGATCAGGAGCTCGACCAGGCTGTCGTTCTTGTCCCGAAGATCTACGAAGCGCTTCGGCAAGATCCATCCATGCCGGCCAGTCGCGATGCCTTCATGGATCTGGCGCAGGCCCTCAAGCAATAGAATTGTTCACGTCTCGCAGCATCAGCCCTGGATCGGAATACAGCTTCGCACAAGCGTCATGGTGTTAGGTCCAGTTTGAAACCGTAGGAGCTTTAGATGAGTCTTTATGGCGTTCTTCGTAGTGGCGTTTCTGGTATGAACGCCCAGTCGAACAAGTTGGGTACCGTCGCCGAGAACATCCAGAACTCGAGCACGAATGGGTACAAGCGAGCTTCGACGGAGTTCTCATCCCTTATTCTTCCTTCAAGCGAAGGCAACTATAACTCCGGCTCCGTCACCAGCAGGGTTCGCTATACGATCGCGGATCAGGGTCCCATTGCTTACACGACATCCGCGTCGGATCTGGCGATCTCCGGTAATGGCTTCTTCGTGGTGAGTGACCCTAGCGGATCTCCCTACCTGACTCGCGCTGGCAACTTCGTCAAAGATGGGCGGACAGGCAACCTCGTGAATGCCTCCGGCTTCACCCTGATGGGCTACAAGCTTGGAGCGGGAGCCGTTAATCCCTCCTTGAACAGCCTCGATGGCGTCGAGCCTGTCAACATGGCGTCCTTTGCCATGCAGGCAACGGGGTCGACGAAGGGGACCTTCAAGGGCAATCTGCCAGACGGTCAAGCAGTCGTCGCATTACCGGCCGTCAGCAAGCAATCCTCGCTCCAGGTCTATGATAAGGTCGGTAATCCGATCAAAATCGACATTTCTCTGTCGAAGATCAGCGATACGCAATGGAGCATCAAGGTCGCTAATGGAACGAGTGCTGATCCGCTGACCGGAACGACATCGATGACTCTGACCTTCGACGCGGATGGCCAATTGACTGGTCCATCTGTGCTGAGCTTTGGCATTCCTGGAGGTGAACCGTTCGCCCTCGATATGGTAGGCATGACGCAGTTGGCGGGCGAGTACAATGTCACAGGCGAGGCCAACGGCAACGCCCCGTCCGCAGTGAAGGACGTCGAGTTTGCCGCAGATGGCACGGTCTATGCGGTCTATGAGGATGGAACCCGTGTCGGGGCCTATCGCATTCCGCTGGCAAACGTGTCGAGCCCGGACAACCTGAGCCCCCGCGCAGGCAATGTCTACGAGACGACGGCGAGTTCCGGTGGATACCAGGTTGGCTTCCCGGAAATGTCCGGCTTCGGCTCCATCGCGTCCGGTGCTCTCGAAGGATCGAACGTCGATATCGGCACCGAACTGACTGCGATGATCGAGGCTCAGACCAGCTATACGGCGAACTCGAAGGTCTTCCAGACCGGGTCGGAGCTGCTCGACGTTCTGATGAACCTGAAGCGGTAACCCTTTCCTTTTACTCAAGGGTCATTGATCCATGTCTTTGTCAGTAGCCTACAATACGGCGCGCTCATCGTTGCAGGCATCGCAATCGCAGATGGCGGTCGTGTCACGCAACACGTCCGGGGCTTCCGACCCGAACTATTCGCGCAAGATCGCTGCCCTCACGACGACGGGCGGGTATGCTCGCATCACGGTTCTCCGGGCCAGCGATCAGGCGCTTCTGACGAAGATGCTGGAAACAACCTCCGATTCTGCGACGCAGAAGGCGC
Source organism: Microvirga sp. RSM25 (assembly GCF_044784385.1). Classification (NCBI taxonomy): domain Bacteria; kingdom Pseudomonadati; phylum Pseudomonadota; class Alphaproteobacteria; order Hyphomicrobiales; family Methylobacteriaceae; genus Microvirga; species Microvirga sp. RSM25. The sequence goes on along the minus strand of NZ_CP173039.1, from coordinate 4,010,480 downwards.
TGCTCGAAGGATTGCAGAAGCTCAGTCAGACCGTAGGCGATACGGAACTGGATCAATCGGCCGCGGCAAGGGTCGGCGCGCTGAACGGCGCGCTGCTGCAATATGCCAACGCGCCCGATAATCCAGTCCTGGCACAGGCATTCGTCAAGGCTGCTACGGATCTGGCGGATACTCTGAACCGGGCCACTGCCACAATCCAGTCCGTTCGCCTGGAGGCAGACGGGGGAATGGCTGGATCAGTTGCCCGGATCAACGATCTTCTTTCCAAATTCGAGAAGGCAAACCAGCAGATCATGAGCGGTTCCGCTCTTGGAGCCGATGTCAGCGACGCCATGGACACACGCGATGGCCTGATCGCACAGTTGTCCGAGGAGATCGGGATTACGGTCGTGCCCCGCGCCGGTAATGACATTGCGCTGTACACGGATAGCGGGGTGCCGCTGTTCGAGCGTACGGCACGGCCCGTGACCTTCAGTCCGACGACGGTTTACGGTCCGGCCACAACAGGTGGAGACGTCCTCATCGATGGGATCCGCGTGACAGGGCCGGGGGCGCTCATGCCCCTGAACTCCGGGAATCTTGTCGGATTGGCGCGGTTGCGGGACGATGTCGCGGTTACCTACCAGACACAGCTCGATGAACTCGCCCGCGGACTGATCCAGACCTTCGCCGAGAGCGATCAGAGCGGCGCGGGAAAACCCGACAAGCCCGGGGCCTTCACCTTCGCTGGCGCCACGAGTGTTCCCGCGATGCCCGCCTCTGCAGGCCTTGCCGGCTTGATCCGGGTCAATGATGCCATCGATCCGACAAAGGGCGGCAAGTTCGAGACTATCCGCGACGGCGGCATCAACGGCACCGATTATGCTTACAACCCTGATGGCAGCGCCTCATTCTCCGAGCGGCTTTATGCCTTAGCGGAGGGCATGGTCGCTCAGCGCCCATTCGATCCGACTTTGGGCTTTGGGCCGACCGCTTCCTTGCAGAGTTTCGCCTCTCTGTCTGGGAGTTGGCTGGAAGCCACGCGCCAGAGCGCAAGCCAGAGCGTCGATTATCAGACGACGCTCCTCGGACATGCGTCTGAAGCGCTCTCGAATGCGACTGATGTCAACATGGACGATGAGACCGCGCTCATGCTGCAGTTGGAGAAATCCTATTCGGCATCGGCCAAACTGCTGTCGGTCATCGACCAAATGCTCAAAACCCTTCTCAGCGTCGTAGGCTAAACCATGAGAACGACTTTCGTCTCAACAATGTCCCTTTGGAGCTCATCCAAGGCGTCCCTGGATAAGCTCCAGGCCAATCTGGTGAAGGCCAACAAGGAACTCGTCTCCGGTCGCGAGGCCGATGTCGGGCTGAAGCTCGGCTACAAGACGGGGACCACGTTGTCCCTGCGCCAGGATCGAGCCGAGCTCGATGCTCTGACCGACAGCAATGCATCGGCTCTCCTGCGGATTAAATCCACAACCAAGGCGCTCGATCAAATTAGAACCACGGCGGACAAGCTGATGGACGCTCTGATCGCGACGCCGATGTCTCAAGCAAGCGTTGGAACGATCGGGTACCAAGCCAAAACCAATCTTGATGGCTTGATATCCGCCCTTAATACCACTGCCGGAGGCCAATTCATCTTCGGGGGCCTGAATTCTCAGGAAAAACCGCTCAACAGCTATGCGGGCGGAGCTCCGAAAGCCGCTGTCGATGCTGCTTTCACGGCAGGGCCGCCTGTCGGATTTGGCTTTGATCAGAACGCAGCGGGCGTATCGGCGATCACCCCACTTCAGATGGAAGCGTTCCTGGACGGCCCTTTTGCAGACCTTTTCAAGGGGACCAACTGGCAAAACTGGTCGAATGCGTCGAGCGAGAACATCCAGAGCCGGATCTCTCCGCAAGAGAAACTCGAGGCATCTGCCAATGCTAACGACGAGGCAATCCAGAAATTGGCGATGGCCTATACGATGGTCTTCGATCTCGGCCTCAGTAAGCTCAATGACGCGACGAGAGGAGTTCTGGTCAATAAGGCTTTCGAAACCTTCTCGGGTGCCATCATAGGCTTGACGGGCATGCAGGCGAAGCTGGGAACCGTACAGGAGAAAATCGAGCAGGCAGGTGAGAGAATGAGCCTGCAGAAAGATATCCTGGACGAGAAGATCACGCACCTGGAAGCAGTTGATCCTGCTGAAGCAAAGATCAGGATCGATCAGCTGTCGACGCAGCTTCAAACATCTTATTCTTTGACGGCCCAACTCAAAAATTTGAGTCTGATCAACTTCATCTGATTGCCGGAGTTCAGTAATGTATCGCTTTTCCTACGCTGAAGTTATCGAAGACTCTTCCAGAGACCTCCGTCAACGCGAATTCGAACTCTTTGACCGCGCCATTCACATGATGAAGGCGGCCGAGGGGATGCCTGCGCAATCCCCTGAAATGATCGATGCGATCGTTTTCGTCCAACGGCTTTGGACCTTCCTGATCAAGGACCTGGGGCACCCAGATAACGGGTTTCCCGACCAGCTGAAAGGTCAGCTCATTTCCATCGGGCTCTGGGTGATGCGCGAATCGGATCGTGTGGTTCGTGGTGAGCAGAAGAGCCTTGAAGCGCTAATCGATATCAATGCCATGATCCAGGAGGGTCTGAAATGAAAGCCAAAATGCGATTCTCCCTCAAGGCCGGCGAGCGCATCTTTATCAATGGAGCCGTTCTGACCGTCAGTCAGAAGGTGACGTTGAGCCTCCTGAACGAAGCACGCTTCCTCCTTGAGAGCCATGTCCTCCAGGTCACGGAGGCGACGACCCCGATGCGTCAGCTCTATTTCGTCGTGCAGTCCCTACTGATCAATCCGCAGGAAGCGGGCAAGGTCATGGAGGCGTTCCGCAAGCTGCATGGCGCCTTGGTCCAAGTCATCACCGATGAAGGGATGAAGGACACGCTGGGCAAGGTCGGCGACCTTGTGGAAGCCGACCGCACCTTCGAGGCGCTGAAGGCCATCCGAACCCTGTTCGAGCCAATTGAGGCTCATCAATCCGCACCAGCGGAGCCCGCCGCAGTTCAAGCGGCATAATCCAGGAGCCTCATGATGAACGTCTCCTCTGTCTCCAGCACTTTTACGACTCAACGAGCCGCCGCAACTGAGACGTCGTCGACCGCGACCTACGACAACTTCCTGAAGCTGTTGATGACGCAGATGAAGAACCAGGACCCGACCGAGCCGATGAAATCGACTGATTACATGGCTCAGCTTGCGACCTTCTCCCAGGTCGAGCAGACCGTTAAGAGCAATTCCAAGCTTGATGCGCTGCTTTCTTCGTCGACATGGGCACAGGCCGACAGCGTCATCGGCCGCACGGTTTCGACCGCTGACGGCAAGATCTCGGGCGAGGTATTGTCCGTCACGATCGCCAGCGACGGTGCAGTCGCCAAGCTCAAGGGCGGGGAACAGATTCTTCTCGGTCCCGGCATCATTGTGAGCTGACAATGAATGAAATCGATGCCCTCGAGCTTGTACGGGCAGCCATTTGGACCGTCATCATTGCTGCAGGACCTGCGGTCGCGGCAGCAATGATCATCGGTATCGTCATCGCCCTGATTCAGGCACTGACGCAGATCCAAGAGGTCACTCTCACATTTATCCCGAAGATCATCGCCATTCTGGTGGTGGCCCTCGTGACCGGGTCTTTCGTCGGATCGCAGATCTTCGCCTTCACCGAATTGGTCTATGGAAAGATCGTAACTGGGTTCTAGATTGCCGGCGCTCGAGCTGCATGCGGAGTGAGGGACGGCACCTTAAGGTGGCTTTGCGACCCTCGCGCAAGCTTCATGGTCCATGTGTCAGTCTCACGTTCATTCGTTGAGCTGGCAGGCACATGGAAGCAACTGAAGTTACAGCCCAGGGGCGCGGCAGGGATCTGGCATTTGCTGGCGTTGTGGTCGGCATCCTTGCCATTCTCTTTCTCCCGATTCCGCCGCTTGCGATCGACATGGGGCTCGCCTTCTCGGTGGCGCTGTCCGTCCTGATCCTGATGGTGGCGCTCTGGATTCAGAAGCCCCTTGATTTCTCCGCTTTCCCCACTGTCCTCCTTATCGCAACTCTGTTGCGCCTCGCGCTCAGTATTGCCTCGACCCGTCTCATCCTGTCAGACGGCCATAAGGGCGTCGATGCCGCCGGCCATGTGATCAGCGGCTTTTCTCAATTTGTGATGAGCGGCGATTTCGTTATCGGCATCGTCGTCTTCATCATCCTGATCACCGTCAACTTCCTGGTCATCACCAAGGGTGCGACCCGTATCGCCGAGGTGGGCGCCCGGTTTACGCTCGATGCCATTCCCGGTAAGCAGATGGCCATCGATGCCGATCTGTCCGCGGGTCTGATCGACGAGAAGGAGGCCCAGAAGAGGCGGCGCGAGCTTGAAGAGGAAAGCGCCTTCTTCGGATCCATGGACGGTGCCTCCAAATTCGTCCGCGGCGAGGCCGTCGCGAGCTTGATCACGATCGCCGTCAACATTTTCGGCGGCATCATCATCGGCGTCACGCGCCACGGCATGCCTCTGTCCAAGGCTGCCGATGTCTTTACTCAGCTTTCCGTTGGCGACGGCTTGGTCAGCCAGATCCCAGCCCTCGTCGTCTCGCTGGCAGCCGGACTTCTGGTGTCGAAGGGAGGAACACGGGGGCAGGCGCAGAAGGCCGTGCTCGATCAGCTCGGAGCCTACCCGAGAGCCCTGACGGTCGCCTCGGCCCTGATGTTCGTCTTTGCCATTGTGCCGGGCCTGCCGATGATCCCATTTCTCCTGCTCGGCGGCGGTATGGGCTTCATCGCTTACTCCATTCCCAAGCACAGAGCCGACCAGGAGACTCAGGCCCAGGCCAAGCTTGCGCAGGAACAGCAGAAGAATCTCGTGGAATCGCGAGACTCGGTCAAGGAATCCCTGAAGCTCGCCGAGATTGAACTTTGTCTCGGCAAGCATCTGGCCTCGCATCTTGCGAGTTCGCATGGAGATCTGGCGCACCGCGTGGGCAAGATGCGCAAGAAATTCGCCCAGGATTACGGTTTCGTTCTGCCGGACGTGAAGCTCTCGGACAGTCTCATGATTCCGCCGAAGAGCTATCAGATCAAAATCCACGGTACCGTTGTGGCGACGCAGGAAATCCGCCCAGGCGATCTCCTCATCGTGCTCGGCGATGGTCCGATGCCCGATGTGCCGGGGGATGAGGTGCGGGAGCCGGCCTTCGGCATGAAGGCCCTGTGGGTTTCGGACGTCTACTTGAACGAAATCAAGCGACAGGGCTTCACCGCGGTCGATGGGGCGTCGGTCCTCCTCACGCATCTGAGCGAAGTGATCCGCAACAACCTGCCTCAGCTTCTGTCCTACAAAGATGTCCGAAATCTCCTGGATGGCCTCGATTCCGAGTACAAGCGACTGCTTGATGATATCTGCCCCTCGCAGATTTCCTATTCCGGTCTTCAATCGGTATTGAAGCTCCTGTTGGCCGAGCGGGTATCCATCCGCAATTTGAGCCTGATTCTTGAGGCGATCGCCGAGATTGCTCCCCATGCGCGTCGGGCCGAGCAACTGGTGGAGCATGTGCGGGTTCGGATTGCCCAGCAGATCTGCGGCGATCTCGCGGAAGGGGGGGGCTCTGAATGTGCTGAGGCTCGGCAACAGATGGGATATCGCATTCCATCAGAGCCTGAAGCGAGATGCAAAGGGCGACGTCGTCGAGTTCGACATCGATCCGCGTCTCGTCGAACAGTTCGGAGCCGAGGCTTCCGACGCCATCAAGACCCGCATGGGTCAGGTTCATACCTTCGCCATCGTGACGGCGCCGGATGCTCGCCCCTATGTGCGCATGATCATCGAGCGCATGTTCTCCTCCCTGCCTGTTCTGTCGCATCTGGAAATCGCCCGGGGAGTTGAGGTCAACTCACTTGGTACGGTCTCGTGAACCAGGTAACCCCCGAGATCCTGCTGGGGATCTTCCTGATCTTCTGTCGGATCGGCGGGTGCCTGATGATCGCTCCGGGCTTTTCGAGCAACCGGATTCCGCTTCATGTGCGGCTCTTCATAGGGTTGGCCACCACTCTGGCGCTGGCACCGGTTCTTCTCGAAAAGGTTCAGTCCGGCATCACGTCCCAGGCTCCCGCGGCGGTTTTGGTTTATATCGTCTCGGAGTTGCTGACGGGCATCCTGATCGGCTTGCTGGGACGCGTTTATTTCCTGGCCCTGCAGACCATGTTGAGTGCCGTGGCGATGGCTCTGAGCCTCGGCGGCATGCCGGGAACGCCGATCGATGAAGCGGAGCCTCTCCCTCCGATCAGCTCCTTCATCATGATGGTGGCGACGGCTGTTCTCTTCCTGTCCGACCTTCATTGGGAACTGTTCCGGGGACTCATTGCCTCGTATTCACGGCTGCCTCTGGGGGAGGGGCTGGGCATGAGGCTCTCGCTGACGCAACTGGTCGACCAGATCGGCGTCGCTTTCGTTCTTGCCCTCAGGATCAGCAGCCCCTTCATCTTATATTCGGTTGTCGTCAACTTAGCGGTCGGACTGACAAACAAGCTCACGCCGCAGATCCCGGTCTATTTCCTGGCGACGCCTTTCATCATGCTCGGCGGATTGCTCATCATATACTTCGCAGCAAGCGACTATGTGCTCCTCTTCATGGAGGCTTTCTCAACCTGGCTTCGGGACGGGTAGGCTGGATGAGACAGAGAATCCGGAAGATCGACCGCATTTTTAAAGTGCAGCAGCACCTCCAGAAGGAGGCCGAGCTGAAGCTCGGCAATCTTGAGCGGGAAGCGTCCGAGCTCAAGGTCGCCCAAGAAACGCTCATTCAGACGATGAACGATCACGAGACGCTTCACGGCCTCTTCGTCGATGTCGCTGCTAAGCGCCTGCAAGGATTGGCATCTCAAGCCAGCGCCGTAGAGAAGGCAAAGGTGGTGCAGAAGGCCGTCACCATCGACAAGGCCATGCAGGCGAAGCGGACGGAGAAGATGTTGTCCGGCCTCAAGGATCAGGAGCGCCGGGAGATTGAGAAGAAGGATCTCGCTTCTATTCTCGAGTTGCTTGCAAAGGGCGAGAGCGCAAGCTTCCCGTAAGCTAGCCGAGTTACATGTTGTCTCAAGTATAGAAACTTGAGAGATGCGAGATGGCGATCAGCCCGCCCTCAGATATTGTCAACGACGTCGCAAGGGCAGCGGATCCTGCGCGCTATCAAGCCGCCACGCAGAAGCTTCTCGATGGCGCATCCGCCATGGAAGGCGCCAGCTTCGAGGATGCCGTAAAGTCGGTGGCAGGCCAGCCTCTGATGACGTCCGGCGCCGATGTCTATGCCTTGCGAAACTCGCTTCGTAACGATGCCGAGTTGACCAGTGCCGCCAAGACGAAGAAGGCCCATCAGGAATTCGAAGCCTATATTCTTCAGACATTTGTCGAGTCCATGCTCCCGAAGGATGCGGAGAACACCTACGGCAAGGGCAATGCCGGATCCATCTGGAAGTCCATGATGGCCGAGCAGATCGGAGCACAGATATCGCGAGTGGGCGGCATAGGCATTGCAAAGCAGCTTCTCGGCCCCCGGTCGAGTGGGCCCTCGGCAGATATCCTAGCTCCTCCGGCGTCGCCGTCCTTCTCCGGTAAGATCTGACCCCAAAAGATATGACGAGGATGGCGGCCGACCATCGCAAGAAAACAGGAAGCAACATGATGCTGATGAAGTCCCTCGATCGCCTTGAAGAAACTCTGGATATGGAAACGGCGGCTCTCATGGCGCGGGACCTGTCCAATCTTGAGGAGTTCAATCGGCGCAAGAGCCAATGCCTTCTTGAGATCAGCCGGATCGTACGGACGGCCGAGATCCATGCGCTTGATCGGAAGGCGACGAAGCGCCTCCAGGATCTCCAGGTCAAGATCGAGGCCAACCAGGACATTCTGCGGCGTCACATGCATGCCGTGCAGGAGGTCGCAGGCATCATCTCGAACGCGATCCAAAACGCGGAGTCCGACAGCACGTACTCGGCGCACATGAACAAGGCGAGCTTCGGCGCATGATGAAGAACGTCATGGCGGGCTTCTGGGTTTGCGCCGTCACGCTGGCATCCTGCTACGCGGCCGTGACCTGGACCGTCGGCAAGGCGCCCACGGAGGAGAAGGGGAACTACGAGGGGTTGCAGTATAAGAAGCTGCCTCCGATGAATATCCCGATCGTCGCGGAAGGGGCTGTGCAGGGTTATGTGATCGCGAATCTGGTCTTTACGGCGGACGCCAAGACCCTTCGCGAGATCTCCGTGCCTCCCGAGGCCTTCATCCAGGACGAAGTCTTTCGCTACGTCTACGCCGACGAGACGCTCGATTTCAAGAAGCTCTCTCGCTACAACGTCAACGGAATGATCGGCAATGTCCGAGAGAAGATCAACAAGCGGTTAGGTGCCGAGATCGTCAAAGAGATCTTGGTCGAGAATTTCAACTTCGTCGATAAATCCGACATCCGCTCCTAGTGCCGACATTCTATCTGAAGCGGCAGGGGCGATGGGGCCTGGGAAATTTTTTATGAGCTATTGCCTGATCATTGATGACTCCCGCGTGATCCGCAAGGTATCCCGCGAAATCGTCGAGAGCCTCGGCTTTCGAGTCTCCGAAGCCGAGAACGGGGAGGCGGGCTTGAAGGCCTGCCAAACCGAGATGCCGGACGTGATCCTCCTCGACTGGAACATGCCTGTCATGGACGGCTACAGCTTCCTCAAGGAGCTGCGCGGCACACCGGAGGGCCAAACTCCGAAGGTCGTCTTCTGCACGACGGAGAACGGCCTGGACCATATCACGCGCGCGCTGGAAGCGGGCGCGGACGAGTATGTCATGAAGCCTTTCGATAAGGGCATTCTCGCTGCCAAGCTCCAGGAGCTGGGTGTTCTTCCTGTATCGCATTCGGTGTGAGACGATGGCTTTATCTCCAATACCTCAGACAAGCCAGGCTCCCGGTCGCCTCACCCGCGTGATGATCGTGGATGACAGTGCCGTCATTCGCGGCATGATCGGCCGATGGCTGACGGAAGCGGGCGGTTTCGATATCGTGGCCACGGCCTCCAACGGCCGCATGGCAGTCGATGCGGCGGAACGCTCGAAGCCTGAGATCATCCTGCTCGATATCGAGATGCCGGAAGTCGACGGTCTTGCGGCTCTGCCGCTGATCCTGAAGGCGCATCCGGCGAGTAAGGTGATCGTGATCTCGACACTCACGCAGAGGAACGCCGAGATCTCCCTGAAATGCCTCTCGCTCGGCGCGGTCGATTATCTGGCGAAGCCGGAAAGCGCCCGCGCTGCAGGCGCAGCGGCGGATTTTCGCCGCGATCTCGTCGAGAAGCTGCGGGCGCTCAGTGAAACGAAAGTCCGTCCGCTGAGGACCCATACGGCACCGGCTCCGACCGTCGTCTCCTCGACCCCGCTACCGTCCGCAAGACTAGGTACCACGAAGCCCCAATGCCTGCTCATCGGATCGTCCACGGGCGGTCCGCGAGCCGTCGAGCGGGTACTCCTCGACATGAAGCCGGTGCTGGCGAATATCCCCGTGCTGATCGTTCAGCACATGCCGGCGATGTTCACCGCAGTGTTCGCGGAGCATCTGCAAACCCTGTTGTCGGTTCCGGCACGGGAGGCCAGGGATGGAGACGCTGTCGCTCCCGGAACGATTCTCGTCGCTCCCGGCGGGCGGCATATGGGCGTCGTATCCTCCGGAGGCAAGGCGACGATCCGGCTCAATGACGGGCCGCCCGAGAATTTCTGCCGCCCGGCTGTCGATGTCCTGTTCCGGGAGGCTGCCACGGTCTACGGCGCCTCGGCCCTTGCCGTGGTCCTGACCGGCATGGGCTCGGACGGCACGCATGGCGCGCGCTTCCTCACGAAGGCGGGCGCGACCGTGATCGCTCAGGACGAGGCGACGAGCATCGTCTGGGGCATGCCGGGCAGCGTCGTGAAGGCGGGCCTCGCCCATGAGGTCGTCCCCTTGGAATCAATCGGCCGCTCGTTGAAGGGCCTCATTACGGGATCTTCGAAATGACCGAAGCCGAATTCGAAGCCCTGCGCGTCTTTCTGAAGGCCCGGTCGGGCCTGGCGCTCTCTCCGGAGAAGCGCTATCTCGTCGAAAGCCGCCTGTCGTCCGTCTGCACGCGCTTCAAGCTCGAGAGCCTGTCCCACCTCGTCCGCGAGATCAGGACCAGCCGCTCGATCGCGCTCGAGAAGGCGACGATCGAAGCGATGACGACGAACGAGACCTTTTTCTTTCGGGACAAGTCGCCGTTCGATCTCTTCCAGGATGTCCTGCTTCCCAAGTATCTCAAGGAGCGGTCATCCAGCCGCAGGCTGCGGATCTGGTGCGCCGCGGCGTCGAGCGGTCAGGAGCCTTACTCGCTGGCGATGCTCCTGAAGGAGGCGTCCGCCCGTATGCCGGGCTGGCACATCGATATCGTCGCGTCTGACATTTCCACGGAAGTGCTGGAGAAGGCGAAGGCCGGTCTCTACAACCAGTTCGAGGTGCAGCGCGGATTGCCGATCCGGCTCCTCGTCAAGTACTTCGCCCAAATGGGAGACCAATGGCAGATTTCATCCGAGATCCGCTCCATGGTGGACTTCCGCTATCTCAACCTCCTCGACGATTTCAGCCGCCTGGGGCAGTTCGATATCGTCTATTGCCGCAACGTTCTGATCTACTTCGATGCGCCTCTCAAGGCCGATGTCCTGCGCAGGATCTCCAACATCATGGCGGCGGACGGCTCGCTCCTGCTCGGCGCATCAGAGACCGTGCTCGGCGTCACCGACGCGCTGACGCTCGATCCGGCTCATCGCGGTCTCTATTCGAAGACCGCGACGGCGAATGCGCCAAAGATGTTTGCGGTCGGAGCGCGCTAGGCCATCGGCACACGAACGATCCTCTTGTTCATCAGAAGCGCTCAGCCCCAGGGCTGAGCGTTTTGTCGTTCAGGCGGAGGGATGACTATAGTTAACAAACTGTAAACACAAAGTTTTTTACAAAAAGAAATGTCTTTCTGCTTGACGCATCGGACGGCCATTAGTAAACAGGAAGCACAAGCACCGCAGACGAAGCGCTCATCGCTTCAGGTGCCTAAGAAAGCACTATGGTACGCCTTCCGATGAAGGCCAGGCATGATGCCAATCCATTTTGCCGGTAAAAGCCCGGATGTCATGTGAGCAGCGGATCGAGATTTCCCTCGAGGCATGAAGCCACTCCGCTGGGTCGGTTAAAGTCCGACATTCCCTGAACCATCACATCATTCAAGGAAGAAGCACATGTCTTCGATCAACACGAACCTCTCCGCCATGACCGCCCTGCAGTCGCTGAAGTCGACGCAGAATGCCATGAACAAGAACCAGAACCAGATCTCCACGGGTCTGCGCGTCTCGGAGGCTTCGCACAACGCCTCCTACTGGTCCATCTCCACGCAGATGAAGTCTGACAACGGCGCTCTGAGCGCGGTCAAGGACTCGATCGGCCAGTCCAAAGCCATGATCAACACCTTCACCTCGGCGATGGACAAGTCACTGACCTACCTCAACAAGATGAAGGCCGGTCTCGTTGCCGCGACCCAGCCGGGCGCTGACCTTGCGAAGATTCAGGAAGAGTTCAAGGCCAACATTGCAGGTATGAAGAGCGCTGCTGGCTCCGCGAACTTCAACGGCCAGAACTGGCTTGCCGGCGCGGCCCCTACGGCAGAGCCCAAGCTGGTTGTCTCATACGACGGCAATACCAACTCGGTTGGCCTTCTTCAGATCACGACTGCTGAAACGCGCTTGTTCACGGATGCTACCGCTGGTACGGGTGGCCTCCTTGGCACTGTTGCAGCCATCGATATTTCGGCTGTGACGGATCTGAGCACCATCGATGCTGAGCTCAAGAAGGTCGACACGGCGATCACCGCTGTGACGAAGGGCTCGGCAATGCTCGGCGCTAATAAGGCCCTGCTCGAGACCCAGGAAGAGTTCATTGGCGCTCTCTCTGACTCGCTGACGGCCGGTGTGAGCACCTTCATCGATGCCGACATGAACGAGGCTTCGACCCGCAACCAGGCTCTGCAGACCCAGCAGCAGCTCGGCGTGCAGGCTCTCTCGATGGCGAACCAGAACAGCCAGATGATCCTGAAGCTCTTCCAGTAAGAGTTGCAGCATCCACCTGAAGGGAGCCTCGCCTCGCAAAGGGCGAGGCTTCTTTCGTTGGAAAGGATTGTCGCGATGCTGAAGAAGCTGTCGTTCTATACCCACTCCCGGATCGCGAGACTGGCGGCTGGACTGGCCTCCGTTGCGGCGTTGCTCGCGATCCCGACCGCAGCCGGCGCCGTGGCGAACTGGTTCGGATCATGGGATTACGTCCTCAGGCACGATGCCGAGGGACAGCCCATGGCGGCCTTCGCCCGCCTGCGTGGCGAGAACGGTTCCCTCCTGTGGCTGACCTGCCAGCGCCAGGTGCTCGACAGCGATCAGCCGCCGGTGTCGTTCATCACGGCGGCCGTTGCCCAGAAGCAATATCTCGGCCGGAGCGACCCTCGCGGGCGGAGCACGGTCTACTGGTTTGATGGGGGATCCCCGGAAGTCGGCCACTGGGTCTATCGCGACCGGCATGGCCAGATCCCGGAGCCCGAACAGGTCCATGCCTTCGTCGAGAGGCTCGCCCAGGCACAAAGCCTGACCGTCGAGCTGTCGAACTACCGCTATGAAGCCCGGACGGTCGAGTTTCGCCTCAATGCCGCGGACACCAGTAACGTTGCCGAAAGGTTCAGGAAGGATTGCCGGGATATTCTCCGCGAAACGCCGCCCGTCCCGGAGTCGGGCTTGACCGCAACGAAGCTACGGAAAGCTGCTCCATGATCAGCACATCGACACGCTATCAAATCGTCAACAAGGACATGGCGCGCACGAAATCCCTGATCGAGAAGGAGCCTGCGACCAAGCGCGAGATCGAGTATTATCAGGCCAATATCAAGAACATCAAAACGATCGATGAGTTCATCAAGAATGATAGGCTCTTCAAGTTCGCCATGAAGGCCTATGGCCTCGAGGACATGGCCTATGCCAAAGGTCTCTTCAAGAAGATGCTTCAGGAGGGCATCTCAAGCAAGACTAGCATGGCGAACAAGATGTCGAACCCGCTCTATAAGGAGTTCGCCAAGGCGTTTGACTTCGCGGGAAAGGGCGCTGCTGCAACATCAGCCGCCAGTGCAACGACCGAGGCAGTCTCGAAGTATGTCCAGATGGCCCTCGAGAAGAAGGAGGGCGAACAGAACCAAGGCGTTCAGCTTGCCATGTACTTCAAGCGCAAGGCGTCGTCCGTGACAACGACAATGGGAATCCTCGCCGACAAGGCCCTTCTCAAGTTTGTTCAGACGACATTCGGCATTCCCGAATCCGCGTCGAAGGCCGATCTCGACATTCAGGTCCGGAATCTGGAAAAGCATCTGAACATAAAAGATCTCCAGGATCCGAAGAAGGTCGACAAGCTCATTCAGCGCTTCAGTGCCATGTGGGATATCAAAAACGCGAGCACGACGCAGATGGCCCCCGTTCTGACCCTGTTCGATCAGTCGTCAGTGGAGCAGGGGTTCAGCGTCGACCTGATGATGAGCATCACGAAGCTCAGGCTCGGCGGCTTCTGACCTACTACTTCGCAATGACGTCCACGACGATCCGCTCGGTGACGGGTGTTGCATCCGAGAGTGCGTTCACGACGAAGACGCCGCTGCAGATGGTCGTGACCTTGCGGATCGGCGTGCGGTGCTTGTCGGCGCCGACCATGTAGTTCACCGTGTAATAGGGCTCGCCGCCGATGAAGGCGGTCTGCTTGCTCTCGAAGACGTAGCCTATCTGGGTCGGGCTGATCCGGTAGACCGTCCGAGGCGGGCCCCAGGCGGCGATGCGCGCGGAAATCGGCTTCCCGATATAATCCGAACATGACAGGGCGAGCGTTTCATAGGTCGTCGGCACGCAGCCGCCGACGCCGATAGCCGCCGCGAGTGTCACGAAGAGCGTTCTCAAGAAGATCTCCCAGGGAAACCGATGTTCACTTCGGTTCGACACTATACGCCGATCCCGGGCGACCGAAGCTCTTCCTGTGAATGTAGTAAACCTCATGCCGGAACCGTTGAGGCTGCGAAAACGCTTCGTCAGGTTCGGGCAAGCTCGCGATGTCATATGGAAGGAGTACCTCCAAGTGATGAGGAAAGATCCATGGCTGTCGTTCTGGTGCCCGTCGTTGCTGCTTCCCTGGTCGGGCTGATCGGGACGCCTGTCTTCCGCCTCATGGTCTCCTCGACGAGGACGAGGCATTGGGCGAGACATCGCAGCGTGGCGCAGAGCCGGTATTGAATGAAACGAGGCCTTGATGCGCCGAAGGCGCCGCATTGATCGTCGACGATCACGGTTGATGCCGAGACAGGGCAGCCGCTCGGTTGCCGGACGCACCATTTCATCGGTTCTCGACGGGATTCCGGCGTCAAACAGGTCCGGTTGTATTCGAACCCGCCCAATACTGATCTTACCTCTTCGTTCAGAGAGGTCGCCATCTCACGATGACGCCGGTTGCTTGCTCTGTTGCTGGAAGTCAACAGTGACGAGTCGTTCGTGACCTTGCGACGAGTTCGCGCTTGCGCCGAGCGTCCGCTGCTGACAGCTTTGTTGAAAAGAAAAAAGCTGAACAGACGCGGGGCATGAGCGTGATTACTTTCAGGACGATACGGAGGCGAGGTAAACGCCTCAATCATATCTTCGCTGCGGCGGGGCTCGCCGCATCCGTCCTGTCCGCCATGGCCGGTGCGGGATCGGTTCTCGCGCTACCCCAATCACCGATGCCCGGAGATGCGATTCTGACCGTGGGGGCGGCCGGGCCGACTCCGGCATGGGTCGCGTTCTGCACGCACATGCCGCGGGAATGCGCTCTCAATCCTTCAGAGCCTGACACGATCGTTCTCAATCAGGCGATCTGGAAGACCATTGCCGACGTGAACGAGCGCGTGAACAAGGAGATCCTGCCGGTGACGGACCAGGATCACTGGGGTGTCGCGGATCGCTGGGATTATCCCGATGACGGACTGGGCGATTGCGAGGACATCCAGTTGCTGAAGCGTCGCCTTCTCACCGAATCAGGCCTGCCGCAGCGAGCCCTGCGCATGACGGTGGTCATCGACGAGATCGGCGCTGGGCACGCCGTGCTCATGGCGAGAACGGATCGCGGCGATTACATTCTCGACAACAAGCGCAATGCCGTCCTCCCCTGGCAGCAGACGGGCTATCGCTATGTGAAGCGGGAAGGGTCCGACAGTGCGGGCTGGGTCTGGCTCGGAAACCAGGCGGCGCCGATGGTGACGGCGACGAAGTAGGCGGCGGGCCTGTCGAACAAAGCCCTGTTCCGATCTCGATCAGGACGATGGGGCGATGTCAGGCGAGGCACTTGGTCGAGTGCCGCACGACGCGCTCATCAATGACGAGGGCGTCGAACGGATCCCGAAAGGGCAAATCCACGTTCAAGCCTGATGTGCTAGCTCGATGCCCGCGCCGACGGCGACTGAGTGATCATGGTCTCGGTCGTCAGGACGACCCAGCCCGCATCGGAACGCTCGATGGAGATGATCTGGCCGATTCCGGGCAGCGTCATGCCGGGCGTAACCCACCAGAGGCCTTCGGGGCCTTCGATCAGGGCTGATCCGCCTGTCGCCCGATGAACGACGTAGCGTTGGAACAGCGCTCCTCTGCTGGCGGTCTGCGCTGCCGCATCGCCCTTCTGACCTGCAGCCGGTTGAATCTCTTTCTTGGTCAGTGAGCCGGTTGTCGCGGGGCTCAGATCGGAGGGGCGCGTCGAATTTGCGGCGGCTCTGCCGGCGGTCGTGTTGGTCACGGCGCTCTTGAGATAAGTATAGCTGTCGCTCAAATGCAGGGCGTAGACCGGCAGTCCGATTGCGGAGAGAGTGAGGGCCAGTCCCAAGCACATCACGATGCGGTCGCCCACCGCCTCGCGGGCGCGGATGGATTCTTCGATGCGTTGAACCTTCCGCTCTCGTTTCTCAGCCGTGGAGACGGGCCCCTTGCCGCTTCCGGCCATGGCCACCTGCTCCAATACCTTATCGAACCGAATGCCCATGGAAACCGCCAGGTTGAGAATCGCGTGCAATCATTCCTATGGGTTTATGCTTAAGAATTCGTCACCTGCCGCAGAGAAACCTGGCTGTATTCACCGCAAGGATAAGGCAGCCTCACGCAAGCATCCGCACGATATCATCGAATGCCATTCGTGGATGTTGCGGTGGCTTTGGTCGTTCGGGGTTGATAATGAAGATTAGAACGAAGATTTTCGCGCTCGTCGCGGCGTTGAGCTTTGTTGCTGTCATGACGGCTGCCGTCGGCATCAGCACGCTGCAAACGTATAACCAAGCTGTCGACGACGTGAGGCTCGCGGCCACCCGTGCTCTCTATGGAGAGCGCCTCAATCGCCTGGTCACCCATGTCGTCATGGAAGCCAGAGGCATCTATGCATCGAAGGATACGACCGAAGCACGCAAGTTCGGTGACGGGCTTCTCGCGACACTCAAGGACATGGACACTCTCCTGAAGGAGTGGGAGCCGATCGTTCCAAGCGACAGCAAGGCCCTGTTCGATGCTGTCGTGACAGATGCGGCGGAGTTCAAGAAGTTCCGCTCCGAGACCGTGAGGCTCGGCGCCGATGTCTCGCCCGCGGCCGCCAATGCGCAGGGCAACAACGACGCCAACCGGGCCAACCGGAAAGCCTTCCAGGTCAGCATCGACGCCTTGACCAAGCGGGGCAGCGAAGAGATCGCAGCCGTCGAGCGTCGTGCGACCGAACTCTACGACCAGCGGCTGATGCTGCTCATCTCGATTGCGCTGGCGGGCACCCTCATTGCGCTGCTGATCGGCTGGCTCGTCGGCCATCGACAGATCGCGCAGCCGCTGAAGCGCGTGACCGATGCCATCCAGAAGCTCGCCTCGGGCGACTACAACCTGCCGCAGGCCAAGGCCGGCAAGGACGAGATCGGCGATATCTGGAAGGCGACGCAGGTGTTCGCCGGTGCCATGCAGGAAGCGGCGGACCTTCGGCATGCCCAGGCCGAAGCCGAGAAGCAGGCAGGCGAGCGGCGCAGGATCGAGATGATGGCGCTCGCCCAAAGCTTCGAAGGCAGCGTCGGCGGTCTGGTCCAGCATCTCTCGGTCGCCGCCCAGCAGATGGAAGCGACGGCCCGCTCGATGGCATCGACGGCTCAGCAGACCAACCAGCAATCGAACTCGGTGGCGGCCGCGGCCGAGGAAACGTCCAGCAACGTGCAGGCCGTTGCGGCTGCGGCCGAGCAGCTGGCGGCTTCCTCCAACGAGATCGGCTCGCAGGTGTCGCAGACATCGGTTGCGGCGGCGAAAGCTGTGCAGAATGCGCGCAAGACCAACGAACTCGTGGAAACGCTGGCGGACGGCGCGCAGAAGATCGGCGACGTCGTCGCCCTGATCAACACGATCGCAAGCCAGACCAACCTTCTCGCGCTCAATGCCACCATCGAGGCGGCGCGGGCCGGCGAGGCCGGCAAGGGCTTTGCCGTGGTGGCCGCCGAGGTGAAGGAGCTCGCGAACCAGACCTCGCGGGCGACCGAGGACATCAGCTCCCATGTCCATCAGATCCAGCAATCGACGAAGGGTGCGGTCGACGCCATCCGCGACATTGGTCTCACCATCGAAGAGGTGCACCAGATCGCCACCAGCGTCGCCGCCGCCGTCGAAGAGCAGCAGGCCGCCACGCAGGAGATCGCGCGCAATGTCAGCGAGGCGGCAAGGGGCACGCAGGACGTGAGCGAGAGCATCGTCCAGGTCCAGGGTGCGGCCACCCATGCCGGTTCGGCCGCGTCTCAGGTGCTCGCCGCGGCCGGCGAGCTGGCGTCCAACTCGAATGCGCTGAGCAAGGAAGTCGAAGGCTTCCTCCAGGGAGTGCGGGCCGCCTAGAACCCAAGGGCGGATCGCATTCTCGAACGATCATCGGGCGCAGTTCTCATGAGCTGCGCCCGAATGCCATGAGGCCGATCAGGCGGTCTTCGGAATGGGCGCAGCCGCGCCATCGGCGGTCCCGTCGGTTCCTCCCTGCGGCTTGGCGAGGGCGCGGGCGGCTTGAGCCTTTTCCGTGGCGGCTAGGACATGGGACACCAGGGTCGCGTGGGAGTAGGGCTTGCCCAGGAAGACCGCTCCCGGGGGCAAATCATCGGCCCGCGGCCACTCGCGGCCCGAGGCGACGAGAATCCCCATCGAGGGCCAATTCTCGTGGATCTGCCGGGCCAGGTCATAGCCATTCATGCCGGGCGGCATCTCGACATCCGAGAGGACCACGTCCACGTCGACCTCGGCCTTCAGAACCCTCAGGGCCTCCTCCGCGTCCGCCGCCTCGATCACGCGGAACTGCGCCTCCATGAGAATGTCGGCCACAACCAGCCGCACCAACGGTTCGTCTTCCACCAGGAGAATGACGCCTAAGGGCTTCGGATCAGACAAGGGACCAACGCGACATCAGGAGAGGGCAAAAGTGAAACGTGGCCATTGATAGACGGTTCCGCTCCCCGAGGCCAGCGGGTTGAGGGGGACAACCCGACTGAACCCCGGGAGAACCGTTGAGGCAGAAGCACGTTGTCCGCCTGAAGCATCGGTCCGATGCTCAATTCCTCAAGCAGCGCATCGTCCAGAGCGGAAAGCCGGGTCCACTTTTCCGCACGATGCGCCAGTGTATCGCGTCAGGGGCAAGAATGAGCGCTGCATCCGTCACGGTTCTTCCACGCCGGACACCTCCCACCATCCTAGTTGTCGAAGACGATGTCCGGGTCCGGTGCCTTGTCAGCGACGAATTGCGCGGCTCGGGATTCAAGGTCCTGGAGGCCGGGTCTGCCGAGGAGGCCCTGACGGTGCTCGAGGCCGTCCGGGTCGATCTCCTCTTCATGGCCCTCGACCCGCAGGGATCCGGGAGCGGAGTGGAGACGGCGCGTCGCGTCGGCGCCCAGCAGAAGCCCATCAGGATCATCGTCGCTTCTGCGGATGGGGACGGGTCGGAAGACTTGGACCTCGGTGACCTCGGTCTGCTCATTCGCAAGCCGTATCGCGCGTCCCAGGTCGTCGACCTCGTCATCCGCAGTCTCAACTGGCCGGAACCCCCGTGAGGCAGGGCGGGTGGAACCAAGACAAAAGCTGGGCGGTTAGCAGAAAGTGAGCACGATATCGACAAATGTCACGGCTGACGCCGATTCTTCCCTTCAGACCGTTCTCGTCGTCGAGGACGAGGTTCTGATCCGTCTCGTCATCGCGGATTACCTGCGCGAGTGCGGCTATCGGGTCCACGAGGCCGTCAGCGCGGAAGAGGCGGTGGTGATCCTCCAGTCGCCCGAGGTGTCCGTCGATGTGGTGTTCAGCGATGTCGAGATGTCCGGGAGTATGGATGGCTTCGGACTGGCGCGCTGGATCCGCGCCAACAAGCCGGGAACGCAGGTGATTCTCACCTCCGGGGCGGAGCGGTCGGCGGATATCGCCGCGACCCTCTGCGAGGCCGGTCCCTTGTTGAAGAAGCCTTATCCGTCACAGGACGTCATCGATCGGATCAGACAGCTCACGGCGAAAGCCAGACGCGCCTGACAAAGTTCCTGCCCTGCTTCAGCACGTTCGAAAAGCCTGCGCCTGTGCGACCGGAGGGAACTGGATCGGATCGGGCCCGTTTCCTGGAGCATGAAACCGCATCGCAGAGTTGTGAAACACCCTGTCGTTCTCCTGGTCGAAGACGAGCCTCTCGTTCGTCTGACGCAGGTCGATATTCTGCGAGAGGCCGAGTTCTGGGTCGTCGAGGCCCAGGATGCCGACGAGGCGTTCGAGGTGCTGAAGAGCCGGCCGGACATTTCCGTCGTCCTCACGGACGTGGACATGCCGGGCTCCATCGACGGCTTCGAATTCGCCCGGCTGGTCCGGCAGGGCTGGCCCGAGGTGGGAGTGCTGGTGATCTCCGGCAAAACCGGGCCTGGCCCCGGCGACCTGCCGCCCAACGCCGCCTTCCTCCATAAGCCCATTCTCCCGGATGATCTGGTGGCGGCCCTGCAGAAAGCGATGGCGACAACGCCGCAAAGCAGCGTGACCCAGGATTCCTAGGGCCGGGTCATCGAAACGCAGCTGCTATTTGGCGCGTCTCGGATGCCACCCTCTGCCGTCATGGCCGGGCTTGTCCCGGCCATCCCGATTCGGAAAGGCACTGCGCCTCACACAGTCGAGATCACCGGCACAAGGCCGGTGATGACGTGGAGCGGTGGCCATCACGCGCGGATCGCTTCCGGCCGGTGGGGGTCGATCACTGCAGGTTCCACCGCGAGACGTTCCCACAGGTGCTCGACATTCGACCGCACCTGATGGATGGCGGCTTCCTTGACCGGACCGTAGCCGCGAATGTCCATCGGAGCCTTGGCGATAGCCAGCAGATCGGCGAAACGCTGGCGATCGAGGCTTTCGAGAATCCTGTCGATCTGTCCCTCGTACCAGCCGATCAGGGCGCGCTCCGTGCGCCGCTCGGCCGTGTAGCCGACGAGGTCGAAGGGCGTCCCGCGCAACACCTTGAGCTTGGCGAGAACGGACATCGGCGTCTGGATCCAGGGACCGAAGCTGCGCTTGCGGGGGCGGCCGCGCGCATCGAGCTTCGACGGGAGGAGCGGCGGTGCGAGGTGATAATGCACCGTGAAGTCGCCCTCGAATTGCTGCCGCAGCTCGTCGAGGAAGCCCGTCTCCATGTGGAGGCGCGCGACCTCGTACTCGTCCTTGTAGGCCATGAGCTTGAAGAGCGAGCGCGCCACGGCGTCGGTGAGTGTCTCGGAACCAAGAGCGCTTTCCGCCTTGCGGACGCGGGCCACCATGGCCTCGAAACGGGCCGCATAGGCGGCATTCTGGTACGAGGTCAGGAACGCGGCCCGGCGTGCGATCACTTGGTCGAGCGTCTCAACCTCTTCCGGCTTGTCGCCGGCAACTTGGCGCACGACATCGGGATCGGCGCTCAAGAGACGGCCCCAGGCGAAAGCCTGCCGGTTGCGCTCGACGGTTACCCCGTTGAGCTCGATGGCACGCGACAGCGCCTCGAACGAAACCGGCACCAGCCCCTGCTGCCATGCGAAGCCGAGCATCATCACATTGGCATAGACGGTGTCGCCGAGCAGCGACTCGGCGAGCGCATTGGCGTTGATCGTCGCCATGTTTCCGGCGCCGATCACCCGCTCGATGGCCCGCAGGCGCGTCCGGCCGGCGAGATCCGCATCGCGGAAGCGCACCACATCGCCGGTCGGCATTTCCGCCGTGTTGATCACGGCCCGCGTGCCGTTGCGATAGGTGCCCGACGCCTTGGGCGAGGAACTGACGACGAGATCGCAGCCAATCAGTGCATCGGCGGCGCCCTGATCGATGCGGACCTGATGGAGGGCTTCGGGATTCGCCGCAAGCCGGACGTAGCTCAGGACGGGCCCGAATTTCTGGGCAAAGCCCGTGAAGTCCAGCACCGACACGCCGTGTCCTTCCAAATGCGCCGCCATGCTGATGAGCGCGCCGATGGTGACGACGCCCGTGCCGCCGACGCCGGTCACCAGCAGATCGAACGGCTGCGCGAGGCTGGGGAGGGCGGGGGATGGTAGCGTCGCGGCCTGTGCGGCGGCGTCAAAGCCCGTCGTGGTCTTGGCCTTGCGTGTGGCTCCCTCCACGGTGACGAAGCTGGGGCAGAAGCCTTCCAGGCAGGAAAAGTCCTTGTTGCAGGTGGAGAGGTTGATCTTGCGCTTGCGGCCGAAAGCCGTCTCCTTCGGCTCGACGCTCAGGCAGTTGGAGGCCACCGAGCAATCGCCGCAGCCTTCGCAGACGAGGTCGTTGATATAAGCAAACCGCTTCGGGTCCTCCATCTGCCCGCGCTTGCGGCGGCGGCGCTTTTCCGTCGCGCAGGTCTGCTCGTAGATCAGCACCGTGACGCCGGGGATGTCGCGCAGCTCCTTCTGCACGGGATCGAGATCTTCGCGCGGATGGATCGTCACGCCTTTCGGTAGATCCGCCGGAACGAACTTCTCCGGATCGTCCGATACCAGCGCGATGCGCGATACACCTTCGGCGCGGACGCTATGGGCGATGGCATAGACGCTGATCGGTCCATCGACAGGCTGGCCGCCGGTCATGGCGACCGCGTCGTTGAACAGGATCTTGTAGGTGATGTTGGCGCCCGCCGCGATGGCCTGCCGGATCGCCATGGAGCCTGAATGATAATAGGTGCCTTCGCCGAGGTTCTGGAAGATGTGACCCTGGCCGGTGAACTTGGAGGAGGCCGCCCAGTTTACGCCCTCGCCGCCCATCTGGATGAGGGACGAGGTCTCCCGGTCCATCCAGCTTGCCATGAAGTGGCAGCCGATGCCAGCGAGCGCCTTCGAGCCTTCCGGCACTTTCGTCGAGGTGTTGTGCGGGCAGCCGGAGCAGAAATAGGGTGTGCGCGTTGCGCCCGGCACGGCTATGATCCGCTCGGGCTCCGGAGACAGAGCTGAGGCGCGACGGTTGAGATCGAGATCGGGGAAAATCGGATCGAGGCGCTTCGCCAGAACGCCCGCGAGGAAACGCGGTGACAACTCGCCTGTCCACGGGATGAGCCGTTCGCCGGTTTCGTCATGCTTGCCGACCATCCGCTCGGGCTTCGAGCCCGGATAATCGTAAAAGTATTCCTTGAACTGGCTTTCGATGATGCCGCGCTTTTCCTCGACCACGAGGATCTCGCGCTTGCCCTTCACGAACTCCATGGCGTCGTGCAGGGCGAGCGGCCACACCATGCCGACCTTGTAGATGTCGATGCCATGCGCACGGCATGCGGACTCGTCGAGGCCGATCAGGCGCAGCGCCTCCATCAAATCGAGATGGGCCTTGCCGGCAGTGACGATGCCGTAGGAGGCGTTCGGAATATCGTAAAGGCGGCGGTCGATCGGGTTGGCCTTGGCGAAGGCATAGACCGCATGCTTCTTCGCCTCCATGCGCTCCTCGATCTGAGGTCCCGGCAGATCCGGCCAGCGATAGTGCAGGCCGCCGGGTGGCGGCGTGAAATCAGGCTCCTGGAACTGGCGAGGAGGGCGCAGCTCGACGGAGATGCCGGACTCGACGATCTCCGACACCGCCTTGAAGCCGACCCACATGCCGGAGAAGCGGCTCAGCGCATAACCGTATTCGCCGAATTCGAGGTATTCGCTGACGCTGGCCGGATGGAGCGTCGGCATGAACCAGCTCATGAAGGCGACGTCCGATTGATGCGGCATCGACGAGGACACGCAGCCATGGTCATCGCCGGCGATCACCAGCACGCCGCCATGCGGCGACGAGCCATAGGCGTTGCCGTGCTTGAGGGCATCACCCGAGCGGTCGACGCCGGGACCCTTGCCGTACCAGAGACCGAAGACGCCCTGGACCTGCCGGTCGGGATTGGTTTCGACCTGCTGCGAGCCGAGGACGGCCGTGGCTGCCAGATCCTCGTTAACGGCGGGCAGGAACTCGATCCGGTGCGCCTTCAGTTGATCCTTCACGCGCCAGAGTTCGAGATCGACGCCGCCGAGCGGCGAGCCGCGATAGCCGGACACGAAGCCCGCCGTATCGAGGCCCACGTCTTTGTCCCGCGTGGCCTGGTCGAGCACGATGCGGACGATGGCCTGTGTGCCGGTCATAAAGACCCTGCCGGTTTCCCGGGCGTAGCGGTCGGCAAGCTGGTAGGCATCGAGTGACGGAGCGCGGTTCATAGGCCTGATCCCGAAACGAGAAACGCCGTTTGCTGGCTGTTCAAGGATAATCCCGAACGGCTGGTAGGTGTTTCCTATTCATTTCTCCTGATCGGTGCATGTGGTAGAAGGCGTATAAAATAGCCCTATAAATGGTAGGGTCTACCACGGACGAAGGGTGCCATGATCGAGAAGCAGGACGAACACATTCTGGCGCAGCTGCAGAAGGAGGGACGCACCACGAACCAGCAGCTGGCTGAGGATGTGGGCATGTCCACCTCGGCCTGCTGGCGGCGTGTTCGTGCGCTCGAAGAATCCGGCGTGATCGTGGGCTATTCGGCGCTAGTGGATCGGGAAAAGGCGGGGTTTGCCACCTCCGCCATCCTGCATGTGTCGCTGGAGCGGCACGATGCGAAATTCGTCGACGAATTTGTTTCACGTGTAACAGAGCGCGCCGAGGTCATGGAGTGCTTCGCGACCACGGGAGACGCCGATTATCACCTGCGCGTCGTGGTGCGCGACATGCACGCCTACAACGCCTTCCTCGACGAGTTCATGTTCCGGCTGCCCGGCATCCGCTATGTCCGCACCAACGTGATCCTGAAGGAGATCAAGACCAGCGTGGCGCTGCCGTTCTGAGAATCGGGCTCGTAAGGAGCTGGTAGCATCCTCACGTCATCACCAGCCTCGTGCCGGTGATCCCGATGGCTTGAAGCGCAGCGCTTTTCCCATTGAGATGGCCGGGACAAGCCCGGCCATGACGATGAGGGAAGCATATGATGAGCCAGTCTTCGAGGACAGCAGGCTATTCTACTTGCTCTCGGGCAACAGGGCATAGGCGAGCTGCGCCATCGCTACGGGCCGTGTGTCGCAATCGGTCGTGAGCGTCACGCTCCCGAACGCCATGGTGCGTCCGAGGCGAACGACCTTCGCGTCGGCCAGCACATCGGCATTGGCTGCAGGGCGAAGGAAGTGCATGGTCTGATCAACGGTCGTCATAGGCCGGTAGGCGCCGCCGGCGGAGGAGACCGCGAAGACCATCGCGGTATCGGCAAGGCTCATGAGAGCCTGCCCGCAGATCACGCCGTTGTCGCGGCAGAGTTTCTCCGAGAACCGCATGCGTAAGGTCGCGCCCTCCTTGTCGAGGCTCGCGACGGAGAGATTGAGGTCCTGCACCCACGGCGCAAAGACATCGGTCAGCATCCGTTCGGCGGTCGCTCGATCGAACATGAATCATCCCCCGCTTCCTGTTTTGCGATCCCGATCGCGGGACTGCGCCTACGGATAGAACTTCGCTCCCGAAGCGGCGCGGCCGACAAGGCCGTCGGCCGGTTCCCAGCCGGGCCCATCCTGGTCGGCACGCTCTTTCACCTGCGCGAGGATCGGCTGCAGCCCCACACGATCCGCTTCGAACAGGGGACCGCCGCGCCAGGCCGGATAGCCATAGCCGTGCATCATCACCACATCGACATCGAGCGGACGCTCGACGATGCGCTCGTCGAGGATCTTGCAGGCTTCGTTGACGATGGCGGCCCGAATTCGGGACTGGATCTCGTCGGCCGGGATTTGGCGCCGCGTCAGCCCCCGCCGCTGCGAAGACTCCTCGACGAGGGTCGTGACGAAAGGATCGACCTCCCGCTTGCCGCCCTCGTAGCGATACCAGCCCGCGCCGGTCTTGCGACCGAAGCGGCCCGCCTCGCAGAGCCGGTCGGCGATGTCGACATAGTGCTCGCGCGGGTCGCGGGTCGGCGCCAAGCGCTTGCGGCGCGCCCAGGCGATATCGAGGCCGGCGAGATCCGATACGGCGAAAGGTCCCATCGGGAAGCCGAACGCCTCAAGGGCAGCGTCGATTTCGTGCGGCAGGGCGCCTTCCTCGAGCAGATACTCCGCCTGCAGGCGATAGCGCGACAGGATGCGGTTCCCCACGAAGCCATCGCAGACCCGGCAGACCACGGCAATCTTGCGCAAGCGCTTGGCAAGACTAAGGCCTGTTGCAACGACGTCGGCGGCCGTTTTGTCGGTCCGCACGATCTCGAGGAGCTTCATCACGTTGGCGGGACTGAAGAAATGCAGTCCCACCACGTCGGCCGGCCGCGAAGTGACAGATGCGATCAGTGATATGTCGAGGTAACTGGTATTCGTTGCCAGGATTGTTCCAGGCGGAAGAATCCCGTCGAGATCGCGGAACAGCGCCCGCTTGACCTCCAGATCCTCGAACACCGCTTCGATGACGAGATCCCGATCCGACAGGGAGCTCGTTCCAAGCGCATACCCAATGGTCCGCAGGCGCTCATCCCTCGCTGCCGCCGTGAGCCGACCGCTCGCAACCTGCTTGTCGTAGACATCTGCGATCCGGGTCTGCCCGGCAGCAAGCGCCTGTTCGCTCGCCTCGACGACCTTGACGTCGAAACCCGCATCCGCAAAGGCGATGGCGATGCCGGAGCCCATGGTTCCGGCGCCGACGATCCCGACCTTCTGAACCGGGCGAGGTTCAACGGAATCGAGGCCCGGAAGACGCGTCACCTCCCGCTCGGCGAAGAAGGCGTGACGCAGGGCAGCCGACTGCTCGGACGAGCGCAGTTCCAGGAATGTCTCACGCTCACGCGCCATGCCGTCCTTGAGCGGAAGGCTTGCGGACAACAGCACGAGTTCCGCGGCCTTGCCTGGCGCCTCGGCGCCTCTCGCCTTCCTGCGGATCTCCGCGGCTTTTGCGGATGCAGCTTCGGCATCCATCGGCGCCACAGGTCGCTCCCCGGTGCGGCGTAGCGGCTGACCGATCAGTTCCCGCGCAAGCTCTATCGCGTCCTGGCGCAGATCGCCGGAGGAGAGGCGGTCGACCAAGCCGAGACGCAGAGCTTCCGCCGCCTTTACGGTTCTTCCGCTCGTCACGAGATCGAGGGCAGCTTCGAGCCCGACGAGCCGAGGCAGGCGCTGCGTGCCGCCGGCTCCCGGGACCAGCCCGAGCTTGACCTCCGGCAGACCAAGGCTTGCTCCTGGCTCGGCAACACGGGCATGGCTTGCCAGCGCAATCTCGCAGCCACCGCCGAGAGCCGTGCCGTGGACGGCAGCAACAACCGGCTTGGAGCAGGCTTCGATGGCGTTGATCACATCCGGCAGGTGCGGCTCGCGTGGGGTCTGGCCAAACTCGCGGATGTCGGCTCCCGCCACGAAGGTGCGGCCGGCACAGGCAATCACGACGGCTTCGATCCGCGGATCGAGGTCGACGTCATGGATCGCCTCGAGCAGTCCGGCTCGCACGGAGTGCGACGTGGCGTTGACCGGAGGATTGTCGATTTCGATCACTGCGACAGGAGCCGTTGGAATCAGCCTGACCGGCTCGGCCTGCTCGGGCGACGCGGCTGCGGTCATGGGCGCACCGCATTCATCGTGAGAAGCTCATAAGTCGCGACCGTTTCGCCTTTGTCTGTCATGATCTCCACGTCCCAGCGGACCTCGCCGTACTGCTCGTTACGCGGCGATTTCGACTTTGTCGTCAGCCGAACCCTGATGGTCTCGCCCGGCTGCACGGGTTTGATGAAACGTAAGGAGTCGAGGCCGTAATTGGCAAGCACCGGTCCGAGATCCGGGTCGACGAAGAGGCCGGCCGCGAAGGACAGAAGCAGATAGCCATGGGCCACGCGGCCGGGGAAGAACGGATGGTTCTTCGTAGCTTCCTCGCTCATATGGGCATAGAAGGTGTCGCCGGTGAATTCCGCGAAGTGCTCGATGTCCTCAAGCGTGATCGTGCGTTCCTTCGACACGAAGGTCTGCCCGATCGCAAGATCCTCGAAATAGTAGCGGAAGGGATGCCGTCCCTCTTCGATGGTCGGAGCGCCCTTGATCCAGCTTTGCGTCACACGTGAGAGCATGGCGGGCGAGCCCTGCAAAGCCGTACGCTGCATGTAATGGTGCACGCCGCGCATGCCGCCGAGTTCCTCGCCGCCGCCGGCGCGTCCTGGTCCGCCGTGGACCATGTGCGGCATCGGCGAGCCATGACCGGTCTGTTCCTTCGCGCAGTCGCGGTCGATCAGCACCAGGCGGCCATGAAAGGTGCCGACGCCGAAGACGAGATCGGCCGCCGAGGCGGGATCGTAGGTGTAGAGGGAGGCCACGAGGCTGCCGTCGCCACGATTGGCCAGCGCCACGGCCTGATCGAGACCGTCATAGCCCATCACGGTGCAGACAGGGCCGAAAGCCTCGACGCCGTGCACGTTGGTGGCCCGGATCGGGTCCGGGCAATGCAGCAGGAGAGGGGGGATGAAGGCGCCGCGCTCGCGGTCCGCGCCCTCGACTGTGAAGTTGTCGGGATCGCCAATAACGATATTTGCCTCCGTCCGCAGCTTCGCCACCTGCGCGAGCACATCGCGGCGCTGTCCGAGACCGACGACCGGTCCCATGCGGACGCCCTCAAGCTCGGGATTACCGACCTTGATCTTGGAAAGCCGCTCGCCCAAAGCCTCGATCACAGCAGGCACATGCGCGTTGGGGGCAATGGCACGCCGGATGGCCGTGCATTTCTGACCGGCCTTGACCGTCATCTCCTTCGCGACCTCCTTGATGAAGAGATCGAACTCCGGCGTGCCCGGTCCAGCGTCAGGTGCAAGGATGGCCGCGTTCAGAGAGTCGCGCTCGGCGATGAAGCGTACGGATTCGCGGGCAATCACCGGATGCCGCTGCAGCTTCTGCGCCGTGTCGGCGGAGCCGGTGAACGACACGACATCCTGACAGGTCAGGTGGTCGAAGAGATCGCCTGTGGAGCCGACAATGCATTGAAGCGTACCCTCGGGGAGGATGCGCGATTCCGCGATCATGCGCACGAGCGCGTGCGCCACGTAGGATGTGATCGTCGCGGGTTTCGTGACCACCGGCACGCCGGCCAGGATTGCAGGAGCGAGCTTCTCGAGCATGCCCCAGCAGGGGAAGTTGAAAGCGTTGATGTGAACCGCAACGCCATTCAACGGCGTCATCACATGCTGGCCGACGAAGCTTCCGCCTTTGGAGAGAGGTTCAATGGCCCCATCCAGGAGGAAGGTGGCGTTGGGCAGTTCGCGACGGCCTTTGGAGGCATAGACGAAGAGTGTGCCGATGCCGCCATCCACATCGATGAAGTTGTCGGATCGCGTGGTGCCGGTCTGGTAGGAGAGCGTGTAGAGCTGGTCCTTGCGCTCTGACAGATAAATGGCAAGACGTTTCAGAAGTTCTGCACGTTGATGGAAGGTCAGCTTCCTTAATGCGGGGCCTCCGACCTGACGGGCGTAAGCCAGCACCTCGCCCATATCGAGACCGCCACTGGCGACCTGCGCGACCACTTCTCCGGTGACGGCGCTGTGAATTTCGGCCAGTTCTTGGCCGGGCGACATCCAACTTCCGCGAACGAAGCTCTCGAGTCTCATTGGGGCACCTTGGAATGATGAATGTGCGGCCGCTTTGGCATTGTCGCACGTTTCAGGCATTATTGACCGACCGGTCGGTTAGTCAAGGAATATTGGAGGCGCTCGGTGCAGGAGCTATGGCTCGACAGGCATGGGGAACAGTGAGTAGGTGAGGGAGAGACGAGCCGAGGAGGCGAGTGCCGCCTCCGCCATATGGTAACCGGAGTAGGCTTGCATGGCAGCGTTTGTGGAGAACCTCCTGGACAGGTTTCACGAGCGGACGCCGATCCGGGCGGGGTCGCTGATCGTGACGGTTTTCGGCGACGCGGTGGTGCCCAGAGGCGGGGTGCTGTCCCTGACGTCGCTGCATGAGATCATGCGGGCATTCCGCATCAGCGACACGCTTGTCAGGACAGCCCTGTCGCGTCTCGTCTCCGAGGGTTGGTTCGAGCGCTGGAAGGTTGGGCGCAACAGCTATTATCGTCTGACGCCTCAAGGACACGAGGCTTTCGCCGAAGCCACGCAGCGGATCTATGCCGATCCGCCCCAGGACTGGCAGGGTTCCTTCGATCTCCTCCTGCTCGAGAACGCCCAGGATCGGAGCGCACTCCGGGCCGAGCTCTCGGCGGCAGGCTACGGTGCCCTCGGGCCGGACCTTCTGATGGCGGCCGCGGCATCGGCCGGAAAGACGGGCCCGTTCTTGAGACTTGCCGCGACCCCAGCCGACCTGCCGACAGCCCGGAGGCTGGTGGAAAGGGCGTGGCCCCTGGCCGAGATCGAAAGCCGCTACAGGCGTTTCATCGATACCTATTCGGGGCCCCTCGGCGCTCTGGAACGGGGTGTAGGCTTCACGAATCTCGATGCTCTGTTGGTCCGCATCCTCCTGATTCACGATTACCGCAGGGCCGTCCTGAAGGACCCACTGCTGCCGTCCCAGCTCCTCCCCAAACCCTGGGCCGGCACGGCGGCCCGCGCGCTATGTGGCGCGATCTATCGGACCCTACTGCCAGCGGCGGAGCGCTGGATCGACACTCATGCTCTGAACGATAGGGGCCCGCTGCCCACAGTCGACAGAGACTTCAAGCAGCGCTTCGCAAGCTTGGAGCCAGTGGCGGAGGTGAAGACGGGCTGACGAAAGTGTTACAAAAAATTCTTGAATAATCCAATTTCTGTGACATATTAAAAAGACTCGTGGAAAGCCGGTGAGGCGTGCCGCCTGCGCGCTATAATTGAAATGGCGCTGAAGGGTGGCTCCAGCGGGCAGGGCTCCGATCCTCGCCGCATACGGCTCAGCCTGTCGAAGAGCCGCTCGGGACAGGACGAAGCCCCAGGGCCTTAATGTCAGGGAGAAGCGCCGTGTATGCACAGATGGTGAAAACGGGCGTCGCGCACATCCAATCCAAGGAGGAGATGTCTCCGGAGGAGCGTGCCTTCCAGGACCGCGTCGACGCCGACATCAAGATCGAGCCGAAGGAGTGGATGCCGGAGGCTTATCGCAAGACCCTGATCCGGCAGATCTCCCAGCATGCCCATTCCGAGATCATCGGAATGCAGCCGGAGGGCAACTGGATCACCCGTGCTCCGACCCTGGAGCGCAAGGCCATCCTGCTCGCCAAGGTGCAGGACGAGGCGGGCCATGGCCTTTACCTTTACTGCGCCGCCGAGACGCTCGGCGTGAGCCGCGACGAGCTCCTGGAGCAGCTCAACAGCGGCAAGGCCAAGTATTCCAGCATCTTCAACTACCCGACGCTCACCTGGGCCGATATCGGCGCCATCGGCTGGCTCGTGGACGGTGCTGCGATCATGAACCAGGTGCCGCTGCAGCGCTGCTCCTACGGGCCCTATTCCCGCGCCATGATCCGCATCTGCAAGGAGGAGAGCTTCCATCAGCGGCAGGGCTATGATGCGATGACGAAGCTTGCCCGCGGCACGCCCGAGCAGAAGCAGATGGCGCAGGATGCGCTGAACCGCTGGTGGTGGCCGTCGCTGATGATGTTTGGCCCGTCCGATGCGGAATCGGTCCACAGCGCCCAGTCCCTGCGCTGGAAGATCAAGATCAATTCCAACGACGAGCTGCGCCAGAAATTCGTCGACCAGACCGTGCCGCAGGCCGAGTATCTCGGTCTCACCGTTCCTGATCCGGATCTCAAGTGGAACGCGGAGCGCGGGCACTATGATTTCGGCGAGATCGACTGGGACGAGTTCTATCAGGTGATCGCCGGCAACGGCCCCTGCAACCGTCAGCGCCTGCGCACGCGCGTGAAGGCCTATGAAGAGGGGCAATGGGTGCGCGATGCGGCGGACGCCTATGCGACGAAGAAGGCAGCGCGGGCGCAAGTCAAGGCGGCATAAGCGGGAGAGTAGGAATGACCGACAAGAAGGAGTGGCCTCTCTGGGAGGTGTTCATCCGGAGCCAGCATGGCCTCGCGCACCGACATGTGGGCAGCCTGCACGCGTCCGATGCGGAGATGGCGATCATGAATGCGCGCGATGTCTATACGCGCCGCAACGAAGGCGTCAGCATCTGGGTCGTGAAGGCATCCGATATCGCGGCAAGCTCGCCGAGCGAGAAGGGACCGCTGTTCGATCCCGCCAACAGCAAGGTCTATCGCCATCCGACCTTCTACGAGATTCCCGAAGAGCTGGGGCATATGTGATGAACCAGCAGGACGCTCTCTTCGAGTATCTGCTGCGCCTCGGCGACAATGCCCTGATCCTCGGGCACCGCCTGTCGGAATGGTGCGGGCACTCGCCGGCGCTCGAGGAGGATCTGGCGCTCTCCAATGTTGCCCTCGACCTCATCGGGCAGACGCAGCTCTGGTTGAACCTTGCGGGCGAAGTCGAAGGCAAGGGGCGGGACGCCGACAAGCTCGCTTATCTTCGCGATGGGCGCGAATTCCGCAATGTCCTTCTCGTCGAGCAGCCGAACGGCGATTTCGCCGTCACAATGGCGCGACAGTTCTATTTCGATGCCTGGCATTACCTGCTGCTGCGCGAACTGGCCGGCTCGAAGGATCCCCGCATCGCCGAGATTGCTGCGAAAGGCCTCAAGGAGGTCACGTATCACCTTGAGCGGAGCCGCGACTGGGTGCTGCGCCTCGGCGACGGCACCGAGGAAAGCCATCGCCGCATGCAGACGGCCATCGACGATCTCTGGATGTATACGGGCGAGCTGTTCGAGAGCGACGAGATCGATCAAGCCATGGCTGGCGAAGGTCTCGGGCCCGATCTCGCGACGCTGCACGAGCCTTGGCTCGACCTCGTTCGCGCAACGGCCGAGGAAGCGACGCTGAGCCTGCCGCAGCCGGGCTGGGCGCAGAAGGGTGGCAAGCGCGGCATTCATAGCGAGCATCTCGGCTACATCCTGGCCGATCTTCAATTCCTTCAGCGCGCCTATCCCAACGCCACGTGGTAAGGAGCGCGGGGTCGATGATCGATAGCCTGACACGGCCGGATGCGAACCAGATCAGAAGCTGGCTGGCGGACGTTCCCGACCCGGAGGTGCCGGCAGTCTCCGTCATGGATCTCGGCATCGTGCGCGATGTGCAATGGCAGGACGATGAACTCGTCGTCGCGATCACGCCCACTTACTCGGGCTGCCCTGCAACGAGCGTCATCTCCTTCGAGATCGAGGCCGCTCTGCGTGCAAAAGGGATCGACCGCTTGCGGATCGAGCGCCGGCTCTCGCCTCCCTGGACGACCGACTGGATCACCCAGGAAGGACGGCAGAGGCTCCAAGCCTATGGCATCGCGCCGCCGGCCGAGACTGCAGGCGGGCCATCGCCCTTCGACCGCTTTCTGCGGAAAGACCTTGTGATCGCTTGCCCCCGTTGCCAGTCCGAGAATACCGAGCGGGTGAGCGAGTTCGGCTCGACGCCATGCAAGGCTCAGTACCGGTGCCGTGATTGCCTCGAGCCTTTCGACTACTTCAAGTGCATTTGAAACGAGCGGATGCTCCATGACGAAGTTCTATCCCGTCACCGTTGCCGATGTACGGCGCGAAACCCGCGACGCCATCATTCTCACCCTCGATGTGCCCGATGAGCACAAGGAGGCTTTCCGCTTCTCGCCGGGGCAGTACATGACCCTGCGGACGCATATCGATGGCGACGAGGTGCGGCGATCCTACTCCATCTGCGCAACGCCGATGGAGGGCAGGCTTCGGGTCGGTATCAAGAAGATTGCGGGCGGGGCATTTTCCAATTGGGCCAGCGAGCAGCTCGCGCCCGGGCAGGTGATCGAGGCCATGCCTCCCATGGGCAATTTCTTCGTGCCCCTCGATCGGACCCGCAAGCGGCATTTCGTGGGATTTGCCGCGGGCAGCGGGATTACTCCGTTGCTCAGCATCGTCAAGACGACGCTGGTTGCCGAGCCGCAATCGTCCTTCACGTTGTTCTACGGCAATCGCGCGTCGAGCTCGATCATGTTCCGTGAGGAGCTCGAGGATCTCAAGAACGAGCATCTCGACCGGTTCAGCCTTATCCATATTCTCAGCCGCGAGCACCAGGATATCGATCTGTTCAATGGCCGGTTGAGCAAAGAGAAGTGCGATCAGCTGCTCGATCACTGGATCGATGCCTCTTCGATTGACACTGCCTTCATCTGCGGACCGCAGGACATGATGCAGGGAGTCGCGCAGAGCCTCGAAGAGCACGGTCTCGACAAGCGCCAGATCAAGTTCGAATTGTTTGCCACCTCGACTCCGGGCCGCCGTCAGCGCAGGCCCGAGGAGGCGACGGCGGCGGATAGGAAGAACCTGTGTGAGGCGACCATCGTCATCGATGGGCGAGCCCGCACCCTGTCCTTCGAGAAGGGTACGGCGTCGGTGCTCGATGCGGCAGCGAACGAGGGCCTCGAGCTTCCCTATGCCTGCAAGGGCGGTGTCTGCTCCACCTGCCGGGCGATGCTGGTCGAAGGTGAAGTCGACATGGATGCGAATTTTGCTCTTGAGGATTACGAGATCGCCCGGGGCTACATTCTGACTTGCCAGAGTTATCCGGTGAGCGACAAGATCCTGGTCGATTTCGACAAGTGATGAGGCAAGCGACGGGGAGGTACTGCCATGGTCGATGAAGAAAGCCTCGTCACCTTCGTGGCCGGTGGTGGACGTTTAAGCGCTCCGGACAATGTCACGCCGCGCTACCGCGGCGAGCTCATGCGCCTGATGGCGATCTTCGTCGATTCCGAGATGGCGGGCGCCTCGGGCTTCGCCGACTGCATCAATCTCGCTCCGGGGCTGAAGGAGCGGATCATCGCGACCCGCATTGTGTTCGACAAGTTCAACCATGCCCGTCAGGTTCTGGATCTGATGGAGCAGTTCGGAGCCAATACGGCGCAGTATGTGGGCGCTCATCCCTGGGCGTCTCGACTCGACCGCAGCGTTAATCTCGGCACGCGGCGGATGGACGGCGACATGCGCCTCAACGTGTTCCATTACCCGATCAACGGCTGGGTCGACGCAGTGGTGATGAATTGCCTGATGGGGCAGGCCACCGTGGTGCAGCTCGACGAATTGACACGCTCTTCCTATCAGCCTCTCGCCGATACGTTGGCGAGTATCCTTCCCGTCGAAGAACGCC
This sequence comes from Microvirga sp. RSM25, assembly GCF_044784385.1. Lineage (NCBI taxonomy): Bacteria > Pseudomonadati > Pseudomonadota > Alphaproteobacteria > Hyphomicrobiales > Methylobacteriaceae > Microvirga > Microvirga sp. RSM25. Next base: position 3,975,761 of record NZ_CP173039.1, on the reverse strand, counting down.
ATGCGGAGCTGGGTGAGCAGGGATTGCAGACCGCGTTGGAGAGAGGCCACGACAGAACGGATGCCCAGGCCTCAGTCAACTACTGGTATCCGCGTGTGGCCGATACCTTCGGCAGCAGCACGTCGGACCATTTCGCCCAGCATCGAAAATACGGGTTGCGTCAGAGGGGCAGGCAAGAGCTTCTCGCCCAATGGCAGAGCCTCGTTCGTCCCATTCTCTCTCGCTTCGGTCTTGGTGTTCCAGGACATGCATCAATCGAGATTGGCGACCAGGCCTCCCTGCAGTGATAGTCTAAAGCATCGGGTTCAAAAAATGACCCTTGCTTTTCGCGGGCCTAGATTTCGGCTCGCTCCAAGATCAGCACAGTTCTTGATGTCACCCACTTCGTCATCACCGGCCTTGTGCCGGTGATCTCGATTCCGTAAAGCGCGGCGTTCTTCACATCGGGATGGCCGGGACAAGCTCGGCCATGACGGAGGAGAGGTGATGACCTTCTCTGAGCGTCTCGTGCAGACTCAAAGGACCGGCTCAGCGAAAGTGGATCCGGTTTTCCGCACGATGTTTAAGTTATTTTCTATTCCGCAGCGCTGACACGCCGTGATGGGACGGGTTCCGCGTGGAGATTGCGGGTTCCGTCCACGATGAGTCGCGAAACGAGCTCGGCATAATCTGCGCGTGTCACCTCGCCCGTGCTTTTGAACCAGAGATAATGCCAATTGATCATGCCGAAGAGGGACATGGTCACGGGCTTGAGCAGCCTGGTTCCCGTGAGTTGCGGTGCGACGCCTGCCACCGCTTCGGAGAAGATTTTCACCAGCTCGCGCTCCACTGCCTTGAGCTCACCCTGGCGGTCGGCCGAAAGCAGGCGCATGCCGTTGATCTGCACGTTGTGCTGCGCATCGGCATCGCGATAGGCCTCGAGCAACGCTGCGACAAGCTCTTTCAGGCGGTCTGCGGGGGAGAGATCCGAATTGTCGGCCGCCTCAACCACTTCGAGCAGTTCCTCGAGGTGAAAGCGGATGACGTCGAAGAGCAGCTCCTCCTTGTCCTTGTAGTAATGGTAGAGATTGGCCTTCGAGACGCCGCAGGCCTCTGCGATCTTGCTCATCGACGCACGGTCGTAGCCATGCTCGGCAAAGAGCTCGGCCGAGCGATCGAGGATCGCCCGGCGCTTGTCGTCGTAATCGGTGGCACGGGTGCGGGCCATGGGACTCTTCTATTCTTTCGGTCTGCGGTCGATGACGCGTCTCGCCTTGCCGAGCGAGCGCTCGATTCCCTCAGGGTCGAGGACATTGACCCGGGCCGTGATGCCGATGGTATCCTTGATCGCTTGGCTCAAGCGCTCGGCGGCCGCTTTCCGGGTTTCGGGATAATCGGCATCCGGCCTGATCTCGGCCTTGATCTCCATCTGATCCATCCGTCCCTCGCGGGTCAGAATGATCTGGTAATGACCCGACAGGACCGGAATCGTGAGGAGCTTTTCCTCGATCTGGGTCGGGAAGACGTTGACGCCGCGGATGATCATCATGTCGTCGGTGCGACCGGTGATCTTCTCCATGCGGCGCATGCTTCTTGCGGTGCCGGGCAGGAGACGTGTCAGGTCCCGGGTGCGGTAGCGGATGACGGGCATCGCTTCCTTGGTCAAGGACGTGAAGACGAGCTCGCCCTCTTCGCCGTCCGGAAGGACTTCGCCCGTCAGCGGATCGATCACCTCGGGATAGAAGTGATCCTCCCAGATGTGCAGCCCGTCCTTGCTCTCCACGCATTCGCAGGCGACGCCTGGACCCATGACTTCCGAAAGGCCGTAGATGTCGACAGCATGAATGTCGAAGGCTTCCTCGATCTCGGCCCGCATGGCATTCGTCCAGGGCTCGGCGCCGAAGATGCCAACCTTCAGCGAGGATTGGCGCGGATCGAGGCCCTGCTTCCGGAACTCGTCGAGGATCGCCAGCATGTAGGACGGCGTGACCATGATGATGTCGGGCTGGAAGTCCTGGATCAGCTGCACCTGGCGCTCGGTCATGCCGCCCGACATGGGGATCACCATGCAGCCAAGGCGCTCGGCGCCGTAATGGGCGCCCAATCCGCCGGTGAAGAGACCGTAGCCATAGGCCACGTGCACCTTCATGCCCGGACGGCCGCCGCTTGCCCTGATCGAGCGGGCCACCACATCGGCCCAGGTGTCGATGTCGCGCTTGGTGTAGCCGACGACCGTGGGCTTGCCGGTCGTGCCAGACGAGCCGTGGACGCGGGCGACCTGGTCTTGAGGAACGGCGAACATGCCGAACGGATAATTGTCCCGCAAGTCGGCCTTGGTGGTGAAGGGAAACTTGGCGAGATCGCTCAAATCCCTGAAATCGTCCGGATGAACGCCCGCCGCATCGAACTTCGCCTTGTAGTGCGCCACGTTCTCGTAGGCATGGCGCAACGACCAGGCGAGGCGCTCGCGCTGCCAGTCGGCAAGCTCATCCCGTGATGCCAGTTCGAAGCGATCGAGAAGCGTCGACTGGGGCTTGAGCTCGGAAAGCTTGCGAAGCGGAATCTGAAGCAAGGGAACCTCCCATTCGTTCGTTCTTATTAGGTGTCTTGATCGGAATCTGACGCGAGAAGCGTGCCGGCGATCGTGCGGGAATGGCCGCGGAATTCGGCGACCACCTCGCCTTTGCCGTCACGGACGGTCACATCGTAAATACCGGAACGTCCCGAGCGATTGCGCTCGACCGCGTGGGCCGTGAGCGTGTCGCCCCGCCGGCCCGGCTGCAGGAATGTGACTGTGCAATGCTGAGCAACCGTGCGCTGGTTGTAGGTGTTGCACGCGAAAGCAAAAGCCGAGTCGGCAAGCGTGAAAATGAAGCCGCCATGGCAGATGCCGTGTCCGTTCGTCATGTCGGCGCGGATCGTCATGGAGATGACGGCCTCGCCCGGTGACACGCGCTCGACCACCATGCCGAGTCCCTGGCTCGCCTGATCCTCGGACCACATGGCCTCGGCGCAGGCAGCGGCGATCTCGTGCGGTCCATCTTTAGGGCGAGACGATTGCACGTCCATCAAGGCCTCCCGGAGAACTTCGGCTGACGCTTCTCGAAGAACGCGGTCACGCCTTCGAGATAATCCGGCGTGCGGCCGGCTTGGCCTTGCAGATCGCGTTCCAGATCGAGCTGCCGGTCGAGATCGTTCGTCTCCGATGCATCGAGCGCCTGCTTGATCAGACCGAGCCCGACGGTCGGCTGAACCGCAAAGTGTGCGGCAAGGCGATGCGCCTCATCCATCAGGACGGCATCGTCGATCGCTTTCCAGATCATGCCCCAAGCTTCCGCCTGCTCGGCCGGAACCGGCTCGGCCAGCAGGGCGAGAGCGCGGGCGCGGGCCGTGCCGACGAGGCGCGGCAGGAGCCAGGTCCCGCCTGAATCGGGCACGAGGCCGAGCTTCGCGAAGGCCTGGATGAACTTGGCCGAACGGGCCGCCAGAACGATGTCGCAGGCAAGGGCAATGTTGGCGCCGGCTCCCGCCGCAACGCCGTTGACTGCACAGATGACGGGCATCTGCAGCGTACGGATCTTACGCACGAGAGGGTTGTAGAGGCGCTCCAGAGTGGAGGAGAGATCCGGAACCTGACCGGGGCTGAAGACCCGGTCCGAGAGATCCTGGCCGGCGCAAAACCCGCGCCCGGCGCCGGTGAGAATGAGAGCGCGGCAGTTGCCGTCGGTTTCGGCGTCGACAAGGGCGGACATCAGGGCCGCATGCATCGCCTCATTGAAGGAATTCAGGCGATCGGGCCTGTTGAGGGTGATGACGCGATAGCCCTCTCGATGGTCCGTGACGATGAGATCGTTCTCCACCATGGCCCTCCCGAACTTTCGCCGATGGCAAGCGGATGGTCTTGCGACTTGTTTACTATTGACCAACCGTCCGGTCAATTATATTGATGGGAGAAGCAGCGTCAATGAGCCAACACTGGGCCCTTCACGGAGCAAAGCGGGATGGCATGTTTCGACGACCGACAGGATACGCACACACAGCTGCGTCGGCTTTGCGCATTCCTGTCCAATTGTTCCCTTTCCGCAACGATCCGCAGGCTCTTGGCAGCCTGATCCTTTGCGCAACAATTAGAACAACAAACAACAACGAAACCCGGAGGAAACAAATGAACTCGAAAGCAAGTCTCAAAACGCTGCTGGCCGCCAGTGTCATGGGCGTCGGTCTCTCCCATGGGGCGCTCGCCCAGGACACCGTCAAGATCGGATCGGTTCTCTCTGTAACCGGACCTTCGTCCTTCCTTGGTGAGCCCGAGGACAAGACTCTGAAGATCTATGTCGACAAGATCAACGCGGCTGGCGGCGTTGCCGGCAAGAAGATCGAGCTTGTGATCTACGATGACGGCGGCGATGCCAACAAGGCACGCACCTTCGCGACCCGACTCATCGAGGATGACGAGGTGATTGCCATGGTCGGCGGCACGACCACCGGCAGCACCATGGCGATGATCCCCGTCTTCGAAGAGGCGCAGGTTCCATTCATTTCGCTCGCCGGTGCCATCGAGGTGATCGACCCGGTGCGCAAGTTCGTCTTCAAGACGCCGCATACCGACAGGATGGCGTGCGAAAAGATCTTCGAGGATCTGAAGAAGCGCAATCTCACCAAGATCGGCATGATCTCGGGCACGGATGGCTTCGGAGCCTCCATGCGCGCGCAATGCGTCAAGGTTGCACCAAACTACGGCATGCAGATCGTCATTGACGAGAACTACGGCCCGCGCGACAGCGACATGACCGCTCAGCTCACGAAGATCAAGAACACGGCTGGCGTGCAGGCTGTGGTCAATCCGGGCTTCGGCCAGGGACCTGCTATCGTGACTCGCAATTATGCCCAGCTCGGGATGACCAACATCCCGTTCTACCAGAGCCACGGCGTAGCCTCGAAAAGCTTCATTGATCTGGCAGGCGCTGCGGCGGAAGGCGTCCGGCTCCCGGCTGCGGCGCTCCTCGTCGGCGACAAGCTTCCGGAGAGCGATCCCCAGAAGAAGGTCGTGACCGAGTACAAGCGGAGCTACGAGAGCGCCACGAAACAGCCGGTCTCAACCTTCGGCGGCCACGCCTATGACGGTCTCTTCATTCTGGTCGAGGCTATGAAGCGCGCGAACTCGACCGATCCCAAGAAGATCCGCGACGAGATCGAGAAGACCAAGGGCTTCGTCGGCACCGGCGGCATCGTGAACATGTCGGGCACCGACCATCTCGGCCTCGATCTTTCGGCGTTCCGCGTGCTCGAGATCAAAGGCGGCGACTGGAATCTGGTCGCCTCGGGAAGCTGATCTCTCGCTGCAAACGATCGAACGGGAGGCTGACGATAAGCCTCCCGTTCGGCAACCTGAACGTCGCGGGACAGCATCATGGCCGAGTTCCTTCAGTTCCTCATTTCCGGTCTGACGGTGGGAGCCGTCTATGCGCTGGTCGCACTCGGCTTCACCCTAATCTATAACGCCTCGGGCGTGGTGAATTTCGCCCAGGGCGAGTTTGTGATGCTCGGCGGCATGGTGACGGTGTTCGCGTCGGCTGCCGGAATACCCTTGCCGCTGGCAGGCGTGATCGCCATCTGCGCGGCCATCGTGATTGGGCTCCTGCTGCATCGCTTCGCCATCGAGCCGGCGCGTGGTGCATCGGCCGTGACGCTCATCATCATCACCATCGGTGCATCGATCCTGCTGCGTGGCCTCGCAGCCATTGTCTTCGACAAGCAGTTTCACAAGCTGCCTGCATTCACGGGCGACACGCCGGTCGATGTGCTGGGCGCCGCCGTTCAGCCGCAGAGCTTCTGGGTGCTTGGGGGTACGGGAGTCGTCGTCCTGGCGCTTTACATCTTTCTTGAGCATACGCTCCTCGGCAAGGCCGTGCTGGCAACGGCCGCGAATCGTCTGGCGGCGCGCCTCGTCGGTATCAATACGACTACGATCATGGCGCTTGCCTTCGGCGGCTCCGCTGCCATCGGGGCGATCGCCGGGATTCTGGTTACGCCGATCACCTTGACGAGCTACGATGTCGGCACGCTGCTGGCCCTGAAGGGGTTTGCCGCCGCCATGTTGGGCGGCATGGGAAATCCAGTCGGCGCGGTCGTCGGCGGTATGTTGCTCGGCCTGCTGGAGGCATTTGGCGCCGGCTATATCAGCTCGACCTACAAGGATGCCTTTGCATTCCTCGTCATCCTCATTGTCCTGTTCGCAGCGCCACAGGGACTGTTCGGGCGCCGTGCCGTGGAGAGGGTGTGAGAATGCGTGCCTTCGTGAACCAACGCTTCATTACACTCGCTGTGCTGGCGGTCGTGATCGCCGTTCTCCCGCTCGTCTTTCCGTCAAGTTACTACTTCCGCGTGGCGTCGCTCGTGTGGGTGTCCGCACTCGCCGCCATCGGCCTCAACATCCTCATGGGACAGGCCGGTCAGGTCAGCCTGGGGCACGCAGCGTTCTTCGGCATCGGCGCCTACGCGGTTGCCATCGGGCCGGCGCATCTCGGCATTCCGTCCTGGGCGGCTCTTCTCATCGGCGCGGTTCTCTCGGCTGCACTTGCTTATCTGGTGGGGCGCCCGATCCTGCGTCTGAAGGGGCATTATCTCGCCATCGCCACCTTGGGGCTCGGCGTGCTCGTGGCCCTTGTCATCACCACGGAGAGTCGGTGGTCCGGTGGACCCGATGGCATGCCGGTCGAACGCTTGACGCTGTTCGGCTGGCGCGTCAGCGGCTCCTATACGTGGTACTGGGTAACCGGAGGGCTTCTGCTCGTCGGAACCTGGATCGCTCTTAATCTGGACGAGACGCCGACCGGGCGAGCCTTCCGCGCCCTTCACGACAGTGAGGTGGCTGCGCAGGTGGTCGGTGTCGATGTGGCGCGTTTCAAGCTGCAAGCCTTCGTGATCGCCGCCGTCTATGCCTCGCTGGCAGGCTCCGCGCTTGCTTTCATGAACGGCTTCATCAACCCGGATCAGGCCGGCTTTCTGCATTCGGTGGAACTCGTCACCATCGTGGTGCTAGGCGGGCTCGGATCCGTCGTCGGAAGCATCGTTGGCGCTGCCGTGCTCGTGACGCTTCCGCAGGCCCTGACCGTTTTTCAGGAATACGAACATCTTCTGCTCGGCCTCATCATCATCGTGGCGATGATCTTCATGCGCAATGGCATCGTGCCAAGTCTCTCGGCTCTGGTCCTTCGGAGGGCACGCTCATGAGCATCCTGAAGGCGACGGATATCGGCATTTCTTTCGGCGGCGTGAAGGCTGTCGATGGCGTGAGCTTCTCTGTCAGCCCCGGACAGATCCTGTCGATCATTGGTCCGAACGGCGCCGGGAAGACGACCCTTTTTAACATCGTATCCGGTGTTTATGCCGCGAGCCGTGGGTCGATCCATCTCGCTGACGAGGATGTGACGGAGCTTGCTCCTCACAAGCTGGCCGCACGAGGTTTGTCCCGCACCTTCCAAAACCTGCAGATCTTCCAGCGTATGACCGCCTGCGAGAACGTGATGGTGGGGCGCCATCTCCAAGAAAAATGCAGCCTTCTGTCCGCCTTGTTCAGGACTCCTGCCGTCACGCGCCAGAACCGCGAAACACGGACGGCGGCCCTCGACCTCCTGGCCTATGTCGGCTTGAAGGATGTTGCGGACGTTCCCGCTGGTTCGTTGCCTTACGGCGCCTGCAAGCGCCTCGAAATAGCCCGGGCACTCGCCACCGAACCGCGCGTGCTCCTTCTCGATGAGCCCGCTGCCGGCTGCAATGCAGTAGAGACCGAGGAGATCGATCACCTGATCCGCCAGGTTGCCGACCGAGGTGTGGCTGTCGTTCTTGTTGAGCATGACATGAAGCTCGTGATGAAGATCTCCGACAGGATCCTCGTGCTCGAGCGCGGACGACCGCTTGCCGAAGGAACGCCGCGGGAGGTGCGCGATGATCCAAAGGTCCTTGAGGCCTATTTGGGACAACACGGTGCACGGGAGGCCGCCCGTGCTTGAGGTCGCAAACCTGCGCAGCGCCTATGGACGGATCGAGGTGCTCAAGGGCATCGATATCGCTGTTCGAACCGGCGAGATCGTCGCCCTGGTCGGCTCCAACGGCGCGGGCAAGACGACGCTGCTGCGTGCGCTTTCAGGCGTACAGCCGATCAGTAGCGGCGAGATCCGCTTCAAGGGACAGCGCATCGACCGCCTGCCGCCTCACCAGAGGGTGGAACTGGGAATTACACAATCGCCGGAAGGCAGGCAGGTGTTCGGACCGCTGACCGTCGAGGACAATTTGCGGCTCGGTGCCTATCGACGGCGCGACAAGGAAATTGATCAAGATCGCGACCGCGTCTTTGCGATGTTTCCGATTCTTGCGGAGAAGAGGCATCTTCTGGCCGGCGGATTGTCGGGCGGTCAGCAGCAGATGCTCGCCATCGGTCGCGCGCTCATGGGGCGGCCCAAGCTTCTGTTGCTGGACGAGCCTTCGCTCGGTCTGTCGCCGCTTCTTGTCGACCAGATCCTGGATGCCATCGTTTCGCTCAAGAAGGACGGCATCACTGTGCTCCTCGTCGAGCAGAACGCCAGCGCGGCACTGGCGATTGCGGACCGCGGTTATGTTCTGGAAACCGGGAAGGTCGCCTATAGCGGAGCTGGCTCCGCACTGCTTGCCGACCCTCAGGTCAAGGCAGCCTATCTCGGTATCGAGTGATTGATCCGCAGCATCAACCCGATGCCGATTGCATCTGTTCCACGCTCTGCTTTGCGAGGGCTAGAGCCTCCTGAAGCACGGCTTGGTCGCCAATGTGATTGGCGAGAATCAGCACGAGGGAGCTGTTGAGCGCAGCGCTCGCTTCGTCCGACAAGCCCCTGTGCGCTTCGATCAGCGAGCGATAGGCCAAGTCCCCATCGGGAAAGCGGCTCTCCGTGATGAGTGCGCTCATGCGTGACCTCCCTCGAAGCCCCTCAGACGGCACGAGGCGCGCTCGACCAGGAGTGGCGTCGCGTGACGCCAGCGTGCCGCAAGATGCTGATCGGGACGTACGAGATAGGTACTGCCCGGTGTTGTGTCGAACCGCTGGGCGAAGAGGCCTTCCACATCGAACAGGTCATCGCCGATGACGAGAACGCGCTTGCCGGCTGGCGCCGCGGCTCCGTTGGGCACATGGATGAGGGTCTCCTCGCCACCCAGCGCCTCGAGCAGCCAGATCGGCTGACCGCTGCTGTTGCACATGGGAGCATCGGGCAGTGGCGCACCGAGGCGGGCGGAGCCGGACCATGCATCGCCATCGGGAGTCGACAGAGGCGTCTCATAGGTCGACGGCATCGAAAGCCTGCCGGAATTCACCATCCGCTTGGCGAAAGGCGCGTGACGGGCGAGAGCAAGGGTCGCATCGCGAAAGCGCAGCTCCTGTGCCGAGCGCGGAGCGATGAAGTCGGTCGAGCGGGTCGAATGGCCGATATTCTCGTCCGCGGCTACTGAGCGTTCGAGTTCATAGGTGTCGATCAGGCTCTCCGGCGCTTCACCCTTGATGACGAGCGCGAGCTTCCAGGCAAGGTTCTCTGCGTCCTGAATACCGGAATTCGCACCGCGCGCACCGAAGGGTGAAAGCTGATGGGCTGCGTCGCCGGCAAAGACCACGCGGCCATGCACGAAGCATTCCAGACGCCGGCATTGAAACGTGTAGACCGATACCCATTCGAGCGTAAAGGCGTCATGCCCCAGCATCTGGCGGATCCGGGGGATCACGCGCTCAGGCGCCTGCTCCGCTTTAGCATCCGCGTCGGGTCCGAGCTGCAGGTCGATGCGCCAGACATCATCAGGTTGCTTGTGAAGAAGAGCGGAGCGGCCGTTGTGGAAGGGTGGATCGAACCAGAACCAGCGCTCGGGCGGAAAATCGCCCTTCATTCTCACGTCGGCAATCAGGAAGCGGTCCTCGAAGACCTCGCCCTGGAAGGCGAGTTCGAGCATCCCGCGCAAAGCGGAGCGCGCGCCATCGGCGGCGACCACCCAATCGGCATCGAGATCGTAAAGGCCTTCCGGCGTCTCGATGGTGAGGGTCACGCCGTCGTTGCGTTGCTTGAGGCCACTCACCTTGTTGCGCCAGCGGATGTCGAGATTGGGAAGTTCCGCGGCGCGTGCGACAAGCGCGTGCTCAAGATAATATTGCTGCAGATTGATGAAGGCCGGCATCTTGTGGCCATCCTCGGGCAGCAGATCGAAGGCATAGAGCAGTTCGTTGCGCTGAAACACCTTGCCGAGCTTCCAGGTCACGCCTTTCTCAAGACAGGTTTCGGCAACGCCGAGCCGGTCGAGGATCTCGAGCGTGCGTTTCGCATAGCAGATGCCGCGTGATCCTTCCCCGATCCGATCCGCATCGTCGAGCAGGACCACAGGCACGCCGCGTTGCGCCAGGTCGATGGCGGTGCAAAGCCCGACAGGGCCAGCTCCGACGACGATAACGGGGTGTCGGGTCGGGGAGGGGCGATCCTGATCCGCGCTGCGGCGGTAGCCGAACTGGTAGAGGATCTTGCGGCTGTTCATGGTGCCTCCCTTTCCTCCCATTTGTTCTAGCCTTGGAGTGCCGCCCACATCTCGCGGTCGCGCTCAGCGGTCCAGATCACCGGATGATCGATCCCAGATGCCTCGTCAAAGGCGCGCGAGACGTTGAACGGCAGGCAGTGCTCGTAGATGGCGAAGTCCCCGAACTTCGGATCCATCACCGCGCGCGTGGCGGCAAACGTCTCCTTCAAGGAGCGCCCACGAGCCACTGACAGCTCGGCTGCTCCATAGAGGGTGGAGACGAAGTCACGGGTCATCGCCACCGCCTCGCGCACCTGCTGCTCGCCTTGCAGGGCATCGCCGCGGCCGGGCGCAATCGCCTTGGGCTGGAAGTCGAGGATGGCGTCGAGCGTCTGCGGCCATTCGCGCAAATAGGCATCGCCGCAATAGCAGGCGGAGTGATACTCCACCAGATCGCCGGTGAACATCGCCTCCGCGTCCGGCACCCAGGCGACGATGTCGCCCGCCGTGTGGCCGGCGCCGAGATGGAACAGCTTCACCTCGCGTTTCCCCAGGAATACGGACATGCCGCTCTCGAAGGTGAGCGTCGGCCAGGTCAGCCCTTCCGGAATGCTGCTCTCGCCGCGAAACAGGCGCGGAAAGCGGCCGATCTCGGAAGCCTTGTCCTGCTCGCCACGCTCGACGATGAGATCGTAGGTGGCGTTCGAGGCGATGATGCCCTGCGCCTGGTAGGCCGAGGCGCCGAGCACGCGCACCGCGTGATAATGCGAGAGCACGACATATTTGATCGGCTTGTCGGTGACGGTTCGCACGCGGGCGATCACGTCCTCGGCCATGGCGGGCGTCGCCTGGGCATCGATGACCATGCAGCCATCGTCGCCGACGATGATGCCGGAATTGGGATCACCCTCGGCGGTGTAGGCATAAAGATCCGGCCCGATCTCGATAAACGACACCGTCTTCACAGCTGTGTCCCCCGTCGAGGCAAAAGCCTTCTCGGCCATGGCGTTTCTCCCTGTTGTCACATGTAGCTTATCCCATTCTGCGCGTTGAATGGACGGCACATGTTATCGAGGGACAGGGTAGCCTCGATCCTCCAGCGGTCAAGTTGGTTGCGACCGGCCAGAGCCGGATTCAGCGCAGATTGAAGCGCAGCGGTATGGTGAATGTGAGTTGCGGGATGAAGTCTGGCACCGGCGGCACAGAAGATCCAGGACTTGCCGTAGAAAGCGCAGCCTGATCAAGCGCGGGATGGCCGGCGCTGCGCACAAGCGATGAACTCACAATGCGGCCCGAGCGGTCCACGGTGAACCGTATCTGTGCAACACCGCTGACACCCTGGCTGCGGGCAACATCAGGATAGCGCAGACGGTTGCGCAATGTCGCGGCAAGGCTCGCAAGGTAGCGGTTACGTGCGTTCGGATCGGCCGAAGCTGCCTGACCGCTCGTATTTTCCCGCGAGGCTGAGGCCTGCCCCTGGCGCGCGTCCGATGGAAGCGGCTTCTGCTCGGCCGCCCGGCGTGCAGGGGGCTTGCGCTCGACAGGCTTCGGTGGAGGCTTCTTCTCAGGCTTGGGTGCAGGCTTCTCTTCTAAGGGCTTTGCGACCACTGTTTCAGACGGTGGAAGGATGACGGCCTCTGTCTGCGCTGTCTCCTGTTCGACTTGCAAAGCCTCAACGGGCACAGCTTCGGTTACTTCCTGAGGCTGAGCCTCGACGATCTCCTCGGGAGGCTGTTCTTCGACGGTCCCCGTCTCAACCGGCAGGGGCTCCGTCTCGACAGGCTGCACCTCCTGGGATTGCTCAAGCGATGGAGCCACCGACACGGGCTCTTCCATGGCCGGCGCGAGATCGATGGTGATCTCCTGCTCGCCAGGCGTGTCTGCGGTATCGGACGGCCAGAGGGTCACGGCCGTCAGTGCGGCGCCATGCAGGATAAGCGCCGTGATGAAGGCGATCCCGAGCCGGCTCGGCTCCTGGGTCGATCTTAGGCTTAGAACGGACATGGGACCTGCTGCAGGTGCTACTGAGCCGGCGATCCGCTCGGGGCATGCGCGATCAGGGACACCTTGCTGAAGCCTGCGGCATTGATCTGGCCCATGATCTCGATGATGCGGCCGTAGGGAACAGCCTTGTCGCCGCGGACCAGGACGACCTGGCTCGGGTCCACGCTCGCGATCTGCCGCAGGCGCGGCATCATGGTCTCAGCAGCAAGGGGCTCCTTGTCGAGGAACGGCTGACCCTGTGCATCGATGGTGACCACGACCGGCTGCTTCGGCTGCGACACCTTCGGTGCGGCCGTTTTTGGCAGCTGCACGGGCACGCCGACGGTCATGAGAGGTGCTGCGACCATGAAGATGATGAGCAGTACGAGCATCACGTCCACGAGCGGGGTGACATTGATCTCGGACAGGGGGGCAGCTCCGAACTCGTCGTCTGTGTCCTGCGTCTGGATTGAACCCATACCCATTATTCGGCCGCCTCTGCTCGAACGTGGGGTTTGCGGTCACGGGCGAGGCGGTCGCCGAGCGCCGTGATGCCGGCGGCGAATGATTGCTGCAGGCGGCCAAGATCGGTCGTGAGCTTGTTATAGGCAATCACGGCCGGGATGGCGGCCACGAGGCCGATGGCCGTTGCGAACAAGGCCTCGGCAATACCGGGTGCCACAACGGCGAGGCTCGTATCCTGGCTTGCCGCGATGGCGGAGAACGAGTTCATGATTCCCCACACCGTACCGAACAGGCCGATGAAGGGCGCGGCCGAGCCCGTGGTGGCCAGGAAGGGCAATCCGGTCTGAAGTTGGCGCATATCGACGGAGAGCGCAGCCCGCATAGCTCGCTCGATACGTTCCCGCCGCTCCGCGCGACTCTCGGAAGCGTCTTGATCGCGCCAAGCCTCATGGCCGGCCGATACGATCCGGCCCGTGGCACCCGCCATCTGCGGATGAAGCCTGTCACCCGAACGGGCTGCCGCTTCGAAAGCGCGGGCCTGACGACGGATGTTTCTGAAGCGCAGAAGCTTCTCGAAGACGATGGTCCAGCAGCCGAGCGACGCCAGAACGAGCAGGATCATGACGCTCTTGACGATCGGATCGGCTTGCAGAAACAGACCGAGGAATGACATGTCATGCGACGCCGCAGGCATGATCTCGTTCATGATGGCAATCTCTCACTTCACGAAGGATACGGTGTCGATCTTGGAGGCGGTCTCGATCACCGACAGGCAATCCTCCCGCGAACTGATCGCGCCTTCGCATGTCAGGACATCGTTGAGGAGAACACGTCCGAAGCGGGAGCAGTTCAGTCCGGGAAAATCGAAGAGCTTGATGAGTGTCTTGCGGCGAGGCACCGGGCCAACTTCAACTGCAAGCCTCTTGGCAGCCACGCCATCGGTATCGAGAGCGAACAGATCGAGCTTCAGGGATTTCCAGTTCTCGCCCTTTTGATTGTCGATGAGGAAGTAGGTCCTGCAACTTTCCCCGGATGCCTCGATCTTGTTCAACTCGATGCGCAAGGGGCTTGAAGGCGATGCCCTGTCCTGAGCAAGAGCCGTTCCGCTAAAAGGCAGGAGCAGGGCCAAGCAGGCGAAGACGCTGCCGGCTGTAAACCCAGGCTCATTCCAGGTGCTCATGCCCATGAACTCATTCTCCTCATGCTGGCGAGCGACTGTCCGACGTGATGCGCAGTTCGAGAGCCTTCAGTGAAGGCGCTGTGCGCAGCTTTCGTCGGCAGATCAATCGAATGCCCAAGACCGGGAGAGTTCCCGTGGACAGCCCTGATGAGATATCTGAAAGAATTCAGATCGATCAAGAGCTTAGGAGAAGATCAGAGATATTCTAAAAGAGGCACTACCGCTTTGAGATCGGATTGAAATTCGCTTCCTTAAAGGAGCTTCAAAGTAATTTTCTTGGATTTTGTCATGTCTTTGTGAAGCCTGAGGGGGCCGGCTGCGCTTCTTGGAGGTTTGGGGATAAGAGAGCGAACATCCAGGATCTTCAAACGGATTCCACGAAAATACCATTTTGCATGAACAAGGGTTGGGGGCCCTTCTTCATCCAGGAGATCCTGCTTGAGCTTCAACGGTCACGACAAGCCTTTTCCTGCTTGGTATCCGTATGCGTTCGTTGGTGTGATAACAGCGCTTGGGGCGGCCTTTTACGTGCTCGGCTAAAAGGCAGTGATGAACTTGGCCTGCCGTCATAGGCTCATTCAATGGCCTGAATGACGCCATCGGATATCGAAGGAGCAAATGAGATCCGCTGAGCCCGACTCTCGTACCGAATCGATATCGCTTTTCACTTGAACTCTGCATCCCAAAGCGAAGCGAGGCGGTACATCCGCGCCCCGTTCGCCTTTGGGAGAGTGTTGATCCGCTTGCGGGATCAGCGCGAAGATCATCGCTTTGTTATGGTTACCATTTGGTTAACGAGCTTCCCTGGGGAAGATTTGTCGCACGGCCCTGTGGTCAGCTCGTGTTCACGACTCTGTTGTAACTTAGTACCAATGCAGGGGTGCGCTCACATGACTGCGCCGACCTGCCAGGGAACGAACTCGAGGTCGCCGTAGCCGAGATCCTCCGACTTCGTATGCTCCCCGGATGCGACGCGCAGCAGGATCTCGAAGATCTCATTTCCCTTCTCTTCAAGGGAAACACCATCGAGGATATCGCCGCAATTGATGTCCATGTCGTCCAGCATGCGGCGGTAGATATCGGAGTTCGTGGCGAGCTTCAGGGATGGCACGGGCTTGCAGCCGAAAGCCGAGCCCCGTCCGGTGGTGAAGGCGATCAGGTTTGCACCGCCGGCCACTTGGCCTGTCGCTGCGACGGGATCGTAGCCCGGTGTATCCATGTAGACGAAACCATGATCCTTCACCGGCTCGGCGTATTCGTAAACGGCGCGAAGCGTGGAGCGTCCGCCTTTCGCCGAAGCGCCCAAGGATTTCTCAAGGATTGTCGTCAATCCGCCTGCCTTGTTGCCGGGTGACGGATTGTTGTTCATCTCTCCGCCGTTGCGAGCCGTGTAATCCTCCCACCATCTGATCCGCGAAACCAGCTTTTCACCGATCTCCCTGGTGGCAGCGCGCCGGGTGAGCAGATGCTCCGCTCCGTAGATCTCAGGTGTTTCGGACAGGATCGATGTTCCACCGTGGCGCACCAGCAGATCGGAGGCGACGCCGAGAGCCGGGTTGGCGGTGAGGGCTGAATAACCATCGGAACCGCCACATTGGAGAGCGAGCACCAGTTCCGATGCAGGGCGTGTCTCGCGCTGAGCCCTGGCGACGATCGGGAGCATGTCCTTCACCGCATCGACGATGGCCTGTACGGTACGCCTCGTGCCGCCTGTTTCCTGAATGGTCAGCGTGCGGAATGTCTCGCTTTCCGTGAGGCCGTATTCCTGCTTCATCCGGCCGATCTGGAACACCTCGCAGCCGAGACCGACCATGATCACGCCGGCGAAATTGGGGTGGCTGGCATAGCCCCATTGCGTGCGGCGCAGGATATCGAACCCTTCACCATAAGCCGCGTGTCCGCAGCCAGTACCGTGGACGATTGCCACGATGCCATCGATGCCTGGATAATCGCGCAGGACCCCGGAACGCTCCACTTCGGCCGCTGCGAAACGCGCAACGGAGGCCGAGCAATTCACCGATGTCAGGATGCCGATATAGTTGCGGGTGCCTGTCCGCCCCGAGGCGCGGCGGTACCCCTGGAAAGTGGCACACATTTCGGGCGGAAGCAGATCGTCCTCCCGCGCGTCGACGCAGAACGCGTAGTCGCGCTCGAAGTCGTGCAGGCCGACGTTGTGCTCATGCACCCATTCGCCCGGCGCGATGTGGGTCTTGGCAAAGCCGATGATCTGGCCGAACTTCCGGATAGGCTCCCCCTCCCGGATCGGCTCCGCCGCCATCTTGTGACCGCGCAGAATGCGCTCGCGAGCAGTCAATCCCGCCACGCTGGCGCCCTGGTTCACGAGATCAATGGCGATGACGACGTTATCATCGGGGGAGAGGCGAATGGTGCGGGGGGTGCTCATGGGCGTCTCATAAACTGGTTATATGTGGCTATCGAACGATTCATTACCGCCCCAACCCCATCTGCTGTGGGAGCCAAAGAGTCAGTTCCGGAATATAGGTGATCGCGATCAGCGCGAGCATCAGAGGTACGAGCCACGGAAGGATCGCGACTGTCGTGCGTTCGACGGAAAGTCCGGACACTCTCGCCAAGACGAAGAGGACCATGCCGAGAGGCGGATGAAGCAACCCGATCATCAAATTGAGAGTCATGATAAGCCCGAAGTGAATCGGGTCGATGCCAAGCTTCAGCACAATCGGCAGCAGAATCGGTACGAGAATCGTGATGGCTGCAATCGTGTCGATGAAGCAGCCGACGAACAGGATGAGAATGTTTGCCAGCAGCAAGAACACCCATTTGTTCTGCGTGAATCCAAGGATAGCATCCGAGAGGATCTGTGCCGCCTGGCTGACCGTCAGAAGCCATGCGAAGATCGACGCCGCGGTCACAATGAAGAGAACCGATGCCGTCGTCTCAATGGTGTCGAAGGTCGCTTTGGCGAGGCTTCTGAACGTCATGGAACGATAGCGAACGAGGCCCAGGAACAACGACCAGATAACAGCCGCAACCGCGGCTTCCGTCGGAGTAAAGAGGCCCAACGTCATACCGCCGATCAGGATGACAGGCGCCATCAGAGCCATCACGGCCGAGAAGTCAAAATACCAGTCAAGGGCGAGAAGTACGGCCAGTGCGATACCGATAGCAACGTTGGGTGAAAGCCCCGCCAGGATCATCAGCCAGACAGCGACAGGAAACGCGAGGACGATGACAACTTCGATGCTGGCATTGCCAAGTTGACGCCATGAGAAGGGTGTATCTGCTCCCCAGCCGTTCTTATAGGCGAAGTAGGCCACGGTCCCCATCATCAGGAGCGTCATCACGATGCCCGGGATAAGGCCTCCCAGGAAGAGGGCCCCGATGGAGACGTTCGCCATCATCCCGTAAATCACGAACGGCAACGAGGGCGGGATGATTGGCCCGAGGGTTGCGGATGCCGCCGTCACGCCGACCGAGAATTCAGTCGAGTAACCGTGATCCTTCATGGCCTTGATTTCGATCGTTCCAAGACCGGCCGCATCGGCGATCGCCGTCCCGGACATGCCTGAAAAAATCACCGAGCCGATGATGTTCACTTGACCGAGGCCGCCTTTCATCCAGCCGACGAGGGCGACCGCAAACGAGTAGATGCGGCCGGTGACGCCGGCGATGTTCATGAGATTGCCGGCGAGGATGAAGAATGGGACCGCAAGAAGCGGAAAGCTCTCGACACCTGCAATCATGCGCTGCGCGACGATGACATCCGGCACCGTACCGCTGGCGAGGATGTAGAGCAGGGAGGCGACAGCCATCGAGAGGGCCACCGGCAGTCCAAGGATCATCAATACTAGGAAAGAACCGATCAGGATGAGCATCAGGTTTCCGCCACTAAGGGTGCATCGAATGCTTCGGGCCGCTCAAGCACGGAATAGCCGCGGCGCCAGTTAGCGACAGCAACCTGAACGGAGCGGAAGCACATTAGAACGAAGCCGATAAAGACAAACCCGTAGGTGAGGTTCTTCGGCAGAGCGATGGTCGTCATTTGCTCGTCTCCAATGATGCTCATGAAGCGCCAGATGAGGAAGGCTCCATAGGCAAAGAAGGCGATTCGGATGATATCGATCACAGTCGCCAGCACGCGGCCGAGACCGGGAGAAAGATAGCGGTAGAGAAAGTCGACCTGGATATGGCGGCTCATGCGCACGCACATGGCCGAACCGACGAAGACCAGGGCTACATTGAGGTTGGTTGCAATCTCCTCCGTCCAGGCCAAGGAGTCATTCAACACGTAGCGCGTGAAGAATTGAACGAAGACTGCGAACGCCATCGCCCAGAACAGAGCCAAGGCTAACCAGTCCTCGAAGGCATAGCCCGACAGGTCGACCGGTGCATGCTCGCTCTCATCAAAGGTCTGCGCCAATTCCTCGGCGCTGACTTGTGTGTGGACCTCAGTCGTCATGTCTCATTGAACCTCGTCCTTAGATGCCTGTAGCAATCCCCCAGCGGCGCGGTTTGTCGTGGGGGCCGTAGACCAAGAGAAAGGAAGGCCGTCTCCAGACGGCCCTCCAAGGAACTCAGAGACCTTCTGACTTCAGCGCCTGGATCTTGTCGTAGTCCGCCTTCCGATAGCCTAAGGATTCCAAGGTAACGTTCTTCATCACCGCTTCCTTGAAATCGTCCTTGTTGACCTCGGTAATCGTCAAGCCTTTCTGCTTGAAGGTTTCGATCAGTTCTTTCTCCTTCGCCTGGATCTCCCCCGAGGCACGGACCGCAGCTTCCTGAGCGACGGCGGTGAAGATCTTTTTGTCTTCGTCCGAGAGCTTGGCCCAGAGTTGCTTGGAGATGATCGTTGAAAGATGATCGACGATGTGGCCGGTGAGCACGATATTCTTCTGGACTTCGTAGAATTTCTTCGCCTCGATCGTTGTCAGCGGGTTCTCTTGCGCGTCGACGGTGCCATTCTGAAGTGCCAGGTAGACTTCGGCGAAGGCGATCGGCGAAGTATTGGCACCGCAGGAACGCGGCATTGCCAGATAGGCCGGAGCGTCAGGCACACGGATCTTGAGGCCCTTCATTTCGGCGCAGGTCTTGAAGGGCTTGTTCGTTGAACTGTGGCGCACCCCATAATAGGTGAGTGCAACCATCTGGTGTCCTGTCTTATCGGCGTAGCCGGCGCTGAGATCCTTGAAGACGTCACTCTTCGCGAAGGCGAGCAGGTGGGCGGAGTCTCGGAAGATATAGGGATAGTACCCGATGCCGATCGGCGGATAGCTTCGTGCGGCGAAGCTTGGTCCGGAGATGATCATATCGACGGTGCCGAGCGACAGCCCCTGATTGATGTCGCTTTCCTTGCCAAGCTGCGATGCCGGATAGACGTCAATCTGGTAACGGTTGTTGGTTCGTTTGGCGATTTCCTGGGCCGCCCATACCGACTGGGTATGGAAGGGCTCCGAGGTCTCATAAACATGGGCCCATTTCAGCTTCGTCTGGGCGCTGGCGGGCAGAGCAGGAAGGACGGCTGTTGCGGCTGCGATGAGGCCGAACGCTAGGCGGCGGGTCAGAAAAGGCATAGGCGTTTCTCCGAAAAGCCGGCTCTGCGGCCGGTCGAAAAATGATCACAAGCGGCTCCGCTCGTGTAAGGGACCCGACAAGCTTGTGGCGTCCGCCCATCGGTTCGGCTAACATGTTAGGCAAATGGACGCGATCGACAAGAGAAAAAGATACAATTTCCTTGCTCGCCTGGAGCGGGGAGCACGGGGGCATACGACGGAACAGGTGGAACGGTGCCTCCGGTCCGCCATCGTGGCTCTTGATTTCGCCCCGGGCGAGTTCATCGATAAGGGTGCCGTCTGCACGACGCTCGGGGTGTCTCGCTTTCCCGTTTCCGAGGCTCTCGCGCGTCTGGCGGCTGAGGGGCTCGTCGAGATCCTGCCCCAGCGCGGCTCCCGCGCGGCACGCATCCGCCTTTCGGAGGTCAGGGAATCGATGCTGATCCGGCAGGCTCTGGAAGGAATGGTGGCGGAGGCTGCCGCAAAGCATCTTTCCGCCGTGGCGATCGAAGCCCTTCGCAGCAACCTGGAGGCGCAGCAGGAGGCGGTCTCAAGGGGAGATCGTCCCGGCTTCCATGCCCTGGATCTCGATTTTCATACGATCCTGGTTGAGGGACTGGAGATGCCGCGAGTCGCCGCCGTGATCGACGCCTCGCGCGCTAATATCGACCGTGTGCGCCGTCTTCTCTCCTCGCCCCGGCGTCATGTTGTAACTCTTGCCGAGCATTGGGAGATCTTTCGCGCTCTCGAGACCCACGACCCTCCGGCCGCCCGCCGAGCGATGGAGGCCCATTTGGACGCTGTCGTGGAGGAGTTGGAGCGCTTCTCGGTCGAGCACGCCGAAGTCTTCGTGCAGGCCTGAGAGGGAGGGAGACGTCGGCTGGGCGATTCGGGGTACTGTCCTGGAGTCCCGCGAAGTACCGCCGACGCGCATTTCGCCCTTTGCCGAGCGGCACTTCACCGGTGCTGTTCCGCAGTATATATATGTCAACCGGCGAAGGGGCTCGCTTGTGGCAGGAGGTTTTTATGACACTCCAGATTGGCGATGTCGCGCCGGATTTCGAAGTCGAGACGACGGAAGGGCGCATTCGTTTCCACGATTGGATCGACGATTCCTGGTGCGTGCTTTTCTCCCATCCCAAGAACTTTACCCCGGTCTGCACGACCGAACTGGGATACATGGCCAAGATCAAGCCCGAGTTCGATCGGCGCAATGTGAAGGTCATCGGACTCAGCGTCGACCCCGTGGACAATCATGCGCGGTGGGCCGAGGACATCAGGGAGACTCAAGGCACCGCGCCCAACTTCCCTATGATCGGTGACTCCGATCTTACGATTTCAAAGCTCTACGGGATGCTTCCGGCAAGCGCGAGCGGTACTTCGGAAGGCAGGACGCCCGCGGATAACCAGACCGTGCGCAACGTGTTCGTTGTCGGGCCGGATAAGAAGATCAAGCTGGTTCTCGTCTATCCGATGACGACAGGGCGCAATTTCGACGAGGTGCTTCGCGTCATCGATTCTCTTCAGCTGACAGCCAAACACCGGGTCGCGACACCTGCGAACTGGAAGCAGGGGGAGGACGTCATCATTGCAGGTTCGGTACCCGACGAAGAAGCCAAGAAGATCTATCCGCAGGGCTGGAAGGCTCCGAAACCCTATATTCGGATCGTGCCGCAGCCCGGCGCCTGACGGGGGCCACTTCGAGTGGCGGATGCCGGTGTTCCAAGTCCATTGCATGTCGATCCGGGTCGCCCTTCATAACGGTTCGAAGGGCCTCAACGGTTTCGTGCGCCTGCGTGTGAAGGAGTAGAAGCAATGAGCACAGCGGCTTTCCCTCAGTCGGTGTCCGATCGCTCCACTGCCCGACCACAGGTCGATGCATTTTTCGACAAGCGCACCTGCAGCGTCCAGTACATCGTCTCCGACCCTGCAACTGGACGCTGCGCTCTCATCGATCCAGTTCTCGATTATGACGAGAAGTCGGGCTCAGTCGCGACCACGTCGGCCGATGCCCTGCTTGCACGCGTGAAGGAGCAGGGCCTGACGGTCGAGTGGATCCTGGATACCCACCCGCATGCGGATCACTTGTCTGCATCCGGCTATTTGAAGGACCGGACAGGAGCGAAGACGGCCATTGGCGAGCGCATTGTCGATGTTCAACAGCTCTGGAAGGAGATCTACAATCTCGGCGGCTTCGAGGCGGATGGCTCGCAATGGGATTGCCTGGTCGCCGATGGCGATGATTTTCAGATCGGAAACATGGACGTCCGGGTCGTTTTCTCTCCAGGGCATACTCTCGCATCGATTGCCTATGTCGTTGGAGACGCCGCCTTCATCCACGATACGCTCTTCATGCCCGATTTCGGCACGGCGCGGTGCGACTTTCCCGGCGGAGACGCGAGAGCCTTATGGCGCAGCATTCAGCGCATCCTCTCTCTGCCCAGCGATACCCGGCTGTTCTCAGGTCACGATTACATGCCGGGCGGACGGGCCCCGGCATGGGAGAGTACGGTTGCTAGCCAGAAGGCCCAAAATATCCATCTTGTCCAGGCTCGCACCGAGGACGAGTTCGTTGCAATGCGTCAGGCGCGGGATGCTAAGCTGCCGATGCCGAAGCTGATCCTGCACGCCTTGCAGGTAAATATGGCGGGTGGTCGGTTGCCGGCGCCAGAGAGCAATGGAACGCGTTATCTCAAGATACCGCTCGATACGCTTCCCTATGCCGTTTGGGACTGACACGGCATCGGACATTGGGAAGTAAGATCGACGGAAGCGGGAGGGCCGCATATGTCCGTTCATCATGGAATCGTCGACGCAATCGGCAACACACCAATGATCCGGCTTCACCGTGCGTCTGAATTGACCAAGTGCGCCATTTTCGGCAAAGCTGAGTTCATGAATCCCGGTCAATCGGTGAAAGACCGAGCGGCCCTGTTCATCATCCAGGATGCAGAGAAGCGGGGTCTCCTGCGGCCTGGAGGCGTGATCGTCGAGGGAACCGCTGGCAATACGGGGATCGGTCTGGCGCTCGTCGGCAATGCACTGGGTTATCGCACCGTCATTGTCATCCCGGAAACGCAGACGCAGGAGAAGAAGGACATGCTTCGTCTCTGCGGCGCGGAGCTCATCGAAGTTCCGGCCGTCCCCTATGCCAATCCCAACAACTACGTGAAGGTCTCGGGTCGGATTGCCGAAAGCCTGGCGAAAACCGAGCCGAATGGCGCCATCTGGGCCAATCAGTTCGACAATGTCGCCAACCGTGACGGGCATGTCGTTACAACCGGACCGGAGATCTGGGCTCAGACGAACGGGCGGGTCGATGGTTTCGTGTGCGCCGTCGGGACGGGAGGCACGCTGGCCGGGGTCGGCATCGCCCTCAAGGAGCGTAACCCCAAGATCGCCATCGGTCTCGCTGACCCGATGGGGGCTGCCCTTTACAATTATTATACGCGGGGCGAGCTGAAGGCAGAGGGATCGTCGATCACGGAGGGCATTGGCCAGGGTCGGATTACCAAGAACCTGGAAGGGTTCGAGCCTGACGTGGCTTTCCAGATCCCGGACGAGGAGGCGGTTCCGATCGTCTTCGATCTGCTGGAGCAGGAAGGCTTATGCCTGGGTGGTTCTTCGGGGATCAATGTGGCAGGTGCAATCCGTCTCGCGCAGCATCTCGGGCCAGGACACACGATCGTAACCGTCTTGTGCGACTATGGCACACGCTACCAGTCGAAGCTTTTCAACCCGGATTTTCTGCGCTCCAAGAATCTGCCTGTTCCGGCTTGGCTGGAGCGGGAAAGCACCTTGGACAAGTGTCTCGTTTAAAAGATAGCTATCTGGAAAGTCCTTCCACGAATCCTCGATCTTCGAATGTCACCTTCCGGCGCTATAACAGCCTTGTCCGGTGAGACCCTAGAAAATTAGGACGAGCCTCCAGAGCTGACCGGTCTATCCAAATGCCGTCGGGGCTGAGGGAGTAAAGCCATGCTGCCGAAGAACGATCAAGGCGCTGTGCAGCCCCTGCGCCCGTCCATGAAGGCGCCGGTCTTTCCCAGCACCTCGACTGAGTTCATCAACGTCATGGCGCATTATCATCGCGCCGAGATCGCTCGTATGGCGGGTTGGCGCGATCGGATCGACCGGACCACCAACTGGGCTATTACGGTGGTAGCCGCCATGCTGTCGGTCTCGCTCTCCACGCCGACCGCTCACCACGGCGTGCTGATCTTCGCCATGGTCCTGGTCCTGCTGCTTCTGGTGATCGAGGCGCGTCGGTACCGCTTTTTCGATGTCTACCGCAATCGCGTACGCCGGATGGAACGCAATTACTTTGCCCAGATCTTCGCCCCGGAAGAGGGAACGACGGACGAGTGGATCCAAAAGCTCGGAGACGATCTCAGACGTCCTCTCTTCCTGACGAGCACCAGCCAAGCCCTGTCGCGCCGCCTCCGGCGCAACTATTGCTGGCTGTTCCTGATCCTGCTGTGTGCTTGGGTGGTGAAGACGACCTTCATCAGGATGCAGGAGAACGCCGTCGACGCTCACCTTGTCACATCGGTGGGGGAATGGGTCCGGAATGCCGCCATCGGACCCATTCCGGGATGGGCTGTGATTGTCGCGCTGGCGCTCTTCTATGGCTGGATCCTTTATGCTGCGCTGCGCAAGCCGGTGGGCGAGGGTGAGCTAGCCTTCGGCAACGTGCACGTCTGACGGAGCAGGGTGCGGCACGAAGATATGATAGGCCGAATGCGGGTTTCGGGAGTATAGTAATTCCCTAGGCATCGGCTCGCAGGCTAACCGAGGTGGTTGCCATGAAAGCCATTCTGGTTCCGGTTGAGCAGCATAGCTTCATCCGTTCGGTCCTGGACGCCACCCTGCTGGTCGCGGGCCGGTTCGGGAGCCACGTGGAGGGCTTGGCCCTCGGTCCCGATATTCCTGATGTGATTGCCTTCGACGTTCCGGTCGGCTGGACCATCCTGAGCGAAAAGGAACAGCGCGAACTCGTGGAACGGTCTCGACACCTCTTCGAGGAGTTCATGCTCTCCTGTGCGGTGCCGCGAAAGACGGAGGCGCCGGATGAGGTCTCCTGCGGATGGCTCGGCCAGCAGTTGTTCGGGGACAGCTATATCGGCAGCTTCGGCCGGGTGTTCGACCTGATCGTGCTCGGCCGTCCCGGAGCGCGCGATGAGCCGCCGCGACTGGCCACTCTCGAGGCGGCCCTGTTCGAGGGCGGACGGCCCGTGCTGATGGTTCCGCCCTCGTCTCCGGCATCCATTGGTGAGACCATCGTGATTGCCTGGAACGGCAGCACGGAGACAGCCCGGACCGTGGCACTCGCCATGCCCATCCTTGAAAAGGCAGGCCGGGTCGTCGTTCTGACTCTGGAGGGGTGGGGCGTGGAAGGACCGAGCGGCGCGGAGCTGGCTCTTCGCCTGCAACGGAACGGTATCAGAGCCGAGACGGCGGCGCGCAGGTTAAACACGCGTTCCCCAGGCGAAGCCATCCTGGACGATGCAGCCTCTTTCCATGCGGATCTGCTCGTCAAGGGGGCTTATACCCAAAGTCGTCTGAGGCAGATGATTTTCGGCGGCGCCACGAGCCACATCATTGCCCATGCGGGCGTTCCGGTCCTGATGGCCCATTAGGAATGGGGAGACGCGGGGCCGGCTCTGGCACTGTGATATGCCCGATGGCAAAGGAGGGCGTGGATCATGGTCGACAACCGCACCGACATGACCATCAACATCACCAATGCCGTGCTCGGCGGAATCCTGTTTCTCTCCCCATGGCTGCTCGGCTTCGGTCAGGAGACCTGGGCTGCCCTGAATGCCAGGGTCAGCGGAGGGATTGTGGTCCTGCTGGCACTCCTGGCGTTGGTCCGGACCCATGACTGGGAGGAGTGGCTCAATGTGATCGCAGGTCTCTGGATTGCAGGAGCGCCCTGGCTCCTCTGGTTCGAGGATGTGCTCTCCGCGCGCTGGGCTCATGTGGTCATTGGGTTCTGCATTGTGGCGATTGCCGCTTTCGAACTCTACCGACTCTATCTCGAACCAGACGACATGGTCACTCGCCACAGGCCACCGAGATAAGCGTTGCGCGCTCGACGTGAGCATGGGGCTGGCTTCAGGCCTTTCTGATCCTGGTTCATGAGGCATCACGCCCGCTTTATTGGCGCTCGGGGGCGCATCGTCTGCAGCAGATGGAGCCATCCATGTATGTCGTCATTCGGAAATTCAGACACATGCGCTCGCTGCCCGAGGCGGCACGGCGGGCCGAGAGCGGGATCGGACAGATCCTGCGACAATCTCCGGGATTCCAGGGGTACCATGTCTTCGATTGCGGCAACGGTGTCGGCGGTTCTATTACACTGTTCGACAGTCGTGACACCGCGCTTGCAGCAAACGAGAAGGCCTTGATATGGATCCGTGCGAGTTTGGCCGATCTGGTTCAAGGAGAGCCTGAAATTACAGCCGGCGAGGTCCTGGTGACGGTGAAACCTTGATAGCGCTGCCTTGGGGGCCGTTATGCATGCTCTCGGAGCCTGTCGATAACCGGTATTCGCCTCTTTAGAAACGGCTCAGCCTATGGCCGAATGGTGTTTCGTTCCTAGTTCTCTCGGGAGGAGAACGAAAGACCATGACCGACTACGGACCGCTGACCCTTCACGTACCCGAACCGGCCGTTCGACCGGGAGGCACCCCCGATTTCTCAAATGTGAGAATTCCCAAGGCTGGAGCCGTTCCCCGGCCGGAGGTCGATGCGGATCCGGAAACCATCCGCGATCTCGCCTTCTCCATCATCCGGGTTCTCAACCGCACTGGAGAGGCGGTCGGCCCCTGGGCCGGGCTCTTGAGCGATGAAGAACTCATCGAGGGCATGCGCAACATGATGACGCTGCGCACCTTCGACGCGCGGATGCTGATCGCCCAGAGGCAGGGCAAAACCTCCTTCTACATGCAGCACCTGGGCGAGGAGGCTATCAGCTCCGCCTTCCGCAAGGCCCTGTTGCCGGGCGACATGAACTTTCCGACATACCGGCAGGCCGGTCTCCTGATCGCCGGCGGCTATTCGATGGTCGACATGATGTGTCAGGTCTATTCGAACTCCCGGGATCCGCTGAAGGGCCGCCAGTTGCCTGTCATGTACTCCTCCAAGGAGCACGGGTTCTTCACGATCTCGGGCAATCTCGCCACCCAATATGTCCAGGCCGTCGGTTGGGCGATGGCTTCGGCCATCCAGAATGACACCAAGATCGCGGCCGCCTGGATCGGAGACGGATCGACGGCGGAATCGGATTTTCACGCGGCGCTCGTCTTTGCCTCCACCTACAAGGCGCCGGTCGTTCTCAACATCGTCAACAATCAATGGGCGATTTCCACGTTCCAGGGCATCGCGCGGGGCGGGGCAGGGACCTTCGCTGCCCGCGGACTCGGTTTCGGCATTCCCTCGCTCCGGGTCGACGGCAACGACTATCTCGCCGTCCATGCGGTCGCGAAATGGGCGGCCGAGCGGGCGCGGCGCAATCTCGGCCCGACTCTCGTCGAGTACGTCACCTATCGGGTCGGTGCCCATTCGACGTCCGACGATCCGTCGGCTTATCGTCCGAAGACGGAGTCCGATGCCTGGCCTCTAGGCGATCCCATCATTCGGCTGAAGAATCATCTCATCCTGCAGGGAGCCTGGTCGGAGGAACGGCACAAGCAGGCCGAGGCTGAGATCCTCGATACGGTGATCGCGGCGCAGAAGGAGGCGGAGAGCTATGGCACGCTTCACGCCGGCGCCAAGCCGTCCGCGCGCGAGATGTTCGACGGCGTCTATGCCGAGATGCCGCCGCATCTGCGCCGTCAGCGCCAGCAGGCGGGGGTCTGAGCCATGGCGCGCATGACGATGATTGAAGCCATTCGCGACGCCATGGATGTCATGATGGCGCGCGATGAGCGCGTCGTGGTTTTCGGCGAGGACGTCGGCTATTTCGGCGGCGTCTTCCGTTGCACGGCCGGTCTCCAGCAGAAATACGGAAAGACGCGCTGCTTCGATGCGCCGATCAACGAAGCCGGCATCGTCGGGACGGCGATCGGCATGGCGACCTATGGCTTGCGCCCCTGCGTCGAAATTCAGTTCGCCGATTACATGTACCCGGCTTACGACCAGATCGTCTCTGAGGCGGCCCGGCTGCGCTATCGCTCGAACGGCGAATTCACCTGTCCCATGGTGGTCCGCATGCCGACCGGCGGCGGCATCTTCGGCGGACAGACCCATAGCCAGAGTCCCGAAGCGCTGTTCACCCATGTGGCGGGATTGAAAACCGTCGTGCCGTCCAATCCGCATGATGCCAAGGGGCTCCTGATCGCGGCCATCGAGGATCCCGATCCTGTGATCTTCCTGGAGCCGAAGCGCCTCTACAACGGCCCCTTCGACGGGCATCACGACCGACCGGTGACGCCATGGTCGAAGCACGATTTGAGCGAAGTGCCGACGGGTCATTTCAGCCTGCCGCTCGGAAAGGCCTCGATCGTGCGGGAAGGCTCGGCCGTCACCGTGCTGGCCTATGGAACGATGGTGTATGTCGCGCAGGCAGCGGTGGCGGAGACCGGCATCGATGCGGAAATCATCGACCTGCGGACGCTGCTTCCGCTCGACATGGAAACGATTGTGGCATCCGTCAGGAAGACGGGCCGCTGCGTGGTCGTCCACGAGGCCACTCTCACGTCGGGCTTCGGGGCGGAGCTGGCAGCCCTCGTTCAGGAAACCTGCTTCTTCCAGCTGGAGGCGCCCGTCGCCCGGGTGACCGGATGGGACACACCTTATCCGCATGCTCAGGAATGGGATTACTTCCCAGGGCCGGCCCGTGTCGGGCGCGCCCTTGTCGAGACGATGGAGGCCTGACATGGGCGAGCACCTGATCAAAATGCCCGATGTCGGCGAAGGCATCGCCGAGGCGGAGCTCGTCGAATGGCACGTCAAGGTCGGAGATCTCGTCCGTGAGGATGCGGTTCTGGCGGCTGTGATGACCGACAAAGCGACGGTGGAAATTCCGTCGCCCGTCGATGGCGAAATTCTGTGGCTCGGCGCCGAAATCGGCGACGTGGTAGCCATCGGCTCTCCCCTGATCCGCCTGAAGGTGGAGGGAGAGGACAGTATCTCTTCCGAGCGCAGTCAGAATGAGAAGGCAACCGAGCCGCCCGTGCGGACCGGAGAGATCGAAGCCCAGGCGGATGGCGCGGTCAAAGTTTCGGACGCCATTGTCGAACGGCAGGCGAAGAGCACTCCGCCGCAACCGGTCGAGAAGCTGCCGGCTCCCCCCGTGAGGATGCATCGCGCGCCCGTGACGCGCGCCGAAGGTGATAAGCCGGTTGCTTCGCCTGCCGTCCGGTTGAGAGCGCGCGAGGCTGGGGTCGATCTGCGGCAGGTTCCGGGCTCCGGTCCCGCCGGCCGGATCACCCATGAGGATCTGGATGCCTTCTTCGCTCACGGCCGCCAAGTCGCCAAGGCGCCGGGACTGTCCCAGAACACGTCGGTCGAGCACGTCAAGGTCATCGGGCTGCGGCGCAAGATTGCGGAGAAGATGGCGATTGCGAAATCGCGCATTCCGCACATCACCTATGTCGAAGAAGTCGACGTGACCGCGCTCGAGGACCTGCGAGCGACGCTCAATGCGAACAAGCGGGCCGACCGGGCGAAGCTGACGTTGCTCCCGTTCCTGATGCGCGCGATGGTGAGAGCCATCGCCGAACAGCCACATCTGAACGCCATCTACGATGATGACGCCGGCGTCGTCCATCAGCATGGCGGCGTGCATATCGGCATTGCGACCCAGACGGGCTCCGGCCTCATGGTGCCGGTGGTGAAGCATGCGGAGGGCCGCGATCTCTGGGAGTGCGCGGCCGAGCTGAACCGGCTTGCGGAGGCGGCGAAGTCCGGTCTCGCAACCCGTGAGGAGCTGAGCGGATCGACGATCACCATCACGTCGCTCGGCGCCATGGGAGGCATCGTCACCACGCCGGTGATCAATTATCCGGAGGTCGCCATCATCGGCGTCAACAAGATGGTGG
This sequence comes from Microvirga sp. RSM25, assembly GCF_044784385.1. Taxonomy (NCBI): domain Bacteria; kingdom Pseudomonadati; phylum Pseudomonadota; class Alphaproteobacteria; order Hyphomicrobiales; family Methylobacteriaceae; genus Microvirga; species Microvirga sp. RSM25. The sequence goes on along the minus strand of NZ_CP173039.1, from coordinate 3,946,059 downwards.
TGCGACCGGTTTGGGATGGATCGACCTTCATCCCTCGCAAAATGATGAACCTGTCCTCCAGCTTCGATCACCGGATCATCGATGGCTGGGACGCGGCAGTCTTCGTGCAGCGCATCAAGGTGCTGCTCGAGACACCCGCCATGATCTTCGTGGAGGCGTAACCCGATGAAGGATATTTCCTGCAAGCTCCTCGTCATCGGAGCCGGACCCGGAGGCTATGTCTGCGCGATCCGGGCTGGGCAGCTGGGGATCGACACGGTCATCGTCGAGGCGGGAAAACCCGGCGGAACCTGTCTCAATGTCGGCTGCATTCCCTCCAAGGCGCTCATTCATGCGGCGGAGGAATACGACAGGATCGTTCATCTGGCGAACGGTCGGAATTCACTCGGAATCAGAACGACGAAGCCGGAGCTCGATCTCTCCCAGACGATTGTGTGGAAGGACGGTATCGTCGGGCGCCTCAACAGCGGTGTGTCGGGTCTGCTCAAGCGGGCGAAGGTGAAAGTGGTTCAGGGCCGCGCGCGCTTTCGCGACGGCAAGACGGTCGAGGTGGAGACGGAAACCGGCCGTCAGATCATTCGCGCCGAGACTGTCGTGATCGCAACGGGATCGGCTCCCGTCGAATTGCCGAACCTGCCATTCGGCGGACCTGTGATTTCCTCCACCGAGGCGCTGGCGCTGACTTCGGTTCCGGATCGCCTCGTCGTGGTCGGCGGCGGCTATATCGGCCTGGAGCTCGGCACGGCCTTCGCGAAGATGGGCTCGAAGGTGGCGGTCGTCGAGGCTCAGTCACGCATCCTGCCGCAATACGATGCCGAACTGACGCGTCCGGTGTCCAAGAGGCTGCAGGCACTCGGCATCGAGGTGATGACCGGTGCCAAGGCGAAAGGTCTGGCGAAAGCGGGCGGCACGTTGCTGGTCGAGGCGGAAGACGGATCGGAGGCATCCTCGCCGCCGCCGACAAGATCCTCGTCACGGTCGGCCGGAGGCCGGTCACGCAGGGCTGGGGGCTGGACGAACTCGTCCTCGACATGGATGGTCCCTTCATCCGCATCGATGAGCGATGCCAGACATCGATGCGCGGGATCTATGCCATCGGCGACGTGACGGGCGAGCCGATGCTGGCCCATCGTGCCATGGCGCAGGGCGAGATGACGGCTGAAATCGTCGCGGGTCACAAACGCGCTTGGGATAAGCGCAGCATCCCGGCGGTCTGCTTCACCGATCCCGAAATCGTCACGGTCGGCTTGTCGCCGGAAGCAGCGCGCCGAACGGATGTCGACATCGCCGTTGGTCAGTTCCCGTTTTCAGCCAACGGTCGGGCGATGACCAAGCTGGGCGAAGACGGCTTCGTGCGGGTCGTCGCCCGCGCGGACAATCATCTCGTGCTTGGCATCCAGGCCGTCGGCCATGGCGTTTCCGAACTGGCGGCCGCCTTCGGCTTGGCGCTCGAAATGGGTGCGCGCCTCGAGGACATCGCAGGCACGATCCACGCCCATCCGACACAAGGCGAGGCATTCCAGGAGGCAACGCTCAAAGCGCTGGGACACGAACTCCATATCTGAGGTTGAGATCATGCCGATCAGGATTTCAGCTTTGGCTGCGGGGCATTCATCATCCAAACGATGACGACGGAAAGTCTCTACAGCAGCTGTCTCATGGCGAGCCTCCCGAAATTCGGGGGCATCAACGGAGTGTCAGTTGCTGACGGGGAGGATCAAACGTTACAGTAAGGCGGGCTCGGGTTAGAGACATCATCTGCGCGCCGAGGACCTTCCGCCAACCACGAAAGCCTTCCGCCGACAGCAATACGCTAAACTCCAGTGCGCATACAAAACGATCTGATCGCGAGGGTCGATGCCGTTCACGTCTGCTTTAAAGAAAGAACACAAAGCCGCCTTGCTGCGTGGCGACGTTATCTAGGCATATTGAGGAACGTGACAACTCCTCTCAAGGGGTAGATCAAACAATAGAAGCATACTGGCAAAATCGATAATAAATATTGATATATGCCAAGTCAAAGCAGGTTTTGTTTCGGTAATTGACGGCCATTACTGGCCGTGCGAGCATTCATTCTTATAACTAAATACAATCCAAATTGACTTCCGCCGGGAGGAAATAATGCAGTTGAGACAGCTTACGCTATTGTCTGCAGTAGGTTGGATTGCAGGCACGGGTCTGGCCTTCGCTCAAGGCCAAACCTTGACGATTGCAACGGTCAATAATGCTGACATGATCATCATGCAGCGGCTGTCACCCAAGTGGGAGCAGGCCACGGGCAACAAGTTGAACTGGGTGGTGCTCGAGGAAAACGTGCTGCGTCAGCGCGCGACCACTGATATCGCCACCAAGGGCGGGCAGTTCGACATCATCACGATCGGTTCCTATGAGGCGCCGATCTGGGGCAAGCAGAACTGGCTCATCACCCTCGATGATCTCGGCGCCGATTATGACTATGCCGACATCATCCCATCCGTGAAGAATGGCCTTTCCTATAACGGCAAGCTCTATGCCGTGCCGTTCTATGCCGAAAGCTCGTTCACATTCTATCGCAAGGATCTGTTCGATCAGGCGGGCATCAAGATGCCGGATAAGCCCACTTACGATCAGATCGCGGAATATGCGGCCAAGCTGACCGACAAGTCGAAGGAGCAATACGGCTTCTGCCAGCGCGGCAAGCCCGGCTGGGGCGAGAACATGGCCTTTATCGGTCCCATGGTGAATGCCTTCGGCGGACGCTGGTTCAACGAGAAATGGGAGCCCCAGCTCACGACCGAGCCGTGGAAGAACGCGATCAATTACTACGTCAAGAACATGCGGGAGTATGGACCTCCTGGTGCTACGGCGAACGGGCACAACGAGAACCGTGCCCTGTTCGCGACGGGACATTGCGCCATGTGGGTCGATGCCACGTCGGCTGCGGGTTACATCTACAATCCCAAGGAAAGCCAGGTCGCGGACAAGACGGCCTTCACGGCTGCGCCGGTGCAGGTCACGAGCAACGGATCGGGCTGGTTCTGGGCTTGGTCGCTTGGCATTCCTGCCTCCTCGAAGAAGGCCGACGCCGCCAAGTCCTTCGTGAAATGGGCGACGTCGAAGGACTATATCACGCTGGTGGGCAATGAGGCTGGCTGGGTCGCCGCTCCTCCCGGCACGCGCAAGTCGACCTACGACAATCCCGAGTATCAGAAGGCTGCGCCCTTTGCGAAAGTGGTGTATGACGCGATCGTCAATGCTGATCTGACCAAACCGACGAAGGATCCGGTCCCTTATATCGGCATCCAGTATGTCGCCATTCCCGAATTCCAGGGCATCGGCACGGCCGTCGGGCAGCAGATCGCTGCCGCACTTGCTGGACAGACGACCGTGGAGCAGGCGTTGGAAACGGCGCAACGCTCTACGGAGCGCACGATGAAGCAGGCAGGCTATCCGAAATAAGCCAATCGCCACGCAATCGGCGGGCATTAGCACCCGCCGATTGCTCTCTTCAGTGTGAGCAACCGAGATGGCGAGCACCACCACAACCGTCCCCGTTCCCAGCGCCGCGGCTCCTGCTGGGCGGCGCAGCCAGCGTAATGTCAGAACCCTGCCATTGATCGCGCCATCCGTGGTCATCCTGTTTCTCTGGATGATTGTGCCACTGGTGATGACGCTCTGGTTTTCGTTTCAATACTACAACCTGCTCGATCCGTCGGTTGGCGGCTTCGCGGGCTTCGAGAACTACACCTTCCTGCTGACCGATCCGTCGCTCTGGACGGCAATGGCGAACACGCTTTTCCTGGTCTTCTGGGTGCTCGTGATCACCGTGGGTTTGGGCACTCTCCTTGCCGTCCTGTTCGATCAGGATTTTTACGGCCGGAGCATTGCCCGCCTGCTGGCCATCGCTCCGTTCTTCGTCATGCCGACGGTGAGTGCGTTGATTTGGAAGAACATGCTGATGCACCCGGTCAACGGGCTCTTCGCATTCTTCGCCCGCTCCCTCGGCCTGCCGGCCATCGACTTCTTCGGCAGCTTCCCGCTGACCTCCGTCATCATCATCGTCGCATGGCAGTGGCTGCCGTTCGCCCTGCTGATCCTCCTCACCGCGATTCAATCGCTCGACAGCGAACAGAAGGAGGCCGCGCGCATGGACGGCGCCGGGCCGTTCTCGATGTTCTTCTTCATCATCTTGCCCCATCTCGGCCGCGCCATCAGCGTCGTCATCATGATCGAGACGATCTTCCTGCTGTCTGTCTTCGCCGAGATCTACGTCACCACTTCGGGTGGGCCTGGCCTCGCGTCAACCAATCTGGCTTTCCTGATCTATCTGCGGGCCTTGCGTGAATATGACGTGGGCGGCGCATCGGCTGCCGGCGTCATCGCCGTGATCCTCGCCAATATCGTGGCGATCTTCCTCGTCCGCTCGATTGCCAAGAATATCGCCGATTGAGGTTGAGCCATGCATCCAAAAACCCGTGATAAGCTCATCTTCACACTGGTCGGATGGTTCGCCGCCGGGCTGATCTTCTTCCCGATCTTCTGGATGATCCTGACGAGTTTCAAGACCGAGGTGGAGGCGATTGCGACGCCACCAAAACTCTTCTTCACACCGACACTGGAGAATTACGTCACCGTGCGCGAGCGGGCGGATTACATTCATTTCGCCATCAACAGCATCGTCATCTCGGTCGGAGCCACGCTTCTGGCGACGCTCATTGCCGTCCCGGCCGCGTACGCCATGGCATTCTTCCCGGGAAAGCGGACGAAGGATCTGCTGCTCTGGATGCTGTCGACCAAGATGATGCCGGCCGTCGGCGTCCTGATCCCGATCTATCTGCTCTTCCGGGATACCGGCGCCATCGATACGCGCTGGGGCCTGATCGTCGTCTACACGCTCATGAACCTGCCGATCGTGGTGTGGATGCTCTACACCTTCTTCAAGGAAGTGCCTAAGGACATTCTTGAGGCTGGACGCATGGACGGAGCCAAGCCGAAGCAGGAGGTCTGGATGCTGCTCCTGCCTCTGTCGCTGCCCGGCATCGCATCGACGGCGCTCCTGTCCATCATCCTGTGCTGGAACGAGGCGTTCTGGAGCCTGAACCTCACCACCTCCGAGGCGGCTCCGCTGACCACCTTCATCGCCTCGTTCTCCGCCCCTGAAGGATTGTTCTGGGCCAAGCTCTCCGCCGCATCGACGATCGCCATCGCACCCATCCTGGTCTTCGGCTGGATGAGCCAGCGCCAGCTCGTGCGGGGCCTGACCTTTGGTGCCGTCAAGTAAACGGGAAGTGCAACATGTCGACAATTGTCCTCAAAGGCATTGAGAAGAGCTACGGCGCGGTGCAGGTCATCAAGGGCGTCGATCTGTCCATCGACGACCGGGAGTTCTGCGTCTTTGTCGGTCCCTCCGGATGCGGGAAGTCAACGCTCCTGAGGATGATCGCCGGACTCGAGGAGATCACCGAAGGTGACTTGCTGATCGATGGTCAACGCGCCAATGACGTGCCTCCATCGGAGCGCGGCCTCGCCATGGTATTCCAGTCCTACGCCCTCTATCCGCATATGTCCGTTGCGGACAATATGGGATTCTCGCTGCGTCTTGCCGGCGCGTCCAAGGACGAGCGGCGTGCCAAGGTGGCGGAGGCTGCGCGCATCCTGCACCTGGACAAGCTGCTGGACCGTAAACCCAAGGAGCTGTCCGGTGGCCAGCGGCAGCGCGTGGCGATCGGCCGGGCCATCGTGCGCAAGCCCAAGGTGTTTCTCTTCGACGAGCCATTGTCCAATCTCGATGCGGCGTTACGTGTCCAGATGCGCATCGAACTGGCCCGCCTGCACGATGAACTGGCGGCAACCATGATCTATGTCACCCACGATCAGGTCGAGGCCATGACGATGGCGGACAAGATCGTGGTGCTGCAAGGAGGCATCGTCGAGCAGGCCGGTACGCCGTTGGAGCTCTATCATCATCCGAGAAACCTGTTCGTCGCGGGCTTTATCGGCAGCCCCAAGATGAACTTTTTCCCCGCGACAGTCACGGCGGTGGCGGATGCGGCAACCACCATCCAGCTTGCCAGCGGAGCAAGTCTGGCGGTTCCCGTTCGACCCGCACGCCAAAAGGCCGGGGATGCAGTGACCCTTGGTGTGCGGCCCGAGCACATGAGGCTGGCAGGAGAGGGGGAGATCGTCGGCGAAGTAATGGTGGTCGAGCGGCTTGGCGGCGAAACGTTTCTTTATACTCAGATCAAGGACGGAACGATGCTGATCGTGCAAGCGGATGGAGAAATTCCGACTGGCCTGCACGAGCGCATTGCCATCAAGCTCGATCCGGCAACATGTCACTTGTTCGATGATGACGGCTTCGCGATCGAGCGCGTGCAGCGGCATCCGCTGGCCAATCTGCGCCGAGTACCGACCCGTAAGGCGAGCTAGCGTATCGTGCGAAGCCGGCGATCCGCGTCGGTGAAAAGTGGACCTGGCTTTCCGCACGTTGCGCCACTCAAGAGAGAAATCCTTCGTTCCAGAGGCGGCTGATGGCCTCAAAGCGATTTGATTACATCGTGGTCGGCGGCGGCAGCTCAGGCTGCGTCGTGGCAAGCCGTCTTGTAGCCGAGCATGACGCTCGGGTGCTGCTCGTCGAGGCGGGGGTCCGCCGGGTAAGCCCGATCCTGGCAATGCCGGCGGGGTACATGAAGTATCTCGCGCGCGATACATACCTGACGATGCACCATGTCCTTCCCCAGAAGCAGCTCGGGGGCCGCGCGCCCGTCGTGCCGCAGGCCAAGGTGCTGGGTGGAGGAAGCGCCGTCAACGCTATGGTCTATATCCGCGGCCAGGCTGCCGATTACGACGGGTGGGACGAGGCCTTGGGTGGCACGGGATGGAGCTTCAGGGATCTCCTTCCGTATTTCATTCGGCAGGAAGGCAACGATCATCTGGGTGCGCCCTATCACGGCGTCAGCGGCCCCTTGAAGGTGTCTCACCTGGGACAGCACTCGGCCATGAGCCGCGCCTTCGTGCAGGCGATGCAGGAGCGGGGCGTTCCTTATACGGCCGACTTCAACGGAGCTCAGCAGAACGGCGTCGGCTTCATGCAGCACACGATAGATTGGACCACCCGCCGCCGGCGCAGCGCGGTCGATGCATTCCTTCGGCCTGTCCTGTCCCATCCTAAATTGACTGTGCTGACGGAGACGACGGTCACTCGCATCCGGTTGGAGAAAAGCCGCGCGATAGGAGTGGAGCTTCACGGGCCTGCCGGATCGGAAACTGTTTTCGCCGATACGGAGGTAATTCTCGCAGCCGGCACTTACATGACGCCGAAGCTTCTGATGCTCTCCGGCATCGGCCCTGTCGAAGAACTGTCGCGCCATGGGATCAAAGTTGCCACGGACTTGCCCGGCGTCGGTCAGAACCTGCAGGATCATCATGAAGTTCCCATCGTTGCAGCGACCTCCGGGCCCTTCGGCTATTTCGGTCAGGACCGCGGCCTCGCAATGCTGAGCAACGGGTTGCAGTACATGCTGTTCAAATCGGGTGCCGTCACCACCACAGGTGTGGAGGCCTGCGCCTTCATCGATCCTGATGGCGGCGAGCGGCCGACGATCCAGCTCTATTGTGTTCCCACGGTCTATCTCGATCGCGATGTCTCGGGCATCGAGCCGACCCATGGGGTGACGTTGAACCCGTGTCTGCTGCGTCCGAAGGCACGTGGCTCGGTGCGGCTTGCATCTGCCGATCCAACCGTCTTGCCGCGGGTGGATCCGCAGTTCTTCGGCCATCCGGACGATCTTCGCCTGACCATTGCCGGGTTGCGTTATGCGCGAGAGGTTCTCGCGACAAGTCCCGTTAGGGAAATGGTCACACAGGAGCTGTTTCCAGGCGAGAAGGCCGCTTCGGACGAGGACCTCGCCGATCATTGTCGCAAAACGGTCAAAACCAACTACCATCCGGTCGGCACCTGCCGCATGGGGCGCGACACCGATCCTCTTGCCGTGGTCACACCGGATCTGGCAGTCCGCGGTATTACAGGGTTGAGGATCGTCGACGCCTCCATCATGCCGACCATCCCCAGCGGCAACACGAATGCGCCGGTGCTGGCAATTGCCGAAAAGGCCGTTGACATCATCACAGGTCATGCCCGCATGTTCCATGAAGGGGCAACAGCCCCATCGAACCAAGTTTCTTCCGTGCCCGATCAGGTCCATCCCTCATGAACCAAAGCTTGAATCTCGCCAATCTCGTGAACCTGCCGTCCAGTGTCGCCAAGCCTCGCTATGCCCGGGATGAGCTTAAGGCGGGCATCCTGCACATCGGCGTCGGCAACTTCCACCGCGCTCATCAGGCCGTTTATCTGGACGATCTCTTCAATGCCGGAAAAGATCTCGACTGGGCTCTGACCGGCGCGGGCATCCGCGCCGGCGACAGGGCGATGCGGCAGGCGCTGGAGCCTCAGGACTGGTTGACGACGGTAGTGGAACTCGAGCCCGGCGCCAACATCGCCCGGGTGACCGGCGCCATGATAGGCTTCGTGCCCGTCAATGAGGACGGACGTGCCATCGTCGATGCTCTCGATGATACCGCGCTGCGCATCGTCTCCCTGACCGTCACCGAAGGCGGCTATTGCATCGATCCAGCCACGGGATCGTTCAATCCGGAACATCCTGACATCGTTTATGATGCCGCTCACATGGATGCGCCCAGAGGCGTGTTCGGGGTTCTCCTAGCGGCGTTGAAGCGCCGTCGCGATGAGGGTCGAGCACCTTTCACCGTGATGTCGTGCGACAACATTCCCCACAATGGCCAGGTGGCGAGGGATGCTGTGGCAGGTCTCGCCGATCTCGTGGATCCTTCGCTGGCGGCTTACGTGCGAGAGCAGGTAGCCTTTCCCAACAGCATGGTCGACCGCATCACACCCGCGACGTCTGACCGGGAGCGTACGATTCTGATGGAGCGCTTCGGCATCCAGGACAACTGGCCGGTTTTCTGCGAACCGTTCCGCCAGTGGGTTCTGGAGGACAACTTCCCGACGGGCCGTCCGGCCCTGGAGGACGTCGGCGTCACGTTCACGCCGCATGTGGCGGCCTTTGAGCTGATGAAGCTTAGAATTTTAAACGGCGGGCATGCCACCATCGCCTATCCGGCAGGGCTCCTGGGAATTCACTTCGTGCACGACGCCATGGCAGATCCGCTGGTGCGGGGTTTCCTGGACAAGCTGGAGACCGAAGAGATTATTCCTTGCGTGCCGCCTGTGCCTGGTGTCGATCTTCAGGTCTATTACCAGCTGATCGCCCGCCGTTTCGCCAATCCGGATGTGGGGGATACGATCCCGCGTCTGGCCCAGGACGGTTCCAATCGGCAACCCAAGTTCATCCTGCCCTCGACGCGGGACCGTCTGAATGCCGGAGCCGACGTAACGGGTCTCGCCCTCGAATCGGCTTTGTGGTGCCGCTATTGTGCAGGAACCACCGATGCCGGTGAGCCTTTCAATCTTGATGATCCCAATGCCAGCCGCCTGACACCTGCAGCCTCGGCCGCAAAGGACGATCCGACATCCTTTCTCGATCTGCGCGACATCTTCGGCGATGTCGCGGATGCTCCGCAGTTTCGATCCCGGTTTGAGACGGCTTTGCAGAGCCTATGGCGCGATGGAACCCGCGCCACTCTGCAGCGCTACTTGAGTGGGAGTTCTTGAACGCGCTCAGGCGGGCATGTCGATCTGCACCTTTACGGATGCCGGCGGCATTGCCTTGGCTAGGTCGAAGGCTTCGACGCTCTCCTCGAAGGAGAAGCGGTCAGTGATCAGCGGCTTTACGTCAATTTTGCCGGACGCGATCATCGCCACTGCCCGCGGGTATACATGGGCGTAACGGAAGATGCTCTCGACTCTGGCCTCTTTGACCTGTGCCTTGCTGACATCGAAGGCAAACGGTTCGAGAGGAATGCCGACAAGAGCAATCTTTCCGCCGGGACAGACAAGATCGAAGATCTCCACCATGGCAGGCGGATAGCCCGAGCATTCGAAAACGACATCGGCGCCCCAATCGTCGCTCTCACGTTTGACAACGCCCAGAAGATCTTGGTTCCTGACATTGACCGGAATTACGGGACCAAGCGTACGCGCCATTGCGAGTTTCGGTTCGTGGATGTCGCTCACGATGACTCGCGAGCAGCCGGCGGCTAAAGCTGCCAGGATCGTCACCATGCCGATCGGGCCCGCACCGATGACGACAGCGAGATCGCCGGGCTGCACCTGCACCTTGGTGGCGGCGTGCACCCCCACAGCCAGAGGCTCGACCATGGCGCCTTCGGCATACGAGACATGATCCGGAAGCTTGAAGGTGAAATCCGCCGGATGGACGACGGTCGGTCGCAACACGCCATGCACCGGCGGTGTCGCCCAGAAGCGAACGGCCGGATCGAGATTGTACTTTCCCAGTCGGGTTGCGCGGCTCGCCGGATCGGGGATGCCGGGCTCCATGCAGACGCGGTCTCCGGGCTTCAACTCCGTCACGGCCGAACCAACCTCGACGATCTGGCCGGCCGCCTCATGTCCGAGGATCATAGGCTCCTTGACCACGAACGGACCGATGGCTCCATGAGTGTAGTAGTGTACGTCACTACCGCAAACCCCGACCGTTCGAAGGGCGACCCGGACATCCCGAGGTCCCAATGTTTCCTCGATCGGGATATCACGCAAGCTGAGTTCGTCCTTGCGCTCCAGCACCAGCGCCTTCATGACCCACTCTCCTTTTCGAGAGTTCCCAGTCTGCATTATCAGGGCGAAAGTGCCTAGCACTTCCGAGTGCTTGCCCGGCTCTCCGATGTCGACTGAAGAACTCGAACGAGTGAGGAATGCCAGTCAAGGAAGTTCGGATTTCCCATCTGTTGACGAATGTGCAACCGGCGTCTCGCTTTGATCAGGCGAGCATAGGCTCGAAGCTTGCAGGAGCCCGTAGCCGTAAGTCTTGTCGCGGCCCGGCGCGCCGAGATCGAGGGTGCTGCTCTCGAGTATCGCCTGAAGATCTGTCGCATTCAACGTGCCGCTGGACGCGCTGAGGATCGCTGCCGCGGCCGATATGAACGGCACGGCGTAGGATGTGCCGCTCTTGACGGAGGAGCCGCCACCAGCGGACGCGACCCATAGGTCCACTCCGGGAGCGGCCAAGTCGATATACTCACCCTGCGTTGCCCGGGAGTAGATGGCGAGCTTCTTGTCCACGGCGGTAACGGCGATCACTCCGGGATAGGCGGCGGGATAGGACGGCTCTGCACCAGCGCCGTTATTGCCAGCCGCCGCAACAATGACCATGCCTTTCGCTTGGGCGGAAGCAATCGCTCGCTTCAAGACTTCATTGGGCGAACCGGACAGGCTCATGTTGACGACACGCACGTTGTGTTCTGCCAGCGTCTCCAACGCCCTGACGAGCGTGATCACGTCGGTCCGATCCGTGGTCCCGCCATCGCGATAGAAAGCATCCACGGCCAGAAGACGCGCGCCGGGAACGAGACCGGGAGTGCTGCTGCCGCTCCGGCCGACGAGGATCGCCGCTATAGCTGTGCCGTGATCCTGCTGAGACGGGCTGCCGCGAAGCTCGAGACCTGACAGGACTTCGATCGCCTGTCCTTTCAGGGCTTCATGCTCGCGATTGATGCCTGTGTCGATCAGGCCGATGGTCGGAGCGGGGCCGCATTGTTCGGAGGCGGATCCGCTCCAGCCGACCAGCGAAATTGCCTCGCAGCTTGGCCCGGAGCAGGCCGAGCCTTCGTCCGTGTAGTAGTAGTGGTCGAAATCGGCCGCCGCGCCCGCATCGACCATACGCACCCTGCGCTGTGCCTCGCCAAGAGATATTCCGCGCGGCGGCATAAGCCGAACCACGCTTGCGAGAGTCCCCTTCGTCTGCATCTCCGTCCGGAAGCCTTGTGCGCTCAACCGAGCCAAGCTGGTTGATGTCAGGCCAACCGCAACAATCGAATGCTCGGCGCGAACGGGTTTGGGGAGAGGTCGGTCCGCCGTTGCTGCTGGGGGAGCAGGACGAGAGGGCCGCATTGGCTCTGTTGCATGCGCCTTTGTTTCTGTCCTTCGCGTACCTCTGCTATCAATGGCAGCCTCTGCTTTGCTTTTTTGGCCCGCGCGAGGGGATGCAGATTGGTTCGGTTCGGAAATGGGTGACCTGAACTTTTCTTTCGCGGTGCTCTTGCGAGTCTTAGCTTTTTCAACGGCTCTCTCTGGCGTCGCCACACGGGGGCGAAGGCTATCAGAGATCGCTCCGAAAAGGGCCGTCAGTCCGCCGGTTATAGGGGATGCTGACTGACCGACACCGGGAGTATTGCCTGCTTTCGGACCCGACGCCTTGCCCTTGTCTGAGGCCTTTCCTTGACTTGCTGAATTGCCCCCGCTGGACGAGGTTCCTTGGCTCGATGATTTTCCGGGGCCCGAAGTGCCTCCCTGACTTGATGCGCTTCCCCGGCTGCCAGAATTGCTTTGTCCCGCATTCCCGTTGCCGCCGTTTCCGTTGCCCGCTCCACCCGCGTTGCCGTTCCCCTTGCCGTTTCCGTTGTTCCCGGCACTACCTGCGGCTCCGGTGTTTCCCGCGGCACCATTGCCGCCAGCGTTCCCGTTATTCCCGGAATTTCCATTGTTCCCGGCGTTGCCATTGCCGCCCGAATTGCCGTTTCCGTTGCCTCCGCCGTTTCCTTTCCCGCCGCTATTGTTGCCTTCCTTGGCGGCAGCCGGCGCGTTCTCCAGGGCTAGGCCGCCGTGGTGGGCGAGATTGATCTGAACCTTCACCGGGCAGACAATGGCAAGGCACGATACCGCAATGAGAAGATGGCGCTGTTTTGGTCTCATCGAAACGGCTCACCTTTGCAGTTGGATCTTCAGCGAGGCGTTCTGCAATCGAATTTGGGAAACGCATCCAAAAGACACTAACGGCTAAGGCATGGGGTTTGTTTCAAGGTTAGATCGGAGTCTTGAATGAGAACAAATCGGACTTCTAGAATGGCAACGATCCGTCAGCGGTTCTGAGGGCGCTATTTCGGAAAGCTTGCATGAATTTCCGGATCTGATGAACGGAAGATGAATAACCGCGAAATCTATATTGATGACCCAGCGCATTCATCATCTGTTCATACTTAAAAGCGGCGGGAACTATGCTGAAGAGGCCGTAGCCTGCTTTGAAACTACTTGAGGAATGCCGCGTTGTCGGTTGCCGGGTGCAAAGCCCGAACACTTATTTAGGAGTCGATCATGTCGAAGAAATTTCTTATTGCTAGCGCTGTCCTCGCCACTCTTGCGCCTGCCGCTGCCTTCGCACAATCGGGCGGTGCCGCTGCCGGGGCTGCCACGGGGGCGGTCGGTGGTGCGATCGTTGGCGGTCCGGTCGGAGCCGCTGTAGGCGGTGTCACGGGTGCCATCGTCGGTGGGATCGCCGATCAACAGCAGCCGGAGTTCCGTCAGTATGTGACCACGCAGAAGGTGCCGTCCTATACCTATAGGGAAGAGGTTCGTGTCGGTGCGGTTCTCCCGGAATCCGGGGTGACCTATCACGAAGTTCCTGCCGAATATAAGGTGAAGGGATACCGTTACACGGTTGTGAACAATACTCCCGTGCTGGTGGAGCCGAGCAGCCGCAAGGTCGTGCAGGTCATCCGCTAAAGCCGGCTATTCCTTGATCTCAGCCACGGGCGGCCATCTCGGCCGCCCTTTTTTGTGTTGGCAGAGATGGCAGGTTTTCCCTCGCGTGCCTTTCGTTCCGGGTGCAGAGGTGCTGCTGTCCACTCTCGTTGCGCATTCGAAAGTTCCCCCCCACTTGAGATTGGAATAAAACGGCTAGGTTCACCGTTATGATGCGTAGAGGCTTTGCGGAGCAGGAATGCCGGCAGCCATAGGACAGGAATTGGTGGCGCTTCTGCCCCGGCTGAGGCGCTTTGCATTGGTGCTTTGCCGCTCACAGCCCCTCGCGGACGATCTTGTTCAGGGGGCTTGCGAGCGTGCGCTTGCCAATGCGGGAAGTTGGACACCGGGGACCAAGTTTGACGCATGGATGTTCCGCATTCTCCGCAATCACTGGATTGATCACCTGAGACGGATGAGAACCGAAGGTATGATGGAAGACGTATCGCTGCAGACGCAACTTATCGGGGACGCGGGCGAGGGGCCGATCCTGAACCGACTGGTTCTGTCCGAGGTCCAACGCGCCATCGATAATCTGCCTCCAGAGCAGCAGGAGGTTCTCGTTCTCGTGTGCGCCGAAGATCTCAGCTATCGAGAGGCCGCCGAGGTCCTGGGCGTTCCTGTCGGGACTGTCATGAGCCGGCTTGCACGAGCGCGCAAGCGGTTGATGGAGATGACAGCCGCTGCCTAGGTGCTGAAGAAAAGCAAGAGCGGAGCAGTAATAATGTCTCAGCTACATCTCAGCGATGAGATCCTGATGGCCTTTGCCGACGGTGAACTTGAGGAGCCTACGGCTGCTGCGGTTGCCAAAGCGATGGCAGACGACGCCACCGTGGCCAAGCGGATCATGGATTTTCAGCAGAGCCGCCGTTTGACCCGTTCAGCCTTTTCCCCTGCCTTGATGCCCGATGTGCCACCTGGATTGCGCGCTGCCGTATTGGCTCAGGTCAAGTCCTATGAGGCTGACAGCGAATCGAAAGCAGCGTCGGACATGAAGCCGCCGCAGAACGAATGGCTCATGCGAAAGAGACCCTTCATGCAAATGGCTTTGGCAGCGTCCATTGCTGCCATCGCGCTTGCTTTGGGCTACTTCATGGGCTGGCAAGGCAAACCAGGGCCAGACGGTCTGATAGCGCAGTTGGAAAACCCTCTTATCCGGCATGAATTGAACAGGAGTGCGTCCGGGAAAGATGTCGAGCTGCCATTTGGCCGTCTGCGGGTGATTTCGACCTATCGTCTCGCAAACGGCTCCTTGTGCCGTGAATTCCGACTCCAGTCGTCCACTGAGAGAGCAGAAGCCGTTGCTTGCCGCAACGGTGAATGGAATGCGACCTTCGCCCTGGCAAGTGCCGTCAACAATGCCGAATACACTCCGAGCGGGGGAGGCGACCCGGTGGCAGCGTACTTGCAGAGTATCGGTGCAGGTCAGCCGCTTGTCGACGAGGCGGAGACCAGAGCTCTTGCCGAGACCGACCGCTAAGCCGTAGGTCTCAGGCCCCTCGAGTGCGCATGTCGGCCATTTTTGAGAATTTTTCTAAAAAGGGCGGAATAAATCTACGAGCCGCTCCGTTCTCTGTCCAATCTGGCGAGTGATAGAGGATGAGCATGAGAGCCGCGTATCATCTGGCTTTTGTCGTATTCTCTGTGGGCACCGTTGCGACGCCCACGACGGCGCCGAACGCGACAGATCCAATCACGACATCGGCAATTCAATCGCATGCCATTCCCGATGCTGTTGGTAACATTGCTGCGGATATGCCCGCGAGGCTGAATGCGAAGCAGGAGAGTTCTCCGGCAGTCCACCTCGGCCAAGGGATATCTGTCGGAGAAAGCCTGTCCGAGTTGGTCGCGTTACACCCAATCCCGAAGCATGAAACGTATCGCTATGCCGTCGTGGACGGCCATCGTGTCATCGTCGATGCGACATCCCGGAAGGTTGTCTACATCATACAATGAAAGCCCGGAGCCTACGCAACGAAGATAAATATACCTGCTCGAAGGAAAGGCGCCAGATCATGTCATTGCACAGCGCGAACGGGGCACGTTTAGACTTCGACAGCAGGGGCTGTTCCTCGGCTGTCGTCTTTCCCGTCTGCACTAATCCGTTACTTCGAATTGGGCTGGAAAGTATCCTTTCCGAGACAGTTTTTGTCGTGTGGCATGACATCGTCGATGGATTCTCAAGCCTGCCCGCTATCGAAGACGAATCGTCCGCTCTCTTCATTATTGACGCAAACAGCTTCACCAGCGGAGCCATCGATCTGGTTAGACGGTTGAAAGCTCATGCTCCTGCGGCAAGGATCGTCATGTTGGCAGACGCCTTCGATCCAGACATTGTGCCTTCCGCCTGGGATGCCGGAGTTCACGGTTTCTGTCTCTCGACGCAGAAACAAGATGTGATCGTCAAATTACTTGAATTGGTGATGTTGGGGGAGGCTATTCTTCCCGCAACAATTGTCCTCCCGATCGCAGGGACGGGTGCGCACACCGCTCGCCATACGCCCGAGGAGGGTACGTTTGACGGGAAGATCAATGGCCATCAAAGCCGAAAGTTATCCAGCAGGGAAGCGCAAATTTTGACCTGTCTGAGGGATGGCGCACCCAACAAGGTCATTGCACGCAAGCTCAATCTGTCCGAGGCCACAGTGAAGGTCCACGTCAAAGCCATTCTGAAGAAGATCGGGGCCTGCAACCGCACCCAAGCTGCGCTCTGGGCAACGAGAAATGTCTCGACAGCCGTAACGTGATTGTAGTCTGGACGGTCTGTATTCGTCGACTTCCGCTGAGGTGCGGAAGAAGCGCCTCTCCACACTCTAGCCTCTCACATAGCCGGGATATTTCGCTCGGATCTCATCGACATGAGACAAGGTGCCAGAAAGGTGGTGTCGCAGGTGCTTCTGGGCTTCTTCCGGACGCCCATCTGCAATCGCCTGTACCACCATCCTGTGATGCTGCACGATGTCCTGAGCCTTGCCCGGGGTCGGAAGGTGAAGGCGGCGCAGGCGGTCAATATGTCCGCTTCGGCTGCGCACGAGAACCCAGAGGTCGTTCATTCGGGCGGCTTCATAGAGGTGCTGGTGGAAAGCCTGATCGGCTGCGGCAAAGGCTTCGAAGTCTTCCGCCTCCATGAGGGCCTGCTGCTGCGCGAGGAATCCCTGAAGCCTGGCGATCAGCCGAGGGTCTGGAGTAAGCGCTAGGCTTCGGACGATCTCGAGCTCTAGGGAACGCCGTAGGAAATGCGCCTGATGCGCAAGCTTAAGATCGATGGGGCTCACGACGGTCGCATGCTGCGGGAAAATATCGACGAGTCCATCTTCCTGAAGCCTTAAGAGGGCGTCACGGATCGGAGTCGAGCTGAGACCGAATTCCTGCTGGAGGGTGAGCCGGTTCAGTACGGTTCCGGGGGCCAAGCTGAGGGAAATGATCATTTCCCTCAGCCGCTCGAACACTTGAGGCGCGGCTTGGCGACCGCGCTCGAGGCGATCTGCCGCTACGGTCGAAACTTGTTGGCTGAGGGCTGGGCGAGGGGGTGCCATTCGGAAGAACCTGAACTTTCGTCGACCTCTTCTATACCACACTTGTGCCGGATGCACTAATGCATTAGTGTATAAGACGTCGGCTGGTCGGCCGATCCTAGCCATGAAGGCTCCCGTCAAGAGGAGCCATTTCGAGGAAGCACCATGAAGAAGCAGATGAGGCGCCTATGCGCCGGCGTGGCGGCTGCCGTCGGGTTATTTGCCATTGCAAGTAACGCCTCGGCACAGCAGAAGAACGAAGTTTCCATCACCCGCCAGCCCGGCATTATCTATTTGCCGACCCATGTCATCGAAAAGCAGCAGCTTATCGAGAAACATGCTGCCCGGCTTGGCCTGCCCGAGGTGAAGACCAAATGGATCACCTTCAGCGGCGGCGGGGCACAGACGGATGCGCTCCTCTCCGGTGGCGTCGACATGGTGAATACCGGCGTCGGCAATCTGCTCCTGCTCTGGGATCGCACAAAGGGTGGCGTGAAGGGTATCGTGGCGTCGTCAGCCTTGCCGCTGGCTTTCGTTACGCATGATCCCAAGATCAAGTCCCTGAAAGACTTCGGCCCCAGTGACAAGATTGCCGTACCGACCGTGAAGGTGTCGACCCAGGCCATTCTTCTCCAGATGGCGAGCGCCAAGGAGTTCGGCGCCGATCAGTGGTCGAAGCTCGACGCGAACACGGTCCAGCTCGGCCATCCCGATGCTGTCGTGGCGATGACCAATTCGCAGCACGAGGTGAAGAACCACTTCGCTGCACCGCCCTTCCAATACATCGAGATGAAGACCGTGCCCAACGCACGCATCATCCTGCAGTCGCCTGACATCATCGGCGGCCCGCTCACACAGGGCCAGTTCTTCACGACGACAAAGTTCGCGGAAGCCAATCCAAAGGTGATCGAGGCCGTTCGGGCTGCGTCCAAGGAAGCACAGGATTTCATCCGCAGCGACACCAAGGCAGCCGTGGACATCTATAAGGAAGTCACCGGTGACAAGACCAGCCCCGAGGATCTGCTCGAATGGCTGAAGCAGCCCGGCATGATGGAATGGAATCTTGAGCCGCAGGGCACGATGAAGTTTGCCGAACACCTCTACAAGATCGGCACCCTGAAGACGATGCCGAAATCGTGGACGGATTTCTACCTGCCGATCGCGCACGATCTCAAGGGCAGCTGAGAGCATGTGCGTCCTGCGCGAGGGCAGGGCGCACCTTCCATTCTTCATTTCAGGTTTTCATTCATGTCCGCTCTTCTCGATGTCAGTGGCGTGACACTGCGCTACAAGACGCCCAGCGTTCTCGTGACGGCGACCGACAGGGTCAGCTTTCAAGTCAATCAATCGGATCGGTTCGTCCTTCTCGGGCCGTCCGGATGCGGCAAGTCCACGCTGCTCAAGGCTGTCGGTGGGTACTTGAACCCAAGTGAAGGCAAGATCCGCATTAAGGGCCGTGAAGTCACCGAACCCGGCGCGGATCGCATGATGGTCTTCCAGGAATTCGACCAATTGCTCCCCTGGAAGACGGTTCTGGAAAACGTGACGTTTCCCTTGCTCGTGGCCCGCAAGCTGCCGCGCAAGGAGGCTGAGGAACGGGCGCGGGCCTATATCGAGAAGGTCAATCTCACCCGTGCCGTCGATTCCTACCCGCATACTCTGTCTGGCGGTATGAAGCAGCGCGTCGCCATTGCCCGCGGCATGGCGATGGAGCCGGATATCCTGCTCATGGATGAGCCCTTCGCCGCTCTCGATGCACTTACCCGGAGGACCTGCCAGGACGAGCTTCTTCAGCTCTGGGAAGACACGAAATTCACGGTGCTCTTCGTCACTCACTCGATTGCCGAGGCGATCAAGATCGGGAACCGCATCCTGCTCCTGTCACCGCATCCTGGCCGCGTCAAGGCCGAGGTGAACGACGTGGACCGTGTCTCGCCGACGGATGGAAGTGCGGGGCAGCTTGAAAAACATATCCACGAACTTCTGTTCGCTGAAGAAGCCGTACACTGAGGATGACGCTCATGAGCAATGCACAGATCGTGATGCGCGCCGACATGGGACAGGCGCAGGCGAATACGGGCGAGGTCGAGCGCAAGCTTAGCACCCTAGAACTGGCTTGGGGCAACGGCTTCGTCCGCAAGACAGTCATCATCATCTTTCTCGGGATCGTATGGGAGGCTTACGGCCGGTATCTCGACAACCCGCTCCTCTTTCCGACGCTCCTCGATACGCTCTCCACCATGGCGGACCGGGTCGCGGATGGAACTCTCCCGCTGCGGGCCTGGACCTCGCTCAAGGTGCTTCTGATGGGCTATGCCTCCGGCGTTGTCCTCGCAGCAATCCTGACCATCCTCGCCATCAACACCCGCATTGGTACGGATTTTCTCGAGACGATGACGGCGATGTTCAACCCGCTGCCGGCCATCGCGCTGCTTCCGCTAGCCCTGATCTGGTTTGGGCTCGGCAACGGCAGTCTGGTCTTCATCCTCATCCACTCCGTCCTCTGGGCGGTGGCACTCAACACCCATTCCGGCTTTCTGGGTGTGTCGCAGACCCTGCGCATGGTCGGACGAAACTATGGTCTGAAAGGGCTTTCCTACGTCTTCAAGATCCTGGTGCCTGCGGCCTTCCCTTCGATCCTGACCGGCTTGAAGATCGGCTGGGCCTTTGCTTGGCGCACGCTGATCGCGGCGGAGCTCGTCTTCGGTGTGTCGTCGGGGCAGGGCGGATTGGGCTGGTTCATTTTCGAGAACCGCAACCTGCTCGACATCCCATCCGTCTTCGCAGGGCTCCTGACTGTCATCACTATCGGTCTCGTGGTCGAGAACCTGATCTTCCGGACCATCGAGCGCAAGACCATCCGGAAGTGGGGCCTCCAGAGCTGAGGCTTCGCTCGGCTCTTCCCATCTCTCCTCAATTTCGATGAGTGTTCGCAACATGACTGCTAGAAAGACGCCTGAGTCGCTCAGGAGCGCGCGCTGGTTCGCGCCCGATGATCTGCGGGGGTTCGGCCATCGCTCCCGCATGATGCAGATGGGCTATGCTCCCAAGGACTGGGTGGACCGACCTGTCATCGCCATTCTCAATACATGGTCCGACATCAACCCGTGCCACGCCCATTTCAAGCTGCGTGTCGATGACGTGAAGCGTGGTGTCCTTCAAGCCGGCGGCTTTCCGGTCGAGCTGCCGGGAATTTCACTGGCAGAGCAATACGTCAAGCCGACAACCATGCTCTACCGCAACTTGCTGGCGATGGATGTCGAGGAGCTGCTGCGCTCCCATCCTGTCGACGGCGTCGTCCTGATGGGCGGTTGTGACAAGACCACGCCAGCGCTGCTTCTGGGCGCCACCAGCGCCGGGTTGCCGGCGATCTACCTGCCCGCAGGACCGATGCTGCGCGGCAATTGGAAGGGAAAGATCCTGGGATCCGGATCGGATGCCTGGAAGTACTGGGACGAGCGCCGCGCCGGGACGATCACGGATGCGGATTGGCTCAATATGGAAGCGGGGATTGCCCGCAGCCATGGCACCTGCATGACCATGGGCACCGCCTCCACCATGACGGCGATCGCAGAGGCCATCGGCATGACCTTGCCGGGTGCGTCTTCGATTCCAGCCCCCGACGCCAACCATGTCCGCATGAGCGCGGAATGTGGTCGGCGCATCGTGGAGATGGTATGGGAGGATCTGACGCCGAACCGGATTCAGACGCGCGAAGCCTTCCTGAATGGCATTGCCGTCGCCATGGCGATGGGATGTTCGACCAATGCCATCATCCACCTGATCGCCCAAGCTCGCCGCGCAGGGCAGGAGATCGGTCTCGACGATTTCGAAAGAGCGAGTCGCAGGGTGCCGGTCATTGCCAACGTACGGCCAAGCGGCGACAAGTACCTGATGGAAGATTTCTATTATGCCGGCGGTCTGCCGGCGCTGATGACCCGCATCAGGGATCATCTTCACCTCGACGCCATGACCGTCAGCGGTCAAACCCTCGGCGAGAACATTGCCGGGGCCGAGGTCTATCATGACGACGTCATCCGCAGCGTGGACAACCCGATCTATGCCGAGGGAGCGCTCGCGGTCCTCAAGGGGAATCTCGCTCCTGATGGTTGCGTGATCAAGCCGAGTGCCTGCGATCCGCGTTATCTGAAGCATACCGGGCCGGCTCTCGTCTTCGACGATTACCCATCCATGAAAGCGGCCATTGAGGACGAGGATCTGGATGTGACCGCCGACCACATCCTCATCTTGCGCAATGCGGGGCCTCAGGGTGGTCCCGGGATGCCGGAATGGGGCATGCTGCCGATCCCGAAGAAATTGGTGAAACAGGGCGTGCGTGACATGCTGCGCCTGTCGGACGCCCGTATGAGCGGCACGAGCTATGGCGCCTGCATTCTGCATGTTTCGCCGGAGGCCTATATCGGAGGGCCGCTCGCTTTGGTGAGGACCGGCGACATGATCTCGGTGGATGTGGCGGAGCGCACGATAAGCCTCAATGTATCCGACGAGGAACTCGAGCGCCGCCGCGCCGCCTGGGCCAGACCCGAGCCCCGCTTCGAGCGCGGTTATGGCTGGATGTTTACGCGGCACATCAAGCAGGCTCACGAGGGCTGCGACTTCGACTTCCTGGAAACGAGCTTCGGTGCGCCCACGGGCGAGCCTGCCATCTACTGACATCTGGAGAGGATCATGACCACACTGAAACCGGAAACCCGCGAGAAGCTCAAGACCGTCAGTACGGCGACGTTGTGCACCGCTCTATATAAGCGCGGCCTGCGCAACCAGTTCATCCAGGATGTTCGCCCGCTCAATCCCAACCTCGGGAACATGGTGGGAGAGGCTTTCACCCTCCGTTATATTCCGGCGCGCGAGGATCTGAACCCGATCAGCGTGTTCCAGGATCGTGCCCATCCCCAGCGCAAGGCCGTCGAGGAATGCCCGCCGGGTGCTGTCATGGTGATCGACAGCCGCAAGGATGCCCGCGCGGCCTCGGCCGGCGGCATTCTGGTGTCCCGCCTGATGAAGCGCGGCGTCGCCGGCGTCGTGACCGATGGCGGCTTTCGGGATTCGCCCGAGATCGCGCAGCTCGATATCCCCGCCTATCACAAACGTCCATCGGCGCCGACCAACCTCACGCATCACCAGGCGCTCGACATCAATGTCCCCATCGGCTGTGGCGACGTGCCGGTATGGCCTGGTGACGTCGTCGTCGGCGACGGCGAAGGTGTGGTGGTCATTCCGGCGCATTTGGCGGACGAAATCTCCAGCGAGGCCGTCGAGATGACGGCGTTCGAGGACTTCGTACAGGAGGAGGTGCTGAAGGGCCGCTCCATCCTGGGTCTCTACCCGCCGACGGAAGAGCAGAGCAACATCGACTTCGCTGCCTGGCGCAAAGCAAAAGGCCGCTAATATGTGAGGAGAGCCGGCACGCCTCACGCTGTGCCGGTTCCCTTTTGACGAAAACCGGACCTGCAAGCTACAACATCAAGCCAGTGATTTCCCAAGGAGGCGAGATGAAGCCGAACAAGATCAAGTCGCTCTGGACGGACGGCAAACCTGTTTTGAATGGCTGGCTGTCGATCGCAAATGCCTTCACGGCCGAAATCCTGGCGGAGCAGGGTTATGATTCCCTCACAATCGACCTGCAGCATGGGGTCATCGACTACCAGGCTGCCGTCGGCATGCTGCAGGCCATGCGCTCGAGTGAAATCACCCCGCTCGTGCGTGTCCCCTGGCTGGATCCGGCTGCCATCATGAAGGTGCTCGATGCCGGAGCCTATGGCGTGATCTGTCCCATGATCAACAATCGCGCCGAAGCTGCGGAACTCGTCTCGTATGTCCGCTATCCGCCAGGCGGAACCCGCAGTCTCGGACCAACCCGCGCCAATTTCTCGGCAGGATCGAACTATGCGGCCGAATCCGACGACAACATCCTGTGCTTTGCGATGATCGAGACGGCGGAAGCATTTCGGAACGTCGAGGAAATCGTTTCGACGCCAGGATTGGATGGAATCTATATCGGCCCCGCTGATTTGACCCTCGGGCTGACGGGCAAGCGCTACCCCGTTGGTTTCGACCGGGAAGAACTGGAGATGGTCGATGCCATTCAGAGCATTCTGGCCAAGGCCCACAAAGCCGGTATCCGTGCCGCACTTCACTGCGGAACGCCGAGCTATGCGGCAAAGGCGGTGGGGTGGGGCTTCGACCTTGTGACGCTGCCCAACGACGTCCGCCTCCTCGCCAGCGCGGCCAGCGCAAGCGTCGCGGAAGCCCGCAAGCTCATCGGGAGTTAGAAGGCTTGGGGCCAACTCTCAGTCGATGGTCGGCGTTAAAGCTCCGGCGGTGCAGTCACGGATGTGAGGTGTGTCTGCGAGGCGAGCCGGATAGGTGCGTTCACCGCGCCATATCCCTGGTAGCTGCGTCTTTCCACGATCTCGAAGAAGAACCCGCCTTCCATGGTCCTGGTGTAGGCCTGGAAGTACTCGGCGGCGCCTTCCTTGTCGTATAGAATGTTGCTCGCCCGTAGCCGTTCCACATCCTCCACGGACAAATCCGTTCTCACTTCGAGGTCATCATAATAGTTCTCTGGGATCGGCAGGAGATCGACTCCATTCGCCTTGAGGCGTTCGACCGTCGCAAGAATGTTGCCGGTCGCGAGTGCGATATGCTGGACTCCCGATCCGAAGAGATCGCTGAGGAACCGGGACGACAATGTGCGCTGGCTCTGGGATGCATTGAGGATCAGCCGCAGCGAGCCATCCTGTGTTTCGATGGCTTGGCTCTGAACCACGCCGCCTGGATCGATCACGGTCTGAACCGGCGTTTTACGGACGTCGAGGAGAGACGTGTAGAACAAAAGCCATGTCAGCATTTCCTCATAATGCATCGATTGGGAAACGTGATCGACCGAGTTCAGCCCCGCTCCGGTGAAGTCATCACCCTCAGCGGACTGAAAATCCACATCCCAAAGTCGATCCAGGCCGGTCTTATGATCAACGAAATACAGGAGACTTCCGCCAAGCCCGCGAACGGCCGGGATATTCATCTCGCCCGGCCCCACCGGTTGCTGGAAGGGCTGATCCAGCAGCGTGACCGCCCGCTCCACGGTTCCCGGTGCATCGTCGACACGCAGAGCGAGGGCACAGACGGATGTGCCATGTGTGATGTTGAAGGAATGGGCGAAGCCCTCCTTGTCCGCATTGACAACGATGTTGATGTCGCCCTGCCGCCAACGCGTTACAGCCTTGGAACGGTGAATGCCTGCCTTCCGGAAACCGAGCCCGCTCAACGTCCGCTCCAAGTCCACAGCACCCCGCTCATCGACGGCGAACTCGACGAACTCGACGCCGGAACAAGCAGCCTTGGGTCGCAGGGCCGGAAGATCGGGAGAAGCCGCTCCTGTCCGCCGACGCAACTCATCGAGCGTGACGATCAGGGACCGGTGACCATCGACGGCGACGCTGCGCGCCGAGCCTGCCCGGAAGCGGTCGTTGAAGATCTCCAGAGACAGGAGCCCATCGAATCCGGTCGCGTTCAGCGCGAGCATGAAATCGTCGATGGGAAGGTCGCCTTGTCCCGGGAAACAGCGATAGTGCCGACTCCAGGACAGGTAATCCATGTCAAGCTTCGGCGCATCGGCCATCTGCACGAGAAAGATCCGGTCTGACGGGATGGAGCGGATGGCCGACAGGTCCGTTCCACGCGCAAGCACGTGGAAGGAATCGAGCACCAGTCCGACCGCTGGATGATTCGCGCGCCGCACGACTTCCCAGGCGTCACGGTAATCGTGGATGTGCCGTCCCCAGGACAGAGCTTCGAAGGCTACGCGCATGCCTCGTTTTGCAGCGCGCTCGCCGAGTTCATGAAAATCGGCTGCTGCCCGCTCGATTCCGCCGAGGGAGTCCGGAGAGACGTTGCTGCACACCATTAGGAGATCGCAGCCGAGTTCTTCCATGACGTCAAACTTGCGTTCGGCGCGGGCGAACACCTTGGATCGCTGCGGTTCTGGCATACCTTCGAAGTCACGGAATGGCTGGAACGTGATTGTCTCCAGTCCGAGGCCCTCGATCATGCGCCGCGCTTCAGCCGGTGTGCCGTTGAAGGATAGGAGATCGTTCTCGAAGATCTCCACGCCCTTGAACTGCGCGGCCGCAATGGCCTCGATCTTTTCGCTGAGGGTTCCGCTCAGGCAAACGGTGGCAATAGCTGTGCGCATGCTACTTGTCCATTTCCTCTATAGGTTTTTTGGAGCAGAGCTCTCCCGACCTGCTCATTCTATCATCAGCTGATGGTACCGGTGGTGAGCGCATGTTCGACGCCACCGGCGACGTGGCGAGTCAGCATCTCGCAGGCTCGCTTCGAGTCTCGCACAAGTGCACACTCCATGAGTAGAGCATGCTCTTGTGCGGCGATCTCACCGCGGTAGCTCAAGGCAATCATCTGGTAGCGGAGATACTTGTCGAAGACGGCAGCATGGTTGTCGATCAGCATCTTCGATCCGCAGGCCGAGATCAGTGCCTGATGGAACTGCCAGTCGTACCGCTTCCATTCCTCGGAATGCGCCCTGTCGCCCTGGGCCATCTGCTCCTCCATGCGGGCGAGCCGGTGGTGGGCGGCAACGACCCGGCCTTCCCATTCCATGTCGCCTGCCCGGAACGATTGATCCAGCGCCCGGCATTCGAGGAGTTGGCGCAGGGCTGCAATTTCCCTCAGGTTCGCAATCGACACGGGAGCGACCTCGAATCCTTTTTGACCCTCCGCGACCACCAGCCGCTCGGAGTGGAGGCGGTTCAGGATTTCTCTCAGCGTGCTGACACTGGCGCCATAATCGGCCTTCAGCCGGTCGAGCCTCAGCTTCTTGCCGGGCAGCAGGCGACCAAATACGATATCGGACCTGATCTTTTGATAGGCGCTTTCCCCGACTGTCGTTGGCTGTGGAACCACTTGCCAGTCATCTGTCATTTCAACGCTCCACCCTTCAGAGTATAGGTGACGCATCCATTTACATGCTGGGTCAGCACCTCGCAGGCTTTGTCGGCATTGCGCGTGAGGGCGCAGTCCAGCAGGGCTTTGTGTTCCTCGGCGGCAATCGCGCCCCGGAAAACGACCGCCACCATCTGATATCGGAGGTACTGGTCGAAAACGCCGCCATAGAGATCAAGCAGGGTCTGGGAGCCGCAGGCCTCGATGAGAGATTGGTGAAATTCCCGGTCATATCGCTTCCAGAGCTCCGTTCCCTCCTGGTCGCCAGCTAGCATCCGCCGTTCCATGAAGGCGAGCTTGTGATGCGCAGCGACGATGCGGCTCTCCCATTCCAGATCGCCGGCGGCAAAGGACAAGGGCAGCGCATAGGTCTCCAGGAGCAGTCGCATCGCCGCGACGTCCTCGAAACCGGCGGGTGAAACCGGCGCAACGCGGAAGCCGCGCTGCCCCTCCGCAATGACAAGCCCTTCCGAGGAGAGGCGGCTCAGGATCTCCCGCAGGGTGCTGACGCCGACTCCATACCCGCTCGCGAGCCGATCCAGCCGTAGCCTTGTACCGGGGGAGAGACGGCCGAAAACGATATCGGTCCTGATCCGGTCATAAGCCCGATCAGCGATGGAGGTTGCCAGCAGTTCGACGCTCATCTGGCCACCGCGAACCCACGCTTAAGCACGAATAACCTCCTAGATCGCGATTCTCCAGCAAAGCTGGCGCAGAACGCCTGTTGAAATGGCAAATATCAGATATTTCCAAAAATGACTATTGATTCTTGAATTATCAGAGTCGATAGTGCCGACCAAGACGCAGATCAATGCGCGGCAATTCAAGGAGAGGAAATCATGGAATTCGGTATCAATCGTCGCTTCCTAATGGCTGCGGGCGCAGCTCTTCTGGCGTGGGGCGTGGGTGGGTCGGCAAGCGCTCAGGCACCCACGAATCTGAGGTTCTCAGCCGTCTTCTCGGAGCAGGACATCCGGGCCGAGATGATGAAGCGGTTCGGAGAAGAGGTTAAGGCTCAAGGCTTCGCTCTCCAGCCCTATTACGGCGGCACCCTATTCAAGCAGGGGACCGAGCTCGTCGCGATGCAACGCGGCAATCTTGAGATGGGCAATATCGCGCCTCAGGATATCTCCAACCAGATCCCGGCTTGGTCCATCGTCACGTCTGCCTATCTCTTCCGCGATGCCGATCATCTGAAGAAGGTGTTTGCGAGCGATGTTGGCCAGCAGCTTAGGAAGATGGCCTCGGACCAGCTCGGCATTCATATTCTCGGGCCGACCTATTTCGGCGCTCGGCATGTGGGCCTGAAGCCGAACAAGAAGATCAACAAGCCCGAGGATCTCGCCGGCATCAAGCTGCGCATGCCCGGCGGCGATGCCTGGCAGTTCCTGGGCCAGTCGCTTGGCGCGAATCCTACGCCCATGGCCTATGCGGAAGTTTATACCGGTCTGCAGACCGGCGCCATCGACGGCCAGGACAACCCACTGCCGAACGTTCAAAACATGAAGTTCTATGAGGTCATGTCGCAGGTAGCCCTGACCTCACATCTCGTGGGCTTCGACGTACTGGCCGTATCCAACAAGGTCTGGAACGCCATGTCGCCGGAGAAGCAGGCGGCGTTCCAGGCTGCGGCTGACAAGGCTATTGAGTGGAGCACGCAGGAGCACCTGAAGAAGGAGACGGAACTTGCAGCCTTCTTCAAGGAGAAGGGCCTAGACGTCTATACGCCTGACCTGAAAGCCTTCCGCGAATTCGCTCAGAAGAAGTACTTGGCCTCCGATCTGGCCAAGGGCTGGCAGCCGGGCATGCTCGACAAGATCAACGCGATGTAAGGCGAACCTGCAGTCGCCGGAGCGCGATGCTCCGGCGACTGCCCGTCAATTCCGCTCAGTGCCTTCTCAGGAAGGGAATGGCTCTCATGACTTCATCCTTACAGGCGATCGGCTCCTGGCTCGCACGCCGTGCCGAGAATGTGGCGGCCGCCATGCTGGGTGCGATGTTCCTGGCCTTTCTCCTTCAGATTGTCTTCCGGTATGTCTTTGGTCTTCCCATCGGCTGGACTCATGAGATCAGTGTCGTCCTGTGGATCTGGCTCGTCCTATGGGGCGCTTCGTTTGTCATAACCGAGCGAGAAGAGATCCGGTTCGATATTATCTACGGTGCTGTCGGCCCCGGCGCTCGCCGGGTCATGTGCATCATCACGGCCGTGGCGCTCATCGCGCTGTACCTCATCTCGTTTCCGGCGGTTCTCGACTATGTCACCTTCATGAAGGTGGAAAAGACCGGATATCTCAAGATCCGGTTTGACTGGCTGTTTTCGATCTACATCCTCTTCGTTATTGCAACGGTCATCCGCTACATCTGGCTTGCGTGGCAGGCGATGCGCGGCGTTGCACCCGTCGACTTCGATCCTACCAAGGCGAGCTCCGGCGTATGAACCTGACCAGTCCTTTCTCGCTCTCGCTCGTCGCGATCACCGCTCTTGCCTTTCTCGGACTGCCTATTGGGCATTCGATGATCGCAGGCTCGATCCTGTATCTGCTCCTGGCCGGGCAGGACATGGGAACGGCAGCCGAGCAACTCCTCAACGGGATGTACTCGAACTACATCATCCTATCGGTGCCGCTGTTCATTCTGGCAGCCGAGTTCATGAATATCGGCAGCATGACTGACCGCCTCATGGCATTCTGTAATGCGCTGGTGGGCCGGTTTCGTGGTGGCCTTGCACAGGTCAACATTCTGCAGAGCATCATCTTCGCCGGGATGTCCGGCTCGGCCATTGCGGACGCTGCCGGCACTGGACGCATGATGCAGGTCATGATGACCCGGGACGGTCGCTACACGCCGAGTTACGCGGCCGCCGTGACCGCGGTCTCCTCCGTCATTGGGCCGATTATCCCGCCATCGATTCCAATGGTGCTCTACGCCTTGGTCTCGGATGCATCCATCGGGTTCCTATTCCTGGGTGGAGTCATCCCGGGACTGCTCATGGCATTGAGCCAGATGATCATCGTGGCCATCACAGCCCGCCGCAAGAACTTCCCAGTCGAGAAGCCGGTCCCTCTGCGCAAGCTGCCGCGCATCACCTGGGACGCGCTCCCATCGCTGATGATGCCTGTTGTTCTGCTCGGCGGGATCTATAGTGGCGTCATGACGCCCACCGAGGCGGCTGCGGTTGCAGCAGCCTATGCCCTCATCATCTCGGCGGGGCTTTATCGAAGCGTGAGCTGGCGTGACTTCTATCATTCTCTCGCGGTGAGCGCACGCACGACGTCATCGATCGGCATGTTGATCGCAGGCGCACTTGTGTTCAACTATGTCGTCACTGTCGAAAACATTCCGGAGGGGGTGAAGGCGCTGCTGGCCGGATGGGATCTCTCTCCCGTCGGATTCCTGATCTTCGTCAACGTGCTGCTTCTGCTCCTGGGCTGTGTTCTTGAAGGAACCGCGATTTTGCTCATCGTAGTTCCGGTCTTCATCCCGACTGCGCAGGCCTTAGGGATCGATCTCGTCCATTTTGGCGTCGTGGTCGTTGTCAATATCATGATCGGACTGATCACGCCTCCCTACGGACTGCTCCTGTTCATCATGGCAAACATCTCAGGTGAGCCTCTGCGCGATATTGTGCGGGACACGCTCCCGTTCCTCTTCGCCATGCTCATAGCACTTGCGATTCTCACTTTCGTGCCCGAGACCGTGCTCTGGTTGCCCCGTCTGTTCGGATACCAGGGATGAACCGTCGCTATTTGAGAGATGACTGCAATGAGTAAGCCGATCTACATTCTCAATGGGCCTAATCTCAACCGTCTGGGAACACGCGAGCCGGCGATCTACGGCCGTACGACGCTTGCCGAGGTTGAGACTCTGTGCCGGGAGGCAGCATCCGATCATTCCATCGTGTTCCGGCAGTCGAACCGGGAGTACGAGATCATCGAATGGGTGCACGAAGCCATCGATGAGGGGGCGGGATCATCATCAACCCGGCGGCCTTCACATTCACCTCCATGGCAATCATGGATGCCTTGAAGATGTTTTCGGGCCCGATCATCGAGCTTCATATCTCGAACATCCATCGACGCGAGCCGATCTATCACAAATCCTATATTTCCCCGGTTGCAACGGCTGTCATTGCAGGTCTAGGCACCAACGGCTATCCGGTTGCCATTCGTTCAATGCTCGACATGATCTCAAGATCATCGACAGGCGCCTGAACTCTATGACGAACGAAGATCCATCGGGAGCCAAGCCTCAAGTCGATGAAGCCTCAGGCCTGTGGACCTATCCCTCCGTCCTCGTCGGCCTGATAGGCGCCGGTATCCAAGCATCCCGAACGCCCAGTCTTCACGAACGGGAGGGGGCTCAGCAGGGATTGTGTTACATTTACAAACTGATTGACCTGGAAGTGCTTGGTCTCGATGCACGCTCTCTTCCTGAGATCCTCACGGCTGCCGAACGGTTTGGTTTTGCGGGCGTCAATATCACCCATCCCTGCAAACAGGCGGTAATCCCCCTGCTTGATGAGCTCTCGTCCGACGCGGCGGCACTCGGTGCCGTCAACACCGTCGTTCTGAAAGGCGGTCGCCGCGTCGGGCACAATACCGATTGGTGGGGCTTCACAGAGAGTTTCCGGCGAGAATTGTCCGATGCCCGCTGCGATTGCGTGGTTCAATTCGGTGCCGGTGGGGCCGGCGCCGCTGTGGCTCACGCCCTTCTGACATTGGGAGCGGGTGAAGTCATCGTCATCGACATCGATGAAGCTCGTGCCCAGAATCTCGCCGCCGCCTTGTGTGATCGGTTCGGCCAAGGTCGAGCTTCCTCAAGTTCCTCGCCTGCGGGCGCATTGGCTGGAGCTAATGGCATGGTGAACACCACCCCGCTCGGGATGGCCAAGTATCCCGGCATGGCTGTTCCCGCCGATCTGCTGCGTCGTGACTTATGGGTCGCCGACATCGTCTACTTCCCACTGGAGACGGAGCTACTGCGCCAAGCTCGGGCGCGCGGCTGCCGCACGATGTCTGGTGGCGGCATGGCCGTCTTTCAGGCCGTTGGTGCCTTCCGCCTCTTCACTGGGCTGGAGCCAAACGCGGATCGCATGCTTCGTCATTTCAGCCAGATGTGAGCCTGCAATCTCACCGAGTTCCTCATTCTTGATGCAGTTGGTTGATGGATCTGTGTGCTTCAGTCATGAAGCCAACAGGCTCTGTGGAAGGTGGTTGGATGCCATGAGAGCAGCTTCCACCCGATTTCGGACGCGTAATTTCTGCAGGATGTTGGTCAAATGATGCTTGATCGTCTTCTCACTCAGATCGAGCTTGTTGCCAATCTCTTTATTGCTGCGGCCTTGAGCCAGGATTGACAAGATCTGCTGCTCACGCGGAGTGAGATGAGGGAGATGACCTGAGCCCCTCGCTTCGCTGGCGCTGCCCGGACCGGATTTCATGAGCAGTTTTGCCGCAAGGCTGGGCGAGATGAAGCTTTGCCCCTGGTTCAACACTCGCACCGTCTGTATCAGTTCCGTGCCGCTGGCGCCCTTCAGTAAGTAGCCGCGTACACCACGCTTCAAAGCGGTGTAGACATGCTCTTCATCCGCTGTAACGGCAAGTATGAGGATACGGATCGTGGGATGTTGCTGGAGGATCGATTCCACAGCTCCCATGCTGAAATCCAAGGTGCTGGAATCGAGCACAATTACATCTGGTTGGCACTTGTGAGCAACCTCGATCGCATCCCAGACCGACGCGCCTTGGGCAACGATCTCAATGTCCGGTTGAGAATTCAAGGCTAGGATCACACCGTCCCGAAAGAGAGGGTGCTTATCGATCACACCGACGCGAATTTTCCCTATCATTGGAGCCCCCCAGTTCCAATTTCGACTGCAGCTTATAGATGCGGCAGATATTCATGCGCTCAACAATACTCTCATTGAGCTCCATCATGGCTTGTAAGATACCGAGTTCAGATTAGATTCAGCAATATCTATGAAGTGAGAGAATAGTCTCTTACGCACCCCTTGCGTGTTATCCCTAAATGGGTAGGAAATATTTACCTATCCTGCATTCTGAAGAAGGCGCGGGCGCATGGTATATCTCTTGATGAGAAATACTGGTTAAAGGGTAAAATTCACAGATCGTCGAGAGATTAGGGCCATGACCTCAAAAGTCACGGGCTATCGAATTAGAATCTGTGTCTACTTCATGCTGCAATAGGCTCTCAAGGCTTTACTTCAGAGATGATTTCTTCCCAGAAATGCGCTCTGCAGCGATCATCGCGGCTTCCACACGATTGCGTACCTGAAGTTTCTCCATCACGGATGTCAGGTAACCTTTAACGGTCTTCTCAGTCAGCCCGAGTTCGCCGCCTATCAATCTGTTGCTGAGCCCTTGAAGAATGAGCATCAAGATTTGCTCCTCTCGATCAGACAGCTCAGGAAATTGCTTCGGTGTCTCTGAGGGAGTGTTTTCCTCAGCCCCTCTCGACATGATGAGTTGCGCAGCAAAGCCAGGAGACACGTAATTCTGACCCTTGTTGACCAAGCGTACTGCATTCACGAGCTCCGAACTGCTCGTTCCTTTTAGAAGATAGCCCCTGGCCCCCTTTCTCAAGGCGCTGCGCACTTCGTCTTCGTCATCGACGACTGTTAGCATGAGAGTTTTCGTGGAAGGGCAACGCTGCGCAATCTTGGCGACAGCATTAATACCGCCTCCCGGCATATTCATGTCCAGGAGGAGGACGTCGGGGGTATGGTCATGAGCGATTTGAAGAGCCTCGAGGGCTGTTTCTCCTTGGCCAACAACCTCGATGTCAGGCTCTGACTCCAACGCGAAGACGACCCCATCCCTGTAGAGCGGGTGGTCGTCGACAACCGCGACCCTGATCTTATGCTGCATCCGCTCCTCCTGCATCCACCAGAGGCAGAGATGCTTTAATGCGTGTTCCATCACCCGGCGTACTCTTGATGCTCAATGCTCCTCCGATGCTTTCGATTCGATCCCGCAGACCGGCCAGTCCCAGGCGGGGTTCACCGATCGCGCCGCTTGCATCACGCATTCCGGGACCCTTATCTGCTACTTCAACAGTCACTGTTGCTCCATCCCAGTTGACTTCGACGTGCTGCTCCCGACCGTCGGCGTGCTTGAAAGCATTGTTGAGACTTTCCTGGATATACCGGCATAAGGCAATCTTGACGAATTGCGGCGCTTCGTCGGGGAGATCTGCAACTTTACAGGTGATCTCTGTCCCTGTTCTGCGCTCATGCTGGCGTATCATGAACAATAGCGCCTCCCTAAGTGTCAGAGTTTGTACCTCCGGAAGGAGGAGGCCTTTGCAAATGTTGCGGGTATCGTTGAGTGCGTCCGACAACGCTTTTTGAATCTTTTGCAGATTGTCATGATCATCCCTTGAGCCTTGTATCCGCCCCAGCCGCAGAAGTGCAAGGCTGACCAGCTGAGCGATCCCATCATGAAGATCGTACCCCATGCGCCGCAGGACACGCTCGTTGTCCTCTGTAGCGTTCTGCGCGGCACGCTCGATGCGTCCCTGTAGAATGCGATTCTGACGCAACAGTTCTGAAAGTTGAGAAACACGCTCCGTCAATGCCGCGCGCTGCCGATCAATCGTTTTGCTCCCGTTGGCGACGATGACGAATAGGCATCCCATCATATTCAAGGTGATCAAAGCGGTTGAGAGCCAGGTTTTCCATTCCGATGCGATGAGTTCCGAGTTCAATGCTTCTGCACGCTCATGAAATTCAACGACGGCGATGACATTACCGTTCTCGAACTTCCGAATGGGGGCGAAGACCTTAAGCAAGGGAAGACCGGTAAAGCGTTCAGTAATCTCTTCGTCACCGGGAATATCGTCGAACTCTGCCGCAATTGCTCCGGCCCAGGCCCTTCGGGAAGGAGAGGGGAGGGTGAACTTTTTACCTATGAGAGCCGCCTCGTCGCTATGAACTATCAATCCGTCATGGTTCCAGATTCTGACCGAGGTGATACTTGCCTGGAGATCGCGCCTCTCCATCGCTTGGTTCAAGCCATGGATACTGTTCGGAGAAAGAGCGCCGTCTGCTGTGAGTTCTTGAAGGTGAGGGGCGATGAAGGTGTTGATATACAGGGCTGTGGACGCGGCTTTGACCTCGGCAACACTCTTCTCAATCTGCCATGAGACCAGAGTACCCATGGCGAACATACCTACTAGCATGACGGCAAATGCCACGAGGAGAAATTGCCCTGAAAGACTTCTCCTCTTTCGAGGCTTTGCTTCTGACGATGCATCAAACCTTACATCAGCATACACAGCGACGATCCCCCACCCCTGGACCGTAGCCTTCTTGTATGACGTCAGGATCTAGAGACCTTCTAAAGTAATTCCGAGCCTTCCAATTGGTAATCCTATCCCGAAGAGGTAGTGCCGTTAATCGGTTGGATGGTTTCTGCGGAGGGCTCCTCCGCATCGAGCGGAAGGCAAACGAGGTCACAAACTTCTCTGGCGCTTTCAGCGATTGACGAGTTCTCTCGAAGAGAGGCTGCATTGAATGCTGAGTCAGCGTCGGACCATGGTCGGTATTCCGACCAAAGTCTGGGGAGTGCTTAAGACCTTGATCGGACTTAGGTGCCAGGACCCAGAGTAGGACTTCAGACCGTATAGTTAAGAGCCCCTTAATTTGCCCAGAATGTATCCAGATGCCGTCGACACTGCGGCAATTACTGGAGGGGACGACTATGGTGAATCTGGTTAAGCACGATCTCGAATTTATCCTGAAGCAGATCGAGATCGCAGAGAGGCACGCGGCAGGCGAGGATCTGCGCGAACTCGTGGCAGAAGCGGGTGGACTCGATCCCAATTCTCCCACCACCCCGACCCAGGCACACCTGCTGCCCTACGGCCTGCGCACGGTCGACGGCACCTACAACAACCTCGTCGAGGGCCGCGAGACCTGGGGCGCTGCCGATCAGCCGTTCCCGGTCCTGACGCCGCCCCAGTACGTGAACGAGGGCGACGACAGCATGATGTTCGGCACCCCCGCCAACCCGGTGTGGCTGACGAACGGCAATTATACGCCAGGATCGTCCACGGGATCGCCGATGCTGCCACCCGGCACCGTCGTCGACGCTGACCCGCGCCTGATCTCGAACCTGATCGCCGACCAGACGCTGGGCAATCCGGCCGCCATCGGCGCGGCCCTAACCTATGCCGGCATCACGGGTGCGGCCCAGATCACCGCCATCCAGCAGATCCAGGCCGCCCGCGCGGCGATCACCGATGCCATTGCGGATGCCGGAACGGCAGTCGGTGCCATCCCGGGACTTCAGACCGCTGTTGGCACGGCAGGGGCTGCGCTCGCGGGGGCCCAGGCAGCCCTCGTCGAGGCAAAGGCACAGGCTGCTGCGGACCAGACCGCGCATGCAACGGCCCAGACGAAACTCGCGTCCGCCCAGCAGGCCTTCAACGACGCGAAGGCCGTGTTCAACGCCATCGACGGCCAGAAGGCGACCGCTGCCCTTAACCTCATTGCCGTCCAGAACACCCTGGACGCGGGCCAGGCTGCCGTGGACGCTGCGCTTGAGAAGGTTGAGCTATCGGCTGCGGCGCTCGAGGACGCCAAGGATGCCGTGACCGCCGCAACCACGGCGAAGGCGGATGCCGAGGCCGCTCTCGCCAAGGCAGAGACGCAGGCGGCATCGGACCAGGGCCTGCTCGAGACGGCCAAGTTCAATCTCACCTCTGCCGAGCAGGCATTGCAAGATGCAGAAGCCGTGCGTGACGGACTCGTCGCGAGCGGTGCCGACGACCTGAGTGCGGAGATCGCGGATGCGCAGGTGGCCATCGATGCCGCCCAGCAGGTCGTGGTCGAGAAACAGGCTGCCGTGGACGCCGCGCTTGCGAAGGTCGGGATCTCCGCTGCGGCGGTCGTGTCCGCCGAAGGCGCCGTGAATGTCGCAACCACGGCTCTCAGCAATGCCGAGGCCGCCCTTGCGCCACTCCAGGCAAAGGCTGATGCCGCCCAGGCTCTGCATCAGACGGCCGTGGACGCACTCGCCATCACCCAGCAGGCACACGACCAGGCAAAGGCAGCGTACGATGCCATCATGGCCGACGGCGTCGACGAAAATGATCCCGTGGAATGGTCGGCCTTCCTGGCCGCGAACAGGGATTACAGGGCTGCCCAGACGGCCCTCGCAGAGAGCAAGACCGCGGAGGCCAATGCGCGTGCGACGGCCCAAGCCTCTGATGCGGTAGCCGATGCCGCCCAGGAAGACGTGACGGCAGCATTCACGGCACTGACCAAGGCCAATGCGGACCTTTCTGCGGCACAGACGCAGTCAGCGACGGATGAGGGCCTGCTTGATGCGGCTCAAATCAACCTCGCTTCCGCCAAGCAGGAACTGGTAGACGCGAAGGCCGTGCTCAATAGTCTCAACGAGCAGAGCGAGGCCTACACGCAAGCGGTCGCCAAGGTCGCCGACGCCCAGCAGATCGTGGACGACAGGCAGTCTGTCGTGGATGCCGCGCAGGCGAAGGTGGATCTTTCCAATGCCGCAGTCGATCTCGCCGAAGGTATCGTGACCGACGCATCCACGGCGCTGGCGAAAGCCGAAGCTGCCGTCGTGACGGCTCAGGCACAGTTGGCAGCGGACCAGGCAGCGCATGCGACGACCCTGGCGACCCTCGCCGCTGCGGCGGATGCCTTGAACGATGCCGAGGCCGTGTATGCCTTCGTCAGCCATCAGCTCGTCGAGGCGAATGCCGACTACGTTGAAGCACAGCAGGCCCTGACCGCCAGCCAGGCCGCCGAGGCCGACGCTCGGACGGATGCGGAGGAATCCGCCGCGGCAGTTACGACCGCCCAAGGCGATGTGACGACCGCAACCACGGCACTGACGAATGCCCAGGACGCCCTCGAGGAGGCGCAGGGAGCGACGGCCGCCATCGATGCCGCGAAGGAGGCCTTGGCCGACCTTCTGGCCGAGAAGGGCATCCAGATGGACGGCAACACCGTCCTGATCCCGAACGTCTCGCCCGACATCGGCGACTCCGCACCCTACAACTCCCTGTTCACCCTGTTCGGCCAGTTCTTCGACCACGGCCTCGACCTGATCGCCAAGGGCGGCAGCGGCACGGTCTACATCCCCCTGTCTCCGGATGATCCGCTCTACAACCCGGCAACACCTCACACGAACTTCATGGTGTTGACGCGCGCGGCCACACCCGACGGCGAGAACACGAACGTGACTACGCCGTGGGTCGACCAGAACCAGACTTACACCTCGCATGCATCGCACCAGGTCTTCCTGCGCGAGTACACGACCGGCCCGGACGGTAAGACGGTCGCGACCGGCAGGCTGCTCGACGGCGACAGGGGCCTCGCCACATGGGCCGACGTCAAGGAGCAGGCCCGTGTCATGCTTGGCATCGACCTGACCGATGCCAATGTCGGCAACGTTCCGCTGCTGCGCACGGACCCCTACGGTAACTTCATCCCCCATCCCCAGACTGGCTTCGCGCAGATCATCGTCGGCCTTGGTGCCGACGGCGTTCCGAACACGTCGGACGACGTGGTGATCTCGGGCACGCCGGGCTCTCCAGTGAGCCTCGTGAACGCCGTCCTCACCGGCCACGCCTTCCTCGACGACATTGCCCACGCGGCGGTGCCTGTCATTGTCGGCGGTGTCCTCCAGAAGGACGGCAACACCGACGTCGGCTATGCCAATGCCGACGGCACCACGACCGGCCTCGTCAACTCGCGTGGGTCGAATACCGCCTATGACAACGAGCTGCTCGACGCCCACTACATCACGGGCGACGGACGCGGCAACGAGAACGTCGGCCTGACCACCATCCACCACGTCTTCCACTCCGAGCACAACCACCTCGTCGACCAGGTCAAGTCGCTGGCCCTCTCGAGCGGCGATCTGGCCTTCCTGAACGAATGGCTGCTCGTCTCGGTCACGGCGATCCCGACCACGGATGAGGGCAAGGCCGCCCTCAAGTGGGACGGCGAGCGCCTGTTCCAGGCTGCCCGCTTCACCAACGAGATGGAGTACCAGCACCTGGTCTTCGAAGAGTTCGCCCGCAAGATGCAGCCCGACGTCGATGCCTTCGTGTTTGAGCCGTCGGTCGACATCAACCCAGCGATCTTCGCTGAGTTCGCCCAGGCCGTGTACCGCTTCGGCCACTCGATGCTCAACGAGAATATCGACACCATCGACATCAACGGCAACACGGTCTCGATGAAGCTATTCGATGGCTTCCTCAACCCGCTCGCCTTCGGTGCGACCAGTGCGAACGGCACCGTGACCGTCGACCACGAGCAGGCGGCCGGGGCGATCATCCGCGGCATGTCCCGTCAGCACGCCAACGAGATCGACGAGTTCATCACCCATGTGCTGCGCAACCAGCTCGTCGGCATCCCGCTCGACCTCGCCGCGCTCAACATCGCCCGTGGCCGCGATCTTGGCCTGCCGTCCCTCAACGAGGCCCGCGCGCAGTTCTACCAGATGTCGGGACAAGACTCGCAGCTCAAGCCTTACGTGAGCTGGACCGACTTCGCGCTCAACCTCCAGAACTCCTTGTCGATCGTCAACTTCATCGCGGCCTACGGCAAGCATCCGCTGATCGAAGCCGCGTCTACCATGGAGGCTAAGCGGGCCGCGGCGACGCTGCTGGTCTTCGGCGGCACGGACGCCCCTGCCGACCGTCTCGACTTCCTGAATTCGGAAGGGACATGGGCCAACAAGGAGTCGGGTCTCAACGACATCGACCTCTGGATGGGCGGCCTCGCCGAGAAGAAGATGGACTTCGGCGGCATGCTCGGGTCGACCTTCGCCTTCGTCTTCGAGGCCCAGTTGGAGAGCCTCCAGGATGCCGACCGGTTCTACTACCTCTCGCGTGTTCAGGGCCTCAACCTCCTGAACGAGCTCGAGAACAACTCGATGACCGACATCATCATGCGCAACACAGATCTCGGCGACGAGGGACGGACGGCGCTCCCGGGTAACATCTTCTCCACGCCCGACCATACGCTCGAGATCATCAAGACGAAGCAGATTGGGGCTGACCCTATCTGGGACAATCCCGTCCTCCAGGCGCTCTCACCGCTGGTGGTGCGCAAGGATCTCGACAAGGACGGTGACGATGACGTCCTCATCTACAACGGCGGCGACCATGTGGTGATGGGCGGCTCGGCCGAGGACGACCTGATCGTGGCTGGCGAGGGCGATGACACCGTCTGGGGCTACGAGGGCAACGACACCATCGAGGCCGGCTATGGCGTCGACCTCATCCATGGCGGCGACGGCGATGACATTATCACCAATGCCGGCACCGACATCGGCGCGACCGACTTCCTGCACGGCGAGGGCGGCAACGACGTCATCCAGGGCGGCAGCGGCCTGGCGCTGATCTTCGGCAACCAGGGTCAGGACTTCATCATCACCGGGCCTGACGGAAAGGAGGCCTTCGGCGGCACTGGAAACGACTTCATCCTCGGCGGTGACGGCGGCGACGCTCTGCTCGGCAACGAGGGCGACGACTGGCTCGAGGGCGGACCACGCTTCGACAGCCTGTCGGGTGAGAATTCGGAGCTGTTCTTCAACTCCACCATCATCGGCCATGACGTGCTCAACGGTGGCCCCAGCGACGTCGACTACGACGGCGAGTCCGGCGACGACATCATGTTCCAGGGCGAGGGCATCCAGCGCAGCAACGGCATGGCAGGCTTCGACTGGGCGATCCACAAGGGCGACAGCGTCGCGGCGAACTCCGACCTCGGCATCCCGATCTTCGACAACCAGGAGGCGTTCATCCTCCGTGACCGCTTCGACCTCGTCGAGGGCCTGTCCGGATGGAAGCACAACGACATCCTCACTGGACGCGTCGTGGCGGTGAACACGAGGGCAGAGGCCACGGGTACGGCCGCCATCCCGGGGCCGAACTCACCGCTCGAGTCCTTCTCCAACGACCTGTTGCAGAAGAACGTCTCCCTCATCAACGGTCTCGCTGAACTTGTGGCGCACCGCATCCGTATCCCGGTGGTGGACGCCCAAAACAGGCCCGTCCTTGATGCGAACGGCAATCCCGAGCTGATCGTGCTCGACACCTCCCTGGCCGCGGACATCATCCTCGGCGGTGGCGGCAGCGACACCATCAAGGGCTTCGCCGGCGACGACATCATCGACGGCGACAAGTGGCTCAACGTCCGCATCAAGATCGTCAAGGACGGCGTCAGCTACACGGCCGACGGGATGACCGGAAAGGTCTACCTGGAGTCCCAGTACGTCGACGGAGCCCCGGCTACCAATGCCGTTGCCCAGTTCGGCGGCAAGACCCTCGATGCCCTGATGCTCAGCGCGACCCTCAACCCGGGCCAGCTCAGCATCGTCCGCGAGATCGTCGACGGCAACAAGGCGGGCGACATCGATACGGCGGTCTATGGAGACCTGCGGGCCAACTACGTCATCACGAGCAACGCAGACGGCAGCGTTACGGTCGAGCACGTGACGGTGACGGTCGAGACCGACCCG
Organism: Microvirga sp. RSM25; assembly: GCF_044784385.1. Classification (NCBI taxonomy): domain Bacteria; kingdom Pseudomonadati; phylum Pseudomonadota; class Alphaproteobacteria; order Hyphomicrobiales; family Methylobacteriaceae; genus Microvirga; species Microvirga sp. RSM25. The sequence continues at coordinate 3,905,389 of NZ_CP173039.1, read as the reverse complement.
ACCACGGGCAACAACCGGGTCTCGGACGGCATCGACCGCCTGTTCAACATCGAGAAGCTGAAGTTCGCTGATGGCGAGGTCCTTCTGACCCCGCCGAAGCTGACGCTCCACGCCTTTGACGCGGGGAACTATCGCGACGACTTCTCGCCCTCGAACTACCAGGGGACGGATGGTACGGTGACCTGGACTCCGGGTTGGGTCGAAACCGACGACGACGGCAGTGCCACGAGCTCGAACGGACAGATCCTCGTGAGCAACGGTGCCCTGCGCTTCGAAGACGGCAACGGCGCTACGATCACCCGGACGGTCAACCTGGCCGGAGCCGAGAATGCTCTCCTGAGCTTCTCGGCCAACCCGGACAATCTCGAGAACGACGACTACGTTTCGGTCCAGTTCTCGGCTGACGGCGTTACCTTCATCGAACTTGATCGGATCACCGGGAATGGCGGGACTGAGAACCTGTCCTTCAACTTGACCGGCCCGTTCAATGCCAATGCCGCCATCCGGTTCGTCGCGACGTCATTCGAGAACAGCTTCCTCAGTAATGACGTGGTGCAGATCGACAACGTCACGGTCGACTTCTTCAGGCCCGCTCCGATTCCCACAGTGAACTACGAGACCACCTTCACCGAGGATCAGAACGAGGTCGCGATTGCCAACAATCCCGGCATCGTCGAGGACAGCGGAGAACTGGTTTCGGCCCGGATCGTGCTGACCAACGCCCAGGCCGGCGACGTGCTTACGGCACCGACCAACCTGCCCGGCAACATCACCCGCACGATCGACTCCTCGGTGCCTGGCCAGATCACGATGATCCTGACCGGCATCGAGACCATCGCCAACTACCAGGCGGCGATCCAGGCGATCCGCTTCGAGAACACCTCGCAGAATCCAAGCGCGGTGGACCGTATCGTCCAGGTGACCGTCAACGACGGCTTCCTGAACAGCAACGTGGCGACCACGGTCGTCAACGTCGTGCCTGTCAACGATGCCCCGGCGGCCAACAACGACAGCGTGTACACCAACTACACGACGGCATCGTTCATTCTTCCGGAATGGGCATTGCTGGCCAACGACACCGATGGAGAAGGTGCCACGCTGGATGTCACTGCGCTCAGCGCCGTCAACGGCCTCACCGCGTCTCTGACGACCAATACGGGTTCGGTCACCGTGACCGACACCGGCACCGCCGGTGGCAGCTTCACCTACACGGCGAACGACGGCTCCGGCGCTGCAAATGCGACCGATACGGCCAGCGTGACGGTCACTCGGGACATAGCCGGCGCCATCAACGGTAACACCGGCGACAACATCCTGATCGGCGACGGGGCCAACAGCACCCTCACCGGCGGCCAGGGCGACGACCTGGTCTTCGCCGGAGCAGGCGATGACACGGTCACCTGGGGTGTCTCCACGTTCCTGGGCTTCGAGATCGGCAACGACGGTCACGACTTCGTCGACGGCGGTGTTGGAAACGACCACTTCGTCGTCACGGGCAGCAACGCGGCCGAGGCCTTCGTGGTCTATGCCCGCGCCTCCGTCCCGGCGGCACTCGCTGCCGGCCTCAAGCCGGACACGGAGATCGTGATCACCCGCAACGGGAACATCATCGCCGAGCTCGACAACATTGAGGAGATCACCATCAACACCAGCGGCGGTGCCGACACGGTGCAGGCGATTGGCAACTTCAATCCCACCAGCCTGAACTTCAGCACGATCACCATCAACGGCTCGTCGGATGACAATGTCGTCGACATCTCCCAGCTCACTTCGGCACACCGGATCGTGTTCCGCACCAACGGAGGCAACGACACCATCGTCGGAACACTGCGGGAGCAGGACGTGATCGAACTCGAACCCGGCCGCACGCCGGACGAGTACGAGTGGGAGGAGAACGAGGACGGCAGCACCAGTGTCTCCTGTGGCAACCACAGGATCACCTTCCGGTGCGAGGAAGGTCGCAGGCCGAGCCTTTGCGAGGCTACGGTCCCGACCAATCCGGAAGTTCCCGTCGATCCCGAGCAGCCTGTCGATCCCGAGCAGCCTGTCGATCCTGAGACGCCGACGGTTCCGGAAACTCCGGCCAACCCGGAAACCCCGACCCAGCCTGAGACTCCGGTCCAGCCCGAGCAGCCTGTGGATCCGGTCACTCCCACGACCCCGAGCGATCCGATCCCGGTCGCTCCGGCTCAACCGGAGGCACCCGCCAACCTCGTCCTGAAGGGCCACTCGCGCAGCGAGACGCTCCGCGGCGGTGATGGCGATGACCGGGTGGACGGCGGACGTGGCCAGGACAAGCTCTACGGCGGGTCGGGCAACGACAAGCTGCTCGGAGGTGACGGCAACGACCGTCTCGACGGCGGCATCGGCAACGACAAGCTCGACGGCGGGCGTGGCCACGACAAGCTCTACGGCGGGTCGGGCAACGACAAGCTCTACGGCGGGTCCGGAAACGACAGGCTCGATGGTGGTCGCGGCAATGACCAGCTCGAGGGCGGCAGTGGAAACGATCAGCTCTATGGCGGCGCCGGCAATGACAAATTGTCGGGTGGTTCCGGTAATGATCGTCTCTCCGGCGGGTCCGGCAACGACGTGCTCAAGGGAGGTGCCGGCAACGACCGGCTGTCGGGCGGCGCGGGTGACGACACCTTCGTCTTCCAGAAGAACGGTGGCTCGGACACGGTCACCGACTTCCGCGACGGTCACGACCGGATCGATGCAAGGGGCCTGTCCGGGGTCGACAGCCTGTCCGACCTGAACATGGTGCAGGTCGACCATGACGTGATGCTCGCCCATGGCACCGACATCCTCGTCCTCAAGGGTGTCACAGTATCCGATCTCGACAATAGCGACTTCATCTTCTGATGCGGTTCGTCTGAGATCGGTGCCCCGCCGGGAACTTCGTACCCCCCAAGTGTTCCCGGCGGGTGCTTCGGAACCGGATGCCGATAACCCCCCATCGGCATCCGGCCTTACTCTTCCTTACCCTTCCTACCCTCCGAGGAAACGGCCATGTCCCAGTCATCCGCCAAGGGCCGCATCAGCCTCATGGCTTCCTGCCGCGGTGCCCTGCTCGGGGTTGCCCTGCTCAGCGGCCTGATCAATATTCTCTATCTCTCCGGCTCCCTCTACATGATGGAGGTCTACGACCGGGTCCTGCCGAGCCGCAGCATCCCGACGCTCGTCGGCCTCTCGGCCATCATTCTCGCCCTGTTCCTGTTCCAGGGCCTGTTCGACATGCTCCGCGGCCGCATCTTCGCCCGCGTCGGAGCCGCCGTCGACGAGGACCTGAGCCAGCGCGTCTTCCGGTGCCAGGTCGCCGCGCCGATCAAGGGCAAGGCCGAAGGCGATGGGCAGCAGCCGTTGCGCGACCTCGACCAGATCCGCGCCTTCCTCGCGGGCGGCGGCCCCTCGGCCCTGTTCGACCTGCCGTGGATCCCACTCTACCTGTTCATCTGCTTCGCCTTCCATCCGCTGCTCGGCTGGGTCACTGTGGGTGGCGCCTCGGTCCTCGTCGCGATCACGGTCCTGACGGATGTGCTGACGCGCAAGGCCTCCAAGGCGGCGGTCAGCGCGGCGTCCCTGCGCAACGGCATTGGCGACGGCGCCCGCCGCAACGCCGAGGTCGTGCAGGCCATGGGCATGGCCGGGCGGCTCGGGCTGATGTGGGGCCAGGCGAATGCGCAGTATCTCGCCCACCAGCAGCAGGCCTCGGACGTGTCCGGCGGCTTCGGCGCGTTCTCGAAGGTGATGCGCATGACGCTGCAATCGGGCGTACTCGGCGTCGGTGCCTACCTCGTTATCAACAACCAGGCTACGGGCGGCATCATGATCGCCTCCTCGATCCTGGTCTCGCGGGCCCTCGCTCCGGTCGAGCTCTCCATCGCCAACTGGAAGGGCTTCGTCGCCGCCCGACAGGGTTGGTCGCGGTTGCGCGCCACTCTCGAGGACGACCGCTCGGACGTGCGACCGCTCCAGCTTCCGGCCCCCAGGGCCTCGCTGTCGGTCGAGAACGCCGGATCAGGCGCGCCCAAGGGCCAGCGCTTCGCGGTGCAGGACGTCTCGTTCGAGATGAAGGCCGGCATGGGATTGGGGATCATCGGCCCGAGCGCCTCCGGCAAGTCCTCGCTCGCCCGCATGATGGTCGGGGTGTGGCCGACCTGGCGCGGCAAGGTCCGCCTCGACGGCGCGGCGCTCGAGCAATGGCTGCCCGAGGATCTCGGACAGCACATCGGCTACCTACCGCAGGATGTCGAGCTGTTCGCCGGAACCGTGGCGCAGAACATCGCCCGCTTCAATGCCGATCCGAACCCCGAAACCGTGATCAGAGCAGCGATGGCAGCCGACGTCCACGAGATGATCCTGCGCCTGCCGCAGGGCTACGAGACGCAGGTCGGAGAGGGCGGCGCCTCGCTCTCCGGCGGCCAGCGCCAGCGCATCGGCCTCGCCCGCGCGCTCTACGGCAACCCGTTCCTGGTCGTGCTCGACGAGCCGAACTCCAATCTCGACAACGAGGGTGAGCACGCCCTGACCCGCGCCATCCAGGGTGTCCGCGAGCGCGGCGGCATTGTGGTGGTGATCGCCCACCGCCCGAGCGCGCTCGCGGGGGTCGATCACATCCTCGTCCTCGACGAGGGCATGGTCCGCAAGTTCGGTACCAAGGAGGAGGTCCTCAGCTCTGTCCTCCGTCCGGTCCCGGCCAGCAACGTCAATCAGCCCAGCACGGCCAAGTCCGCCTGAGCACGGGGAGCAGCGTCATGAACGTGACCATGAAATCGAACGCACGCCACTCAATCAACCGCCATACCCGTCTCGCGCTCGGGGGTGTCGCCCTTCTCGTCGGCGGTCTCGGCGGGTGGGCGTGGACGACCGAGCTGTCGGGAGCCGTCGTCGCGCCGGGCACGGTCGTGGTCGACAGCCACGTGAAGAAGGTCCAGCATCCCACCGGAGGCGTCGTCGGCGAGATCCTCGCCCATGACGGCGACCATGTCAGGGCAGGCGACGTCATCGTCCGCCTCGACGAGACGGTGGCACGCGCTAACCTCGCGATGGTTGCCAAAAGCATCGACGAAATGACCGCCCGCCGGGCCCGGCTCGAGGCCGAGCGGGATGGAGTGGAGACGATCCGCTTCCCCATGGACTTGGTCTCTCGCGCGGACCATGCTGAGGTGGCCGATCTCATGAGCGGCGAACGGCGCCTGTTCGACAGCAGGCGGGAGTCCCGCGCCGGCCAGAAGTCGCAGCTCAGGGAACGGGTGGCGCAACTCGCCGAGCAGATCGACGGCACCAAGTTGCAGGCCGCGGCCAAGGCGGACGAGATCGACCTGATCGCATCGGAGCTGACGGGTGTGCAGGAGCTGTGGAAGAAGAACCTCGTCCCGATCACCCGCGTGACCTCGCTGAAGCGCGAGGAGACGCGGCTCCGGGGTGAGCGCGGCCAACTCATCTCGACGGTTGCGCAAGCCAAGGGAAAGATCAGCGAGACCGAGCTCCAGATCATGCAGATCGACCAGGACCTGCGCAGCGAGGTCTCCACGGAGTTGCGCGAGGTTCAGGCGAAGATCGCCGAGTTCGTCGAGCGCAAGGTCGCAGCCGAGGACCAGTTGAAGCGCATCGACATCCGCGCGCCGCAGGACGGCATCGTGCACCAGTCGGCCGTGCACACGGTCGGCGGCGTCATCGGGCCCGGCGAGACGCTGATGCTCGTTATGCCGGAGGGCGACGAGCTGTCGATCGAGGTGAAGGTCGCCCCGCAGGACATTGACCAGCTCCGGCAGGGACTCGACACGGTCCTGCGGCTGTCGGCCTTCAATCAGCGCACGACGCCGGAGATCAAGGGGCACGTCATCCGCATTGCCGCTGACCTCGTGACGGACGAGCGCAGCGGCATGTCCCACTATCCGGTCAGGATCGCCATCGCGGACGGCGAGCGTGACCGTCTCGGCTCAGCGAGACTGCTGCCGGGCATGCCTGTGGAAGGGTTCATTCAGACGGGCTACCGTACGGTCTTCTCGTATCTCACGAAGCCAATCGCAGACAATATGGCCAAGGCGTTCCGTGAAGAATAGCCATAGATCGAACCGGAGCACCGCCGCTCCGGTCCATCCGCCTCATCATGCAAGCGTCATATGGGTTCTGGACATCTTGGTAGAACGTCAGGAGCAGCTCCAATTTCTGTTCTGGAAGCCGCTGCCAAGTGGATCATTTAAAGTGAAATGAACATTCGCGGTAAGTGCCTACAATTACAGCGCCGTATCAGTTCTCTGATGGTTCTCGATATATACCTGCAGGGATCTTCCAACCTCCTCGATATGCATTTCTAAAAGAGAACACGCGTCTGTGATCCGCCCGCTCTCGCAGAGACGCAAAAGCTCGGCGTGCTCGGTCTCGGCGCGCTTCATGCCGTCCGTGAGAGAGAGTTGAAGCCGGGTATGTCTATCGCATTCCTGAAGGAGGTTGGCCACGATCGCCAATGCGCGAGGTTTCCCGGCGTGACGGTACAGAAGCATATGAAACTCTGTATTCAGCTCGCCCCAGCGTCTGACGTGGTTCGCCCGGAGTTCTGCACTGTATTCCTGAAGGATGTGATTGAGCTTCTCGTAGTCGTCGTGGGTCAGATGGCGGGCGGAGGCTTTCAGGAGGCGCGGCTCAAGCAGCGACCGTAGTTCAAAAAGCTCCTGGACCTCTTCTGTCGAAAGCTCGGAGACGATGGCGCCTCGGTGAGGGTGAATCTTGACGAGTCCCTCTGCTTCGAGCTGCATCAAGGCCTCTCGTATGGGGATGCGGCTCACTCCGAACTCGTTTGCCAGAGCGTCTTGCCGTAGCGGAAATCCTGCCTTGAAGTCACCGTCCAGAATGCGATGCCGCAGGTTTTCTGCCACCGCGGCAGCAATCGTTCGATGCTGAAGAGACTTTTGCGCTGGTCTGGAGACCGGCTTGGTTTCGAGCGTCATGGGTCGGGATATCACTGAACCTGGAAGGCCCGCTTCTTATAACGGCATCCAGGAGTTGTCTTGACAAGGTAGATTTTATACAATCTACAATAATGCGCATCAGTGTCCAGTGTGGGAGAAGGGCGGAATGGCTAGAATCGGATGGGAAGGGGTTTTTCCAGCAGTGACCACCCAGTTCAAATCGAATTATGACTTGGATATCGACGCTACGGCCAAGGTGATCGACGGGTTGATTAGGGATGGCGTCTCTGGGTTGATCGTCTGCGGTACGGTTGGGGAAAATACGTCTCTTCGCCGTTCCGAAAAGACAGCAGTCATGGAAGCCGCGAAGGATGTCTCCCGCGGTCGGGTGCCGGTGATTGCCGGTATCGCCGAATTCACGACGGCCTTCGCATCAGAAGTTGCCAAGGAGGCGGAGCGAGTGGGGCTCGATGGTGTTATGGTCATGCCCGCGTTGGTCTATTCCTCGAAGCCGCATGAGACCGCCGCGCATTTTCGGGGCGTCGCCAGCGCCACCGACCTGCCGGTGATGGTCTATAACAATCCCCCCATCTACAAGAATGACGTGACGCCCGACATTCTGGCCTCTCTTGCCGATTGCGAAACGATCGTCTGCTTTAAAGACTCATCGGGCGATACCCGACGTTTCACCGATACGAAGAACATGGTCGGAGACCGCTTCGTCCTCTTCGCGGGCCTCGACGATGTCGTCGTCGAAAGTGTGATGCTGGGTGCCGCCGGCTGGGTCTCCGGCATGTCGAATGCCTTCCCTCAGGAAGGCGAAACCCTGTTCCGTCTGGCGAAGGCGGGGCGCTATGAGGAGGCGAGGGCGCTGTACGAGTGGTTCATGCCTTTGCTGCACCTCGATGCCCGTCCCGACCTCGTGCAATGCATTAAACTCTGTGAGGCCATCATGGGTCGGGGTTCGGAATTGACGCGCCCTCCGCGCCTTCCTCTGAGTGCTCAGGAGCGGGCTGGGGTGGAGGCGGTTATGGACAAGGCTCTGAGACACCGTCCGGCCCTTCCCGATGTCGGGTTGAAATCTGCCGCCTGACAAGCTCACGGCGAAGGACCTTGATGTCCTTCGCCCTTTCTATGGTAGTTAGCAATCTCTCTGATCAGCGAGTGAAGCGATGGCGCGTCACACCTTTTTTTGCATCGACGGTCACACCTGCGGGAATCCGGTTCGTGTGGTTTCCGGTGGCAGTATTCCCCAATTGCGCGGAGAGACGATGTTTGACCGCCGTCAGCACTTTCTCGCGGAATACGACTGGATTCGAACCGGCTTGATGTTCGAGCCTCGTGGACATGACATGATGTCCGGCTCGATTCTTTATCCGCCGACGCGCCCCGATTGCGATGTCGGAATTCTGTTCATCGAGACATCCGGCTGCCTCCCCATGTGTGGGCATGGAACGATTGGCACCGTCACCATCGCTCTTGAGAACGGTTTGATCCACCCCAAGACACCAGGCCTCCTGCGCCTCGATACGCCGGCCGGTGTCGTAGAAGCCCGCTACGAACAGAATGGCCCTTTCATCGAGCGGGTCCGCATCACCAACATTCCATCCTTTCTCTATGGAACGGGCTATGAAGTCGAAGTGGAAGGGCTCGGACATCTGACTGTGGATGTCGCCTATGGGGGCAACTTCTATGCCATCGTCGAGCCGCAGAAACTGTACTCCGATTTGGCAGACATCAATCCGTCGGACGTCCTGCGTTGGAGCCCCAAGCTACGGGAGGCGTTCAATGCGTTTTACCGGATCGCTCATCCCGAGAATCCTGAAATCAACCGCCTGACCCACGTTCTGTGGACGGGACGTGCGCAGACCAAGGACGGCACGGCCCGCAACGCCGTGTTCTATGGCGACAAGGCCATCGATCGTTCACCCTGCGGCACAGGAACTTCCGCTCGCATGGCTCATCTTGCGGCTCGTGGCGAGCTGAGAGAGGGCGACGCGTTTGTCCATGAGAGCATCATCGGGTCCACCTTCATCGGACGCATCGAGGGGCGGGCGACAGTCGGAGACCGCGACGCCATCATTCCCTCGATCGAGGGATGGGCGCGGGTGACAGGCTTCAATACGATTATCATCGACGATCGCGACCCTTTCGCGCAGGGGTTCCAGGTCGTGGATCGGGCCACACGAGCATAACGACCGGAGCTTCAGCGACAGCCTAATCTTCACCTTGAACAGGATGCACGATGCGGATCGCGATTGTCGGTGCTGGAATCGTCGGCCTCGCGGCCGCTCATGCCCTTCTCGATAGAGGGCATCAGGTTACTCTCATTGATCAGGGCGATCAGACGGCACGGCCTACAGACGGCAATGCCGGCTGGATCGCTCATACCGACATCATGCCGCTGGCGTCTCCCAAAGTCTGGAGGAACCTTCCAACTTGGCTGATGGACCCGCTGGGTCCTCTCACTATCAGACCTGCTTATCTGCCCTCCCTGATGCCCTGGCTGATCCGGTTCATGCTGGCGTCCTCTCCCGTGCGGATCAGGACGAGCATGGCTGCCATACGAGCCATCAACACGGAGGCTCTGCCTTCTTGGAGGAAACTGCTTTCCTCCCTGGATTTGAGCACTCATCTGCGAGAGAATGGCATTCTGTCCGTGTGGAAAAATCATGGACCCTTTCTGCGAGCCAAAGATACCCTCGATCGCCAGCGCGACCTGGGCATCGGGATAGATATTCTCAATCGGAACGATCTCACACAACTGGAGCCGGCGCTCCATAACGTCGAAGTTGGTGTGCTCTATCCGGAAGCATGCCACATCTCCGATCCCGCCAATTTGGCGTCCGATCTTATGAGACTTGCTCTCGAGCGGAGCGCACAGCACGTGGCGGCCCGCGCTCTGAGGGTGGAGCCGAAGAATAACGAAATCCACGTCCATACGGCCGGTTCTACGAAAGCCGTCATTGCCGACAAGGTCGTCATCGCAGCGGGCATATGGTCACGGCCGCTTGCGAAGATGTTGGGGGATCACATTCCTCTCGACACGGAGCGCGGCTACAACGCGACCTATCCCAAGGGTTCATTCGGCCTCCATCGACCCATTATGTTCGAAGGTGAGGGATTCGTCACGACACCTCTCGATACGGGCGATAGGGTCGGAGGTGCCGTTGAGTTCGCGGGGCTGGACGCCAAGCCCAATCATGGTCGCACATCCGCGATGATCGCGCGGCTCAAGCGCTTTCTTCCCGACCTCGATGCCGATCAGGATGCAAGACGCTGGATGGGCTTTCGCCCATCCATTCCAGATTCCCTGCCGGTGATAGGGTCGTCCAGACGGGATAACCGTGTGGTTTACGCATTTGGGCACGGCCATCATGGCCTGACACAGGCAGCGGTCACATCGCTGCTAGTCGCAGACTTGATCGACGGCATGACCAGCGAGATCGATCTAAAGCCATACTCGGCACAGCGCTTTTAACGAAGCATCTTCGTTCAGAGCGCATGAAAAGTATTAATCGGTCTAACGCCTCGCCAGCCTGATCTTCCTGCACGGATCAGGCGGTGGGCTGGGGCATCGTAGGCGTGACAGGGATCTCCTGGGGAAACGTGGGCGGCACTCCGACAGGCTCACCTGGCGGCGGGATGTCCCCAGGCGTCGTTGGAGGCACGCCGACAGGCTCGGGCTGAGGTGCCTCAGGAGGCGTGGGTGGACTTACAGGCGCCGGATTGGGATCCGCCGGTGTCGGCTCCGGATAAGGCTGGTTCGGCAGAGGAATGGGCATTCAGGCGGCGCTCCGCTGTTCAGACGTGTATGGATATCTGTAAAGGGCAATCACCAGCGGAGCACTAGGTTCCGATTGCGGTGGAGGCCTTATTGTCCAGGGCGTATGCCCAGCGTTTCGAAGCTGCCTCGTCTCGACCAAAGGAATGTCTCCGAGTTTGGGGCGCGCACCCTCAGATGAAACGCTATCTGCCCGTCTCAGGGCTTGGCGAAGCCTGCGGCCCGCAACGTGAACTTCTCGGATTGTGGGTTTAGGGTGAAGAACAACCCTCCCTTGCGCGCCGAGTGACCGGGAATGTAGTCGAGGATCACGCTGCTGAACTCAGGACCATCACTCCCTGGCACTGCCCCCTCAATCCGCACCTGCGCAGCCGCCGCGCCGCCGACATTGCGAGCCTCGAATATGACACGGTAGCCGCCTGTGACCTGGGTCGTTTCGATTGCTGTGACAGTGATCATGGGTGGAGAGGTCGCATCGTGTAGTGCCTGCCACCCGATGAAACCGAAGACGCAGAGAGCCATCAGGAGGCCCAAGCCTGACGCAAGCCACTCGATCCAAGGAATATGGTTCCCGGAGGCAGGATGATTTTCGTTCTCGATAGCTCGGTTTTGCTCCATCGCTGCCTCATATCACCAGTCTGGCCGTTGCTGCGCCGAGCGATGCCGGGAATCCAAGCACCACAACCATATTCGCGATCTCTGTCGGCGCCACATCCTCCGTACGGCCAAAGGTCCAGAGCACATAAAAGCTGATGAGGAGGGCAATGCCATAGCCGGCCAAGGTGAAGTGGAAGAAGGTCGACCGAAACGTTCCACCCTCCGGTCGACTCTCCTGGCCGGAGAAGCCGACCGTGTAGACAAGCACATGTAACAAAACGATGGAGAGGACCCCAAGCGCCAATGTATGCCAAGGGGACATCTGATAGGCGATCAGGATCATCTCCTCCGTGGGCGCCACATTGAAGGCCATGAACAGGGCTCCGGCCAGCATCAGGAAGAGTTCTCCTCCATAACCGGCTTCCGCCTTACGCTCCTCCTCGGCCCGGGTATCCTGTCCGCCCCCGAGTTGCTTGCGCCCGAGCATGGCGCCAATACTTGCCGGCACGCTCTGCAGGGCAACCTTGCCGACGATCTCGCTCCACGTCATGTCGAAGGTGATCACCGCAAGCAAGGCGAGCATAGTTGTCGAGGTGAGGATGCCGACGCCGAAGGCAGCAAAGGCATCCATCGCATCCTCCTTCCAGCTGAAGGTTTTCTCAAAGCCTGCGAAGTAGGACAGGCCGATCAGGATGGCGACATTGATGCTCATGAACAGGAGCAGTCGACCGGGCTCCATCGAGAACCCCAACCACCACATCTCCATGGTCATCAGAAGCGGTATGGCAAAGATGACAGCGCCGCCAAAGGCACGGCCGAGGCCAATGGCATAATCCTTGTTCGTCTCCGGAACGCTGTCGTCGTGCACCATCTCAGCAACCTACGGCCGCTTCTGCCTTAAAGGAAGCTTGGCCGTATGAGGTAAACCCGCGCCCTGAGACAAGGTTCCAACGGGTCGCGCCGGCGACGGAAGTTGCTACTTATCGTGAGCGCTCAAATCCCCCGGCCGCTGCTGAGATTTTTATTCCTGCCCGCGCTCACGGCGCCGCCGTTCCACCTCCTGTTTGATGAGAACATCCAGGATCTCGCTCGGCACGGCTTTCGAGGGTCGGGTGTTGATCGCGCGCAGACGCTCAAGATCGAATTTTGGCTCGCGGTTCACGGTGAAGAGCCCGTTGGTTTCCTGTGCCGTATCAGTGAGCTGGGTGTAGCAGAACCCGGCCAGCGCGGTGGAGGAAAGCAACGCGTCGACGAGTTCCTCATAACGCGTGAGCAGTTCGTCGGGGTTGTCGAACTGGCCGTAGCCGAACCAGTCCTCACTGGCCTGTGGCACGAAGCCAAGCCCGCCGAACTCGCTGATCACAATGGGCTGGTCCTCGATCTCGACATCCTCGCCGAGCAGCGGGTGATGGTGCGGGCGCACCTCGCGGAAGGTGCGCGCGATGGTCTGCCGGTCGGCGTACCGCTCCCGCAACATGTCGCCGTTCGGCGCATAATCATGCACACCGAAGACGTCACCGACCGCATGCTGCCAGCCGTCATTGCCAATCACCGGCCGAGTGGCATCGAGTGCCCGGGTGAGGTGATAAAGGGCCCGCACGAAGTCGCGCTGTTGGGCCGAACGGTCGAGGTCCGGAACGCCCCAGCTTTCATTCAGTGGCACCCAGGTGATAATCGCGGGATGATTGTAGTCACGGCGCACGGCTTCGAGCCATTCGCGAGTCAGCATCTCCGCTGCGCGGTCCGAATACACATAGGCATTGGCGGCCTCGCTCCAGACGAGCATGCCGAGCCGGTCGCACCAGTACAGAAAGCGTGGATCTTCCACTTTCTGGTGAATGCGGATCCCGTTGAAGCCGAGCGATTGCGCCAGCTCCACTTCACGCCTGAGCGCATCCGCGTCCGGAGCACTCAGGTGCGAATCCGGCCAGTAGTTCTGCGCCAGAACGAGCCGCAGAAAAGTGGGAATGCCGTTGATGATGAAGCGCCCATCGCGGGCCTCAATCCGGCGCAAGCCGAAATAGCTTTCGACTCGGTCAACGATGGTACCGTTCCCATCGATCAGTTCGATCACGGCCTCGATGAGGTTGGGATGTTCAGGGGCCCAGAGTATCGTGCGGCGCCGGCGGATCGCAGCATCGTTGATGTCGAGAAGGATGTCGCGCCGCAGCTCGCGCCCCGAGAGCAGATACGTGTCGTCGATGAGGGTGCGCGCCGGCCTGTCGCCGATGAGCCGCACGCGGACACGCCAGCCGGCGGGAGGTCTACGGTCGAGCCGGAGAATGAGCTCTGCACCGAAGCGGTCGACATCGGGCGTCCAGCGCAGCTCGGCAATTGCAATCTTTGGAACCGGTTCCAGCCAGACCGGCTGCCAGATGCCCGTCGTGCGGTGATACCAGATATAGCCGGGCTTCTCCTCCCAGTACTGCTTGCCGCGCGGCTGCTGCAGATCCCGGGGCTCGTCCTCGGCGCGAACCACGACAACCTGGGTCTCCCCAGGAATGAGCAGGGGGGCGATGTCGGCTGAAAACGGCGTCTGCCCGCCCACGTGCTCGACCGCCATGCGGCCGTTCACCCAGACCGTGGCCTTGTAGTCGACGGCACCGAAATGAAGGACGAGCCGTTCGCGACGATCCGCCTCGTCCACCTGCACTTCGCGGCGATACCAGACCACGGGATGAAAGCCGGTCTCGTGCACACCGGACAGTTTGCTTTCGGGAGCGAAGGGCACCAAGATCTCGCGTTCGAACGTCTCTGCCCGTTCGAACCAGCGTTCAGAAAGACCTTCATCGGCATCGTCGAAGGCGAAGCCCCATCGGCCGCACAGGTCAATCCAGCGCTCCCGGCGCAGCTGTGGGCGGGGATGGAGGTCGGCTCGGGTGGTCGGCTCGGTCATGGTGTTTTCCACTCAGTACCGTCCTCGCAGGAACCGGTGATCGGCAGGTAAAGTAACGAGCTGCAGGCGTTCTTCTCTGGGCTGCTCGCGAGAGCATCTCCAGCCGGGAGGTGTACGGGTCTGACATGGTGACAGCATTCCATCCCGGCCGTCGGCCCTGTGGCTCTCTCGCTCACAAGAAATAACATTTGAGCCCGGCTGCCGCTGATGATCGAAGGGACTTGTTGGCATGGCCACACCTCCCATTCGAAGGAAGCCGGATCACTCCCTTCACTTCACCAACGCAGGAGGGCAGGGGGAGGTTCTTGAGATCCAAATCCGATGCAACCTTTGCGCCTGCGAGCGGTTTCCTAACTTGGATCACATGACGGCCGAGGTTCGCCAGCGGCCCAACAGCTGTGCAGCAGTGGCAGCACTGACGCTCAAGGGGCGGCCTCGGCATGACCCAAGCGCTCCCGCCTCGATCCCACCTCCCGCGCCTGACGGAACCAGACGCATTCTGGTGGTCCGCCGGCATCGAGGACACCTTTATCACGGCCCCGCACCCGGTCACCGGGCGCACCCTGGACGAGTATGAGCTGACCGGCCACTATGACCGTTGGTACGACGATCTTGGCCTCATTGCGGAACTCGGTGTGCCCTGTGCCCGCTATGGCGTGCCCTGGCACCGGATCCAGCCCGAGCGGAACACCTGGGACTGGACCTTTCCCGATGAGACCCTAGAACGGCTGCTTGATCTTGGGGTCGAGCCCCAGGTCGATCTCGTCCATTACGGGCTACCCGCCTGGATCGAGAATGCGTTTCTACATCCTGATTACCCGAAGCTCGTCGCCGAGTATGCCGGGCGTCTCGCCGAGCGCTTTCGGGGGCGGATCACCTGGTATACCCCGCTCAACGAGCCCCGCATCACCGGCTGGTACTGCGGACGCCTCGGCTGGTGGCCGCCGTTCCGGCGCAGCTGGCCCGGCTTCGTCGCGCTGATGCTGGCCATCGCAAAAGGCATGGTGGAAACCGTCAAGGCATTGGAGCGCGTCGATCCCGAAATCGTGCCGTACTTCGTTGATGCTACCGATCTGTTTGATACCGACGATCCCGCATTCGAGGAGGAGGCCCGCCGCCGCCAGGACATCGTTTTTCTGGCTCTTGATCTCGTCTCGGGGCGGATCGACGAGCACCATTCTCTCTGGTCGTGGCTGTTGAAGAACGGAGCGCGGGAGACCGATCTCGCCTACTTCCTCGACAACGCCGTCGCACTTCCTGTGATTGGCATGAACCTCTACCCGATGTTCACGCAGAAGAAGCTGCTGCGGGACACTAGCGGGCGCTTCCGAATCCGCATGCCCTATGCCGGCGCCGATCTCATCTCCCGTCTCGGGCGGCTCTACTATGAGCGCTACCGGGCACCGCTCATGATCTCGGAGACGGCCTCAATGGGCTCCCTGCGCCGCCGGCTCGATTGGCTCGATGCATCGGTCATGGCCACTCGGGAGTTGCGCGAAGAGGGGATTCCATTGGTGGGATATACCTGGTGGCCGATGTTCGCACTTGTCACTTGGGCGTACCGCCAGGGCCGCCGTCCCGTGACGGATCATCTTGCCCAGATGGGATTGTGGGACATCGTTCCGGACGAGACCGATCCGCTGCGCCGGGTGCGAACTTCGGCCGTGGATACCTATCAGCGCCTTGTGCGAAGCGGAACCGAGAGCATCGGCATGCTGTCCGAAATCCCGTTCCGTGCTGCGGCGAGGCTCTGAAGAGCAATGGGGAGAGCGGGATGTTCAAAAGTTTCTTTCTGGCCGGGTTCGAGGGGTCCACGGGCTACAACCGGCATGGTCATTGGTTCGATCAGGTGGTCGCGACAGGGCATGACAGGACAGTCGATGAGGATTACCGGCAGCTCGCCGAACTCGAGATTCATGCCGCGCGGGAAACCATCCGCTGGCCCCTGGTGGATCTCGGCCGCGGACGCTATGACTTTTCTACAGTCGAGCCCTTCATAGAGGCGGCGCGTCGTCACCGTGTGGAAGTTATCTGGGATCTCTTTCACTACGGCTACCCGCAGCGGCTCGACCTCTGGAGCGAGGATTTCCCAAGACGATTTGCCGATTACTGCTATGCCGTCGGGTGCTACATCGCCCAGCGCACGGATGGGATCTGCGCCTTCACGCCGGTAAACGAACCCTCGTTCATGGCTTACGCGGCTGGCGAGAAGGGGCTGTTCTCGCCCCATGTCGCAGGGCGTGGCTGGGACCTCAAGGTAGCGCTGACACATGCGGCCATTTCAGGCATCGACGCCCTGTGGGCGGCCTGTCCTGGCGCGCGCATGGTGAATGTTGATCCCTTGTGCCGCGTGGCCCGCCCGGTTGACCGCCCAGAGCTTGAGGAGGAGGCGCGGGACTTCAACGAACGCCTCGTCTTCCAGAGCTGGGACATGCTCTGCGGTCGCCTGTTGCCGGAGCTTGGCGGCAGTCGGAGCCACTTGGACATCGTGGGGATCAACTACTATTGGACCAATCAGTGGGAGCTGGGTGGAACGCCGCAGGCGGATGGGGTGATCCCGCCGCTTGCGGACGACGACCCGCGCCGTTGGCCCTTGAGCTCACTCGTCCGCTCGGTATGGGAGCGCTATGGCGGCGAGATGATGATCACCGAAACCAGCCATATTGGCGACAGCCGCGGCCGCTGGCTGCGAGAGGTGGCGCAGGAATCGGAGGAACTGCTTCTCGACGGCGTGCCGCTGCGGGGCGTGTGCCTCTACCCGATCCTGGGAATGCCGGAGTGGCACGACCCGAAGATCTGGACACCGATGGGCCTTTGGGATCCTGTTTGCAATCTGGAGCCCTATGGCGAGCGACTGATCTGCGAGCCGATGCTCGAAGCCCTGCAATCCGTGCGCCATGTGGACAAGCTCCATCACAAGATCTTCTCGCGCGACGACCGCCACAAAGCCTCGTTTCGTTCGCGGAGAACGGCAGGAAAGATGGCAAGATCCGTTGCGGCTGAGTGACAGGCTTCAGCTCCAACCATGGCCGATCTTCCCGAAATCGATTCTGATGGTCGCGTGGCTCAGGAATGAACTAGGCAAAGGGCTCGAAAGCCCGCGCGACCGGCATTGTCGGCCACGGTCGATGTCAATCCTGCCTCGAGAAGCGCCAGGCTATAGCGCTGGCACAATGCGGGTGCGCCGATCAACGTGACGTGCTTGTCAGGCAAGTTGTATTCCCCGATCACTTCGTTGATCTCGGCGCCGATCATCAGGCCTGACAGATAATCGCTGATATCGGCAGGAGAGAGTTCCTCGAACAGAACCAAGCTGCGCGCCGAGAAGATGCGGCGCAGGATTTCGCCTCCGATGCGGCGATCCCGGGCAAGCCTGACACCGCGCAGAAAGGCTTCCGGGTTGTCAGCCGATTGTGCAGGAATCAACTTGCCGACGAGCGAGGTCGACTTGAGCAGCGCGGTGATCTCACCCGACATATACGTGGCAAATTGTTCGATTCGACCGTCCTTGACCGCCACCCATTTGGTGTGGGCTCCAGGTAGCGCGACAAGACCGCCGTTTCGGCCCATCGCTCCAAAGACCTTGAGCTCTTCTCCTCGCATCATGTCGGGGAGAGGATCATGCACTGAGATGCCTGGAAGAAAGACGAGAGGCGCCAGGCCATCGATATGTCTGACGACCGTTCGTGCAGCGATGTCGGTCAGCGAGGCGGGCGCTTGCGCGTAAGGTGTCTCAACCCATCCGTTGCGGCTGGTGATCATGCCGGACAGATAGATGCAGCCTGCCTCTGCCCCCCAATCCCCGACGATCTCGCGCAACGCGGTTTCGAAGGCGCCGTCGGTGATATGATTGACGCCTCTGGCTTCCTGTCGCTGTCCCAGAAGGGTTCCGTCGGCGGCGAACAGGAAGGCGTGGAAGGCTGCCGAGGTCCATTCGATGGCAAGGAACACGCGAAACTCCCTTTAGTAGGCAGGCTTGACGGGAAACCAGTCTTGCCGCTCGCTATCGAGATAGGCACCGACGATGTTGTCGACTGCGTAGCGTCGCACGGCATCCTCATCGACCTCGACGCCAAGCCCGGACGCATCTGGAACCTGAAAACGTCCGGACAACATGGCAGGGGGAGTGGGGGAGATGTCCCCACCGAGATAGGCCCGTTCCGTATCGATGGCGAGGCTCATGTTGGGGATCGACGCCGCGAGGTGGATATAGGCCGCCTGGGACAGGGCCAGTTCGGCGCCAGAATGCAGGGTCACAGGGATTCCGACGGCCTCACAGATGGCGGCGGCCTTGATCGTCTGCCACAATCCGCCTTCCTCGTGCGGATCGAGCAGCACCACATCCGCCGCATAGGCGCGCACGATGTTGCCGATGTCGGACAAGGTGTAAGCACTCTCGTCGAGAGCGATCGGGACCGACGTGGATTGGCGCAGGAGCGCGTGGCCCGCCAGATCGTCGAGTTCCAGGGGTTGTTCCACATAGGCCGGATCGATACCGCGCAGCTTTTCCAGTTGCCGTTTGGCGGTGCCTAGCGTCCAGGCGCCGTTCACGTCGAGCCGCAGGGCCCGTGCGCCGAGGGCCTTGCGGGAGGCTTCTGCCAGCAGGATGTCGCTCGCTTCGTCGAAGCCGATCTTGACCTTGAAAGTCTCATATCCGGCATCGAGGAATCTTCCGATCCGCTCCTTCAGCTGCTTGGTATCTTTGGTGAACAGATAGGCTGCAGCTTCCACATCCTTGCGCCAGCGCCCACCCCAGAGGCTCGACAGGGGGAGATTGGCTTGCTTTCCCAAAGCATCCCACATGGCCATCTCGAGCGCCGCGATTGCCATCACGGCCGCTCTCTTGTGGTGGTAGTAGCCGGCACCCAGGACGTGCCGGTGCAGCCGCTCCACGTCGGCAACGGGATAGCCCAGCCCCACCTTGGCGATGATGTCCGAAAAGACCGCTGGCACGGCCGCGATCAGCGAGATCGTCTCGCCCCACCCGACAATCCCGGCATCCGTCTCGATCCGGCAGATGAGCCGTGTCGTCCCGATCCTCCGGCCCGATCCCCACAGGATGTCCTCCGTGAAAGGGACCCGCACGAGGGTATGGTGGATGGCCGTGATCTTCATCGCAAAAGCCTCTTCAACGAAAGGCGGGTTGACTTGGAACTGAGTTCCAACATAATCGGAGCCGTCCCGAAGGGTCAATTGGGCAACCGGCTCATCCTTTCGACGGAGCTTTGATGAGACGCATGCAGGCCGAGCTGAAAACCGATGATGAGGCCGAGGTCGGCGCTTCCGGGCCGGTTCCCGGCGTGCAGGCACTTACGCGGGGCGTTCAGCTTCTTGAGCTTGTCGCATCGGCTGCTGCCCCGCCCCGGTTTATGGATCTGCTTGAGGGTTCCGGCATGCCTAAGGGCACGCTGCATCGCATCCTCCAAGCGCTCGTCGATGAGCGGCTCCTGAAACTCGACAGCAGGGATCAGACCTACCGTCTGGGCTCGCGGCTGTTTCAATGGGCGCACAGGGTCTGGGACGATTTCGACCTCCGCGGCGCGGCCGAGCCCGAGTTGGAGCGTCTGCGGGACCTTACGGGTGAGACGGTGCGCCTCGGCATTCTCGATGGCGATGAGATCCTCTATATCGATCAGCGAGAAGCGCCGCAGCCGGTGCGCCTCAGCAATGGCGTTGGTAGCCGAGCGAAACCTTATGCCAGTGGCTTGGGCAAGGCGATCCTGGCCCATCTTTCACTTGAGACCCGGCGGCGGCTCCTGGGTGAGGCGGAGCTGCTGCGCTTGACGCCTCACACCATCGCCGATTTCAACGAGCTGTTCAGCCAGCTCGATCTCACCAAGGCCCGCGGCTATGCGGTTTCCATCGACGAGCAGAATGTCGGCATCAGCTCCGTTGCGGCGCCCATTCTCGACCACGAGGCCAAGCCCCTTGGTGCCATCGGCGTGATCGGCCCATCCTTTCGGCTGCCGCCCGAGCGTCTCCATGCTCTCGGACGCGATGTCATCGAGGCGGCCCGACGGATTTCCGGCAATATTGGCGAGGTGGCGATGTCGCTGACCATCAACCCGCGACCTCTCGGCGCCGACCGAAACGATGTGCGCTGTGCCATCCCTGCCAGCCTCTTCCTGGGCGAGGGGCCGCATTGGTCCGTCGACGATCAGCAGCTCTTTTTCGTCGATATTCTTGCGCCATCCGTCTGCGTAGGCGATCCGGTCAAGGGATCCTACCGCTCCTGGGCAATGCCCGAACTCACGAGCTTCCTCATCCCGCGTCAAGGTGGCGGCTTCATCGCCGGCATGCAGAGCGAGGTGCGGGCAATCGATCCTGTGAAGAACGAGAGCGTGACGCTTGCCCAGCCGGAAATCAACCGCCCCGGGAACCGGTTCAATGACGGGAAATGCGATAGCCGCGGCCGTCTCTGGGCCGGCACGCTCGCCATCGATACGACGCCGGGCCAGGGTTCGCTCTGGCGACTCGATCCGGATGGAAAGGTTCACGAGATGGACCGTGGCTTCCATGTCTCAAACGGTCTCGGTTGGAGCCCCGACGGCCGCCTCTTCTATTTCACCGACACCGCCAAGCAGACGATCTACGTCTATGATTTCGACAGCGAGACGGGCACCATCGAGAACCGGCGCGTCTTCGTGACCGTGCCGGAGAGCGAAGGAAAGCCGGACGGTCTGACCATCGATGCCGAGGGCTTCGTGTGGAGTGCGCATTGGGATGGCTGGTGCGTCACGCGCTATGACCCGAACGGGCATGTGGAGCGCGTCATCAACCTGCCCGTGCCGCGCCCGACAAGCTGCGTGTTCGGCGGTGCGGACATGCAGACGCTGTTCGTGACCTCCGCACGCATTCGACTGTCCGCCGGGCAGATCGCCGACGCTCCCCTGTCGGGCAGCGTCTTTGCGATTGAGACCGGCATCAAGGGACTGCCCGAGAACGTCTTCGGCGGATGACAGATATCGCAAGGGTGCGCAATCGACATGGCAAGACTAGAGCTCCATCAGATCCGCAAGTCGTTCGGCAATGTCGATGTGCTGAAAGGGATCGGCATGACGGTCGAGGATGGTGAGTTCACCGCCTTTGTCGGCCCTTCGGGATGCGGAAAGTCCACGCTGCTGCGGCTGATCTGCGGACTCGATGAGATCACCTCGGGTCAGATGATGATCGACGGTCAGGTGGTGAACGATGTGCCACCCGCCAAGCGCGGCCTCGCCATGGTGTTCCAGTCCTACGCGCTCTACCCGCATATGTCCGTCGCCGACAACATGGGCTATGCCCTGAAGCTGGCAGGCACGCCGCGCGATGAGATCCGTCGTCGGGTCGAAGCGGCGGCGAAGGTGCTGCGGATCTCCGATTACGTGGACCGCAAGCCGCGTCAGCTGTCGGGCGGTCAACGCCAGCGTGTCGCTATTGGCCGTGCCATCGTGCGCGACCCGAAGATCTTCCTGTTCGACGAGCCTCTCTCCAATCTGGATGCGGCGCTCAGGGTCGAGATGCGAGATCGAGATCGCCCGCATGAAGGAGCGGCTCGGCACGACGATGATCTACGTCACGCACGATCAGATCGAGGCCATGACGCTCGCCGACAAGATCGTGGTGCTCAATGCCGGTCGCGTCGAGCAGATCGGCTCCCCGCTCGATCTTTACAACGCTCCGGTCAATCGCTTCGTCGCTGGCTTCATCGGAAGCCCACGAATGAACTTCCTGTCTGTCCAAGAGCAGAGACTCGAAGGGAGCCGGGCGAGAGTGCACGGCGGGCTCGTATCGCTGAATACGCTGCCGCCCGAGGCCCCCAGCGAGATCGGTGTACGCCCCGAGCATCTCGAATTTTGCGCGCCCGGGAGCAGCAATGCCCTGAGCGGCACGATCGTCATGACCGAGCATCTCGGCAGCGACACCTATGCGTATGTGGGGCTTGAAGGCACGGAAGAGATGATCGTCGTGCGTCTCGACGGAGAGCGGTCGATCCGTCAGGGCGAGCATGTGGGTGTCTCGGTCAATCCGGATGCAGTCCACGTGTTCTCGGCGGACGGACGGACGCTGGTTTCCGCGAAGCCGATGGCGAGGAACGCAGCATGAGCATTCATCCTGAACTCATCCCGCGTGTGATGGTTGAGGGCGCCGTCTATCCGAGCCTGAAAGGGAAGGGGGTTCTGATCACGGGAGGCGGGTCCGGCATCGGCGCATCCCTGGTCGAGCATTTCTGCGTGCAAGGCGCCCGTGTCGGGTTCATCGAACTGAACCCGGACACTGCGGATGAAACAGCCCGGCGCATTGGAGCGGCGACCGGCAATCCGCCGCTCCACGAGGCGGTGGACCTGCGCGACATCGGGGCACTTCGTTCTGCAATCAGCTCCCTCTCGGAGCGGATCGGACCGGTCCGGGTTCTGGTCAACAATGCCGGCAACGACGACCGGATGCCTCTTGAGGACGTGACGCCCGAATATTGGGATGAGCGCTTTCAGACGAACCTGCGCCACCAGTTCTTTGCCGCGCAGGCGGTGATCGGCGATATGGCCCGGGCCGGGGGCGGATCCATCATCAATATGGGATCGATCTCCTGGATGCGCGGAGCTGCCGGGCTGATCTTCTACACGACGGCAAAATCCGCCGTCATGGGGATGACGAAATCGCTCGCGCGCGAGGTTGGCGAGCGCAACATCCGCGTCAATTCCATCGCTCCCGGCTGGGTTCTGACCGAGCGCCAGGTAGAGCGGGCCAAGCGCATCTATCACGGCAAGTTCGCGGAATATCTCGAGGTGCAGTGCCTCAAGGAACATCTCCTGCCACCGGACATCGCCCGGATGGCGCTCTGGCTTGCTGCCGACGACTCGCGTCTCGTGACCGCGCAGACATTCATCGTCGACGCAGGGGCGGTCTAGCGCACAATCGCCCTTAAGGGAAAATATGTGCGCGGGAATATGGGGTCTTTGCTCCATATCGGGAGGAAGAACGATGAAAAAGATCAAGTCGATCGCTTCGGTTGCGATGCTTGCAGCGGGGCTTGGCTTCTCGGGCCAAGCCGCGAACGCAGCCGACATCAGCTTCATGAGCTTCAGTTATGCGGAGGAAGCCGCCAAGCCCTCCGTGGAAGCATTGCTCAAGGGATTCGAAGCGCAGACCAAGCTCACGGTTGAACCGCTGGGCTATGCCTGGGGCGATATGCAGAAAAACATTTTCCTGCGGTCTCGCTCCAAGACTCTGCCGAGCGTCGCACAGCTCTCGGAACGCTGGCTTCCGAGCTTCGCCAACGTCGCCGGTCTCGTCGACCTGAACGAGGTCTATGGCAAGGACAAGCTGGCTGCGATATTCGCTCCGGATGCTCTTGCCATGGGGCAGATCGGATCCAAGCAATATGCTCTGCCGCTTATCTCCGGTTCCATCGGCCTCATCGCCAACAAGGCGGTGCTGGAGAAGGCCGGCGTCACGAAGACGCCGACGACGATCGAGGAGTTCCGGAACGCCCTGGTCGCCGTTCGTGACAAGGTCCCGAACTCGGTGCCTTACACCATGGCGACCAAGAACAACGGTTCGATCCTTCTCGACTTCATGATCTGGACCTGGACCTTCGGCGGCGAGATCATCGACGAGCAGGGCAAGGTCAAGATCGGCAACGGCGATGCCGGCAAGCAGGCGCTCGGCTTCATGGTCAGCCTGATGAAGGATCGCCTTGCCGCTCCCGAGATCGATCGGCCGGATGCCCGCCGCTTGGTGGCCCAGGGCGCTTCGGCCTTCTTCTTCGATGCCCCTCAGGCAAGGACGCACCTGCGCAGCTTCTCCGGCCAGGGTCCGGCTTTCGACGCCAATGTTCTGCCGCTGGCAACGCCCGTGGCCGTTGCCGGAAAGGAACCCGCTTCCATTCAGTGGGGGCATCTGCTGGTTCAATTTTCGGCCGATGGCAAGGCGAAAGCGGACGCGCCGGCCAGCCAATTCATCACCTATCTGACCTCGGATGACGCGCAATCCAAGTTTCCGCTCGAGCAGAGCGCTCTGCCGGTGACGAAGTCCGCGCGGGCCAATCCGAAGGTGACGGGAGACGCGTTCCTGACGGCCTGGGCCAAGGCGGCGGGCAACCCGCGCCGCAACGAGGTTGGAATCTGGCCGAATGCCGCCGAACTGACGCAGATCATCGGCGAAGAGGCACAGGGTGCGCTGCTCGGTCAGAAGAGCGTCGACGACGCAATCCAGGCGATGCACAAGCGCCTCGAGACGTCCATGGCGAACGTCAACAAGCAGAACTGATCCTCCCGGCTGGCTGCACATCCCGGTGCGGCCAGCCGAACTCTCCTTCATTTCCTCGCATGTGATGAATCCATGAGTGTTGCCGCCGAGATCACATCAGCTCCTGCACCGGCCCAGGTATCCCCGCATGCCGTCCGCGGCGGGCTCAAGGCCGGCCAGCGCCGGATCGGCATGCTGCTCCTGCTTCCGGCGGCCATCGCCTTCGGCCTCGTCATCCTCTACCCATTCCTCCAGGCACTGGCGCTGTCCCTGTTCGAGTACACGCTCGAGACGGCAGCGCCGCGGTTCTATGGCCTGGGAAATTTCGCCAAGATCGCCGCAACGCCGGACGTCTGGCAGGCTTTCGTCACCACGGCCATCTATGTGTTCTTCACGACCACAGGGACCCTCATTCTGGGACTCGGCTGGGCGTTGATCCTGAATCAGCCGTTTCGTGGCCGTGGATTGCTGCGCTCCATGTCGCTTCTCCCCTGGGTCCTGCCGAGCACCGTGAGCGCCTTCGTCTGGGGCTGGATCTTCAACAGCCGCTACGGTGTGCTGAATGCGTTCCTGCTGGAACTCGGCGTTATCGATATGCCGCAGGCCTGGCTTTCCACATCCACCGGGGCCATGATCGCGGTGATCATCACCAAGATCTGGCTGTCGATCCCGCTCTTCATGGCGTTCTTCCTGGCCGGGCTGCAGAACATGGACCGTGAGCAGGTCGATGCGGCTAGGGTCGACGGCGCCAATAACTGGGCGATCCTGCGCGACCATGTTCTCCCCCACCTCCGCCCGGTTCTGATCGTCGTGGTGGTGCTCGGTGTCATCGGCAATCTGCAGCAATTCGATACGATCTATGCCTTGACCGGGGTGGTCCGGTTCGCGCAACCGCGGTTCTCTCAGTGGAGGTCTACCGTCGCGCCTTCGAGCAATGGGATGTCGGTTTTGCTTCCGCCATCGGCGTGCTCTGGGTGGCGACCCTGCTGCCGCCCGCCTTCCTGTACCTGCGCATGCTGGTGAAAGGCGCCTGACATGTTTGATCTGTCCAGCACCGTCTCCAAGGTGGTCTTCGGCCTGCTCCTAGGGCTGATAGGCCTCTTCCTGTTCTTCCCGCTCTATTGGCTGGCGATCTCGTCGGTGAAGTCGAATGCCGAGCTCTACAGCATCGTTCCGACACCGTTCCCGCTTGCGCCGACGCTGACGCATTTCGTGACCGCGCTGACGACGGGCAAGTTGCCGATGTATCTGTTCAACAGCCTGGTTGCCTCTGGGGCGAGCGCTGCCCTCAACACTCTCCTGGCGCTCTATGCCGGCTACAGCTTCGCAAAATACCGCTTCGCAGGCCGTCAGCCAGTGATGCTCTTCATGCTCTCCGCGCAGATGTTCCCGTTCGGGCTACTTCTGATCAGCATCTATCCGCTCATGAGCGAGATCGGCCTACTGGACACCCGCACGGGGCTGATCCTGAGCTACATCGTGTTCGCCCTGCCGGTCTCGACCTATATGCTCTACAGCTACTTCTCGCAGGTTCCTGACGAACTGATCGAGGCGGCGCGCGCGGATGGAGCAAGCGATCTGCGCATCTTCCATACGATCGTCATTCCGATCTCGATCCCGCCGATCGTCACGGTGTTCCTCTACTCTTTCATGTGGTCGTGGAACGACCTTCTTTATTCGATGACTCTCATCGTGTCCGACGACAAGCGCACCATCGGCCCCGGCCTGCTCCTCACCTATCTGAACGAGGTCAACTCGGATTGGGGCGGAGCCATGGCGGCGTCCCTCCTGGCATCGGCACCCATCGTGACCGCATTCCTCTTCCTCCAGCGATATTTCATCCAAGGCGTTACGGCAGGAGCTGTCAAATGACGACACCGCTTTCCGGTGCATTTCCGGTACTTCCGACCCCCTTCCGCTCTAATGGAGCCATCGACGAGACTGACTTCAGGGCGATCATCCGGTTCGCACTGGAGAGCTCCGTCGACGGTGTCGTCTATCCTGGTGTTGCCAGCGAGGTGGATACCCTCAGCGAGGAGGAGCGACGGCGTCAGGTCGATCTTCTGGCTCGCGAGATCGACAATCGCGTTCCCATCATTATAGGCGCGAGCGATCCCGATCCCGCTGTCGCCGCTCGTCACGTCGCCCATGGTGCCGAAATCGGCGCTGCCGCGGCAATGGTGATGGCGCCCGGACATCTCGGCAACTCGATCGAAGCTCAGATCGAGTATTTCCAACAGGTGGCCGCCGATGCCGGTGTGCCGATCATGCTGCAGAACCAGCCCAAGCCCATTGGTGCCGGATTGACACCGGAGGAGGTGGCGGCGGTCGCCTCCGCCGTCGACATGATCCGCTACGTCAAGGAGGAAACGCCGCCTTGCGGGCAGCACCTCACGCGCATCCGGAATGCAGCGAACGCTTCAGTGGATGCGATCTTTGGCGGCGCTGGGGGGCGCTATGTGATGGACGAGATGGCCAGAGGCGCCGCCGGCACCATGCCGGCCTGCGAACTGGCCGACATTCACGCCATGATGATGAAATCCTGGCGTGAGGGAGACATCGCGACGGCGCGGAAACTCTATTCCGCGTCTCTGCCTCTTCTGAATTTCCAGGCGATCTTCCGGATGCACATGACCAAGGAAGTCCTGCGTCGACGCGGCGTGATCCGGAACACGTTCGTCCGCGGCAAGGGGCCCAAGTTTGACGACGGAGACCGTGCCGAGCTGACGCTTCTCCTTCAGGAGGCCGTGCTTCCCTACAAGCATCACCGGCCGGTCTGATCGATCATGAGCAACTCGGTCGACGCCATCGTCAAGGTTGAAACCTTCATCATCTCGATTCCGCGCGAGGTGCCCTATCTCGGCCCGCTGAAAGAGGGGGAGCATATCAACGAGCGCGGTTACCTCGTGCGCAAGGGCAATCGCACGATCTATCCCTCCACGGACATGACCTTGCTCATCAAGGTGACCGGCGAGAGTGGGCGCGTTGGTTGGGGCGAGTGCTACGGCATCGTGGCACCCGAAGCGACGAAGGCCATCATCGACGATGTCTTAGGCCCCGTGATCATCGGGCGCGATCCCGGAGACGCCGTCGTGATCCACGAGGATCTCTACGATCTCATGCGGGTGCGCGGGTTCTTCGGCGGATATTACGTGGATGCCCTGGCGGGCGTCGACATTGCGCTCTGGGATCTGGCCGGCAAGAACCTCGGCGTTTCCGTCTCCACCCTGCTTGGCGGGCGGCGGCATTCCACGATCCCAGCCTATGTGTCGGGACTGCCGCGCGCCACATTGCAGGAGCGTTGCGATCTCGCCGTCGAATGGGTGGCAAAGGGCTATCGCGGCATCAAGTTTGCGGCGGTCGTGTCCGACGAGGGCATCGTGCAGGAGATGCTCGCCCTGCGTGAAGCGGTCGGACCCGACATCGACCTGATGGTCGACCTGCACTGGAAGTTCGAAGCGTCCGAAGCCGTGCGCCTCATCCGACGCCTTGAGGCTTCGAACCTCTATTTCGCCGAAGCGCCGTGCCAGCCGGAAGACCTGGAAGGACAGGCTCGGGTCGCGCGGAGCATCGGCGTGCCCCTGGCGCTCGGGGAAGAGTGGCGAACCGTCTATGAATATCGCCCGAGGCTGGAAGCTCGCTGCATGGGTGTGATCCAGCCTGAGATCGGTCATACCGGTATCTCCGAGTTCATCCAGATCGGCCGGATGGCGCAGACCTTCCACATCAATACCATCCCGCACGCATCCATCAGCGTCGGTATCTTCATGGCGGCAAGCCTAGTGACCTCTTCGGCTCTTCAGCGGATCCCCTATCACGAGTACCAGCACTCCGTTTTCGATCGCAATCTCGCCTTTACAGACGGCGATATGAGTTGTGCGCAGGGCCAATACACTGTGCCGACGGGGGTGGGACTTGGTGTCGATCCCAGGGACGAACTGTTCAACTTCGTCGTTGCGGAAGGGCGCAGTTCAAACCGGTAACGAGGCTTCCCACGACAGGTTGTTGTCTGATCATTCGGCAGTCAATGGCGCGTGCATCATTCCAACGGCTTCAGGGTTCTAGCGGTCCAAGACCACCTTGAAGCGCACCAGGTCCCTGTTCATGGTAGGTCGCTTTGTCCGCCAGTTGAAGCGCGTCAGATACAGATAGAACGTGTTTCCGGCTGTTTGAAAGACAGGAGACGAGCTGTCGTGATCGATGATCGAGGGATAGTCGTAGTAGGTCTTTCTCTCGGTGGTTCCCCACGGCGGATCGAACGGGGCGAGCAGGGCTGCTGACGACCAGTTCCTCAAATCCGGCGAGGTCGCATAAAAGACACCGCCCGTATCGTTCGTCCGCGTGGACCAGACAACCATCCAGAGGTTCTTGGCGTCCAGCCAGATGAGAGATCGTACCTTGCCGGTTATATCGCCGTTGCCGAGACGATCGCATTTTGCCTGAGCGGGCTCTTCCCCGCTCGACGGATAAGGGTTCGGCGGTGAAACGAAGCGCCCTGCGCTCATCATCCGCCAGCCTGTCACGAGATCGGATCGGGGAGCACGGAACAGGCAGTTCCCACGCCCGCCCGGTTCTGCGGCATCCTCCGTCCAGGCGATGAAATAGGCATAGTCTCCATCGAAAACAGTATTCGAGAGCGTGAGAAAGCCTGCGGCGTTGACGCCCGTGTCGAAGGGTTTGTTCGATCCAGCAATGAGGCGTTGGTTGCGGGGTAACAGCTTGAATGAGAGATCCCGCTCGTTCGCCTCCAATCCGACAATCGAAAGATACCAGCACTCAGGCTTGCCGGGTCCCTTGGCGCAAAGCCCGTCGTGGCGGAGTCCGGAGAACTCCTGGCTCGCCAATCCGAGAATACGATCGTCGCCGAGAGGGATGAGGCTCTGAACCCAGAAGCGATCATCATAGGCAGAGGGATCGGCAGATTCCTCGCCTTGCGAGACGATCGAGCAATCGGGGCGAAGCTCGGCAAAGTTGGGTCCTTCGAGGACCCTGTTCCGGAAGTGAGCCGCAATTAGAGCCACAGAACCGTCACGGCGGCGATAGGCCCTGGCAGGTGAGTCGGGGATTGAGCGCCAGTCGCATCGCTGACGCTCATAGCTGTAGACCTCTTCAGCCTCGGAAGAGATTGAAAAGTGAAGGGATCCACCCGAGGTCGCTGCCGTACTCATCATAAGCATCAGAACCAGCGACCCTGCGAAGGCGTTCCAACGTCCGATCTTATTCGTGAGATCCCTGAAGTAGGTCACGATGCAGCGCCTCCCTTCTGCGCGGTCCGGCGGCCTTGGGAGACGTTTCTCATGATGTCGACAACAGGGACAGGATCTACCGTGACTTGACGCTCCATCATTTCACTTGCCGGCGGCAATCCGATGTATGAAGGAAGCCGGTTGGATTCTATTGGCCGTTAGAAAGTCGAGATACCTCGAGGCCGCTTCACTCCGATGCCTGTCATATGCATCGGGATCGAAATTGATCATCTTCTTCAAGCTGGAACGGGTGAGCGGCGCGGTCAGGTCGGATGCGGCGACGGACGGAACTCCCGTATTCTCGCAGAGCTCGCGGGTTCGTGAATCGATTGTGACAGTCAAGCCCATGCGCTCGGCCTGAAGAGCCAAGGCCACCCCGTGGTAACGGGATCCAATCGTGAAGTCATGCCGGCGCAATGTGTCCATCCAGGCCGGAACGTCGTAGAAGGAGCGGACATAGTTCCGGCACCACGCCTTGAACTCCTCGAAGGAATAATGAGGAACGGTGTGGTTATGGATCTCCTTGAGAGCATGAGGATCGATGTCATCGAAAATGCCTCGAGATACCCTGATCATCTCGCCCATCGACTGGACCACATATTGACCCGGATACATCGGGTCCATCATCAGCCCGATCAGCTGATGTTCGATGTTGCGGGTCTTCACCCACGCCTGGTGACCTGCCGCGACTGAGATGGAGCGCGGCAGGGGGAGCTGCGACCACTGCTTGTGGATTTTCTTGCCTAGACCAGGCTCCTGGTTCGTAAAGTACGAAGGACAGCCTCCGGCAACGGAGCCGTGGATGCCGAGCTTATCGAGCTGTGAACTGGTGAAGGCGCCGCGGGTATAGATGTTGGATGTCGACGAGGACGGATTAGATCGCGCAATGACCTGGGCCCACCGGTACGTCCCATCTGTGAGTTGGATGTCCTGATCGTAGCTGTCGGCCTGAGCTCCAAGCCCAATGGCAACGATCGGCAAGCCGGATTTTTCCAAGTTGTCCGCCATGTTGCCGTAATCCGTGTGGCGTCCCAATTGGTTGGCACACGGAATGACGATGATATCGGCATTATCTCTCAGGGTTTCCGCCGACGCGCTCCAACCGAAGAATTTAACCGGATTGGAAATGTGACTGGCAATGGCATGAACAAAGGCTAGATTCCCATTGTTGTGACCGATGCCATTGTAGAGGTCTTCAAAAGCCGAGTTCGAATAAAGACCCAGAGATGGGTGCTTCCATAGGATTGCAACCCGCAGAGGCTTAGATGGCTGTGCCATCTTTAGAGCGGGCTGATCAAGCGTCTTATCTTTAGTGATTTCGTCTAGCATATGATTCCATCCTGAAATCGATTGTCTGTCTGGTTGCCCGCGCAACTGAAGGCTGGTTTCGGAGATAGGGAGTGCCGACGCCCAAAAGGATTTATGTCCTGAAGGGGACGATCTCGTGTGAGTGCGCGATACTCAATGTTGCGATCCCGATTAAGCTGCTCTCGCTCGGCGAACCTTCAGGCTGCTCTCCCATGCCAATGCATGGCTGATGATCGCTTCCAGGTCATCGAACTTCGGAGACCATTTCAAGACGTCGTGAATCTGAGCCGCACTTGCAATCAGCGTCGCGGGATCTCCGGGCCGCCGCGCAGAAAGGTTCACGGCAAAGTCGACGCCCGATACCCGCCTGACAGCCTCGACGACTTCGAGGACAGAGTATCCACGGCCATAACCGCAGTTGAGAACGATGCTGTCCTCGCCTGCGTCGAGATAGTCGAGAGCGAGCGTATGAGCATGAGCCAAGTCCGAGACGTGGATATAGTCACGCAGGCATGTGCCGTCGGGAGTCGGATAATCGTTCCCAAAGATCTCAAGCCGAGATCTCTCGCCGAGAGCTGCTTGGGTCGCGACCTTGATGAGATGCGTCGCCTGCCGGGTGCTTTGCCCGCTTCGGCCATAGGGATCGGCGCCGGCAACGTTGAAGTACCGAAGGGCTACAAAGCGCAAGGGATGAGCACGAGCGACATCCCGCAGCATCATCTCCGTCATCAGCTTCGATGTACCATAAGGCGAGACCGGATTGAGGGGCGTCGTTTCGGAGATCGGGCTCAGTCTGGCGTCGCCGTAGACGGCAGCCGTCGAAGAAAAGAGGAACTTCTCGACACCGCTCCGTACCGCCGCGCTGATGAGAGATCGCGATTTGACCGTGTTGTTGAGATAGTAGCCTAATGGATCCGTGACGGATTCCGGAACCACGATCGACCCGGCGAAATGGGCAATAGCCTTGATGCCATGCTTCTGTATGATATCTGAAACGAGAGCTTCGTCGCCCGCATCCCCTTCAATGAGGGTCGCCGAAGAGTGGACCATCCACTCAAAGCCGGTGCTGAGATCGTCGAGGACGACGACATCCTTTCCGGCATCGGCCAACGCCAAAACCATATGGCTTCCGATATAGCCGGCACCACCCGTTACCAATACAGTCATGACTGACCTCTTGCTCTTGGCTGTGACTTCGGGAAAGCGAAAGGGATGCCGCAGCTTGATGGATATCCCTGATTAGACAACTAAGCCGCCTGCAGTTGCCGGAGTTCCGGCTGTCTCATCACGGGGAGCATTTTCGTGTCTGCCCCGTTCTCTACGAGAAACTGATGCATTTCACGATATGTGTGATGATAGGCGCGATTGAACCTGTCGAAGAGCGACTGGTCCCAATACTCCTCGAGCCTGAACTCCTTACCTGAGAACACATCAAAGCTTGGAATCTGGTACGTCTCGGCGAATTCGGTCGTCCGGCTGTCATAGGTGAAGTAGATCGACGGCACGCCATTTGCGAGCGCCATCAGGTTGCCGTGGAGTCGGTATCCAAGAACAAGATCCTTCTGTTGCACGAGATCCTCATAGTCAGCGACCACATCCGAGTAGAACAACCTTTCTCTGTGCAGCTTCTCCATGATATCGTCGAGATACCATTCGTTGACCTGCTTGTCGGCACGCAAGGCTGCGAAAGCTTCCTCCCTTTGCTCCGCCGTCCCGAGGACGATTTTCTTTTCCTCGATTTCCCCCTGTGCCATCAACACCACGTCAAATCGCGTCGCCAGGTTCTTCACTAGATCTCGATGGAACGTCAGGTACTGCTTGATGTCACGGGCATAGGTGGATGACACCTCACGGCGAACGGTAACGCCCGCGGTCCGGATGCTCTCGAGAGGCGGCAATTGAATGTTGAGATCCGGCTTGTTCCGGCGGAACGCGGTTGGGCAACCGACGATGCGGATGTTCTTGATTCCAAGATCCCAGAGGACCTGCGCCGAATAGGCTCCACGTACGCCAATGGATGTGGTGGAATCGGCCATCATGCGAAGGACGGTCTTGGTCTCTTCCGATAGCTCGATCTTTCCTTTGACAGGCGCCTGAGCGCCGATGCCCCAGGCAATAACGGGAATCTTGAGTTTCCTAAGGACGTCGATCGCTTGGTTCCATACCATGTCTCTGTGAACATAGTTGGACCCACGCAGAAATACGTAATCATATTCGGCATTGATCCGGTCGATTTGGGTGAGATCAGGATTGGCAATCTCCAATGCGTCGAGCTTGTCGTAATTCAGAAGCTTCAGCGAAGAGTCGAAAACGAACGCGTCGCCGATGTTGTGATAATGATCGATGCTGCGCTGGATTTCCTTGTGCCTGTACCAACGGACATTGTCGTGGTTATAGACTTCGCCTGAGGGGCTGATGACGAGGATACGTTTCACTGAAGTATCTCCAAGTTTGTTCGCGGCGATTCCATTAGGCCGTCAGTGCGACAGCCGAGGCGGACGTCGCCTTTTTCGTGGCAAGTTCCTGATAGAGGTCGAGATGCTGCCGGGCGCATTCTTCGTAGCTGATTGGCTGTTGGATGCCTGCACGCAGGTTCTCCCAAAGCTGCGGCGTAGTCAGCGCTTCGGTCATGCGATCGACGAGATCCTGAGATGAGCCGACCCGGAAGTGCAATCCGTTGACACCATCGGTTATCTTTTCAGCCATCCCACCGATATTGCTGCAGATCATGGGGCGACCGTGAAAGAAAGATTCTTGGATCACGATCGGTGAGTTCTCCCACCAGATGGAAGGAATGATCGTCCAGTCGATCGAGCGCATCAGGCGCGGCATCTCGGTGTTCTGATAAGCGCCGTAGAAGCGGACCCGTGACCCTGCACGTTCCACCAGCTTC
The DNA here is from genome assembly GCF_044784385.1 of Microvirga sp. RSM25. Classification (NCBI taxonomy): domain Bacteria; kingdom Pseudomonadati; phylum Pseudomonadota; class Alphaproteobacteria; order Hyphomicrobiales; family Methylobacteriaceae; genus Microvirga; species Microvirga sp. RSM25. The sequence goes on along the minus strand of NZ_CP173039.1, from coordinate 3,871,524 downwards.
CTGATTTTCTCTTGGAATGGCTCCGGCTGCCGATCGAGATTGCCGCCGAAGATCATCAACTGAGCATCATCTCCCCAGACGGCCTCGGGGATGCAGGTAACTGCGTCGAGAAGGATATCGACACCTTTGAATTGCGTAATCTGTCCGAAGTAGCCGAATCGGGAGCGCCTTCCTCCCGGTTGAGGAAGGCTTCGTTGCGGTGCCGGTTCGGCAATGTCGAGGCCATTTTCGATGACGATGAAGCGTGAGCGATCCAGACCCCAATCGACATAGCGCTCGACGAGGAACTGACTGGGTGACACGAAATAATCGGCAACGTCCAGCAGCCCGCGTATAAAATGCTCGCGGCGCAGGAAGCGCGCCGGAGAAATTTCCGGAAAGCAGGCATTGCAATCTGAGGGCGATGCTCTGTGACAGAGCTTGGTGCCGCCGGTCTTTACCATCTGCCCATGATGGCTGCATATCGAGAGGAACTCATGGAAGGTGATCACGATCACGCTATCCGGGAGGGCCCGGCGAACGGCATAGATCATCTCGAGACCAAGGCCGATAAAGTGATGAAAGTGAACGACGTCGGGCTTCAGGCCTCTCAGGACACGGAGGAAATCACGCTCGATTTCCTCCGTATTGCGGTTGGAAATGAGAAAGTGGTCGTATTCGTCAGCGTGGTAAAGGAATTCGCCCTCCGTCTGTCGAAGGCTCATCAGGGCCGTTCCACTATGACGGGCGACCGGGTGGCCGACGCGAGCGAGGAAGCGGGATTCGACATCGCCTATCCGGTTGAGACCTTTGTGGAGATTATAGGAAGCAATCTCAGCTCCTCCGAGAGAGAAGCTCGGATGGCCGTGGGAGACAATGAGAACGCGGGGAGAGTGCTTGGACATTATTCCACTACCTCATGTTGTTGATGAGGAGCGACCACTTCCGGTCGAAACTCCAGCGGTCGATCTTCTGAGCCAGACGGTGCATTGGAAGTGCCGAAGTACTCACGTCGCTGTCTGCTGAGATCATCTCGACATCCGGTAGCCAAACGGCAGGCGTACCTCCTAGCCTCATCTTCAGGCAGAGATCGCGACCCTTCTCGCTGACGTTCAGATAGGACCGTGTGAACCCCCCGGCAGACTCGATAGATTCACGTGAGACGATGCAGCACGCGAGCGAGCCCGCGATGACTTCCGTCGGTTGCGATCCCTGCACGACATCGCGTGGGTATCCGATATACCGGTCGACAAGCTTCTGTGCTCCATTATCGAGCCAGGTGCCTGCGAAGCGGATCGAATTGTCTTCGTAGAGGATCGTGGGACTGACCAATGCCCTGCCGCTACGATTGCGATAGGCGCGTTCCAACAAGGAGATCCAGCCTGCTTGGCGCGGCAGAACTCCTGCGGCAAGAAAGATCAGCGTTTCTGCCTTCGTTGCCTGAACTGCAGCCTCAAATGCATCGCAGGTATCCTGCACGCCTGTTGCGCCAATAACGCGAATCCTGATGCCGTAGAAGCGAGAAAGCCGTTCCGCCTCTGGCGCAATGTTGTCGAAAGATTCCACGGGAGCGGAGACGATAATCGGCATTTCTCTCGTCTCAGCATCCAACGCCAGAAGAGACAACGTCACAGACACTTCCTCGGCATCCATGGTAGCCCCAATAACCAGGGCCTTGCCGCTTTCCGTATCGTCGAAGTCGAAGTCTCGGATCTCGGCGACGCTCGGTGCAGGCGAGGCCATTGCTTGCATCATCGGACCGATATGACGCTCGATTGCGGCTCCGGCGGCTGCGGTCCTCGGGTCGAGAGGTGAGATCAATCTCTCTAGGGACCGGCGGGACATGCCCCGGAGAGGTGTGAGAGGATAAAAGGAAAAGGTTTCACCTATAGCCATCTCGAAATAGACCGATGTCTCTGCCAAGGATGGAGGGCCAGGGACAAAGGCCAGGAAACCATAATCATTCCGCGCTGGATCAAGGCGTCCGGCGAAAAGGCTGTTGTGCTGGAATGCCATTGACACGTCTGCGCGCGGAAGACGGGTCCAGGTATGATCGATCCGCTGGTTGTTTGCACCGGCACGCAAAGTGAGAGAATCGACGTGGCCCTCCGGGTCGAGCATCCAACCGGCGACCAGAATTCCTCCGCCTGGCACTTCAACGACCATATCCATACCGATGCGAACCGGCACTTTGAGATCCGACACAGTGTCACGGCCGTCGAAACGCTCCCCGGCACGTCGCAGTGTCAGCATCGTATCCGCATTCGCGCTTGCGTGGGTCAAGCCATCCCGGATATGGGCGGGCACGTCGGTTGAGGACAGGACGACGCGACGGTCATAGACATCGAGCGTCCGCCAACTGTCCCTTCCACGAAAGAAGAGCTTCTTGAGCTTGCCAGGATCGACGGCGGACTTTCTCGTATCGAGCAGACCCACGAAACCTTTGCCGTGCTCCCCCAGGTCGCTGCGAGGGACCGAAGCCGACTTGAACTCTCCAGCGAGAAGCCCCTCGTGCGCTGCAAGAACGGGCACCGTGTCGCAAGGCAGGTCGGAGGCCCAACCCTGCAGGAAGATTTGGCCTGTATCAATCGAGCCGATTACCTCAATCCAACCATCATTGGATCCTGCCGACGCCAGTACCGATAGGGCGGCGTCAAGTCGTTTCTGATTGGCTTTCCCGCTGATCAAGGCATGAACGATCCGGTCGACGATGTATGCCGATCGATCCCCGGCATCGACGGAGATGCTCTGGATCAGTATTGGAAGGGGTACCGCCGGTCTGATCAAGGTGTAACGGATCGGCTGCCCAGTGCGACGCATGACGACCGAGCGCAAGCGGACCTTGCTTGCCAGCCGGATCGGAACGATGGCCACAAAGCCAATGGCAGCTTCAGCAGGCGCATCCTTCCGAACCCAGTAGACCGTATCGGCCTTCATGGACATGGAAGGATCGCCATTCAGCAGAGCTTCGACATTGTCCGTCATCGCATCGGCCACCCCGGCAATCAGCGCGAGGTCATCACCAATCGGAGTAACAAGCGCGCTCTCGCCGTCGAGAGGAAGATCGCGTAGCTCCTGCACCATTTGCGTATTGGACTGCATGGGCTTCCTATTAAATCTTTCGATGATCGTTTCGCTTCTTGCCTGACAAGCCTTCAGATCACCAAGGAGGGTGACGCAGAAGGACGACGAGCGCCGCGACGGCGCTTGCGGCAGAGATCCCCCCGAAAGCAATCAGGAGCGCGACGGCTCTGCGCATTGGACGATCGACCGACGATCCTAGATCTTCAATCTGTCTTCCAAAATCGGAAAGGATCCTGTCGAAACGCATATGGAAAACTTCGATATCGGATACCTTCTTGGCCAAATCGGACTGATTGGAACGCACGACATCGAGGGCTGCAGCGATGCCGTCATCCTCGCCAACGATCTCTTTGATCTGATTGGAAGTGCCGCGAAATGCCTCAATGGTCTCGCGTTGCAGAACTTGCGATCGCCGTTGTGCCTCTATGAGCAATTCCAGCCGATCAAGCACTCGATTCAGCGGCGCACTAAGAGCGGTCTCGGCAGCGCGTTCATCCTGGCTGGGAGAGCGCAAAGCGAGCTCCTCGCCGGTGGAAGGGGACACTGCGATGACAGAGAAGCCAGCCACCTCGTGTGCGGCAGCGCCGGGGAGTTCGAGCTCGAAGGCGTAACCGCCATCGCCAATCCCATTGCGACGCAGGTCGACGCGAGGCATGTCAGCAGTGGTCGATGCGACGGTTTGCTGGTTCAGCATGACACACACCTGAAGTCGCTCGGTGGGGCGGGAGCGATCCCAAACCCATCCGAACAGGCGCCCACCTTCGATTGCGTCCACGCGACCTTGAAGCTGCGCTTTGACTGGTGTCGCCGGTACGCCCACTACGCTACTGTGCTGTGCAGTGCTCATGCCGCGTCTGCCTTCAGTTGAATGATCTCGGCGCCTTTAAGAAGGCTATGATAGAGGGCAAGGTGGCGCTCCGCGACGACTGTGATATCGGCCGGCGGCTTGATTCCTGAGACGAGCGTCTGCCATAGATCGGGTGTCTCTATGGCCTGTCGCATGGCACTGGCGAGGGAAACCGGATCGTCCGGGCGGACGTGCAGACCGTCGATTCCATCTCCAACGGATTCCGCCATTCCGCCGATGCCGCTTACGATGACGGGGCGCCGGTGAATGAATGCCTCTTGTATTACCAAGGGCGCATTCTCCCACCAGATCGACGGCACGACCACCCAATCGACAGCAGCCATGAGGTTCGAAATATCTTGACGGCCGTATGCCCCGAGCCTCACGACCTGAGAATCCGTCGCTGTCAGGAGTGCGTCGATTTCCTCATTGAACTTCTGTGACTGAAAGGGTGCCCCTCCGTGCAGGCGGAGCTCGAAATCACCAAAACCGTCCCCAATCAAGCGATGGGCCGCCTTCAGGAGAGTTGGGATACCCTTCCAGGGATTCAGGTTGCCGAAATAGCCGAATATGGATCGCCTGCCTGAAATAGGGGATCGATGTGCCGCCGGAACAACCGCTGGCCGCCCGTTGGAAACAATCTCAATCGAGTCTGGCGGGAGACCCCAACTTACGAAGCGTTCCTTGATGAATCGACTCGGAGCAATGAAGCGATGAACCTGACTGAAGTGCGTTTGAATGTACTTTTCGCGCAGGAGAAATCGATCCGCAGCAATGTTCGGAAAGCATCCGTTGCAACGATTTGGTGTCGCGCGGTCGCATCTTTCCTTGTTCTTAGTCCGCATCATCAATCCCTCATGAGCGCAAATCGGGTAGTAGTCATGAAGTGTCATGACGATGCGGGCGTTTGGCAGAACGCGACGTACCAGCGCTATGAACTCTACTCCGATGAGTAGAACGTGATGGATATGAACGATATCGGGCCGAAAGTCCTCGAGTAAACTGATGATGTGAGGGACGACTCCATAGTTGTCTATTTGGCTCAGGTTGAACTCATCAAAGTGTCCGCACCACATGACGACTTCATCTGGTGCGTCTCCCGGTGACTGGAAGCTGGTTCCCGGACGTTGTTCACGATGGAGATTATTCGTTGCAGCCAGGAACAGAGCCTCCACATCCGGACGCGAGCGGTACTCGCGAAAGAGGTCATGGGCGAATATCTCCGTCCCGCCAGGGTGGAAGTTGGGATGATTATGGGCAACGACCAGTACGCGTGTCGTCAAATGACCTACTCCGGCTTACCAGCGATGATGACATCCTGGTAGTGGCTGCTCTCGATCCCTCGCCAATGGCCAAGGCTGACGCGTTGGACCTGCAGCCCGGCTTTCTTCAAGATGTCTTCAATGATCCCGGCGTCGAAGCCGATTGCGCCGAGCGGAGCCAGAGGGTCGCCAAACCACGTGCCAGGCCGATTGCCCGGAGTGAATCGAGGGCGAGCCGTCGGTCTATCCGGGTCTCCTGCGGCAACGATGAAGGCGGTCAGAAACAGTCGCCCGCCGGGCGCCAGCAACCGCGCGATCTCGCGAGCGTAAGCGGAGATCTCTGCTTCCGGGAGATGGGTTGCGACGGATACCATCGCCACAAAATCGAATTTCGCATCTGCAAACGGCAGGACGATCTCACGGCCGGCGATTGCCCCCCGGGTTATAGAGTTCGTGAGCGACATCCACACGACAGAACCGAAAATTCGGATAGGCTGACGTGATGTTCTGCACACACCACTCAATACCGGCATTCACGGGATCGACGCCTTCATAGAAGGCTGTTCCCGAATCCAGATACTGAGTCAGAGGAACGGCCATCCTGCCGATGCCGCACCCGATGTCGAGTACGGACTCGAACGGTTTGAGACCGCCAATTCGAACGAAGTGGCCAAGATACTCTGCGCCGATTGCACGATAGTCGCCATCTCCGACAAAAACGTTCTCCGCTGGCGGGGCGGGCAGAGAACCATCTCGAGAAATCTCTTCCATCAATCGGTCAAGGCGGGATTCGGCTTCAGCATGAAGATCCAGAGTACTTGAGGCATTCGTTAAATCGAACTGCACATTCATATTGCGACATTCCTTCCTTTGCGAGGACGTCCAGCCTGCATCGATGCAATCATGAGATCACGCCAGCGCTCGGTATGAAGAGAGCAATTGTACTGCCACGCAATTCCGCGCATGTACTCGGCATTGAGAGACATCGATCTACGTTCGAGGTGGTAGAGTTCGATGTCAGGAACATATGCGATCTTGCGGTCTGTCATGGTTATTTTGAGGCAAAGATCGCTATCTTCATAATCTCCCACCACATAGTCTTCCGTAAAGCCGCCAACGGAGTCGAAAATCGATTTGGACGTGACGAGGCAGGCGCCGGTCACTGCAGGAACAATACGTTCCTCGCACGCAGGTGCATAATCGCGAGGCATGCCCTTGTGAAAGTGCTGATTGAGCCAGTATCCGCGGTGATCTTGGGAGAAATACATGCCGGCGTGCTGGATGGATCCATCTTCGAATAGGAGCTTCGGTCCAACAGCGCCAACACGGCGGCGACCGTTCAAACGTGCCGCCATTTTCTCAAGCCAGCCGGGAGCGGCAGGAATGACATCGGAATTCACCAGCGCCAGAACGTCGCCTTGAGCAACAGATGCGCCAACATTGTTGGCGCGCGCGTAGCCACCGTTCTTCTCCATGATAGCAAGGACGATAGGCTGTCCGTAGACGAGATAAAGGCCGCCGAGCAGATGTTCGACTTCTTGAGCTTGCTCTGGAGAGTCGAGGACATAGATCAATTCTGCGTTCGTTCGAAACCACGGATCCGTAGAAAAGGCCGCAATTTGGAATCGGAGGAACTCCAAGTTCCTGTAGAGAGGAATGATGACGGACGCTTTTGGACGGTGTAGGGGCGCCCCGATATTCTGGAGCGTAGGCCGCCCAATTCTTCCCCGAGCCTGCTCGTGAAGGTTTGCAATCACCGGGCTGAGAACCTGCGTCAAAACGGTTTGGCTGACATGCTGCGCCGGGATCGCCCGCAAGGCGGCCCCGCGAGCGATAACTGGGTCGAGCGGTTGGAGTTTCGGCACGAGGGCATATCGTGCACCCGACTTCAGGCGAAGATAATAGCGCGGTTGCAGGATTTGTGCGGATCCGGGGGCCGCACGTGCGCGGACGGCGAAGCCAGTGGCGCTGAGACGGGACCCTTCCGTTGGTCCTGCCACTTCAACGGGAAAGGTGCGAAGATGTGCTGTCAGATCTTGTGCGCAGTTGTCCGGACCACTTGCTTCTATTCCCGCAAAGAGGCCGGCCGGGTCGCGATACCAGCCTGTCACCAGAGTTCCTGCAGACGTTGCCAGCGCAGATACGATTTCGGCCGATGGTGTCGTGAGGTTGCTCGAAATTCGTCGGGGACGCAATGGTGAGCGCAGTTGCAGCTCGAGTGCGTAGGCGGGTCCTGCCGCGGAGCGATCGGCGATTTCCATCAGCACATGCTCGCGCAAGCCAGATGCTGCTTGCGCCTGCTCGCGGAACCACCGCTCAATCGATGGGGGACGTGCATCTGTCTTGAACATACGCCGGACGGACAATCCTCCGGGGCCAATCAAGATGAGGAAGGATTCGTCGGAAGGGATCCGTGCACGATCAATCAGGAGATGGACGACGTCCCGTCCATCCTTCTCGTTGGGAACTCTGTAGGGCCGCGCATGGACGCGGGTCGGGCCATTCTTGCCGAACGTATAGATCGCATCGACCTTGCCGAAGCCTGATATGAGCGAGGTTCTTGTCAGAATGAAGTCATCGGCAATCTGCGCGACGGCGACAGCTTGGCCAGGTGTCGGGGCAATCTGCGAAAGGAGATCACCTAAAATCCCGATGAAAGCCCTGTTCCGGTGAAGGCGGAACATAGTGCCCCATACATTGAACAGAGCGGAGACGAGAGCCACGCGACCATGCCTGTCGATGCCGTCGATTAGCTCTTCGGTGTCCACCAAGGCAATGTTCGTTTCGGAATCGATGGTAACGTCCGTCCTAATATCAGTCGCGCCAAGGGTGAGGTCTACAGTGATCTGTCCCTCGTTGGGGCGCTGAAAGACCCAGAGGAGGCGTGTGCCGCCGCTAGGTAGAGACAGACGCAGGGATGCGAGGGGCCAAATGTCTCCGTCACAGGTCGTTAGCGTGAGTGACCGGATCTGCGCGGCGTGAGATATATCCCAGGTGAGCAGAACTACGTTGTTGCGTCCGAGAGATGAAATTTTCGGAGAGGCAAGATCACCAGCTGGTGATGTGAGCACGGCAAGCTCCGCCATCGCTTTTCTGTCTCCACTTGTCCCAGTGGGATGCCGCGGAGAACTCCGCGGCATCCATGATTTTGTGGAATTGCAGGTCAGTGAACCGAGAAATAGTCGCTCGGATTGCTGTTGACGTCGTCGGCGTTCACATTCACGAGGGTGATTGTGTCGCCGTTACCAAGATCGACAATCGCATTGCTGCCGACCTGCTGGACTCGATCCGTGAGATCGTCGACCGATGTGATATCGGTTCCGTTGATCCCCTTGGAGATCTGCAGAATATCCTGGCCGGCCTTGAAGTCGAGAACGACGTCATTGCCACCGCCGCCACTGAAGATGAATGTGTCGCCGCCCGCGCCGCCATGAAGCACGTCGTCGCCTGCGCCACCATCCAGGATATCTGTGCCTGAACCGCCGCGCAGGATGTCGCTGTCCGCTCCACCCTGAAGAAGGTCATCGCCCGACCCGCCTTCGAGAACATCGCTGCCATCGCCGCCGCGTTGGATGTCATTGCCGTTGCCGCCGCGGAGGTAGTCGTCTCCCGTGCCACCGAGCAGGATGTCATCGCTGTTGCCGCCGAACAGGATGTCGTTTCCGCTGTCGCCCTGTTGGACGTCGGCCCCGACGCCACCGAGCAGAACATCATCATCGGCGCCGCCGGAGATCCAATCATCTCCGGAGCCGCCGAAGAGAACGTCAGCTCCAGTCCCGCCCGAGACTGCATCGCTCTCTCCGCCGCCTAGGATCAGGTCATCGCCGCCATTGCCGAAGATCACGTCTGCGCCGGAAGTGCCGTGCAAGGAATCGCTTGAGGCTCCACCACCAATAGTCGCCATATCTCTCATCCTTATTGTCAGCTCCGGGTAAGCCGCTACGCACCCGGTTGCATGTTCGAGCCAAAATGAAGCGCCATTTGCGCAAGGAGATTTCCGGGATGGTGCTTGTGCTGCGTGGGTCCCGGTGTTCTGTTAAGTAAAGCAATAAATAGTAGTTGTAAATCAAAAAGTAGTATTCTCTTCTCGTGCAAATTTAATAGTATATGCTCTTCAATATAGTATTTTTATTGTTCAATTATACTTCTTGATTAAAAGGAATTTGGAATTAAATTCGAAATAAGTTTGGCGAGAGGCGTTCCTTCGCCTCTCGCTGCAGGTGTGCTGTCGATAATTGAAGCTGCTGGAAAGGCTCGGCTCGTCTTATTCTTCTCGGAATGCCCGGTCGAAGCTTTCGGTGATGGGGCCTAGCAGATAATCGATGGCGCGCCTGGGCTGGTTAATGATGAGAACCTCTGCCGGCATTCCAGGGTAGAGAACCGTTTTGGAATTAGCTTTAAGGCTTTCCGGCTCGATTTCAGCGCGTGCGACGAAGTAGGCGTAATTGTTGCGGTCGTCCATCTGCTGGTCGGCCGAAAGGTAGGTCAGCTTCCCCGCGAGAGGCGGGGTACTGCGGCTGTTATAGGCGGTCAGCCGAATCTGGACCGGTGCGCCGACATGAACGGAATCGACGTCCCGCAGACCGATCTTCGCCTCAACAATCAATGGTTCGTTCTCCGGCACGATGTCGAGGATCGATTGACCGGCGGCAATGACGCTGCCCACGGTATGGGAGCGGATATTGGTCACCACTCCTCTCTCCGGAGAGACGATCTCAACGCGACGCAGGACGTCGGTTGCGGCGTCTATACGTCCGATCGTATCGGCCAACTCGAGCTGAGCTGTTTGAATATCTGACGCGACCTGCTGCTGAAAGTCATTGCCAAGGGAAAGGATCTCAAGTTCCGCCGCCGCCTTGGCCTGCTCCGCCTTTGCCTTGCGGGAGACCAACTCACCGGCGTCCCCCTGGAGCTGGCTTTCGCGCGTCTGCATTTCCGTAAGGCGGGGACGCGGGGCATAGCCTTTCTCGACGAGGCTCGCGATGGCCCTAAGTTCCCGGTCGAGCAGTTCCGATTGCCGGGTGTTCGCGTCAGTTTGTGATTTCACGGCCTGGAGTTCTGCCGCCTGCTGCTCGATTGTCTTTCGCTGGATGTCGACGCGGCGATTGAACATCTCGCGCCTGGCCATGAAGTACTTTTGTTCGGCTTTCAGGATCTCCTCTGCCGTCGGCCCTTCAGCCCGAAGCAGATTGTCGGGAAAGCTGAGATCGGTCAGGCCGGCCTGCTCGGCCCGCAGGCGCACAAGCCGTGCCTCAAGGCCGATCCGTTTGGAGCGCAGCTGCTCAAGCTCGGCCTTTGCCCTTGTGTCGTCAAGGCGCAGCAGCGGCTGCCCTGCCTTCACGACCTCGCCTTCATGAGCGAGCAGGGTTTTGAGGATGCCACCCTCAAGATGGCTGATGGTCTTGCGTTTGGAATCGACCACAACAGTTGCGGTCGCAATCGCGGCGCTGTCCAGATGTGCCGAGAAGGCCCATGTCGTGAGGCCGCCGAGGCCAAGAAAGATCGTCGCCAAGCCCGCAATCACCGGCCCGCGATACGACGGCTCACCTCGGTCTTTCTTTCGCAAGTGGTCCCGCATGGCTCCAATGTTTGCCGACATGTACGTGGCAGGCACGAGCGCAGTCCGTTCCACTATGTCCGAACGCTTCTTCATGCGCTTCCTTTCACGGCAGCAATCGGCTTCTCGCCGGGGGTGATCGCGCTGACGACCGAGGTTCTCGGACCGAACTGGCTGATCCTGCCCTCCTGCAGGACCATGAGCTTGTCGGCGGCTTGCATGATGGAGGGGCGGTGGGCGATCAGGATGATGATCGCCCCATCGGCGCGCAGGGTCTCGATGGTGCGCACGAGCGCCCGCTCACCATCGGTATCGAGATTCGAATTGGGCTCGTCGAGCACGACCAGGCGCGACTTGCCATAGACTGCCCGTGCCAATCCGATCCGCTGTCGCTGACCGCCGGACAGGGCATGCCCCCCATCTCCCAATGGCGTATCATATCCGAGCGGCAGACGGCCGATCATTTCGTGAACGTCGGCGAGCCGGGCAGCCTCCAGCACCAATCGCGGGTCGGCTTCCCGCATCCGGGCGATGTTGTCTCGGATCGTCCCGTCAAGGAGGGATACGTTCTGTGGTAGATATCCTACCATATCGCCGAATGAACTGCGCTCCCAGAGATAGACGTTGTTGCCATCGAGATAGACGCCGCCGGATGTGGGCTTGATCACGCCGATGAGCGCGCGCGCCAGAGTGGACTTGCCGGCCGCCGACGGGCCGACAATGCCGAGCACTTCGCCTGGCGATAGTGTGAACGACAGCCCCTTGAGAACAGGAACATCGGAACCTGGAGGAGCATAGACCAGCCGGTCGACCGTGAGATCGCCCTGGGTCCGTGGCGTCGGCTTGGTTTCGCGCTTGGGCGCTTGGTTCTCAATGAGATCGCCTACATTCTTCCACGCCGATATGGCGAGGATCCATTGCCGCCAGCCGTCGACCATCGAGTCGAAGGGTAGGAGCATGCGACCCATGATGATGCTCGAGGCCACCATCGATCCCGGGCTGGCCTCCTGCCGAATGACCAGGATTGCCCCGACCGACAGAACGGCAATCTGCATAGCATATCGACAGGTGCGGGTGACGGAAGCCATGGCGCGACTTCGGCGGGTCGTGACGTCCAGAAGATCCTGCGTATGCAGTTGGGATTGACGCCACCGCTCAGAGAGGGCGGGAAGCATGCCCATGGCCTCAATCGCCTCTGCATGTCGAAGAGTGCCGCTGATTTCGCCGATATTCTGCATGGCGGATTCGTTGGCGCGCTTCACGGCTCTCCGCGTCAGGAAATCGGATAACAAGGAGAGAGAGATGATGATGATTGCCGAAATCAACGCGACCAAGCCATAAAGCCAATGGAGAGCGAACAGGACGGCAAGAAAGATGGGTGCCCAAAATGCCTCCAGCGGAACGCTGATAGCGCTTCCGACGATGAATGACCGGATGTCGTTGAGGTCGCGAATCGCCTGACCGGACTTTGAGATGCCCTTCGTCACGGAGGCGGATATCGCAGCTTCCAGGACCGGGAGGTTCAGCTTCCTGATCAGCTTGCTCGCCATGACCTGATAGGTGAGGGCGCGCACGTAGTCGAGGATGCAGTAAATTGCCAACCCAATAGCAGAGACGATGATCAGCATGATCAACGTATCCGTGCTCTGACTGTTCACAACACGGTCATGCACTTGCAGCATGAAGAGAGGGACCGTCAACTGAAGCACGTTGATGACGGCACTCAAGGCGGCGGCATAGACAACTCCGGCTGCAAATGCCTTGCGCCCTTGGTGGATCAGATCGGCAGCTTCCGGATTGGCCGTTTTCTTCATGCAGGAGTGACTCCAAAAGAGGCAATGGTACGGCAGATCTAAATTTTGCCTAAAAGTTATTCGAAGGGATTTATGAAACACAGATGGTAGAACGTCTACCCATAAAGTATGATTCTCTGAACAATAAAAAGTCTCTGGCTGAGGAAACAACAATAAGGGTCGTCAACTTTATCCAAGTTACTCTTTGGATGAGCCTCAGACGCCAAGAGCACTATTAAATTAGTTCGAATTTCGAACTAATTTATTTGATTGATAATGGGGTATAACATGCAAAATATATCGAACTCCTTGCCTTGGATTGTCGCGCAGGATGAACCGGAGCCCACTTTGCATGCTACGTTGCAGGCTCTGTATCGAAGAAGCGACGAACACGTGAGCCGCGCGGAAGGCCCTGAGGCTCCTCAGGCGGAGCCAACAGGCATCACTCATATCGAGATTGTCCGTGTAGTTGAGAGGCTGCATCGGCGCTCGCTCGATCTCGTGCGGGCCGATCTAATCGAAGCCGGCGTCGATGACCTCAGTCCATCTCAGGTGATGATGTTGTTCACGATCGGGTCGAGCGAACTGTCGGTCCGCGATTTGATTGAGCGCGGCTACTATCTCGGGTCGAACGCCTCTTATAGTCTCAAGAGGCTTGTCGAAGCCGAGTATGTCATTCGTACGGCCTCGGAACGGGATCGCAGATCCGCTCGCATCCGGTTGTCGGACAAGGGGCGTGAGTTGTGTGACATGATCAAGCGGAACGACAAGACCTATCATCAACTCGTCGCGCGCAATGAGGCGGAGATTCGCGACCTTGAAACCACGTTCCGAACTCTCAAGCGAATCGAACAGGCTTGGAGCAATGCTGTTCGCTATCGAGGCATAGCCTCAGATGAGTGATCCGATCGCTTGATACCGACGCTTCCTCCCTGATTCGAAGTGGAAGCCGTCCACAACCTTAGAGTACTGTGAGCAGACCAGTCGCGTGCGGCCTCATCACAGCACGACACTGGTGCTCTAGATGGTGATTGTTGGCATACCTCGTCTCCTGCGGCGGCTGATGAGAGGCGAAGGGCGGAGCTTATTGCGTTGGAGGCTCCATGCGGTGGAAGTGAAGTGAGTGGTGAGGACGGGCGAAGAGAGTTGTGAAGGATTGATCCTGCGATGTTGCAAGAACCGACAAGGACTGAATCGATTTTCATCCAAGATTCGAGCCATCTTATTTTCGAGCCCGAATCCAATCGTAAAAAACTTCTGATTATTTTTGCGTATATCAACCAGAAGCTTGGAACGCGGTCGCATTCAAACTTCTTGCGTAATGTCAATTGCAAAAAGCTTTTCCTGAATCCGGGCCTGAATGAATGGTACCAGACGGGGGTTCCGGGAGTGGCATCCTCCTATTCGGGTCTTCTTGCGTTCCTTCAGGACGTGAAATCGAATTTCGCCGACCACGAAATTCTCTGCCTGGGTCATTCGATGGGTGGCTTCCCGGCTCTAGGTATCGGCGTAAGCATTGGGGCCGATCGCATCCTGGCTTCTGCTCCGGAATATATCCTGAACAGGCCAAACAGTCTGAGCATACGGCACTTGAAAGATACGCAAATCGAGTGCGGGGACTTGACTCCTACACTGTCCTCAAACTCCAAAAGCTCAATCACTGTCCTAGTCGGGAAGCAGAATGCATTCGATATGACCGTGGCGCGCCGATTGAGCGAATTTCCACGGACCGACGTCATCGCGTTGGAGACGGGGCACAACACCTTTCCCTATCTGAAGGACGTCGGAAGGCTCGGTGAAACGCTGGAGGCCTTCGTTGATGCTCGGGACATTCGGTCTGTGGCTGCGGGCGTATGACGGCTAGGCCGATTCAGTCGCTCGCTAGAGCATCAGCCCCAATGGGACGCCACTTTTGGCGCCCATCCGATGCCCCTTTCTTGGCTGGCGCTTCGTTTGGCGCAGAAAACCGGTTTCGCTATTCGCTGACGCGGACTTTCGGTTTCGCACGATGCGCTAGCTCTTCGGCTGACGGATATGCAGTGTAATCGTGTCTTTGAGCTGCTGCGCGTCACCTGTGGCGAGGGCCTTGATCATGGCATGATGCTCTCGGCTCGATTGTTCAACGCGGACCCGCGTGCTCCATTGCCCAGCCAATGCGGATGATGTTCTGCTGCGGAGATCGGTCACGAGATTGGATAATTCGGGATTGGAGCACAGGCTGAGAAGCTCGCGATGAAAGGCGAGGTTCGCCTCGTATTGCTCCAGGACTGTGCCGTGGAGAATCATCTCGTCGAACTTGCGGGCGAGAGTGTTTATCCGCTCGATTGCATCGGGGGTTGCATTGGCGACGATGCTGTCGACGGCAGCCGTTTCGAGAATGACGCGGAGCTCGAGAATATGGGCTGTCTGATCGCTGTCTGGCAGAACAACGTGGTATCCGCGATTGGGTACATGCTGCACTAAGCGCTTTTGCGTAAGATAGTCGAGCGCGCGCCGAATATCTGAGCGGCCAAATCCGTAACGGTGCTCAAGATCGATCTGCTTCAGCCACGTGCCTGGGGCGAAGGCGCCAGCTCGGACGTCGCGCGCGATCAGATCAGCTACGGCCATCCAAGCCTTATTCAAGGGTGCATCCATCGTGGTCATGTAATGTGGTCACGTCCCATGGATTGGCTTTGCTACTTCCTTAGGCAGAAAGCAAGACGATTGCGAAATGATTCGTCAGGCCTGCTCTTGCATCCCCCCAACAAGCATGCATCATATTGGTACCAATTTTGGTGAATATTCAATGCCACACTTGCTGAAACGTCAGGAGAAGCGGTTTCAAGCGGAATGGCGCGAGGAAGGGTACGGAGTGTCGGGAAAAAATGCCTCGGACATCTGGGGGTTGGTCGAAGCCAAGCGGGAGGTCTTCCTTGCCCTCAGCGATCGCATTTGGGAAATGCCGGAACTCAATTTTGAGGAGCACCACTCCTGTGCTGAGCACATAGCCGTTCTCAAGCAGCAGGGTTTTCGGATCGCCCGCAACGTCGCTGGCATTCCGACCGCCGTCATGGGCGAGGCGGGCGAGGAAGGACCGGTCATTGCCATTCTGGGTGAGTACGATGCTCTGCCGGGCCTGAGCCAAGTAGCAGGAACTGCAGAGCAGAAGCCAGCCGTCGAAGGCGGCAACGGCCATGGCTGCGGGCATAACATGCTCGGCAGCGGCTCACTCATGGCCGCGACTGCCGTGAAGGATTATCTGGAAGCTCATGGTCTCAAGGGACGCATCCGTTACTATGGCTGTCCGGCCGAGGAGGGAGGATCCGCTAAGGGCTTCATGGTGCGGGCAGGAGTTTTCGACGATGTCGACATTGCGATATCCTGGCATCCGGCACCTTTTGCAGGTGTCAATAATCCGATCTCTCTGGCCTGCAACGAAATCAATTTTCACTTCAGCGGACGGGCCTCCCATGCGGCGGCCTCGCCTCATCTGGGTCGCAGCGCGCTCGATGCGGTGGAGCTCATGAATGTCGGCGTCAACTATATGCGAGAGCATATGCCGAGCACGGCCCGCATCCATTATGCCATCACGGATACAGGAGGCTCAGCGCCGAATGTCGTGCAGGCCAGCGCGACGGTGCGCTATCTGATCCGTGCACGCGAACTGCCGGAAATGCAGGGATTGCTCCGCCGTGTGAAGAAGATTGCCGAGGGTGCGGCGCTCATGACGGAGACGAGCGTCCGCAGCGAGATCGTCAGCGGCGATGCCAACCTCGTCGGCAACACGCCTCTGGAGCAGTTGATGCACCAGAACCTGGAGCGGCTAGGGCCTCCTGTCTTCGACGAAAAGGACAAAGCCTTCGCGGCAGAAATCCAGAAAACGCTGACGGATGAAGACATCAAATCATCCTTTGAGCGCTTTGGGCTGAAGCCGCGTAGGGGCGTCACTTTGTGCGATACGATTTTCCCGCCCGAGAGCGGGGACGGAACGCTCGTGGGATCCACTGATGTCGGCACTGTCAGCTGGGTGGTTCCGACCGTCCAGATGCGTGGCGCCACCTACGCCGTCGGTACGCCCGGTCATTCATGGCAGCTCGTGGCACAAGGAAAAGCGCCCGCAGCCCACAAGGGTATGGAACATGCCGCGAAGGTAATGGCCAGCACGGCAATTGATCTTCTCCGCAATCCCGGTCTGATCGAAGAGGCCAAAGCCGACTTTCGCGAGCGCCTCGCTGGAACACCGTTCGTCAACCCGATTCCGGATGACGTCGATCCACCTGTCACCGTGAAGGAAAGCTCAGTCCAGGCATAACGGATCGGCAGCTAGCATTTCAGTACCGCCCACAGTCTAAGCGCGACACGCTCGCCCATCATCAACAGAGGGAAGACCATGAAGACCATCAGCAAGATTGTGGCACTCGCGCTCACCGGCGTGACGCTCGCGCTCGGGACAAGCGCGATGGCGCAGGAAAAAACCTGGACGAAGATCCGTGTTGCGACGGAAGGAGCGTTCGCGCCATGGAACTTCACCAAGCCCGATGGCAGCCTTGATGGCTTCGAGATCGAGCTCTACAAGGACCTTTGCAGCCGCATGAAGGTTGAGTGCACCATCGAGGCGCAGTCCTTCGACGGCATCATCCCGGCGCTGAATGCTGGCAAGTTCGATGCGATCATGGCCGGCATGTCGGCGACCGCCAAGCGCGAAGAGGTGATGGCCTTCACCCAGCCCTACGGCACGACCGGCCAGACCTTCGCAGTGCTGAAGTCGGGTCCGCTCGCCAATCTGCCCCTGAACGGCAAGATCTTCTCGCTGGCGACCAATGAGGCGGGCGCCGCCGCTGCGGTCGAGGAGCTGAAGCCGATTCTGAAGGGCAAGACCATCGGCGTACAGGGTTCGTCGATTGCGGCGAACTTCCTCGACAAGTATCTGAAGGGTACGGCCGAAATCAGGGAATACAAGACCACCGAGCAGCACGACCTCGATCTCACGGCGGGGCGCATCGATCTGATCATGGCATCGACGGCTTACCTGTCCGGCGCTGCCGCGAAAGCTGGCAATGAGGAGATGACGCTCGTGGGACCACGCTTCCAGGGTGGCATGCTCGGACGCGGAAGCTCGGTTGGCCTGCGCAAGAGCGATCCGGAGCTGAAGGCCATGTTCGACAAGGCCATCACGGAAGCGAAGGCTGACGGGACGATCGAGAAGCTCTCGATGAAATATTTCGGCTTCGACGTCACGCCGCGTTAAGGGTTGACTAGCGCAACTCTATTGGGAGTGCGGCGTCGGAGCCCATCACGGTTCCGACGCTGTGCAATTTCCTGCCCGATATCAACGCACATTGAATATATGCTCGAGCCGCTCCAAGGCGTTTAGAACCGCCTCGGCTTCCGGCCCGAGCGCGTCCAGGATGTGGCATTCGAACGCCACGGCCTTCGGGACGATCTCTCGGTAAGTCTTCTGGCCGAGGGCTGTGAGAGACAGGATCTCCTCGCGCCGGTCCTCCTCGCTCGGGCGGCGCCTGAGCCAGCGCCTCTCCTCCAGAGCCCGCACCGCCCGGCTGACCTTGGTCTTGTGCATGGATGAGTGCTGGCCGATCGCCTTGGCGCTGATCGCCTCAAACTGGCCCAGCGTCGCCAGCACCCGCCATTCCGGGATCGTCAGGTCATGATGCGGACCATAGACCGAGCGGAAGTCTTGGGAGACGGCCGCCGCGATCCGGTTCAGCCGGTAAGGGAGGAAGTGTTCGAGTTCGAGTTTGATCATTGGTTGTTGGTTACAAAATGGACAGTTACAGTCGTGACCAACTCTAGGAGGTCGCGACCATGAATGTCCAGAACCCGTCCTTACAGACCCAGGCCGCCGGCCGGCTGCAGAGCGCCATCCAGCCCGGCTACATGTCCGGCTTCGGCAACGGCTTCGAGACCGAGGCGCTGCCCGGGGCGCTGCCGATCGGGCGCAACTCCCCCCAGAAGTGCTCCTACGGGCTCTATGCCGAGCAGCTCTCCGGCTCGCCCTTCACGGCGCCACGCACCACCAACGAGCGCTCCTGGCTCTACCGCATCCGCCCGACCGTCTCCCATTGGGGCCAGTTCCAGAAGGCCGATATCGGCCTGTGGCGCACGGCGCCGGCCGTCGAGGTGGAGGTGCCGATCGCGCCCATGCGTTGGGACCCGATCCCGATCCCGAGCGAGTCCGTCTCGTTCCTGGAGGGCATCCGCACCATCACGACGGCGGGTGATGCCGGCAGCCAGGCGGGCATGGGCGCACATGTCTATCTCATCACCCGCTCGATGGCGGACGAGTATTTCTACAATGCCGATGGCGAACTGCTGTTCGTGCCGCAGCAGGGCTCCCTTCGGCTGTGGACCGAGTTCGGCATCATCGACATCGAGCCGGGCGAGATCGCGGTGATCCCGCGCGGCGTGAAGATCCGGGTCGAGCTCACGGGCGGTCCGGCGCGCGGCTACATGTGCGAGAACTACGGCGGCGCCTTCACGCTGCCCGAGCGCGGACCGATCGGCGCCAATTGCCTGGCCAATCCGCGCGACTTCCTCACGCCCGTGGCGGCCTACGAGGACAAGGACGCCCCCTCCAAGATGTATGTAAAGTGGGGCGGCTCGCTGTGGGTGGCCGAGATGGACCACTCGCCGCTCGACGTGGTGGCCTGGCACGGCAACTACGCCCCGTACAAATACGACCTGCGCCGCTACTCGCCGGTGGGACCGGTTTTGTACGACCATGCCGACCCGTCGATCTTCACGGTGCTGACCTCGCCGTCGGAAACGCCCGGCACCGCCAACATCGATTTCGTGCTCTTCTCCGACCGCTGGCTGGTGGCGGAAAACACCTTCCGGCCGCCCTGGTACCACATGAACGTGATGAGCGAGTTCATGGGTCTGGTCTACGGCGTGTACGATGCCAAGACCGGCGGCGGCTTCGTGCCGGGCGGCATGTCGCTGCACAACACGATGCTCCCGCATGGGCCTGACATGGATGCGTTCGAGAAGGCCAGCAATGTGGAGCTGAAGCCGCACAAGCTTGAAGGCACGATGGCGTTCATGTTCGAGACGCGCTTCCCGCAGAAGGTGACGGCCTTCGGCGCGAACACCGAGTCGCTGCAGAAGGATTACGGCGCCTACGGACACAAGCTGAAGAAGCATTTCAACCCAAACCAGCGGTGATGGGGCACAGCATTCGACCTCACGCGGTTCCTAGGGAGAGGTCTGTCTCAGGATGAACAGACCGTCTCCGTTGGCCTAATCTTTGCGACCGTGGGAGCGAAGGCATCCCACGGTCGTCGATAGCATGGTTCCCTTAGCGGCCATTGATCCTGCGATCATCTCCAGGCTCGAAGCGCCTATCGCGATCCAGGCGACCCCCATTATCATCCAGGGCGTTTGCATCGTCTGCGCCACGTCCACGGACCTGTCGTACTTCGAGGAGATCATCCACCGCGCGGGTGCGTGTCCGGGTCTGGTGCTGATCCCGTGTCTGTTCTCTCGCCCGAGTGTCGGCTCGTGTGCGATCGTCTGCCCCGCGGCTGCGCCGCCCGCCATCGTCTGCGCGGGAATCGGCCTGATCGCCTCTTCCACGGCCCTGGCCTCGGCCGCCATCATCTCCGCCACGTCCCCCGCGCCCGCCACTGTCGTCGCTGGAGCGTCCGCTCCGGTCATGGCCACCCGGGTCGCCACGTCCGCCGTTATCATCGCCTCCGTGACTCCCTCCATTGTCATCGCCGCCTCTCGCTATTGCAGGCGATAGTGTTGCGCTAATGACCATTGCCGGGATGGCAGCCGTCAACGAAGCCAGGATCGTACCTAGGACCACAATGCCCGCTCCATTCTTGGTTCGCTTCAACATCGTCTCTCTCCCTTCATCCGCTGCGCAATGAGCGCCGGTGAGAAGGCAGCATGGATGAAGCAGGCCATGCGAACCTGATGGAGCGCGTCAGCGAAATATCAGGTTGGGCGTGCTATGCTGAGGAGCTTTGGAAGTTCCTATGATCCGGCGCCACCTCATCGTCCTGCTCTCGGCGACCTTGGCTTTTGTCGCGGCCGAGGCCGGTTGCCCAATGGCCACGTTTGCGAAGGATGGCGGGAGCGGTGGAGGGGGCGACGGAGGAGGCCACGATGGCGGAGATGGCGGCCACGGGGGAGGAGATAACAGCGGCAGAGGCAGTGGCGACAGCGGCTCTGACCGTGGATCCAACGGAGGAGGTCAGGGGCGGGGCCGCGGAGGGGACGACGATGCCGGGCGTGGGCGCGGTCGGGGTCGCGGCGACGACATGCCAGCTCCTCACGGATGGGGCAGCACCTCTTCCGAGAATGCCCGGGAAGCCGTATCGCAGGGTTGGGCCCTAGCCCTGAGCGCGGTGCTTCCGACCGTCTCACGCGCTGTTCCGGGTCAGGTCCTGGAGGTTGACCTGCGCCAATCCTGGGGTGGCGAGTGGCGCTATGAATTTCTCATTCTCACCCGGGATCGCCGCTATCAGGAGGTCGTCGTCGATGCCCGTAATAACCAAATCCTCCAGATCAGGAGACGCTGATGAGGGTTCTTCTCGTCGAGGACGAGCCGGCAATCGCCAGAGATATCCAGCATGCCTTGGTTGACACCGGATATATCGTGGACATCGTCCGGGATGGAGAGGAAGGCTGGTTCCGGGCCTCGACCGAAGATTATGATGCTCTCATCCTGGACCTCGGTCTGCCGAAGCTCGACGGCCTGTCGGTGGTGCGGCGGTTGCGGGAAGGGACCAGCACTGTTCCGATCCTCGTCCTGACGGCCCGGGGCTCCTGGCTGCAAAGGGTCGAGGGTATCGATGCCGGTGCCGACGACTATCTGACCAAGCCCTTCGAGATGGAGGAACTCCTTGCTCGACTGGCCGCCCTGCTGCGTCGGGTCGGGCGCCATGTCACTCCTCTCATCGAGGTTGGTGCTCTGCGCATCGATACGCGGCGGCTGCGGGTGATGCTCAATGGCAGGGCCATCGAGCTATCGCCCCTTGAATTTCGCCTGCTCAGATATCTGGCTCATAACCGGGATCGTGTCGTCGGCCAGAGCGAACTCGTTGAACACGTTTATGGATCGGACGAGCCGGAGAGCAATGCGGTTGAGGCCTTGGTGGCACGTCTCCGGCGCAAGATCGGGTCGGAAACGATCGGAACCCGGCGCGGCCACGGCTACATCATGGAGACGCCTGCGCCATGACACGAAATTCGATACGGCTTCGATTGCTTCTTGTCGCCGTCATGTCCATCGTGGCAACGATTGCCGTCGCGGGCGCTTCTCTTGTCGTGTTCTTCGAACGTCAAGTTCTCCGGTATGTGGAGCAGGATCTCAACATTCACTGGACGGAACTGGCAACGGCCTTCGGCACGGAAGGAGAAACTGGGCTCAGCCAGAAGCTGACAGACCCGCGTTATCACCAGCCTTATGGTGGAGCCTATTGGCAAGTCTCCGAAGATGGACGCCCAGTCATGCGCTCGCGTTCGCTTTGGGACAAGGAACTCCCCGCGACCGGCCCACGCGAAGGCACTGAGCGCGACAAGGCATTCGAGATCGACGGACCTGACGGTTCTGAGCTCTACGTGATCGAACGGGAGGTCACGGTGGATAGCGAGCAAGGCCCTCGCCGCGTCAGTCTTGCCGTCGCCCTTGATCACGGACAGGTTGTCGAATTGCGTCAGGCCTTCGGATGGGACGTGACCCGCGTCCTCATCCCCATTGCCGCCGTTCTTGTTCTCTTTGCCTGGGTTCAGCTTTCGCTGGGGCTTCGTCCGCTGCGGGCCGTAGGACATGAGCTGAATGCGGTTCAGACCGGCCAGATCCGGCGTATGACCCGACACTTTCCTGACGAGGTGGCTCCGCTCGTCGACAGCATCAACAAGCTCCTCGATCGGCAGGAAGGCCTCGTGCGCAAGGCTCGGGACCGTGCTGGCGCGTTGGCCCATGGGTTGAAAACGCCATTGACAATCCTCGGTGGTGAGATGCGTCGCCTTGAGCAAGCGGGCCTGCAGGATGTCGCAGGATGCATGCAGGAGCAGTTGGAATTGATCTACACGCATGTTGAGCGCGAGGTCGCGCGGGCCCGCACCAGTGGCGCATCGATTGGCTGCGGGGCCTATACGCAAGTGGACGAAACCATCGCTCGCCTTCTGAGACTGATGCAGCACATGCCACGAGGCGAGCGGCTGATTTGGCGGACCGGGATTCCTGCCGATCTGGCCGTCGACATGGATCCTCATGATTTCGGTGAGGTCATGGGCAATTTGCTCGACAATGCTCGGAAGTGGGCAAAGACCTGCGTCAATGTCCAAGTGGAGAGACTGGGCGATAAGGCTCGGATCGGCGTTGAGGATGATGGCCCCGGTTTCTCAGGTGACGCTCACGGAGAAAGGCCTGAGCGGGGTATGCCAGGACGATCCGAACCAGGCTCCAGCGGGCTCGGTCTTGGTATCGTGGAGGACATTCTGGCTGAATACGGAACTAGCGTCGAGATCGAAGGCAATGGGCGCTGTCGTATCGTATTCGACATCCCTCTCTGTCGACCGGGGCACGTCCAGAATGCGTCAAAGAGCGTAATGCACATGAGTTCGTAGAAGGAGAAACCATGAATGACCGACGGGTCCGAGCGAAGCCCGAGGTCCCGATGTTCTGAGTGAGTGGACTAAAACATTCCAGGAGGACACGATGATACGTCGCAGTGAAGCAATGCACCGTCTCGGATTGCTGGCAGGAGCCTTCGTCCTATCGATCGGTACCGCATGCGTTCTCACACCTGCCATGGCTGCAGGCGAGGGCGGGAACTCGGGAGGTGGCGGCGGCAACGCCGGTGGTGGAGGTGACGGCGGTGGCGGAGGCAATGCAAATGCCGGCCGGCAGGGTGGGCGCGACAGCGATGCTGGCTCCCTCAACATGATGACCTGCCCGAGGGGGCAGATTTATAGCCAGAGATCCCGTCGATGTGTCCAAGTCCGAAGTGAGGTTTTGACGGACGAGGCAGTGACAGATTACGCCTTCGCCCTTGCGCGGGCCGAGCGTTTCGATGAGGCGCTCGAGGTGCTCAACATGGTTCGAAACCCAGATACCCCAAAGGCGCTCAATTACCGCGGATACATCACACGAAAGCTCGGGCAAACCGAAGAGGGTATCGGCTATTATCTCAAGTCCGTCGCCATGGATCCACAATACGCCCAAGTGCGGGAGTATCTGGGCGAAGCCTATGTCATCCAGGGCAAGCTCAATCTTGCGCGAGAGCAGTTGCAGGTCATCCAGACATTGTGTGGTACCGAATGCGAGGAATACCGCGATCTGTCCGAGGCTATAGAAGCCGCTCCTCGATGAGACGATAGGAAGCTGTATAGTCCTCCGATGCGGTTAAGGACGACGACCATGATCAGGCTTCAGGCGCCGCTTTCATTCGCGGCAAGGCTCATGTTGGCGTTCATCTTCATTATCGAGGGCTGGAGCAAGATCGGATATTACGAGGGTACGGTACAATACATGGAAAACCATGGCGTACCGGGAATGCTTCTACCGCTCGTCATCTTAACAGAACTGGGTGGCGGTCTGCTGATCGCTTTCGGCTTCCAGACGCGTCTGGCCGCATTAGCCCTAGGGGGCTTCTGCGTTCTGACCGCCATCCTGTTTCATAGGAATATCGCGGACATCAGTGAGTTCATTCACTTCAACAAGGATCTTGCGATTGGAGGCGGCTTTCTGCTTCTCGCCGCATTCGGAGCTGGCGGCTGGTCGATTGACGCATTGCAATCTCGCGCACATCATCCTCAGACCTCATCCGAGATTAAGACGCTTTAGATTATAGAAGTTTTATGATCGACCGCTCTCGTCATGGCACGGCCAAAGACTCTTTTGAAGCCCGCGCGAGATCTGGATGCAGAGGATCGAGTGCATTCCCATTTAGGAACTGCAGTTGCCTCTCCAAAAGCTGCAGTCCGTCAGTGAGAATACCATGCCCGACATCGAGAGATGATTGAGATGGGCAACACTCTCATCCGACAAACTATTGGGCAACACCTCCTTCAATTTGAGCCTCCTGCGTCAGCAAGATCTGAATCTTGAGAGAAACCTATTGTTCGAGATATGAGCCGCGGAAGAAATCCGTGATCAACACGGAGGCAATCACCTAGAATTATTACAATTATAAGGATAGACGCCCATATATAGGCGTAGTTTTGAATAATTATAATTAAATCTTACCTATATATGACAGACTAGATGTATTCTAATATTTACTACTGCTATAGACTCCACTCGAATCTGCAAGTAGAAGCTGCTCCCCAGCAGGATCGCCGCTGCCGATCCACATGCCGATTTCCAAGTCCCGCTCTCATGCGGGCATGCGAGACAGCAAAGGGGAGCTGACGTGCCCACTTCCAAAACCATCACCATCGATGCATCGAGCGCTGCGAGCAGCGTCAATCTCGACACCTATTTCGCGACCTTTTTCCAGGGGCTGCAGACTGGGGCATCGAGCTACTACGGTGGAACAGCGGATCCCGCGCCCTTTGGATACCAGAACGGCACCCAGGTGGGCTTCCGGTACAAGGATGCTTCAGGTGCCGAAACCAACAAGCAGCTTCTAATTGAGGGCGAGGATCTCGCCTACGACTACGCTCATTATGGAGCGGATAAAGGTCACGGGATCTCGGGCACGATCAATTCGATCACGTTCGGTACTCGGGGGACCGCTCAGGCTGCAGGGCCGGCTGAACTGACTGGAGTCACTGCGGGCCTAGTGATCTCCGGATGGGACATCAGTTCTGCACCCGGTTCAGGAAACATTTCTACCAACCCCGTCTACAACCTGTACAACGCGTTGCGCAAAGCCGGTACTGATGCGGCGCTTGTCAATTCAGCTAATACAGTGCTGGACAGCTACGCGCAGAATATCATCGGTTCCGAGCACGCCGACACCTTCGTCGCCACTGTGAATGAGGACACGATCCGAGGCGGCGGCGGCAGTGACGTCATTGACGGCGGCGACGGCAATGACTTCGCCATCTTCTCCGGCCGGCGCTCGGATTATACCATCGTCCAGAACGGTGACGGCAGCTTCACGGTCACAGACGAGCGGACGACAGGATCGGAGGGGGCCGATACGGTCAGCCATGTCGAGAACTTCCAGTTCTCCGATACCTCCATCACCTCCGACAATCTTTTGGCCCAGCAGGGAGCCATCACCATCGATGCAAGCGGCGCCGATGGGATGGATTTCGAAGCCTTCATTCGTGGTGGCTTCGTCTCCGGGACGACGGGTGGAGGCCGCTTCTCTTTCGACAATTCGACTGCGTTCGAAGGCGAGGAAATGTTCCTGGGCTTCGGGCTGACCGCCGCTTCGAAATATATCCTCTCTCATGGCGACATTGAGTATAGCTTTATGCCTCACCACATTGTTGGAGGGACGATCAACACTATCGAGTATGGTGTGAGGGGATCTGGCGTCTTCGACAGTAATGGCTACTTCATCGGTGGTAGCGCACAACTGACGATAACTGGCCTCGAGTTGCTCAATGGTCTACCAGCGGGGCCGGGCGATACCGCCGGTGCTGCGGAAATTAGGGTGAGTGGCCCGGTCCATAATTTCGCCTCCACCAGTAGCCCGACGGCCTTGGGCATATACGCTGACGCGCTCGATACTTATGCTCAGAAGTTCATCGGTTCGTCCAAAGCCGACTTTTATACCGGTACGATGTTCGCGGACACGATCAGTGGAGGCAACGGTGACGATGTGTTCGGCGCCACCGAGGGCAGTGACGCGATTGATGGAGGGAGTGACTACGACCAAGTCATCTTCAGCGGCGCCAGAGCCGACTATACGGTCACGCGGCTGCAGGACGGTAGTTACACCATCGCCTTGAAGGGTGAGAAGGGTACGACGACCCTAAAGAATATCGAGGCTGCCACGTTTTCGGATGTGACACTTGATACCATCCGTGACGTTGAGCTTCCAGGCACCCCTCCAAGGAACGTGAGCCTCTCCGTTAATTCTGTCCTGGAGAACGTCAAGATCGGGGAGGATATCGGGAACCTCTCGGCTACCGACCTTGAAGGTAAAGCCTTGGAGTTCAGCCTCGTCGATGACGCTGGAGGCCTCTTCGGAATCGCCGGAACGTCATTAAAACTCAAGGGCAAGCTGGACTACGAGACTGCAGTGTCCCACAAGATCAGGCTCAAGGTCAGCGATGCGGACGGTCATGTCATCTTCAGGGACTTCTCGATCGGCGTCCGGAATGTCGACGAGGGCCCGGAGAACATTTCGATCTCGAAGTCCATCATCTCCGAGACGGCTGAGGTGGGAACCCGTGTCGGCACGCTCTCCGCCGTCGACCCTGAGGGAGGGGGCATCACCTACAACCTCATCGGGAACCCAGGTGGTTACTTCAAGCTGACGGATGGCAAGCTAACACTTGCCAAGGCACTCGACTACGAGAAGGTGCAGAGCCGCATCATTACCGTCGAAGCAAAGGACTCGACTGGCCAGTCGGCGACGCAGGCGATCAAGATCGATGTCGGCGACGTCACGGAATCGAAGGTCGGGACGGATCGAAACGACGTGCTGACCGGCAAAATCGGTCGGGACAAACTGTCCGGCGGCGCCGGCGCTGACAAGATCTCCGGCAATGGCGGCAATGATTATCTCTATGGCGGCAGCGGGAACGACAAGCTGACGGGTGGTCAGGGAGCAGATGATCTCTGGGGAGGATCTGGCGCCGATACTTTCATCTTCAAGTCGATCAGGGAAACGACTGTCTCGGGCGCTGGGCGAGACACGATATTCGATTTTTCAACGAAGCAGAAAGACAAGATCGACCTCTCCGCCATCGACGCCAGCGCGATAAAGGGCGGGAATCAGGCGTTCTCCTTCATCGGGGCGAAGGCGTTTGGCGGAAAGGCCGGAGAACTGCGCTACGAGAAGGCGAAGAGCGACACGTATATCCACGGTGACGTGAATGGCGACAAGGTCGCGGATTTCACGATCCACCTCGATGATCGGGTCAGCCTCTCAAAGAGCTACTTCATCCTTTAATCGCTGGAGGCCGGAGGCGAGCCATGCCTCCGGTCCTCCGATTGATCGCTCGTTGCCCGAAGGCTGCTTCTCCTGTGTTTTCGCTTCGCCCTGGTCGTTTTGGACTACACCTGATCCTGACCCTTTTCGCGAGCCTGACAGCGCCTGCCGAGGCGCAGGAGGTGATGCCGGGCGACGATACGACGATCGACCTCGATGCCATCACCGTCACGGCGACCAAAGCGGGTGAGCGTGCATACGACTCCTTGTCGCCATCGAGCGTTATCGGTCGCGAACGGATTGAAACCCAGATTCAGCCGAGCAGCACGGCTGATGTCTTGCGATTGATTCCAAGCGTGACGACTCAGTCGGCTCCAGGGGATCCGGGCATAGGCGTCAACGTCCGCGGGCTCCAGGATTTCGGCCGCGTAAATGTTCTCGTCGATGGAGCGCGGCAGAACTTCCAGCGCGAAGGCCATTCCGCCAAAGGAACTTTCTACTTCGATCCCGAGATGATGAAGTCTGTCGATGTGACCCGCGGGCCGGCCTCGTCGATTTACGGATCGGGTGCCATCGGTGGCGTCGTGAGCTTCACGACGATCGATGCGGGAGACGTTCTGCCCGATGGAGTCCATGTCGGCGGACGAATCAAGGGAACCTGGGAAACGAATGGAAACACCCCGCTTCTTCATGGAGAGGTCGCCGCACGCCCAAGCGAAATGTTCGATCTCCTCGGGGCTGCAACATGGCGCGATGCCGGGGATTACAGATCGGGGGATGGAGCCACGGTCGATTATACGGCGCAGGATCTTCTCTCCGGACTGTTCAAGATCCGGATTCGGCCGGCATCCGATCAAGAGCTAACGCTATCGGGGTTGCGGATTACGAACGACTTTGAAAACGGCCTTTCGACCCTCTATCGGACGCAGGCTGTTGCCGATGCCTTGACGGCAGGATACCGATGGACGCCGGACTCCCCCGTTTGGGACCTAAGTGCCAAGGTCTATTTCAGCGGGACGAATGTAAAGCAAACCACCTTGGAGGGTATCACAGCGGGAGCCGCCAAGACCTTCGACATCGGCACGACCGGGTTCGATCTCTTTAACACGTCCAAGTTCGATACCGGATCGTTTAAGCACGAGCTAACCTATGGTGGCGATCTGTTTAACGACAACGTCGACACGAAAGATCCCTTCGGAAATAGCGACCAGCTTACTCCTTCGGGTGAACGCCTTGTCTATGGCGCATTCCTTCAAGACCGCGTCGTATTTTCCGAATGGCTCGAAGTCATCGGTGCCCTACGATATGATTCCTATCGCCTGACAGGCGTCGATATCGAGAATGAAGGCAGCCGCCTTTCACCCAAGATCACAGTCGGGATTACGCCCTGGCAGCCGGTCACGTTCTATGCGAGCTATTCCGAGGGCTATCGGGCTCCTGCATTGACCGAAACCCTGATTGATGGGTTCCATCCGCCGCCGCTCAGCGCCGGACGTTTCTTCCCCAATCCCGATCTGAAGCCTGAGATTGCTCATAACATCGAAGGTGGTGTCAACCTGCGTTTCGATAATCTTATCGCCGAAGAGGATCGTCTGCGCATTAAATTCGGTGTCTTCCACAATCGTGTGGACGACTATATCGAACAGGTTTTCACGCGCTTCCCCGCCCCTGGGGGCTATCAGTATCGGAATATCGCCGAGGCGGTCATCGACGGTTTCGAAGCCGAGGGGATCTACGACGGCGGCTCCTATTTCGTTGGAATCGCGGGCCATATTCTTCGCGGCACGAATAGCCGAACCAATGAAGATCTCGTCAAAGTGCCACCGAACCGCCTGACAGGAACCGTCGGCTTTCGCGCTTACGACAGCCGGCTCGAGCTCGGAACCCGCGTGTCCCTCGTCGGCGCCAAGGATCAGGCAGAGGATTTCGGTTTCGTTGGTGATCCTTATGCCGTGGTCGATCTCTTCGCCAACTGGAAGGTTAGCGAGCGAGTGACAACGGGCCTCGTGATCGAGAACCTGTTCGATCGACAATACACCGAATACCTGAACGGGAATCCAAGCCCGGGTTTCAACGCCAAGGCGTCTCTGTCGGTCAAACTGTATTGAGGACAGAGAAGAGATACGTCACGCGTGGGATGGGCCACGCTGCTTCGAGGAGGCAGGCATGACAATGACCATCAGATTGACCGCAAGCAGCTCAAACAAAGGTGTGAGCTTCAATAGCTATATGAAAACTTATTTCAAAGATTTTTCATTTGAGGGATGGCCTTACATTCTCGGTGGTTCGGGAGAGTTCAAAGGAACCCAGATTGTTCTGCTCGACAACATGAACGGCCGAAATACCAAGGCCATCGTTCTCGACGGCAGTTCCATATCTTATGATCTTGCAAAGCATATTGTTAGCGGATCCGTAACCACGGTGCGCCTTGGCACCCTCGGGAACAGCTACAAGGAGCCGGGCGAGTTCACTGAGGATCCCGCAGGACGAATCACGAATATCTCGGCGCAGGTGCAGATCTCCGGGTTGGCGATTGCCGGAGCCGAATTCCACTCTCTGGTCTCCGGCCTCATGGGAGGAGCCAGTTCGAGCCGGAAGGCCAATCCGGCGATCCTCAATGCGGCGATTGCCGATGAGGCTCACAACCTTATCGGGTCGAGCGGCAGCGATACCTATACCGGGACCCGCTTCAGTGACCGCATCAAGGGCGGTGCCGGTAGTGACAAGCTGACAGGTGGGGCTGGAGCTGACGACCTCTGGGGTGGAGAGGGAACTGATACCTTCATCTTCAAGTCAGTCGGAGAGTCGACCGTCAAGAGTTCCGGGCGGGACACGATCTTCGATTTCTCCGTCCAGCAGAAGGACAAGATCCATCTGTCATCGATTGATGCCAATTCACTCAAAGGAGGGAACCAAGCCTTCGAGTTCATTGGCACCCGGGCTTTCAGCGGAGAGGCTGGAGAGCTGCAATACAGGAAAGCGTCTAGTGACACTTATGTGTCCGGTGATGTGAATGGCGATAAGATCGCGGATTTTACAGTCCATTTCGACGATGCCATCGATTTTAGCCAGAGCTACTTCGTCCTGTAAGGTGCTGCGGTAAGCGGAAGGCCTTGAAGGTCATTGCCTCTCGATCACCAAGGGCAGGATGATGATCGAGCCGCTCCTGCTATGAGCAACGCGTGGAATCCATTGTTGTAAACTCGGTTGACGGGATGGTGCGTGTCTGGGTTTGACCGAACAGAAGTCACTCTGGCTCCGTCTCGTTTGTGATCTGGTCCACGAGCAGTCTGGATCGCGCAATCTTTAATACCGATCAGAACCTGAACATGGCCCTTTAGAGCCCTGTCGCGCTCCCCTTTCTCAATGGCGGGATCTTGGTGACGTACACACAGACCGTAACCTTCATCGGGTTGGTATCGTAAGCTGCGGAGCAAGTTCTCCATCCAAGTTGTGTCCTGTAATATAAGTGCAGGACAGTTTTCTTAGAACTGTAGAGGCGTGTTTGCCATGCTATACGCACGGTTTTCAGAGCGGCCAATAGAAAGAAGCGATTGCTCGGTGAACACCCGGACATGCTCGCACCCGTAGCAAAGTCGGCTGCCAGTATTCCAGCCTCTGAGATCTCATTCCGGTAGGAATGAATGAGCGAAAGAGCTATCATCCCTTGAACACAAGGGTTCAGCTGTGTACCAGTCCCAGGACGGCGCCAGTGTTTTCGACATCTGGATCGACGCCGCCGAGGCGTCGGGTAGTCGCTCTGACCCAGAAGCATCCATTGTCTTTCCGGACAAGGACGTCCTTTTCACCGCCGATTTCAAAAAATCTGGAGCCGACCTGCTGCTGACAAGGCAGGAGACAACGGCAGTGATCCTCGACTATTTCAGGGGCGACCGGCGTCTGAGCATCACGACGCCGGAAGGTGCGAGCCTTTCGGGAGAGACTGTCGAGGCGCTGGCAGGCTCCGATCTGCAAGGACAATATGCCCAGCTCTCAGGGGCAACTGCGGTTCGTGCTCCTATCGGTCGGGTCGAGAAGGTATCAGGAACGGCAACCGTCCTGCGAAACGGCGTGCCGATCGACCTGCAGGTCGGTGACATGGTCGCCAAAGGTGACGTCCTTCAGACGGGAGCAAGTTCCTCATTGTCTATCAAGTTCAATGACGGAACGGTCTTCAGCCTGTCTGCCAGTGCCCGAATGGTTTTGAACGATATGGTCTATGCTGCGGATTCGACCTCGAACTCTGCACTGTTCACCCTCGTTCAAGGCCTCATTGGATTTGTCGCAGGTCGGATCGCCAAGACAGGCGACCTCAAGGTCGATACTCCTGTTGCAACCATGGCGATCAGGGGAACGGCCGTACAGGCGGAGGTCGCTTCGTTCAGCGGCGCCACGCGATTCTCGCTTCTCACCGAACCAGATGGGACTGTGGGCTCGTTCCTGCTGCTGGAGAAGGGCAATCCGTTTCGCGTGATCGCGTCGATGTCGGATGCGCGCTCCTCGACTCTCCTGACTCCCGTGGCCGGTTCTGAGCCACGCATCACGCAGATCACGAAGTCAGGCGACGACATTCGCGGCGAAAGCGATTTCGTCCGGGATCTCTTTCAGGTGTTTGCTCCTGAGCCTCGCCAGAGGAGGGGCAGCAGCGATTTTGAAGACACGCCCATCATTCCGGTGAACTTGCCTCAGCCGGTCGACACGCCCGATCCATCGCAATTCGCCGTCGTCATTCCTGTGGGCACGGGACGCACGTTGTCCCGCAGCCTGATCCTTCCAGGACTCACATCCGAGCCTGCACCGGTGTTTGGCAAGGCTGTCGAGGACGGACCGCTCGCGCGGCTCGATGCGGTGCCGGATAGTCTCACGTTGGACGACACGGCACTGCCACTCGTGATCATACCAGCCTCGTTGCCGCCAGGTGTAAGATATCTTAGTGGATCGCGAAGTTTTTCTTTGAATCCTTCGCATCCGTCCTATCAGCATCTGGGGCAAGGAGAGACCGAAATCGTCACTGTCGATTACGTTTTGCTGAGTGATGATAACATCCGGGTTCCAGCTTCGATCTCCTGGACCATCGCTGGCCGGAACGATGCCCCGGTTGCAGCGAGCGATCGCATCGGCAATATGGACGAGAGCGGACGCAGGATCCTGACCGTGCGCGCCAACGACCGCGACGTGGATGGTGACTCTGTCAGTATCGTTCACTGGACAGCTCCGCTCGAAGGCTCCATCGTCCGCAACTCATCCGGAGATCTTGTTTTCGATCCTGGTCGCGATTTCCAGACTCTGAGCACCGGCGAGACGGCAACAGTGACCTTCGCCTACACGATTTCCGATGCCAAGGGAGGAGCCGATACCGCGAATGTCACTTTGCAGGTCCGTGGCGCGGGGATGTTCTCCTCGCCTCATATGTCCGCTTTGAGCAGTGGAATTCTCGAGTTTAACGACCAACCGGTCTCGCTCATCATCGACGCACCATCAGCGACGACAACCGCAACCGCGAACCTCGATCTCGTCATTGGTCTTGGTCCGGTTCTGCAACCGCAGATGAATATCCTTTATCTGATCGACATTTCAGGAAGCACATCGGATTCGTTCGAGGGGGTGCCGGTCGGCGATCTCAATGGCGATGGGCGGTCCAATACCATTCTCGATGCAGAAATCGCGAGCTTGATCGCACTGACCGAGCGAATTAGAGGGCTGGGATTCTCTCCTGCCGATGTCACGGTTACGGTGATCCCTTTCAATGGCAGCGCCGATCCGGCCGACGCCTCGGCAGGGGGCATCGTGAATGCGGCGACATTCAGCCTTGGAGCTGTGGGTGAAGAGGCGATCGCGAACCATCTGAGAGGATTGAATGCAGGTGGGGAAACGAATTTCGCAGATGCCTTGCGAGCGGCTAACGACAGGTTGCAGGGTCTGGATCAGGGAGGGGAGAAGAACTTCCTGTATTTCCTTTCAGACGGGAACGGACAAGGCTTGATTGATGCCGAGCTCGCGACACTGAACGATGTCTATGAAGCGAAGATCACCGCTCTCGGCGTCGGCGAGAATGCGAGCCTTTCTCAGCTCGATGACATCGATAACACGGGCGGATCCTCGCTTCTGACCTCCCCCGATCAGATCGACATCGCCGTGCTCGGAAGACCGCTTCCAGGCGGTACTGTCGCCGATCTCGACATCTTCGTAAACGGTACTGAAATCCTCGAGATCGGCCCAGAGGATCTTGTCTCGACGCCCAACGGACTTGCCCTTGATGGGTCTGTCGGAGGCCTGAGGAGACTTGTGGGCGATAGCAATACCGTATTGGCGACTGTGACCTTCGCGAGCGGAGAGGTTCTTACGACGGAGCTGACCATCTCAGGCGCTCTGCCCCGCTCGACAGACTTCATCCTGTGAGGGAACGATGCTTCACTCATTGAATGGTTTCGTTTCTCGCTACGAGTGTCATCGCCCTCGAGAGGAGCGATTGAGGATCCTGGCGATCGAGGAAGCATGCGCCACTGCATGGACGGGCGGTCCAGCGGAACCATCGTTGTGATCGCTCTTCTGAAAAGGCTGCGCCGTTTCGGGATCGGACGGATCGTCGGTCTCCTGCTTCTCGTCAGCCTTCTTGCGTTGCGCGTCTGGGATCCCGGGCCTATCGAAGCCCTTCGCCAAAAGTCCTTCGACATCTATCAACTTATCTATCCGCGCGCCGAGCGCCAGGATCTCGTCGGCATCGTGGATATCGACGAGCGGAGCCTATTGGCTCTAGGGCAATGGCCGTGGCCGCGCACGGTCATGGCGGACATGGTCTCGAAGATCACTGAGCTTGGCGGCACGGTCATCGGCTTCGACGTGCTTTTTCCGGAACCGGATCGCAGCTCCCCGGAGGTTGCCGCGACGACCTTCCGGGGATTAGATGATGCCACGAAGGAGAGGCTCCAACGTCTTCCCGGCAACGATGCCGTCTTCGCCGATGCCATTCAGGCTTCCAAGGTCGTACTCGGACAATCCGGCTATCGCGTGTCAGGAACGGCGCCGATGACACGGCCAGCGGCTCAGGCACCCATCGCCACCCTCGGTCCGGATCCTCGCTCTTTTCTGGTCGATTTTCCGCATCTGCTGCGGAATCTTCCCGTTTTGGACGAGGCAGCTCAGGGGCACGGCCTTTTTTCGATCACCCCTGAAGGAGACGGTACTGTCCGCCGCATCCCGGTCGTGGCGGTGGCAAACCAAACGGTGGTCCCGTCTCTGTCTCTTGAGATGCTCCGCGTGGCCACCGGGGCAGGTGTCATTCTCATCAAGACGGATCTGAGCGGTGTGCGGAGCGTCAGCGTGCACGATTTCGAAATTCCGACAGATGGCAAGGGGCGAATCTGGATCCATTTCTCAGCCCCCGATCTGAGCAAGTACATCTCCGCCATCGATCTCTTGCAGGGCCGGGTTCCCGCCGACCGTATTGCCGGAAAGATGGTGTTGATCGGGACCTCTGCCGCCGGGCTTCTCGATCTCAAGGTCACCCCGATTCATGCGGCTCTTCCCGGAGTCGAACTCCACGCTCAACTCCTCGAAAGCGCTCTTACGAGGTCGACCCTGAGCCGACCTAGCTACACGGCCTTCGCCGAGATCATGTTGGCAGCGCTGCTGAGTCTGATCGTCATCGCGTTGGCCCCTAAGGTGAATGCGGGGCCGCTCTTTCTGCTCGGCGGCATGATCGCCGCTCTCACCTTGAGTCTGTCCTGGTATTGCTTCGCGTATCTCGATCTTCTGATCGACTACACCTTCCCGCTGACCTCAAGCTTCCTCGTTTACGCGGTCTTGATCTGCACGAATTATATGACGGTGTCCGCGGACCGCCGATGGATCAGATCGGCTTTCAGCCAGTATCTCTCACCCGATCTCATCGAGCAGCTGGCGCATTCGCCCGAGAAGCTAACCCTGGGCGGAGAGCAAAGAGAGCTGACCGTTTTGTTCTCGGACATCCGTGGGTTCACGGCCATCTCGGAATCGTACAAGGACGACCCGCAGGGATTGACCGCTCTCATCAATCGCCTTTTCACGCCGTTGACCAAGGACATCGTGAAGCATCATGGAACGATCGACAAATACATGGGCGATGCGATCATGGCCTTCTGGAATGCCCCGCTCACCGATTCTTCCCATGAAGCGAATGCCTGCGAAGCAGCTCTCGCGATGCAGGAGAGTCTCGAGGCTCTCAATGCGCAACGCCAGCGGGAGGCCGAAGACGGGCACCTGGTGACGCCTCTTCGGATCGGAATTGGTTTGAATACGGGCGTCTGCGTCGTCGGCAACTTCGGCTCCGACCTGCATTTCAACTATTCTGTCCTGGGGGATACGGTCAATCTGGCATCCCGACTGGAAGGGTTGACGAAGGAATATGGCGTTCTGATCATCATCGGGGAGAAGACCGCTCAGGCCGTCGGTCCCCAATTCGCCGTTCTTGAGCTTGACCATCTGCAGGTCAGGGGCAAGCAGGATCCTGAACGCATCTTCGCGTTGCTCGGACGCGCAGACAAGGCCTCCGACCCTGACTTCGGCGAGCTGTTGGAACGGAACGAGGCCATGCTCGCGGCCTATCGATGCCGGGAGTGGTCGCAGGCCCTTGAGATGATCCTCCTGTGTCGGGAGGCGGGCAAGGATTTCGGGCTCGACGATTACTACGATTCCTATATTCAGCGGATCCGCCACCAGGCCGATGCCTCGGCGTCATCCAAGTGACACGGGCACGGTCCCGCAAGGATCTATGTCTTCTGAAGTTCGCCGCTCCTCGTCACTTCGCTTCGGATGAGCTGATCCCGCTGGGCGAGATCCGGAAACCAGAATCGCCATAGGGCCGCGAGCATGATCGTCCCGATGCCGCCGATCACGACGGCCGGGGAGGCCCCCACCAGCCAGGCCAGCGTTCCCGACTCGAATTCGCCGAGTTCGTTGGAAGCACCGATGAACACCGTATTCACCGCCGCCACACGTCCCCGCAAATCGTCCGGCGTCTCCGCCTGAACGAGAGTTTGACGCACGACGACGCTCACCATGTCGGCCGCGCCGAGGATGGCGAGCAGCACCAGCGTCAGGCCGAAACTCGTGGACAATCCGAACCCCACCGTCGCCAGGCCGAAGACGCCCACGGCCTGCAGCATGCGCAGACCGGCCCGGCGGGCGAGGAGCGACGAGTGCGCCAGGACGATGGCCATGGTGACGGCACCGACGGCCGGCATGGAGCGCAGGAGGCCGAGCCCCCACGGCCCGACATGGAACACGTCGCGGGCGAAGATCGGCATCAGAGCCGTCGCCCCTCCAAGCAGGACGGCAAAGAGATCCAGGGAGATGGCGCCGAGCAGAAGCGGCTTCGTCCGCAGGAAGACGAGGCCTGCGATGACGCGGGACCAGGTCACCGGCTCCCGTTTGACCTCGGCAGGGCGCAGGCGCAATGCGGCGATGAGCAGGGCGGCCAGTCCGAAGCTCACGGCCGATCCTAGGAATGGCGCCGTCGGGTGCACGGCGTACAGAATGCCTCCGACCGCGGGCCCGCTGATGGTGGCGACCTGCTGGACGGAGGAGTTCCACGCGATGGCGTTCGCAAGGTCGCCCGGAGGCACGAGGGCCGGCACGATGGCCTGTGCGGCGGGGTTGCCGAAGGCCCGGGCGGCGCCGAACGCCACCAGAAGGCCGTAGATCGGCAGGAGGCTCGGCACGCCCGCATGGACCTGCGCGAGAAGGCCGAGCGAGGTCAGCGTCATCGCCGAGAAGACCAGAATGAGGATCCATCGCCGGCTGTACCGGTCCGCGACGAGGCCGGTCAGGAGCACGAGGGCCATCGTGGGTAGGAACGAGGCGAGCCCGACCAGTCCGAGGTTCAGCGCGCTTCCGCTGGAATCGTAGACGAGCCAGGCGACGGCAACGGTTTGGACCTGGACGGCAAGCGCCATGGCGAACCGAGCTGCGCAGAACAGTCGAAAGTCCCTGTGGCGGAAGGCCGCCCAGCCCTTAGACCCCATCTCTTTTGTCCTGACCGCTGTTTGGATATGGCGAGGGCTTCTCTAGCGCATCGTGCGAACCCGTATAGGGCCGCGGTAGCGAAAAGGGGACCCGGTTTTCGCCCCGAACGATGCGCCGGTTGGAAAAGAGCATCGGATCGACCCCAAAAGGCAATCCGCTTTTGGGCCCGATGCGCCGGAGCATTTTTCGGCGAAGTGGTCCGGTTCGCCTCAAAAAATGCCGCGCAGCGAAGAAGAGAGATGATTCCACGCAAATGGAAGCAGCTCTAGCGCCCTCTGAGCGCGGCCTCGAAGCTGGCGCGCTGCCTGATCCAGAGCTCGCGGTGCTCCTGCATCTCCTCCAGCACCGCATCGGCGAAGCGCTTGCGGTTCTCGAGATAGCAGGGTGGCCCGAAGCCGCCCTGGCAGCGCCCCTGGTTGCGGCAGGCGCGCCGGCGGCAGGTTTCCGGCACCTGGATCACATCGGCGAGACGGCGCAGGGCATCGTCGGCATCGGGCATGCGGGACAGGATGTGCTGAACACGGCTCATGACAAAACCTCGAAAGAATGAATGGCTGAAAAAGGAGTGTTGGGACAAAGGCATGGGCCTGCGGCCCAGGGCTCGAAAGCCCTGGGCTTGAGACGATCGAGGGTGGCGCGAAGGGCAGCCCGGCTCGATGGGGATGGTGGAATGGAAGAGCCGGAGTGCCTCTTCGCGCACGGCTTTTTTAGGCGGACAGGAGAGGGAAGCTCAGTCAACCGCCGCAGGCGTGGTCCGTCTGCTCGACGGGGGCCTGCGACCGATCCCGACTACCCGCCCACATCCTGGGCCTCCCGTCGACAGGGGTGCGAACCCTGCCACGGGACCGTGCCTGCTTCCACACTGCGACGCCTCGCGAGCGCGCCCCTCTCAGAAGCAGATCTGTGCAACGATATAGCTCAGGTGAAACATCGTGTCAAGAACAAAGTGAGAACATTACATATCGCCCCGTTATCATCTCCCGTCATCACCGGCCCTGTGCCGGTGATCCCGATCCGTCAAGCGCAGCGCCTCTCAGCATCGGGATGGCCGGCACAAGCCCAGCCATGACGGGCAGGGTTTGAATGCCGCTGTCATTCCGGGTTCGCACCGGAGGTGCGCATCGGAATGACAGGGAGGGCGTCGGTCCCGGCTGGAGAGGGCGCCGCCATCGCAGGGGACGGAAATCCATAACGCAGGGCGTTTCAGTGGATCCCCTTCCCGCACAGCGGCTGCCGGGGATGACAGTGTAGCGCTCGTCCTCTCTTCGGAACGGGAGAGGGGCGGCGCCGGACGCGCCACCGGTCCTGGCTCGTGCGAGCCGCCCGGAATGACGGGGAGGGTTGTCATGCCCGAAAGGACAAATGCGCACGGGCATTGTGTCCGCCCTAGCTACGCAGCGGCTGGCGAGTTTGCATCGAAGCAAACGATTGCTTGCAAATCTGTAGCGTCCTGCGCGGACGATCGGGCGGTCATGGGCGGAGCCTCGCCACCGGATCGAACGAGCGGCCCGCCGTGATCGACAGGTCGCAGATTTCCAGGGAATCCAAGCCGTTCAGCCTGCCGGCCGCAGGAATTTGCCCATCGCGGTTAGGCCGAGCTTCTCACCTTTCAGCTCCCCTACGGCAACCTTTGATGGTCAGTTGCGGCGCACCGGTAACAACCAGTGGTAGATTAAGTAAATTTACTTTATATCATTGCCTAATTCGACGGCCGGGATATGTTACGTAATATTAGATCATTCCAGCCTGGCCTATTGGGTCCGGGCGAGTGTGCGTAGCGGCAGAGGCTAAGGGGGACGTCACCATGAACAAGCCCGTTTTCGAGAATGTCATCGGCGAGTCTATCGATATCGGCAACGTGCTGGAGGATACGCTCACTGGCGGTGCGGCAACGCACATGTCGGCGACCGAGACGCCTCCCGCCCCCAACGATGACGATCCGAGCCGTGCCCCGGGTCTCGCCATGGCGCATGATCCGGATGAAGGGCGGCGGTCGATCCAGGCTTACGAGGCGATTGCCGACAAGAGCGCCGGTGGGAAGGCCCAGAAAGCTCCGGCGCAGTCCGAGGCGCGCGCCTTTGGTCACGACCTGACGCCCGGCAAGGTTGAACCCGTCGTCCTCTCGAACGCGACTGAAAAGACCTCGCCTGAGAAGCACTCGGCCTCGGAGGCGGGAGCATCCGATCTTGCTCCCATGAATTCCGCGCCCCGCAGCGACGAGCACGCGGCTTCGTCTTCGCACACCGCGCTGGCGACGGGCGATGCGCCGGTCGTGACGGCGGCCCCTCCGCCGCCTCCAGAGCGGGAAGAAGATCCGCCGACGGAGATTAGCTTCGCCGGCCCCAAGACGTTTGCCGAAGGCCGCTTTGCCACCGGTGACAGCCTCGGCATCTTGTCTGCGAAGGATGCAAGTCCCATCAAGTTCTATGGGGTCCTTGATCAGACTGGAGCTCTCGGCGCGAGGAGGATTGGCGCGTCAACTACTTGGGAAGTGTACGTCAAGGACGCGTCCAAACTGGACTACGAAGCATATGCAAGCTCCAACCACCAGTTCACCATAACCGTTTTAGCGACTGACTTCTTTGACAACCAGGGCGAGCAACCCTTCCTTATTACACTGGAGGATGCTTGGGAAGGGCCCACAGGCCTCGCCTTCTCGGGGACCAGCATCGACGAGAACTCGCAACAGGGCACGTTTGTCGGCAATTTGTCCGGAACGTCCCGGGAAGGCGGTTTTCTCGTCTGGGACTTCAGGGATAGTCTCGATCGGCAAACATTCGAGATCGTCAACAACGGGACGGCCAACGCTTACCTCAGGGTGAAGGATCCGGCTGCTCTGAACTACGAAGCCTATGCTAACCACCGCTATCCCATCGATATGGTGGCGCGGAGTGCGAATGGAGCATCCACGACCGACGCGACGTTCAGTCTCCTGCTCCGCGATCAACAGGAGAATCCGTCCAATCTTCGATTGAGAAGCGTAGAATTCGGAGAATGGGTCCGTGAGGGCGCTCAGCCGGGTAGGAGAATTGCCGATATCTTTGTCGACGACGACGCTGAAGACCGGCCCAATCTTCAATACACGGTCACGGGCCAGGGCGCCCAGTATTTCGAGATCGACAACTCCTCCCCGACGCTTGGCCTGAGGATCAAGCAGGGTGCCCCCGCCATCGACTATGCGACGCTCAAATCAATCTCGTTCGGAATCACGGTCACGGATCCGCTCCACGCGAACGCGTCGGTCTCCGGGAGCTACACCTGGTCTATCAGCGATGAGAACGAGACGCCGACGATCACGGTCCAGGCGGGCAAGGAAAGCACCTCCGCCACGATCCACAATCAGGTCGTCAATCCCTTCACGGGCGTCACACTGGCGGATCCCGACGATTTGGACCGTCCCGACCTTGCGCACCCTCAGACGCTGAGGATCGCCTTCCTTAGCGATAGAGGCGATCTGATCACGCCCGTGCTGCCGACCAAGGTCGAGACCAATAACGGCACCAAGACCTACACCTTCACCGGCAACACACCGAGCCAGTTGCAGGATATCCTGCACCAGATCGGGTTTGATCCTGCCATCGCGGCCTCGACCATCTTTACCATTACTCTCGAAGATCAGTGGGGAATGACGGGCAGGAATACGCAGGTCAATGTGATGGCAGTGGACAATGCGGCTCCACAGCTTCAAGTGTTGCACCCGACCGTATATGCGAGCGATGATGGCCCTGCGGTAAACGCGTTCGCCGAGGTCCGGGTCTTCGACCGCGAAGGCGATCAACTCACTCTCACGATCTCGTTCCTGGAAGCGCAGGGCAAGCTGGGCAATACAGGCGGTGTCGAAGGCACTCTGTCATCAGACGGTCTGACACGAACCTTCACGTTTCAGGGCACGGCAGGCCATCTTCAGAACCTGCTGGCTGAGTTGATCTGGAACCAGGAAGACGGGGAAATGGATGCAACCCATTTCCACATGACCCTGTCGGATGGGCTCTCCCTCATCACGCACGATGGACTCCAGGTAGTCGTCAATGCACCTCCCGCGATCACGATCGACCCCGAGACGAAAGTCACGCGCGCCGTAGACAACGGCCCTGCGGTGAACCCTTTCAAGGGGGTCGAGTTTTCGGACCGCGAGGGCGACGAACTGACGGTCATGATTTCGTTCGTGGACGATCACGGCACCCTCACCGGCCCCAACCTTGGCAGCACCCTCTCAGACGGTATTCGGACCTATACCCTGCAAGGATCGGCGGCCTACCTGAATTCGGTGATGGATCAGTTGGCGTTCGATCCCCGGAACGGCGTCGCCAACACCACGTACTTCCGCATCGGCGTGACGGATCTGAAGCATCAGCCGGTCGAAACCAACGGTATCGCGGTCATCACATCGACCAGCAACAGCGAAAACAACAAGGCTCCCACGATCACGGTCGCTCAGGGGACGGACATCACGACGACACAGGATGCCCAGGCGCCCGTGTCGCCCTTTACCGGCGTCAGCCTGCATGACGCGGAGGACGATTCCCTGACGGTGACGGTCTCCTTCAACGATGGCGAAGGTATCCTGACCGGCTCGCCGGTTACGGGCAGCTCGGTGAATGGCATCATCACCTATACCTTCACGGGCAAAGCCTCCGTCGTTCAGGGGATCCTGCACGGGCTGAAATTCAACCCGGTTGACGGCTACGCCAACACGACGACCTTCACCATCACGGCGAAGGACAATGACAGCCAGCCTGTCGTCAACACGCAGATCAAGGTCGTCAACGAACTCGCCGGCGGCGGCGGCTCGAATGCCGCGCCGGTGCTCAACGTCATCGATAACACGGAAATCACCCATACGACGGATACGGGCACGCCCGTCAATCCGTTCAGCGGCGTCGAACTGTCGGATGCGGATGGCGATGAACTGGAGCTCTGGATCTCCTTCGCCGATTCCCATGGCAAGATCGGAAACATCAACGGTTCGTTCCAAACGACCGTCGTCGGCGACGTGATAACCTACAAGTTCACGGGCTCTGCCCAGGACCTTCAGAACCTCGTGCGGGCTTTGACCTTCAACCCGGTTGACGGTTTCGCCAACACAACGAACTTCACCATCACGGTGAAGGACTGGGCGCATCAGGCTATTACCAACAACGAGATCACCGTCATCACGGAAGTCGCTGGCGGAGGTGGTGGTGGCACGAACACGCCCCCGGTCATCACTGTCGCGGCGGACACGGCAGTCACCGAAGCCACGGACAACGGCCCGGCCGTCTTCGCCTTCAGGGGCGTCGATCTCTACGATGCCGACGGCGATACGCTCACGCTCACGATCTCGTTCCGCGACGATCTGGGGACACTCGGCAATGCCGAAGCCGGCACCAGCACGGTTGTGAACGGCATCCGAACTTTCACCTTCACGGGCAAGGCCGATAGGCTCGATGCCGTCCTGCACAGCCTGACCTTCGATCCCGCCAATGATTCGGCGGATCCCAATGATGTGACGACCAGCTTTACCATCACGGTGAAGGACCCGAAGAACCAGGCTGTCGGCAACAACCAGATCAAGGTCATCGCGACTCATGGCGACGGCAGCAACAGCGCGCCCTGGATCCAAGTCGCCGCGAACAGCGAGACGACCCCCGCGACCGATACCGGCGCACCCGTGTCGCCCTTCACCGGTGTCGACCTCGGGGACGACGAGGATGACTTCCTGACGATGACAGTTTCCTTCCGTGCCGCGGACGGACAATTGTTGAACACCAATGCCGCCACAGGAATGTCGGAACTGAACGGCGTGGTCACCTATACCTTCACCGGGAAGGCGGGCGCCCTCGAAACCATCCTGCACGGCTTGACCTTCAACCCCAAGGACGGGGTGGCCAATACGACTCAGTTCACGATCGGTCTTCAGGATGCCGAGAGCGCGGTCACGAACTCGCAGATCAAGGTCATCACCGAGATCGCCGGCGGCCCCAACGGCAATACGGCTCCGACGATCACCGTGGCGGACAATACGAAGGTGACGGACGTCAAGGACAAACAGCTCGCGCTGCCGTTCCGCGGCGTCGATCTCTTCGATGCGAACGACGACACTCTGACGGTGACGATCTCCTTCCTCGAGGTGAACGGTACTCTGGAGATTCAACCCGTTACCGGCGTTCAGGTCATTGACAGCGGCGTCCTGAACGGCGTTCGGACCTGGACCTTGATCGGCAAGCAGGCTCCCTTGGATGCCGCCCTTCAGCAAAAGGTCTTCTTCAATCCGTCGGATGGCGTGGTCAGGCAGACCAACTTCACCATCGCCGTGAAGGACGACTCTCACCAAGCCGTCAAGAACGAGGAGATCATCGTCAGGGCCTCCGTCGACGGTGCGCCGAATGCGCCTACCTGGGACACCGGAGGAACGTCTGTTCAGGTCGATGAGAATACGATCAATTTCCCGTATTTCATCAAGGCTCAGGATCCGGAAGGCCAAGCTGTTAAATACAGCTTCGTGCCGGAAGCCGGCAACAACAACAGCCTTTTCGTGATCAATCAGGATACGGGCGCGATCACCTTGGCGCCGGACGCGCATCTCGATTACGAGACCGCACAGGCTCTCAATATCTACGTGCGGGCAACGGACCCCAACGGCCTCCAGGGTCCGGTTCAGAAGCTCACGATCAACCTGCGTGACGCCAACGACGTTCCCACCGGGATCCAGTTCAAGGATGCGCCGGCCAAGATCTTCATCAATGCGGCGCCGGACTCATCCGTCGTCCGGGCCGAGGCCATCGATCCTGATCAGAACAGCGGTAACAGCAGCTTCCTTCAGAACAGGTACAAGTTCTCGAACGGCCTGCTGGAGTCCGGGAAGTTCAAGATCAACGAGTTCACCGGCCAGATCACCGTGAAGGAAGCCTTGAGCCCGGATGAGCTCGGGCCGCAATCCCTCGAAGTCATCACCTACGACAAGGATCATCCAAATGACTTCGTCACGGCGACCTATCAGTTCACGGTCGAAAGCGCACCCTATCTCTGGGTGGATGATCCGGAAACGGATGTGCTCGATACCGGCATAGCTTCGCCGTTCACGAATGTTACGATTCTCGACGGCGGCCAGTCTGGCGTCTACCTGAAAATCACCTTCGACCCGAACGAGGGCGCTTTCGATCTCAGCGAGATTCCGTGGTGGTATGAAGACTTTATCGATGCAACGACACCGGGCGTTCTGAAGCTTATGGGGTCGATACAGGACACCATCGCCGCTCTGCCTTATGTGAAGTTCAACCCGAAGGACCGCCCGGACGGCGAGGTCGGCAATTCGGTGCCGATTTCCTTCCATCTGTCTCTCGTCGACGATGCCACGGAGACAGTACTCGC
Organism: Microvirga sp. RSM25; assembly: GCF_044784385.1. Classification (NCBI taxonomy): domain Bacteria; kingdom Pseudomonadati; phylum Pseudomonadota; class Alphaproteobacteria; order Hyphomicrobiales; family Methylobacteriaceae; genus Microvirga; species Microvirga sp. RSM25. The sequence continues at coordinate 3,826,639 of NZ_CP173039.1, read as the reverse complement.
CACGAATGACAGCATCGTGGTCAATTCCCAGGTGGAGAACCGCGCTCCCACGATCGAGAATGCCACCGCGAACCTCACCATCGCCGACAATGAGAACGTCAATCTGGTGACGCCCTTCACCGGCATCACGTTCAACGATACCAATGCCAACGATGATATCACCGTCAGTATCACGGCCAACAGCCAGTACGGTGGCGCCTTCATCAAGGCCGACGGAAGCATGGTCTCCGGGCCGATCACTCTCACCGGCTCGGTGGCGGATGTGCTCGCGGCCGTGAGGGCGCTGAAGTTCAACCCTGCGGATCGGGACGGAGACGCGAGGGACGCGACCGATATCGTCACCTTCTGGATCAGCGTTCACGATGAGGCTGGAGCCAGCGTCTCGCTAATGCCGAACATCACGGTCACGTCCGTCGTAGCCAACCGCGCGCCCGATTCGATCGTCCTCACGATCACGGGCACCCCGAGCACAGAGGTCAACGACGATATCGGCGTAAACCAGATCGTCAGCTCGCTCGGCGCGCATGACCTCAACAATGATCCCATCGTCGCGTACCGCTTGGACGAGCCGACCGACAAATTCTACCTCAAGGAGGAGAACGGAGCCTGGAGCCTTTACGTCAACGACGCCCTCGAATTCGATGACGCTCCGCACACCGACGGCACTCTCCGCTGGTACGAGGTCAAGGTCTCGGCCTGGGACGGCAGGAACTGGTCCGCGTCTCAGACGCTGAAGATCTTCATGAACGACGTCGACAACATCGCCCCGGTCATCGTGGTCGATCCGAATGGCAAAACCGAATGGCCCGTGGAGGACAAGGATGTTGTCGCGCCCTTCAAGGATCTGACCTTCGTCGATATAGACGGTGATTCGATCCTCGTGAACATCGCCATGGATGTGCCGTACGGCGGGCAGTTCGTTCTTCCGAACGATGCCGACTTCGCCGATATCGAGATAAATAAGGACAACGTTGAGTACGGCACGATCTGGGCGAGGGGCAATCAGGCCCGCGTGACCGAATACTTCAAGCTCCTGGCCTTCAATCCCGCGAACAATCTCGGTCCACTAGGCACTGTCGTTCCGATTAGCTTCAGCGTCTTGCTCTATGACGAAGACTTCGCCTACACCTCGCGGAACGTGACGGTGAATACGAAGGTCACGGGCGGCCCGGACAACATGGCGCCGGTCCTCTGGATCGCTCCCGCGACGAAGACGACGGACGCGACGGTCGATGGGGCGTCGGTGTACCTGTTCCGCGGGGTCGACCTGTCGGACAAGGAGAACGACGACCTGACGCTGACGATCATGTTCGCGGTAGGGAAGGGTCAGCTCAAGGGCACTACGGTCCAGGGTGAGCTGTCATCCGATGGCCTGACCATCACCTATCGTTTCGTGAATCTGAAGGCCGACGCTCTGGACGTCCTGCTGCGGCAGCTGAGCTTCGACCCGCAGGTCGCGGGGGATACCACTTTCAAGATCAGCGTCGACGACGGGCACCATCCGCCGGTGATGGACGAAGTGAAGGTGCACACCACCGCGGATCCGGAACCCGGCAATAGGGCGCCGACGATCGTCATCGGCGACGACACCACGGATGCGGTGGACAACGGCGCGAACGTGATGCCCTTCCTCACGGTCGACCTGTCGGACAAGGACGACGACAACCTCACTCTGACGATCTCCTTCACCGACAGCCACGGCAAGTTGGAGGGCACGAACGGCTATCTCGGCTCCGTCAGCGGGGGCATTCGCACCTTCATCTTCACAGGCAATGCGGATCAGCTCGACGCCCTGCTGCACGGCCTGGCCTTCAATCCGGCCGACAATCTCGCCGTCAACGGTGCCGTCACGACCACCTTCACCCTGTCGGTGCAGGATTCCCGGCACCCGGCCGTGTCCGACGAGGTCATGGTGACCACGAGCCGGAACCACCCCAATCCCGGCAACGCCCCGGTCGACATCGCCCTGGAGCCGAACTTCGTGGCCGAGAACCTGGGCAACCAGCAGATCGGCATCCTCAAGACCTTCGATCCGGATGTGGGCGACACCTTCACCTACAAGATCGTGGATCAGAACGGCAATGAGGGGGATAGGGACAGCCGCTTCGTCCTCGCCGTTGTCAACAACCAGGTCGTCCTCAAGACCCTCGGGGAGCTCGACTGGGAAAAGGACGATCTGAAGACCGACTTCTACGGCAAGTACTACGAGGTGACGGTCAAGGTGACGGACAGCTCCAACCGGTCATTGACGGAGGCCCTCAAGGTCTACGTCCAGGACGTCAAGGACGATCCGTCCAAAGCATCCCCGTCGATCGAGGCGGCCGGGATCCAGATCGCGGTCGATGACGACAAGGTCGTTACGCCCTTCGCGCAAGCCTTCGGGAATGTGAAGTTCATGGATCCGGACAGCACCGACATCACGGTGACGATCGCGCTCGACTCGCCCAGCGAAGGCTGGTTCGATGACCAATTCCTCGGAGGCGGCATCTACAACACTCAGACCGGAGTCTACACCGTCTCGGGAAAGATCGCCGACGTCCAGGCTGCGGTGCAGGGCCTGAAGTTCCACGCCGCGAGCCGTCCCAACGATCCGGTCGGATCGCAGGTGATCACAGACTTCGCCATCACCGTGAGCGACGGCAACTCCTCCGCCCGCAACACCAACATCCACGTGAAGTCGATCGCGGTGGATGACGGGGACAATCAGGCTCCGACGAACATCCATCTCAGTCAGACATACGTCCGCGAACATCTGCCCACCGGAGATCTGGTCGGCATCCTCCGGGCAACCGACACGGATGCGCTCACCTGGACGATGAAGGCTGGCGCCGATTGGAATGGAGCGTTTGAGATCGTTCGAAACGAGGTTCGCGTCAAGGACCGCACGAAGATCGATTTCGAACAGGTTCGCGCTACCGGCGGTACGGTCTCCTTCACGGTCAAGGTCAGCGATGGCCATACGGAAGTCGAACACGTGATCACCCTCAACGTGGAGGATACGTTCTCGGAGAACGTCACCGGAACGCAGGAAAATGACACCCTTACTGGAGGTGCCGGCAACGACATCCTCAACGGCAGCAACGGCAATGATCGCCTGAGTGGCGGCATCGATAACGATATCCTGACGGGCGGTCTAGGAGCGGACTCGTTCGTGTTCGACTCCACATTGTCGAGCACGAGGAACGTGGACCGGATCATGGACTTCAAGATCAGCGAGGGAGACAAGATCCTTCTGTCACGGTCCGTCTTCGGGAATAACGTCGGTGAGGTCGGCATGCTCAGCGAGGGCGCCTTCCGTGAGGGAACTACAGCTCAGGATGCGGACGACCGGATCATCTACGATCCAACGACCGGCAAGCTCTATTACGATTTCAACGGGAATGCCGGAACAAACGCCCCCATCCTGTTCGCACAATTCCGGATCAATGCCAGCAATCCGGCTCCAGTGCTTACGCATGAGTTCTTTTTCGTGATCTGAACCTGAGGAAGAGGGGGCTTGTATCAGCTCTTTCTTCCCTTTAAGAAGTATCTTAACGTTATATCAATTCGTAGGGGGACAGGATGTCTATCATCTTCAAGGCGGTTTCTCACAATAACGCCCACCAGACGCAAATAAATAATTTCCAAATCGGCGTTGACGAGAATATTCCAACAGGCACCATCCTTGGCCAAATTGTAGGCACTCAAGGAGAAATGGTCGCGGGACTACAGATTTCGCGGCTCGCAGCCGATGTCAGAGATTATGGCCGGTTTGATCTTTGGTATGGAACATACAATGGTGTCACGGGCTATTATTTGATTGCTAGCAATGGCGGAAATTCTAACTTCAACTATGAGGATGAAGACTTCGGCTATAATGAAGGTCTTACAGGAGCCAGGTTCGAATTTATAACTTTTAAATTTTATACAGACGCTAGCAATCCGAATACTTTCGTTGGACAGACCTCCTTTGACGTTTACATGCAAGACATTGAGCCTGAGGGACCGCCGGCGGACACGCCGCCGGCGAACATCCGCCTGACCACGGGCGGGACCACGGCGGCCCTGGCCGAGAACTCCGGCACGAACACGGTCGTGGGCACGGTGACGGCCGACGACAACGGCGGCACGGCGGCGCTGCGCTATGCGATGGCGGCCAACGGCAACTTCGACATCAACGCCACGACGGGCCAGATCTTGGTCAAGAACGGGGCGGTGCTGAACTTCGAGGGCACCAACAGCTTCGTCGTGGCCGTGACGGCGACCGACCTCAACGGCACCGGCCAGTCCACGACGCAGAACTTCACGATCAACCTGACGAACGTGAACGAGGCGCCCAATGCGCCGCAGTACACCTCGCTCGGTGCGATTGCCGAGACCGCCGGCAACGGCACGCAGGTGGGCACCATCACGGCGACCGATCCGGACGGGACGGCTCCGAGCCTCGTGTTCGCGGACACCAACACCACGACCAGCTTGGACGGCGCCTTCGAGATCGTCGGGGGCGTGGTCAGGGTCAAGGATGCGACCAAGATCCAGGTTGTGAACGAGGCCAGCCACACCTTCACCTACAACGTGAAGGCGACCGACGGCTCCTTGCCCTCGGGCACCACCCCGATCTCGATCACCGTCAACGACGTGACACCGCCACAGAACCAGAAGCCGACGATCGACGTGAACGGCGGAATACAAATCATTGGCGCCACCGCGAATGGGCCAGCCGTGAAGGCGTTCTACGACATCCAGGTAGGCGACCTCGAAGACGACCCCCTGACGATGTCGATCTCGTTCGCCAGCAATGATGGCGAGTTGCGTGACCAGAACAATCAGGTCATCGCCGTCAAGAGCGATGATGGGATCACGAAGGTCTACGAATTCACGGGCAGGAAGAACGTCCTGAACGCGATCCTCGACGAACTGAAGTTCGATGCGAAGAATCGGAGCGACGGCGGTATCGTCGACACCAACTTCACCGTCAAGGTGTGGGACATCGATCATCAGGGCTCGCCGGCGCAGAACAATCAGATCACCGTATCGACGGCCCTGATGAATCGGGCGCCGACAATCAACCTCTCGGATCCTAAGACATTCCACGTCAATGATATCAACGACGCTGTGTATGCCTTCGGCGGCTTCGACCTGGACGACATCGAACGCGATCAGCTCACGGTGACGATCAAGTTCGATGAGGATGACGGCGATCTCGTCGGCGTCAACCTTCCCAATCCTGAGCGCATCGCCGGTCAGAAGGTCTATAAGTTCGTCAACCGGACGGCCGGCGAGCTCGAATTGATCCTGGACAACCTCCGGTTCAATGCCACCGACCGGCCTAATCAGAACTCCGGAACGGTCGAGACGACTTTCACAGTCGAGGTATCCGATGGCGACAAGACTGCCACCAACGGTCAATTGAAGGTGATCACGGATGTCGTCAACAAACAGCCTCCGACTCAGAACCAGGCTCCGACGGGCCTGTCGCTGAGCCTGAACGCTCCGCTCCTGTCCGAGTACGCGGTTCCGGGCAAGGATGTCGTCGGCACGCTCTCGGCGACCGATGCGAATGGCGATGCTCTCACCTACAAGCTCCTCGACAATGCCGGGGGCCGTTTCGCGATCGACGGCAACAAGCTCGTGCTGGCAGGACTGGGCGTCAATTTCGAAGACGTCCCGTCGCACCAGATCAAGGTCGAGGCGAGCGACGGCAAAGCCACGACCGAGCAGGTCTTCACCATCGGCATCAAGGACGAGACCACCTTGAACATCAAGGGGACGAAAAAGAACGACAAGCTGAATGGCGGCCTCTTGGACGACATCCTCAAAGGTGGCTCCGGCACCGGCAACGACACCATCAAGGGTAGCACCGGCGACGACAAGCTCTATGGCGAGAACGGCAACGACTCCCTCCAGGGCGGCGACGGCATCGACAGCCTCTTTGGCGGTGCCGGCAACGACACCCTGAAGGGCGAGGCCGGCAGGGATCTCGTGAAGGGCGATGCGGGTAACGACAAGGCCTATGGCGGCTCCGGCAACGACAAGCTGTATGGCGGCAAAGGCAACGACCTTCTGAAGGGCGACGCCGACGACGACATCCTCTACGGCGAGGCCGGCAACGATCAGCTGTATAGTGGCAAGGGCAAGGACGTCTTCGTCTTCAACCAGAAGCCGAGCAAGACGGCCAACCTCGACAAGATCATGGACTTCAATGTCGCGGACGACACGATCTGGCTCGAGAACAAAATCTTCACGAAGCTCGGGAAGGCCGGTTCGGAAGCATTGCCTGCAGCCCTGAATGCTGTGTCCTTCGTCACCGGATCGAAGGCCAAGGACAGCAAGGACTACACCATCTATGATAAGAAGAAGGGCATCCTTTACTACGATGCCGATGGCACGGGTAAGTCTGCAGCCGTCGAGATCGCCACGATCAAGAAGGGCCTCAAGCTGACCTTCGACGACTTCAAGATCATCTAAGGGTGAGAAATATCCGATCGCAAACCCCGGCGGCTTGACCGCCGGGGTCTTCTTTTTACCGCGGCCGCAAGAAGTGGACGCGGAAGATGTCTGGATGACATGAATCGTTGTCGCGCGATGGGCACCATTCTCGAGCTTGCCATCCCATTAGCGCCGATCCTGAGGCGTGAAGCCAGCACAACGCGATTTGCTTGGTTCGACTGTCCTGGTGACTCTGCCCTTCGCGATCTTGTCCGAGTACTTGCGGACTGGCCGTGCCGAACTGCACGACCGGCGCCGGATCGTCGTTGGTGATGCGGCCTGACGGCACGAAAGGGCATCTCGGATCGTACGATTCAGGTGAGGTCCGAGGCTTTCGGAGACCATGGGCTTGCCGGCTGCCGCATCCGACGCGATGCCGGGCCGTGCCGGGCGGCCCTCTCCTCAAGCGTCGGAGCTGAAAAAATGGACGCACATTTCGGGATCGATGGCGATGCGCACTCTATCATGAGCGCATCGTTGAATCCGGGCGTGCGGTTCCGTATGAGGTGCCGATCCTCAGGACGGCGCGCTCCCCTCTGGTCCTGCCGCCAGGCAGCGCATCTTTCCGCTTGTTCCTGTCCAAGGGGCAAGATATGAAATATCATAATATTTCGGGGGCATTCTCATCATGGCGACGCACGATCCTGTTACAAACACCTATACCCTCGTTTCAACGGACGTGGATTTCGCCCTGCTGCCGCAGGATGGCGACGCCAATGTGATCGGGAACGACCAGAACAACCAGATTACCGGCAATGCAGGCGCGAACTCGCTCGACGGCGGCAAAGGCGCCGATACGCTCCGCGGTGGACTGGGGGATGACACCTATCTTGTCGATGAGGATGGAGATCGAGTCTTCGAGGATGCGGTTCAAGGTTCCGGCTTCGACACCACCATTGCAACCTTCTCCTATAAGCTGGAAGACAATGTCGAAAAGCTGATCCTGGTCGGCGGCGCGACGAACGGCTGGGGCAACGACCTCGACAACGTTCTGACCGGGAACCAGAATGACAATTTTCTGGACGGCGGCGAGGGTAACGACACGCTGATCGGCGGTGGCGGGGCCGATACGTTCCGCGGCGGCAGGGGCGACGATGTCTATCACCTCGCCGGCGGCGACGACGTGATCGAGGACGAGGATGCGGTGAATGGCGGCGGCAACGACACCATCATCAGTTCCTCGACCGTCGACCTCGAAGACTTTCCCAATATCGAGAACCTGACCCTGGAGGGGGCGGCGGATATCGACGGCTTCGGCAATGCCCTCGCCAACACGATCCTCGGCAATGACGGCGACAATACTCTCGACGGGCGCGACGGCAACGACAGCCTCCTCGGCGGCCTTGGTGACGACCACCTGATCGGCGGCGCTGGGGCTGACACCCTCGTCGGCGGCGAAGGGTTGGACCAGCTCGATGGCGGGACCGGTGACGACACCTATATCGTCGACAGCGAACTCGACATCATCCATGAACAAGTCAACGAAGGCTCCGATCGGATCGTCTCAAGCATCAGCTTCAACCTGAGCCTGCGCGGCGCCAATGTCGAAAATCTGGAATTGACCGGCACCGCCAATCTCACCGCTGTGGGAAACAGCCTCGCCAATACGATTATCGGCAACGACGGGAGCAACACTCTCAATGGCGGCGCTGGCACCGACGATCTCTGGGGCGGCAAGGGGAACGACACCTACATCATCGATGCCAGCGACACCGTTCACGAGGAGGCGGGCGAGGGGCGGGATACGGTTCTTGTCGGCTTCAGTCTCTACACGCTCGCGAGCAATGTCGAGGACCTGACCTATACCGGTGCGGGTAATTTCAGCGGCACCGGCAACGAACTCAACAATTTCATCCGTGGCAACGCGGGCAACGACACGCTTGTGGGATCGACCGGGGACGATTCTCTCCATGGTGGCGCCGGTGCGGATCGCATGGACGGCGGCGCGGGCAGCGATCTTTACTGGGTCGACAATGCCGGCGACGTGATCGTCGATTCCGGCGCCGGGTTCGATCGGGTTCTCGCATCGGCCAGTTACACGCTCGGGGCCAACCTGGAATATCTCGCCTTCGAAGGGAGCGGGAATTTCTCGGGCACCGGCAACGAGCTCGATAACACGATGTATGGCAATACCGGCGCCAATACTTTGGACGGCGGTGCAGGGCGCGATCAGCTCGATGGCGGCGAGGGGGCCGACCGGCTGCTCGGCGGGGCCGGAGACGATACCATCACCGACTGGAGGGGCGACGACGTTATCGACGGGGGCGCCGGCAGGGACGATCTACGTGGTGGCGTCGGCAACGACAGCTATGTGGTGGACGGTCTCGACATGGTGACGGAGCTGGCGGGGCAAGGCGTCGACACGGTCACGGCGTCGGAGAGCTTCACGCTCGGTGCGGCGTCGGAGGTGGAAATCCTGCTGGCGAAAGCGGGGACGAGCGCCATCACTCTCACGGGAAGCGCCACCGCCAACGCAATCTCGGGCAACGACGGAGCCAACCTGCTGTCCGGCGAGGGCGGGAACGATGTGCTTGCGGGCCTGCTCGGCAAGGACACTCTCTCGGGTGGCCTCGGCGATGACAGGCTTACCGGCGGCATAGGCAAGGATACGTTGAGCGGCAATGCCGGTTACGACACATTCGTCTTCGACAGTCGCTTCTCAACTGCGAATGCCGACAAGGTCACGACTTACAATGCTGCAGAGGATCGGATCTTCGTTGAGAACTCCCTGTTGAAAGCAAACAAGGTTCTTTACAAGGCCATCGGCAAGGAAAGCGAGATGAAGCCCGCCGCTCTGGCCAGCAAATTCTTCACGATCGGATCGAAAGCGAAGGATAAGGATGACTTCTTTGTTCTCGATAAGAAGAAGTATACCCTTTCCTACGATGCCGACGGGAGCGGCTCGAATGCGGCGATTAAGCTTGCGACCTTCGACAAGAACGCCATGAAGAAGTTCACCCACAAGGAACTGTTCTTCATCTGAGGACACCTTCCTTGCGAACACGAGCTCCGGCTGCGCACGACGCCGGGGCTTTTTCGTGCCGCCAAGAGGTTTTCGGAGGGATTGGGGTTCTGTTCGTCAACGCGGTGCCACCGTCGTGCACGGGCAGGGCTGGTCGCAACGCTGAAATCCGGCAGGATCCTCACGGCAGGGCTCGGCGCGTAAGAGGACAATCCGCGCGTTCCACGACAGCCGCTTGACCTGGAGCCTGTGATGCTGTCGACGCAGATTGCGCTCGTCTCCGTTCACACGCGCAACACCATAGGCCAATTGGCGATCGCGAATCTCATCGCGCAAGTCTCCAGCCGGGGACACGTGACGCTGGCTTGGAAAGCCTATGGCTTGGACAGAAGAGGCGCGCCGCCAGGTCTACCCCTTTCGGAATCGTGCGACGTTCTAGGGTGCCCTGGTCCTGGCAAGGGTCTGCCGTGGTGTTTCGCCGAAAGTGCGCTTGTAGAGGCTTGCAAACTCGCCCAGGTGGCCGAAGCCGCAGCGCAAGGCGATCTCGGTGATCGTGACGGTGCTTGGATCCGACAGCAGCAGGGTCTCATAGGCCCGCTTCAGCCGCAGCGATCGCAGAAATCCCATCGGCGTGGTGTTGCGGAAGTTCTGGAAGCCGTTCTGCAGGCTTCTGGCACTCACCCCGGCATGAGCCGCGATGTCGGCCAGGGACAGGGGCTCGGAAAAGTGCGCCTCGATGAAGGCTTCGGCGCGCTTGACGTAGAAGGGCACGGCGGCGGATTGCGGCCGCAGCAGCGCGTCCGAATAGGTGTGGGAATGTCCGAGCAGAAAGCCGGTCAGAACCGTCTGCTCCAGTTGCTGACGGGCGGCCGCGATGGTTCGGAACAGCGAATGCGGATTTGCGAGCTCGGCGGTGGCATACTGGAACAGCCGCACCCAGCTCTGGCCGTTGGCGCTGCTCAGATCAAACGCGGTATCGAACTGGAGATCTCTATCGAGATCGCAGGCCAGCAGCTTCGCGCAATAATCTGCCATCTTGCGCATGTTCATCACGAGAACGGAGGTCTCGCAATCATCGAGGTAGTTGAGAGTTCTAGGGGCACCAGCAATCATCGCAATGCCACGCTGGTCGGACAGTTCATATTCGCGCCCGTCCAGGCTCAAGCGGGCTTTCCCTTTGGGCGCCAAGATAAAACCCATCCGCTCATCTGTCTGCTCGTATTGGAGGTTGACACCGACCGAGCAACCATAGCCGGTCACAAAGGTGCAGAAATCCTGTAAGCCGTGGATTTGGAACACACTGTCGAAAGCACCGTTCCTCGTTAACGGTCTCAATCTGTTGGGAGTGAGCAGCGAACTCGTGAGATCCTCCATCTCATCGAGCTCAGTCGACCTGATCACAAGATCGATTACAGGGCTATCGTGAGCGACAGGCTTTTCGGTATTGCCATTACCCGCCACGGGAGGAGTCGTCTTCTCCATCTCCGAATAAACACCCGCCATGATTATGCCCGTCTCGACAGCCGCCCAAAGGACCGTTTGGGTCTATCGATGCGTCTACCAGGATAGCCGTTCCCTTAGGAAAGTACGATACGTACGTTTTTCCGACAAGCCTTGCGCTGTCCCGATTTCCGCCTCGGAAGAGCTATGCCATTTTTCCTGTGACCTTGAACAAAGGCATCCCGCTAACCGACTCGAACGGGCTGAAACCAGCCTAAATCCTTGGAAAAACAATGCCTAATGAACGGGATAGCGTTACCCAGCGAAGGATGCCTCTGTACGGTTTCGTTAGATGCTGGAGCAGTCGATTGATCCTGCCTAAGTTCATCAGTGCCAGCGTCTCCCGATCCGTCCGCTTTCACCTCTTCCGCGGGCGGATCCTGCTCGGCCTTCGCCAGTACGACAAAGCCATCAGCGACTTTAAATGCGCCTTGCGGCTGAACTGGCGACATGAGCAGGCGGCCCTGTGGCTCAAGAAGGCGAGCCGTGCCATTCCGCGCAGTGGGGAGACAGGCTCTCTCACGTGAATTCGGAGACGAGAAGAAACCTCGGTGCGCTGGCTCGCGATTTCATAAGGCTTGTAATCACAAGTTGAATTTAAGTATGAAGTTAAACCGTTAGCATCATCTGTCAGTGGAAGCAGTGGCTAACAGGCCAGCTATCTTTCGTAGATCCATTTTGGGCGAAACACGCAGCCGAGGCAACGATCAGGATATCCAATTCGGTCCAGCATGGTCATGAATCTCCGAGATTGAGACCGACCGAAAAGGGCTGGGGTCAGTGGTGGTCGGAACCGGCCGTTTTGCGGATCTCAAGAACGACACCCGCGCCGCGCCGCGTGTCGAAGTAGCAAAAGCCCGAGCCGTCGGTCCGCTTTCCACGGGCCATCACGCCGAGGCCGAGAGCTCGGCCTGTTGCTTCTGCCTCGTCACGATCGGGGACCTCGAAGCCCAGATGATAAACCCCTTCGCCATTCTGCTCGAGAAATCGACGCTGGGGCGAGTCCAGCGGGCCGGGCTCGCATAGCTGGATCTGGACGTTCTCGAGATCGACGCATTTGTAGCGCATCGCATCCGATGCGGCCTTGTTCGGAACCTCGAACTCCACGTAGGTTCCCGATTTCGGGTAATCGAACCAGGGGCCGACGCCAAGCGCTTCGTAATAGGCAACGGCTTTGTCCAGATCGTTCACGACGATGCAGACATGGTGGAGCTTGTTGAACAAGGGTGTCATTGCTTCGGCCTTTTCGACGATGGCAGCGTCTGTCCCGCTTCTCGGAGGATTGGAAGCCCGGACTTCGCCCGCAAGAACGGATTGCTTCAGAATTGGAGTGCCGGCTCGACGATGGCCATTGTCGCCTCGACGTGCTCGCGGGCGGCCCTGTCGGCCGTGTCCTCGTCACGATCGATCAGGGCCTGAACGATGCGGCGATGCTGTATGTTCATCTGAATGAGCTCGTGCTCGGCAAACAGAATAGGAACCCGCAGCATCCAATAGTAGAACTGCGTGCGCTCATGAAACTGCGCCAGGAAGATGTTGTTCGCGCTCTCCACGATGCGGGCATGAAACTCGGTGTTCATCCGGTTCAGCTCGGGCCGTGTGAGCGTGCCGGCAGGCTCCATGGCCTCGATCAGGGCGAGCAGCTCGTCACAGGTCTCGCGGGAGATGTGTCGCGCCGCCAGTCGTGCGGTCGCGCCTTCGATCGCGGCCCGGCTCTCGAAGATTGCATGAACCTTGCTGCGATCGACGTCCTGGACGACCCAGCCCCGCTCTCGCGCCAGGAAGCCCTCGCCCTGAAGGAGAAGAAGCCCCTCGCGGACCGGGGTCCGGCCGACGCCGAGCGTCTCGCACAGATCCTCCTCGACGAGCCTCTGACCCGGCTTGAGTTCCGCCGCCAGGATCATGCTGCGAAGTTTTGTGCGCACGTCGGTGGCGATTGAATCTCCTGGCGATGACTTCCTGCTGCTCATGATTCAGTATCCGGTTGATCCAATAGGCCCATAGCTCAGTGAGCCGAGAAACGGGAGAGAAACTGCTTGGCCCGGTCGCTGCGCGGGCTCGTGAAGAACTGGTTCGAGGGGGCATCCTCGACGATCCTGCCGCTCTCCATGAAGATCACGCGATCGGCGACGTCCCGGGCGATGCCCATATCATGGGTCGCGATCAACATCGTCTGACCTTCTTCGGCCAGGGCCTTGATCGTGACGACGACCTCCTGTGCGAGTTCAGGATCGAGGGCGCTCGTCGGCTCGTCGAGCAGCATGACCTTCGGCGACATGGCGAGCGCCCGGGCAATGGCCACACGTTGCTGCTGTCCGCCGGAGAGTTGGGACGGATAGGAATCCCCCTTCTGGCCGAGACCGACTTTCTCCAGGAGAGTGAGAGCGATCTGGCGGGCCTTGCCCTTTGGCATGTTCAGCACATGCACGGGCCCGCTCATGACGTTCTGAAGCGCCGTGAGATGGCGAAACAGATTGAAGCTCTGGAACACCATGCCGATCGACTGGCGTTGCCGGCTGATCTCGACATCCGAAAGCTCATAGAGCCCGTCCTCGCGTTCGCTATACCCGATCAGGCTTCCGTGAACGTAGATCCTGCCCCCGGTGATCGTGTCGAGATGATTGACGCAGCGCAGAATGGTCGATTTGCCCGCTCCTGACGGACCGAGCAGCGCCACGACCTCTCCCGGAGCGACATCGAACGAAACGTTCGTCAGCGCCGCGTAGGTTCCCCACGCCTTCGAGATATCCATGACAGAAACGGCGGCTTTCATCATCATGTCCTTAGCGCTGCGGGAAGAGTTTCTCGAGGGCTGTCTGCAATGCGGTCGCGAAGGCCGTCATGACCAGATACCAAAAGGCAGCAACGGCGAGCAGCTCGACCACGCGGAAGTTGGACGAGTAGATGTCGGTCGCGATCCGCAGGAGCTCGAGATATCCGACAGCCGATGCAAGCGACGTGGACTTCAGCAGCATGATGTACTGGTTGCCGGCTGCCGGAATGATGATTCGGCCGGCCTGCGGGATCACCACCTGCTGGAGAACCTTTCGCTGTGTCATGCCGAGGGCGCGAGCCGCGGAGCGCTGACCCTGGTCGACGGCAAGGATGCCGCCTCGGATGATCTCGCTCATGTAGGCGCCCTCGGCCAGGCTGAGCCCCGCAAGGGCCGCAATGAACGGCGTCACGACGGCGGTGGTCGGCATGCTCACGAGTGGCGCATCCATGAACGGCAGCCAGATGGTGATCGTCTTGAACATGATCGGCACCGCATTGAACCAGAAGATCAACTGGATCAGCATGGGAGTGCCGCGAAAGAGATATACGTAGGTCGACGAGAGCGCGACGAGAATGGGATTGCCGCTCACGCGCATGAGAGCCGCCACGAAGCCGATCGCGGTTGCGATGAGAAGAGCCAGGGTTCCGAGCATGACGGCGTTGAACGCGCCTGTCAGGATGAGGGGACTGAACAGATAGTCCAGGAACACAGGGAGATCGAGGATCCGGGCCTGGATGCCCGCCGCGACGATCGTCGCGACGAGCAGGAGGGCCGCTGCACCGAGAAGCCACGAACCCCAACGCCGGCGATGGACGATCGGGAGTTCCGGCGTTGTCGGAATGTGAGTCACGTCACCATCGTCATGACCCGTAGCCCTGATTACTGGCGCTTGCCGGCCGGCAGGTTGATCGAGATCTCCGACAGGCCCGCGCCGTCGACGCCCCACTTTGCCATGATGGCCTTGTACGTGCCGTCCGCCACCATGGCTTGCGTCGCTTTCTGCACGGCGTCCCGCAGGCCGGTCCGTTTCTTCGCGAAGCCCCACGACGTGATGTAGGGCGTGAGGATGTAGTTGTCGCCAACGATCTTATAGCGTCCGGGAAATTGCGACATCATGTAGACGAGGGCCGGAAAGTCCCCAAGATAGCCGTCGACTCGCTTGAGATCGAGCTGCATCCGGGCATCGGGGGCCGAGGGAAGCTGTTCGGCGCGAATGGGTTGTGAGCCTTTGGCCACGCAACCTTCCGATGCCTTTTCGACGGCTGCCATGATCACGCGGCCGCCCAGCAATGTTGCGGTGCCCTTGCCGCAGAAATCGTTGATCGTCTTGTAGAGACCTGCTTCCTCGCTGCGAACGAGAATGCTTCCTCCCGAGCGCATGTAGTTGACGAAGTCCAGTTTTTCTTCGCGTTCTTCCGTATCGCTGATGCCGCCCGACGCGACATCGAAGCGATCGGCCTCGATCCCCGGGATCAGGGCGGCATATTCGGCCTGGATGTATTCCAGCTTCAGGTTCAGGCGCTTGGCGATCTCGGCCAGGAGATCCGCGCTGGCGCCCGTCACGACCTGCTTTCCCGGCTCGCGGAATTCGATGGGGGAAAGGTCTGCTGCGAGCCCACCTTGAGCGTGCCGCGCAATCGGATGTCCTGCGGAACGAGCGATGCTGCATCCTGAGCGTGGGACGCGGTGGACCCGAGGCAGTGCAAGGCAACGGCGCCAACGAGACTGAGAAGTGACCTTGTAAACTTCATCGTGATGTTCCCTTCTGTTTTTTGTGGATCGACGAAGGAGCGGCAGACTTGTCGTCTGCCACAGAGGAGGTCAGCGAGATGCCGCGCTGCGGCCCGGGATGGCCGAAGGGTTCGGCCGGTCCGCGCGAGGACAGGGCGCGGCTGCGTCAAACACGGCTTGGACCTGGGCAATGTAGTCTTCCGGGAAATTCCATTGCTTCATTCCCGTCGGGATGTGCTCCCAATAGAAGTTCGGCGGCCGCATGGCGATTCCAGGAGTGATGAGCCGGTACGTCCAGCAATCGTAGGTTCTGCCATCGTCGCCATAGACCGTGACGCAGCACCGTTCGAAATCGTCGTAGTCCTCCTCGAAGTGCTTGGGATCGTGCTCGAAGACGACACCCAGGGCTTTATTTCCCCAGGCTTCGGCCGTGTTCGAGAAGTGGCACCAGCCTCGGTCGGTGCGCTCGCCTGCTGCGTGAAACCTCAACGCATGGTTGGCGGCATAGCCTTTCGTGACGGGCGTCGCGGCGGGCATGAAACGTTTGATCTCAACATCGTCGAGCCAAGTGCAATATCCGAAATAGTACATTGTATCCTCGGGTGTGGCGGATCCGTTCTGCCGCGTATCGACCGACATCGGATCTGCTCTCGCAGAGACCGAAAGGCACGAAACCGGCATCTCTGACCAAACCGATCCTGATCGGTCCGATTTAGGAGATACATGTTCGTATATTTGTTCGTATATTTAGTCAATGCCTGCTAGGAAACCCTGGGAAACGAAAGCTCGGCAGCGAATGGAATGAGATCGGAAGGGGGTATCCATGGGGCCGAACAACTGCTCGATGCGAGAATGGCCGAGTGCAAGGTTGCGGCGACACGCGCCACCGTATCATCCGGAGCGTCACTGCTTCTCTGGCTCGCTCCCGTTGATCGATTGAGGAATGACCGGAAGTCTCATGGAGAACGTCACGATGCTTCTCAGTTTTGCCGACACACACAGCTACCCTGGCTGCCGGGTCATTGTCCGAGTGGACGGCGCTATTGGTCAGGAGGAGGTATTCGTGGAATTCAGCGATGGCGTCATCGTCCCGGCGGTTCTTGAACAGGTCGGTCCGCAAGAAATAGTATTGAGGATCGGGCCGTATCGGACAGCCCGCGGAACCGGAATCGAAGAGAAGGTTTGGATCCTGAAGCGCAGTTCAGAGCATGACTGGAGGGTCGCAAGGAAAGCTTGAGTCCGGACGGGATGAAAACAGTTCCTGCCGAGGCTGGTAGCGGGCTCTGCCATGCCTAGTGACGGGACGGTCACATCGGCAGCGTGAAGATGGGCTACTGGGTTACTTCGCCCAGCATGCCAGGAATGTGCTGAAGGGCGACCGTACCGTGTTCGAATTCCTGGAGGAGACGTTCCCGCAAGCAGGGCAGGACTCGCTCCGCACACCCGCCAGACAGCCCCGGGCCTGCGGAACTGAGTGGCTGCATGATGAAACGTGGACTTCTCCTTCAATCGAAAGCTTGTTTCAGATAGAGGATTGTAGAGTACGACTTACTCATCAATAATTACCGGCAGGTCCCCAGGGCAAATCTAAGAAATAAAATCTGAAGTGACTGGTAATAACGAGAAACAGACACCGCGTCGGTTTGGCTTCCTTATTCTGCCAGGCTTCTCTCTCATGGCACTCAGTGCTGCGAGCGAGCCTTTGCGTGCTGCCAATAGGCTTGCAGCGCGCAGCCTCTACGATTGGCATTTGATAGGCCCCACAGGCGAAGCGGTTCAGTCGAGCAGCGGCTTTCGACTTCAACCCGATGGGGGACTGAATTATCCGGTGCAGTTCGACGCTGTCGTGGTGGTTGCCAGCCTGAACGTGGCAGAATTTCATGAAACCGCAGTGTTCAAATGGCTCCGCCAGCAGGAGCGCTTAGGCAGCGAGATCGGAGCCGTGAGTACGGCCAGTCTTCTCCTCGCCCGCGCGGGTCTTCTCAAGGGTTACAAGTTCACGATTCACTGGGAGATGGCGCAGGATCTTATAGAGGAGTTCCCGGATCTCAGGCCGAGCCGCACTTTATTTGTCATCGATCGCAAACGCTTTACCTGCGGCGGAGGCATCGCAGGACTCGACATGATGCTGACCTTCATAGCACGTCAATTCGGCTCCTCCTTGGCTGCGGGCGTCGCCGAGCAATTTCTTCATACACATATCCGCTCGGCCGACGACAGTCAGAGGATCGACGTCGTTGGCCGCTATGGAATCACAAGCCACGCCCTGGTGACGGCTTTGACCATGATGGAGCAGAGCATCGAGCAGCCTCTCGAGATCAGGCTTATCGCTGTTCGGTCTGGCGTCACAGAGAGGCAGTTGGAACGTCTCTTCGGCAGGCATCTGGGCACGACACCGGCACGTTTCTACATGAATCTTCGACTGCGCGAAGCAAAGCGCCTCCTGGCCGAAACAGACATGCCTTTAACCGAGATTGCTTTGCGTTGCGGGTTTACCAGTCCTTCTCATTTCGGTCGCTGCTTCCGGCAAGCATTTCAGGCCACCCCCGAGAAGCCCGGCAGCGAATGACGGTTTCAGACTATGTAAAGTCGCCTTCAGAATAGTTTCTTCCAGGGAAGTGTGCGAACCTTAGGATTAGAGCGCGTAAAAAATGCGCCAAGGCTACGGGATGGAAACGCTGTCTTTCATGCGCGACAATGCGCAGACGATCCTATTTTTAACCGGGCAGCACCTATCCATCGTGGGTCTGGCGGTTGGGCTTGCCATTCTTACAGGCGTGCCAATTGGAATAGCCATTACCCAAAGTAAGAAGGCGGCTGATATCGTTCTCTACATAGCCGCCATCGTGATGACGATCCCGTCCATCGCCCTGTTCGGGATGCTGATCCCGGTCCTGTCGCTCATCGGCCAAGGGATCGGTTATCTGCCTGCCATGATCGCGGTTCTGCTCTATTCGCAACTTCCCATCATCCGGAACACCTACACGGCCATCAACAATGTCGATCCGGCCCTGCGCGAGGCCGCACGGGGCATGGGGATGACGGCGATCGAACGGCTTTGGAAAGTCGAGTTGCCCATCGCCGTGCCGGTCATCATGGCGGGGGTGCGGATTGCCGTCGTCATCAATATCGGGGTTACAGCCATCGCGACCTATATCGGGGCCGGCGGGTTAGGGTCGCTGATCAGTCGCGGGATTTCGCAAACTGACAGCAGGCAGCTCATCGCCGGTGCTCTCTGCGTGAGCCTCCTGGCCATTGCTGCCGATTATGCCCTTCTGTGGATTCAGCGACTGCTCACTCCGGCCGGCCTGCGGACGCGAGCCTAGGATTTCGATATGATCAGACTTGAAGATCTTACCAAGAAATTTGGCTCCGTCGTTGCAGCGGACCGGATCAACATGGAAGTCCCGGAAGGGGAGATCTGCATCCTTCTCGGGCCGTCAGGGTGCGGAAAGACCACGACGCTGAAAATGGTCAACCGGCTGATCGAGAAAAGTTCGGGCAAGATCCTGATCGGGGGACGCGATACCGACACAATGAATCCGGTCGAGGTGCGACGCGGCATGGGCTACGTCATCCAGCAGATCGGGCTATTCCCGAATATGACCGTCGAAGAGAACATCTGCGTCGTTCCGCGCCTGCTGAAATGGGACGATGCGAAGGCCAAGCGCCGCGCAGCTGAGTTGCTGGAGCTTGTCGCTCTTGATCCTGCGGTCTTCCTTCATCGCTTTCCACGTGAGCTCTCGGGAGGGCAGCAGCAGCGCGTGGGCGTGGCAAGGGCTCTTGCAGCCGATCCGCCGATCATGATCATGGACGAGCCGTTCGGAGCCATCGATCCGATCAATCGCGAGATCATCCAGGATGAGTTCCTGCGCATGCAGAAGACCCTGCGCAAGACCATTCTGTTCGTCAGTCACGATATCGACGAGGCCGTGAAGATGGGCGACAAGATCGCAATCTTCAGAGCCGGGAAACTGGAACAATACGATACACCCGATAGAATCTTGGCGCACCCCGCCAGTGAGTTCATTGCTGATTTCGTCGGCACGGACCGTACCCTCAAACGGTTGCGCCTGATTACCGTAGAAGACGTCCGGGACGACGGGATGGGTTTCGTATCCGATACCGATGATCTTGGTTATGCGGATGCGCTCATGCGTGAACGCCGGGTCGAAAGCCTGGTGGTGGTCGACGACCGGAAAGTTCCCACAGGCTGGATCCATGCCGAGCAGGCGGGCGGCCGTATCGGACCGGTTGCTTCCAGACTTCGCCCTCTGCCCGTGGTGATCCGCTCTGATGCCGATCTGCGCACAGCCGTAGCACTGATGTTCACCCATGACATGACCTGGCTCGCCTGTGTCGATGCCGATGGGCGCTTCATCGGCCGCGTTACACAGGCGAGCATCACACACCGGCTCGGCGACACCTATCGCGTCCGGCCGGCTATCGAGCCCGCTGCGATTCCGAAGGGAGCTGTCGCGTGACCAAAGAAGCAGGGGCTGCGCTTGCGGTCGGGCGTCTGTCCAAAATCACTTTGCCTGTGCGCGGCCTCGTCATCGTCGCCGCCACGGGGACAGCTCTAGCAATTGCGCATGCTCTGGGGCTGCTTAGGGATATTCTCAAGCGCTGGGATGACATCGTCTTCCTGTCGGTGCAGCACATGGAGCTGGCGGCAATATCCGGTAGCCTGGCGGTTCTGGTTGGAGTGGTCATCGGCATTGTCTTGAGCCGTAAAGCGTTTCGTTCGATTGCCGAGCCTGTCATGCAGACGCTCAATATCGGCACTACCATTCCGACGCTGGCAGTGTTGGCCCTCTCGATGAGCGTCCTTGGCATCGGCGCACCGCCGGCGATCTTTGCTCTCTGGCTCATGACGCTGCTGCCCGTTGTGCGCAATACGTATATCGGATTGCTTGAAGTTCCGCCGCATCTCATCGAAGCCGCGACAGGCATGGGCATGAAGCCGGGCGAAATCCTTTGGCGCGTGGAATTTCCGAATGCCCTTTACGTCATTTTCGCTGGAATTCGCACGGCTGTGACTGTCAATGTCGGCACCGTGCCACTCGCCTTTCTGATCGGCGGCGGTGGTCTGGGCGAGCTGATCTTCACCGGCATCGACCTTAGCGAGCCAGGGATGATGCTGGCCGGCGCCATTCCAACGGCGATTCTCGCCGTCATCACGGACTTCGTCATCGCTCTCGTCACGCGGTTCGTCGTGCCGCGCGGCGTGATGCCGGAGACATAACAGGCCCGGGCGTCCCGGGTTATAAGGGAGGAATTACTATGCAATTCATCAACCGTCGCCTTGTCCTAGCCACTCTGGCTTTCGCCACCCTGGGCTTCGGCCCGACTCTTGCGCAGACGCCCGTGGTCGTGGGCGGCAAAAATTTCACCGAGCAGCAGCTGATGGCCGAGATGACGTCTCAGCTTCTGAGCGCAAAGGGCTTCAAAGCCGATAAAAGAGCTGGCATGGGCAGCGCCGTGCTTCGCCAAGCTCAAGAGAATGGTCAGGTCGACGTATATTGGGAATATACCGGAACGTCGCTGATCACGTACAACAAGATCAGCGACAAGCTGTCGCCGGAGGAGACCTATAAGCGCGTGAAGGACATGGACGGCCAGAAGGGCCTTGTATGGCTCAATCCGTCACGTGCCAACAATACCTACGCGCTCGTCATGAATCGGGACGTCGCGGAGAAGAACGGCATCAAGTCGATCAGCGATCTCGCCGGTAAGGTCAGCGGAGGCAACAAGATGAGCTTCGCAAGCAACGCGGAGTTCGCCGAGCGTCCCGACGGACTCAAGCCATTGGAGGAAGCCTACAAGTTCGAGTTCGGTCGGGCGAATGTGAAGCGCATGGACTCCGGGCTCACCTATTCGGCCCTCAAGGAGCGTCAGGTGGACGTAGCGCTGGCCTTTGCCACCGACGGACGCATCCCGGCCTTCAACTTCGTGGTCCTCAAGGATGACAAGAACTTCTTCCCGGCTTACGCACTCACCCCCGTGGCGCGCAAGCAGGCGCTTGATGCCAGTCCCAAGCTTGCCGATTTGCTGAACGGCCTCTCGGCGAAGCTCGACGACAATACGATGGCGAAGCTCAATGCGAGCGTTGACGTGGAGAAGAAGTCCGTCGAAGAGGTTTCGGCGAATTTCTTGAAGTCAAACGGACTCATTTGACCATCGAGACTGGAGCCTCTGCTCCAGTCTCATCAGAAGCTCGCTTTATCATGTCGCTTCTCAAAGTTGCCGCCGCACAAATCGAGACGCCTCTTGGCGAACTCGACACCAACCGTCGCAAGCATCTCGACGTGATCGACGATGCGCGTGCCGCAGGCGTTCAGGTGCTGCTGTTTCCGGAACTCTCGCTCGCCGGCCATTCCGGCGGGCGCGAAGCGCCACGTCTTGCGCTGACGCCCGATCACGCGACGTTGCGTGAGCTGAGCCGGGCGAGCGGCGACATGTTGACCGTCGTAGGGGGCGTCGAAGAAGCGCCCGGCGCGCTGTTCTTCAACAGTGCCTTCGGGTTGTCGGGCGGAAAGGTCGTCTTCGTCTATCGCAAGATAAATCTCGCGACCTATGGGCGGCTCGAGGACGGAAAGTTCTTCGGGGCCGGAAAGGACGTCCGGCTTCACCCGATGGGTTCATCCTGGCAGGCCTGCGTCATGATCTGCGCCGATCTGTGGAACCCGGCCCTTGTTCATGTGGCAGCCATGAGTGGCGCGAGCCTGCTTCTGGCCCCGATCAGCTCCGCCCGCGAGGCCGTAGGCGAGGCTTTCGACAACAGCGAAGGGTGGGCAGTCAATGCCCGCTTCCACGCCATGACCTACGGTTTTCCCCTCGTTCTCGCCAATCGCGTCGGACGGGAGGGCGATTTATCCTTTTGGGGCGGGTCGCGCATTCTGGACCCAACGGGTCGCATGTTGGCCCAGGCGGGCGACAAGGAGGCTCTGATCACTGCCGAGATCGACTACGAGAGCGTGCGCCAGGCGCGATTTCTATTGCCCACCGTGCGCGATGGGGCAGCGGCATTGCTTGCCCGCGCTTTCGCACGTCTTGCCGGGGAATGCGCCTCATGATGAACCATTTGCAGGACTTCATCCTCGATGACGAAGACCGGCGCTTCCGTGCCGAGGCGCGTGCCTTCCTGGTGCGCGAGCTCGAGCCGCGCGCATCATCCATCGAGAATGAAGACAGTTGGGATTCGGTGAAGGCGGTGGTGCGCGCCTTGGGCGAGGCCGGCTATCTCACGCTCATGTTTCGCGATCTCTATCGCGGATGGTTGACGAAGCCCGGTCTAACTCATGCGACGATCCTGTCCGAGGAGGCCGCAGCGATCAACTACGCCTTCGAGACGACGATCGGAACGGCTTTGAGCTGTGCCTATCCGCTCCATCGCTACGCGACGCAGCCGGTTCGCGAACGGTACCTGGGTGACATCGTCGGCGGCCGGAGCGTAGGGGCAATCGGCGTTACCGAGCCCGCAGCAGGATCCGATATCTCGCGTCTGCAGACACGGATCACGTTCGACGAAGCGAGCCAGGAATGGGTCGTGAATGGCCTCAAGCGCTACATTTCCAATGCAGGTGTAGCCGATGTCTACATCGTGTATGGAGTCACCGATCCCGCCGCCCCGCCAGGCAAGGGCCTGTCGGCAGTGGTCGTACCCTCAGGAACGCCCGGTCTGACCTTCCCCCGGCGCTATACCTTCATGGGGCGTCGCGGATGCGTGGTCGGCGAAGTGGAGATGAAGGATGTGCGCATCCCGCGCGATCACGTGCTGGGCGAGCCGGGGCAGGGGACCCGCATCATGGTCAGCATGTTCAACTTCGAACGGGCGATCCTCGGAGGTTCCGGACTGGGCGTCGCGCGCGCCGCCTTCAAGATCGCGCAGGAGCATGCACAAACGCGCGAAGCGTTCGGGCAGAAGCTCGGGGCCAAGCAGCTGGTCTGGAGTACGATTGCCGAGATGAGCTGGCGCATCGACGCGGCCGAGCTGCTTACCTATCGTGCCGCCAAACTTTATGATGCGGGGATCGTCGGCAAGGAGTTGGCCAAGCCTGCGGCAATGGCGAAGCTCGTTGCCACGGAGACAGCCGTCTTCTGTGCCGACAAGGCCGTTCAAATTCTCGGCGGCGATGGCATTACCAAGGAGTATGGCCGTGCGGAGCAGCTCTATCGCGATGCGCGCGCGCTACCGATCGTCGGCGGCACCTCCGACATGGCGCGCTACCTCATCGCGTCCACCGACCTGCCAACCTTGAAGCCCACCCTTTAGAGCAGCCTACTCATGATCACGATCACAAGTCTTCTTCTGCAAAGCGTTGAGAAGTATCCGGGCCGAACGGCCTTGGTTCAAGGTGAGAGCCGCTGGACGTACGATGCTTGGTATCGGCGTATTCTGCGTCTCGCGGGGGCTTTGGCCGAACTGGGCGTCAGGCCGACCGATCGAGTGGCGTTCTATATGAATACGTCCGAAGCATCCGCCACGACATATTTCGCCTGTCAGATTCTTGGGGCAGTCGCTGTGCCGATGAACTTTCGCCTCGCGTCGGGTGAAGTGGCATATATTCTGCAAGATGCCGGTGCCCGTGTTCTGATTTATGGACACAATCTTCAGGATCATGTGCTGCGGCTTAGCGAAACCGTCCGCAGCGTCCATGCCTATATCGCGTATGGTGGCAGCAAAGCCGAGATTCCGGAAGGACATTTTCATTTTGAAACTCTGGCGGAACAGCACCCGCCCTTCGACTCCGTTGCTCCGAACATCCGCCCGGAACACCTGTCGGCGCTCGTCTATACCTCTGGAACGACAGGTAAGCCGAAAGGCGTCATGCATTCCCATGCCAATGACGTCGCCATCGCGCAGAACTGCACGATGGAATACAAACTGTCCCATCGCGATGTCGCGCTTCATATCGCGCCGCTCTACCATGTGGGCGGGATGCAGGCCTATTTCATCCCGCACATGATGGTGGGAGGCGTCAACGTCATCATGGAGCGCTACGAGGCGTTGAAGACCCTCAAGACGATTGATGCCGAGCGGATCACGACCCTTTTTGCAGTTCCGACTCAAATCCAGGAAATGCTGTTCCACCCCAGTTTCAGTCAGTTCGACGTATCGTCCCTGCGCATGATCACCACCGGTGGAGCCGCCATTGCCAGCACCACCATGCAGCAGGTGATCGAACGCTTCTGCCCTAACATCTACAACGGCTACGGCATGACCGAGGCGAGCCTCACGCTCCTGCTTCATCCGGACGAGGCGTTGAACCATCTGGGATCCTGCGGCAAGCCGACCTTGATCACAAATTGCCGTATCGTCCGCATCGGCCAAAATGACGAATGCGATCCGGAGAATATTGCCGATGTCGGCGAGGTTGGTCAGCTCCTCGTGCGCGGGCCGCAGATGATGGCAGGTTACTGGAACAGGCCAATGGAAACGTCTAAGAAGCTGCGTGGCGGCTGGCTTGTCACCGGTGATCTGTTCAGCCGGAATGCGGATGGTTTTTACACCTTCCGCGGCCGCGCCGACGATTTGATCGTCTCAGGCGGGGAAAACATCTATCCACGCGAAGTCGAAGACGTGCTGTACCGCTGCCCCGGCGTGCAGGAGGCTGCGGTCGTCGGCCTGGCCGACCCGAAATGGGGCAGCGTCGTCACGGCGTTCATCGTCAAGGGGACACCCGACCTCACGGCCGAGGCCATCGATCAACATTGCCGCGCTAGTCATGATCTCGCCCCGTTCAAGCGGCCGAAGCGCATCGTCTTCGTCGACGCGTTGCCGATCAACCCGAGCGGTAAAGTTCTCAAGCGCGAACTCGTTGCTCATTATTCGCAAGAAGCTGCCTAATGACTGCCGTCGCTTAGGGGCACGACCCTTAAGCGGAAAAATCCGGAATTTCAGTCTCTTAGACAATGGCGGAGGGAGCGTCCGCTATACTGCCGTCTTTAGATGTCCCACCTCATCCAAAGTTTCTTTTATTCTAATAAGGTTAGGGTCGCGGCCTGTCGATAATAGGCCATAGTCGTCCAGTGCAATCCATGCTGTTTGTTGGGGCCGCCGTTAGGGCCTAGCAGATGATCTGTGATGGCTCCAGTGGTCAATAAGCTCTCCGCCCGAGCCATTGCGACGCTGAAAGTTCCCGGGCGTCACAGCGGCGAAGGAGGCTTCTATCTCTCCATCTCTCCTGATGGATCTAGGCGACGGTGGGTCTTTCTGTTCCGCTGGAAAGCTCCCGGCGGGAAGAGTGCGGGCAAGCTTCGCGAAATGGGCCTAGAGAGTGCGAATACCATTAGCCTTGCACAGGCGCGGGACCGAGCGGCGCGAGCCTGATCCTTGTTCAACGAGGGCCGAAACCCCCTCGATGAGAAGACGGTTGAACGTAAGCTTCCAACCTTCGGAGAAATGGCTGACCGCAGTGGATTCGGAGCTTGGCGAGGTTAACTGATTGGCAAAGAGCACTATTGAGCGCTGACTTCAATGCAGCTGAAACACCGGATACTGATCATCGCCATTTCCTAGTTCGCGCGACAGCTTCAGCGAAGGTCTCCAGCCACACTTCCGGCTTCCCGATCCGAGGCTCCACGCACGTGACGTCGCCCGCTCGTCGAACGGTGCCGCATCCGAAGCCGAGAGAGGCGAGTTCGGCACACCCTAACGCGGTCAGTTCATCGCTGCTAGGAATGACAAGCGGACGCGCGAGGCAGTCGGCTAGGAACTGAACGAAATAGGCACTGCGCGTTAAGCCGCCATCGATAGAGATTGCTTCAGAAATTTCAATATGCTCGTCCATCGCCGCAATCACCTCGGCCGTCCGGAGTGCAATGCCCTCGAGTAGCGCCTGGCACATGTCGCTCCGCGTTGTCTCGGTCGACATACCGATCCAAAGAGCAGAAGCACTGCGATCCCAGTGAGGGCAGGCGAGGCCGGACAGGGCCGGAACAAAAGCGAGGCCGCGCGAGATGGCAGGGGGGCTCGCGAACTCGGCTAGCTCGGAGACCTGATTCAGCAGGCCGATGCGCATACCCCATTCAACGGCCGACCCAGCGTTATAGACGCCGCCATCGAGCGCGAATTGGGTTTGTCCTCCGACATTCCACGCAACCGTCGGCAACAGACCCTGGTCCGGCTTGCGAATGATGTCCGGACCCGTAAGCACCAAGGCGAACGCACCCGTTCCAAATGTAATCTTCGCTTCGCCAGGACGACGACAACCGTGCCCGAACAGGGCAGCCTGCTGATCCACCACCGACGCGGTGAGAAGAGCACGCCCAATGAAACCGATTGCGCCTGTGGTCGGGCGAATCTCTGGCAGAGCTTCGACCGGCACGCCGAATAGCTCACACAGCTCTGGGTCCCAGGTTCCAGAGGCGATATTCATCAACGATGTTCGAGAAGCCGTTGTCACGTCCGTGACGTAGCAACCGGTAAGGCGGTCAAGGAAGAATGCATCCGTCGTGCCGAGCCTGAGCCGCCCGGCCTTGAGCGCTTGCCGGGCTGCATCGATGTTCTGCATGATCCAACCCAGCTTTGACGCCGAGAAATATGCATCTAATGGCAGCCCTGCTCTCGAAAGAGTGAGCTGTTCGGCACCCTCCGCCCGGAGACTGGCGATCCTCTCACTTGTTCGGTTATCTTGCCACACGATGATGGGAGTGAGGGGCTCTCCCGTGATGCCATCCCAAGCGAGGCAGCTCTCCCCTTGATTGTCGAGGCCGATGGCCTGGACCTCGCCTGCCGCTTCGATGCATTCACGAATGTTCTTCAGGATCTCGAGCGGATTGTGCTCGACCCATCCAGGACGCGGGTAGTGCTGCTCATGGCGGACGGCATGGCGGAGTTGGGCGGTCCCATCCTCCTCAATGAGAAGAACCCGGGTGCTTGTAGTCCCCTGGTCGATCGCAGCAATCCTCGTCATGAGCGATCCGCTTCGCTATCGAATGTCACCGTCAGCTCCTGCACCTCACCTGGGATTTCGAGGTCGTTCAAAGAGATAAGCACTCGTCGTTCCGGGAAGGTGGAGAGCCGTCGTGCCCACACGTCGCGTCCGTCTGCCTTGACCCGGAGGTCCGCTACCACCTTACCTGTCGCCCGCAGTTGGAGCTCTGGCAGCCCCGTCGCGCCGATGGGTAGGGATAGCCGTTGTGGAACGACATACTTGATCCCTCGGCCTCGCCGGATGGTCAGGCTTCGGCCACCTGATGCTAGCATCCCAGTCAGGTCGTCCGCTACGAGACCTCCAATCCGCTGCCCTTCTCGAAAGGACCAACCTGCAGTTTCGACAGGGTGGAGGACATTGCCGCAGGCGTAATACGAGGGATCGCTACAGCGTCCATACTGATCAACTTCAGGGCCGCCGCTTCCATCGTCCAAGCGCAGATGGCTGGCACGGATGAGACTTGCCTCCGGTATGAATTCACCTGTGAACAGGATCCCATCGCACGAGAGCGTGGTGATGGTCCCATCCTCTCGGCGGATATCGACAGCATCCACGCGGTTCCTGCCTCGAATGTCGGCGATTTCCGCCCGATAGTACAACGGGATACCTAAGAGTTTAGGCGCAAGATGCAGCGGCCATTGAGCGACCGGATGATGTCCCTTCTCAATCATCGCGACCGGCTTGGCTCCTGCCTTGAGGCAGGTGAGGATCGCGGAAAGGCTGACGAGCTCCGTACCGACGATCACAGGATTTCTGAATGGCAGAAGCCGGTGAAGGTACACATAGGCTTGGAGGGCTCCGGTATTGAGGATGCCCAAAGGCCGGTCGCCTGAGATCAATCGCGCGGAGCGCGGCGTTTCGCGAACGCCGGTCGCTATGACGACGCGCCTTGCGTTGATCGTGAAGGAACCTTCGTCACTCGAGATGTTAACCGCCCCTCCTGGCTCCAGAGAAACCACGGTGTGCTCCGTCAGGACTTCTACTCCGGCTCGCTCGGCCATGGATGTCAGACGACGTGCATAGGAAGGGCCAGTCATGACCCTTTTGAACTCTCGCATCCCGAAAGGAGGGTGGCCGCAGTGGCGAGGCACTCCACCGGCCTGCTTCTCACGCTCGACGACGACGACCCTTACGACGCCTCTCGCCCGGAGTTCGGTCGCAGCAGCGAGCCCAGCGGGTCCACCGCCGATAACGAGAACATCGATCGGCGTGCTGCTAATCATGGGTGATTCCAATAGCGAGGGAATCTGCGAGACGCTTTTGGGTAAGCTCGGCGAGGCGAGCATTGCAGTAAAAGCCCTGGCATCGGCCCATTCCTGCCCGGGTCCGCCGCTTGAGGCCTGACAGGTCCCCCGGCGGTACGGGTGAATCCATCGCGGCCTCGATCTCCCGGCGCGTGACGAGCTCGCAATGGCACACGATTTCCCCCCGTCCGGGTTGCTGCCAATCTCTCGGCCGGTGCTCCGCCAAATTGGGCACTACTGGCCAGATGATGTCGCTGGAAGGCTGGTGCTGCCCGGCAAATTCAGAGTGCAGAGACAATACGTGCTTAGCGATCCCGAGCGCCGCTGTCAGTCCTGTAGAGCGTATGCCGCCGACCGTGATCCAACGCCGATCAGGATGCACGGAAATCCTGTACTCCTTTCTCTCAGTGGCGGGTCGCAGACCGGCATAGGTCGCGGTAACAGGAACTCCCTGCAGGGCAGGGATGATCTCTGCTGCTTTCTCGACAAGCGCCTTCAGAACGGAGCTGTCTGTCGCGGCACGTTCGCGCTCATCCTGCTCCTCCGCTGTCGGACCGACAAGCAGGTTGCCAAAGATCGTACGCGTCACGACAACCCCCTTCGTCCGCTCGGTGGGGACAGGAAGGATGATTGTGCGCAGGTAACGCGTCGCTACCTTGTCGAAGACGACAAACTGTCCTTTCCGTGGCTTGATCATGAATTCGGATTGACCGAGCAGCCTCTGGTCAACGACGTCACCAAACAACCCAGCGCAGTTGACGACCGAACGGGCGTGAAACGATCCCGCATTCGTGTGCAGCTTCCATTCGCCGGTATCGAACGAGCCACACTGCACCTCGGTGTTGAAGTACACCTTGGCGCCGTTGGCGACCGCCTGATGCAAGTACGCGAGGGGAGCTGACCACGGATCGATTGCATGCTCTCGCGGAACGAGGACCGCCCCGAGGCACCTTTGCGATAGATACGGCTCCCGCTGCAGGAGTTCGGCGGCGCGTAGGCGCTCAACGTCGCCGACGCCGTTCTGACGAGCTATGCCTTCAATCTCGTCAAGCTTAGCGAGTTCCTCGGTTGTCCATGCAACAACCGCTGCGCCCGTCTCCAGGACCGGAAGATTAAGGCCGTCCTTGATAGCCATGTACTCTTCGTAGCCCGCTTGAATGCAGGCGAGTTCGAGGCTGCCAGGCGGAGCATCGAAGCCTGTATGGAGGATTGCACTGTTGCCTTTGCTGGCCCCAGCAAGGATGTCAGGCGCCTTCTCAAGAAGAGCAACACGGGCTCCCTCGAGGGTGAACCGACGCGCGATCGCGCAACCGACCACTCCACCACCGATCACGACGACGTCAAACAGACTATTGTCAGATTGGAAATAATTTGGCATTGGCCGAACGGGCATAAAATTCGCCCACATGGTATTATAGCCTGCTTATTCGGTCAATCTGAGGATAGGCTAAGATGCAGTCAAAGGAGCGGCGCGAGCGCATCGTTGATCTAGTGCGCGACCGCAATAGAGTTACCGTTGATCAGCTGGCGAACCTTCTGCAGGCTTCCAAAGAGACAATCCGTCGGGATCTCACGGAGCTGGCCGAACGCGGCATCATTCGCAAAGTGCACGGAGGGGCAACGACGCCGGGACTTTCCTTGCCTACCGACCGCTCCGAAAGCCCATTTGCCCTCCGTCTGCAGGCGAATTTGCAGGCGAAGCGTGCGATTGCCCGGAAAGCGGCATCATTGTTCGGTGCTGACGACACGCTGTTTATCGATGCAGGATCCACAACCCTGTATTTTGCTGAGGAACTGGCCCGGCGCCCAAGCCTGACGGTGATCACCAACTCGATTGCGATTGTTGGGATCATTGCCCGCGCTGGAGCGGGGCATCGCTCGTTCCTCATCGGCGGAGAGTATCATGAAGAGGTTGGTGAGACCGTCGGGGCTCTTACAGTCGAGCAGATCAGGCGTTTCCACGCGGCCCATGCCGTCCTGACCGTCGGTGCTATCGAGAGCGGAGGCATCATGGATTACGACCTCGGCGAGGCGGAAGTCGCCCGCGCGATGGTTGCTCAAGCGCGCAGCGTGACAGTAATTGCAGATCTCGTCGAAGTTCGGCAGGGCAGGGCTATTCCAGGTCGGACCCTTAGAGGCAATCGACCGGCTCGTGACGGAGCGGGCACCGGAACGGACTATCGGAGAGGCGCTGTTGGCGGCCGGGGTAGACATCATTGTCCCTGACGATGATTGCAATGGTGCAGTCTGAAAAGCGATCTTCCGCCAGCTTGTTTGCAGCAGCACCAAGGCGATACCATTTGCATGATGTATCATACAAAAATGTCGCCACCTGAGCTTTGAGCGTGCCGACCAAAGCCCAAAGGGCTATGATCCTTCTCGATTACGAGTATGCGGGTAAGGTAGGCGAAGTTGAATCTACGTTTTCTCGAAACATTCGTGTGGGTTGCGCGGTTGAAAAGCTTCAGCCTCACGGCCGAGAAGCTGCACACAACCCAAGCCGCGATTTCTCATCGTATCGCCAGCCTAGAGCGTGAGCTCGGCGTCCGGCTGTTGGATAGAAACGTCCGCGACGTCACCCTGACGCCCCAAGGCGTGGATGCCTTCACGCGAGCCGAACGTCTCGTCCAGTTAGCGGCCGAGTTCAGGAAGAGGATTAGCGATACAAAGGCACTGCAGGGAACGGTGCGCATCGGTGTGATCGAGTCAGTGGCCTATACGTGGCTTCCAACCTTCATTGAGCAAGTCAGTCAGCGACTTCCTGAAGTTGCCCTGATGATCGATTCCTATACAAGCGTCGAGATTGCGGAGCATCTGCGCAAGAGCGTTCTTGACTTGGGTCTCCTTATGGGGCCGGTACTCGCCCCTGGTGTAGTCAGCCAGAAGCTGTGCGAGTTGGCATGTGTCTGGGTCGCGAGCCCCAATCTCGATGTGCCCGATAGTGCGCTCGACATGGAAGACATTGCGCATCTGCGGGTGTTGTCATATCCGCGCGATTCTCAGCCTCATGCAACAATATCTCAGCTCATCCGCGATGCCGGCGGCGACGAGACGCGTATGATTTGTGCGCCCCTCGGCACGATGATCCGCCTCGCCTTGAAGGGAGCGGGCGTGGCCGCGATTCCGGCGGCCGCAATCACGAGCGAACTCCAAAGTGGAACCTTGCGGGTCATCAAGCTGCGCCAGCCTTTTCCCCCAATCCCCGTCGTTGCCGCATACCTCCAGGCCGAAGACCACCTTCTCCCAGCTCTGATAACAGAGATTGCGGCCGAGGTAGCATCTGAATTCTGTCGCGATCTCCCTGAGAGGACACATTCGAAGCACAAACAGATTCTCGCAGCTAATTAGCCTATTAAAAGATTCTATCGGCTTTGATCACAATTTCTTGCTGGATCTGTTCGGTCGCACGGGGATGATAAGCGCTAATCAAAGGAGACGCGCTCATGAAAGTCACTCAGGTGCAAATGAACAGCCAAGAGGACAAGGAAGCAAATCTGAGGTCGGCGGAACAGCTCATTGATCAGGCCATGGAACTCGATAAGCCTGATCTGATCATTCTGCCAGAATATTACGCCGGATTGAATGCGGATCCCATTCAGCAGCAGGCCACCGGTGAAGAGTTCCCGGATGGCGACTCGTTCCGACTGATGTCCTCACTCGCGGCAAAGCATAAGGTGACAATCCACGCTGGCAGCGTCGTCGAGAAACGCGGCAACCATTTCTACAACACGACCGTTGTGTTCGGCCCCGACGGGAAGAGCAAGGCAAAGTACAGCAAGATTCATCTCTTCGACGTCGTCGTTCCGGGCGGAACGCGCTTTGGCGAGTCTGAGACCGTCTCGCGCGGTGATGAGATCGTCACGTATGAAGTGGGCGGTTTCACTGTTGGTTGCGCCATTTGCTATGACCTGCGGTTTCCCGAACTGTTCCGCAAACTGAGAGACGCAAAAGCCGACATCATCGCGTTACCCGCGGCCTTTACACTGCAAACCGGCAAAGATCACTGGGAGGTTCTCTGTCGCGCCCGAGCGATCGAGACACAAACATACTTCTTCGCGACGGGTCAGATCGGAACGTACGCGGATGGCAAGAAGGCCTCGTGGGGTCACACGATGGCAATTGACCCCTGGGGGCATATCGTTTCGCAGGTTTCCGACCGGCCCGGGTTCGTGACGACGCGGCTTGATCGTGCGCTCGTCGAAGAGACACGCCGCAACATCCCGGTCGCTGACCACCACGTGCTCGACTGAGAGCGTGTCGGGCGGCCATCGTCGGCCGCCACAAGACCCAGACAGCAACTCTCACATAGAGCTTTCCGATGTTCACCGTAAACGACATGCCGCCACAGATCGATGCTTCGCTGGTCGACCTGCTTGAAAAGGCTGAAACCGCAACGATCGGCCATGTGCTTTACCGAGGCTTCATCGATCGAGCCCTTACGCCACTGCTCCCCGGCCGACGAGTTGCCGGCACGGCCGTGACATTGCGACTGCCTCATGCCGACTCCACGCTTCTCCATTACGCCACCAAACTAGTTCGTCCCGGTGACATCGTGCTGATCGATCGGTGCGGCGACACCAAGTACGCATGTTGGGGAGGCGGGCTCACATTGGCAATGAAACTTGCCGGAGTAAAGGCAGGTATCATTGACGGTCCAGCAACCGATCTTTCCGAAATCCAGACCTTCGACCTCCCGATGTGGTGCCGCGGCCTATCCTCCATCACGACCCGACTTCTCGGCATTGAGGGTGCGATGAACGTGCCCATCTCGGTCGGAGGGCAGGTGGTTAATCCTGGCGATGCGGTGCTTGCGGACGAGAATGGGGTTCTCGTGTTTCCTCCAGCACTTGCTCGAGAGGCCGCAGACCGGGCGATCGGTATGCAGCAGGCGGAGGCGAAGATGCATGAGCGTCTTCGAGCTGGAGAAAAGCTGCCTGACATCAGTGGGGCGACAGCTATAGTTGAGGCTAAAATGATGAAGACCGCCTGGTAAGAGCGCGGTCAACGGAGGGAGAAGCGACAATGATCAGGTGCTTGAAGACAATTGGCACAGCGGCATTGGCCGTTGCACTTACTGCCGGCTCGGCCTCAGCTCAAACCCAAACCGTAGTTAACTTCGCTGGGTATGTAGGGCTTTTCCAGGATCTTTATACCAAGGCGGTGATCGAGCCTTTCATGAAGGCCAATCCTGAGATCAAGATCAACTACATCACGCCGGGAAATTCTGCCGCGATCCTCGGAGCACTTCGTGCTCAGAAGAGCGCCCCACAGATCGATGTGGCTATGATGGATGTCACCTTGGCGAAAGCCGGCACGGATGAGGGCCTCTTCGACCCGATTGACGAAAGCGTCAGCCCGCACCTCAAAGACCTGCACCCTCTCGCCAAGACGCCTGGTGTGAATGGCGTCGGAATGACGTTCGACAGCGTCGTGCTCGTCTATGATAAGACTGTTGTGAAAGAGAAGCCAACCTCGTGGCGTGCGCTGTGGGACCCGGCGCTCAAGGGAAAGATCGCCCTGCATGCGACGCCGGATATTTTGGGCGTGGCGCTGACGATCATGCTTGAGAAGATGGCAGGCGGAACGAACTACAACTCAAACGTCGACAAGGGCATCCAGGAGATGATGACCCTGGCTCCCCATGTGATGACCTGGGATCCGAAGCCCGATCTGTGGAACATGGTCATGGCCCAACAGGCGGCGATGGGTGTCGGGTACAATGCCCGTGCTCAGGTCTTCGCTGATCAGCCCAACAGCGTGCTCGCCGCGTCCGTTCCGAAGGAAGGGACGATGTTTCAGATCAACGATGTGGTTCTCATCAAGAACGCGCCCAATGCAGCATCTGCGAAGAAGTTCGTAGACTACATGTTGAGCCCGGAGGCGCAGAAGGCGTTTACCGAGGCGATGTTCTACGCTCCGACGAACACGAAGGCGCAGGTCTCGCCGGCTGCTCTCGAGCGGACGTCGGCTGGGCAGATGGAAAACGTGCTGAATGTAGACTGGCTCGCGGTCGCCAAAATTCGGGATCAGGTCACCCAGGAATGGCGCCGTCGCGTCATCCCCCTGAGTCGCTAACGAGGCAAGTGAAGGCACACGAAAAAATGGATCAGGTCGTGGGTGCTCAAACCACAAATGTCGACGCTTATCTGTCCCTGCGCGGACTCCAGAAGCGCTATGTGGGCTTCACAGCAGTCCACGACCTGAACCTTGATGTACCGCAGGGTGAACTGGTTGCGCTTCTCGGGCCGTCGGGATGCGGTAAGACGACGACC
The DNA here is from genome assembly GCF_044784385.1 of Microvirga sp. RSM25. Classification (NCBI taxonomy): domain Bacteria; kingdom Pseudomonadati; phylum Pseudomonadota; class Alphaproteobacteria; order Hyphomicrobiales; family Methylobacteriaceae; genus Microvirga; species Microvirga sp. RSM25. The sequence goes on along the minus strand of NZ_CP173039.1, from coordinate 3,791,747 downwards.
CTTCGCATGATCGCGGGTCTGGCGACGGCCACGAATGGCAGGGTTCTGGTTGCCGGGCGTGACATGACGGCGGAGCCGCCCTTCAGGCGCGACATGGGTGTCGTCTTTCAGAGTTACGCATTGTTCCCGCACATGACCGTTGAGCGCAACGTCGCCTTCGGTCTCGAGATGCGCCGCCTTCCCAAGGCTGAAATTGCCCAGCGGGTCAAAGAGGCACTCGTCATGGTTCGCCTCACTGGCATGGAGGAACGCCGGCCACGTGAACTATCAGGTGGGCAGCAGCAGCGGGTTGCCCTTGCGAGAGCGCTCGTCATCCAACCCTCTATCTTGTTGTTCGACGAGCCCCTCTCGAACTTGGACGCCAAGCTGCGTGACGAAATGAGAACCGAAATTCGGGACATTCAGCAACGACTTGGAATCACTGCTATTTTCGTGACGCATGACCAAGCCGAGGCGCTCGCCATGTGCGACAAGGTTGCGGTCATGAATGCCGGCCGGCTGGAACAGTTGGGTACGCCGCTCGATCTCTATGAACACCCCGCCAATCCGTTTGTCGCTTCCTTTGTCGGGCGCATCAACCGCTTGCCTGGGACAGCGAGTGGAGTGAAGGCGAAGGTAGGTCGCCATGAGTTGCAGCTTACACGGCCGATGCACGGACCCGTGGAAGTGATGGTCCGTCCTCACCGCATTCGGCTGGACACCGCTGGCTCGGATTTCGATCCACCGCTGAACCGGGTTGAAGGGATCATCAGACGCACAACGTACGTTGGCGATCTTATCCAGTACGACGTCGATGTTGAGGGCATGATCTGGTCAGTCGAACAGCCGACGACCGCGGCCCGAAGCCCTAACGCAATAGGGACGACGGTCAGTCTCCTGTGGCGCATCGAGGATACCCTGGCTTTTCCTAAGGCGGCTTGAGACCGATGAAGAGCTCAGGCAATCCAGAAGTTAGCAAGGCAAAACGGTACGGCGTCATCACAGCGCTGCTGCTTCCCATCGTACTGGTCAATGCGGCCGTCTTTCTCGTACCTATCATCAACCTTCTCAGGATCTCGTTCAATGAAGCACTTCCTGGAGGGGGCATTGGTCCGGGGTTCACATTTGAGAACTGGGTCAAGCTTGTCCAGGATCCATTTTACATGGAGGCATTGCTTCGCTCAGTGGGTGTGAGCCTTCTGATCACGTTCCTGACGCTACTCTGCTCCTATCCGATTGCGCTGTACCTCCACCGCGCCCAGGGCACGTGGCGAACTATCCTTTTTGTTCTCGTGATCTCACCCCTGCTGACATCAGCTGTCGTACGCACGTATGGCTGGGTAGCGGTCCTGGCAGATACGGGCCTCATCAACAGTGCCCTGGGAGCAGTGGGGATCACCCCGCTTCGCCTGATCTACAACCAGACGGGGATCGTAATCGGACTGACCGAGATCCTGATGCCCTATATGATCCTCGCATTGCTCGCGGGATTCGGCCGGCTTGATCCGCGGTGCGAAGAGGCTGCCCTCACTCTCGGCGCGCGGCCGATCCAGGCATTTTGGCGCATTATCGTACCTCTGACAGCCCCTGGCATCGCGTTGGGGTGCTTGCTTTGCTTTGTGCTCGCAGTGTCGTCCTTTATCACGCCGCGTATCCTGGGCGGTGGACGAGTCTTCCTCCTCGCGACAGAAATCTACGACCAGGCGATCGTGACCTTGAATTGGCCCGCTGCTGGTACCCTGTCCATTCTCGTCCTGATCATCTTCGGGTTGGCGCTTGTCGTGTATACCCGTGCAATTCGAGCTCTAGACTGAGGATCCGATGGAAGAGAGCACAACCAGTTGGCCCCTGAAGCTTCTCGTTGCGATCCTGTTCGTGTTTCTGCTTGTGCCAGTGCTTATGGTGATTCCCCTATCTTTCAGCGGTGAGAATACGCTGCGGTTTCCCCCATCAAGCTGGGGTATTCGCTGGTATGAGGCACTTTGGGCAAACGAGTTGATGTGGCGCGCATTTCGGACGAGCGTGCTCATCGGTCTCATCGTAACCGCTCTTACCGTAGTCATCGCGTTGCCCGCAGCTTATGTCATCGTGCGCATGAAGACCTTGGGGTCGGAGATTCTGTACAATCTGTTCACTGCTCCTCTCCTCCTGCCGACGATCGTACTGGGTCTCGCCATTCTGATTGTCTTCGCCGCAGCGGGTCTTCTTGGCACGTTCCATGGTATCGTTCTCGCACATCTCGTGCTGACTCTGCCCTATGCGTTGCGCATCTTGGCGACGTCATTGGGTGCTTTGCCTGTGACCCTTGAAGAGGCTGCAGCCTCCCTTGGGGCTACACCTCTCACGGCTTTTCGGCGGGTAACACTTCCGCTGATCGCCCCGGGGGTACTGTCGGCGAGTGCTCTGAGCTTCCTGGTCTCTTTCGACGAGATCGTAATCACCCTTTTTCTGGCCGGACCGCAGGTGACGACGCTGCCGGTTGAGATGTTCCGGCGTCTCGATTCACGATCCGATCCGATGATCGCTGCGGTATCCGTCCTGCTGATTGGCATCACGCTTGCCGTCGTGCTCGTCGTACAAAGGAGCGTGGGACTATCGCGCGGCTTCGTGAAATAGCTGTGTGATCCCGAGGCACCGAGTACGCGGCTCAGCCAACGACTAGGTCTTTCTCCTGCCGAGGAACTCAGGGACGACTGCAACCCTCGTGCCATAGCGCGATGCCGGCCTTGGCCTTGGCCAGCAGGGTGCCACGCTCGTCGAAAATTCCAGCGCGTGCGCTGCCGGTGCCGATGCCGAGAAAGTGGCTTGCCGTGATTGTTCAGACATTCAGTGGCATCCAGAGAGGTCGCAGGTGGCGCATCCGACGGATGTTACAAGTCATTGCTTTGCGGCAGGATGACGAGGTCGCGAATGGTGACATTTCTCGGTCTCGTCAGCATGAACAGAACGGCTTCGGCGACTTCCGTGGGCTGCAACAGGCCTCCCGCCGCCAATTCTTCCTCGAGCTTTTCCTTGGGCCAATCCTTGATCAAGGCGGTGACCACCGGGCCTGGGGCTACGGCGCCGACGCGCAGCCCGTGTTTCGAGACCTGTCGCCGGACCGTATGCACGAAGGCCTGCACGGCATGCTTGGAGGCCGTGTAGATCGGCTCCCAGACCACTGGAACGAGACCAGCGATCGAGCTGGTGACGATGATATCGCCGGTCTTACGCTCCACCATGTGCGGCAGCACGGCATGGACAGACCGGAAGACGGCATTGATGTTGAGGTTGAGCATGCGGTCCCAGGCATCGGGATCGCCGTTCAGGATCTCGCCGCCAATGTAGGAACCGGCATTCGCGTGAAAGATGTCAAGCTGTCCGGTTTGCTCCAGGATCTGCGGCATCATGCGGGTGACGCTCTCCGGATCGGTGACGTCGATCTTCAAGGGGATCGCCTGGGGGCCGAGGTCCGCGCAGACGGTCTTCAATGCTCCCTCGTCGCGATCGACAAGCACGACACGTGCGCCCTCGGACAGCAGAAGCCTGGCGCATTCGAGCCCGATGCCAGATGCCGCTCCGGTGATTGCAGCGGCCTTCCCGGATAATTGTGCGCCCATAGCTTTCTCTCTTGTTTGAATCGGCTCAAGCCCGGCCGTGGGATACGCGCGAACGGCGTGCCAGCGAGTCGACGATGACCGCGATAGCCAGCACGGCGCCGGTGATCATGTACCGAAGCGATGAGGAGAGATCGAGCAGCGTCAGGCCACTGGCGATCGATTGAATGACGATGATGCCGAGCAGTGCCGAATAGGCGCTGCCACGCCCCCCGAACAGGCTCGTTCCGCCGATGACGGCAGCCGCAATGGCGTTGAGATTGACGTCACCGGTCCCGGCTTGCTGACTGGCGGAGGCCAAGCGCGCGGCGGACAGAATGCCGCCAGTGGCAGCAAGTGCGGAACACAGCATGAAAGCCGTCGTATAGATATAGCGGACATTAATACCCGCCCGGCGCGCGGCCTCGCGGTTGCCGCCCACCGCAATCATCGAGCGGCCCCACTTGGTGCGCGTCAGCGCATAATTCATCGCCACCACGAGCCCGACGAACAGGCCGAACATCCATGGTATGCCGCGGTCGAGGTTCAGATAATAGACGATGAACTCCAGGACGACTGTAACGAAGACGGCGCGTAGAAGAAGGCTGCCCAGAAACGGCGAGGACAGCCCGGCCTGACGTCGACGGGCCGCGGTTCGGAACTCCAGCACGAAAAAGACGATGCCGGGGAGCGCCGCAAGGATGTAGGCGACGATGTCCGGCATGACGAGCATCTGGCCGAAATTGACCAGCGGCGAGTCGTAGGGAAGATTGATCGAGCCGGTCGAGCCGAGGAGATAAAGCTGCAGGCCGAGAATGGACAAAAGGCCCGCCAGCGTTGATACGAAACTCGGCATGCCGAAGTGGTTGAACAGGAAAGCGTAGATTGCGCCGATCAGGGCGCCGAACGCGAGTGCAGCGATGATCGCGACAGCGACCGGCCAACCTTGGTTCACCCACAGTACGCCGACGAGCGCCGACGCGAAGCCGCTGACAGAGCCGACCGACAGATCGATCTCGCCCACGATCAGAATGCAGACGACGCCCAGTGCGATCACTCCGACCGTCGAGCAGTCGAACAGCAGATTGACGAGATTGTTCGGCGCCAGAAATACCGGGTTGAGACTCTGAAAGACCGTCCAGATAATCACTAGGCCGACCACGACAGGAAGCGAGCCCAGGTCGCCCGATCGGACCCTGTCCAGGAAGGCACGGATTGCGCCGCCGATCCCCTGGGCATGCTTGACGCGCTCATCCCTGCGGTCGAGCATCGGAGCAACCGGCGAGTTCTGTTCCACGCTCTTGGTCATCGGCGTGCCTCTGGTGCTTGCCCTTGTGGCGCGCGGGTCTGCACGCTCTGAGCCTGGCGCCGGCTGGCGCGGCGCGAAACCGAATTGTTGGAAGCGCCGGTGATGGCGCTGACCAGTTCCTGGTTGGATGCGTCGGGATCGAAGACGCCGTTGTTCCTGCCGAGCCTGAGCACGACGACGCGATCCGCGACGGCACGCACGTCTTCCATATTGTGGCTGATCATGATCACGCCGAGACCGCGGTCGCGCACGCGCTCAATCAGATCCAGCACCTCGGCCGTCTGGGCGACACCAAGGGCAGCGGTCGGCTCGTCGAGGAGAATGAGCTTCGGTTCAAGCAGCAGCGAGCGCGCAATGGCCACGGTCTGGCGTTGCCCGCCGGAAAGCGATGCGACCGGTTCGCGCACGCTGGGAAGGCGTGCGGACAACTCGTTGAGCAGGGTCCAGGCCTTAACCTCCATGGACACTTCGTCGAGCCGGAACGGGCTGAGTTCCTTACCGAGGAAAATGTTGGCGACCACATCGAGGTTCTCGCACAGGGCGAGATCTTGAAACACGGTCGCGATGCCGAGGCGGAGAGCGGTGCTCGGGTCGTCGAGCGTCACCGGGTTGCCGCGGAAGGTGATCGACCCGGAACTCGGCTGGTGCACCCCGGCCAGTATCTTGACGAGCGTGGATTTACCGGCACCGTTGTCGCCGACCAGCGCCACCACTTCGCCGGCGTGCACGTCCAGATCGATGTCGGTCAAGGCGGATACAGCGCCGAAATTCTTCGAGATACCGCGCAGGCCGAGCACCCGTTCGCGCCCATCGCTTTGCTGTTGATTGGTGTCCATCATGTGGCCTACCCAGAAGGCATCCGTCCGACGCCATGAGAGTGTCCGGCCGCGGGAAGGCGGCCGGACCGGACTTTGCCGGCTAGTTGATGCCCAGCTTCTTGCAGCCTTCGGCGTAGCGGCCGCCGCAGAGCTGTTCGGCCGTGTTGATCTTCTTGTCAATGATCTCGGCCTTAAGGTTCTGGGCCGTGATCACTGCCGGGACAAACAGCCGCGAGGACGTGTTGAAGAGCGTCGTCTCCGCCTTCGGCGTTTCACCCGCCAGGAACTGGATCGCCACGTTGGCCGCTGCCGCGGCCACGATCTCACTTGGCTTGGAGATCGTGTTGTACTGGTCACCGGCGATGATGAGCTGCAGCGCCGCGATCGTCGCGTCGTTGCCGGTGACCGTCGGAACCGGATTGACCCCAGCTGCCTTGAAGGCAGCAATCGCGCCGCCGGCGGTGCCGTCATTGGCCGCTACGACACCCAGGATGTTCTTGCCGAAGCGGGTGATCTGTCCGCTTGCCCATTGCTGGGCCTTTGGCGGTGCCCATTCCGGCGTGTCGAATTCCGCCAGGATCGGATATCCACTGCTGTCGAGCCCGGCATGGATGCCCTTCTTGATGAGACCGGCTGCGGCGTCCGTCGGCGAGCCGTTGATCTGCAGAACACCCGTTCCGCTGGCGGCAGTCACGTTGGAGGCCTTCAGATGCTGCACCAGCGAATCCGCTATCGCCTTGCCAATCGCTTCATTGTCGAACGAGACGTAGAAGTCGGCCTTGGCATCGGGCACTGGCCGGTCATACGCGATCACCTTGATGCCCTGGCTCTGCGCCTGCTTGACCAGCGAGGCGGCAGCGGCCGAGTCGACCGGATCGATCACAATCACTTTCGCGCCCTGCGAGATCGCGGAGTTGAATTGCTGCTGCTGGCGCGACACGTTGGCGTCCGCATTCTGGTACAGCACCTTGCAGGTCGGGCAGAGCTTTTCCATCTCGGCCTTAAAGCCGGGGTAGTCGTGCTCCTCGTAGCGGGTGGAGGCTTGGTCGGGCATGAGGAATGCGACAGTGGCATTGGAAACCTTCGCATTTTGGGCCATGGCGTCGCCCGTGTCAGCGAGCAGCGAAAGAGCCAGCACCCCCAAGCCGATGAATTTCCATGAAGACTTTGTCATTCGTGTTTCTCCCTCTGATGAATATTATCTATGGCATTGTGCTGCGTTCGCCCGCGAAGGTCGGCGGATAAGAACGCCAGGCGCTTAGGGCCGTTTGTGGTATTGCTCCTTGGTATGGCCAATTTCAGAGTAAAACGCTTTCTCTCGTGAGCGCGCGTGCGCGCTCCCGTAATCTTCCTGATAATCGTTACGTTCCTCCCGAGGCCCTCCGTTTGCCGCCTTATCCGTGGTGATGTTGTCGAGCAGAAGTCTCCGGAACCGCGAGGGCGTCATACCCTTCTCGGCCAAGAACTGCCGGTTAAAGTTGGACAGATTGTTGTAGCCAACTTCGTAACAGATGCTGGTAATCGAAGCCTGCTCGTCGCTCATGAGAATTTGGCATGCAAGATTGATGCGCAGCCGCTTCACATATTGCACCAAGGACATGCCGGTATGCTGGCGGAAAGCGCGCGAGAAGGCGCTCGTTGACTGGCCCGCTATCGTGGCGAGATCAACCTCATTGAAGGGTCGCGTCAGATTATCGCGAAGATAGGCAAGCGCCTTGTTGATGCCCGCCGACATGTAGCCGGAAGGATCGGGCAGATAGCTGGCGCTGGCCAGCATCCGCGATCCCTGTGCCCGGCTCAGCAAGCCGGCGATCAACATGAACAGCTCGATGCGGCGCACACCCTGGGCATGCATCATCTCTTCCATGAGCGGCGTCAGCCGGCGGCTGGTCTCTTGGTTGAAAAGCACTCCGCGCCGTGACGATTCCAGCATGGGCGCCAGAGCGGCGAGTTCCGGAAAGGTCTTCATGGCTCCGCTGATGAACTCCTCGTTGAACTGGATGATACGGCAGCGCAGCGGAACGCTCGCATTCCTTGGGATATCGCTGACCCAGTTGTGCGGAAGGTTCGGTCCTGTCAGCACCAGGTTGCCAGGCTTGAACTCACCGATGAAATCGCCGACGAAGTACCTGCCGGTGGTGGCCGCCACTTGGTGCAGTTCGTATTCGGGATGAAAGTGCCAGCGCACCGTGCGGTAGGGATACCCGTGGGACCAGGCGGAAAATGACTCGCCAGGCCTTATCTGAACGACTTCGAGATCCGGCTCCATGTCCGTTTCCTCCGGGTCGTCTGCGAGCATCCCGCAATGACCCTCGCTCCCAGTCGGCCGGTTTTCGTTTCGGCTCTCATATACGCATTACGGTACCTACCGCCGCAGATGAGTGCCAGCACGATTCATGGCAGACAATAATACTATTTTGACACCATAAGGCGGAGATCTATCGTAATGTACGCGTGGCGGAGTTCGCAAATGGCGTGGGGTTTGCGAACTCCCGACCAAGTTTTGCCAGCCGTCCAGAGCCAAGCGCCTCTCGTTCAGGGTCAGCTCTAGAGGGACACCAGGAATGTCTTCTCCTGGCACGCCTGAGACCTAAGCCGGAGGGCCGCAATCCTCAGCCAACCAGACATTCAGAAAATTCGGCGAACGTCACTGCCTGACCCGCAGGCGACATTATTGCTTTCCCGCAAAACGCCCGCCGTTCTTCAAGACCTCCAGCGTCGGTCTCAAGAACGCGCCGATTAGGTTGCGGACTTGATCCACGACCCGATCGTCATCGCCAGCCCAGCGCCGGAGCGACATGCTTCAGGATGACCTCGATGACATGGGCGTTGTAATCGACGCCGAGCTGGTTCGGCACGGTCAGAAGCAGCGTGTCGGCCTCTGCAATCGCCTCGTCCGCCTTGAGTTCCTCCACGAGCTTGTCCGGCTCTGCGGCGTAGGAGCGGCCGAAGATCGCGCGCATGTTGTCGATGATACCGATCTGGTCGTTGTCCTTGCCGCGCCCGAAATAGGCCCGGTCGCGGTCGTCCACGAGTGCGAAGATCGAGCGCGAGACCGAGACGCGGGGCCTGCGGGCATGCCCCGCGTCCTTCCACGCTTCCCTGTAGCGGCGGATTTGCTTGGCCTGCTGGACGTGGAAGGGCTCGCCGGATTCGTCCTCCTTCAGGGTCGAACTCTGGAGGTTCATGCCCTGCTGCGCGGCCCACACCGCAGTCGCGTTGGAGGCAGACCCCCACCAGATGCGCTCGCGCAGGCCCTCCGAATGCGGCTCGAGGCGCAGCAAGCCAGGAGGGTTGGGGAACATCGGGCGTGGGTTCGGCTCAGCAAAGACCTCGCCCTTAAGGACGTTCAGGAGCACTTCTGCGTGGCGGCGGCCCATGTCGGCGTCGGTTTCACCCTCTTGGGGCACGTAGCCGAAATAGCGCCAGCCATCGATCACCTGCTCAGGCGAGCCACGGCTGACGCCGAGCTGGAGTCGCCCGCCGCTGATCAGATCGGCAGCACCCGCATCCTCGGCCATGTAGAGAGGGTTCTCGTAGCGCATGTCGATGACCGCGGTGCCGATTTCGATGCGGCTCGTCTTCGCGCCGACCGCCGCCAGCAGTGGGAAAGGCGAGGCGAGCTGGCGCGCGAAGTGATGGACGCGGTAGTAAGCCCCGTCCGCGCCAAGCTCCTCGGCTGCCACGGCAAGGTCGATGGATTGGAGGAGGGCATCACGGGCCGAGCGCGCCTGTGACTGCGGTGAGGGTGACCAGTGCCCGAATGAGAGAAAGCCGATCTTCTTCATGAGGCGGTCCTATGCAAATGCCTTCAGTTGATTCGACACAATAGCAGGCAGATCGGCTATTCGTGCCGAAGATCCCCTACGACCGCCACCACCGCAGATCAATCTTGCCGGCTTTTGCGAAACGCTGTCGCATCTCCTCTCCGAGCACAGCTGGCAGGTCACCTCCGCATGTCTCTCGGTCGAAACGGATCGGTCAGCTCAGTGCAGTCAGCCGTCCATGAAGCCTTTACCCTGGTCTGAGAAATAAGTCGGACTCGACATGCTCGCGGTCTCGGGCATGGATAAGGCGCTTCGCCTCCAATGGGATCCCCCTTCATTCTACCGCTCGCATTCGAGGAACAGTTCATGCCGCTCATCCGATGCGCCTGCCATGCCGGCTTCTCCTACTGGACAGGAGCAGCGGCAGGTCCGCCGGACGCGTTGCGGTCCGGCTCGGAGCCGCCGGCATCGGGCGGTCCCATTGATCCATCTATCTTCGAGGAGGTTGCCTCGGCGAGCCGCATCCTCGCGGTCCAGGGCGTGCTGGATGCCTTTGGACATGTGTCAATGCGCCATCCAACGGCGCCGGATCGGTTCCTGATGTCGCGCTCGCTTGCGCCGGCGCTCGTGACAGCGGGCGACATCATGGAATTCAATCTCGATGGCGAGGCCTGCGATCCGCAGGGTCGAGGCGTCTTCTTGGAGCGCTTCATCCATGGGGCGATCTATCGGGCGCGCGCCGATGTCGCCTCCGTGGTTCACAGCCACTCGCCCTCGGTGATCCCCTTTGGCCTGGTCGAGACACCCATGCGCGCGATGTATCACAACGCCGCTTTTCTGGCGGAGGGCGTGCCGGTATTCGACATCGCGGAGGAGTTCGGCGCTACGGACATGCTGGTCGGCAGCTGGCAAAAGGGAGCGGCGCTGGCGCGATCCCTCGGCGACAAATCTGTCGTGCTGATGCGAGGACATGGCAGTGTCGCGGTCGGGCCGAGCCTTGAGGCTGCAGTTTTTCGGGCCATAATGACCGAAACGAACGCCAAGCTTCAAAGCCAGGCGACCATCCTGAGCCAAGGCGGGCCGATTGCGGCGCTTAGCCCGGAGGAGGGCAGGCTGGCCGATGCTGTCAATCTCAGAGTGATCCAACGTCCCTGGGAACTGTGGAAGCGGTCCATCTCAGGTCGTTCATAAGGGCTCCGGCATAAAAAACTTTGGACAGGCCAAGCCAGAAAGTTTTGGACAAGACAGCTCCCGAACGATCCTATCGGCCATCAGGCAGAAGCGGCGCCCCGCAAAGAGGGCCTCGATAGACGCGACTGTCCAAGAGGAAACAGCAAGGAGAGCTGGCGAGCATGCGGAATTCTGCAGGCAGCAAGACGGCTGCGTCTCACGCGGTCGATTATTCGACGGCGTCCGCCCTGGAGCGGCCTGTGCCGACCCCTGTGAGCGGTCCCAAGTTTGGCAGCGACGCTGTTGCCGAGGCGCTACGCGCGCTCGACATTCCCTACATCGCCATCAATCCGGGTGCGAGCTTCCGAGGCTTGCACGACAGCCTCGTCAATTATCTTGGCAACCAGCGCCCCAACCTGCTGCTCTGCCTGCATGAGGAACATGCGGTCGCCATCGCCCACGGTTACGCGAAGGTCACCGGCAAGCCGATGGCCGCGGCAGTCCACTCCAATGTGGGCCTTTTCCACGCGACGATGGCGATCTTCAACGCTTGGTGCGACCGGATGCCGATGGTCGTCATCGGAGCGACCGGCCCGGTCGACGCGACGAAGCGGCGGCCCTGGATTGATTGGATCCACACGGCACGTGACCAGGGAGCGATCGTTCGACCATATGTGAAATGGGATGACCAGCCCGCTTCGGCTGGAGCGGCCCGAGAGGCGCTCCTGCGAGGAGCTTGGCTGACGCAGACCGCTCCAAGAGGTCCCGTTTACATCAATCTTGATGCGGAGATGCAGGAAGGAGCGCTTGAGGAACCGCTGCCGCCCATCGAAACGTCCCGCTATCTTCCTGCTGCAGCGAGTGCCGCCCCCCGCAGCCTCGTGCGTGAGGCGGCCGAAATGCTGAGTGCGGCCGAACGACCGGTCATGCTGATCGGTCGCGTCTCCCGCGACGAGCAGGCCTGGCAGGACAGGGTCAGGCTGTCCGAGCAGCTCGGTGCCAGGGTGGTCACGGATCTCAAGGTCGGGGCTTCGTTCCCGACCGATCACTTCCTTCATGCCGGCGCACCCGGCATCTACGCCGTTCCCCAAGCCATTGAGGCCATCCGCGAGGCCGACGTGATCCTCAGTCTCGATTGGGTGGATCTCTCCGGAACCCTCAAGGCTGCCTTTGGCGAAGAGAATGTGACGCCTCCTGTCATTCAGGTGTCAGTGGACCACCAGATCCACAATGGCTGGAGCATGGACCATCAAGCCTTGCCGCCGGTTGACCTTTTTCTCGCGGCGGAGCCGGATGCGGTTGTACCGGAGATGCTCGAGATCCTGAACGCGTCAGGTGTGATCACCGCTGCCCGTCAGGCGGATCCTCTGGAACTATCTGATCTTCCGTCGGGGCCGATTGCCGTCGAGCAGATGGGCAAGGTGCTGAGGCATGCCTGCGGCGCGCGCGATGTCTCCCTGCTCCATCTACCCCTGTCGTGGAATGGGGCGATCTGGCCATTCCGGCACCCGCTCGACTTCGTCGGCTCGGATGGGGGCGGCGGCATCGGCGGCGGGCCTGGAATTTCCGTCGGTGCGGCTCTTGCCCTGCGGGGAAGTGGGCGGCTTCCCGTTTCCATCCTGGGAGACGGCGACTTCCTGATGGGCGTCACTGCTGTCTGGACGGCTGTTCACTACCGGATCCCCCTCCTGATGGTGGTCGCCAACAACCAATCCTTCTTCAACGACGAGGTCCATCAGGAGCGGATGGCGCACATGCGCGGTCGCCCTGTCGAGAATAAGTGGATCGGGCAACGCATGACCGATCCCGAGATCGACGTCGCCGGTATCGCCCGGGCCCAGGGTGCCGTCGCATTCGGGCCGGTGCACAGCACGGAGGACCTCGTGTCCACTTTCGAGGCGGCCATCAAGGCTGTCGAAGCAGGATCCGTCGTGGTGGTCGATGTGCGGGTGCAGCCTGGATACACGCCAGCCATGACGGCCGCCTTGACCCGATCAAGCCAATGAGCTCTTTGAAGGAACGCCTGACGATGATCGCGATCCCAGCCACCATGTCGACGAGCCTTCCGCGTGACGCGCAGCCGGTGGAGCCTGCCCTCGTCATCAATGACGTTCTCATGCAATTTCAGACCCCGGAAGGGCCGCTTGTTGCTGTCGACCATATGTCGTTCAGCGTCAAACCAGGCGAGTTCGTTTCGATCATCGGTCCGTCAGGATGCGGAAAGTCGACGCTCTTCAACATCGTAGGCGGTCTCGTCGGAGGCTACGAAGGCAATGTGACCGTCGCCGGCGAGCGGGTCTCGGGACCTCATGCGGCCATCGGTATGGTCTTCCAGGAGGAATCCACGTTCCCTTGGCGAACGGTGCTCGATAACGTCGCGTTCCCCCTAGAAATTCAGGGTGTTCCGAAAGCGGAGCGCTTCGAGCGGGCGCGGCATTTCATCGACATGGTCGGCCTGCGCGGTTTTGAGAGCCGCTACCCTGCCGAGCTCTCTGGCGGCATGCGTCAGCGTGTCTCGATCGCCCGCACATTGGCCTTCCAGCCGAAGATCCTGCTCATGGACGAGCCCTTCGGCGCGCTCGACGAGCAGACCCGCCTGCTTCTCGGCGACAAGGTGCTGCAGATTCAGCAGGAGCTAAAGCAGACCACGCTGCTTATCACGCACAGCATCACCGAAGCGGTTCAGCTCTCCGACCGAGTGGTGGTGATGACCTACCGGCCAGGGCGGGTGAAACGGATTATCGATATCGACCTGCCGCGTCCACGCAGTTCCGAGGTGGTGAGCAGCGAGGCCTTTGGCCGCTATGTCGCGGAGATCTGGGGCGATCTCCGAGAAGAGGCGAGCCGCGGCATGCGTGACGCCGAGTCCCAGACTTAAGAGAGGAGATTGGCAATGTCGAAGGGCCTTTCTCGACGCTTGGGACCTGAGCTGACAGGCGTCGCCACATTGATCGTCTTTTTCGTCCTGGTGGAAATTCTCATCCGCATTGGCGCCATCAATGTATACGTCGTTCCCCTGCCGTCGACCGTGCTTGCAAGCTTCGGCCGGGTGATTGCGGAAGAGGCCGTGCTCCAGCGCTTTCTCCTCACGATGTGGGAGGCATTGATTGCGGGCGTCCTTGCCACTCTTGTCGGCGTTTCACTTGGTGTTCTGCTGTACCGAAGCCGGATCCTTCGCCTGGCGATCGAGACCTGGATTGCCGCTTTCGCAGCCGCTCCCCTCGTGCTGGCCTACCCGCTCTTTCTCGTCATTTTCGGCCGCAGCGCATTGACGATCGCCATGATGGGGTTTGCATCCGGCCTAGCCCCCGTGATCCTGAAGACTCTTGAAGGACTTCTTGGCGTGCGGCCGACGCTTTTGAACGTCGGCCGCAGCTTCAACCTGACGCCAGCCCAGCAATTCTGGAAGGTCCAGTTCCCGGCAGCCGTTCCGACGATCTTTGTCGGTTTGCGTCTCGGGCTTATCGTCGCCCTCATCAACGTGGTCGGCGTCGAGTTCCTGATCAATTTCGGTGGCCTGGGCCAACTCATAAATGAATTGGCTGAGCGCTACGACCTGCCGGGCACCTACGCGGCCATCTGCTTCGTCATCCTAATCAGCGTTTGCTTCTTCCTCGTACTGGAGAGGGTCGAAAAATGGCTCAGACCGGCGTCCTGACCCGCCAAGCCACAAGAACGGCAGCCTCGAGCCAGGTGACGGTCCTTCGTATCGTCATCATCCTTGCGCTGCTTGCCGCATGGGAGCTACTGGCTCGTTCCGGATTGCTGTTCGAGGATGTGGTGCCGCCGCTCGTCCGCATCGTGCAGGCCATGATCCAGCTGCTGTCTAGCTCGATCTTCTACCAGAACCTCTGGGTGACGGCACTCGAAGTATTCTTCGCCCTCACCATTGGCGGAACGGCGGGAATCGTCGTTGGCATCGCTGTCGGCGGCAGCGCCTTCATGACGCGGGCCTATGAGGCCTATCTTTATTATTTAGGCCCGACGCCGAAGATCATTTTCTTCCCAATCATGATCATGTGGTTTGGGGTTGGTTCAGGCTCGAAGATCGCCATGGGCGCCCTGTCTTGCTTCTTTCCCGTCGCTCTGAGTGCGACGGCGGGCATGAGGCAGATCGACAAGGTGCTTATCCGGGTCGGGCGCAGCTTCCGGGCTTCGACGGCACAGATGGTTACAAAAATCTACCTGCCGGCGATGCTGATCCCCATGATCAATGGCATCCGCCTCGGCTTCGGCGTCGCCATCATTGGCGTCCTCCTGGCGGAGACGAAGCTGTCGAACCAGGGTCTCGGGTACCTGATCATCCAAAGCTATACACAGTTCAACATGCCGCAGATGTACGCGATGCTCATCATCGTCTTCATGATCGCCGCAGTTGTTAACACCGCCTTCGGCCGCCTCAGCAACCGGGGCGTCTCAAAACAAAAACGACCTGCTTGAGAGGAAGAAAAAGCCATGAAGAGACGACAGATTTTGGTGATGGCGGCCGTAACCGCTTCGGCGATTGCATTCGGCATCCTGCCATCAGCGGCGCAGGAGACAGTGAAGCTTGCCGTGGGACAGCGCGGAAATTGGGACACGTCCGTGCCAGAGCTTGGAAAGCGTGCGGGCATCTTCAAGAAGCATGGGCTCGAACTCGATATCCTCTATACCCAAGGGGGAGGCGAGACCCAGCAGGCCGTGCTCTCGGGAAGCGTTGATGTGGGCGTTGCCGCGGGAACCGGCGGCGTGTTTGGAGCCTTCGCCAAAGGGGCACCGGTGCGCATCATTGGCGCACAGACGACCGGTGCTGCCGATTACTGGTACGTCCGCGCCGACTCGCCCTTGAAGACTATCAAGGATGCAGCCGCCGATACGACGATTGCGTATTCCACCAACGGCTCTTCCACGCACACCATCGTGCGAGCGCTCATCAAGCAGCACGATCTGAAGGCGAAGACTGTTGCGACCGGTGGGCCTCCAGGCACCTTCACCCAGGTCATGTCGGGCCAGATCAATGTCGGCTGGGCAGCCCCGCCCTTCGGTGTCGACGCGCTCGACCAAAATAAGATCCGGATTGTGGCTCGCGGCAATGACTTACCCGAGATCAAGGATCAGACGATCCGCCTCCTGATTACAAACGTGCAGACCCTTCAGCGCCGCAAGGACGTGATCGACCGCTTCATTCAGGCCTACCGTGAGACGGTCGACTGGATGTACTCCTCGCCAGAGGTCATCAAGGAATATGCTCAGTTCAACAATATCTCGGAGGATCTGGCCAAGCGGATCCGTGACGAGTTCTTCTCCAAGGCCATGCTCGTGCCGGATAAGATCCAGGGCATCGATGCTCTCATGGAGGATGCCGTCACCTTCAAGAACATTTCCGCTCCGCTGACGAAGGAGCAGCTGAGCGAGCTGATCCAGATTCCTGCTCCCAAGAGCTGATCCATTATTGATCCGAGACGGAGCTCCGGCTCCGCCTTGGACAAACAAAAAATTGGGAGGAACAACATGGACAGGATCAGTCGACGCAGGATTGTTGCAAGCTTTATGTTTGCATCCCTGGCTCTGGGCGCGACAACTGCAAGGGCCGAAGACAGTTTGAAACTGGCCGTAGGGCAGCGGGGAAATTGGGAAAACGCCATCGCCGAACTCGGCCAGAAGGCAGGGATCTTTAAAAGGCACAGCCTCGTGCTTGATATCCTTTACACGCAGGGCAGCGGCGAGACCCAGCAGGCGGTGATCTCGGGGAGCGTCGATATCGGAACGGGTGTGGGCACCGGCGCCGTCATGAGCGCCTTCGCCAAGGGTGCTCCGGTCCGTGCTCTAGGCGCGCAGACGACAGGATCGACAGACCTCTTCTGGTATGTTCGTTCAGATTCTCCCATTCAGTCGATGAAGGACATTGCGGGCCGGACGATTGCCTACTCGACCAACGGATCCTCCACGAACTTGGTCGTGCTCGGCTTCCAACGACAGTTCCAGGTTCAGGCGAAGCCGGTCGCGACAGGTACCCCGAGCAGCACCTTTACGCAGGTCATGTCTAATCAGGTGGATGTAGGATGGTCTTCGCCGCCATTCGGCCTCGATGCCCTGGGGCAGAACCGCATCCGCATCATCGCCCACGGCAGCGACGTTCCCAGCTTCAGGAACCAGACTGTTCGCCTCGTGATCGCGAACGCTCCAGCCCTGGAACAGCGGAGAGATGTATTCACCCGTTTCATGCGCGGATATCGCGATACGCTGAATTGGATGTATTCGGATCCTGCAGCCATCAAGATGTACGCAGAGTGGGTTGGCATCCCCGAGGCAACCGCTAAGCGGGTCCGCGATGAGTTCTATCCCAAGGAGATGCTCGATCCCGATCGGGCGGAGGAGCTCGATACCGTCATGGCCGATGCAGTGTCTCTCAAGGTTCTGCAGGCTCCGCTCTCCAAGGAGCAGCTCGCGCAACTGTTCCAGACCTTGAAGTAGATCCATTCACGCAAACAAAGGGCCCGGCGCGGGTGATGCGCCGGGCTCGTTCTGGGTTGTTCAAAGGGTCTCTCTATGTTCGGGCCGGCCGCTTCAGGTTCACGTGGATGTTCTTTTCCTGCGTGAAACTCAG
This sequence comes from Microvirga sp. RSM25, assembly GCF_044784385.1. Lineage (NCBI taxonomy): Bacteria > Pseudomonadati > Pseudomonadota > Alphaproteobacteria > Hyphomicrobiales > Methylobacteriaceae > Microvirga > Microvirga sp. RSM25. The sequence goes on along the minus strand of NZ_CP173039.1, from coordinate 3,774,543 downwards.
CAACTCTCCGAGGCATTCCTCACGGCCCGTACCGGATTGCTTGTAGCCGCCAAACGGTGTTCCCAGGAAGTGCTTCGATACCTCGTTGATCCAGACGAACCCAGCCTCAACCTCGGCAGCCGTTCGGTGGGCCCGGATGAGATCGTTGGTCCAGATGGAGCAGGTCAGGCCATAAGGCACCGCATTGACCTGCTCGATCATCGCAGCTTCGGCTTCCCAGGATAGAACCACGAGGATCGGGCCGAAGACCTCCTCCTGGGCAAGCGTCATATCCGGAGTGACGTCGGCGAACACGGTGGGCTCGACGAAAAATCCATTGGCAAGATCTGGATCAGATGGCGTCTTCCCGCCATAGACAAGCCGCGCGCCCTCGGCTTTGGTCTTCTCGATATAGCCGAGAACGCGGTCATACTGGGTACGGCTGATGATGGCGCCCATGGTCGTGGAGGGGTTTGTTGGGAGGCCGGGCCTGTAGGCTGCACAGCGGGTTCTCACCCGATCCAGCACTGCCTCGTAGATCGAGCGATGGATGAACGCACGGCTCGTCGATCCGCAGGATTGGCCGCACCAAGTGAAGTTCATGCCTGCGACCACGCCGGCTGCAACCTCGTCCGGGTCTGCATCCGGAAAGGCAATCAGGGCGTTCTTGCCCCCAAGCTCCAAAAGGACAGGCTTGATCGTCTCAGCCGCGGCTCGGAGGACGGCACGGCCTGTGGCGATGCTGCCGATGAGGGCGACCTTTGCAACGTCCGGATGGCTGGCGAGCGCAGCGCCGGCCTCCCGCCCGCCCGGGACCACGTTGAAAACACCCGGAGGCAGGATGCCGTCGACGAGTTCTGCAAGGCGCAATGCGGAGAGGGGAGCCTGCTCCGGGGGCTTGATAATGACCGTATTGCCAGCTGCCAGCGGCGCTGCCGATTTGGCGGCGGCGAACATGAAAGGGTGGTTGAACGGCACGATGCGGACGACGACGCCAAGCGGCTCGCGGATCGAGAAATTGACCGCATCCGGACCCATCGGCACCGAGGCGCCCTTCATCTCGGTCACGAGGCCAGCAAAGAATTCGAGTTGGGCGGCAGCGTTCATCACATCGCCCACCATTTCACGAACCGGGTTGCCGCAATCAGCCGCATCGAGCATGGCGAGTTCCGGGGCATGATCGCGGAGCACTTGGCTGAGGCGCCGCAGCAGCTTCGCCCGTTCCAGGGGTGGGACCCTGCGCCACTCCCGGAAGGCTTCCTGCGCCGCCGAAACAGCCAGCGCTGCATCCGCTTCACTCGCCTCGGCAACAGGGCCCAAGGACTCGTCTGTTGCCGGACTGCGCACATCTGCATACCTGCCGGATCGTGGCGAATGCCAGGCTCCGCCATAGTAGAGATCCCGCTGTTCCGGAAGTCTCAATGCCTCCAGAGTTATGGCAGGGGCGTGGTGAGACATGGTCATGAACCTCGATCGAACAGGATTTTAACGGGAGATCAGATGCGGTGGGCCTCAAGGGTTGAGGGATGGAAAAGCTCTTCCACCGATACCTGACGGGCCGACAAGCCTTGCCTGTGATGATGCGCCACGAAGCTCTCAAGTACCTTGCGGTTTGGCGCGACACCGTATGACCAGAAATCGGCTCCCATGAGCTTTCGGGCTGCCTTCAGCTGCTCCTCGACGAAGGGGAGGGTAACCTTGGTGGCGGAGGTGTCGTTGAGACGTACCAGGGCCATGGCTTTTGACTGCTCGAAAGCCTTCAGTACGGCGGCCGGTAACCAGGGATGGTGTTCTGCCAGCTCGCGCTTGACCCCAAGGATATGCATGATCGGGAAGATGCCTGTCCGGGTATAATAGTCGGCCGCAGCCGCAGTGGGATCTGGGAAGAGGCGATCGACGTGTGGGTGGCCACGGTCGTAGCAGGAGGGTGCGCGCGGGCCGATGAAGCCGTCGATCTCGCCTGCTTCGAGCAATTCGTTGAGGGACTTTTCCTCCGGAGCGCTGACGACCTTGATATCTGATGGCAACTCGACAGGGATTTTTTCGGGCCGGCCGGGTTGCTCGATGCCGCCGCGCACCCAGGTGACGTCCGAAGGATTGACGCCGTAATCGTCCTGAAGGAGCGCGCGAGCCCAAACGCAGGCTGTCAGCTGGTATTCCGGAAGTCCGATCCTACGGCCAATCAGGTCGCGCGGCTCGCGGATGCCGCGATCGGTCCTGATGTAGATGGAGGTATGCCGGAAGGCGCGGGATAGAAAAGCGGGAATGCCGACATAGGCACTGCGTCCCTGTGAAATCTTAAGAGTGTAGCTGCTGAAGGACAACTCGCAGATATCGAATTCGGAGTGTCGAAACGCACGGAAGAAAATTTCTTCTGGGTCGAGCGTCATCACCAATGGGCTCACCCCGTCGATGCTGACCTTGCCGTCAATAAGCGGCCGGTTCCGGTCATAATCGCCGATGGCGACGGATAATTGCAGTTGCGCCAAGACGGACACTCCTCGTCATTCCACAATGCAGTGGTACGATCGGGCCCCTTGTCGATCAAAGACAAAAAAAGGTGCCTCTCATATCAAGAATGTATGATGGGAGCTCTTGATACATCTAGTCATGCTCGGCGCATCCCATTGACAACAGGGAGACTGCGGCGAAACTGCCCATCGGACGGCCATGCCAGCGGGGAGGGCAACGCCATTAATCTTCGGCAAATACGTTATTTCGTGAGGGTGATCGAGGTTGGCAACATCACTCGGGCGGCAGAACAACTCAACGTTGCGCAGCCGGCGTTGGGTCTGCAGATCAGACAGCTGGAGCAGGAACTCGGGGTTGATCTTCTAGTCCGACATTCCCGGGGCGTGCTGCCGACGGAAGCCGGGCGCATCCTGTTTGATCGCGCCAACACCATTCTCCAGCTGGTGCAGGAGACACAGCAGGAAATCAAGTCGCTCGGCACAATAGAGCGTGAAGTGGTCGCGCTTGGGCTGACCCCAAGCATCATGCTTCAGATCGGCTCCGATATGCTGCTGGACGCCCGCGAGGCTATGCCGGGAGTTTTTCTGAGCCTCAGCGAGGAACTGAGCTTCGTTCTCGTCGAAGCGCTGGAGCGGGGCGAACTGGATCTTGCTTTCGCCTATGAGGTTAACGAACGACCGGGGTTGGTCCTGCAGCCGATCCTGAGAGAGGAACTGGTTTATGTGGCGGCTCCATCGAAAGCTCCCGCTGGTGAAACAATCACTTTCTCGGAAGCTCTAAACCAAGATTTGGTGCTGGCAGGGGAAAAGGACAGCATCCGCCGTCTTGTCGAGGCTTCCGCGGAGCGCCTGTCTTTGCCAGTGCATGTTCCCTTCGAGGCACAATCTGTATCTGCCATGAAAGCGGTTGTCTCACGAGGAGCAGCGGCTAGCATTATGCCCTATGGGACTGCAATCGAGGAGTTGAAGAGGGGGATGTTAGTGAGCCGACGCATCACCGAACCAGCGATCACGCGCACGCTCTATCTCATCAGATCTAGTAGACGGGGACCGTTCAAGCATGAGGCTGAGATGGAGAGTTTCCTGATACGAGTGCAGGAACGTCTGCTCATGTCCCTCGGCAGGTTGGCCAATCCTGTATCCCTCTAGCGCCGGAGCAAAGCCAACGCAGACTTCCCGATAAGGTTTTCTCAGACTGTGATGCCCTGTTTCAATGGCTGCTTCCTTTTTGCTTTTGAATGCGTCTCTATCGAACGGCCCCTGGATTACGAGTTCGGCCAGATTTCTACATTTCAACGACGCCAAGCGCGCCTTGACGAGAAGGTCGGACAGGCGCTGAGCCTAGGGGAGTTCATCAAGGCAAAACCGCGGGGCAAAAACTATGATTTCAAGGGAGTTGAGCGCATTGTCCCGCTCGTCGTCTCGCGACTCGAGGAATGGATCTGGAATAGATCTGAGCGTCTATCGCTCGCGAACGGCACGCCACGAATCGTGAGTGCGGCTGAGGCAATCCAGTTGCTTGAACAGGCGCGATCAGCACTCGACGCCAAGGAAGTGCCAACACGGCCTGTTGAGCCTCTGAACTGCTACATGCGGTGCTGTTGGGACCTATGTTGGGGCCGCGCAAATGAGCAGGAAAAATTTCTAACAGGTGTAGGCGCTTAGCCCTGCAAGGTGGCGGAGGGAGCGGGATACTCAGCCGTTTCAGGCCCGAAGCCCTACGACCCAAGGATTCTTCCGCAGCCGCACGCCTTGCGCCTGCTGCGCGGCGAGCCCACGAAGATCCTGGCCAAGCCGCTCGAACACGACCTGAAGGACGACAACGGCAAGATTCTGGAGCGCAAGGAGACGCTGACGCTGAGCCGTCGCATCACCTAGGCGGCGAAGATGAGCGCCATGTTCGATGCCGACGCCCGGGCGCTGATGTTGGCGCAGGAGGGCGAGCGCCGCGCCTGGGGCTTCGACTACAAGACCCAGCAGGAGGGCAACGTGGTCAACGAGCAGGAGCTGTGGCGCCGCAATCAGCTGATCGACTCGATCCGCGAGCCCGGTAGCAAGCTGTCGCACATACAGTCGACGCAGGGCACCGTGCAAACCGCTAGTCTGAGGCCGCCTTCGCAGCCGCCGACGATCGATGGAGAGGTGGCGTGACCGGCCATCGCTGGAACTTGCCCACGAATATCTGCGACGCCTGCGGCGGGACAAAGCAGGACATCGCTGAGCGCAAGCCAACGCGATCTGCTGTACCTGTCATGGTAAGGCGAGCATAAGCGATGACGTACAACAATTTGCAAGCAGGGCGATCTCGGCCTTACCATATATGTCCGCGACTTCGAAGACTCTACGCCGGATCAGATCGCAAAGAAGTGCACAGAAATCGAATTCCCCCGCACTCTTCTCGTTCTTGCACGATGGAGGCTGTACGCACATCGTGCCTGTAATCGTGGAAGGATAACAAATCCAATTTAGGACACCCGGCCAATTCCGCGGCTGGCAGCATTGTGGCAGTGGCAAGCTTCATCATTGGATAGTGGTGGAACTTGCCTCGACCATTTTACCAACGAAAATCGCATGATCGGCACGAGACATAAGCAAGTTGAAGGTCGGCTTAGAATGCAGAACCGGACGCTCCAGAACGGCAGGGGAATTTCTGAGTCTGACCCAATGCCGACATTCCCTTTGAAGGGAGCTATATCATGATCATTTGGCTTTACCTGACAGTCTCCCTGGATAGAAGGAAATCTACCTATTGCTTCTGCGGACCGCGATTTGCCGGATAATTAGGTTTCGAGCAGGTTCCAAAAGCGTCTAACGATCGGGCGGTCATTTGCAAGAAAGCGGTAGAGACGGATATTGACACTAAGATCCCAGGATGGGTCTCCGGCTCGCACAATGCGCTTGGCGGCCAAGTCGTCCACGATGATGCTCTCCGGAATCCAGGCAAGACCCCAACCGGCGAGGGCCATAGCCTTCAAACCTTCCGACATTGTGTTCTCGTAGACCGGGGTTCGGCCCAGCGGACGGTGTTCGAAAAGGTTTGTCAGCGCATGACCAAAGAAGGCGCCCGGACCGTAAGCGAGATAGCGGACCGGGTTGCCGGAGCCATCGATTCTGTGGAGAGGGCGGCCTTCGGAATCCGGAGCCGATATGGGGATGATATTCTCACGTCCCAAGGTTCGATAAGCGAAGCGGGCTTCGTCGATCATGACCGGAACGGCAGGATGGGCATAGATGAGGAGAAAATCGCTTTCCCCCTCAGTCAATGAGTTCACAAATCCTTCCATGCTGCTGTTGTCGGCGCTGAGGCGGGTCGAGAGGGCGCCGAACCGCGGCTCGATGCTTTGGAGCCAGCGCGGGAAAAACGTGATTGAGAGGGTGTGGAGCGCCGCAAAGCTGAGAGTATTGGCTTTGATACCCTGTTTCTCTCGAATGTCATTACGGGTCCGATTGAGGTTGGTCACAGTCTCCTGCGCAACCGGCAGGAAATCTTGGCCCGCCTGAGTGAGGTGCGCTGGAAAGGTAGCGCGGTCGACCAGAGGAACCCCCAGCCAGGTCTCAAGCTGTTTGATGCGACGGCTGAAGGCGGATTGCGTGACGTGGCGTTCTTCAGCGGCCCGCGAGAAGCTCAACGTATTAGCAAGACTGATGAAGTCCTCGAGCCACTTGATTTCCATTCCCTGCTCCGGGCGCGGATGACACATGCGTGATGGTTTTCGCAGCCGCACCCTATCCAAGTCGGCTCAGCTTGCAAATGTGGCACAAGTGAATGGCAGGTGAAAGAATATTACGAAGAATTCACGGTCTATGCACGACCAGCATGAAATGGTTCCAAATCTGAATTGGGCGGGACCGATTTGAATGCTTAAAGATCATGCTCGCGAGGCGCTTTTCTTTCATGAACGTGCCATCGATGCCGCCATGGAGAGGCGGCTTCATCGAAACAGCACGGTCCGGGAAGAAGCTGGTTCGGCCATGCAAAGGAGAAGACGAAATTGAGCCGCATTGCTTATGTGAATGGAGAGTTTCTGCCGCTCGAGGAGGCCCGTGTGTCGATCCTTGATCGTGGGTTTCTGTTCGCAGACGGGATCTACGAGGTTTCAGCGGTTCTCGCTGGCAGGCTGGTCGACAATGAGGCGCATCTTGCGCGGCTAGCTCGCTCGGTTGGGGAGATCGCCCTGCCTCTTCCGGAGACGCTGGAGCGCATCGAGAAAATTCAGAAGGAGCTCATCGCCCGCAACGTCCTGGTCGAAGGGGTCGTCTATCTGCAGGTGACGCGCGGCGCAGCCGACCGAGACTTCGCGTTCCCTAAAGATGTCAAGCCAAGTCTCATTATGTTCACTCAGGTGAAGAGCATCGTTGATTCCCCGGCGGCACAGAATGGCATCGCGGTGAAAACTCTGCCCGACATCCGCTGGGCACGCCGCGATATTAAGAGCGTGGCTCTCCTTGCGCAGGTTCTGGCGAAGCAGGCTGCGGCAGAAGCAGGTTGCCAGGAGGCTTGGATGGTTGAGGATGGGCTGGTCACGGAAGGTGGGTCATCGACCGTCTTCATCGTTACCCCAGATGACGTCATCGTCACTCGCCCGAACTCCAATGCCATCCTGCCCGGATGCACCCGCAAGGCGCTGCTCGCCTTGGCGGCGGAGCGTCAGATCCGTATCGAGGAGCGAGCCTTCTCGGTCGAGGAGGCCCTGAATGCGAAAGAGGCCTTCATCACCAGCGCTTCGAGCTTCCTGCAGCCTGTGGTGATGATTGACGGCACCCCAGTGGGCGGAGGCAAGCCAGGCCCGCTCGTGAAGCGTCTGCGGGAGATCTATATAGACTTTGCCCGCACCACGTCACAGTAAGATGAGCGGCGAGGTCTTCCGACCGGACTGCGGAGATCTCGCCCCCCATCTCAGGCCTCACGCTCGAATTGAATGACACGGCTCCGATTGAGGAATAATCCCGCACGACCGTCGTCGAAAACGAGACTGGAGCGCTTCATCCAGGGGCCGTCCTTTCCCTCCATGAGAAGCCGGTTGCTGCCCAAAGATACCAATGGCGCGCTCGTCCGGGCAGGGCCGATGCCCATCTCGAGCCTGTCGCCCTTGATCTCGAAATCTGAGTGATAGGCCGGGCACACCCAACGCCCCTGAGCACGTGACAGGCAGTCGTCAGGTTGGACGGAAACGAAACGGCGCGCAGCATGGCCAACCTCGCCCTCGACGGCTTCGCCGGTCCAGCGGAGCCGCATGGGCATATGGGCCGAGAGCGAAACGGAATATCCGTCCTCTCCCTCATAGAGAGTTTCTCCAGCTCCAAGGAATGTCGCAACGCCATCCTTCATCTCAAGCCAGAACGGACCGTCGGCGGTCGCGTAGAGACCGTCTGGTATGCGCGCACTGCGCGGGGGAGCGTCTCGCCGAGCAGGGCTGCCATGATCTCAAGGACGAGCCCCGACGGCATGGTGTCCTCGCGGTTGGACACGAGGGCGACGCCTACGCGGCGATGCGGGTCGAGAAGGAAGTAGTTCTTGTAGCCGGCATGTGCGCCGCCATGGCCGACGAGGCGGTTGTTGCCGATCCGCGACCATGCGAGGCCAAGCCCATACTGGGTCGGGCGTCCATCAGCGAGGAAGCGGGTCGCGGATAGCCGCTCCATCCACCCTTCGCCGGGTCCCTGACCACTCATCAAAGCCTGCAGCCAGATTGCGAGGTCGCGCACGCTTCCGGTCAAACTGCCGGAAGCCGAGAGGTGTAGCCCGGCATTGCCCAATTGCCAGCCTTGCTCAGAACGCCAATAGCCTGGAACCAAGTTAGGGACGGGATCGAACCACAATTCGGGTGCGTGGAAGGCGATCCCGAGAGGGCGGGAGATCCGCTCCTGCACCATCTCGTTGAACAGCAGACCCTTGCACTTCAGCGCCGCTTCGACGAGGCGGTAGCCGGTGTTGGAATAGGAAATCTCGTGCCCGGCGGGAAAATTCAGCTTCTCCAAGCTGTAGAGAAAATCCAGGATCGGCTGTGCCTCGGTCGCGGTGTGGACGGACAGGCCCAACAACGAAAGGGTGTCGCGCACATCGGGCAGGCCGCCGGTCATGTCGAGAGCCCGGCCGACGGTCACATCAGCCATGAGGCCCCGCAGACCCGGCAGATGGGAGCCCAAGCGATCATCGAGGCCAATTACGTCATCGCGATGCAGGGCCAACGCGGCGAAAATATGCTTGGTTATGGACGCGTAGCGCACCACGCTGTTGGGGGAGAACGGAACCGCGGTTGCCAAACTCTCCAGGCCGCCGCAGGATTCAACCCGAATATTCTTCTCATCGAAGATCACGATTGCACCGCCGGGACCGCCCCCTGCTTCCAGGCATCGGAGATGCGCGCCGCGGTTTCCGCAGCTGAGGACCAGAGCGAATCCGACGTGGCAAAAGACATGGTCATCTCCTGAACTCTTCAGTTCCTCGCAGGAAGGGGATTGCCGTTTCTCACCGGCGATATTCTTAAGGTACTTCTTCGAGATCGACGCTGAGCGCCCGCAGTTGTGACGTATGCGGATGATGGACGCTTCCTGCACGCAGATCCTCGGCGCTCAGCTGCTCGACCATCTCACCGCCGATCATGACCCCGACTCGAGGGCAGAGATGGGTAACGACAGCGAGATTGTGGCTGACGAGGATGTAGGACAGACGGCGTCGCTCCCGCAGATCGGCGAGCAGGTTTAGAATCTCCGCCTGGACCGACACGTCGAGTGCGCTGGTCGGCTCGTCGAGGAGCAGGACTTCCGGCTCAGCAATCAAAGCTCTGGCAATCGCAACGCGCTGGCGTTGGCCTCCGGAGAGCTGGTGCGGATAGCGAAAGCGCATTGTGGTCGGCAATGCGACTTCGGACAGTACCCTTTCAATGCGGGCCTCGATTTCGCCAATCCCGTGCACGAGCAGAGGCTCGCTCAAGATGCGGTCGATCGTCTGGCGGGGGTGCAAGGAGCCGTAGGGGTCCTGAAATACCATCTGGACCTTCCGGAAGAAGGCACGATCGCGGCGTGGCCTCATGGCTTGCCTATCGACCGTGATGTTTCCGGACCATTCGGCATTCAGGCCGGCGACGGCACGCAACACGGTCGACTTGCCCGAGCCGCTCTCGCCGACGATGCCGAAGCTGCCTCCGGTCGGAACGTGAAATGAAACGCCTTTGACCACCTCATTGCTGCCGAAGCGGATACGCAGCTGATCAACGTCAATCATGATTGGAGCCATGCCGGATCGCGGTTCAGAACCGGGAGACGCGCTTTGGGATGAATAAGGGAGGGCAGACAGTTGAGCAGGCCGCGGGTATAGGGGTGTTTCGCCTGAGCGAGGTTGCCCGCGGAAATTTCCTCGACGATCCGCCCGGAATACATGACTGCGACACGATCGCAGAAATGAGACACGAGAGGCAGATCATGGCTGATAAGGATCAGGCCCATGCCTCGCTGCGACACAAGATCCTCTATCAGCCGCAGGATCTCGGCCTGCACCGTAGCGTCGAGAGCACTGGTCGGCTCGTCCGCGATCAGCAGTGCCGGGTCGGGCGCCAGCATCATGGCGATCATGATGCGCTGACCCATGCCCCCGGATACCTCATGCGGATAGAGATCGTAGACACGGCGGGGATCCCGGATGCGCACCTGATCGAGAAGCCCGATGGCGGCTTCCATGGCCTCCTTGCGCCCGCCCCCTTGTGGGTCCTCCAGGCTTCTGCCACCTGCCGGCCGATCGTCATGACGGGATTGAGCGAATATTTCGGATCCTGAAGGATGAACCCGGCCCGCTTGCCTCGGATGCGGCGCATGGCGCGCTCGTCTGCTTTGAGAATGTCGATGCCGTCGAAAGCCAGCCGATCCGCCGTAATGCTCGCGTTTTGCGGCAGCAGGCGCATCAGGGCGCGAGCCGTCAGCGACTTTCCCGAACCGCTCTCCCCGACGATGCCAAGCTTCTCGGTTCCGATGGCAAGCGACACGCCACGCACGGCATCGAAGGTGCCCGTCCGGGTTTTGAAGGAAACCCGGAGATTGTCGATATCAACCAGCATCAGCGTTGCTTCGGATCGAGGACATCACGCAGGCCGTCCCCCAGGAAGTTAAAGGCGAGGGAAGCCAGGAAGATGGCGAGCCCTGGAATTGTTGGAACCCACCACTGCTCGAAAATGAAGCGCTTGGTGGTCGCGATCATCGCCCCCCATTCGGCGGAAGGGGCTGCGCGCCCATGCCAAGGAAGCCTAGGCTGGCGGCGGTGATAATGATGGAACTCATGTCGAGAGTAATGCGCACGATAAGGCTTGGAACACACAGAGGAGCTACGTGCCGGAGTACAATGCGTCCGGCCGGAGCACCGGTCAGGCGACAGGCGGCGATGAAGTCGCTGTTGCGGATCGTCATGGTTTCTGCCCGGGCAAGACGCGCATAGGGTGGCCATGCGGTCAGAGCGATTGCCAGGATGGCGCTCTCCACCCCGGGCCTCAGGGCAGCTACGAATGCCAGCGCTAGGATCAGCCGAGGAAAGGCTAGGAAGATGTCGGTCACCCGCATCAGGAGGCGATCGACGGTGCCCCCAGCATAGCCTGCAATGCAACCGACGGCGAGTCCCAGCGGTGCCACGAGAACCACCACGGCAACCACCATGCCGAGCGTCACCCGGCCGCCGTACAGAATACGCGAGTAGATGTCACGGCCCAACTCGTCCGTCCCCAGCCAGTGCGCCGCCGAGGGGCGGGCAAGGCGGTTCGCCAGATCCTGCGCACCGGGATCATGGGTCGCCAGAATGGGAGCTGCCAGCGACAGCAGGACGAAAGTGACGATGATGATGAGGCCGATCATCGCCAATGGATTTGCCCGAAGGTCGAGCCATGCGCGATAGCGCCGGCCCCATGCGGCTTGGGTTCGGGACTCCGGCGTTTCCGCCAAGAGCCACTCGCGAGAAAGAACGGTGCTCATCGTATGCGGGGATCCAGTTGCCGGTAAAGGGCATCTGCCAGGAGGTTAAGGCCGACATAGACCAAGCCGACTAGTAGTGTTGCACCGATCACCGGATTCATATCGGCGTTCATGAGGGAAACGGTGAGATACTGGCCAAGACCCGGCCAGCTGAAGACAGTCTCGGTGACGACCGCGCCTTCAAGCAGGCCCGCATAGGTGAGAGCCAGAACCGTGACGAGCTGCACACCTACGTTCGGGAAGGCATGGCGCCAGATCACCGCCGCGGGGGAAAGACCCTTGGCCCGTGCGGTAATGACGTATTCGCCATGCAGAGCATCCAGCATGAACGCGCGTGTCATGCGGGTGATATAGGCCATGCTGAAGTAAGCCAGGATGCAGACAGGCTGCACCATATGCGCCAGAGCATCCCAGAATGCACCCCAATCGCCGGCAATCAATGAATCGACCGTCAGAAGCCCCGTCACATGGGGAACCATGTCCTGATAGATGATATCCTGCCGCCCAGGCCCCGGCGCAATTTCGAGAACCGCATAGAAGACGAGAAGGCACAAAAGAGCCAGGACGAAAACGGGCACTGAATGGCCAGCGAGGCAGATGACACGAATTGTCTGGTCGACCCAAGTGCCTTGCCGGACAGCGGCCCACACGCCGAGAGGAATCCCAATCAGAGCGGCGACGATGATCGCGGCCGTTGCAAGCTCCAGAGTTGCCGGGAAATACCGCGCGATATCGCTGGCGACAGAATTCTTCGTCAGAATCGACTGGCCGAGATCTCCATGCAGCAACTGCCCCACGAAATAGAGAAATTGCTGCGGGAGAGGCTGGTCGAGGCCCATTTCCTGACGGGCTCTCTCGACCACTTCCTGAGGCGCGTTATCGCCGACCGCGGCGATAACCGGATCGATCGGCATGACGCGCCCGATCAGAAAGGTGATGACGACGAGCCCGAACAGAGTGAGAGAGACGCTGGCGAGGACACTCGCCAGCGTTCCAAGCCGCTTCTTCACGCCTTGCGTGCTCCTGCATAGGAATGAGTGTCGGAGAGAGTGCCGAGGCGTACGCCTGTGACATCCTTGCGGCACGCAGCCGTCGTGATGCCCTGGAGCATGATCGCGAAGGGACTATTGGCCATGTGGTCTCGCTGGAGCGTCTCATAGAGGGCGACGCGCTTGGTTGGGTCGCTCTCCTTGAGCGCTTCGGCAGAGCGATCCGTCATCTGCTTGTCCTGCCAGGTCGAGCGCCAGGCGAGCGTGCGGTTGCGAGCCTCCTCGCCATTGTCCGTGTTGACACAGAAGGCTTCCACGTTGGTGTTCGGATCGAAATAGTCGGAGCCCCATGCCGTCAGGATAAGGTCATGCTGACGGGCCCGCATCTTGGTCAGAACTTGACGGTTCTCCGCCGCCATCAGCTTCACACGGATGCCGATCTCGGCGAGGTTCGCTTGAATGGTCTGCGCGATATCCGGGTAGGGTTGGGCGGAATAGTGATCCATCGTCACCTCGAATCCGTCAGCCAGACCCGCCTCTGCTATGAGGGCCTTCGCCTTCGCGACATCCTTCTGGAAGGGCTTGTCTTCGATCGCGCCAGGAAAACCTTTCGGCACCATGGTCTGGTGCACAATATGCGTAAGAGGCACGATATTCTTCTGGATGCCCTGGTAGTCGAGAGCCCATTTGATCGCCTGCCAAACCTGTGGCTTGGCAAGCTTGGGATTCTTCTGGTTCATGGAAATGACCATGAGCGAAGCCACACCCGATTGGACGAGGTTGTAGTTGGTGTCACCTTGAAGAGTGCGGAGCTGCTCGGTGGTCAAGTTGCGGGCGACGTCTGCATCACCTTTCTGCAGCATCAGGAGCTGCGCAGAAGGATCGACGATGTGCCGCAGGATGATCCGCTTGATGTTGCCTTTGTACTGACCGTTCGGATTCGCATCGAGCATGATGCTTTCGCTGGGCTTCCAGGAGCGAAGCACCCAGGCTCCCGATCCGGCGGTATTCTGACGCAACCAGCCATTGCCGAGATCGTCGGCTTGAGCCTTCTCGATCGTGACCTTTTTATCGACCACGCTGCCGACATTGGCGGAGAGGCAGTAGAGTAGGAAAGACGGGGAGGTCGGTTCCTGCAGCGTCAGCACCAAGGTGTGGGTGTCAGCCGCCTTGACGCGTTCTGCAACATTGTCCTTCGTGAAGCCGAACTGATTGATGATGAAGGCCGGACCCTTGTTCATAATCACAGCGCGCTGCAGCGAGAAGGCCGCGTCCTCCGCCGTCACGGGCTGTCCGCTTGCGAACTTGGCGTCCTTGCGCAGCCGGAACGTCATAGTCTTCCCATCCGCGCCGGCCTCCCAGGATTCGGCCAGATCGCCAATGATCTCCGAAGGCTTGTCGATATTTGCCTTGACCAGCTTCTGATAGCAGTTGCTGCTGATTTCGCTTCCCACAGCCTCGAAGCTCTCGTGCGGGTCAAGGCTCGTCATATTGTCGAGCTGCTGCACTACGACAAGAATGTCTTTGGGCGTGTCCGCGAAGGCGGCCGATAGACCCGAATAGCTGAAGAATGACGCAGCTGCGGAGCTTGCAAGAAATGTTCGCCGATTAAGCATCCCATATCACCTCTGTTAAGAAGGGTTCGGCCTTCCAGGCCATTATTGCTGCCGCTCGCAACCGGCCGTCGCAGGCTGGCAGCCCTTCGCGATTTCTAACTGGTTCAGGTGACTCCAGACTCTGTACCGGTGTTGCATCGAAAAACATGCGATCCCGAACACGCGGCCGGTGGGAGCCCCTTCGCCAGGGCAATGAACCTATACGGCGCACGTTTTGCCTGACAAATTCGGAAATTGGCATTCCCTATGCATGCTTTGCATCACAGGGGTTCAAATTGGCCTCCTATGCAAGTCCGGTATCAACTCTGTCGAAAATTGAATTGGCCGAAGGGCCTCGTGGGGTCTTACACGAGTTTCCCTGGGTGATGATATCCCGGCCGAATGTGTTGGACGAACATGACATCTGAAGCTCTCATACCGGTTTTTGACGGACATAATGATGTGCTGCTTCGTCTCTGGCGATCAGAAAACGGGGCACCTGAGCTCGGTTTTCTTAAAGAAGGGACGACTGGTCATTTGGATCTGCCGCGGGCGCGGGTAGGAGGCTTCGCGGGCGGGCTGTTCGCAGTCTTTGTCCCCTCATCGATCGATGGGATAGGAAGCGACGGCAAGCCACAGGCCCTGCCGCCATCCCTTGCAGAGGCGCAGACGGCAACCCTCGACCTGATCTCGCTCCTGGTGCGCCTGGAGCGGGCGTCAGAGGGTGGCATGCGCATATGTCGAAGCGGACGGGACATCCGGTCCGCTATGGCGAGCGGCGCCCTGGCCGTGGTGCTCCATATTGAAGGAGCCGAAATGATCGATCCCGACTTGAAGATGCTCGACGTGCTCTATCAGACGGGTTTACGTTCCATCGGTCCGGTCTGGAGCCGTTCGAACATTTTCGGCCACGGCGTGCCATTTCGCTTCCCCTCACTCCCTGATATCGGGCCCGGTCTGACAGATCAGGGACGAGAGCTGATCCGGGCGTGCAATGCATTGCGCATTCTCATCGATCTGTCGCACCTCAACGAGCAGGGTTTCTGGGATGTAGCCGCCCTCTCGGACGCTCCGCTCGTAGCAAGCCATTCCAATGTTCATGCTCTGACGCCGCATTCGCGCAATCTGACTGATCGCCAGCTCGATGCGATCCGGGACACGGACGGCTTCGTGGGCGTGAATTTCGGTACGATGTTCATCCGGGCGGACGGTCGCAAGGATCCAGACACCAAGCTCGACGAACTCATACGTCATATCGATTACCTCGTCGACCGAATTGGGCTTGATCGGGTCGGCCTTGGTTCCGATTTCGATGGCACGACGGTTCCGAGTGACCTGAGCGACGTCAGCCGCCTCCCGGCCCTCGTGAATCTCCTGAAGGTCAGGGGATACGATGATGCAGCCGTGCGGAAGATCTGCGCTGAGAACTGGATCCGGGTCCTCGAACGGACCTGGGGCGGGTAGATCCGTCATCTGAACAGGCGAGCTTCCTATGATCAATCCGTTTCTCATTGAAATAACACGCGGGAGGCTGATCGAGTCGCGCCATCGCGGCAGCGTAGCGATCGTCGATGCCGATGGTGCGCCGATCCTGGCTTTGGGCGATATCGAACGCTGGATCTACCCACGCTCTGCCGTCAAAGCGATACAGGCTCTGCCCCTCGTGGAGAGCGGGATCGCCGACAGGTATGGGCTGTCGGACGAGGAGATCGCGCTGACCTGTGCGTCTCATTCGGGCGAGGAGAGGCATGCCGCGACAGCTGCCTCTATCCTGGCCAAAGCAGGGCAGGACGCGTCATGCCTTGAATGCGGTGCGCACTGGCCCACGGGCGAGGCGGCCAACCGAGCCCTGGCGGCGCAGGACGGGCAGCCAAGTGCGCTTCACAACAATTGTTCCGGCAAGCATTCGGGTTTCGTCTGTCTGTCCTGCGGGCTTGACGAGAATCCAAGAGGCTATGTGACGGCGCAACACCCGGTCCAGCAAACGGTGAGGCGCGCTCTGGAGGATCTAACTGGCGCTCCTCATACCGAGGCGGTGCGGGGCACCGACGGGTGCTCAATTCCGACTTACGCCATTCCGCTTTCGGCTCTCGCCCTGGGTTTCGCGCGGTTCGGCACGGGCGTCGGGTTGCCCGGCGAGCGCCAGATTGCGGCACGCCGGATCCGACGTGCGGTTGCGCGATATCCCTTCATGGTTGCCGGGACAGATCGCTTCGATACAAAGCTGATGCAGGTTTTGCGGGAGCGTGCCTTCGTGAAATCCGGTGCAGAGGGCGTCTATTGTGCCGCCTTGCCGGAACTTGGTTGCGGTATTGCGCTCAAGATCGATGATGGTACGCCGCGGGCGTCCGCTGCTGTTATGGCGACACTTATCCTGCACCTCCTGCCATTGAGCGATTGGGAGCGCACGGAGGTTGAGGCATTGGCTTGGCCTTTGCTCAAGAACTGGAATGGCCTTGAGGTGGGGCGCGTTCAACCAGATCCCGACTTCTTCCGATCCGTCACGACGCAACACGGTTCGTAATCTCCTGACGATACTCCCCGGGATCAGGTGGGCATGTCTAAATGTAGTGGATCTTCCATAATGCGAGTGATGCATAACGTGTCCCATTTTCGGAATTTGCTTCTCAAAAGAGGCGGCATGTAGTGTCGCAAGTGCGACGCTATTTGGAACTTGCGGCCAACAGCATGGCTGCAGAGCGAAACAGTGCGCAATAACATTGTAACGCTTCCTGAAGGCTCGCGATTGCATGATTGATTTCGAACTGAGGCATTCAGAAGGATGATGGCTGCTGAAGCGTTGTTGTCGGTTCGGGATCTGGCGGTGGAGTTTCCCACCGAGACCGGCGCCGTTACCGTGGTCGACGGTGTGAGCTTCGACATCAGGCCGCGAGAAACTCTTGCTGTAGTCGGCGAATCCGGATCCGGCAAGTCGGTGACAGCTCTGAGCATCATGCGTCTACTCGAATATGGCGGCGGTCGGATCTCCCGCGGCAGCTTGCATTATCGCATCCGTGACGGTTCCGTGCGTGACCTCTCGCAGGGGGCCGCGTCTGATCTCCGGCAGATCCGTGGCGACGAGATCGCCATGATCTTTCAGGAACCGATGACATCGCTCAATCCGGTCTTCACCGTCGGTGACCAGATCAGCGAGGCAATCCTTCTCCATCAGGACATGGACCGTGCGGCGGCACGCGCAGAGACACTCCGGCTTCTGGAGAAGGTGCGGATTCCAGAGGCCAAGCGGCTGGTGGATGCTCACCCCCACCAGTTGTCCGGCGGCATGCGCCAGCGGGTGATGATCGCGATGGCGCTCTCCTGCCGACCCGGTCTTCTCATTGCCGACGAGCCAACCACCGCCCTCGACGTGACGATTCAGGCACAGATCCTGCGGCTCATGCTCCAGCTGCAGGAGGAAATGGGCATGGGGATGATGTTCATCACCCATGACATGGGTGTGGTGGCCGAGATCGCTGATCGGGTCGTCGTCATGTACAAGGGGCAGAAAGTCGAGGAGGGAACGACCGAGCAGATCTTTGCCTCGCCGCAGCATCCCTATACGAAATCGCTTCTGAGCGCCGTCCCTAGACTCGGCGCCATGAAGGGGCGCAGCCTGCCAGCCCGCTTCCCGCTCGCCGAGCCGGACAAGGGAGATGTTGGTTTGGAGACGCCGCAGGACACCGTGAAGTTGACGGCAGAGCCCCTTCTAAGCGTGCGGGATCTAGCCACGCGTTTCGATATCCATAAAGGTATCTTCAGTCGGGTCGTGGCACGGGTTCACGCGGTGGAACGCATCAGCTTCGATATCATGCCCGGCGAGACTCTTTCGCTTGTCGGAGAATCCGGCTGCGGAAAATCCACGACTGGTCGCACCCTCATGCAACTCATCGAGCCGACGAGCGGTACCATCAGGTTTGAGGGCAAAGATGTCTCGACGCTGTCTTCCACTGAGCGCCGCGGCCTTCGCCGTAAGATCCAGTACATCTTTCAGGATCCCTACGCCTCGCTGAATCCACGCCTGACGGTGGGCTTCAGCATTGCCGAACCCCTCATCACCCATGGATTAGCCTCTGGTGGAGCCGTGCGGGAGCGCGTTGCCGAGCTCCTGCGCGTCGTCGGCCTCCAACCTGAGCATGCCGAGCGCTATCCGCACGAATTCTCAGGAGGGCAACGGCAGCGCATATCGATTGCGCGAGCCCTTGCCTCTGACCCGAAGCTCGTGATCGCCGACGAGTCCGTCGCTGCGCTCGACGTTTCCATTCGAGCGCAGATAATCAATCTTCTTATGGATCTTCAGAAACGGCTCGGGGTGGCCTTCCTCTTCATCTCGCATGACATGGCCGTGGTCGAACGCATCTCCCACCGGATCGCCGTCATGTATCTCGGCCAGATCGTGGAAATCGGATCAAGACGGGACATCTTTGAAAATCCGCAGCATCCGTATACCCGGAGGCTCCTGTCGGCTGTTCCCGTCGCGGATCCGAAGATGCGTAACAGAAATCGCGCCTTGATCACGGGAGAAATCCCGAGCCCCACCCGCCGAGTCGGTGATGAGCCGACTGTCGCACCGCTCACCGCCGTCTCGCCGACCCACTTCGTCGCTACGCATTCAGTCGGCGCCTACTAAGCCCAGTAAAACCAGAGGAGAGAGCATGTTCAACTTCAAAAAATTAGTGGTGGCGGGCGCCCTGCTGCTGTCAGTCTCGACGCCGGCGCTAGCGGCGAAGGACTTGGTGGTGGGCGTTCCGGATAACCTGACTGGTCTGGATCCCCACAATGTCAACGATACGCTGTCGCAATCGGCAACGCGGCTGATTCTTCAGGGCCTCTTCGGTTTCGACAAGGACATGAAGCTGGTGCCTGTCCTGGCGGAGAGCTATGAAGCCAACCCCAACGCAACCGAATTTACCATCCACCTGCGCAAGAATGTGAAATTCCACGACGGCACCTCATTCAATGCGCAGGCGGTGAAGATCAATTTCGAGCGTCTCTCCAACCCTGAGAACCGCCTGAGCCGCGCCAGCCTGGTCAACATGGTCTCCCAGTTCACGGTGGTCGATGATTCGACGATCAGGCTCATCCTGAAAGAGCCCTTCGGGGCCATGATCAACAACCTCGCTCATCCCGGAGCGATGCTTCACAGCCCCGCCGCTCTGGAAAAGTACGGCAAGGAGGTAATGCGCAACCCGGTTGGGACAGGGCCCTATAAGTTCGTGAGTTGGCAGGCGGACACCCTGAAGGTCGCCAAGAACGAAAACTACTGGAAGCAGGGATTGCCCAAGGTCGATAGCGTCACGCTTCGCAGCGTTCCCGAGAATGGCTCGCGGCTTGCCATGCTTCAGGCGGGGGAGGCGCAGTTCATCTATCCACTGCCGCCTGAGATGGCATCCGTTGCCGAGAAAAGCCCCAAGCTCGACACCATCAGCAAGCCGTCCATTGTCACATGGTATGTGGCGATGAACAATCTCAAGAAGCCATTCGACGATATTCGGGTGCGGCAGGCGCTGAATTACGCCGTCGATAAGCGGGCCTATGCCAAGATCGTCTACAACGGAAACATGGATCCCATGGACTCGGTTGTTCCACCCGGGCTGCCATTTTATGCTAAGCAGGGAGAGTGGCCGTTCGATGTCGCCAAGGCCAAGGAGCTTCTGAAGGAAGCCGGTTACCCCGATGGATTCGAGACCGAGATCTTTGCCGGAAACAACACGACCTCAATCCGTGCCATGCAGTTCCTTCAGCAGCAGCTCGCGCAGGTGAACGTGAAGCTGAAAGTCACGCCACTTGAGGCGGGTGTGGCCGCACAGAAGATCTGGGGCGTGTCGAAGCCGGAGGACACCACCGTTCAGCTCTATTACGGCGGCTGGTCCGCTTCGACCGGTGACACCGATTGGCAGATGCGCCCGCTCCTGTTCGGCGAGAGCTTCCCACCGAAGATGTTCAACGTCGCCTATTTCAGTAATCCCGATGTCGATGCCGGGATCAAGGCCGGAATTGCGACTGCCGACAATGAGAAAAGGGCAGAGGCCTACAAGACAGCCCAAGAGGCTGCATGGAAGAATGTTCCATGGATTTATCTTGGGGTAGAGCGCCTCTTGGCTGCCAAATCCAAGTCGCTGTCGGGCGCCTATTACCTTCCCGATCGCGGTATTCTGCTCGAAGAAGCAGAGCTCAACTGATCAGGATAGCCCCGGAGCCATGACCGGCTCCGGGGCACTGTCCGCGAAACATCATGGCCAAATATCTCATCCATCGCCTGCTCGGCATCCTGCCGGTCCTGTTGCTCATCTCACTGCTCGTCTTCGGGTTTGTACATCTCCTGCCGGGTGATCCGGCTCGCCTCGTTGCGGGCCAAGATGCGACACAGCAAGACATTGCTGTTGTCCGTGCGGCGCTCGGGCTCGACCGGCCCTTGTGGGAACAGTACGTCACCTATGTATGGAACATTCTACATGGGGACTTCGGCATCTCCCTTAAAACGCGCCGCCCAGTCGCGGAGGAGATCGGCGAGCGCTTTTTCCCGACCTTCTGGCTGACGATCATCAGTATGGTCTGGGCGACCCTGTTTGGCCTCATCATCGGCGTGTCGTCCGCCGTGAAGCGAGGGCGTTGGCAGGATCATGGCGGCATGCTCGTTGCCGTCTCTGGCATCTCTCTGCCATCCTTCTGGCTAGGCCTGCTCCTGATCGACTGGTTTTCCGTGAGACTGGGGTGGTTTCCAACAAGCGGATACGGAACGCTGGCACATTTCGTGCTGCCATCCATCACTCTGGGCGTGGGCGTGGCCGCGGTCATGGCGCGCTTCACACGCTCCTCCTTCATTGAGATCGCAAGAGAGGACTACATCAGAACAGCAAGGGCCAAAGGGGCCTTCGAGCGGCTGGTCGTGTGGAAACACGTTCTGCGCAATGCGCTTATTCCCATCATCACCATGGTCGGCCTTCAGTTCGGCTTCCTTCTTGGTGGCTCGATCGTGGTCGAAACTGTTTTTGCCTGGCCAGGGCTCGGGCGGCTCCTGGTAGACTCGGTCTCGTTCCGGGATTACCCTGTCATTCAGGCGGAAATCCTTTTGTTCTCTCTTGAGTTCATCCTCATCAACCTCATCGTCGACGTTCTTTACGCGCTGGTGAATCCGGAGATCCGCTATCGATGAGCAGCGCTGCTCTGTCTTCCACTGCTAGGCCGGCTGCCGAGCGCATCCGCACACCCTGGTCCGAGTTCTGGCGTAAGTTCCGGCGACAGAAGTTGGCCGTTGCCTCAGGCATCTTCTTGCTGCTGCTGGTTCTCGTTGCGCTTCTGGCACCCTGGATTGCCCCATACGATCCTGCCGCTCCGGATTACGACCATGTTCTCGAGGGACCGTCCTGGTTGCATTGGGCCGGGACGGATGATTATGGACGGGACATTCTCAGCCGTATCATTCACGGAGCCGGTATCTCCCTGATGGTCGGTTTCCTGGCAGTTACCATAGGCGGCATTGTCGGTATCGTAATGGGGCTGCTGAGTGGGTTCTATGAAGGCTGGATCGACCGTATCATCATGCGAATCTGCGATGTCCTCCTTGCCTTTCCAGGCATCCTGCTCGCCATCGGAATCGTGGCAATCCTGGGTCCTGGCGTCGAGAATGTAATCTGGGCGGTTGCCGTATTCAGCATCCCTGTCTTCGCCCGGCTCGTGCGAGGCTCGGCACTGGCGCTCAAGCGGGCGATATATGTGGACGCCGCGCGAGCCATCGGCGTGCGCAACGTGGTCCTCATGGCTCGTCATATTCTGCCCGGAGCTCTACCGAGCGTCATCGTCTACTTCTCGATGAGATTTGGTACCTCGATTCTGACGGCCGCAAGCCTGAGCTTCATCGGCCTCGGGGCTCAACCTCCGACTCCAGAATGGGGTGCCATGCTCTCGGCCGGCCGAAGCTTCATCGGAGTTGCCGATCATCTGACCTTCTTTCCGGGATTGGCCATCTTCGTCACTGTTCTCGCCTTCAACCTTCTCGGTGACGGGCTGCGTGACGCTTTGGATCCCAAGTTGAGCCAGCTCTGAGGCACCAAACGGCAAGACAGGAAGCACATTGTCCATGAAGA
The DNA here is from genome assembly GCF_044784385.1 of Microvirga sp. RSM25. Classification (NCBI taxonomy): domain Bacteria; kingdom Pseudomonadati; phylum Pseudomonadota; class Alphaproteobacteria; order Hyphomicrobiales; family Methylobacteriaceae; genus Microvirga; species Microvirga sp. RSM25. Next base: position 3,752,473 of record NZ_CP173039.1, on the reverse strand, counting down.
TCTACATATCGGCAGATATCGAAGGCGTGGCGGGTGTCGTGAGTCCACAGCAGGGCAGCATGGGCAACGGCGAGTACGAGCGTGCCCGCCGGCTCATGACGCAGGAGGCCAACGCAGCTATCGAGGGAGCCTTCGCTGGCGGGGCCACCGAGGTGCTGGTCAATGACGCTCATGGCGACATGCGCAACCTGCTTCCTGACGAACTCGATCCACGCGCGGAACTGATCTCCGGCAAGCCGAAACTGCTCAATATGTTTGAGGGGCTGGCTCCCGATCATGCGGGTGTGATATGCCTTGGATACCACGCCAGGGCGCGCGAGGCCGGCGTTCTGGCCCACACCACGAACGGCTTCGCCTTCGGCCGTATTCGGTTAAATGATGTAGAACTCGGAGAGGCCGGGCTGTATGGCGCCTATGCCGGTAGCCTTGGTGTTCCCGTCATCATGCTCAGCGGCGATGACCGCCTAAAATCCGAGACGCAGCCACTTTTCCCTGACGCGCGATATGCGGTTGTGAAACAAGCCATCAGCCAGCGTGCGGCACGCAGTCGTTCGCCCGAGCATGCGCGCAACCTCATTCGCAGCGAGACCGAGGCAGCCGTCCGGCATGCATCCTCAAGTCGGCCTTTCATCATCGAAAGGCCGTATCGGCTGGAGGTTGAGCTTAACACGCCTGCACTGTGCGACCTCGCATCGGTTATTCCCTCCGCGATGCGGTTGGATGCCATGACGGTAGCCTTCGCGCCTGAAAGCGTCGAGCACGCTGTCCGCTGGATCAACACGCTGTCCGCACTTTCGGCAGTGCTGCGCTGATCGCTGTGCCATTCCTCGGAGCTTATGCCATGCCTTGGTTATGCCAAATGTACGATCATGGCACTTCTCGGAAGTAGGCCGATTGTCGGCTATAGCAGGAGAAAGCGGACGTTCCTGGAGGTCAGGTGATCGTCAGTACCTGACCCGGAGCTGACCATAAGTTCATAGGCAAGAGGTAATATGAGTTGTGATCAGGTGACGTAACGTTGACAGAGCGCGCCTTCTCACCTGCTCAAGCTTTCAGGACAGGTCCACGATGACCGACACTCGGCAGGGTGATCGGAGTAGGCCACAAGAAGGCTAGCCCAAAAGCGGCACTGGCGCTAGCATATGCATTGTCCGTTTCGTTGGATGGCAGCCAAAGAGAACCTGCCCACAAGGGTTAGCTCTTCTGCAGGTCTACCTGGGGCTAGGCGAGGAGAGCAGGATCACCCCTCGTCACGCTCGTGCTGTGACGGACACCATTGGGAGGGCCTCCAATGTTACGTCCACAGACCATAAGAATCCTGCGCTCCACCACCTTTGCGTTAGTGACCACTGTTGGGCTCGGCCCCGCTGGGATATCCGCGGCCGCCGCGTCACCCGAGGACGAGATCGCCCGGCTCAACCGCGTGCGTACCAACCTGTTTGAGGAACTCGTGAAGACCCGAGCGGAAGCGACCACTGCCCGTGCCGAACGGGACGAAGCCCTCAAGGCACGCGATGCCGCCGAGGCCGAACTCACCCGGCTGAAGGAGGCCGCCAACGCCAAACCCGCCAGCCCTGTGCTGAGGGCTGAGACCAAAGCCCAGCCGCAGCAACGTGCTGCGGCCGCAGCATCACCCGCCGCTCGTCGCCAGAGCGTGCGCCCGGCGGCACCGGCCGCGACCGGATCGGTTCTGAGGGCGACCACGGCGCGTGCGCAGCAACAGGTCGTGCGGGCTCGCCCCTCGCCACGCCCAGCCATCAGACAGTCTGAGCCGGCACCGCGTCAGGGGGCGCCGGTTGCCCGATCGCAGGAACTACCTAGCGTGCTGCGCCTGCAAGATCCGCAATAGTCGCCTGCCCGCGGCGGTCTACACGGCATTCGACGATACCCTGGCGGGCTTCGCGCCCGCTTGACCGCGAGTAGACGATCCCAACCTCCACCGGTGCCCGCTGGCCGCTTCGGGTGCGCCGCATTTCGCCGGCGCTGGTTGCGTCCACCCGGATCAACTGCGCGCCCATCTGACTTGCATGGGTGCGAGCCGCCGCAATGGCGGCCTGTCGGCAGGTTTCAACGATCTCATGGGGCGTGCCCGGACGATACTGGAGCTTGGGGATGATGGCCCGCTCAGCCGCATAACCACCGACCATCCCAGAGGCGCCAAGGAGAAGAATGACCCACAGCATGTTTGTTCACCCCAAGCACCCCGCCGACGCTTGGCTCAGGTGCTATGATGACTGCTTCAAGAATTCTCACCTTGCCCCCCAGTTCCTTATCCTGGAGTATTAGGAAGGTGGCGCTGCGCCGCTTGCGATCTGCCTGCCACAACAGTCCTGTCACTACGGCCTATCTGAAGGTCAGGAGTTGGCTGCACGATCAGAGCCGTGTCAGGTGTTCGTTCCACCTTGAGGATGCCTGACGGCAATCAAGGCATTCGCGAAGCCGGATCACCAAACGGTAAAGCCGCCGGCTGCGTTCGGGTCGCAGCAACAGGCGTCGTCTCCGTCGGTTGTGCGCACAGGCCCGCCGTGTGGATCAGGCCGAACCCGTATGTCGGATCCCACCCGGGTTTGCCCAGGTCGCGGGTGTGCGCTTCCAGGCGCGCCTGAACCGCTTTGGGATCCAAGTCGGGGTTGGATGCGAGCAGCAGGCCTGCCGCGGCGGATACGAACGGGACCGCATAGGACGTGCCCGTCCTCAGGACGCCATTGCCTTGGATCGACGCCGTCCAGACATTCACTCCGGGGGCCGCAAGGTCGACGTAGGCGCCCTGTGTGGCGCGTCGGTACACATTCAGCTCCTGGTCCACGGCTGTGACCGCGATGACACCCGGATAGGCGGCCGGGTAGGCCGGCTCGGCCCCGGCGCCATTGTTGCCCGCCGCGGCAATGATCACGATGCCCTTGGCCTGGGCGGCCTCAATGGTTTTCTCGAGGACCGCGTTGGCGGGGCCTGACAGGCTCAGGTTCATGACCTGCACGCCACGCTCGGCGAGCGCCTCGATAGCGGTCACAAGCGACATCACATCGGTGCGGTCGGCCGTGCCGCCGTCGCGGTAGAAGGCATCCACCGCAATCAGCTTCGCGTCCGGCAGCAGGCCTGGCGTTGGGCTTCCTCGCCGCCCTACCAGGAGAGCGGCAATCGCGGTGCCATGCTCCTGCAACGAGGCGTCGGCATGGCTCCCAGGCCGCCCCAGAACCTCGATCGCCTGACCCTTGAGGGCTTCATGCGCGACATCGATGCCCGTGTCGATCAGGCCGATGAGCGGGGGAGGGCCGCATTGAGTGGCATTGGACGCTGACCAGTTCACGAGGGCGGTTGCCATACACTCAGCGCCGGTGCATGTCTCCGAGCCGTCATCAAGATAGTAGAAATGGTCGAAGTCCGCTGCGGCTCGCACATCGACCAACTGGATTGTTCGCCGGGCCTGAGTCAGGGAGGTGCCTTGCGGAATACGCAGCCTGACGACCTGAGGGGCAATGGTGCCTTGCGTCTGGGTCTCGATCTGGAAACCCTGGGCGGTGAGCTTGGCCAGATCCTCGCGCGACAGGCCTGACGCCACGATGAAGTTTGTGGACTGACGCGGCTTCGGCCGGGAGTCAACGACGTCGGCCCTACTGAGGGCACTTGATTGTACGGTCCCGATCGGAGTTGAAGCTTGTGATGTCGCCGGTGGCGCGGAGATCGCCTGGGCCTGGACCGGTGTTTGCTGGTCAAATGCGGTGACAGCGCCTTGGCTCAGTGGAGCTGGGCTGGTGTTTGACGGGGCCAGAGAGGCCGCTGGGGTCTGGCCCGATGTTTGCTGGTCAGGTGTGGGAACCGTGGCCGGGCTCGCCGAAGGAGGGCTGGCGAGAGCGCCGGATTGGAGGGTCTCCGTCGGGGCCGAAACCTGTGATGGTGCTGGTGCTGGAGTGACTGGTTGGGCCTGGGTCGATGTTGGTGGATCGGGTGCGGGAACTGTGCCTTGATGGATTGATGTCGGGCTAGTGGGGGCACTGACTTCCGCCCCCGCCTGGATTGGCGCTTTCGATGTCACTGGTGTCTTAGAGACAGCTTTGGTCCGGCTGATTGTCGGCCGATTGGCTGCGGCGGCCTTGCCTTGGCTCGCTGGAGCAGGGTTGATGCGCGCCGTTGCCTTTGGGCTGCCACGTTGGCTTTTGCTGTTGCCGGCCTTACCGGCGCTTCCGGTGCTGCTGCCAGGGGCAGCCTTGCCACCAGCCTTTGCGGTGCCGGTGCCAGCCTGCGCCCCGGCCTTATTCTTGCTGGATTCTGAGTTGGCTGCATTAGCGGTGCGGCCAGCTACGGTGCTGCCTCCGCTCGCCGCCTTGCCGCTGCTCCCGCCAGCATTGTTGCTTTTGCCTGCGGACCTGCCGCTGTTGCCTCCAGTATCGTTGCTGCCTTGACCGGCGCTGAGGCCACCTGCGCCGCCGTTGCTACGGCCAGCCCCGTTACTGGGGGCTGCACCCGAGCCTCCAGGAGCCCCGCCTACACCGCCACCTGTGCCATTGCTGCGACCGGCGGGACTGTCAGCACTGCCTCCGGGCCTGCCTCCGCCGCTGTTGCCAACGCCATTGCCCCCACCAATGCCGCCCCCGACGCTCCCGCTGTTACCATGACCAGCCCCGCCGTCTAGGCCGCCGAGACCTCCAGCGTTGGAATTGCCTTTGCCGCCGCCATTGCCGTTGCCATTTCCGCCGTTGCTGCTGTTCCCACTGACGCCAGCATTGCCCTGATTGCCGGCATTCCCCCCGCCGCCGCTCCCATTTCCACCGTTGTTTCCGTTCCCGCCGCCACGTCCGCCGCCATCAGAATTCCCGTTGCTCCCACCTGCTGCGTTGCCACCACCGGTTCCGCTGGCACCACCGTTGCCGTTACCACCTCCATTTCCGTTGCCGCCAGCGTTTCCGTTCCCACCGCCGCGTCCGCCATCAGAGTTTCCCTTGCCACCGCTATTGCCGTTTCCTGCGTTGCCCCCGCCGTTTCCGCCACCGTCGCCCTTACTGCCTCCATTGCCATTGCCGCCGCCATCCCCGCTCCCGTCACCATTCCCGCCCTCGCCCTTGGCAAGCGCAGACCCGTTGATGATGGGAAGGGTGGATCCGTGGCCGAGATCGAGTTGAACGCGCAGGGGAAAGGCAGCCGCAAGGCCTGCTATTGCAATGAGGGTATGTCGCCACCAGCGTGCCATGCTTCCCTCTCGTGCCAGAAACTCAGCCGTGAACTCAGCCCATACAGCGCGGTCTAGACGTCAAAGCAGAACCTAACCTGCAAGATTGATCGCGCAATGCACTGAATCGCATGTCTTGTAGCGTACCTGAGATGAACGGAAGCGAACCAATCACGAATTGTGTCTGACCTTAAGCTCGGCAATAGGTGTGGTGTACTCACAGGCATCGAAGAAAGCGTCTTCGCTGTACTAGCGGTTACAGCACAACCCTGGATCATGGCTACGAAAAGGTAGGTAGCAGACGCGAGGACATGAGATTCGCCGTCGTGCGGCTGTCGGTTAAATGCGGTCTCAGAAATAGTAAGGCCCGAACAGCGCCCCACCCACCAGCGAAAGCATGATTAACAGGAATATCGCAAGGATCACGAAGCGCATCAGGCAGCCGCCCAGCGCCGCCCCGACCGGTGGGGCCTCTGGAGTGGTGTAGGTTGCTCCTCGGGACATGCGGCCGGCCCGTGAAGCGGCCCTGAGAATCTCCAGCATTCTTGCCGTACGGATGTCACGCACCGAGGCGCTCTCGTCGCTTGCACCTAGATCCGGATCGGGAGATCTCTCCCGTTCTCTGCGGTCCCAAGGTTTGGCGCGGGTTCTCGGGGGCGATGGCGGAGGATCGACGCGCGGCGGTGCAGCGGACGTGGCCGTCGTCCGTGGACCAGGCGGGGTGGTAGGCGGAATGGGCCTTGCCGTCGGATGGACCGGATCGCCGAATGTCGCGCCGCAGTGCGGACATACGGAGGCATCAAGCCATCGCCCGGGCTTGTGGTTCGTGCAGTAATAGCGGACCTGCGCCTCGTGGCATGCTTCGCATTCGCCAGGAGTCGTGGTCGAGGTGCCGCAGTTCGGGCAACGCAGAATTACGCCGGTCATCAATGAGGTTCCTGGATCGTTTCACTCTCAGGGCTGCCGGGGGCGAGTTCCGGATAAACCTCGCGGATCATGTCCGCAGGAATGTGCAGCCGATACACCTGGGGAAGCGTTCCTTCGACAAATTGCGCCATGGTGGGAACGCGCTCGTAGGAGCCGAAGCTCTCGCGGCTCAATCGACGCGAGAGCGCCACCGTCGTCAGCACCGGATGAGCCCGATAGGCGGGATAGGCTGCGTATCTCTCTTCGACATGATCGTGGCCGCGCACCATGTGTGTGACCGGGCGTCCCAAGCCAGCGCTCAGGGAGCAGAAAGCCGCGAAGTCCTCATGCCCGAACTGGCTCCCCCGCGAAAAGCGGTTCGGGAGCTTCTTGCGGGCTTTCGGATGCGCTCTGGTCCACACGAAGTCCGATAGACACATCGGGTCGTTCCAATCTCCCGTTTCGGCGAGACGCGCGTGCAGATCCACGAGCGGAAAGCCTCCATGAACTACCAGTAGACCGTCCGGAAAGAAGAGCGCACGCGGAGCGTGCTCAAACAGACGCACGGCCACCTTGCCGGCCCGCTCGATCCATTCATGCGCGAGATTGGCATTGAGGAAATCCGCGAAGTCCGACGGCGTCACGCTCGACGCAAAGCGTACGCCATCATAGGACAGCGCCTCGTCGTGGTTGCCCGCGATCAGGCACACACGATCCGGCGCCTCCGTGATCAACTCAAACACGCGGAGAAGGACTTCGAGCCCGAAACCTTCATCGTCGAAAAGATCGCCGAGAAACACGATCCGTGGCTTGGCCTCGCCGGTTTGCGAGGCCTGACCGCGCATTGCCGCCAAGGCGGCCTCGAGCGCCAGAAGATCGCCGTGCAGATCGCCGACGATCCACAACGGACTTGTGGTATCCATGGCGGAGATCTGGATCACCTTGTCGGCAGGCACGGCCCGGTCGTTCTCGAACAGCATGCCGGGCCCGTCGGCTCTATCGAGCAACGCCTCCATCCGCTCCACTATCGACCGCATGTTGGCGCGGATGGAGGATGGGTTGACCGCATTACGGACGCCCTGCCAATCCAGGTCTTCCACCTCCACGATCTGCAAGGTATCTTGCCCGATGGGAGTGGCCGGAACCGCGTCCGAAGGCGGGCTGCCCGGGCCAGACGGAGGCTCCCCGGTCAACGGCAGGGTTGGAGCAACCTCCGATGCACCTTCAACGCCTGCGACGAGAGCTCCCGGGGCAAGAGTCTCAGGGGCAAGAGTCTCGGAAGATTGTGCAGGATCCTGCGTATCAGGTTCATCCTTGGGCACATCGGCCGGTGTTGAAGTTGCCTCTGACTGCTTCGGCTCTTCCCACGGAGGGTCGGACTCGGGTGCTTCATGTCCGTCGGGTAGGTTCATTTGAGCGCCCGCGCCGTGAGCGGCATCTTGACGATGCCTTTGGCTTGGCGTCCGACAGCGATCCGGTCACCCTGCCTGAGCGGGTATGGCGCCGTTAGCGCCGTGCCGTTCACGAGGGTTTCGTTGGTCGTTCCTGCGACAGGCGAGAGCACCCATTGCTGGCCGGATTGGCGTTCCAGAACACATTGGCGGTTGTCCCAGAACTCGCTGTCCGGCCCGAACTGCCGCACCAGGGTTTTTCCGAGTTCCGTCCTTACGCCGATCTGCAGCGAGCGGCCGTCCGGGCCCAGCAACTCGATCCTGTCGGACAGGATCAGCTCGGCGGCAGAGCGAGGAGCGCTGCTGGCCGGCGCCTTTGCCGAAGCCGTCGCAGAGCCGGCTTTGGAGACGGATGGTTTCTCCCCGCGTCCGCTCAGAACGGCGCGCAACTCCGCAGCCGTCGGTCGGTCAGCCGGGTTCGGAGAAAGGCAGCGGTGCAGGAAAGAGCTGACCTCGGCATTGCTCGCCGGCGACGGCATCACCCCCGCAAGCGCTGGAGGTTTAGCGGCATAGCTCTGCACGAGCTTTGCGTACTCGGCCTGATCGTCGGTCCAATAGGGATGATACCCTGCGAGAAGTTCGTAGAGCATCAGCGCGCAGGTAAAGACATCGGACGCAAGCCCCGGCACGGATCCTCGGGCCATATGCTCGGGAGAGCGGTAATTGTCGGTGCCGACATATCCCTGATGGCCATGCCATGGCGCGCGCCGGTCAGCCAGGAGTGAGAAGTCCATGTCAATCAGTTTGAGCTGGTAACCGGAACTGATCGTGGGGTCCTGGATCAGATACGCATTCGCCGGTTTCAGGTCGGCATGGACAATCTTGGATTCGTGCAGCGCCGCTATTCCGGTCATGAAGACCTTGGCCCAAGTGACATGACGCGCCCAGACCGCAGGATCACGGGTGGCGGGCGACTTCGTTCGGCGATGCCACTCGCGCTCCTCATCGAGCATCTGCTGCAGGTCGGCGCCGTTCTCGACGAACTCATAGGCTTGGAAGTAGCAGGGTCCGCCCCAGACCTCTTCGAACGCATCCACTTGGCGCACTGCGAACTGAGCCGCCCGCCCGGTCCGGACGCGGGCTCCGAGCTCGTTCTGATAGGCGACGAACGCCTTGTACCAAACGACGGTGGGAGCAGGAGACTTGTACTGCTTCAGAAAGACTTTCTCTCCTGTCGGCCCCTCGGCGCCATAGGAGATCGCCATCATGCCCGGTCCGAAGACTTTCGTGACGCGGTACTGCCGGATCCGATCACCGACCTTCAGCTTCTTGGCCATGGCTTGCGCTCAGCGTGCCAGAGGCGGAGCGTCTACAGCGCCACGGTCGCTGCCGACCGCGACACGCTAGCGGCCAGCTGCTTCAAGGTGTTGCGGAAATTGACCGGGTCCGATGTAAATTTCTGCAGTGCCTCCTGCGGGTTCAATCCTTCGTATTCCACGACCTCCCATTCCGACTTGTCGATCTGGCTCAGTCGGTCATAGCCCTCGAAGTTGGGGGCAAAGAGACTGAGAATGATGCGATTGGCCATTACCAGGTTTGCAACATCCTGGAGCGAACCGCCCTTCGCCTCAGGAAGGCTCATGGTTTCCTTAAACGACGCATCGGTGAAGACGATGACAACACGAGCCGCATCGCTCCTATAGCGCCATTTTGCTGGATCCTCTGTCTGCGAACCTTTCGGGACCGCCTCCATGGAGGCAACCGTGTAGAGGGCATCGAGAAGCGATTCTGGCTCGTCGCCGCCACCGTTTGCCTGCAAGGTGCCGAGTTGCGCCTTGAGGGCGCCGGCGTCACGCACGAACAAGTTGTCGACGATCCAGGGCAGGCCTTCAGCTTGCGCCGCCTCGATGTCACGATATCCGACGACCTTGCCGCGCCAATCCCTAACAGGGGCAGCGTTGTTGGCATCGCCCTGGCTCAGGGAATCGATAAATGCCTCAATGTTTCTGCGGAGCGCGTCGATGCAGGGAGACATGCTGCCGCTGACATCGACGAGGAACACGATATCGGCCACGCCTTTGGTCTTCGGGCGCTCCTGCACGTTTGGCGGAGCGGCCATTTCAGCTGGTGCGCTTTCCGTCGGAGCTGCCTCTACTGGCTCATCCGGCGTGGATGCGATCGGATCTGCGGGCGTTCCGATCGCCGGTTCCGTCGGGCTTGTCGCCTCAGCCGAAGCCGCGCTCCCAGGCGTTGCGGGAGTAGGCTGGTCGGAATGCTCCATATCACTCATGCGTCCGCTCCACTTGGCGTAGTTTTGTTCTCGGCCGGTTTCACCGGCCCAAGCTATCCGACAACAGGGTTGGCAGATTGAAGTTCCCGGCTGCGCTTTAGGCGCTCTGAGGTGGAATTGTCCCCGGATGAGCCGCAGACTTTCTCTGAGGGAATAAAGTTGTTTGTCAGACCAATGCTGCGAACGTCGCCTTCTGGCACGAGGCCGACCTTGGCCGTATTTCCGCATTGGAGCTGTAAGGCGACCTTCGTATAAACTCCCTCAAGGGCTCTGCTTGACCCGTTCCAGACTTCCGAGACCTTCCTAGGCCTACAGCCATTTCGATGTGGTGGCGGGCTTGGCATGAATCAATCGCCCTTGCGCTGACCCTCCCGCTTCGCGGCAGCAGATGAACGGCTGGGCCGCTCTGGATGCGTTCAACATGCGATGTGCTCTGCTTCGAGTCTGCTGACCGGCCAGCTAACCGGTGACAAAGATCTATTCAGGCCATAGTCGACAGTACCGCCTTCGTCACCTCGTGGCGGTAGGGCTCACCCGCCAGCATCCTGCAGACCTCGTCCACAGCCGTGGCACCCTGACGTAGATAGGTCTCGTGGCTGTGCCCGGCAGCGTGGGGCGCGAGGATTGCATTCGGTAGGGTGCGTAGAGGGCTGTCGTGCGATAGCGGTTCCTTCTCATAGACATCGAGCACAGCTGTAAATCGGCCCTTGCGCAGCTCCGCGATGAGAGCCTGTTCGTCTACGATTGCACCGCGTGCAGTGTTGATGAAGAGGGCGCCATCCTTGATCATGGCAAGTTGATCGGCACCGATCATGTGGCGGGTTTCGGGTAGGGAGGGCACGTGCAGAGATACGATGTCACTACGGCGTAGAAGATCATCCAGTCCACATAGCTCCACGCTCATTTCGTAAGCCTGAGGCTCAGTGAGATAAGGGTCATAGACAAGAACCCGAGCGTTGAAGGCGCGAAACAGGCGCATCATCATCCGACCGATATAGCCTGCACCGAGCAGGCCCACCGTTTGTTCGCCGAGGAGCCGCCCAAGCAGGCGCGTCCGAAGGTCAAACCAGGGCTCGTTGTTCCGCATCCCGTCGGAGAGTTCCGCGGGATGGCGCAGGAATGACAGAACTTGCGCCATCACAAACTCGGAGACCGCTTCGCCAATATGGATTGCCGCATGTGTGACGTGCAGCCGGCCCTCCTCGATAGCCGCGAAAGGAACAAGGTGCCGAACGCTGCCGGCAGCATGGGCTACCAGTTTCAATGACTTCGCATGGGCAAGCAGCGTTTCGTCGAGCGGCGGAGTTCCCCAGCCGGTTATCACCGCCACTGCACCGTCGACCAGATTGGGGAGATTCTCGGCAGTCATGTCTCCATCTTGAGGCGCGCGAACACTCGCCACTTCTGCGAGCCGCTTCTCAGCGGATGCGGGGATAAGCTTTGCCCGCATGTCAGGCGTTAGCAGGATCACGACCGTTGGCTTATTCGTCGGCGACTCGCTCACGCTGCTCATGTCGTCATCTCCCTTTTCCAGGCTGACCGCGTCTTGCTGGTTGCAATCGAACGGTTCTCTTTAAGGTTCTATTGGGGCGGCTTGTCGGATACTGCCTGCGCTGGTCCTTCAACTCGGCAGGGGCCGGTACCGTGTCTTTATCTTCTTCGCTGGCTAGAACCCGACGCCGCCGTTGATCTGAACAACCTCTCCAGTCACATATCCGGCCTGCTCCGAGGCCAGATAGAGCACCGTGCCGGCCACATCCTTTGGCGTTCCCTCACGCCGCAATGGAGTCCTCGCGACTGAGTCGGCGCGGCCTTGCGGAGTGCTGAAGGTATCGTGAAAGCGCGTGCCGATGAGGCCGGGTGCGACGCCATTGACGCGAATGCCGAGAGGGCCGACTTCCTTCGCCAACGACCGCACCAGCGTGGCAACGGCACCCTTGGTCGCGGCATAATGTGAGGCGCCTGGGCCGCCACCGTCAAAACCGGCAAGTGAAGACATCAGGACGATGGAGCCGGATTTGCGGGGTTCCATGGATCGAAGAGTTGCCTGCACCACCAGGAACGTACTCAGGAGGTTCAGGGAAATTGCCTCCTGCCAGAGTTCCAGCGTTGAGTCGACGCAGCGGCTCCTTTTCAACAGGCCGCCCGTATTGGCGAACAGAACGTCGATTGGTCCAAGGTCATGTTCCGTGCGCTGGACTACCTCAGCAACTTCGTCCGGCTTCGTCATGTCTGCCTTCAAGGAGAGGACATGCCTGCCTTGTGATTTATACTCCGTCTCGATCGCGCCAGCTTCGTCGGCACTCGTCATGTAGGTGAATGCCACCTTTGCTCCAGCATCAGCGAACGCGCGGGTCGTTTCGCCGCCGATCCCCGATGCACCTCCGGTGACGAGGACAACCTTCCCTGAAAAATCCATTCTTTTGGTCCTTTGCAGTGAGATACGAATAGTTTCTGTGCCTACCGTCGACTCGGTTGGATCGTGAGTTCCGAAACGTGAGCGCGCTGGGGCAGGCGCATAACGAACAGGCAGGCCTCGGCAATGTCTTCGGGCTGCAGGGCAGCACGACGGACCTCGGTGCTCACCGGGGATGGTCGGCGATCAAGCAAAGGCGTATCGGTCATGCCAGGCAGGATTGCGGTCGCACGGATGCCGCTTGCCCACTCCTCCTCCATGATGGCGTGGTTCAGGGCGAGCACGCCGGCCTTCGAAGCCTGGTAGGCTGCGCCCGAACGATCCGGTTTTCGCGCCGCAATCGACGAGATGTTGATGATCAACCCTTCTTCCCTCGCGCGCATCGGTGGCACGAACAGCTTGCACAGGTTGAACGCCGCCATCAGGTTGACCTGAAGCATCGACTCCCAGGAGGCTGCGGTCAGCTGGTCGAATGCCCGTTCCACGATGTTCGTGCCGACCGAATTGATCAAGACATCGACCGTGCTCAGATCAATCTCGGAAACGGCGTCGGCCAAGGCGTCCGCGTTGGAGGCATCGGCGACCACAGTCGCAATCCGCGCTTGCTGCCCTACAGCGCGGGCGGATGCTGCGGTCTCATCGAGCCCCGCTTCATGGCGCCCGAGCAGAATGAGACGGGCCCCAGCCCTTGCCGAAGCCAGGGCGGTCGCACGTCCCATGCCGCTGCTTGCGCCGGCGATAAAAACCGTTTGGTCGGATAGATCCCGAGCCATCAATCCATTCCTATCCCTACGCACTCTGCAGTGCCCGCGCAGGCGCCGTTGACCCGCGCACGATGAGTTGTGGCGTGATGTCGATGAAGGCGGGGTCATCAGCGTGAGCCGAACCCTCCAAGTGGGCGACGAGCATGCGTACGACCATCTCGGCCATGGCCGGCACTGGCTGGCGGATCGTTGTCAGAGCGGGCTGGGCGATCTCGGCGAGAACGATGTCATCAAAGCCGACGATCGAAATGTCGTCCGGAACACGAAAGCCAAGATCGCGCGCGCCCGCATAGGCGCCAAGAGCGTACATGTCGTTGTTAGCCACGATCCCGGTCGGCGGATTGTCGCGACTTAGTAATTCACGTACGCCCATCCGTCCGAGCTCTGCTCCTTCCAGGTCGCCGAATCCGGCAACACCGCCACCCTGCCAGATCATATCGTCAGGGAGTTGCAGGCCAGACCGGGCCATGGCCAACCTCACGCCGTTCATGCGGCCGATGCGGCTGTTGGTCTTGATCGGTCCAGAGACAGTCGCAATACGCTTGTGCCCAAGCCCTATCAGGTGCTGAGCAGCAAGTGTGCCACCCAACTCCTGATTGAGGCTCACGCCGCAGGTGATGACGTCGCGGGCGCCATTAACGCGTTGATCGAAGGCGGCGATCTTGAGGCCGCGAGCCGTCACGTCGCGCAAATAGTCGAATGACAGGGGTGATGACCCTAGGATGATGCCAGTTATTCCAGAGCCGAGCATCGCTTCGGCGTAACGCGTCTCGACGTCTGGATCACGCTCCGCATTACAGATCAGGATCTTGTAGCCACGATGTCTGGCAGCGCGTTCAACATGGTGCGCGACCAAACCCCAGAATGGGTTCGCCACGGATGGGACGATCAAGCCAATGCTGCAGTTCTGACCTGATTTCAGCTGCCGGGCTGCAACATTAGGCGTGTACTTGAGCTGTTCGATAACTTCGAGGACGCGGCGCTTAGTTTCCGGGCGCATCTTATCGTGCCGACCATTGATCACATTGGAGACCGTGCTCGGCGAAACTCCAGCCTTTTTCGCGACCTCGTGAATTCCAGACATCGATTCTTCCATCGGCTCGTTGCGAATCCTGTTTGCGGCGCAGGTGATGCAACGATTTACCGATAGGACAGGGTGGTTCCTTTGTCAAAGGACACAAGTGAAATAAAGTAGCAGTTCCGCTCACCGTATCTACCATTACGGTCGACCTTTTTGTAGTTGACGTGCCTGCTATTTCTTGTGTTACGTTTCACTAACGAAGCCCGCAGATGGCTCGCTCATAGGGAGGAAGAGATGTCGATACGAATGAATCGGCGAGAGGTACTCCGCCACGGCGCCACGTTGCTGGGCAGCGCAGCATTATCTGGGCTGCCCCTCGGCAAGGCACTTTCGCAGTCCAAGGTGCGTGTGCGCTTTGCTGGCTATGTTGAATCGCAGGAACAGCTGACGCAAACTCTTGCCGTGTTGAAGCTGTACTCTGAAAAGAATCCCAGCGTCGAGATCATTCCAGAGTTCACCAATTTCGGTGCCTTCACCGATAAAATCGCGACCGAGACCGCGGGCGGAAATGCGCCAGACATGTTCAGCGTCAATGTCGATCTGCTGGCGGAATACGCGCGGCGAGGCGTTACGACACCTCTCGATGCTTACGTACCTAACCCGATCAATCTCGACGATTATCTGCAAAGCGCCGTCAATGCAGCTAAGTTTGACGGCAAGCAGTACGCGATCCCTAATGACGCGATCGGGCCTACCATCATCACGAATGCCACGTCATTCGAGAAGGCTGGTATCAAGGTTCCGGACCAAATGTGGACGTGGGAGGATCTGGCTGAAACCTCTGCGGCTCTCAGCAAAGCTCTCGGACCGAGATTCTGGGGCGTCGAGGACGCCGGCGGCAACTATATCCCATGCGATATTTTCTTGCGTGGCCGCGGCAAGTCGATGTTCACGCCAGATCACAAGCTCGGCTTCGCATTAGAGGACATGGAAGCTTGGTATGCGTATTGGAAAATGATGCGCGACACAAAGGCTACGCCACCCGGGGATGTTCAGGCAATGGCAGGCAACGACGATCCAAGCACGGCCGGTATCGTGGCAGGGCGGGCCGCGATGAATATCACACTCACAGACAGCTTCGTCGGTTTCCAGGCTCTGTCGCAGGACAACTTCGTTCTCCACATGATGCCAAATGGCTTCAGAGGCGGTGAGATGAAGCAGCGCCATTACTGCTATGCCGGGAACTCGACTACCGTGTCGGCAAAATCACCTAACCAAAAGCAGGTCATTGATATCATCCGCTTCATGCACTTCGATCCGGAAGGCGCCAAGACCTACTACACTAACAGCGGCATGATCCCGTGCTCGAAAGCCGGCCGCGACGCACTGGCCGCTTCGGGAACCGACGCTGATCGAAAGATCATCGCCTATCTGGATTTGCTGCAAAAGGACCCGGCGCCTCCCCGGTACCCGGGTGTGCCGGGAATGACGGGCATGCTGACGCGCGCGAATGAGGGCGTCGCCTTCGGCAAGATGACCCCCAAAGAAGCTGCTCAACAGTTCATCAACGAAGTGAGCATCAGGCTGAAGAAATAAGCCCCGAGCGGGGAGCCTTCGATACATGGGGTGCGGCACTGACACGCCGTATGCCGCACCCCGGTGTGGTCTCAGCGGAAGATAGTTCATGAGCACGATCCTGTCCGAGACAACTTCGCTTGAATCGGTCACCGCGCCAAAAGCCCGCCGGCGCAGGGCTGTGGGGATCAATGCGCGTCAAAACGCGGCCGCCTTTCTATTCCTGTCGCCTTGGCTTGTCGGCTTGGTGTGTCTTACACTCGGCCCGATCCTGGCGTCCTTCTATCTGTCGCTTACCAGCTACGACATGTTCACGCCGCCCCAATGGCTGGGCTTGGACAACTACGTGAAGATGTTTACCGAAGATGGGCGCTACTATCAGTCCTTGCGTGTCACGCTCACCTATGTGTTCCTGTCGGTGCCGCTGAAGCTGGCCTTTGCCCTCGGAATCGCCATGCTGCTTAACCGCGGCCTGAAGGGACTGGGTTTCTATCGTTCGGTTTACTATCTGCCATCGCTCCTCGGTGGCAGCGTGGCCGTCGCCATCATGTGGCGTCAGGTGTTCGCCTATGACGGCATCATCAACCAGATTCTTCTGAAGTTCGGCATTGACGGGCCCAGTTGGATCACAAGCACTGACTATGCGCTTTATACTCTTGTGGCGCTCGCCGTGTGGCAGTTCGGATCCCCGATGGTCATCTTCCTCGCCGGCCTCAAGCAGATCCCGCAGGACATCTATGACGCGGCGGAAGTCGATGGTGCCGGACCGGTGCGTAAATTTTCCAGCGTCACGCTGCCCCTTTTGACGCCAATCATTTTCTTCAACTTCGTGATGCAGATCATAGGCGCGTTCCAGGCGTTCACCCCCGCCTACATCATCAGTGGCGGAAAGGGCGGTCCTGCCGACGCGACGCTGTTCTACACGCTCTACCTCTACGAACAGGCGTTTACCAACTTTCAAATGGGCTACGCTTCCGCCATGGCTTGGGTTCTCGTCGCCATCATCGGTCTGGCGACGGTTCTTTCCTTCCAGTCTGCCCGCTACTGGGTCCATTATGGCGACGAGCGCTAGGGATGCTGTCATGACCACTGCTTCCATGCTTACTCGTGTAATGAGGAAGCCACCTACCCGTTGGCGCAGTGTCATCATTCATGGTTTTCTGATCCTTGGCGCTCTGGTGATGATCTATCCGCTGCTCTGGCTGGCGAGCAGTTCATTGAAGCCAGCCAATCTGATCTTTTCTGATCTGAGCCTATGGCCGTCCAAAGTCCGGCTGCAAAACTATGTCGATGGGTGGCGCGGCGCGGCTCTGCCGTTCTCGACCTTCTTCCTGAATTCCTTCATTATCTCCGGCCTAGCCGTCGTCGGCAACGTAATGGCATGCAGTATGGTTGCCTATGCGTTCGCCAGGCTGAACTTCGTCTTCAAAAGGACGCTGTTTGCGTTGATGATGCTCACGATCATGCTGCCTCTGCATGCGACGCTGATCCCGCAATATGCGCTGTTCTATAACCTCGGTTGGGTGAATACCTTCCTGCCGCTCACCGTGCCGAAGTTCTTGGCGGTGGACTCCTTCTTCATTTTTCTTTTGGTCCAGTTCATCCGAGGCATTCCGCGCGAGCTGGATGAGGCGGCCGTCATAGACGGTGCGGGTCCAATTCGCATCTACTGGTCAATCATCCTGCCGCTTCTGACGCCAGCACTGGTGACCACAGCAGTATTTTCATTCATCTGGACCTATGAGGACTTCCTGTCGCCTTTGGTGTATCTCACCTCGATGGATCTATACACTGTACCGCAGGGGCTGAGCCTTCTCATGTCGTCGAAAGGCGCGTCATCATGGGGGCCGTTGCTGGCCATGTCGCTGCTCTCGCTAGTGCCACTGTTCGTCGTGTTTTTCATCTTTCAGCGCCGGCTGATCGAAGGCATTGCGACGTCGGGCCTCAAAGGCTGAAGCCGGCAGCAACGGCCAGTCAATTTCGTTGCACCAAAAGGTCTATTCCATGGCGAAGCATCCGATCTCTGTATTCACGAAGCCCTGGACCGAGCCTTTACCAATCGTGGCTGACAAGGTGGCGGCTCTGGGCTTGGATGGCATTGAGCTTCCCGTCCGACCGGGCTACCAGGTGACACCCGAGAACGGGGCAGCCGGCTTGGCAGACGCAACCCGTGTGTTGAGCACAAGCGGGCTCAAGATCACCAGTATCGCAAGCACGGTAGACGAAGCAATCATAGCGGCATGTGGCGACAACGGCATACCGCTCATCCGCATCATGGCGCCGATTGATCTCAGTATTGGCTATATTCGATCGATTGAGAATTATCGTCGCCAGTTTGACGCATTGCTCCCGGCTCTGGACCGTCACGGTGTCACGATTGGTGTCCAGAACCACTATGGTTGCTTTGTCGGGAGCGCTGTTGGACTGCTCCACCTGATTGAGCAGTACGACCCACGACATATTTGCGCGGTGCTCGACATGGCCCACTGCGCCGTTGATGGCGAGCCGACCGCGATGGCCGTCGACATCATCAAAGACAGGCTCAGTCACCAGGTTAACTTCAAGAACGCCTATCACGCCCGGGTCAACGGACCGGAGGATGAGGCGGTGTACAAGGTCAAATGGACGACGCATCGGCACGGAGGATACTCGTGGCGGGAGTTCGTCGACTGCCTGAAGAAGATCGGCTTCGCCGGTACCTTGTGCCTCCCCGCTGAGTATAGCGACCCAGCGGGCAAGCCACAGCGTATGGGTGACGACGTCATTCCGTACCTGAAGGAGGATTTGGCTCACCTCAGGTCGCTTGTCGCAGATTGGTGAGACCTCGGGCTCCACCTTGAGCAGCCACGCCGTGTAATTGAACAAGGGCACTGCCAAGCGCATTCCGGCGCGTTGGCTGCCACGGCTTCGCACTCTGCCATGCTTTGGAGTAGTGACTATGGGTGGCAGGAGCAATCCAACCGACCGCTTTTAGCACAAAACTGAAGTCACCCGAATCTATGCTCTCGTATCAAAACTGGCCGTCACGCCACGATCTCGTCTCCCCAAGCCACTCACAAACGATCGTTTGTGAGTGGCCTAGAGAGACGAATCACATGGGGAGGGGGCCTTGAAGCGCAGAAATGCAATCAGGAAGTCGGCATCCGGCCGCGAAGGCTCCGTATGCAGACATTCTCGATCCGCGGTTCACTTCAGCTTTTGATCCAGCGCAGACTTTCAACGCCTACATCTCGCAACGCCTACATCTCGGCTCGACGCCGGCGTCGCCTGACCGCGCCGGATTCCTTCATCCGGATCATTCGTCTCGGATGATCGACCGGATCCTCTGCGCAAGCGCATCGACGGCAAACGGCTTCGTGATCATCTGCATGCCGGGTTCCAAAAAGCCCGCCGC
The DNA here is from genome assembly GCF_044784385.1 of Microvirga sp. RSM25. Lineage (NCBI taxonomy): Bacteria > Pseudomonadati > Pseudomonadota > Alphaproteobacteria > Hyphomicrobiales > Methylobacteriaceae > Microvirga > Microvirga sp. RSM25. Next base: position 3,733,552 of record NZ_CP173039.1, on the reverse strand, counting down.
CAGGGTGGCATTCTCGGCATAGCCCGTGATGAACAGCACCTTGAGGTCGCGGCGGCGTTCCCGGGCGGCGTCGGCGAGCTGGCGCCCGTTCAATCCCGGCAGACCCACGTCGGTAATCAAGAGGTCGATGCGCCGCCGAGACTGGAGGATTCTCAGCCCCTCCGGTCCGTCCGCCGCCTCCAGCGTCCGGTAGCCGAGGTCCTCCAGCACATCGATGACCAGGCTGCGCACCACCGGCTCGTCCTCGACCACCAGCACGGTCTCGCCGGACTCGGCGCGGGGCGCCTCTGCAAGTGTCGAGGCCTCGATTTCTGCGTCCGTTTCGCCGCGGTAGCGCGGCAGGTAGATCTTGATCGTGGAGCCCTGACCCACCTCGCTGTAGATCTTCGCGTGCCCCTCCGACTGGCGGGCGAACCCGTAGACCATCGACAGCCCCAGCCCGGTTCCCTGACCGATAGGCTTCGTCGTGAAGAACGGATCGAACGCGCGCCCGATCACGTCCGGCGGCATCCCGGTACCGGTGTCGGTCACGCAGATGCAGACGTATTGGCCAGGCCTCACATCCCGCTGCGCCGCAATGTAGGCTTCGTCCAGGTGGGCGTTGCAGGTCTCGATCGTGAGCTTGCCACCGTCCGGCATGGCATCGCGGGCGTTGATGACGAGGTTGAGAAGCGCGCTCTCCAGTTGGTTGGGATCGCAGAGCGTCGGCCAGAGACCTCCCGCGAGCACGACCTCCAATGTCACCGTCTCGCCGACAGTGCGCCGGAACAGGTCCTCTAAGGAAGCGACCAGTGCGTTCGCCTGCACAGGCCTCGGGTCGAGCGGCTGCCGGCGGGCAAAGGCGAGCAGACGGTGCGTCAGGGCCGCGGCACGGTTGGCGGACGTCGTTGCCGCCGTGATGTAGCGGTCGACGGTCTCGAGACGCCCCTGTGTGACGCGGGTCCGCAGCATGTCGAGGGAGCCTACGATCCCGGTCAGCAGGTTGTTGAAGTCGTGCGCGATGCCGCCGGTGAGCTGGCCCACCGCCTCCATCTTCTGTGACTGCCGCAGGGCCTCTTCGGTCTGACGCAGCGCGTCCGCCGCAGCTCGCTCTGCTGTGATGTCGCGGCCGATGGCGTAGAACAGTCCCTCCTTGGGCACCGCCGTCCACGAAATCAGACGGTAGCCGCCGTCTCTGGCGCGGAAGCGGTTCTCGAACCGGAAGGTTTGAGCACCCTGATCGAGGCTCGCAAGCTCCGCAATCGTGTCATCGACATCATCGGGATGGATGAGCCCAAGATAGTTGCTGGCGAGCAACTCCTCTTCCGACCACCCGAGCATCGTCGTCCACGCCGGGTTGACGGCAATGAGCGTCCCGTCCGAGCGGCATACGTCCATCAGGTCGGTGCTGAGCTGCCAGATCTGATCCCGTTCCCGGGTGCGCTCCTCGACCTCGGCCTCCAGGGTCTCGTTCAGGCGCCGCAGCGCTTCCTCGGCGCGCCGGCGCTCCTCGATCTCCCGTTGTGCCTTCTGGAACAGTCGGGCATTGTCGATGGCCACGGCCGCTCCTGCGGCAAGCCCCGAGATGAGCCGCTCCGAGCGCTTGTGGAACATGCCCGGCTGCGCATGACCGAAGAACAGACCACCGATCACCTCACCGGACCGGGAAGTCACAGGCACGGCCAAGTAGCTGCGGACCGGCAGGTGTCCCTCCGGCATGCCCCGATGCGGTTCGGAGTGTCCGTAAGCCGCGTCCTGGGTGATATCGTCCGATCGAACAATACGCTCACCGTTGAACGTCGGTGCGAACACCTTCGTGTTGCGGGGCATCGGGAATTTCGAGAACGCCTCGCGCGGAACGCCCGAGATCGAGTAGAGCATGTAGCTCTCACCGGCCTCGTTCTGCACGTTGTAGAAGAACGCGCCGAACTGGGCTCCGGTGAGCTCCACGCCCGCGTCCGTCACACGCTGGACGAGCCGCTCGAGATCGTGCTCCGACGCCGCGGCGGAAAGGGCCGTGTTGAGGATCTCCAGGGCGCGGGTTTCCTCCCGCAGCGCCTCCTGACTGGCCCGCCGTTCATGGATGTCTTCGGTAGTGCCGTACCACTCGACGATCTCCCCGTCCGGACCGCGCCGGGGAAGGGCGCGCGAGTGCATCCAGCGGTAGGTGCCATCACGCAGGCGGGCGCGATGCTCGATATCGTAGGGCTCCCCGGTCGAAACGGCGTGGGCCCACGCCGTCAAGGATGGATCCAGATCGTCCGGGTGCATCGCCTGCGCCCATGTCTCCCCCAACCCCGTGGTGCCGGTCCAGTCCTGCCAGCGCTGGGCGACACGATCGAGTTGGCCGTCAGGGCGAGCGGTCCACGTGACCTGCGGGTTGAGCTCGACCGTGTGGCGATAGTGGTCCTCTGCCTCACGAAGCTGGGCCTCCGCATGCTTGCGCTCGGTGATGTCACGGTAGAAGACCGCCAGGCCATCAGGAGCCGGATAGGCTCGGATTTCGGTCCAGGCCTCCCGTCCGTCAGGCCACGTGTACCGGTTCTCGAACGTGGCCGGCACGCGCGCGGCCATGGCCCGTTTGTAGAACTTACCCAACGGCGAGTTCTCGGTGTTCGGCCAGACCTCCCAATGGATGCGTCCAACGATTTCTGCCTCGGGCCTCGTATCCAGCCTCAACCCGGCCGGATTGATCCTGAGGATGCGGAACTCCCGGTCGAGCAGGATGAAGGCCTCGTCCATGCCGTCGAGCACGCCTCGGACGCGCTCCTCGCTCTCCTGCAGCGCACGCTGGCCGAGAACCTTGCCGGTTGTCTCCGCCGCAGCACAGAACATGCCGGCAACTGCCCCAGTGTCGTCCCAGACGGGATTGTAGGAGAAGCTGAACCAAGCATCCTCACGATACCCATTCCGCTCCATCGGGATCAGCAGGTCCTCATGCCAACTTGCTTGCCCGGAGAGGGTCTGGTCGACCAGTGGTCTGATCTGCTGCCAGATATCGGACCAGACCCCGGCGAAGGGGCGCCCGAGCGCATCGGGATGCTTGGCACCGAAAATTGGGATGTAGTCGTCGTTGTAGAGGAAGGCGAGATCCGGACCCCATGCAATGAACATGGGCTGCTTGGCGTTCAGGATCATCCGCACGAGCATCCGCAGCGGCCGCGGCCACGCCTCGGGGTCTCCCAGAGGCGATCCCGACCAGTGGTGCGAACGCATGCGAGCACCCATCTCCCCGCCGCCCGTGAGGAAGTCGCGGTTGGTAGGGGCTGAGCGTAGGTTTCCATCGTGCATAGGGATTCCGGGTGGGGACTGGGCAAGGCTGGCCTGATCGCGGCCGGATGGGCTTGACGGCGGAATGCGATCTAGGGCACCGCGCTGCTCACCGCAACGGGCGTCCTACCGTTCCTTGCCGAATGGGCGTCAGGAGTCTCGGTTAGCGAACCGCGACCATCGTCCCAAATGATCCAGGCCTAGATGGCAGCAAGTCTGCGACGGCACGATGCGCTAGCTCCCTGGGTTAGGAAACACTGGCCGAAATGGTCTCAACCCGTGTCTTGATCGTCCCCCCACCAAGGCTATTTCCCACCCCCCATGCGTGCATCCAGTTCCTCATCCCTTCTTGTCCTTGTTGTCGAGGACGATCCCTCAGTTCGCGCCATGGCGGTGGATTCTCTCAAGGAAGAGGGCTTCGAGGTGCTTGAGGCCTCATCCGCCGACTACGCAGTGACCCTGTTGGAAGCCAGACGCGACATTGGCGCGGTGTTTACGGACATCACGATGCCCGGGACGCTCAACGGCTTCGACCTAGCCCGTCTGGTCCGAAGGACATACCCGCACGTCCATGTCGTGGTCTCTTCCGGTGCCCTGCCGCCCGGGTTCAGCGGCGAGGTACCGGACGCGCGATTCGTGCCCAAGCCTTACCGCATGACGGATGTCGTGCGGATCATTCGTGGGATGGCTGGGTAACATGGCTTCCATAGTCAGTCCAGAAAGCGCTGTCGCCTTTACGGCTGCCCATTGGGAACCTATCTCACAGTTCCTTCCTTCGGAGTCATGTCAAACGCCATGCCTACCCCCGGGTCGGGGCCACAGTCTGCTAGTCATGAGGCGTTGTAACGAGACTAAACGCGATGCACGGTAAGTTTGGAACGAATACCAGACTGGACTTTCTTTCGGGTGGCGGGGGAATGGGAGCCCTCATCCGCGCCCACGATTGGAGGGCGACGCCGCTCGGCTCACCGGAGGGCTGGCCGTTCGGTCTCAAAACCCTCGTTGGGGTCATGCTTGGATCCAACCAGCCGATGTTCATCGCATGGGGCTCGGATCGCACGTTGCTCTACAACGATGCCTATTCCGAGATCCTGGCGCGCAAGCATCCAGTCGCCCTGGGTCGCGACTTCCTGGAGGTCTGGCAGGAGATCCGTCCCGATCTCCTGCCCATCGTCCAGCTGGCTTATGCGGGCGAGCCTGTTCACATGGACGACATCACCCTCATGATGGAACGTCGCGGCTACCCGGAGGAGACACACTTCTCTTTCTCTTACACGCCCGTCCGCGATGAGAGCGGGACCATTGCCGGCTTCTTCTGCCCCTGCACCGAGACCACGGGCCAGATCATGGCAGAGCGACGCCTTGCGGCCGAGACCGAGCGCCAGCGACGACTGTTCGAGCAGGCGCCCGGCTTCGTGGCCATCCTCACCCAACCGGAGCACACCTTCGAGTTTGTCAACCAGGCCTACAGGCGCCTGTTTGGCGAGCGTGACTTCGTCGGCAGGAATGTGCGCGAGAGCTTCCCTGAGCTCGAAGGACAAGGCTTCTTCGAGCGACTTGACCAAGTCTACGCCACCGGCGAGCGCTTCGTCGCTCATCATCTGCCGATCCGTTTTCTACCCTCGCCTGGTGCGGTCCTAGAGGAGCGCTTCCTCGACTTCATCTATGAGCCCGTACGGGATGATGCCGGTCAGGTCACCGGCATCTTCTGCGAGGGCCACGACGTCACCGAGGCGCACCGCGCCCGGACCGCCATTGACGCGAGCAATGCCCGCTACACGAGCGTGCTGGCGGCGATGGGCGAGGGCTTCCTCGTTCTCGACGAGGAGTACCGCATCACCGAGATCAATGCCGAGGGCTTGCGGCTCGACGGCCGGCCCGAGAACGAGCTTCTCGGCAAGACCCATTGGGAGGCGTTTCCCGCCTCGCTCGGCACCCCGGTCGAGGCCGCTTACCGCCGGGCCATGACTGAGCGCGTGCCGGTCGAGCTCATCCATCACTACCAGGATACAGGCATCCGATACGACAGCTGGCTGGCTCTGCGCATATATCCGGTGCCCGGTGGAGTGGCCGCCTTCTACCGCGACGTCAGCGAGCGGATGTGCGCCGAGGAAGCGCTGCGCCGGAGCGAGGAGCGCCTTCGCACCGCCTTTGCCATCAGCACGGTCGGGGTGCTGTTCTGGGGCGAGGACTTCGAACTGATTGAGGTGAACGACGCCTTCCTGGCGATGACTGGCTTCAGCCGCGAGGAGGCGCTTGGCAAGACATGGCAGGAGCTGACACCCGAGGAGTTCCATCCAGGGTCCTGGCGGGCCGTCGAACAGGTCATGACGCTAGGCGAGGCCACCCCATACGAAAAGCAGTACTTCCGCAAGGACGGCTCGCGTTGGTGGGGCCTGTTCGCGCCGCGCAAGGTCGGCAATGGGGCAGTCGAGTTCGTTATCGATATTAACGACCGTAAGGAGGCGGAAGCGGCCCTGCGCCGGCTGAATGAGGAACTGGAAAGTCGCGTGAGCCATGCCGTCGCCGAACGGGAAAGGACCGAAGCGGCCTTGCGCCAGTCGCAGAAGCTGGAGGCTGTGGGCCAGCTCACCGGCGGCGTGGCGCACGATTTCAACAACCTACTCACCATCATCCGCTCGTCGGTCGAGTTCCTGCGGCGGCCCAACCTGCCGGAGGACCGTCGACGCCGGTACATCGATGCGATTACGGGCACCGTGGATCGGGCCGCCAGGCTCACTGGCCAATTGCTGGCCTTTGCGCGGCGGCAGGCGCTCAAGCCTGAGGTGTTCGACGTGCCGGAGCGGATCCAGGCTGTGATCGACATGCTGCGCACCATCGTGGGAAGCCGCATCCGGATCGAGACTGACGCCGCTTGCGATCCGTGCTTCGTCGAGGCGGACGTCGTTCAGTTCGAGACGGCGCTCGTGAACATGGCGGTGAACGCCCGCGACGCTATGAACGGGGAAGGTACCTTGACGGTGTACATCAATGCCCTGGCGGAGATGCCATCGATCCGAGGGCATGCGGGCAGTCCTGGCAAGTTTGTGGCGGTGTCGATCAGGGATACCGGATCCGGTATCCCTGCCAATCAGCTCGGTCAGATCTTCGAGCCATTCTTCACCACAAAGGAAGTCGGCAAGGGCACCGGCCTGGGCCTGAGTCAGGTCTATGGCTTCGCCAAGCAGTCCGGCGGCGATATCGCTGTCGAAAGTGAGCTCGGGAAGGGCACGACCTTTACTCTCTATCTGCCGAAGGTCGAGCGGGACGTTGAACGGGATGGTGCCGCGAGACGCGGGCTCGGGAACAGCCAAGAGGAGGACGGTCGCGGGTGCCGGGTGCTGGTGGTCGAGGACAACATCGAGGTGGGCCGATTCTCGACCCAGCTTCTCCAGGACCTCGGCTACGAAACAACCTGGGCGGCGAATGCGGCCGAGGCTCTTAAGCTGCTCGATGATGATGCGAGCCAGTTTGACGTGGTGTTCTCGGACGTGGTCATGCCGGGAATGAGCGGGGTGGAACTTGGGCGGGAAATCCGGCAGCGCTACCCAAACCTTCCACTGGTGTTAACGTCTGGCTACAGCCACGTGTTGGCAGAGGATGGTCGGCACGGTTTTGAGCTGCTGCACAAGCCGTATGCCGTCGAGGACGTGTCACGGGTGTTGCGGCGGATGACGCAACAGCGCAGTTAACGATCAATAGAGCGAGACCCTGAAGGATGGTCCAATTCTCTGATCCGAGTAGGGTTTTGGAAGGTTCCCTCATGGCACAATGCTGAAATCGCCCGAATTTCTTCTCTTGGATCGACGGCAGCCTTTATCCCAGGATCTCGTCTGCTCAGACCGCTCACAAACGTTCGTTTCTGAGCGGTATCGACAAGCCAAGAGGGGAGGGGACTTTGATGCGCAGCGTAGTCCTTCAGGAGTTGGCTAGGAGGCCTTTCCCGTCAGGATTCGTTCAACCCAAGTCCCGGCTTCGTCGGGTGTCTTGAACAGGGGCGCGTCCCGAATGTCGCACTTGCCGAACCCGGCTTCCAGGTGTCACCGCCCTTGATGCTCAGGTTCATGGCTCTGACTATCGAGGCGGACGAACACGGCGGCAAGCTGGTTGTTTGCGAGGACGAGCTTGCCGTCGGTGTCATGGCCGTCGATGAGCACGCGCATGGACTGGAACGAGATGTCGAGGGTCATAGCTTTCGCTTTCCGATTGGGGCGGAAGGTCAATTGCGAAATGGCCGGACACCCATGGGATCAAGAGCGCTTTCATACCCCCCGGCGAATGGTCATTCAACGATGTGTGGCCTAGTCCTTAACATAGGCGGGGTTGAGCCGCGGCATGATAGTCGTCCGAGAATGGGGTTGATGGTTCTTGATGAGGAGAGCGACCGTGGGCTGTGCTGGTTCAACTCACGGACAAGAACGAGGAAGGCTATGGCTGGGAGATGCGGGAATGGTGGTTCAAGGATGGCGGGGGATTTGAGACAAGACCGTCAAGGTCCGGAGCTGAGTGTATTGGCAGACCTTTGAGCCTCCTTGGCCATCTCCGCTTTCGACCCGAAGGCGGCCTCGGAGGTTGTGCAAAATTGACTTCATGTTCTCTGTTAAAAGGGTATTCTCTGGCCATCCCAGGCAAAGAATTGACCAGAGTGCGCCGCCGTCAGGGCATCCGTAACAGCCAGAAGTCGCTCGGCAGAAGACGTCGGCGGGAACACCTTCTTGCCGCCAGCCTGAAAGGGCTGGCTCAGAGCCGTATCGACCGTTCCAGGGTGAAGGGCGACACATACGGCTTCGGGTTTCTGGCGACTGAGCTCGATCGCAAGGGTTCGCACGAATTGGTTCAGGGCTGCCTTCGACGCCCGGTAGCCGTACCAGCCCCCGAGACCGTTGTCCTCGATGCTGCCGACGCGCGCAGACAGGACCGCGAAGATGCTCTTGCCCGCTTTCGGCACGAGGGGAAGCACATGCTTGGCCACGAGCGCCGGACCAATCGCATTGATCCGGAAGCTCCGGGCGAGATGCTCCGGACTCAGAGTTCGATAGGTCTTCTCGGGCTGGAGCGTGGTGTCGTGGAGGAGGCCTGTCGCCACCAGGATGAAGCGCAGGGGAGCGCCCTCAACAAGCGGCGCGGTTGCGGCGGCAATGCTCGCCTCGTTCTCGATGTCGATCCGCCCCTCCCGGACACCCGCCAAGCTCCGATCGAACCCCGAGCGGGAGAGTGCGTGAACGGTTTCGAATCCTTCGGACGCAAGAAGGTCTGTGACGGCGGCCCCGATGCCGCCGGATGCGCCGATCACAAGCGCCCGAGCAGGTCGTTCGAGACTGTTCAAGAGCAAAGAGCTTGAGCCGCCTGGACGCATCGCGATCATCCGATCTTTACGGCATGAACTTGTGGTTCAATGGTTTGCATCCTGACAGCCGTAACGAACCAGGCCATCACGGCACCGCAATGCCAGAAGAGAAGCTTGGAGCGCCCGACCGGCGCTCCAAGCCGCAGGATCAGTTGTTCGGCGGAAGGATCACGGTATCGACGACATGGATGACTCCATTCGAGGTCGCGATATCGGCCCGCGTGACATTAGCGTCGTTGACCGTGACGCCCGAGCCTTTCGTGGTGACGTTCAGCATCTTCCCGTTCACCGTCTTTGCTGTCTGAAGCTTGGCGACGTCGGCTGCCATCACCCGTCCCGGGACGACGTGATAGGTCAGGATCGCCGTAAGCTTGTCCTTGTTTTCCGGCTTCAGCAGGTTCTCCACCGTTCCAGCGGGCAGCTTGGCGAAAGCCGCATCCGTGGGGGCAAAGACCGTGAAGGGCCCCGAGCCCTTGAGGGTGGAGACGAGACCGGCCTCGTTCAAAGCGGCCGCAAGGGTCTTGAACTGGCCGGCCGCAACGGCCGTTTCGACGATATCCTGGTCGGCCGCGCGGGCACCTGCGCCGCCTGCCACGATGCCCAGGGCCGCAATCGTTGCGATCGTCAAATTCTTGATCTCGAATTTCATCGTTCATGCTCCTTGGACGGGGATCGGTCGCCCCTTGGCGGCCGTGGAGAACCATCACATGGCCTCTAGTTATCTCTTATGATGAAAAATGTTTTTCATGATACTCACTTTATCGTGACATGAACATAGTTTATCACTACAGTAGAATATCTGATCCTGAATTGATCCAGGAGAAAATGGAGGCGCAAAATGCTCTCGGAGACGCTGACGGCCGGGCTGGGGCAATACGCGATAGGCGCCAAGATTCGAGCGCTGCGCCAGGGCAAGAAGCTCGGCCTTGTGCAACTCGGGGAACACACGGGCCTCTCGCCGGCAATGCTCTCCAAGATCGAGCGTGGGCAACTCATCCCGACGCTGCCGACGCTGCTGCGCATTGCTCTGGTGTTCGGCGTCGGGCTCGACCATTTCTTCGCCGAGCCTCCGGACCGACCCAAGGTCGCCGTGGTGCGCAAGTCCGAGCGATTGCGCTTGCCGGACCGGCCCGGCGAGGATGTGGCGTCCTACTTTTTCGAAAGTCTCGATTTCCCCGTCACCGACCGCAAGCTGCAGGCCTTCTTTGCGGAATTTCCGGCCCGGTCGAAGGAATCGAAGTCGCACAAGCACAATGGCGCGGAACTGGTCTACGTGCTCAAGGGACGGCTCACGCTCAGCATCTCCGGGAGCGACTTTGTCCTCGATGAGGGCGACGCGATCTATTTCGACTCCGCTGCGCCGCACAGCTACAGGTGCGATGAACGCACTTCCTGCTCAGCCATCGTGGTGACGGCACCATGAGGATCGGACCTCTGTGCTCACGCTGTGAAAGGCCTCTCCCTCCAGTGTGTTGAGCGACTGCTTCCGGCACGGGGCGGACGTTATCCGAACGGCTTCGAGCCTCCCTGGCCATTGTCCGCTCTCGACACGCTCCGGACCATCCTGAGATCGGGCGGCACGGTGAGCGCGAACGTTCGTGGTCGGGTCTGAGATCAGTTCTCGGCATGTCGTTGGGCCGTCTCGGATGCTCGCCCAGGCTGCTCGGAACGACCCGGCTGGTCATCCGGGAGTGCGGAGCCAAGCAGACGAAGGGCTCCCGCGATCAACACGATGGCAGCCGGTTTCACGAGCATCTCCCAGGTGATGCGCGTCTCGATCTCCACCACGTCGGTGACGAAATCCACCACCAGGTAGACCAGCACCACCTGGATCAGGGTGATCTTGATTTCCCCGAGCCCCTCAACCCGCATCCACAGCGGCGCCTTGGTACGCAGGCCGGCGGGGAGCCGAAAGGCAAAGCCGAAGGTGATCGCATAGGCGAACACGATCAGGACGAGGCCGAACAGGAACGCATCCGTGGCCTGCATCACTGTGGCGATGACCGATGTTCCGGTGTCGGCGCCCGGCTGAAGCACCATCTCCAGGGCATAGGCCAATTTCAGGCAGCCCTCGAAAAACATCAGCATGGCACCGAGCGCCGCCCCAAGAGCAGCGACGAGGGTGATCCAGCGCAGGGACAGGATGAAGTGGATCATCAGCCGACGAGCCCTCAGCCAGTATCGTGGCCAAGGTCCAGTTTTACCATATCGGCCAGGAAACACACCCATCCTAGCCGAGACCCTTGCAGCCGCCGCTCGGCCTTGGGCATCGTCAACGTAACCGAAGAGTGACTTAACCGAAGAGTGACTTGACCGAAGAGTGCCCCGGGTTGGCACGAGGCGGACCCGCCGATGCATCGAAGCGCTGCCAAACGCCCGGCCCACGTGTGACGGCAGTGTCGAGCCTGCGAAGGGAGGCCTGTTCAAGGCTCCCAATAGGGCGGCTCTCCGAAGGCCTCTCGTAAGCAATCGGCAAAAGCTCTCAACTTGGCCGAAGGCCGTCGTCCCTCCAGATGGGCAACATAGATGAACTCAGGCGCGGGCCGGACTCCCACATCGATGACTCGAAGACGGCCGCTCGCGATGTCGGAACCGACAATGAAGGTCGGCAGCAGGGCAATGCCGATCCCGGACAGCGCGGCGTCCCGCATCATGTCGCCGTTGTTCACGCGCAAGGCCGCCCGACCGCGTACATTCACTGCTCCGGCTGGGCCCGGGAACCGCCAGTCATCGAGGCCCCGGTTGGTATAGAAGATTCCGCGATGGCCCTCGAGGTCACCTGCCGTGCCAGGCGTGCCATGCCGCGCCAGGTAATCCGGCGAAGCGACGAGAACCCGCCGACTTGGTGCAAGCCGCCAGGCTACCAGCCGTGAATCCATGAGCGGACCGTGCCGCACCACGGCATCATAACCCTCTGCGGACACATCCACCCGCCGGTCGTCGAGATCGAGCGTCAACTCGATGTCGGAATGCTTGGCGAGAAATGGATAAACCGCCGGCCCGAGATGCAGTCGGCCGAACGTGACGGGCGCGGAGATGCGCAACGGTCCGACCAGAGTGCCGCTGCGCTGGGCCATTTCCGCCATCGCTTCCTCGACCTCATGGGCAATGCGGGACGCTCTCTCGCGGAAGGTGATCCCATCCTCCGTCAGGCTCAGCCTGCGCGTGCTCCGATGCACGAGCCGTACGCCAAGGCTGCGCTCGAGTTCGACCAATCGGTCGCTGACCACGGACTTCGACAGTCTCAGCCGGCGCGCGGCCTCGCTGATCGAGCCGGCTTCCGCAACGGCGACGAAGGTCGCGATGCCGTCGAGTTTCATCATCGTTCGGATTTCCCGGAGGCCAGTTTCGCCTTTTGGAGCCTAATCCGGAAGATGCCCCAATGCTATCTCCGCCTTAACGGAGAAGCGCGGACGGCAATCGCGGCTCAAGCTCTCCCGTTGATCGGAGATGACAGATGCTCAGGTTCGTAATCATGGCTCTCGGAGCCGCGGCCATCGCGCTGCCGGCCGCTGCGCAGGGCCAGTTCCCGGCCGAAATCCGGACGCAGGAGATCGCAGCCAACGGCGCGACGATCCATGTCCGCGTCGGCGGCACGGGCCCGGCCGTGGTTCTGCTGCACGGCTATGGCGAAACCGGCGACATGTGGGCGCCTCTGGCCGAGGATCTTGTCCGTGATCATACGGTCGTGGTTCCGGATCTGCGCGGCTTGGGGCTTTCCTCCAAGCCGGAAACAGGGTTTGACAAGAAGACGCAAGCCGGCGACGTGGCAGGCGTTCTCGACGCGCTCAAGATCGATCGCGCCGATCTGGTCACTCACGACATCGGCAACATGGTCGGCTACGCCTTCGCCATCCAGCACCCGGAGCGCGTGAGGCGGTTTGTTCTGATTGATGCTCCGGTGCCGGGCATCGGCCCGTGGGAAGAGATCCTGAAGAACCCGCTGTTGTGGCATTTCCGGTTTGGAGGGCCCGACATGGAACGCCTCGTCGAAGGTCGCGAGCGCATCTATCTCGATCGCTTCTGGAACGAGTTCTCGGCCGTGCCCAGCCGCTTCTCCGAGGCCGCACGCGAGCACTATGCCAAGCTGTACGCCCTGCCGGGCGCCATGCACTCAGGGTTTGCTCAGTTCGCCGCGTTCGATCAGGATGCCGTCGACAACAAGGCCTTCCTTGCTGCCAAGGGCAAGCTCGGGATGCCGGTGCTGGCGATTGGGGGCGAGAAGTCGTTTGGCCCGATGATGGCGACCGTGATGCGGTTTGCCGCCAGCGACGTGACCGAAGGGATCATTCCCGATTCAGGCCATTGGCTCATGGAGGAGAACCCGAAGGCGACGAGCGTCATGGTCCGCTCCTTCCTCTCGTCCCCGTAAAGGACGCCCCGCTGCTGTTATCCGATCGCCAACGGGTGACCATGGGACGGGAGGACCGCTTATGACCCTAAGCAGTCGTTCCGCCAGGGCAGTGCATTGAAGGTCCCTTATGCCCTTAATCCCGTGAAGGGGCATGATTGCAGCCGCTGAATGTTCCCGGATCGATCATCCCGGTGTGTACCAGATCGGGGAGGTGTAGGCGCGCTCCGTGATAGTCATGACGGTGCCGGGCAGAGGCGTGGTCCCGAACCGCTTCGCGTCGTAGGCGGTCCAGCGCGGCGTCGGGATCTCGATCACCCGGCCGTAGTAGAAGGCAGGCTGGCTCGGGTCGAAGTCCGGGTCGGTCCAGACCGTCGCCAGTTCGGGTGTTCCGATCGTGTTCGTCCAGGTGGCGTTCGCCACGTCGACGGTGTCGCCGACCGGAGGCAGCTTGCCGTCACCTCCGGGCCTGCGTCGCTCAGCATCGGCCCAGGCGACGTCATAGATCTTCTCTTCCAACTTGCCATCTCGGGTGAGCCAGCCCTTGACGATCTGGTAGCGGTCGAGGTTCGCCCCGAGCGGATCCTTCAGTGCTGCCACCAGGAAGGTGGGTGACTTGCCCTGCGGCGGTGCCCGCAGCTCGCCACCCATGGGCACGCCCTTGGTATAGCCCGTGTAGGCGGGAAGACGGCTGTTGGCGTCCTGCGCGACGAAGTCCCAGCCGCCGAAGAACCGCACGATCATGCGCGGCCCGGTCGTGCCATAGGTCTCCCGGCGCTGCATGGCATCCCACAGCGAGGCACGCGTGTTCTCCTTGGCCCATACGGCGGCATACCCGGAGGAGGAGACCTGCCAGTCCATGATCTTGATGCCGGTCTTTGGGTTGTTCATGAAGGTGGCGAGCATGCGCTCCGGGCTGGGCTCCTGCGGCGTGGTCTTGCCGAAGAAGTTGTCCTCTTCCATCGCGGCGAGACCCGTGTGTGCGTCGCTGCTGCCAACGAGGCCGAACTTGTAGGGATTCACGCCCAGCGTCTGTCCGAGCTTGAGGCCGTTCTTCAGCGCTGAGCGGGCATACTCGAATTCGAGCATCTCCCTGGTCTTTGCGACGCTGGCGTCGAGATTGCCAAAGTCCCAGCGCTCGAAGTTGGCGAACTCGTCGTTCGGCGACAGGAACGGATGCGCCTCGCCATCGCCCTTGGTCTGCGTGGTCTCGTAGAGCCGTTCCCATCGTGTCCGCTGCTCGGCATAGGCCCGGTCGATCTTCTTGCCGAAGGCCTCGACGACGGGGAACATCAGGCCGTTGCTGAGATTGCCGTTGTGCGCGATGGCGAGCACGCTGCCGCCGGTCTTCTGCTCGTAGGCTTGCATCCACTTCCAGAGATCTTCCGGGTTGTCGCTCCCGAGAGGCGGATACACCGTGAACGGCTCGACCTGGCTCGCTCTGTCGCCATTGTCGCGGAAGATGACGTTGCGGTGCAGGTTGTTACCGCCGGTGTTCGAGGTCCATTCGTAGCCGATGAACGCGGTGAAGCGGCCCGGCTCGTTGTACTGCTCGGCGGCGGCAATCGTCTCCTGCCAGGCGCCGCGATAGGGCCGCGTCCCGGGCATGTACATGAGATCCTTGGGGAACGTCCCCTGCGAGAAGGCGCTGATGATCTGGAGGGCAGCCTCCGCGCCCCGGCCGGACTGAATCAGGTCGTACCACTGGCGTCCTGTCGGGTCGGCGAGCACCTCGGGCTTGCCCGCGAACAGGTCCGGAAAGAAGCCCATGTTGTCGGAATGGTCCGCGACCACGAGGAAGTCGAGCGGTCGCGAGAGCTTCACCGGCTGCCCGCTGGAGGCGGTCATCTGCTCGCCCCTGGCGAAGCGGTAGGCCTCCTTCGGCCCGAGCCGCGCCCCGAAGGCGCCTGCATCCATAGAGAACGAGGTGTGGAGATGCGTGTCGCCGAAGAAGGGTCGCGTGGGAAAGTCGCGGTTGACATAGGGTGAATAGGGTGGCTTCGGCAGCGCCTTCTCGATTTCCTCCTTGGACGGAGAGCCGACGTCCTGGGCCCAGGCCGATGAGATGAGACCGAGTGCCATCAAGCCGGTCACGATCGAGCGTTTGACATCTTTCCTGGCCATGGGCGTCCTCCCGTTGTTCATCCCGCATCGGCCCGACCTGCCGACACGATCTTGTTTCTGCCTCCGGACGTCGGCCGTGAGGCGATGATCAAAATGCGGCGACGCGCTGGATCACCCAGAACATCGCCAGACTGCCGATGGCATAGGGCGGCACCAGTCCGGCCCAGCGCGGCCACACCATCGGAATGCGGCGGGTGCCGGCCACGAGGGCGAGCACGGCGGCGACGAATAGCAACTGACCCACCTCGACGCCGAGATTGAAGAACAGGAGCGCCACCGGGATGTGACCCTCCGGCAGGCCGATCTCACTCAGCGCCCCGGCGAAGCCGAACCCATGCAGCAGGCCGAAGATGAAGGCGACGATCCACGGCATCTGCGCCGCGAGCCCTGAGCGGCCCCGTCGCGCCTGCACGATCTCGGCCGCCACGAACACGATGCTCAGTGCAATCACCGCCTCGACGGGTCTCGAGGACACATGGACGATGCCCAGCGTTGCCAGCCCGAGCGTGATGCTGTGCGCGACCGTGAACGCCGTCACCGTCTTCACCAGGCGCCACGTCCCCTTCGTCAGAAGCAGCAGGGCCAGTACGAACAACAGGTGATCGATGCCCGTCAGGATGTGCTCAACCCCGAGGCCGAAATACGTGCCCGCAACGCCCCAGGCACCCTGCCGCATGGGAATGACGGATCCAGACTGTCGAGGCGACAGGCGCTCAACCCACGAGCTGCCATCCAGGAAGGCGACGCGGACGAGCACGTCGGTCAGGGTGTTCTCCAAGCCGACGATGCGCAGGGTCTGCCCGCGCAGGCTCTCCGCCCTCACGCGCCAGGTCTGCACGGCGGCATCACCCGTCGTCCGGGCAGCCATAGGGGTCAGGGCCTCGACCGGACCGGAGAAGACGGGATCCAGGGCTAGGCGCATCTCGCCGAGCATCGGCGTCTTCCAGAGCACACTGAACTCGCCAGGTCGCTCCTCCCTCAGGTCGAGGTAGGCAGGCCTGACCTCGTGCGCGTGGCCCGGGAGCGGCACCAGCAGCGACGCCAGGGCCACGAGGATCGGGAGCCACCTCATGGCCGGACCTCCACCTGGCTGGCGAGGGGTCCAAGCCATGGGCGCACGGACGGATCGACGACAACCTGGTACTTGCGCATCAGGCCCTGAAAAAGCTGCGCCTGGGCCTTCTCCTGCCGCTCGCGGCGCCATTCCTCCGCCAAGCGTTCGCGGACCTGCGCAAACGGACGCGCCTGAGGCGGCGACACGGCCGTGACCTTCACCAGATGCAGCCCATACCCGGATTCGATAGGCCCTGACCAGCGCCCGACCGGGAGAGCCAGGACAGCCTGCGCGAACGCGGCACCGAACAGGTTGGTGAGCGCCGGCTCGTCCTGGTCCGCGAACGTGTCGCCGAGCAGGAGGCGATCTCCCTCTTCGCCGGGAGTTGCAGCAGCATCGGACAGGGCCACGAGGCTGGCTCGGGCGCGGCCGTCCCCATCCTCGTGGCGGAAGAAGACCTGCGTGAAGGACACCCGCGCTGGTGTGCCGACGAGATCCGGGCGCATCTCGTAGAGCACGTGCAGCTCGGGTTCGGGTAGTTCGGTGGTGCGGATCGTATCGTCGAGCAGGAAGGCCATCTTCTGCGCCAGCCGGCGGCGGACGATGGTATCGCCAACGTCGAGCTCCAGCACCCGCGCCTCGCGGGCGAGTACCTCTTCCTTGAGATGATCCGCGACGAGACCCGTGAGTTCCTCGTCGGTCGGCGGGCGGCGCCACTGGCGCGTCCACATCGCCCTCAGCCATTCGGCATCGGCGGCGCTCATGCGGATGACGGGCTGCGGCTCCTGCCGAGCGGTCCCGAAGGCGGAATAGGCCGCAAACATCAGTCCGCCCAGCATGACGAAATGCAGGAGCGGTTCCTTCAGCAACCTCATGGATCAGACTCCCGGCTGCCTCCAATGTGACCCGATTGTGGGCTTTTGCTTGACCGTTGAGGGCATCGGCTTGGCAATTCCGGATACAGCCGGGTCCATGTCCGATTGTGCAGCGCCCAGCGACATCCCTGTTGTTCGCACAACCCATGCGGTTAATAGGGCGTCGGCTCAGCCATTAGGGAGTTTCTCGCCAACAGCCTAAAGCGCTTTTGATCTGGACTTGAATCCCTTCGGGTGGGCTGTGCGTTGACTGGGATATGGCCCGGGAGGCAAGCCATGCCCCAGCCCTATTCTCCTGATCTGCGTGAGCGTGTTCTGGTCGCCTGCGAGCGGGGCGATCTTCCTCAGGTTGAGATTGCCCGCCGCTTCCAGGTCTGCCCCGCTACCGTGTCAAACTGGCGCCGCCAAGAGCGTGAGGACGGCCGACGCTGCCCCAAGCCGCACAGCGGCGGCGTGCCCTCGCGCCTGGATGCAGCAGCTCTGGAGGTGCTGCGTCAGCTCGTGTCCGAGGACAATGATGCGCTGCTGCGCGAGTATCGCGAGCGCCTGGCCGAGAGAACGGGCGTGACGGTGTGTCTGGCGGTGATCTGCGAGGCGCTCAAGCGCCTCAAGCTGCGTCCGAAAAAAGACCCTTCGGGCGGCCGAGCAGGAGCGGCCCGAGATTGCCGCCGAGCGTGAGGCTTACCGCCAGCAGATGAGCGAGCTGCCCGTAGAACGCTTGGTGTTCCTGGATGAAAGCGGCGTGACGACCAAGATGGCTCGCACCCAGGCAAGAGCTCCACGCGGGCAACGCGCCTATGGGTCGATCCCGCTCGGCTCATGGCAGCGGCTGACGGTCTTAGGCGCACTCGCCTGTGAGGGCCTGGTGGCCACGATGAGCATCGAGGCGTCGACCTCGACCTCCGTGCTGCTGGCTTATCTCGAGCAGGTGCTGGTGCCGAAACTCCGGCTGGTGAAACCCGATGCCATTCTGGTGTTGGACAACCTGCGCCCGCATCGGGCCACAGAAGTGCGAAACCTGCTCGCGCAGGCCGGGATCGGGCTTTTGTACTTGCCGCGCTACTCGCCCGAGTTCAACCCGATCGAGCCCGCCTGGGCCAAGATGAAAGAGCGGCTCAAGGCGAAAGCGCCTCGCACTCTTGAAGCTTTGGAAGCGGAACTCAAACCAGCCCTCGACACCATCACCGCAAAGGATGCCCGAGGCTGGATCAGGCACGCCGGCTATGCCCTACACTGATCCCAAAAGCGCTTTAGTGTTTATATCCTTCACCAAGGTCTGCGCTAGGCACTCGCCGATCGTTTGTCTTGCGGCGGCTTAAACTTCAATCCAGACATTCCCCCTGAACAATCAGGAGGCGCTGAGACGGCTCGCTAACGAGCCGTCTCAGCGTTTAGCTTTCAACCTGCTCAGCAATTACAAGTGCATCATCGACATCGATGCCGAAATACCGGACTGTGCTCTCAATCTTGGTGTGGCCCAGTAGGAACTGAACGGCCCGGAGATTGCCTGTTCTTCGGTAGATCATCGATGCTTTGGTCCATCGCAGTGAGTGCGTGCCATAGGCGAGAGGATCGAGTCCATTCGCGCGGAGCAGGATCCGAGCAGGCGAGCGTACTGGCGCGTCGTCATGGGCCTTTGCCGATTGATCCTGCTTGGAAACAGTGGCTCGCCTTTATGCAGGTTCTTCTTCTCGAGCCATCGCCCGACAGCCTCTCGGGTCTGCTCGGTGATTTCGAACTGAACAGGCCGTCCTGTCTTCCGCTGCATCACCATCGCCCGGGATCGTACACGGCCACTGAGCGCCACATCGTCGACCCGGAGCGCAACCAGGTCACAGGCGCGCAGCTTGCTGTCGAGCGCCAGGTTGAACAGGGCCAAATCCCGAATGCGGTGAGCAACCTGGAGTCTGACCCGAATGGACCAGATCTCCTTTGCCTTGAGAGGCGGCTTGGGTCCGATCAGCTTGCCTCGGTTCCACGGGGCTGAAGTTCGGCAAGTATGGTCAGCGATGTTGTCTTGCATTGCAGTGCTCCTGAAACGAAGCCCCCGCAATGAAGCTTGGCCGAAACGAGGTATGGAAAACCAAGACTGGGCATTCTTACCAAGTTCTCGGGAAGGCAGCCTATCGAGGCAATCAGGACGTTCCTTGCTTTGCGCCGATCTCCTCCTATTGACCCGATGCTGACTTAGAGGATGGGATCTGTCTTACCAAGGAGCGGACCGGAGTATCCACCCTGCTGAGCGCATCATGGGGCCCAGCAAGGTGACGACTGGCCACATCCTAGGTGACGTATCAACCAGCTCCATTTGCGGTGGGATCGTGCGCCCACCGCACACCGTGATGGCGGAAAGAGCCGTGTCGATCTCCCGCACATCTTCAGGCGTCAGTTCGACGTCGAGCGCTCCCAGGTTCTCATTCAGGTAATCGATGCTGCGTGTATCCGGGACCGGAACGATCCACGGCTTCTGCGTGGTCAACCACGCCAGCGTGATCTAGGTCGGCGTTGCCCCCTTCTTCCCTATGAATTGCCTCAGATGAGCTCAGGTGCTCGTCAGCCGACATGTCAATCTCGGTGGCAATCTTGAGAGGGCCCCGGCCTCGCTACAGGTTGTGAGGAGGGTATGTTTCCCATTTAACCTTGCAATCCGGCATGGAAGCCCCATATTCAGCTTATCGACTTTGGCCGAACAATCGGGCCGTTTCGCTTGTGGCTTTGCCAGGCGCACGTTCAGACACTCTCCCCAAACATCGACGAACCCAAGCACAGGGCCGCATTGTTGCGCGACCTCAAGCTCACGTGCACTCACACATACCCAAGGATACTCCCATGAACATCGGCACCGTTAAGTTCTACAACGATCAAAAAGGCTTCGGCTTCATCCAACCGAGCAACGGCAGCAAGGACGTGTTCGTCCATGCCACCGCTCTTGAGCGCGCCGGCATGCGCGGCCTGGTCGAAGGCCAGAAGGTTGCCTTCGACACGGCGGAGGATCGCCGCTCTGGCAAGATTGCCGTCAACAACATCGAGACGGCATAAAGCCAGTCTCTTCGGTGCAGGCTTATCCGCACTGAGCCATTGAGGCCGCTCCCCAGGGAGCGGCTTTTTGTTTGCACGCGTGGTGCTGCCTTTGCGGTCCGCACTGGAGAATCAGCATGTTTCACAAATACAAGATCCGACAGATAGTGCGCCTTGTCCGTGCGCCGGTTTCTGACAGCCGCGCCACTGGCAGTGGCATCTATGAGGTGACGCGCCTCATGCCAGCCGACGAGACCGGGGAAGTCTCGTACCGGATCAGATCAGGTGCGACGGAACGTGCCGTTCGAGAGCACGAGATCAGAGCATGAGTGGTTTCCGCGATAAGGGATTTAGCGATCGGCTGAGCACCGCCGAGAACGCGCGCAAGGCCATGCTGGAGCGCGTCCGGGCAAAGCCGGGTGCCGACGATCCGGCTGTGGCCGAGCGCAGGGCAGCACGACAGGCTGTCAGCACCGCCCGTGAGGCGCGGCTGGCCGAACGCGAGACCGCCAAGGTCGCTGAGCAGGCTCGCGAGGCAGCAGAGCGGGAGGCGCGCCAGGCGGCCGAACAGGAGCAGCGCCTGGCTCAGGAAGCAAACGAGGTTGTCGAGCGAGCCCAGAGTGCCAAGCGTCAGGTTGCTCTGGAAGCTGAGCAAAAGGCAGCCCGCGATGCCCGCTATGCCGCCCGAAAGGCGCGTCAGTGAGCTAGACCGGGCATCCGCCAAACACCTGCCAGCCTGCCACCGCATCCCCATCACACCGGAGTGGCCATGAACGAGTTTCAGGAGAACAAGGCGGACACCCCCGAGCGAACCGTCGCCGAACGCCACATCGAGGCTGTCCGACAGCAAGGTGGCCTGTTCGTCGAAGCCGTTCGCCGGACCCGCATGCCAATGCTCGTGACTGACGCTACCCTGCCGGGCAATCCCATCGTTTTTGCCAACGGGGCGTTCCTCGACCTGTCCGGCTACAGCATGGACGAGCTGCTTGGGCAGGACCCGCACTTCATGAATGGCGCAGGCACCGACCCTGAGGCTATCCGGCGTTATGAGGTCGCGATCCTGGAGGAGCGGGACGAAACCCTGGAGATCCTTCAGTATCGCAAGGACGGCACTCCCTTTCGGGCGATGCTGTTCGCCAGCCCCGTGGATGACGGCCAAGGCACCGTCACCAATCACTTCCTCTCCTACCTCGACATCACCCGACGCTACGACGCTGAAGAGGACCTTCGTGCGCTGACTTTGGAACTGGAAGCCCGAGTGGCGGCCCGAACCCGGGAGTTGGAAGCCCTCAACACTAGGCTATCAGCTCTGGTCACCGAGCGGGAGATGCTGCTGGTCGAGGTCAACCACCGTGCCAAGAACAGCCTTGCTATTGCAGCCTCCCTCTTGGCAATCCAGGGCCGACGGCAGCGGGACCCGGCGGTCAGGGCTCTGTTCGAAGAGGCTCAGGATCGTCTCAACGCCATGGCGCGGGTGCACGACCTTCTCAGCAAGTCGGAGAAGGCTCAACGCGTCGACGTTTCTGTGTACGTGGCAGACCTATGCGGGGCGCTGAGGCCGATCACGGAAAATGACGATCGCATCCGCCTTGAGGCGGTGATGGAGGATGGGATCCTGGTGGATGCCGATACAGCGGTTCCGCTGGGCATCGTGCTGACGGAACTCATCACCAACGCCGTCAAGTATGCTTTCCCGGCACCACGGTCAGGGACGATCCTCGTCCAGGCGCGCCGCTGCCAGCCGGGCTGGATTGAACTGGTCGTCCAGGATGATGGGATCGGAATGTCGAGCCTGCGGCAAGGATCGCTCGGCTATGGCCTTGTTCGGTCCCTCATTCAGCAGATCAGGGGGAGATCGACGTGCGCAGCGATGCCGGGTTGACGGTGACGATCTCGTTTCCGGAGGCGTGCCAGTAGCGCCAGAACCCAATTGAGATGGCGCAACAGGTGATGACGCGGATTGAAGCCATGCGTCGCACCCGCCGAATATAATCGTGGCCTTAGGAACGAAGAGGATTGATCCCCATTCCACCCGACATGGCTGAGAAGAAACCTGACATTCGCGCGCTCATTCTCGTTGTCGAGGACGAAGCTCTTGTCCGCATGATGCTGGTCGACGTGCTGGATGATGCTGGCTTCAAGGTCATGGAGGCGGCTCACGCGGACGAGGCGCTCCATATTCTCGCGGCCGCTCCCGACGTCCAGGTGGTCGTCACGGACGTGGAAATGCCACGCGGGAGCATCAATGGCTTCGAGCTGGCCCGCAAAGTGCGTGATGATCGGCAGGATATCGGTGTTGTGATCGCATCCGGACGCGTGGCCCCCGCACCCGGGGATTTGCCGGAGGGCGCCTATTTCGTCGAAAAGCCGGTTCGTCCTGAAAGACTGCTTAACCTGATCCGATTGCTGCTCCTTCAGGCCTGAGTGCGCCACGAAAGAGAGCGCTCGTGGCACCGAGGCATGAGCGCAAGCCTGTACTCGGTTACGGGCGCCCTGCAAAGAGCGCGTCGTTTCGCGTGCGCCATGCGTCGTCCGACAGCCACTTGTAATCCTGATCAGGCATGTGCGGGATAGTCTTCACCTGCGCCTCCGGCATGGGGAGGAAGAAACTGTCTCGCTCTTGTGAGACCTTGAGGGACCGGATCGGCACGACGATGCTGTCCTTGCCGGGGGTGAAGAAGCCTCCTGAGGCCACAATCGCGTAGTCGCGGCGGTCCTTCGTGCCAAACACGATGTTCCTGACCTCGCCGACGATCTTGTCGTCGGCACTGCGCACCTCGGCGCCGATGATCTGGTCCGCCCTCAAGCCCGGGGCAAGCTCCTCAATGTTGATCAGCGGCTTGGCACCCTTGTCAGCACGGCGACCTTGAACGGCGCCCCGCTGGACCTTTGGCTCGCGTGCGCTCATCTGCGTGTCTGCATCCTCCTCGTCGTTGCCGCCCAAGGAGTTCATTGAAGGTCCAGAGAGCAGTTCGCGGATATTGCCCAGGAGGCGCTCGCAATCGTCATGACGCCCGTACGACCAGAGCGTGATCGCGGCGTCGCGCAAGTTGCGCAGGTCACGAACCGTCTGGCGATTGGCCTTCCCGCGAAGTTCGGGCTTTTGCAGGATGGCTTCTTCGAGTTTGGCGTCTGCGATCTGGCAGTCGGCCATCGCTCGCGTGACCCCGAGCGTGCTGAGGAGAGCAACTGCAAGGAGAATTCGTGCCGGTTTCATCATTGGTCCGATCTATGGGAGAGCCAGGTTGACAGGCAGAAGCCGGCTTCTGCCGCCAGCCAAACGTGTCTGGAGCAGTGCACCGCATTGCGATGTCGGTACGATTTATATGGTAAACCTGAGATAGGTTTTATAATAAACCAAGAATGTTCTCAGATAAAACATAATATTGCGGAAGGTTTGTCGACGTATACTACACGTTTTAGACGAGGATTATAGCTAAAAAACTTTAAGTTTATTACTAATATATCCCTTCCCGCCCTCAATAAGCCATCGTGCAGGCCGCATCATTTCGTTAGAAAACGAAGGAAAGGCTATGATATGGAACGCCATGCCAATGAGACACAGGACCGGGTACGACTGCGCGCTTACGAGCTCTGGGAGCAACACGGCAGCCGCGAAGGCCATGAGGCAGAGTTTTGGCACCAAGCCGAGCGCGAGCTGAGAGGTGAGGCAAGCAGTAGCGACACCAGCAGAGGCGTCAGCGCGAATGCAGCTTCGGCGAGGAGCGGTTCCGGATCGGATGGTCCGGGCAAGGTGTGATGACCGAAAGCACGCAGAGGTTCACAGCGGGCAGGTTGGTCCGCAGCATTCCTCTGCGTCATCGTTGCGACTGGTCCGCGTCACGCATCTTCCTGCGCATGATCCCGACAACTCGACGCGTTGAATAGGATCCCTTCAGCAGTTGATGCATGAATATGCTATCGCTTGCCGTGTTGTTCGCACCCGGCCATGGCGAGTCTCCATCGTTCGGCAGTGCGCGGGCGAGATCATCTGAGGCATGGGCGGGTTCGTGATGCGGTCGTCTGGTCTCTCGAAACTGGGCACTCTCGACGCATGCATATTGAAGTTCGCGAGCATGAGCGTAGCTTGCGCGAGCTCGTATGTGATCTCGCAGCCAACGCGAACCTGCATGATCTCTCCTCAGCGATGGAGCAGGGTGAGATTTGGGTTGCTTTTGATCATGATTGATCCTCGCCCGGATTGCGCCGGCAGACGCCTCTCGTGTGCTTCTCGATGGCCGCCAAAGCGGCATCAAGGGATGCGAAGGGGCCATGCTCGATGCCGGCCATGGTCTCCAGAGCATAGCCTTCCGGGTCGATTGTAAACTGCTTGGCAGATACTTCCGTGATCCGACCCATGGGACGGCCGAGTAGGTCGGTCAGATTCCACGCCTCGCCCTCAGCGATTGGTGTCACGATGACATCCAAGCTTTCCTCCCGTTTCAGCGCTACGGATAGAGATATCTGAACTGCCAGACTCACTACAACGCTCGTAAGCGCAGGATGGTCCAGAGAATTCCCAGACTCGCCGGCGGAGAAGGAAGTGTCTACAAGTCCAGCAATCTTTCAATGACCAAATCGTCTCTCGTTGGAGTGGGCTCGTCTTCGATGTTAGAGGCGTTGCGCGTTCGGCGTAACACGATGCAGGTCGAGAGCTTTGCGCCTTCCCAATCGTCGCCGACCGCGCTCCGCAACGCTGGCCGAGTATCCTCTATCCAGCGTCGGTTCTGCCAAGATCAGTTCAGAAGGCCGGTTAATCGATCATGCATTGTGAGATCCCGAAGCATCCCGCGCCAGTGCGGCGTCGAGAGCTTCCGGCGTGACAGGGATCGCTTCGAAGGACCCTGTCCCACCGTGGCGCAGGGGGAGAAAGATCACGGTTGCAACACGATGGTAGGCCAAGAATGATAAACCCTCGATAGGCTCCTCATCAGTCTGGACCGTGTAGCTCCCGGCTGGTTGTGTCTCGTCCAGTCCATCCAGCGAGAAGGGCCGCGCGAAGGTAATCGACTTGGATGTGGTGCGCAAACTCATGGCCATACTCCGTGATGCAAGAGGCAGCCTAGATCCCGACCTTGTCGGCGCACGCAACTGCGACGAGGCGATTGCCTTCCGACGTACCAGGCATGGTTGCCCAACCATTCTTCATCACGATGTCGCCTCGCTCGTAGGAGGAAGCTGCTTTCAAGAGCACAACCCGCTCCGCGAGCTGCGGATCACGCTTAGATTGGTCGACGCAGATTGAAGTCAGCGCTGCGACCACATCGATTCGCGATTGCTCTGTGGCGATCTGCCGGGCTGTGCCGCTTGTCACCCACCCGCCCCAGTTGAAGCCGATCACCGTCACGGCAATTGCGCCGCACGCCACGCCGTAGAGGCCTGGCTTCAACCATTCCGGGGTTTTCATGAGATTATCTTTCGGATCAGGCAAGAAATTATCTTCTCACCAGAAACAAACAATAGCACGTAATACTACTCTAGGTGTTAGTTTTATTTTCGCTATTAATCGCACGTATCTTCTCAATGCGACTCTGAAGCTGCAAAGAAGTAGTTTATAGTGATGATATCGGTAAATAATTAGCAGCGCCGTGATTTCCGCCACCGTCCGGTTGCGGGTTTCACAGCCGTTGAGGCTGACAACGATCAGGGAGACTGGGCGTCAAGGAGGGCAATACGACCAAGCTCGACTCTGATCGCCAGGGCCGTCTTTGCCCCAATGCCGGGGAGCCGTTCGATCCGGTCCGCAATAGCGGTGAGCTGGGCAATCGTCGTAATGTTTTCTCGATACAGCACATTCCAGGCGTTGAGTGGTAGACGCAGACCTCGAATGGGTCCCTCGCAGTCGTCAAAAAGACCCTTATGCATCTGTTTCTCTTTTCGGTTTGATGATTGGCTCGGAAGGGAGTGGGAGCGGGCAGGAACAGCCCAGTTATGCTCCGCAACCCGTGCAGCCTGTGCTTCCTTGATCAGGATCACAGTGCTGGTCGGGAAATCAGGCAGGCGACGAGGCATAGCCGAACTCCGCGACACAGGTGGGAGCGCACGTCTGCCTGGGTTACTGACACCAGTCAGGCACAGGTCAGCGTTCGATTATAGATGTGCCTCTATGGAGCGCATTACCAGGACAATTAAATAAAAACAAAATTTGACTTATCTCGGATCGTTTCCGTCAAGATGCCGCACAGTTTATCCATATGAACCAGAGACAGAGCAGGCTTTATGTGAGCAGGTGACCTTCATCGGGTTTGTTTTTATTTGCCCCTACGGATCCGTAAACTTAAAGTGCCCGCTTCTGGCGGGCACTTTTTTGCTTCGTGTCTACCATTTTAGGCAAGAAGATCGGCTTGCGGGTAATTTGCGGCTCTCTGTCAGGTGTTTGCTGTAGAGCCTTGGGACGGACTTTCCACGACCAGCGACAGCGTCACTCGCCAGACGATCCGTCCGGCCACGTCCTTGACATCGACGGTAAAGTCGCGCCGGTCCCCGTCCGGCATTTCGTCCTTCACAATCTCGGGGAGAGTTTTCTTGGCTTCCTCCTTGGCCGCTTCAAGGTCGTCCAAGTCCAGCCCTACTCGGTCGGGCGTGAAGTCCTCGCCATCATGGATGTCGAAGAAAAAGCGAGGCATGGGGACTCCGGCGCATGAGAACGCTATCCGTCAACGCCGAGGGGCTCGCCCCCTGTTCCAAACGAGACTGTCTCTCAAGCTGCCCACATTCCCAGGACGCCAATCACCTGAGCCATCCTGTAAGGCTTGGAGAGGATGATCCCGCCGGGGACAGGCTGCATTTGCTCCGCATAACCTGTGACATAGAGGACCGGCAGATCGGGAAAGCGCTCGCGGTAGGCCCGCGCCACGGCCTAGCCGTTGGCTCCAGGCAGGCGTATGTCGGTCAGTAGGGCATCAAGGGGGATCCCGTCTTGCAGAAGCCTCAGAGCGTTTCCACCAGTGGCTGTTTCGATGACCTCGAACCCGGTCTCGTCCAACCCCGCTACAGCCATCTCGCGAACAAACGGGGGCCGATCCAGTTTCAGCGAAGGACCGCTATTGGCATGGGGCTGACCTTAGCCGTACTTCCGCAGTGCTGGGATAAGCGGACCTTCGGGCCGACATCCGCTACCACTCAGTTTGAACCACAGGAGACATTCCGGTGGTCGGGCGGAAATGATCCGCCCCATCCTGGAAGAATGCCAACCTGTTCGAGAGGCGGCGGCCGGCGTTGGTGTCAGGGAGCGCATCGCCAGCAAAATGGCTGGCCCGCATCAAGGCGGAAGAACCATGCAGGCTAATTGATGGAAAGGTGAGCTGCTGGACCAACGCTGACGCCAAATGGCGTAGGCGAAGCTTCCCCCTTTCCAAGGAGTATCGGCGGTGAATGAACGGGCTCCTGCACGCGCTTATCTGGCCTGAAGGCAACAACCGACCGAAGAGGCACGCCTCAGGGGCAGAAGTAGCCCCGCGCACTGTCCGAAATGCATCGTGCTCCATTGGGGAGGATGACCCCACCTGCTCCGTCGGGCGGGATATAGGCCCCGGTGGAGATCGTGAATCCGCCATCAGAAGCGGCAGGCACGGTTGAGCCGTCCGGCAGGGTGAACTTGCCATCCCTGTATGTGATGTGCCGGGTGTATCCTGGAGGAAGACCCGCCGGGATAGGAGCTGGGGGCACGGGAGGTGCCGCCTGTGTCGACCCGAGATTGGCTGGCGGAACGGGCTGGGACGGCGGCTCGCTTGACGAAACGCAGCCTGACAGGACAATGCCCATCAGTACGATTGCCGGCACTCGCATCAAATTCCTCCGCTCGGTCAGCGTTGGCTCCGCGCCGAAGATAGCGGAGTGGATCCCGATCTGAAGCAGAAAATCGATCTGCTATCGTTGACGTTAATGACTGTCGCCTGTCCACGGGCGTTACCATCACCTTGGCGATTTACTTCCCGTCGACCAAGCCGAGCAGATCATCATCTGACGAGGTCGCCCGCGCAATCCGCTCACCCACTGGGAAAAGTCCAGGGACCGTGATGGTACCTAGACCGAAGGGAGCCGACGCCAGCTTGGAGGCAGATTGCGTCCGGAATGGTCAGTAGCTCTTACTCGGGCGCTCCGGAGAAGAGCAGCTAACTCAGCCAGAGCAGACGCGCCCGAAAGGTAGGGATCAGCAGGTACTGACCCGTTTGGTACCATCCGCCTTCCACAACAGTCGGGACAGCACGCGGGGCTAGACCCATGAGCCAGAACACCTCAGGGCGAGGTTCCGCGATTATGCCAAAGTCGCCATTGGGACACTTGAGAACCAGAGACTGGAGTCATGCTGGAAATGTCGGTCATGGCCTATATGACAGCACGTGGCACATCATGGCACTGAGCCGAATTAAGTGCGAGGGGTTAGCGGCAGGGGATCCGACCCCTCGAACCAGGCGTGGGTTGCGGCCTCGCGAGCGGTTCGCGCATCTTGGAAGCCATTATCGGTGATCGTCTCAAAGCCGCAGACGTGGCACTGAACAGCGGCGGCGAAGCAACCATCATTCGTAGCGAAACTCAGGATGGATGCTGCGTCGCAAGAGCACCGTGGGCAGAGCGCTTGGCCCATTTGGCCTTCCTTTCCCTAAGCAAAAGACGCCAGCAGAGGCGAGTTTAATCCATATGGTTCCGCTTTCAAGCCAGGAAAAACGCGACGAACTTGTGCGATGCAAGACGACGGGAGATCCGGGTCAAAACACTCGCGATCACCTCCGCTGCGGACCTGGATTGTCACCTATCCAGCGCGGGCTGTTCCGAGTTGCTCGCGGGTTGGCATGCCGGCCTGCGCGCCATGGGCAAGGCAAGCCAGTGATGCCGCGTGAACGGCCCGTTGGGGAGCGCTCGTGAAGGGCATGGCCTCATCCAGGCCATTGGCCAGGACACCGACGAAGGTGTCACCGGCTCCGGTCGTGTCGACCGGCCGGATCGGCTCCGCTTCGGCACGCTCGCTTTGCCCTTCAGGATGAAACGCAAATGCTCCCTGCGCACCCGCAGTGACGACGCAAAGGCATCCGCTTCCCGACAGATGGGACCCGGCCTTCCTGAAATCGTCAGTCTTGCAACTTAGGAGTGTTGCCGCTGCGATCGCCTCGTGCTCGTTGACAACAAATATGTCCGTTGCGCCGAGGAGATCCGAGAGATCCCTCGCCGCAAACGCTGGTGGAGCCGGTGCAAAGTTCCAGATGACGCGTCCGCCGGCTGCACGCACATGCCGGGCGACATTGAGGGATGCGAGGAAGGGGACTTCCATCTGGAAGACCGCAACCGTCGCGGCATCTACCTGGAAACTCTGGGCCGCCGCTTCCGTAATCGAGGCATTTGCCCCGCTGCCGACGGTAATCGCATTCTCGCCACGCTCGTCGACGGTGATGAAGGCGCAGCCGGTCGGCTCTGCGACGCTGGTAACCAGATTGTCCACGACACCGTTGCGAGCAAGGTTGTCGCGTGCCGATTGGCCGAAGGCATCATCGCCAATACAGGCGACGATTGCCGCCCGATGCGGCAACGATACCCGCGCGGCAGCGACCGCCTGGTTCGCGCCCTTCCCGCCGAACAGGGTCTCGTAACGCGGCGAGAGGACGGTCTCGCCGGGCCGTGGGATCGACACCACGCGGGCGACCAGATCAATGTTGATGGAACCGAAGACAAGGATCATGTCACACGCGCCTGCTGTCCAATCCGGACGGAATCAGCCTTCGGCATCCATGGCGTGGAGCATTTCCACGCGGCGACGGCAGTCCTCGTCGGTAGAGAATTCCGCCGTCAGGTAGGACTCAACGAGATCCTGTGCGAGCCAGGAGCCGACGATCTTGGCGCCGATGCACATCACGTTGACGTCGTCGTGCTCGACCGACTGATGCGCCGAGTGGATGTCGTGGCAGACAGCGGCGCGAATGCCCTTGACCTTGTTGGCCGCGATCGACGCACCGACGCCGGTGCCACAGACCATGATGCCGCGCTCGGCCTCGCCCGATTTGACTTTTCCGGTCAGTGCGCGGGCGATGTCCGGAAAATCGACGGGCTTGTCATCGAAGGAGCCTACATCGATGACCTCGTGGCCGAGCGAGCGCACGTGCTCGACTACCGCATTCTTGAGGGGCCATCCGGCATGATCCGACCCGATTACGACGCGCATTGGGTAACCTTTCCTTCATGGTTGCAGGCCGGGTGGCGCTCAGCGCCACCCGATGTCTCCCTGGCTCAGCTCCGCATCTCCTGGGGAAGCTCACTGCCATGGAATTTCTTGTAGATCTCGTTCAGCTTGCCGTTCTTCAAATTGGTCGAGATCCACTCGTTGAGCTTCTCGATCAGGCGCGGCTCGCCCTTGCGGGCACCGATCGCAAGGTCGAAGGTGCGGATGAGCACCTTGGGGTCGAACGTACGGGCCGGATTCTTGACGCCGATCTGGTTCACAATCGTCGCGGAAGTCGCGACGCAATCGGCCTGACCCGAGACGGCAGCCGTCACCATCGTGGCATCGTCGTCGAAGCGGGCGAGGGTGAGGTTGCGATCCTTCATGTTCGTCAGTTCGGTATCCTGTGTCGTGCCGCGGGAGACGGCGATGGTCTTGCCCTTCAGGTCATCCCAGCCCTTTGCCTCAACGGTCTTCAGGCAGCCAACAACGGACTGCAAGGCCGCATAGGCCTTGGTGAAATCGATCACCTTGGCGCGCTCGGGCGTGACCGAGAGGGTCGAGATGATGATGTCCGCCTTGTTGGTCTGGACGTTCGGGATCCGAGTCGCGCCGGTGGTCTGGACGAACTCGAGCTCAAGCCCAAGATCCTTCGCGAGAAGCTGCGCGGTTTCCACGTCCGATCCCGTCGGCTTGAGATTGGCGTCCATCATACCGGATGGCGGAATTGCCAAGTCGGTCGCGACGCGGATCTTCTTGGCCTTCATGATGTCGTCGAGAAGATCAGCATGCGCGGCGGTGGTGCCGAGCGCTACCATGCAGGTCATTGCGACTGCGGCAGCGGAAAGTGGGCGCTTCATCATCGTCATTATCTCCCTAGGTCTTGGTTATGGTTTAGAGCCCGGTGCCAACGAACTGGGCGAGTTCCGGAGTTGCGGGCGACGTCAGGATCGCGGCAGGTCCTGTCTCATGGACCTTGCCGCGATGCATGAACACCACCCGGTTGGCGATTCCTCTGGCAAACCCCATCTCGTGCGTGACCATCACCATGGTCATGCCGTCCGCAGCGAGCGCCTCGATGACTTTCAGAACCTCGCCGGTCAGCTCCGGGTCGAGGGCCGAGGTCACTTCGTCGAACAGCATCACCTTGGGCTGCATGGCAAGCGAGCGGGCGATCGCCGCACGCTGCTGCTGGCCGCCGGAGAGTTGTTCGGGATATTGGTGGAGCTTGTCCTCCAGGCCGACTTGGGCAAGCACCCGGCGCGCCTGCTCCTTCGCCTGAGCCTTTGCAATGCCCTTCACCGAGCAGGGGGCAAGCGTGATGTTCTCCTCGATGGTCAGATGAGGGAACAGGTTATAGCTCTGAAAGACGATGCCGACGTCCTGGCGCAGCGCTCTCAGATCGAGCTTCGGGTCGCTGACGCGATGGCCGCACACGACGATCTCGCCGCTGTCGATGGTCTCGAAGCGATCGATGCAGCGAAGGGCGGTACTCTTGCCGGAACCGCTGCGGCCGATGAGAACGAGGACCTCACCGCGATTGACCTCGAAGCTCACCCCGTTGAGCACCTTGAGCGCGCCGAAGCTCTTGTGCACGTTCGAAAGGCCGACGACCGATGAAGCGGCATCTGTTCTGGTGATCTTGTGCATGTCAGGCAGTCTCAAGTTCGATGCGAGCCGGGCCGCTCCGTGCTTCCAATCGGTGACTGAAGCGCGAGAGCGGATAGCAGAGGGCGAAGTAGATGACGGCGATGATGGTGTAGATCAGAAAGGGCTCGAACAGGGAGTTGTTGATGATCTGGCCCGACCGCGCGAGTTCCACGAAGCCGACCACCGATGCCAACGAGGTGTTCTTGATGATCTGAACCATGAAGCCCACGGTCGGCGGCGTCGCGATCCGGACCGCCTGAGGCAGGATGACCTTCATCATCCGCTGGGACCGGCTGAGGGCGAGCCCTTCGGCAGCTTCCCACTGCGGCTTCGGAACGGACTCGAAGCAGCCGCGCCAGATCTCGCCGAGATAGGCACTGACGAAGATCGTGAGCGAGGCGCCAGCGGCCATCAGGGGAGAGACAGTTACGTCGAGCGCCGGCAGGCCGAAATAGGTCAGGAACATGATGACGAGCAGCGGCGTACCCTGGATGAGCTGGACATAGCCGGCGCTCAGAACCCGCACGGTCCGGTTCGGCGAGATGCGGCAGAGGGCGACGATGAAGCCGGCGACGCCGCCGCCGAGAAGGCCTATGAGCGACAGGCCGATGGTCCAGAGCGCACCGTATCCGAGGAATATCAGGTGATTGGCATTGAGGGAACCGCCCATCTTGTCCTCCTCACAAAGGGGTGCCGAGGCGTCGACGACGCGGGAAGATCACGAGGCCGAGAAGCCAGAATCCGGTCCGCATGATCAGCGACAGAACGATGTAGACGAGCGCGACGAGAATATAGGTCTCGAAAGCGCGATAGGTGTCGGACTGAATGTAGTTCGCGACCGCCGTCAGCTCCTCTGCCGAGATCTGGGATGTCACCGATGAAGCGAGCATCAGCAGCACGAACTGGCTCGTTAGCGCCGGATAGACCTTTTCGATCGCCGGCCACATGACGACGTGCCAGTAGATCTGGGCGCGGGACAGTGCGAGGCCCTCGGCGGCCTCGATCTGCCCGCGGGGAATGGCGTCAAAGCCCGCACGGATGATCTCGGTCGTGTATGCGCCGACATTGATGGTGAGCGCCGCTGCGGCGACCGTGAAGGCGGAGAACTTCAACCCCAGGCTGGCGAGGCCGAAATAGACAAGGAAGATCTGGACCAGAAGCGGCGTGTTGCGGATCGCCTCGACATAGATGCCGCAAATGCGTGAGATCATTGGATGGTTACTGCGTCGTCCGATAGCCCCGAGAACGCCGATGACCGTGCCGAGCACCGTTGCGATGAAGGCGAGCTGAAGGGTGAGCAGTGCCCCGTCCAGGAAGGCCGGCCATCGTTCGAGGATCGCGGCGAAATCCAAGTTGAGGTTCATCGCAGGTGACCCCGAGCTAGGTTGCAGCTTGGTTCGTCATCCGGTCGTAGACCCGGAAGAGAGCTTGGTTGCCGTTCGTGCCTTCACCATGGGCGCGCGCCTCGACATACTGGCTGGTAACCAGTGCCGTGCCCGGCAGCGGAACTGATAGCGAGAGAGCCTGCTCCTGCACGAGGCGCAGGTCCTTGAGCATCAGGTCGATCCGGAAACCGGCGGATGCATCCCTGGCGATCATCGCCGGCCCGAGCTTGTCGAGCATCCACGATGCGGCCGAACCGCCCAGGAGCACATTGCGGAGTTGGTCGAGGTCCACGCCGGAGGCGCGGCCGAGCGCAAGCGCCTCGCAGATGGCTTGGAGGTTGATGCCGCAGACGAGCTGGTTGCAGAGTTTGACCGTCTGTCCGGCTCCAGCCTCGCCAACATGGGTGATCGTCGTGCCCATGGCCCGGAAATACGGCTCGGCACGCAGGAAGGAGTCCCTGTCGCCTCCGACCATGATCGAAAGCGAGGCATTCTTGGCGCCGACCGGGCCGCCGGACACGGGTGCATCGAGGAGGGCCACGCCCGCAGCCTTGAGGTCGGCATGCATGCGCCGCACGGCGACGGGGGAGATCGTGCTCATGTCGACGAGAAGCCGGCCGCGTGGCGGCGCGCTCAGCAGGCCGCCCTCGCCATAGACGATCTCCTCGACCTGTGGCGTGTCGGGGAGCATGGAAATGACGATGTCCGCGTCCCGCGCTGCGTCGGCCGGACTTTGGGCGCCGGTGGCAGCCTGGGCAACGAGGTCGTCGATGGCCTCCTTGCGCACGTCATAGGCGCAGACTGCAAATCCGGCCTTGAGCAGGTTGAGCGCCATCTCGCGCCCCATCGTCCCGAGGCCGACAAAGCCAACCGTTGCGCTGTGATCGGTTCGTCCCATCGTGTCTTCTCGCTTACGGACATGGGTCATGAGGCGCTCCGGGCATCGGACTCGCCGATCGCGGCGCGGCGACGGAAATCGTCGCCGATCGCGAAATGCTCTCGCAGGATTCTTTCCGCATGCTCCGGGTCTCGGCCGACGATGGCGTCAAAGATCCGGCGGTGATCCTCGATCAGATAGGTTTTCATGGAGTCGAAGACCTGAAGAAGCTCTCGGCGACCGCGATGGGAGCGCATCAGCATGCCGGACAGCGAGTTGTGCAGCACGATCAGCGTCTCGGACTTGCCCGCGTTCACGACGGCGCGGTGAAAGTCGAAATCGGCCGCGCTGCCGCCATCGGGATCGTCTATCGTCTCGACGATGCGCGCGAGCGCCTGCTGCAATTTCTCGAAATCGGACACGGTGGCCCGCTCGGCAGCAAGCCGCACGGCCTGGCATTCGATTGCGATGCGTGCCTGCATCACGTCGTCGATGACGTCCGACTGCTGCGCGAATGCGAACGTGAAAAAGTCATTCAGGACGGACGGGTCCGGGCGGCGAACGATGGTCCCGACCCGATCGCGGATTTCCACGACGCCGAGAACCGTCAGGGCGCGCAGGGCCTCCCGAAGAATCGGTCGGCTCACACCGAGCTGCGCAGCGAGATCGCGTTCAGGGATAAGCCGGTCACCCGGTCGCAATGAGCCCGCGAGCAAACGCTCGCGCAAGAAGGCGAAAACCTTCTCGAACCCTTTGCCGCCACTCTCCCTAAGCCGCGTGATTTCCAGATCAGCGGTCATTCGTTTTACCTTGGTCATACCAAAATACATACCACGGTCTTTCGGTCAAGAAAGAATCCTCCGTCCTGCCTGCTCCTGTGCAGGAATGTTAGGTGAGATGGCTCTCACGTTCCGGACTGCGATGTGGATGACCCGGGAAATCGTGAGGTCTCACGCGGCTGCGCCTGCTCCAGGTGGGGTTTGAACCAATTGGATTTGAGATGCAGATTGCAGTTGCTCGACGATCGAGCTCGAGATCGATCGCGAATTCACACGAGCAAAGGTCAGCACCTGGCACGGGGCTGACCTTAGCCGAACTTCCAGATAACGAGGGTACGCAGACGCTCTCACGGGCATGTTCAAAAGCTGCCCCTGACCCATTAGCGGACATTTTCGTTTTTGCAGCTTACTCCCGCATTCGAGCCGCTAGGCAAGGTATATGCTCAGCATGGCGTGCTTTCGCCTACTCGCTCAACAAGATGCGCACGCGAGGGTGCAGGATCAAACCGATCAGAGAAATATTGCGTTTCGTGGGCTACCAGTCCGTCTCGGAATTCCATGATGCTCACCACGTAGGATGGTATCCCGTCATAGGTCAGTACGAACTCAGTGACCCACAGATCGCCGCTGCCGATCATTCGCCAGACCGTAAAGCGCTTCTTGTTCGGCTGGACGGATCGGCTCTCCTGAATACTTTGCCGACCGCGGATCCGCTCGCCCGATTGCGGATAATCGAGTACGGCATCTTCGCGGTAGATTTCATGTTCGAGCTTGAAATCGCTTGCGTCCGAAGCAATCCAATGGCGCTCCAGCGCCGCCCGCACGGCTCGATCACCCATCTCAATCTCCCACCTGTGCATCCTGCGATCACTCTAGGATTGCGGAATTCAGTGCCATTCACATGGAAACGGCTGCATCCGTGACGGTCTCAGAATAGCACCTCTCGGAGGAATTGCTTTGGTCTGCTCATGAGGCAGTGAGCGGACCTTCATTTCATTTGCTGTTCGCTTCTCTTTGACCCGTTGCAGACCTCCAATACCCAGCGAGTTGGAGGCAAACCGTGGGTGGAGATCTGCTATCAGCCTTGGTGGATCAGTGTTCTCAATGTTCAAGCCGCCGGGTTGGTCCGGGGAGGTCCCGGCCTCGGCGAGAGGTCAGAGGACGGCTTCGATGAGAAAGGGGCCGCGGCGCGACAGGGCGCCCTCGAAGAACCGCACGAACTCCTCAACCGTGGTGACGCGTCCTGCCTCCACGCCCAGGCCGTTCGCCATTGCAATCCAATCGAGCGCCGGCTCGTCGAGAGTGAGCATGCGCTGCGCATTGGGGCCGAATTCGTTCACGCCCACGTTGCGCATCTCGCCCTGGAGGACCGCATAGGCGCGGTTCGCGAACACGACGGTGATGACATCGAGGTTCTCGCGCGCCTGCGTCCACAGCCCCTGTACCGTGTACATGCCGCTGCCATCAGCCTGGAGGTCGATGACCCTGCGGTCGGGGCAGGCGATCGCCGCGCCGGCCGCAAGCGGGATGCCAATCCCGATGGAACCGCCGGTGATGTGCAGGTAGTCGTGCGGCATGCTGTTCTGCGACAGGGCGAAGAACTGACGGCCCGATGTGATGGACTCGTCGCAGATGATGGCGTTCTCCGGCATCATCCGGGCCACGGCGAGCGTAATTGCATCCGTCGTCAAACGCCCCTGCGGCAGCGCGTCTGCGATC
Source organism: Microvirga sp. RSM25 (assembly GCF_044784385.1). Taxonomy (NCBI): domain Bacteria; kingdom Pseudomonadati; phylum Pseudomonadota; class Alphaproteobacteria; order Hyphomicrobiales; family Methylobacteriaceae; genus Microvirga; species Microvirga sp. RSM25. The sequence continues at coordinate 3,696,974 of NZ_CP173039.1, read as the reverse complement.
GCAACGGACCGGACAATGGGCGCCGGCCTGTCAGGCCGCACCCCGAGTTCGTCAGCAAGCCAGGCGAGCGCGCCCTTGAGATCCTGCCCGATCTGCGCCAACGCGATCACCTCGCAATCGTCACGCACGAGCCGCCCGGGCTTGCCCGGATATGCGAAGAAGGTCACTGGTACACTCGCGCCGACGAGGATCAGCACGTCAACGTCGCGCAGCATCTCCAGCGCCAGATCGATTGGATACGGTACCCGCGCGACCGACACGCGGCCGACGCCACGCTCGATGCGTCCGTTGAATGCCTGGGCCGTCAGCCGCAGCCCTGTGGCTTCGGCGATGCGGCCCGCAATTTCGAGCGCATCCGCCCGCAGGGCCTGGCCGGTGAGCATGAGAAGTGCGCGCCGGCTCGAGCGAATGGCGTTCGCCGCCGCCATGACCGCCTCTGCTGCCACGGGTTCCGGATCGGCGAGTGCAGTACGCGTAATCGCTGTTTCCGAGACCTCGCTCCACGCGGCATCGGCAGGCAGGATCAGGGTCGTAATGCCCGGCAGGGACACGGCCGCCTGATAGGCTGCAGCCGTATCCGGCCCGACGCTCTCGGCATCGGCAATCCGCCGGATCCAGTCCGACATGGGTCGGGCAAGGCTCTCGATATTGCTCGTCAGCGGTGCATCATGTTGGAGATGATAGGTGGCGTGATCGCCGACCACGTTGATCATCGGCGTATGGGCGCGCCGTGCATTATGGAGATTGGCGAGCCCGTTGGCGAGACCAGGTCCCAGATGCAGGAGAGTGGCGGCCGGCTTGTCAGCCATTCGGGCGTAGCCATCGGCGGCGCCAGTGACCACGCCCTCGAAGAGGCCGAGCACGCAGCGCATCTTCGGCTTGCGGTCGAGTGCCGCGACGAAATGCATCTCGGAGGTTCCGGGATTGGCGAAGCAGACGTCCACGTCGTTCGCGAGCAGCACGTCACACAGGCGATCGGCACCGTTCATGTCGTCCTCGCTTGCCGTCTCTCGACCCAAGAGACGAGGGAGATCGTATCCTTCCGGTCAGTAATCCATTCTCACGCCATTCAGCGGTTTTCCGAGTCCTTTTCTGAAGGCCTGAAAGGCCCTACGTTGGGCCAGAACACGCCCCTATGTGATGACGAAGACCTGGGCCTCCTCGCACTCAGCTCGGACAACTTGGAAGTGGAGATCCAGTCAGGGTGCATCACCTCCCGCATGGCCCGTCGATGTCATCCTTGCATCGCTCATGGGGCACCTCATCAGCCTATGATAGCACGGGCGCGAACCCTGGTCCTGTCACAATGCCTGATTGATCCTGCCACAACTGTTGATAGGAGGTAGTAACTTCGCAGAACACGCCTCATGGAGTTCAGATTTCAGCGCAAGAAGAGAGGGGCCGGTAGGCCCGCCTATGGTCGGTGTTGTCGGATTTGCAGGGGAGACAAGCGAGCCGGTTCCTGGACGACAGGGGCCTCAGCCCTCTTACCGCAATTTCGGTCGAGTGGGTCTTTCTGTTGCATATACGCGAGCCAACTGCCGCTCTGCATAAGGTCACTTCGGCTCTCGCGGATGGGTAAGTTGGGAGATTTGAGCCTGTCCCGATAATCTCTCGGGTGCCCCTGAAAATCGCCGTACAAACTTCCAGTCTGCCCGCGATGCGAAGGTCCTAAACTGACCCCGAGCGGACCTTCCTGTGCTCAAAATAACCTTTACAGGGACCGGCACAGCAGCCTGTTTATGGCAAGGCGCAGGCTCGCAGATCCTCGTGCATCGAGGGGCAGCCGCGTCCTGCCCGGCCACTGTAGGGCCGCTAGCAAGCTTGGATGGAATTCGAGGCCGATAGACTAACTCGTTAGGTTCATTGCACGCTGTGGCCGCGGATCAATTGGCGTGGTGCCTCGCAGCCCGAGAACATCCTCCAGGGCACGCGCTCCGGCCAGGACCCTGCCTTCTGCGCGGGCGCGGCCGACGATCTGCAATCCAACAGGGCGTCCATCGCGGGTAAAGCCACAGGGAAGGCTGAGAGCCGGTGAGGCCGTCAGAGTGATGGCGTAAGCGATGGCCAGCCATTCGACATAGTTCGAGAAGCTGTGGCCAGCGCATTCGCTGACATAGCGTTCGCCCGCTGGGTAGGCGGCTACAATCGTGGCGGGGCAGAGAAGCAGATCATAAGTGTCAAAGAAGGCGTTCATCCTCCGAAACAGGGTAGCACGCTGGTTCTCCGCCCGGACAACATCGGCCATCGAATAGTTCAGGCCCTGCTCGATGTTCCAGATCACCTCCGGCTTCATCTTGTCCCGATGGTTCTGCAAGAGGCTGGCATGGCCGACGGCAAACGTCATCCCGCGCAGGACTTGGAAGGCATCATGGGCTTCAGTCAGATCGGGATGCGCCTCTTCGACCATGGTACCCAGCTCCGTGAACCGTTGGGCCGCGGCCTGGCAAATGGCGGCGACCTCCGGGTCGACGGGCGTAATACCCAGGTCGGCAGAGTAAGCCACTCGCGCCGGTCGCCACCCCGAGCGTGCCGCAGCCAGAAAGCTTTCTGTCCTGGGCAACGAGATGGGATCGCCAGGGCTCTCCCCTGTCATGGCATCGAGAAGCAGAGCGGTGTCCTCCACTGTGCGGCCCATCGGGCCGTTCACGCTGAGGAGCCGGTCAATCTTCGCGCTAGGCGTGCTGGCAACGCGGCCGGGGCTCGGCCGCAGGCCGACCACGCCGCAGAAGCTGGCCGGATTGCGCAGGCTGCCGCCCAAGTCGGATCCCTGCGCTACCCACGCTGTGCCCGTGGCGAGTGCGACCGCGGCCCCACCCGATGATCCCGCGGCGGAAAGTGCTGTGTTCCATGGATTAAATGTGGTGCCGAAGACCTCGTTGAAGGTGTTGCCGCCGGCGCCGAACTCCGGCGTATTGGACTTGGCATAGATCACCCCACCTTCAGCTTCGAGCGTCTGGACCAGGATATCCGAGGCCTCGGGCACGAAGTCCGCGAAGATGGGCGAGCCATGGGTGGTGCGCACCCCGGCCACGTCGGTCAAGTCCTTGATTGGCACAGGCAGTCCCGCCAGACGGCCCCGTTCACCGAGAGGGCGTTGCATCAGCCGGCCAGCCTGCTCGCGGGCCCGCTCAAAGCACAAGATGGGCAGCGCGTTGACCGTACCGTCTACGACGGCTGTGCGGGCCTCAAGAGCGTCGAGGCAATCGAGCGGGGAGATCTCGCCCCTTTGCAGAAGGTCGACAACCGCACAGGCTGTGAGTTTGGTCAAACCCGTGTCAATCGTCATGATCCTACACCCTTGCCTTTAGCGTGCCATCGCGGCGGTTTGGGTCCACTGCATAGCACATCCTGTGCTGGCCCAAACATCAACCGGACATGTCTTGAGAGGGGCGCATGTCTGCCGGAACGAGTAATCCATTCATTTTGGTAATCAGCGAGAGCGATTTCGACTATTAGGTCAATTAAGTTCAACCTGGGGGCAATGGGCGCGGGCGGGAGCCGCTATCGATGGCAACGAACGTGAAGACGGCCTCAGTCACTTTGATCTGCTCGTCGCCATCGCGGGAACGGCGCCAAGCCTCAACACGGAACTTCATGGATGTGCGTCCCGTGGAAATCAGATCGGCAAAGACGGAGACCTCGTCACCGACATGAACCGGGGTATGGAACACCATGCCGTCGACCGCCACAGTAACGCAACGCCCTCGCGCCCGCCGCGCAGCCGCGTTGCCGGCCGCCAAGTCCATCTGCGACATCAGCCAGCCACCGAAAATGTCGCCGGCCGGATTGGTATCGGAGGGCATCGCGATGGTCCGGATAACAGGCTCTTTGTTCGTGCCGTTCACTTTCATCGCAATCCTCTGGGACCTGTGTGCTTTTAACTTAGGCCCGTGATCGCCGCCGCGTGCCGATACGAGGTTGCTGGTCAGCGGACGCACCGAAGGCCATCGCCTCTGCCCTGCGTTCCCCAGCGCTGCGGATGTGCCGCCTCATCATGATCTCAGCCAGTTCGGGATCTCGGTCCTGGATCGCGTCAAGGATGCGCTTGTGCTCGACGAGCGCGCGACTCCTGAGAGCGATGCTGTCGCTGCGGCTGCGATAGAGCCTCAGCAGCGGATAGAACTGATTGCAGAGATACTCAATCAGGAGGGGGTTGTTGCTCGCCCGCGCGATCCGGAAGTGGAAATCCCGGTCGGCGGTACCGAGCGCATTGTGAACGCCCGGCTGAAGACCGGCGATCTCCGCCTCATGGCGGCTGACACCTTCAGCGAGGGCCTCGGTGTCCTCCGGGCTCATGTTCCGCGCTGCCTCGCGAGCGGCAAGGCCCTCAAGGACTTCGCGTACGCCATAGATCGACTGCAGCATCTCAGGCGTCGCTTCAACAACGCGGGGGCCTTGGTTCGGAACGCGGGTGATCAGGTGACGCTCTTGCAGCCGGTGCAAGGCCTCGCGCAGAGGGCCGCGGCTGACACCGTAACGCTGGGCCAGTGCCGGCTCGCTGATTTTCGACCCGAGCGGCAGCTCACCCTGGAGGATGGCGTCAGTCAGGCGATGGAAGAGTTGCTCGGCCAGCGTCTGGCTCGCTTCAGCGGCATCACTGATAGAGGTCAGATGAGTTTCAGAGGCATCCATAACTTACGAACCTTGCCGTTCCATCGCGTTGGGCATCTTCGGCTCGAAGGCTGGGGCGAACAAGCCCGTTCTCCAACTTTGACCCGAAAGTCCAGAGCGGCGGAAGCCCACTGCCGAAAGGCAAGGCTACCATCCGCCCTGAATGGTCAACACCTAGACCAATAACGGCGGACGGTCCAAGACCGCCCGCCGCAAAGCGTCACTGGGTAGCGAGACCGAGTTCGGTCAGGATTTCTTTCGCTTGCCGCGTCTCGTCTGCGATGAAAGCCTGGTAGGGCTGTTCGGTCAGGTACAGGTCAAGCCAGCCGCGATCACTCAGGATTTTTTTCCAGTGAGCTGACTTGACGAGCTTGGCGAACACGTCGGCCAGGGCGTTTGCCGACTTGTCATCGAGGCTCTTGTGGACGGAAACCCCACGCCAGTTGGCGAACACCACGTCGTAGCCGAGTTCGCGCAGCGTCGGAGCCTCAGCGCCAGGAAGCCGCTCGGGCGAGGCGACCGCAAGCAGCCGCAGCTTCTTGGCTTCGATCTGGGTCTTGAAGTCCTGCAATCCACCGCCGACGACAGTCGCCTGGCCGTTCAGTGCCGAGACGACGACTTCGCCCGTGTTCGGATGCGGGATGAAGTTAACCTGCTTCGGCGTCATGCCGGCAATCTTGGCGAGCCGGGCAAAGAAGATGTTCTCGGTCGATCCCGGAGAACCGCCGCCCCAGGCAATCGAGCCCGGGTTCGCCTTGAAGCGGGTCATCAGGTCCTTGAAATCCTTGACGTCGGAGTCTTGGCGGACGGCAATCACCTCGTACTCGCCGGCAAGCCGGGCCAGGGGACGAACATCAGCCAGGGTGACGGGCGTCTTGTTCGTGAGCGGGAAGAAGACCGTGCCCGCGCCTTGCACGACGACGGCGTTCTTGTTGCCTTCCTTGGTGGTTACGAATTGGGAGATCGCGATCATGCCGCCACCGCCCGGCACGTTGTTGACCTTGATGTTGTTGATTCCTTCGGTCCGAAGCGCCTCCTCGATCCCGCGCGCCGCCTGGTCGAGCCCGCTACCGGGGCCGCCCGGCACGGTGATGTCGAGGGATCGGATCGTCTGCGCCTGGCTGGGCGCTGCTGCGAGAAGGAAGCCAGCCGCAAGCGATATAATGGCCGTCCGTCGAGTCGTCGTCATCTTGTCCTCCCAGTGAAAGTGATTGTCGAAGTGTCGCGCGGCAGGCTGGTCATTGGGTAAGTCCCACCGCGGATGGGTGCTTCCGCTTTCGCAGGCCGGAAATGATCGGGGTTGCAACGAACGCAACTGCCACCAGCAGGAAGATTGCCGAGATCGGGTGCGTGACGAAGACGGTCCAGTCACCCTGGCTGATCGCCAGCGAGCGGCGCAACTGCTGCTCGATGAGGGGGCCGAGGATAAGCCCCAGCACACATGGGACGATCGGTACGCCTACGACCCGCATGACGAAGCCTACCATGCCGATGACCCACAGGATCACGAGATCGACCGCGTTGCCGTTGAGGCTGTAGACGCCGAGCGACGACAACACGAGGATGCCGCCATAGAGCCACGGCTTCGGAAGCGACAGGAGCCGCACCCAGACGCCGGCCATGGGCAGGTTGAGGACGAGCAAGAAGACGTTGCCGATGTAGAGGCTCGCGATCAGTCCCCAGATCAGGCTCGAGTTCGATTCGAACAGCAGCGGACCGGGGCGCAGGCCGTACTGCTGGAAGGCCGCAAGCATGACCGCGGCGGTGCTCGACGTGGGAAGGCCGAGCGCCAACAGCGGCGACAGGGCACCCGCGGCCGATGCGTTGTTGGCGGCCTCGGGACCGGCGACGCCCTCGATCGCGCCGAGGCCGAATTCCTCCGGCTTCTTGCTGAGCTTCTTCTCGAGCGTATAGGACAGGACGGTCGGGATCTCGCTGCCTCCGGCCGGGATGGCCCCGATGGGGAAGCCAATGAACGTGCCACGCAGCCACGGCTTCCATGACCGGCTCCAGTCTTCGCGGCTCATCCAGAACGAACCCCGCAGCTTGTGCAGACTATCGGCCTTGCCGCCGTCGGTGGCCGCCATGTAGAGGGTCTCGCCGATGGCAAACAGCCCGACCGCTACGACGACCGTATCGATGCCATCGAGCAGCTCCGGAACGCCGAAGGCGAAGCGGGCCTGCCCGGTCTGGGGATCGAGGCCCACCGTGCCGAGGAGCAGCCCGAAGAACAGCGAGGCAATCCCGAACGCGATCGTTCCACCGCCGGTTGGGTTGCTCAGCATGGTCGTGACGGTGGCAAGCGAGAGAACCATCAGTGCGAAGTAGTCGGGCGCAGTCAGCCTGAGCGCCACCTCCACCAGGAGCGGGGCGGCGAAGGTCAGTCCGATCGTGCCGATCGTGCCGGCGACGAAGGAACCGATGGCGGCGGTTGCCAGCGCCTGGGCGCCGCGTCCCCTACGCGCCATGGCGTTGCCGTCTACAGCCGTCATCATCGACCCAGCCTCGCCGGGCGTGTTCAGCAGGATCGATGTTGTCGAGCCGCCGTATTGTGCGCCGTAGTAGATGCCGGCGAACATGATGAAGGCGGAGACCGGGGGCAGGCCCACCGTCAGGGGCATCAGGATCGCAACAGTGGTGGCGGGACCGATCCCGGGCAGGACGCCGATCGCAGTTCCGAGAGTCACGCCGATGATGGACCAGATGATGTTGTCCGGGGTGAGGGCGACAGCGAAGCCCTGGGCAAGTAGCGCGAGTGTTTCCATCACCTGACTCCCATCATTGGTCGCCCCGGACGAGCGGTTCCAGCGGCCCGAGCGGCAGATCGATCCCGAGCCCGAGGGTGAAGACCAGCAGGATTACGGTGGCGAGGACGAGGCCGATGACCGCGTTCGAGAGGATGCGGCGATCGCCGAACGCATAGGATCCGGCCACGAATACCGTCGCAACGACCGGGATCCAGCCGAGGCGAGAGATCAGGGCAGCCTCCAGGAGGAGTGCTGCCGAGATCAGTCCCACCGGCCAAAAGTTGAGCCTCGGCTGATCGGGCAGGTCCTCGAGGGAAGCACGCCTCGTGCTGATCACGCTGACGATGCCGGACAGAGTAAGGCCGATGCCAATCAGGTTGGAGAACATGGCCGGCCCGACGATGTCGTAAGCAAAGCCGGTCTTGATCTGTTGTGAAGCAACGACAACCGCCACGCCGAGCGCGACGACGGCGGATCCGAAGAGAGTCCCTGGTAATCGATGTGCCGACATTTTCTCCTCCCACGATTTTCGATTGATGCCGATCGTTGAAAATCGTGTCGGCGATTGCTCAAAAACTATCGAGCCGAATAAGATTGTCAACACATTTGAAACTTAACAGGCCAGAATGCGACTAAAATGGCATATTTTCCATAAAGTGTTGACATATGATTTGGTCTTGGGTTTCTTGGTCCTGAAGCCACATCGGTTGTTAAACGTGAGGGAGTTCGTCCATGCATCTCAGGCCAAGGGTCATTGAAGGCCGTATGAGCACGGAACTGCGGCGGCAGCTTCGAGAGGAGGCCCATCCGATCTGCGCGATTTCCGGCGCGACGCCGCACCATGCCCAGTTGGCGGAGGCGGCAGGTTTCCGCCTGTTCTTCCATTCGGGATCGCAGGCCGCGGCGACGATCGTCGGCCTGCCGGACGCGGGCCTGATGACGCTGACGGAGGCTGTCGACAATCTCCGGCGCATCTGCCAGTCCGTCTCGATCCCGGTGGTCGCGGATTGCGAGACGGGGTTTGGGAACGTCATCAATACGACGCGGGCCGTGCACGAGTTCATCACAGCTGGTGTTGCGGGCTTCTTCCTGGAGGATCAGGTCTTCCCGAAGCGCTGCGGCTTCACGGCGGGAGTCGAGGTGGTCCCGATACCTGAGGCCGTCGGCAAGTACCGCGCAGCCGTGGCTGAACGCGACAAACTTGATCCCGACGTGGTTGTGATTGCTCGCACCGACTCTAGAGCTGCCGTCGGCGGAAGTGTCGACGAAGTGCTTCGCCGCTGCGAGGCCTATCTGACGGCTGGGGTCGATATGCTGATGGTCGTGGCGCTTCAGACCCGTGAGGAGATGCGCAGGGTCATGGAAGCATTTCCTGGCACACCCATCTATATCAATGCCGGCGCTGTGCGACCGTTGCTCTCACATGCCGAGTATGCCGAGATGGGCGTTGCGACCTACAACATCTCGGTTGCCAAGGTCGCGCAGATCATGATGGAGCGGTTCCTGGACGACTGCCGGCAGCGGGGCGCGGATGCGTTCAACGATTTCATGGCATCGGAAACCGCAACGGGCCGCTCGACCCTAGGCTATTTGAGCCTGACCGGGTTCCCGGCCGTCGTGGAGATCGAGCGCGCCTTCCTGCCCGCCGAGGCGATGGCGAAGTACGACACTTCGCTCGCGGATTACGATCCTCGGAAGGATCAAGCCGTCGAAGCGGCGCGATCCTGAACCGGTTTGCCCGGTCAAACGATCTGATCAACGGCCTGCTCCGATCCCGCCTCTCGGTAGAGGTGGGAAGGGAAGGGCAGGGCGAGGCGGGCAATACGGCGGACGGGCACTCCACTGCCTGAAGCGGTTCGGTTTGGGGAGCAGGTGTCCGAAGATGATGGGTAAACTTGGCGGCACTCCTGCCATCCGAGCCCTGCTCGCCTTTGGCTCGGGTTGTATAGGTGGAGCCATTTTTAAGGGCTTGGGCTTCCCGCTTCCGTGGACGCTCGGTTCGCTGACAGCCGCTGCCATCATCGCCATGGTCGGACTTGATTGGAAACTGCCTAGTGCCGCCCGCAATGCCGCCCGTCCCATCATTGGAGTCATGGCCGGAAGCGCCTTCACCGTGGAGGTCGCACGCTCCATGGTGCATTGGTGGCAGGCGATCCTCCCCCTGGTCGCGTTTCTCGTGCTCATCACGCTGGCGGGTCGGGTGTTCTTTACTCGCTTCTGCGGCTTCGACAGGACAACAGCTTTCTTTGCCTCGACACCCGGGGGATTGAGTGAGCTGACGCTCCTCGGAGCACAGTACGGGGGCAACATCCGTCAGCTCGTGCTCATTCATTCCACCAGGATCATCACGGTCGTCTTCCTGGTGCCGTTCGTCGTCCGCCTCATCTTTGATCTGGAAGGTGGCGGGAAGTCCGGCACTGCCCACGCGCCAGAGGTATTTTCCGCGCTGGATTGGCTGGTCCTATTGGGATGCGCCGCCGTTGGCTACGTCATCGGACGTCCGCTTAAGGTGGTCGGTGGTGTCATGGTTGTGCCGTTGATCCTGAGCGCTTTCGTGCATGGCACGGGCTTGACGCATCTCCCGCCACCGTCCTGGCTTGTCGCCCTCGTGCAGGTGGTCATCGGCTGCGTCGCGGGTTCCCGCTTTGCCGGTGTCCAATGGCACGAGGTCCGCACCTCGGTCGTGCAGGGACTTGCCTGGACGTCAATCATGCTGCTGGCGGCTCTCGCTGCAGCGGGCCTGTGCTCGACATTCGTCGAGGCGTCCGTGCCAGCCCTCCTTCTCGCCTTCGCGCCCGGTGGAATCGCCGAAATGACGATCGTCGCCTTTGCCATGGGCATCGAGGTCGCCTTCGTCGTCTGCTGCCATGTCTTCCGCTCCATCTTCCTCGTTGCAGCAGCACCAGCGCTGTATCGCGGATTGCACAAGGATTAACGAAGGCACTGGGAATGGCCCTCAGGCATTACGCCGCGGGAAGGCTCGATGATTGTGGGGATGCCTGAGCAGCGAGCAGAAAGCAAATTGAGCAGAGAAAGATGACCATTCCAAAAGTGGCTGCTGCGCCCAGGACAAGGGTGAAGCCGTTCATCCCGTAGAAGAGCGCGATGAGTGGGACCGCCAAGCCGCTTGTCGTGAAGCCGAGGAAATAACGGACACTGAATGCCCTGGCCCTGTACTGGGTCGGGACGTAGCGGGCAACCATCGCATCGTTGACGACGACCTGCCCATAGATCGCTGCCATCGCCAGGACCAGTCCGGCCAGCATGGGGATCCCACCCATCAGAGCGGCGAGCCCAAGCCCAAGCGGTTGAAGGATCGACAGCCCAACGAAGATCCGCGGCAAAGTAAACCTGTCGACGAGGCGCCCCATCAGGAGCTGCGTCAACGCCCCGAAGACGAACACGAGTGTAGCCAGGGATCCGATCAGGACCAGCGGCAAGGCGGTACCAATGCGCTCGTCGATGATCTTGGGGAGCGCGATGGTCGTAATGTTGAAGGTCATGCCGCCGGCCACGATCGCCGTCGCGAACAACAGGAAGAGCGTCATCGGGCGTGTCACCGGGATGACAGCATGAGCGCTGCCAGGTTTGCCATGAGGATCTCCGTCACCGGGCACCAGGCTGACAAACGCGATGCCGGCGCCTAGGCAAACAAGTCCGGGCAGAATGAAAGCCGCGCGCCAGCCGAGGGTCGTGGCCAGAAGGGCTGTCATTCCCGAGGCGAAGGCCGCACCGAGATTGCCCCATACCCCATTGATGCCGAGATCCCGTCCAAGCTGATATGTATGGGTGACCAGCATCGTCGAGCCGATCGGATGATAGATCGCGGAGAACACCCCGAGCACGAAGAGCCAGATGCCGAACATGACCGGAGAGTTCGCGGTCGAAAGCCCCAGGCACGCAATCCCGCATCCCCCAAAGAAGATCGCCAGCAGGTTGCGGCGCCCTAAACGATCTGCGATCCAGCCCATCGGGAGTGAGAACAGGCCAAAGGCCACGAAGGCGCCGGTCGAGAGGCCGATGAGGCTGGCATAAGACAGTTGCCGCTCGGCCGCGATGGCGATCACAGCCGTTGGGTAGATCAGAATGACGAAATGATCGAGCGCGTGTGCGATGTTGACGAAGGCAATCGTGCGGCGAGAGAGCAGGTCAGGAGACATCCTTCGTATTCTCCTCGGTTCTCGTGCGCGACACTCCGCAGCAATCTGAATCTGTCAGAATTCTTCAACGCTAATCGGCGGCTAGGCGGCTCGATCGAAACTTGCGATAAAGTCGGCAAGGCGTTCGCCCTGGATCAGGATGTGCTCCCGAAGGAGACGCTCCGCTTGCTCGCTGTCCCCAGCACGGATGGCCTCCACAATGCCTTGGTGCTCCGCCAGTGAATTCGCCACCCGGCTGCGGGCCCGGAGCTGGAGCCGGCGATAGGGCTTGAGGCGGGCATGAAGGTGTTGCGCCTGCTCCGCCAGAAACGCGTTTTGGCAGGCTTCGTAGATGACGTGGTGGAAACGTTCGTTCGCATAGTAGTAGGCATCAGCGTTCTCTTGCGATGCCTCCCGAACGCAGTCTTCGTGCGCTTTCTCGAGCTCCTTCTGCATGGGCTCGGTGATCCGCCGGGCCGCCAGGGCCCCGCACATGCCCTCGAGAGCGGCCATGACCTCGAACCGTTCAACGACGTCTTTGAAGCTGAGAGAGGCAACGAAGGCGCCTCGTCTTGCCTGCAATTCAACCAGTCCGGTCGAGGCAAGCTGCATCAGGGCTTCCCTGATCGGGGTCCGGGATACCTCGAAACGAGCTGCGAGGCTCTGCTCGTCAAGCCGATCACCAGGGCGAAACTTGCCCGTTACAATGTCCTGTTCGAGGGCGTCCCTTAAGGCTTGAGCGCGTCTCATCTCACATGTCCCACTCACGAGCATCCTAAACTAGATACATATAATCTTACAAGGTATCTATTGTATACAAGACAGTTGACGCCTAATGCAAACGCGCGCAGTCTCTCAGGCAAGGGCAAGGAGGGGTCCACCTGCGCAATCCCCGCGAGTCGGTCTAAACCACTCGTCCACCCGACGCAGAGGAGGAAACAGAGGAGCGGGTGCCATGTCACCACAGCTGATCTCAATCTACGCTCTCGTGGCGATGTTCGTTGTCGCCACCATCCTGCCGATCAACATGGGGGTGCTGGCCTTCGTCGGGGCCTTCCTGGTTGGAACCCTGGTGGCCGGCCAGACCACCAGCGCCATCATCGCGGGCTTTCCCGGCGGTCTGTTCCTGACCCTCGTCGGGATCACCTTTCTCTTCGCCATTGCTCAGAACAATGGCACCATCGACTGGCTTGTCCGCTTGGCGGTCCGGGGCGTGCGGGGCCGGATTGTGGCGATCCCCTGGATCATGTTCGGGATCTCTGCGGTTCTGACATCGGTTGGCGCTGTCAGCCCGGGCGCGGTTGCGATCATCGCGCCGATCGCGCTCGGCTTTGCTCTCAAATACAGTATCAATCCGCTGCTCATGGGCCTGATGGTCGTCCATGGGGCTCAGGCCGGCGGGTTCTCGCCGATCAGCATCTATGGCGGCATCACCAACCGGGTCGTGGCCAAGGCCGGCCTGCCGCTCAACGAGATTGTGACGTTTCTGGCGAGCTTTGGCGTCAACCTGGCCGTTGCTGTTCTACTCTTCTTCGCACTCGGCGGTCGCAGGTTGCTCCAGGCCCGGGCGGATGTGTCGGCAGGTCAAGCGACAGCTAATGCTGCGACTGCTGCACAGCCTCCGGCATCAAGAGCCCCTGCCGCAGTTGCGGGTACAGTTGGCAATCTGGCACTCGCCATTCCTCCCGTTGCTGTGACTGTCCCGCAGGCTGGCCCCCAAGTCTATGGCGATGCCGAGTCGGAGGCACTGACTGAAGAAAGGATGTTGAGCGGTCATCGCGACGATCCACTCGCAACCGGTGGTGTCACCGACAAGCCGGCTGAGGGGCCGCACTGGTATCGGGTGCTGACACTTGCGGGTATCCTTTTGCTGGCGGTGCTCACCCTGGCCTTCAATCTCGACATCGGCTTCGTGGCGATCACGATTGGCCTGGGACTTTCCCTCATCGCACCGAACCTGCAGAAGCGTGCCATGGGTCAGGTCTCGTGGCCGGAGATCATGCTGATCACCGGCGTGAGCACCTACGTGGTCGTGCTCGAGAAGATGGGCACCATCTCCTTCGTCGGCGACAGCGTGGCCGGACTGGCGTCCCCAATGCTGGCTGCACTCCTGCTGTGCTTCATCGGCGCGGTCGTCTCCGCTTTTGCCTCCTCGACAGCGGTCCTTGGATCTCTTATCCCGCTCGCCGTCCCATTCCTGCAATCGGGAACCGGCGTAAGCCCGATCGGCTTCATTGCCGCCATGGCTGTCGCATCGACCATCGTCGATGTGAGCCCCTTCTCGACCAATGGCGCTCTCGTCCTGGCCAATGCCCAGGGCGTCGACCGGGAGGCGTTCTTCCGCAAACTCATGGCTTATGGCGCCATTGTGACCGTGGTTGCGCCGATTGTCGTCTGGGCCCTGTTTGTCGTGCTGTGACGCTAGTCATCTGGTGTGGATGAAGGAGATGAATGTGAAGCTCTCTCGATCAATGGCAGGGTTGGAGGCGGCGCCGGCCTTCCTGAGCGATCTGATAGATACGCTGACCGAGCGGGGACGTTCCCTGCTCGGTCAGAAGGCGGGGCGGGAGATTGTTGCAAAGGACGCTCTTCCGACGATCGGCGAGTTGCTGCTCTCACGCCGCGGCGAGGCCTCAGGGGTGGCGCTCGCGCAAACTCTGTTGGCGAGTTACAACGCTGCGCCGGGCGAGGATCGTCTCGCGTTTCTTCAGGCGCTGGCGGATCGCTTTGGTCCCGATCGCCGTCGGATCGAGGTTGCCATCGAGGCCGTGCGTCAGGATCAGGGTACGGATGCACTCGAGAGCCTGCACGCTGCGGCGGAACCAAGAAGGCAGGAGCTGATCCGGCGCCTCAACCTGGCTCCTGGAGGAACCTCCGCCTTGGTGCAGATGCGAGAGGAACTGCTCGAGTACCTGCCTAAGCACCCGGAGCTGAAGTGCGTCGACGCGGACTTCACCCATCTGTTCTCATCCTGGTTCAATCGGGGGTTTCTGGTGCTGCGGCCGATCGACTGGACCACGCCTGCCAATATCCTGGAGAAGATCATCCGCTATGAAGCGGTGCATGCGATCCAGAACTGGGATGACCTGCGCAACCGCCTCCAGCCGGACGACCGTCGGTGCTACGGCTTCTTCCACCCACAACTCGTCGACGAGCCGCTGATCTTCGTCGAGGTCGCGCTGACCAAGGAGATCCCCGGCGCCATCGGTCCGCTGCTCGACTTAGGGCGCAGCCCGATTGCCGCAACTGAGGCGACGACCGCCGTGTTCTACTCGATCTCAAACACTCAGAAGGGCTTAGGCGGAGTGTCATTCGGCAACTTCCTGATCAAGCAGGTGGTGGAGAACCTCAAGCGCGAGTTGCCGAACCTCAAGACCTTCGTGACCCTCTCGCCGGTCCCGGGCTTTGCCCGCTGGCTCGAACGCGAGCGCAAGACGGAGGAGTCATCCTGCCTGGATGGCAAGGCCAAGGAAGCGTTGACAGTCCTTGATGAGCCAGGCTGGAGCAGTGACCCAGGCAAGGTGGAGGAGGTTCGCGATGCCCTTCTCCCAGCAGCAGCCTACTACTTCCTGAAGGCCAAGGATCCTAAAGGTCGTCCTGTCGATCCTGTGGCCCGCTTCCATCTCGGCAACGGCGCACGGCTCGAGCGCTTGAACTTCCTCGGCGACGTGTCCGCCAAGGGCCTGAAGCAGTCGCACGGCCTGATGGTCAACTACCTCTACGCCCTCGACGAGATCGAGAAGAACCACGAGGCCTTTGCTGAGAAGGGTGTGGTCGCTGCCTCGCCTGGGGTCCGCAAAGCCTTGCGAACTGATCTGCCCTCCCGCGATCTGGTGCCTACGCCATGACCGCTATCGCCCACAATATCTTAACCAGGTCGATCATCGACCCTCGCTTCGGAGCCCACGCCATGAACGCGAACCTGTTCGATCGGCTCGAACGCTCGATCACTGATTCCTCGAAGACCGCCATTACGGCACCCGTCGGTGAAACAGTTAGCTATGCCGACCTGATCGCGCTGTCCGGGCGGCTGGCCAACGTGCTGGTCGCACGCGGCGTCAAGCCTGGTGACCGGGTTGCGGTCCAAGTCGAGAAGTCGGTACCGGCTCTCGTCCTGTATCTGGCCACCGTCCGGGCTGGTGCTGTCTACCTTCCCCTCAATACCGCCTACACGCTAGCGGAGCTCAAGTACTTCATCGGCGATGCCGAGCCGTCGCTCGTCGTCTGCGATCCTTCCAAACGTGAAGGGATCGAGCAACTGGCTTTGAGAGTGGGAGCAGCCGTCGAAGCGCTCGACGCCAAAGGGCAGGGCTCGCTGATGGATGCCGCAGCCAAGGCCCCTGATGCGTTTGAAACGGTGGAGAGAGCGGGCGACGACCTCGCTGCGATCCTTTATACTTCGGGTACGACCGGGCGCTCCAAGGGCGCCATGCTCACCCACGACAACCTCGTCTCGAATGCCCTGACGCTGAAGGAGGTCTGGCGCTTCACGGCGGACGATGTGCTGATCCACGCCCTGCCGATCTACCACACCCATGGGCTGTTCGTGGCCAGCAACGTGACATTGTTCTCCGGCGCGTCGATGATCTTCCTGCCGAAGTTCGACGCCGACGAGATCCTGGGGCTGATGTCGCGCGCCACGGCTCTGATGGGCGTGCCCACCTTCTACGTCCGCCTGCTGCAGCATCCAGGGCTCACTAGGAAGGCGACCTCCGGCATGCGCCTGTTCGTGTCGGGCTCGGCGCCGCTGCTGGCCGAGACGCACCGCGAGTGGAGCGCTCGCACCGGCCATGCCATCCTTGAGCGCTATGGCATGACCGAGACGAACATGAACACCTCCAACCCCTATGACGGCGACCGGGTGCCCGGCGCCGTCGGCCTGCCGTTGCCGGGCGTGTCGGCCCGCATCACCAACCCGGACACCGGTGAAGAACTGGCGACGAACGAGATCGGCATGATCGAAGTGAAGGGCCCGAACGTGTTCAAAGGCTACTGGCGCATGCCGGAGAAGACGGCGTCCGAGTTCCGCCCGGACGGCTTCTTCATCACAGGCGACCTCGGCAAGATCGACGAGCGTGGCTACGTGCACATCCTCGGGCGAGGCAAGGATCTGGTGATTACCGGCGGCTTTAACGTCTACCCGAAGGAGATCGAGGATGAGATCGATGCCGTTCCCGGGGTGTTCGAGAGCGCGGTTATTGGCGTCCCGCACAAGGACTTCGGCGAGGGGGTAACCGCGGTGGTTGTCCGCTCCAAGGAGGCAGAGGTTGACGAGAAGACCATCCTGGCGACGCTTGAAGGCCGTCTGGCGAAGTTCAAGCTGCCCAAGCGCGTCGTCTTCGTCGAGGATCTGCCCCGCAATACCATGGGTAAGGTCCAAAAGAACGTCCTGCGGCAGCAGTTCGCCGATCTCTACACGGCCAAGGCTTCATAAGCCGCTATTCGAGAACCATTCCTGATACGCACGGGGATCGTAGCCGACGGGCTACGGTCCTCAACTTGTTCTGGCGCATGGCGGGTGGATTCGACTGTAAGACCCGGCGGACAGTGCTGGAACGAGAAGAACTGCCAAAGGCCTCTGCTCCTATGTACAGGCTGCATGACGAACATGCAGCTTTGCCTGTTTTGAACGATTAGGTGAACAGCCATATAAACCGGAGGAAACGCTCAAGGACCTTTAGAATTCCAGTAAGGAGTCTGTTCCTTGACGATCATCGCTCTACTTCGCCATTCGTTGGCTAATCTTCATCGTAAGTCAGTTCAACTCCAACAGCAGAAGGCTCTTCGCTCCAGTGAGAGAAGCTATGGCTTTTGGACAACCTTGATTGCGGCGCGGCTGCAGGAGGCGGAACTCATCGCTAGCCGGTATATCCCGCGCCTGGACAATGCGGCCGCTGGGGAGCCCGTCCGCCAATTTAAGGACTGGGCGCAACATCGCTGATGGTGGCCAATATCTGTTCAGAAATCGCTGCAGAATTTGAGGTGTCTGGCCGCGTCCCTCACGGCAGCTAACGCCATGGATGGCTTGCAGCGGACATCTCATGGATCCTAAAGATCAGGTGAGCAACAGGTTGATGTGATGGCTCGCTTCTGGAGTGAGGCGAGCCACCTCGTTACGCCACTGGGCTATGCACCATTGATAAGCGGCCAGATCTCAAGAGCGCCGCGGTAGATCATCTCGACGGACACATAGAGGATGATGGCGAGGCCCACATAGGCAATCCAGCGATGCTTCTGGAGCAGGCGGGCGATGAAGCTCGCGGCCACGCCCATGAGGGCAATCGACAGAATAAGCCCGAAGATCAGCACGTTGGGGTGCTCGCGGGCGGCGCCTGCCACCGCCAGCACGTTGTCGAGGGACATGGACACGTCGGCAATGACAATCTGCCAGGCGGCCTGGGCGAAGGTTTTGCGCGGGGCTGCGCCGGCGATCATGCCGTCCTGGTCGAGGTCTCGTCCCTCCAGAGCTTCCTCACCCTGGATCTCTTCCGCGTGGCTGGTGCGCAGCTCGCGCCACATCTTCCAGCACACCCAGAGCAGCAGGATGCCGCCGGCCAGCAGAAGGCCGACAATCTGCAGGAGTTGGGTCGTTGCGGCGGCAAATCCGATGCGCAGAACCGTAGCGGCGATAATGCCGATCAGGATCGCTCTGGCGCGCTGCTCCTTGGGCAGGCCGGCGGCGACCAGACCGATGACGATGGCGTTGTCTCCCGCAAGCACCAGGTCAATCATGATGACCTGGAGGAGGGCGGAGAGGGCTTCTGTGGTGAAAAATTCGCTCATGTGGCTCCCGTTTGCATGAACAGGGGCAGCCGCCATGCCGTCTGGGGGGACCGCACAAAGATCCACGCCGCATCAGCCTCGCTGGAGACGGACGACGTTGAGAGGCAAGTTATGGTCGGCAGAACGCCATGAGCCGGGCACCCGATTGGACATCCAGTCCGACATCGCAGTTCTTCGGAACTGCCAGAGGGGCCCGGCCTGGTCCTCAACCTGTAAGGGCGGGAAGACGTCAACTCAAGAGGCAATTGAGCGACCTTGCGCCTTGGCGCTCCCACGGACCTCCCCCCAGCCTGCCCGGAGCAGGGTGCCAAAGGCAGCTCGACCCTTCCAGTCGGCCTCTCCAGCGAAGGGCGGCTTCTGGCACACCTGAGTCCAAAGCTTGAAGGCAGCAATCCTCATGGAACCGGACGTTCCTAAAGGACAGTCAATCTCGGCTCCTGATCCAATGCCAACTTCTTTAGCAATATCGAGATTCTTATGGTGCTTCCCGCATAGTTCAATACATCCCCGGACCAACATGACTAGCTGGTCCACAGCGACCTCGCGGCATCCGATCATGAAGCTAGGACGGGAAAGATCGCTCGTTGCCGAACACGCGCTCTCACCGGCGACCCACACAGAGTCGGTTAAGCCAACGCTGGTCAGAGTTTGGCAGCAGAAGTAAGGTTTCTTGTAGAAACGCTATGAGGCGAGATAGCGCTCCACCAACCGAGCCCAAAGCGCGGCTCCGGTGGTCAAGCTGCCGTCGGCGAAGTCGTATTTAGAGCTATGCAGAATTGCGGAATTCAGGCCATTGCCAAGGCGCAGGAAGCTTCCTGGCTTGTGTTCGAGAAAATAGGCGAAATCTTCACTTCCCGGAATGAGGTGGCAGGTTGAAACTCGTTCCGGTCCGATCAGTTCCTCTGCGACTCCACGGGCGAAGTTCGTCTCCGCCTCGGAGTTGACGACCACCGGATACCCACTCTCGTAATCGATCTCGGCGGTAGCGCCGTGCCCTTCGACGACGGACTGCGTAAGCTTGACGATGCGCGCCCGGAGGAGATCGCGAATCTTTGGATCGAAGGATCGGACACTGAGCGCGAGTTTCGCATATTCCGGGATCACGTTGACAGCGTTGCCCGCATGGATCGTCCCGACGGTAACGACCGCAGTCTGGGTTGGATCGACATTCCGCGACACGATGGTCTGAAGCGAGACGACGAGGTTGCAGGCGATCACCACGGGGTCGATGGTAAGGTGGGGGCGCGAGGCGTGACCGCCAATTCCCCTGATGATGATATTGACGGTATCGGCCGAGGCCATCATCGGCCCAGGGCGCAGAAGGATGTTGCCTTCCGGTGCGCCGGGATGGTTGTGCAGGCCGAAGATCGCGTCGAAGGGAAAGCGCTCGAACAGACCGTCGGCGATCATAGCCCGGGCACCGCTGAATTTTCCAGCCTCCTCGGCAGGTTGGAAGATCAGCGTTACGGTACCATCGAAGCGACGGGTGCGGGAAAGGTACTCGGCTGCACCCAGCAGCACTGTCGTATGTCCGTCATGGCCGCAGGCATGCATCTTGCCGAGATTTTGACTTGCATAGGTCAGGCCGGTTTCTTCCGTGATGGGAAGAGCATCCATGTCGGCACGGATGGCGATACCCTTCTTGCCGGTGCCTGCGGTGAGACGGGCGACAACGCCGTGGCCGCCAACGTTGCGGGTGACCTCGTAGCCCCAGCTCTCGAGTTTCTCGGCAACGAAACGTGCCGTTTCTGCCTCCTCGCAGGAGAGTTCCGGGTTGGAGTGGAGATAGTGGCGGATGCCGGTGAGCTCCGCTTCCATGGCTTGGAAGTCCGAGACCTTGGCGAAAACGTTGTCGTTGAGCATGATTTTACCGCGGTGTCTGTGGTTGAATGGCTTCGAGGAAAGGTTGTCGGTCGATGACTATAGAAAGCGCGACAGAAATGCCTTCGTGCGAGGATGTTGCGGGTTGCCGATCACATCCTCTGGGCTGCCCATTTCGACGACCTTGCCACCATCCATGAAGACCACCCGGTCGGCCGCCTCACGGGCGAAGCCGATCTCGTGAGTGACAACGATCATCGTAAGCCCCTGTTTGGCAAGATCGCGCATGGCCGCCAGCACTTCGCCAACCAATTCGGGATCCAGCGCCGATGTAGGTTCATCGAACAGCATCAGTTTTGGCTTGATCGCCAACGCGCGCGCGATCGCGACGCGCTGCTGCTGCCCGCCGGATAGCTGGCGTGGATAATTGTCGGCCTTCTCCGACAGGCCGACCCGCTCCAGCAGCTTCAAGGCGTTTCGGGTGGCTTCCGGACGACTTTCACCGTGGATGCCCACAGGTGCCTCGATGATGTTCTGCAGCACCGTCATATGCGGGTAGAGGTTGAACTGCTGGAACACCATGCCGATCTGCCGGCGCTGGCGCGCGATGCTATTCGCCGAGAGCTTTTCCAAGCGATCCTTGCGGAGCCGGTAGCCGATCTGCTCGCCGTCCACCGCGATATAGCCCTTGTTGATGGCTTCCAGGTGGTTGATGCAGCGCAGGAGCGTCGATTTTCCTGAGCCGGAAGGGCCGAGGATCACAACGACCTCACCCGGCATGATGTCGAGGTCGATGCCTTTCAGCACTTCCAGCTGATCGAAGGACTTGTGAACATCTCGTACCTGAACGAGAGGGTTCACGGTCTGGACGGCATTCAATGGGTTGCCTCCTGAACAGTAGTGCCGGTGGGAGCCGGCTTCTCGGCGGCTCCGTTTCGGCGGTCGCTCCGGCCGTAATAGGCCTCGATATAGCTCTGCCCAATGTTGAGGACAGACGTGATGAGGAGGTACCAGATGACCGCCACAAGCAGCATCGGGACGATTTCGAAGGTGCGGTTATAGATTGACTGCACGGAGTAGAGCAGATCGGCCATCGCGATCACGCTAACGAGGGAGGTAGCCTTGATCATGCTGATGAGCTGGTTGCCGGTCGGCGGCACGATCGAACGCATGGCCTGCGGAATAATGATGCGCCACAGAGCACGCGCCCTCGTCATGCCGAAAGCCTCGGCTGTTTCGGTCTGCCCGCGATCCACGGAAAGAAGACCGCCGCGGATGATTTCCGCCATGTAGGCAGCCTCGTTGAGCGCCAATCCGACGATTGCCGCCGTCATCGGCGTGATCACCGAATTCGTGTCCCAGCTTGCAAGTGTCGGACCGAAGGGAATCGCAATCGAGAGTTGAGGAAACAAGGTCGAGAGATTGTACCAGAAGATCAGCTGCACGAGCAGCGGCGTGCCCCGGAAGAACCAGATGAACAGTGATGCGAACGAGTTCGCCAGGCGATCCTTCGACATGCGCGCGATGGCGAGCCCCAGACCGAGGATCGTGCCGAGCGCCATGGCAACGACAGTCAGTCCAAGGCTCACATAGAGGCCGCTGATAACCGTCGGATTGAAGAAATAGGCAGCGACGACAGGCCAGCCGAAATTTTCATTGTTCGCGACGATCCAAGCGAAATCCACGGCGATGAGGACGATCAGGGCCCAGAGGATCAAACGCCCTGTACGGAAGGGGGCGTGCGCCGTTACTACGTCCCGGAAGGGCGCATCGCCGGAGGGCGATGCGCTCGTCAGATGAAGCTGCGTCATTTCGGAAGGATCCCACCGAGATTGATGCCGGGCTCTTTGATCATGTTGTTCTCGAGGCCCCATTTCTTCATGATCGCGGCATAGGTTCCGTTGCTCATCAGGACCTTGATGGTATCGAGCAGCAGCGGCCCGAGCGGCGAGCCCTTTGGCACAACGGCACCCTGATAGAGATCCTCGAAGCCGTTCTTCTGACCGACGCCCGTCAGTTCAAGCTGTCCGTTGGCTTGGGACACGAAGTAGGTGAGAGGGGCCTGGGAGGAGAAGAAAGCATCGGCTCGCTTCGACCGAACGGCGAGGATCGAGCTCGGCTGGTCGGTGTAGGACTGAACCGTGAGGGCTTCCTTGCCGTCGGCCTTGCACTTCTCGGCCTGAACTTGGATCACACGTTCGGCGGAGCCGCCCGCCATGACAGCGATGCGATTGCCGCAGGCGCTGTCCAACGAGGTGATGCTCTTGGGGTTGCTCTTCTGGACGGCGAAGACGACGAATTCCTGGACCCAGTCGACGAAGTCATTGGCTTCTTCGCGGCTCTTGAAGTCGCCGATAGGGCCGAACGCGAACTGGTAGCGCCCTGAATTGATGCCAGCGAGCAGCGCGGGCAGGCCGCCGACCGTGGCGTGCTCGATCTTGACCCCCAGAACTTGGCCGATTGCGTCTGTCAGATCATTGCTGGCGCCGGTCATCTCGGTGCCAGTGACGATCTCATAGGGAGGGAAGGAACCATTGTTGACCGAGATCATCTTGCCTTCGGTCCGGATGGCCTCGGGCAGACGTGCCCGCAATTGCTCGTTCACACTCTGCTTCGGGACAGCAGCGTCCTGGGCAAGAACAGGGCTTGCAAGCATCAAGGCAGCTATGGTGATGGAAGCGATCATTTTCGAGTGCATGCGACGGGCCCTTTCGGTTTGAAAAACGTTCAGTTCATGGGTAACGCTGTCAAAATTCTCACTTCGGATTTGCGTGCCAGGGAAAGAGTTCGGCGGGCGTCAGCAACCGCGGCAGAATCTTCTGCTCGTAAAGCTCGGTGGCGAAGTCGCCGATCATTTTCCCGTTCGCCTCAAGTCCGCTGTTATTCCAGGAGGGCGGCAAATCGGTGGCGCAGCGACGTAGCTCGTCGATCATCCAGGGCGTCGTATCGGCGTATTTTTCACGCTTCTGCAGCCACATGCGTTGAGATGCGTCGATCAGATCGCTGAGTTCGTCCATAACCCATGGATGCTCCTGTACAATCTCGGCCTTGAAACCGATCAGATGCATGCCCGGCACATAACCGACGTCATGGAAGTAGGCGACTTCAGACGCTCTGAAGTCGTCGAGCACCTGTCGGAAGGGTGAGCCTTGGTCGAAGAACCCTGGCGGCATGAAGGGAGTGAGGACGGCATCAAGGCCGCCGTTCTCCAGAAGCTCCACCATGGGGCGTTCGCCGGGAGCGGCTTCGATGCGGCCCGGGCGACCGAAACCGTCAAGCCGGTCCATGATGGGATGAGCCTCAGTCAGGCGGCCAGCATACCACATGGCGTCTTCGATCCCGACGCCTTCGCGGCGGATGGCGGCGCGGGTCCAGGTGTTACCGGAGTCCCGCCAGCCTGTCACGCCGATCTTCTTCCCGCGGAGATCAGAGAGCTTGCGGATCGAGCTTTTCTCGGTGGTGATGATGCACCGGTGGCGGAAGCCGCGCATGATGAAGTTCGGCATCCCAACGACAGTGTCTTTGCCATCGTGCCGCAGCTGCGCATAACGGCTGAAGGACATCTCCGCAGCGTCGTAGGATGGATCGACGGCGACGTTTGAGATGAGAGTGCCGACGCGATCGACCTTGATGTCGAGGCGAGGAGACCGAACGTCGCCAAGCACCAGAGGTGTCATGTAGTCCCAGTCACGGAGAGCAAGTCTGAGGGTCAGAGGCATCAGCATTTAACTCGCAGAGAACCTATTATTCTTTCAGTTAAAATGTTCATATTGAATTGATCAAATACTATTATGTTATTGAACATTAAAATTGGTGTCGCATGACCGAAAATCGAAACGCCCATTGGTTTGCCGAGAGATTGACGGACAGGACCATTCGCGGGATCGCTCTTGAAACCAGAGCCCTGATCCGTGCCGGCGCGCTGCCGGTTGGTACAAAGTTGCCTCCGATCCGGGATCTCGCCTTCGCGCTCGGCGTCAGTCCTGCGACCATTTCGGAAGCCTGGAGCGAACTGCGCCGTCATAAAATCATCAGTGGTCGAGGGCGGAATGGCACTTGGGTCAGCGGCGATCGTTTCGTCGCGAAGCCGCATCGCCTCGGAAGTTCCGGCAATTACGGCGATGGTATCCTGAACTTGACCGCAGCCGTTCCTGACATTTCCCTGTTGCCGCCGCTTGCCGAGGCTATGGCTTATGGCGCTTCGGCGGAGAATCTTAACAGTTACGAGCGCAACCGAATCCTGCCGGAACTCGAGCAGGAGGTCAGGAAAAAGTGGCCCTACGAGCCGGAGGCGTTCCTGGCGACGAATGGCGGATATAACGCTGTCTATACACTGGTTCATGCTTTGCTTCCGCCGGGAGCCTCCGTCGCGATCGAAGATCCGACCGGCATGCGCCTCCTCGACATTCTGGAAGACAGAGGAGTTCGCATCGTGCCTGTTCAATGTGATGGCGAAGGGCCATTGCCGTCGGCTCTTGAAACTGCAATGAGAACCAAGCCTGTCGCTTTCATCTTCCAGCCGCGGCTGCATTCAGTCACCGGCCAGAGTGTCAGTCAAACGCGCCTGGAGGCTCTCGCGTCGGTTCTACGAGATACTGACACGCTCATCGTCGAAGACGACGGCGTCGGCGATATTTCGGCGGCCCCACGTCAATCTCTGGGCGGCTACTTTCCGAACCGGCTTATACATATCCTGTCGTTCTCGAAGACGCATGGACCCGATTTGCGTCTTGCCGTCCTCTCCAGCTCCCGAACCATCATCGATCAGATACAATCCTATCGAAGCTTCAGTGCTGGATGGACGAGCCGTATCCTTCAGGCTGCCACAGCTTGGTTGCTGCGCGATGCGACGACGCAGGAATTGGTTGATCGGGCCCGGATGCTCTATCAAGAGCGGCGCGCTAATCTGGTCAATGCTCTGCAGCAGAGAGGTGTCGGGGCGATGCACGGCGAAGGCCTGTGCGCCTGGGTTCCGGTGTCCTCGGAGCCATTCGCCATGGTGACGCTCGCGGCCCACGGTATTGCCGTCCATCCAGGTGCCAAGTTCTCAATCCTGCCGACGTACTATCTGCGGGTTGCAACGGCTACTCTTTCCGATCGCTATGAAAGTGTAGCGGACTCGATCGCATTGGCCGCCGGCACCTGAGTTAAATGCCGGGTAATCTCGTGCCTTGGATCCAAAAGCAGTTGGACAGATGACCAGATATCCTCAAGCTCGAGTACCGCTGCAAAGTGACTTCAGGATCGGGAAACCGTGAATTTCAGGAAATGGCACTCCGCAGAGATAGCTTGAACGTTCTCGTCTATTCATAGACTGCTCGGTGCGATCCTCTGCGTGTTACGCTCGACAGCTTGAACTGCCTGTTCAGCTGTGATCGGTTTCTCCAAACTCATGAGCTCGCGACGAGCAGTCGCAAGAACATTTCTACGAATGCCTTGTGGGATCCGCATGGCTGCTTCTGCAAGGGCAATGCTCGCGTCGATGGGCCAGATTCTCTCGTAGCGCTCTCGCTCAGGCCCTGATGCGATTTCCCAGTTTGTCGTTTCAGGCACATTCTCGCGCAAGATGGTCGTGCGCTCCCGATCTACTTCGTCATTGGCTATAACGACCCCGTAAACTGTTGCAGCCTCTTCGGCAGAGATCAACTCGTCTCGGACGTCGCGGAGAACGAGATCGGGATCGCGCGCCCTCGGGTCGCCGAAGCCCCCTCCCGATGGCGATGTCATCAGGAGCACGTCTCCCTTACGCATTGTCAAAACCTTGATCTTGCCGATCTCACGCGTGATGATTCCCTGACGCAGGACTGCCTGGCCATTGCAGCCGGGCTTGCCGCCATAAGCTCCCCAGGGCTGAAGGCGGAAGCGGTCCAAGCCGCGAACCGTGACGATGGCTTCCGGCGCACGGCATTCGAGTTGGATAGCGACTGAGGCTCCGCCACGATAGCAGCCATGACCGATGGTCGATGGAACCAACTCGTGCCGTCGGACGATGAGTGGCGTTTCGATCTCAACATGCTCGATGGGCGTGCTCTTGAGATAGCCGATCATGGTGTCGGTCGCATCGACGCCGTCAGCCCGGACGCGACCGCCCGATCCGCCCGAGAACGGTTCGACCACAGCGACGCGATTGCGGCCCGTCTGGGGATCGACCCATGAAGCGCTGATGATGCCGGCCTGGCCTGCGCCGCAGGCGGTAATGCCGCCCGGAACGGCCTGGTTAAGGCATCCCATGAGCGCATCGTAGGTGCGCATCACCGCAACCCAGCGGTTGCCCATGGCAGCCGGAAAGTCCGCGTTCATGAGCGTGCCGAGCGGGGCGTGGGCCTTGATTGGGCGAAGGATCCCGCCGTTGATGGGGATGGAGGGCTCCACGGTCTGTATGTAATTTGTGAGCGCAAGGCATAGAAAGGGGTGAGTCCTGCTGCCGGTGCCGAAGTTGAGCGCGGCGTGAACTTGGGGCGAGCTTCCGCTGTAGTCGATTTCCACCTCGTCTCCGACGATCGACATCCGGCAATGGATATGGATGGCCACGTCGGGATCGTCGCTTTCGAGATAATCGATAAAGGTGTAAGTGCCATCGCGCAGATGGCGAATGGCTCCGCGGGCCTTCTGCTCGGCGTAAGCGATCACATTCTCTACGCCCTGCTGGAACGTTTCCCTGCCGACGCGCCGGCCGAGAGCAGTAGCGCGTTCATTCAGCAGGCGCATCGCGGACATCAGAGCTTCGAGATCGCCCCAGACAGCATCGCCGATGCGGGAATTGTCTTTGAGAATGTTGACCACATCCCTGTTGAGCTCACCAGCTGTGACAAGCTTCATCGGGCGAAGCCTGATGCCCTCCTGAAACGCTTCCGTGAGGTCCGGCGAGATGCTGCCCGGCACCGCGCCGCCGATATCCGAGGCGTGAACGAACGACCACGCGAAACAGAGAAGATCGCCGTCGAGGAAGACCGGGCGCACGAGATGGATGTCCATCATGTGAGTCACAAGCCCGCCCGTACGGAATGGGTCATTCGAGATCAGGACGTCTCCCGGTTTTAGATCGGCGAGGTCGAAGGCATCGAGAAAGCCCTGAATTGATTGTCCGCTCCCCGAAGTGACTCCTGTCATGGTGGGATAGGCGAAGAATTCACCGGACAGGGCCGCCAGAGCGACCTGAAAGTCCTGCGTCTGCTTCACAAAGGTCGTATGGGCTGTCCGATAGGCGACCGTCGCGGCTTCCTCGGCCATTGCGGTGAAGCGGTTCTTCATGATCTCAGTCAGAACGGGATCCATGATCTACTCTTTCGTCATTTCGAGGTCGCCGAAGGCGCTGAGCTGTGCGCGGTAGCCCTGCGGCACCAGGATCGTGGCCAGTTCCTGGTGGACGATTGCCGGCCCTTCGATCCGGTGGCCGATCCGAATCTCGGGCCAGGAATAGACCGGCGCGTGCTCGATCCACCGGCCGTCGGCCAGGATAGGCCGCGTTTCCATCGGCTGAAGCTCAGTCTGCCTGGCGTGATTCAGCGTCATCGCTGCCGGTTTCGCCTGGCGGCCGATCGTCCGCAGGCGAAGATTGTCGATGACGACGGGCGATTTTTCATCGCAGTGGCCGAAGAGGCGGTGATGTTCCCGGTGAAACAGCGCAAAGAGGGCGTCGAGTTCCAGACCGGCCGCCAGCCCGTCGGAGAGGTCGACCGGAATGGTGAAGGACTGAGCGCCGTAGCGCATGTCCGCGAGATGGACTCGATCGACGGTGAGAATCTGCTCATCGTTGCTCTGACGTTTGAGCCAAACATCGCCTTCGGTGCGCAGATGTCCGAAATGGCGCACGATCTCGTCTCGGGAGAGGCTCAATCCTTGCAGGCTGTGAACGCCATCGTGCACGAGATCCGAAACAATCCCTCCGAAGGCGCAGAACACGGAAGGAAGGCGCGGCACGACGATGTGCTTGATGCCGCATTCATCCGCGAGAAGGGGACCATGAATGCCGCCCGCGCCGCCATAGATCATCAGAGCCAGATCGGATGGGCCCACGCCGCAACGGGCGAGGAAGGGTAGAACGCGGGTCATCATAGTTGACGTTGCGACCGCGATGGCGCTCTGAGCCGCGCCGATCACGTCTGTGCCCAGAACATCCGCGATGGGTTGAAACGCCTCCTCGGCACGTGACCTATCGAGGGAGAGCTTCCCGCCGAGGAGTCCCTCTGGCGACAGATAATTCATGAGCAGGTAGGCATCCGTCAGAGTCGGCTCGCACCCGCCTTGTCCGTAACAGGCAGGGCCCGGCTGCGACCGGGCGCTGCGCGGGCCGACCTTCAGCACGCCCGCATCGAGCCAGATGACGGAGCCGCCGCCGGCTCCCATCGCCTCGATGGCCGTGACGGGCATGAGCAAGGGAAAGTCGCCGACCTCCGCCTGTCCCGTCGTGACCGGGCGTCCTCGCTCGACGAGCGAGACATCGGTCGAGGTGCCGCCCATGTCGAAGGTGAGCACCTGTTCAAGGCCGAGGAGATTGCCAACCACCTGCGCGGCCGTCACGCCCGCGGCAGGGCCGGACAGCAAGGTGTGGATCGGAACCTCACGCGCTTCGGCGGATGACATGACTCCGCCGTTGGATTTCGTAACGGTGAGACGGGACCGTGGGAATCTGGAGTGGAGAAAGTCGTCCACTTCCTTGAGGTAGCTGTCCATGAGGCGCTTCACGTAGACGTTCAGCAGCGTGAGAACGGCGCGCTCATATTCCGATTGCTGCGGCCAGACCTCGTGCGAGGCCATGACTTCGAGATCGGGAAAGTGAGCTTTGGCGAGTTCAAGCGCCCGGAGCTCATGGACCGGATTGCGATAGCCGTGGAGGAAGCAGATGCCCACGGCCTGCGCCCCCTTCTCCCGTGCGGCCCGCAAGGCCGCGAGAACGGACTCGTCGTCGAGCGGCGTGTCCACCGAGCCGTCGGACAGCAGGCGCTCGCGAACCTCGAACACGCGCTCGCGCGGCGCGATGGGCGTCGGCCGCCGGTTGAAGAGATCGATGGGCTTGTCGAGGCGCAACCGCGCGATGCCGAGCAGGTCGCGATATCCTTGGGTGGTCAGGAGGGCGACGGGCGGCTGCGAACGCTCGATCACCGCATTCGTGCTAATCGTCGTTCCATGCACCACGAGGACCGAGGCGTCCGGGGAAATCGCGTAACGCTCCGTGATCTCGATCACTCCCCGGATCACGGCTTCCGCAAAGTTCGGATAGGTCGTCGGCAGTTTGTGACTGCCGATCTCGACATAGCCGTCGCTCTCATCTTTCCAAATGGCGAAGTCGGTGAACGTCCCGCCAATATCGATCCCAATCCTGAACACCATGTTCTCCGCGAAAAGGAGGTTGACGCTAAGTCAAGTCCATGCGTACCATTATTGTCAACCCCGTTGCTGTATATGGAACATCGCTGTGAGTTCTTTAGAGAACGGCCTCGAAATCTTGTCTCTTCTCAGCAAGGAGCGCCCGATCCTTCGGGTCGGCGAGGTTTGCCGCGAACTGGGCATGCCGAAGAGCTCGGTGTCCCGACTCCTGAAGACGCTGAGCGAGTACGGTTTCCTCGAGAGAGGGAATCGCGAACTGGGATATTGCGCCGGACGCCGGGCTCTTGCGCTGGCAGAGCTCTATCTTGCCGACCACAGCCTCCTCGACTTCGTCGACTCCGCCATGGATGCCCTGATCCATGAATTCCAGTTTGCCGCCTATGCAGGCATCCTGTCCGGTCCCGATCTGATCATTCTGAAGCTCAAGCACGGTACCTATCCGCTTCGCCTCGTGCACGACATCGGCAAGCGGATGTCCGCCTATCCGACCGCCATCGGCCGCGCGCTTCTGGCGCGCAAATCCGACGACGAGGCGATCGATCTGATCGAGGAACATGCCGAAGGGACAGTCGACCAGGGCATTATCCGCAAGGAACTGGCCGACATCCGCAGGACAGGGGTCGCAATGACCAGCAGCGCCCTGATTCCGGGCATTGCCGCTTTCGGCGTCGCCGTCGCTCATCCCGGAAAGGACGAAATGCTGGGCTTCTCGGTCTCCTTCCCGACCTCGGCGGCCGACCGCTCCCTACAGGCCAGGATGATGCAGTGCATCCGCGAGGAAGCGCATTCCATCGGCGTCCGTCTTGGCGATCCATACTGGTCGACACACTCGCTCGAGAAAAGCTCGGCGCCGACCTCCACACGAAAAAAAGAAGAGCCCGCTTCAGGACCGAAGAAATTCGCTGAGATCTAAACTTAAAAGCAGAAGGGAACATCTCATGGACGAGACGGTGAGGAATGGAGTATCGCGCCGCGACCTGATCAAGGCAGGTCTCGCACTTGCAGGCGGTACGGCATTGGCAGGCCTTAGCGGCATCGAGGCGAAGGCTGCCAAGGACATCCGGATCATGATGGCCGGAGGGTCCTGGAAGGACTGGGTCAGCAAGGTCTTCGCGGAGCCTTTCGCCAAGGAAAACAATGTCGAGCTCGTGTGGAAGCTAGGCCTGTCGCAAGAGCCGATCGTCATGGCGCAGCAGCGCAGGCCGCAATGGGATGTCATCCATACGGGCCAAACGAGAGCCGGGCAGCTCGGCGCCATGGGTCTCTATCTTCCCTGGACGGAGGACACGGTCCCGAACCTCAACAAGATTCATCCCTCCTTCCGCTACGAATTTCTCGCGGGCAAGTGTCACACTCCCTACGGCCTGTGCGTGAACACCAAGCAGATCAAGCGTCCCATTACATCGTGGACCGACATGTGGGATCCGGAGTTCAAAGGCCGTGTAGCCTTCCCGGCTTGGGGCTGGATCGGGGACGAAGTCTTCCACGCGATCAATGTCGCGTTCGGCGGGACATCCGATAATATCGAACCCGGAGTCGAGAAGTTCAAAGAGCTTTTCGCCAAGAACAATTGCCGCATCATCAACAATGTGGAGCATACGCGGCAGCTCCTCGAAGCCCAGGAAATCTGGCTGTGCCCGTATTTCGGCGCCCGCACGGAGCAGGCAGCTGCAGCCGGCGCTCCCGTCGAGTTCGTGATCCCGAAGGAAGGCGGCCTGTCCTGGATTTGGAACACCGCCATCATTGCGAACCGGCCACAGGACAGCATTGAGCTTTCACGGAAATTCGTCGGGTCGACGCTCGATGCGGAGAAGCAGATCGAGTTCGCGCGCCTGACAGGCTATCCGCCGACGAATATGGAGGCGATGAAGAATTTGCCAGCCGACCTTAAGAAGCTCGAGCTGAGCGACGAGCAGGTCGAGCTTCTCGGAAAGCTGCAGCGCCAGGCGGACTACATGACCATGTTTGCCTACCGCGATCAGTATGCCGAGCGGTGGAACAAAGAAATCATCGCAGCGAAGTAATTCTCCATTCAGCTGGAAGGTGAGGCCACGTGCAGCCCGTTCTGAAACTCGAACAACTTGTGAAACGTTATGGGGCGACGACCGCTCTCGGACCCGTCGACATCCATGTCAACAAGGGTGAGCTGTTGACATTGCTGGGCCCGTCGGGGTGCGGCAAGACGACGACGCTGCACATCATTGCCGGCCTGACCACTCCAACGGATGGAAAGCTGCTCCTGGCGGGGCGGGACATCACGAAGCTCGCCCCGCCTTACCGCGATATCGGTCTCGTCTTCCAGAACTATGCGCTCTTTCCGCACCGGACCATCGAGCAGAACGTGGCCTTCGGACTGCGCATGAGGAAGGTGCCGAAGGATGAGATTGCCCGGCGTGTCCGGCATATGCTCGACGTCGTCGGACTGCCCGGGGTCGAGGAGCGCTATCCTCATCAGCTCTCCGGCGGCCAGCGTCAGCGCGTCGCCCTGGCCCGGGCGCTGGTCATCGAGCCGTCGATCCTGCTGCTCGACGAGCCGCTCTCGAACCTCGATGCGCTCTTGCGCAAGAGAATGAGATACGAACTGCGCGAGATCCAGCGGCGCCTCGGCATCACGACGGTCTTCGTCACGCACGATCAGGACGAGGCTTTCGAAATGTCCGACCGGGTCGTGCTGATGCATGCAGGCCATGTCGAACAGATCGGAACCCCCGAGGATCTCTATGATCGACCACAGACACGCTTCGCCGCCGAGTTCATCGGAGAGGCGAGCCTGATTGAAGGCCGGATCGCCCTGAAATCCGGCGATGAGGTGCTGGTGGATGTCGGGCAGGGGCTGCAGGTTCCCGCCCGAGCGGTGCGTCCCGACATGGCGGCCGGTTCCGGAGCCATTCTGATGACTCGGCCGGAACGGGTCGAAGTGGTAGAGGCGGGTGATGGCGACAGCCTTCCCATGTCGATCGTGAAACGCGTCTTTCAAGGCGAGCGTATTCTTTTCGAGTTGGCGGCTCCCGGAGGCCAGCTCTTCCAGTCCTCGGTTCCAAGCGTCGAGAAGTTCAGGCGCATGCAGACCGGCGAACGTGTCGGCGTCCGGCTTCAGGAATGCCGCGCAATCCCCGTGGGTCAGCCATGACCAGAGACCCCGAATCGCAAGCGAAGGCCTTCGCAGCAACGCTCCTTGCCCCTATCAGTCTGCTTTACCTGGCATTTCTGATAGCGCCCATCGGCTTTTTCCTGTCCGTCAGTCTGCTAAAATACTCACCCGAGCAGCTTTATCTGCCGCAAGTGACCACGGAGAACTACGAGCGTCTGCTGCTCGACGGCTACTACCGGCAGATCATCTACGACACCTTCCGCATTTCGGCGATCGTGACCGTGATCACGGCGGTGCTCGGCTACGCGCTCGCCTATTTCCTGTCGCGGATGAGATCCGCATGGCGCGGATTGCTGATGTTCCTCATCATCGCGCCGCTGATGACCGGCGTGATCGTGCGAACCTATGGCTGGATCGTGCTTCTCGGCCGCGACGGTCTCGTCAACCAGATCCTCATCTGGCTCGGACTGATCGATCAGCCGGTCGGCTTCCTGAACACGGAACCTACCGTGATCATGGCGCTCATCCACATCATGCTGCCATACATGGTGTTTCCGATCTTCTCCTCGCTCGCGAGCCAGGATCCCCACCTCGTGCCCGCGGCCAGCACCTTGGGAGCGCGCTCGGCGCGCGCCTTCTTCGAGATCACGCTGCCGTTGAGCCGGTCCGGCATCGTCATGGGGGCGGCCCTCGTCTTCACCCTGACGGCGGGCTCCATCGTGACGCCGGAACTCCTCGGCGGACGCAATGTCACGATGATGGGCCAGACGATCTACCAGCTCATTCTCTCGACCTTCAATTGGCCGCTTGGGGCTGCTGTCGCCGCCGTGCTGGTTCTCTGCCAGTTCACCGTCATCTCGCTCTATTTCCGGAAGACGCGCCGTGGCTACTAATTATTCCTCGCCCGCTTTGACAGCCTCTCAACCATCCCAACGCCTGGCGATCACGGAGCCGGCCGTTGATCTGGCTCCCGTCGGAAGGTTCGGCTTCGGCCTCCTCGTCACGGCACTCTATTTCTTCCTGCTTGCGCCGCTGCTGATCGTGATCGTCGCGTCGTTCAGCCCCGACCAGAGCAATACCTACGCATTGTCTCAAGCCTCGCTGCGCTGGTACCGGGAATTCTTCTCCAGCGACAGCTTCGTGGACGCG
The DNA here is from genome assembly GCF_044784385.1 of Microvirga sp. RSM25. Lineage (NCBI taxonomy): Bacteria > Pseudomonadati > Pseudomonadota > Alphaproteobacteria > Hyphomicrobiales > Methylobacteriaceae > Microvirga > Microvirga sp. RSM25. The sequence goes on along the minus strand of NZ_CP173039.1, from coordinate 3,663,303 downwards.
TTCAAGTTCAGCATCGTTCTGGCGCTCATCTCCTCCTGCATTGCGACGACCATCGGCTTCATCACCGCCTACGGCATCGTCCGCTACCTGGGCGGACGGCGGGAAATCGGGCAGTCCATGGCCATGCTGCCCATGATGGTGCCTCACATCCTGATCAGCTTGTCCCTCCTTCTGCTCCTGACCCAGCTTCCGGTTCCCGAGCTGGCGGCCCTCGTGATCGGGCACGTGCTGATCTGTCTGCCCTTCACCATCGCCGGGATCATCGCCAGCCTCGAAGGCGTCGACAGCGATGTGGAGGCCGCGGCTTATACCCTCGGCGCCCCGCGCTGGCGCGTGCTGACGGAGGTGACGCTGCCACTCGTTGCGCCAGGCGTGATCTCGGCGCTGATCTTCGCCTTCATCATTTCCTTCGGCGACGTCTACATCGCCCTGTTCCTGTCGGGTCCGGGCATGACGACCCTTCCCATCGAGATCTTCTCCTACATCCAGTGGGAGAGCTCTCCGGTTATCGCCGCCATCACGACGCTGCAGATCGTCATGATCGTGCTGTTCGGCCTTCTGATCGAGCGGCTGGCCGGACTGCGCAAGACCATGCGCCTCTGATCTTCCGAAACACGAAATCCATGAAAGGGAGTGACTATGGATATTATTGAAGTGGGCTCCGCGAAAGCGGACGGGCCCGGTCGGTTCGAAGGCATGCTTAAGGTCGGCGCGTATCCGGACGGTGCGCCTATCGAGATCCCTGTCATCATAATCCGCGGGAAGGAGCCGGGGCCGGTGCTTTGGATGCACGCCTGCGTCCACGGCGACGAATATTGCGGAACCTACAACATTCACGCGTTCCTTCGCTCACTCGATCCGAGTGAGGTGCATGGGGCTGTCATCGCCCTGCCGATCCTCAACATTACGGCCTTCCGCGCCTACCGCCGCATGAGCCCGTTCGAAGGCTTCAACAACGGCGACATGAACCGTTGTTTCCCGGGCAATCCCAAGGGCGGCTTCACGGAGCAGATGGCTTATGTCGTCTACAACGAGTTGAAGCGCTACGCGACGCATCTGATCGACTTCCATACCGCCTTCACCTCCAACACCCGATGGGCGCTCTACGCGGATACGGGTGGCGAGGTGAGCGAGGTGGGCCGTCGCATGGCAGACGCCTTCGGGTACGAGAACACGCTTCCGACACCCAAGGGCACGTTGGTAGGATCGGCCATGATGACCGTTGCCGCGGATGGCATCCCGGCCTACATCGCCGAGGCGGGCGGTGTCGGAACGGCGTTCACTCCCGAGACCGTAGCCGATGTTGCGGAGCGTCTGCGCAACGTGGCGCGCGCCATCGGCCTGCTCAAGGGCGAAGTGACCGATTACGGCCGGCTGACCTTGTTCTCGAACTTCCATTGGGCGAATGCTCCGCGCGGCGGCCTGTTCACGCCTGCGGTGTCCTGCGGCGAGACGATCAACGAGGGAGACGTGGTGGGAACCTACTACGATCTGTTCGGCGACAATGCCGGAGACGTATATTCCCCGGCATCCGGCGTCGTCCTCGCTCACCATCCGGGGCCTATTATTCCACAGGGTGACGTTCTCATCCACATCGGCCTCAATCCCAAGCGCGCGTGAGCCATTATCATGTCAAAAGAAATCATTGTCGGTACCGCCCATTCCAAAGGCCCTGGTGTCACGAAGGGCGTCTTGCGCGTCGGCGACGCTCCGGACGGATCGCCTCTCAATGCTCCTGTCATCATCGTTCAGGGGGAGAAGGATGGTCCGGTGGTCTGGCTGCACGGTTGCGTGCACGGCAACGAATATTCCGGCACCTACATCATCCACGGGCTTGTGAGAGAACTCGATACCACAAGGCTCAGCGGGACGGTCGTCGCATTGCCGGTTCTCAACGTATCCGCTTTCCGATCCAAGCAGCGCATGAGCCCTTACGAGGGCTACAACGGCGGCGACCTGAACCGCCAGTTTCCAGGCGACGCCGGCGGGACCCTGACGCAGCAGATGGCCTATGAACTGTTCGAGCCGCTCAAGCGCTACGCCGATGTCTTAATCGACTTCCACACGGCGCTCACGCCCGACGTGCGCTGGGCCCTGTTCCCCCGTGTCGACGGAGAGGCGGGCGCCCTGTCCGAAAAGGTGGCGCGGGCCTTCGGCTACCGCGATACCTTGCCGGCCCCGGACAACATTCTCGCGGGCTCGGCCATGATGACGGCTGCCAAGGCGGGCATCGCGAGCTTCATCGTGGAATGCGGCGGCAAGAACCGTTCCTTCACAGACGAGTCCGTTGCCGACGCCGTCGGCCGCCTGCACAACGTCCTGCGTGCGCTCGGCATGGAGGAGGGCGAAGTCAGCCCCCAGGAGCCGATGAACTACTTCTCGAATTTCGAGTGGGTCACGGCCACCGAGGGCGGCCTCTTCCAGCGCAGCGTCGGATGCGGCGATACGGTGGAGGAAGGCAGCGTCATCGGCCAGTATTACGATGTCTTCGGCAATCCTCGCGCTCAGGCGCGCAGCCCGAAGGCAGGCATCGTTCTGGCGATCCATCCAGGTCCGGTCATGGCGACCGGCGAGACCCTGATCCATATCGGCCTCGAACCGAAGGCGGCCTGATGATGACACATCCCGGCTCGAAAGCCCAAGCAGTTGGTACGGCCCGCTTCGAGCCTGGGCGCGTCTCGACAGGAGAATTGACCCTGGCCCATCAGATTGATGGGCCGGTCACCGCGCCGATCATGATCGCAACCGGCGCGAAGCCCGGACCGACCCTTTGGGTCCAGGCAGCAATCCATGGCGGCGAGATCGGAGGAGCGCTGGGGATCGTGCGCTGCCTCGAGCGTCTCGATCTCCAGACCATGGCGGGCGCCATCGTCGGCGTGCTGGCGGCGAATCCACTGGCGTTCCGTACGCAGACCCGCAACACTCCGATCGACGGCGAGAACATGAACCGCCTCTTTCCCGGCGCGGCCAATGGAACGATCACGCGGCAGATGGCGCTGACGCTCATGGAAACGGCCATGGCGAGCGCCGATATAGTCATGGACCTTCATTCCGGCGGCCATGAAGCGGTCGTGCCATTCTACAGCCTGTATTGGGAGGATGGATCGGACGCCTCGCAAAAGGCCAAGGTCTACGCCCACAGCGCCGCGACCGATGTGGTGTGGGCGGCACGGGACGAGTGGCTTTCCGGCGCCATGTTCACACAACTGACCCGGCGAGGGGTGCCCGCCCTCATCATCGAATGCGGCGGCGGGGCAGGGATGCCCGAGGCTCATATCGAGTCCTTCGCGCAGGCCATCGAAGGAGTCGCGCGCGTAGCCGAAATTCTTCCCGGCGGCCCGATCCACCGGGAGCGCTACCGGACCATCGGCTCCTGCGACCTCGCATATACTCGCCATGGAGGCTTCTTCATCCCGATGTGCGAAGCAGGCGACACACTGGAAGAAGGGGCGGGAGTCGGTCGTGTCGTCGATGTCTATGGGCGAACCCAAGAGACGATCGTGACACCGAAGAGAGCGTTCATTGCAGCGATCGGACGGCCCTACCTGCCCGTTCAATCAGGCGCAATGGTAGCGGAGCTAAATGACGATCATGGGTGGGGTTGAAACGACGAGAAAATAAGAAGGCGATCTAAAACGTCTCGCGCAAGGCCTAAATAGAAGTGTTTCATTCCGCCTTCAGAGAGGTCAGGGAAGGTCCGGATTTGGCACGGAGCTGACCTTATCCGGATTTCCGCATTCGCGAAGTAGGCGGACCTTCATTTCGTGCGCTTGACATCGCTGGTCGACCGATGCTGTTGAAAAAGTCCGCAACTGCTGTTTTTCGCGTGGTCAGCATACAGGATGCTGGGCCTGATCTGGCACGCTGACGCTAGAAATCGACAGACGAAGCAGCTCTCGAAAGTTTTTCAACGGCATCGACCCATTGCTGTCAATGGTGAATAGGCCTACGCTGGGACGACGCGGAAAGCCCGCGGCGCTGCAGAACCTGTTTCGCGAATTCCTGGATAATCTTCTTTCACGCAACAATCCCGGCTTGGGAGTACGATCTCGTCGATCAACTCAGGCCCGCGGGCTAGCTACTAGGACAGGCGTCTTGGTGTAAACGGGGCGTCCCTTTTTGTCGGCCACGGCAGTGAGGCTTCGACGCTTAGGGTACCAACGATGCAGATGCGCTTGCCAGCCACGCGTTAAGGACATCGATGTGAATCGCGAAGTCTCGCGGTTCACTCGGGCCACCCTTGTGCACGACACCGGCGACGGTGTCGTAGGCGTCGAGAAGCGGACCTCCCGACATGCCTTGAGAGGGCTTTTGCTGGACCTCGATAAGTTGCACACCGTGCTTGGCTGGAAGTGAGCTGACGTTACCACTGCGGACGTTGATCCGATCGCCCGGGCCAAAGCTCGGATAGCCGACGGCGTTCAGCTCAACACCGACTGTGACGGCCCGCGTTGATCGCTCAAGCTCGAGATATTCCGTTTCGGGAATCGTGTGCGCGAGGACTGCCAAATCGCGGTCCTCGTCAATTTTGTGCACGTTCACCTTAAACTTATTGGCCGGCTTGCTGGGATGGTAGACATCAATGTCGCTTGCACCCGTGACGCAGTGCGCGGCCGTGACTAAGCCAACACCTCGGAGAAAGAAGGCGCTGCCTTGCGCCATCTCACCCTCGAAGTGTTCGACTACCCAGACCGCGCGGTCTCTGACCTCGGCCCGTGTGGGGGTGACTTCGATCCTGAGGCTGGGAAAAGCCTTGTTGAAACGGACCGCGATACTCCGAAATACCGGGTCTGTCTGCCCGCGGATGTGCCGCAGCCAGCTTATCTTTCCAAGAAGATGCGCAGGCAGGCTACCGGTGCCCCCAAGCAATGCGAACTTCTGCTGCGCCGCAGCCTCGCCGATTGTCTCAATGGAGTGAAGGGCGGCGCGGACGTTCCGTACGTAGAGACGGTCGACATTGAGCAATTCATTGACTTTGAGACCGGTCACCATCCTGCGCGAATGTCGGTCAGCATAGTGGGCCTTGGCAGGATTTATGGCAAAGCCGTTAGCGGCGAAGATGTTCACGAAGGCCGGGATGAGGAGATCAGGTGCAAAATGTCCTGCCGGTGGGAGAGGCCCCTCGAACAGAGTCGTCATCGGCTGATGACTCGAAAAAGTAATATCGTCCGCGTATCGCGTGTAAATGCAGCGGGCACCTTTGGCGAAAGCGAGTAGTTGCCTGTCGAGACGAAAGCAGATCATATTTGAGAGCACGGGGCTAGTCGGCGCGCCTTGGGGCAGTTGGCCGCTGACGCAGCAAAGGTGGCCGATCACAGCCGCGACGCCGCTGTCAATTCCGAAAGATCCCAAAACTCCGACAATTCGCTTTTCTGTGATTGGCGGAAAGAAGTCTTTTAGGTCGAGGTTGAGCACGAAGCGATTTCGCAGGTGCGCGAGTGCGTTGGTCTTGACCGACCGATCGGCGACGAACCCATGGGCCGGGTTGCGGACCTCGTAGAGCTGGTTGAGCAATGGTAAGAGTCGCCGCTGTAGGTACTTCAGCCGTTCGTCGGGCGCACGAATCTTCCTAGTCTTGTTCTTGCCTTTAGCTATATCGAACGAGTGATACATCCGCCCACGGTACCACCGGATCTTCTTGAGTTCCTTGGTCGACAAACCAAGGTAGGAGAGAAGTGCGGCTTCGCTGGTTAGTTCAGCAGGGATTTTAGCGCGGATCGGTGTTCCAAAAGGATTCGGTGGCACGAGATCTCCCCTCCAGTCACGTCAAGGTCACGCATAGTTGATGACGCGTACGTCTTCTCGAGGCATGAGCTCTTACGCCGCAGTTGCACAGCGCGTATGCGAGGGGAGACCTCGTAGTTGCGTCCGTAGCAAAATCCTTCGAACGTGTCATCATGACCGTCTCGATACCACTCTCAATCCACGAAAAGAACACCGGTCGTTACGCCGGCTCAATCAAAGCCGGCTAACTGCTTATTGGCCTTCGTAAGGTGTTGAATCTCCCAGCCATCAGTCGAACTGGAATCCGAAAAGTCCACCCGTCTCGCTCTCGTCTGACAGGCGCGTCGGCACCACAATGGCGTCGCGGTCGAGTGTGTTCGGCAGGGGCAGGCTATCGAAGATGTCCGAGTTGAGGGTCACGATGTACTGGCCCCCGAGCCGCGTGGCGGTGGCGGCTTCGAGGTCGAGCGCGTTCGCGACCTGACGCTCATCTACCCCGTCGAAGAGATGGCTGTCGTGGATGAGGAACCCCGGACCCTTCTCGCGGCCTGCCCACATCGCGAACGGAGCATGGTCGAGGCAGAAGATCTCCATGTTGGAGATCCCGCCGCCCCGGTCGCCCTGGATCGAGATGCGGAATTCCGGCCCGTTCTCGGTGGCCTCCACCTCGAACTTGCCTTGCCGTTCCTCGTAGAGGTAACCGATGGCTTCGCCGATCAGGAGGATTGCCTCGTCCAGCCGGCCGCGCCGCAGGTGATGGTCTTCCTGGAGGCGCCGCTTGATGCTCTTCCGGTCGATGCCGAGCTGGGTGGTCTCGCTCTCAAGCGCCTCGGCAGCCTTGAACCGCTCGCGCAGCGAGGCCGCCTCCGCGTCGGCGTCGGCCAGCCGCTTCTGCAGCGCCGTAAAATCCTCCAGGGCGCCGCGCCCCTCAAGCGTCCGTAGGGTCTCGCTCCGTCCAGCATCCAGCTCTGCTGCCCTGAGCTCGCCGACAGCAAGCTCGCGCCCGATCGCGTCGATCTCCTCCTGAAGGCGCAGCCTGCGGTTCTCGACCACGGATTGATGGAAACGCTCGACATCCTCGAACCGGCGCTTCGCACTTTCCGGCAGTTCGATTCCGACCGCTTGATAGAGACGGGTGACGTCATCCCGCTCGGGAAGGCGTTCACGCTTCAGGGCGTCCTGGAGGTGAGCAAGAGTCTCCCTCAGCGAGACGGCTCGCCGGGCGAGAGCCTGCATCTCCGTCTTGGCGTTGGCCGCTCGGTCCATCATCTCCCGGTAGGCATCATGAACCTGGAACCGGGCGAGCTGCTCGCGCAGCTTGGTTGCCCTGGCCTCGGCGAGGACCACGGCTGGCCAAAGCTCCGCCACCGTTCCGATCAGGTGGCCGAGCGCTCCGCCCTTGGCTGCCTTCTTGAGCTCGTCCAGTTGGCTCTCCCGCTGCCGCACCATGTGCTGGTCGCGAGGGATTCGCCAGTCGAGCCCCAGCCGGTATGACAGGTTTACCTGCCAGTCCCAGCGCTGCTGGGCCTTGGCCTGTTTCTCCGGATGCAGGAACGCGCCCGATCCGTAGCGCCGCGAAGTATGCGAACAGAGCGCGGAACGAGGGAGTGTAGCTCTCCTCGAACGGTGAGCCTTTCACCACGGCGGGAAAGTCGAAGAACCGGTGAGCCAGGAAGTCCTTCCACTCCTCGTTTGACACGAACTCGGCGCCCGACTCCTTGTCCTTCTTCGTGGCCAGCCCGAAATGCTTCGCGCTGCCCTCGTCGATGAACACCCGCGACACCTTGGAGCCGCTGCGCGCAACGTCCACCTCCCAGCCGCCGATGAGGAACCGGCCCTTGAAGGTATGGGCGGCCAGCGCCTTGTGGCGGGGGAGGCTGTCGGGATCCGCCTTCCCGCCCAGCAGGAAGTGGATGATCTCGATCAGGCTGGTCTTGCCCGCGCTGTTGCGGGTCTGCTTCTCGTTCGAGCCTGGGGCCTTCGTCGAGAGGACGACGTTGAGGCCCTGGTGGAATGTCACGGTCTTGAAGGTCGGCAGGCTGCTGCTGATGGAGATGATCATGGCGCACCCTGCCCAGGCCGCACCAGACCGTCCGCGTCTTCCACCGCATAGATCGTGTACAGGAAGGTCAGGGCGAGCACGAACCAGTCGAATGACAGAGGCGTTGCGGCCTGACGGCTGCCACGTGCCGCGCGCACGCGATCCCACAGGTCGGACACCTCGCGGGGGCGGTCCAACTGGACAAGGATCTCCGCGCCCACGCCGATCAGGGCTCGGTGTGGGGAGAGATGTTTGCCGGGAAGAATCATGCGTTCACCTTGGAGGGATGATCCTCGAAGATGTCGCAAGCCTCAAACAGGTAGGCGAGCAGGGCCTGAGCGGCCACTTGGCGCTCCGGCGTCACGCTTCCGACGCCGGTGATGTCTTCATAGAGCGAGCGCATGATGGCGTTCGGCTTCAGCCTCTGCAGCTTCAGGTCCTCGTAGCGGCCCTTGAACACCTTGGCCAACCGCGTTCCGATCTCAGGGTCGGGGTGCTGGTCGATGTAGTCGCGGACATGCGGGGCGTTGCGGAACCCGGATTCCAGCAGATGACGCCAGCATCCCGTGATCCTGTTGAATTCGAGCTTGTCGTACGGCACGACCGTGATGGGTCCCGTGTCCAGCTGGTCCTCATCGACGCTCCGCATGACCGCCTTGATGAGATCACTGACCTCTTCAAGACGCATGTTCTGCGTGTCCTCGGCAGTTGCAGCAGGCCCGAGCAGGACGGTGATGTGCTCCTCAGCAAGCTGGAAGACCCGGTCCTCGAAGCCTTGCGGGCCGATGGCGCCGAAGCGGTGGTGTCCGTTTGCGGTCTGAAGCGCCTGGATCTTGGAGACGGCCTCGATCGGAAGACCGTCGAACAGATTATGGACGAAGTGCCATTCCTTCATGATCGAGGCGAGTTCGGTCGCAGCCTTGGCATAGTCGTCCCCAATTTTCTTGACGACGGTATCCACGCTCAGCGCCGCATCATGGAGCTTGCCGTAGCACTGGAAGAGCTGTCCCGACTGGAGGAGATACCCGTCGCATCCCTTGTCGCCCCTGCGTCCGAATGCTCGCACGGGGATGAAATCGTCGCCGTGCAGCTTGGACATGACCTTGGAGAAGAAGCTCTGGAACTAGTCGCCGTGCAGCCGACGCAGAGTCAGTTCCAGCAGGGCCTGCCACTGCCAGCGCTGGTGAGGGATCATCCAAGAGGCCATAGGGAAGGGTCAGATCCTTGAGGCAGCAGATAAAGTCCAGTGAATGACGGCAGCGGTCAGCCTACAATGGAGGTCAGCCAGTTATCACAACTTTCTTCCGCGCCCAACCTCCCGATGTCAGCCCTAGCTCAGCCAGAGAGCGGCAGTTGCCCCGTCGTCAAAACTCTGGAATTTCCATTTACGGTGCGTCCTCGGCGAAGGTGGTTCATCCCCGACGGAGCAATGTGTCAGTGGCTCGAGCTCTGCATCCTAAGCGAAGTCTCAGCAGGGTCGACTGGATCCTATCCAACCAGTAGTCAAAGCGCGGTACTGTCCCGTGGTTATAGACAGTGTCCGCGGCATAGAAAAATATTTCATCTCAACAAAGGGTATCACACGAGCCCAGAATGTGGGGGAAATATGGGGCGCGACGACCCTGACCGAAATTTCGCTTTTCTCTTCAGAGACTTGGCTCAGTGGATGGCGGAGGGAGCGGGATTCGAACCCGCGATACGGTTTCCCGTATACACACTTTCCAGGCGTGCGCCTTCAACCACTCGGCCACCCCTCCAGCATGAGCCTCTCGGGCTCTTGGAACCTTCAAACCCGTCGCTCGACACGGGTCGCTCAGGTCCTCCGCTTGCGTCTGCGGAGCGCCCGTGTATCGCTAAATCGGGGCAAAAGGCAAGACCGAACTTGAGTCAATTTAGCCTGAATCGCCTTTGCCATTGCGACAAAACGCTCTAGATAATCCCCCTCTATTCATAGAGGTGTCTTCCCTTGAAGTTTCTAGCGCGTAGCCTTGGCCTCCTGCTGATCGCGGCGGGATTTATCGGGTTGGTGATCGACGGAACGCGATCCATCGTCAATAATGCTGTATCGTTCGCATCTATCGGTAAGGTGGCCGGAACCCTTTTCCCGAGTGGAATGGCGGGGCTTGAGGGAAGCATCGCGCAGCGTGGCTATCCCTGGCTGTGGGATCCGATCGCGACTTACGTCCTGCAGATGCCTGCTTCGGTCACGGGCTTTCTGGTGGGCGCGCTGCTGATGTGGCTCGGCCAGAAGCCGCTGGAGCCGATCGGATATCTCGCGGGCCGCTGAGCTTTCACGGGAAGGTGACGGAAGGGGCTCTCCCGCAAGCGCGGGGCAGTGCTTACATCAGCGAGGTCACGCGAGGGATCTCCATGTTCAGCTTCCGCAAACGACTCGACCTGCCGACTGCCGCCGAGGCTCTGCCCGGCCGGACCAGCCCGATTCCGACGGCTGAGCGGCATTTCATCAACGACCGTCCCCTTCAGCCGCCTTATCCCGAGGGCATGGAAATGGCCGTGTTCGGCCTCGGCTGCTTCTGGGGCGCCGAGCGCAAGTTCTGGCAGCTGGGTGACGGCATCTGGATCACCGCTGCAGGTTATGCCGCCGGCACCACGCCGAACCCGACCTACGAGGAAGTGTGCTCCGGCCTGACGGGGCACAACGAGGTCGTGCTGGTGGTCTATGACCCGAAAGCGATCTCCTACGAGACCCTTTTGAAGACCTTCTGGGAGAACCACGATCCGACCCAGGGCATGCGCCAGGGCAACGACGCGGGCACCCAGTACCGCTCCGGGATCTACGTGCTCAACGAGGACCAGAAGAAGGCCGCAGAGGCTTCCAAGGCGGCTTACGGCCAGGCGCTGGCCGCCAAGGGCTATGGGCCGGTCACGACCGAGATCCTCGATGCGGGACCCTTCTACTTCGCCGAGGATTACCATCAGCAGTATCTGGCCAAGAATCCGAACGGCTATTGCGGCCTCGGCGGCACGGGCGTTTCCTGCCAGATCGGAGTCGGCGTGGCTGCCGAATAAAACACCACTCTGTCCGAAATCCTCAGGGAACGGCTCGCATCTTCTGGGATGCGAGCCGTTTCGCCTTGAAGCCTGTCTCAAGGAGCCTCGAGAACGCTGCGGCACTCATTGGGCAGTTGCGCCAGGGTGAGCGGGGGACGGGGCTTGCCCGGCTTCGGATGCAGCATCTGCGGCGTGAACCAGGCATCGAGCTCTGCGCCGCAGCCGTCGCCGCTCGGCGGCGGATCCTGATCGGAACAGCCCGCTTCGCCGGCCGGACAGGCGAGGCGGATATGGAAATGGTAGTTGTGGCCCCATATCGGCCGTACCTTCGTCAGCCAGGACCGGTCTGCTCCCGCTTCCCGGCAGAGCGCCTTCTTGATCGCCGGGTTCACAAAGACCCGGGCAACGCCTCTTTCCGATGAGGCGGCGCGTATGAGGGCGGTATGCTGCGGCGTCCATCTGGCGGGATCGATGTCGAGCCCATCATCGCGCACCATGTTGGTGGCCGACATCTCCTCTCGCTCCGCTCGCGAGAGGCGGCGATTGGGCATGGGCGTGAGCCAGATATCCGCATCGAGGCCAATCTGGTGCGAGGCATGGCCCGTGATCATCGGCCCGCCGCGCGGCTGGGAGATGTCGCCGACGAGAAGGCCGGGCCATCCGTTGATGCCCGGAAGCCGGGTGGCGAACCGCTGCAGGAAACCGATCAGCTGCGGGTGGCCCCAGTTGCGGTTGCGGGACAGGCGCATGACCTGCCAGTTGTCGCCGTCGATCGGGATGGCCGCCGCGCCCGCAACGCAGCCGCGGGCATAGCTGCCGATGGAGCGCGAGCGAAGATCGGCTGGCGCGGTGCGACGCCCGAACAGTTCCTTCGCGGCAAGCTTGGGGTCGCCCGGATTGGCGAGCGGCGGCAGCGGCTTCGGGTCGAGAGTACCCTTGTCCTGAGCGCCGGCGGAGCCGCCGATGAGAAGAACCAGGGGGATGGCGAGAGAGCGAATCGGGATCATGGAGAGAGGCTAGCCTGCAATCTTCCACTTCGGAACGTGCCGGATGCGGCCATCTTGTCGCTCTCCAGAAGAACGGCCGGAACCGCGAAACCAAGGCTCACAAGCCTTTCGTAAGTAAACTTTGGGTGTCATCCTCCTCCCCCGTCATGGCCGGCCTTGTGCCGGCCATCCCGATACTGAACGGCGCTGCGCTCAAAACAATCGAGATCACCGGCACAAGGCCGGTGATGACGGCGGTCAAGATCAGACTGCCTCAGAGCCTGCTTCTAAAACCTGCAGCTTCCCAAGCCCGCTCCTGAGTAACGCATGGATTTATGGGCCAGCCTCTCAGGACGAGAAACCGAGCAAGGGCCGAATGACGAGCCGGAGTCTCGGAAAAGCCGGACCTTCCGATCCGGCCCTTCCGTGCCTTCAATGTCTGGGCTGTGGGCGGCCCTCGTACGGACCGCGCTGGCTCATGTGACCTGGACCGAAGGTGCGCTTGTCGTGACCGTTGCCGCTGCGGCGCATGGCGGGCTGGGGTTGGTAGCGCGGTGTTGGACGCTTGAACTGCTTCGGACGCCGGCTCCCCGCCATAGACGGCAGGAACAGGGTCGCGATGCCGGCAGCAACGCCGGCCAGCAAGGCGGCGGTCACGAAGGGGTGAAGCTGTGCTTCGAGGAGAAGGCTCGTCTTGCGTGGTTCGCCAGGAAGAGACGAATACATGTCGCCGTCCTCGCGGGCTCCATAAAGGTTGTCGCGCATGCCTGGTCGCTCGGGATGATCCGTCGTCTGCGAAGCATAGCCCGTCCATTCCATCGCCTTGTCGACGAGGTGAGGCGCGACCTTGCCCATCGCGCCGATGACCCAACCGCCGAAGCCGATCGTGATCTCGCGACGATGATGTTCGGCCGCGAACACGATCGCCTTGGCGACGAGATGGGGATCGTAGGCGGGAGGCGGCACGGCGTTTTCCCGATCGAGATAGTTGCGGGCATGTTCGACGTAGGGCGTGTCTATGGACGATGGCTTGATGAGCGTGACCGAGACTGGCGTGCCCTGATTTGCCAGTTCCATGCGCAGGCCATCCGTGAAGGCCTTTACCGCGTGCTTGGAGGCGGAATATTGGGTCTGGAGGATCATGGTCCGCTCTGACAGGACGCTGCCCACATTGACGATGGTGCCGCCGCGATGGCGCAGATGGTCCGCCGCGATCATCGAGCCGTTGACGACACCCCAATAGTTCACGTCGAAGAGCTGACGCTGGTCCTCCAGTGGGATGTCGTTGAGGTTCCCGTACAGGGCCACTGCGGCATCGTTCACCCATGTATCGAAGCCGCCGAAGGTCTCGATGGCGGTGCGCGCCACCCGCTCCAGATCTTCGCGCTTGCTGACGTCTGCCGCAACGGCAATGGCACGCGTCGACCCATGGCTGAGCTCGTCGGCGATCTTGCGCAGGGCGTCCTCGTTGCGGGCGACCAGGATGAGACCCTTGGCGCCGCGCTCGGCAAACAGATGGGCCGTCGCAAGTCCTATGCCGCTGGATGCGCCGGTGATGACGACGACCTGGTCCTCAGCCGACTTCTGGCGAACCGCCATGGCACTCTCCTTCATATCCTCAAGTTTCATAAACGTGGGTCAACGTGAGGTCGGGAAGGGGGTTCCTACGGCAGCGCTTGGTGGGAGGAACCCGATTAAGAGCGTTGGAAACCTTGGGCCTCCGGCCCGAAACCGGAACCGGCCTTTCAACCCGAGCGTTGCCTTAGGATCTCACACATGAAGGGAGCGAAATGATGCAGACGACGGCACAAAGCAGCGACGTTCGCGAAACCCACAGTCTGATCGCCAGCGACAAGGTCGAAGGAACGCCGGTGCGCCGCACGGACGGCGAGAAGATCGGAACGATTGAGCGCGTGATGATCGAGAAGCGATCCGGCAAGGTCGCCTATGCGGTCATGAGCTTCGGCGGCTTCATGGGGCTCGGTGAGGAATACTACACGCTTCCCTGGAGCGTCCTGAAATACAATACCGAGCTCGACGCCTATGAGCTGAACCTCTCGGAGGATCAGCTGCGTGGAGCGCCCCGCCGCAGCGCGGAAGGGCATGACGCTTCCTACGACCGCGAATGGGAAGAGCACGTTCATCGCTACTACAACGCCACGCCCTATTGGGGCGCAAGCGACCCGATGAGCACGGGCCGATAACCCGGCGCTATCCTATGAAAACAAAATCGCCCGGCTTTCGCCGGGCGATTTTTTATGCGCAGGCGCCGGCCGTTAGGAAAGGTCCTAGCCCGGCGCTTGCGGCATGCTCGTCTTAGCGCTTCCGGGACTTCGAGGGGCTCTTGCGAGCGCTCGAGGAACGGGAGCTGGAAGACCGCTTGGCGACCTTGCCCGACTTCTTCGTGGCAGAGGTCCGGCTCGAAGCGGCAGCTGCGCGCTTCGTGGTCGACTTCGATGCGCCACGCGCCTTCGAAGCCGATTTCACCGCACCGCGGCTGGAGCTGCGAGAGGCAGACTTCCGGGCCGTCGAACGAGCCGAAGTCGAACGAGCAGAGGACTTCTTGGCGGCCGATTTGGCCGAAGTCTTCTTAGCGGTCGTCTTCTTGGCCGCGGTCTTGGCGGTCGTCTTCTTGGCAGTGGTCTTCTTAGCTGCCGACTTGGCCGACGAACGGGTCGCGGTCTTCTTGGCAGCCGTCTTCTTTGCAGTGGTCTTCTTGGCGACTGCCTTCTTGGCAGTGGCCTTCTTCGCGCCTGACTTGGCCGAAGATTTCGTTGCCGACCGGGAGGCCGACTTTGCTGCCGTCTTCTTGGCAGCGGTCTTCTTCGTTCCCGCCTTCTTGGCGGTGCTCGTCGAGCCGCGGCGTGCGCTGCTCTTCTTAGCGGTCTTCTTGGTGCTGGTCGCACCGGTGTCTCCCGTGAACAGCATCGTCAGCGGGTTTGACTTGGTGTCTGTCGGCATTGCCGCCTCCTTCAAGGGCCTTCGCGTGCAACCGTCACGCTTGCAAGGCAACGTCGTTATACCAACGGGGTTCCGATTATCGGAAAGTGTTGACAGTAGAACGCTCACTTTTTCTGTGGATATGTTGCCGGGTATGTCTCTCTGCACTTGCAGATCTAAGACTCAATATCGGGTTCAAGATGAGACAGTTAGAGTCTCTTCCTTAGGTGCTTCGATGTCGATATTCGCGACGCCGCGCTGTTGTGATGACGTCTAAATCGCATTTCGTAACAATGGCTTAGCGCATGAGTAAAGAAGATGTTAAACGTCCGCAGAGTATTCGGATGTGTTCAGGAACGTTCAACATCGCAACCGAAATCCTCTTCACTTGGAGAGGGTCGAAGACGGGTTCTACGCGTCTCGGAGTCCTCGTGCGTGAGACTAAAAAAATTTGTCGATCGGAGGCGAAAATCGGCCTGCGAGTCGAAGACGAGTCGAGAATCACGATTCACGCCCCGTGCGTGAGGGGATGATCGGAGCCTTGTCCGAGACTCGATCTCGGGCTCATTCGCCGTGTGCGTCTTCGTCGCTGCAGGTGGCATGACGATGGAGGCTTCACGCGGTGGCGGAGGCAGGTTAAGCGAGAAGACCCTCATATCGGTTGAACCACCGTGCCCCATCGCAGCATCCTTGCCGTCGTCCTCTGGATGAGCGGCGCGCTCTTCTCCTTCTCCGCAACGGCCATTGCGGTGCGCGCGCTTGCGTCCACCTTCTCGATCTTCGAGATGCTGGCCGTTCGCAACGCGGCCGGCGTCCTGATCCTGCTCGTGCTCGCGCTCCTCAAGCCGGAGCTTCGGTCCGGATTGAAGCCGCGCCGCTTCCCGCTGCACCTCGCGCGCAATGTCCTTCATTTTCTCGGCACGGATGGATGGGCTTTCGGACTCACGCTCCTGCCGCTCGCAACCGTCTTCGCGATCGAGTTCACCACGCCAGCCTGGGTCGCCTTGCTGGCAATCCCGTTGCTCAAGGAGCGGATGACGAGAGGACGTCTCGTCGCCATCGTGCTCGGTTTCATCGGCATTCTCGTGATCCTGCGTCCGGGGTTGGAAACCTTGCAGCCGGCCAGTTTCCTCATGCTTGGCGTTGCATTCAGCTTTGCTCTCGTGGCCATCATGACCAAGCGATTGACGATGACGGAGAGCACCTTCTCGATCCTGTTCTTCATGAACCTGCTGCAGCTTCCCATGAACCTCGCGGGCGTGAGCCGCGCCTTCTGGCTCGACGTCCAGCCGTCCCATGTCCTGGCCCTCGTCGGCATCAGCGTCGGAGGTCTGCTCTCGCATTACTGCCTGACCAACGCCTACCGCCGGGGCGACGCCACCATGGTCGTGCCGTTGGACTTCATGCGCATCCCGCTGATCGCCTTCGTGGGCTGGCAGTTCTATGGTGAGCCGCTCGATCCATATGTCTTCCTCGGCAGCGGCATCATCATCATGGGTCTTCTCTATTCCCTGCATCGCGAGGCGAAATCCGCATGACCTGGTCGCCGCAACAGGATGCTGCCCTCAGAGCCGTCGCCGATTGGCTCCGCCGCGGCGACCGTCCGGTGTTCCGTCTCTTCGGCTATGCCGGCACGGGCAAGACGACGCTCGCCAAGCACATCGCCGAGAACGTGGATGGCGAGGTGGCCTTCGGCGCCTATACCGGCAAGGCCGCGCTCGTGCTGCGCACCAAGGGCTGCACCGAGGCCTCGACGATTCACTCGATGATCTACCGCTCGCGGGAGTCGGATGAGAACGGTCCACAATTCGTGCTCAACCGCCAGAGCCCGGCCTCCAAGGCCGACCTCATCATCATCGACGAATGCTCCATGGTGGACGAGGAACTCGGGCGCGATCTCCTGTCCTTTGGGCAGCCCGTTCTCGTGCTCGGCGATCCGGCGCAATTGCCGCCGGTGAAGGGCGGCGGCTTCTTCACGGAAGGCGAGCCCGACGTGATGCTCACGGAAGTGCATCGGCAGGCCAAGGACAATCCCATCATTCATCTCTCGATGCAGGTTCGCGAAGGCGGGCGGCTGGAGCCGGGCACCTATGGCGAGAGCCGCATCATCCGCCGCCGTGAGATCGACGCGAACGCCGTCATGGCGGCCGATCAGGTGCTGGTCGGCCTCAACAAGACCAGGCGTCTCTACAACACGCGCCTGCGCGAATTGAACGGCTACCGCGACCCCATGCCGGCGGCCGGCGAGAAGCTCGTCTGCCTGCGCAACGACAAGACCAAGGGCCTGCTCAACGGCGGCACCTGGAGCATCCAGGCCCTGCGCGGCATCCGCAACGACTTCATCCGCATGGATGTGCTGCCCGACGACGATGGCCGCCGCCGGTCGGTGGAGGTCGCCGTGCACAAGGCCTTCTTCGAGGGGACGGAGGAGGAGGTGCCGTTCGTCCTGCGTAAGGAGTCGGACGAGTTCACCTATGGCTATGCGCTCACCGTGCACAAGGCTCAGGGCTCGCAATGGGACGATCTCGTGCTCTTCGACGAGTCCTATGCCTTCCGCGAGCATCGCAGCCGCTGGCTCTATACCGCCCTGACGCGGGCCGCCGAAACGGTCACCGTCGTGATCTGAGCGCAGGTGGCCCGGAACCGGATCAAGCGTGAGGGCTTATGTCTGTAGCTAGACAGTAAGCGACAAGGGTACAGACATGCTCAAATGGGCTCTGATCTTCCTGGTGGTTTCCCTGGTGGCGGGAGCGCTGGGCTTCACAGGCGTCGCCTCCGGCGCCAAGACCATCGCCAAGGTCCTGTTCGGCCTGTTCCTCCTCGCCTTCATTCTCCTGATCCTCCTCGCCTGGGGAGCGGGCGAGCTGATCTTCTGACGGATCTGCTCCGTTCATTTTGCGCCAATCGGGAAACCGGCTCCGAGCTTTGTCTAGGGGCCGGCCCACGCATGCATTGAATGCATGAAGTCCCTGCTTCGGAAGACCTCCCTTCTTCCGTCCAGCCCGCTATAGGGGCGTCTCAACTATTCGTTTGAGTGCGTCGCGTTGAAACTTTCTGTCTCATGTGCGCCTTGAAACGTAAACGAACGAAAGGGACGCCCATGAAACGTCGTGCATTCCTCCAGGCCGCTACAATCGGCGCAGCCGCCGGAGCCGTTGCCAAGCCGGCCATCGCCCAGTCGAACCCTGAGATCCGCTGGCGCCTGACCTCGGCCTTCCCGAAATCCCTCGACACCCTGTTCGGCGGCGGCGAGACCTTCGCCAAGCTCGTCGCGGAAGCCACCGACGGCAAGTTCATCATCCAGACCTTCGCGCCCGGCGAGATCGTCGGTGCGCCTCAGGCGCTCGATGCCATCGGCGGCGGAACGGTCGAGATGGGTCATACCTGCTCCTATTATTACGTGGGCAAGGACCCGACATTCGCCATCGGCACAACGCTGCCTTTCGGCCTCAATTCCCGTCAGATGAACGCCTGGCTTTATCAGGGCAACGGCAATGCCCTGCTGAACGAGTTCTATGCCAAGCACAACGTGTACGCTCTGCCCGCGGGCAATACCGGCGTGCAGATGGGCGGCTGGTTCCGCAAGGAGATCAAGACCGTTCAGGACCTGCAGGGCCTGAAGATGCGCATCGCGGGCCTCGCCGGGCAGATCATGGGCAAGCTCGGCGTCGTGCCGCAGCAGATCGCCGGCGGCGATCTCTACCCGTCGCTGGAGCGCGGCACCATCGACGCCGCCGAGTGGGTGGCGCCTTACGACGACGAGAAGCTCGGTCTCAACAAGGTCGCGCCTTACTACTATTATCCTGGCTTCTGGGAGGGCGGTCCTGCGATCCACTTCTACATCAACCTGCAGAAATGGAACGAGCTGCCCAAGAACTACCAGGCTGCCGTCCAGGCTGCCGCGGGTTATGTGAACGTGGACACGCAGGCCAAGTACGATGCCAAGAATCCGGCCGCCCTGCGCAGTCTGATCGGCAACGGCGCGCAGCTACGCCCCTTCTCGCAAGAGATCATGGAAGCGGCCTACAAGGCCGCCAACGAGGTCTATGACGAGACCTCGGCCAAGAACGCGGATTTCAAGAAGATCTACGACAGCTACAGGGCGTTCCGCGGCGAGGAATATCTCTGGTTCCAGGTGGCCGAATACGCCTACGATACCTTCATGATACGCGCTCGCGCTCGCGGATGAGCAATGGAAAGGCGGGTTTCGGCCCGCCTTTTTCCTGAACGGCTACTGGCTCATCGATGCCGATGTCTCGTCGCCGGCGAGCTTCGAGGCGTAGTAGGCGATCGTGCGCGAATAGACCTGCGACTTGTTCCAGGCCCGGATGGCCTCGAAATTAGGCGAGCCGGGCTCCCAGTCGCCACCTCTGACCCAGCCATGACCCTGAAGATAATTGGCCGTCGAGGCCAACACGTCGGCCGGACTGTGCAGAAGATCGGCGCGGCCGTCACCATCGAAATCGATGGCGTATCTGACATAGTTCGATGGCATGAACTGGGTCTGTCCCATCTCGCCCGCCCAGGCTCCGCGCATCTCGGCGGGGGTCAGGTCGCCACTGTCGACGATGCGCAGCGCATCGAAGAAATGGGCCTTGAAGAAGTCCGAGCGGCGGCAGTCATAGGCTAGCGTTGCGACCGAGCGGATCACCGGATGATTGCCTTTCACCGCGCCGAAATCCGTCTCGAGTCCCCAAATGGCGACGAGGACCGGGGCGGGCACGCCGAAGCGCTGCTCGATCCGCGAGAGAGTGGCCGCATGCCGCTTCAGCATCGTGGCGCCGCCTCTCAGGCGCGCGGGAGAGACCATGCGTCCCGCGAATTGCTCGAAGCTCTGCTTGAACACGCCCTGGCCACGATCTTTGCGGATGATGCCTTGGTCGAAGGTGACGCCGGACAAACCCTGCTTTACGGCTTCGGGCGAAATGCCCTGCGCCACCGCTTCCTGCCCGATGTCATCGAGCCATTTCTCGAAACCTGCCGGATCGCGGCAGGTTGCAGCCGCTGCCTGGCCTGCTGCGAGCAGGATCGCCGCCAGAAAGGAGGCGCGTATGAAAGCCTGCATGAAGTCTCTCCAGGGTCGTTTCGTTCCTGTGCGACGTAGGGCCGGGCTCGTGCAACTCAAGAGTGTTGCAGTTTCGAGGCAACCGGTGCGGTTCGCGCGCGTTGCTATCAATGGGAAGGTTCGTTCTCCCTGGAGGGTCCGGTGCGCAGCGTAGGACGGTGGGAAGCATGGTCTGGCAGGCTTGCCCTTCTGGCAGGGCTTGCCATTGCTTCCGTGGCGCAGGCCGCGAACGATCCGCTCGACAGCACCGGTGGGAACGAGCCGATCAAGGCGCATTTCGATTCTCTCACTCACCAGACCCGGGTCTCCGGCAAGGTCGCGCCGGATCTCTGCTTCTCCTTCACACTGCCGGACGAGTGGCGCCTCACGGAAGCGGGTCTGAAAGCGATTGTCACGAACGCGGATCTCACGGTCGGTCTTCGCTCGGCCCAGGAACTGCGCGACATGCCGCAGTCCGATCTCGCGACCCGGGACGCTGCAGTTCTGCAACAGGACTACGAGCAGCTTCTCGGACGACCCGCGCAATCGGTGTCCCTGTCTTCCGACGCCGGAGCGACCCGCTGGTCCGCGACCTGGATCGATGCCAGTCTGCCATCAGCCTCGCATGCCATGACGGTCGAGACTCTGATCGTGCCGCTCTCGAGCGAATGGGTGCTCGAACTATCCCTCTCCGGCGTCGATACGCAGGAAGCCTACAATGGTTTTGCACAGCACCTGCTGGCGCGACTGAAGGTTCAGGGCCGGCCGGCCTGCCGGAGCTGAACTCCTGCAACAGGCATTAGCCCCTAGTCATTCCCGACATGCGATGGCATCCATCGCTGCCACTTCATGCGATTGTCAGGATAAGCCATGGACGTGATCATCTACCACAACCCGCAATGCGGGACCTCCCGCAATACCCTGGGGCTGATCCGCAATGCCGGGATCGAGCCGCACATCATCGAGTATGTGAAGACCCCGCCGACGCGCCTGCTCCTGCGCCAGCTGATCGAACGCATGGGCGTGAGCGTCCGCGATGCGATCCGCGAAAAGGGAACGCCCTATGCGGAACTCGGGCTCGGCGACCGTTCCTTGAGCGACGACCAACTCCTTGATGCGATGATCGTGCATCCGATCCTGATCAATCGGCCTATCGTGGTCACGCCTCTGGGTGTCAGGCTCTGCCGCCCGTCAGAGACCGTGCTCGACATCCTGCCGCCGCAGCAGGGCGAATTCGTAAAGGAAGATGGCGAGCCGGTCGTCGATGCCTCCGGGCGCCGCGTCGGTCTGGCATAGGGCTCAAGGGAACAAGCTGCCCGTCCTCCGGTTCAGGGACTGGACAATCCTGGTTGGAGGAAAGGCAGCATCATGGAGCTTCAAGGCAAGGTCGCGCTCGTGACAGGCGCAGGATCGGGCATCGGCAAGGCGACGGCCCTGCGCTTCGCGCGTGAGGGCGCCGCGGTCGGTGTGCTCAGCCACACGGCGGACGAGATCCGAAAGGTCGCCGAGGAGATCGAGCGGGCAGGCGGCACGGCCATCGCGCTCGTGGCCGATGTGGCGGATGAAGGCCAGATGCGCAAGGCGGTGGCCGATCTGGTGCAGGCCCATGGCCGGCTCGACATCGTCTTCGCCAATGCAGGCATCAACGGTGTCTGGGCGCCCATCGACGAGCTGCAGCCGCAGGAATGGGATCGCACGATCAACACCAATCTGCGCGGCACCTATCTCACGCTCCATCATGCCGTGCCGCATCTGAAGAAGGCCGGGGGCTCCATCGTCATCACGGCATCGATCAATGGATCGCGCACCTTCACGAGCGCCGGCGCGACGGCCTATTCCGCCACCAAGGCGGCCCAGGTGGCGATGGCGCAGATGCTGGCAGTCGAACTCGCCAAGCACAAGATCCGCGTGAACGTGGTCTGCCCCGGCAAGATCGACACCGAGATTTCCGACAACACCGAGAAGCGCGATACGCAGGAGGCGGAGGTTCCGGCCGAATATCCGGCCGGTTCGATCCCGCTCACCGGCCAGGAGCCCGGCACAAGTGAGGAGGTCGCCGAACTCGTACTCTTCCTCGCCTCCGACCGCGCACGTCACATCACCGGCACGCCCGTCTGGATCGATGGCGGGCAGTCGCTGCTGGTGTAGGCTTCCGGCTTCAGCTGGAGGCGCTATGACGCCTCCAGCTGCGTTCCGACGGGAACGGCAGGTTCGATGCTGAAACTCTCCTTTTCTTCCGTCGGAGGCGCAGCGCGCTGCAGGCTGCGATAAGCGCCCCAGATCGCCATGAGAGCCTGGGCGATGATGACGACATAGAGAAGGCCCAATCGTCCAAACTCCGTCATGGCCATGCCGGCAATGATGGGTCCGATGGAGGCGCCGACGCCCTGCAGGATCAGGAGGCCGCCCGCTGCTGCCACGAACTCGCCCGGTTTCACCATGTCGTTCACATGCGCGGTGACGATGCTGTAGGTGGGGATCACGCTGCCACCGAAGATGGCGACATAGAGGAAGATCAGCCAGACCGGTACCGAAGGCGACACGAAATGGATGAGTGCGAGCAGGATCGCAGCCGCCATTCCCGAGGCGCCGATGATCACATGGCGCCGGTCCATGCGGTCCGAGAGCCAGCCGAGAGGATAGGTGGTGGCAAAGCCGCCGAGCGTGCCGCAGGCCATGAAGATCGCGATCTCCGCCGTGTTCAAACCGCGCTCCTGCGCCCAGATGGGTCCGAGCGCGAAGAACGAGCTGGTGGTGACGCCGCAGAGAACGGCTGCCACGACCCCGAAGGGTGATTGGCGATAGAGCTTCATCAGGTTGATCTTGGTGTCGCTGACCGCATGAGCCGGTGCCGTGGCCCGCGACAGGGCCGTCGGAACGAGAGCGAGCGAAATGAGGATGGCGACGAAGCAGAACAGCCGATAGCCGTAGGGATCGCCTGCCGGCAGAAGCATCTGCCCGCCGATCCCTGCGATCAGGCCGGTCATCCCATAGACGCTGAGAACCTGCCCGCGCGTCTGCGCGGTGACCGATGCGTTGAGCCAGCTTTCGACCACGATGAAGAGGCCGGCAAAGCAGAAGCCGGTCAGGGCCCGCGCGGCGATCCACACGGTCGGACTGATCACGAGAAGATGAAACAGCGCTGTCGATGCCGCGACGGCTGCCAGCGCCGCGAAAGCGCGGGTGTGGCCCACCTGCTGGATCACCCGCCCGGCATAAAGGGAGCCGATCACGATGCCGCCCCAGAAGGCGGA
The DNA here is from genome assembly GCF_044784385.1 of Microvirga sp. RSM25. NCBI lineage: Bacteria > Pseudomonadati > Pseudomonadota > Alphaproteobacteria > Hyphomicrobiales > Methylobacteriaceae > Microvirga > Microvirga sp. RSM25. Next base: position 3,640,302 of record NZ_CP173039.1, on the reverse strand, counting down.
GCCCACGGCTCCGATCTCCGTCGGCGTGAACTGCTCGATGCTGCCGCGCACGCTGAGCAGCGTTCCTTGCAAGGTATTGCCGACCTGCATGAGGGCGTAGCCGAGAAGAAGCGCAAAGAGGGTCGGCAGCGTAGCCCGCAGGGGCGAAGACATGGGCTCTCCTGTGAAGCGAGATCCTGTGGCTCGAATGTGCGGTTTGTGAGAGGCTCGGCCTTCCCGGCATGGACGTGCCGAAGCCCGGCGTCCGAAGACCCCGTTCCTTCAGCTTATGACATGTGCGAGACCAAGCCCCGTGCCTGGATTGAACTCTGGGAGGGAGGGCAGGTTCCAGCGCTTTTTGCTGCAGCGCAACCGACAAAAAGAATGGCTCGGCTCATGACCGAGCCGGGCCTGTCACGCATGGCAGCGAAAGCTTCGATGGCTTTTCCTTTTAAGAATCCATCTTCAGCGCGGCGATGAAGGCCTCCTGCGGGATGTCGACCTTGCCGAACTGGCGCATCCGCTTCTTGCCTTCCTTCTGCTTGTCGAGCAGCTTGCGCTTGCGCGAGGCATCGCCGCCGTAGCACTTGGCGGTCACGTCCTTGCGCAGCGCCCGGATGGTCTCACGGGCGATGATCTTGCCGCCGATGGCCGCCTGAACCGGAATCTGGAACATGTGAGGCGGGATCAGCTCCTTGAGCTTCTCGCACATGGCGCGGCCGCGGCCTTCGGCGCGGTCGCGGTGCACCAGCATGGAGAGCGCATCCACCGGCTCGCCGTTGACCAGCACCGACATCTTCACGAGGTCGCCCTCGCGGTAGTCGGAAATGTGGTAGTCGAAGGAAGCATAGCCCTTCGAGATCGACTTCAGACGATCGTAGAAATCGAACACCACCTCGTTGAGGGGCAGGTCGTAGACCACCATGGCGCGCTTGCCGACATAGTTCAGGTCGATCTGGACGCCGCGCCGCTCCTGGCAGAGCTTCAGCACCGAGCCGAGATAATCGTCGGGCGTGAGGATGGTGGCGCGGATCCACGGCTCCTCGATGGTCTCGATCTTCATCACATCCGGCATGTCGGCCGGGTTGTGCAGCTCGATGGTCGATCCGTCGCGCAGCTTCAGATGATAGACCACGCTCGGCGCGGTGGAGATGAGGTCGAGATTGAACTCGCGCTCCAGTCGCTCCTGGATGATCTCGAGATGCAGCAGGCCGAGGAAGCCGCAGCGGAAGCCGAAGCCGAGCGCCGCGGAGGTCTCCATCTCGTAGGAGAAGCTGGCGTCGTTCAGGCGCAGCTTGCCCATGGCGGCACGCAGGTTCTCGAACTCGGCGGCGTCGACGGGAAAGAGGCCGCAGAACACCACCGGCTGCACGGGCTTGAAGCCTGGAAGCGCGTCCGTCGTGGGCTTGCGCTCGTCGGTGATGGTATCGCCGACACGGGTATCGGCCACTTCCTTGATCGAGGCGGTGAAGAAGCCGACCTCGCCGGGGCCGAGTTGGGCCATTTCTTGCATCTTCGGCGAGAACACGCCGACCCGGTCGAGACTGTAGGAGGCGTTTGTCCCCATCATCTTGATGGTGGAGCCCTTCTTCATCGACCCGTCGATGATGCGCACGAGCACGACCACGCCGAGATAGGCGTCGTACCAGGAATCGACCAGCAGCGCTTTGAGCGGTGCATCCGGATCGCCCTTCGGCGGCGGCAGCTTCTTGACGATGGCTTCCAGCACGCCCTCGATGTTCAGGCCTGTCTTGGCCGAGATCGGCACCGCATCCGAGGCGTCGATGCCGATCACCTCCTCGATCTGCTCCTTGATCCGATCCGGATCTGCGGCAGGCAGGTCGATCTTGTTGAGGACCGGGACGATCTCGTGGTTGGCATCGATGGCCTGGTAGACATTGGCCAGCGTCTGCGCCTCCACGCCCTGGGAGGCGTCGACCACCAGCAGCGAGCCCTCGCAGGCGGCGAGCGAGCGCGAGACCTCGTAGGCGAAGTCCACGTGGCCGGGAGTGTCCATGAGGTTCAGGATGTAGGTCTTGCCGTCCTGCGCCTTGTATTCCAGGCGTACGGTCTGCGCCTTGATGGTGATGCCGCGCTCGCGCTCGATATCCATGTTGTCGAGCACCTGCTCCGTCATCTCGCGGGCCGAGAGCGCCCCCGTGGTCTGGATCAGGCGGTCGGCGAGCGTCGACTTACCGTGGTCGATATGGGCCACGATGGAGAAGTTGCGGATGTTGTCGAAGGTGCGAGCGGTCATCAGTAAACTCTGGCGGGTGTGAAACCCTGTTGGCCGGGCAATAGCAGCCCGGCCCCCTTATGCCAAGGGAAGGCGGTGTCGCGTGGCCTTTAATGGCCCGAGGCCAGCCCGACCCCCTCCTTGTTGTGGGTGCCCAGCTTCTCGACCAGGCTTGCGCTGGCCTCGTTGAGGCCCACGATCTCCACGGGGATATCGTGGTGGCGCAACTTCAGCACAACCCGGTCGAGGGCGTTGATGCCGGTGATGTCCCAGAAATGGGAGCTGCCGACATCGATGACGACCCGCTTCAAATCCTCCTCACGGAAGTCGAAGGCGCTGTGGAAGGCCTCCGCCGTCGCGAAGAAGATTTCCCCGTCGACCCGGTATGTCCGCACGTCGCCCTCGCGGGTGGACGTAACGCGGAAGAACTTGGCGACCTTGCGGGCGAAGAAGATGCCGCTCAGGATCACGCCCACCAGCACGCCCTTGGCGAGATCGTGGGTGAGGACGACGACTGCCACGGTGGCCAGCATGACGATGCTGGAACTCTTCGGGTGCAGGCGCATGGCCAGGATCGAGCCCCACTGGAAGGTGTTGATCGAGACCATGATCATGACGGCGACGAGCGCCGCCATGGGGATCTGGCGCACCCATTCGTCGAGCACGAGGATGAGGAAGAGCAGGAAGGCCCCGGCCCAGAGCGTCGAGAGCCGTCCGCGGCCGCCGGAAGAGACGTTGATCACCGACTGGCCGATCATGGCGCAGCCGGCCATCCCGCCGAACAGGCCCGCCACGATGTTCGCGAGGCCCTGGCCCGTGCATTCCCGGTTCTTGGAGCTGTCCGTATCCGTCATCTCGTCCACGATGGCGGCCGTCATGAGGGATTCGAGCAGGCCCACCATGGCGAGCGTGAGCGAGTAAGGCAGGATGATCTTGAGCGTTTCAAGGTTCAGCGGGACGTCGGGCAGGGCCAAGGCCGGCAGGTCGCTCGGCAGCCGGCCCATGTCGCCGACGGTCCGTAGGTCGAAGCCGAAGTAGATCGAAACCGCCGTGAGCAGGACGATGGTGACGAGGGCGGAGGGCACCGCCTTCGTGACCAGGGGCAGCAGGTAGATGATGGCCAGGCCCACGGCGACCATGCCGTACATGAGCGGGCCCTGGCCGGTGAATTCCGGCAGCTGCGCCATGAAGATCAGAATCGCGAGGGCATTCACGAAGCCAGTCACCACGGAACGCGAGACGAAGCGCATCAGATCGCCGAGGCGCAGGGCGCCGGCAAGGATCTGGAACACGCCGGTCAGAAGCGTGGCCGCAAGCAGATATTGCAGCCCGTGGTCCTTCACGAGCGTCCCCATGACCAGCGCCATGGCACCTGTCGCGGCCGAGATCATGCCCGGCCGCCCGCCTGCGATCGCCGTGATGACCGCGATGCAGAAGGAGGCATAGAGGCCGACCTGCGGGTCGACGCCAGCGATGATCGAGAAGGCGATGGCCTCGGGGATCAGAGCCAGGGCGACGACGGTGCCGGCGAGGAGATCGGCACGAACGTTGGGAAACCACTCGGCCTTGAGGCGGGAGAGATGAGTCATGTTGGAAATTCTCGTGAGCCCCAACGGGGCTAGTGGTGCCGCAAGAACAGGCATCGCTGTACGACAGGAGCGGCCATTAGGCGAAAGGAATGGGAATGGGCTCAACACCCAAGAATGCGCTCGAAGCACATTACGGCAGGGTCATCCGCGGGAATTTCGCAAGGGTATCGCCGTGATCCACGCCCCTCCATACCAGTATGATTTCGCATTGCAACGTGCCGGGCTGGGATCGGGGCATGTGACAGACGCATGTTGTGAATGGGGTGGATTGGTAGTCTTGTCTCCGCGCTCTATCGTTCCGTGATCCATTCAGGCTTTAGAGGCGGCGATGGCAGGAACCCCGGCACTCTCAGATGCTCCGCACGATCTCGGAGACGGCAGCCGTCCCGAGCTTCACAGGGGCATCGGCCCGTTCCAGATGGCCCTCTAGGGGCTCGGCAGCATGCTGGGTTCCGGTGTCTACGGCCTGATCGGACAGGCGACCGTGCTCCCGCTGCTCCTCGTCTTCGCGTTTCTGAACGGCGCGCCGGTGCTGCTGAAGAACAGGGAGGGAGCCGCGCGGGCGTTTCGAGATCCCGCTGATCCTGCCACTTCTCGGCAGCCTCGTCTGCGCGGGTCTCGTGATTGTCCGGGTGATAACCGGCGATTGGCGTGCACCAGCCCTCGCAGGGGCGCTGCTTGCCGGGATTTTCGTGCTCTATGCGCTGTATCGGCCGAAAACTGATCGGAGCGTGGCATAGAGCATTGTGCGGAACCAGCGGTTCGCATCGGCGAAAAGTGGCCTCGGTTGTCTGCTTTCAACGATGCGCTCATCCAAGAGGACGCATCGATCCCAAAAGTGCAAATCCACTTCTGGGTCCGATGCTCGAGCCCCGCAGCCCCCACTTTTACTGTTAACAATTCCTTAATTTCGGGCACGCTCCCGATTCATTCCGCAGCGTCATTGTCTAAGGTGACCGTCACAGACGTCTGCAAAAGTTGATGCCGTGCTCTACCCGCTGACACAGAACCCGAACTTTCGCGTCCTGGACGCCGTCGGGCGGGATTTTGCCTCGCATCCGCCATCGCCGCCACTGCCGTTATTCGGGCCGAGGACGGGCCAGCCGCGAAGCGCCGGGGACATCGCGTTGGAGGGCGGCTTCGGCAGTCTCAGCGACATGCTGTGCCGCATCGCGGAAGTCGATCTGTCCCGCTACTCGCAATCGGCGGCTCTGCGGCAGTGGTATTACACGGACGGATCCAAGGGCGGGCTTCAGGCCATGATCAATGCCCAGTACAAATTCTTTGCGCCTGACCTGTCGGTCGAGGGCCCTTAGAGACGTCGTGCTCTTGCCTGAGCGGGCCTCGCATTCGAGCGCGGGACGTGAAGGCAAGCGCGGAACCGGGAGCCCGCGCGTGCCGAAGGAAGGGGACGATTAACGAGCGCACTCGACCGGAACGCGCTGGTCAGTGCCCTGGACCAGGACGGTACGGCAAGGAACCCCGTTGATGACCCGGATCTCATGGGGCGCAGCCGTGGGGAAGGCGGAGGCCGGCGTTCCGGACACGGGGGCTCGGGCCGCCGGAACCATGAGGACGCTGCCGGTCGTCGTCGGATCCATGCCGATCATGCCGGCCGAGCTGGCGCACTGGACCGGGACGCGCTGATTGCTCTCGCGGTCGAGAATGGTGCGGCAGGGAACGCCGTTGATCATCTGGACTTCGTGCGGAGCGGCATTCGGGAAGGGGGAGCCGGGCGTGCCGCTGGTCTGGGCCTGGGCCAAGCCGAGGGTGCCGAGCATCATGAGGCTGGCGCTGGCGATGATCGTCGCTGTCTTCAAGGGAACCTCCTGCATCGATAGGAACATTGGCCGCTTGCGCGGACAGGAGGTTTAACGCTTCAGACGAAGATGGTTCCCTTGTATCGGGGCAACGTGATGCAAAGCGCGCCGCCGCACACAGGCGTCGATCGGTGCCCCTACCGCCCCTGTTCCAGGATGCGCGAGATCACCTTGGCGGTATAGTCGACCATGGGGACGATACGGGCGTAATTCAGTCGGGTCGGACCGATGACGCCCAGAACTCCGACGATCTTCTGGCTGCCGTCCCGGAAGGGGGCGGCGATCATCGAGGAGCCGGAGAGCGAAAAGAGCTTGTTCTCCGAGCCGATGAAGATGCGCACCCCTTCGCCGCCCTCGGCCCGACTCAGGAGGTCGATCACGTCGGTCTGGGTCTCCAGGTCCGAGAAGAGCAGGCGGATGCGCTCCAGATCCTCGGCCGCCTTCAGATCGTCGAGGAGGTTGGCCTGCCCGCGCACGATGAGCTGACGGGAATCCGCCGGTCCCACCGTGGTGGCGAGCCCCGCCTCCACGAGCCTTGCGGTGAGCGCGTCGAGCTCCCGCTCCATGTCCTCGCGGCGGGTCTGGATCTCCCGCTTGATGTCGCCGAGAGTCTTGCCCTGGATGCGGGCATTGAGGAAATTGCCGGCCTCGACCAAGGCGCCTGCGGGCAGGCCTGCGGGCAGGTCGAGAAGGCGGTTTTCCACGGAGCCGTCCGCGGAGACGAGCACCACCAGGGCGCGGGCCGGGTCGAGGCGCACGAATTCGATGTGCTTGAGGCGCGCATTGGACTTGGACGTCACGACCACGCCGGCGCCTCGCGAGACGCCCGACAACAGCGCGGAGGCCTCGGCCAGCGCCGTTTCCAGGGTATGGCCCGAGGCGGCGGCCCGCATCTGCGCCTCGATGCGCGAGCGCTCCTCGGAGGTGACGTCGCCGATCTCCATCATGGCATCGACGAAGAAGCGCAGGCCCGTCTCCGTCGGCAGGCGGCCGGCGCTGGTATGGGGCGCGAAGATCAGGCCCGCCGTCTCCAGATCCGCCATCACGTTGCGGATCGACGCGGGAGAGAGCGTCATCGGCAGGATGCGCGAGAGATGGCGCGAGCCCACGGGCTCGCCGGTCATGAGATAGCTCTCGACGATCTGGCGGAAGATTTCGCGGGAACGGTCGTTCAACTCCGCGATGGCGCGGGTTTCCGACAGATGGGAGAAGGGACCGGTTGGATGCATCCGAAGGGTTCTACGCTCTCACAATTCCACCCTGCAAGTCAGTATTATGTGCGGATCGGAAGCCTCTTCGGCAAGCCTTGCGCTTGCCTAAACCGCCCCGCCGCTCCAAACAGGCGGAGAATCGCAAGATCTTTCAGGAGAATCCCGCCATGCGTCCTTCCAACCGCGCCCCCGACGAACTGCGTCCCGTCACCCTGGAGCGCGGCGTCGCGCGGTATGCGGAAGGCTCCTGCCTCGTCTCCTTCGGCAACACGAAGGTGATCTGCACCGCTTCGCTCGAGGAAAAGGGCCCGCCGTGGCTGCGCGGCACCGGCCGGGGCTGGGTGACGGCGGAATATTCCATGCTGCCCCGCGCCACCCATGAGCGCACCCGCCGCGAGGTCAATTCCGGCAAGCCTTCGGGCCGCACCCAGGAGATCCAGCGCCTCATCGGCCGTTCGCTCCGCGCCGTCGTCAACCTGCCGGCCATCGGCGAAAAGCAGATCGTCGTCGATTGCGACGTGATCCAGGCCGACGGCGGCACCCGCACGGCCTCCATCACCGGCGCCTGGGTGGCGCTGCACGAATGCTTCACCTGGATGCAGAACCGCTCGATCATCTCGATCAATCCGCTGCGCGAGCCCGTCGCCGCCATCTCCTGCGGCATCTACAAGGGCCAGCCGGTGCTCGATCTCGATTATGCGGAGGATTCCGCCGCCGAGACCGACGCCAATTTCGTGATGACGGGCTCCGGCGGCATCGTCGAGGTGCAGGGCACGGCCGAGGGCAAGCCCTTCTCGGAAGAGGAGTTCCTGAGTCTGCTTCGCCTCGCCAAGGCCGGCGTGACACAGCTGGTGGACCTGCAGAAGAAGGCCGTGGCATGAGCATTCATCGTTCCCTGACCGGCAAGGTCGTCATCGCGACCCACAACGCAGGCAAGCTGCGCGAGATGCAGGAGCTGCTCGCTCCCTTCGGCGTGGAGGCCGTGTCGGCGGGCGAACTCGGCCTGCCGGTTCCCGACGAGACGGGGCACATGTTCGCCGAGAACGCCGCCATCAAGGCCCACGCGGCGGCCATGGCCACCGGCCTGCCGGCGCTCTCCGACGATTCCGGATTGTGCGTGCATGCGCTCGATGGCGCGCCGGGCCTGTTCACGGCCGACTGGGCCGGCCCGAAGAAGGATTTTCAGGCCGCCATGGAGCGGGTGGAGCGCGAATTGCTGAAGCGCGAGGCGACGGACCGCAGGGCCCATTTCGTCTCCGCCCTCGTCATCGCCTGGCCCGACGGGCATGAGGAGCTGTTCGAGGGACGCGTCTTCGGCGAGGTCGTGTGGCCACCGCGCGGCGACAAGGGTTTCGGCTACGACCCCATGTTCCAGCCGGACGGCTTCACCGAGACGTTCGGGGAGATCTCCTCGCAGGAGAAGCACGGCATCGACTGGTCGAAGCCGGAACCTTCCGGCCTGTCCCACCGGGCCCGCGCCTTCGTGAAGCTGGCCGCCGGGTGCCTGCACCGGGCCTGACGCCTTCGACGTCATCACCGGCCTTGTGCCAGTGATCCCGAATGCCTGAAGCGCCGCGCTCCTCCGGCCGAGATGACCGGGACGAGCCCGGCCTTGACGAAAAAAGCTGTTCAAAAGAAAGAGCGCCCCGAAGGGCGCTCCACTGACTTGGATAATTCGGTTCAGACGTTCGTCGTGCCGTTGCCGCGGCGCTTGGCCATGTAGGCGTCGAACTCCTCGCGGTCCTTGGCCCGCTTCAGCTCCTCGACGAAGTTCCGGAAGTCGCGCGCTTCCTCGTCGAGCTTGCGGCGCTCTTCCTCGAGGCGCTCGAGCTCGCTACGGCGGTAGTCGTCGAACGCCGCGTTGCCTGTGCTGGCGAAGCCGAACCCGGCAGGGCCACGCGAGGCGAAGAAGTCATCCTTGGCCCGACCGAAGGTGTCGCGGAAGAAGGCCTTGGCCTCGTCGTATTTCGGATATCCACACATTTTCCACACCAGATAGGCCAGCGCGAGCGGCCAGACGAAGATAAAGCCCAGAATGATGCCGATGATCTCCAAACCGCGTCCGGGCTTACGCCCGCAGCGGCGATGAGCGCCGTTGTTCCAGGGGCCCGCATGCGGGCCCGCGTTCCAGGCGGCAGAGGCAGAGTCAGACATTGGAGGTCCCTATGTTAATGCTAACAACATTAACATGCGGATCGATTTTGGCGCTTTCAAGAGAGGTTTCGTCGTTATTTTCCAGAATTGCCGGCGCGGCCTTTCAAGGCGCCATGGACAAGGGCGAGCACGCCGGCGCGCAGCAACTCGTACTTATCCGGCAGGCCCGGGCCCTTCGGCAGCTGACCTGCGGCGTCCAGAGTCGCGATGCCGTGGGACAGGGCCCAGACCTCGATGGCGATGAAGCGCACATCGACGCTCTCGAAGCCGTCGGGAAACGTCTCTGACAGCGCCTGGACCAGGAAGTCGAAGGCGTTGCCCACGGGCTTGCCGCCGTTCTTGATCTCCTTGGTCCAGAATGGGCCGCAAGTCTTGCCCTCGCTGGGCCTAGCCGAGAACATGGCCGTGTAGAAGCCCGGTTCCTGCTCGGCGAAGGCCAGATAGGCCTCGCCCATGCGAGTGAAGCGCTCCAGCGCCGTGCCCTCGCTCTGCAGCGCCCGTCCGAGCCGTTTCGCCAACTCATCGTAGCCGCGGAAGGCGACCTCGGCCACGAGCGCGTCCCGGCCCCGGAAATGGCGATAGAGCGCCGCGGGCGTCACGCCCACGAGCTTGGCCGCGTCGGCCAGCGTGAACCCGCCGATTCCCCGCTCGGCAATGAAGCGTTGCGCCGCCTCGATCAGTGCCTCCTTCAGATTGCCGTGGTGGTAGCCCTGCCGGTCGAATGGGCCGCGCCAATGCCGCATGATGGGTTCCTGTTGTCTGCCTGCCGATCTTAAGACCCCGCCGCGGCGGAAGCCAGGACCGAAGGCTCTATAAGAGTGAACAACCTTGTGAGCGATGAGGTTCAGAGAAGTCCTTCGTTAATGTTGTCCAAGACTCGTCATCACCGGCCTTGTGCCCGTGATCTCGATTATTTGAAGCGCCGAGCCTTTTCGCATCGCGATGGCCGGGACAGGCCCGGCCATGATGAGGGCTGTCGTGCCACGATTCCGGATGATGCCGCCCAGCCCCGGGATGACAGCGTGTTCAGATCGCGACACCAGTACCCGTGACGCGGAGCCCGTGAACTGCCATATACGCCCCATGATCGATCATCCGACGCGCGATGTGGGCTTTGGCGTCTATGTCCATTGGCCCTTCTGCGCTTCCAAATGCCCCTATTGCGACTTCAACAGCCATGTCCGCCACCAGCCGGTGGATCAGGAGCGGTTTCTCGCGGCCTTCCGGCGTGAGATCGCCCATACGACTTCGCGCATCCCGGGACGGACGGTCACGAGCATCTTCTTCGGCGGCGGCACGCCCTCGCTCATGAAGCCGGAAACCGTGGGCGCGATCCTCGACGCCATCGGCGGCGCCTGGGCCATCGATCCCAAGGCGGAGGTGACGCTGGAGGCCAACCCCACCAGCGTCGAGGCCGAGCGCTTCCGCGGTTACCGCGGGGCTGGCATCAACCGGGTCTCGCTCGGCGTCCAGGCGCTCAACGATCCCGATCTCAAGCGCCTGGGGCGCATGCATTCGGTCGACGAAGCCCTGGGGGCGGTGAGGATCGCGGCCTCCATCTTCGAGCGCTATTCCTTCGACCTGATCTATGCCCGCTCGGGCCAGACGCCGCAGGCCTGGGGCGCGGAGCTGGAGCAGGCGATCTCCCATGCGGTCGAGCACCTCTCGCTCTACCAGCTCACCATCGAGCCCGGCACCTGGTTCCAGCGTCTCTACGATGCCGGCAAGATCACCGTGCCGGACGAGGAGACCGGCCGCGCGCTTTACGACATCACACAGGAGGTGTGCGAGAAGCACGGCCTTCCGGCCTACGAGATCTCGAACCACGCCAAGCCCGGCGCTGAATCCCGCCATAACCTGCTCTATTGGCGCTACGGCGAATATGCCGGCATCGGCCCCGGCGCCCATGGACGGCTCGTGACCGGCAATGCGCGGCTCGCCACCGCGACGGAGAAGCACCCGGAAACCTGGCTGGGGCTCGTGGAGCGTGAAGGCCATGGCGTCGTCGACGAGGAGGTGCTGACCTCCGAGGCCGAGGGCGACGAATTCCTGCTCATGGGTCTGCGCCTGAAGGAAGGCGTCGATCCGCGCCGGTTCGAGGCGTTTACCGGTCGGACGCTGAACCCGAGGCGCTTGCGCAACCTGGAGGGGGAAGGCCTGATCCAGGTGGATGGAACACGTCTCGCGGTGACGCCGAAGGGCTTTCCGGTGCTGAACGCGGTGATCGCGGAACTGGCGGCTTAGGCTGAGCGTCATGCCCTGGACGGCTCGTCGACGCGGCCGGTCGGGAGCCGACTATGTTGTCATCCGGGAGCTTCGTCTTCTTCTTTGCCGCGGCTTTGCTCATCGCAGTCACGCCGGGCCCGGGACTTTTCTATGTGACCGCTCGGACACTTGCGGGCGGGCGTGCTGAAGGGATCGCCTCCTGCTGCGGCACCGGACTGGGGGGCTGCGTTCATGTGCTTGCCGGGGCCTTCGGGGTTTCGGCTCTGATGATGGCAAGCGCCGAGGCGTTCACGTTGCTGAAGCTGGTCGGCGCCGCTTATCTGGTCTGGCTTGGCTTCAAGACGATCCGAGAAGCGAAGGTTGAGACGCTGGCAGGTGTCTCAGCATCGGGACCGTGGCGAGCCTTCCGCGACGGTGTTCTGGTCGAGGCCCTGAATCCCAAGACAGCCGCCTTCTTCCTGGCCTTCATCCCGCAATTCGTCAGCCCGGATCAGGGCGGCGTCGCTGTTCAATTCGTTGCACTGGGGCTTGTCTCAATCGCCTTGAACACGCTTGCCGCTGGCCTCACGGCTGTTATGGCCTCTCGAGCCCGGGACAGCCTGGCACAAAGACCCCTTGTCATCCGGCGGGTTCGCGAGGCATCCGGAGTGGTCATGTGTGGTCTTGGAGCGCTTCTCGCCTTGGCGCGCAGGCCGGTCTGACTCAGCGCATCGCGCGGATAAAATGGATTCGGTTATCCGTTTTCAACGATGCGCTCATCAAAGATGAAACATCGGATGGATCCCAAAGGTGCAAATCCATGTTTGGGTCCGATGCCCTAGCGCTTCACCTTCGACTCGATCACATCCCACACCGTCACGGCGAGATCCGGCCCGCCGAGGCGCTTGATGGCGCGGATGCCCGTGGGGGCGGTCACGTTGATCTCAGTGAGGTTGCCGTCGATCACGTCGATGCCGACGAGGATGAGGCCCATGCGCTTGAGATCAGGACCGATGGTTTCACAGATCTCGCGCTCGCGCGGCGTCAGATCCGTGGGCTTCGCCGCGCCGCCGCGCACCATGTTGGAGCGGATGTCGTTCGCCGCCGGGACACGGTTGATCGCGCCCGCCGCCTCGCCGTCGATGAGGATGATGCGCTTGTCGCCTTCCGTGATCTTCGGCAGGAAGCGCTGGATCACCCATGGCTCGCGGAACAGGTTGGAGAACAGGTCGTATAGCGAGCCGAAATTCGGATCCTCACGGCCGACCTTGAACACGCTCGCGCCGCCATGGCCATAGAGCGGCTTCATCACCACGTCGCCATGCTCGCGACGGAACTCCTCGATCTCCTGCTTGTCGCGGGAGATGAGTGTCGGCGGCATCAGGTGCGGAAAATGCGTGACGAAGATCTTTTCCGGCGCATTGCGCACATGGGTCGGATCGTTGACCACGAGCGTCTTCGGATGGATGCGCTCGAGGAAATGAGTGGCGGTGATGTAGGCCAAGTCGAAGGGCGGATCCTGGCGCATGAGCACCGCATCGACGGTCGACAGATCGACCCGCTCGGGCTCACCCAGCGTGAAATGGTCGCCTTCCACGTCGCGCGCTTCGATGGTTTCCGCCATTGCGACCACCGCGCCGTCGCGCAGGGAAAGGCGGTCGGGGGTGTAGTGCAGGACCCGATGCCCGCGCCGTTGGGCTTCGAGCAGCAACGCAAAACCCGTATCGCCTGCGATCTTGATGCTGCGGATGTGATCCATCTGGAACGCAACGGTGAGGGTCATGCGTCAAGCCTCCTTGGGAAGCAGGGTTATTGGCCTTAAAATGAAGGATGGCAACTCTTCATCGTCGGTGTCGTGAACGAAATCAGGGGAGGGGGTTATCCAACGGCCCCGCTTAAGCCGGGCCCCTTGCAGATCCCGTCAAGCTTATCCATGTGATAGTCCATGCCCCGCCGCGCCCTTCTGATTGTCAATGCCAAGAGCCGCAGCGGTGCCGCCCAGTGTGACATCGCCATGGAGCGCCTGAAGGATCATGGCATCGAGCCCATTCATCTGGAATGCGGCCGCCGGGAGGACCTGTCCCCGCTCATCGTCAAGCATGCCAAGGACGTGGATTGCGCCATCGTCGGCGGGGGCGACGGCACCCTGAACGCGGCGGCATTCGGAGTCATCGAGGCCGGGCTGCCCTTGGGCATTCTACCGATGGGCACGGCCAACGATCTGGCGCGGACCCTCGGCATTCCCTTCGATCTCGATGGTGCTGCTCAGGTCATTGCCGATGGCCTCACTCGCAGGATCGATCTCGGGATCGTCAACAACGAGCCGTTCTTCAACGTGGCAAGCATTGGACTGTCGGCGGAGCTGGCGCAGAAGCTGACGCGGGACATCAAGCGCCGGTGGGGACGCCTGGGTTATGCGCTGGTGGCCCTGAAGGTTCTGGCGCAGGCCAAGCCTTTTCGGGCCACCATCTACAGCGAGAAGGAATCCGCGCGTGTGAAGACGCTGCAGATCGCGGTCGGCAATGGACGCTTCTATGGCGGCGGGAATGCGGTGGAAAAGGATGCGACCATCGACGACCAGCATCTCGATCTCTACAGCCTGGAACTGGACCGGGCTTGGAAACTCGCCCTCATGGCGCGGTCATTCCGCTACGGGCAGCATGGGGCCTGGGAAGAGGTGCGGGCGGTCCAGGCCAAGGAATTCGACATCCGCACCCGCAAGCCGAAGCCCGTCAATGCGGATGGCGAAATCGTAACCCAGACGCCCGCCCATTTCTCGATCCGGCCCGCGGCCGTGACGGTGTTTGCGCCGAAAGAAGGGGCTTAATGCCGGCCGCACCGGATGGTGTCCTCGGCATTTCCAGGGGTGAGGCCGATATCGTGCAGCATCGCCTCGTCGAGCGTGCTGACCTCGCGCAGGGCGCGGCGGATCTCGATTTCGTGCAGGAGGGATGCGAAGAGGCTCTTGATGCGCGAGGACTTGGAGGCCTGCTGTTCCGAGGTCCAATCGCAGGTGGTGGAAAGTGCTGACATGACCGTCTCCTCAAGTTCGATGAAGAGATGATGCACTCGCCCCTTGCATAAAGAAAACGAATGTTCATTATATTGAAGATAAGGAACTGTTATTGAGGTCGGCAATGGCCCGGAATCTCGATGTGAGCCTGCTCAGAGCTTTTGTGGCGGTGGTGGATGCCGGCGGCATGACTGCCGCCACTGGAGTCCTCAACTTGACTCAGGCCGCGGTGAGCCAGCAGATCAAGCGCCTGGAAGAGACGCTCGGCGAGGAGCTCATCACCCGCGATCGGCGCGCCATGAAGCTCACGACGGCCGGCGAGCGCCTGTTCGGGCGGGCGAAGCGCATGCTGGCCCTCAATGACGAAATCTGGACCGAGATGACGACGCCGGAATTCGAAGGCGAGGTAAGGCTCGGCATTCCAAGCGACATCGTCACCACCTATCTGCCGACCTTCCTGAAGGATTTCGCGCGCCGCTATCCCCGTGTGCGGATCTCGCTCAACAGCGGCTCCAGCGTGTCCCTTCGCTCGAAGCTCTATGGCGGCAAGGTCGATGTGGTGCTCGCCACCGAGATGAGCTGCGATCCCGACGGCGAGAACCTCGTCATGGATCGTCTGGTATGGGTGGGCGCGCGCGGCGGCGATGCGGTGCGCCAGCGCCCTTTGCCTGTCTCCATCGGCTGCTCCGACTGCGCCTTCCGGGCGCCGATCCGCGAGGTGCTGCAGAAGGCCGGCATCGAATGGCGTTCGGTCTCGGAGGTGACGAACACGTCGGCGCAGGTGGCGACCGTAGCCGCCGACATCGCCGTCATGGCCTGGATGGCCTCGACCGTGCCGAGCGGTTTTGACGTGCTGGGGCCCGAGTCCGGATTGCCCGCGCTCCCGCCCTTCATGGTCAATCTCTACCTGCCGCGCGACGGCGGCAATCACGTGGTGCAGGAATTGGCGCGACATATCCGCGAGGCGGTTGCGGACCGGCACCGGATGGCGGCTTAGGATATCTCCAGCTCGAACGCGGACACGATGTGACGTGGCCATCGCTTGGGCGCGATGAACACCGCATCCGCGCGCCATGTCTTTCCTTGAGCCCACGCATTGCGCGTGAGCCACGTGCGAACCGCGCGCGAGAAGCGCTGGCGCTTGCGGGCGGTGATGGCGGACAACGCATCGTCCATCAGGCCGCGCGCCTTGACCTCGACGAACGCGATAGTGTCGCCGCGGACAACGATCAGGTCGATCTCGCCGCCCGATGCCGCATAGCGGCGCGCGAGCGGGCGGTAGCCTTTCATCACGAGGAACAGCAGCGCGATCCATTCGGCACGATGGCCGCGCAGAAAAGTCGCGCGGCGGCGTTCGAGCGCGCTCGTCATTCGCCCTTCTTCGCGAGCGTCAGCGCGCGGGCATAGACTTCGCGCTTGGGCACGTCGAGCTCCGCCGCGACAAGCGCCGCGGCGTCCTTGATCGAGTGGTTCTTGAGCGCCGCTTCGAGCTTGCCGTCGAGCGCCGCATCGGCTTCCGCCGCGTGCATGGCTTTCGTCGCCTCGCCGATCAGCACCACGATCTCGCCCTTGGGCGGCCCTTCCTCGGCGAATTGCTGCGCCAGCTCCGGCAGGGTGCCGCGCCGGATCGTCTCGAACATCTTCGTGAGTTCGCGCGCCACCACGGCCTGCCGCTCGCCCAGCACCGCGGCGGCATCGGCGAGCATCTCGGGCAGGCGATGCGGCCCCTCGAAGAGCATGAGCGTGCCGGGAATCGTGCCGATTTCGGCGAGCCTCGTGCGGCGCGCAGCGCTCTTCGACGGCAGGAAGCCCTCGAAGAAGAATCGGTCGGTGGGCAGGCCCGATGCGACGAGCGCGGTGAGCACGGCCGAGGGGCCGGGAATGGGGGTGACCGGCAATCCTTCCTCGATCGCCGCCTGCACGAGCTTGTAGCCCGGATCCGACACCAGCGGCGTGCCGGCATCCGACACGAGGGCAAGCGCCTGGCCTTCGCGGATCCGGTGGACCATGCGCTCGCGTACGGCATCGTTGGAATGCTCGTGATAGGCCACGAGCGGCGTCGTGATGCCGTAATGGGCGAGCAGGGTCTTCGTCACCCGCGTGTCCTCGGCGAGGATCGCGTCCGCGGCGGCAAGCACGTTCAGCGCACGGAAGGACACGTCCTGCAAATTGCCGATGGGGGTCGCGACCACATAGAGGCCGGGTGACAGGGGCTTCGCCTCGGCGGCGAGGCCGAAGGCGGTGAAGGTGGCGATCCGCTCGTTCGGCTCGCGCCGTTTGGTCCGGTTATCGATTCTCTGACTCATCGTTCGTCACTGTCGCATGAGGGGCGGCGCCGCGGAAGCGGGGTTGTTGAGACCATCATCCTGCATTGGAAACAATGTTTACCTTTTGCTGTCACGCTTCTGTCCATGAACGGATAGCTGTTTCCAAAAGGGGGTGGAGATGGCGCAGGCGTCGCATGGTACAGCCGGAGGCCTTGCAGGCCGGGCCGCGTGGGTTTTTGTCACTGCCGGGGCGCTGGTTTTGTCCGGCTGCGTCGGCTCCGGCAGCCTGGCGCCGCCGCGAAAGGCGAGCCGGCCTCAACCCGCTCCCGTCGAGCCTGCGTATGCGGCCGGCGTGACGCCACCCGGCGCTCCGATGCAGGATGCTCCGCTCGGGCCGGCCATGGCCGGAACCACCATCGGCAACGGTCCCGTCAGGGTCGCCCTGATCCTGCCCATGACCGGAGCGGGGCAGGGGGCCGTGGTGGCGCAGGGCATGCGCAACGCGGCGGAACTGGCCCTCGGCGAATTCCAGAACTCGGATCTCACCCTTCTCGTGAAGGACGATAACGGCACCCCGGAGGGCGCGCAGGCTGCGGCCCAGCAGGCGCTGGCGGAAGGAGCCGAACTCATCATCGGCCCGCTCTTCGCGGGCTCCGTTCAGGCGGCCGGACAGGTGGCGCGCCAGAGGGGCAAGCCGGTCATCGGCTTCTCGACGGATGCGAGCGTCGCCAGTCAGGGCGTTTACCTCCTGAGCTTCCTCGTGCAGGAGGAGGTGGACCGCATCGTCTCGTTCGCCGCCACCCAAGGACGCCGCTCCGTCGCCGCGTTGATCCCGGAGACCCAGTACGGCCGCGTGGCCGGGGCGCGGCTGCAGCAGGCGGCGGCGCAGCAGGGCATCCGCATCGCGGCGCTCGAGTACTATCCGCCGGGACAGCCTCGAGAAGCCGTGCAGCGCATCGCATCCGTCATCGGCGGTTCCGCGCCGCAGGCCGATGCGCTGTTCCTTCCCGACAATGGCGACGGCCTGCCGGCCATGGCCCAGGCGCTGCAGATGGCCGGCTTCGATCCGCTGCGGGTCAAGCCGCTCGGCACCGGGCTGTGGGACGAACCTCGCGTCGTCGCTCTTCCGATCCTGCAAGGGGGCTGGTTCGCGGCACCCGACAAGCGTGGTTTCACGGCCTTCGCCGAACGCTATCGCGCACGCTTCAATGTCGATCCGATAAGGTTGGCGACTCTGTCCTATGACGCGGTGACGCTCGCCGCCGCGCTGGCGCGGATGCAGGGCGCACAGGCCTTTACCGACGCCATGCTCACGAACCCCGCAGGCTTCGCCGGGGCCGACGGCGTGTTCCGCTTCAATCCCGACGGCACCAACGACCGTGCGTTGACCGTGCAGGAAATCCGCGGCGGCGCTGCTGTCGCGATCAGCGGCGCGCCGCGAACCCTGGTGGCTGGAAACTGACGGCATTTCAGTATCCTCGCCCTCATCCACAGTATTCCACCACGTCATCACCGGCCATGTGTCGGTGATCCCGATGGATTGAAACGCCGCGCCCTTCCAATCGGGATGGCCGGGACAAGCCCGGCCATGACGGGTAGATTTCATACTGATCGAGCAAACAAACAGGCCTATTTGCGCGTCAGCGTGGCGCTCAGCTCGGGCTTGTTGTTGAGGGTCTGGAACACCACGCAGTAGCGCTCGGTGAGCTTGAGCAGCTGGTCGACCTTCTCTTGCGGCGCATCGGTGTCGATCTCGAAGGACAGGCGGATATTCCTGAAGCCCACGGGTGCCGTCTTGTCGACGCCGAGCGTGCCGCGGAAATCGAGGTCGCCTTCCGCCTTCACCGCACCGTGGCGCAGGTCGATTTCGAGCGCGGTCGCAACGGCCTTGAGCGTCACGCCGGCGCAGGCGACGAGCGCTTCGAGCAGCATGTCGCCCGAGCAGAGTTCCGCACCGGAGCCACCGGTGGCCGGGTGAAGGCCTGCGACGGCGAGTGCCCGGCCGGTCTCGACCTTGCACGCAATGTGCTGGTCATCGAGCGTGCCTTGCGCCTTCAGGGTGATCACGGCCTTGTCGGGATCGTTGCGGTATTGATCCTTCAACGGCGCCTGGAGGGCGCGAAGGGCTGTCGCATCCATGATGAAGTCCTTTTGGTTCCTACCACCACAGCGCGGCGGCCTGGCGGTCGCGCTCACGCTGAGGCTGCAATTGCGGAGCTTTGAGCGAATGGTCCAGGGCCGTCAAGACGCGGCGCACGGAGGTCTCGAAGGGAAGGCCCGTCTTGTCGCGCGGCCGCGAGAGGGTCAGCGGCAGTTCGTCGAAGATCCGGCCCGGCTTCGGTTGCATGACGATGGACCGGTCGGCGAGCGTCACGGCCTCCTGCACGTCGTGCGTGACGAGCACGACCGTCGGGCGCGTCTCCTCCCACAGCCCGAGCAGATGCTCGTGCAGGCTCGCGCGGGTGAAGGCATCAAGCGCCGAGAAGGGCTCGTCGAGGAGCAGAACCTTCGGATTCGTCACGAAGGCGCGCGCGATGGAGACGCGCTGCTGCTGGCCGCCCGACAGGTCGCGCGGCCAGCGGTCGGCATGTTCGATCAGGCCGATCTTGTCGAGCGCATGTGCGACGCGGGCCTTGCGCTCCGCTGCACTTACGCCGTCCAATCCGAAAGCGATGTTGTCCGAAACCGACAGCCAGGGCAGAAGGCGCGGCTCCTGGAACACGATGCCGACGTCTGGATGGGGCCCTGAGAGCACCTCGTCGTCGAGGCGGATCCGGCCTGCGCTTGCCTGGTCGAGACCGGCGATGAGGCGCAGCAACGTGGTCTTGCCGCAGCCCGAGCCGCCGATCAATGAGACGATCTCGCCTTCATGAACGGTGAGATTGATGTCGGACAGCGCGCGTGTGCCATCGGCGTAGGTCTTGGAGAGGTGTTCGAGATTCAGCATTACAACCTCTCCCGCACGGTGTCCTGCCAGCGCACGAGCGGCTTGGTGCCTGCAACGAGCAGGCTGTCGGCGATCTTGCCGAGCAGCGCGAAGGCGATGATCGCGGCGAGGATCTGGTCGGGCTTGCCCATCTGCTGCCCATCGACGAGCAGA
Source organism: Microvirga sp. RSM25 (assembly GCF_044784385.1). NCBI lineage: Bacteria > Pseudomonadati > Pseudomonadota > Alphaproteobacteria > Hyphomicrobiales > Methylobacteriaceae > Microvirga > Microvirga sp. RSM25. Next base: position 3,620,728 of record NZ_CP173039.1, on the reverse strand, counting down.
TAACCGAGGCCCTCGGATGCACCCATGAATTCCGCAGCGACAACGAACATGAAGCCGAGGCCGAGGCCCGAACGCAGCGCGATCACGGCCTCCGGCAGAACGGCGGGCAGCAGGATGCGGCGGGCCAGTTGAACCCGCGAGAGACGGAACACGTGGCCGACCTCCACGAGCTTGCGGTCGACGGAGAGGATCGCGCCCGCGATGCCGAGATAGACCGGAAAGAACACGCCGACGGCGATCAGTGCCACCTTGGATGCTTCGAAGATGCCGAGCCACAGAATGAACAGTGGCACCCAGGCGATGGAGGGAATCGCACGAAGAGCCTGCAGGGTCGGATCGAGCAATTGGCGGATGGTCTTGCTGGAGCCGGAGAGCGCACCCAGCACGATGCCGGCAACCGCGCCGATTACGAAGCCCACGAGGACGCGCCAGAGCGTCATCCAGGTGTGTGTCCACAATTCGCCGGTCTGAGCCAGGCCCCAGAGCGTCGCGATGATGCGGCTCGGCGGCGGAACGAGGCGTCCCTGCGCGAGGCCGAGCGCGACGACGGATTCCCAGAGAAGAGCGATGGCGATGGGTAAAAAAAAGCCGAGAAGGATGCGCCAGTCGAAGGCGCGTCGCTTCTCGGTCAAGGCAGGGGCCGCGAGAGCGGCGGCACCCTCATGGGAGGACCAGGCGTTGCTTGTGGCTTGGCCTGTCACGGCGCTCTCCCGTGATGAAGACATCAGCGCGATGCGGTGGCGAAACGGCGGTCGATGAGGGAATCGACGGCGGCGCGCACATTGGTTTCAGGGGTGATGACGCCGGCCTGCTGCAGGGCGAGGCCCGCGGCGAGGATCGTGTCGACCTGCGGCTGGCCGATGTTGGAATGGCTCAGCTCCGTGCGCTCGAGCTGGCGCTCGATCACCGGCTCGGCGAGCTTCGTGTAGGTGACGAGCGTCTTCTTCAGCTCGGCCGGGTTGGCGAGCGAGTACTTGCGGGCTTCCTCATAGGCCTTGAGCACGCGCTGCACGAGAGCCGGGTTGTCCTTGGCAAACGACTCGGAGACGTTCAGCACGCCCCAGGTGTTGGCGCCCGCATTGCGGTAGAAGAGCTGTGCGCCGCTTTCAACTTCGGCCGCTGCCATCAGCGGATCGAGGCCGGCCCAGGCATCCACGTCGCCGCGCTCGAGAGCGGTGCGGCCGTCCGGATGCTGCAGGAGAACGAGCTTCACGTCCTTCTCGGTGAGCTTGGCTTCCTGCAGGGCGCGAACCAGGAAGATGTGCGGATCGGTGCCGCGGGTCACGGCGACGCGCTTGCCCTTCAGGTCCTCGACCTTCGTGATGCCCGTATCCTTGCGGGTGACGAGCGCCGTCCATTCGGGGCGGGAATAGACATAGATCGACTTGATCGGGTTGCCGTTGATCTTGCCGATCAGGGCGGCGGCGCCGGCGGTGGAGCCGAAATCGATCGAGCCGGCATTGAGGAATTCGAGCGCCTTGTTGGAGCCGAGCGACTGCACCCAGCGCACGCTGATGCCGTCCTTCTCCAGTTCCTTCTCGAGGAAGCCTTTGTCCTTCAGGACCAGGCTGACCGGGTTGTAGGTGGCGTAATCGATACGGATTTCCTTCACCTGCGCGGACGCGACAGTCGCAAAGGAGGCAAGGCCTGTGGCGAGGGAGGCGGCGATCAGGAGACGGCGGGTCAGGCTCATTGCGTTCAGTCCCATGTTGTGCGCATGGGAGCTGGACCGTCAGGTCTTCGCGCGCCCGGCGCTTTAGCTGCACTTGTTTCGCGCCCGCAAGCTGCATGCTCAAATCGGCGCGTGTCCGGTTTATAGAACTCTACGTTTTTTATGTCAAACAGTATCTCTTATAAAGAACACACTATCGGTTTCGACGGATAATGCCAGTCCACCCTTGGGCGGAGGCCCGATCAAGTGATAAGTCAAACGGTTCCTCGTGCGCGGTTGTTCCATGACCATCCATAGCCCCAAGAGCGTCCTCGAAAGCCTCGGCAGTCAGCCGATCCGCGATGCGGCGGATCTGCGCGCCAAGCTAGTCCCCGAGTTGAAGAAGCTGCTCGACCGGGGCCATCAGGAGGCCCAGGAGAAGCTCCAGGACAGCCAAAACGGGCTCGTCTGCGCCCGCTATCTTTGCGAGCGGATGGACGAACTGGTCCATATCGTCCACGACGCCGTGGTTCAGCATCTCTATCCGGCGGCCAATCCTTCGGCCGGCGAGCGCTTGGCCGTCGTGGCGACTGGAGGCTATGGGCGCGGAACTCTGGCGCCAGGCTCCGATGTCGATCTCCTGTTCCTGCTGCCCTACAAGCAGACGGCCTGGGGCGAGAGCGTCGTCGAAGCGATACTCTACGTCCTCTGGGACCTGAAGCTGAAGGTCGGGCACGCGACCCGCTCGGTCGAGGAATGCCTGCGCGAGGCACATGCGGACATGACCATCCGGACCTCCCTGCTCGAGGCCCGCTTCCTCTTCGGCGACCGGGAGCTCTTCGATAATCTGGAGAAGCGCTTCGACCAGGAGATCGTCGCGACCACGGCGGCGGAGTTCGTGGACGCCAAGCTCAAGGAACGCGATGGCCGCGTCGCCAAGGCCGGCGCATCCCGCTACCTCGTCGAGCCGAACGTGAAGGACGGCAAGGGGGCTTGCGCGATCTCAATACGCTCTTCTGGATCGCGAAATACGTCTACCGGGTGAAGGAGCCCAGGGAACTGGTCAAGGCCGGGCTCTTCACGCAGGCGGAGTTCAATCTCTTCTCGCGCTGCGAGGAGTTCCTGTGGCGCGTGCGCTGCCACCTGCATTTCGTCACCGGCCGCGCGGAAGAGCGCCTGACCTTCGACCTGCAGCGCACCATTGCCGAGCGCCTCGGCTTTGCTCCGAGAGGCGGATTGTCGGCCGTCGAGCGCTTCATGAAAGCCTATTTTCTCATCGCCAAGGATGTGGGCGATCTCACCGCGATCGTCTGTGCCGAACTCGAGGCGCGCCAGACGAAGCGCCGCCCCATGCTCGACCGGATGTTCGGCCGCTTCCGCCGCCGCAGCGGCGGCGCGCTCGTGAGCGAGGGCTTCATCATCGACAACAACCGCCTCAACGTCGAAAACGAGGAGGCTTTCGAACGCGATCCGGTCAACCTGATCCGCCTGTTCTGGCTCGCCGACCGGCGCAACCTCGCCATTCATCCCGATGCGACGCGACGGGCCGCCCGCTCGCTCAAGCTCTTGGGACACAACGTGCGCAACGATCCGGAGGCCAACAAGCTCTTTCTGGAGATTCTTTCATCCAAGAACGCGCCGGAGGTGGTGCTGCGGCGCATGAACGAGACCGGTGTGCTCGGGCGTTTCATTCCGGATTTCGGCCGCATTGTCGCGATGATGCAGTTCAACATGTATCACCATTATACGGTGGACGAGCACCTGATCCGCTCGGTCGGCGTGCTCACCGAGATCGAGGCGGGCCAGCTCGGCAGCGAGCATCCGCTGGCGAACCAGATCTTTCCCACCATCCGCAACCGCCGTGCGCTCTACGTGGCGATGTTCCTGCACGACATCGCCAAGGGCCGGCCGGAGGATCATTCGGAAGCGGGTGCCGTGATCGCCCGCAAGCTCGGACCGCGCTTCGGACTCACCGAGGCTGAGACCGACACGGTGGCGTGGCTGGTCGAGCATCATCTTCTGATGTCGAACACGGCCCAGAGCCGCGATCTCTCGGATCCCGCCACCATCAAGAGCTTCGCCGAGGTCGTGCAGACCATGGAGCGCTTGAAGCTCCTGCTCGTGCTCACCATCGCCGATATCAAGGCCGTCGGCCCTGGCACCTGGACCGGCTGGAAGGGCCAGCTCCTGCGCAATCTCTACCAGGAAACGGAAGTGATCCTCGGCGGCGGCGCGGTGGATCTGGCCCGCTCCGAGCGGGTGCGCCTGGTGCAGGAGCAGCTGCGCGTCGAGCTGCCCGACTGGTCGGACGCCGAATTCGAGACATACGCTTCGCGCCACACACCGGGCTACTGGCTGAAGACCGACGAAACCCGGCGCGCCAAGCAGGCAAGGCTCCTGCGGGAATCCGACAAGGCTGGGCGCACGGTCACCACGGCCTACGAGACGGATCAGTTTCGCGGCGTGACCGAGCTCACCATCCTCTCGCCCGACCATCCGCGCCTCCTCGCCATCGTCACCGGCGCCTGCGCGGCGTCCGGCGGCAACATCGTCGATGCGCAGATCTTCACCACCACGGACGGAATCGCGCTCGACACCATCGTGCTCTCCCGCGCCTTCGACCGGGACGAGGACGAGCTGCGCCGGGCCGAGCGGGTCGCCAAGGCCATCGAGCGGGCCTTGAAGGGGGAGGTGAAGATCGCCGATCTCGTGGACGGCAAGCGCCCGGCCAAGGAGCGCTCCAAGGCCTTCCACGTGCCGCCGGAGGTGAGCATCGACAATTCCCTGTCGAACCGTCAGACGGTGATCGAGATCTCGGGCCTCGACCGGCCGGGCTTGCTCTACGATCTCACCACGGCCCTGGGGAAGCTCAACCTCAACATCGCGTCGGCCCATATCGTCACTTTCGGCGAAAAGGCCGTGGACGTGTTCTACGTGACGGACCTGACGGGCACCAAGATCACCCATGCGGGACGACAGGCCACCATCAGCCGCACCCTTCTCGACGTGTTCAAGTCTGAGGAAACCGAGCCTCTCCACCGGCGCAGCGCTTGATTTGTGGAGCAAGGGACCTGATATGTGGCCCGAACCTTTCTTTTCCCATTTTAGTTGATCGACCATGAATCCGAACGACACGGAAAACCAGAACGCGGCCCCGCAGGCCGAGCCCGCCAATGATGTCGCTCCCGAGGCGGCCTCCGCGCCTGAGGCCGATCCGATTGCCGTTCTCGAGGCCGAGAAGGCGGACCTGAAGGACAAGATGCTGCGCCTGATGGCCGATATGGAGAACCTGCGCCGCCGCACCGAGCGCGAGATCGCCGATGCCCGTACCTATGCCGTGGCGAACTTCGCCCGCGACATGCTCAACGTGGCGGACAATGTCCGCCGCGCCATCGAGAGCGTGCCGGAAGAGGCTCGCAGCACCGCCGAGGGTGCCTTCAAGGCCCTCATCGAGGGCATCGACCTCACCGAGCGCGACCTGCTGAAGAACCTCGAGCGCCATGGCGTGAAGAAGCTCGACCCGCAGGGCCAGAAGTTCGACCCGAACGTGCATCAGGCCATGTTCGAGATCCCCAACGCGGAAGTCCCGAACGGCACGGTCCTGCAGGTGGTCCAGTCCGGCTACGTCATCGGCGAGCGCGTCCTGCGCCCGGCCCTGGTCGGCGTCTCCAGGGGCGGCCCGAAGGCCGCGACCAACGGCAACGGCGCCGAGGCTGCGGATAATTCGTCGGCGGCTTCGTAAAGGATCGGTCAACGGCTTTTCTTGTGAACCGCATCCGCTTCACCTGAAAATGCTGTAAGCGAACACCCCAGCAGCCCTCATCCTGAAGGTCTGGCTTGTCAGTGAGGCCCCCGTCATGGCCGGCCTTGTGCCGGCCATCCCGATGCTGTGAAGCGCCGTGCTTTTCCAACCGAGATCACCGGCACAAGGCCGGTGATGACGCGGTAGGATGAGCGGGGAAACACGTGGCATTCCCTTTATGAGCCAGACACTCAGGATGAGATCTGGGATTATGGCAGGTGTTCCCGGTGGACTTCCTTCGAAGCATCCCTTTTGAAAGCATCGGCGTCGCCGTCTTCGCGCTGTCCGGCGCTTTGATGGCGGCCCGCAAGGGCATGGACCCGTTCGGGTTTGCGCTGCTGGCCACGCTCACGGGCGTCGGTGGCGGTACGATCCGGGATTTGCTCATCGGCACGCGGCCCGTGTTCTGGGTCGGCGATCCGACCGACGTGCTCGTCTGCCTGATCGTGGCGGAACTCGTCTTCGCCCTGGGCCCCAAGCGGGTGGCGATGTTGGAGGGCGGCCGACAGGGCCGCGTCCTCCTCTGGGCAGATGCCCTGGGTCTTGCCCTTTTCGCCGTCTCGGGCACCGGCAAGGCGCTGGCGGCCGGCGTTCCGGCGCTTTCCGCCGTCGCGCTCGGGACCACCACCGCCACCTTCGGCGGCATCATCCGCGATATCTTTGCCGGAACGACGCCCCTGGTGCTGCGTCAGGAGATCTATGTCACGGCCGCAGCCCTTGGCGCTTCGGTCATGGTCGCCCTGCAGGCAATAGGCCTCGATCCATTCCTAAGCGCCGCCGCTGGCTTCACGGCAGCCTTCTCCTTACGGGCGCTCGCCCTCCTGCGCGGCTGGTCGCTGCCGGCCTTTCCCCGCCGCGATTAAGGATTCAGGTCGACGCCGTCGATCATCGTCCGGAAGCGGGGCAGGTTCTGGTCGCGCTGCTCGACCCGAGTCAGGCCGACCATACGCACGTAACGGTCGGGCTCGAAGCGGATCGTCTGCATCACCACGATCGGCTGGCCCGATTCCGCCTCCACGGCCTTGGCGACGATCTCGTGCCAGTCCTGGCCCTTGAAGCGGAAGGACTCGGAACGCTCGATCTTGACGTCCTTGAGGATCTGGTTGGAGTTCAGGGCCGCATGGGCGAACTGGCTACGCCGCTCCGCCGGCGGAACCGGAACGTTGACGGTGGCCGCCATGATGACCATCGGCTGCTCGACCGCCTTGATCGTGTCCTGCGGCCCGTCGGTGAACAGGACCGAGTTGCCCGCCATCACCCGCACCGGGCGGAAACCGGCCTTGTCGCCGAGCCGGAAGGGCAGGGCGGAAAGTTGCTCTTCGATCGAGACCGGACCGCGCAGGGCGATGCTCTTCAAGGCCTCGCGCATCTGCGCCTCGCTGTAGCCGTCCTGGCCGCCGCGCACCTGCGCGATCACGAGGGCGGTGAGGTCCTCGTCCTTGACCGCCATCACCCATTTTCGGCCCTGAACGGGGCCCGCCATGGTGCCGCCGATCAGAACGCCCGTCTTGGCGCCGAGCTTCAGGGCTTCGCGCGAGGTTTCACTCAGGCCTTGGCGTTTCAGAGCATCCTTGGTGAGCCCGTTGACGAGCTGTGCATAAGCCGCGGCAGGCATTTCCACGAAGTTGATGGCCGCGGCCTTCTCCTCGCTCTCGAAGCCGCTGAAGCGCTTCGAGACCATCATGTTCGCAGGCGGGACGATGCCGATCCGCGAGGCCGGCGGATAGACGGGCTCGGCTGCGAGGGCGGCCTGAGCCGACAGGACGAGACCCAAGGCAGCGGCTGCAAAAGCTTTCATGGACGCCTCTTCGAAGGAAACCTGCAGGTAATCATGATCTTGAGGCTAAATCGCCTTCTCTACCTTGCGCAAGGTAAGATTGAGCCGCCCACCCTGCGGCAGCAGGTCCGAGCTTCCCGCTTTCAGCCGGTCGATGCCATGATAGATCAGCCGCGCGGGCCCGCCGAACACGATCGCGTCACCGGAGCGGAGCTTGATCGAGCGGGTGGGATCCTTCCGCTCCAGTCCGCCATAGCGAAAGAGCGCCGTATCGCCGAGGGACAGCGACACGACGGGCGCCGCGAACTCTTCCTCGTCCTTGTCCTGGTGCATCCCCATACGGGCCGTGGGCTCGTAGAAATTGACCAGGCAGGCATCGGGCGGATGCGGGTAGTCGCTCAATTCCTCCCAGGCGCGCAGCACCTGGTCCGGCATGGCGGGCCAGGGCTGGCCCGTTTCAGGATGCGTCGGCTGGTAGCGATAGCCCTCCACGTCCGACACCCAGCCGAGCGGCCCGCAATTGGTCATGCGCACGGAGAACGGCTTTCCCGTGCGCGGCATGCGCGGGGTGTAGAGCGGCGCCTGGCGCGTGATCTCGCGTAGGGATTGCAGCAGCCGCTCCTGCGCCGGACGGTCGAGGTAGTCGGGGTAGTAGGCGAGGCCGGGGCTAAGAGTGATGGGGGACATGGGATGATCTTGGCACGTGCGATCCTTGCACGTCATCACCGGCCTTGTGCCGGTGATCCCGATCTGAAAAGCACCGTGCATCACAGAAGCGAGACGGCCGGGACTGATCTCCGGATCAAGTCCGGGGACGGCCGTGACATGGAAGAGACGTTAAGGCCGTCTTACCCCTCCAGCACTTTCTTGTCGGCGACGGTGGTGTCGTCGTTGAGGGTGTAGACCAGCGGAATGCCCGTCGCGAGTTCGAGGCTCGGGATCGTCTCCGAGGTCAGACCGTCGAGCACCATCACCAGGGCGCGCAGGGAATTGCCGTGGGCTGCCACGAGCACGCGCTCGCCGCGCATCACGCGGGGCAGGATCTCGCGGATGTAGTACGGCAGCACGCGAGCCACGGTGTCCTTCAGGCTCTCGCCGCCGGGAGGGGGCACGTCGTAGGAGCGGCGCCAGACATGGACCTGCTCCTCACCCCAGCGGGCGCGGGCGTCGTCCTTGTTGAGACCGGAGAGATCACCGTAATCGCGCTCGTTCAGGGCCTGGTTCGCGATGGTCTTGAGATCGGGCTGGCCGATCTCTTCCAGGATCAGCTTGCAGGTGGCTTGAGCGCGCGACAGATCCGACGTGAAGGCGACGTCGAACTGGACGCCCATTTCCTTCAGGCGACGGCCGGCATTGCGCGCCTCCTCGATGCCGAGATCGGTGAGTCCCGGATCCTTCCAGCCGGTGAACAGGTTCTTGAGGTTCCATTCGCTCTGGCCGTGGCGTGCAAGGACGAGAAGGCGGTTCATGTCTTGGCGTCTCCGATTGATACTCGTGAATGGCGTGTTTTAGAGCCGATCGAGGCCAAGAACATCGGCCATGGTGTAAAACCCAGGCTTCTTGTCGAGACCCCAGAGAGCGGCCCTCACGGCGCCGCGGGCGAAGATGCTCCGGTCCTCGGCGCGGTGCGACAGTTCCAGGCGCTCGCCGGCGCCTGCAAAGATCACCGAATGCTCACCGACCACGGAGCCTCCACGCAAGGTGGCAAAGCCGATGTCGCCCGGATTGCGCGCGCCGGTATGGCCGTCGCGGCTGCGCACGGAGCGCTCCTTCAGCGAGATTTGGCGTCCCTCCGCGGCCGCTTCGCCGAGGAGGAGGGCGGTGCCCGAGGGCGCGTCCACCTTCATGCGGTGGTGCATTTCGAGAATCTCGATGTCGAAGTCTTCGCCCAGCGTCGCCGCCACCTTGCGCACGAGTCCCGCGAGCAGGTTCACGCCAAGCGACATGTTGCCGGACTGGATGATGCGCGCATGGCGCGCGGCCGCTTCCAGCTTGGTGAAATCGGGCTCCTGCAGGCCGGTGGTCCCGATCACATGCACGATGCGCGCCTGGGCGGCAAGCGCCGCGAAGGCGGTGGTGGCGGCAGGCGCCGTGAAATCGAGGACGCCGTCGGCCTGGGCGAACACGGTCAGCGGATCGTCGGTCACGTCCACGTCGAGCAGGCCGACCCCGGCGAGCAGACCGGCATCGTGCCCGAGCGCCGGAGAGCCTTCCCGCTCGATGGCGCCGACGAGGGTGCAGCCCTCGGTCTCGGCGACGGTTTTGATGAGCATGCGCCCCATGCGTCCGGCCGCACCTACCACGACGAGTCGCATCTCGCTCATGCCGCTCTCCTGTTGTTACGGGCTCAGGGTATAGCCGCTTGGAGTGCCGCTGAGAAGCGCGGAGGATAGAGCTCCTCTTGTCATCCCCGGCGGTCCGCAGGACCGGGAAGCGGGATCCAATGACACGCTTGGCGCTATGGATTCCCTTTCCCTCCGCTTCGCTCCGACCGGGAATGACATCCGCCGCGTCATGGCCGGGCCTGTCCCGGCCATCTCGATCAGAAAAGCACTGCGTCTCTCATCATCGGGATCACCGGCACAAGGCCGGCCATGGCGGTCGAGAGAGCTCACCCCGGCTGAGGCCCTTCGTAGCCCTCGATGATGATGATGTCGGCAACGGCATGACCGTCACGCTCGGCTTTTGCCGCCTGGTATTCGGGCGAGTCCCAGCATTCCAATGCCGCTTCGTAGGTCGGGAACTCGATCACCACGTTGCGGGCGCGGGCATCGCCCTCGGCGACACGGTACTGGCCGCCGCGCACCAGGAAACGGGCGCCGTATTTGGCGAAAGGCACGGCGTTGGCCTTCACGTAGTTCTGATAGGCGTCGGGGTTCGAGACGTCGACGCGACCGATCCAATAGCCCTTCATCGCTTCAGGCTCCTTCGACGAGAACGAACTCGGCCACGCAGGCGCCTTCGCGCTTGGCCTTGGCCGCCTGATATTCCGGCGAGTGATAATAGGTCCGGGCCTGCTCGACGGAGTCGAACTCGATCACCACGTTGCGGGGCCGTGCCTCACCCTCCAGCGCCTCGTACGCGCCGCCGCGCACCAGCGGGCGCCCGCCATATTGGCGGATCGCCTCCGTCGCGCCCTTGGCGTATTCCGCGTAGGCATCGGGGTTCGTGACTGTCACGCGGGCAATGACATAGCCTTTGGGCATGAGGCGCTCCTCTTGGTTTCGGGGGAGGCAGCGAACGCCAGAGGGCCGTTATCGTCAAGCCTTCACGTCGACGATTTCCCGCATAATCGCTTCCGCGGCCGCACGCGGATCCGCGGCCTTCACGATGGGGCGGCCGACCACGAGGTGGTTGGCGCCAAGGCGAATGCCCTCGGCAGGCGTCACGATGCGCTTCTGGTCGCCCGCATCCGCACCCGCAGGCCGGATGCCGGGCGTGACGATGAGGCGGCCGGGGCCGACGATGGAGCGCACGCGCTCCGCTTCCGTCGCGGCGCAGACGATGCCGTCGACATTGAGGTCACGCGCCTGTGCCGCGCGGCGGGCGACGAGTTCCGCAGCCGTGACGGGGGCGTACCCCGCCTCGACGAGATCGTTGTCGTCGTAAGAAGTGAGCACGGTCACGGCGAGGATTTTCAGATCCGTTCCGGCTTTTCCAGCGACGGCCGCGCGCATGGTCTGCGGATAGGCGTGGACCGTCAGGAACGTGGCGCCGAGGCGGGTCACAGAGCGCACGCCTTCCTCCACCGTGTTGCCGATGTCGTGGAGCTTGAGGTCGAGAAAGACCTTCTTGCCCTGTCCGATCAGATCCCGGGCGAACTCGAAGCCGCCCGCATAGGCGAGCTGATAGCCGATCTTGTAGAAGGTGCCGGCGTCCCCGATACGGTCGACGACGGAGCGGGCCTCCTCGACGGAGGGGACGTCGAGACCGATGATGAGCTTGTCGCGAATGTCTCCTGCGGGAACGGGATTCGTCGAAAGAGACATCGCAGCGCTCATGGATGGGTGACCTTGTTGTAGATCCAGACGCGGGCCGGGGGCAGGTTGCGCCAGATCCGGTTGGAGGCTTTGGCTTTGTAGGCCTGCGAGCGCGCCGGGATCGGCGGCACCACCGCATAGGTGAACTGGATGAAGGGCGCGTTGGGGTGCATCATCCCCTGAGCGGCTTCCAGGAGCTCCAGGCGCTGGTCCATGGGCTTGGTGAAGAGCGGCAGGCTGGACACGGTGGCGGCCGCCGGCTCCTTCAGGATACCGGAGAGCGTTTCCTTCAGATCGTAGGCATCGCCCTGGATGATCGTCGCCTTGGGAAAGCGCCGCTTCAGGAGCTGACAGAATTCAGGGCTGTATTCGATGAGGACCAACCGCTCCTGTGCCACGCCGCGCCGGATCAAGGCGTCGGTCACCGGTCCCGTGCCGGGGCCGAGCTCGATGACGGGACCGGGAATGCGCGGATCCACATAGGAGGCCATGGTCCTGGCCAGGATCTTGCCGGAAGGGGTGACAGCGCCGACGACGAGTGGCCGTTCGAGCCAGGAGCGCAGGAACCGGGCCTCGTCCTGGAAACGATCCTTCTTGAGGGGGATTTTCCGGGCCGTTGGCCGTTGGAACGACTGAAGCACTGATCAGGACCCCTTGTGCGACGGATCACGTTGGCTGTTTAGAACCCCGAAGCCTCGGACCCAAAAGTGGAGGCCACTTTTGGGATTAATCCGATGCTTCTCATTTAACGGGCGCATCGTCTAGAGCGGAAAAACCAGATCCACTTTTTCCGCACGATGCGCTGAGGAAAACGACCGTCAAGTTAAGTTGATCCACCCAGTCCGTCGATAAACTCCCGGAAGCGCGAGAAAAAGCCGGAGCTTTCCGGGTGGTTTTCCTTGGAGCATTCCTGATCGAACTCCGTCAGGAGCTCGCGCTGGCGCTTGGTGAGCTTCTGCGGAGTTTCCACAACAACCTGGATGTAGAGGTCGCCCACGTCCCGCGAGCGCAGCACCGGCATGCCTTTTCCCTTGAGGCGGAACTGCTTGCCGGTCTGGGTGCCCTCGGGAACCTTCACGAGCGCGTCGGTGCCGCTGAGCGTCGGAACGCTGAACTCGCCGCCGAGCGCCGCCGTCACCATGGAGATCGGAACCCGGCAGAACAGGTCCGCCCCGTCGCGCTGGTAGAACGGATGGGGTTTCAGGGACAGGAAGATGTAGAGATCGCCCGGAGGTCCGCCGCGCAGGCCAGCCTCGCCTTCACCCGCGAGGCGAATGCGTGTGCCGTCCTCGACGCCCGCCGGAATGTTGACCGAGAGGGTGCGCTCCCGGGTGACACGACCCGCGCCGCCGCATTGGCCGCAAGGATCGTCGATGACCTCGCCGCGCCCGTGGCAGTTGGGGCAGGTGCGCTCGATGGAGAAGAAGCCCTGCGTCGCCCGCACCCGGCCCGCGCCGCCGCAGGTGGGGCAGGCCTTGGGCTTGGAGCCCGGCTTCGCGCCGGATCCGGAGCAGGCCTCGCAGGTGATGGAGGTCGGGATCTTCAGCTCGGCGGTCTTGCCGTTATAGGCCTCGTCGAGAGAGATCTCGAGGTTGTAGCGCATGTCGGCGCCGCGCTCGCGTCCGCCGCCGGCTCCACGCCCGCGCCCGCTGCCGCGCCCGGCATCGCCGAAGAAATTCTCGAAGATGTCCGACATGAAGTCGGAGAAGTCGCCGCCGAAGCCCGGTCCGCCGCCGCCCGGTCCGCCATTGGCGAAGGCGGCATGGCCGAAGCGGTCGTAGGCCGCGCGCTTCTGACCGTCGGAGAGGGTCTGGTAGGCCTCGTTGAGTTCCTTGAACTTGACCTCGGCTTCGTGGTCGCCCGGGTTGCGGTCCGGGTGGTACTGCATCGCGAGCTTGCGGAAGGCGGATTTCATCTCCGCTTCGGTCGCGGTCCGCGAGACGCCGAGAACCTCGTAATAATCGCGCTTGGACATATCAGGCGCCCCTGGGAGCGGTTGGCCGCTCCATTATGCTGCCGGACCGTTTCGCACGCGTCCAAAAGGGAAATGCTCCGGCGTTCTCTGCCGAAGGATTGCGAAAATCGGTTGGTTGATCGGTCATTATTGTGTCGAGCCCATTCATGAAAACGGCACCCGGTCATGAAACCGGGTGCCGAATTCCTCAAAGAGCGCTCATGTTTTAAGCGCGCTTTTTCTTGTCGCCCTCGTCGACTTCCTGGAAGTCGGCGTCGATGACGTCGTCCTTCGGGGCGGCCTCGCCCTCGGGCTGCGGCTCGCCGCCTTCGCCGGCCGCGGCTTGAGCCGCATACATGGCCTCGCCGAGCTTCATGGACGCCTGCATCAGGTCCGTGGTGCGGGCCTTGATGACCTCGGCATCCTCGCCGGCGAGCGCCTGGCGGAGCGCGTCGATGGCAGTCGTGATGCCCTGCTTGTCGCCCTCCGAGACCTTGTCGCCGTATTCGGTCAGCGACTTCTCGGTGGCATGGATCAGGCTTTCGCCCTGGTTCTTGGCCTCGACGAGCTCGCGGCGCTTCTTGTCTTCCTCGGCGTGAGCCTCGGCGTCCTTCACCATCTTCTCAATGTCGGTGTCGGACAGACCGCCGGAAGCCTGGATGCGGATCTGGTGCTCCTTGGCCGTAGCCTTGTCCTTCGCCGTGACGTTCACGATGCCGTTCGCGTCGATGTCGAAGGTCACCTCGATCTGCGGCACGCCGCGGGGTGCGGGCGGAATGCCCACGAGGTCGAACTGGCCGAGCAGCTTGTTGTCCGCCGCCATTTCGCGCTCGCCCTGGAAGACGCGGATCGTCACCGCGTTCTGGTTGTCTTCCGCGGTCGAGAACACCTGGCTCTTCTTCGTCGGGATCGTCGTGTTGCGGTCGATCAGACGGGTGAACACGCCGCCGAGCGTCTCGATGCCGAGCGACAGCGGAGTCACGTCGAGGAGCAGCACGTCCTTCACGTCGCCCTGGAGCACGCCGGCCTGGATTGCCGCGCCGATGGCCACGACCTCATCCGGGTTGACGCCCTTGTGGGGCTCCTTGCCGAAGAAGGTCTTCACCACTTCCTGGATCTTCGGCATGCGGGTCATGCCGCCGACCAGAACCACCTCGTCGATGTCACCGGCCGAGATGCCGGCATCCTTGAGCGCCTTGCGGCAGGGCTCGATGGTCTTCTGCACGAGATCGTCGACGAGCTGCTCGAACTTGGCGCGCGAGAGCTTGAGGGCGAGGTGCTTCGGACCGGAGGCATCGGCCGTGATGTAGGGCAGGTTGATCTCGGTCTGAGACGCGGAGGAAAGCTCGATCTTGGCCTTCTCGGCGGCTTCCTTCAGACGCTGCAGGGCGAGCTTGTCCTTGGTCAGGTCGATGCCCTGCTCCTTCTTGAACTCGGCCGCCAGGTACTCGACGAGGCGCATGTCGAAGTCCTCGCCGCCGAGGAAGGTGTCGCCGTTGGTGGACTTCACCTCGAACACGCCGTCGCCGATCTCGAGGACCGACACGTCGAAGGTGCCGCCGCCGAGGTCGTAGACCGCGATCATGCCGGTCTGCTTCTTGTCCAGGCCATAGGCCAGGGCGGCCGCAGTCGGCTCGTTGATGATGCGCAGGACCTCGAGGCCGGCGATCCTGCCGGCGTCCTTGGTCGCCTGACGCTGGGCGTCGTTGAAGTAGGCCGGAACCGTGATGACGGCCTGCGTGACCGGCTGCCCGAGATACGACTCGGCGGTCTCCTTCATCTTCTGAAGGGTGAAGGCGGAGATCTGCGAGGGCGAGTATTGCTTGCCGTCGGCCTCGACCCAGGCGTCGCCGTTCGGACCCTTGATGATGTGATAGGGAACGAGGCCCATGTCCTTCTTGGTCATGGGGTCGTCGAAGGTGCGCCCGATCAGGCGCTTGATGGCGAAGAAGGTGCGCGACGGGTTCGTGACCGCCTGGCGCTTGGCCGGCTGGCCGACGAGGCGCTCGCCTTCGTCCGTGAAGGCCACGATGGACGGGGTCGTCCGGGCGCCTTCCGCGTTTTCGATGACCTTGGGCGTCGTGCCTTCCATGACAGCGACGCAGGAATTGGTAGTGCCGAGGTCGATACCGATGACCTTACCCATGGCGGGATCCCTCACTTTCAAGCAGACCGCCGAGCCCTAAAAGCAGCCCGGCCCATGGCTTACATGTTGATGACTAAATGCCAGAGCCGTCTCAACCCGAGCCGTACCCTGTGCTGGCGCTGATATAAGAAGGGGTTTTCTAGGCTGCAAGACAATCCTGAAGGCTAGATTGCCTCATTTTGTCGGAGTCGGGGCCTGTTGCATGGCTGCAATGGGGGGAACTCCTGGCTCGGTCCGGGCGAAATCCCTGTACGGAGACATGATACGTCGTTGCGGCGGCACGGTTTCGCGACGGCGAGATTTTCAGACCTATCTAGGCCAGGATTCTTCTCTAGGCCAGGAATCTTCGCAAGACGGGAGCGGTCATGGGAACGTCGAAGGAAACATATTCCCTCAAGGGC
Organism: Microvirga sp. RSM25; assembly: GCF_044784385.1. Classification (NCBI taxonomy): domain Bacteria; kingdom Pseudomonadati; phylum Pseudomonadota; class Alphaproteobacteria; order Hyphomicrobiales; family Methylobacteriaceae; genus Microvirga; species Microvirga sp. RSM25. The sequence goes on along the minus strand of NZ_CP173039.1, from coordinate 3,605,017 downwards.
GGCTGCCAATGCGGCCAGGTGCGGTACGAACTCACGAATGTGCCGCACGAGATCTATGTCTGCCACTGCCGGGAGTGCCAGAAGCAATCGGCCTCGGCCTTCGGGATTTCGGTCGTCGCCCGCAGCGCCGATGTCCGGCTCCTGACCGGCAGGCTCGACCGCTGGACCCGTCCGACCGATTCCGGGCGATCCCTGACCTGCTTCTTCTGCCCGGATTGCGGCTCACGCGTGTGGCATGGGGACAAGGAGCGGGAGGATGAGGTCAGCCTCAAGGGAGGCTCCCTCGACGAGCCGGTCGATCTGACCGATGCGATCCACATCTGGACCTCCCGCAAGCTGAGGGGTGTGATCATCCCCGAGGGCAGCCGGCAATATCCGGGAGAGCCCGATAAGGCTAAGCTTGCTTAATGCAAGCAACCTCGTGGAGCCTGCAGGCGGTCAGATCTGCGATCTGGCCCATCGTCGCACCACTTTGCCCTGCCGCCTGAACCTAAACCGCCTGCTGCCGGCTTCGCCGCGTTTCTGCGTGTCCACGGTCGTTTCCTGGGGTAGGATAGGATTTTGTCGCGTTCTCCCGACGCTCCGACGAGCGCCATTCACCTGTCCCCGTGGAAGCGGCCCATGTCGATCAGGCTTTTCCTCTCTGCGATCCTTCTCTCGATAGGGTTCAACTCCCCGGCCGAAGCCCATGACATCTACTCGCACCTGTTGGATTCATGGGGAAACAGCTGTTGCAACGACAAGGATTGCCGGCCGGCGCCCTACCGGGTGACCCCGGCAGGCGTGCAGATGCTCGTCGACGGGGAATGGGTCGAGGTGCCGGGCTACACGATCCAGTACCGTGCGCTGGGCGGGGATTCCGGTGAAACGGGCGGAGGGCATTGGTGCGGTCGCGTCTACCAGAAGGTGGACAACAGCGTGTTCCATGTCACGCAATGCGCGGTGCTGCCGCCGAGCACCGCGGCGCTGTTGCCCCCTGAGCCGGGCAGCCCATAGGGGCAACAGGTGGTCGAAACGCGACCCTTCCCACCCTTCCCCAAGTGTCTGGCGCGAATCCTAAGCCGCTGCCCCACCCAAGGCCTTCCCTGCCTCCCAGCCCAGGATCGCCTGTTTGCGGGTGAGACCCCAATGGTAGCCGGTGAGCGCTCCGGAGCGGCCGAGCACCCGGTGGCATGGGACCACGAAGGAGACCGGGTTCTTGCCGACCGCCGCGCCGACCGCCCGGCAGGCGGCGGGCTTGCCGATATGGCGGGCGATGTCGGAATAGGTGGTGGCCTTGTCGCGAGGGATGCGCAGCAGGGTCTGCCAGACCCGGACCTCGAAATCCGTCCCGATGAGGACCACCCGCAGGGGCTGCTCCGCCTGCCATTGCGACGGATTGAAGATGCGCCGCGCCAGCGGGGCGGTGGCGGCCTCGTCCTCCACATACTCAGCTTTCGGCCAGCGGCGGGTCAGGTCCGAGAGGGCTGCCTGCCGGTCGCCGTCATCCACGAAGCCGAGGCCGGCAAGCCCCCGGTCGGTTGCGATCAGGACCGCCTCGCCGAAGGGCGAGGGGTGAAAGCCGAAGCGCATGGTGAGGCCTGAGCCGCCCGCCTTGTAATCCCCCGGCGTCATGGCCTCGTGGGTCACGAACAGGTCGTGCAGCCGGGCCGGTCCCGAGAGGCCGACCTCGTAGGTGGCATCGAGCACGCTGGCGGAATCCGAGAGCAGCGCCTTGGCGTTGTCGAGGGTCAGCGCCTGCAGGAACGCCTTCGGGCTCAGGCCCGCCCAGCGCCGGAAGAGATGGTGCACATGGGTGGTGGACAGGCCGACATGATCGGCGATCGCCTCCAGCGAGGGCTGATCGCGCCAGCGCTCCGAGATGAACGCGATGATCCGGCGCACCCGCTCGTAATCCGAATGAGGCTCGTCCGGCACGGTGATCGCGCCCGGTTCGATGGTGATGTCGCGCAAGATATTGAGCATGACTCTGAATCCTTATTGGCGATCATCCTAGCGAGCCGGGGAGGGAGGCGACACCCGATTTCTGTGGCGCTCGCCACGTGCCCAACCGTCCTTTCGGGACCGTGGAGAAGAGGCGCGATCGGTGAGCGCGTATGCCGCCTCTCCCTTTTGCGAACAGGGAAACGCAGTCGCGTGTCATCCCCGGCGAGCGTCAGCGAGGGAAGGGGATTCACAGTCCTGCGCCGAGCTGATGGATTCCCTTCCCCTCCGCTGCGCTTCGGCCGGGAATGACACCTTCCCCGTCATGGCCGTCCCCGGACGTGATCCGGGGATCAGTCCCGGCCATCCCGCTTTCAGACTCATCACCCTCATCCTGAGGAGCCGCTGCAAGCGGCGTCTCGAAGGAGGAGTTCAGTGCTCTTCCGGACCCTCCTTCGAGACGCAGCCTCACGGCTGCTCCTCAGGATGAGGGTGAGCGAGACGATCGGGATCACGGCCCTGGACACTCTCTGCCGTCATGGCCGGGCTTGTGCCGGCCATCCCGATCCGGTGAGGTGCTTCGCTTTACGGATCGGGATCACCGGGACGAGCCCGGTGATGACGGAGAGGGTGAGATGGTATGTTCTCACTTTGTTCTTAACACTGTGTACCATCTGGACTCGGCCCGTGCTCATCCGGCCCGACGGGGGCGCGCTCGCGAGGCGTCGCAAGAGTGGGGCGGGGAGCGGTCCTGCAGCAGGCCTCGCACGCCGGTTGGCGGGAGGCCCTTGGCAGCCCTGGGCTGGTCCAAGTCTAAACGCCTAAAAGTCCCGCGTGCGAGGCGCCGTCCGGCTCTTCCCATTCCACCATACCCGTCGAGCCGGGCTGCCCGTCGCACCACCCTCGATCATCCCCACGGCTCAGGGCTCCCAAGCCCTGGGCCTACGGGTGCTGGAACATTCTCAATGACCCCGCTTCACATCCGCCAGGGCCCGGCTGAGAGCCTCCGCCAGGGTCTCCCGCTCCGGCGGGGACAGGTCGCGGGCGATGACCACGTGCTCGCTGCGGGAGGTGAGCGAGAGTCTCTGCATGCCGTATTCGTCGTCGACCTCGCGGTCGAGGCGGGTCCAGAGCGGGTTGAACTGCCAGTCCTGCACCTCGCCCCGCGGACCCACCTTGCGGAAGAGAAGGCGGATCGGCGTCAGTTCCAGAAGCTCGAAGGCCTCGGCCTGGCGGTAGCTGATGCGGAAGGCGATGTAGAGACCGAGGAAATCGAGGCCGAAGAAGCCCACCACCGGCCAGAAGCCCATGAGCATGAAGGGCAGGCTCGCCACCACGGATACGAGGCAGACGAGCCCCATGACGATCTTGAAGCCCTGCGGGCTCAACGACCGGTGCGGGCGGATCACGGCCGAGAACACCGGCTGCTCGAACCGGTCGATCTCGCCACATGTCGCTTTGCCGCTTGCCATGCCTTAAGTATAACGCAGAAATGTCCGATCTGAAGCCGTCCTCCCGCCGCACCGCCAAGCCGAAAGCAAAGCCCGCCGTTCCGGCGAAGAAAGTCGGGAAGGCCCTGCGGGCCCGTACCCCGAAGCCCGTCGATCGGGCGACGATGATCGAGATCTTCCGTCGCCTGCACGCGGCCAATCCCGAGCCGAAGGGCGAGCTCGACTACACCAATCCCTACACCCTGCTCGTGGCCGTGGCGCTCTCGGCGCAATCGACCGATGTCGGTGTCAACAAGGCCACACGCGCTCTCTTTCCCATCGCCGATACACCGCAGAAGATGCTCGATCTCGGCGAGGAAAGCCTGCGCCAGCACATCAGAACGCTCAACTTCTTCAACACCAAGGCGAAGAACGTCATGGCGACGGCCAGGCGCCTCGTGGAGGAGTTCGGCGGCGCGGTGCCCAATTCCGTCGAGATCCTGGAGACCCTGCCGGGCGTCGGGCGCAAGACCGCGAGCGTCGTGGTCAACATCGCCTTCGGCGATCCGCGCGTTGCCGTCGACACGCATATCTTCCGCGTCACCAACCGGCTGCCGCTGGCGATCACGAAGACGCCGCTCGAAACCCAGGTGGCGCTCGAGGGCCTGATCCCGGACGAGTTCCGGCTCCATGCCCATCACTGGCTGATCCTGCACGGCCGCTACATTTGCAAGGCGCGTCGGCCCGAATGCTGGCGCTGCCCGGTGAACGATCTGTGCCGCTACCCGGACAAGACGATTCCTTAGGTCGATACGTCGTTTCGGTCCCTTCCACGTCAGCACCGGACTCGTGCCGGTGATCCCGATCAGGAAAGCGCGGCGCTTCACGGAAGCGGGGTGGCCGGCACAAGGCCGGCCATGACGGAGAGGCTGAAAGTCGGTGGATGTGTCGCGATCCTCTACCGCCTCAAACAGCGCGGAGCGCCTCGGCTGCAGGCGATCCCAGGCGTCGAGCAGGCGAGACCTCCCGGCGTCCGAGAGCAGACCACGCAGCTGTCGGTCCATTCGAGGCAGGCGGGATCCGGTGGCCCGTCCTGCGTGGCAGGAGGCGGTCCGGCATTCGCCCCCGCAATCACCGCGAGGATCACCATCAGCAGCGCGACCGCGATGGAGAGAGTAACCGCGAGGGCCTCGTCGCGCGGTGGCATCGATCAGCCGTAGACAATCAGGCCGGCGAGGCCCGCGGCACCGACGAGGATGCGCCAATAGGCGAAGGGCGTGAAGCCGTGGCGGGAGACGTAATCCAGGAGCAGTCTCACCACGAGCAGCGCCGCGATGAAGGCGGAGATGAAGCCGGCCCCGATGATCGCCGCGTCGTTGGCGGAGAGGAATTTGTAGTTCTTCAACAGATCGTAGGTGAAGGCGCCGGCCATGGTCGGCATGGCGAGGAAGAACGAGAATTCCGCCGCCGCGCGCTTCGATGCTCCCATCAGCATGGCACCGACGATGGTGGCGCCGGAGCGGGAGACGCCGGGGACCATGGCGGCGCATTGGATGAGGCCGATCTTGAAATACATCGACAGGGGAAACCGGGTCGCGTCGGTCTTGGTCGCCTCCAGCGGCATGCGGTCGATGGCGAGAAGCACGAAGCCGCCGACGATCAGGGTTGTGCACACGATCCAGGGATCGAACAGCACCTCCTTGATGAAGCCGTGCAGCACGGCGCCGATCACGGCTGCAGGCAGGAAAGCGATGAGAACGCCGGTGACGAAATGGCGCGCCATCGGATCGTGCGGCAGAGCCTTGGCGATGGACCAGAGCTTGTTGAAGTAGACCGACAGGATCGCCAGGATCGCGCCGAGCTGGATCAGAACCTCGAAGGTCTTGCCTGTCGACTCGAAGCCGAGGAAGTGGCCGACGAGGAGCAGATGGCCCGTGGAGGAGACCGGAAGAAATTCCGTCAGACCTTCGATGAGGCCAAGAAAGAGCGCCTCGATGATTTGCGACATCGTTGAAAATCCTGAAAACGGCGCCAGATGCGGGAGCTATCTCAAATCTGTCAAGCAAGGTTTGCGTTGCCGGCGTAACCCTTCTGCATCACGGACATGAGATTCACCAATATTCCTTACCAACCCTTAACGAAGCACGGCCTTATTCTCGCCCCCTGTTTCGCGTCACTCATAGATTCATGGCCATCCTGCATTCTTATCCGTTTTGCCCGCAGTCGCGGTTCGCGCGTCTTATCTTCGCGGAGCTCGGCCTCGAGCCGGAAATGGTCGAGGAGAAGCCGTGGGATCGGCGCATTCCCTATCTCGAGATCAACCCGGCCGGAAACCTGCCGCTTTTCATCGACGATAACGGGCTCGCCGTGGCGGGGCCCATGAGCCTTGCGGAGTATCTCGACGAGACGCGCGGCGAGGATCTGAGGGATCGGCGCTTCCTGCCGCGGGATCTCGCGCCGAGGGTCGAGGTCCGCCGCCTGCTCGATTGGTTTCTGGTCAAGTTTCACGGCGAGGTCTCGGATTACCTCGCCACAGAAAAGATCTACAAGCGGTTCATGCCTATCGAACTGGGAGGCGGTCCGCCGGACATGGGCACGATTCGCGCAGCCCAGACCAATGTGCGATATCATCTCAAATATATCGGTTTTCTGATTTCCAAGCGGAATTGGCTCGCCGGCGACCAGATGACCTATGCGGATCTGGCGGCGGCGGCCCATCTGTCGGTAGTGGATTATCTCGGCGACGTGCCATGGGACGAGGACGAAACAGCGAAGCATTGGTATGCCAGGATCAAGTCCCGGCCGTCATTTCGCGCGCTCCTCGCGGACCGAGTGCCGGGGATGGCACCGGCGGAGCATTACGACGACCTCGACTTCTAGACGGCGAGACGCTGAAGCAGGCCTTCGTCGAACGCGCCAAGACGCTCGGCTTCGATACGGTCCGCATCGCCAAGCCTGATGCGATCCCGCTCGCACCTGAGCGGCTCAAGGCCTGGCTCAAGGCCGGCCATCACGGCTCGATGGAGTGGATGGCCGAGACGGCCGAGCGGCGTGCCGATCCGCGCATGCTCTGGCCGGAGGTGCGCAGCGTCATCCTGCTCGGGCTGAATTACGGTCCCACGGGGGATCCGCTGGCCGAGTTGGCCCTGAAGGATCGCGGCTACATCTCGGTCTATGCCCGCAACCGCGATTACCACGACGTGATCAAGGGCAAGCTCAAGGAGGCGGCGGGCTTCCTCGCGTCGAAGGCGTCGTCCGACGTGAAGGTCTTCGTCGACACGGCGCCGGTCATGGAAAAGCCGCTCGCGGAGGCCGCAGGGCTCGGATGGCAGGGCAAGCATACGGTCGTCGTCTCGCGCGAGTTCGGCGACTGGCTGTTCCTGGGCGCCATCTTCACCACGGCGGAGCTGCCCGCCGACGAGCCGGAGCGCGATCGTTGCGGCTCGTGCCGCCGCTGCCTGGACATCTGCCCGACGAACGCCTTCCCCGCGCCCTATCAGCTCGATGCGAGGCGCTGCATCTCGTATCTCACCATCGAGCACAAGGGCCATATCCCGGAAGAGCTGCGCCCAGGAATCGGCAACCGGATCTTCGGTTGCGACGATTGCCTCGCCGTCTGTCCCTGGAACAAGTTCGCCCAAGCGGGACGCGAGGCGCGGCTCGTGCAGCGGGAGGATCTGGCAGCGCTGCCGCTCAAGGAACTGGCGCAACTCGACGATCCCGCCTTCCGCGTCCGTTTCGCCGGCACGCCGGTCAAGCGCACCGGGCGCGACCGGTTCATCCGCAACGTGCTCATCGCCATCGGCAATTCGGGCGATGCCGCCTTGGCTGACGAAGCATTACGCCTTCTCGACGATGCCTCGCCGCTCGCGCGGGCCATGGCGGTCTGGGCCATCGGTCGCCTGCTACCCTCGGAGGCTGTTGCCCGTCACGCTGCCGAGCGGCTGGAACACGAGGACGATCCGGACGTGCGCGAGGAATGGCGCCGCGCCGTGGCTGCACCCATTGAGGCTGTGACTTAAGTCTTCAGGCCGCGTGGCGGTTCGCCGCCGATCCGAAATGGTCGATATAGCGCGGGTTGATCGCCGAGACGGGTAGCAGGACGAGTACGTCCGTGGTGCCGAACTGCCGGTCGATCACCGCTCCCGTGCCAAAGGTCGCCCCCAGGCGGAGATAGCCCTTGATCAGGGGCGGCAGGGCATGAAGCGCGGCCTTGGGATCGATGGCCTCCTTGGGCAGGATGTCCATCGCCGTGAAACGCTGCGGCAGGGCGCAGGCCTGCCACTCGGCGGGAGCGGCGGCGTAGTGGTGCAGGAAGCTTAAAGGGAGCGCCAGGTCCTGCGGTTCCGTGCCCTCGAGGCTCGCGCAGCCCATCATCACGTCGATGCGGTGATGCAGGACGTAAGCCCAGATACCGTGCCAGAGCAGTTCAACCGTGCGCTTGTTGCGATAGGCTTCGAGGACGCAGGAACGTCCGAGCTCGAGGAAACGCAAATTGGAGTGTGCGTTGAGGAGGGGAGCGATGTCGTATTCGCCCCGGGTGTAGAAGCCGCCGTGGCGGTTGGCCACATCCTGGCGCAGCAGGCGATAGGTGCCCACCACCTTCGGCTTGGCAGGGCGGAAGGCTTTGGGCTTCACGTCATGGTCGAGCACGAGGAGATGGTCGCAGATGACGTCATAGGCATCTACGTCGCGGCGCGAAATCAGAGAAGCGCCATTGGGAGACGCCGACATCTCCTTGTAGAAAACCTTGAAGCGCAGGCGCTGGGCTCTTCGGATCTCCCGGGTCGTCGTCGCGAGACGCACCTCGAGCGAACCGATCCGGCCGAGCACGGGATCGAGGCTGCCGTAATCGCGGACGGTTTTGTCGGCCCCCGGAATGAGCTTGCTGAAGCCAAGCGGGCGCGAATTCAGCGAAGCGGGCCGAGTGGCCGTCTCATTCAACGGAGAATAATTCATCGCTGCCTCACAGGCTCGTGTCCAGGAGCGCGGTGCGGCCTCCGTGCTGCCCCGCTTCCACCATGACATAAAACCCATTTCAAACTGTTTTGTGACAGAAAACATAATTGTCCCGGCGGAAAATTTCGAGAGTGGCGTGAGCTTCCACAAGGAGGCAGTAGAGCACCATTGCTGGCGCTCACGCAGCCGCCGGCCGCCGATCGGCATGAGCGCGGTAGGACAGGGCCTCGGCCAGGTGAATGCGCCGCACGCGATCCTCCCCATCGAGATCGGCGAGCGTGCGTCCAACCTTCAGCACGCGATGAAAGCCGCGGGCCGACAGGCGCATGGCGTTGGCGGCGTCGCGAATGAGGGTCAGGCCCTCCGGGTCGGGCTGGGCTACCTCCTCCAGAAGCGCCGGCGGGCAGGCCGCATTGGTCAGGATGCTCTCCAGATTCAGGTCGGCATAGCGCTTCGCTTGCCGCTCACGGGCTCGGGCGACACGCGCCGCCACGTCGGCCGAGCCCTCCGCGGGCGGCGGCAGGATCAGGTCGGCCGCCGTGACCGCCGGAACGTCGATGGCGAGATCGATGCGGTCGAGGAGCGGGCCCGAGAGCCGCGCCTGATATTGCGCGATGCAGCGCTCGTTCGGCTGGCGGCGGCAGACATAGCCGGGCTCGGTGGCCTGGCCGCAGCGGCAGGGGTTCATGGCGGCGACGAGCTGGAACCGGGCCGGATAGGTGACGCGGTGGTTGGCCCGGGCGATCAGGATCTCTCCGGCCTCCAGCGGCTGGCGCAGCGAATCGAGCACCTGGGGCTGGAACTCCGGCAATTCGTCGAGGAAGAGCACGCCGTGATGCGCCAAAGAGGCCTCGCCCGGACGTGCATTGAGACCGCCGCCGACAAGCGCCGCCATGGAGGCCGAGTGGTGCGGAGCCCGGAACGGACGGCGATTGGAAAGAGCGCCGTCCGCCAGAAGACCGGCCACCGACTGGATCATCGAGACTTCCAGCAATTCCCGTGGCGAAAGCGGTGGCAGGATGGACGGGAGGCGCTGGGCGAGCATGGATTTGCCAGCCCCGGGAGGACCGTTCATCAGGAGATTATGCGATCCGGCTGCCGCGATCTCGAGAGTGCGTTTCGCGCTTTCCTGGCCCTTGATGTCGCGCAGGTCGGGCAGCGAGCCGGAGGCCGGCATGATGGCGGGTTCCGGCCGCGCCATCACCTGAGTGCCCTTGAAGTGGTTGGCGAGCTGGATCAGCGAGCGCGGCGCCAGGATCTCGATGTCGCTGCTGGCCCAGGCGGCTTCCGAGCCGCAGGCCTCGGGGCAGATCAGCCCATGCTCGCGCTGATAGGCCGCCATGGCGGCGGGCAAGGCGCCGGCGACCGACGTGATGGAGCCGTCGAGCGCCAGTTCCCCAAGCACGGTAAAGCCGTTGAGGGCATCCGCCGGAATGGCCCCGATGGCGGCCATGACACCAAGTGCAATGGGAAGATCGTAATGGCTGCTTTTGACGTATGTGCCCAGACCTACTCTTAAGAGGGCTGCAATGGTGGCTCAGGTGAGGAGCCGCATGACGTGCGAGCTGGTTAGGGTTGCACGCACGTCATGCGGCGGATTCAGAAAACACCTCCAAGCCAGATGGCACCCGCTGGGTTAGCGTTTTAAGGAAGGCGAGAATTCCAAAGAAAGCTTCCTTTGTGAGGCGTAGTCCCTCAATATAACCGGGCAGCTTTCCCCATCAGGCTCTCAGCATCATTGTAGTAGGCAGCAGCCTGTTGAACTGAGCGGTGTTGTGATTGCTGCATAGCCTCCGGCAAGGGCACACCGTCGTGAGCAGCCTGTGTTAGGTATCCAGAGCGAAGTCCGTGTGCACTGAATAGGTTAGGGTCGAGACCTGCAAGGCGGCAGCGCCGCTTGATAACATCATTGACGCCATCGCCGCTGATCGCACTGGTGCCAATCCGACCCCATCGGTCAATGGCTCGAAACACGGCTCCTGATGTGATCCCAGCACGATCCAGCCAGGTTGTGAGCGCATCGGCAGGGCGCCCGATTAGGAGGACACGTGAACCTTCATCGGCATTGCCGCGCTTCGTGCGTCCGAGGTGGACTGCGAGGCAGGAGATCTTGAGGGATTCTGGATCCTGCGGATCCGCGGGAACGAGGGGGAGAGTCTCAATCTGGTCAACCCTCAATGAGGCTACTTCCGATCGCCGTCTGCCGCCGGAGGCGAACGCCGTCAGGAGGAGGGCGCGATCACGGAGATCAACGAGCCGGTTCAGCACGCAAGTGGCAAGCAGCCGGTCGAGCACCGCTCGGGTGACTGCCCGCTGGCTCTTGCGTTGAACCGGCCGTGCACATGCCCGCACGGCGAGCCGCAGCGCGGTCTTAAAGGCCGGCGTGGCAAAGGCCGGCTCAAGATCGCGCCAGCGATGTAGTGTCGCCCAGCTCGAGAGGCGGCGGCGAACAGTCGCCGGCGCGTGTGGTCCATTGGTTCGCAGGAAGCCTTCGACCTTGAGGTGATCCGCGACAACGTCAGGCATGCCATGACCAGGATCTGTCTCCCGCTTAACCGGGTCCCAGAGATGATGAGCCAGGAATTTCAGGGCTAAGCCTTCAGGTGCTGGCCAGGGGAGGGGAAGCCCAGTCGCGGCGAGCGCCCAGGCTTCCAGGTAGCCCAAGTCCGAGGCGAGGGCGCGCAAGGTGTTGGCCCCCATACCCTCCTCAACCAGGTGCTTGAGGGTGGCGACATCCTCATCCGTGAGCAGGGCCGCCAGCGCCTCGCGACGATCGGCCGGAAGGATGCCAGAGAGGGCATCGAGTTCGTTCTCGCGGTGAAGGCTGGCGTTACTCGTGCGATTGGAATCCGGCGTGCTCACGTCGAGGCTCCCCCGGAAGGCGCTGCAGGGCCGGCAGAACACATTGGCTCACAAGCGGAGCGAGATCGGACGCCGGAGAAGGAACGGGCTGCATGGCGGCTTAAACGAGAGGGAACGGGAGCCTTTTATGGCTTGTTTCCAGAGGTAGGCGCAACACTCCCGATAATTGGGGATTATCAGGAGTGAGGGCGCATCGGTAAGAGCCCGTTTTATAGATGAAGTTATAGCTTAAATTAATACACTCAAGGCAAATTTAGAGGCAATTATCAATATGTTGGACAGGAGAAATTTGCGTCGCCGAGCCGCTGTGAGAAGGCAGAGGCGCCGAGCAAACGACTGGAGTGCATCCGGTCGCTGGTGCACCCCGGCAAAGGAGGGTCCGCTCCCCGTTCGGTAATGCCGCCTCGCTCGACGCGGTGACCACGCTTGTTCCTGAGTGGCGCCAGGACTGCTTGCATAGCCACTACAAGGCCACGAGCGTTTTCCATTGTTAGAACGCGCACGACGGGTCGGAATGTTCCGAGTAGACGGGCGAGCCAAACATCTCCTACATGCCGATGCCCGAAGAGTAGCCTGAAGTCGCTCGGCAACGTGCCGAGCATTTCGAGAGGATGCGCGTGAAAGGCAAGGCTGCGGGTGACGATTGCGACGACAAGTGCCAACGTGAGTTGGCGCGCTACTGAGCGGACCCGAAGGAGATCATCCGTGATCAAGGAATTGTCTAATCGACGAGTACGGGTATAGCGACACCGACCCACCGCTCATCGCTACCCGAGAATTTCTCAAAGAGCGCTTTGACGGACCTTCTGCGCCATCAGTTTGAGTCTGTAACCCGTTATTTGTAAACTTTAGAACCCTCGCCTTTGCCGGTTCGCGGCGCCAAACTCCAAGCCAGCATCCCAATGCCCAGCCAAAAAAATCAGCACTATGTGCCACGATGCGCGTTGAAGCCTTTCACTCGCGATCAGGAAGGCAAAGCAATCCATGTATTCAATATCAGCGGACAGAAGACGATTGAGGATGCTCCAGTAAAGAGTCAGTGCTCTCGGGACTACTTTTACGGCAAGGATCTCGCAATCGAGAATATCTTGAAAGAACTGGAGGGGCAATACGCGAGGATAGTGCGCAGCATCGAGGATGGTGCCGAACTAAATGCTGATGATGTAAATACTCTGCTGTTTTTCATCAATATCCAAGCTCGGCGCACTGCTCGCGCTGTACATGAAACGACAACTTTCTTTAACGGAATGGCCGAGGAAACCTTCAAACATCATCAAGAGCAGCGGCCGCCGGACCCTTCGCATCAAGAGGCGCTGGCAGCATCCATCATGCTCGGGATCGATATGCAGTCCCATACTAGGGATCTGAAGTTTATAATATTAAAAAACCAGACTACAAGTAACTTCATTATCTCGGATAACCCGGCGGTTATGACGAACGCATTTAGCTTCGAAAAGCTGAGGGAAAGCACCTTCGGAATTGGAAGCGCCGGCACCATTATTGCGCTGCCGATCAGCCCAAGGTTTTGCGCGCTTCTGTTCGATATTGGCGTTTACACCGTGAGCATCCCGGCAGGAACCAGGTATGTCAAAGTCACTGACCCGAATGACGTCCGCGCGCTCAACGAGCTTCAGCACCTGCATGCTGACCGTAACATCTATTATGCGACAGACCGCGAAGCCGACTCCATTGCCGAGCAATCTCGAAGGATACGTGGAGCCCGGGTGCCAGTCGGCGGTGAATTTACAACATTGATCCGGGACAAGGCACGGAAAGGCGAGGCTTACAGGCGCGGAACCGTTGCTGAGGAGCAGAAGAGCGCTGAGAGTGTCATAATGGCAAGCTTTAATCAGCCGAAGCCATCTATCTGGCCATCATTTTTGAAGTATCGATCAAAGCCGGTCTTTGTTGATACGAAATCGGCGGCCGGCCACATGCGACCGGCCATAGTAGCTATGCGGGCGGAGCGGCGCAGCAGACGATCGGAAGGCACACAGTCGTCGAGGCAGAAGTCGTAGAAGAGCTGCGCTGGAGCCGTCTAGAAGCCCATCATCGTCCCGCCTCCGCAAAGCGACAGGAGAACGGACTCACGCCAGCGCAGTCCGATCAACTGTCCGACTAAATCAATTATATTGGCACGCCTGAGACCTAAGCTCGAAGGCCGCAATCCTCATCGAAGCGGACGTTCCGAAAGCGTAGGGAATCTCAGCTCCTGACCCACACCGGACTTTCCTCATCAGGCCTCAATGTCCTCGGATAATACGAGATCACCGCTGGGGCAGCAGCTTCCCCGTGGAAGCAAGTTGCACGGTCCGAATGGCAATCCAGCCGATGACCAGGTTGGCACCGATGAAGAGCGGAATAGCCAGGAAGGAAATTGGCCCCGTCTGTCCCCGCTCGACGAAGCGCAGGGCCGCGAGCGGCAAGGCGGAGACGCCGAAGGTGTAGGCCCAGGCCGCGGGCGAGAACGGTTGCTGCCGGAGCCAGGGCACGAGGCGCAGCATGACGAGTGTCTGGAGCAGCGCGTACCCGAACAGCATCTGGACGAAGCGGTCCGGCGGACCCGCCGTGACCGCGAGGTACGCGACGGAGCCGACCGCAGGGGTGGCGAGGTGCAGGCCCATCGTGGCCCTTAGGGCCACGGGCAGCGCATGGATCATCAGGCGGTGCAGCACGATCGACTCCAGCACGACCATCGACAGGAACCCCGCCCCGAAGAAGAGCAGCCCCGCTTCCGGGTAGCCGAAGGAGCCGCAGGCAATGGCGCTGACGAAGCAGCCGCCGACCGTGGGCATGTAGAGGGTCGGGGTGGTCGCGTCCGTGTGGCGCCCGCCCTGCCACAGCTCGCCCACCACCCAGGCGCTGAACACGACCTGGCTCGCGACGCCCAGCACGAACATCGTCCACGCCACGGCGGGCAGGTATGGGGCGACCGCGATCGAGGTGATCATGGTCGCCACGGGAACCAGGGCGGTGAAGAAGGCCTGGACCGGATGCCGGAACTCGGCGAGCGCCTCCTCGCGGGAGATGGCCCATTTCAGGACGTACAGGGCCATCCAAACGAGCCAGACGAGCGCCGCGGCAAGGGAGAGGGCCTCGCCGATGAACACGGGGGCACCCCACACCCTGGCGGCGGCGCGCCACCCGTTGCCGAGCCCGCCCAGTCCGAGGACCATCCCGAAGAAGGTCGCCGGGACAACGGGAGAGGCGAGGCGGTATGCCGATCGCGTCCCCGCGGGCACCTTCGTCTTCTGCATGTCCATCCCCACTGCCGGAGGATCCGTCAGGCTGCCGCCCGGGTTACCACCTGACCGAAGGCCCAGTCGAGCCAGGACAGGACCGCCGCCATGTCCTCATCCTCGACGGTCGCCCCGCCCCACAGGCGCAGACCGGGCGGCGCGTCGCGGTATGAGGCGATGTCGTAGGCGACACCTTCCTTCTCCAACAGATCCACGATCCCCCGGACGAACCGTGCCTGATCCTCGGGGCTTCGGGCCGTGACCCCCAGGTGGACGACGCGCAGGCAGATCGACGTGCAGGAGCGGATGGCGGGGTCTTCGGCGAGGAAGTCGGCCCAGCCGCAAGTCCTCTGCCAAGCGGTGGCAATCGCGAGGTTCGCCTGCGAGCGCCGGATGAGCTCGGGCAGCCCGCCGACTGATTGCGCCCAGTGCAGCCCGTCGATGGCATCCTCGACAGCAAGCATCGAGGGCGTGTTGATGGTATCGCCCTGGAACAGTCCCTCGTTGAGCCTGCCGCCCTTGGTCATGCGGAACAGCTTGGGCAGGGGCCACGGCGGCGTGTAGCTCTCCAGGCGGGCCACGGCCCGGGGGCCGAGGACCAGCACCCCGTGCGCTCCCTCGCCGCCGAGCACCTTCTGCCAGGACCAGGTGACGACGTCGAGCCTGTCCCAGGGCAGGTCCATGGCGAAGGCAGCCGAGGTGGCGTCGCAGATGACCAGGCCCTCGCGGTCGGTCGCGATCCAATCGGCGTTCGGAACCCGCACGCCGGAGGTGGTGCCGTTCCAGGTGAAGACCACGTCGCGGTTCTGAGTGTCGACCTGCGAGAGATCGGGCAACTCGCCGTAAGGGGCCTCGAGCACGCGCACGTCGTCAAGCCTGAGCTGCTTCGTGATGTCGGTGACCCACTCCTTGCCGAAGCTCTCCCAGGCGAGCACGTCCACGCCGCGCGGGCCGAGCAGCGACCACAGCGCCATCTCGACCGCCCCGGTGTCGGAGCCGGGTACGATGGCAATGCGGTAGTCCTCCGGGATGCCGAGCACGGCGCGGGTGAGGTCGATCGCCTCCTTCAGCTTCGCCTTGCCGGGCTTCGAGCGGTGGGAGCGCCCGACCACCGCATCATCCAAGGCAGCAGGGGTCCAGCCCGGGCGCTTGGCACAGGGGCCGGAGGAGAAGTTCGGATTGCGCGGGCGGCGCGTGGGTGCCGGGATGCTCACGGATGCTTCCTTCCTGTCGGGTCGAGGCTCAGTTGAGCCAGAACTTGATGACCAAGCCGACCGCTCCGGTGGTGCCGACGCCCGCAGCCCAGAGGCCGACAAACCACAGCCATCGACATACGGCGGACTTCGGTTCGGTCATGGTGTCCATCAGTGATACCCCTCGTGTCCGGTCTTGCCGCGGAACACCCAGTACGAGTACGCCGTATAGGCAAGGATGATCGGGATCAGCACGCTGGCGCCGACCAGCATGAACATCAGGCTCGACTCGGGCGCCGCGGCCTCGTGGATGGTGACCGCGTTCGGCACCACGTGCGGGAACATGCTGACGCCAAGCCCAAGGAGGCAGAGGGCGAACAGGCCCAGCGTCAGCAGGAACGGCCAGTACTCCCACCGGCGCACCAGGCTCACCAGCAGCATCCCGGAGCAGAGACCCACGAGCAGAGGCACCTGGGCGGTGAACAGGACCTGCGGCCAGGCGAACCAGCGCTCGTAGTAGGCCCCGCTCAGGAACGGCGTCGCCGCGCTCATGAGGCCGATGCAGACGATCAGCCCGATGGCGAGCTTGCCGGCGAGGCGGTAGCTGTGGTTCTGGACCATGCCTTCGGTCTTCATCACGAGCCAGGTCGCGCCGAGCAGGGCATAGCCGACAACAAGGCTGACCCCGACCAGCAGGCTGAACGGCGTGAGCCAGTCCCACCAGCCGCCTGCGTAGGAACGCCCGTCGACCACGATGCCCTGGAGCAGGGCGCCGAGGGTGATGCCCTGCGCCAGCGTCGCGACAACGGAGCCTGTCGTGAAAGCGAAGTCCCAGTAGCGGCGATGGCCGGGATCGCGCCAGCGGAACTCGAAGGCGACGCCACGGAAGATCAGCGCCAGCACCATGGCGATGATCGGCGTGTAGAGGGCCGGCAGGATGATCGCGTAGGCCAGCGGGAAGGCTGCCATCAGGCCGCCGCCGCCCAGCACCAGCCAGGTCTCGTTGCCGTCCCAGACCGGCGCGACCGAGTTCATGGCGCTGTCGCGCTCCGGTCCGGGTGCGAAGACCGGGAACAGGATGCCGATGCCGAGATCGAAGCCGTCCATCACCACGTAGGCGAAGACCGCGAACGCGATGACGAAGGCCCAAAGTGAGGGAAGATCGAGAAGGGTGGCCATGGGTTACACCTCCGCGCCAAGGGTACGGGCCGGGCTGACCGAGGGAGCCGGGGTGATGCCGGCCGTGCGGATGGGGTGGTCGGGGCCGGTCTCGGGCCCGGTCTCGCCGCGATGCGGGGCCTTGCCCATGAGCTTGAGGATGTAGCCGGTGCCCGCGCCGAACACGATGAAGTAGACGACGATGAAGGTCAGCAGCGACGCCGCCACCGCAGGAGCCTCGAGCGGCGACGCCGAGGCCGCGGTCTTGAGCAGGCCGTAGACGGTGAACGGCTGCCGACCCACCTCCGTCGTGAGCCAGCCGGCGATCACGGCCACGAAGCCTGCGGGTCCCATGCCTAGTGCCAGCCAGTGCAGCGGGCGCCAATCGTAGAGCCGGCCGCGGAAGCGTGCCCACAGGCTGAGCGCTCCGAGAGCGAGCATGGCAAAGCCCAGGCCCACCATGATGCGGAACGACCAGAACACCACGGGCACGTAGGGCCAGTTGGCACGGTCGACTGTGTCGAGCCCGTTGAGGGGCGCATTCAGCTCGTGCTTGAGGATCAGCGAGGACGCCTTCGGGATCTCGACGGCATAGCGCACCGTGCCGGCCTCCTGGTCGGGGATGCCGAACAGGATCAGGGGCGCGCCCTCGGGATGGCTTTGGAAGTGCCCCTCCATCGCCATGACCTTGGCGGGCTGGTGCTCGAGCGTGTTGAGGCCGTGCATGTCGCCGGCAAAGATCTGGAGCGGGGCGACGACCGAGATCATGCCCATCGCCATCGAGAACATCACGCGGGCGCCCTTGTTGCTGCGCTCGCGCAGGAGGTGCCAGGCCCCGACACCGCCGACCACCAGGGCCGTGGTGAGGTAGGCCGCCATCACCGTGTGCACCAGGCGGTAGGGGAAGGACGGGTTGAACACGATGGCCCACCAGTCCTGCGGCACGAACTGCCCGGCCTCGTTGACGGCGTAGCCGACCGGCGTCTGCATCCACGAGTTGGCGGACAGGATCCAGAAGGCGGAGATGAAGGTGCCGATGGCGACCGCGAGCGTCGCGGCGAAGTGCAGCTTGCGGCCGACCCGCCCCATGCCGAAGAGCATGATGCCGAGGAAGCCTGCCTCCAGGAAGAAGGCGGTCATGACCTCGTAGGCCATCAGCGGGCCGATGATCGGACCGGCCTTGTCGGAGAACACCGACCAATTGGTGCCGAACTGGTAGGACATGACGATGCCCGAGACCACACCCATGGCGAAAGCCAAGGCGAAGATCTTGAGCCAGTACTTGAACAGGTTGAGGTAGACCTCGCGCCCGGTCCACAGCCACAGCCCCTCGAGCACGGCGAGGTAGCTCGCCAAGCCGATGGAGAACGACGGGAAGATGAAGTGGAAGGAGACCGTGAAGGCGAACTGGAAACGCGCGAGCAGCAGGGCATCGAACTGGTCAAACATGAGGCTCTCCACCGGACAGGGAGACGGCTGACTGGGCCCGTTCATTCACATGCAGGCGGAAGACATCGGGACGGGAGTAGTGGCCCACGACGTCGAAGTCGTACTTGCCGCGGGCGATGTCGCCGCGGTCGAGCTCGGCGACCTGGATCAGCTCGCCGTCGAAGTTCGGACGCACCAGCACGTTGCCGAGCGGGCCGACGATGCAGGAGCCGCCGCGGATCAGCACCGTGGCCGGGTCGTCGCCCTGGATCGCGCGGTAGTCCGGCGGGCAGTCGCCGCGGGTCAGGTACTGGCAGGCCGAGATGACGAAGCAGCGCCCCTCGAGCGCGATGGTCTGCATGGTGGGCAGCCACGTGTCGCGGTCATCGACGGTCGGGGCGCAGTAGAGCTGGATGCCCTTGGCGTACATCGCCATGCGCAGCAGCGGCATGTAGTTCTCCCAGCAGATGACGCTGCCGAGCCGCCCCAGGGGCGTGTCGACCACCGAGAGGGTCGAGCCGTCGCCGAAGCCCCAGACCAGGCGCTCCATCGCCGTCGGCATCAGCTTGCGGTGCTTGGCGAGCAGGCGGCCGTCGGGACCGAACATCAGGGCGGTGCAGTGGAGGGTGCCGCCGTCGCGCTCGATTACGCCGACGACCAGGTGCGCCGAGGCCGCGCGGGCGGCGGCGCCGATCGCCTTGGTTGCCGGACCGGGCACGTCGATGGCCGCCTCGAAGTAGCGGCGGAAGTCCTCGCGGCCCTCGGGAAGGCGCAGGCCGAGCCGGGCGCCGAAGTCGAGTCCCTTCGGGTAGCCGCCGACAAACGCCTCGGGGAAGACGACGAGGTTCGCCCCGCGTCCGGCGGCGTCGCTGGCGAGGTCGGCCAGCTTCTCCAGCGTGCGGGGCGTGTCGAACATGACCGGACTGGCCTGGACGACGGCTGCGGTGACCGGGGTGCTCTCCATCGTTCTGCTCCGAGGCTGCGACCGTTGGGGTCGAGGGTGGTGCGCCACCCTGGCAAGCCGCTCCGCGCGGCGGGGCTTGAGCCTTATTGTCTGGCTCGGCTGATACATGCAAGTTACATACATATCGGGAGGTTGGATGTAAAGGCGGCAAGGTACAACAGAGCATTGCTCTCTGCGCACATGCGGCATTTGGCTCTGCCTCTGGCAATCCGACATGGGAGTGGCTATAGCTATGGGCACTCATTTTGTATGTATGTAGTATCCATACAAATAGCCCCCCTGAATGTCAGGAGAGAAAGATGGACACCCCCTTCGGCCTAGAGTGCGACACATCCCGGAACGCCTTCGATCCGGATCGCTTCTTCCGAAGCTCCCTGGCCGAGCTGAAGGCGGACGGCCGCTACCGGACCTTCCTCGAGCTGGAGCGCCGGGCAGGGCAGTTCCCGCTCGCCGATGCGCCAGGGCGGTCGGACCCCGTCGTCGTGTGGTGCTCGAATGACTATCTCGGCATGGGCCAGCATCCGGTGGTACTGGCCGCCATGCACGAGGCCATCGACCGTGTCGGGACCGGAGCCGGGGGAACCCGCAACATCTCCGGCAACACCCGCGACCACGTCCTGCTCGAGCGCGAGCTCGCCGACCTGCACGGCAAGGAGGCGGCCCTCATCTTCGCCACCGGCTACGTGACCAACGAGGCGGCGCTCTCCACGCTCGCCGGGATGATCCCGGGCTGCATCGTGTACTCGGACGCCCTGAACCACGCGTCCATGATCGCGGGCATCCGCCACTCCAAGGCCGAGAAGCGCATCTTCCGCCACAACGACGTGGAGCATCTTGAGCAACTCATGGCAGCGGACGATCCGGCGCGGCCGAAGCTCGTCGCCTTCGAAAGCGTGTACTCGATGGACGCGGACGTCGGGCCGATCAAGGCGATCTGCGACGTGGCCGAGCGCTACGGCGCCATGACGTACCTCGACGAGGTCCATGCGGTCGGGTTGTACGGCGAGCGCGGGGCCGGCGTGGCCGAGCGCGAGGGCCAGATGCACCGCCTGACGGTGATCCAGGGAACGCTGGGCAAGGCGTTCGGCTGCGGCGGCGGCTACATCGCGGCCTCGGCTCCCCTGATCGACTTCGTGCGCAGCCATGCCCCCGGCTTCATCTTCACCACGTCGATGCCGCCTGCCGTCGCGGCTGCGGCCCGGGCGAGCGTGGCCCACCTCAAGGCCAGCAGGTCCGAGCGCCAGTACCACCAGGAAATCGTGACCTACGTGAAGAGGCGCCTGAAGGAAGCCGGAATTCCCGTGATGCCGTCCGAGACCCACCTTGTCCCGGTGTTCGTGGGCGATGCCCATCTGGTGCGCCGCATCTCGGACGAGTTGCTGGAACAGCACGGGATCTACATCCAGCCGATCAACTACCCCACCGTGCCCCGTGGCACGGAGCGCCTTCGATCACGCCGAGCCCGCTTCACACGGGCGAGCAGGTGGAGCACCTGGTCGAGGCGCTGACGGCGGTGTTCCGGGCGCACGGGCTCGCGATGGAGCAGGCGGCATGACGTTCGAGCGGGAGAACGTGCGGCGCATGGCGGGGTACGTGCCGGGCGAGCAGCCGGGCCGGGCGGTGGCCAAGCTGAACACCAACGAGAACCCGTTCCCGCCCTGCGGCACGGTTCTCGCCGCCCTGGCCGGCATCGATGCGGAGATGCTGCGCCGCTACCCCGATCCCACGGCCTGGGAGTTCCGCAGCGCGGCCGCCCGCCTGCATGGGCTCACGCCGGACCACATCGTCGCCACCAACGGCGGCGACGAGCTCCTGCGGCTGGCACTGACGACGTTCCTGCCGCCGGGCGCCCCGCTCGGCCTGGCGGAGCCGAGCTACTCCCTCTATCCGGTGCTGGCGGCGGTTCATGACAGCCCGCTCTGCCCGGTGCCACTGGCCGATGACTGGTCGGTCCCGGCCGACATCGCCCGGCGATGGAACAGGGCCGGGGCCAGGCTGGCGATCCTCGTCAACCCGCATGCCCCGTCGGGACGGCTGACGTCCGTGGGCGAACTGGCGGCGATCGCGCGGGCGTTCGAGGGCGTGCTGGTGATCGACGAGGCCTACGTCGACTTCGTCGATCCCGGGATGGCGCACGACGGCATCGCCCTGGTGCGAGAGTGCGACAACGTCCTGCTCCTGCGCACCATGAGCAAGGGCTATTCCCTGGCCGGGCTGCGCCTGGGCTACGGGATCGGCTCGCCCGGTCTCGTGGCGCCGATGGTGTCGAAGACCAAGGATTCGTACAACGTGGACGTCGTTGCCCAGCGGGTGGGAGAGGCGGCCCTGCGCCAACGAGGGGAGGCAGCCGTCTCATGGGAGTTCGTCCGTGCGGAGCGGAGCCGCATGGCGCGGGAACTCTCCGCACGCGGGTTTGCCTGCGCTCCCTCGCAGGCGAACTTCCTGCTCGCGACGATGACCTCACGGCCTTCCGGGACGGCACCGCGCCTGCTGCGGGGACTGGCGGACGCAGGGATCTTCGTCAGGTGGTTCGACCAGGATCGGCTTCGCGACAGCCTGCGCATCACGATTGGCACGACGGCCGAGAACGATGCGCTGCTGGCAGCCCTCGTCCGTGTACCATGGGACGTCTGAAAGCTCCGTCGAAGCTGCCAGTCCGGACAACGGCCGACAGGGCAAGGAGGTGGGCGCAGCCGGACGTGAATTAGGATTTCTAAATCGGGAACAGCAAGTTTAACTGTCCTAATCTGGAGCGTAGGCCCAAGCATGCGCCGACCTGAATCGGCGCGGTGGTCCCACTCCTCCGGAGGCTCCGTTCCCGGTCGCCGAGCCACCGACAACCAAAGAGGCATCAATGCCGGACATCACCCAAGTCGCCTTGTTCCTCGTCGCAGCCTTCGTCCTCGCCATCACGCCTGGACCCGGCATCTTTTACGTTGCTGCCCGTACCCTCGCGGGCGGTCGGGCGGAAGGCATCGCCTCCAGCTTCGGTACGGGCCTGGGCGGCATGGTCCACGTCCTCGCAGGCAGCTTGGGGGTCTCTGCCATCGTGCTGGCGAGCGCAGAACTGTTCACGGTCCTGAAGCTGCTGGGTGCGGCCTATCTGGTCTGGATTGGCTTTCGGACCTTCCAGGCCGCGCGCCGTGATGGAATGGCGGCCTTGGCGGGTGAGACGGCGGCACCGCCCGTCGGGGCGCGCCGGGCCTTCCGGGAAGGGGTGCTGGTGGAGGCCTTGAACCCCAAGACGGCAGCCTTCTTCCTGGCCTTCGTGCCCCAGTTCGTCGACCCGGCCGCTGGCAACGTGGCCCTGCAATTCGCCGTCCTCGGCTCCATCTCCGTTGCCCTCAACACCCTCGCCGATGTCGTCGTGGCCTTCGCGGCGGGCGGCATCCGAGATGGGGCCGCGGCGCGTCCCGGCTTGATCCGCCGCCTGCGTGAAGGCTCGGGAGCCGCCATGATCATGCTCGGCCTGGGCCTTGCCCTGGCCGGACGTCCTTCAACGTGATGGCTTGGATCGTGCAGGACTGCGCCTGCCTTGAGGTTCGCACATGATGACCAAACAACCAGTATCGAAGCTGTTCAGCGGCCTGTCGGCCTTTCCCCTGACGCCGACCGATGCGGCGGGGCATCTGCAAGCCGACGTGCTGGGCCGCTTCCTTGAGCGCATCCAGGCGGCAGGGGCGGACTCCATCGGCCTGCTCGGCAGTACGGGCGGCTATGCCTACCTGGGCCGGGAGGAGCGCCAGCGCGCCGTCCGGGTTGCGGTGGAGTGCGTCGGCGGCAAGATCCCGATCATCGTGGGCGTGGGCGCACTGCGGACCGACGAGGCTGCGACGCTCGCCCGGGACGCCAAAGCGGCAGGGGCCGATGGCCTGCTGCTCGCCCCAATGTCCTATACGCCCCTGACCGACGAGGAGGTGTTCCAGCACTTCGCGGCCGTGGCCGAGGCGGGCGGGCTGCCCCTGTGCATCTACAACAACCCGAGCACCACGAGATTCGCCTTCGGCGATGATTTGATCGCCCGTCTGGCGAAGCTCCCGAACGTGGCGGCGGTGAAGATGCCGCTGCCCGGCAATGGCGACTTCAGCGGCGAGATGGGGCGGCTGCGGGCGATCACCCCCGACGGGTTTGCCATCGGCTACAGTGGGGACTGGGGAGCAGCAGATGCCCTGCTGGCCGGCTGTGATGCCTGGTACAGCGTGGCCGCGGGCCTACTGCCCGCTCCGGCTTTGGCCCTCACACGCGCGGCGCAAGCGGGGGATCATCCAGAGGCTGCCCGCATCAACGATGCCTTTCAGCCCCTCTGGGAACTGTTCAGGGCGTTCGGCAGCTTCCGCGTGATGTACGTGATGGCAGACCTTCTCGGTCTCGCCAGGATCGAGCCGCCGCGTCCGATCCTGCCGCTATCCCAAGAAGCCCGCAGTCGCGTGGAAGGAGCTTTGCAAACCTTGAAGGGTACAGGCAGCTCCATTCCATAAAAGGCTTCCGTTGGTGAACGCGGAAGGTCGCCTTCTGGCACGCCTAAGACCAAAGCTCGAAGGCAGCAATCCCCATCGAACCGGACGTTCCGAAAACGCACGGAATCTCGGTTCCTGACCCAGAGCAGACTCTACCTGTTCCGAGCACGTAGTGCGCCGTCAGTCCATTGAGAGTCCGCGCAGCACCAGTTCGTAACGGAGGTGAGATTGCGGCTGATCCAGCAAGCTCTCAACGCGAGCGGGGACCAGAGACCTTCTCCGGTTTCGACTGGATCTCTGGGCCGGGAAGGCGCACTCTAGGGCCACGCCGTCGTGGCGACGCGGCGGTTGAGTATGCATGGAGCAAATGGCTTCCGGATGGAGCCGCCAGCTTGCACCACGGCTCCTCCGGCATGGGAAGGTCGTGAGATGAAACGCAAGCTCTTCGCAGCATTGATCCCAGGACTGCTGATCCTGTCCGTGCCAGCCTTGGCGCAGCAAGGCTTCTTCGTGAAGCCCTTGGCCGAGAAGAAGGTGACGGAATTGCCGCCCGGCGACCTGTTCTGGCGCATCGACACCTTCGAGTCCAAGGAGCAGGCGCAGGCAGCGGCCGGTTCCCTGGGCCTTGTGGCCGAGTACGACGGTAAGGTCTGGCTCTTCACGCTTGGTCGCGGGGGTGAAAGCACCATGGGCGGCATGAAGGTCGCCGAGATTGGACCAGTTCCTCGGATTGCGGCTCAGGAGTATCTCCTGCGGGTGAATGAGGCCGGCGGCCCGAAGGGTAGCGCCACGGCTGCGCACACGCACCCTGGCTCGGAGGCGTTCTACGTACTGAAGGGAGAGCTGTCCCAGAAGACCCCGCACGGAGTGGCTCGCCTTACGGCTGGCCAGAGCATGGTCGGCCATGGGACAGACACGCCGATGGTGGTGTCGAACAGCGGCTCCGAGGATCTGCGCGAGTTTGCGTTGTTCGTCGTCGATGCCAGCAAGCCGTTCTCGTCGCCGGCACCCTTGCCCTGATCCGGCTCTTGAAGTCGGGCCAAGGAGAGGAGCCTCGCGGCTTGTTCCTGTCGGGAGCAGGGCTTTCATCCACCCTTCAGACCTACACCAGCCCTCAGGGAGAGCAGGGACGTTTCAGAGCCTAACCCTTACTGACCTTTGAGCGGACCGCTCTCGCATGTGATGGCGCTGTTATGGCCCCGGTTCCCCGGCGCAGAAATTAGGGTTTCTCCTGAGGCGCGGCTGAGGTGAAACCCTGTGACGCGCCTAAGGCGAGATCGGTTCATACTGCCTTGGTGGGACGTCGCAGCTCGGCAGAGCCATGGTTAATGAAAGGTGGTGGGTTTCCGCCACAATTCGCACCTTCGTCCGTAGAATTCTTCAGACTGGACTGTAGATATCGCTGCCATGAGAAGCGCAGCCAGAGCCCAAGGGTATGCAGGACATGCTGCCATGCTGGCGGCGATCCTGGCTCTTGTCTTGCAAGCCGTTCTGGTCGGCCTCGGCTCAGCGCCGTCTCTGCGCATTCAGGATCAGCCCCAGGGAGAGCAGGCTCACCATCACCACGAGCACCACGGGCCGGCCAGTCCGGCCGCGCCCGACAAGCAGCCTCATCATGCCAGCGGGTGCTGCATCCTGGGCAGCGTCCTCGGGGTCGCCATTGGGTCGCCGCCCACGTTCGTCCCCTTTGCGCCGCTGGCCCTTTCCGTTCTCGTCTCCTTCGCGTCGATCTGCGAGGAGCTCGGTGCAAGACGGCCATCGTGCCTGCCCGTGGGCGCACGTGCTCCTCCCCGTCCGGTTTGATTGGTTCCGCCACCCGACAACCATCAAACAGGACAACTGCCATGACAATGATCCGTCGCCTCGGCACGCTTGGCGCTGCCGGATCCCTTTGCCTTCTCGCCACCTCGGCTTTCGCCCACATCACCCTCGAAACCCAAAGCGCCCCGGTCAGCTCGACCTATAAGGCCGTCATGCGGGTCGGCCACGGCTGCGAGGGCTCGCCGACCCTTAAGGTCCGCGTCCAGATCCCGGAGGGCGTCATCGCCGTCAAGCCGATGCCCAAGCCGGGCTGGGAGCTCGATACCGTCGAGGCGCCCTACAAAGCGTCCTATGACTACTACGGCACCCCCATGACGCAGGGCGTGCGGGAGATCGTCTGGACGGGCAAGCTGCTCGACAAGCATTACGACGAGTTCGTCTTCCGAGCCTATTTCACCGACAGCCTCAAGCCCGACGCCATGCTGTACTTCCCGGCCGTGCAGGAATGCGAGGGCAACAAGGCCGAGCGCTGGATCGAGATCCCGGCCGAGGGCAGGAAGGCAGATGACTACAAGTCTCCGGCGCCCGGCCTGAAGCTGCTCCCCAAGGCCACGAACTGATCCTGGAGAGGGCGCGCCGGCCCAGTGGCGGCGCGCCCGACCTGCCGTCATGACGTGGCTTTCCCGCATCCTGATCTGTTTCGCGCTGGCCTGCCTTGTCCCCACGGGGCAGGCCGAGGCGCATGCTGCCTTGGTGGAGGCGGTCCCGGCGGATGGCGCGGTCGTTGCCACCGCTCCCTCCAGCGTGCGTCTGCGCTTCAATGAGCCTGTCTCCTTGCTGGTCATTCGCCTGATCGATGCCAAGGGCGTGACGCACGGCGACCTGCATCACGAGGCGCGCGACCAGGCCATCACGATCCACCTGCCGGACGGACTTCCCCAGGGCACGCAGGTGCTGAGCTACCGGGTGACCTCGTCCGATGGCCATCCGGTCGGTGGCGCCCTCGTGTTCTCCATCGGCGCTCCCACCGCCGAACCCGCGCCACAGGCAACGGGGACCCGCTCGCCCCTGGCAGTCGCGATCTGGCTGGCGCGACTTGCCCTATATGTCGGATTGTTCGCCGGCGCGGGCGGCGCCTTCTTCGCCGCCTGGATCGGGCGCGAGGCGACCACGCCCTCCTCCCGCACGATCGTACGAGCCGCCATCGGAATCGGCATCGCCGCGGCCGTTCTATCGGTCGGGTTGCAGGGCCTTGACGCTTTGGGCGAGCAACTTCCCACGCTCGCGTCGCTCCATCCCTGGCACGAGGGTTTCAGGACATCCTTCGGCCTCACGGCCGTCACCGCCATCCTGGCCCTAGCATGCGCCTGGATCGCGCTCCGTGGCGACATGAAGACGGTCGCACTCATCGGTCTCGGCGGAGCCGGCCTTGCCCTGGCGCTCAGCGGCCATGCCAGCGCCGCCTCGCCGCAGTGGCTCACCCGCCCGTCCGTGTTCGTGCACGGCATGGCCGCCGCGTTCTGGGTGGGTGCCTTGGTGCCGCTGGCGCTGATCGTCCATGAGAAGCGGGGCGCATCGCTTCCCATCGTGCAACGGTTCTCGGATTGGGCTGTCCGGGCCGTCGGCCTCATGGTCTCGGCTGGCGTGATCCTGAGCGTCGTGCAGCTTGAGACCCCGGCCGCCCTGCTGACCACGGATTACGGCCGCGTCTTCCTGGCCAAGATGCTCGCGGTAATGGGTCTGGTGGGGCTGGCTGCCCTCAACCGGCAGCGGCTGACCCCCATGCTTCGCCTGAAGGAAGCAGGACCCCGCCACCTGCTGCGCTCGATCGTCGGCGAGATCGGTCTGGCCGTCGTGATCCTCGGGCTGGTGGCGACCTGGCGCTTCACCCCGCCGCCTCGGGCACTCGCGGTGCTGCCGGCCGAACCCGTGAAGATGCACATCCATGCGCCTGCGGCGATGGTCGAGCTGACGCTCGCGCCGGGACGGATCGGGCCCGCGACGGCGTCCCTGTCGCTGATGACCGGCGACTTCGGGGCCCTCGATCCCAAGGAGGTGACGGTGACGCTGGCCAAGCCGGATGCCGGGATCGAGCCCATGCAGCGGCGCGCTGCCAGGACTCCGGACGGAACCTGGCGGGTCGAGGGCCTGGTCCTGCCGGTTCCCGGGCGGTGGCAGGTGCGGGTCGACGTGTTGGTTTCCGATTTCGAGAAGGCCACGCTCGAGGACACCGTCGAGATCCATCCGTAGGACGCTCTCGGCGTTCCCAGACGGCGGGTACATCCGTCTCCGTCCACACGTTGGCCGGGGCATCGCTCGGCCGGATCGGACATCCATGAACGCCGCTTCATACGTTCCCTACTGGGGCGTCCCTCCGGTCCCAGGGAACCTGGTCTGGAACCTCGATCCCGGGCTCATCGCGGTTCTGGTCGCCGTTCCCATCCCGTATGCGATCGGGAATCGGGGACCTGCCTGCCGGGATCGTACGACGCGACGCTCCGTAGCGACGTCGTCTACTGGAGCATGCATGTCACGACCATCGAAACGGCCTTGCTGCTCTGGCTCTGGTTGCGGAAGGCCCGCACCTGACCGTCACGACCGGCGAGGCCAACCGCGCGAAGGCCAGTAAAACGCCTGCGCGATGTGCTCTGTTGGGAAACTGGGGCGAGACGAGGAAAGGACCGTGCCGTGGTTTCGGTCAAGCTTGTTGCGGCGGTATCCGGAGCGTTCCTTCTGGCCGCTTGTACCACGACGACCCCGGCGGACCGCCGCCGCGCGGACGAGGCGCAGTGTCGGTCCTATGGATTTCGCCCAGGGACGAATGCGTTCTCGCATTGCCTGCTCGATCTGGACCTGAACCGTGCAGCCGATCGACGGGCGCGCCTCGATGACCCATATCGATATGGTCCACCGGGCTGGTACTGGCGGCGCGGCTGGTAAGCGCTCTCGCAGCGGTTTTGCTTTCAGTTGTTTGATGTCGGGATGGGGCGCAGCACCGCCATGATGACATCCAGCCCGCACGTGAGCGCGATCATCTCCCTGTCGTCATCTTGTCACTGAGCCGAGGCACCCAGTGGTTCACGTGGTGCGCGCCAAACCGGGGCTGGACAGCACTCGAATCCGAAGCTATGGCGTATAGTATACTATACGCCATAGCCGAAGGGAACTCCTCACCATGCTGCGCACCGTTTCCATCCTGGCCCTCGGCCTCATGCTGGGCATCGGCCATGCCCAGGCCGCCGCCGGAGACGATGTCCTCGACATCGTGGCTCCCTTCGAGATCAACGGCACCGATCCCTCCACGGCAGGCGATCTCTTCCTGAAGATGGGCGTGGCCGAGACCCTTGTCGGCGCTGACGAGGCTGGGAAGCCTGTTCCGGCGCTGGCAGCGTCCTGGGAACTCTCCGACGACGGTAAGGTCTGGCGCTTCAAGCTGCGCCCGAACGTGATGTTCCACGACGCCACGCCCCTGACGGCTCCGGCTGTCGTCTCCGCACTGACCTTCGCGAAGGGCAAGCCCGGCATCCTCAACAAGGCCCCCATCGAGGCCATCGCGGCGGACGGAAAAGATGTCGTCCTCCGCCTCTCCGAACCCTTCGCGCCGCTGCTCGCGTTCCTGGCCCAGAACACGACGATGATCCTGGCGCCTGCCGCCTACGACGTGAGGGGAAGGGTCACGCAGGTCATCGGGACCGGGCCCTACAGGATTACCCTCCTGCAAGCGCCGCAGAAGATGACGGTTGAGCGCTTCGACGGGTACTGGGGCGAGAAGCCCTCGATCCGCGCCGCTAGCTATCTGGCAGTCGGTCGCGGCGAGACCCGCGCCCTGATGGCCGAGAGCGGCGATGCCGACTTCGTGTTCAACCTCGACCCGGCCAGCCGCACGCGCCTCGGCCGCAGCCCGAAGGTCAATGTGCTCTCCGTCTCGATCCCACGCAGCATCCTGCTCAAGCTCAATGCCGGTGATCCGCTCCTGAAGGACACGCGTGCTCGGCAGGCGCTCAGCCTTGCCGTCGACCGCGAGGGCATCGCTGCCGCCATCCTGCGCTATCCGGCTGCCGCCAACCAGCTCTTTCCGCCCAGCGTCGCAAGTTGGCACAATGCGAGCGTCCCGCCGCTGGCCTACGATCTGGAGAAGGCCAAGGCGCTGCTGGCTGAACTCGGCTGGAAGCCTGGAACTGATGGCATTCTGGCGAAGGACGCCCAGCGCTTTGCCATGACCCTGGTGACCTATCCCGACCGTCCGGAGCTGCCGCTCGTGGCAGCCGTCCTCCAGGAACAGCTCAAGGAGATCGGCGTCGCGATCACCATCAACTCCACGAATTCCAGCGAGATTCCGGCCAAGCACCAGGACGGCACGCTGCAAATGGGCTTGGCCGCACGCAACTTCGCCCTTGTCCCCGATCCCATCGGCACGATGTTGCAGGACTACCCGCCCCAGGGCGGCGACTGGGGCTCCATGAACTGGTCGAATGCAGAGTTCGAGCAGGCGATCAAGGACCTCTCCAAGGTTTCGGACGCGGCTAAAGGCCAGCTCCTGCGCGAGAAGGCGGTCTCGATCCTCCAGGCAGAATTGCCGGTGATCCCGATTGCCTGGTACCAGCAGACGGCTGCCGTCTCGAAGAGGCTGGAGAACGTGCGCCTTGATCCCTTCGAGCGCGACTTCGGCCTTGCGAAGATGCGGTGGGCGCAATGACGAGGGTCCTCGGCTACCGCCTCTTCCAGGCGCTCCTCGTCGCCCTGACGGTGGGCGTGTTGACCTTCATCATGGTCCGCGCGCTGCCCGGCGACATGGCCTATCGCATCGCCGCCGGCCGCTATGGCTACGACATGGTCAACACAGAGGCCGCCAACGCCGTCCGAACGGAACTCGGACTGGACCGGAGTGGGGCAACGGCACTCGGCCAATGGTTCTGGGACCTGATCCGCTTCGACCTTGGTGAGTCCGTCGTCTCGGGCGAGCCGGTCATCGATGAGGTGCGCCACCAGCTCGGCCACACGGTGGAGCTATCACTTGTGGCGGTGCTGCTGTCGCTCCTGATCGGCCCGCCTCTTGGCATCCTCGCCGGATTGCGCCCGGGAGGAGTGATCGACCGGGGACTGCTTCTGGTGTCGAGCACCCTTCGCGCCCTGCCGCACTTCGTCGTCGGTCTCCTGCTCATCATCGTGCTTGCCACCAGCATGGGAGTTCTGCCTGCCGCTGGCCACGGCGAGCCGCAGAACCTGATCCTGCCAGCCCTGACGCTGGCACTCGGGCTCGCCGCCGTCTCAAGCCGCGTGGCGCGGGACGCGATGGCGGGCGTTGCCAGCTCACCCTACTACGCCTTTGGGCGCACCAAGGGACTATCCGAGATGCAGGTTTTCCGCCGCCACGGCCTGCGCAACGTGAGCGTGCCGATCGTCACCTATCTCGGCGTGCAGTTCATCTACCTCATCGAAGGCGTCGTGGTGGTGGAAACCCTCTTTGCCTGGCCTGGCATCGGGCATGCGCTCGTCCATGCCATCTTCGCGCGTGACGTTCCGGTGATCCAGGGCACGGCCCTCGTGATGGGACTGCTGTTCGTGCTGCTCAACGCGGTCGTCGACCTTGCCTGCTACCTGATCGATCCGCGGAGGCAGACGGCATGACAAGCATCGCAATGACTGCCTCAGAGCCACGGCGTCTTCCGGTAGGACGAACCATCGGCTTCATCATCCTGGGCGCAATCGTGCTCTTCGCGTTTCTCACGCCGCTTTTCTGGCCCGTGGACCCGACGCGGCAGAGCCTGCGCAATGTCCTGGGCGCACCGAGCTGGAGCGAGCCGCTCGGATACGATCATCTGGGGCGCTCGATGCTGGCACGCCTCGCGGCAGCCCTGCGGCTGTCACTGGGCCTGGCCTTCCTCAGCATGCTGACGGCCGCCATTCCCGGCGTCCTGCTCGGCATCCTCGCGGCCTGGAAGGGCGGGATCGTCGACCGGGCCCTGTCGGTTCTTGGTGACGTGTTCCTGGCGCTGCCGGGTCTGCTGCTGGTGCTGATGCTCACGGCCATCGCACCTAACTCGCCCTGGGCGCTGTATGTTGGCATCTCGCTGGTTCTGTGGATCGAGTACTTCCGTCTTACCCGCGCCACCACCCGCACGCTCATCACGTCCCCGGCGGTGCAGGCCTCACGACTCCTTGGCTTCGGGCCGGCTTACATCGTCCGCCGTCACCTTTGGCCCGAGATCGCGCCGATGACCGTGACGGTGGGAGCCTTCGGGGCCGCAACGGCCATCATGGCCATCGCGGCTCTTGGCTTCGTCAGCGTCGGCGTGCGCCCGCCCACGCCGGAGCTCGGCCTGATGATGACCGAGCTGCTCCCCTACTACGAGGAGGCGCCTCACGCCCTCCTGCAACCGATCATCGTCGTGTTCCTTCTCGTCCTCAGCCTCAATCTCATTGCCGGAAGGAAAGCCCGATGACCGCGTTGCTTGTCGCCGACGGCGTCTGCGTTTTTGCCAAGGAGCGGATCGTGGAGCCGGCATCCCTGTCGCTTCACGCCGGCCGCCCCTTCACGATCCTGGGTGAGACCGGCTCGGGCAAGAGCCTGCTAGCCCAGGCGATCATGGGCACCCTGCCGGCAGGCCTTCGCGCCGAGGGCAGCGTCACCATTGCGGGCCAGCGGCTATCGCTCACGGCAGGGCAGGGACACCGTCCGCTCTGGGGCCGCGTGATTTCCGTGCTGCCGCAGGAGCCGTGGCTCGCGCTCGATCCCACCATGCGGGCACGCGAGCAGGTGGCCGAAGGCTATGGCTTCGTGCGGGGAGTGAGCCAGGCGGATGCAACCCGTCAAGCGCAAGACGACCTGGCCAACCTTGGTCTTGCCGAGGCCGGAGGCAAGCTGCCTTCGCAGCTCTCCGGCGGCATGGCTCAGCGCGTGGCTTTCGCGGCGGCACGCGCTGGTGGTGCCCGGATCGTCATCGCGGACGAGCCGACGAAGGGTCTGGATGTCGCCCGCCGCGACGACGTCATCGCTCTCCTCATGCGGGAGGTGGCAGAGGGGGCGGCCTGTTGACCATCACGCACGACCTCGAACTGGCCCGCCGCATGGGTGGCGATCTCGCGGTGATGCTCAACGGCGTCATCATTGAGCAGGGACCAGCCGAGGATGTGCTCGGCAATCCGCAGCATGCCTATACGCGATGCCTGATCGAGGCCGATCCGGCTCACTGGTCTGCTGGAAGTTCCCGAAAGGCAGCGGGCAAGCCTGTCCTGGTGGCGGAGGGGCTCGGCAAGTCCCGTGGTGGACAGCGGCTGTTCAGCGGGCAGAACCTCGCCGTCCACCCGGGCGAGATCATCGGCGTCACGGGCCCGAGCGGCTGCGGCAAGAGCACGTTCGGGGACATCCTGCTCAGTCTGCTCCCGCCGGACGAGGGCACGGTCCGGCGCGGGGACGACCTCCCGGCCATCAAGTTCCAGAAACTATATCAAGACCCGCCCGCAGCGTTCCCGCAGCGGATCACCTTGCGCCGGGCAATCAGCGATTTGATCAAGCGGCACGGGCTGGATGCGGCACGGATCGACTCCCTCATGGCGCGGCTGCGATTGGCGCCCGAACTCCTCGGCCGCCTGCCAGGCGAGGTCTCCGGCGGCGAGTTGCAGCGGTTTGCCCTGCTGCGAGTCCTGCTGCTCGATCCTGTCTTCCTCTTCGCCGACGAGCCGACCTCACGGCTCGATCTCATCACGCAGCAGGAGACGATTGAGCTCCTCGTCGAGCTGGCGCGGGAACAGAACTGCGCGGTCCTGATCGTCAGCCACGATGCCGAGCTGATCCGCAAGGTGAGCGACCGGCAGATCCGGTTTGAAGCCGAGAGGTCGGAAAACCCGCCCAAGAACCAGCGTACGCCGGAGGTTGCCCTGGCATAGACCGAGGTCTGGCTCCTCACGGGCGTTCCTGGCGCGGGTAGAAGTCGGGCAGGATCAATCCTGGCGGCAGACAACAACGATCTGACCATCCGGATCGGCGCTCATCGGCGCGGGGTCATCGAGTTGGCCCCGCAGGGCAGCCGCAATGTCTTGAGCCAGACGTTCAACGCCCTCAGATCCGCTTGCGGCTGGGTGACTGATCGACACCCTGCAAGACTCGGGAGCCCCATCCAGCATTGTGGGGTCAGCAGCCTCAGGAAGCGTGAATGCCGTGAAGAAGGTCGGGTCACCGATGCGGATCGTCATCTCCTCCGCCTTTGCGGGAGACTTCAGGGGCAGCAGGAACCGCAGCACGAGGCGGTCATTCGCAACTGTGGCCTGGTGATCGCTGGAGGAAGCAAAAGCGGCAGGTGAGCCACCCACCTTCACGGCCGTGAAGTAGTTGGCTTCAGCGAGCGAGGCGAGGTTCGTTTCGGCCAGGTCCGCGAGCTTGGCGGGATCGGCATTGCCGTCCCGATCCATGTCGAGGCCCATGGTCGCATATGCCGAGTACGCTGGATCGAAGGTCCATGTGTGCCGGATGCCGGCAACCCGTGCGGACGCGTCGAAGACGATCTCGGCGTGGGCCTCGACCCAGACATGAGGGTGCGCGACGGCTGGCGCCGTGGTTGCCAGCCCGGCGAGGAGGCCCGAAAGCCATCCGGTGCGGGCGAGCCATTGCCTCTCCACGTGTGCGCTCCATTCAGGTCGGCATCGATTGGGCAGGAAGGGACCCGTCCGATGCCTGGCCGCCTCGGAAGTTAACTTCAGCATCGGCAAAAGGTTTGGATCGTCCCACTCGGTGCGTCTTCCTATTGCGCCGGACTTTCCGCCAGGGAGTGACGCGTGTCGCGGGCCTGGAGGAGGGCAGCAACGAACTCCCTCACGAGGCGCGCCTGCTGGGCGTCAGGACGGAAGAGCAGAATACTCTTAAAGTAGACAGCCGGTTCGAAGGGGCGGAAGACCAGCCCCCGCTCGGGGAAACCGTCGGTGGCGGCCGGATTGACGAGGCCTACGCCCACGCCCTCGAGTGCGAGGGCGCAGACCGTCGAGGAGCTGGGCGTCTCGACCACGATCTTGGAGCGTACCCCCGCTGCTTCAAGAACGGCATCGAACCGCTGACGGGCGCGGTCCTCGGGCGCCAATGCCACCAAGGGCACACCCTCGAGATCCTCAGGCGTGATCGTCGGTCTGGCGGACAGCGGATGACCAGACGGGATCGCACAAACGGCCCTGAAGCTGCCGAACGTCCGGTGCTCCACCCCGGACAGGTCCACCTCGTCGGCCGCCAGCCCGATGTCGAACTCGCCCGATCCGACGAGTTCGCGCACACGCGTGGTCGGATGAACCTGAAGGGTCAGGGCGATATCCGGGTGCTTGGCCTGGAATACCCGTATGGCGCGCGGCACGATCGTGTTCCCGAGTGCGGCAAGGCTGGCGATGCGGATGCTGCCGGAGCCAAAGTCACGGATGCGGGCCACCTCCGCCCTCAGGCGCTCGAGGCCGACGAAGCTGCGGTCGACCTCCCTGAGAAGCAGCTTGGCCTCCGGGGTCGGCACGAGACGGCTGCGAACCCTGTTGAACAGGGCGAACCCCACCGTCTCCTCGAGTTCGGCGATCGAGCGGCTGACAGACGGCTGGGTGATCTGGAGCAATTCCGCCGCCCGGGACGCCGAACCCGAGTGCATGACGGCGCGGAAAGTCTCGAGCTGGCGGAAATTCATGGTTCACCCGAACGGCAGAGATCCATAGGTTTTATGCATAGACTGATACGGCTCAGTCAATTGTTTCTATGAGGCCGCTTGGTATCCTGGCTCTTACAAGCCCAAGGATATCCCATGAAAGACCTGTCCCGCTGCGTTCACCACCCGGCCGTCTCCCACGAGGGCTTCTCCAGCCTCGCCGTGCCGACCTACCGTGCCTCGACGATTGTTTATCCCGACGCCGAGTCGTTCGCTCAGCGCAAGTGCCGGGGAGCGGACGGCTACTCCTACGGTCTCCATGGGACCCCCACGACGCGGACGCTCGAGGCCCAGCTCACGCAGCTTCATGGCGGCGTCAGGACGGTTCTCGTTCCGTCGGGCCAAGCGGCCGTGACCGTGGTGATGCTCTCCGTCCTCTTGCCAGGCGATAGGGTCCTGATCCCGGACAGCGTCTACCCGCCCGTGCGGGGCTTCTGCGCCAACTACCTCAAGCCTCGCGGTATCGATTACCATGTCTACGATCCGCTGGTCGGTGACGGGATCGCCGACCTCATCGACGCGCGCACCAAGCTCGTCTGGATCGAGTCGCCCGGCTCCGGAACGATGGAGGTCCAGGACGTGCCGGCCATTGTGCGCGCAGCCAAGGCCAAGGGCGTACTCGTCGGATGCGACAACACCTGGGCCTCGCCCCTGCTGTTCAAGCCGCTCGCCCACGGAGCGGACTTCGCCATCGAGGCTCTGACAAAATACGTTGGCGGTCATTCCGACCTGCTGCTCGGCTCGATTACGGTTAGCGACCTCGACCTGCGGCAGCGTCTCAAGGATACTCTGCGAATGGTCGGCATCGGCGTATCGCCGGACGAGGCGGCCCTGGCCCTACGCGGCATCGAGACCATGGGCGTGCGCTTGGCTCACATGGGGCACATCTCCGAGGACTTCGCCCGCAGGCTTGAGCCGCATCCGGCCATTGACCGTGTCCTGCATCCGGCCCTGCCATCGTGCCCGGGCCACGAATTCTGGAAGCGGGACTTCAAGGGCTCCAGCGCCGTCTTCAGTGTCGTCCTGAGGCCCGGTTGCGAGGAGAACCTGGGTCCCGCCCTCACGGCGCTGCGCATCTTCGCCATCGGTGCGTCATGGGGCGGTACCCGCAGCCTGATCGCCCCGATGGCCATCAAGGGTGACCGCACCGTGAACCCGTGGAGATCCGAGGGGACGGTCCTGCGGATCAGCATCGGCCTTGAGGATCCGGACGATCTCTGGGCCGATCTCACCGACCTTTTCGCCAAGCTCGAACGGGAGCCCGCCGCGAAGGTCGCCTGACATTTCCAACTAAAAACAGAGGGAACGACAATGTCATCGATCAAGCATACTCTCACCATCCCGCTCCTCGGAGCCATCCTGACGGGAGCGGCCATCGCGACCCCGGCATCCGCCCAGCAGACGGTCGAGGCCATCAAGCAGCGCGGGTTCGTGAGCTGCGGGGCGAGCCAGGGCACGCCTGGCTTCGGTGCCCCGGATCAGAACGGCTACTGGCGCGGTCTCGACGTCGACACCTGCCGCGCCATTGCCGCCGCGGTCTTCGGCGACAAGGACAAGGCACGCTTCGTGCCGCTGACGGGCCAGCAGCGGCTGACGGCCCTTCAGACCGGGGAGGTGGACGTGCTGCCCCGCACGACCACCTGGACCCTCCAGCGGGACGCGAACGGGGTGAACTTCACCGTCCCGAACTACTACGAGTATCCCGGCGTGATGCTCCGGAAGGATCTCGGCGTGACGAGCGCCAAGGAGATGAAGGGTGCGACCGTCTGCGTCCAGACCGGCTCCACGACGGAGGTGACGGTCGCGGACATGTCCAAGACCCATGCCCTTGATCTCAAGCCCGTGGTCTTCGACACCGTCTCGTCCACCCGCCAGGCTTTCTTCTCCGGGCGTTGCGATGCGCTGATCACGGATGCGTCAGCCCTCGCCTCGGTGCGCGCGACGCAGGCCAAGAACCCTGACGAGTACGTCATCATCCCGGCCAACGACAAGATGGAGGCGCTCACGCCTGCCGTGCGCCATGGGGACGACCGCTGGTTCGACATCGTCAAATGGTCGTTTCAGGCCCTGATCATGGCCGAGCAGCTTGGGCTCACCCAAGCCAACGTCGACGACAGGCTCGAGTCCGATGACCCGACCGTCCGCCGCTTCCTCGGCGTCGAGGTCGGCAATGGCAAGGCGCTGGGGCTCGATGAACGGTTTGCCTACAACATCGTGAGGCAGCTCGGGAACTATGCCGAGATCTTCGACCGGAACGTCGGCAAGGACAGCCCCCTCAAGCTCGAGCGCGGCCCAAACCGCCTGTATCGGGACGGCGGGTTGATGTTCCCCCTGGCCTTCAACTGATCAAGGGCACCTGTCATGGCACGCCTCTGGTATGATGCCAGGCTCCGGGCCGCGACCATCCAAATCGCGGTCCTCGGGCTGGCCGGCCTGCTCGCCCTGTGGCTAGCGACCAACACGGCGGAGAACCTTGCCCGGCGCGGGATCGCGGTCGGATTCGATTTCCTCAGTCGCGTCGCCCGCTTCCCGATCTCCGAGAGCCTGATCGCCTACGCACCCAGCGACACCTTCGCCCGCGCCTTCGCCGTCGGACTCGTCAACACGCTGTTCATCGCTGGGATCATCGTCGTGGGATCCACGATCCTCGGACTTTTCGTCGGTCTGGCCCGGCGTTCGCAGCATCCCCTGGCCTTTGGCATCGCCACGGTCTTCGTCGAGACCATGAGGAACACGCCGCTCGTCGTGCAGCTCCTGTTCTGGTACGCCCTCGTGACCGTGGGGCTGCCGAATGTACGCCAGGCGCTCAACCCGCTTCCCGGCACCTTCCTCTCCGTGCGCGGCCTGTTCGTGCCCTCGCTCCATGTCGGAGGAAGCCCGGCAATCCTGTGGACCATTCTCCTCGTTGGCATCGTTGTCATCGTCATTGCCAGTGCCGTGGGCCGTAGGAAGCGGGTCCGGACGGGCCATGGATTCCCGTATGGCTCGATAGCCGCGGCAGCCATGGCAACCGGCCTCGGCGCGACCTGGATCGCAGGGCTCTGGTCGGTGTCCGTCGACACGCCCCGGCTGCAAGGATTCAGCTTCGTCGGCGGAACGGCGCTGACACCGGAGTTCGCCAGCCTCGTCGTCGGCATGGTCCTCTACTCGTCCTGCTTCATCGGCGAGATCATCCGGGGCGGCATCGATGCCGTCGGCAAGGGTCAGTGGGAGGCAGGGCGATCGGTCGGCCTGAGCGAGCGCCAGTCCCTGCGCCTGGTGGTCATCCCGCAGGCGTTGCGGGTGATCATCCCCCCGATGACCAGCCAGTACTTCAACATCGTCAAGAACACGACGCTGGCGCTCGTGGTGGGCTACCCCGACATCTCCTATGTGGTCGCGACGACGATCAACCAGACGGGCCAGGCGATCGAGGGCGTCCTGATCCTCATGGCCGTGTTCCTCACGATCAGCGCCGCCATCTCCCTCTTCATGAACTGGTACAACCGCAAGGTTGCCTTGGTGCAGCGATGACCACAATTGCCTCTCCCACGGAAGCCTTCGTCCGCCTGGACGCCACGGCAGCCCAGCCGTCGCCACCACGCCAGCGGCGTTCGCTCACCCATGTCTTTCTCGGTGACCTGCTCAGTGTCTGCGTGACGGTTGCGACCGGGGCGATGTTGATTGCGATCGTCCCCAAGCTCCTGTCCTGGGCCGTGGTGAACGGGGTCTGGCTGGGCGATGGTTCCGCATGCCAGGACGCGGGAGCCTGCTGGGCCTTCCTGCGGGAAAAGTACCGCTTCATCCTGTTCGGGATCTATCCCCCGGACGAGCAGTGGCGTCCGGCCGGCGTGGTCCTGATTTTCTTCGGGCTGACGCTCTGGTCCCTGCCGCCCGCCCATTGGACCGTTAGAACACTCGTTCTTTGGCTCCTCGGCTTGGGCGGATCCATCGTCCTCATGGCGGGTGGCATCCTTGGCCTTTCGGAGGTTCCAACGTCTTCGTGGGGCGGCCTGCCCATCACGATACTGCTCACGGTGATCTCGCTCGGGACGGCCTTTCCGCTTGCCGTTGCCCTAGCCCTCGGGCGTCAGTCCAGCCTGAAGGGCATCCACCTCATGAGCGTCGGCGTCATCGAGGTGATCCGCGGTCTCCCGCTCCTCAGCCTCCTGTTCATCGCCTCCATCGTCCTGCCCATCATGCTTCCAGACGGCATGACGATCGACAAGTTCGTGCGGGCGCTCGTTGCGCTCACCATCTTCTCGGCTGCCTACATCGCCGAGGTGCTTCGGGGCGGCCTCCAGGCCCTCCCGCCGGGCCAGCGTGAGGCAGCGCAATCACTGGGGCTTGGCTGGCTTGCCACGACGCGCCTCATCGTGCTGCCGCAGGCAATCCGCAAGGTGATCCCGCCTCTGACCAACACGGTCATCGTCATGGTCAAGAACACGAGCCTCGTCCTTGTGGTGGGCCTGTTCGACCTCTTGAGTTCGGGGCGGGCAGCGGCCACCGATCCGGCATGGCCAGCTCCCTACAAGGAAACCTACCTGTTCGTCGCCGTGGTCTACTTCCTAATCTGCTTCGCGATCTCGCGGTACTCGCGCTGGCTCGAGCAGCGGATGGCGATCGAGTCCAGGGCGTAACGTCAAGGAGATGAACCGATGTCAGTGGCTCAGAAGATCCGAACGTCCCCAACCATCGACTCGCGAGCTGAACCCGCCGTTCAGATGATGGCTGTCAACAAGTGGTTCGGCGAGTTCCACGTTCTGCGCGACATCAACCTCAATGTCCGGCGCGGCGAGCGCATCGTGATCTGCGGGCCTTCGGGCTCGGGCAAGTCCACGATGATCCGCTGCATCAACCGCCTCGAGGAGCACCAGAAGGGCCGCATCATCGTCGACGGCACCGAGCTCACCAACGACCTCAAGCGCATCGATGAGGTGCGTCGCGAGGTCGGCATGGTGTTCCAGCACTTCAACCTCTTCCCGCATCTCACGATCCTGGAGAACTGCACGCTGGCTCCGATCTGGGCGAAGAAGATGCCCAAGAAGGAAGCGGAAGAGATCGCCATGCACTACCTGAAGCGGGTCAAGATCCCCGAGCAGGCGAACAAGTATCCCGGCCAGCTCTCCGGGGGACAGCAGCAGCGCGTGGCGATCGCCCGCTCGCTCTGCATGAGCCCGAAGATCATGCTGTTCGACGAGCCGACCTCGGCGCTCGATCCGGAGATGGTGAAGGAGGTGCTCGACACCATGGTCGGGCTGGCCGACGAGGGCATGACCATGCTGTGCGTCACCCACGAGATGGGCTTTGCCCGACAGGTGGCGGACAGGGTGATCTTCATGGATTACGGGCAGATCGTC
Organism: Microvirga sp. RSM25; assembly: GCF_044784385.1. Taxonomy (NCBI): domain Bacteria; kingdom Pseudomonadati; phylum Pseudomonadota; class Alphaproteobacteria; order Hyphomicrobiales; family Methylobacteriaceae; genus Microvirga; species Microvirga sp. RSM25. The sequence continues at coordinate 3,564,636 of NZ_CP173039.1, read as the reverse complement.
GAGATGAACACCCCGGACGAGTTCTTCAGGAACCCGCAGCACGAGCGCACCAAGCTCTTCCTGTCCCAGATCCTGCATTGAGCGTTCCCGCTCAATGGCAGTTCGGCCTGGCGAACCAGCTCTTCCTGCTCGCAATCTGCATGGCCATCGTGGTGCTGGCGGTCTCGGCTGGCGTGACGTGATGGAAGCGCAGGCCAGCCGGATCCCTCGGCATCCCGCCGGCGCCGACTGATCGGCGGGTGCTGCGCGGACTCCTGGCCATCCTGCTCATAAGCGGCATCGTGTTCCCACTCGTGGGCGTCTCGCTGCTGATCGACTGGGCCTTCGCCGGGCGCAAGGCCAGGACCGCCTGAACCCATGGGGTGCCACCATCCTGGGCGGCGGCACCTTCCTGGTCTCAGGAATGCCCCATCAGTCGTCCTGGTTCAGATGCCATCTATTGCGAGCCGTGATCAAGGCATCGATGAAACCTCGAACAAGGCCCGACTTCTGCTGTCCCGGCGGAAGCAGAAGCAATGTCCTGGCATGCAGGGCTGGCTCAAAGGCCCGCAAGATGACCTTGCTGCGGTCGAGGTCTCCCAGGGAGTACGGATTGACGAGCCCTACGCCGATCCCCCGGCCCACCAGTGCGGCAACCGTCAGGGAATAGGGCGTCTCGACGACGATCCGCGGCCGGGATCCAGCCGACTTGAGATCTGCATCCATGGCGCGACGGACGGTGTCCTCGGGCGCCAGGGCAACGAAGGATTCCTCGTGCAGGTCGATCGCGCGGATGACGGATCTCTCAGCCAGATGATGTCCCGCCGGAATGGCGCAGAGCATCCTCGGCGTGGCAAAGACCTGATGCTCGACACCGGAGACATCGATCTCATCGGCTGCCAGACCGATGTCGAAGCCTCCCGCGGCCACGAGATCCCTGACCGTCAGGGATGGATGCACCTGCAATGTTACCGACACCTTCGGATGGGAAGCGACGAAGCCGGCAATGGCTGCGGGAACCAGCGTCGATCCCATGGACGACAGGCTGGCAATCCGGATGTCTCCGGAGCCGAAGTCGCGGATGCGGCCGGCGGAGGCCCGAAGGCTTTCGAGTCCCTTGAACGAGGCCTCGACGTCACGGAACAGGAGTTGGGCCTCCGGTGTGGGTGCAAGCCTTCCCTTGATCCGCTCGAACAGGGTGAGCCCGGTCGATCGTTCGAGTTCGGCCACCAGGCGGCTGACCGCAGGTTGCGTGACACCCAGGACATCCGCGGCCCGTGAGACCGTGCCGCAGATCATGACCGTTCGGAACGCCTCGACCTGCTTGAACTGCACTGTCCATCCTCCCTGTTCCGATCAGCATCGGACCTTATAAGGTTTTGGTATGGACTGCATCGTAGTCGGCATTGGATTTGATGGCAGGGGCTTTCTAGGCTGGGTGCCATTCACAGCCCGATCGAGACCCTTCCGATGCAAGAAGCCACCCGGTGCGTCCATGTCCCCGCCGTCGACCGGGAGGGCTTCGCCAGCCTGACGGTTCCCGTTGAGCGGGCCTCAACCATCGTCTTCCCGACGGCTGAGGCCTTCCACAATCGGCACCGGAACGGGCCGCAATCCTACAGCTATGGGCTCTACGGAACGCCGACCGCCCGCGCGCTGGAGGGACAGCTCACGTCATTGTCCGGTGGGGCCGGCACGGTGCTCGTGCCTTCGGGGCAGGCAGCCGCCATGGCAACCCTGCTGGCCCTCTTGCAGCCGGGTGACCACCTCCTCCTACCGGACACGGTCTATGCCCCAGTCCGCTCGCTCGCGGACGGCTACCTGAAGCAGATCGGCATCGAGGCGAGCTACTGCGATCCAATGATCAGCGAGGGAATTGGCCGGCACCTGAGGCAAACCACCCGCCTGGTGTGGGTAGAGTCCCCCGGTTCCGGGACGTTCGAGGTCCAGGACGTGCCGGCCATCGTGAAGGTCGCCAAGGATCGAGGCATCCTCGTCGCCTGCGACAACACCTGGGCGACGCCTCTGCTGTTCAATCCGCTCGCGGTCGGTGCCGACGTGTCGATCGAGGCCGTCTCGAAGCACATGGGAGGCCACTCGGACCTCCTCCTGGGCAGCGTCACCGCCAATGAGGAGGCGGTCCTCGGCCGCATCCGGACCCTTGTGCGGGGGTTCGGCCTTGGTGTGTCGCCGGACGACTGCTTCCTGGCGCTGCGGGGACTGCAAACCCTGTCGGTGCGCCTCAGGCATCAGGGGCAAGCCGGCATCAGGCTGGCCCGCTGGATGTCCGAGCTGGCAGGCGTCGAGCGGGTCTGGCATCCCGCCCTGCCGGGCTCGCCCGGGCACGAGATCTGGGCGAGGGACTTCGCGGGGGCGGCCGGCGTGTTCAGCGTCTCCCTTTCATCTCGTTTCTCCGAGAGGCTCGACCACGCCCTGGGCGCACTGAGGTTGTTCCAGATCGGTGCGAGCTGGGGCGGGGCGCACAGCCTCGCGGCTCCCGTGGACCTGACCGGACAGCGCACCGTCACACGGCCCGACGTCACGGGGCCGCTCCTGCGCTTCTCCATTGGCCTCGAGGATGAGGCCGATCTCAAGGATGATCTCGCTGGGTTCTTCGCCGCTCTCAGCGCGACACCAAACACATGACGCGGCGTCCAGAGGTTCCTGTCATGCAAAAGTTCGTTCTCACTGCCGCGACCGTCTTGGTCTCCGCGTTCATGGCTCTCCCAAGCCAGGCCCAGGGAGGCGGCACGACGACACTCCAGAAGGTGAAGGAGCGCGGTGTCCTGCGATGCGGGGCCAGCCAGGGCGTGGCCGGATTCTCGCTTCCCGACGCCAAGGGCGTATGGTCGGGCTTGGACATCGATTTCTGCCGCGCGCTGGCCGCAGCCATCTTCAATGATCCTAACAAGACCGAGTTCGTTCCGCTGTCGAGCAAGGACCGGCTGACGGCGCTTCAGGCGGGCGAGATCGATGTCCTGTCCCGCACGACGACATGGACGCTGCAACGCGATGCAGCACTCGGCCTGAACTTCACGGCCGTCAACTACTACGACGGTCAGGGATTTATGGTGAGGAAGTCTGCGGGGATCGCTTCGGCGAAACAGTTGGACGGCGCGTCCGTGTGCATCTCGCAGGGCACGACGAACGAGCTGAACGCGGCGGATTACTTCCGCGCCAATAATATGAAGGTCCAGACCGTCACCTTCCAAGAGGTCAACGAAACGTTGAAGGCCTTCGAGACGGGCCGCTGCGATGCCTACACGGTGGACATCTCGGCCCTTGCGGCAGGTCGGCTCTCCCTCGGCAATCCCGACGACTACGTCATCCTGCCCGAGGTGATCTCGAAGGAGCCGTTGGGGCCATGGGTTCGCCAGGGTGACGACCAGTGGTTCGACATCGTCCGCTGGACGGTGTTCGCGCTCGTCAACGCTGAGGAGGCCGGCGTGACGAAGGATAATGCCGAGGCCATGCGTGCATCGACGAACCCGGACGTGCGGCGGCTGCTGGGACAGGAGGGTGAGTTCGGTCCCGCGCTGGGACTCTCCAAGGACTGGGCCTTCAACATCGTCAAGAGCGTGGGCAACTACGGCGAGATCTTCGACCGCAATCTCGGTCCGAAGACCAAGCTCGCCCTGGACAGGGGCTTGAACAAACCCTGGTCGAAGGGCGGGATCATGTACGCCCCGCCCATGCGATAGCCGGCAGCCGTTCAGGCGGAAACCGGACAAGACCCGATCGCATCGACGCTCCCGCCCTGCACCTGCGGGAGCGTCCCTAACGGAACACGTTGCTATGATCCCCGTCCAAGCAGAATCCGCCTCTGATCTGTTCGGCCATCGTTTCAAGCAGCAGCTTGAGATGATCGGTCAGATCATCCGTCAGGTCTCGAACGAGGATCATCGGAGACACGAGGCACCGCACGCGAGCCGCGTGAATCCCCCGGCCGCCGCTGCCACTGGCGTCCTCGCACCCTGGCAGGAGCGTCGCGCCAGGGAGATCATGCAGGCTCGCCTCGCCACACGCCTCACCATCGCCGACGTGGCACGCGAATGCCGCCTCACGCCGAGCTATTTCGCCAAGGCCTTCCGCCGCACGACGGGAATGAGCCCGCACCAGTACCTGACGGGTCTTCGCGTGCAGGAAGCCAAGAGCCTTCTCCTGTCCCCGACCCTGTCTCTGGCCGAGATCGCGATCATCTGCGGGTTCGGGGATCAGAGCTATTTCACGCGCGTCTTCACCCGATTCGTCGGCACGAGCCCAGGCGCATGGAGGCGTGCGAGGGCGCAACGGCCATCCGTCAGCTTCCCGCACGAGAGAACGTACTGATGACCGTAGGGCGGCATTGTTCGGTCAACGTCCTAGGAAACTGATCATTGGCGGCCATTGGTCTAGGAGATCGTCCTGCGGGATCTCAAGAAGAGTGTCCCGAAGCCCGATGAAGAGCTTACGGAAGGTCCGGCCGCAAGCTTGCGTAGGGAGAGGCACAATGACGGTCTCGAGCCATACACGTCTGACCGCGATCTGCGAACTTAGGAGCCGGTAAGGTCAGGAGCACGATACGTCATCGAGCACATTGGACAGGTACTGCGAAATCGCTTCCGCGAGGACCTGCTCATTCCCGTGCCTAGCGAGATGCTCAATCGGCTGAAGTGGATGAGACCTGCGTAAGGTCTGGTCCTGGCACTGAGCTGAAGTAAGCCGAACATCCGCCTCGAGGCCCAATACGGACATCGGCCGAGACAGACACGGAGACCGTCCCTCGACTTCGGACCTTCAGCGCGCCGCCGCGAGCGCAGCCTGGGCGCCCGCCCGCAGGAAGCCCGTGTCGGTTCCGATGGAGACCAGGTCGAAGCCCTTCCTCGCCAGCTCGCCGCCCCGCTCGCCAGAGGGCGCATAGACGCCGATGACCTTGTTGGCGGCCTTGGCCCGGGCGAGCAGGTGATCGAGCGCCGCCGAGGCCGCGCGGCCCGTCGGGTTGTTCTCCGCACCGTTCGAGAGCGCGATCGACAGATCCGATGGACCGACGAAGATGCCATCAATCTCGGGCGCCGCAAGGATGTCGTCGACGGCGGCCAGGGCCTCCCGCGTCTCCACCATCGCCAGGGCAAGCGTGAACCCGTTGGCTTGCGCGAAGTAGTCCTTCGGCTGGAGGCCGGACAGGGGCACGGCGGCGTGCGGCCCCCAGCTCCGCTGGCCGAGCGGCGGGTACTTCACGAAGCTGCCAAAACGGCGAGCGTCCTCGACGCCGTTGATCATGGGCGCGATCACGGCCGACGCGCCCGCATCCAGCAGCCGCGAGGCGGTGGCGAACTCGCCGACGGGGATCCGCACGAGCGTGGGCTTGCCTGCCGCGGCGACGAGCGGGATCGCCCGCACGGTGACGGCGAAGTCGATCGCGCCATGCTGCATGTCGATGGTGATGGCGTCGAACCCCTCGCGGGCGAGCAGGCCGGCAACGGAGGGGTCGGGCAAGCCGCACCAGGCGGACAGGACGGGCGAGCCCGACCGGAGCTGGTCGGCCAGGATGCTGATAGTGGTCATGGAATCCTCTGTGCTGTTCAATGCCCGGCGTTGTCAGGCTGACGCGGATAGGCGGGACGTGATCGCGATGCAGGCGGCCTCGATCCGGGCGATGGCCTCCGAGACCTCCGCTTCGTCGATGATGAGCGGCGGCAGGAGGCGCACGACGTTCCCGCCGGCGCCGATCACGAGGAGGCCCTCGTCGCGGGCCGCGGCAATGAACTCGGTGTTGGGCACATGGGTCCGGAAGCCTGCCAGGAGGCCGTCCCCCCGGATCTCGGCGATGATGGTGGGGTGCCGTTCCCTCAAGGACTCAAGCCCTTCCCGGAGCAGTTCGCTCACCCCCTGACGTTCCTGAGGAAACCGTCCTCCAGGATGACGTCGAGCACGGCGTTGCCCACGGCCATGGCGAGCGGGTTGCCGCCGAAGGTGGTGCCGTGGGTGCCGGCCGTCATTCCCTTGGCGGCATCGGCCGTGGCAAGGCACGCGCCCAGGGGAAAGCCGCCGCCGATCCCCTTGGCCACCGACATGATGTCGGGCGTGACGCCCGTCCATTCGTAGGCGAACAGTTTGCCCGTGCGCCCGACGCCCGTCTGGACCTCATCCACGATGAGAAGCAGCCCCGTGCCGATCGCAGAGGTCCCGAAGCTGGCGCATCCGGCCCGGGGGTAGGGGACGCAAGCCGCTCTCGCCCTGGATCGGCTCGATCATGAGTGCCGCGGTCTCGGGTCCGATGGCGGCTTCCAGCACCGGCATGTCATCGAAGGGAACCTGGTCGAAGCCCTGGACCTTGGGGCCGAAGCCCTCAAGGTACTTGGCCTGGCCGCCCGCCGCGAGGGTGGCAAGCGTCCGGCCGTGGAAGGCGCCCTCGAAGGTGATGATGCGGAAGCGTTCGGGATGGCCATTCGAGGCGTGGTACTTGCGGGCCATCTTGATCGCCGCCTCGTTCGCCTCGGCGCCGGAATTGCAGAAGAAGACCACGTCCGCGAAGGTGTTCTCCACGAGGCGCTGCGCGAGCCGCTCTCCTTCGGGAATCCGATAGAGATTGGAGGTGTGCCAGACCTTGGAGGCCTGCGTGGTGAGCGCCTTCACGAGGTGCGGATGGGCATGGCCGAGGGCATTCACCGCGATGCCGGAGCCGAAATCCAGGTACCGCATGCCGTCGCCGCCGATGAGCCAGGCACCCTCTCCCCTCTCGAAGGAGAGCTCCGCGCGGGCATAGGTCGGCAGCAGCGGCGATGTCGCGGAAGGCGGGGCAAACGGGAGGACGGGTTGATCCATCATTTGGCCGATGCCTCCTGGACCTTGCCGTTCTTCGACGGGAAGTACGTGTACGAGAGGGTGATGGCGTGCACGTCGGCCATGTTCGGGTCGTCAGCGATGGCCGGATCGATGAAGAAGACGATCGTCGCCTCCATGGTCTCGCCCGCCTGGAGGGTGCTCTCCTGGAAGCAGAAGCATTCCAGCTTCATGAAGTGGCCACCCGCCATTTCCGGCAGGACGTTGTAGGTCGCCATCGCCGTGGCCGGGGCGTCGCCCTTGTTCTCGATCCTGTACGTGATGCTCCGGGTCTCGCCGACCTTGACCTTGATCGACGGCGTCTCAGGGGTGAAGCGCCAGGCGAGGTTGGGCGCGACGTTCGCGTCGAACCGGATGGTCATCGTGCGGTCGAGCACCTTGGAGGCCGGCCCGGAGGCGAGCATCGGCGTGCCCCCGAAGCCCGTGAGGTTACAAAACATGTCGTAGAGCGGGACAGAGGCATAGGCGAGGCCCAGCATGCCGGCCGCGATGCCAAGGCAGGTCAGGGCCGTGTTGCGGGTTCGTCCCGTAGGCGACTGGTTTGTGTCGGACATGGCGGAAGCCTTCAGGGGAGGGGGCCGAAAGGTCAGCGGCGATGGTCGCTGGTGCCGACCGATGGCAGCCCATTCCTTGTGGCCGCTTGCTGCGAGGTATCGAAGCGTCCTTCCTCGGCCTTGTAGAAGTACTGGCTGGCCACCAGCATGCCCTTGAACGGCCGGATCGTCGGCACGCAGCTCAGCAGCAGGACCGGCAGCGTCGTGAGCAGGTGCACCAACAGGCCCGGCTCGTAGGCCAGCTCGACCCACACGCCGAACGCGGTGGCTGGGATGGCCATCGTCATCATGACGAAGAAGGCCGGACCGTCTGCCGTGTCGGCGAAGGAGAAGTCGAGGCCGCACGACTCGCAGCGCGGGGCGAGGGTCAGGAAGCCGTTGAACAGGCGGCCCTTGCCGCAGCGGGGGCAGCGGCACTTGAGGCCGTACTTGAGGATGGTTTCTGTTGCGGTGAGAGCAGTGGTCATGTCGGATCCTTCCGGTGTGCGCCTTGGGAACTCCATCGGCGCTCTCGCATGTATGGATTGACTATCCATACATTAGGCTGTAGCTTAGTGCCTAGGTTGATCACGTCTGCGACGTAGGCTGCGGTTTGCGTCAGCCCGCTATGCACATTATGTATGTCGTACATGAGCCATACATTCACAAGACAAGAAGGTCAAGGAAACGTGTTGTCCTGGATGCCGCAGATCAAGAACGAGAGCGGGCCCAAGTACCTGGCCATTGCCGGGGCGCTGCTGGCCGACGTGCAGTCCGGGCGGCTCAAGCCGGGCCACCGCCTGCCGCCGCAGCGCCAGCTCGCCAAGGAGCTCGGGGTTGACCTGACCACCGTCACCCGCGCCTTCAACGAGGCCCGCCGGATGGGGCTGATCGAGGCCAACACGGGACGGGGCAGCTACGTGCGCGGAAAGGCGCCGGAGCAGGACAACGTCGCGCCTGCCGGATCCCCGATCATCGACCTGAGCATGAACATGCCGCCACAGCCCGCGGCGGCGAAGCTGCGCGAGCGCATCCAGGAGGGGATCGCGGGCGTGCTCTCGTCACCCCACGGGCTGATGCACCTGCACTACCAGGAGAGCGTGGGAGCCGGACCGGACCGAACTGCGGCCGCACGCTGGCTTGGCGCGCGCCTGGGTCCGGTTCCGGTCGACCGGGTCGTGGTGACCGGAGGAGCCCAGGCGGCGCTCTATGCCATCGTGCGGGTCCTGGCAGGACCCGGCGACGCCATCTGCGTTCCGGACCTCACCTACCCTGGCCTGCGGGCGATCGCCGAGCAGCTCAAGGTGCGGCTGGTCCCGGTGGCCATGGACGGGGAGGGGCTTGATCCCGCGGCCCTCGAGGAGGCGTGCGGGCGCGAGAGGTCGAAGGCGGTCTACTGCGTTCCGACCATCCACAATCCGACGACCGCGACCATGTCGGCCAGGCGGCGCGAAGCCGTCGCCGAGGTGGTGCGTCGCCGCGGCATCGCGATCATTGAGGACGATGCCTACGGCGCGCTGCCTCGGCAAGCTCCGGCACCGATCGCGGCGATCGCGCCCGACCTCACCTGGCACATCTCCACGCTGTCGAAGTGCGTGACGCCCGCCCTGCGCACAGCCTACGTCGTCACGCCGAGCCTGTCTTGCACCCTGCGGCTCGCGGCGGAGATCCGCGCCATGTCCCTGATGATGCCGCCCCTCATGGCGGCGCTGGCCTCGAGGTGGATCCTCAACGGCACGCTCGACGCCATCACGGCGGCGATCCGCGAGGAAAGCGCCGCCCGGCAGACCATTGCGAGCCGGGCATTGCAGGGCCTCGAGTTCCAGGCGCACCCGGAGGGGCATCATCTCTGGCTGACCCTGCCGGAGCGTTGGCGGCGGGTCGATCTCAACATGTACGCGCGACAGTCAGGCCTCGCCCTGGTGCCGAGCGAGGCCTTCGCGGTGGGGGCTGCCCCGGACGCCATTCGGGTCTCCCTCGGCGCGGCGCAGAACCAAGCCGTGCTGGAGAGGGGCTTGGGGCTGCTGGCAACGGTGCTGTCTCATGGGCCCAGTGCCCTGTCCTCGATCGTGTGACCTCATCGAAGTACAGGCGCCGTGGCGTCTTTGGTCGATACGAGCAGGAATAGGACAAGGCGAGAGCGAACTAGCTTCCATCTTTTCTGACGGGCTAACAGCCTCGCCGAAAGGGGCAGAGATTACTCAACCCAGAATGTCGTCAAATGGCACGGAGCCGAAGTAGGCCGAGGGCCCGCAATTGCCAGGTAAGCTGACCTTCACAAGGCTACGCCCAACGGCTCAGATTGACCCCAAGCTGCCATTCCCGAACAGGCGGCCCAGTTCTGTTTGGCCCTACCTCTGAGCGCCCACACCGGGAGCAAGCCGCCACGCCGAAGGGTGAAAGGCTCAGGCTCTGTCCGGCCGAGCAGGGATGCCGATCAACCAGAGATGAGGTCAAAGCGAGCCATGCCCGCCTTTCATCGGGCCCGAACCAGAGCTATCTTATTGGAAGCATCGGCCGTTCCATCACAGGCGCCGATGCCTGAGAGTTCGACGCGCTCCCGCCTGCACCGCAAGGGAAGACGCCATGAACGATCCGCAGCATGTCGACAGGCTCATCCGCAAGCTGGAGACCCTGGCCGCTCTCTCAGACGAGGAGAAGCAGGCCCTGCATGGCTTGCCCAGGACCACCAAAGCCTACAAGGCGGATCAGGACATCGTTCGCGAAGGCGACACTCCGGCGGAGTGTTGCCTCGTCCTTGAAGGCATGGTGTTCCGCTACCTGGTCCTGGACGATGGCCGCCGTCAGATCATGGGCTTCTACATCCCGGGCGACATCCCCGACCTACAGAGCCTCCATATCACGACCATGGACCACAGCGTCGCCACCCTGGTGCCCACCACGGTGGCGTTCATCCCGCATCAGAGCCTCAACGATCTCAACGCGCGCCATCCCACCATCGCCAATGCCTTGTGGCGGGACACCATCGTCGATGCGGCGATGTTCCGCTTGTGGATGGTCAGCCTGGGCCAGAAATCGGCGCATGAGCGGCTCGCCCATCTCCTGTGCGAGCTGCTGGTGCGGTTCAAGGCGGTTGGCTTGGCCGAGGATGAGCACACGTGTGCGTTTCCCATGACCCAGACGGAACTGGGCGATGCGCTCGGCCTGACCACCGTCCATGTTAATCGGGTGATCCAGGATCTGCGACGAGATGGCTTGATCACCCTGGGCAAAGGCTCTCTGTGCATCAATGACTGGGAGCGCCTGCGGCAGCGCGCCAAGTTCAACCCGCTCTACCTCCACCTCGATGGGCGGGAGACGAAACCATGACCTCGGCCGAGCACGATGATGGCGGCCGCCTGTCTCTCACAGAGCAAGCGGTGCAGGTCGCTGTGGGCTGTGATGACGAGGAGGGCTGTCTGATCTTCGCGGAGGACCGGCTGGTGGCCGTTCTGGTCCGCCTGTCCCCACTGCATGAGGAGTTGGCCGGGCGGTGGTACCTTGAGGCGGGGTTTGGCCGGCTGGAGGGACCACGCAAGCCCACGTTCAGAGATCTCGGCACAGCGAAAGAATGGATCACCCGACACCTGACAGGCCCGGCAGGGTCAGCCGATTGATCCGGCTTGCTGCGGTCACAGCGGTTCGTTTCCCAGGTTCAGAAACGTCGGGTCGAACTCGGCGCCTTCTGAGGGCCGCGATGACATCACCCCAAGCTGCGATTCTGTCGCTGCGATCTGCGACGGTCATTTGCGCCCGGCTCTTCAGGGCACACAAAGAAACTCCCCCGCCAGTGCCAGCGAGGGAGCCTTGGAGATGATACGCAACAGTCTCAGAAGGAAGAACAGGAGGACTTCAGTTCCAGGAGCGGATCCTCATGAGATCCATGCTCTGGATAGCTCGCTTTAGGGGCGCTCCCTATCATCTAAGTTAAACGTGACAGGACATTCAGCGCAGATCGAGTCTTGGACCTCTTCTCAAAATGAGCCGGGTCGTTGTTGTTCAGCCGTGAACGCCCGCCAAGAAAACCCGAGCCTCGGTCACATAAGTTAATGCCGGAATTCAGCGTCCAAGTAAAAATTAACGATCCTTTAACTCCAGTGTGCCTCGCCTAAGCATGCCAACTCAGGAGGCACGGTGATGAATAGCCTCGGCCCCTCATCCATGCTGGCCCGCGAGCGCAAGCATCGCATCCTCGTTGTCGAGGACGAGGCGATGATCAGCATGTTGCTTGAGGACATGGTCCTGGACTGCGGCGGTGAACTCGTGGGGCCGGTCGCCAGGTTCGATGATGCCCTCGCGCTTGCGCGCAAAGCGGAGTTCGGGGTCGCCGTTCTCGATCTCAACCTGAATGGCACCCTCAGCTATCCCATTGCCGAGGTGATCCGCGAGCGCGGCATTCCTGTGATCTTTGCAACAGGCTATGGCGCGGATGGAGTGCCGGACAGGTTCAGCGACTGCCCGACACTGCAAAAGCCCTTCAGCCAGCAGGATTTTGCTGAAGCAATCGCGGGTGCGTGCCGCAAGCAAGCCGCCAATCGTTGCGGTTCGTGAACTATCAACGAAGGAGCAGGTCGCTCGGACCGATCTCCGCTATCTCTGCCAACCCGTCCCAATTCTCACTGGATCATTGATCCGGCGATCGGGGCAAAGGGAGACGATTATGTCTGATACAGTGTCTGCCGCAACCATCGCCACCAGCCAGGATGAGACAATCCGGCAACGGGCTTACGAGATCTGGGAGAGCGAAGGCTGCACCGGCAATCCTGAGGACCACTGGTTCAGAGCGCAGCGGGAACTGGATGACCAGGGGCCGGAACGCTCGAATGCAACGGTGGAGGATGCCCAGCCGGCCGCTGCGGCCGAAGCAAGCTCTGCTGCCAGCGGCGAGCCCTGACAAGCACTTTGCCGGGTAGCAGCCATGGGGGATCGCTTCTCTCTGATGCGGTCAGCGTGCTCTCCAGTCTCCATGCCGCCACGGATGGTTATCTCAGGTTAATGGCAGAGCTTCTTCAGTGACGTAAAGGCAGGGTGTCCTCCACCCGCAGCAAGCCCCGAGGGCAGCCTGTCTGTGTCTGGAGAAGCAAACGTGTCCACCAATAACACCGACAACAGCACCATTCTGGAAGAGCCGGATACGCTTGAGGAGATCCTGAACGTCAACGGCGATCCAGGTCCGGAGCTGGCCCTGCCGCCCCATGTCGCGACCTTTCTGGGTGAGCAACTCCAGGCCTTCTATTCCCACCTGATGAGCGAGCCGGTGCCCGACCGCTTCGTTCAGCTTCTGACGCAACTGGATGGAATCGAAAGCGGCCGCGATGGCGAATGAGGATCCTGTTCGGCAGGCGATGCTGAAGACTATTCCGCATCTGCGCGCCTTCGCCATCTCGCTCACCGGCAACATCACCTATGCGGACGATCTCGTGCAGGGGGCGCTGCTGCGCGGGCTTGAGAACCTCGACAAGTTCCAGCCCGGCACGAGCATGCAGGCGTGGCTCTTCACCATCCTGCGCAACCAGTTCTACACCGATATGCGCCGCAGCCGCCGGGAGGTGGACGACCCGGAAGGGGCACTCGCCGGTAAGCTCGCGGTCCTGCCGGAGCAGGGCGCACGCCTGGATGTCACCGACATGCAGGTGGCTCTTGCCAAGCTGAGCGTCGAGCAACGCGAAGCGCTGCTTCTGGTGGGCGCCGAGGGCGTGTCGTACGAGGAGGCGGCCCAGATCTGCGGTGTCAACATCGGCACGATCAAGAGCCGCATCAACCGCGCCCGCACCCGCCTGGCGGAACTCCTGGCCCTCGATGCCGAAGAGGATCTCGGCCCCGACCGTTTGGTCAAGGCCGCGCTGTTCGTGCATTCCGCCTCGTAGTCTCGTATGGACGCTCAAGCCTGCGAACTGCTCAAGCTGGCGAGCGACGGCCCTGAGCTGATGGATCGTCTGGATGTTCTCTCAATGGAGTACGTTCCAGGCAAGCCGAGACCCCAGGAATTCCAGTTGCCGGCATGAGAAGTGACGGGCATTGAGCTTGTTCCATCACGTGGAGCGTCAGCGAGTTATGCCGCCTTGCGCGTCAGGGTTTGCTCAACCCAGGCACCGGCTTCTTCGGGTGTCTTGAACAGGGGTGCGTCCCGGGTGCTGCACTTGCCGAACCCGGCTTCCAGATACCATTGCCCCTTGTGCTCAGGGTTATGCGTCTCGCCATCGAGGCGGACGATCACGGCCGCGAGCTGGCTATCTGCAAGGATGAGACGGCCCTCGCTGTCATGGCCGTCGATGAGCACGCGCATAGGTTGGAATGAGATGTGGGGGGAGCATAGCCTTCGCCTTCCATGTTGGGGCGAAAGGTCAATGCCAAGTGGCCGGACACCCAGGGGAAACAAGACAGCCTTCATAGCACCCCCCCCCCCGAGTCCTTCAACTAGGAGTGGCTCGATCACTAACATAAGTTGCCTTGGCCTCTTCGATACTGTGGTTTGTGCGAATTACTGCCGTCACAGACACGTCTGCTTTGATCGGCGATGTTAATCTCTGAACTTAACATAGGCCTGCGACAGACACTTCTGCGTATGCGATCTTGGTTTCACCATCAGCCATCGATCTCAGGCGCTGATGACTGAGAGATGCGCGCGCTCCCGCCTGCACATCAGGGGAGCGTCCCATGTCCTCACCGTTTCACCCCGGCTACAATCCGCTCATCCGCAAGCTCGAGAGCGTTTTCACTCTGACCGATGACGAGCGCCAAGCCCTCGAGACCCTGCCGATGCAGGTGGCGGTGCTCAAGGACCATCAGGACATCGTGCGCGAGGGCGATCGCCCCTCCCGGGCCTGTCTGATCCTGAGCGGCTTCGCCTGCGTCTACAAGATGACAGCCCACGGCAAGCGCCAGATCGTCTCCTTCACCATCGCCGGTGACATCCCTGATCTCCAGAGCCTGCACCTGAAGGTGCTCGACAACAGCGTCAGCACCATCAGCCAGTGCCGGGTGGGGTTTATCCAGCACGAGGCCCTGCACGACATCTGCCTCGGCTATCCACGCATCGGCGCCGCGTTCTGGCGCGAAACCCTGATTGATGCAGCCATCTTCCGGGAATGGGTGATGAATGTGGGACAGCGCGAAGGCGTCAGCCGCATGGCCCATGTCCTGTGTGAGTTGGTGGTGCGCCTGCGGGCGGTGGACCTTGTCGAGGATCATGTCTGCGACCTGCCGATCACCCAAGGCGAGTTTGCCGACGCGCTCGGCTTTACCCCGGTTCACGTCAACCGGGTGCTTCAGCAGATGCGGGCCGAGGGCCTGATCGAAACCCAGGGAACACGGCTGAGGATTCCCGACTGGGACAGGTTGAAAGAGGTGGGCGAGTTCGACCCGACCTACCTGCATCTGGTGCGGGAGGATGCAGCCGCATGAGCCTCACTCTTCAGCCGGTGCGGGTTGGCACCGGCAGCGACGAAGAAGGCATGCTGGTCTTCGATGCGGACCAACGGCTGGTGGCGGTGCTGACCCACCTCAGCGACCAGTATGGCGAGGTGTCCGGGCATTGGTATCTGGAAGCCAAGTTCGCTCTGCTGGACGGCCTGGATCATCCCACCTATGCCGATCTGGATGCAGCTCAAGTGAGCATCAGGCAGCATCTGGCCCGAGGGCGCTAGGCGACCTTGTGCTTTCAACCAGCTCCAGCCTCTGACGCTTGTTCCTGACCAAGACCATGACCTCACGGCTGTCATCCTTCGGCAGCCAGTTTGATCCAAACTCAGCCGCCTCACTCCCGCTGCATTAACATAGGATAATCTGGAGATTGTCAGCATCCGATCCTGAGGCGCTGACGACTGAGAGACCTGCGCTCCCGCCTGATGACCAGGGGAGGCTGTCTTGGATGCCCTTCACCACCACACGGCCGCGTTGATCCGCAAGCTGGAGAGTACCGCTCCGCTCGCGCCTGAGGAGAAGGCCGCCCTGCTGCGCCTACCGCTGCGGCTGAAAACCGTCGCGACGCACCAGGACATCGTGCGGGCGGGTGACAGCCCCTCCGAGAGCTGCCTCATCGTCGCGGGCTTCGCCTATCGCTACATCGTCACCGCCGAAGGCAAGCGGCAGATCCTTTCCTTCCACATCAGCGGCGACATCCCCGACCTCCAGAGCCTGCACCTCGACGTGATGGATCACAGCTTGGCGACGCTGGTCCCGTCCCATCTCGCCTTCATCCCGCACGATGACCTGCGCAGCCTGACGCGTCACCACCCCCGTCTCGGTGACCTGCTCTGGCGCGACACCTTGATCGATGCGGCCGTGTTCCGCCAATGGATGGTGGGGCTCGGGCGACGCGACGCCTATGGCCGGATCGCCCACCTGCTGTGCGAGCTGCTGGTGCGGCTGCGGGCTGTCGAGCTGGTGGAGGATCATGCCTTCACGCTGCCGGTGACCCAGGCGGAGCTGGGCGACGCGTTCGGGCTCTCGACGGTGCACGTCAACCGAGTGTTGCAGGATCTCCGGGGCAACGGCCTGATTACCCTGCAAGGCGGCTCCCTGAAGGTGCTGGACTGGGAGGGATTGCAGAGGGCCGGTGAGTTCGATCCAACCTACCTGCATCTGGCGAAGAAAGAGGCCTTGTAAGCGGCATCATGAGGTTCACCATACCCGGCCGATGATCCTGCCGCTCTTGGCGTGGGGCGCCCTCGATACCATTCCACAAACAACCTTCCGCGACATACCATTCATCTGTGAGCCGTTGATTGTTCAATGTGAGGGATAGCGCGGGGCTCAGAAGGTCTCCTAATGGCACGCTTGAGACCTAAGTTCGAAGGCAGTAATCCTCATCGAAGCGGACGTTCCCAAAGCGCAGGGAATCTCTGTTCCTGACCCTCAGCCGACCTTCAGCAGCCCATCTGGCGTCTCATTAACGGGGACTTTCCAGCCCCCACTCTCGTTATCAGGGGTGCCGCGGGCCCAGGCTCGCCTTCCGAGGGTGCGACGTGGCGATCAAGGATTTGCAGAACCTGATGTGGAACGGGGCACTGCTCTCCGGCGGATTGTCCGTCGTCGCTCGTGTGCATGCGTGGCGGGCCTGGAGGAGGTTCAAATCAGCTCTGGTCGATGCCCAGACCCGCGATACCGGTGAGAGGCTCTACCAGCGGGACTGGGATGTCAGGTACTGGCACGGGATCGGGTTATGGACGGCCGGGCTGTCGATCCTCTGCTCCATCCTGTGGCTCTTTTCCAGGTTGCTCTCCCCGTGATCCGCCCCGCGCGATCGGACGGGCGGGCGCAAGGACTAGGTCTAGCACGGGGCTGCGCCCTGCGGACCTGGTTCGTTCCCTCGTCATTCAGATCGTGATGCGTGAGCCGACCTCGACGGCACGATCCTCCGGGATGCAGAAGTGGTCCGACACGTCGCTGGCGGATCGCGCCATCGGGATGAAGAGGTAGTCCTGCCACAACGGCAAGCCGGACTGGGCCGACGCTTGCAGCGCCCGCCGCGACAGAAAGAACGAGACGTCCTTCAGGTCGAAGCCCGCCTCCCGCAGCGCCTTGGGCACGCTCGGGCTCTCCATGAAGCCAAACCGCACCGTCACCCGCGAGAAGCGGTCCGAGAGCTTCTCGACCCTGACACGGCCCTCGTCTGGAAGGCGCGGCACCTCCTCGGTCACCACCGTCAGGATGACGTTCTGCTCGTGCAGGACCTTGTTGTGCTTCATGTTGTGCAGCAGGGCGGCCGGGACATCGTTGGCGTTGCCCGTCAGGAACATGGCCGTGCCGGGTACCCGCGGTGCCGAGCTGGTCTCGCACATGCGGATGAACTCCGGGAGCGGCGGTCGGCCGCGGTGCGTGATCTCGGCCAGCAGGCGCGAGCCCTTGCGCCACACCCACATCAGGGTGAACAGTCCGGCACCGGTCATCAAGGGGAACCAGCCGCCCTGCGGGATCTTGAGCGCGTTCGCTCCCAGAAAGATCAACTCGATGGCGAAGAACGGCGCGATCACCAAGGCTGTGACGAACGGGGACCAGCGCCAGAACTTCCAGGCCACGATGAACAGCAGGCATGAGGTGATGACCATGTCGCCGGTCACGGCAATACCGTAGGCAGCCGCCAGATTGCTCGACGTCCTGAAGAACACCACGAGCACGATGACCGCGAGAAGCAGGAGCCAATTGACCATCGGGATGTAGATCTGGCCCTTCTCGGTCTCGGAGGTGCGCAGCACGCGAAAGCGGGGCAGCACGCCGAGCTGCATCGCCTGCTGCGAGATCGAGAACGCCCCCGTGATCACCGCCTGGCTGGCGATGATGGTAGCGATGGTGGCGAGGATCACCATCGGCAGCAGCGCCCAGGAGGGATACAGAAGGAAGAAGGGGTTCTCCAGATGCTCGGGATGAGCCAGCAGCATGGCGCCCTGGCCGAGATAGTTCAGGGCCAGTGCCGGCAGGACGAACCCGAGCCAGGCGGTGCGGATCGGAGAACGGCCGAAATGACCCATGTCGGCATAGAGCGCCTCGGCCCCAGTCACGGACAGGAACACCGCGCCGAGCGCAAACAGCCCCGCCGTGCCGTGGTGGATCAGGAAGCTGAGGCCATGGATCGGATTGATGGCACCAATGATGCCGGGATCGTCCAGGATGTGCATCAGGCCGCCAAATCCCATGACGGCGAACCAGAAGGCGGTAATCGGTCCAAAGAATGTCGCCACGCTGGCCGTGCCAAACCGTTGGACGGCAAACAGGGCAATCAGGATCACGAGGCTGAGCGGCACCACGTAGGGATCGAAGGCGGGCGTCACCAGCTTGAGGCCCTCCAGAGCGGACAGCACCGAGATGGCCGGTGTGATGATGGCGTCGCCGTAGAACAGCGAGGCCCCGACCATACCGAGGATGATGGTGAACCCGGTGCTGTGCCCGAGGGCGCGCTGGGCCAAGGTCACGAGCGAGAGCGTGCCGCCCTCGCCGTTGTTGTCGGCCCGCAGAACCAGGACCACGTACTTGAGGGTCACGATGATGATCAGTGCCCACAGGATCAGGGACACCACCCCGACCACCATCTCGCGGGTCAGGGCGGCGTGGCCCGCATGGGCGGTCGCAGCGGCGAGGCTTTCCTTCAGGGCGTAGAGGGGGCTGGTGCCGATGTCGCCGTAGACAACGCCGATGGTGCCGAGGGCCAGGGCCCAGAAGGAGGTCCGGGCGGCATGGGCGTAATCCGGAGAGCCTGTAGCGGCGCCTGCGCTGATTCCGGTGGTGGCCATGACCAGCCCTCCCATGCCGATGAACGTACCCGGCTTCGGTGGCCTAACGTGGCCGTGCCCCGGAGGGTTTCACCTTAGGCGGAACCTGGAATATAGGCTCCCGGCGGGGCTTTCGGCCGAAGCCGTCCCCTCATCGAGCAAGCCAGTGTCGGTGGTTCTTTATGCCGCTTTTATATTCGAGACCCCACTTCCCAATCGAGATTTGATGAGGCTTGGACGTAGCCTTCGGCACTCTCAACAGGGTGCTGTCATGTCCGATTTTGTCTATCTCTTCACCGGCCTTGGGTTCTTTGCGCTGATGGCGCTGTATGCCCGCATGGCCGAGCGGCTTTGAGGGAGGCTGATCCATGTCCCTTGATCTTATCCTGGGCGGCACCGTCGCCTTTGGTCTTGCC
This sequence comes from Microvirga sp. RSM25, assembly GCF_044784385.1. Taxonomy (NCBI): domain Bacteria; kingdom Pseudomonadati; phylum Pseudomonadota; class Alphaproteobacteria; order Hyphomicrobiales; family Methylobacteriaceae; genus Microvirga; species Microvirga sp. RSM25. Next base: position 3,545,679 of record NZ_CP173039.1, on the reverse strand, counting down.
GCTTACCTGGTCCTGGCGCTGGTCCGGCCGGAACGCTTTTAGGAGGCCGATCCCATGACCCTCAATGGCTGGCTTCAAATCGCCGTCATTCTCGCAACCGTCCTGCTGGCGGCCTTGCCGCTCGGTACCTTCATGGCCAAGGTCTACGCCGGCAAGCCCACCTTCCTCTCGCCTGTATTCGGTCCCGTCGAGCGCGGCTTCTATGCCCTTGCGGGCGTCGATCCCACCCGGGAGCAGGGTTGGCGCGCCTATGTGCTGGCGATGCTTCTGTTCAATGCAGCAGGCTTTGCGCTGCTCTACGGGATACTGAGGTTCCAGGGCTTTCTGCCCCTCAACCCGCAGAGCTTTGCGGCCCTCTCGCCCGATCTCGCCTTCAACACCGCCGTCTCGTTCGTCACCAACACCAACTGGCAATCCTATGGCGGCGAGACCACCATGAGCCACTTCTCGCAGATGGCCGGGCTGACGGTGCAGAATTTCCTCTCCGCCGCCACGGGGCTTGCTCTCGCGGTCGCGCTGGTCCGCGGCTTTGCCCGTTCCAACGCGAACACAGTCGGCAACTTCTGGGCCGACATGACCCGCTCGACCCTCTACATTCTTCTCCCGCTGGCCCTGATTACCGCCATTCTGCTCGTGGCACTTGGACTGCCGCAGACCTTACTCGCCTCGGCGGATGCCACGACCCTGGAGGGCATCAAGCAGACCATTGCTATCGGTCCCGTCGCGAGCCAGATCGCGATCAAGCAGCTTGGCACCAATGGCGGCGGCTTCTTCAACGTGAATGCCGCTCATCCCTTTGAGAACCCGACGGCGCTCACGAATTTCGTGCAGGTCTGGCAGATGCTGGTGGTCTCGGTGGCTGTCGTCTTCGCCTTCGGTCGTCTGGTTGGCGACACTCGGCAGGCGCGCGCCCTCGTCTGGGTGATGGGTGTCCTGCTCGTGGCAGCCATCGCGATCACCTACGCGGCGGAAGCGGCCGGCACGCCGATGCTGCACGCGGCGGGTATCAATCCGGCCGACGGCAACATGGAGGGCAAGGAAGTTCGTTTCGGGCTTGCGCTGTCTGCCTTATGGGCCGCGGTCACTACCGGCCTGTCCACGGGTGCGGTCAATTCCATGCATGCGAGCTTCACGCCTATCGGCGGCCTGATCCCGATGTTCCTGATCCAGCTCGGCGAGATCCTGCCGGGCGGCGTCGGATCCGGACTCTACGGCATCCTCGTCATGGCGATCATTGCCGTGTTTGTGGCGGGCCTCATGGTCGGTCGCACGCCGGAATACCTGGGCAAGAAGATCGAGGCGAAGGAGGTCAAGATGGCGATGCTGGCCGTCCTGATCCTGCCGACCGCGATCCTGGGCTTCGCGGCGGCCGCAGCCATCATTCCCCAGGGCCTCGCAGGTCTGCTCAATGCCGGACCGCACGGCCTTTCCGAGATCCTGTACGCCTACTCGTCGGCAGCGGGAAACAACGGCTCCGCCTTTGCCGGGCTGACAGCCAACTCGCCCTGGTACAACACGACCCTGGGGCTAGCGATGTTGCTCGGTCGCTTCGCCTACATCGTGCCGATGCTGGCCATCGCAGGTTCGCTCGCGGCGAAGACGAGGCTTGAATCCTCGACAGGCACGTTTCCGACCCATGGGCCGCTGTTCATCGGCCTGTTGATCGGCGTGATCCTGATCCTCGGTGGTCTTCAGTTCTTCCCGGCTCTCGCTCTCGGCCCCATCGCCGAGCAGATGCTGATGCTGGCCGACAAAACATTCTGACAGGTGCTCCATGAGCAAACATATTCAACCGACCGTATCGATGTTCGACGGAGCGATCCTGCGTCAGGCGATCCTCGACTCGTTCAAGAAACTCAATCCTGGAAAGCTCATTCATAATCCGGTGATCTTCGTCACGGAGGTGGTGGCCCTGCTCGTTACCATTCTCTTCGTGCGCGATCTTGTGACAGGTGCATCTGCCTTCTTTACGGGGCAGATCGCGGCCTGGCTCTGGTTCACGGTGATTTTCGCCAACTTCGCCGAAGCCGTCGCTGAGGGCCGGGGCAGGGCGCAGGCCGACACGCTGCGCCAGGCACGGACGCAGACGGTCGCCAAGCGCCTTTACAATCGGGAGCGCAAGGAACTCCATGCCATGGTGCCGGCTCTCAATCTCGAGGTCGGCGATCTCGTGCTCGTCGAAGCCGGGGACCTGATCCCGGGTGACGGTGAAGTTGTGGAAGGCATCGCCTCGGTGAACGAGGCGGCCATCACAGGCGAGTCCGCTCCCGTCATTCGGGAATCCGGGGGCGATCGCTCCGCCGTGACCGGGGGCACGACTGTCATCTCCGACTGGCTCGTTGTCCGCATCACGGCGGCATCAGGCTCCTCGTTTCTGGATCGGATGATCGCTCTCGTGGAAGGGGCCGAGCGGCAGAAGACGCCGAACGAGATTGCCCTCAATGTCCTGCTGGCCGGCATGACCATCGTGTTCCTGATCGCTGTGGTGACGCTCGCAGGGTTCGGGCGCTACTCCGGAGCGGACGTTCCGGTGCCCGTTCTGGTGGCTCTGCTTGTTACCCTGATCCCAACGACGATCGGCGGACTTCTCTCGGCCATCGGCATTGCCGGCATGGATCGCCTCATCCGCTTCAACGTGCTCGCCATGTCGGGCCGTGCCGTCGAGGCCGCGGGCGACGTCGACACGTTGCTCCTCGACAAGACGGGGACCATCACCTTCGGCAACCGCATGGCGGCTGAGATCATCCCGATCTCCGGCATCACGGAGCGTGAAGCAGCGGAGGCCGCGCTGCTGGCGAGCCTGGCGGACGAGACGGCGGAAGGCCGTTCCATTGTGGCTCTGGTGCAGGACAAGTATCGGCTGCAAGCACCAGACCGGGTCCCGGAGGGCGCTCGCTTCATCGAGTTCTCCGCCACGACCCGTCTCTCCGGCGTGGATTGCGCGAGCCGGAAGCTGCGCAAGGGAGCGGTGGACGCCGTGCTTCGCTTCGTGCGCGATGCCAGCGGGCGCAGTGTGGCGGATCAGGGCTTCGCGGCCGCCGTGGACCGGATCGCCAGCTCGGGCGGCACGCCGCTCGGGCTTGCCGACGGAGGCCGTCTGTTGGGCGTCATCCACCTCAAGGACGTGGTCAAGCCCGACATCAAGGAGCGCTTCTCGGAACTGCGTCGCATGGGGATCCGCGCCGTCATGGTGACCGGCGACAATCCCGTGACGGCGGCAGCGATTGCATCAGAAGCGGGCGTCGACGACTTCATTGCCGAGGCGACGCCCCAGGACAAGCTCAACTACATCCGTCGGGCTCAAACGGAAGGCCGTCTCGTGGCCATGTGCGGCGACGGCACGAACGACGCGCCGGCCCTGGCTCAGGCGGATGTGGGAGTTGCCATGCAGTCCGGCACGCAGGCGGCTCGCGAGGCCGGCAACATGGTGGATCTCGATTCCAACCCGACGAAGCTCATCGAAATTGTTGGCATCGGCAAGCAGCTCCTGATGACGCGCGGGTCGCTGACCACTTTCTCCATCGCCAACGACGTGGCGAAGTACTTTGCCATCATCCCGGCGCTGTTCGTGGCCGCGATCCCGCAGCTTGGGGCGCTCAACGTCATGGGGTTGTCGACCCCGCAGAGTGCCATCCTGTCGGCTGTGATCTTCAATGCCCTCATCATCATCGCGCTGATCCCGCTCGCCTTGCGCGGCATCCCGTACCGTCCGCTTGGCGCGGCAACCCTGCTGCGGCGCAATCTTCTGATCTACGGCCTTGGCGGGCTCCTCGTGCCCTTCATTGGCATCAAGATCATCGACCTCGCTGTCACAGCCATCGGCTGGGCTTAAACAAGGAACCGAACATGTCCCATCTTCGTCCCGCGCTCGTTCTGCTCCTGCTGTTCACGGCCCTGACGGGGCTCGCCTATCCCTTCGCCGTCGCTGGCATTGGTCAGGCTCTCTTCCCCGCGCAGGCCAATGGCAGCCTGGTCGTACAGGATGGCCATGTCATCGGCTCCGCGCTGATCGGGCAGGCGTTCACGTCTGACCGTAATCTCTGGCCACGCCCCTCCGCCACGAGCGCACCCGATCCGGCCGATCCGTCCAGGATCGTGGATGCGCCCTATAACGCGGCGGCATCGACCGGCTCCAATCTCGGGCCGACCTCCACGAGGCTGGCGGAGCGCTTGGCGGCCTCCTCCGAGGCCTGGCGTGGGGCCGGGTTGACGGCACCCATTCCCGGCGATGCCGTCACCACGTCCGGCAGCGGCCTCGATCCACACATCTCGCCTGGCTACGCGCAGGCGCAAGCGGCCCGGATTGCCGCCGCTCGAAACCTTCCCGAAGCTCAGGTCAGGCAACTGATCGAGGCCTCGATCGAGGGACGGACCTTCGGGATCCTCGGAGAGCCTCGGGTCAATGTTCTGCGGGTCAACCAGGCCCTCGACCGGCAGGGTTCTTGAGAGGATGACGATGATCTACCCGAAGGCAATGGAGGCCCCATCCTGATGGCCCTGACCGGGACGCCCCGCGCATCGGCGGATGCGCTGCTCACGCTGGCCAACCGAGAAGGGCGGGGCCGTCTCAAGATCTTTCTTGGGGCGGCTCCCGGCGTCGGGAAGACCTATGCCATGCTCCAGGCCGGCCGCGCGGCTTTGGAGGGCGACGTTGACGTCGTCATCGGTCTTGTCGAGACCCATGGGCGTCAGGAAACTCAAGACCTGTTGCACGGCTTCGAGATCCTGCCCCGCCTGTCGGTACCGTACCGGGGACGGATGGTGCAGGAGTTCGATCTCGACACTGCCCTGAACCGCCACCCACGGCTCATCCTGGTTGATGAATACGCCCACACGAATGCCCCTGGCAGCCGCCATCCGAAGCGATGGCAGGATATTGCGGAACTGCTGGCGGCGGGGATCGACGTCTGGACGACGCTCAACGTCCAGCATCTCGAAAGCCTCAATGACGTCATCCAGCGCATCACCCGGGTCCGCGTGCGCGAGACCGTGCCCGATGCGGTGTTCGACGAGGCGGACGAGCTTGTCCTGATCGACCTGCCGCCGGATGAGCTCCTCAAGCGGTTGGCGGAGGGAAGGGTCTATGTGCAGGACACAGCGGTGCGCGCCGTCGACAACTTCTTCCGGCCCAACAACCTCGTGGCGTTGCGGGAACTCGCATTGCGGCGGGCCGCCGAGCGCATCGACAGCGACCTGCTCGAACGCATGCAGGGCGGCGGGGTCGAGGGCCCGTGGGCGGCAGGGGAACGCATCCTCGTCTGTGTCGGCGCCGATGACATCTCCCCGGCGGTCGTGCGCCATGCAAAGCGTCTGGCGGATGCCATCGGTGCGCCCTGGCTGGTCGTGACCGTCGAACGTCCTGGCGAGAGCCTGGGCAGTGAAAGGCGGCATCGCCTTGACCAGACGCTTCAGCTTGCAACCCAACTGGGTGCCGACGAAGCAAAGACGCTGGTTGCTGCCGACCTCGTCCAGGAGCTTCTGCGCTTCGCCCGGTTTGAGAACGTCACTCAGATCGTGGTAGGACGGTCCCGGGGCGGCTGGTGGTCCGAACTCCTCGGGCGCTCGCTGCCGCACCAACTGGTTCACCACTCCGAGGACATCGCCATTCACGTCGTGACTGCCAAAGGGGGCAACCCCGGGGCGCCTGGTGGCGGGACTGGATGCCACGAATGAAGCCGGATCAGCCCTGGGCGCCTTTCCTGTGGTCGGCGCTCGCCGTCGCCGCGGCGATTGCGGTCGGACTGGCGATGACGTCCATTGTCTCGCTGCCGAACATTTCCATGATTTTCCTGGTGGCCGTCCTGTTCGCAGCCGTGCGCTTCGGGATCTGGCCTGCCGTTGTCAGCTCGATCCTGTCATTCCTGGGCTACAATTTCTTCTTCATCGATCCGGTCTACACCTTCACGGTCGCCCGCCCACACGAACTGCTGGCCCTGTTCGTCTTTCTCGGTGCGGCCGTTCTGACTTCGGCCCTGGCCGGACGGGCCCGGGAGCAGGCAGCCGCCGCTCTCAGCCGGGCCCGAGCCACGCGGCGCCTTTACGAATTCACCCGCCGGCTTTCGAGCTTCCCTGATGCGAGGGCCGTAGCCGAGGGCGCGGTCATCGAACTGAACGGCTATCTCAATCGTCCCATTGCGATCCTCCTCCCTGGGGACGATAACCTTGAGCTTGCAGCCTCCTGGCCGCCGGAGGACCAGCTCGATACGGCTTCCGCCTCGGCGGCCCGCTGGGCCTACGAGAAGGACGAGGCCGCCGGCGCCGGAACGGGAACGCTGCCATCGGCGCGCTGGCTCTTCCTTCCCTTGCGGTCGTCCCATGGCCGCGTCGGAGTGCTGGGCATCGCCGTGGACGGGGCTGCGCTTGACGGGGACATCCGCACCCTGGCGGAGACCGTAGCGGAACTGACGGCCGCGGCCTTGGAGCGGGCTCGGCTGGCGCGGGAGATTACAGCAGCCAACACGGCCACCGAGACCGAACGGGTCCGCAATACCTTGCTGGCCTCAATCAGCCATGACTTCCGGACCCCTCTTGCCTCCATTCTCGGGGCGGCGACCAGCCTGATCGACTATGGGCCGAAACTGCCGGAGCTCGCGCGCCAGGACCTGTTGGAGCAGGTGAAGGACGAAGCTGAGCATCTCGACCGAATGGTGCGCAACCTGCTGTCGATGACGCGCGTCGAGGCTGGAGCCCTGGAGCTTCGCCGCGACTGGGTCGATATCCGGGAGGCTTTCGACCGGGTGGTCGCCCTCGTCAGGCGGCGAGGGGCAACCCAAACCTTCCACATCAAGATCAGTCCGGACCTTCCCTTCGTTCTCGCTGATCCATCCCTGATCGATCAGGCCATGGCCAACATCGTCGGCAATGCAGTTCGCTATGCGGGCTCCGATGCGCGAGTCGACCTTGAGGCCTATCGCGAGAGTGATGAAATCGTGTTGTCGGTGACTGATGACGGGCCAGGAATCTCCCAAAGCCTTCTCTCCAAGGTCTTTGAGAAATTTGCCCGCGGCCGTGAGCAGGTCGGTGACGGGGGCGAGGGCACGGGGCTGGGATTGGCCATCGCCAAAGGCATCGTGGACGCGCATGGCGGATCGATCGCGGCGGAGAGCCCGGTGGCGAACGGGCACGGCACGCGCATCTCGATCCGGCTGTCGCTTGAGGGGAAGGCGCCATGACTGTGCCGACACGTGTGCTCGTCATCGACGATGAGCCGGCGATCTACCGTTTCCTCAAGCCGGCTCTCGAAGCGAATGACTACCAGACGATCAGCGCCGGAACAGCGGCTGACGGGTTGAAGCGCATCGCTGCCGATGCGCCTGACATCGTCGTGCTCGATCTCGGGCTGCCGGACATGGACGGCAAGGATGTCATTGTCCGAGTCCGCGAGTGGTCCGATGTCCCCATCATCGTGCTCTCGGCCCGTGACAGAGAAGCCGAGAAGATCGCCGCCCTCGATCTCGGCGCGGATGACTTCGTCAACAAGCCGTTCGGGATGGGGGAACTCATGGCGCGCCTGCGGACGGCCCTGCGCCACCGCATGCAGCGCAAGGGCGAGACGCCTGTCGTCAGCGTGGGAGGACTGGAAATCGACGTTCCTCGGCGTCGGGTCTCCTGGCAGGGGACGGAGGTGAACTTGAGCCCGAGGGAGTTCGACCTTCTCGCCTTCCTGGCGAGCCATGCGGGCAAGGTGGTGACGCACAAGCAGATCCTCACCGCCGTCTGGGGCGCCGCCCACGAGAACGATACCCAGTATCTGCGGGTCTATGTCGGCCAACTCCGGCAGAAGATCGAACCGAATCCATCCGATCCCCACTTCATCCTGACCGAACCGGGCATCGGCTATCGTCTGCTGGATGCGGAATAGGCTGCGCCTGAGGCGACGTCTTTATACGGTCTTTATATCCGGCCTCTCACTTCCCAATCGATTTTTTATGCGGCCCTGGCCATGTCTGGTCGAAGGGATGGGACGGCTCACTGGCCTTGGTGCACGGATGGCCGGCCATGGTCCCGACCCGTCTGGACAGTCGAGATGTGGCCAAAGCAAAATCTGGAACGGGAGCTCCGCTCCCTCCTGTCGCGGATCGAGGCGGGTTCCCAGCCGACGGGCGGCCTCGTGTCAGACGTGCTGCAATACGCGTGTCCGCGGCTCACATCGGCGATCAGGCTCAACGATCTCGTGCAGCGTCTGGTCGCGGCAGAGGCCTGGGTCGACCTGGGATTCTGGCTGATCGGTTGGGAACTGCCCGACTGGGCCATTCATCGCCTGTCCTGCGATGACAGCCGCTGGAACTGTGCGATCTGCGTTCGCGGCCTGGCCATCAACTGGATTGAGGACGTGGCCGAGTTTCAGCACGACAACCCGGCGCTCGCAATCCTCGGCGCCCTTGTTCAGGCCCAGCTCCGAAAGGCCCAAGGTCTCGCTCCCAGTAATGTCACCCCTTTCAGGAGGATCGGACATTCACTGGCCAACCGCATGAGCCGTGATGCAGAACGATAACCTGATCGTGACGGCTCCAAGCCAATCCCATTCGGTGGACCCTGGAGCCCAACTTCAACCGCATCGATCCAGTTTCTGGATGCTGACGCTCGGCACGCTCGGCGTCGTCTACGGCGACATCGGCACGAGCCCTCTTTATGCCCTCAAGGAATCGCTCTCCGCAGCGGCTGGCGGAGGTACCGTCACGCGCGAGATGGTGTTCGGGATCGTATCGCTCATTCTGTGGGCGCTGATCTTCATCGTGACGATCAAGTACGTGCTCTTCATCCTGCGCGCCGACAACAACGGCGAGGGTGGTACGCTCACCCTCATGGCGCTGGCGCAGCGGGCCATGGGCCACAATATCCTCGTCATCGCGCTTCTCGGCATGGTCGGCGCGGCGCTCTTCTATGGAGACGCCATCATCACCCCGGCCATCTCGGTGCTTTCGGCCGTCGAAGGGCTCAAGCTCGCGAGCCCAGCCTTCGAGCACTATGTTCTGCCGCTCAGCCTCGTGATTATGATCGGTCTCTTCGCGGTGCAGAGCCACGGGACCGCTCGGGTCGCGGCCTGGTTCGGACCGATCACCGCCGTGTGGTTCGCATTGATGGCTCTTGGCGGAATCCTTCATCTGGCCGACGATCCCAGCATCCTGTCTGCGATCAGTCCAACGTATGGCATCGCATTCCTGGCCACCCACGGCACGCCCGGGCTTCTCGCTCTTGGAGCCGTGTTCCTGGCAGTCACGGGTGCCGAGGCGCTGTACGCCGATATGGGCCATTTCGGCCGGCGGCCCATCCAGACCGCTTGGCTCGGCTTTGTGCTGCCCTGCCTTGCCCTGAACTATCTCGGTCAGGGCGCGCTGCTGCTCGCGGATCCGGGAAAGATCGAGAACCCCTTCTTCCTGCTCTATCCGGAGTGGGCGCTGCTTCCCATGGTGGCGATGGCGACCATCGCCACGATCATCGCCAGTCAGGCGGTCATCACAGGCGCCTTCTCCTTGACTCAACAGGCGATCCAGCTCGGCCTCTTGCCGCGGATGGAGATTCGCTGGACCTCCGAGACCGAGAAGGGCCAGATCTATGTGCCGAAGGTGAACTTCCTTCTCCTGCTGGCAGTCTTGTTCCTGGTCATCATGTTCAGGAGCTCAAGCGCCTTGGCACACGCCTACGGCATCGCCGTGACGGGCACCATGGTGGTGACGGCCATCATGGCCTTCTTCGTGGTTTGGCGGTTCTGGAAATGGCCGCTCTGGGCATCTGTCGCCGTGATCGTGCCCTTCCTCCTTGTCGACATGATCTTCCTGGCGGCCAATGCCCTCAAGATCCCGCAGGGGGGCTGGATGCCACTCCTGGTCGGTGCGCTGCTCGTCACGCTCATGATGACGTGGCGGCGTGGGACGCGCATCCTGTTCGAGAAGACCCGGAAGGTGGACGTGCCACTGCTCGAGCTCATTGGCATGCTGGAGAAGAGCCAGCCACATCGGGTGAGAGGCACCGCTGTGTTCATGACGAGCGATCCCGACACCGCCCCCGCTGCCCTGCTGCACAATCTCAAGCACAACAAGATCCTGCATGAGCAGAACGTGGTCTTGACCGTGAAGACCGAGGATGCGCCGCGCGTTGCGGATAACGAGCGAGTTCGGATCGAGTCTCTCGGGGACTCGTTCTGGCGAGCGACCATGAGCTTCGGCTACATGGAGGCTCCCAACATTCCCCGGGGTCTCGCCCTCCTGCGCAAGCAGGGGTTTAAGTTCGACATCATGACGACGTCGTTCTTCGTCTCGCGGCGCTCCATCAGGCCGTCGGTGCACGGCGGGATGCCGTTCTGGCAGGACAAGCTGTTCATCAGTCTCGCCAAGTCAGCGAGCGACGCCACTGACTTCTTTCAAATCCCGACAGGTCGCGTGGTCGAGGTCGGAACCCAAGTGACGGTGTGAGCTCAGATCGACTTGGGAAACCTCACGGAGCAAGGCACGAACTCGCACTGGTGGAGGTCCGGAACTGGCACTTTCCGGAAGAAAGCCTGATGTCTGCTTAGGGCAGAAGCACCGGACATTCTGGGGCTCTGTTGCAATAACTTCAGGAGCCACAATTCGTAGCGTGCTCGCCCGCTTCTGAAGGTCCTACATCCTGTGACTTGACAGGTTAATGCAACATGGGGTTATTCCGGGCCTGGTGCCCTTCGACGGCAAACTGGGGTCTGATGGGATCGGGCCCAAACTGGAAGCCAACGGAGAGTATCCTCATGAAGCAGTATGTCGGGTTAGATGTATCGCTGGAGCAGACAGCCGTCTGTATTGTCGACGAGCACGGGAAGGCGCTCTGGCGTGGCAAATGCGCCTCGACGCCGGAAGCCATTGCGGCAGTCGTCGAAGTGAGAGCGCCGCATGTGGAGCGCATTGGCCTGGAAAGCGGCCCGTTGTCGACCTGGCACTGGCATGAGTTGAAGAAGCGCGGCTTGCCTGTGATTTGCCTGGATGCGCGCCATGCCAAGGCAGCGCTGTCGCTGCAGATGAACAAGACCGACCCGAATGATGCCCTTGGGCTGGCACAGATCGTGCGTACGGGATGGTACCGGGAGGTCACCGTCAAGAGCCTCGACAGCCAGGTGATCCGTAGCTTCCTCAGCTCACGCGCTCGCTTAGTGGAGGTACGCGTGGACCTGATCAACCAGATCCGAGGCATGCTCAAGCCTTTTGGTCTGGTCGCTGGCAAGGGAGGCCGTCAGCCCTTCATCGACCGCGTGCGCGAACTGGTGGCCGATGGGCCACTGAAGGATGCTGTTGAGGCCCTCCTGACAGCATTGCAGGAGGTCAGCCGACAAATCGGCATCCTCTCCCGCCGCCTCATGGGGCTGGCGCGCCAGGACCAAGCGGCTCGGCGGCTCATGACGGCTCCCGGTGTCGGCTCTCTGGTCGCGCTGGCCTATATCAGTGTCGTCGACACACCAGACCGGTTCTCGAACTCGTCCAGTGTAGGGGCTTACCTTGGCCTGACCCCACGACGGTATCAGTCAGGCGAGATCGACCGAAGCGGTCGGATCTCCAAGTGCGGCGATCCGTTGCTGCGCATGTATCTGTTTGAGGCGGCCGGGATCCTGCTGAACCGGGTCTCGCGCTGGTCTGCGCTGAAGGCCTGGGGCACCCGGCTCGCCAAGAAGGTGGGCGGCAAGAAGGCGACCGTCGCGGTCGCGCGTAAGTTGGCGGTGACGTGTTAGACAATGGTGCAAAGTTTGCGATCAGCTTTGTCCATACAGTCGCTCGCGAGGCTCTCCGGCGTCACACAACTGGTCTTGCGTTAAACCCTTCATCGGCTCTGGACAAACCAGACCGATGAAGGACGAGGACCGCCATGGCCAAGCTTTGCATGCGGCGTCGCCCCTTGCGCCTTGAGGTCGGCTTCGAGGTCAGACGGGGCAGTCGGGACGCCTTGGGACGCGCCTACGAGCGCCTCCTGCCCCTGCGCCGCTGTTCGCTGCCATCACGGGCACAGGCCGGCATTTCCGAGGGAGCATGCGATGAGAACTCCGCATCTGAGAGCCGTTTCCCCGCCGCAGACCCTGCAGGTCGCCCTCTACGCCCGGGTCTCCTCCGACCAGCAGGCTGAGCATCACACCATCGACAGCCAACTGGCGGAGTTGATCGCACGTGCGCAACAGGAGGGTCATTGTATCCGGGATGATCTGCGGTTCATCGACAACGGCCACAGCGGTGCCAGCCTGATCCGCCCGGCCCTGGAGCGGTTGCGCGATCTCGTGGCGCTGTCGGCGATTGATCTCGTCTACGTCCATGCCCCGGATCGTCTCGCCCGCAGCTACGCGCATCAGGTTCTGCTGCTCGAAGAATTCGCCCACGCCGGCACGCAGGTGATCTTCCTCAATCATCCGATCGGGACCACACCCGAGGACAGCTTGCTGCTGCAACTGCAGGGCATGTTCGCCGAGTACGAGAGAGCCAAGGTGCTGGAGCGCAGTCGGCGCGGCAAGCGCCACCGCGCCCACACTGGTGCCGTCAGTGTTCTGTCTCGTGCGCCCTTCGGCTACCGCTACATCACGCGTGAGGCTGGCGGAGGAGACGCCCGCTACGAGATCGATGAAGAGGCTGCCCAGATCGTGCGCCAGATCTTCACCTGGGTCGGGCACGAGCGCTTGACGCTGGCTGGGGTCTGCCGGCGCCTGCAGGACAGCGGACTTCCAAGCCCAATGGGGCGGCGACACTGGAGCCGGGCGATGATCCATAGCATGCTGCTCAATCCTGCCTACGCGGGACAGGCGCTTTATGGTCGCCGCCAGAGCGTGCCATGGCGGCCGCCGCTTCATCCGCCGCGCGGCCACGATGGCCTACCACGACGGCCGTGGCGGCAAGTGCTCGCTCCGCCTGAGCGGCACATCGGCATCGTGGTGCCAGCGATTGTCGGCGAAGACCTCTTCGCGAGTGTCGCCGAGCAACTGGAGGAGAACCGCAGACGCAGTCGCGAGCGGCTTGCGGGCGTCCAGTATCTGCTGCGCGGCCTGCTGGTCTGCCAGAAGTGCGGCTATGGGTTCACCGGCCATCACCATCGTGGGCAGTGGCGTTACTATCGCTGTTGCGGCACCGACCGCAGCCGCTTCCACGGTGCGTTCCGGTGCGATGCCCGGCTGGTCGCCACGGAGTTGCTCGATGAGGCGGTGTGGACCGAAGTCTGCCGGCTGCTCGACGATCCGGCACGGGTGATCGCCGAGTATCAGCGGCGCCTTGACGCCGTGCAGGCCACGCCGCATCGGCTCGAGCTCGAGGTCCTCGACCGTCAATTGGCCAAGGCACACCGCGCGGTCGAGCGACTGATTGACAGCTACACCGAGGGACTGATCGAGAAGTCCGAATTCGAGCCGCGCCTGACCGCGTTGCGGCGCCGGACAGCCCGGCTGGAGGCTGAAGCCAAGGCTCACCAGGAAGCGGATGAGCAAGTCCGCTCGCTGCATCTCATCATTGGTAAGCTGGACCTGTTTGCCGCCATGGTGCGCGAGCGGCTCGGGGCTGCGGATTGGGCGACGAAGCGCGACATCATCTGTACTCTCGTCAAGCGGATCGAGGTTGCCGATGATGTTGTTCGGGTGATCTTCCGGGTTGATCCCAGCGTCTCAGGTCCACCTGAGACAGGCCGAACTTTGCACCATTGTCCAACACGTCGTGATCCTGCACCGGATGTGGCGCGACAACACGGACTTTCGGTGGTCGCGCCAGGAAGGGCAGCCCGCATGAGATAGACACCCCAAGAGATCCGCCAGGTTTGGCGGTACGATGTCCCTTGTCGGGACGAGGCAGCAGCCATCGCGTGGGCACCGTTGCGGCCTGAGACCTGAACCTCAGGGAGCAGATTGACCGCGTATGCAACATGGCGAGGCTGAGGCTTCCGACCCCATCATGCGGCGGTGTCTGCTGACCGCGGAGAGAACCATGACCCAACAGGTGATATCAGCCGAACTGACGGAAAGGGCCGCTCAAAGGGCTTGACCAAAACTCCCGGAATAAGAGAACAGAGACCACCTCTCCTGGAGAAGGCAATCCTCACGCCTTTTCAGGTAGGTTGCCGATCCGTCCTAGCTATTCGTGTCATTGAGCACATGTGTAGACGCCCCTGGTAACGCAAGAAGAATCTTCAGGTTTGGTACAGCGCGCAGGTCGGATGCGGACATGTGTGCGGCCTTAATGCGGCTCACATGCCGCGGGCCCGGATGGGAGTACGCGGATCAGGTCCCAATCAGTTCTACGCGCTCGAAGCTCTCGTGCTCAAGCTGGTTTATCTGATCCCGTCTCAATGACCGTTGCGCCATCTCTCTCCTTCGACCTTCCTACGCCCCAACAGCCTCACAGCCGCAACTGCCTACGCAGCCGCGGCAGGAGCTCGATAGACTTCACCGCGTGCCAGTAGCGCCCAGACGATGCGAGCCATCTTATTGGCCAGCGCCACTCGCACCAGCATCGGCGGCTTGTGTGCCACCATCCGTGCAATCCATGATCCAGACGGCGCCCCGTTGCGGGCGACCTGGAGTAAAACACTGTTCGCGCCGATGATGAGCAGGCGGCGCAGCGTTCGCTCGCCCATCTTCGAGGTAGCCCCGAGCTTCTGCTTTCCGCCTGTGGAGCGTTGGAGCGGGGTAAGGCCGACCCACGCTGCGAAGTCCCTCCCGCACCTAAAGGTCTCAGCCGGAGGGGCCAGCGCCGCCAGGGCCACTGCGGTGACCGGCCCGACCCCGGGGATGGTCATCAGCCGACGCGCCGTCTCATCCTCCTTGGCCCGCCGGGCAACCTCGCGGTCCAAACCTGCAATCTGCTCATCCAGCCGATGGAGCGTCTCGACGAGCATCCGGAGAATCGGTCGGGCGAGTTCCGGGATCGGCTCTGCCTCATCCTCGACAGCCTGCAACAGGTGTGGAACGTGAGCCGGGCCTTTGGCCACGATGAGCCCGAACTCGGCCAGATGCCCGCGCAGGGCATTGATGATCTGGGTTCGCTGCCGCACCAGGAGGTCGCGGGCCCGGAACACGATCGCTGCGGCTTGAGCCTGTTCGCTCTTAGGCGCCACAAAGCGCATGGTCGGGCGCTGGGCCGCCTCGCAGATGGCTTCCGCATCGGCCGCATCGTTCTTCTGGCGCTTGACGAAAGGCTCACATGAGGAGCATCGGATCAAGGTCGAAATGCTTCAGTTCATGTAGTTCTCCATTCCGGTTTCCGGATCACAGGTCCGAGCCCGTCCTTCAAGCACGTTTTTGCACTGCGCGCTCAAGCTCACATACGGTCGCCGCTCGCAGCGGCTGCACCACCATCCCGCATTCTGCGGGCAGGGCTCGGGAGGACGGGACCATTCTTAACTACGGCCGGTCAGGCCATACCTTTACCGCGGTTCGTCCACCCGGATCCGCCAAAGCTGATCAGGCCTTGGTGGAATTGCTGAGCATGTGCCGGATGCGCAGGATCAAGCGACCTTCAAGGCCGCCCCCTCGATGACCACGCCGTGGGTCACATACTTCCAGAGCGTGACAAGCAATTTCCGCGCCAGCGCGACGATCGTGACCTTTTTCAGCCGCCCGCCCAGGCGCACGCGATCATGGTACCACCGCGCAAGGGCCGATCCCGGTTGATGCCGCAACCAGAGCCACGCCATCTCGACCAGGATGGCGCGCAGCCGGGGATTGCCGGCTTTCGACACGCCCTGCTCGTGATCGATCTTGCCGCTCTTCCAGGGTGTCGGCGCCAAGCCCGCATAGGCTGCCACCTGCCGCCGGTTGTCAAAGTGCCGAAACAGGCCTTCCGACCACAGCGCACCCGCAAACCCTGATCCAATCCCCTTGAGGCCGAGCAGCATCTGAACCGCCTTTGAGGGGACCTCCGCTGTTTGCGCTGCGGCCAGAAGAGCATCGCGTTCGGCCTTCACGGCCTCGATTTGCCGATCCAGCAGCTCGATGACCTCGAGTTCGCGCCGTGCCACAGCTTTGAGATGCGGCGGCAAGGCACGTCCGTCGCCGGTGTGCAGCTCGTCGAGTCTTGCACGCCGGTCCGGACGCCGTGGATCGTAATCGGCAATGCCCTGCGAGAAGAACAGTCCCCTGAGCCGGTTGACATGCCGGACCCGTTCGCTGACGAGCGTCTTCAGCTCACGGCAGAGGCATCGTTGATCCTCTTCGTCAGGGGTTGGGACACGAACCATGGCGCAGACGCGCGGCTCGCCGCGCTTGTAGGCCAGCAAGGTGCGCACCAGCGCCTCGCCGTCAATCCGATCGGTCTTGGCGCGTCGCCGCCGGCGTGAGACGGCAATCGACGCGGGATCCACAACATGGCTTTCAATGCCTTCGCTCTCCAGCACACGATGGATCCAAAACCCGTCCAGTCCCGCCTCCTGAATCACCACGATCCGGGCGAGCTGGCCCGTGCGGGCGTGAGCCTTGCGTTGCAGCTCCGCAAAGCGGCTCAGCAGCTCAGCCAGATCGCCGCCTGGCACCTGATGCCGCGACATCTTCTGGCTTCCGCCCGGCAGCAAGGCCGTCACGAGCCAGACGGCGCGACTGAGTTCCAGAGAAACAACGATTGCGGCCTGGTCCGAGGAAGGGCTCCAGGTAGTGGACGTGGGGTTGGTCGCTTGCATGGCCTATCGCCTCCAGGAAGAAAGAGTTGGCGTCCTTACTCTCGCAGAGAGCTGGGCGCCGCTCACCTCCTCATGGCATCTTCACGTAAGCCGGCGGGATCAATCGAACCTGATGACCAAGCCGGCCGATCTCGCGCGCCCAGTGATGCGAGCTGCCGCAGGCCTCCATGGCCACGGTGCAAGACGGTTGGGCCGCGAAGAAGGTGAGCACCTGGTGCCGCCGCAGCTTCTTGCGGAACAGGACCGCTCCGGATGCATCAGCCCCATGCGCCTGAAAGACATTCTTCGCCAGATCCAAACCGATTGTGCTAACCTCTCCCATGGACGCCTCCCTTAAGTGGTGCTGATCAACACCTCCACTGTGGCACACCGAGGCCGTTGGGGGGCGTCTACCCCATCAGCTCTTGCTCCAGCCCCATCTTGCCGAACTCACACGCGGCCAAGTCGGGCATCCCGACCGCACAGCGGCGGAGCAAGGCTATGCTCGACCTTGGTCCGCAACGCGACGCAAACGTCGAGTCGACCTCGCTCGGGCGACGAGAGAGTTCATCGAGCGCCTTTCGTGACCGTGCCCCCGCTCTACTCCCGCAAACGAGTCCTTCTCAAGGTGCGAGCGAATGGGCACTCAGCTTTCCCAGGTTGTTCAGGGCTTGAGGCCGCCGGCCGTTAGGCCGCGCACGAGCGCGCGCTGCACAATGGCGAAGAGCACTATGACTGGGACGATAGACATGATCCCACCGGCCGCGAGCGCCCCCCAAGATAGCTGGAACTCGCCGACCATCAGATGGAGTCCCACCGGCCAGGTCCTTGATCCCATACTGGTCGTTAGCATGAGGGCGAACAGGAACTCGTTCCAGGCGCCGATGGCGACGAACACTGCCGTCGCGACAAGTCCGCTGAGCACGAGGGGCAGCACGACGCGCACCATGGCGCCGAGACGACTCGCGCCGTCGATCCGGGCGGCATCCTCCAGGTCGCCCGGCACGCTCTCGAAGAAGCCTTTCATCATCCAGATGAACACAGGAAGAAGGAAAGTCGTATAGGCGAGCGCCAGGCCGAAGCGACTATCAAGGAGGCCGACATTCCGCATCAGGATGAAGAGTGGGATGATGATCATCACAGCCGGAAACATGCGGATGACTAAGTAGAACAGCATCAGTGCTTGGCGGCCGGTGAAACGGCAGCGGGCGACGGCATAGGACGCGAGCGTGCCGAAGACGGTGCAGATGATAACTGTTGTCAGAGACACTACAGCGCTGTTTGTGATCAACGTCGGGAAGTTAGAGCGTGTCCAGATGGCCTCGTAGTTCTCAAACGTGATGCGCTGCGGCAGGTATTGAATGTCCGCGGTCACCATTTCTGCCTCGGGCTTGAGCGACACCAGGAACGCCCAAAGGATCGGGAAGACGGCGAAGGCCACGATGGCCAGGATGGCAACGTTGGCAAGGGCGTCGGCGAACCGCTTCCGCGCAGTAATACCGGTCAAGTAGCGGGCCATGGTCAGTCCTTCATGACGTTGGAGAGACGGACATACAGGTAGGAGAACCCCATCAGGAGCACGAACAGCACCACGGCCAGAGCACTGCCTTGGCCGAAGTCGAACTCCTTGTTGACCTTCAAGAAGGCGTGCAGCGACAGCACTAAGGTCGAGCGGCCGGGGCCGCCGCCCGTCAGGATGAGGATGATATCTGGCGAATTAACGAGGCTGATCACCCTGAGAACGACGGTGGCTACAATGATCGCCTTAATTTGCGGCAGGGTGATCGACCGAAGCTGGCGCAGGAATCCCGCCCCGTCAATCGCGGCCGCTTCGTAAAGGTCGCCGGGAATGGCCTTGAGCCCGGCGAGCAGCAGCAGCGTGAAGAAGGGGAACCCGTGCCATATCTCGACGAGCATCGCCGCGCCGAGCGCTGTGCTGGGATCGGCGAACCACGCCTTGGAGGTGGTGAGGATGCCTGCTCGGACGAGCATGTCGTTCAGGACGCCGAGCCGCGAATCGAGCATGAGCGCCCAAATGTGGCCCGCCACGACATTCGGAAGAAACCACGGCAGCAGCAGCAACACCAACGCGAAGCGGAATCCTCGTTGATCGCGATTGAGAAGGAGCGCGGCCGAAAGCCCCAGCGCGAGTTCGCCCACGATGGACCCGCACGTCCACACGACGGTGTTGCGCAACGCGAGCCAGAACACGGGGTCGGACGCGATCGCCGTATAGTGCTTCATCCCAACGAAGCCGGTGCCGAGATCGAGGCGATTCAGGCGCATTTCGCGGAAGCTGAGCGCGACGCCCCACACTGTCGGATAGAGCACGACAACGAGGATTAGGAAGAGGCTAGGGGCGAGCAGCCAATAGGCCCAGCCCTTCGTCTCTGAAAGGGTTTCGAGCCCGCGCCGCCACGTGGGTTTCAGCCTTTCCGCTTGGATCATGTTGCGCGCTAGCGTCACGCCCTCGCTCCGCTCAGGCCGAAGCCACGGCGATACGCTTGAAATGCTCCCGGGCGAAGTCGTCCACTGGCCCGGGCTCGCTCGATACGGTCAGGACACAGCCCTGGATGGCCAACTTGCCGAAGCGCTTGAACCCGGCGCTGTGCTCGGCATTAATGACGACCTGTCCTAAAGAGACGACTAAGCAGCGGATTTCGGTGATGCACATGGGAGCCTCGCGAGACCTGAGACAAGAGGGGCAGCAAGTGTCGCCAAGCGGATTGGGCCGTTTCAGGCAGACGTGGCCGCGCCATGGACGAGAGCGAGCACGCTCACTTCAAAGCTTTCTCGAGCCCCACCATCATGGCGTCGACAACCTGGCCCGGCGTGGAGCGGCCCACCAGCGCCTTCTGGAATTCCGGAAGGACCACCGTCTCGGACCAGCCGGCAATGCCAACGAACGTGGGCGGCAGGCGACCAAACTTCGTTGTCTCCACGGCGGCCGCATAGAGCGGGTTTCTTATGATGCGCTCGTCAGCAGCGACCTTGGGTGACGACGGGAAGTAGCCGGTCTCCTCCAGGAAGGCAGTCGCCGCCTCCGGATCGGCCCAGAAGGAGATCCACGCCCAGTTGGCGTCGAGCTTGGCGGGACTGGCGATGCCATTGAACGCATAAGCCATGCGCGCGATATGGGCGGTGGGCCCTGCTGGCATCGGCAGGGTGCCGTACTGCTCGGGCTTCATGGCCGCCTGGATTTCCATCAACGATCCTGTGTGGTGCCAGACCATGCCGGTCTGGCCCGCCTTGAACGCTTCCATGATCTGACGGACCCCGTCACTGGGGGCGCTCGGCGGCACCGCCTTCTGCTTGGTGAGGAGGTCCGTGTAGAACGCGACGGCCTCCGTGGCTTTCGCCTTGTCGATAGCCATCTTCCCGTCGACGACGAGCGGGGAACCCCAAGCCTCGATGAGGTCAATGACGTGTTTGTGGCCGCCCGCGCCACCCCGCATGCTGAAGCCGTAGCGGTTCTTCGATGTGTCCGTTAGTTTGACGGCGGCTTCCATGAACTCCTTCATGGTTGTTGGCGGCCTGAGGCCTTTCTCCGCGAACCAGTCCTTGCGGTAATACATCCAGTCCACGAAGGTGAACGCGGGGATGCCGTAGATCTTGCCGCGCACCGTGCAGCCAGCCCAAGCCTGGTCGGGATACTCGCCGTAGTGGGGCCAAGCCTTAATTCGGTCGGTCAGGTCGGCCAGCGCGCCCATGGCCACGAGATCGTTGGCGCGCTCAGCAGTGATCATGCACGTGTCCGGCCTTGCATTAGCGATAACAGCGGCGGTCATCTTGGACATGTATTCGGGGTTGGGGATGTTCTCCTGGATCACCGTGATCCCGGGGCTCTTCTGGCCGAAGGTGGCGACAACTCTCTCCAGCCCTTTGAACTCCGTGGTTGACGTAAAGTGATGCCAGTAGTTCAGGCTCGCCTTTTGGCCCAGTGCGAGACGAGGGGCCAGTCCCGCCAGAGGCACGGCGCCGAGGCCAGCCAGGATCTGTCGGCGATCGATACGCATCTCAGTCCTCCCATTGATTGACGGTGCTTAGACGTGCGGCGTACCCTTCCCGTGGTTTTCAGGACGCCAAGACAACTGGAGCCGATTTAGGCGGTGGGGCAGGTCGTCCGGCCGCTTCACGTCACGGCGAGCATGCTCTCTGCACGCCGTCTCGCTCAGCGTGAGCCCGTGCCCCGGCCGTTCATGGATGCTGACTTGTGGCTCCGTGCCTCCTAGGAGGTGCCGGAGCGGTAGCCCGGCCTGCTTCGCCGCCAAATCCCAGCACGCGTGGTTGACGACTTCCTCAAAGGGTAGCGACATGCGCCGCACATTGCCTGTGCGAGGCCCTGAAACCCTGTAGACGATCCCTGCCGGGGCCTTCCCGAAGAGGCCCGGCCAGGCCTCTTCCTCAAAAGTGCGGACGATTTCATCGCGCAACGGACAGGGGTAAGAGAGGCTCGCCCTGATCCCGGGCTCCACGTCGCTGGAATCGGAGGTGAGTTTGAGTCCGAAATGACGACCGCAGGCTATAAGGACTTGGCTATCACCAGTGATCCGGTCGCGCCTGTCTTGGAAGCGCGTCAGCTTGAAGCCCTCGATCCTCATCCGCGCCTTCCATACCGCCTCTGTTTTCAGACGAGGTAATCTGATGGGTCAATTGAGGCGCAAGATATATTACAAACGGGAGTGCGCGCAAGCCGGGCCGCGAGCACGCAGAATAGCGCACTAATTGCGAGGTTCCGGGCCAAGAACTCGACCCCGATACCGCCCGGAAGCTCGAGGATTTCGACTTCGAACTCCACCTGGACGTGGTGATCTAGTCCGCTCATCGCGACCATAGGTGAAAAGGCGTGGCGATTCAGGCATCTCATTCCGGTCGACCGTGAAGTTCGATTGTCTTCGATGCCGATCATCCGCACAATGAAAGAATATCTCGGAATCCTACGTGCCTGCGAGGCGCGCAATCCCTATGACGGCCGCCGACGGTGTGTCCCTCTTTTCACGGCATTGTCACAACGGGATCGGCCTGATTGAGACCGAGCCTGCCCGCCATGATGACGAGATCTGGGAGGGATCTCGCCTGCATCTTCCTCATCACGCGCCCGCGGTGAGCTTTCACGGTGATCTCGCTCAGACCGAGAGCGAAAGCGACCTGCTTGTTCATGAGGCCCGACGCTACCAAGACGAAGATCTGTCTTTCTCGCAGAGTGAGGGAGGCGTGGCGGTCCGCTAGGACGCGGAGATGCTTTGCGTCCTCGATCAGCATGCGACTCCGTTCCAGCGCAGGTCCAATTGCTGCAAGCACCGCATCATCGCGAAACGGCTTGGTCAGGATGTCCAGTGCGCCCGCCTTCATGGCATGGACCGCTGCTTCAACAGGGTTACCCGCCGTTTGGAAGATCACGGATGTTGCGGTCCGCTCCTTGGAAAGTGTTCTCTGAAACTCGAGGCCCGTTCCATCAGCGAGGTGGAACCCGACGATTGCGCAGGTCGGCTCCGTGCCCTGGCCATCGGCAAGGAACTCGGCTCCCGCCGAGAAGCCGGCGCAATCACGGCCAACGCGAGCGAAGAGCCGCGCGAAGGATTCACGGGTACCGAGGTCCTCATCGACAACAACGATGCGGCCTGGCGGAAGGACTGTCGGGTCAATATCGGAGACGCCGCCGAGCCCGCCCAAAGAGGCTAGCTGAAAAGCTGCCGAAGGTACCCGCCTGATGTGGCAGGCTGGTGTCACATCATTACATAAGGTCGCCTGGGAATCATGTTGCGAGATCATCGGGAGATTTCCTTCTCGGCTTCGTCTCGACCTTGAGACTAGAAGGTCAGAGTCAGCGATTCCCTGAGCGTGTCCTGAATTTTCCTGAAGGCCGCCTTCTTCGACAGACCCGCCGCCGCGCCTCTGGCAAGCAATGGAAGGCGAAACGCCGGTTGCAGAGCCCGTGTCATTTCGGGTTAATGCGTGGAAGGCCACCCACAGGAAGCGACATGACGGCGCCAGTCCCCATTCTGACCGACGCATCAGGTCTCTGGGAGTTAGACCTCGGTCGTGGAGAATTGAGAGCTCATGGCGTTCCAGTCCCGATTGGGGGGCGGGCGCTGGAGATTCTTGCCGTCCTCGCGGAGCGACCTGGCGAACTGGTTACTAAGGATACTTTGATGAACCGCGTCTGGCCGGGCGCCATTGTCGAGGAGAACACTCTGCAGGTTCATATTTCAGCAATTCGGCGGATTCTCGGCCCTGACGGACCTCGGGTACAGACCGTGTCAGGACGCGGATATCGCTTGCATGGAGCGTGGACTAAGCGCCAGGGGGCCGAGTTGCAGCCGGCGGTCGGTCCATCGCAGGCTGGGTTTGGCAGGAATGACCGTCGGACCAACCTGCCAGCCGCCATAACGCCGCTTCTCGGCAGGTCCTTCGCTGCTGCGCAACTGGCGAAGCTGTTATCAGCCTATCGCCTTGTGACCCTCACGGGCCCGGGCGGGATCGGTAAGACCGCATTGGCCCTTGAGGTAGCGCGCACGCTGTTCGCGAACGCCGCAGGCGACGCGTACGTCGTCGACCTAGCGTCCGTCTCCAGCCCCGACCTCGTCGCCTCCGCCATTGCCGGCGTCACTGACGTTCGATTGGGCGGCGAGGATGCGAACGCCGCCTCAGTCGCCCGTGCTCTGGTGATGCGGCAGATGCTGCTGGTGTTAGATAACTGCGAACACGTCATCGAGTCGGCCGCGGAGGCCGCCGTGTCGATCATCCGAATCTGCCCCGGAGTGACACTTCTGGCGACGAGCCGTGAAGACCTTCGCGTCGAGGGAGAGACCGTATACCGTGTGAACCCCTTAAGCTTTCCACAGGAGCACGACCAGGATCCCGATGCGGTCCTTGCTCAGAGCGCGGTGCAGCTATTCATCGCAAGGATCTCCTCGCAAGACCCCGCATTCGTTCCAGAGACCCGGGCAGTAGTGGATATTGCCGCTATATGCCGGCAACTCGATGGTATTCCACTTGCGATCGAGTTCGCCGCCGCCCGAGCCGCAACCCTCGGGCTGAACCAAGTAGCGGCGCGGCTCGACGACCGCTTCGGCCTCCTTACCACCGGCCGCCGCACGGCGCTGCCTCGGCACCAGACTCTCCGAGCCACACTCGACTGGAGCTATGACCTGCTGACGGAGTGGGAAAGGCAATTGCTCTGCCGGTCCGCGATTTTCCCGGCGGGATTTACGGCCGGTGGAGCGATGGCGGTCACCAGAGATCTCGATCGGCCAGACCTTTCCATGCTCGACGGGATTGGGAACCTCGTCGCGAAATCGCTTATCACTTTCGATGGATCATCAGGTTCGGGTAGGTGGCGCCAACTTGAGACGACGCGGGCCTACTCGACCGAGAAGCTTGTTGAGAACGGAGAAATCCACCATGTGACCCGCTTGGCATTGGAGTTCCTCCGGGACGCCTTCAAGTCTGATTCCCAAGGTGCCACCGTTACCGGCTCCCCAGACAGGATCGCCGCCGACCGCCGGGACATCGACAACGTCCGCTGGGCCATCGATCGGGCGTTGTCCTCGCCCGACACTCTCATGATTGGCCTAGAGCTGACAGCCTATTCGGCCCCGCTCTGGTTCCGACTCTCCCTGATGTTCGAGTACCGCCAGAGGGTCGAGCGAGCGCTCGATCGACTCAGGGACCTGCCGACGCGGGACCTCCGCCTGGAAATGCGTTTGCACGCTGCTCTGGGCTACTCCCTTTGGTACAGTGGCCCAGACACCGACCCAGCCCGAATGCAACGGTCGTTCGACCTTGCCGGCAAGCTCGCAAAAGAG
Source organism: Microvirga sp. RSM25 (assembly GCF_044784385.1). Lineage (NCBI taxonomy): Bacteria > Pseudomonadati > Pseudomonadota > Alphaproteobacteria > Hyphomicrobiales > Methylobacteriaceae > Microvirga > Microvirga sp. RSM25. Next base: position 3,521,296 of record NZ_CP173039.1, on the reverse strand, counting down.
GTTGGAGATGCGGATATCCTGCTCCAATCTCTTTGGGGAACTTGGGCGGCTGCTCGAGGCGCGGGAGAACATGATCGAGCGCGTGCAGCCGCCGACCAGTACGCCGAGGTCGCCGGAAGCACTGGCGATAAGCGCCACGGAGTGCTCGCGGACAGAATGCTGGCCCTGACGCTGCATGATCTTGGAGATCACATTCACGCCGGTCGTCACGCCCGAGCTGTGATCGATCGAACGCCCATCGTGGATAGTGAATCCGACACCGACTTGCAGGTCGATGCGCACGTGGCGATGCTGACCACCTTAGCACGCATACAGTGGGTGCAGGGGCTGCCAGACCAAGCCAAGGCGACCGTGCAGGGCGCCATCGACGCCGCTTTGAAAATGGATCATTGGTTCTCGGTTTGTTACGTACTCTTTCTGGCTGGATGCCCCGTCTCACTCTGGACCGGCGACCAGGCTGAGGCGGAGCTTCGGATTGGAATGCTGAGAGAGCGCACAGGCGGCAATCCTGGTTTCACCCGGTATGCCCAGATCTTTTCTGCGGCTTTGGAGCTTCGCCGGGGGGGGCAAGCGGATCGGCTGAAGGCTGCCTATATCGAGCCTCGAATTCAGTACGCTACCATGGCCAAGGTCCATCAGTTGATTGAGCAACCGACCTTGCCTGTTCCCTATCCCGAAAGTCTTCCCTGCGACGCTCCGTGGAGTCTGCCCGAGGTACTCCGCGTCGACGCTGAGATCCTGATTTGGCGCGAGGGGCGCAGCGCATTTGCGTCTGCGGAGGCTAAACTGCTCGATGCTCTTGAACACGCGCGCCGTCACTCTGCGCTGTCATGGGAGCTCCGGATTGCAACCAGCGTCGCCCGAATCTGGAGCTCGGACGGACGGACTCGAGAGGCGCGGAGCCTCCTGCGGCAGACCTATGGCCGGTTCAACGAGGGTTTCCAAACTGAGGACCTACGCGCCGCGTCCGCCTTGCTCGAAAACCTGTAGCGGGCGAGGTCTGCAACTGCCGCCCGATCAGTGATACGCCTCCACGATGACCTCAACCTCGGCTGGCCCGCCGAGGGGAAGACTCGGTACTTCACGTATGATCCGGCTGAACAGCATCTATCTGTCGAAGAGATGGAGTAGGTCGGACGCACCATCCGCCACCATAGAATGAGCAGTAAAGTCGTCTGTTGCCGCCGGTGCTTAGTGATTGCTGCCAGACCGAGGATCGTCCGCGGGGTCGAGGTACTCGAGCCCCAAGGGTCCAATAGCATTCACCTGGGTCACGTATTCTCCGGATCTCGCGTAATGGAAGTGCCATGTGTTCCCTGGCAGAACCACCACACATCCGGGCGGATACCCCTTTAGAAGCTGTTCGTCGAAACGCTCACCCAGGCCGATGTAGAAGACGCCCGAGATGACCGTGTAGACCCTGTCCTCTGGATGGCGGTGAGGCATCAATCTAGTCCCCCTCGGTATTTTCACCCTGATAACGTAGGGGCTCGCTTCGAGCGGTTGCCCAACGAGAATGGCCAGCCGCGCGGCCGGAGGAAAAGCTGGGAAGGATAGCCAAACGATGTCCTCTGGATTTATTGCGCGAAACATCTCTTGGCCAGGAAAGTGGGTCGTGGTCATCGGCAGCTCTCCTGAAGACCCGGCGACTTACCTTGCCGTCGACGTCACCTCCTCGTCCATTGTACGTTGGTGTCGGGCGCCATCCAGACATGACAACACTTATAAACTGCTAAGGCACCGCCACCGTCGAAGCGATGCGGTTGCAAACCGATGCCAAGGTATCAACGATACCTTCGTGCAATAGTCATGTAGCGGAATATGGCGGAGCATAAAGAAGTTAATCAGCCTTATCCAACTGGATCGACGGCCCCAGGAGATGACAACTATGGCGGATTGTAATCTACCCTCAGCCTTGCGCCAGGAGTCTGTGGCTGTCAGTGCAACCGCACCGGCAGATGTGTCACTCGGCTCTGCACCGAAGGAGATCCGTGGAGTTCCGGCCCGCCTTCGCGAAGGAGCGCTCTCCACCCTTCGTTAGCAGATTACCGCTACCAAGTACCCGTGAAGGGGGGCGTATTCGACGCCTCGCATGGCGTGAAAGTCGGAACTGTACTCGAGCTCTCTCAAACCACGCTGCGAACCTTCAGCTTGCCCGCAGTGACAGAAATCGAGGCACGGTGCTCCTTCTCATCTGCTAGTCCTCTACGCCAACTAAGGTTCGCCATTCATCATATCAGAGCCCAGATCGGCAACCCGCACACAGGGAGGTAACAATGCATGACACTCATTCGTTGAGCAAATTGGCTCCTGGCACACCGCCCGAAAATACATTGGATATGAAGCTTGAGGTCGTTGTCATTCCAGTTTCGGATGTTGATCGTGCGAAGAGTTTCTACAGCCGTCTAGGGTGGAGGCTCGATCTCGACTTTGCCAAAGGGGAAGGCTTTCGTGTCGTCCAGTTCACCCCACCAAGCTCCGGATGCTCAGTCATCTTAGGCACGAATGTCACCGCCGCTGTGCCAGGCTCTGCCCAGGGTTTGCACCTCGTCGTCTCAGACATCGTAGCCACACGCGACGAACTCCGCCGCCGCGGCGTGGAAATCAGTGAGCTTTTTCACGACGCAGGCGGCGTGTTTCACCACGCCGGCTCTGAATGTCGCCTCAGCGGCCCAAGTCCGCAACGCCGAAGTTACGCCTCATACGCCTCATTCGAAGATCCGGACGGAAATGGCTGGCTTATCCAGGAGGTGACTGTGCGATTGCCGGGCAACCCTGAGACTTGGGACATCGATTTCAGCGCCCAGCTTGCTGACGTGCTGCGAAAAGCGTCCAGCATCGCGACAATCTAAAGCTGAAGGAGTCGTGCAGCCACGCGGGCGACAAGAGCCACGCCGTTCTCGATCATGGTAGTCTCCTTGTCATGTAAGGAACAAGGCCTCCAGCCGGGCTGCCAGAGCGCTTGTGTCGCAATTCGGAGAGTATCTGCGAAAAGGACAATTGTTTGCTAGCGCATTCAGGTAGCAAACAGTTCTAGCTGCTCGGCCAGCGACAGCGGCGAATTGCGGACGTAACTCGCCTGTCTATTGCGCATCGTGTGGATCATCTCGATGCCGCCAAGGATCACACGGGCACTGGTTGTGGCCCTGAACCCGAGCAATTGCAATAACCTGCTTCGTGGAACTTGTGGGGCAGCGCTACTCTCACCGACGTAGTTTTAGAGAGCAGTAACCCTCGCTGTCCGCTGGTTCGCTTTGAGGCATCAAAGACTTGGATTCGAGGCATATGCAGCTGTCACAGGGATCCCTCCCTCGATTCCGGAGCCTGCGTTCTGCCATGTAATTCGTTGCCGTATCGCTGGGCCGAGATCTTGTTCCGGCCCAAACGTGCAATCGCCTCCTGTAGGGGATTGAGCGGCTTCGTCTCGGTAACCGTAATCTACATGGCAGCGATCAGGTCTTGGAAAACCTGATCGCCTCGCAGCCTGATGACACGACAGGGGTTGGCGTCTATGCCGTCTCAATCATCAGAAGCGTTGGTAGCTGGACGCATGTTCCACTGCGTGGAGAGGTCGTGATCGAGGGAAATCCTCAATTGGGCAAGAATCTCTATCTTCATTCCAATGCCCAAATTATTCTTCATCGTTATTATGCTACCTTAGACATCGTTGCAGCATGGTCGTCTCCGCAGCCACGGCCGACAAGCAGCGTCGGTGTCCGTCAGTCGCTCTATCTGCAAAAAGGGTTCCGCCATGACTCCTTTTCCTATGACGGCCCTCACGGACGTCTTCACCGAGCCCAGCGACGTCGATCCGGAAACCCTCAACAATCTAGGCCCGTTGCGACGACTGGCGGGGCGCTGGCGCGCGCGCAAGGGCGTCGACCTCAACCCCAAGGCCGAAGGCCCGGAGCGCCGGGCGTTCATCGAAAGTATCGATTTTCAGGCGATCGACCCCCAAGCCAACGGGCCACAACTGCTCTATGGCCTTCGCTACCACATCCACATCACGACCGAGGAGGAGGACATCACCTTCCATGATCAGGTCGGCTATTGGCTGTGGGAGCCAGCCACCGGCCTCGTCATGCAGACCATTGCCATCCCGCGCGGGCAAGTCGCCATCGCGGCGGGCCAGGCGACACCCGATGCGAACGAGATCGTCGTGACGGCAACCCGCGGGCAGACCGAATATGGCATCTGCTCGACAAGTTTTCTGGAGCAGGCGTTTCGCACGGACCACTACAAGATCACGATCACCTTCCATCCGGACGGGAGCTGGAGCTACGTGACCGATACTGAGTTGCTGGTGCATGGCCGGAACGTGCCATTTGCCCATCAGGACCGGAACACGCTCCAGCGGGTCGGTGAAGCGAAGCCCAATCCGCTGGCGATGATTTTGGCCAAGCGAAAGGCAGGTTGAGCAGAGTGGCGCGGCTCGCCAAAAGTCGCTTCGTCTCGGACCTTTGCCGCGCCCGGGATCGCAGCGCTACTCTATCCACTTTTGCCGGACCTAGATCCCAAGGTCGGTGATGCCCTCGTGTCGGCTTGGTCGCACTCTTAGGAGCGTCGCAAGGCCGTCTTCACCGCCTCATGAGTGGATTCGTCACTAAATGGCTTGTACAGACAATCCACCGAACCCAATTTGATCAACCGATTGCGCGGCGTCGTCCCCGATTGCAGTCATGAAAACGGTTGGTATCGCCGTACTACGGATCGACAATTCACGATGTAGCTCTGGGCTGGTCATTCCCGGCATCACTACATATAGAATGAGGCACTGAGTCTCGCCTGTGGAGTTTGAGCCCAGGAACTCTTTCGCCGACGCAAATGTAGCAACGCTGAAGCCAAAGAATTTCAGCAGATCGGGCAGCGACTCGCGTATCGACACATCACCATCGACGATAGACACAAGCGGGCGCGTATCATTCATCAGGTCCTCATCTCACTCCCGGCGGTCCCCTGAATGCCGCTTGACGATGGCAAGTCTTCTAGCTCCGCTTTCAAAGGTTGTGGAATCGAAAAACACATCGTAACGCCAGGCCCATCATTGATCTCGGCCCATAGCCGCCCATTGTGGCTTTCGATGATTGAGCGGCTGACCGACAGGCCGATGCCCATCCCATCGCTCTTTGTCGTGTAGAAGGCTTCGAAAATACGTTGTCTCCCGTTTTGTCCGAAGCCGATGCCGTTATCGTGCATCGAGAAGAAAACATCTCCATCTTGGTCGACATCCGTTTGGATAGTGATTTCCCTCGGTCTACCACTAACAGCGTTCACAGCCTCGGTCGCGTTCCGGAGCAAGTTCATGATGACTTGCTGAATCTGAACGCGATCTCCAATCACCATAGGCAACGCCTTGCCGAAATTGGTTCGCAAAATGATTCCGCTCCGCTGTCGGTCACTGGCCGAAAGGGTAATCACCTCTTGCACGGCTTCGTTGAGGTCGAGCGCTTCGAAGGCGATCTTCCGTTTGCCGAAAAGCGCCCGCAGGCGCGCTATTACGTCAGCGGCGCGATTTCCGTCGCGAATTGTCCGGCGCGTAGCCTCCAGGGCAACGTCGATATTCGGTGGGTCAGATGACAGCAGACGAAGACACGTGCTTGCGTTTGTTATGACACCGGAAAGCGGCTGATTGACCTCGTGTGCTATCGAAGCGGACATCTGCCCAAGACTCATGAAGCCGGTTGCACGAGCGAGCTCGGTCCGCAACCGGTCGCTAGCTTCCTCCGCTAAGCGTCGTTGCGTCACATCTTGGACAGCTCCCAAGTCTTCTCTGCGGCCGTTCTTGTGCTCTATGACCTGGCCATTAACTCGTACATATTTGAGACCGCCAGCCGGAGTTGCGAGCCTGACCTCGTACTCTGTGCTTGGAACCCCATTCCGTACCCCAGCAATTCTCTCTCTCTGCAATGCCATGTCGTCTGGATGTATTCGCTCAAGAACCTTCTCAACAGTGACGACATCGTCACTTTCAAATTCGAAAATGCGGAGCAGCTCGTCGGAAAAGGTTAACTTGTCTGAATCCACCAGCCAGGAGAATGTGCCGGTCTGGCTGATGCGCTGGCCGGTTACCAGGAATGTTTCGCTCCGCCGTAGCTCATCCTCTGTGCGCTTCCGGTCATCTATATCCGTTAACAGGCCATACCATCGAATGATTCTACCGTCTTCGTCGCGAAGGGGATGCCCCCGAATTTGAAACCAGCGGTAAACGCCGTCATAGCGTCGAAATCTGGTCTCGAACGCGTAAGGTTCACCGGTGCAAAGCGAGCTGGTGAATTCATCAATGCAGTTCTGCAGATCGTCTGGATGGGTTATTCCGTTGGTTGCCCAGTGTGCCACCTCCTTGAGTGGAAGCCGGAAATAGTCCAGAAGCTGTTGGTTGCCGCCGTTGAGCTTGCCTTCAGGCGTGAAGAGAGCAATCATGCCGGCGACAGTGTGGACAATCAAACGGGATTCGCGTTCACTGTCTGCGAGGGCAACCTCGGCGCGCTTGCGGTCATCAATATCAATCAGCAGAAAGTACCAGCGCACGATATTGCCGTCTATGTCGCGTACTGGGTTTGCTCGAACCTGAAACCAGCGATAAATCCCGTCCCAACGCCGAATCCTTTCCTCGATTTCATATGCATCGCCCGAAGCAATCGACCGGCTAAATGCTGCGACGGCTCTTGACAGGTCATCGGGGTGGACAATGTCGTTTGCTTGCCAATTCCTGAATTGCTGGAGCGTGTAGCCTGCATAGCTGAGAGCTTGGTCGTTGACCCCGACAACAGTACCATCTGGCGCGATAACTACGATCAGCCCGGGTATTGTATTGACGATTGAATGAAGTTCGCGCTGGCTCTGTCGAAGAGCCTCATTGGCGTGCCGGCGGTCATCGATATCTGTTAACAGGCCATACCAGCGGACGATTTTCCCGTCAGCGTCGCGAAGAGGATGGCCTCGGATTTGGAACCAGCGATAGACGCCGTCGTGGCGCCGAAAACGGGTCTCGTAGTCATAGGGTTCGCCGGTCTCCACCGAACTCCTGAATGTGTCGATGCAATACCGAAGATCGTCGGGATGAGTTATCCCGTTCGTCGCCCAATTCGCTACTTCCTCAAGTGGCAACTGGAAGTAGTCAAGGAGTTGTTGATTGCCGCCATTAAGATGGCCGTCAGGCGTGAAGAGCGCGATCATTCCAGCAACGGTATGAACAATTAGCCGGGATTCTCGCTCATTATCTGCATGGGCGTCCTCCGCTTGCTTTCGAGCGTCGATGTCGATCAACAGGCCATACCAGCGGATTATATTGCCGTCGGCGTCTCGCGCTGGGTTTCCGCGAACCTGGAACCAGCGATAGACCCCGTCGCGACGCCTTATTCTTGCCTCGAACTCGTAGGGATCCCCCGAAACCAAGGAGTTGGTGAATTTCGCGATGCCGGGGGGCAGATCATCGGGATGCACGCAACCGTTCGTTGCCCAGTCCTTAAACCCATTGAAAGTTTGACCGACATAATCAAGCATTTGCTGGTTAGCACTTTCGAGTAGGCCATCCGGTCCAAACACGACTACCAGCCCTGGGATCGTGCCGACGATCAGCCGCAACTGACGCTCGCTCTCGCGAAGGTTCTCCTCGGCGCGTCGGCGATCGTCGACGTCGGTGATCACACCATACCACCGTATGACCCGTCCATCCGCGTCTGTGAGCGGCAGGCCGCGGACTTGGAACCAGCGATAAACCCCGTCAGCACCGCGGAGCCGGTTTTCGAAGGAGTATGGCTCTCCCGTCTGTAGCGATCTTGCAAAGAACTCCATGGATCCGGCGAGATCGTCTGGGTGTACCGTCTCGTTCGTCTCCCAATTCATCGCCTCCGTTCGCGGAAGCCCGATATATTGAAGAAACTGGGCATTCAGGTATTCTGTTTCGCCGTTCGGCCCCATGACCACTACTAGGGCCGGTATTCTATCGACAATTAGGCGAGCTTGACGCTCGCCCTCGATGAGCGCTTCCTCGGCTCGCTTGCGGTCTTCGATATCCCTCGGATGGACGATACTTATCCAGCCCCAGCGCTCCGCCTGTTCAGAGCTCAGCCCAGTGAATTCAAGCCAGCGGTCGCTGACGAAATTGCAATGTCCACCCGGGCGGGTGGACCAAGAGGCGGTGGGAAGGGCGTTGATAATCTTGAGCCGGTCAGCTTCTGCTGGCCGGAGCTTGATTCGGCATGTTCCAGCGCGCTTGTCCTGTCGTTATCGATGCTCTCGATATCTGTCGCAATGTTGCACCATCCAGAGATCGACCCCGCGTCATTACGGACAGGGATACACTCAATACGAAAAGACCTGCAGCCGCCACTGCAGCTGCGGATGCGCGCCTTGATGTCGCCAGCCTCGCCTGAAGCTGCGATCGCTTGCCATTGCTCAATGAGATCCTGCAGGCCCTCGGGCTCGACAGCGTGCTGCCATTCCCAGCTATCGCGGTCATTATGGCAGAGGCCGGTATACTCCATCCACCTTCGATTGACGAACTCGACTTTCCCATTTGTCAGCACGGTCCAGACCATGCTTGGCAGCGCATCCAAGACGCGATGGAGCTCAATTTCCATAGCCATCCTTTCGCACCCGACGTCGAGGTAGAGCCTAAGTCGACGCGCCGGCAAATCATATTGTGCTATGGTATCGATCGCAGCATCGGGACTTCTTTGGCGACCGTCTTTTGAGTGGCGCCATGGCGAGCGGCCAAGGCTCTCAAGCCTTCTTGACTGTTCTGGATTGCGCGACGGACAGCCTCAGTCGTAGGGGCGCTGCCGTAAAGAACTTGGCCCATAGTGCTTCCCTCCATGCCACGGAAAAGAATGCACCATCAAGCACGGGATCAAACACCTAGCGGTTGCGGCTTTGCCTGCGATATTGAACCGCTTAGCCAACGAAGCTGAGGTTATAGAATTCTAGTGCACCTTGATTGATGCCCAATCGAGCGATGTGCACGAATAGACTTTACGTTTAGTATTTAACTTGACCACGCGCCATGGTAACGCGCGCCATGTTTTAGCTGTCGATTCACGTCCATGCGTTTTCCGGCGGTTGTTGATGTGCAATGGTGTACTTTCCGTCGATATGCTTTGGAAGCGCCGTTGGTCCGGTATCGCGCAATGCAGGCGGCAGAAGATCCTCGGGGAAGCCCTGGTAACATATGGGACGTAGGAAGCGTGCAGCCGCCAGACTGCCGACGGAGGTCGAACGGCCGTCGGATGTGGCCGGATACGGACCTCCATGGACCATCGCATGCCCAACTTCCACACCGGTTCCAAAGGCGTTAACGATGAGGCGCCCGCATTTCTTCTCAAGCATCGGCAAGAGCCTGCGTACGAATGCGTAATCCTCCGGATTTATGTGAAGTGCGATCGTCAATTGGCCCTCGAACGACCGTGCAACGGCTTCAAGCTCCTGCTCATCACGACACCGGACGATCAAGGCAGACGCTCCAAACACTTCCTCGTGGAGTTCGGGGTGCGAGAGGAAGCTCTCAGCCATTGTCTGGAAAAGGGCTGCCTGCCCCTGGTATTTCTCTCCAGAACAACCCATAGCGACCTTCTCCACTAGCGGGTGACTGGCAAGTCTAGAAATCCCTGCACAATAGTTTCGGTGAATTCCGGGTGTCAGCATCGTGCCGGCTGGAGCCGACATAAGAAGATCGGCAACATCTCGGGTGAACTCGGCAAGGTCGTTGCCCTCAAGAGCTACAATGAGACCAGGATTTGTGCAGAGCTGACCCGCTCCCATCATCAGTGACTCTACAAAAGAACGGGCGATCTCCGAACCACGCCTAGAAAGTGCACCGGGAAGCAATAAAACAGGATTGATTGAGCTCATCTCGGCATAGACCGGGATTGGCTCCAGGCGTGCCGCCGCAATCGCCATCAAGGCCGTTCCTCCGGCGCGCGATCCGGTAAACCCGACGGCTTTAACGCGGGAATGGCTAACGAGACGCTGACCGACCGCAAACCCACTGTCAAACAGCAGCGAGAAAACTCCTTCCGGCAATCCGCTGTCCCGCACAGCAACCTGAACCGCTCGGCCAACAAGTTCAGAGGTTCCAGGATGAGCTGAATGGGCCTTCACCACGACTGGACAGCCGGCCGCCAATGCAGAGGCCGTGTCCCCACCAGCGACTGAGAAGGCGAGGGGAAAGTTGGAGGCGCCAAACACCGCAATCGGTCCCAATGGGACTTGGCGTAGGCGAAGGTCAGGGCGGGGAATGGGTTTGCGAGTTGACTGCGCCGGATCGATCCGCAAACCAAAGAGACTACCTGACCGAACCACTCCTGCGAACAGGTGAAGCTGATTCACCGTACGGTCACGTTCCCCCTGAATCCGTGCTCGCGGCAAGCCAGTCTCCATAGCACATCGATCGATCAGCGCCTCTCCCAGGTCCAGGATGTTAGAGGCAATTTGCTCCAAGAAGTGAGCTCGCGTGTCCAGGCCCGTCTCGCGATAGGTGTCGAATGCCGCCTCGGCGAGACGGCAAGCCTCGTCGACTTCGTTTGGAGATGCACCACCGAAGACCGGCTCAATCGGCTCGCCCGATGCTGCATTGATGCCTTGGAACTCGCCGCCGGATCCAAACTGGGAGCGGCTGCCGATGAGAAGATGTCCTGTGATCTCCATGATCCACCTGAACCGAATAAATCTAGGTCTAATTCCTATCCAAACGCGCCTTACCTTGGCTCAGATGAGAGCGAAGGTGGTGGATATTGTCTGCTCCCGATCACCCCAGAAGCGGCTGCCGGCGTAGATGGCAGCTTCAGCGCTATCGCACATGATCGCTCTCCGTTGCGCCCGATCCCATTGCCTCGCGAAACCACGACGTCAACTGTTACAATTTGTGGCTCGTACGAGATCCTCAGTCGACGGCGATTTACCAAGCGGTAGCTCCGCCCTCGATCGGGATGTTGGCGCCGGTGATGTAGGAGGCTCGATCAGAAGCGAGGAAGAGGGCCACTTCAACAACCTCCTCCGGACGGCCCCAGCGTTTAAGTAGAGTGCGCTGGGAAATCATTTCGCGCGTGACGTCGTCGAGATCGCCCTCGCGGGTGACGATCGGTCCGGGGCTGATAGTTACCGCACGAATGCCTAACGGACCACCCTCTACGGCGAGCTGCCGGGTCAGCCCTGCGAGACCAGCTTTGGCTGCGACGTGGGCCGCCATTGGCGGCCGAGGGGCGCCAATCAGCGCGGCCATGGATGCGACGTTGATGATGACACCGCCGTGGCGTGCCACAAGGTAGGGCCACGCGTATTTTGTGACGTAGAATGCGGTGTCGAGTTCCACGGATATGGTTCTCCGCCAGTCTTCGACGGACATATCCGCCACGGGAGCGAAGCGAGGGCCGCCAGCATTGTTGTAGACGATGTCGATACCGCCATGCCTGTCGGCCGCCTCCCTGACAAAGGCTTTCACTTGGTTGGGATCGGTGAGGTCGACTGGCGCGAGACCCCACATTTCGCCGCCGGCCGCGCGGACTTCCCGCACGGTTTCCTCATTGTCAAGGCGACGAAGATCACAACCGACAACCTTTGCGCCCTCACGGGCAAAGGCGAGGGAGGCGAGGCGCCCTTGGCCACCTGCGGTTCCTGTAATCACAGCAACCTTACCATTGAGCAGTCCCATGTGGCTTCCCTTCACAAGGTCACATCTACACCGCAGATGCAGTGGCGCTTACACCAGTTTGGAGGAATCCGGTCCACGATCCATTGGACGAAGGTGTGGGCGATACCTATGTATCGATGTGCCGGGCACGGCGCATGGTTTATTCGGTAGCCGTTCCATGCGTTTGTCCAAGTGCAATCACACCAGCTCACTCACTGCCGACGGTGTTTCATCAACATAGGCGCCACCCCACTCAGGCATATGTGGAGTTGAGCATGAATCATAGACCTGCAACGTCTCCAAATGGCATGCTCGAGACCTAAGCTCGAAGGCAGCAATCCTCATCGAACCGGGCATTTCGAAAACACACTGGATCTCGGTTCCTAACCCTTTGGGATCCTGCCCGATCCCGCGCGTGTGGTTCTTCCCTCTTAGTGATGCGGGAGGAAAGGCAACCGGCAACATGCCGGTTTGGACTTGGCAGAAGGTCAGGATGGCACATTCTCCGGCGGCGGATTGTTCCGGTCAATGTGTTCTCCATCAATGAGGAGAGCCGGCTTGTGCCATACGCTTGTCAACAGAGGATGTGTCATGGATCCTCGCGTCCTGACCCAGCCCACTGTATCCAGGTGGCAAGCTTACGACCTCCGCCCGCGGATGGTGGGCCGACGCTGCCCATTGCCAGCTTCAGCCGATCCCGTGCCCCTCGCCAGGACTGGCACCAATCTTCCATGGTTCGATCCTGGTCACATGGTTGCCGCCTGACCAAATACGGTACGCGGCTCATGCAGGAGGGCCGCGCCCGCTGTCGCCAGTCGTATATGTGCCAGTTCCACGTGAGCGGAGGAACTCAAACGAAGCGCGGGATCGGACCCCGTTGTAGTGTCTGATCGGGCAGGTCGACCTCGGTGTCATCGATGTAGCACCATCCCCAGCCCTCGGGAGGATCATAACCCTCGATGATGGGGTGGCCGGTCGCCTCGAAATGCTTTGTCGCGTGACGGTTGGGCGAGTCGTCGCAGCAGCCGACATGGCCGCATGTCCGGCACAGGCGCAGATGCACCCAAGGTGAGCCGCTCTTCAGGCATTCCTCGCAACCGAGGGCGCTCGGCTCGACATCCCGGATACTCGCGACATGGCTGCATGGACCACTCATCAGGTCGTCCTCATCGATTGCGGCACACTGGGCTGCCGACTTTGCCCTGCAAGGTAGGCGTGCAAAGCTGCCACGACCTGGGCCCCTTCCCCGACCGCGGCCGCTACCCGCTTGACCGAGCCAGAGCGCACGTCGCCGATGGCGAAGACGCCGCGGCGACTGGTCTCCAGCAGGTGCCGCTCCTGGCCTGCCGTGGCCCCGGTCCTGATGAAGCCTTTCTCATCCAGTGCGATATCGCTGTGGGCGAGCCAGTCGGTATTGGGATCGGCCCCAATGAAGAGGAACAAGTGGCGGATCAGGCATTCCCCTTCCTCCCCTTGGCGGTTGCACCAACGGATGGATTCGAGGTTCTCTCCCTGTCCGACCAGCGCCGTGACCGTCGTCTCGGGCAAAAGTTTGATGTTGGGCTGAGCCTCGATGCGCTCGATCAGGTAGCGCGACATACTGGCCTCCAGCCCAGAACCTCGCACGAGAAGCCACACTGTCTTCACCTGGCTCGCCAGGTAGACGGCCGCTTGCCCGGCCGAATTGCCGGCCCCCACCAGCGCGACCTCCTGGCCGGTGCACAGCCTCGCCTCGATCGGGGAGGCCCAGTAGTGAACACTTGATCCCTCGAACTGCGCCAGGTTGGCCACCTCAAGGCGACGGTAGCGGGCGCCGCTGGCCACGATCACCGCTCGCGCGTGTACAGTCTCATCACCACCCGTCCTGAGGCGATACTGTCTGCCGCCATCACCGGCGGCGATGCTCAGATGTTCGGCCTCATTGGGAATGACCATCTCCACGCCAAACTTCTGCGCCTGGTTGTAGGCCCGCGCCATCAGCGCCATGCCGGAGATTCCGGTTGGGAACCCGAGATAGTTCTCGATACGGGCGGAGGCCCCGGCCTGACCACCGAAGGCTCGGCAGTCGAGCACGATGACGGATAGCCCCTCAGAGGCCGCATAGACGGCAGCCGCCAGGCCGGCTGGACCGGCACCAATAATAGCCACATCATAGAGTTTCGATCCGTTGATCGGCCCCACGAGCCCGAGGCACCGGGCAAGCTCCCGCTCGCCGGGATTGTGCAGGAGTTGTCCATCCGGGCACAGCACAATCGGCAGGTGGTGGGGGTCGACATGGAACCGCTCGACCAGGGTTTTGGCGCAAGAATCTGTGTCGGCATCCAGCGCGCGGTGCGGGTGGCCGCTCCGGGCCAGAAAGCCTTGCAGCCGCAGCAGGTCGCCACTGTTCTGGTGCCCGATGATGATGGGTCCGATGCCGCCGCTTTCCAGGAGACCGACGCGGCGTAGGATGAGCGCTCGCATGACGCGCTCGCCGAGGTTGGCCTCCTGGACCATCAGGTCGCGCAGCCGTCGCGAGGGGATGACGAACGCCTCGACCGGCTCAATGGCCTCAGCCGTCACGAGCGAGGGCCGATCCGAGAGCTGCGCCAACTCGCCCGCAAAACTGCCGGGGCCATGAACGACGATCGTTTCGTGCCGGTCACCACCGCCGTCCTCGCTGACCTCGACTTGGCCGGACACGATCACGATGAGCCCTGGTGCGACGTCCCCAGCCCTGACGACGCGCTCGCCGGCCGCAAACGTCGCAGCCTCGCCGAAACGGCGCATCCGGGCGATATCGTCCGGAGGCAAAATCGGAAACATCTGATCGCGACGGGCCGCGTACGTGGCAGACAGAGGCATGGTTCCCGCCATTCTGCTCGGAACGGAGAAGGTGGGTCGTCCTTCCGCTCAGGTTGCGTGGTGCAGCCTAACCTGCATGGCTTGGCTTGAACAGAGGCCGGTTGTCTTGCTTCGCTCACGGTCGCTGACAGCCCCCTGCCGATGAGGCAATGCGCCTTGGCAGCCTTTCCTGTCACAAGTTAAGACCTTTACTTCTTGGCGTTGCATAGGGCGGCACGAAGGGCCGCTTTTGGGAACACGCTGAAGTAGACCAAAGGTCGGAACCTGTGGGGGAGGCAAACCTTCGTGATGGTCTTGGCATCATGGGGTACTTGCAATGCTGCCAGCACGACAGCCTCCGATCGCGTGTCTCAGGAACCATAGCGCTCGGTCTTGATCACCGTTGCCGGCAGGCCCGTCGCCAGCGCTGCCTCCGCCGCCGCATTGACAAAGGGATTGGAGCCACAGATGAAAACGTGCTTCGGCGGGCTAGGCAAGCGACCAAGAACCTCGGCGACAAGCGCGGCATCAATCCGCCGGGAGTAGTCACCCTCCCGCCTTAAGAGATCCCGCGTCAGTGCCAGCACAAGCACAAAGCCATTGGCGAGCCGATGCAGCTCCAGGAGCTCTTCTCGGTAAAGGACATCGTCCCAGGCGTGGGCCGAGAGCAACAGGACAGTCGGCACAGTCGATCCGACCTGCTGCCGATCGCGCACCATCGCCATCAATGGCACCAGGCCCGATCCCCCGCCCATCAGAAGCAGAGGTCCGCCGTCGACCGTAGACCAGACGAAATGCCCGCCGAGAGGACCGCGCAACTCGATCTCGTCGCCCATGTCCGCCACATCGTGGAAGAATGGGGAGACCTCCCCATCCTCCAGCCGCTCGATGGCAAGCTCGATTTCACCGGAATGGCTGGGCGCGGATGCGATCGAGTAGCTGCGGATAGCCTGATAACCATCTGGTGCGGTCAGGCGCAGGTCGACATACTGGCCAGCACGATGGATGAAGGGCTGCGGCAGGGCCAAGAAGTAGCTTTTGATTGTCTCTGTGCGGGGTATGATCCGGGTAATCGTTGCCGTCCGCCAGTCACTCTTCAACGCCGGAGCGGCCTGGTCAGTCATGGGTATATCGCTGCTCGCGCCACGGATCGCCGTAAATGTGGTAGCCGCGCAGCTCCCAAAAGCCGGGCTCGTCCTTTTGTGTGAATTGCAGCCCATTGATCCACTTGGCCGATTTCCAGAAATAGAGATGCGGCACGAGCAGTCGCGCTAGCCCGCCATGGTCAGGGGAGAGGGGCTTCCCTTCGTAACGAAGGGCGACCATGGCCTTCCCATTGGTCAAATCTTTGACCGGTACGTTGGTTGAGTAGCCATCGAAGGAATGCGCCAGCATGTAGGGTGTGGGCGGCTCGCCGATCCCGGCATCGGCCAGAATGTTATCGATCAGGACGCCTTCCCAAGCCGTGTTGAGCTTTGACCAAGCCGTGACGCAATGAATGCCGCGCGTCATCTTTGTCTGTGGTAGGGCGTTGAACTCGTCCCAGGCCCACTTCTTGACTGGCTTTGGGCCCACCTTCAGCGTGAAGGACCATTGCTCCGGTGTCACCTTCGGGGTCGGTCCTGCTGAGAGAACTGGAAAGTCATCAACCAGATGCTGGCCCGGAGGAATGCGTACGTCCTCTCCACCTGTTCGCCCCTTGCCTGTGAAGCCTCGCGTCACCATCGACTCTCTCCTCGCAGTTGCATCGGGTTCACCCCGCTCCTGCGGACGTCAGCATCGCACTGTACGATGTAACGCCATCGGGGTTGCAGCGGTGCCTGTTCAATAGAGACAACATCGGCCTTTTTGGGAAAGCCACGAATTGATCCTGCCCACCAGAGACAAGGAAGGCAATGGTACTGATGTATCGCTCGCGGGGGGCTTGCGGCTGGACTTGAACTCCGAGGGGCCACGTTCGACCAGCAACCGTGCCAGCACCGCTCCCGAGCCGCACGATTGCTGGTTCTCTTAGAAGCCTGAACTCATTAGGCGGCTACGCCAGCACCGACACCAAAGTACAATCGACGCACTCATTCCGACGGAGGGATAACGACTATGGGCCGCGAGGAGAGTGTCCAAATGAAGATCGACCTCGGCGGAACGACGGATGCGCCGCGTAGGCTGGTTTGGACCACGCTGGATGATGGATGCTGTGAGTTCGTCGATAGCCAATGGCAAAGCTATACCGGTCTCGGAATAGAGGAAGCTCGCGACCATAAATGGCAGGCCATATTCCACCCGAATGATCTGCCATCAATATTGGAAGCTTTGGGCACCATTGTTCAGTCGGGAACCACCAAGGAAGTAAAAGGCCGCTTGCGGCGTTCGGATGGAAAGTACCGCTGGTTCGCCTTTCACCCATCAGCGCTCTCAGGATTGTCGGACCATAAGCGCCAATGGTGCTGGCTCGGCCTCTCTGCAGACGAAGCAGCAGGTGAAGATGGATGGGGGCCCGACGGACGTTTGCTTCGTTTTTTGGACATGCTGCCAACGCAAGTGGTTTTCCTCAGCCCGGATGGCGTACCTGTGTTCTGGAATAGGGAACTTCGCGACTACTATGGAATGTCGGCTGAGCAGTTGCAGCAGTGGTCAACCAGTGGCGCAATCCACCCTGATGACCACCCTGAGGTGTATGATCATCTGAATCGCCTGTTGACGACAGGGGAAATATATGATGCTCAGCACCGAATGTTGCGCAGTGATGGTGTCTATCGATGGCTTCGCGCGCGCGCCGTGCCGTGGCGTGACAACGAAGGCAAGATTACCTGCTATGTATCGTGTCAAACCGACGTCCACGACCTGAAGCAGGCTGAGGATCTGCTCGCCGGAGAAGTGCGGATACTTGAGATGGTCGCGCGCGGGAGACCATTGCTCGAAGTTCTTGACGCTCTGAGCCGCTTAGTGGAAGAACTCTCCGCCGGTTGCTTCTGCAGTATCCTGATCGTGGCAAACGATCGAAAGCATTTTCGCGTTGGCGCTGGACCAAGCCTACCGAGTGCGTACAACCAAATTTTAGATGGCAAGACCATCGATGGCGGCTATGGGCCCTGTTCGCTGGCTGTGATCGACAAGGTGCCGATTATCACCGCGGATCTTGCCAATGATCCGAGATGGGCAGGATCGGTGTGGCCGCCGCTGATGAAGGAATACGGCTATGCATCCTGCTGGTCGATGCCGATTACATCCAGTTCGGGCGAAGCGTCAGGCATATTCGCCATCTATCGTCGCGAACCCTTAGCCCCAACTCACGACGAGAAGAAGCTCATCGACCGCTTCACAAAGATCGCAGGCATCGCAATTGAGCGGGCCCAAGCCGATGAGGCCTTGCGGGACAGCGAGCGAGGGCTCCGCCAAGCACACGCGCAGTTGGCCGAAGGCCAGAGGCTCAGCAAGACAGGTAGCTTTACCTCTGACCTACTGATGGACAAGCATGAATGGTCGGATGAATTCTATTCCATCTTTGAACTAGATCCCGGAACGAGGCCTAGTGTTCAGGCCGTCCGTGACCGCGTGCATCCCGACGACCTGGATCTGTTCAATCGCGAGATGGCACGCGGGACCTCCGGCAGTGGTGCCGACTTCAAGTTTCGGATTGTGACCCCAAGCGGCAAGTTGAAATACCTGCGCGGCTTCGCCAGGTTGATTGAGCATATCGACAACCGCCCCATATTCATGGGTTCAGTTCAGGACATCACCGAGGCGGAACTCGCGGAGGCAGCGCTGACTGCGAGCGAAACCGAACTGAGACGTGCGAATCGTTATCTCACGATAGCGCAAAGACTCAGCAAGACGGGCAGTTTCACTTGGGACCCAGGAACTGATCAGCGGCAGTGGTCAGATGAGATGAATCGCATTCTCGGTCTGAGCGCTGAAAACATCAGCCTTAACGTCACAACCCGTGACCTGATCTATGCTGATGACCTCACGACAGTGTACAGCCTGATGGAGCGCGCCCGCAACGGGCAGGATGTCGATGGCGAGTTTCGGATCATAGTTCCCGGTGAGGGGATCAAGAACCTGCACGTCGTCGCGCATCCTCTCGACGGCACCTCAGACCAACCCGTGTTCGTGGGCGCGGTTCAAGATGTGACGGAGCTCAGGCGCGGCGAAGAAGCACTCAGTAATGCGCGCGCGGAGCTAGCTCATGTGGTTCGCGTTACAACGTTGAACGCCTTGACAGCGTCTATTACGCACGAGGTCAGCCAGCCTCTATCCGGCATTCTCAATAACACGAACACTTGCCTGCGGATGCTCACGGCGGATCCACCGAATATTGAAGGTGCGGCCGAAACGGCCCGCAGGACACTCCGTGATACAAATCGCGCTACCGAGGTGATCAAGCGTTTGCGTGCACTGTTTTCTCGCAAGCCCACGACACTCGAGGCGGTGGACCTCAACGATGCTACTCGGGAAATTCTAGCCTTGTGCTCCGCCGAACTCCATCGCAGCCGCACAGTGGTGCACATGGATCTTGCAGAGGAATTACCTACCATTGCAGGCGATCGCGTCCAATTGCAGCAGGTGATCCTAAATCTCCTGTTGAATGCGGCGGAGTCCATGGCTGAGGTCGATGATAGACCCCGTTCGATCTCTATCGAAACAAGCCCCGACGGTGAAGCAAACGTGCGACTGTCCGTCAAGGACGTCGGCGTTGGCATTGACGAGCAGACAATCAAGAACTTGTTCGATACATTCTACACGAGCAAAGCAAATGGGATGGGCGTGGGTTTGTCGGTTAGCCGCTCCATTGTTGAAAGCCACAAAGGCCAATTGTGGGCTACGGCCAATGATGGGCACGGTGTAACCTTTTCGTTTTCAATCCCATGCTTGCCTCGCGCGGCATCGAAGCCGTAGAGGCACGCTCGCTTCCTGGCCATCTCGTTCCGGCGGACATTGCCAAGTGCTCCTGATGGGACCGACCAAGTGTGATGCAGCGGCCATCGATGCTTAAGCGGCACGGCAATAGCTGTGCCGTCCGGCGCCAAGGTTGATTAGATTCCTCGCCCTAATCGTTGAAATAGCTCCCATTGACTGCTCTGGCTGTCTTGCCCCAGGTACACTCCGGTCACGTCTCTGCTGCAAGATTTAGATTGTACCGGCAGTCTCTCTAACATTGCGATGGTCCGTGCAACGTTCTGCAATCTGGCGACACCAAAGTGCAATTGGTCGCACTCGCTGCATCGTCTACTTTTCTCAAACGATCTCAATCGTTTGTGATCGACAGAACGGAGGATATTCGATGCGAAAGATTGTCGTTGCAGTCGGCTTCGCCCTCTGCACATTGCTTTTAGGCCACGCGGCCGACGGTCAGCCACTCCGCGCTGCGGCAACAGGGGATCGCGCCGAAACGCTAACTGCTGATGAGCAGTTCAAGATTACTCAGGTCACGCCCGAATATTGGCGCGTGACCATTGATCATCCCCCTTCAACATCTTCGGCCCAGACTCGATGCCGCAGCTGAGCACGGTCATTGCGCAGATTGAGAGTGATCCGCAACTAAAGGTAGTCGTGTTCGATAGTGCAGTTCCCGGGTTCTTCCTGACTCACTATGACTTTACTGCCCCGCTCGATCTCACGATCCGAATGGCGCCAGGCCCGACCGGTCTTCCGCCTTTGCCTGACATGCTGGTGCGGTTGAGCCGCGCGCCGGTCGTGTCGATTGTGCAAATTCGTGGGCGCGCAACCGGGGTCGGCAGCGAACTGGCGCTCGCCAGCGACATGCGCTTCGCCAGTCGTGAGAAGGCCGTTCTATCGCAATTTGAAGTTGGGGCGGGCTTCGTCCCGGGCGGCGGTCCTATGGCGCGCCTCCCCAGGCTAGTGGGACGAGGTCGGGCGCTTGAGATACTGCTGAGTGGCAACGATATTCCTGCCGACGTGGCGGAGCGCTACGGTTATGTCAACCGGGCGGTTCCCGATGCGGAACTGGATCACTTTGTCGATGCGTTGGCACGGCGCATCTCGACGTTTGACAAGCAATCAATCGCCGAGATCAAGACGCTCGTCAATAATGTCAGTTTACCGACAGACAGTGAACTCGCGGCGGAGTGGCGCGGATTCCTCGCGTCGGTGCAGCGACCGGCGGCCCAGCAGAGAATTAAGATGCTGCTGGACATTGGCCTGCAGAGGGATCCAGCTGTAGAAACGAACTTGGCCAAGTATACCGGCGAGGTCAGCAATCAGGTCGGCAAACAGTAGAAATGGGGGCTGGGGCTCCCCTAACTCCTTTGAGGATAAAGATGATGACGTTGCCGATTCATGCAGGGCAGACATCCATCCATTCTCGGGAATGATCGCACCGGGCTGTTTGTCCGAGCGCCCCCAACGGGAGGTCTTGACAGGTGCGCTCCTCTTTCCAAGCTCAGTGTGACTGCCGATGCAAGCGCCAGAGTGACGGCTGGGTCGAAGAGCGAAGGCGCACTAGAGACTGTCATGGACCCCTCGTAAGGTCGTTCCCGTCGGCGGGAGATGACCTCCGATCGCGAGCTTTACTCGTCCGACGCGTTTGATAAGAATTAGCACTGGGAGCACCGTATCAGACACTTCTAACTCGAGACGTCGACCAGCGGGAGCGTTCCCGGCGCGCGGTGGGCAATAACCTGTGCTCCATCGTCAGAACGGGACCTCGCTGGGGCTGTATGCCCAGTGATCTGCCATCGTAGGCGGCTACCTATCAACAGGCACAGTGCTGGTTAAAGAGGGATTGCCTCCCGCAGTTGGCGCATAGCCTGCAGGCCGTGCTGCGCCGGGCCGCCGGACGCGGTGCTCGACAGCCGTACCTTACGTTTCACACCGTTGAGCGGCCCACGAGTGGGTTGCGTTGGTGCCAAGCGCAAGAGAGACGCCAAGCTGACCATGGCCGTGGACATCCTCGGCCAATTTTTTGGCGGCTCACGTCACACTTATCACCGTCGATGACCAGGCCGAGGTGGTCAGCTGTCCCAAGCCTTTGAGATTGCTACCGGTGACACCGAGAATTTGGCCGAGGTCGGTTATGGCTAGAGAGGCGTGAAAGCGGCGGCTGCGGCCACGCAATCGTGGGATCGAGCCGGAGGTGGCAACCTGGCTTTGGATCGGGGAGGGCTCGTTCTGCTGCCGCACCGATGTGGGGCCGAGCGAATCGACGAGTGGGCACACGCTTTCCCCATCTGCTGCGCGATTACGAGCGCTTACCTCCGATGGTTACTGACCTCCATATGATTGCTCTTGTTTGGATTATACTGCGACAGACCGCAGACTATGCCCCCATTCATAACAGTCTCTGGTTGCTCAGATGGCTGGCTTAGTTGCCGAGTGGCCCTTTCAATGGGGTTTGTCGCGCTCAATCCATGTAACTGCAACGCATCCGATGAAGGCCGGATCAGTCGCCCTGGTCACGAGCGATATGCCCAAGTGCGGTAGACCGGGTTCGGCACCCGGTCTACCTTGGGAGGAGATCAACCCGCGAAGCCGCCGCGCTCGATTCAGATCTGCGAGCGCAGCGGTCGGAACGCCTGTCGGAGCTCGACGCTAAAGAGCTCTGGCTGCTCCCAGGCTGCGAAGTGACCGCCTTTGTCAACCTCGTTCCAGTAGATAAGGTTGCCAAAGCTCTTTTCACCCCAACTCCGGGGCGCACGGTAGATCTCTGCCGGAAATACGGTAACCGCGACCGGGAGCGTCGGGATGGAGAAGGCGTTGAAGGGGCCACCGCCAGCCTGCGCACCTTCCCAATACGAGCGCGACGACGATGTGCCAGTGTTGGTTAGCCAGTAGAGAGAAATGGCGTCAAGCATTTCGTCGTGGGTGAGCACCTTTTCGGGCTCTCCTCCGCTGTCGGTCCACTCTGCGAATTTGTCATAATAGTACGCTGCCATTGCGACCGGCGAATCGGCTAGCGCATAGCCGATCGTCTGCGGGCTCTGGTTCATCATCGCGGCATAGCCGAAGCCGTCCCGGTAGAAGTGCAAAAGCCGCTCGTAGGCAATCTTTTCACGATCTGACAACTCGGCCGGTGCCGGGTCGAAGTTCCGTAGACGCCTGAGGATGTCTGGTGGCACTGTTCCCGGCATGTTGACGTGGATGCCGATGAGCCCGTCAGGAGCCCGAACTGCAAGCAGCTGTGAGATGATCGCGCCCCAGTCGCCACCTTGGGAAACATAGCGAGAGTAGCCGACGCGGCGCATTAGTTCGTGAAATGCGCTCGCCATGTGAGCTGGATTCCAGCCTGTCATTGTTGGCTTGCCCGAGAAGCCATAGCCGGGCATTGTTGGAAGCACCAAGTGGAAGGCGTCCTCGGCAGTACCGCCATGTGCGGTCGGGTTGGTGAGTGGGTCAATCACCTTGAGGAGTTCGATGATTGAGCCCGGCCAACCGTGCGTCATGAGCATTGGCATGGCGCCGTTGTGTGGCGAGCGGATGTGCGCGAACTGGATATCCAGCCCGTCGATCTCGGTAATGAACTGAGGCATTGCGTTCAGCTTCGCCTCGATCTTTCGCCAGTTGTAGGCCTTTCCCCAATGCTCCATGAGTGGCTTAAGCTTGGATAGTTGGGCGCCCTGAGTGCGGTCTCTAACAGTCTCGCGATCCGGCCAGCGCGTTGCGACAATGCGCTTGTGCATGTCGACGAGTGCCTCTTCTGGCACGTGGATGCGGAAGGGGCGAATGGATGCATCTGCGGCCGCTGCGCGTAGCGTCCCGGGGATCAGGCTGACGGCACCAGCGGCCGCAGTGGAAACAAGCAACTCGCGTCGCGTGGGAGTACGTACAAACTCTGGCATGATGTCCTCCACTATCTTTCCGCGCTGAGCGGACACGGCTTACACATCGGCAGGGAGTACAGGTAAAATCGATTGTACGATGGTATCGGCGACACGTTTGTATTGGGCATGCACGTTTCGGCGTTGATCCTGGCAATGGACCCACACCAAGGCACAATAGACGGCAGGGTCGAACAAACTTATCGTCGGCATGCTAGGAACGACCTCGGATCAGCAGTTCTCTACTGATGGCCTCCTATCGCTCTTAACATGGGAGAAGAAAAAACATGCTTATACTTGCTTCCGGGCAGCTCTGACGCGATGAGGTCGAAGACTCCATTGTTCACCTCCCGGCTGAAAAGTTCAGGAAAGGCACGACCCTTGCCGCTGTGGGAGCGCGTTCCTGAGGGCCTCAGCCTGCGTGGCGCTTACCCTCGCGAGGTCATCGGGATGCAATACATCAGGATCCATCCAGCTCTTTGGCTCCATGAGTGAGCTGCCGAAAAAGTCGAGGCCCGGGTGGTTGAGGTGCTCTATTTCGCCCTCCGGCGTAGTCAGGAGGACCGGAATCGGAATGGTGTCAACGATGGCTTGAACGTCGAATTCCTGCTTATGCCGGACCGTTGCAGCGTGGCCGAAATCCTCCACGTCCATGCCGACGCCGCACCACCCTTCAAGCAGCCCAGCGTCGCCGAATATTGGGCTGCCCTGAATACGGAAGCGTCGATGGACGCCATCGAAACGGCGCACGCGCACGTCGATCTCCCACGGCCTTTCGGACGCCGACATGGCCCGCCAGCGATCGAGCGGGTCCGGCAGGTCGTCCGAGTGAACGACAGCCCACCACTCGCTGCCGCTGACCTCGTTCCAGCCGAGACCGGTAAACTTCGTCCACTCCCGATTGACGAAGTCGATGCGTCCGTCGGGCGATGTGACCCAAACCAGTCCGGGAAGCGTTGAGAAAACGCGACCAAGATCGATCCTCGTTGCCGTCCTTTCACGCTAACCGCGTGTGGGCGAGTTTGGGCCGAGCCGGAGGAAACGTCCATGGTGCCTTAGTGCCAATTCTATCAGCGGATGCGGACAATGCCCCCATGTTTTGCCAATGATCATACTAATGATACCATATTTCTTTTTGATCGCTGCCAACTCCCACGGGTCGCTTCCCCGGAGGGATTGCAGCCCGTCGATCAGGCATGATCGACGTCCACCACAGCACGAGCGAAGGCCTGTGGCGCCTCTTGCGGCAAGTTGTGGCCGATCCCGCCGGTGATGAGCCGATGCTCATACTTGCCGGAGAACTTCTTGGCATAAGCGGCTGGGTCTGGGTGGGGTGCGCCATTGGCATCTCCTTCCAGGGTGATGGTCGGGACGCTGATTATCGGGAACGCGGCGAGCCGCGTCTCGAGGTCATCATATTTGGCCTCGCCTTCCACCAGTCCGAGCCGCCAGCGGTAATTGTGGACCGCGATCGCGACGTGATCCGGATTGTCGAAGGCCGCCGCGCTGCGGTTGAAGGTGGCATCGTCGAAGTTCCACTTCGGCGAAGCGAGCTCCCAGATCAGCTTGGCGAAGTCGCGCCGGTATTTCTCGTATCCGACGCGGCCGCGTTCCGTCGCGAAGTAGTACTGATACCACCACTGCAGTTCGGCCTTGGGCGGCAAGGGCATCTTGTTGAGCTCTTGGCTGCCGATCAGGTAACCGCTTACCGAGACCATGGCCTTCACGCGTTCCGGCCAGAGCGCCGCCAGGATGTTGGCGGTCCGGGCACCCCAGTCGCAGCCGGCGATAACGGCTTTCTCGATCCTGAGGGCGTCCATCAGGGCGATGACATCGGCAGCGATCGCCGACTGCTGGCCGTTCCGGGGCGTATCGTCGGACAGGAAGCGGGTCATCCCGTACCCGCGCAGATAGGGAACGATCACCCGATAACCAGCCTCGGCGAGCAGCGGCGCCACATCCACGTAGGTATGGATATCGTAAGGCCAGCCGTGCAGGAGGATGACTGGTTTGCCATCAGCGGGGCCAACCTCGGCATAGCCGACATTCAGGACGCCTGCGTTAACCTGCTTGAGCGAGGCAAATGATGTATGGGTGCCCGGTGAGACCGCCGGAAGGCGGGACGGCACCTGGTGGCCCGATTGGGCACGTGCGGCACCCACCACGCCGAGCTGAGCCGCGGCAACGGACAGTGCGGCCGCTCCCACCAGGCGCCGTCGGTAAGTATTGATCTCCTCTATCATCGCTCTCTTCCCTGGCTGAATTGTCACAGCTGCAGGAGGCGATATGAATGTATCTCTGCTGTGTCCGCATCGGGCATTTTTGAAAAGTCGTGTAACAACCAGCCACGTAGATACACTGAAATACGGAGATATGCCTTTCGCACCAGCGTGTCGGATCATAGTCCGTGGTGAGAGCGCGTGGTGCTATCCCTGTGAGTGAACAGTTTTGTAGCATTATGTATCAGGCGCGCTGAAAGCAACTCTCGCATACATTTCCGGCCGGACTGAAAACATGCCGGACACGGGGATCGGGCATCTCGTGCCTCCGCTGACAACACGATCATCAGCGTTGCAGCAAGGAGCCGATACCATGACAACAATCGACAAGGTTCTCTATACCGGGAAGACGCACACATCCGGCGGACGCGACGGTGCATCCCGAAGCGACGACGGCCGCCTTGACATCAAGCTGTCCTCTCCCGGCAGCGCGGGAGGCGGCACCAATCCGGAGCAATTGTTTGCCGCCGGGTGGTCGGCCTGCTTCATCGGCGCGATCGGCCTCGCGGCCGCCAAAAGGAAGATCGCTCTTCCCAAGGACCACGCAGTTGACGCGGAGGTTGACCTGGGAAAGACCGGCGATGCCTATTTGCTCCAGGCCCGCCTCAACGTGAGCCTGCCTGGCATCGATGCCGCAACAGCACAATCCCTGGTCGATGAAGCCCACCAGACGTGCCCGTACTCTAAGGCGACGCGGGGCAACATTAACGTCACGATCATGCTCGCCTAGGTCACCCCGCGTTTGGGTGCCACCCCGGACTGTCCCCAAACGCGGCTCCCAGCTGCCGAGCCAGAGCCACCGAAGAAGGGAAGCTCAATGCGCATTCTCGTTGCAACAATAGTCGCGCTGGCGCTTGCCGTGGCGCCATGTGCCTGGGATACTAACCCGCAGGAATTGCCCGCGATTGTCGCTCTGTTCGCGAAGTGATCTCCTCTGGTCAGCGCTGCCTTCTGCTGGGCGTTCGGCACAGCGAGTATCACTTGAACAATGCGGACAGGATCTCGTCCTTGTCGCGTCTCCAAGCGGCAGAACAGGAAGCATGCTTGGTCGTCTGAACACAATGCTCTGGGAGGATGCCTCGCAGAAACGCCGCCGTTCTATAGTCAACGATTGGAGAGATGCGCGCTCCTCTATTGGCCTCAGGATGGGGAAGAGCGTATCCGTGAGGCTCACCGTATAAGGAGTTTCCTAGTGCCATTTCGCAAACACGCCCAAATTGCCGCCGCAGCCCTTTCGCTCACACTTGCGGTCGCATCGCCGGCCTCGGCTGACGAGCCTGTAAAGGTAAAGGTCTTCATCGGAGCAATGTTCGAAATCGGTCAGAACACCGGCGATCGTGCTGGTGAGTTCCAGCACTGGTACGAGCGCTACTTCAGCCAAAGTGCGCCAATTTCTGTCAAAGGGGCCCTCAACCCGGTGTATTGCAACGCGGACGGCGTGTGTGGATCCGTGCTTGGGATGGGTAAGGTTGCGTCATCGTCATCGCTTCAGGCAGTCATCCTGAACTCGCAATTCGACATGTCGGAAGCCTATGTCATCGTCAGTGGTGTCGCGGGCACCCCGCCCGAGCGCGGAACCATTGCGGACGTCAGCTGGGCGACCTGGCTCGTCGACTACGATCTCGGCCACCGCTGGGCACCGGAGGAGGGGGAGCCAGGCGCCCCAACCTTCATGCCTCGTAAAGGCTATGAGAAGGCCCGGCTATTCCCGCTCAATCCCAATCTCGTTGGCTGGGCGATGCACCTCACAGGTCAGACAAACCTGAAGGACTCGGAGTCAGCCCGATCCTATCGCCTGCGCTACCCGCAGGAGGCCGCTCGGCGGGCTCCGGCGGTAAAAACCGGCACCCACATGACCGGCGACACCTTCTTCCATGGCCCAGGCATGTCCGCCCAGGCGCAGTACATTGCCAAGCTTTATGGGGCCGACGACTATCTCATCACCGAGATGGAGGCAGCCGGCATCGCTCAGGTGGTTCAGCGGACGCTGGGAGACCAAAGGCTCATGAGCTTGCGAGGTGCCGTGAACTTCGATCAGGGCAATCCGAACGAGACGACCCTCCAGCATCTCGATCCAGCTCCGGGCCAGACGGCCGGTGGCTTTGCCGAGACCGTCGACAACATCGCGGTGATCGGCAGCCGGATGGTCGATCACATTGTGTCTCATTGGTCCGAGTGGAAGCCCGGTGTTCCCCCGCTGCCACGGCAGTAAGAGGCTGCATCGAGTTCCATCCCCAGTAAGAAGCCATGAGGCCGAGGCGCCTCAGAGAAGATAATGTGTTGCTTGGTGAGGGCTCCCTCGGACGCCCTCACGCCAAAGCTCTTATGCGTAGGTTTCGCACCCCTTAGTGCCTGTGAGACACAGTCTCAGGCACGGTGAACGTCACCGTCTGCCCGGTGAAGATCTGGTGCTCGGGGCTGGCCAACTCGAGCTTCACTTTGTGTGGGCGGGCGGCAGCCCAACCACAACGATCGTATTGATCCCACTCCCCGTGTCCGCCCAGCGCCAGGGCGAGTCGTCAACCGTGACATGCAGGTGCCTAACCCGTGGAGAGGCTTGGCTGGCAGCCTCCCCGAACACCGGCAGGATGCGGAAGTTCTCCGTTCGTTACGGGATGAGGGCGGCGCCCCGGGCCAGCGGCCCAGGAAGCGGGGAATCGACCACCAGCTTGGGTGTAGGCTCGTCCTTGATGGGGAAGAACACGGGCGGACTGTCAGCATTGCCGGTGCTGTGGGCGAGAGCGCCTGTGGCGAGCACGGCGGCGGCGGCCGTGGCGAGCGTCTTGATGAGCATGGTCATTGCAGTCTCCCGGTTGGGTCCTATAGGAGTTTATGTTGACTTATGGGACGGCCCTCGACGGGCATGCCCATTGGAGCAATCGGAGGGAACCGAATAGCCGCGGCGCGCCGTTGCTCTCGGATCGTCAGGTTAATCCTGACGCCCGTTCGTATTCCGAATGTGTTCGGTTGCTCGCAAATTGTATCGCCATGTAGAAGAAGGGCTGTCCGCATTCTCCCGACCCATATCGCTGCACCAAGCTGCAGCGCCGCTCTCCCGAATGCCATGCACAGTCCCATGCTTGTGGCGGGGAGGGGCCATGATCGCCAATCCCTCAACCGCACTTGGATCAGCCTGCAGTCTTCGCATCCAGTACGGGTTGCGCTTGGTAGAAGTTGGGGAATAAACGCCTCAGAGCTTCGATCTTCGGCCGCTCATGGACGGCGATGTAAGGCTGCTCGGGATTGTTGTGCATGTAGTCCTGGTGATAGCCCTCCGCTTCATAGAAGGTTTTCCCGAGCTCAACCGTCGTTGCAATCGCTGACTTGAACGCCGTGGCCTCGTCCAATTGCTGGATGTACCCGTTTGCGACTTTCGCCTGCTGCTCGTCGACAGCAAAGATCGCGGAGCGATACTGCGGACCCATGTCTGGCCCTTGACGGTCGAGCTGTGTGGGATCGTGGGCGGCCGAGAAGAAGATGCGAAGCAGCGTTCCATAGCTGATCGTCTGAGGATCGAACACGACACGAACCGCTTCAGCGTGGCCGGTCAGGCCGGTTTCCGTCTGCTCGTAGGTGGCAGTCTCGGCACTTCCTCCGGCATATCCGGCTGTTGCGCTGACGACGCCCTGGACATGCTGAAACACACCCTGGATGCCCCAGAAGCAACCTCCGGCAAGCACCGCCGTCTGCAAGCCGCTCTCCTTCGGCACGTCGACCAGGGCAGCTGGCACCAGGCGGGGAGCCTCCGCGGCCGACGGCAATTGGCCGGCAATGGCAAAGCCGAGAAGTCCGAGCACTGCGCCGATCACAACCGCGTTGCCTTTTCTCCGGCGAGGTCTGAGAGGATGCCGATCATCAATCAACATTGCGTTTCTCCTTAGCCGAACGTGAACACGTAAGCCTCGACGCCGGCGTCGAGGAACCGGACCTCGAAGGTACGCTCACGTACGTCACCTTCCTGGCGAACCAATTGGTACAGCCGGGTTTCAGTGACTGTCCCGTTGCCGCCGGCGTCAATGTCGGCGCCACGGCTCGCTCCCGGGGCTTTGCCATCGATAGTCACCTGGAACCGCACCGGCTTACCATCCCAGCCGGAGCCGAGAACGAGATGCAAGTCTCTTGCCTGGAACCTGTAGGAGATTGCCCCTCCGGCCTGGTTGAGCAGAGCCTGCTCGGCTCCCACCGTCCAGTTTCCGCTGAGACCCCACTGGTTGAGCCGCAACCGGCCCACCGTGTAGTCGCGCGCCTCATCGGCTCCGATCGGGTCAGGCGAGGCAAAACCGGAGGCTCGCTGGTAGCCGACATAGGTCTCGCCGGATCTCGCCCGGGCAAGGTCCGGAGCGGCTTCCGCGCCCTGCGCGTCCGGGGTCACGAAGCCGCCATCGGTTCTGCGGTCGCCTTTTGCCTCGGCCAGCAACTCCTGGATGACCTGCTCGGATTCCTCGTAGTCACCCTCACCGAAGTGATGGTGCCTGATCCGCCCGTCCATATCGATAAAATAGTGGGCAGGCCAATAGCTGTTCCCAAACGCGCGCCAGATCTTGAAGTCGTTGTCGACCGCTACCGGGTAGGTGATCCCGAAGTTCTGGATCGCGCGCTTCACATTGTCGATCTTCTTCTCGAACGCGAACTCGGGGGTATGGACGCCAATTACGACCAGACCCTGATCCTTGTACTTTTGGGCCCAGGCCCGCACGTAGGGGACTGTCCGGACGCAGTTGATGCAGGAATACGTCCAGAAGTCGACGAGAACGACCTTGCCGCGCAGTTGTTCGGCCGTCAGGGGAGCGGAATTCAGCCACTGAACGGCACCATCGAGCGACGGGAATGTTCCCTCGATCGGCAGGCTGCTGCGGTAGCTCTGGCGAGCATCGTGTGCGGCCAGTTGCATGCTCGTCGAAGCGGCGTTGAAGTTGTCATGAACCCGGTTCAGCAGGGATTGTTCGATTCCGACTGTGCTCGCATAGGACAGGCGCGCCAGAAGGCCGGTGTCGAGGCCAAGGGTGATGGTCGCAACACCTGCAAGAACGGCGGCTCCCATGCCTTGGCGTATGCGATGGCCGAGCCCGAGTGAGCGCTTCATCGCTGCGAACACCCGTCCCCCTGCCAGGACGGCCAGAGCCAGGGATGTCGCCGCGCCGGCGGCGTAGGCTGCCAAGAGCAAGGAGGTCTGCGGATTGGCACCCTGGAGCGCGGCGCCCGTCAGAACCAATCCCAAGACCGGACCAGCGCAGGGCGCCCACAGCAGGCCCGTCGCCGCACCGAGCAGAAGCGATCCGCCGACGCTCGGCTTGTCTGGGGCTCCTGTACCAGCGAGCCGTCCGCCGAGGGCGACGATCGGGCGGGTTAGGATGGCCGCGGCCCGGGACGAGATCAGCGTCAGGCCGAACACCGCCAGCAGCGCAATGGCAGTGGAGCGTCCGATCTCGTTGGCGTGCACCGCCCAGCTTCCGCCCACGGCAGCGAGCGTCGCAACCCCAGCGAAGGTAGCCGCCATGCCGATCACCATCGGCAGAACGCCGCGCACGAAGGGCTGGCCAGTCCGGGAAAAGACGAATGGGAGTATTGGAAGAATACAGGGGCTGACAATGGTCAGCACTCCCGCCAGATAGGATACTACAAACACGGTCATGGCTGATCCCCTTAGCGCAATCAATGCCGTCCATTGATTTGGCCGTTATCGGAACTCCATGAGCATGTGATCACCACAAAGTATCCAGAATGTTTTCTGGCCGGGCAGAAATGTAACCAAATGTAGGGGAAGCAGCCCATCAGTGCATTGAGCGCGAACTGTTGATGGCAGCCGGTACAATCGACCAATCAGCCGCAAGAGTGCCCGTGGCTGCACCAGAGCCTGTCAGGATCGGCATGACAATTGCGCGTTCCGCACTTTCATGTGGCAGCCGCTATTATGGTCTCACAAGTGGGTAGAGACGGCCTCCGCAGTGCCGAAGAGACAAGCGCCTTGGGTTGTTCGTTCAATGAGGCGCCCAAGTGTTCATCGGTAATCGGCTTCGCAGTGGCGGCACTGGTGCTCCAAACTAGCTTCCCCAAAAAAATCGGCTCACTCATATGGCCCCTTCAGATCCGAGCTATTCGTCTGTACCAAAAGGTGCGTCTGAGACGAGCATCCATTCCAAAAAGTAGGCGCCGCAAGCACATAGCCTTTCGCTTTCAGATGTGCCCTACAATGCGTCGCATCAAGGTGCACAATCCGACCGTACTCGCTGGATGTCAAAGGACCTGCGACGTTACGGTACGGCTACGGGCATATCGCGAGCAGAGCTCACAGTGCGGATGGCTGTCGACCGGCCTTATATCAGCGGCCTGGAGGGCGAAGCACGAAATCCAACCGTCCTGACTTTCCGGCACACAGCTTCGGCGCTTGGGGCGACGTGTCGTCCTTGCTGAAAAATGAGCAGCGAAAAACGGATGGGAAAGATCCTGGAAAGACCTAGAGGCTGTGAGCGCCAGGTCCACACTTTGGTGTCGGCGATACCATCGTTCAATAGAAGCCTCAGGGCACCCGAGACACCTTCTAGGAGTCCGACCACTCGCCAAAGGAGGCTCGCGTGGACGCCAAGACAACCCCAACTCAGATCCGACTGACCCGCCGTACCCCCGCTTACTGGCGCATCACGTTCGACAATCCGCCGCTCAACGTCATGGGCCCAGATATGGTCCGTCAGTTCCAGACGTTGATAGAGACCATCGAGGCGGACGACGATGTGCGCGTCGTGGTGTTCGATAGCGCGGTCGACGGATTCTTCCTCAACCACTCCGATTTTACCGGCCGGTTGGAAGATATGACCTCCTTGCCCAACGGTCCGACTGGCCTGCCGCCGTGGCCCGACTTCCTGGTGCGCCTGACCCGAGCATCGGTCTGCTCGATTGCCCAGATCCGAGGTCGCGCGACAGGCAACGGCAGCGAGATCCTGCTGTCCTGCGACATGACCTTCGCCAGCCGCGAGAAAGCTGTTATCTCCCAATGGGAAGTCGGCGTCGGCATGGTGGCCGGCGGCGGCCCCATGGCGCGGCTACCGGGCCAGATCGGGCGCAACCGTGCCCTGGAGGTCCTGCTTAGCTCCGACGATATCCCAGCGGATCAGGCTGAGGCTTGGGGCTACATCAATCGGGCACTCCCAGACGCCGACCTCGACACCTATGTCGACGCGCTGGCGACGCGGATCTCCAGGTTTGACAAGTGGGCGATTGCCCAGACCAAACGTTTGGTCAACACGAGCCTGCCGCCGGATGTCGAACTTGGCGCTGGCTGGGACGCCTGCGTAGCCTCTCTCGGCCGGCCGGCCGCGCAGGAGGGGATCAGGGCGCTCACCGCGCAGGGGTTTCAGAAGCCCGGCGACGTCGAGACGCGACTCGGCCACTACCTGGGCGAGTTGCGGCGCTAATCGTCGCGCGACTCGCCGCTATTAGAAGGAGCAACAGATGGATCTGCCCACGAAGGCGAAGGCTCTGGCTGAGCGCGTCGAGACCGAGGCGACGAACGCCAAAGTACCTGTGGCGGTCTGCATTGTCGACGTGCACGGTAACCTGGTGCTGCAACACCGCATGAACGGCGCGCCGCTCTTCGCGCTCGAGATCTCCGAACGGAAAGCCTATACCTCTGCCTTGGTAGGGATGCGTACGGCCGACCTACTCGCTCTCGTGCAGCCGGGCCAATCGCTCTACGTGCTCCCCTCGGTAGCTGGCGGACGCTTTTGTCCAATGGGCGGCGGCATCCCACTCGCCGAAGACGGTGAGATCTACGCGGGCATCGGCATCAGCGGCGGCACGGCCGAGGAGGACGTCACCATCGTCGAGGCGGCGCTCCGCTAGGGTCGAAAGCTCCAAAATGGGATCGCGGTCGGCGGACTAGCCGGAGCTCAGCGCGCTGGCCGCGATTCCGAAGGGCCTCGTCTCAGCACACCTGACACCCCAAACACCACTCAACGGAGGCAGGTGTTCATCGTCGGTCACCGCGGCGACCCCACGCCTACGATGGAGCGCGAGCTGAGACGGCGATCAGCCATTGACGGGATGATTAGGCACATGAACGCAGATGAGCGGCTCTCACGCAATCGCCCGTTTGGAGCTGCAGCTGATGCGATGACCACGCTGCTTGTGGGGCCGCCAGGCACAATTCGCGGCTGATCCCGAACCGGCTCAAGCCTCGTGCGGCCGGGATCATTGCAGCTCTAATGAACTCAATCGCGCGACGCACCTTATCCCAACAACGTTGCGCTACCAAACAATCCTGACAATGACAAAGGTCGTTGCTGAGTGCCCTTAATGTTCTGCCGGTGCCCGATACATGGGTCATCCGAGGACTATCTCCGCGGCAAGTCCTCCTTCGGACCTGTTCCTGAGATGAAGCGAGCCGCCGATGGCCAATGTCAGCTGGTGCGCGATGGCCAGACCGAGGCCGGTTCCACCGGTATTGCGGTTGCGGGACTGTTCGAGACGATAGAAGGGCTGCAGGACAAACTCGAGCTGGTCTTCCGGGATGCCAGGCCCGTGATCGCTCACGGTGATGCAGGTCCGCCCCTCAGGGGTTCTCCGGACGATGACTTCTGCTTCCCCAGCGAACTTGAGGGCGTTGTCGATGAGGTTCGTCACGATGCGCCGGAGCGCATGAGGTCGTGTTACCACGACAGCGTCAATCGTCTTTAGAGCTGTCACAGCCTTTCCGGTGTCCTGATAATCAAAGACGATGCTTTCCACGAAAGACCCAATGTCAATGCGGGCCGGCTTCTCGACAGTGCCGTGGGCGGTTCTGGCATAGGTGACGCCCTCGCGCACGAGCCGTTCGATTTCCGAAAGATCGCTGATCAGCTTGTCCTTCTCCGGACCGTCCTCCGCCATCTCGGCACGCAATTTCATGCGCGTAATGGGCGTCTGAAGATCGTGGGAGATGGCTGCAAGGATCTGCACGCGCTCTTCCAGGTAATGGGCAATGCGGTCCCGCATGGTGTTGAACGCCGTCGCGGCATAGGCAACTTCCTTCGGGCCGGTCTCCTCCAGCCGATCCGCCGTCTTGCCGGGATCCAAGGCCTCGGCGGCATTGGCGAGCCTCAGAAGGGGGCTGATTGCCAGACGCACCGCGAGCCCGGTGCAAAGGATGAGGAGCAGGAGCTGTGCGATCAGAACATAGGGGAGCCATGCTGCCAGTGGCATAACCCTTGGCCTCAGGTCGATCGTGACTTGGGTCTGGTCGCTGAGCGTCACATGGGCCTGTAAACGCTGTGGGCTGCCGGGGATGGTTTCAACCGTAACCGGAAAGCGCTTTCCCGCCGCCTCATTGATGGTTTCGGCAATCTCGGTGCCCAGAGCGCTGAGCTCGGGAAGGCCAGGAAGACCTGGACCGAGTTCATACCGGTAGTTCCCCCGCTCCAGCATCGTGATCCATTGTTGGCGTTCATCTGCGGGGAGGCGATCAAGTAGGGCGATCGAGGTGCCGACGTCCTTTTCCAGATTGCCGAGCATCATCGTCTTGGCGGTCATGTAGCGCTCGAGAAACAGGACCCCGAAGGAAAGGGCGTGCGCAGCCGCCAGTCCGGCGAAGAGGATCAGAAACAGCCGCCACCGCAAAGTCCGCGGAGGATGAAGCAGTCTGCGAAGCCAGCCGATTGAGTTCATGGCCGGGCCGTGGTGATCTCAACCGGCATCGCGAGGACATAGCCTTCGGCACGAACGGTCTTGATGTAGGCCGGCTCGCGTGCATCGTCCCGCAGGCGCTGCCGCAGCCGGCTGACGAGCAGGTCGATTGAGCGGTCGAACAGCTCGGACTCTCGCCCCTGGGTCAGATTGAGGAGTTGATCGCGAGAGAGGACCCGTTGTGGATGATCGAGGAAAACGCGAAGTAGGCGGTATTCAGCACCGCTCAGGGCAACCACGGTTCCATCCTGGTCAAGAAGATGCCTCATCGTCGTATCGAGTTGCCACGCGCCAAAAGTCAGCAGCTGCCCAACTTCTGTCACCTGCAGGTTGGGCGGCAGCATGCGCGTGCGGCGGAGGACCGCCTTTATCCTGGCGAGCAGTTCGCGTGCGGCAAAGGGTTTGATCAGATAGTCGTCAGCTCCCATCTCTAGGCCGACGATCCTGTCCGTCTCATCGCTCCGGGCAGTGAGCATCAGGATCGGTGTGGATTTGTGCTTGCCCGCCCGGAGCTCACGGCAGAGCACGAGCCCATCATCGCCCGGCATCATCACATCGAGGACGATTAGGTCGGCCCGGTTGGACTCGAGAAATGACCGCATTTGCCGCCCATCGGCAGCGACGGTCACCCGCAGGCCATTCTTCTTCAGATAACCGGAAACCAGCTCCCGGATCTCTCGATCATCATCAACGATCAGAATGTGGTCTACACCCTCCATACCCGTCACCCTTGTATTGAGCCCATCTTTCCATATCAGGTCGGTCGATACCGCAAACCTACCAGCCATGGGAGATTTGTATCACTATGTATCTGCCCACTTGAGTACTACAGAGGCTGACAAAGTTCTCGTCAACTCTCTGCCTCTACCAGTGGTATCGGTAGTCCACCCTCATGAGACATCCGAAAGTTCGGCATCAGCCCAGCCTTGAGAGACTTCTGAGCGGATGGGGGGCTCCGGCCAGCGAATATGTGCCGGTCGACAGTGATGAAGCTCTTCCAGTCGTCAGCGTCCATAGCATCCCCAAACTGTTTCCGTCCGCCTCCGACGAGGACAGAAGCGATATCGGTGAATCCCATGACCGTTTGCCCGAAACGTCCGGCTGCTCCTCGTAAGGCACGCGGTGCAGAATTGGGTCACGAACGATCCTAGACCATAGTGCTGTTCCCCTAAAGGCCTGAGCGTCGGCATTCAGTGTTCCCATTAGCGAAGGAGTGCAAAGATGCAGTCGCCAGAAGCAAAATCCTCGGCTTATCCGTCTGCGATCGCAGCCTCTCGTCTCCGTGCAGGAGCATGAGTGCCTGGGCAAAAACCGCCGGGAGGCCCGGATCACCGAAGACAGTGCAGTCTGCGATTATTCCTCATTCCGTAAGAGTCTCGTGCCAGCGTCAGGCATTCTTGGACGGGCCCACCGCCACTAAGTTGCTCCTGCGCTGGTTGATCGGAACAGGGGATTGCTAAGAAGCGCGATATTCGGGCGATGATGAAAACCCGAAATGCATTCATTCCCGGGGAGCGTGCTTGAGCTTTGAGGCGTGATCGCGATCGACTGGCTTGGCGGAATATCAGCCTGATTACGCACCAAACGACGAGCGCCAGGTCGAAAGCGAGCCACCCCGGAGAATGAAGGTCCCGGCCAGTGGTATGCCAAGGGAGCGGCTTCGATGCACCCAAGTTAGCACTGAATGATTGCGGAGAAACAGCATGAGCATCGGTAGTCCACAACGAATTCTCATCGTGGATGATAACCCAGACTTCCGGAAAAGGCTCGCACATTGCCTGCGCGACCAAGGCCATGAAGTCATCACCGCAGAAACTGGAGAGCGGGCCTTCGTGGTGCTCCGTGATCGAGAGCACCCCATTGACTGGCTCTACACGCGGGCCTCTCTGCCCGGCCTGATTGACGGCTGGATTCTTGCCGACGAGTATCATGAGACGCACTGGAACCGAGCAGTTGTCATATCCAGCTCCGAAGCCCGAGGGTCATCACGCGGCAACATCATCCTAACCCAGCCGATGCCCCCCACGGCTTTCGAGGCCATCATCGGCGCCGTTTCCTCGGCTTCGCAACGATAGCTACAGAAATGCAGATTGCAGCGACTCCATTCCCCTAGCGTCACTGCCGGCACCCCTTAGGGTGCGACAACGCTCCCGTTGCGGGTATAGCTGGTTGGCTTGTGACTAATGCCATAGCCGGACATGGAGGCCTCAGTTCAGGGGTCAAAGAGACCACTAGGGCATCTCTGTCCAATGGATCAGTGTTTGGGCTAGGTCCAACGCCTGAGACCGAGGCACGGGCGAGTCCTAGGTGGCGTGGTCAATGTCCGATGCCGTTACCTTGGTGGTGCGCCGCAGTGAAGCATCCACGGCCCACCACCCAACCAGTGTCCTAGGGCAGAAGCCCGCGAGAGATCTAACGGAGAGATCTCTCATACAGGTTTACAGTGCTCCGGAAACAAGGAGTTAAGCAGCCTTCGAAGAGTCTACGAGATTTTCCTCGCGCGCCTTCTTCAGTGCACGCGTCCACCAGATCAGATCGTCGAGCATCAGGTTGGCCGACTGCTCCAAGTAAGGGTAGTCGGAGAACGCTTTGCCCTGCTGCAGTAAGCCGATGAATTCGGCTAGCCCGATGTGGACAGCATTTCTGAGCGGTGCCGCCTGCAGCTCAATGGCTACGAGACGGAGCTGTTCAACTGCTCGCGCCGCGCCGACACCGCCATAGCCGATGAATGCGATTGGCTTGCGCGTGAACTGAGAATAGACGTGATCAAGCGCATTCTTCAGGACGGCCGGGATCCCATGGTTATATTCAGCCGTGATGAAGATGTATCCATCGAACTCGGCGATCTTCGATCCAAAACTCCGCGCGATTGCGTTCTCAGGCGGCACATATGCTGGCGAGGCTGGTTCGTTGAAGAACGGCAGTGGATAATCCCGCAGGTCGACAACCTCGAATACCGCCCCGCCGCGGGTTGTCGCGAGATCAAAGAGCCATTGCGTTGGCCGATCGCCGAAGCGGCCCTCACGGGTGGTGCTGATGATGATTCCGATCTTTGTTGTAGCCATAAGTCAGTTCTTTCTTAAACCGCGCGCTGCAACCACCGGCACTAATGTGCCGGCTTACAAGAGCACGCTTACCAGATCGATAGTCCCTGAACGGCTGCAAGGGCAGCTTGGATGGTAGTTACTTAATTGGTGATGTATGCTATCGGAAGTTGGATAAATCCGAGAAGTTCATTCAGGAATTTCGATATGTCCATCGCGCCGGCCCTCAGCTTCGACCAACTTCAGGTCCTGTTGACTGTGGCTGAGACCGGCAGCTTTGCGGCGGCGGCAAGACGTTTGAACCGTGCGACATCCGCCATCAGCTATGCCATTGATACTCTCGAGCATCAGCTCGGCGTCGCGCTGTTCGATCGCGGAGGCACCCGTAAGCCGAAGTTGACGCCGGCGGGTGAGGCTGTCGTGGCAGAAGCGCGCTTGATCACGCACGATGTGGACAGGCTGCGCGCCCGGGTGCGGGGACTGCTCGAAAGGTTGGAGGCAGAGGTGTCCTTGGTCATTGACCAGATGGTTCCCACGGACCATCTGACGGCAATTCTCAGGGTGTTCCATACTGTTTTCCCGACGGTGCCCCTGCGATTGTGCACGGCAGCCATGGGCGAGGTCGAGCGCCTCATTCGCAGCGGTTCTTGCGGTATAGGTATTGGCAGTCCGCTGCACATGAATGGCAGCGGTCTAACGCTTATCCAGATTGGAGGCGTACCGATCATTCCCGTGGCCCGGCCGGATCATCCGCTAGCGCTGGCGGGCCGCTCCAAGGTAGGAGCTGCCCGCGACCATCTTCAGATTGTTCTTTCCGAGCCTGTAGAGATCGACAGGCGGACTTATGGAGTCGTGGCGGGGGATGTATGGCGGGTTGGGGACCTTCCCACCAAGCGTGCATTGCTGCTGGCCGGCCTTGGGTGGGGCGGCATGCCTGAGCCGATGGTGCGGACTGACATCGAAGCCGGGCGCCTCTCGCCACTCGATTTGCCGGATTATCGAGGTGGTGAGTATCCTCTCCAGATCGCCTACAAGACCGATACCCCACCTGGTCCGGCCGGTCAGTGGTTGGTCGAGCGGTTTGCCAAACCCTAGGCGACTGCGCTCACAGGGTGGTGATGCGACCATCTCTTCCTGGGGGAACATTGACACACGGCAGCATTGCAACAGGGGCACTTCGTCAGATTCCATCGCAGACCGAACGCTACCTCCGTTCGATCTAAGTCGCCACAGACCCGGATGATTACAATCGGTCATGTCGTCCGCTTGCTGATCCTGCTGTGCTCCTGCAATACCTCGCCTAGTGCCCGGGCCCGCGCGATCTTCAAGAGAGGGTGGCACAAAGGGTCTTTCGGCTAGCCATGCTGCTATTCACCGTGGAACTGTCTCTGCGGCGAGTTCTGGGAATTGCCGTATCGAGGATGAATGTCTATGATTTAAGCGAGATTGTTCCTCTGCTCGAAAGGATTGAGGAAGGACGACGACGTGGACCGCCTCGATGCCATGAAAGTCTTCGTCACGGCGCTGGATGAGGGCAGCCTCGCCGGGGCCGGCCGCAAACTCCGTCGCTCGCCAGCCGCAGTCAGCCGGGCCATTGCCTTTCTGGAGGAGCATGTCGGCACGGAACTCCTGCATCGAACGACGCGCTCGATCAAACTGAGCGAGGCAGGCGAGCGTTATGCTGCCGCGTGCCGGCGCGTGCTCATCGATCTTGAGGAAGCCGACATCATGGCGGCCGGTGAGCGTTCGGCGCCGCGTGGGACGCTGACTGTGACCGCCACGGCCTTTGCCGGCGAAACGATCTTGTCCCCGATCATTGACGCCTTCCTGGATGCTTATCCAGGGGTGTCGGTGCGATTGTACCTTTTGGATCGGTTCGTCAACCTCATCGATGAGGGCATCGACGTTGCCCTGCGCATCGCGCATCTTTCCGACTCGAGCCTGGTAGCGACCCGGGTCGGCGAGGTTCGCCGGGTCGTGGCGGCGGCGCCAAGGTATCTCGCGCAAAATCCCCGCATCACAGAGCCGGCGGATTTGGCAAAGCATCAGATCATCACATTTGCAGACCTTGGGATCGACTCGTGGAGCTTTCCACCAGTCAATGGATCGTCCGTGCCGCATATGGTGAATTTTACGCCGCGGCTCATCGTCAACAGTATCCGGGGAGCTATCGTCTCTGCCGTGAACGGTCGGGGAGTGACACGCGTGCTCTCTTACCACCTCCCACAGGAGGTCCGCGATGGGTCATTGGAGATCGTTCTCAAGGACCATGAGCCACCGCCCTTGCCTGTGCATCTGATTGCGCCGCACGGACGTCTTACAGTGCCGAAGGTCCGCGCGTTTGTCGACATGGCGCTTCCGCGGCTCCGCAGTCATTTCGCAGCCACGAGCCGCGACGTCGTGTGAGCGGGTGGCGGCCCTCTTGCTGCGAAGGGCCAACAGGGTTTCAATCTACCGACGTGCGACCCCATAGAGCGCGTTGGCGACAAGCGCTCCTCCCATTTTTCCTGCTTGTTCGGTTATGGCAAAGGTTGCGACCCGCCCAATCTGCTGGTCATGGCGCGGGATCGGACTGAAGTCGATGAGGCGAGCTGCGAGCAATCATCCCGCGCCGCGACCGTCTGCACTCAATCGCGGCGTGAAAGAGTGTCTCCCGATGAGCGGCTATTCGCACGCGCATTGCGCGAAGCTATTTCTATGCCCACGACGCTGGTGGCCCGATGGGTAGCAGCATCCCTTTCACGAAAAGCTAAGGAACTTACTATGAGCATCGATAGAAAAGTCGCTATCATCACGGGCGCGTCACAAGGCATCGGCGCTGCTCTCGTCAACGGCTATCTTGATCGCAACTACCGGGTGATCGCAACAGCACGGTCCGTCAAGCCATCGAACAACCCCGACGTTCTCGTCATCCCCGGCGACATCGGCGACCGGGAGACGGCAGAGCGGGCAATCACCGAAGGCGTGGCTCGTTTCGGGCGCATCGACACACTGGTCAACAACGCTGGCATTTTCATCGCCAAGCCTTTCACCCAGTATACCGAAGCCGACTTCACGGCGGTTCTGCGAACCAACACCGCCGGCTTCTTCCACATCACCCAGCTTGCTCTCGCCGAGATGGAGAAACAGGGCAGTGGTCATATTGTACAGATCACAACGAGTCTCGTCGATCACGCGATCGACGGCGTGCCATCGGTGCTCGCCTCGCTGACGAAGGGCGGCCTCAATGCGGCGACCAAGTCCCTCGCCATTGAGTATGCAAAGCGTGGCATCCGCGTGAATGCCGTCTCGCCAGGCATCATCAAGTCCTCAATGCACCCGGTCGAGACCCACGCAGCCTTCGGGCCTCTGCACCCCGTCGGGCATATGGGCGAGGTGTCCGACATCGTCGAGGCGGTCCTCTATCTTGAGACCGCCGGCTTCGTAACGGGCGAAATACTCCACGTCGATGGCGGCCAGAGCGCTGGTCATTGATCCAACACCGGAGCGGGGACTCTGGCTCCGCTCCGGGCATTTACAAGGAGAACGACAATGCCGATCGTAACGATTCAGGTCACCCGCGAGGGTACCAAGCCCGGCGCGAATGCCGTGACCGCCGAGGAGAAGGCCGCTCTGATCAAGGGGGTGAGCGAGGTGCTGCTTAATGTCCTGAACAAGCCTCTCGACTCCACGTTTGTGGTTATCGAGGAGGTGGAGACCGATAACTGGGGTTGGGGCGGGCTGCCGGTTCTGGAGTTTCGCAAGCGAAGGAGGGGCGCGGCGGAGTAAGATGCAGCGATTCGGCGAAGTTCGCCTTCGCGGGTGAAGGCTTTGCAGTCAACCGGACGGGAGTGCCACTATGCCATCCTCAGCCTCACCCCAGACGCTGCTCGAACTGCTTGGTATTGAGGTGCCGATCATCCAGGCGCCGATGGCCGGTGTGTCGTCTCCGGCCATGGCTGCTGCCGTCGCAAACGCCGGTGCGCTGGGTTCGATCGGGATTGGGGCCACGAACGCCGCGGGTGCCCGGCAGATGATGGCAGAGGTCCGCGAACGCTCCAGCGGTCCATTCAATGTCAATGTCTTCTGCCATCAGCCCGCGAAGTCGAATCCTGCCGTCGAAGCCGCCTGGATCGAGCGGCTGCGTCCCGAATTCAATCGCCTTGGTGCCGAGCCTCCGACGGCCCTGACGGAAATCTACAAGAGCTTCGTCGAGGACGATGACATGCTGGCCACACTCTTGGCCGACAAACCCAAGGTCGTGAGCTTCCACTTCGGCGCTCCGCCGCCGGATCGGGTGCGAGCCCTGCGAGATGCCGATATCGTCCTCCTCGGCTCGGCGACCAGCGTTGACGAGGCCCGCATGCTCGTGAGGGCCGGCGTTCATGCCGTGGTGGCGCAGGGCTACGAGGCAGGCGGCCATCGGGGCGTCTTTGATCCTGACGCTCCCGACGACAGGCTCGGCACAATGGCACTGACGCGCCTGCTGGTGCGTCAGCTCGATGTGCCGGTGATTGCTGCCGGTGGCATTATGGATGGCGCTGGCGTGTCGGCCACCCTGCGTCTCGGAGCTGCTGCGGCTCAACTCGGCACGGCCTTTGTCGCGTGCCCGGAATCGCTGGCCGACGCAGGCTACAGAGCAACCTTAGCCAGCGATGCGGCCCATCACACGGTGATGACCCGAGCCATTTCGGGCCGACCGGCGCGGTGCCTTTCCAATCGCTTCACCGCACTCGGACAGGTCATTCCCGCTCATGAGATCCCCGCTTATCCCATTGCATACGATGCCGGGAAGGCCCTCAATGGTGCCGGCAAGTCGGCAGGCGAGCCGGGCTTTGGGGCTCAGTGGGCGGGTCAGGGAGCACCGCTCGCGCGCGTCCTGCCAGCGGCAAACCTCGTGACAACCCTCGCGGCCGAAATGAAGGTGATCTGATCTGCCTGCTTGGAAGCCGCTTGAAGCACCGGCGGCTTGATCGAGCCGCCGAGCCGTCAATGCTGGGCGAATGGCACCGCAAGGAGGCCGAACAGGTAGACGCTCTGCCATCCAGAAGGGATCCGGACTCTTTGCGCTCCGCGATGGCCAAGCGGGCACTAGACCCGGGTTGGCTCCCGGGACGCTCGATCCGCCTTTACGGCCACGACGTTGTACCGGGTGGCAGGTTTGGTTCTTGAGAGCCTGCCAGCCATCTCCCGGCGCGCCGCGTCATAGGCGTCCCACTCGGCCTTGCTCTCAAGCGAGGGGATGGTGACCGTCTCGCCCTGGTCCAAGCCTGCGAGCGCAGCGTCGACCACATCCTGCGCCGACATCACGATCTCCGCAGGGAGATTGCTCACCGGCAGTCCGGCGATATCCCAGAACTCCGTGGCGGTCGCGCCGGGCAGAACCGCTTGGATCCGCACGGCCTTGTCCGCCAGTTCGTGCTGGAGCGACTGGCTGAAGGCCAGGACGAAAGCCTTGGATCCGCCATAGACCCCATTGAGGGTTTCCGGCGAGATGGCCACGATGGACGCAATGTTGATGATCGTACCGCCGCCGCGTGCCACAAAGGCCGGTACGGCTGCGTACGTCAGGCGGGTCAACGCCAGGACGTTCAGCCGGATCATCCGGTCCATCGCGTCGACATCGGAGGCCAGGAGCGGGGCCGCCCCGCCAACGCCGGCGTTGTTCACGAGCATTGCGATTGTGCTGTTCGTCCGCAGGATCGTTTCGACCCGATGCAGATCGGCATCGTTGTTCAGATCAGCCGACACGATCTCGACCGAGCGGCCAGTCTCGCCTCGCAGCCGGGCCGCAAGCTCCTCGAGACGGCTCTGGTTGCGCGCCACTAGGATCAGGTCGTGGCCACGCCGGGCCAGGCGATCGGCATAGATGGCGCCAATGCCGGACGAGGCGCCGGTGATCAGGGCAGTGCCCTGCGCGATCAATGTGCTCATGTGTGGTCTCCCATTGGTTCGTAGTCAAGGCAGAGATTGCTCGGACTCGTATCGACTATCAGTAAGCATTCGTGCCGATTTTTAGAGTTTGACACCATCCTGAGAGCGGTCACCCGCGCTCCGCAGATCCGGCACCGATAATGCGCATGCCTAATGATAACTCCGTCTCAGATCTCTGTTGCAGGCCCCCTTCCACCAACGCAATCGTTCGTGCACGTGTTTCCGGTCGACCAACCGACTTGAAGAAGCTCTCTAGCGCGCGCGGAAAAACAGCGTCATCCGGAAGCGAGAGTTCGTCGACAAAGCCCTTCGTCTCTGCAATGGCGCGCTTGTCGAAGCTCGCGAGACGGGCTGCCAGAGTGTCCACGAACCCGGCGAGTTCAGCGTCCGGAAGAGCACGATTCACATACCCATAGCGTTCCGCGAGGATCCCGGGGAAGTCATCTGCCCCAAGTACGATCTCCAAGGCACGCCCTCGTCCAACCAAACCGGCCAGGCGGGCCATGGGGTTGCCACCCGGCACTGCTCCGATTCCGACCTCGAACTGACCCAGAATTGCACGTTCCGCACTGGCGAAACGCATGTCACAAGCAAGGACGAACTCGCTTCCCGCACCGCGCGCCCGACCGCGCACTTCCGCGATCGATACAACTGGTGCCCGACTCAAGCGAACCATGACGTCAAGCCACGGATGCATCCCGGAAGGTCCAGGCGCCATTCCGATCGTCTTCGCCTTGTCGACGAGAACGTCGTAGTGCGCCAGGTAGAAGTCGGGATCAAGGCTGTCGAATACAACAACCTTGACCTCGGTATCGGACTCCAGCTGT
Source organism: Microvirga sp. RSM25 (assembly GCF_044784385.1). Lineage (NCBI taxonomy): Bacteria > Pseudomonadati > Pseudomonadota > Alphaproteobacteria > Hyphomicrobiales > Methylobacteriaceae > Microvirga > Microvirga sp. RSM25. The sequence goes on along the minus strand of NZ_CP173039.1, from coordinate 3,476,356 downwards.
TTAACGAGGTCGGAAAGGTCCAGAATCGTGTCTGGATCAATCAAATTGATCGGCGGGTTGCTGAAACTGACGCGCCAGTAGCTTGGTGTATGGCGCGCCACGCGTATCTGTCGGAATGACATAGAATTCTCCCTTCTGTGACGGCTCCGTGATCGACCTATCAGCTTTGTGAGCACCCGCCGACGTCATGGTGCGGTGACTCGGAAGAAAAAAGCCTAGCCAAAATTCGCTTGTGGTCGGGGTTGCGAGCGGTAGATGGGCGCTCCGTGAGGAGCACCAGTTGCTCCGCCGTCGACGACAATTTCAGCACCCATCATGTTCGACGAGTCGGCGGAAGCAAGGAAGAGAGCGGCAGCCGCAACTTCCTCAGGTCTCCCCATGCGGCCGAGTGGGATCGTATTGCCGATTCGTCTCTCAAGTTCAGCCATCGCGCCAGCGTCCGGTGCCAGCGGATTCCAGATTGCCGTTTGAGTTCCTCCGGGCGTGACTTGATTGACCCGGATACCCTTTGGGGCAAATTCCGCAGCCAGCACGCGCGTCATGGAGCGAACCGCGCCCTTGGTGGCGGCATAGGCCGAGTAGCCTGGCACGCCCAGAGCCGCGTGGACTGATCCATTAAGAATGATCGATGCTCCTTCCCGCAGATGGGGAGCGGCCGCCTGGACGGTGAAGAAAACACTGGTGAGATTGGTCGTGATGATGTCCTGAAACGTGTCGAAACTTGTTTCGCCCACCGGTGTGGGGCGGCCGATGCCGGCATTCGCAAAGACGATATCGAGGCTTCCAAAAGCCGCCACGATGTCAGCGATCGCTCGATCGATGGATGAGATCTCCCTGAGGTCAACCCGAATCGGCACGGCGTTTGGCCCAAGCTCGTGCACAGCAGCGGCGAGCGATGGCTGATTACGGCCGGTAATCGCCACCCTCGCACCTTCAGCAACGAACAGCCGTGCCGTTGCAAGACCGATGCCGCTGCTGCCGCCCGTGATGAGAGCCGTCTTTCCATTCAGTCGCATGGCGAGATCCTTCTAGCTTGATGATGACACCAGAATTTGTGCGCTGTGGGCGCTGATCCGGCCGAACCACAGGTTAGGACGGCACCATCTGAACGATGTTGTTGCGATGTTCACCGCCTGTCTTCGCAAGACGACGGTGTCCCGATCTGATGTAGAGTTGGCAGACGTAGCGAGCTTGCTTGTGCCAGCCTCCCAGCGCGTGCCATGACCCCCATCGAGCATTGCTGGCATCACTGCACGCTCCCGATTGAGGAAGGTGAGGTGGGGCCGCATGATCCCTCCTCCTTGACCAGGGTCGCGATCAGCTCACCTGTCGTTACGATGGCATGGGCAAAGGTGGGACCGTTCAGGTGATGGGCAGCGTGCATCATGTCAGGGTGGAAAGCGGCGGTAGCGTCCTTCACGAGTGTGACGTGATAACCGAGTTCCATCGCAAAACGGGCGGTGGACTCAATGCAGGTGTTCGCCAACAGGCCGACGACGATCACATGTGTGATCCCCTTCTGCTTCAGGCGGAAGTCGAGGTCGGTGTTGGCAAAGCCGCTCTGGCCCCAATGCTCCTGAACGACAATATCGCCTTCTTTGGGCGCGAGATCAGGATGCCACTCACCACCCCATTCACCGCGCGCAAAGCTGTGGCGTCGCATGATGAGGCGTTGGGTCGGATTCGGGTGATCCCAATCCTCATAGTCTCCTGGCTCCCAGCGGCGGTGTGGCACGATGAAGACCGGAATGCCGACGCTACGCACGGCACGGTCTAGTGCGCGTAGGTTGTCGAGGAGGCCCACTTCGGTGGCGATGGGCTCAACAGAGGGATAAATCTTGCCGCCTTCCGATAGGAAGTCGTTGTATGGATCAACCAGCAAATAAGCGGTGCGCTCAAGAGGATAGCCGGTATCAGGCATGGTGCGCCTCCTGAAAGCAGGACACAGTATTGCTCCTGTCGCGTTGAGGCTGTATACGACTATGAAATTCATAGTGTCAAGTCCCTATGAAAAAGAGAGTAACATGACGATGGAGAACCACACCGAGCTGGATACCCTTTGTCCGGTCGCCCGAGCAGAGACAATTGTCGGGGATCGCTGGACCGTCTTGGTGCTGCGGGAACTCTTCATAGGCAGCCACCGGTTCGACGAGATTCAGGCGCAAACCGGAGCAACGCCACAGATGGTAACGGCCCGCCTGAAGAAGCTGGAGGCCGATGGCCTGATCGAGCGTCGGCCCTACAGCCAACGGCCGCTGCGCTATGATTACCACCTCACCGAAAAGGGTAGGGCATTCAATCCCGTGATCCTCGCACTGCGTGCTTGGGGCGAGACTTGGTGCAAAGCTCCCGGTGAGAGCTTGGCCGTTCATCTCACACACCGCGTGTGCGGCAAGCCCGCTGGGCTGGGCCCGAGTTGTGAGGCTTGCGGTCAGCCACTGCAGCGCGAAGACCTGATTGCCGAGCAGAGTCCCGCATACCAAGGAGAGCGCAAAGCGCGGTGGGAGGCATTTAAGAGCCGCCGGTGAAGCCCACCGGAGTGGAGGAGGCGGATGGCCGCGCACGAACTGCGAGCAAACCGCTTCCCTTCCACGAGGGCGATGGATGGTCCTCTCCCATCGGATCGTCTGGTCTGCCGCGTTCTTATGCATCCTTTAGATCCCGTGGTTTCACCAATCCTGCGACGAGATCGATTGCGAGGGCGAGCAGAAGGGAGCCCGCTCCCAAGCCGAAAAGGACCCGATAATTTCCACCCGTGTGGTTGAAGAGGAGCGACATGCCGTAGGCGGCGAGCGCCTGGCATATCGCAAAGCAAACTGTCGCTTTGCTCCAAGCACTTTTTCTGAGCAGCCGCATGAGAATGCAGCAACTCGTGGATGCGCCCCAGAACGAGAGGAACGATCCCTGGCGTAAACGCACCAACAATGACACTCGATATGATCAGCCAAGTCGAGCCAAGGCCAAAGGCCGGCAATGCGACAGCCATCGCCTGAATGAGGTAGGCGAGGCGAAGCGCAGGTCCGAAGCCGGTACGATCGGCCAGGTGCCCACTGAGAATTGGGCCAATGCCAGCGCCCAGTCCGAAAAGGACCCAGAATTGGGCTCCAGCATCCAAACCTTGACCCAACCCCCGGGCCACGAAGTCAACCAAGAAGATCATATGCGGCACGAGGCCCACCGCATTGAGCGCATATGACGTATAGAGCGCCCGCAAGGTCGTCGTTGCATGGACAGGATGGATCGCCTTCTGCCCAGGGGACATATCGGCAGCGTGTCCCGGCCAACCAGTCCAAGCGACGAGTGTCAGGATCAGTGAGAGCACCCCGAGACCGATCCAAACGTGGGGCAATCCCTGCCGCAAGAGCAGAGGAACAAGCGTGCCTGAAGCCGCAATTCCGAGGCCAATCCCCATGAAGATGGCACCGCTGGCGATCCCGCGGCGTGACTGCGGGACGTGCGGCAAGACCGTCGGAGCCGCCAAAACCATTAGCACTCCGCCGGAGAGGCCAGAGACGAAGCGCCAGACGAAGAACCAAACGAAGTTAACCGGCCAGGCGCAAGCAAAGAAGGTCAGGGTCGCCAGCACCATCACTCCGCGTAGCGCGGCAGCAGCGGGCACATGCGCGACCAGTGGACCCGCCAGTAACGCACCGGCTAGGTACCCCGTGAGGTTGGCCGCGCCGAGAAAAGCGGCATCCGAAGCGGTAAACCAATCACCAGCGACAATTGCCGGCAACAGCGGCGTGTAGGCAAACCGAGCCAAGCCGATGCCCACAAGACTGGCACAGAGACCAGCAAGAATCAGGGGCCAGTTCCCAGGTGCTCGCTGCTTGGCGCTGTTGGCAACGATCTTGGACATCTTGACGTCCTCCATGGCCGACCCTTGATCAGCCTCCAGACGCTGGACCTGGAACGTTAGGATCAAGTCGGCTTTGGACTATTCATATTTGGCTTCGGCAGGGCGCCATGCTCAGGTGACCTTTCGTGACGCCACCCGCCGTAAGAGGCATCATCTGCCCTGGTCAGCTGGTAGAGCCGCGATGAGTTCCTGGGTGTACAGTATGGCATGCGCATACGTCGGGCCATTTAATTCATGCGCCGCATGCATCATTTCCTTTGTGAATGCGGCCGTCGCATCCCGCACCAAGGTGACATGAAAGCCGAGTTCCATTGCATAACGGCCGGTCGACTCGATGCAGGTATTGGCAAGCAGCCCGACGACGATGACGTGGGTGATCCCATGCTGCCGCAGCTGCTGATCGAGATCGGTGTTAGCAAATCCGCTCTGCGCCCAATGCTCCTTGACGACAATGTCTCCAGCGCGTGGCGCAAAGTCCGGATGCCATTCACCACCCCATTCTCCACGGGCGAATGAGTGCCGTTTCATGATCCCGATCTGAGTCGGGTTAGGATGGCACCAACACTCATAATCGCCCGGCTCCCAGCGGCGGTGCGGAACGATGAAGACTTTCATGCCAGCGCTTCGCACCGCCTGATTGATGCGCTTCAGGTTCTCAATAAGGCCTACTTCCTCCGCAACCTCTCTCACCCTGGGCCAAATCTTCCCGCCCTCGGACAGGAAATCGTTATACGGATCAACGAACAAGAGCGCCGTCGATTGTTTGCTATAGGTGGGCTGGGACATAGCAACCTCCATCAACCTACCAGCCGGGGAGCGCGGTTTCGCAATGCCGCGCGCTCGATGCTTGCAGCGAAGAGCGGCGTCTCACCCCGATTGTGGGCGATCGACATGGGCTGGCGCTGCGCGCGGAACACGTCGAACGGGATGCCCTGACGATCAAGGAATGACTTGAAGTCGTCCGTCGCGGTGGTCCGGACGTGATTCGTGAACTCGCACCGTTCACCATCAATCGCTTTGACGCTCATTTCCCAGAGAACCTTGATCGTGGTCCTTCCCGTGGGAGTAAAGATGTCGGAGATCGACTCCAGGACCAGGTGATCTTTGTTCCCCAAGGTCTCCACATAATGCTGGACCATAAGACTGCCACCAATGATCTCAACGTTGATCGACATACGCCTTCCGTCGGGCGCTGTCGTGAAACCCGCCGTGATATGGGCGGGAGAACACCCCTGATACTCTTTCTCGCTGAGGGAGAAGCACCACTCAGGGAGGTCGATCCTGTCGATGGGCGCATTGATTGTTGCCGTGAAACTCGAGTTGACGACTTCATAATCTTCCATGATGGACTCCTCGGTTTTGGGAACAGACTCGAAGTACGGCTTAAGCGCTGAACGGGTGTGCCACTGGAGGAGGGCTGCCGAGGTACCCCTCGGCCATTCCTGACCGTGTGACCATGGTATTGAAGGATGCAGCCCCACTCCCGCCCCCAGATCGATGGTGGTCGGCACTCCAGAGGAAGCTGCGAACGAGATCCGCGATCTGATCCGCTGCGGTGTCGAGGGCAAAGTGCCCAGCTTCAAGCATGTGGATTTCGGCGGTTGGCACGTCAGCCTGGTAAGAGGCTGGCTCCGATGTCTCGAATGACGGGTCGTATTTGCCCCATAGAACCATCAGCCTGGGATGAGTGTTGCGCATCCAGGCCTGCCACTCGGGGTAGGAAATAACATTGTGGCGATAATCGTAAAACAGTTCGACTTGGATGTCCGCTTGGCCGGGCTTGTTGAGAAACGCAAACTCATCCGTCCAAAGATCGGGATCGTACAGCTCAACTTGTGGGTCACTGCCAACATGACGCCGGCGGGTGGCCTCAAGTGACAAGAAATTCTGACGGAGTGCTTCCTCATGCTCGGCCCGATTGGCCCAAAAAGCGCGGCGAACGCCCCAAAGATTGCTGAGGCCCGTCTCGTGAGCGACGGCATTCTGCACGATCAGTGAGTCCAATCGCTCAGGATGAGCCATCGCCATTCGAAAGCCGACCGGACCACCGTAATCTTGCATGAAGAGGCTATAGCGGGAGAGCGCCATGACCTCGCTGAACCGGGCCATCACCTGGGCGAGATGGTCGAAGGTATAGGGGAACAGCGTCGGTGCCGGGCAGGCGCTATGGCCGAAGCCTGGATAGTCAGGCGCGATGAGGCGGTATCGGTCAGAGAGGCGTGTCAGCAGTGGCTCGTACATGCGTGACGACGACGGAAACCCGTGAAGAAGCAGGATCACGGGCGCGTTCTGGTCCCCGGCCTCGCGATAGAAAATGGGAAGCCCATCCACGCTGACAGTGCGGTACATCGTTGGGTAGCTCATCACGATCACATCCGATTGACATCGATAAGGGCCTGCGCAAAGGCGTGCGGCGCTTCCTGCGGCAGGTTGTGTCCGATGCCGCCGCGGATTGTCCGATGCTCGTACTTGCCGGCGAACTTCCGGGCGTAATCCATGGGATCCGGGTGCGGGGCGCCGTTTGCGTCGCCTTCGAGCGTAATCGTTGGAACCGAGATGGCCGGCGCCGCGGCCAGGAATTTCTCCATCTCATCGTACTGCGCCTCGCCATCTGCGAGGCCGAGACGCCACCGGTAATTATGGATCACAATCGCCACATGGTCGGGATTGTTGAAGGCTTCCGCACTGCGTTCGAATGTAGCGTCGGTGAACTTCCAATCCGGGGAGGCAGTCTGCCAAATCAAACGTGCAAAGTCGCGCGTGTTAGCCTGGTAGCCGGCCCGCCCGCGCTCCGTTGCGAAGTAGTATTGGTACCACCAGGACAACTCTGCCTGCGGAGGGAGAGGCTTCCGGTTGGCGGCCTGGCTGCCAATCAGATAGCCACTGACCGAGACCATGGCTTTGCAACGATCCGGGCGGAGTGCTGCCACGATGTTCGCGGTCCGAGCACCCCAGTCGTAGCCCGCGATGACTGCGCTCTGGATCTTCAGGGCATCCATCAGCGCGAGGACATCACTGGCCAACGCAGCCTGCTGGCCATTTCGCGGGATCTCGCTTGCACGGAACCGTGTGGAACCGTAACCCCGCAGATACGGTACAATCACTCTGAAGCCTTGGGCTTCCAGCAGAGGCACGACCTCGGCATAACTGTGGATGTCGTAGGGCCAGCCATGAAGCAGAACGACCGGTATGCCGCCGGCCGGACCTGCCTCGACATAGCCGATGTTGAGCGGTCCGGCATCGATCTGCTTCAGCTGACGAAACGAGGTGTCAGTTCGCGGTGATGCGGGCTGTGCCGCTGCCGTGGTGGGGATGCCGAGTTCGGCCGCAGCAGCGAACATTGCGGCGGTGCTGATAAACCGTCGACGATCGAGATCGTTGGATTGCGCTCGCGCGATGCACTTCATCGTCCTTACTCCTCGACTGAAACGGGATGGATGCTAGACGGCGAGGGTAGTCCTCACGTCGATGTTGCCGTGGGTTGCCCGCGAGTAGGGGCAGAGGGTGTGAGCCTCGTCGACAAGCGCTTGGGCCACATCGCGGGCCAAACCGGGAAGGCTGACATTCAGCCGAGCGCCAAGGGTGTAAAAGCCGTTCACCAGACTGAGATCCACTTCCGCATCGATCGCGAAACCAGGCGGAAGGGTGACTTTGCTTCGTCGAGCGGCGATACCAATTGCGCTTTCGAAGCATGCGGACCAGCCTGCCGCGAACAGCTGCTCAGGGTTCGTGCCGGTGCCGTGTCCGCCGGGCGGGGACAGGCGGATGTCGAGATTGCCATCCGAACTCCGGGAGGATCCGCCCTCGCGCCCACCCGTCGTATGAACCTTGGCGGTGTAAATGAGCTTGGTTTGCTGGTGCTGGTTCATGATGTTCTCTCCACGGACAATGGCAGGTCGGCAACGGATGGGTGGCACTGGGTTGGTGGGCCACCCACGCTGTTATCAGGCACGGAAGGAGCGAAACGCGGCACGCAGTTCGGCGCTGAAGAGCTCCGGTTGCTCCCAGGCCGCAAAGTGCCCGCCCTTTGGGAGCCGATTGAAGTGAATGAGCTTCGGGAAGGCTTTCTCCGCCCAGCTCCTCGGCGCCGCGTAGATTTCGTCCGGAAAGACACTGACGGCGACCGGAATTTTGATGAGCTTCGGCGCAAAGAAGGCGAGCTTATTCTCCCAGTAGAGGCGGGCCGACGAGACTGCCGTCCCCGTCAGCCAATAGAGCGTGATGTTGTCGAGGATATCGTCTCGGGTCAGGCCCTCGGTGTGGCCCTCGAAGACCCGGGATATAAGCGCATAGCTGCGCGCGTCGTGGTCGAGCATCCAGGCCGCCAGTCCCACCGGCGAGTCTTCGAGCGCGTACAGGGTCTGTGGGCGGTTTGCCATTTCCTGGGCGTAGCCCAGACCATGCTTGTAGAAGAAGTCGAGCTGATCAAATGCATTCTTCTCGTCTGGGGACAGGCCGGCCGGTGCAGGGCCGCCAGCGGCGAGGATTGTAGCGATATCGTCCGGCACGGTTGCCGGCATGTTCGTGTGGATGGCAAGTAACTCCGGTGGGGCCTGCAACGCCATCTGCTCCGAGACGGCATCACCCCAGTCGCCTCCCTGGGCGACAAATTTCGTGTATCCAAGTTGCTTCATCAGCGTCGTCCAGGCGCGAGCAATCCGCTGAGGATCCCAGCCGGTCGCCGTAGGCTTTGCCGAGAATCCATGACCCGGAAGTGACGGGATCACCACATCGAAGGCTTCCTCCGGCGCTCCGCCATGCGCGGTCGGATCCGTCAGCGGCCCCACGACTTTGAGCTGCTCGATCAGCGAGCCAGGCCAACCATGCGTGATGATGATGGGCAAAGCATTCGGATGCTTCGAGCGGACATGAATGAAATGGATATCCAATCCATCAATCTGTGTAAGGAACATCGGCACGGCGTTCAGCCGTGCCTCAACCTTCCGCCAGTCGTGATCGGTCTGCCAGTACTGAGCGAGCTTGCGCATGGTCCCGAGCTGAACACCCTGCGTCGCGTCGGTAACCAGCTCTTTCGTTGGCCACTTTGTAGCAGCAATCCGCCGGCGAAGATCGGCAAGCGCTTCATCAGGAAACGAGACCTGAAATGGGCGGATCTCGCCCGATGCCGCCCTAAGCGACACAGGCATCATCGTCGCAGCGCCCGCGGCGGCGGCGGCCACAAGGACATCGCGGCGGGTGGAGGATCTATCGCTTTCCGACATAATCGTTCTCCTCTAAAACCAAAGATCTGTCTGGGTGAGGCTGATCAACGCGATTATGCTCGGTCATGGTTGGCTGGGAGCCTATTGCACCATGGTATCGCCGATACCTTGATATCGGCCGACACCTGCGGTTCTCTGGCCAAATACCGGCTTGACAAGTCCAGAAATCGATCAAACCGATACCAAGGTGTTATGCGTCTCCGGTGGCCGAGCGGCGTATTCTCTACCCATAAGCAGGGAACGGCGCTCACTTTGAGGGAAATAACATGGCAAAGCTAACGCAGCCGATCCCATTTGCAGGTGCCGAGCTGACGCAGGCACGCCACGTCTGTGCTTTCTTCAATAGCGAAGATGAAGAGTATCGTGTTCTCCTGCCATTCATTAAGGACGGCTTCGACTGCGGCCACAAAGCAGTCCATGTTCTCAGCCCCGGCCGTCGCGATCGCCATGTCGAGCATTTGGCTGCTGTCGGTATCGACCCCGCGGCAGCACAGGTTAGCGGCCAGCTCGAACTTCGCGACAGCACCCAAACCTATCTTTCCGACGGTCGGTTCGATCAAAACCGTATGCTTCAGACGTTCAAGAGCATCGCTGGAGGCTCGGCTGATGGCACATATCCCATCAGCCGGATTGTTTGCCAGATGGAATGGGCCAACTGTCATCCGTCGTGCATCCACGACCTGATCGAGTTTGAAGCACGGGTCAATGATGTCTGGTGCCAGCATGACGACGCCGTTATCTGCGTCTATGATCTCGCGAAGTTCAGCGGCGACACCGTGATGGACGTGATACGAACCCATCCCATGATCATCGTTGGCGGCATTCTTCAGCAGAACCCCTTCTTCGTGCCCCCACAGGAGTTTCTTCAGGAGCTGTATCAGCGACGGGCCGAGCAGGCACGACATTCTTCAACGGTAGGATGATCATGCACGCTGACGTTCATCGTAACGAGAACAAGCGACTGCAGCGCTGCATCAGCGACCTGGTTAGTCTCATGGCGCTACCGGCAATGTGGGTCGGCCGGGATCCCGCTCAAATCGCCGAGAGCTTGCTTGACTCAGTTTTCAGTATGCTCGATCTCGACTTTGCCCACCTGCACCTCATGAGCGTGGACACCGAGGGGCCAGTCGAAGCGGCACGCCTATCGAATTGGGCAAGAAGCATCGACTCTCAGGCGGGGTTTGGATCGCTGTTTAAACCTTGGGCCAGCACCGAAGCACACGACTGGCCGCAGCAGCTTACAGTAGGAGGCAGGAGTCTCGCAGTCCAAGCCGTGCGTCTCGGCTTGCTCGGAGAGTTCGGACTACTGCTGGTTGGGGCATGCCGATCCGATTTTCCGAACGTGACTGAGAACCTCCTCTTGAATGTCGCTGCCAACCAGGCAGCGATCGGATTACAATCGTCCTGGCAGTTAAGCGAGCAGAAGCGGCTTGCCCAAGAACTCGATCAGCGGGTCCACGCACGAACCCGGGAGCTTTTCGAAGCCAACCAAGAACTGCGGCGAAGAGAGCTCGATTTCCAGTTAGTGGTCGACAGTATTCCCGTGCAGGTCGCTGTTACAACGCCGGAGGGTGAAGTCGAAGGCGTCAACCGGCCGACGATGGACTATTTCGGCAGGACATTCGATGAGCTAAAAGAATGGAAGGTTTCAGAGCTTGTTCATCCCGACAACCTCGAAAGGACGATCCGCGCGCAGCGCGCTGCCCATGAAGCTGGACAGAGTTACAACGTGCAAAGCCGACATCGCCGCTACGATGGGACCTTTCGTTGGTTCAACGTCCTCGGTTTGCCGCTGCGTGACCCACGAGGGAAGATTCTCCGCTGGTTTCATCTCATCATTGACATAGACGATCAAAAGCGCGCGGAAGAGGCGCTCGCTGTGAGCGAAAGCAACCTTGCGCAAATCGTGAACACGATCCCGGGTCTTGCATGGTCAGCCCAGACCGATGGTTCCGCTGAGTTCTTCAACCACCATTTCCTCAACTATCTCGGGATCTCCCTAGATGAGGCGTGTGGCGCAGGGTGGATGCAGTCAGTCCATCCGGATGATGTGCCGGGATTGCTTGCGACATGGAGCAACATACTGACCTCAGGTCGGCCGGGCGAGGCGGAGGCGCGTCTCAGGCGCTTCGACGGCGGGTATCGCTGGTTCCTATTCCGGGCCAATCCGCTCCATGACGAATCCGGTCAGGTCACCAAGTGGTTTGGCGTCAACACCGATATCGACGATCTCAAACGAACCGAGGAAGCGTTGCGGGCTAGCGAGTGGAATCTCAGGCGTCTGACAGAGACCATCCCTCAAATGCTGTGGAGCGCCAATCCGGACGGGACGATCGATTACTGTAACTCACGGTTGCTGGATTATACTGGATTCACGGTAAACGAGGTCATGGGCGATGGCTGGCAGAAGCTGATCCATCCGGACGATCTCGACCAAGCTGCGCTGGCCTGGATTACGAGTGTCGCGACCGGCACGGCCTACCAAGTCGAAGCGCGTCTCATCCACGCTGCCGACCAATCGTATCGCTGGTGTCTGACAACTGGGCTCCCACTGCGTGATGAGGAAGGGCGGATTCTGAAATGGCACGGTGTCTGCGTCGACATGCACGATTGGAAGGAAGCGCAAGACGAACTACGCGAGACACAGGCCGAGCTTGCTCACGTCACGCGGGTCATGACTATGGGTCAGCTCACGGCGTCAATCGCGCATGAGCTGAACCAACCTCTTGCTGGCATCATGACGAACGCCGGGACAGGGCTACGCATGCTGACTGCCGAGCCACCGAACGTTAGCGGAGCTCGCGAAACGGCACGCAGAACGATCAGGGACGCCCAACGCGCCTCTGAAGTGATCGCCCGGCTCCGCGCGCTTTTCGTCAAGCGGGATACAGCCTCGGAGATTGTTGACCTGAACACGGCAGTACATGAAGTCGTCGCATTATCGTTGAACGAGCTACAGAGAAACGGTACCAGTATTCGTGTGAGTCTCGCGGCCAATCTGCCTTACGTAATAGGCGATCGCGTTCAACTTCAGCAGGTAGTTCTCAACTTCATCCTGAATGCTGCCGAATCCATGGCTGAAGTGCAGAATCGGGCAAAGGAGATTGTGGTCTCCACCGAGGTCGAAGCAAGTGGCAATGTCAGAGTAGCGGTCAAAGATGCAGGCAGCGGTTTCGATCCGGCATTGGTGGAGAGGCTCTTCGCCCCGTTCTACACGACTAAAAGCAATGGCATGGGTATCGGCCTTTCAGTTAGCCGAACCATTGTTGAGCAGCATCAGGGCCGCCTCTGGGCCGAGCCAAACGATGGCTCGGGTTCAACGTTTTGCTTCTCCGTTCCCTCAACACTAGCAGTCGAGCCTGCCAAAGCCCCTATGTACCTTCCGCCACGTCTGGCGGATGTGATCGGAAAACTATGATGCAACAGCGCGAGTATATTGCAGTTGTCGATGATGACGAGTCTGTTCGTGAGTCGCTGCCGGATCTCATCGGGGTATTCGGTCACAAGGCTGTGGCATTCGCGTCTGCGAATGAATTCCTAGCATCAGACATCGTTGATCAGGTAAAATGCCTGGTGCTCGACATCGCCATGCCGGGAATGTCGGGAATCGAGCTCCAGCGCGAACTGGCGCGCGAAGGGCGGACGGTCCCGATTGTCTTCATCACGGCGCACGGAGACGAACAGGTGTGTCATCGTCTGCGCCAGAGCGGGTCAGTCGAATGCCTCCTGAAGCCCTTCACGGATACTGCACTGCACGATGCTCTCGATGCTGTACTTCGCCCAGGGGCATCGGCCTAAAGCTTGCGGCTATGAAAGAGTGGAGCTATACATGCAACTGTCAAGCACAACGAGTGGCAAAGCGGGTTCCAATCCGATGGGCGAAGGCGCGCCGATTGTGTATGTCGTGGATGATGACATTTCGGTGCGAGAGGCACTCGAGGCTCTCATTCGTGAATCAGGCTGGCAGCCCCGGGTTTTTGGTTCGGCACAGGAGTTTTTATCTCATTCACGAACTGCCACGCCGAGCTGCTTAGTGCTCGATGTTTCGCTCCCCGATCTCAACGGCCTTGATCTGCAGCAACAGCTCGCATCAACGCGGAACGACATGCCGATTATTTTCATAACCGGATATGGGGATGTACCGATGACGGTGCGCGCCATGAAGGCTGGCGCGATCGAGTTCCTGACAAAGCCGTTTGGCGACGAAGCATTGCTGGATACTATACGCGACGCAATTCAGCGCAGCACCACGGCCCTCGGCCAAGAGGCGGAGTTGCAACTCCTCCAGAAGCGCTATGCATCGCTCAGCACACGGGAACGTGAAGTGATGGCACTTGTGGTAACCGGTTTGATGAACAAGCAGGTCGGCGGCAAACTCGGCATCAGCGAGATTACTGTCAAGGCGCACAGGGGCCAAGTCATGCGCAAGATGGGCGCGACATCACTGGCCGACCTGGTGAACATTGCAGCAAAGTTGGGAAGCTCCTGCGGTAACTGACTCCTTGGTATCATTAGGACCCTGGTTCATAGTTTGAATTCATCATCCTAGTCCTACAGAAGTTGGCCCAGCGTCCGGCAAGGACTGATCGACACGTCCGGCGCAAAGATCCCATTTCTGGCTGGAGCTGCATTGTTCGAGCTCCACGGTTCCTCCCGCTGAGCATTCACGTCTGCCGCATCCTGTGAGAACAGGATGAAACATCCGTGGCGGAGGCTATAGGCACAGTCAGTCAATCTGGGTCGTTCTTACGCCAATGTGAGATCGAGTCTGGTATCGATTCTTGCCAGTTTCAAACCGAGCGCGACGGAACTGATGCTCCAGCCGTCTGACCATCTATGCTTGATACGTAAGTATCGTCGGTACCAAGGTGCAAGTGACATGCTTCAGCGATGCGCGCTTAATGTTCCGGATTTCAACTGCTAGTCCAAGGAGAAGTGAGATGAAGATCCTGATGGTGCTCACATCGCACGACCAACTCGGCAACACTGGCCGCAAAACCGGCTTCTGGCTTGAGGAGTTTGCTGCGCCGTATTACGTGTTCCGCGACGCTGGCATCGATCTTACCCTCGCCTCTGTTAAGGGTGGGCAGCCCCCAATCGATCCCAAGAGTGATCTCCCCGAGAACCAGACCCCCGCAATGACGCGGTTCAAAATGGATCCGGCGGCACAAAAAGACCTAGCGAACACCGTAAAGCTCGCGGGACTATCGTCCGCAGATTGTGACGCAGTCTTTTATCCCGGAGGCCATGGGCCGATGTGGGACCTCGCCGACAACCGTGACTCGATCGCTTTGATTGAATCCTTCTACAATTCCGGGAAGCCAGTGGCCGCCGTTTGCCACGCTCCGGCAGCGCTGCACCGAGTCATGTACCAAGGTGCGCCAATCGTTAAGGGCAAGCGCGTGACGGGCTTCGCTAATAGTGAGGAAGAAGAAGTCCAGCTCACGCATGTCGTGCCGTTTCTGGTCGAGGATGAATTGAAGCGGCTTGGCGGAATCTTCGAGAAAGCGCCGAATTGGCAGAGCTTTGTCATCACCGATGGCCGCCTGATTACAGGCCAGAACCCAGCTTCATCAACTGCGGGGGCCCAAGCCTTGCTAGAGCTGCTATCCCACATGCAGCCCGCCACGCGTGACTCAACTGCGGCGTGATGATTATGCTGTTCCAAATGCTCTTGGCAACGTAAGTCGAGGGCGTCACCAACACTCACAGGGGCTATAGATAAACTGCGCGTCAACATGGTTTTGTTTGGCGTCGTGACGATCTGTGGAGCGTCAGCGCTTTGTATAGTATCGGAAGAGGCTTAGACGTGCTCAGACGATCTAGCAGACGTCGATGTCATTATCTTCGGTAGTTCGTCCCACAACAAGAGTCAGGGGTTTGTGCCACACGGGAAAACTGGCCATCCAAGCTTCGCTGGATAACTTAGTGTACTGGTGGCGACGTCTGCCCGAAGCGTCGATAATTTGATTCACAGCCATCTTGGCACGCGACTTGGCGACAGCCACTGCGCCTACATATGGGCTGGTAGTAGGAAGACCGAGGTGAGCCACATTCCTACATCTACTTGGCTTTAATCAGCCTTAGCGATTGCGGTTGAATAGAGGCTCAGACATACGACGTCGTTTCGCTCAAGAGGAGTGGGTTCAGTGACACAACAACGTGCGGTTCTTGCCGGTGGGTGCTTCTGGGGTATGCAGGATCTGATCCGGCGTTATGATGGGGTGATCTCTACGCGTGTCGGCTACACTGGCGGCGAAGTTCCGGATGCCACGTATCGCAATCATGGCACCCATGCCGAAGCCATTGAGATTATCTTCGATTCATCGCGGATCAGCTACCGTCAGCTATTAGAGTTCTTTTTCCAGATTCACGATCCGACGACGCTCAACCGCCAGGGCAACGACGTGGGTGCGAGCTACCGATCGGCAATCTTTTACACCAACGACGAGCAGAGGCAGATTGCAGAAGATACGATCGCCGACGTCGACGCCTCAGGTCTCTGGCCGGGCAAGGTAGTGACCGAGGTCATTCCGGCCGGCGCCTTTTGGGAGGCCGAGCCCGAGCATCAGAATTATCTCGAACGGTACCCTGAAGGCTACACGTGCCACTTCGTCCGGCCAAACTGGAAATTGCCGGTGCGCGGATTGACTGACCAGAGCCAAATGACCGTGACAGGTTGAGACCAGATTCTGAGGCGCTAGCAAAGACAGGCGGATATGCGTTTAACGGGATAGTGATCGAGACTTGGCTGCTCAGCGCTTATTCAACTTACCCCTCGAAAGATTTATCGGGAAGGGCATGAGCGCTCTTCAACGAGAGTTGAGGTGAGCATGAACGAAGAGAGCATCAGTGACGCCCCTGACTTGCGCCGGAACCGCGTTGCGCGGCCGCGTGGCAGGCCAGATGGACTCTCTAAGCCGGTCCATGGGCATCCTGAAGCAGATAGCGTGAGCGGAATCGACACACGTTGATTTCGGCCGTCAGGAGCCCAATCCAACTTACCAGCCACTGGAGACATTTATGGCTAATCCCAAGATCGCCATCATCATCGGTAGCACCCGCGACGTGCGCTACGGCATCAAACCTGCCCGGTGGATCTATGATACGGCTTCCAAGCGCACCGACATCGACGTAGAGCTTGTTGACTTGAGGGAATTCCCGCTGCCCTTCTTCAATGAGAAGGCGTCGAATGCATGGGTGCCGACGCAAAACGAAGTCGGGCAGCGATGGCAGCGAAAAGTGGCCGAGTTCGACGGCTATATTTTTGTCACGCCAGAATACAATCGTTCGCTTTCAGCAGCGCTGAAGAACGCTCTCGACTTTGCGTATCCAGAATGGAATCGTAAACCCGCCGCTGCCGTCGGATATGGAAGTGTCGGCGCAGCTCGAGCAGTCGAGCACCTACGGACCATCGCTATTGAGCTGCAGATGGCCCCGACCCGCACAGGCGTGCACATCCAAGGCACTGATTTCATCACCACGCTGCAGCAGGGCAGAGACTTGACGGAACTCACACACCTTGAGACGAACGTCAAAGATATGCTTGACGAACTCGTCTGGTGGGCAAACGCCCTGAAGACCGCGCGTGAGGCATAGGCCTTAGCGCGGGTCGGGGTGTAAGAGGCTGCTATGCGCTCTTAGGGGCAGCCTTCGCCGATGGGATAGTTGTCGTGCGGCGAGTGGTGACGCCTGATTTCAACTTATTACCACCTGCCCCGCAGACGACCATGGCTCCCGAAAAGGCCATGAGTATCATCCACAGCCTCGGGCAATCTTCAGAATATATTCTTGTCACTAGGGAGCGGAGAAGCTCCCTTGACATGAGACACTTTGGAGGGGACCGTGACGACTGTTGGCAGCTCAAACCCTTTGGCAGGGATGTTAAATAATGCGTTCTCGAAGTTCGACCGAAATGGCGACGGTAAGCTCAATGCCGAGGAGTTCAGGAACTTCAACGAAGTCCTGAAGCCGGGTATTGCCGTTGACAACGATGGGCGTCCAACGGTCGACTACAGTACAGCGATGGATCGGGATGCCGACACAATGATCACGCGGGACGAAATGAACGCGACAGGAGTTCTCATGCCCGCGAAGCTGACTGATGATAGCCTGGGGGCGATGTTCAACTATCTTTTGTCTAAGGCGGATTCCTCGGCACTTGCAGCTGCCACCGCCCTCAAGCCCGAACCGGATCGTCAGAGCTAGTGCGCGCCGATGGCTCCAACGGTGGTGAAGGCTGGAGGGGGACCCTGGGCCCAGCCTCTCGACTTGGAAGCAGAGTTCATCGAGTATCCTGGGGAGGACGACCCCGCGGGCAACCAGCTCAAGCAGTCGCTTCTCGGCAGCCAACTGTTCTTCCGGGCGCTTCAGGTCTTCGTTATCGGAGTTGATTCCGCACCAGCTGGAAATCAGGCCCGCGCCGTCGCGGAAGGGCCATGATGCTGAAGCGTCGATTTGCACCATCGAAGCGACAATGGCGCGCCTCAATCTCGACAGGCCTTTCAGCGCCCATGGCGGCGTCCCTGGCCGCCCGCACGACCGGAGCATTGTCCGGATAAATGATTGACATCCATCCAACGGCTCGAGCCTCCTCGAGGGTCATGCTTGCGTAATCGCGCTAGCTGGCGTTCACGAAGCCGCCGGTTCCGTAAGGCATGGTCGTCCAAACTGGTCCAGAAAGGGTATCAATCAGTCGGCTGAGGTCGGTATCCATAGCTGAACTATGCGGGCACTGCGGCTGACCATGCAGGCGGCGTCGCCTCCTCGTCATTTGTACCTTGGTGTCGGCCCGCGCGAACAGGTACCACCTAAGCTGACCATGGGATATTGGAGCAGGAGCGACTGCGCCGCTCGTGCCCATCGGAACTCTCGTGGCGAGTCCCACTGATCGGAACTGATGCGCCCAGTTGTGCAAGCCGATGGACATGATAGTCCAGGGCTGACCAGTGAGCCGGTTCCTGGCCTTACAGAAGCGCTCTAGTCATAATAGTCAGGTAGGAGCTTGAGCAGGTCGGTTTGCCGCTTGTCGTGATTTATCAAGAGCATTGCATGGAACTTTGCCATGAGACCCTTGATACGTTCCATGGACGCAATGGACGCCGCCTTGCCGACGTTCAGCGCAGGAACGATGTCACGGTTGAAGTTATCCTCCAGATGGGCGACGTCCCCAGACAGGATGACGTATCCCGTGTTTTTCAGATGAACCATCAGAGACTGGCTGCCAGGTGTATGTCCAGGCGTTGAGAGAAGTATCACGCTGCTGTCGCGAAACAGATCGACGTCACCGGAGATTAGCTCCAGCCGGTTGGGATGGCCGAGGAGCGTCCGGGCGAAGATGACGAGTGTGTTCAGGTTTGGGTCCGAAGGCGGCGGCGCGTAGATCCAGTCGTACTCAGCCTTTTGCATAACCACCGTCGCATTCGGTAAGAGACCGACATTGCCGATATGGTCCCCATGGGTGTGTGACACGAGGAGGTAGTTGACGTCATTGGGCGAGAGTCCGATCTCGGCAAGTTGCGACGAGATGGTCTTATCGAGATGATAGACGATGAGGTTTGGAAGCGTCGACCATCCTTTGGGGTCTCCGATCGTTTGCTCCGGAACCCCCGTATCCCACATCAGCACCTCCTTGCCACGCCGAATAAGGTAGCAGGTCGAGGAGAATTCGATGGATTTGCCGACGTTCTCACCAGGCGTCCACACGGATTCGTCATTGGCAACAGAGCGACCACAGTCCAAGCGGTACAGCCGATCGACCGTTTCCGCATTCGCCGGTGTAGCACTGGGACTCGCGGTAGCAGTTGCGACTGCAGAAGACCAGTACAGGATGAGGGCAACAGCCGCCAGGAGATGAGAACGGGAAATCATGGCAAGGCCTCCAAAGTTCTGTGTTGCTTCACGACGAAGTCGAAGGCGGTCCGCAGGTGACGCGATCGTCAGGCGATGTCTAAACAGAAGGGGCAGGCCGCCTCACATACAGGGAGACGGCCTGCGCGGATCTGAACGATCCGCAAACTCCAGCGGAGAGGAGGACGCTGGAGAGGTTAAGCGCTCGTTCGATTTGCCAGATCTTTGCCGGCGATGGACGAAAACATATCCTTCACAGCCGTACTGCGTAAGTGCACTATGGTATTGCCGCTGCCGCCGCCGCGGTCTCAGAATGGCTCGTGCTACGCGTGGGAAAAATACACCATGTCGTCTTCTAACGAGTTCAAGAGGCAAGCTTCACTTGCGCCCACACGCAACAGGTGCATCTTCAACTCGGAGCAAGGGGATCTGCGCGTCGCTGACTTTGGGCGCTTCGATTTTTACCAGGATGAGTGACGGACCCGATCACAGGATCGGTACTACACCTGTCTCTGGCTTCGACACAGCTGATACTTAGGTCTCTTCAACACCAACGTGCAATAGCGACTCACTCGCGCCTTCTATCAGATTTCGGACATCGGCACTCGGATCCATCCGGGCGCTACTTTGTGGGAGGCCAAGATGTTCGCACATGGTACGACCTTAGAGCCGACAACTCCGTCAGTAACCGTCAACTTGATCGAGGAGATCCACCACCGCGTTGTGAATGAATATTCGGAGGCGATCTCCTCCCTTTCCCTAGCGGCTTTGCGCACAGGTGATGACAAGACAAGAGCCGAGCTGGCGAAGGCCGCCGAGCGATTGCGCGATCATGCAGCATCGCATTGTGCGCTAATGCCTCCACCAGTCGGAGACACAACAAACCTCGCCGTTCATATTGGGCGGATTTGCAAGGCCTTCACGAAGGCTACACTTGAGGAACGGGGCGTTCTGCTGACCCTCGATACTATTGATATTGTGCTTCCTGCCGAGCGTTGCTGGCGTATTGGCCTCGTGGTCGCCGAACTCATCCGCAACGCGGCACGTCATGGATTGCAAGGCAAAGAGGGCAGAATCTCAGTGCAGTTCGTCGAACTGGCTGGTCTGTTAACATGCTTGGTGGGCGATACTGGCCGCCCGCCGGTTGACATGAAACCGGGGCGTGGACTGCGCTTAATCCGATCGCTTGTGGCGGATCTAGGTGGAAGCGTTGAGTGGTCGTTTACCTCGGACGGGAATTTTGCCATCGTACAGCTGGGTCCTGTCAACAGGATCACTGACGAGATCGATTGAGGCGCACGAGATTGAAACAATTGAGTCAACGTCCTGCTGACGCTGCCAGTTTCCATCGGCGAACAACCGGCCCAGCGCCGTATCGTTCCGGCGCGTGACGCTTGCCCATGAGGACATGGCGGTGATCGCTCGGCAGGTGATGCCAGACTTGGGATTGTGTGTGATCTTGATCTATCTCAAAGGTTCGATCATGAGCTGCTTGTCAGCTCCCTCTGGATCTTCCAGCCTTCCCTCACGTGGAGCTTCGCGGGCTCTCATAGTTCACTAAAGCCATCAAACAGTCTCGTTCGCCAATCAGTGGTCTAGATCTGCTTGATCTTCGGCATTGGAGCGTATTTGACTGTGCGGAGCATAATCGAGGCGGCGCCAGTAAAAACTGGAGATGGAGATGCAGCTGGGAATGGTTGGCCTCGGCCGGATGGGCGGCAACATCGTCCGCCGCCTCCTGCGAGCCGGACATGTGGCCGTTGTGTATGACCACAATCCAGAAGCCGTCAGAGGTCTGGCAGGCGAGGGCGCTACGGGAGCCGAGAGCCTGGAAGATCTTGTTGCAAGATTGGAGGCACCACGGGTTGTCTGGGTCATGCTGCCTGCCGGTGACATCACTGAGGCCACCATCCAGCAGCTTGCCGACCTTCTGGAGGACGGAGACACCATCATCGATGGCGGCAATACCTTCTGGCAGGACGATGTCCGGCGGGCTGGCCAGCTCCGCAGCCGCGGGCTGCACTACATCGATGTGGGCACCAGCGGTGGGGTGTGGGGACTGGAGCGCGGGTACTGCCTGATGATCGGCGGGGAGACAGCCATCGTCGAACGCCTGGATCCGATCTTTGCCGCCTTGGCGCCCGGCCGGGGTGACCTGCCGATTACCCCTGGACGCGAGGGCAGGAATCCCCAGGCCGAACGGGGCTACATCCATGCCGGGCCGAACGGTGCCGGCCACTTCGTCAAGATGATCCACAACGGCATCGAGTATGGCCTGATGCAGGCCTACGCCGAGGGCTTCGACATCCTGCGCAATGCCGCAAGCCCAGCCCTGCCGCCCGAGCACCGCTTTGACTTCGACGTGGCCGATATTGCCGAGGTCTGGCGCAGAGGCAGCGTGATCACCTCCTGGCTGCTTGATCTCACCGCCACCGCCCTGGCCGAGGATGAGCATCTCAGCACCTACTCAGGGTACGTCGAAGACTCTGGCGAGGGGCGCTGGACCATCCAGGCCGCGATCGATGAGGCAGTCCCGGCCGAAGTCCTCACTGCCGCCCTCTACGCCCGCTTCCGCTCGCGTCAGGAGCATACCTTTGCCGAGAAGATGCTCTCGGCCATGCGCAAGGGCTTCGGTGGCCATGTCGAGGCCAAGAGGCCGGAAGGAGACCGGTCATGACGCAAGCGCCCGCGCCCGCCGCTGACCCGTGCTGCTTTGTGATCTTTGGCGCATCCGGTGATCTGACGAGCCGCTTGCTCCTGCCGGCGCTTTACAATCTCGCCGCCACGGGCTTGCTGCCGGAGCGCTTCGCCATCGTCGGAGTGGCGCGCAGCGTCCACACGGCGGATGAGTTCCGCCAGGATCTGCTCGATGCCCTGCAGGTGCATGCAACCCGGGCCGTGGATCCACAACTGGCGCAGCGGCTGGTGGCTCATGCCGCTTACGTGTCCGGCAGCATCGATGACGCGGAGACCTTTTCCAAGCTCAGGGCGACCCTGGAGGAGATCGAAGCGACGGCCGGGACACAGGGTAACCGGCTGTTCTATCTGGCCATGCCACCGGACACGTTCGAGCCCATTGCGCGCCAGTTGGCTCGGGCTGGGCTGTCCCAGGAGGAAGCCTCAGGCGCCCCGTGGCGGCGGGTGGTTGTTGAGAAGCCGTTCGGGACAGACCTGGCCTCGGCCCGGGCGCTCAACCGTGCCCTTCTGGAGGTCCTGACCGAAGACCAGATCTACCGCATCGATCACTACCTCGGCAAAGAAACCGTCCAGAACATCCTGCTGTTGCGGTTTGCCAATGGCCTGTTCGAGCCGATTTGGAACCGCAACCACATCGATCACGTGCAGATTACCGTGGCGGAGACCGTCAACGTCGAGAGGCGAGGGCGCTTCTACGACCGGACGGGAGCCTTGCGGGACATGGTGCCCAACCACCTGTTCCAGCTGCTGGCATTGATTGCCATGGAGCCGCCCGCCCGTTTTGAGGCGGAGCGGGTTCGGAATGCAAAGGCCGAAGCCCTGGCGGCGATCCGGATCCCCAGCGAGGCTGAAGCGCTTGCGAACTCGGTGCGCGGGCAGTATCGCGCCGGTCGTGTCCACGATGAGCCAGTGGTGGCCTACCGGGACGCCGAGCATGTGGCCCCCGGCAGTGTCACCGAGACCTATGCGGCCCTTCGGCTGGAGGTCGACAACTGGCGCTGGGCCGGAGTGCCGTTCTACCTGAGAACCGGCAAGGCTCTCTCAGAGCGCCGGACGGAGGTGGCGATCAAGTTCAAGCAGGCGCCGATCTCGATGTTCGAGCAAACCTCCGTCGATCGGCTGGGACAGAACTTCCTGGTTTTACGGATTCAGCCCAATGAGGGCATCACACTCCGCTTCAATGCGAAGGTGCCAGGACCTGTGCTGGCTGCGGAGAGTGTCGACATGACCTTCAAGTACAAGGATCATTTCGACGTTGCCCCGAGCACCGGCTACGAGACGCTGATCTATGACTGCATGACGGGAGACGCCCTGCACTTCCAACGGGCGGATGGTGTGGAAGCGGGTTGGGCTGTGGTTCAGCCGTTCCTGGACGCTTGGTCGAAGGCGGGAGCCAAAGGACTGGAGTTCTATCCCGCCGGTTCGTCTGGGCCAGAGGAGGCGGGCTTTCTGCTGGCCCGCGATGGACGGCGGTGGAGAACCATCGAGTGATGGACTGAGGTACCTCAGCCCATCACAGTAGCCTTTTGGCCCAGAGCTCCTCTACGAAATCATCATAGCGCCTCCAACGATCCCGCCCTAACCTTAGTACGGGAAGGGCTGGGCTAGACGGATGGGGACTCTCAGGGGATTCGGATTACTCTTGGTGCTGCTTGCTGCTTGGACCTCTGCGCAGGCGGCCACCATTGAGGTAAGATCCACTAAGGATTTGACGGTTGTGACTGTCGAGGGCGAACTCGATTTCCGGGATGAGGAAGCCTTCACAGATAAAGTGCTACGCCTCAGAGAGGCTGTGGTGGTGTTCGACAGTGTCGGCGGCAACCTCGTTGCCGGAATTGAGATCGGCAAGGCCATCCGGCTCAAGGGGTTCAACACCCTTGTTTTAAACGACAGGCTGTGTGCCTCCGCCTGTGCGCTGGCCTGGCTCGGAGGCAAGACGCGGTGGGCAGCGCCACGGGCGAAAATTGCAGTCCATGCGGCTTGGATGTTCAGAGACGGCAAGAAGCAAGAGACTGGATCCGGGAATGCCCTTGTCGGCGCGTACCTGAACACCCTTGGGCTGACGGACGAGGCCATTGTCTTCATCACCAGCGCAGCCCCGGATGATGCCGAATTCCTGAGCTTCCAGAAGGCGGAGACCCTTGGCATCGCCGTGAAGCAGTTCGGCACGGGGGCCGAGCCCCAGCAGGCCGCAACCAAGGCCGAGCCAGAGACGTCAAAGCCCTTAATGTCTGCTGAGCCAGATGCCCGTTACTACGATCCCAATGCGAGGACACCAAACCCAGAGACAGCCGATCCCACGCAGCCTGCGGAAACCAAAATTGCCGGGCTTCCACCGGTGTGGCGGCCCACCGAGCCGGAGATGAAGCCTCAGGTCCTTGACCTCACGAACCTGGATGCAGCCGCAGAGGTTCAGCGCCGCCTTCAGGAGCGGGCTTTTTTCCATGGGCTCGTTGATGGGGTTTGGGGAAGGCGGTCGCGGATTGCCCTCCGGGATTTCAAGATCCGCAACGGGCTCGGGGCGGATGACCGATGGGATCTGCAAACGCAACTGGCGGTCTTTGACGACCGCTACCCGGCGGCCCCTGCGGCGTATGTGCCGGCCAATCCCGAGCAGGAGGTGGCAGGGCTCTTCATGCCTTTTGCTGCCGGACACGGAGCCTCGCTGCACCCGCTCAATCCAGGAGATGCCTTGAAGATCCAGGCCCGGCTCTTTGAGCTCGGGTACTATCGCAAAACAGGCGACGGGGTTTGGGGCCTGGCATCCCGCTTTGCCCTGACCGACTTCAAAGTTGCCAACAATCTCCCGCCAGATGACATTTGGGACGGGAGTGTCGAACAGGCCATGCAACAGTCTCAAGTCATCCCAGCCGTGGAAACGCCATTTGGCGAGTGGGTGCAGCCTGGAACGGGGTGTGGGGATCCGAACAACCCCAGACGGCTCGTGATCTCCGCCAAGGCGGTGACAGCCGGACTGGGATCCTGCGCGCTGAATCCGCCGCTTCAACGTTCGCAGCAGGGCTGGGCAGCTAGTGGCATCTGTACCCAAGGAGTAGCCTCGGCGCCGGCTCGGGTAAGCTTCCAGGTACTGAAGGGTCGCCTGGTCGATCGCTCCGTCGTCGGTGCCGACCCAAATGACAAACCGGCCGTTTTCAACCGCTGCATGTGACCGAGTTGAAGCGAACCGTGGTCGCTAGGAGCCCCACGGCCTTCTTATGGCGCATTCCTATCGCACAAGAATCAGCGTGGAGTATGCCCATTCCTACGCCACAAGACTGGATCGACGACAGACTCCCTTATCTCTTCTGCCGGAGCTCGCAATCGGGTTTGTGGCCTATGGCTTCTGCAATGAAGTTGCTTTCAGCTCTCGCGCTGGGCTTCAGCTGACCGCAGAATGGGCAAGCCGGAATGAGGGGGCCGTCACCCCCTGACGACATGTAGCCACTGCCTTGACCCTGCCGAAAACTGGACCACTCCAAGCGGGTGCGCCACCGCTCCAGGGTCGCTTTCGTGGCTTCGAGCTCATTGAGACGATCCACAACCTGACGGAACAGTTCACTGTTCTCATGATCGCTCTTAGCCAGTTTCCTTACCTTCTCTGAAATGTTGCTCAAGCCAAGTTCTCCATCAGCGGTAGTGCTCATCCAGTTTGCGACGCCATTACGCCAGCCCAGGCTTCTTCCAGGGGACGTAAGAGACATAGTTGAAGGTGAAAATGAGCAGCGTCAGCGACGTCTGCGCGGCGATGCGCAGTTCCTCAGGTTCATTTGTCGGAGCATCGTACACGAGCAGGCAGCTCAATCCGGTCTGATCTGCCTTGGTTTCAGCCCACATTAACTCGATGTTGATTGAGCCGGGTGTGTGCGTCACCACATAGCCGCCGATCTTGTGCGACGCCGGAACGTTGAACGTGAGTGTCCTCTCCTTGGCCTCTCCGTTAAGCTCGACATTGCCAAGACCGGCCGCATGTCCTCGGAAGCTGGAACCCGATCCCTTAAAAATGCCTTTGAACGAAAAACGGGAAGACGGAGCAACAGGGATCAAGTCGATAAGCCGGCGCGCGTCATTTCGGGAGAAGGTCGATCCATCTGCAAGGAGACGATCGAGGATCGCATTGGCCTCCAAGCGGGTCTGCACATTCATCGCTTTCTCCTGAATGACTCGATCGTCTTCAACTGGCTCTTCCAAAGATCCCGACGAACTCTGCGATTCCTTTGGCTCTTGCCTGCTATAAGAACTCGGAACGGCGCCTGAGATGGAGATCGGACATGACCAAGGACGAAGATCCGGACGGCCCGAAGGACCTCATGCGCAATCCTGAAATCACCAGGTTGATCCAGCAACTTGCCGACGAAGGGATGGGCCTTCCGGCGATTGAAGGCCTGATCAAGGATGCTTTGCGAGACAAGCTCGATGAGCCCACAGCGCCAGCCGATCCACCTGGTGGATACTCGGCCGAGGCGATCTCCGTCCTCGAGGGCCTCTTGCCCAAGCGCCCCTGGAAGCTCCTGGCGACTGGGGAGGGCAGCCTCGCGCTCACGTCTGAGGTGACCCGAAGCATTGAGGAGATTTTCGAGCTGTTTCCGTCCGTCTCGTTCCTGACCCTGCAGACTGCATGGGGCGAAGGCCTGGTGGTGCGGGATTATCCCAGCGGCTATACGCAGCGGGTGGATCGGCTCCTTGCGAACATCTTTAAGCAGAATTCTGCAATCACGGGCATCATCTTCCCAGCCCGTGAGGGTCAGCCGGCGCATACCGCAACGCCCGAGCATCCATTCTGGTCGGCCGAGGGACAGATCCGTGTTGAGAGAGTGAGAGCCTTTCTCAAGGAGATCGCAGTGAAAAAAGCTGGAACGCCACGGACCCCGCCGGAGGAGGTCGAACGCCGGCGCAAGATCGTCGAGGCTGCCCATCACAATAACCTCATGGCCGGCATTGAACGGGACCCAACAACTGATCCGATTTTTGAGGCGTTCATCAGTGGTGACATCGACATAACGGATATTCTGCCGGCGTTCAGGAGCCTTGATACTGACACTGAATGAATGGGGCATTCGGCCCGCTGCGGTTCTCGATCTGATCACAGGGGCTTGCCATCACTCGTCGCGCTGGCGTCGTGTGCTGCGTCTGTTGGCGACTTCATTGGCTAGCACGGCGAGCCAGGCGAGGGTCAGGACTGCCGCAGGAGCCCCCGCTGCGGCGAGAAAATACGCCTCATTGATATAGCCGGCCCACAGGGCGCCGCCGCCGACCAGCAGACAGAAGGCTGGCGCAAGAGGATAGTAGAACAGGAACCTGGTTGAACGGACTTGCTGCGGTCGCCTTTCACTCCGCCGGTTGGCGATCTCATTGGCCACGACCGCGGCCCATGCCAGAATCAGCACGGCGGCGGGCGTGCCGAGAAAGGCCAAGAACTCGAGACCGTTGAAGTCTCCAGTTTGCACCAGGTACCAGCCGATGGCCACCATGATGGCCGGGGGGATCAGGAACCCGAGAGCATACCTACGGATCATGCCGAGGCATCCACGCTTGCTCGCGCCCAGTACAGGACCGGATGGGCGCCCGCATTCCAATCGGCCTGTGCCGGCGGTGCATCGCCTCACTCCCGGACAGCGTTCGTCTGGTCCTGATCGAAGAGGTGATCCCAGTTGCCGGTTTTGAGTTCGGTGGAAGGGACGTCGAGACCCAGTGTCGCCCGCGCCGCCGCCCAAAACCGGAAATCCGCTATTCTCGTCCGGGCATCGATCTTGTGCGTCAGACTCAGAAGCTCCTGAAGCTGAACGAAGACGGCTGACACGTCCGTTGGCGCCTGCATGCCGACGGAGCCATGCATGGCGCGCTCCAGCCATTCGAGCCCGATCCAATCGACGATGAAGGCGACAAGCGCTGGCGTTCCCTCGAAGGATGCGATCCTGGTTGTTCCGTTTCGGTTGGGGCGCTTCCGTTCCACGACCCGGCCACGGCCCCGACACCAGCGCTCGAAGTCATACTGCCAATCGTCGCGGTCACGGTTCGGCCCTTCGGCGGAGATGGTGACCTCGTATGATTGTCGTTGCTGATCGGACGGTTGAATCGAACTGCGGAAGATCAGGGTGGGATAGTCGGGCAGAGTGTAGTCAACACATTTCATGGGCGGCCTAAGCATCGTCCGATCCTGCGTCTCCTTCACGCAACCTGAGATGGCCATCGTGACCTGCCCTTGGGTGATGGGGCAGCGACTTTGGCCGACTGGGAAGGGATTGGGCTGAAGAGTGAGGAACACGAATTCCAGCGGGTAAGATCATTTTGTAGAGTATACTCCGTGGAGGAATACTCTACAAGGCGGTGCGATCCCGGGCATGTCGATCCGGGATGTGCTCGCTAAGAATGTAAGAAAGTACCGAAAGGCCGCCGGCCTGTCGCAGGAGGAGCTTGCCCACCGGGCGGAGATTGACCGGACTTACATCAGTTCGATCGAGCGCAGTGTCTACGCGGCAACCATTGACGTGGTGGATCGGCTTGCCAAGGCTTTGGGCGTGGAGGCGTCCGATCTTCTTGTCAGGCCGCGAAGGCGGTCCGCGCCAAAGACAGCGACGTCCGCTCGTTGAGGGGGTGTCGCCGAACACCGGCAACTCGTCACCAAAGCGCGGCTGCTGTCCCAGGACCGTCCGGGCCGATCTTACAGACGTCAGCCAAATCATCACGAATGGCGGTCATCAAGAGGTGGGGATTGGGGCCGCCCATACATCACGCCAATTTGTCCGCGCACATATCCGAACGACAGGGCAGCCGCCAACCGTTCGATTCGTTGTTTCTGAATGAACTGCTCTACGAGGAGGGCTCTTATGGCAGTTCTGGGATCGCCTCCGCAGGCCTCGATCACGGCCGAGACATTCGCTTCCATCGGATCCGCATCGCGTACCGCCTGTTCCCGCTCAGTCATCGTCATCTCCTTTGGACGCCGCAATGGTACTGCTTCGAGCCGTCAGCGACCACAGAAATGTTCCTATTTTGTTCTAGGTCTGTGGAATGCGTGGAAATCCATCGGTGGATGGTCGGGATGGTCTCCCGTCGTTTGCGAGGACCTGTGCTGGTTCTGCTCCGTTGATTCGATAGGGGCAAGCTTCGAGGAGGTTCCGATGGAGGTCATACTGCGCCTGCAATGTGACGACCTACTGGGCGGTCGGATCGAGCGGGAGACCCCAACCGGGCTTGTGACGATTGCCACGGTTGCGCGCGAGGCCGACGGTCTCGTGGTCCATGTCATCACGGGCCAGGAGGCGCAGGGCCTAGAGCATCTCCAGGGTCTTCGGGCCCGGGACTGCAATGAGTTGCAGCGACGGATGGGTCGAACGGACGTGACGGTGACGATGCCGACCGGATAGGACAAGGGCCAAGCAGGAGCCGTATTCAATCAGGCGCTCAACGCAGGAAGAGCGGCAGGTAGAGAACACCGATGGTGCAGCCCAACGTGAAGACAGCGGTGATGGCCGCTGCTAACGAAAACCGTTCTCTGTCGTCCTGCATGGCACCCTCCTGCATGATCACGTGCAGGGTGGGGATACTGCAGCGGCCACCCGCCGGCAGTGCGGCCCCGCACGCGTCTGTGCCGGCCGTCTATTAAAGAGGCCAGCTGTATCCCAGGAGCGTGCGCGGCTCAGACCGTGTCGGAACGCTTGAGCGGTGAGTGAGCCGTCTCGATATCAAGTAGGCTCGGGTCGCTCACGCGCGCGAACGATCGGCGGCGATCATCAAGCTTCGGGTGGTGAGCGCATCACCGGTCGCAGCGAAGGCCGCTGTGTTGTCGAAGATACACCACGTTTCGATGCCCGCGGCCAAATCCCTAGCGAGCACCTCCGAGATGACTGCCAGATACCCCGCGCTGTAGGCCGAGTAGTAGATCCGGGGCGAGCCATGCAGGCGATAGTACGACTGACCGCGCCAGTCACCTGGCTCGTCAGCTCCTGGAACTGGGGCCGGGTCGGCCGCGACACGGGCGATCCGAAGCATGTCGAGCAGGGTGTCGACCTGCGGCGTGAACCAGGAGGGATGGCGCGGCTCACAGGCGATGCTGCCAGGAACCCGGCCTCTCAAACCGCTCAGGAACCGATCGGCGATGCCGTCCTGGAAGCTCAGACTCGGAGGCAGTTGGACGAGCAGTGTCCCGAGCTTGGGCCCGAGGCCGCCTACCTCGGACAGGAACCGGTCCAGCAGGTCATCGATGTCCTTCAGCCGGCGCTCATCGGTAATCGCCTTCGGGATCTTCACGGCAAAGCGAAAATCCTCCGGCACCGAGGTGGCCCACCGCTCATAAGTGGCTGTCCGAAGCGGACGGTAGAACGAGGAATTGATCTCCACCGCATTGAGGACAGCAGCATAGCGCTCGAGGTGGGATCCCGCAGCGGGGAAGCGGGCGGCGTGCTCTTTCGGGATACTCCACGCCGCAGTGCCGATCCGCACCGGGGCAGCGACATTGTCCGTGGAGGAGCGTGGTGTGCGGGATATCAGGCGATGTCTATCTGGAAGGATCTGCATGCTCCTCTCACTGCAACGGCCTCGCTGTGCCAACGCAGGTTGCCAATCAGGCGTTCCGGCCGTGGAGCCCTGGCGTTCGCCGGCTACGCGGGGCAAGACAGTGCACTTTCCGGAGGCGGGCCTGTCAGTGGCTGCTCCGGATCCCCAAATAGGTTGCATGAGCCAGGAACTACGCCGCCAGGAACCGCTTCCTGCGACCGCGGGCCACGCCGCGCCACCCGAGATCGCCCTCTCGGACGAGGATCGCGAGGCCTTGCGGCAGGCTGTGCTCGCGCTCGAGGGAGCGAGCTACGTGGCCCGCCTGTCGGCCTTGGCGGGCCGACCCATCGAGCTGCTCGGGCAGGCGCTTCCCAGACCGGTCTCTGATATAATCTCGAAGGCCACGCAGGCGGCGCTGACCCGCGCGTTACGCTACGCGCTGAGGACGATCCCAAAGGAGGGCAGGGATCCCGAAACCCGAATCCACAAGGCGCTTGCGGTCCTGTCCGGCGCCACGGGTGGAGCGCTCGGCATCTCGGCGGTGCTGGTGGAGCTCCCGGTTTCGACCACGATCATGCTGCGCTCGATCGCTCGCATCGCCCAGAGCGAGGGCGAAGACCTCGAGGACTCCGAGACGGCGCTGGCCTGCGTCCAAGTCTTTGCCCTGGGCGGGCATTCCGGCTCCGACAACCTGCACGAGGCCGGCTACTTCGCCGTGCGCGCCGCCATGGCGAAGTCCGTCACCCGCGCCCTGCAGCAGATGGCCGGGCGCGGCGTCGTCGACGAGAGCACCTCGGCCATCGTGCGCCTGCTGGCCCAGATCGGATCCCGGTTCGGGCTGGTCGTGTCGCAGAAGGTCGCCGCCCAGGCTGTGCCGGTGCTCGGGGCGATCGGCGGCGCGGCCGTCAACGCGGCCTTCGTCGATCATTTCCAGACGCTGGCCCGCGGGCATTTCACCGTGCGCCGACTGGAGCGGACCTATGGTAAGGGAACGGTATATTGCGCTTACAACCAGATCCGGCAAACTCTTAAACTATAAGTAGATCCCCTACTTGAGGGACTGCGTGGACCTGCCGTTGCTTCGAGCCAGCGCCTACCAATTGGAATAGACAGCATCGCAAGCGATTGCTCAGGGAAGCTTTTGCTGCGGCATAAGATCGAACAGCAAGCGCGGCAAATTCCAAGCAGACTAGACGCCGCGCAGAAACTCCCGTTCCCCTACCAGCGCTTCTCTGATTTGAGCCTCATCCAGGTAGTGTTCCAATGTGTCTGGGTCCTCGTGTCCTGCAATCTCTGCAAGCGTGAGAAGGATGCCGCGGGTATCATAATCATAGCCGAACTTCTTTCTGGCTTCTCTTAAAAGGCGGCACGCATACTGAGTGAGAAACGTCGCTCGAAGCGAATGAATGCTGCCCTTGACGCCAGCAGCTTCGAAGCCGCGCACCTTGATGATGTCTTTTATGGCGGTGATGGTCAGAGAGTTACCGTTCCTGTCAGATAGCCAAAGTCCACCTGACAACTTCTCCCGACTTGAGCTGCGTGAAACGCGTAGAAAGCGGGCACGTTCCCCCCATAGATGTTGAAGGAGAGCAATGACGAGCGGAATCGGAAAGGGCACATTGCGGACCTTTCCCCTTTTCTCCCTAACGCCGACAATTAAGTTCTCGCGACCGGTGTTCGCAAGGTGGTAGACTCTCTCCCGGATGCTCGCTTTCGCAACTCGGTCGCCGGCGAGGAACTCAACACGATCAGAAGGACCAATGAGGTTATCGCCCCGAAGGAGCTGATTTAGAGTGTCACAGCTCAATGCCGCAACGCCCATGGCACGTAGGCCAGTCTCATAAACAGTGCGACCAAGAAGCCAGTTGCGCTCTGCGATAAAGGCATTGGGATGGTTCATCAGCGCCCGAATTACACGAACTGCCTCGTCCTCATCAGGAATCGGACGCTTGCCATTCTTGAGTTTTGGACCCCGTTGAGCTTTGAAGCGAGGTTCGGGCTCCAAGATTTCTACACTTAAAGGTGATGCTGATATCGAGGCCGCGAAGGAGCGCAGAAGCGGGCCGCCAATACTGCGCGACGCCAGGAAATGGCACCAGCGCATGACCACACCTGCGCAGCGAGCTTGCCGATTGCGTCCAATCTTATCGGTGTTCAGTGCCTCCGTCAGCCACCAGTGATAGTGATGCTCTCCAGGTTCGTTCCAGGAGATATTATGATCTTGGAGATAATTGCACCAGATACAGATAATGCGAGCTATATCTTGAAGGCTGCCACTGCGCTGTGAACGCCAGGCAGCTAGCTCACGAATGAACACATCTGCAGGTTCGAACACTCCATAGGCCGGATGCAGAATGATAGGGTAGTTGGAGAGCTTCAAGCGCTTAGTGATCTTTACCGGCTCCGACACAACGACACAGTGGAAATTGTCATGCTGGCGAGCTAATTCTTGCATAAGCCTGATTACCTTTTTCCAAATGGGACGATTTTCTCGAGCTTGGTCAGTAACTCGCGGTGTTGATCATCCTTCTCCCGGAGAAGGTGACGTAGACGCTTAACCTCTGAGCTGAGTGCATCTCGCGCTGCCAGTAGCTCAACGTTTTGCCAAGCCAACCGATCTCTCTCTTGGGAAACTTGGTTCTGCGAAATTGTTCGCCCGCGGCGCGGCTTTCTCTGCTGTGCAGATTTTCCTTCCCGTATGCGCTGCAGCCCTTTCAATGCGTGGTCAAGGCGCAATCTCAAATCTGCATTCGGGCCGCCGGGAGCTGCGATGGAATAGCTGGTCCAGGTCGTAAGCCCTCTAGCCGGGTCGGACCATTGCTGGACGTCCTTGATGGTAACAAGGACCGGCGCATCTGAGGGGATTAATTCGTTGGCGATCCACTCCTCCAACAAGGTCACTTTAGCCGCAAGCGCTGATCGCGCCGGTCGAATGCGCTCCTGGCGCTCTTGGTTCCTCGCCATGTCCCTAGCCTCCCGTCTTCGTGCCAAAGCACCTGGAGTAATGTGCTTGCGCCATATCGAGCCGTTCCTGTGTGAGGACTCGCAGCAACGGCGCGAATGAGCAGGAGAGCTGCTGTTGTGCTTGGGCGATCGTTTCGGCCCAGTAAGGCTCGCACTCGGCAAATTGCACGTTGTGAGGACAACCTGAGCAGATGTGATCGGCGGCAAAGGCGGGGTCCGGCGCACTGAAGAATGCTGCCTCATCGCGCTCGGCCTCTCGAGCGGTCAGACACGCCGCTGAGCGAAGATCTTGTGGCTCCGAGGTGCACTTGCAGTAGCTGTGACCGAGGCTGTTGGGCTCAAGTCGCTTATCTTTCACGAAGGTGAGAAGTAAGGAGTCGAGTGTTGCGCCAGGAAGATCATCTTCAGGAGCAATGTCCAGTTGAGCCTTGGCTTGTTGGACCAAGTCATCGAGCTGTCGTTTGATGACTTCACCGCCCCATCCCGAGATGCGATCCTTGCCAAGAGCAACATTCCTGAATCGCGCGAGCCGGAAGGATTCACCTTCCACATCGAAGTCTTCTAAGCGTTGGGCGTGGTAACGAGCAATTTCGAGTTCTGATCTCCGGGCCTGTACGCGCTTATCTTCCGCCTGGCGAAGAAACCCGCCGCGCGCCGCCTCCGTGACGTACCGTCTAGTTTGATCGGGATCAAAGTGACGATAGAAATTGGAAAGTGCTGTCAAATGCGGATAGCAGAATCTATGATAATATGTAATACCGAAGAAGCGTCGGAACTGATGCGGCTTTGGATCCCACTGTGTCCCGTCGGGAAGTGGAGGCAGTTGCACGAACTCTGCAAACCGCGAGAGACTGCGGTATACATCGAAGCGGGCGGTCTTCGGTTTAGTCGAGGGATCAGCCCGGGCGACATCGTCGAATTGAAAAAGCCAGCGTTCTTTCGTGCGCTGGCGGTACATGGACGAGAGCCAGGATAGAACTTCGACGGCCTTTTCGACAGACTTTGGAACTGGGATCTTATCCAAGTCTCGAATTGTTTTCTCAATCCACGTTTCCAACCATGGGTCGCCATCGATGTGGTGGATTGCTGGGAAGCGCAACGACTCAATTTCTTCACGACGACGTGCCGAGAACGCCGCAATCACGATCATGCAGGCGACAGCGAGGTACTCAAACAGCACTGTACGAAGGCTAGGACGGATCTCTGCAAAGTTCTTGATGGCGTTTTGACCAGGATAGTAGGCTGGACGGATCGGCCAAGGCGATCCCGGTTGCGTGCAACTCTTGTGCTCAACGAAGGCGATGTTCACGCGTGTTGCAGCCGCTTGATAGGGATACCAGTGCGCTCTGACCTCCTCTGTCGTGAGTACGCGCTCGACCTCTTCAACATAGCGTTGCAGGTCCGGCGCATAGTCCAGAACCCAGCAAAGAGCCCGATCGATTAGCGTGCAGGCCTGCAACGGAGGGACCGTGAATGTTCGGCCATCACTGTCGTCCGCGATCGCCCGTGCGACACTGTTTACGGTGCGGTCCCCTGGAAACGGGTTGCATCCGATGGGATCATGGGAGAGGCGACCCCGGAACTGCCACAGATAGGCAAGCGGGCGCAGGAAGCCGCCGATGCGGCCCGCCGAACGAGATGTAGGCCTCCCCATTGGGTTCTCAGCACTACTCTCGTGGTATGAGCCGTCATTAATCTCTGTATCCTGACTATCTGGTGTCCAAGCGATCGCAAAACCGGACGACCGTGCTTGATCGGGGCGGAGCGGGTAACCCAATTCTGCCGCGAGCGCAATGAGGATGCGGCGAGCCGCGTCAGTTAAGAGGCGGCCATTCGGAACCCCTAGCTTCTCCGCGGCAGTATCAAAGTCAAAATACGTATGCTTGCCTTTCTTGTAAGTCGGAGGTCGGCGCTTTCCCGCGCGAATGGCATTGGCGAATGCGACTGCGCGCTCTTCTAGCGGGAGCAGCCCTCGAACGCCGCAATCACGAAGGGTCTCAAAGAACTTTTCGATCCACTCAGGCGTAAGGCTGGCATTCCTCTTTAGTCCGCAGGATAACCTCCATCGCACGAACTGAAGGTAGTTTCTGTGAAGAATTGCAACTGAGGCGCCGGACGAGTGCGATCCTTCACTCGGCGAAAGAGACCAGTAGACGAGCAGCTTCGCAGTTATAGAATCGTGCTCACAACGAGGATCACTTAGTCGCAAGCCTGGTGCTAGGACGCTGTCGAAGCGCAGCGCGATATCTGTGTTGCGCCGCTTCTGGGGATCTTCGGTTCCAATGATCCATCGGTTGTCGAGCAATGAGCCTTCGCGCAACCAGGATGGCGCTGCTAGGCCACCAATGATTTGGTCGTGCAGAGTGCCAGGTGAGCCAGAAGCAATGAAACGTGTTGTACGGGGAGCCATCGTGGATCCTACCAAGGGCGAAAGAGTACAAGAGAGCCTTGATCCAGCCCATTCTTCACAGCCTCGACACTCTGCTGCACAAGTACCTGTTTCGGGCCAGACATGAGGAGGTTCAAGAGGGCCGTACAGAGTGCAAGGGCGGGGAGCCAGACGCGAATCCAGCGTTCAGGATTCTTTGCAATAAACTCCTCTTCTGCGTGTTTGAGGGAATCGTGGAAGAGAGTAAGCGCTTCGATCGATTGTTGTGTCGGAATGAAGCGCAGCAGCGGGCATGTGCTGCAGGCGTCCAGCCGCGTACAAATCGAATCTTTGGTTCCGGGTTGCACACCAGCGGTAGGATCTAAACAGGTAAGACCAAGCCCTGTTTCAACAGCGCGGGTGCGCCGTTCGTGAAACTCATCGGGCGAGAGCTCTAATTGAGCTGGGCGATCGGGGCTATCGCCGGCCACACTAGCCTCAAACAGGTTCTGAAACTCGCGAATCCTTTCGTCCAACATTCGTTGGATGTGCGCTCGGTTCAGATAGTGACGCGAGGCAGCGCGTCCTCCGCTTTGGCCCGAAAGGAGAGCAACAACTTCCGCGTCACCGCCGTGATGAGCATCACGCAGTTGGAGGACAGTCGTCCTGATCATGCGCCTTTGGATAGGAAGGCCCCCAATGACGGGGTCCTTGGCATGCTCCTCAAGGAATTCAGTCCACCATCGTTTCCAAGCATGCTCCAGATACCGTCGGACTTCTTTGGGGTAGTGGCCATTGCGTACAATCCAAAGGTAGTTTGCATCTGAATTGCCGGCGCGTCGCGCTCGTTCCCGGTGGGGTTCTGAGAGCTTCAGCCATACTTCGATTGCCTTTGCGGATGAGATGCGAGAGTTGGGCACAATAGTGGGAACTTCCAGGATCTCGTCGTTCGACTCGTCTTCCTCTCCCGGGGTGATCTCGATGATGTTGCCTGTCACTGCCTTGTAGCGTGCGCGGCTTTTCACCGAGCCAATTTGGCGGAGTTGGATCTTGCCGTATCGGGCCTTCCCAACGAATGGGTCCGCAGCGAGATCATCGCAGGGCTGAATGTTGATGCCGGTGTCGATAAGGACGAGCGTATAGGCTGCGAGGAGGGCTCGTCCTCCGCCCTCAAGGTGGCTCATCACCCTCGCAGTGCCACCGCAGCGGGAGACGACGAGTTGAAGCGGATAGTCAAGCTCCTGCAGCCTGAAGACGCCTTCGTGATCAGAGATAATGTAACGAAGGAGTGAGCCAAGCCGGCGATCATCGTCGTCCAGGGGAAAACACGTCTGGACCTTTGGATGCAACACAGGATCCCGATCAGATCTGGCGTAGGAGGAGGGGATGAGAGGAATGGCTGCGCGGATTTCTCTAAGCGAGGGCTGGCCCGGAGCTGCCAACAACTTGAGCCGGCGGTCGAAGGCCGCTTCTTCCTCAAGCAATGCGTCCTCGCAGAGGGATCTTAGGCGGAGCAGGCGCTCTCGATTGCGCTCGTTGACTGCCCCATAGGTGGCCGCGTTCTTGGAATTGGTTTCGGATGCCTCTGTCGAGCTCTGGAGTTCTCCGAGCGATGGAATGTTCGCTCCGCGTGACACGCGCGATCCGGAAAGCCCGCGTAGAGCGCCGATATCGGGCCAAAGCCCCTCCTGCGCTAAATGCTGCAGTGGGATTGATAAGCTCTCAATGATGTTCTGTCGTGTGAGTGGATTACTGCTCCTGACGACTGAATGGTCAGTGAGATCCCTGAGTCGGCTGACGAACACGTCAACCGTATCGATCCATTGAGTCGACGTAATGGATTCCGGTTGGTTCTCAACGAGAGCTCTATAGGTTTGTGCGGCCGCCGTGTTCTGGTTCGACGCTTCTGCCGCAAAACCTGCTAGGTAGAGGAGAAACTTGCGTAAATTTCCGCAACGCTTTTCGGTTGTGGATGCTGTGTCGTGGACGTATTTTCGGGCGAACGCATCGAGTAATCGCTCTGTAAACGAAGCTCCATAGAGAGGGATCAACGCGCTGAAATCATGTAGCTTACCATTCAAGCGAAGGGACTGACCCGGCACTCCTGGACGCTCCCGGGGGTCTGTAGATGGTTGGTTGAGTAGGACGTGCGCCGGTAATTCAGTCGCGACCGCTTTGTTCACGTTAGCCTCCTGACGTAGGGAGGCCTAAATCCTTTGAGGCATTCCTTAAAAAGATACTAAGTTCATAAACCTCTAGTGAGAATAGAGTCATAGAACGTCTTTATCTATGTAAG
This sequence comes from Microvirga sp. RSM25, assembly GCF_044784385.1. Classification (NCBI taxonomy): domain Bacteria; kingdom Pseudomonadati; phylum Pseudomonadota; class Alphaproteobacteria; order Hyphomicrobiales; family Methylobacteriaceae; genus Microvirga; species Microvirga sp. RSM25. The sequence continues at coordinate 3,438,608 of NZ_CP173039.1, read as the reverse complement.
GCAGAATCGGGGCATTTTGACGCGGGCAACATCGAGGGGTTACGAATAGCCTACTTTTTAGATCGCCGAGAAAATTTCAAACAAAACAAATGCTTAGTTCAGATGATAGCGTGGGTAAGAGTCAAAATCTTACCCTCCTTCGGCAGATCGGCAGGAGCAAGGTTGACCGTGATGCGTTTCGCCGGCAAGGCAAGGCCTGAGGCGATCAGGGCAGAGCGGACACGCTCGCGGGATTCCGCCACCGCCTTGTCGGGCAGGCCAACGATCATGAAGGCGACCGCCCCGGGTGAAATCTGCACTTGCACATCGACAGCACGCGCCTCGATCCCTTCGAACGCAACAGTGGAAACGCGCATGACCATCCGGTTGAACCTCCCGCAGAGATTCGATGTTAGCGCGGTCATTTGAAACGCGATAGTGTTGCTATGTCTATTCCGCAGGGGTGGTGCGACTTGGCAAGCCGATAGCGGAACCCTCCCGCCATCGTCGCGTTGAGTTCCACTGTGTCGCGGGCGGCATCTCGAAAAAACTCGCGCAAGCACAAGGGTTCTATCATCGACGGGGCAGTACCTGGCATGGGGCGAATTCTCTTCTCAATCGAGCAAGCACGGTTGGTCCATGAGATCTCGAGTGGCGTCCAGAGATCGTAATGCTGGCCGAAACCCACGTGTCTCCTTCGCAACGAACGTCAGACCTCGCGGAGGCTCCCTTCAGGGCCGCCTTCCGATCCTTGCCCATGTCCATCTTGATGGTCGATCCGAACCGGGTGCGAGCCCCTGTCATTTTCGCCAACGAGGCCTTTTTCGATCTGACCGGCTATTCCCCTGACGAGGTGCTCGGCCAGAGCTGGCAGTTCCTTCAGGTCCCTGGCGCGGAGATGTCTTCCCTGGACGTTGTCGATGCCGCCTTGCACCGTGGGGAAGCTTTCGAGACCGAGTTCTTGATCTGTCGGAAGGACGGATCCTCGTTCTGGAGTTCTTTGGCTCTCTCGCCGGTCCATGACGAGGCCGGCCATCTCCGGTCGGTCACCGTGCTGCTGAACGACGTCAGCGCGAAGAAGCAGGTCGACCGGGACCTTATCGAGACGAAGCAGTTCCTGGAGGAGCAGATCGAGCGCCGGACCCAGGACCTCCAGACGGCGCTTGAACAGAAGACGGCGCTTCTCCACGAGGTCGAGCACCGGGCGAAGAACAGCCTCCAGATGACGGCCTCTCTGGTTCTCCTGAAGGCGCGCCGCCTTCAGAACCCGGAGGCGCGAAAGGTCCTGCATGAGACCGCCGAGCGGGTCAGCGCGCTCTCGGCAGCACACCGGCTTCTCTACACGGCAGGCGATGTGAGCCGTCTCAACGTGAAAGAATTCACTGCGGAACTCGCCGGGGAATTGGTCATGGCCTTGCCCGACGGGCAGGTCGATCTCAACCTCAATATCCAGCCTCTCGGCGTTCCGGCCTCCAAGGCGGCGGCGCTTGCTCTTCTGCTGAACGAGGTCATCGGCAACGCCGTTAAGCATGCTTTCCCGAATGGGCGCCAGGGGCAATTGACAATTGAGATTGGACGGGCCGAAAACGGCCTGAAAATCGCCGTCGAGGACGACGGGGTGGGGCTCGATCATTCACCCCCACCTGAAGGAAGTTTTGGAAAAACCTTGATCACGATGTTGGTCCATCAGTTGAAGGGGCGGTTGACTTGGCACGACAGGAAGCCAGGTACACGCGCTGAGATCGTGATGCCCGTCGATGCGGAGGAGACCCAGTTTGAGTAGCGAGAAGCCGTTGCGCATCCTCATCGTCGAGGATGAGATCCTGATCGCGCTCGAACTCGAAAGCCTGCTGCAGGATCTGGGCCACGACGTCGTCGGAATGGCAGCCTCGTCCCGGGACGCTCTCTCCCTCGGCCAGGAACTCAAGCCGGATCTCGCCTTCGTCGATATTCATCTGGCCGACGGGCCGACCGGCGTCGACGTGGCGCGCCATCTCGCAGCCCAGCATCAGGTCACCGTGCTGTTCATGACGGCGAACACCAAGCGCATTCCTGAGGATTTTGCCGGAGCCTGGGGCGTCATCGCAAAGCCCTATACGGAACGTGGCGTCCGCGAGGCCTTGGGCTATGTTATGGCCGGGCAGTCCCGCGAGCCTGATGACGCCCGGACGGTGACCTTCGTCCCTTTCGGCGCAGCCCCTCGCGAGCGTAGCTCCCAGGTGTCCTGACGCTTCGCTCTATTTCTGGGCCTTGAGCCGGTAGAGCGCATCGAGCGCCTCTCTCGGCGTCATGGCGTCCGGATCCAGAGCATCGAGCGCGTCCCGCAAGGCATCATGCTTCGGAGCCGGTGCGGGCTCGGCACGAACGGGAACGGCAAAGAGGGGCAGGTCGTCCAGGAGTGCCCGCTTCGGCGCTTCGCGATCCGATTTTTCCAACTCGCTCAGGATGGTCTTCGCCCGGTCGACGACAGGTGCCGGCAGGCCGGCAAGTCGCGCAACCTGCAGGCCGTAGGAGCGATCGGCGGCGCCAGGCACCACCTCATGCAGGAACACCACCTCGCCATGCCACTCGGTGACCTTCAGAGTCGCGTTGGAGATCCGTGGCATGCGCTCGGCAAGTGCCGTCAGCTCATGGAAATGGGTCGCGAACAGGGCGCGACAGCGGTTTGTCTCGTGCAGGTGCTCGATGGCCGCCCAGGCGATGGAGAGACCGTCGAAGGTGGCGGTGCCGCGGCCGATCTCGTCGAGGATGACCAGCGAGCGGGCGGTTGCCTGGTTGAGGATGGCGGCGGTCTCCACCATCTCGACCATGAACGTCGAGCGGCCGCGCGCCAGATCGTCGGCGGCACCGACGCGGGAGAAGAGCCGGTCGACGATGCCGATATGGGCCTCTTTCGCCGGAACGTAGGACCCCATCTGCGCGAGCACCACGATCAGCGCGTTCTGGCGCAGATAGGTGGACTTGCCGCCCATGTTCGGGCCGGTGATCAGCAGGATGTGGCCCGCATCCTTGCCCGAGAGGTCCGAGTCGTTGGCGATGAACGGAGTGCCCTCGCGCTTGAGGGCCGCCTCGACAACAGGGTGGCGGCCGCCCTTGATGGTGAAGGCGAGGCCGGTGTCGACGACGGGCCTGGTCCAATCGAGCCGCATGGCGAGATCCGCAAGGGCCGCGGTCACGTCGATGACGGCGATCGCTTCGGCGGCAGCCGCCACGTCGCCGGCGAGATCGAGAAGCGCCTGCACCATCTCGTCGAAAAGCGCGAGTTCGATCTTCAGCGCCCGGTCGGCCGCGGACGCGATCTTCGATTCGAGCTCGCCGAGTTCCATGGTCGAGAAACGCATGGCGCCCGCCATGGTCTGGCGGTGGACGAAGGTGTCCTTCCACGGTTCCTTCAGCAGGTCCTCGCCCACATTCTGCGGCACCTCCACGAAGTAGCCGATCATGTGATTGTGCTTGACGCGCAAGGACCTGCAGCCGGTCTCATTGGCGTAGCGCGCCTGGAGGGCGGCGATGAAGCGGCGCGAATCCTGCTGCAGCTCGCGCAGCTCGTCGAGACCCGGATCGAAGCCCGTACGGATGAAACCGCCATCGCGCTTGAGCAACGGCAATTCGTCCGCCAGGGAGGCCGCAAGGTGGTCCGGCACATCCGTGCGAAGGCCCTGGAGCACCTGCGCGGCCCCGGATAGCTCCTTCGGCAGATTGGGTGCGATGGCCAATTCGAGGCCCAACTCACGTGCCGCGAACAGGCCGTCACGGACGCAGGCCAGATCCCGCGGGCCGCCGCGTCCGAGGCTGAGGCGCGAGAGCGCCCTGGCCAGATCGGGCGAGCGCTTGAGGATGCGCCGCAGACGGTCGCGCAGATCGTTGTTCTCGACGAGAGCCGTGACGGAATCCTGCCGCTCGCGGATTTGGCCCGGATTGGTGAGGGGGCCGGCGAGCCGCTCGGCGAGCAGCCGGGCGCCGCCCGGCGTCACCGTGCAGTCGATGGTGGCGAGCAGGCTCCCCGCCCGCTCGCCTGAGAGGGTGCGGGTGAGTTCCAGATTGGCGCGGGTCGCCGCATCGATGGCGAGCGCCGCCCCGGAGGTATCGCGGGAGGGCGGGTTGAGCGCCGGGCGGCTGTCGATCTGCGTCTTCTCGACATAGAAGAGCGCGCTGCCCGCCGCCGTGACCTCGGCGGGGCTGAAAGCCCCGAAGGCATCGAGCGTCGCAACCCCGAAATAATCCTTCAGCCGCCGTTCGGCAGAGGCCGGGTCGAGCCCCTCGCGGGACAGGGGCGTAATGGCGGCGCGCGTCTCCTGCCAGAAGCTCCTGAGCTCTGGATCGTCGTGGATGACGTCGGGCACCAGAATCTCTCGCGGCTCGAAACGGGCGATCTCGGCGGAAAGGCCCGTGCCGTCCGTCTCGCTCAGGACGAAATGACCTGTGGATATGTCGACGGCGGCAAGCCCGTAGCACCATTGCGTATCGGAGGCGCGGCGGCGGGCGATGGCCAGCAGGTAATTGGCCCGGCCGGGCTCGAGCAGGCGCTCCTCGGTGATCGTGCCGGGGGTGACGAGGCGGACCACATCGCGGCGCACGACCGATTTGGAGCCGCGCTTCTTCGCCTCCGCCGGATCCTCGGTCTGCTCGCAGACGGCGACCCGGTGGCCGAGGCCGATCAACCGCTGGAGGTAGTCGTCCGCCCGCTCCACGGGCACGCCGCACATGGGGATGTCCTGCCCCTGATGCTTGCCGCGCTTGGTCAGCACGATGCCGAGGGACTGGCTCGCGATCTCCGCATCCTCGAAGAACAATTCGTAGAAATCGCCCATCCGATAGAAGAGCAGGCTGTCCGGGTTGGCCGCCTTGATCTCGATATACTGCGCCATCATGGGTGTGACGCGGCTGTCCTGCGGGAGCGTGGGTGCAGGTGCGGCGCTCGAATCGACGGTCTCGGGAGACTTATAGGCGGTTTGGGTCGACATCCGCCCTGTTTAGCAAAGCCTGAGGCCCCTTTCATCCGTGTCATACGGTCCAAAGGGCGGATGTGGACAAGTCTTGAGGAAGGCGCCTCCTATGCCTTAAGGTCGCATCCCCCTTTGGAAACGCCTCGTATCAAAAAGAAACCATATCTCATGACCGACGATCAGCGCCCGATCCGCAGCAAACGCCCCACCTTCACCGATCAGGAGGCGCTGCAGTTCCATGCTCAGGGAAGACCCGGCAAGCTCGAGGTCGTCCCGACCAAGCCCATGGCGACCCAGCGCGATCTGTCGCTGGCCTATTCGCCGGGCGTCGCGGTGCCGGTGCTGGCCATCGCCGAGAACCCGTCCTGCGCCTTCGACTACACCACCCGCTCCAACATGGTGGCGGTGATCTCGAACGGAACCGCGATCCTCGGCCTCGGCAATCTCGGTGCGCTCGCCTCGAAGCCCGTGATGGAGGGCAAGGCGGTCCTGTTCAAGCGCTTCGCCGATGTGGATTCGATAGACCTCGAGGTCGATACGGAGGATGCGGACGCCTTCATCAACTGCGTGCGCTATCTCGGTCCGTCCTTCGGCGGCATCAACCTGGAGGACATCAAGGCGCCGGAATGCTTCATCATCGAGGAGCGCCTGCGGGAACTGATGGACATTCCCGTCTTCCACGACGATCAGCACGGCACGGCGATCATCGCGGCGGCGGGCCTCATCAATGCGCTTCATCTGACCGGCCGCGACATGGCGAAGACCAGGCTCGTGGTGAACGGCGCGGGCGCCGCCGGCATCGCCTGCACCGAGCTTCTCAAGGCCATGGGCTTTGCGCCCAACAACGTCATTCTCTGCGACACCAAAGGCGTGATCTACAAGGGCCGCACCGAGGGCATGAACCAGTGGAAATCGGGCCATGCCGCCGAGACGGATGCCCGCACCCTGGCGGACGCCCTGAACGGGGCCGACGCGGTGTTCGGCCTCTCGGCCAAGGGTGCGTTCACGGACGAGATGATCCGCTCCATGGCGCCCAATCCGATCATTTTCGCCATGGCCAATCCCGACCCGGAAATCACGCCGGAAGAAGTCGCCCGGATCCGCGACGACGTGATCATCGCCACGGGCCGCTCCGATTATCCGAACCAGGTCAACAACGTCCTCGGCTTCCCCTACATCTTCCGCGGCGCGCTCGACGTCCAGGCGACCACGATCAACATGGAGATGAAGATCGCGGCCGCCCAGGCGCTGGCGGAACTCGCCCGCGAGGATGTCCCCGATGAGGTGGCGGCAGCCTATCAGGGCTCGCGTCCGCGCTTCGGGCGGGAATACATCATCCCCGTGCCCTTCGATCCGCGCCTGATCCATACGATTCCCATGGCGGTGGCGAAGGCCGCCATGGAGACGGAAGTTGCACGCCGCCCCATCGTCGACATGCGCTCCTACAAGGCGCAGCTCTCGGCGCGGCGTGATCCGGTGGCCGGCACGCTCAACCGCATCTTCGAGCGCGTGCGCAAGTTCCCGAAGCGTGTCGTGTTCGCGGAGGGCGAGGAGGAGCAGGTGATTCGCGCCGCCCTGTCCTTCGTCAACCAGGGACTCGGCAAGGCCATTCTCGTCGGCCGCGAGGATCGCATCCAGGAAACGGCCACTCAGGCGGGCATCGAGCTCGAAGGCCGCGAGGGCATCGAGATCCACAATGCGCGCCTGTCGCACCGCAACGCGACCTATGCGCAATTCCTCTATGAGCGCCTGCAGCGTAACGGGTATCTGTTCCGCGACTGCCAGCGCATGATCAACCAGGACCGCAACCATTTTGCAGCTTCCATGGTGGCGCTCGGCGATGCGGACGCCATGGTGACGGGCGCGACGCGCAATTACTCGACGGCGCTTGCCGACGTGCGCCACGTGATCGACGCGAAGCCTGGTCATCGCGTCATCGGCGTTTCGCTCTGCCTTGCCCGCGGCCGCACGGTTCTCGTGGCGGATACGGCCATCCACGAGATGCCGAGCGCGCAGGAACTCGCCGAGATCGCCATGGAATCCGCCGGTGTCGCCCGCCGTCTCGGCTACGAGCCGCGGGTGGCACTCCTGTCCTTCTCGACCTTCGGACATCCGAAGGCGGAACGCGCGGAGAAGATCCAGGAGGCCGTCGAGATCCTCGACGAGCTGCGCGTCGATTTCGAATACGACGGCGAGATGTCCGCCGACGTGGCGCTCAACCGGGACGTGATGGCGCAATACCCGTTCTGCCGTCTTACAGGGCCGGCGAACGTGCTCGTCATGCCGGCATTTCACTCCGCCTCGATCTCGACCAAGCTGCTGCAGGAGCTCGGCGGCGCGATGGTGCTGGGGCCGCTCGTGGTGGGTCTCGACAAGCCGGTGCAGATCGTCTCCCTCGGCGCGACCGACAGCGACATCGTCAACATGGCGGCGCTCGCGGCCTATAATATCGGCGGATAAATCCTCCGGGCAGCTCCCTCAATGCCGATGCGTTGAGGGGGCCTGCTCTCGTCGATCCGCGCTTGCATCTCCGGCAGGAACGAGGAGCGAAAAGGTCGCTGCTTCCACCGCCGCCAAGCCTTCGCTGCCATGCATGAGCTCGATCTCGCCGCGCTGCGCATGGCGGGTCCCGTGCGCCATGAGCCGGAGACGGATGTCGCCGGCTTCGCGCAGGGCCTCATCCGCCATGGCGATCGCGCCCTGGTGGTGCGTGGTCATGAGCGTGATGAACAGCAGATCGAAGGCGTCGCCGTTCGTGCGGCGCAGGCCGTCGATCTGCTCCGGCGAGAGCATGCCGGGCATGGTGGCGTGCTCCTCGGGAGCGGCCGGCGGCAGATCACAGCCGAACCAGCTGCGCCACCATTGCTGGAAGATGGCGATTTCGCCTTTCTGGTCGGATGCCATCAGACGGGCAAGATTTTTGAGATGCGGATCCCGAGCCTTCTCGATGGCGGTCTGGGCGAGCTCGACGCCTTGAGCATGATGAGCCGCCATGCGCCGCATATAGCTCTGGTCGAAGGCCGGGCTCTCTCCCATCCAGGGCAGTTCCCGGTTCTGCCAGCCCAGGAAGGCGATGAAGCCGAGCACCAGAAGGCCTGTGGCGGCGAGCGTCGTCCAGGCGGCCGTGAAACGCCCGTGCGGCGAGGGGAGCCGACCTCTGAGCCAATCGCGCAGCCAGGGAAAGAGCGGGTACATGGAGGCGGAGACCGCGTGAACCAGGAAGCCGATCCAGTAGGGCTGGTTCAGGGTGAATATCGGCTGCCAGAAGGGAATGAGCGGCACCAGGACAAACCATTCGAAGGCCGAGGTGAACAGGGCCCAGGGCAGGGCGATGAAGAGAAGGCTCCGAGGCTTCAATCCTGCGGTCCACCGCCCGAGTAGCCAAAAGAAGATGACGGCCCAGGTGAAATCCGCCCATTGATGGAAAAGGATGCCAGCCGCGATGACGGGCCAGGAGGGTTCGCTCTGTAGCATCCCGTCCCGAAGCGTAATGGTCGCGACAACCATCCAGTCGACGACCGCATCGCGGCCGATCCTGCCTGCGAGGAATTGGCTGACAAGGGTCGAAAAGGTGCTGGAGATCAGGCCGAGAAGCGCAGCGGCGCGCCAATTCAACCGCCTTTGGGACCCAAGTAAACCGGCCATCCCGCCCCCATCTTGCTGCCTCAAGCAAGGACACAAACGCTGGAGGAGCGCTCTTGATCCCGCCAAGCTTCAACTTGGCTCCAGGCCCGATCCCCAGGCCACGACGAGAGCCCATCGATCTTGAGAGTGGCGCGGCGGCTTTCCAGAAGCTAAATGCCTGAGAGGATCATCGAGGAAAAAGCTCTGGCCATGACCAAGCCTACCAAAGTCGTGTTCGATATCGGCAATGTTCTGCTGCGGTGGGATCCGCGCAATCTCTACCGCCGGATCTTCGACGACGAGAAGCAGATGGAGTGGTTCCTTGCCCATGTCTGCACCCCTGACTGGAACGTGGAGCAGGACCGAGGTCGCGACTGGGACGAGGCGGTGGCTCTCCTGGTCAAGGATCACCCGAAACACGAGACACAGATCCGCGCCTTCCACGAGCGCTGGGACGAGACCGTTTCCGGCGTCTTCGAGGATCACGTAGCCCTGCTGCTGCGTTTGAGGGAAGCGGGCGTGCCGAACTACTGCATCACGAATTTCTCCGGCCCCAAATTCGTTCTGGCGCAGGAGCGCTTCCCGTTCCTGTCGGGCTTCGACGGCATCATCGTCTCCGGCGACGAGCGCCTGCTGAAGCCCGATCCGGCCATCTACCATCTCCTGCTCGACCGCTATGGGCTCAGGGCCGGAGACTGCGTGTTCATCGACGATTCCAAGGCCAATGTGGAAGCGGCCCGCGCCGTCGGCATGCATGCGATCCATTGCGTCGAGCCCATCGATCTTGCAGCGGAACTGCGGGGGTATGGATTTCCGGTGTGATGAACAGCTTGCTCTCTCGGGCCGCTTGAGCCATCAGGCGGCATGCGTGCTTTCGACAGCTCCCTTCCCATCGATGCCGTCCTCGACGATCTGACGGCGAGCCTTCGTGCTCGGTCGAATGCCGTCCTCGTTGCCCCTCCCGGCGCGGGCAAGACCACGCGCGTGCCCCTGGTGCTGCTCGACGAGCCCTGGGTGAATGGCAACAAGATCATCGTGCTGGAGCCTCGACGCCTGGCCGCGCGGGCGGCTGCGGCGCGCATGGCGCAGACGCTCGGCGAGGCGGTGGGAGAGACGGTGGGCTTGCGCGTCCGCCTCGGGTCTAAGATCAGCCGCAAGACGCGGATCGAGGTGGTGACCGAGGGCGTCTTCGCCCGCATGGTCCTGGACGACCCGTCGCTCGACGGCATCGCGGCCGTTCTCTTCGACGAGTTTCATGAGCGCTCCCTCGACGCGGATCTCGGCCTCGCCCTGGCGCTCGATGCTCAAGCGGGCTTGAGGGAGGACCTTCGCCTCCTCGTCATGTCCGCGACCCTGGATGGTGCGCGCGTGGCCAGGCTCCTGAGCGAGGCGCCCGTCATCGAGTCGGAAGGCCGCGCTTATCCGGTCGAGACCCGCTATCTCGGGCGCGATCCCAACCGCCCCATCGAGGAGCAGGTGGCGGATGCGGTCACCCGCGCCCTGCGGGCCGAGACCGGCTCCCTGCTGGTCTTCCTGCCCGGTCAGGGGGAAATCCGCCGGGTCGAGACTCTTCTGCGCGAGCGCATCGCCGATCCTATGGTCGATATCGCGCCGCTCTACGGCGCTCTGGAACGGGGCGAGCAGGACCTTGCGGTGAGCCCTGCGAAACCCGGACGCCGCAAGGTGGTGCTCGCCACTTCGATCGCCGAGACGTCGCTCACCATCGAGGGTGTGCGGGTCGTGATCGATTCAGGGCTTGCCCGCGTGCCAGTCTACGAGCCGAATATCGGCCTCACGCGGCTAGAAACGGTGCGCGTTTCCCGTGCCGCCGCCGATCAGCGCCGGGGCCGCGCGGGCCGCACCGAACCGGGCGTGAGCTATCGGCTCTGGGAAGAAGCCGCGAACGGCGCGCTCGAGCCGTTCGGACGGCCGGAAATTTTGTCGGCCGATCTCGCGCCCCTGCTGCTCGATTGCGCCGCCTGGGGCGTCACCGATCCGACGTCGCTCGCATTCCTCGATCCACCGCCCGCACCGGCGCTGAAAGAGGCGCGAACGCTGCTGCAGCAACTCGGCGCGCTCGACAACGAGGGACGCATCACGGAAGTGGGCCACCGCCTGCGCGATCTGCCCTTGCCACCACGTCTCGCGCGGATGGTGCTGCTTGCCGGTGAAAGCGGGCAAGCACGCGATGCCGCGGATCTTGCAGCCGTTCTCGTCGAGCGCGGGCTGGGTGGCGATGCGGTGGATCTCGCCGAGCGCGTCGAGCGCTTCCGACGCGACCGGTCGGGCAGGGCGCAAGACATGCGGCGCATGGCGGAGGGCTGGGCCAAGGGCGGGGCCCACGCATCCACCGACGAACCGCATTCCATCGGCGCGCTGCTGACGCTGGCCTATCCCGACAGGCTCGCGAAGGCTCGGGGCAAGACGGGCGAGTATCTCATGGCCAATGGGCGCGGTGCCGTGCTCGAAGCGCACGAGCGGCTGGCGAAGGAGCCTTACCTCGCCATCGCCGAGATCGCAGGCGGTGCCGCCTCGGCACGCATTCTGGCCGCGGCTTCCATATCGTCGGATGAGATCGAAAGCCTGTTCGGGGAGGCCATCGAGCAGCGCGACGAGATCGCCTTCGACCGGCAGGCAAAGGCTCTGCGGGCGCGTGGGGTTCGTCGCCTTGGTGCCTTGCTCCTGAACGAACGCCCCCTGAAAGTCCCGGCAACGGAGGAGGCGGCGCAGGCGCTTGCCGAAGGTCTCGTCGCGCTGGGCCTCGATGCCTTGCCCTTGTCGAAGGCGTTGGCGCAATGGCGCGAGCGCGTGATGTTCCTGCGACAGGCCGAAGGAGACGAGTGGCCGGACCTCTCCGACGAGGCGCTGATCGAAGGCGCGGACGAGTGGCTGGCGCCTCATCTTGTCGGCAAGAGCGGCCTTGGCGAGATCGGTCCCGATTTGTTGAGCGAGGCCCTGCGCAGTCTGCTGCCCTGGAATTTGCAGCGGCGCCTCGATGCGGAGGCGCCGACCCATATCGAGGTGCCGACCGGATCGCAGATCCCGATCGATTACGGCACGGAGGAGGGGCCCGTCCTCGCCGTGCGGGTGCAGGAGCTGTTCGGCCTCGACAAGCATCCTACCATCGCAGCCGGGCGCGTGCCGCTCATTCTGCATCTGCTTTCGCCGGCGCAGCGTCCGATTCAGATCACCCGCGACCTGCCGGGATTCTGGCGCGGCTCCTGGGCGGCGGTGCGGGCCGACATGCGCGGACAATACCCGAAGCATCCCTGGCCGGAGGATCCGCTCACCGCGCCGCCGACGCGGCGCGCCAAGCCGCGCGGGACATAGGCTCAAGCCTCAACAAGTCAGCAGATATCGTTGGCACGCGGAGAGGCTAATCCCTGAACGACTCGATCAGCCGTTCCGCCGTGGCGGGATTGAGAGCCATCGGGATGTTGTAGACGAGGGCGAGGCGCATCAGCGCCTTCACGTCCACGTCATGCGGATGCGGCGAGAGCGGATCGACGAAGAAGAACAGCGCGTCGATCCTTCCTTCCGCGATCATCGCGCCGATCTGCTGATCGCCGCCGAGCGGTCCGCTTTTCAACCGCGTGACTGACAGAGACGGGCAGCGCTCCATTACGCGCCCGCCGGTCGTGCCGGTCGCGAAGAGGGTGAAGGGGCGGATGTCGTTTTCGTACATGGCCACGAAATCGGCCATGTCGTCCTTCTTGGCGTCGTGAGCCACGAGCGCCAACGTCAATTGCTTCATGGGAGAGACAGCTCAATTGCTCCAGCGGTCACGCCACTGCATCTCGCCGGCCATGCAGTTGGTGCGCGGAGTGGTCTGAATACGGTTGATGAGGGACGGCCGAGGCGTGAGGTTGGCGACTTCGAGCAGGATCTTGGTCTTGATCGCCTCGATGAACTGATCGCGTTCGCGGACCGGAACCGTGAACGCGCCTTGGCCGCCGATGACGCAATCCTTGTAATAGATGTCGAGATCCGGGATGTCGAGGTAGCCGGGCTGGCGCAGCATGATCGGCAGGCCGTTGATGGTGATGTCCTTGGCCAAGGCCGCATCGCGGGCTTCGAGCACGAGCCGGCCCTGGTTATTGGGGCCGTCCCCCGAGACGTCGATGACCCGCCGCGTCGCGCTGACGCCGCTTTCCTCGAGAAGCTTCACACTGAAATCGATGGCGCTGGAAATCGAGGTCCGCTGCGCCCGACGCAGGGGCGTCGAGGCGATCTTGTCCGCGAAGGCCATGAGGCTCTCGGAGTTGTCCAGGACCGTCCAGGGAACGATCACCTTCTGATCTGGAGAACCGGCCCATTCCATGTAGGTCACGGCAATCTTGCCCAGCATCCCGCCGCGGATCGCATCGTGGACGAGTTTGGAGCGAAAGGCCTGGGCGAAGCCCTCCCGCTGCAGGGCCTGCTCGTCCGTGTCCATGGAGAAGGAGATGTCGACGGCCACGACGAGGGCCAAGTCGACCTCCGTCTCGGTCTGTGCCTGGGCGGGCAGGGCCAGAAGCGCCCAGAGACAAGCCAGTCCTGCGGCAAGGCGGATGAAGCCGGAACGAACCATCGGTATCTCCGTGTCGGGAGCCGGATTGGTCTTTGAAGTGTGCCAGCTTCTGAAACTAAGGCAAGGTCAGGCGGGGACTAGGGGTATTCTCAGAGCCCAGGAAATTATGGGCTTCCACTGCTCATTTCGAGGTGCGCTTGCGCTCCACGAGAGCGAGCGCCGCCCGGAAGGCACCGTCGGCATCCAGATGCGTCGTATCGAGGGTTACGGCGTCGGCGGCGGCTTTCAGCGGAGCGGTGCTCCGGGTCATGTCGCGCTCGTCGCGGCGGCGGATATCCACGAGGATGGTCTCGTATTCCGCCTGCTCGCCCCGGCTCAGCAGTTCCCGGTGACGGCGTCGCGCCCGCTCCTCGGGGGCAGCGGTGATGAAGAGCTTCACCTCCGCATCGGGGCAGACCACCGTTCCGATGTCCCGCCCGTCGAGCACCGCGCCCGGGGCCTTCGCGCCGAACTGGCGCTGGAAGGCGAGAAGGGCATCCCGGACCGGTTGATAGGCGGACACCACCGAGGCGGCCTCGCCCATGGCCGCCCCCCGCAGGCGGGAATCGTCCTCCAGATGGCTGACGTCCAGGTTCTGCGCCACCTCTGTTGCGGCGGCCTGATCGGCGAGCGGAATGTCCCGGTCCATGAGGACACGGGCAACCGCCCGGTAGAGCAGGCCGGTATCGAGATGGGCGAAGCCGTAATGTTCAGCCAGGCGCTTGCCCAGGGTACCCTTGCCCGATGCGGCAGGACCGTCGATGGCGATGATCATGGGCGGCTCAATCCTGGATCGTGGCGCCAAGCTCGCGCATGAGCGGGAGGAAGGAAGGGAAGCTCGTCGCGATCATCGCTCCGTCATCGACCGTCATCGGCTGGGCCGTTGCCAGGCCCATGACCAGGAACGACATGGCGATGCGATGGTCGAGATGAGTCGCCACCGGATTGCCGCCGCCACGAACCTTGCCGTTCGAGCCATGGACGAGGAGGTCGTCGCCCTGGATCTCGTGCTCGACGCCGGCCTCGGCGAGACCTGCGGCGACGGCGGCGAGGCGGTCGGATTCCTTCACGCGCAGCTCATGGAGCCCCTGCATGCAGGTCGTGCCATCGGCGAAGGAGGCCGCGACCGCGAGGATCGGGTACTCGTCGATCATGGCCGGGGCCCGGGCATGGGGAACGGTCACGCCGGTGAGGCGGCTGTGGCGCACGCGCAGGTCCGCGACCGTCTCGCCACCCTCGTCCCGCTCGTTCAGGCGCTCGATGGAGGCCCCCATCTCGATCAGCGTGGTGATGAGGCCTGTGCGCAGGGGATTCATCATCACGCCTTCGAGAACCACGTCCGAACCGGGGGTGATCAGCGCTGCGACCAGGGGGAAGGCCGCCGAGGAGGGATCGGTCGGCACCACGATCTCGGTTCCGCGCAGCTCGGGCTGGCCCTGGAGGGTAATGGCGCGGCCATCGGCTCCGTGGAGGGCGACCTCCACGCTCGCTCCGAAATGCTGCAGCATCCGCTCCGTGTGATCGCGGGTCGCCTCGCGTTCGATCACGGTGGTCTTGCCGGGGGAGTTGAGACCGGCGAGCAGGATCGCCGACTTGATCTGAGCCGAAGCCGCCGGGGTCTCGTAGGTGATCGGGATCGTCTCCTTCGGACCGCGCAGGGTGAGGGGAACCCGTCCACCCTCGGCCTCGCTGACAACGGTCACGCCCATCTGGGTCAGCGGATCGAGGATCCGGCGCATGGGACGCTTGCGCAGCGAGGCGTCGCCGTCGAAGGTCGACGTGATGGGGTGGCTTCCGGCAACGCCCATCATGAGGCGCGAGCCGGTGCCCGCATTGCCGAAATCGAGAATATCCGAGGGATCTTTCAGCCCGCCGATGCCGGCGCCGACGATCCGCCACCGGCCCGGTGCCTCGCGGGTGATGGTGGCGCCAAGGGCCCGACAGGCTTCGGCGGTGCGCAGCACGTCGTCTCCCTCTAGGAGACCCTCGACCCGGGTCTCGCCGATCGACAGCAGCCCGAAGATCATGGAACGGTGAGAAATCGACTTGTCGCCGGGGACGCGGATGCGCCCTTTCAGGGGCGTTCCAGACCTGCTGGCGACCGGGGACGGCGATCCGTGCGCGTGCGACATTCTCGGTTCCTTGCTCGGGTTCCTTGGGACTTCTTATCCGGGCGGGCTCCTAACACGGGGTTTTCCCGCCGTCACGCGCAAGCTGGCTCAAGGTCCGCCCTCTCTTGCAATTCTTGCAATTTCCTATTTGACAAGCCATTCCCTCACGACTAACGGAGCGTTCCCGACCATTCACTTCCAAAGGCAATCACCCGTGGCCAAACCGGAACTCGGCTTGAAGCGCCAGTGCATGAGCTGCGGCGCAAAATTCTACGATCTCAACAGGGACCCGGCGGTCTGCCCGAAATGCGGCACGGTGTTCCAGGCAACCGCCCTGAGCCGGGTCGCCGCCCCCGTGGTCGCCCGTGCGGCTGTCGCCGACGATGACGAGACCGAAATCGAATCGACCGGACCGGAGATGGTCTCCCTCGACGAGGTCGAGGCTGGCGAGAACGAGAAGGACGTCCCGGTCGACGACGATATCGACGTGGCCGATGATGCTCCCGATGACGACACCTTCCTCGAGGACGAGGAAGAGGGCGACGACGATGTGTCGGATCTGATCGACAGCGATCTGGAAGACGACGAAGAGGCTTGAACCTCGGATCGGAGGCGACTATAGAGACGCCTCTGCTGAAGACAGAAACCGCCGCGGCACCCCAAATGCCGCGGTTTTCAAGGGGCCGTAGCTCAGTTGGGAGAGCGCTTGAATGGCATTCAAGAGGTCAGCGGTTCGATCCCGCTCGGCTCCACCAATTCCTCAAAAACAGCCGCCGCTCAGGCGGCTTTTTTGTTTCAAGAACCTATCCGGGAAGCCGGATCTACTTCTAAAGCATAGGATTCCGGCCGATCGTTCATCCTTTTTCTCATCGAAGGGCTGTCGATCTTCATTTTTAGTCGCAGCGCCTTAAGCTAAGGCAGTGTCCTTTAGCCACCGAAAGCGGGAACGATGACGCGCGTCCAGACGAACGGCCTCCAGGTTGCACCGGTTCTTCACGATTTCATCGAGCGGGAGGCGATTGCCGGCACGGGGCTGTCGAGTGCTGTCTTCTGGGGCGGCTTGGCCGGGCTCGTCCGGGATTTCGCGCCGCGCGACCGCGATCTGCTCGCCGTCCGTGACAAGATCCAGGCCCAGATCGACGAGTATCATCGCGCCCGGACCGGAAAGGCCTTCGATCAGGCGGATTACGAGCGCTTCCTGCGCGACATCGGCTATGTGCTGCCCGAGCCGGAGGATTTCTCCGTCGGGACGCAGCATGTGGACGACGAGATCGCCCGCATCGCCGGTCCCCAGCTCGTGGTGCCGGTCTCCAACGCCCGCTACGCGCTCAATGCCGCCAACGCCCGCTGGGGCAGCCTGTACGATGCGCTCTATGGCACCGACGCCATCCCGGAGGAGGACGGTGCCGCCCGCTCCGGCGGCTACAACAAGGCACGGGGCGCCAAGGTGGTCGAGCGTGCCCGCGAGGTGCTGGACCGGGCGGCGCCCCTGGCCAGCGGCAGCCACCGGGATGCCGTGGCCTACGCCGATCAGGGCGGCGCCCTCTTCGTCACGCTGCAGGACGGCACCGAGACCGGCCTCATGGATCCGACCCAGTTCGTCGGCTACCAGGGCGAGGCTGCCAATCCGTCCTCCGTGCTCCTGCGCCACAACAACCTGCACCTGGACATCCGGATCGACCGCTCGCATCCGATCGGCGCCGACGATCCGGCCGGCATCGCCGACGTGGTGCTGGAATCGGCGGTCTCGACCATCATGGACCTGGAGGACTCCGTTGCGGCGGTGGATGCCGAGGACAAGGTCCAGATTTACCGCACCTGGCTCGGGCTCATGAAGGGCGACCTCGTCGAGAGCTTCGAGAAGGGGGACGCACCGTCGAGCGCCGTCTCAACCCGGACCGGGTCTACACCATGCCGAACAGCGGCGAGCTGCGCCTGCACGGGCGCAGCCTCATGCTGGTGCGCAATGTCGGCCACCACATGTTCACCGACGCGGTGCTGGACGAGGACGGCCAGGAGATTCCTGAGACCATTCTCGATGCCGCCGTTACCTCGCTGATCGCCATCCATGATCTCAAGGGCTCGGGACCGATCCGCAACAGCCGCGCGGGTTCGGTCTATATCGTGAAGCCCAAGATGCACGGTCCGGACGAGGTGGCTTTCGCCAACGATCTCTTCGGCGCCGTCGAGGATATGTTGAGCCTTGCCCGCAACACGCTGAAGATGGGCATCATGGACGAGGAGCGGCGCACCTCCGTCAACCTCAAGGCCTGCATCAAGGCAGCGTCCGAGCGCATCGTGTTCATCAACACGGGCTTCCTGGACCGCACCGGCGACGAAATCCACACTTCCATGGAAGCCGGCCCCATGGTCCGCAAGAACGACATGAAGTCGACCGCCTGGATCAAGGCCTACGAGGACAACAATGTGGATGTGGGGCTCGCCTGCGGCCTGCCCGGCAAGGCCCAGATCGGCAAGGGCATGTGGGCGGCGCCCGACAAGATGGCCGACATGCTGGCGCAGAAGATCGGTCATCCTCAGGCCGGCGCCAACACCGCCTGGGTGCCGTCGCCCACCGCAGCGACGCTCCATGCGCTCCACTATCATCAGATCGACGTGCAGGTCCGTCAGGAGGAGCTGAAGGAGCGTCCGCGCGCGAAGCTCTCCGACATCCTGACCATTCCGGTATCGCAGTCGAACTGGGCGCCTGATGCGGTGCAGCAGGAGCTCGACAACAATTGCCAGGGCATTCTCGGCTACGTGGTGCGCTGGATCGATCAGGGCGTCGGCTGCTCCAAGGTGCCGGACATCCACGATGTCGGCCTGATGGAGGATCGCGCCACCTTGCGCATCTCGAGCCAGCACCTCGCCAACTGGCTGCGCCACAGCATCGTCTCGAAGGACCAGGTGATGCAGACCCTGCGCCGCATGGCGGAGGTGGTGGACCGGCAGAATGCGGCTGATCCGCTCTATCGTCCCATGACGCCGAAATTCGAGGGTCCGGCCTGGAACGCCGCCTGCGACCTGATCTTCAAGGGGGCGAGCAGCCCAACGGCTATACCGAATGGATCCTGCACGAACGCCGCCGCGAGGCGAAGGCCGCAGGGGCGCCGGACCGCAGCGAGGAGAGCGGCGTCAAAACGAAATAGTATGAGAGAGGGCGTCGCCGGTGCGGCGCCCTTTTCGTTCAATCGTTCGGATCGGTTGTTGCGGGAGCGAGCGCATCGACCGTGCCACCGATCAGGTTGCGGCTCAATAGATGCTCGGTCGTGAGGGCGAAGCGAACGGGCGTGAGGCTTGAGGGGAGTGACCCCATCCATTCCTTCAGGCGGCACGCCGCGGCGACGGCCTCATCCCGCTCCACGGCCTTGAAGCGTACGCTCATACCGGGGCGCATCTGTGCGAAGCGGGCAAGGTCGGCACTGATCATCGTTGCGATCTTCGGATAGCCGCCCGCCGTCTGCCGGTCGCGCATCAGCACGATGGGCTGGCCGCTGCCCGGCACCTGGATATGGCCGTCCACGATACCGTCCGAGACGATGTTGAAGCCCTTGGCATGTTCGAGGCGCGGGCCGGTGAGCTGAAAGCCCATGCGGTCGGCTTGAGGGCTGATGGCGAACTCGCTCTCCAGAAACGTCCGGATCGTTTCTTGCGTGAAGTAATCGTCCTGAGGCCCCATCATCACGCGGATCGGGCCGCTCTCCTCCGGTGGATCGAGGGCAAGCTGCATCGGCTCGCGATCCTGCGATTCAGGCCGGCAGGGAAGGCGGTCCCCCGCCTTCAGGGGGGCTCCCTTCAGCCCGCCGAGCCGGGAGCGCAGGTGGAAGGACAGGCTCCCCAGTTCCGGCTCGACGGCGAAGCCTCCGGCCACCGCGAGGTACGCGAAGGTACCGGTCCGCGGATGCCCTACTTCAAGAGATTGTCCCTCCTTGAGAACCACAGAGGTCTGAGGATCTACAGGTGCCCCATCGATGCTCAGGGCGCATCCTGCCCCGACGAGCGCGAGGTGAAGATCGCCGCCCTCGCAGATGAAGGCGCCACCGAGATTCATGAATTCGACGGCCGCCGTCTCGGGGGCATTGCCGACGAGAGCGTTGGCCATCGCCAGCGCACGGCGATCCATGGCACCGGAGGGCGAGACGCCGAAGCCCTGGTAGCCGAGACGCCCGCGATCCTGCAGGCTGGTCATCGGGCCGCAGGATTTCACCACGAGATCTGTCATGGATGCACCTCCTCGGCGACGGGTTCGCCGGCCAGCGCCGCCTTCTCCAGCGCCTCCCAGCGCGAAGCGTCGACGGGCTCGAAGACGATCTCGTCGCCGGCCGCGAACAGGAAGACCGGATCGCGGCCCGGTGCATAGGAACGAACGGGTGTCAGGCCGAGGTTGTGCCAACCGCTCGGCATGTCCATGGGCGCGATGCCGGCCTGCTCGCCGCCGATCATGATCGTGCCTGCGGGGATCTTGGCCCGCGGATGGAGCCGGCGGGACGTGGCGATCCTCTTGTCGAGGCCGCCGAGATAGGTGAAGCCCGGCAGGAAGCCGATCATGTAGATCCGATAGATGGCCGACGAATGGATTTCGACTACCTGGTTTGGCGTCAGGCCGTGGAGGCTCGCCACCTCCTCGAGATCGATGCCGTATTCGCCGCCGTAGACGACCGGCACACGCCAGCGCCGGCCAACGGCATTGCGAGGGGGCAGGTTCTGCGTTTCTTCGTTCAGGAGCCTGACCAAGGCGTCATAATCGGTCGCCACCGGATCGAATTGGATGGTGAGGGAGCGATAGGTCGGCACCGTTTCGATCAGGCCGGCCGGGGCGCGTGCCCGGACAATATCGTCCAGCGCGAGAACCATGCCGTTGATGTCCGGATCGATCGTATCGCCGAACTCGATGGTCACGGCGCTGTCGCCGCAGGGGAGTATTTTCGGTGTCGGCACGATGCACCTGTTGACGATCCGGAACAGCCAGAGATCCCGCATCTCATATTGCTGCCGATCCGGCAACGGGGCCTCGATCCAATGGGCCATGCATCGGAAGCAGGTGAGGGCCTTGCTACGGGATCATCCTTCCATGCTTCTTTTTGCTAGGCTCACCCTGGCAGCGCCCTTCGTGCTATCCCTCCCCTAAGATGATGCCTGGTGCCCAGGCTTGAACGGAGTAGATCATGACTTTGACATCCAAGACAGCCGTCGTGACAGGCTCGACCAGCGGCATCGGCCTTGCCATCGCCCGGGCTTTCGCCAAGGAAGGCGCCAATGTCGTCATCAACGGTTTCGGCGATGCGGGCGACATCGAGAAGACGCGCGCCGGCATCGAGAGCGAGTATGGCGTCAAGGCGATCTATTCGCCGGCCGACATGTCGAAGCCGCACGAGATCGAGGAGATGATCCGCCTTGCTGAGCGGACATTCGGCAGCGTCGACATCCTCGTCAACAATGCGGGTATCCAGTTCGTCTCCCCGGTGGAGAATTTTCCGATCGAGAAGTGGGATCAGATCATCGCCATCAACCTGTCGTCCGCCTTCCACGCCATCCGTGCCGCGGTGCCAGGCATGAAGGCGCGCAAATGGGGCCGCATCATCAACACGGCCTCGGCTCACTCCCTTGTAGCCTCGCCGTTCAAATCGGCCTATGTGGCCGCCAAGCACGGCATCGCGGGCCTCACTAAGACGGTGGCGCTCGAAGTGGCCACCGACGGCATCACCGTCAACTGCATCAGCCCCGGCTATGTCTGGACGCCGCTCGTCGAAAAACAGATCCCCGACACCATGAAGGCGCGCAACATGACCAAGGAGCAGGTGATCAACGACGTGCTCCTGGAGGCCCAGCCCACCAAGCAGTTCGTGACCGTCGATCAGGTGGCGGCGCTCGCCGTGTTCCTGTGCTCGGATGCGGCAAGCCAGATGTCCGGCGCCAACCTGTCGATGGATGGCGGCTGGACGGCGAAGTAAGTTACACCAGCGTCGTCCCGCGTTCGGCTTTGCTCCGGCCGGAGTGGCCCTCTCACGTCATCACCGGCCTTGTGCCGGTGATCCCGAACGTTAGGCGCGGTGCTTCTCCTGATCGAGATGGCCGGGACTGATCCCCGGATCAAGTCCGGGGACGGCCATGACAGGGAGAGTTTTGAGAGTGGCTTCGGATTCCGGTGACGCAGCTCCGGGGTGACGGCTTGGTTCGGCGCTACAATCGCGCAAACGCATCCGTCGCCTCGATGAGATGATGCGTGATGCCCGGCTCGCTCACCGCATGGCCCGCATCCGGCACCATGATGAACTGGGCCTCGGGCCAGGCCTTGTGCAGCTCCCAGGCCGTCTTCGGCGGCGTGGCGATGTCGTAGCGGCCCTGGATGATCACGCCTGGAATGGCTTTCAGGCGATAGGCGTTGCGGATGAGCTGCCCTTCTTCAAACCAGCCTTCATTGACGAAGTAGTGGTTCTCGATCCTGGCGAAGGCGATGGCATAGTGCTCATCGCCGAACTGATCGCTGTATTCCTGGTTGTGCAGGAGCGTGATCGTCTCCCCCTCCCAGAGGCTCCAGGCGCGCGCAGCCTCGGCCCGGACGGCGGGATCGGGATCGATCAGGCGCTTGCGATAGGCCGCCATCAGGTCGCCGCGCTCCTCCTCCGGGATCGGGGCGAGAAAACCCTCCCACTTGTCCGGGAAGATCCAGGAAGCGCCCTCCTGATAATACCAGAGCAGCTCCGCGCGGCGGAGGGTGAAGATCCCGCGCAGCACCAGTTCGGTCACGCGTTCCGGATGGGTCTCGGCGTAGGCCAGGGCCAGGGTCGAGCCCCAGGAGCCGCCGAACACCATCCACTTGTCCACACCGATCATCGTGCGCAGGCGCTCGATGTCGGCCACGAGATCCCAGGTGGTGTTGGCTTCCAGGCTCGCATAAGGCGTCGAGCGTCCGCAGCCGCGCTGATCGAAGAGCAGGATGCGGTACTTTTCGGGATCGAACAGCCGGCGCTGGGTCGGTGTGCAGCCGCCGCCGGGGCCGCCATGAAGGAAAACCACGGGTTTCCCCTGCGGGTTGCCGCACAATTCCCAATAGATCCTGTGGCCGTCTCCGACGTCCAGCATACCGTGATTATAAGGTTCTATTTCGGGGTAGAATGTGCGCATCTTCGGGCTCCAGCAAAGGAAGCTATCCATAGCCGGGGGAGGAGGCCGTGTCAGCCAGCCTATGAATTCCTAAGCCGGCTTCGAACCCTCTAGCGCGTCGTTCAACTGTCATATAGTTTTGCAACTGGGGAACACGGGTAAAAGCCCAACCACATTGGAGGACTAGGATGTTGACCAAACGCGCCAGCCTGAAGCTGGCTACGGCTCTTGCCGCTCTCATGGTCGTCGGTTCGGCTGAAGCCGCCGAGAAGCTGCGGCTCCTGACCTGGGCCGATTACGTTCCGAAAGACGTGATGGAGCAGTTCACCAAGGAGACCGGCATCGAAGTCGAGGTCACCCTCTCGAACAACGAGGAGATGATCTCCAAGCTGCGCGCCACTCAGGGTGCGGGCTTCGACCTCGTCCAGCCGAGCCAGGACCGCATCGCCGGCCCGCAGACGGAATTCGGCATCTACAAGCCGCTCGATCTGTCCAAGCTCAAGTCCGACCTCTTCATCGCCTCCATGCTGGAAGCGACCAAGAAGAACACCACCGTCGACGGCAAGGTCTACGGTGTTCCCCACATCTGGGGCACCGACGGTCTCATCGTGAACACCAAGGCGGCCCCGAAGGTCGCGGATTACAATGATCTCTGCGATGCCGCGATTGCCGGCAAGGCCAGCTTCCGCGCCAAGCGGCCGGCGCTCATCGCCTTCGCGTTCGCCAACGGCATGGACCCGTTCGCGTCCTACAAGGACCCGAAGGCCTACACCGCCATGATGGAGAAGGTCGGCGCCAAGCTCGCCGAGTGCAAGAAGAGCGTAAAGTTCTTCTGGGACGGCAAGGACCAGCTCCTCAACGCCATCCGCTCCGGCGAAGTGGTGGCCGCCATGGCTTGGGACACGGGCGGCTGGAAGCTCAACTCCGAGAATGCCGACATCAAGTTCATCGCGCCCAAGTCCGGCGCGCTCGGCTGGGTCGACACCTTCGCGATCCCCGCCAAGGGCCGCAACGACGACGCCGCCTACAAGTGGATCAACTTCAACATGAAGCCCGAGATTGCCGCGAAGGTCGCTGCGACCGCCGGCAACTTCACGGCTTCGAACGGTGCCGACAAGCTCATGCAGGGCAAGCTGAAGGATCAGTTCGCCGAGAGCTTCCCGAAGGCCGCCATCGACAATATCAAGTGGTATCCGGCCGTACCGGCCGGCATCGAGGAGATCGAGGGCAAGGTCCTCGACCGCCTGAAGGCCGGCTCGTAAGAGCCCATCGTCGTGTATTATCATCCCCCGGCCTGCATCGGACCCAAAAGTGGACACCACTTTTGGGATCCATCCGATGCTCGATTCTGAATAGCGCATCGTTCGGGGCGGAAAACCGGCCCCACTTTTCCGCATGATGCGCTTGCCGGGGGATGACTTTTTGTATCGGCAGCGTCATGGCCTCTTCAAACGATCTCGACATCGTCAATGTCACCAAGCGCTTCGGCAGCCATGCGGCCGTCGATGACGTGACGTTCAGCGTCGCTCCCGGCGAGTTCTTCTCGATCCTCGGCCCGTCCGGCTGCGGCAAGACCACGCTGATGCGCATGATCGCCGGGTTCGAGCATCCGACGAGCGGAGACATCCGCATTCGCGGGCAATCGATGATCGGCGTTCCGGCCAACAGGCGCCCCGTCAACATGGTGTTTCAGAGCCTTGCGCTCTTTCCCATGATGAGCGTGGGCGAGAACGTGGCCTATGGGCTCACCTGCCGTGGCGTATCTCGCGCGGACGCGGAGGAGCGCGCCAACCGAATGCTGGAGCGCGTCGGGCTCAAAGGCTTCGGCGAGCGTCGCGTGACGGCACTCTCGGGCGGCCAGCGGCAGCGCGTGGCGATTGCCCGCTGCCTCGTGCTCGAGCCCACGCTCGTACTCCTCGACGAGCCGCTCGGCGCGCTCGATCTCAAGCTGCGCGAACACATGAAGATCGAACTGAAGCAGCTGCAGGGCACGTTCAACACCACCTTCGCCTACATTACGCACGACCAGTCCGAAGCGCTCGTCATGTCCGATCGCATCGCCGTGATGAATCAAGGTCGGTTCGAGCAGGTGGGAAGCCCGCGCGAGCTCTATCACAACCCTGCCACGCCTTTCGTGGCGAGCTTCGTCGGCGAGACGAATCGCTGGCAGGGCGAGATCATGGCGTCGTCCGATGGAACCGTTGCCCTGCAACTTCCCTCGGGAATGGTGACACAAGGGACGGGCCGTGTTCCGCAGAAGGCGGCCGTCGCATTCGTACGGCCGGAAGCGATTGCTCTGGCCCCGAGCCAGCCGGCGTTGCGCGACCTGCCGAACCGCTTCGAGGGGCGGGTGTCGGCCGTTCTATTCGACGGCGCCAATTCCAGCCTGCTCATTGAAACGCTCGGCTTCGAACAGCCCGTGCGCGCCGTGCTGCCGCAGGCCGGGCCGCTCGCCGGCATCGAGGTCGGCGCGCCGATCCATGTGGGCTGGACGGCGGACGCCATGAAGGTCTTTGCCGCATGATGACGAAGCCGGCGCAGCGCCTCACGCTCTTCCTGCTGCTCGCTCCGGCGATCCTGTGGCTCGGGCTCCTCATCGTGCTGCCGCATGTGGAGATCCTCATCCTGTCCTTCAGCGAGCGGGTGGCGCCGCGGGTCTATGCCTTCGGCCTCGGCAACTACCTCGAATTCTTTACCGAGCCGCTCTACTGGCGCACCTTCGCCCGCACCGCCTTCATGTCGATCCTGGTCACGGCTCTCACCCTCGTGCTCGCCTTTCCGATCGCGCTCTACATCGCCCGCGTCGCCCAGGGCCGCATGAAGGCGATGCTGCTGCTGCTCTGCCTGCTGCCGTTCTGGGTGTCGGAACTCGTGCGGACGCTCGGCTGGATGATGCTGCTGCGCGAGACCGGTGTGATCTCCTATATGCTGCGGGCCGTCGGTCTTGCCGACCAGCCGGTGGAACTCCTCTATAACGACGGCGCCGTGATCCTCGGCCTCGTCTATGGCGGGCTGCTGTTCATGATCGTGCCGCTCGCCAATGCGCTGGAGAGCCTCGATCCCTCCGTGGTCGAAGCCGGCTTCGATCTCGGCGGCAGCCGCTGGACCGTCCTGCGCCGCATCGTCATTCCCCATGCGATGCCCGGCATCGTCGCAGGCTCGATCATCGTGTTCATGCTGACGGTCGGCAATTTCGCGACCCCGGTGCTGCTCGGGGGCAAGAACGGCCTGTGGTTCACCGAGCAGATCTACGCGCAGTTCATCACGCGCTTCAACTGGCCCCAAGGGGCAGCCTTCGGCATGCTGCTCCTGCTGCTCTCCTCCGCCATCGTGTGGCTGGGCCTGCGCCTCACCGGCCAGAGCCTCGGCACCACCTTGAAGCAGGCTTGAAGTCCATGAACCGACCGACCATCGCCTGGAAGCTCTACATCGCGGCATTCTACATCTTCCTGTTCGCGCCGCTGCTCATCGTGGCGATCTTCGCCTTCAATGCGAGCCCGTTCCCGTCGCCGCCCTGGCGCGGCTTCACGCTCGAATGGTTCACCGGGTCCGGCACCGTCTTCGGCAAGCCCGGCGTGCTGACGGACCCGATCTGGCTCGACAGCATCGGCAACAGCTTCAAGGTCGCCGTGCCGGTGGCCCTGCTCGCCGTCCTCCTCGGCACCGTCAATGCCTGGGTGCTGGAGCGGGCCGAATTCCGCGGCAAGACGGTTCTTGCAATGATGATGCTCTGGCCGCTCGTCATTCCCGGCGTGGTGCTCGGCATCTCAATCCTCGCCTTCTTCTCCCGGGTGGCGAACGGGCTCGAGGACTGGCTTCAGACCGATCTCGATTTCCTGCGTCCCGGCCTGCCGCTCGTTATCCTGGGACAGCTGTCCTTCATCCTCACGATCTCGACGCTCATCATCGCCGCCCGTCTGCGCAAATTCGACCGGTCTCTGGAAGAAGCCGCCTTCGATCTCGGTGCGAGCCGGGCGCGGGTGCTGCGCACCGTGACGCTGCCCTTCTTGAGCCCCGCGCTCATCGGGGCAGGGCTCGTGGCTCTGCTCATGTCGTTCGAGAACTTCAACACGACGCTGATGCTCGTCGGATCCGACGCCCCGCTGCCGATCACCATGTACGGGCAGATGCGCGAGGGCGCGACGCCGGCCATCAACGCGGTGAGCTTATTGCTGATGCTCGGCGTCGGCGGGATCGCGAGCATCTTTGCGCTGACGGCGAAGGCGGAGCGGTAAGTTATCTTCCTCGTCATCACCGGCCTTGTGCCGGTGATCCCGATCATCCCGATCATCTGAAACGCTGCGCTGTTTCGTATCGAGATGACCGGCACAAGGCCGGCCATGATGGTCTGGATGTCACCCCGGCGAGCGTAGCGAGGGCAGGGGATCCATGACCACGGGGCTGTTTCATCTGGCACCGTCGACGGCCATGGATTCCCGCCTGCGTGGGAAGGACTGTGTTGAGGCTCAGGGACCATTCTCGTCAAACGATCCCGGGTTCTGCTTCGCAGCTCCGGGATGACGATTGGCAGATGCTCCGCCCAGCAGCCTCACCGTCCCCAGGTGCGCTCCAGCACGTTCACCCAGTTCTCGTAGCAGAGCTTGCGCAGGGTCGCTTCGTCGTAGCCGTGGCGGCGCATGGCCTCGACGAGGCGCGGTAGGCCGCGCACGTCGCCGATCTCCGCCGGGATGGTGGCGCCGTCGAAATCGGACCCGAGACCGACGCCGTCGACGCCCACATGCGCGATCAGGTGATCCATGTGGCGGATCATCTCTTCGAGCGGCGTGTCGTCGTTGCGCTGGCCGTCGGGGCGGATGAAGGAGGTGGCGAAGTTCACGCCCACCATGCCGCGGCTCTCGCGGATGGCGGCGAGCTGCTTGTCGGTCAGGTTGCGCGAGTGCTGGCAGATCTCCCACGCATTGGAATGGGTGGCGACGAGCGGCGCATCCGAGAGGCGCGCCACGTCCCAGAAGCCCTTCTCGTTCAGGTGCGAGAGATCGATCATGATCTTCAGGCGATTACAGGCGCGCACCAGCTCAAGGCCGCGATCCGTCAGGCCGGGACCGGTGTCGGGCGACGAGGGATAGCGGAACGGCACGCCGTGGCCGAAGATGTTGGGGCGGCTCCAGACTGGACCGATGGAGCGCAGCCCGCTCTCATAGAGCACGTCCAGCATGTGCAGGTCGGGATCGATGCCTTCCGCACCCTCGATGTGCAGGATGGCCGCGAGTCTGCCGTTGTCGATGCACTGGTGGATGTCGGCGGCCGTGCGGCAGATCTTCACCTCGCCCTTCGAGGCGCGCTCGATGCGGATGAGCAGCGAGGCCATGTGCAGGGTGACCTGCTGGCTCGGCGCCAGCGCCAGCGTCGCGGGCAGGGGCACGTCATAGCGTGACTGCGTCATCAGCGCGTCCACATCGACGCCGACGCTGTCGGACGGCACGTAGACGGCAAAGAATCCGCCGACGAAGCCGCCTTCCTTCATGCGCGGCCAATCGAGGTGTCCGATGTTGTCGCCTTCCAGAAAAGCCTGCTCCGGCTGGATCTTGCCGCGCATGAGGCGGAGAAGGACGTCGTTGTGGCCATCGAAGACGGGCATCAGGGAAGAGCGGGACATGGATTCGTGCCAAACGGTTAGGATTTAAATTGAAGTTCAACCGACCAGAGCTTGTGTCGGCTGTTTCGCATCTCTCGTAAAGCCCTGGCTCGCCTGGATCAGGGACTGGGTGTAATCGTTCGAGGCCGCGCCCGAGCGCAGGGCCGTCGAGGTCGTCTCTTCGACGGCCTCGCCATGGCGCATGACCAGAAGACGCTCGCACAGGTGGGCTACAACCGCGAGATCGTGGCTGACCAGGATATAGGTCAGCCCCAGCCTGCGGCGCAGATCGTCGAGTAGGTTCAGGATCTCCGCCTGCACGGACGCGTCGAGCGCCGAGGTCGGCTCGTCGAGCAGCAGAACCTTCGGGCGCAGGATCAGCGCACGGGCGATGGCGATGCGTTGACGCTGGCCTCCCGAGAGCTGGTGCGGATAGCGGAAGCGGAAGGAGGGGCCGAGGCCCACCTCGCGCAGGGCCTGGAGAATGCGCGCCTCGGCATCCTTCTCGCCGTGAATGGCGAGCGGTTCGGAGAGCGTGCGATCGACCGTATGGCGCGGATGGAGCGAGGCGTAAGGGTCCTGGAACACCATCTGCACCGTGCGGTAGAAGGCCTTGCCGCGCGGCGTGGTGACTTCCTTGGCCTCGACGAGCACACGTCCGCTGGTGATCGGCGCCAAGCCGCAGATGGCGCGCAGCACGGTCGACTTGCCTGAGCCGGATTCGCCGACGAGCCCATAGGCCGCGCCGGGCTCCACGTGGAAGCTCACGTCCTTGACCGCATCGACCCTGAGCCGGCCGGTGCCGAAGACGACTTGAAGATTCTGGATATCGAGCATCGGATCTTTCACCGGTCACAGCGCCCAGGCGGGGTCGCGGTTCAGGGTGGGAAGCGGACGAACGTCGTTCGCGAGCGTCGGCAGGCAGCGCATCAGCCCCTGCGTATAGGGATGCTTCGCCTCGCGCAGGTTCTTCGCCTCCAGCTCCTCGACCACGCGGCCGGCATACATCACCAGCACCCGGTCGCAGAAGGAGGAGACGAGCTTAAGGTCGTGCGAGATGAAGATGAGACCCATGCCGCGCTCGGTGACGAGTTCGTCGAGGATGCGCAGCACCTCCATCGACACAGTCACGTCGAGCGCCGAGGTCGGTTCGTCGGCGATGAGCAGGTCGGGATCGGTCACGAGCATCATGGCGATCATGGAGCGCTGGCCCATGCCGCCCGACACCTCGTGCGGGTAGAGCGAGAACACGCGGCCGGGATCGCGCATCTTCACCGCTTCCAGCATGGCAAGCGCCTTGTCGCGGGCTTCCCCGCGGCCGGCCCGGGCATGCGCCTGATAGGCCTCGATGATCTGCTCGCCGATCGTCATGACCGGGTTCAGCGAATATTTCGGATCCTGCATCACCATGCTGATGCGCCCGCCGCGCAAGGTACGCAGGGTGCGCTTCGAGGCGGTGAGCAGGTCGATCCCGTCGAAGGCGAGGCGCTTGGCCGTGACCTCGCCGGGGGAGGGGTGAGGCCCAGGATCGCGCGGCCCGTCTGCGACTTGCCCGAGCCCGACTCGCCCACGATGCCGAGGCGCTCGCGACCGAGCTGGAAGGACACGCCGCGCACCGCTTCCACAATGCCGGTGCGCAGATGAAAGCGGACGCGCAGATCTTCGACGTCGAGAAGCGGCTTCGTCATTTGGCTGCCTTCGGATCGAGAACGTCACGCAGGCCGTCGCCGAGCAGGTTGAAGCCGAGGCTCACCACGAAGATGGCCAGGCCCGGCATGGCGGCGACCCACCATTGGTCGATGAGATAGTTACGGCCGGTGGCGACCATCGCGCCCCATTCCGGCATCGGCGGCTGGGCGCCGAGACCGAGGAAGCCGAGGCCCGCGGCCGTCAGGATGATGCCCGCCATGTCGAGCGTCACGCGCACGATGAGCGATGAGAGGCACAGCGGCACCACATGCCCCAGGATGATGCGCGGCGTCGATGCGCCCTGCAGCTTCACGGCCGCGATGAAATCGCTGTTGCGGATCATCAGCGTCTCGGCGCGCGCAATGCGGGCATAAGGCGGCCAGGATGTGATCGCAATGGCGATGATGGCGTTCTCGATGCCGGGACCCAAGGCCGCCACGAAGGCCAGCGCCAGGATCAGGCGCGGGAAGGCGAGGAAGATGTCGGTGATCCGCATCAGAACCGTGTCGACCCATCCGCCGAGATAGCCGGAGACGGTGCCGACCAGAAGCCCGATAGGGGTCGCGATCAGGGCCACCAGCACCACGACGAAGAGCGTGATGCGAGAGCCGTAGACCACGCGGGAGAAGATGTCCCGCGCCTGGTCATCCGTGCCGAACCAGTAGGTTTCGCTCGGCGGCAGCAGGCGTTGCGTGCGCAGGTCCCCGCCCGCGACCGGCGAATAGGGCGCGATGACAGCGGCGAAGATCGCCACGAGGATCAGCAGGATGACGATGCCGAGGCCGACCACCGCGAGCGGGTTCCGGGAGAAGGCGCGCCAGCCGAGATAGAAGCGGCCGAGCCGGGCCTGCCAGCGGGAATGCGGTTCGGCTGAGAGCAGCCAGGCCCGAAGGCCTGCGGGTTGTTCAGCGAGAGGGGCGCCGGCCATCAACGGGTCCTCGGATCGAGCAAGCGATAGAGCAGATCGGAGACGAGATTGAGCAGCACGAAGGCGGTCCCGATCACGAGGGTTCCGCCCAGCACCGCATTCATGTCCGCGTTCTGCAGGGAATTGGTGATGTACTGGCCGAGCCCCGGCCATGCGAAGATCGTCTCAGTCAGTACTGAGCCTTCGAGCAGATTGGCATAGGACAGGGCGATCACCGTGATGAGCGGCACGGCCGCGTTGCGCAGGGCATGGCGCCAGATCACGCGCATCTCGGACAGGCCCTTCACACGCGCTGCGATCACGTATTCCTGCGCCAGCTCGTTGAGCATGAACGAACGCGTCATGCGACTGATATAGGCCAGCGAAAAATAGCCAAGCAGGCAGGCGGGCAGGATGATGTGCGAGACTGCATCCCAGAACGCATCCCACTGACCCTGCATGGCGGTGTCGAGGAGCACGATGTTGGTGACCGGCGTATAGAGATAGGAATAGGTCACGTCGATGCGGCCTGGCCCTGCGACCCAGCCGAGCTTGGCATAGAAGACCAGCAGGCCCATGAGGCCGAGCCAAAAGATCGGGATAGAGTAGCCTGCAAGGCCCAGTACGCGCACGAACTGGTCGATAAAGCTGCCGCGCTTGACGGCGGCGAGGATGCCGAGCGGGATACCGAGGATGACGCCGATTAGCGTGCCGAGGGTGGCAAGCTCCAGCGTTGCGGGGAATGTGTTGGCGATATCCATCATCACCGGATTGGTGGTGAGAACCGAATTGCCGAAATCGCCGGTCGCGGCTTTCTTCAGGTAGATCCAGAACTGCTGCACCAGCGGCAGGTCGAGACCGAGTTCCTGGCGGACGCGTTCGTAAACCTGTGGGGGGCCCGATCGCCCACGATGGCGATCACGGGATCGATGGGCACGACGCGGCCGATGAAGAAGGTGACGCCGGCAAGGCCGAGGAGCGTCGTCGCCAGGACGATGACGAACTGGGCGACGTTCTTAAGGGAGGAGCGGAGGGCACTTGCATGCCCTCCGCTCCGGTTCATGACAGCTGAGACCATCGAGATTTCAGTTCTTCTTCGCCTGTGACATGTCGTTGTCGCTGAACGACGGGCCGAGGACGAAGTAGTCCACGTTCTTGCGCACGGCAGCGACTTCGGTCTGCTGCAGGAAGATCACGAACGGGCTGTCGTCGAGAACCGACTTCTGCAGTTCCTTGTACATCTGTGCGCGCTTCTCCGCATCACGCTCCATGACGGCAGCGCGGGTCTTTGCGGTCAGCGGGCCCGGATCCCACGCATTGCGCCACGCCAGGGGCTTGGCCTTCGCGTTGTCCGAGTTGTCGTCATTCGCCGCGAAGGTGTCGGCATTGGAGTTCGGGTCCTGATAATCCGAGCCCCAGTTGCCGATATAGATATCGTGCTGACGGGCGCGGTACTTGGTCAGAGCCTGCTTCGAATCCATCGGCAGGATTTCGA
Organism: Microvirga sp. RSM25; assembly: GCF_044784385.1. NCBI lineage: Bacteria > Pseudomonadati > Pseudomonadota > Alphaproteobacteria > Hyphomicrobiales > Methylobacteriaceae > Microvirga > Microvirga sp. RSM25. The sequence goes on along the minus strand of NZ_CP173039.1, from coordinate 3,406,608 downwards.
GCTTGATGCCGGCCTGAGCGAAGGTCGACTGCATCGCCTGGGCGACGCCCGTGATCTCAGCCGTGGAGCGGGTGTCCATCGTCACCGAGAAGCCGTCCTTCAGGCCGGCCTTGGCGAGAAGCTCCTTAGCCTTGGCGACATCGAGCTTGTACGGGTTGCTGGTCTCGGCGCCGAGGAAGCCCTTGGGCAGGAAGTTCTGGTGAACGTCGCCCTTGTACTTCATGATCGTGTCGGCGATGGCCGAGTAATCCACGAGGTACTTCAGAGCCTGACGAACCTCGGGCTTGGCCAGGTTCGGGTTCTTCTGGTTCAGGCCGAGATAGTAGATCGTTCCTTTGGGAGCGCTCTGAACCTTGACGTCCGGATTCTTGGACATCGCAGTGATCTCTTCCGGGTTCAGGCTGCGGGCCACGTCGATGTCGCCCTTCTCGAGCAGCAGGCGCTGGCTCGCGGTCTCCTTAATATGGCGGTAGATGATGCGGGCGAGCGGAGTCTTCTTCTCGTAGTTCGGGTTACGCTCTAGGACGGTGACCTCATTGGCCTTCCAGTCGCGCATGATGAACGGGCCGGAGCCGGCATACTTGGTCTTCAGCCAGTTATAGCCCCAGTCGCCGTCCTTCTCGTTCTGGACGACCAGTTTCTTGTCGACGATCGAGGCGACCGAGTTGCCGAGGCAGTAGAGCACCAGGGTCGGAGCATAGGGCTTGTCGACCTCGATGGAGAGTTCGAGCGGGCCCGTCTGCTTGATCTTGTCCTTCACGTTGTCCTTCGTGAAGCCGAACTGTCCCAGGATGAAGGCCGGGGACTTGTCGAGCGCTACCGCACGATGGAGCGAGTAGACCACGTCTTCGGCGGTGATCGGATTGCCGGAGGCGAATTTCCGGTTCGGGCGGATCTTGAAGGTATAGGTCTTGCCGTCCGGAGAAACGGTCCAGGACTCGGCAACCTGCCCGGAGATCTTGGACACGTCCTTGATATCGTAGGTGATCAGGCGCTCATAGGTATTGCCCAGGATCTCGGAGGCACTCAGCTCGAACACCTCTGCCGGATCCAGCGAGATGATGTCGTCGCTCTGCCAGGCCTGGACGAGGGTATCCGGCGGGGTCGCCGCCATGACTGCGGAGAAGGAGGTCGCCATGGTCGCCACCATGGCTGCGGATAGGAGGAATTTCGGAAGTCGCTTCATTGGCCAGTTCCCTTGCAGCGCTGGGAGCGCTTGTTGTTGCGCCAGTATGAATGCAAATCACACAAGCGATGTCGAGTTCTAGCAACTGGTTTTAAACTGGCAAACATTGCGCACGGTGCCCAAAGGGAGGGCAGGCGGCGATCCGGGTTGGCCTTGAGGGGCAAATTGTGGCAAAGGCTCTCCGACCCTCTTTCCGGATGAACGACAGTGTCTGAAGAAGCCAAAAATCGGGTGCCAACACCATGTGGGGCGGGCGGTTCTCGTCCTCGCCCAGCGCGCTCATGGAAGCCATCAACGCCTCCATCGGCTTCGACAAGCGACTGGCCTCTCAGGACATCCAGGGCTCCATCGCCCACAGCACCATGCTGGCCAAGCAGGGGATCATCGCCGAGAGCGACCGGGACGCCATCCACCAGGGGCTCCAGCGGGTCCTGGGCGAGATCGAGTCCGGCTCGTTCACCTTCTCCACGGCGCTCGAAGACATCCACATGAACGTGGAAAGCCGGCTGCGCGAGATCGTCGGCGATCCGGCGGCCCGCCTGCATACGGCCCGCAGCCGCAACGATCAGGTCGCCACCGATACCCGCCTCTGGGTGCGCGAGGCCCACGACCGGACCGACGAGCAGCTGACCATCCTGATCAAAGCTCTCCTCGACAAGGCCGAGGCCCATGCCGCCACGGTGATGCCGGGCTTCACCCATCTCCAGAGCGCCCAGCCGGTGACCTTCGGGCATCATCTCATGGCCTATGTGGAGATGTTCGGCCGCGACCGCAGCCGCTTCCAGGATTCCCGCAGGCGCCTGAACGAGTGCCCGCTCGGCGCCGGTGCGCTCGCAGGAACGTCCTTCCCCATCGACCGGCACATGACCGCCAAGGCGCTCGGCTTCGACGGGCCGACCCGCAATTCGCTGGACACCGTCTCGGACAGGGACAGCCTTCTGGAGTTCATGGCGGCGGCTTCCATTTGCGCCATGCATCTGTCACGTCTGGCGGAAGAAACTATCATCTGGATGTCGGCTCCGTTCGGCTTCGTCCGCCTGCCGGACCGCTGGACCACCGGCTCCAGCATGATGCCGCAGAAGCGCAATCCGGATGCCGCCGAACTGGTGCGCGGCAAGAGCGGACGGGTCGTCGGTTCGCTGGTGTCCCTGCTGACCGTCATGAAGGGACTGCCTCTCGCCTATGCGAAGGACACCCAGGAGGACAAGGAGCCGCTCTTCGACGCCGCCGACACCCTCGAAATCGTGCTCGCCGCGACGACCGGCATGATCCAGGACCTGGAGCCGGTGCCGGAGCGCATGGCAGCGGTGGCCGGAGCTGGGTTCTCCACGGCGACCGATTTGGCCGACTGGCTCGTGCGCAGCCTCAACATTCCCTTCCGCGATGCCCATCACGTCACGGGGCGGATCGTCTCGGAGGCGGAGAAGCGCGGCTGCACCCTCGAGGCACTTCCCCTGGAGGTCATGCAGGCCGTCGAGCCGAAGATCCATCAGGGCATCTACGATGTGCTCGGCGTCGAGAACTCCGTCCGCTCTCGCACGAGCTTCGGCGGAACGTCGCCCGTCCGCGTGGGTGAGCAGGTCGCCTGGTGGCGCGAGCGGGTCTGAACTGTCCTTCCGTTAACCCTCGATCTTGAACCCCTGCCGGCGCGATCTGGCAGGGCCTTGATAGGGCAGGGTGCCGTCGCCATATTGCTGACAGCGGCTCCTTCCGGGGCCACTTGAGTGCCGCATCAGCGGGCTCAAAACCACCGAAGTGCCTCTAACCTTGGGCTTCGAACATGTCGCGTCAGTCGCCCTTTGGGCACCCGTTCCTGTTAGGCTTCGATGAGATCGAGCAGGCGCTCGACCGCGTCGCTAAGGCGGCAGGAGACGGTTATCCGCCCTACAATATCGAGCGTCTGGCTCGCACCGAACACGCCCCCGAGCGTCTCCGCATCATCTTGGCCGTCGCCGGATTCACCCGGGACCAGCTGGAGGTGACCCTTGAGGAGAGCCAGCTCGTTATCCGGGGGCGCCAGTCCGACGACAAGACAAGGCACTTCCTTCATCGCGGCATCGCCGCCCGTCAGTTCCAGCGCACCTTCCTCCTTGTCGATGGCATGGAGGTCATGGGCGCGGACTTGTCCAACGGTTTGTTGTCGATCGATCTCGTCCGGCCGGAGCCGGAACGGATCGTCCGCAAGATCGACATCATTGGGTCGGACAAGGTGTAACGGCATCCGCAAAAAGGAGATGTCCATGAACTTCGATATCAAGAATCATGCCGAGCCGGCTCTGGACGTTGCCGAGCTGGCGAATTTCGGTCTGGGGCAGGTGGCCTATGTAAAGCCAGTGGAAGCCGATGAGGTTGCCCGGCTGTTTCCGCAGGCCCCCAAGCTTCAGCCCGGCATGCGGCTGTTCGCGCTTCTGTCTGCCAGCGGCGAGCCCATTCTGCTGACCGACAATCACGATGCGGCCATCGCCAATGCCTGGGCGCATGATCTGACCATGGTGAGCCTGCATTAAGGCTCACCCCTTTCTGAAGATTTCTCAGGCAATCGCTTCGACGGCCGCGATCAGGCGTTCGATGTCTTCGCGCCGGGAGAGCCGGTGGTCGCCGTCCTTGATCAGGGTCAGCGACACGCTGTCTCCCGGCAGGTGCTCGACAAGCTGGAGCGCATGGTTCCAGGGTACGTCGGGATCCTCCATGCCCTGAAGGATATGAACCGGGCAGCCGGTCTGGATCGGCTGGTCGAGCAGGAGGTGCTTGCGTCCGTCCTCGATCAGCTTCCAGGTGATCGGGTAGGGATCGTCCGAATAGGCCGAGGGCCGGTGGTAGACGCCAGTCTCCTGCACGCTCTTCCTGAGATCCTCGGGGAAACGGTCCCACATCAGCCGCTCGGTCATGTCGACCGCCGGGGCGATGAGGACGATCCCCACGGGAGCAATCTGAGGCCGCTTGTCCATGAGATGCCGGGCCGCCAGCAGACCGATCCAGCCCCCCATGGACGAGCCGACGAAGATTGGACGCTCGTCGACGAACCGCTCGATCGCGGTCACCGCATCCTCGAGCCAGCGGGAAATGGTCCCGTCCTCGAAGGCTCCTCCCGATTCGCCATGGCCGCTATAATCGAAGCGCACGAAGGCGCGGCCGTTCGCTGCAGCCCAGTCATCGAGGGCGGTCGCCTTGGTCGCACGCATGTCGGACTTGAAGCCGCCGAGCCAGACGACGGGGGGACCCTTGCCCTCGCGGGACAACACGGCGATGGGGCGGGCATCCTGGCCAGCCGTGACGCTTTGCGGCATGGTTAACTCATCCTCAACTGCTTTGAAGCAACCGTTTCTAGACGATTCTTTTGAGAAGGCTCTTATATCCGTGAGTTTTTCAACACGACCCGGCGGAGGGATGGCTTTTCCGTCCTCTCATGTGCATCCGCTGGAGGGCCGGACCATCCTTCAGATCGTGCCGGAACTCGAAGCCGGCGGAGCCGAGCGCACCACCGTCGATATTGCCGAAGGCCTGATCCATGCCGGGGCCCGTGCCCTTGTGGCCACGGAGGGCGGACGACTCGTCGGTGAGCTCCAGACCAAGGGCGGCGTATGGATCCCGTTCCCGGCGGCGACGAAGAACCCGTTCTCCATGCTCGTCAACGTGCGAAAGCTCGCCCGGATCTGCCACAACGAGCGGGTCTCCCTGGTGCATGCCCGCTCGCGGGCGCCAGCCTGGGTAGGCCTTGGGGCCGCGCGCTCCCTTAACATCCCCTTCGTGACCACCTATCACGGCAGCTATTCCGGCCGTTCTTCGGTGAAGGTCCTCTATAACTCCGTGATGGCACGGGGCGATGCGGTGATCGCCAATTCCCATTACACGGGCGAGTTGATCCGCTCGGTCTATCCCCAGTCCGCGGACCGGATCCGCGTCATCCACCGGGGAACGGATTTTTCGATCTTCTCGCCCCAGGCCATCGCGCCGGAGCGGATCGAGGCCTTGAGGAAGGCCTGGGAGGTGGCTCCGCACGAACGGGTGGTGCTGCTCGCGGCTCGGCTGACCGGCTGGAAAGGCCAGAAGGTGCTGATCGAAGCGGCGGCCAAGCTGCGCGATGCAGGCCTCACCGACGTGGCCTATATCCTGGCCGGGGATCCGCAGGGGAGGGATTCTTACGTGAAGGATCTCGACAGCCTGATCGCGGCGCGCAAGCTGAAGGGCATCGTGCGCCGGGTCGGCCATTGCACCGACATGCCGGCGGCCTTCCTGGCGGCTTCCGTCGTCACCGTGCCGTCGACGGAGCCGGAGGCCTTCGGGCGCTCGGCCGTGGAGGCGCAGGCCATGGGAACGCCGGTCGTCGTGTCTGATCTCGGGGCCGTGCCCGAGACGGTTCTGGCCCCGCCGGCCGTACCGCCGCACGAGCGGACAGGCTGGCGGATTCCGGCCGGAGACGCCGATGCATTGGCCGAAGCGGTCGGGGCGGCGCTGAATTTGGGTGCCAGCGCCAGGATCGCCCTGGGGGCCAGGGCCCGGTCCCATGTGGAGCGTCATTTCTCGCTCGAGCGCATGGTTTCGAGCACCCTCGATGTGTATTCGTCCCTCTTGGAGGGCCGTTTTACCCATAGAACAAGTTGACTTCCCGCGCATTTGCGCGAAATGTCGATTCATTCGTGGCAAGGCTGAGCATACCAACAGGAGTCCCTTAGGGTCTCCCATTCTCGGCCTAGCCCTTAACAGGAGATACGAGCCATTCGCAGACCAATGAGAGCCATGCCGGTGCCGCAAAAGGACGGACCGCGCGCCAACCGAGACATTCGCGGTGTTCGCGACGTGCAGCTGATCGACGATGCAGGGCAGAACCGGGGCGTAGTGCCCTTCTTCGATGCCCTCAAGGTTGCCGAAGAGGCAGGCCTTGATCTCGTGGAGATCTCGCCGAACGCAACTCCTCCCGTCTGCAAGATCCTCGATTACGGCAAATTCCGCTTTCTCGAGCAGAAGAAGGCCGCCGAGGCGCGCAAGAAGCAGAAGACGGTCGAGGTCAAGGAAATCAAGCTGCGCCCCGGCATCGATGACCACGATTACGAGGTCAAGATGAAGGCGATGAAGAGCTTCTTCGAGGAAGGCAACAAGGTGAAGATCACCCTGCGCTTCCGCGGTCGCGAGATGGCGCACCAATCCCTCGGCCTGAAGGTTCTGGACCGGGTCAAAGCCGATGTGGGCGATCTCGCCAAGGTCGAGATGGAGCCGAACTTCGAAGGCCGTCAGGTCGTCATGGTCCTGGCGCCGCGCTAAGAGGCTCCCGGTACAGTGAAATTCATGGCCGTCGGGGTACCGGCGGCCATTGCTTTTTGGGCGGGCTTCTGCCATAAGCCGCCCTTCATTGAACCGCCCGGCTGTTAGGGCTGCCGTGGCGGTTCGTTTTGCTCAATGCAGCAATGAAAAGGCCAAGGTGCGGTTCAAGCCGCTCCGGAAGCCTGTCCAAAGGAGAGCCAAATGCCCAAGCTGAAGACGAAGTCTGGCGCGAAAAAGCGCTTCAAGATCACTGGCACCGGCAAGGTCGTTTACGCCCAGGCCGGCAAGCGCCACGGGATGATCAAGCGGACCAAGAAGCAGATCCGCAACCTGCGCGGCACCACGACCATGTTCGAAGGTGATGCGTACAACGTGAAGAAGTACTTCCTGCCGAACGGCTAAGGCGGTTCTTCCACCACATCCCTGATTTTGAAGGAGTTTTTTAAATGGCCCGCGTCAAACGGGGCGTTACCGCCCACGCCAAGCACAAGAAGGTTTTCAAGGCAGCCAAGGGTTTCTACGGCCGCCGCAAGAACACCATCCGTATCGCCAAGCAGGCGGTCGAGAAGAGCATGCAGTATGCCACTCGTGACCGTCGCAACAAGAAGCGCACCTTCCGCGCTCTCTGGATCCAGCGCCTCAACGCTGCCGTCCGTATGCATGGCTTGACCTATTCCCGATTTATCGACGGTCTCGGCAAGGCTGGGATCGAGGTCGATCGCAAGGTCCTGTCCGAACTGGCCATCCACGAGCCGGCGGCTTTCGCCGCTTACGTGGAGAGCGCCAAGGCCGCCCTGCCGCAGCAGGCTGCCTAAGGTCGGATAGACTAGCTTCGGTGCGGCTGAACCGTCAGCCGCACCGCCTTACTCCCTCTTCTCCGAGACCATCCGCGCTGACGACCCGAAGGCTGTCGATCGCCATTACGCGGCTCGGAAGACTTGACGGCTCCCGCGCCGCGCTTCACTCAAAGCGCTTGCATCTGGCAAGGGACCGATGACCGATCTCAATCAACTCGAACGTGACCTGCTCACCCAGGTCGAAGCCGCCGGCGACGAAGCGGCCCTGGAAACCGTGCGCGTCTCCGCACTCGGCAAGAAGGGCTCCGTCTCCGAACTCCTGAAGACCCTCGGCACCATGACGCCCGAGGAGCGCAAGGAACGCGGACCGCTCATCAACGGCCTGCGCGACAAGGTGCAGGGCGCTATTACGACCAAGAAGGACACGCTCGCAGAAGCTGCTCTCGAGGCCCGGCTCTCGGCCGAGCGCATTGACGTGACGCTTCCCGTGCCCGAAGCGCCCGAGAGCCGAGGCCGCATCCACCCGATCAGCCAGGTGATCGAGGAGCTGACGGCGATCTTCGCCGATATGGGCTTCTCCGTGGCCGAGGGGCCGGACATCGAGACGGATTACCTCAACTTCACGGCGCTCAACTTCCCCGAGGGCCATCCGGCCCGCGAGATGCATGACACCTTCTTCCTCGCTCCCGACGAGAAGGGCGAGCGCAAGGTGCTGCGCACCCATACCTCGCCGGTCCAGATCCGCACGATGATGTCCAAGGCGCCGCCGATCCGGGTGATCATCCCCGGCCGGACCTATCGTCACGACTCGGACCAGACCCACACGCCGATGTTCCACCAGGTGGAAGGCCTCGTCATCGACAAGCAGGCCAACATCGCGCACCTGAAGTGGATCCTGGAGGAGTTCTGCAAGGCCTTCTTCGAGGTCGAGCAGGTGAAGATGCGCTTCCGCCCGTCCTTCTTCCCCTTCACCGAGCCTTCCGCCGAGGTCGACATCCAGTGCTCGCGCAAGGGCGGCGAGATCCGCTTCGGCGAAGGCACCGACTGGCTTGAGATCCTGGGCTGCGGCATGGTCCACCCGAACGTGCTGCGCAATTGCGGGCTCGATCCGGACGAGTACCAGGGCTTTGCCTGGGGCATGGGCATCGACCGCATCGCCATGCTCAAATACGGCATGCCGGACCTGCGTCCCTTCTTCGAGGCCGATGTGCGCTGGCTGAACCATTACGGCTTCCGCCCGCTCGACATCCCGAGCCTCGTCAGCGGCCTCACTTCCTAAGCGGAGAGCAACAATGAAATTCACCCTCTCCTGGCTGAAGGATCATCTCGACACCTCGGCCTCCCTCGACGACATCGTCGAGACGCTCACCCGCATCGGCCTGGAAGTCGAAGAGGTCGAGGACAAGGCGAAGACGCTGGCGCCCTACAAAGTGGCGTATGTGATCTCCGCCGAGCAGCACCCCAACGCCGATCGCCTGCGCGTGTGCATGGTCGATACGGGCGAGGGCGCTCCGATCCAAGTGGTCTGCGGCGCCCCGAATGCCCGCACCGGCATGAAGAGCGTGTTCGCGCCGCCCGGCACATATATTCCCGGCAAGAACATCACGCTCGGAATCGGCACCATCCGCGGCATCGAGAGCGCGGGCATGCTGTGCTCGGCGGCGGAACTCGAAATTTCCGACGATCACGACGGCATCATCGACTTGGCCGAGGATGCGCCGGTCGGCGTTCCCTACGCGGCCTATGCCGGGCTCGACGATCCGGTGATCGAGATCAACCTCACGCCGAACCGTCCCGACTGCACCTCGATCCACGGCATCGCCCGCGATCTTGCCGCCGCCGGCCTCGGTACGCTCAAGGGCGATGCCGTGCCGGCCGTTGTGACTAAGGGCGCTTGCCCGATCTCAGTGACGATCGAGGACGCGAAGCTCTGCCCGGCCTTTGCACTCCGCCTCGTGCGCGGCGTGAAGAACGGCCCGTCCCCGGAATGGATGCAGCGCCGTCTGCTCTCCATCGGACTTCGCCCGATCAATGCGCTGGTGGACATCACCAACTACGTCACTTTCGACCGCGGCCGGCCGCTCCACGTCTTCGATGCCAGGAAGGTGAAGGGCAACCTCACTGTCCGCCGCGCGAAGGAGGGCGAGGAGGTGCTGGCACTCGATACCCGCACCTACAGGCTCGATCCGAGCATCGTGGTGATCGCCGACGACAACGGCGTCGAGTCCATCGGCGGCATCATGGGTGGCGAGCATTCGGGCTGCGACGAGAACACGACCGACGTGCTGATCGAATCGGCGCTCTGGGATCCGCTCAACATCGCGCAGACCGGCCGGAAGCTCGGGATCATCACCGATGCCCGCTACCGGTTCGAGCGCGGCGTCGATCCGGCCTTCACCGTGCCGGGTCTCGATCTTGCCACCACATTGGTCATCGACCTGTGCGGCGGTGAGGCGAGCGAGGCCGTGGTGGCCGGAAAGGTGCCTGAGGACAAGCGCGTCATCGAGTTCCCCTGGTCCGAGGTTCCGCGCCTGTCGGGTCTCGACGTTCAGCCCTCCGAGTCGGAGCAGATCCTGAAGGCGCTCGGCTTCGGCCTCCAGGGCGCGGGCGAGCGCGTCAGCGTCACGGCTCCGTCCTGGCGCCCGGACATCGAAGGCAAGGCGGATCTGGTCGAGGAGGTCATCCGCATCGCCGGCGTCGACCGCATCGAGCCCAAGCCCCTGCCGCGCCTGGAGGACACGGTCGCAAAGCCCATTCTGACCCTGATCCAGAAGCGCACGCGCCTCGCCCGCCGGGCACTCGCCGTGCGCGGGCTGGTGGAGGCCGTCACCTGGTCCTTCATCGCCAGGAGCGAGGCGGAGCTGTTCGGCGGCGGCGATGGCCGGCTGGCGCTCGCCAACCCGATTGCGGCAGAGCTCTCCGACATGCGTCCGAGCCTGCTGCCGGGTCTCATGAAGGCGGCGCAGCGCAATGCGGATCGCGGGCTCAGTGATGTGGCTCTCTTCGAGGTCGGCCAGACCTTCGCGTCCGACGAGCCGGAAGGCCAGTCGATCAGGGCCGCTGCGGTCCGTCGCGGAACGGCGCGAGCCGAGGGTGTCGGCCGTCATTGGGACGGCGGCGCGCAGAGCGTCGATGCCTTCGATGCCAAGGCCGACGTGCTGGCGCTGCTGGCGGCGCTCGGCATTCCCTCGGGTGGCCTCCAGATGGTGGCCGGCGGCCCGGCCTGGTTCCATCCCGGACGCTCGGGAACGCTGCAATTCGGCCCGAAAAACGTGGTCGGGGCCTTCGGCGAGGTGCACCCGAAGGTGCTGAAGGCCCTCGATCTGAAAGGGCCGCTGGTTGCCTTCGAACTCAACCTCGATGCGCTTCCGCCGCCCAAGGCGAAGCCGACCAAGATGAAGCCGAAGCTCAATCTGCCCGACTTCCAGCCGCTCACCCGCGACTTCGCCTTCGTGGTCGGCCGCGACGTGGCGGCGGGCGACATCGTGAAGGCGGCCCAAGGGGCCGAGCGCCAGCTGATCGTGGGCGTCGACGTGTTCGACATCTACGAGGGCACCGGCATCGACCCGCACAAGAAATCCGTCGCCATCGCGGTCACCCTGCAGCCGACCGAAAAGACGCTCACCGATGTGGAGATCGAGGCCGTCTCGGCCAAGATCGTCGGCGAGGTGTCGAAGAAGACCGGAGCGGTTCTAAGGGGATAAAAATGACTGCCCGAACGTGGCTCAGGCCACGTTCGGGCGATTTCTTCCGTTTAATGGGTTTGCTTCATCCCAGCCATAGCGAACCGTATCGAACCGCATCGCGCGCGCGTCGACCATCAGCAGGCGCCCTACGAGGCTCTCGCCGAAGCCGACGATCTCCCGGATCACTTCCATGGCCATCAGGCTGCCCATGACGCCGGCAAGCGCACCGAGGACGCCGGCTTCCGCGCAGGTCGGAATCGCGCCGGGCGGAGGCGGAGAGGGGAAGATGCAGCGATAGGTCGGGTTGGGCTTGCCGTCCGGGCCTGTCTCGTGAGCCCGGATCGTGGTGAGCGAGCCGTCGAACTGACTCAAGGCCGCCGTCACCAGGGGCTTTTTCTCGTAGAAACAGGCATCGGACACCGCATAGCGGGTCTCGAAATTGTCCGAGCCGTCGGCGACGAGGTCGTAGCGGCCGATCAGTTCCCGCGCGTTCTCAGTCGTCAGCCGAATGGAAAAAGGCTCAACCGTCACATGCGGATTGAGCCGTCCGATCGCCTCCGCAGCGCTCTCGACCTTCAGGCTGCCGAGATCCGGGGTGGCGTGGATCACTTGTCGCTGCAGGTTGGAGAGGCTAACTGCATCATCGTCCACGATGCCGATGGCGCCGATACCTGCCGCGGCGAGATACTGGATCAGGGGCGCGCCCAGGCCGCCGGCGCCGATCACGAGCACGCGAGCGGCCTTCAGTTTCAGTTGTCCCGGCCCGCCCACATCCCGGAGAACGAGGTGGCGGGCATAGCGGTCGATTTCGTCCGATGTGAGAGACATGTCATGACCTTACGGGATTGGTCTCGGCTATCAACCATTCCTTGAAGGAAATAACATGCCGCCTTGACAGAGGCCTTGGCGGTGTGGCCCTTGCCGTGCCATCGTCAAGGGGCAACCGGCAACAAGCCGGCGTCTAACAGGGAACAAAGCCGATGACAGTTACCAAGTTCGGTCTCGCACTCGCGGGCCTCGCCTTTTCCGCCTCGGCTGCCTTTGCGCAGCAGGCGGCCTTCAAGCCCGCCGTCGTGTACGATCTGGGCGGCAAGTTCGACAAATCCTTCAACGAGGGCGTGCACACGGGTGCCGAGAAGTTCAAGAAGGATACGGGCACCGATTACCGCGATTTCGAGCCGCAGAACGACGCCCAGCGCGAGCAGGCCCTGCGCCGCTTCGCCCGCGACGGCTTCTCGCCCATCGTGGCTGTCGGTTTCAGCCAGGAGACTGCGCTGAAGAAGGTCGCCGAGGAGTTCCCGAAGACGCAATTTGCGATCATCGACTCCGTCGTCGAGAAGCCGAATGTGCAATCCATCGTGTTCAAGGAGCACGAGGGCTCGTTCCTGGTCGGACTCCTGGCGGCCCAGGCCTCCAAAACCAATAAGGTCGGCTTCGTGGGTGGCATGGACATTCCGCTCATCCGCAAGTTCGCCTGCGGCTATCTCCAGGGTGTGAAATACGCCAAGAAGGACGCCGAGGTGTTCCAGAACATGACCGGCACCACGGGTGCAGCCTGGAATGATCCCGTGAAGGGCGGCGAACTCGCCAAGAGCCAGATCGATCGCGGCGCCGATGTGATCTACCATGCGGCCGGCGGCACGGGCGTGGGCGTCATGCGCGCCGCTGCGGATGCGGGTAAACTCGGCATCGGCGTCGACTCGAACCAGAACGGCATGCATCCCGGCAAGATCCTGACCTCCATGGTCAAGCGCGTGGACGTGGCCACCTACAACGCCTTCGATCAGGCCAAGAAGGGAACCTTCAAGGCCGGCGTCTCGAATCTCGGCTTGGCCGAGGACGGCGTGGCATGGGCCCTCGACGACAACAACAAGTCGCTCATCACCGCCGACATGAAGACAGCCGCCGACAAGGCTGCCGCCGATATCAAGTCCGGCTCCATCAAGGTGCACGACTACATGTCGGATTCGAAGTGCCCGATGTAAGATGAGACATGGTTCGACCGCAGGTCTGCAAAGGTCTGCGGTCGAATCTTTTTTCGACCGAGTTTTGTTTTTCCGATAAGATCCGGCGCTCGTTTTCGTCATTGCCGGCAGACCATTCGAGGCCGATGTCCCCAGCCATTGAACTCATTGCCATCAACAAGAGCTTCGGCACCGTCCACGCCAACAGGGATGTGAACCTGCGGGTCGAGCGCGGCACGATCCACGGCATCGTCGGCGAGAACGGTGCGGGCAAGTCGACCCTGATGTCGATCCTGTACGGCTTCTACGAGGCGGATTCCGGCGAGATCCACGTCAACGGCAAGACGATCTCCATCCGCTCCCCCAACGACGCCATTCATGCTGGCATCGGCATGGTTCATCAGCATTTCATGCTGGTCGAGCCCTTGAGCGTGGTCGATAACGTGATGCTCGGTGCCGAGGGCGGCGCCATGCTGCGCGCGGGGAGGCCAGGGCGCGCGCCGAGCTTGCGCGGCTGGCCAAGGATTACGGCCTCGAGATCGACGTGGACGCCATCGTCGGCGATCTCTCCGTCGGCCTGCAGCAGCGCGTCGAGATTTTGAAAGCCCTCTATCGCGGTGCGGATATCCTCATCCTCGACGAGCCCACCGCCGTGCTCACGCCGGCTGAAGCCGATGCACTGTTCGATCTGCTCCGTTCGCTCAAGGAGCAGGGAAAGACCGTCATCCTCATCACGCACAAGCTGCGCGAGATCATGGCGATTACGGATCGCGTCTCGGTCATGCGCCGTGGCGAGATGGTGGCGAGTGTCGAGACAGCCGACACCTCGCCGCCGGAACTGGCGGAGTTGATGGTGGGACGGCGCGTGCTCCTGCGCGTCGAGAAGGCCGAGAAGGCGCCCGGTGCGCCGCTGCTCGAGATCGACACCATGTCCGTGGTCGATTCTCGCGGCGTGGTGCGCGTGGCGAATGCTTCCTTCAGCGTTCGTGCCGGCGAGATCGTCGGCATCGCGGGAGTGGCCGGCAACGGCCAGAGCGAGTTGCTGGAGGCCATCGCCGGCATGCGCCATCCCGCGCGCGGCTCGATCCGTCTCGAGGGGCGCGATATTCCTTCCTCAGAGCACAACCCGCATCGCATGCGCCAGCTTGGCCTGCTTCACGTTCCGGAAGACCGGCTACGCATGGGACTTGTTCCGGCCTTCCCGGCCTTCGAGAGCGCCATTCTCGGGTTCAGCGACGAGCCCCATCTCGGCCGCGGACCGATCCTCGACCATAACCGCCTGGTTGCGGATTTGGCGAAGAAGATGGAGCAGTACGATGTGCGTCCGCCGGCGCCGCGGCTGAAATCATCGAACTTTTCCGGCGGCAATCAGCAGAAGATCGTGCTGGCGCGCGAGATCGAGCGCAATCCGAAGGTGCTGCTCGTCGGACAGCCGACACGCGGTGTCGATATCGGCGCGATCGAGTTCATTCACCGCCGGCTGATCAGCTTGCGCGATGCGGGCGTCGCCATCCTGCTCGTCTCGGTGGAACTCGACGAGATCATGAACCTGTCCGACCGCATCCTCACCATGTGCGGCGGCAGGATCACGGGCGAGCGCAAGGCATCCGAGACGAACGAACAGGATCTCGGCCTGCTCATGGCCGGCGTGACGGACGAGGCTGCCTGATGCAACCGCGATTGACCCTCGTCACCCTGGGTGTTGCCGATCTCGCGAAATCCCGTGCGTTCTATGAGGCCTGGGGCTGGAAGGCCTCTTCTGCCAGTCAGCCCGGCGTTGCCTTTTTTCAGGCGAACGGCTTGGCACTTGCCCTGTTCGGCCGTGCGGATCTCGCCAAGGATGCAGGCGTCGATGACACGCCCACCGGCTTTGCCGCCATTTCGCTCGCCTACAATGCCCGTTCCAAAGAGGAGGCCGACGAGGTCTATGCTCTTGCCGTGAAGGCTGGCGCGCGTCCTCTCAAGCCGCTGCAGGATGTTTTCTGGGGCGGCTATTCGGGCTATTTCGCCGATCCGGACGGGCATCTCTGGGAAGTCGCCTGGAACCCGTTCTTTCCTCTCGATGAGCAGGGCCACATGTTCCTGCCGGATGCTTAAGACGTGAGCGCTCCTCTCCACCTGCCCCGATGGGCCGACACGGTTCTCGTACCCGCCATCTCCGTGGTGGCGGCCTTTCTTGTCGCCGGCCTCGTCGTGCTCGGGATCGGCGAGAATCCGCTCTCCGCCACGCGCTATCTGATCCAAGGCAGCCTCGGTACCAGTGAGGGGCTCGGCTTCACCTTGTTCTACATGACCGACTTCATCTTCGTCGGGTTGGCGGTTGCCGTCGCCTATCATGCAGGCTTGTTCAACATCGGCGGCGAGGGGCAGGCGACGCTCGCGGGTCTCGGCATCGCGCTCGTGCTCAACAACCTGACCTTCCTGCCAGGCTTCCTGCTCATTCCGCTCGGCATTCTGGGAGCCGCTGCCTTCGGCGCCGCTTGGGCGGCCGTTCCGGGCTATCTCCAGGCGAAGCGCGGCAGCCACATCGTCATCACGACGATCATGTTCAACTGGCTCGCCAGCGTGCTGATCGTCTACCTGCTGGTGAACGTGCTGCGCGAGCCGCAATCCATGAACCCGGAAACGCGCGCCTTCCCGGAGCAATCGTATATCCCGTTCATGCATGAGGTGTTCGCCGCCTTCGGCATCGAAATTCCAGCGTCGCAGCTCAACCTGACGCTGGTGCTGGCGCTGGCGGCGTCCTATTTCGTCTGGCTCCTCATTTATCGCTCGCGCCTCGGCTATGCGATCCGCGTCGTCGGCTCCAATCCCGCGGCGGCGGTCTATGCCGGCATCTCTCCCGCGCGCATCACCATCATCGCCATGATGCTGTCCGGCGCGCTGGCGGGCGGTCTCGCGGTCAACGAGCTCATGGGCTATCAGCATCGCCTGCTGCTCGAATTCACCTCCGGCTACGGCTTCGTGGGCATCGCGGTGGCGCTCATGGGGCGCGCGCATCCCGTCGGCATTATCCTGGCCTCGCTCCTGTTCGGCATTCTCTATCAGGGCGGGGCGGAGCTCGCCTTCGAGCAGCCGGCCATCACCCGCGACATGGTGGTGGTGATCGGCGGCATCATCATCCTGTTTGCCGGCGCTCTCGACGGGCTGTTCCGGCGGGCCGTGGCGCATGTGCTGACGCGCCAGAAACTGGCGAGGGCCTGAGTCATGGATCTCAGCTTTC
Source organism: Microvirga sp. RSM25 (assembly GCF_044784385.1). Taxonomy (NCBI): domain Bacteria; kingdom Pseudomonadati; phylum Pseudomonadota; class Alphaproteobacteria; order Hyphomicrobiales; family Methylobacteriaceae; genus Microvirga; species Microvirga sp. RSM25. The sequence continues at coordinate 3,390,493 of NZ_CP173039.1, read as the reverse complement.
TCGTCACGGTTTTCGACTCGGCCCTGCGGCTCTCGGTCCCGCTTCTCGCTGCCTGCCTGGCCGGTCTCTGGTCCGAGCGCTCCGGCGTGGTGGATATCGGCCTTGAAGGCAAGATGCTGGTAGCGGCTTTCGCGGCAGCGGCGGCGGCTTACGCTTTCGGTTCGGCCTGGATCGGTCTGATGGCCGGCATCGGCGCATCGGTGGCCTTCGGCCTCATCCATGGTTTCGCCTCCATCAGCCAGCGCGGCAATCAGATCGTATCCGGTGTCGCCATCAACATGCTGGCCGCTGGGCTGACCGCCATCGTCGGCAATGCCTGGTACAGCCAAGGCGGGCGGACGCCGCCGCTGGAGGGCGTGCAGCGTTTCGGCGATGCGATCTTCGGCCATTCGGCCCTCGTCTACATCGTTCTTCTGGCCGTGCCGCTCACCTGGTTCGTGCTGGGGCGGACCCGGTTCGGTCTTCGCCTGCGCGCCGTCGGTGAAAATCCGGCCGCGGTCGATACGGCAGGCATTTCGGTGACAGGCTTGCGCTACACCGCGGTCGTTATCGGCGGCGTTCTCTGCGGCATCGGTGGGACCTATCTCTCGGTCGGGCAATCGGCGGGCTTCCTCCCCAACATGACGGCCGGCAAGGGCTTCATCGCGCTCGCTGCGCTGATCTTCGCCAAGTGGCGGGCATGGCCGGCGCTCGGTGCCTGCTTCCTCTTCGGTTTGCTCGATGCCATCGCCATTCGCCTGCAGGGCATTTCCCTGCCGGGAATCGGCGAGGTGCCGGTACAGGCCATCCAGGCACTGCCCTATCTCATGACCGTCATCCTGCTCGCAGGCGTCATCGGAAAGGCGATCCCGCCCCGAGCTGCCGGCGTGCCCTATGTGAAGGAGCGCTGAGCATGGCATCGTTGGATACCCTATTCGAGGCCGCCAAGGCCATCCAGGCCAAGGCCTATGCGCCTTACTCGCGCTTCAAGGTCGGTGCGGCGATCGTCACGCCGGACGGTCGGGTTTTCACGGGATGCAACGTGGAGAACGCTGCCTATCCGGTCGGCTCCTGTGCGGAAGCCGGCGCCATCTCGGCCATGGTCGCTGCCGGCGAAAGCCGCATCACTGAGATCGTGGTGATGGGTGAGGGGGAGCATCTCGTCACCCCCTGTGGCGGCTGCCGCCAGCGTATCCGCGAATTTGCCGCTCCCGATACGCCCATTCACATCGCAGGGCCTGAGGGAATTCGGAAACGCTTCACGCTCGACGAACTGTTGCCCTTCTCCTTCGGGCCGGACAATTTGACGGATCGATAAATCGGTCCGAACCATTGCGATAACGAAAGGAAGGCCTGCAATTCAGGCCTGAAACGATGACGATGCACCAGTTGATTCAAGAAGCGGCCGAGTTCGTACGCGCCCGCGGCTTCGACGGCCATTTCGATGCAGCCTTCGTGCTCGGCACGGGGCTCGGCACTCTCGTCGACGAGGTCAGCGATGCGGTGAGCCTGCCTTATGCCGCTATTCCGCATTTTCCGAAAAGCGGCGTCTCCGGCCATGCGGGCAAGCTCGTCGCCGGCACGCTCGAAGGCAAGCGGGTGCTTCTGTTCCAGGGCCGCGCGCATTATTACGAGACGGGCGATGCCGGCGCCATGCGCCTGCCGATCGCTTTCGTGAAGGAGCTCGGCGTTCCGGTGCTGGTCGCCACCAACGCGGCCGGTTCGGTGCGCGCCGATATTCGACCGGGAAGCTTGGTTGCCATCAACGATCACCTCAATCTCTCGGGCGGCAATCCGTTGCTGCGCGATCACACCGAGGGACGCTTCGTCTCGCTCACCAACGCCTATGACGCGGATCTTCGCCAGGTTCTTCAACGGGCCGCAGAGAAGAGCGGCATCGAACTGCCTGAAGGCGTTTATGCCTGGTTGTCCGGCCCGAGCTTCGAGACGCCGGCCGAAATCAGGATGGTGCAGATTCTCGGCGGCGATCTGGTCGGCATGTCCACGGTGCCGGAGGTCATCCTCGCGCGTTACTACGGCCTGAAGGTCGCCGCCATCTCCGTCGTCACAAACCTCGCTGCCGGGATCGAAGGCGCTTCGCCCTCGCACCAGGAAACCAAGGACACGGCGGCGGAAGCGTCAGAGAAGTTCAAGCGTCTCATCCGGTCCTTCGTTGCGGAGATGTCTCATGTCTGATGCGCCTATAGCGACTCGCGCCCTGCGCAGTCTCGATCTCACCGATCTTAACGAGACCTGCAACGATCAGGCCATCGACGCCTTGTGCAAGAAGGCGCTCGACCCGCATGGACCTGTGGCTGCTGTCTGTGTGTGGCCGCAATTCGTGAAGCGTTCGCAGGAGAACCTCAAAGGCTCGCCCGTGCGCATCGCCACGGTGGTGAACTTCCCCGCCGGCGGCGAGGATATGAGCCGCGTCACCGACGACGCGCAGGAGGCGCTCTCCGACGGCGCCAACGAGATCGATCTCGTGCTGCCATACGAAGCTCTGCGCCGGGGCGACCTCGCCGTTGCCACCGAGATGGTCGAGGCCGTGCGCGATCTCGTCGATCAGGGGCGCCTGCTGAAGGTCATCCTGGAAACGGGCGAACTGAAGGATCCGAAATTGATCGAGACGGCAAGCCGCATCGCCATCGACGCGGGAGCGGACTTCATCAAGACCTCGACCGGCAAGACACCGGTTTCGGCGACGCCCGAAGCCGCCGAGATCATGCTCAACGCCATCAAGGCTTCGGGCAGGCCCGTCGGCATCAAACCCTCCGGTGGCATCCGCACCGTCGCGGACGCGAAGATCTATCTCGATCTTGCCGACCGCATCATGGGCCCGGGCTGGGCGACCCCGCGGACATTCCGCATCGGCGCGAGCAGCGTCTATGACACGCTGATTGCCGCCATCGAAGGTCGGGCCGGCACGGCGGCGACCGGAACTTACTGACATGACGCTACTTCCGCAGGAAATCATCCGCCACAAGCGCGACGGCGGCAGGCTCGATCCTGAGCATATCGAGCACTTCATCGAAGGCCTCACCGCAGGCCGTGTCACCGAAGGACAGGCGGCCTCCTTCGCAATGGCGATTTTCTTCCAGGGCCTCTCCGTACCGGAGCGCGTGGCGTTGACGCGCGCCATGATGAATTCCGGCACGGTGCTCACCTGGGATCTGCCGGGTCCGGTGCTCGACAAACACTCGACAGGCGGCGTCGGCGATACGGTCAGCCTCGCGCTGGGTCCCGCGGTTGCAGCCTGCGGCGGCTATGTGCCGATGATTTCTGGGCGCGGCCTCGGCCACACGGGCGGCACCCTCGACAAGTTCGATTCCATTCCGGGCTATGTCACGCAGCCCGATATCGACACGTTCCGCCGTGTCACGCGTGAGGTAGGCTGCGCCATCATCGGCCAGACCGCCGATCTCGCGCCTGCCGACAAGCGCCTCTACGCGATCCGCGACGTGACCGCGACGGTCGAATCCATCGATCTCATTACAGCTTCGATTCTCTCGAAGAAACTGGCCGCGGGGCTGCAGGGCCTCGTGATGGACGTGAAGTTCGGCTCCGGCGCCTTCATGGACAATGTCGACGATGCGCGAAAGCTCGCCGAGAGCCTCGTCCTCGTCGCCAATGGCGCGGGCCTGCCCACGAGCGCGCTTCTCACCGACATGAACGAGTCGCTCGCTTCGAGCGCCGGCAATGCGGTCGAGATGGCCTATGCGGTCGATTACCTGACGGGCCGGCGGCGCGAGACGCGCTTCCACGAAGTGACGGTGGAGCTCTCCGCCGAGATGCTGCTGCTCGGCAAGCTCGCTGCCACCATCGATGATGCACGCGCCAAGATTGAGCACGCGATTTCGTCCGGCAAAGCTGCCGAGGTGTTCCAGCGCATGGTGTCCGCTCTCGGGGGACCTGCCGATTTTCTGGAGAACCATAAGGTGCATCTGCAGGCGGCGCCCGTGGTCCGTGCCATTCATGCCGAACGTTCCGGAACCGTGCGGAAAGTTGCCGCGCGCGGCATTGGCGTAGCCGTCGTTGCGCTCGGAGGCGGCCGCACGCGCCCGCAGGATCCGATCGATCACGCGGTGGGCCTGACCGAACTTGCCGCCCTCGGCGAGACCGTCGACGCCTCACGTCCCCTCGCCATCGTGCGTGCGCGCAGCGAAGAGGCGGCGGACGCGGCGGCACGCGCTGTTCGTGCCGCCTATTCGATAGGTGAAGGGAAGGCTGCTCCGGGTCCGAGCATTCTCGAAAGGATCGGAGCAACCGCATGAGCCTTCTCGTCGCCGTCACCTGGGAGACGCAGCCCTGGGTCGAGCGCTTCAGGCGCCATCTGCCCGATCGGGATATCGTCGTGCTGGGCGAGACTTTCGACAGGGACGCCATCCGCTATGTGGCGACCTGGGGTCCGAAGCCGGGAAGCTTGTCCAACCTGCCCAACCTCGAAGCGATCTTCTCGCTTGGTGCAGGCGTCGACCATCTGATGAGCTATCCCGGTCTGCCTGCCGCACCCATCGTGCGCGTGGCTCAGGACGATCTCACCCATCGTATGAGCGAATACATGGTGCTTCACTGCCTCATGTATCTGCGCGAGCAGCGCCGCTTCGACGAGGATCAGAAGGCGAAGCGCTGGAACCCGGATCGCGCGCCGCCGATTGCCGGTGAAGTCCGCGTCGGCATCATGGGATTCGGCGTGCTGGGACAGGATGCCGCGCGCAAGCTGAAGGTGATGGGATTCGATGTCGCCGGCTGGAGCCGCACGCCGAAGTCCGTCGAAGGCTTTCCGGTGTATGCGGGCGAAGAGGGCCTAACGTCCTTCCTCAACCGCACCGACATTCTCATCGGCCTGATGCCGCTCACGCCGGACACGCAAGGTATCCTGAACCGTTCGCTGTTCCAGAAGCTTGCGCGTGACGGCAAGCTCGGCGGACCGATCCTGATCAATGCGGGCCGCGGCAAGCTGCAGGTGGAGGCCGATATCCTCTCCTGCCTCGACGACGGCATCCTGCAGGCAGCAACCCTCGACGTGTTCGAGACCGAGCCCTTGCCGGAAAGTTCACGGCTCTGGACGCACCCACGCGTGACGATCACGCCACACAATTCGGCGACGAGCGAGCCGGAAGCGACGGCGCGATACATCGCGCAGCAGATCCGCCGCCATGAGGCGGGGGAGGCGTTCGAGAATACGGTGGATCGGGCGCGCGGTTATTGACACGCGCGATTCGATTTCTCCGTCATCCCGGACGAGGCAGAGCGAAGATCCGGGATGGCGAACAGGATGAGACGCTTCTCTTCCCGTCATCACCGGCCATGTGCCGGTGATCCCGATGGGAGGAGCGCAGCGCGTTTCTGAGTCGAGATGGCCGGGGCAAGCCCGGCCATGACGAGAATTACCCTGAGAGCGGCCCCGAGTTCTGCTGTGCAGCCCCGGGATGACCACGAAGGTTTAACCCAGCCGCTTGATCGAACTGATCGGACCGTAGCTCGTCCGGCGGATGCGTTCCTCGGCGACCGCCAGCGGCTCGATCATCACGGTCATGCTGTGGCCGGTGGCGTGGATGAAATTCGTCCCGTCCATCATCAAACCCACATGGCCCTTCCAGAACACGAGATCTCCACGCTGAAGGCCGCTCAGATCCGCCTTCACCTCGACAGCCGTGCCGAGCTCACGCTCCTGCATGTCGCTGTCACGCGGCGCCTTGATGCCGGCCGCCGTGAGCACGGTCTGTGCCAGTCCCGAGCAGTCGATGCCGAGGCTCGTCTTGCCGCCCCAGAGATAGGGCGTGTGCAGGAAGCGTTCGGCCACGCTCACGTAATCCGTCTCGAAGACATCGAGCCCGCTCAGATGCGCGGCAAAGACCCAGCCGCCGGTGCCAAGATGCGCGTAATCGCCTTGCATCTCCGTGACGGCGACCTTGGAATTCAGCGTCAGAAATCGTGAAAGGGCAACTTCAGGTTCGGACCCGGATAGATGAAGGTGCGGATCGCCCGGACCCTGTGGGTGGGCTGCGGGCCAGGCTCACCGAGGGCAGCGATCGGCAGATAGCCCACATAGCCGTCGTCGTGGAGTTGCACCCAGGCCCAGCCCTCGTGCTCGTCATAGACGGTCACGCTTTCGCCGAAGATCGCCTGCGTGTCCACGGGGGCCTCGCGGGAGGGGTGGCGATGCAGGGGCGAAAAGGTTGTGATGACGCGCCTGACCGTGCCCGTCGCGTAGCGCTCGGCCTCCACCTGCCCGCGCAGGCGCTCATCGGCGAGATCGGCGCGGACGGGCGTGATGCGGCGGTCGAAAGTCATCGGGGCAGCTCCTTGGCACGGGCCATGATCATGTCTCCTAACCGTTCCACCGCCAAAGCGCCAGCGACCGTGCGCTGGATGATGACGTTGCGCCTGTCCGCCTCGTCTCGCTTTCGGGATACGAGGTCGAGCTTGCCCAGGGTGTCGAGCGCACGGGTTATGACGGGCTTCGTCACATCGAGCTTCTTCGCGAGCCCACGCACGGTATGAGGAGGCGGCTCCAGGCAGATCGTCAGCAGAATTGAAATCTGGCGGGAGGAGAGGTCGCGGCCCAGATGCACGAGGCCGAGATGCACGTCGTGCCAGAGCTTGAGCGATTGAAGAGCACGCAATTCGACAGGCATAAGCACCGGACCAAAAATGGACACCACTTTTGGGATTGATCCGATGCTCAACCCCTTAGCGGCGCATTGGTAGGCACGGAAAACCGGCCTAACTTCCCGCACGATGCGCAGAGCCGCACCGTTCGTTTCGGAGCCGTATTCGTCTGAACCTGAACGAACGGTGCAACCGATGCCTGCTGGTATGCTTAAGACGCGTAGCGTTCCCTTAGGAGAGAATACAGCGCGCGCGCCGCCTGGACCTCGCCGCCCTCGGGCCGCGCAGGCTTGGTAGAGCTGTTCCAGGCGAAGATGTCGAAATGCACATGCGCCTTCGCAGCCGATACGAAGCGACGCAGGAACAGGGCGGCGGTGATCGAGCCGCCCATCGGTCCACCGGTATTGTTCATGTCGGCGAACTTGGAATCGAGCTGGCTCTGATAGGGCATCCAGAGCGGCATGCGCCACACGGGATCGTTCACCGCCATGCCATGGCGGGCGATGTCGGCGGCGAGTGCATCGTCATCGGTATAGAAGGGCGGCAGCTCAGGCCCGAGCGCCACGCGGGCCGCGCCGGTGAGTGTCGCGAAATCGACGAGGAGGTCAGGGTTCTCCTCGTCCGCCAGCGCCAGGGCATCGGCCAGGATGAGCCGGCCTTCCGCATCCGTGTTGCCGATCTCGACAGAGATGCCCTTGCGGCTGCTGAGAATGTCGCCGGGACGAAAGGCATTGCTGGAGATCGAGTTCTCGACCGCCGGAATGAGCACGCGCAGGCGCACCGGGAGTTTCGCGTCCATGATCATGGAGGCAAGCGCAAGCGTCGCGGCCGCGCCGCCCATATCCTTGCGCATGAGCAGCATGGAGGAGGCTGGCTTGATGTCGAGACCGCCGGTATCGAAGGCGACGCCCTTGCCGACGAGCGTGACGCGCGGCGCATCGGCTTTGCCCCATGTGAAATCGATGAGACGCGGAGGCGTGGCCGATGCACGGCCGACCGCATGGATCATGGGAAAGTTCTGCTTCAGAAGATCGTCGCCGACGACGCTGTTGAAGGAGGCGCCATGCCGCTCCGCCAATTGACGTGCGGCAGCTTCGATGCCGTCAGGGCCGAGATCGTTGGTCGGCGTGTTGACGAGATCGCGGCTCGTCACGACCGCATTCGCAATGCGCGAGACTTCCTCCGCATCGACGCCCTCCGGCGTCACGAGACGAACGGTCTTCTCGCTGCGCTTGCGGTAGCGGTCGAAGCTGTAGGCTCCCAGCAGCCAGGCAAGGGTCGCCAGCGTCGGGTTCGGCGCATCCGTTTCAAAGCGATAGACGCCGTCCGGCAACAGCGTCGGAAGCTTGCCGACGAGAAACGGATCGTTGTGCTTGGCATCTGCGCCGTTGAGGCCGAAGACGACGCCCATGAGTCCGCCATCGGCACCCGGGAGCAGGCAGTGGCTCCCGGCCTTGCCCTCGAACCCTTGCGCATTCGCGAAGCCTTGCGCGATCTGGGGCAGCTGTCCGGCAATGTCCGCCCATGTCTGTTCGGTCACCAGCCAGATGGGCTTCGAGGTATCAGTCGCTGAGGCGAGGCGAGGGTGGGGCATGGGGTTTGACCTGGACGGTTAAGGACGATTGCTTGAGGTGAGGTTTTAAGGGGTGAAACCGCGCATGTCATCCTGGACGGAGCAGAGCGAAGATCCGGGATCGCGTGCAGGGTGAGTCGCAGGAAGCGCAACACTGTCATTCCCGCGCAGGCGGGGATCCATAAACACCGTCCTGACAGAACGAAGAATCCTCAGCGGTCATGGGCTCCGGGGCTCCGCTTGCGCGGTCCCGGAACGACCCGTGTGGTCAGCCCAACGCGTGCTGCCGCACGATCCGTGCGAGACCCGCGATCAGCGCTTGCTGCGGAACCTTGATCTCGGCCTTGATGCCGTGGCGCTCGAGCGCGTGGACATAGAGATTGGCGCGGCCCGGTTCGGCCAGGATAGTGACGGAGGAGGGGCGACCGAACTGGGAGAGGGCTCCGTTGATCTCGTCGCCCGTGAGAAGGCCAGACAGGTAGGGTGCGAGCAGATTGCTGTCCATGCGGCGCGAGACGACCGCCGCGCGGGCACTGAACAGAAGATGGAGCAGGCCGACCCGGTTCTCGCCGCTGTTGCGCTCGGCCGCGTCCATCCCGAGATCAAAGCCTTTCGGGTCTTCCGGCTCGGTGGCCGGGCGGCCGATCATGGAATGCTCGCGCAGCAGCCCGTACATCTCGCCGGTCATGTAGGTGGCGAAGCGCTCGACGCGGCCGTCCTTCATCTCGATCCATTTCGGATGGGTGCCTGCCGAGCAGATCAATCCGTTCTCGACGCCCGCACCCAGCGCCAGCGTCTCCTCGCCGCGCATGACGTCGGCCGTGCCGGGAGTTGGCTCGCAGAACAGGCCGGGGATGATGTAGCCCTTGCGGCCGTTCTCCAGATCCACCGGCACGAGCGCCTGGGCGATTTCGGCCGGGCCTGCAGGGCAGGTGGCGTATGGCGCCTCAACCCAGCCTTCGCGGCTTCCCACCATGCCGACGAGCAGCACCGGTGCATCGGGCTCGGCCTCAAGCCATCTCCCGCATTGGCGCGAGAAAACGTCACGGTGCTGGCCCTTTTGCAGGGCCGAGACACCCTCATTCGATGAGACCTCGTCGAGAACGGTTTCGTTCTCGATCAGATAGCCACGAAAGCGGGTTGTTCCCCAATCGGCGACGATGAAGCGCAAGGCGGATGATCCCTCATTGGAATTGCGAAAGGAAATCGCCTGAAGCGTCAGCGCGTTCCGTACATCCGGTCGCCGGCATCGCCTAGGCCCGGCACGATATAGCCGTGGTCGTTGAGGCGCTCGTCGATGGAGGCGGTCCAGATATCCACGTCCGGGTGCGCGCCGCGCAGCTTCTCGATGCCCTCGGGCGCCGCGAGCAGACAGACGAAGCGCAGATCCTTGGCGCCGCGCTCCTTCAGCCGGTCGATGGCCGCCACGGCCGAGTTCGCGGTCGCCAGCATGGGGTCGAGCACCAGCACCATGCGGTCGGCGAGATCGGACGGGGCCTTGAAGTAATATTCGACGGCCTGGAGCGATTCCGGATCGCGGTAGAGGCCGATATGGGCGACGCGCGCGGCGGGAACCAGCGTGAGCATGCCATCGAGGAACCCGACACCCGCACGCAGGATGGGGGCGAAAACGAGCTTCTTGCCGGCGATCTGCGCGCCTTCCATGGTGGTGAGCGGCGTCTCGATCCGGATGCGCTCGATGGGCAGGTCGCGGGTGACCTCATAGCAGAGCAGCATGCCGATCTCGTTGAGGAGCTGGCGGAAGCCCTTCGTCGAGCGTTCCTTGTCCCGCATCAGGGTCAGCTTGTGCTGAACCAGCGGATGATCGACCACCGTGACGCCCTGCATGTTTCTTCCCTCTTTGATCGTCGTATGCTGATTCATCTAAAACACTGTCCCGTCACTGCTCACGCTGAGAGGGGGCGAGCCGTCGCCGCGCTTCTCCTTCGCAAGCCTCCGCCCTGTCGCCCAGGTGCCGCCTTCCAGCGCCTTGGCCAAGGGAAAGTCCTCCGCGGCGAATCCTAGCTTCGTGCGGATGGGCTCGGCAATGCGGTCGAGAAGGGCCACGGTCAAGGCCCGCCATTCGACGACGAGTTGCGAATCCACTGCATGGGCGCGCGTGGCGTCCGCCGCATCCTTCAGGGCGATCACGCCCGTGTCGAGAAAAAGGCCGCCGTTGCGGTATTCGGGCAGGCCCGTGAGACCGTCGATATCGACAACGGTAAAGCCCGCCCATTCGAGCGGCTCGATCAGCGAATAGGAGAGCCACTGGGACAGTTTGTGGAAGGGGATGAGCCCCTTCGTGGCATTCGGCGCCTCGACCAGAGGATGGCGCCAGGTATCGCCGAGATCGATGCCGCCGAGCGTGATGCGGCCGGGCCAGATCGGTCCGAGATGAGTGAGCAGCGCCTCCAGGATCGAGGTCGCCCTGATGCTGTCGTTTTCGGCCGTGGCGGCAATGACGTCGAAGAGCCCGCCTGGGCGAGGATCGTCGACCTGCCCGAAAATATCGGGGTTCGTCGCGACGACGCGCCCCAGACGATTGAGAAGAGCGGCGCGGCCTTCGAGCCCGACGAGCGGGTTATCGGCCGAGACCTGGAAACCGGAGGCGAGATCCTCCGCGGTCAGCGTCATCAGCACATCCGCATCGACGCGGAAGGGATCCTCCGGCGTGCTGGAAAAGGCACCGCTCAAGAACATGTCGAAGCTTGCGACCGCAAGCCCCTCGGAGCGGATATAGGTTTCGCCGGTGCGGCCCTCCTCGTAGCGCCACTGCGCCCCCGCACCGGCATCGAGCAGGACCGAGACGATGGCGAGATCGAAGGCGGAGCGGGCCATGTCAGCGGCGCTCTCCCAGGGGGCGCCGTGCATCACCGCATCCCAGCGGTCATGGCCGCCGGCGGAGAAATGGCGCCAGCGGGCATGGAACGGAATCTCGAGGGAAGGATAGGCCTGGCGGATCGTGGCCACGACCTCGTCGGCACAGGGCTCAAGCCGGTCGAGATCGACCGTGAAATGCTTGAGGCGACCCTCGAGCCCTGCTTGCAGAAGCTGATGGGACCGCTCCCGCACGGCTGCGACGGACAACAGGCTTCGGGCGGCTTGGGTTTCTGGAGAAAGGTTGGGCTGGTCCGTCACGCAGGGCTCCGCTGCTCTCGTGCCGAGAGCGATAGCACAGTCTCGGCTGAGCGCAGCATTCCGGCGCTCAGCCGTTTGACGAGAAGGTTAAGGCCAGAGCATCGGACCCAAAAGCGGTTTTCATTCCTGGGATCAATCCGATGCTTCAATTCGCCCTGAGCGCATCGCTCAGGGTTGAAAACCGGGGCCACTTTTCACTGGCATGGCCCTTCGAGTCCGCACGATGCGCTCGGCGTCAGAACCGCTCCAGGTCCCGGCCCTTCACTTGGTTCAGCTCGGCCAAGTCGGGCGCGCCGTCGGGCGTGTAATAGCCTGCGGCCTTCTTTGCCTCCAACTCCACCTGCGCATCCGGCGGCACCAGCTCGGCCGGGATCGGCACGCGCTCCACCACCTCGATGCCGGAGCCGGTGATGGCATCGTACTTCATGTTGGACATGGACATGAGCCGGTCGATGCGACGGATGCCGAGCCAGTGCAGCACATCGGGCATGAGCTGCTGGAAGCGCGCATCCTGCACGCCGGCCACGCATTCCGTGCGCTCGAAATAGGTGGAGGCCTGGTCGCCGCCTTCCTGCCGCTTGCGGGCATTGTAGACGAGGAACTTGGTCACCTCGCCGAGCGCGCGGCCTTCCTTGCGGTTATAGGCGATCACGCCGACGCCGCCACCTTGAGCTTCCCGGACGCATTCCTCGATCCCGTGCACGAGATAGGGCCGGCAGGTGCAGATGTCGGAGCCGAACACGTCGGAGCCGTTGCACTCGTCATGGACGCGGCAGGCAATGCGGGTCTTGGGATCGCTCAGGCGAGCTACATCACCCATCACATAGACCGTGATGTTGCCGATGGGCGGCAGGAACACACTCATGTCGGGGCGGGTGACGAGTTCCGGAAACATGCCGCCGGTCTGCTCGAACAGGGTACGTCGCAGCTCGCCCTCGGAGCAGCCGAAGCGCTGGGCGATGCCGGGCAGATGCCAGACCGGATCGACCGCGATCTTCGTCACCGAGATGTCGCCCGATTCATGCAGGAAGCCGCCATCCGCCTTGAGGCGCTTCGCCCCCATGGCGCCAAGGATCTCGGGCATGTTGAGACGCGCCTTGGTGACCGCGATGCTGGGTCGGATGTCGAGACCGCCGGCGATCTCGTCCTTGTAGATCTCGCCCACCATATGGCCCCAGGGGTCGAGGGACACGATCCTGCCCGGCTCGAACCATTGCGGATGCGGGCCGATTTCGGCGGTCGGGTGCGTGTTGTGAAGATCGGGCCGCGCCAGCGGGTTGAGCGCCCGGGCGGAGATGGCCAGCGCCCGGTAGAGGGAATAGGAGCCGCCATGGGCGCCGATCACGTTGCGGTCGGCCGGGTTGGTGACGGTGCCGACGACCGGACCCCGGACCTGTGGGTCCTCGGCCCCCCATTTGATCGGATGCTTGATGGTGCCTGCGTTCGGCTCGGGATGGGAGGTGAGCCGAATATGGGTCGAGCGGTTAGGCGAGCTCATGAACGATCTTCCACGCGAAACGGGAAGACTCCCCCACTGATCGCCGGAGAGCCTCCATACGATCTTTGGAAGACTGATCCAAAGTTTCGGTGCCGTCAATGGCACTGGGGGAGGGTGCGGCAGCTTGGCCTTTTCTCGGGACTTTCTGCAACTGTTCTTACGTCATCACCGGCCTTGTGCCGGTGATCCCGATCGGACGAGCGCGGCGCATCACCTTATCGGGATGGCCGGGACAAGCCCGGCCATGACTTGGAGGATCAGAGCCACGAAGTACCCTTGCCGCCATGCGGCACGCTCAGATACGTCAATACGCTCGCCCCGATATCCGCAAAGCTCTCCCGCCGGCCGATGACGCCCTGCGTCACGCCCCGCCCGAAGCTCAGGATCGGCACATGCTCACGGGTATGGTCTGAGCCCAGCCAGGAGGGGTCGTTACCGTGGTCGGCGGTAATGATGACGATGTCGCCGTCCTTAAGCGCAGCCTCGATCTCCGGAATGCGCTGATCGAAGGCCTCGAGCGCAGCGGCATAGCCGGAGATGTCGCGGCGGTGGCCGAACTCGCTGTCGAAATCGACCAGATTGGCAAAGACGAAGCCGCCATCGGGCAGATCCTTCAAGGCCTCGATGGCGGCTGAGAGGCAGGCATCGTTGCCGTTGGGCTTCACCTCCTTGCCCGTGCTGCGATGGGCGAAGATGTCGCCGATCTTGCCGACGGTCACAATGGAGCGCCCTGCCGCGTCGAGCGTGTCGAGGATGGTGTCGGCGGGCGGCGGCGTGGCGAAATCCTTGCGGTTGCCGGTTCGTCTGAAACCGCTCTCGGGCGAGCCGACGAAGGGGCGGGCGATCACACGGCCGATCTTGTATGGATCGCAGAGCTCGCGCCCGATCTGGCAGAGATCGTAGAGCCGCTGCAGTCCGAAGGTCTCCTCGTGCGCGGCGATCTGCAGCACGCTGTCGACGGACGTGTAGAAGATCGGCTTCCCGGTCCGAAGATGCTCCGCGCCGAACTCGTCGATGACGACAGTGCCGGAGGCATGCTTGTTGCCGAGAATGCCGGGAAGATCGCCGCGTTCAATGAGCGCCGCCGTCAGCTCCTCCGGGAACGTCGGGACGGTATTGGGGAAATAGCCCCAGTCGAAAGTCACGGGGACGCCTGCGATTTCCCAATGGCCCGAGGGTGTGTCCTTGCCCTTGGAGGTCTCGACGCCATAGCCCCAGGCACCTTTCAGCGTTCCTTGCGGCGCGAGGTTTGGCGGCATGCGTCCGGTCGAGGCCTCAACGGCAAGGCCGAGGCCGAGTGCCGTCATGTGCGGCAGGTGAAGCGGACCCTGGCGCAAACCGGCCTGATCGCCCCGGCCCGCGGCACAGGCCTCGGCGATATGCCCGACCGTATCGGCGCCGGCATCCCCATAGGTGTCCGCATCCTCAGCTCCGCCGATGCCGACGGAATCGAGCACGATGAGTAGAGCGCGAGGCATGTCTTCTTGTCCTTCAAGCCACTAGAGTCATGACTGATACGGCATCACGGCAAAAGATGCGATGCTCTCTAATGGTGGTGGTGCCCACCAGAGTTGTGCCCCTCGTGGGCATGGTCATGATGGTCCAGTGGGCATTCCGCGCCATGATCGTGAGATCCTGGCCGGTGGATCTCGATCTGCAGGGTCGAGTGCCCGATGCCGAAACGGGCCTTCAGCTCCTGCTGCGCCTGAGCCAGAAACCGGTCGCCCGGATGTCCGCTCGGCATGACGAGATGCGCCGTGAGCGCCGTCTCCGTGGTGCTCACCGCCCAGACATGGAGGTGATGGATGCGGTCAACGCCCGGCATCGCCTCGAGCGCTTTCCTGACTTCCGGAACTGCGATGCCGCGCGGCACGCCGTGCAATGAGAGCGCCAGGGACTGCTTCAGCAAGCCCCAGGTGCCCCAGACGATGACGGCGGCGATGACGAGGCTGAGCACCGGATCGATCCAGTTCGCGCCCGTCCAGAGAATGACGAGACCGCCGAGAACCACGCCGAGGGACACGGCGGCATCCGCCACCATGTGCAGGAACGCGCCGCGGATGTTGAGATCGTGCTGACCACCCAGGAAAAGGAAAGCGGTAAAACCGTTCACGACGATGCCGACGCCAGCCACGATCATCATGGCGCCTGCGGCAACCGGCGTCGGTTCGATCAGACGCTCGACGGATTCCCAGACGATGCCGCCCACCGCCACCAGCAGGAGGAGGGCGTTGAAAAGCGCCGCCAGAATCGAGCTGGAGCGCAGACCGTAGGTGAAGCGCTCCGTCGGGCCGCGCCGCGCGAGCAGGGCCGCGCCCCAGGCGATGGCGAGGCCGAGCACGTCGCTCAAGTTGTGCCCGGCGTCGGAGAGCAGGGCCATGGAATCGGCCCAGAAACCGTAGCCGGCCTCGATGGCCACGAAGGCGAGGTTGAGCGCGATGCCGATGGCAAAGGCACGCCCGTGGCCGGTTTGCGGGGCATGGGAATGCCCGTGATGGTGATGGCCGGCAGAATGGTGGTGCGAATGCATGATCGGAGCGTTCAAGCCTATTCTCTAACGGCGCTCGACGCCGCTGTTTCGAGATTGAAGGCGGCGGCAAAGAGCGCCTTGGTGTAATCGGTCCGCGGCGCGGCGAAGATGTTTTCGGCGGATCCTTCCTCGACGATCCTGCCGTTCTGCATCACCACCACGTGGTTCGCGAGTGCCCGCACGACCCTGAGATCGTGGCTGATGAACATGTAGGCAAGGTCGCGCCGTTTCTGGAGATCGCGTAGCAATTCGACGATCTGCGCCTGCACCGACATGTCGAGCGCCGAGGTGGGCTCATCGAGCATGATGAATTGCGGCTGGAGCGCCATGGCGCGGGCAATGGCGATGCGCTGGCGCTGGCCGCCGGAGAATTCGTGCGGATAGCGGTCCATGGTGGACGGATCGAGACCGACATCGTCCAGTGCCTTGGCCACGATATCGCGGCGCTGGGCGTAAGTAAGGCCTTTGTTCTGGACGAGCAATCCCTCCTCGACGATCTCGGCGATCGACATGCGCGGCGAGAGGGAGCCATAAGGGTCCTGGAACACGACCTGCAAATCCTTGCGCATCGGGCGGATCTCTTTCGAACGCATGCCGTCGATGCGGTTGCCGAGAAAGACGATGGGGCCTTCCGATTGCACGAGGCGCAGGATGGCAAGGCCGAGCGTCGTCTTGCCGGAGCCGGATTCGCCCACGACGCCGACGGTCTCTCCCTGCGCACGCGCACGGAGACGCCGTCGACGGCCTTCACATGACCGACCGTTCTCTGGAAGAAGCCGCGCTTGATCGGGAACCACACCTTGATCGGCCCGGCATCGACGATGACCGGCGCATCCTTCGCAACCGGATTGGCGCGGCCCTTCGGCTCGGCGGCCAGGAGCCTCTGCGTATAGGGATGCTGCGGGTTGCCGAACACCTCCGCGACCGTGCCCTGCTCGACGATCTTGCCCTTGAGCATCACGCAGACGCGGTCCGCGATCTTCCGCACGATGCCGAGATCATGCGTGATGAAGAGTATCGACATATTGAGCCTGCTCTTCAGCTCGGCGAGCAGCTTCAGGATCTGCGCCTGCACCGTCACATCGAGCGCGGTGGTGGGCTCGTCGGCGATGAAGAGATCGGGCTCGTTGGCGAGCGCCATGGCGATCATCACGCGCTGGCGCTGGCCGCCGGAGAGCTGATGCGGATAGGCGCCCAAGCGGCTTTCGGCATCGCGGATGCCGACGAGATGAAACAGCTCGAGCGTGCGGGCGCGCGCCTGGCGGTCCGAGAGACCGCGGTGGAGCTTGAGGATCTCACCGACCTGCCGCTCGATGGTGTGGAGCGGATTGAGCGAGGTCATCGGCTCCTGGAACACCATGGTGATGTCGTCGCCGCGCACCTTTCGCATCTCGTCCTCGTTCGCCGCGATCAGGTCCTTGCCCTTGAACAGGATACTCCCCGACGGGTGATGCGCGGACGGGTAGGGCAGGAGCTTGAGCGCGGACAGGGCGGTGACGGACTTGCCCGATCCGGACTCGCCCACCAGCGCCACCGTCTCGCCCGGCATGACATCGAACGAGACGCGGTCGACCGCCAGCATGTCGCCCCCGCCCTGGCGGAAGGCGACGGAGAGGTCTTGGACGGACAGGAGGGGCTCGATCATCGAAACGTCTTCCGCGGGTCGAAGGCGTCGCGCACCGCTTCGCCGATGAAGATGAGGAGGCTGAGCATGATGGCGATCACGAAAAAGCCCGCGAGGCCGAGCCACGGCGCCTGAAGGTTGGCCTTGCCCTGCGCGAGCAATTCGCCGAGCGACGGCGAGCCCGGCGGCAGGCCGAAGCCAAGGAAGTCGAGGGAGGTGAGCGTCGCGATCGAGCCGTTGATGATGAACGGCATGAAGGTCAGCGTCGCCACCATCGCGTTCGGCAGGAGGTGCTTGAACATGATGGTGCCGTTGGAGAGTCCCAAGGCCCGCGCGGCGCGCACATATTCAAAGTTTCTGGCGCGCAGGAACTCGGCACGCACCACGCCGACCAGCGACACCCAGGAGAAGAGCAGCAGGATGCCAAGCAGCACGAAGAAGCTCGGCGTGATCACGGCCGAGATGATGATGAGCAGGTAGAGCGACGGGATCGCGGTCCAGATCTCGATGAAGCGCTGGAACAGCAGATCGGTCCAGCCGCCGTAATAGCCCTGCACCGCTCCGGCGAGAACGCCGATAATGGATGAAATGCCGGCAAGCGTCAGGCCGAACAGAACCGAGATGCGGAAGCCGTAGATGAGGCGCGCGACGACGTCACGGCCCTGATCGTCGGTGCCAAGCCAGTTCCACTCGATGTCGTTGCAGCCCGTGCCGCCGGTCCGCTCCGCGATGGGCCGGCACTGCTCGTCAGTGAGCATCCAGGTGGGTGGCGCGGGTGCCGGAACGGGAAGGTCGAGATTGTGCGTGGTGTAGGAGAAGCGGATCGGCGCCCAGAGCAGCCAGCCGTTGTCCCGGATCTCCTTGGTGATGACCGGATCGCGGTAATCGGTCTGTGCCAGGAAGCCGCCAAATTTTTCCTCGGGATAGTCCACGAACGCCGGATAGAGTAGCTCGCCCTTGTAGGAGGCGAGGATCGGCTTGTCGTTGGCAATCAGCTCCGCGAACAGGCTGAGCACGAACAGGACCATGAAGATCCAGAACGACCAGTAGCCGCGCCGGTTGGCTTTGAAATTCTGAAGCCGTCGCCGGTTGAGCGGCGAGAGCTTGACGAAACCCTCCTTCGGCAGGGGAGGCGCGACGGGCGAGGAGGCCGGCGAGACGACAGGAATGGTCTCGTTCATCTCACGCCTCCCTGGTCTCGAAATCAATCCGGGGATCGATCCAGGTATAGGTGAGGTCCGAGAGCAGGTTCACCGCCAGGCCTACCAGCGAGAAAATGTAAAGATTGGCGAAGACGACCGGGTAGTCGCGGTTCACGATGGACTCGAAGGAGAGCAATCCCAGGCCGTCGAGGGAGAAAATCGTCTCGATGAGGAGCGCGCCGGCGAAGAAGGCGCCGATGAAGGCACCCGGGAAGCCTGCGATCACGATCAGCATGGCATTGCGGAACACGTGGCCGTAGAGCACTTGTCCCTCGGACAGGCCCTTCATGCGCGCGGTGAGCACATATTGCTTGCGGATCTCGTCGAGGAACGAGTTCTTCGTCAGCAGGGTCGAGGTGGCGAAGGCGCCGAGCGCCATGGCCGTGATGGGCAGCACCAGATGCCAGAAGTAATCCGCGATCTGCATGTACCAGGGCATGAAGTCCCAGTTCTCGGAGGTGAGACCGCGCAGAGGGAAGATCTGCCAGAACGAGCCGCCGGCAAAGAGCACGATCAGAAGGATCGCGAACAAGAAGCCCGGAATCGCATAGCCGATGATGACGATGGCCGAAGTCCAGATGTCGAAGGAGGAGCCGTCGCGCACGGCCTTCTTGATGCCGAGGGGGATCGAAATCGCATAGGACAGGAGCGTCATCCACAAGCCAAGACTAATCGAGACGGGCAGCTTCTCCTTGATCAGCTCCAGCACCGAGATGTCGCGGAAATAGCTCTTGCCGAAATCGAAGCGGGCATAATCCCAGATCATCTTGAGGAAGCGCTCATGCGCCGGCTTGTCGAAGCCGAACTGCGCTTCCAGCTGCTTGATGAACTGCGGATCGAGCCCCTGAGCGCCGCGATAGCGGGACGAGGAGGCATCGGCCGCGCCCGCGCCGCCGGGGCTCTGCGCTCCGAAATCGCCTCCACCGCCGGAGATGCGCGAGGAGGCGCCGGAATCCTGCCCCTGCAGCTGCGCGATAATGCGCTCGACGGGGCCGCCGGGAGCGAACTGCACCAGAACGAAGGAGATGAGCATGATCCCGAGTATCGTGGGGACCATGAGAAGAATGCGGCGTGCGATATAGGCCAGCATCAAGCGCCTGCGGATTTAAGGCCGATGCGGCCAAGGGGGGCGTCAGCGTTGTGTCCAAGCCTTATCCTCTTCCGATCCGCTTCGCCTTCTCGGCATCGTACCACCAGGTACCCGGCGCACCCGAGGCAAAGCGGGGCTTGGTCTCCGGGCGCGAAAACTGGTCCCAATAGGCCAGCCATTCGCTGGCCCGATACCACATGGGCACCCAATAATGGCCCGAACGGAGAACCCGGTCCAGGGCACGGCAGGCGATGTTCAACTCCTGGCGCGACTTGGCGTTTGCGATCAGCTCGATCAGGGCATCGACGGCGGGATGCGCGATGCCGGCCAGGTTCTGCGCGCCCGGCGTCCGTGCGGCCTGCGAGCCGTAGACCGTCCGCAGGCTGTCGCCCGGTGTTGTCGAGCCGACAAGAGCGCGACTCGTCATGTCGAAATCGTATTCGTTCAGGCGCTGCTGATACTGGGCCGCATCCACGATGCGTGACCGCGCATCGATGCCGAGACGCTTCAGGTTGTTCTGGAACGGCTGGGTGTGAGGCTGGAGCGAGGGCTGGAAATCGAGGAATTCGATGGCGAAGGGTTGGCCGTTCGGCAGCTTCAGCGCGCCCCCGTCACGCTTGCAGCCGGCCTGTCGCAGGAGTTCATCCGCTCGGCGCAGCAACTGCCTGTCCTGTCCCGAACCGTCGGAGACCGGCGGAAGGACGGCTTCTCCGAATGCCGAGGCGGGAAGCTTGTCGCGGAACGGCTCGAGCAGCGCCAATTCCTCCGCCGAGGGTTTGCCCACCGCCTTCATGTCGCTGTTCTCGAAAAACGAAGCCGTGCGCTTGTAGAGGCCGAACATGATGTTGGTGTTCGTCCATTCGAAATCGAAGGCCAGGCCGATGGCTTCGCGAATGCGCGGATCCTTGAAGGCCTCGCGGCGTGTGTTGAAGTACCAGCCCTGAATGGAGGAGGGCGAGTCGTTCGAAATCTCTTCCTTCTTCACCTTGCCTTCGCGCACGGCCGGGAAATCGTATCCGGTCGTCCAGGTGCGGGAGGTGAATTCCTCGTGATAGTTGAGCATGCCGTTCTTGAAGGCCTCGAAGGCCACGGTGCGGTCGCGGAAATATTCGTAGCGGATGCGGTCGAAATTGTTCTGGCCCACATTCACCGGCAGATCCTTGGCCCAGTAATCCGGCACACGGTCGAACTCGATGAAGCGCCCGACCTCGAAGCGCCCGACCTTGTAGGGACCTGAAGCCAGCGGCGCTTCCAGCGTCGAGGCCTCGAAATCCTTATCCCGCCAGTACTTCTCGGAGAAGATCGGCATGCCGGCGACGGTGAGATGCAGGTCGCGGCTGCGTTGCGGCGTGAACTGGACGCGCAGGATGTCGTCGGACTCCGCCTCGGCCGAAGCCATCTGCGTCAGGAGCTGAGAGAAGACCGGATGACCCTTGGCCTTCAGGATGTTCAGCGAGAAAGCCGCATCCTTCGCGGTCAGCCGTGAACCGTCGTGAAAGCGCGCTTCCGGACGCACGGTGAAACGATAGGTGAGCTTGTCGTCGGAGATGCGCACGCTTTTGGCGACAAGGCCATAGAGCGCATCCGGCTCATCCGCCGACCCGGCCATGAGGGTGTCGAAAGTGCCGGTCATGCCGGCCGCCCCATCGCCTCGCAGCACGAAGACGTTCAGCGTGTTGAAGGTGTCGAAGTTCTGGTTGCCGGTGGTCTGCCTGATCTGGATCGCCAGCGTGCCGCCTTTCGGCGCAGCGGGATTCACGTAAGGAAAATGCTTGAAATCCGGTGCCTGTTTCAACTCGCCGAAGCTCGACAGGCCGTGCGTTTCCGTCTCGCCTTCCTGCGCCAGACCGATGCGCGGCAGGACGGAAAGAGCGGCACCTGCCGCTCCCGTTTTGAGGATGCTGCGGCGGCTGATGGTCTTCATCGCGGTGCTCCCGTCTTGGCCGCCTTGGCTTCGTCGTACCACCAGATGGTCGGAAAGGCGGCCCCGCCGTAGCGCGGCATCGCCTCGGGATGGCTGTAGCGGTTCCAGCGCGCGGTACGCTGCTTCAGCGAGGTCCATTGCGGAACCACATAATCGTGAGCGAGCAGAACGCGGTCGAGGGCCTTCGTCGCCGCCACCAGGTCGTTGCGGTCCTTGGCGAAGATGATCTTGTCGATCAGCGCATCGATGCCGGGATCGGCAATCCCGGGAAGGTTGCGCGAGCCCTCGCGCGTCGCAGCCTGCGAGCCCCAGAACTCACGCTGCTCGTTGCCCGGAGAAAGGCTCTGGGGCCAGAGGCCGGTGGCGATGTCGAAATCGAACGCGCGGGTTCGATTGGTATACTGGACGTCGTCAACGGTGCGCACCGTGGTGGCGATGCCGAGGCGATCCAATGAGGCCTTATAGGGCAGGAACACGCGCTCTTCGTTGGGGCTGCTGCTGAGCATTTCCGCGCTCAGGACCTCACCCTTGGCGTTGACGCGGCGGCCGTTCTTCACCTCCCAGCCCGCTTCCTTGAGCAGGCGATCCGCCTCGCGCAGATTGTTGCGGATCGTCTCGGGCGAGTCGTTGATGGGATTCTTGTACGGCGTCGTGAAGACGGATGCCGGGATCTTGTCGCGGATGGATTCGAGGATCTTCAGCTCTTGTCCCTCGGGCAGGCCCGACGACGCAAGATCGAGCCCGTAGAAATAGCTCGAGGGCCGCTCGTAGAGGCCGTAGAAGATCGTCTTGTTCAGTTCCTCGAACGGGAAGGCAAGATTGAAGGCTCTGCGAACGCGCTGATCCTTGAATTTGTCGCGGCGCATGTTGAGCACGAAAGCCTGCATGACTCCCGTTGCGCGGAACGGAAATTCTTCGAGGATCACGCGGCCTTCCTGGCGTGCCGGAAAGTCGTAGCCCGCCGCCCAGTTGCGGGCGCTGTTCTCCGTCCGGAAGTCGAGGCGGTCGCTCTTGAAGGCTTCGAGCAGAACCGTCGCATCCCGATAATACTCGTAGCGGATCTCGTCGAAGTTGTTCTGCCCCACATTCACGTTGATCTTTTCGCCCCAATAATCCTTCACGCGTTCGTAGGAAGCGTTGCGGCCGGTATCGAAGCTCTTGAGGCGATAGGGGCCGGAGCCGAGCGGCGGCTCGAGCGTGGTCTGCGTCACATCGCGCTTGCGTCCATCGGGTGCCGTGCCTTCCCACCAATGCTTCGGCAGGACCATCAGCTGCCCCATGATCTGCGGCAACTCGCGGTTGCCCTTCTCGTCGAAGGTGAACTTGACCTCACGCTCGCCCACCTTCTCGGCCTTGCTGACATTGGCATAGTAGAAGGCGTAGGTTGGACTGCTGGCCTTCAGGCTTTCGAACGAGAAGATGACGTCGTCCGTCGTCACCGGCCTCCCGTCGTGCCATCGCGCCTCCGGGCGCAGACGGAAGCTGACGGAGGAGTAATCCTCGGGATAGGAGAACGACTCGGCGAGCAGGCCGTAGGAGGCATTCGCCTCGTCGAGGGCGGACGTGGTCAGGGTTTCGTAGATGAGGCCGAGGCCCTGCTCGGGGGAACCCTTCACGCCAGCGACCACAATGTTGAAGCTGTCGAAGGTGCCGAGCGCCCCTAAGCGAACGAGTCCGCCCTTCGGGGCGTTCGGGTTGACGTAGTCGAAATGCGAAAAGCCTTGCGGGTATTTGGGCTCGTCGAGCAGGGCCGAACCGTGCCGCCATGGCGCTTCCTGGGCTGCGAGGGGAGTGAAGGCGAGGCAGGCAGCGAGGAGGCTCGGCAGAAGGGTGCGGATCACAAGGCGTCTCCTGAACGGACGAGGCGTCTGTCGTCAGCTTACATTTTGTGCGTCCCGAGGCGAGCGCAAGAGATAACGCCAGAAACCCGCGAGCGCCTAAAAGAAAAGCCGGGCTTCAGGCCCGGCTCTTCGAAATGTGATGCTGTTCAAATGTCTTACTGGGCGGCCGGCAGGGGAACCGGGCTGTCGGAGAGGGTCCGCAGATAGGACAGGATGTCGGCACGTTCCTTGGCCTGGGCGACGCCCGCGAAGGCCATGATGGTGCCGGGGACGTCCTGCTTCGGATTGTGGATGAACGCGAACAGATCCTCGTAGGTCCAGCTCCCGCCGTGGCCCTTCATGGCCGCGGAGTAGTTGAAGCCCTCGTGCGAGGCGACGGGGCGCCCGACGACGCCGTAGAGATTCGGGCCGACCTTGTTCGGGCCGCCCTTCTCGAAGGTGTGGCAGGCCGCGCATTTCTTGGCGGAGCTTTGGCCTTTCGCCGGATCGGCGCTGGCCAGAAGGACCGGGAGCGGCTGCTCCGGCTCAGCGGGAGCGGCTCCGCCGCCGGCAGCGGCCTCTTCGGGGGCCGGAAGGTCATAACCAGGGACAGCGGGCTTATGGGGAGCAAACAGGCCGCCGGCGATAACGTTGACGCCGACCACGAAGAGAAGCGAACCGAAAACGGCGCCCGCGATCTTATTGGTCTCGATATTCATCAGTTAGGCTCTCCTCGCCTTCGTACACCGGCGAAATCAGCGCAGCAGAACGGATCCGCGGGCGGGTGCCCGCGACAGGGCCGTTGCTTAGCCGTAGTGATGGGGTTTTGACAATGGGGTTTCCAGGAGTTTTCGCCGTTCTCGTGGTCGCAGCACGGGTCTCAAACTCCTGAAGGTGGCCCAAGGTCCATTTCCGGCCCCATGACAAATGGCCTCCGCCTTTCACTTTTCGGTCCGATGTTCTAAGGACCCGGATCATTTCCGAAAAACCGCGTCATGTCCGATCCACTCGTCCTCATTCCCGCCCGCCTCGCCGCAACCCGGCTGCCGAACAAGCCCCTGGCCGAGATCGCCGGCGAGCCCATGATCGTCCATGTGTGGCGCCGGGCCGTAGAGGCGGGGATCGGGCCCGTGGCCGTGGCGACGGACGCCCCCGACATCGCCGAGGCGGTCGCCAGGGCAGGAGGGCGGGCGGTCATGACCCGGACGGATCACGTCTCCGGCTCCGACCGCATCTTCGAGGCTGTGGAAAAGCTCGACCCGGAGGGACGGCACGACGTGGTCGTGAACGTCCAGGGCGACCTTCCGACCATCGATCCGGCCGCCATCGCGGCCTCCATCGTCCCGCTCTCGGATCCGGCGGTCGACATCGCGACCCTCGTCGCGGTCATCGCGCGGGACGAGGAGAAGACCAATCCCAACGTGGTGAAGATGGTGGGGAGCCCGATTTCTTCCAGCCGCCTCCGCGCCCTGTACTTCACCCGCGCGACCGCGCCCTATGGTGATGGTCCGCTCTATCATCACATCGGTCTCTACGCCTATCGCCGCAAGGCGTTGCAGCGTTTCGTCGGCCTCGCGCCGTCTCCGCTGGAGATGCGCGAGAAGCTGGAGCAGCTGCGGGCGCTGGAGGCCGGCATGCGCATCGACGCCGTCGTGGTCGACGACGTGCCGCTCGGCGTCGATACTCCTCACGATCTGGACAGGGCACGCGAGATCATCGCGGCCAGGGCCTCGGACCCAAAAGTGGAAGCCACTTTTGGGAGCGATCCGATGCCCCTTCTTTAACGCGGCGCATCGTTCAAGGCGTAAAACCGGGACCACTTTTCCGCGCGATGGGCTAGGAGGACATCATGAGCAAGCTTATTTCGTTCCAAGGGGAGCTGGGGGCCAATTCCCATACGGCCTGCTTGGAGGCGCGTCCCGACTGGGAGGCCCTGCCATGCCCGACCTTCGAGGATGCGTTTGCTGCCGTGAACGAGGGTCCGGCGGGCCTGGCCATGATCCCGATCGAGAACTCCATCGCGGGGCGCGTGGCCGATATCCACCATCTGCTGCCGACCTCCGGGCTCCACATCGTCGGCGAGCACTTCCTGCCGATTCACTTTCATCTCATGGCCATCCCCGAGGCCAATCTCGGCACCGTCAAGGACGTCTACAGCCATGTCCATGCCCTGGGTCAGTGCCGCAAGATCATCCGCAAGCTCGGGCTCAAGGCCCATGTGGCCGGCGACACGGCAGGTTCCGCCCGCGAGGTGGCCGAGTGGAAGGATCCGACCCGCGCCTCGCTCTCGCCCCGCATGGCGGCTGACATCTACGGCCTGAAGATCCTGGCGGAGAACGTGGAGGACGAGGCCCATAACACCACCCGTTTCGTCATCCTCTCCAAGACGCCGTACTGGGCCCCCGCCGGACAGGGGCCGACCGTCACGTCGTTCGTCTTCCGTGTCCGCAACCTGCCGGCCGCGCTCTACAAGGCGCTGGGCGGCTTCGCGACGAACGGCATCAACATGACGAAGCTCGAGAGCTACATGCTCGAAGGCGAGTTCCTGGCCACCCAGTTCTACGCCGAGGTGGACGGCCATCCGGAAGACGCGAATCTCAAGCGGGCGCTGGAGGAGCTGGAATTCTTCTCCCGCGAGCTGCGCATTCTCGGCGTCTATCCGGCCGACCCGTTCCGGGAGAAGATCAGGGAAGCGGCCGAGTGACCATTCTCATCCGCGAGGCGGTTGAGAATGATGTCGAAGGCATCGCCAGGGTCCACGTCCAGGGCTGGCGCGAATCCTACAAGGATTTCCTGTCGCCCGAGGCGCTTGCTGGCCTGTCCGTCGAGGAGCGGATGCAGATGTGGCAGGGCTCATTCAGGCAGCCGAATCCGCGGGCCAGGCTACTCGTCGCGGAAACGGATGAGGGCGAGATCGTCGGCTTTGCTCGCGGCGCGCCGGTCCGCCGCGGCGAGGGCTCCGACTGGCTCGATGCCGAGGCCGAGATCGCTGCGATCTATCTCCTCGACGAGGTCAAGCGCCGGGGCATCGGCCGCAGGCTCATGCGCGGCGTTCTCGATCACCTCGCCGCCCAGGGCTTCCGTTCTGTAGGTCTCTGGGTGCTGAAGGACAACCTTCCCGCTCGCCGCTTCTACGAGGCGCTGGGCGGGACGGCAGGGGCCGAGCAATCCTTCGACCTGCGCGGCCAGATGGTTGTCGAGGTCGCCTACCGCTTCGAGCTGACGCCGCTGCTTTAGGGACGCCGTCGCCGCTATGCCATCCCGGTGGTCAGCAGGCCGGGATGAGGATCCGTCCCGGCCATCCCGCGTTCAGACCCGTGGCCCTCATCCTGAGGAGCAGCCGTGAGGCTGCGTCTCGAAGGAGGGTCCGGAAGAGCCCTGAACTCCTCCTTCGAGACGCCGCTTGCCGCGGCTCCTCAGGATCAGGCCGAGCGAGACGATCGGGATCACCGCCCTCGACACCCTCCCTCGTCATGGCCGGGCCTGTCCCGGCCATCCCGATCCGGTGAGGCTCGGTCGTTTCATCCAATCGGGATCACCGGGACGAGCCCGGGGATGACGGGAGAGTGGATGCAACGCTATGTTCTCACTTTGTTCTTAACACTGTGTATCATCCGGGCTATACCCTTGTTCATCCCGGCCCGACGAGGGCGCGCTCGCGAGGCGTCGCAGATGTGGGGCGGGGAGCGGTCCTGCAGCAGGCCTCGCACGCCGGTTGGCGGGAGGCCCTTGGCAGCCCTGGGCTGGTCCAAGTCTAAACGCCTAAAAGTCCCGCGTGCGAGGCGCCGTCCGGCTCTTCCCATTCCCATACACATCGAGCCGGGCTGCCCCGCGCGCCACCCTCGATCGACCCCACGGCTCAGGGCTTCCAAGCCCTGGGCCTACAGGTGCTGGCTCGCCTACAGGTGCTGGCTCTTTGAAACAGCACGATGCCGGCAAAGCGTCATCCCCACCCCGTCATGGCCGGCCTTGTGCCGGCCATCCCGACCGGACGAGCGCAGAGCTTCGATCCATCGGGATCACCGGCACAAGCCCGGTGATGACGGCGGAGGGTGCAGTCGGAGGGTGCGAGGGCTGAGGGTGCGAGGGCCGAACGGCGCAAGCCGATTCGGGAGCGTGAAAACCAGTCCGGCACCGTCATCCCGTGGCCGCCTGAGCGGAGGCCGGATCCTGACCGCTGACGGTTCAGACGGAGACGTCACGCGGCTCGCCCTTTCCTGGTACGTCGCGGATCCCGCATCCCATTCTGCCGCCGATCCCGGATCTCCGCTCACGCTCCGTCCGGGATGACGAGTGCGCTCAATCCTTCACCCATTCCCGGACGAGGTGGTGCGCAATCGCGATGGGCGAAGGAGCCATATAGTGCTCGTGGGTGCCCTCCAGCATGCGCCTCACGTCATCCTTCGTGAACCAGCGGGCGTCCTCCAGCTCCTCACCGTCGAACGCGATCTCCTCGGTGAGGGCCTCGCCGATGCAGCCGATCATGACATTGGACGGAAACGGCCAGGGCTGGGAAGTCCTGTAGCGCACCGCGCCCACCCGGATGCCGGCTTCCTCGAAGGTTTCCCGCCGGACCGCATCCTCGATGGTCTCGCCGGGCTCGAGGAAGCCCGCGAGGCAGGAATACATCTTCTCGGCAAAGCGCGGCTGGCGGCCCATGAGGCACTTGTCGCCCCGCGTGATCAGCATGATCACCACCGGGTCGGTCCGCGGGAAATGCTGGGCGCCGCAGGCCGCACAATCGCGCCGGAAGCCGGCCTGGGCGGCGGCCGTCGGCGCACCGCAATTGGCGCAGAAGCGATGGCGCCGATGCCAGTCGAGCAGGGATTTCGCCATGGCGAGCAGGCCGAGTTCCTCCGCGGGAACGAGCCCGCGCACCGCGATGGAGCGCAAATCCACGACCGAGAAGGCCGGATCGTCCTGAAACAGCTCCGCGGTCTCGGGTGCCGCCAGGGTCGCCACAACGGGGCGATCTCCGAGGGTCCCGAGAAAGACCTGTTCCTGATGGGCAGGGAGGCGGCTCAGAACCGAGGCCTGCAGGAGGCCCGTTCCCGGCTCCCCGGCCCGAAGGACCGGTAGGTCGCCGGCCAGGATCACCATGGCGGCCTGCGGATCTCCCGCCGCCTTGGCGAGCGCCTCCGGGTCCCGCTCGGCGCTGTGGCGGACGAGCGGGTTCGTGATGTAGGCGATGGGTCGGGTCATGGGATCAGGCCGCTGTGAAAAGGGTGGCGGCGCGCTCGATCAGAGCCGTCGCCGCATGGTCGGGATAGGGGGTGCGGGTGCCGTGGCCCCAGACCGGTCCGGGCCAGGCCGGGTCGGAGCGGTAGCGTCCGATCACGTGCACATGAAGCTGCGTCACGATGTTGCCCAGCGCTCCCACATTCACCTTGTCGGGTTTCGAGAGCTCCAGCATCACCCGGGTGGCGATGCGGATCTCCTGCATCAGCTGAGCGGATTGCTCGTCCGAGAGATCCGTCAGCTCGCTCGCGCCCTCGATCCGCGGCACCAGTACGAACCAGGGAAAACGTGCGTCGTTCAGAAGCAGGACCGACGAGAGGGCGAGGTCGCCGATGGGGAGCGTGTCGGCTTCGAGCCGGGAATCGAGCTTGAATGTCATGGCGCTATGTAACCGAGCCTGCGGCTTCGTGTCAGCCTGTGTTCCGCTCCGCGCCCGAGAGAGATCGCGAGAGATCGGTGAAGACCGGGGATGGCGGTTGAAGGGGGCGCGTTTCCAACTTGCGTTTCCTCGGCGATACGCCCATATAGCCGATGGGAGGTTGGCGAGGGACGTCTCACTCGCCAACTGGGTCAGGTCCGGAAGGAAGCAGCCCTAACGAGACCGAACGGGTCTTCGTCCAGCCTCCCACCTTCAAGATTCCCCAAAGCCTTGCAGTCGATGGACGATACCACAGCCGGCACGCCCCTGAACGACGAGCCGGCCCTGCCGGGCTTTCCCGCCGCGCCCGCTCCCGCAGCGCCGGCCTCGCCCTACCGCGTTCTTGCCCGCAAATACCGCCCTAAAACCTTCGATGACCTGATCGGTCAGGAGGCCATGGTGCGCACCCTCTCGAATGCCTTCGAGACCGGCCGCATCCCGCAAGCCTGGATGCTCACGGGCGTCCGCGGCGTCGGCAAGACCACCACGGCCCGCATCCTCGCCCGCGGCCTGAACTATCAGAGGGAGGACGGCCAAGGCTCCAAGGATTCTTCCGGCCCGACCATCCACATGTCCGAACTCGGCGTCCATTGCGAAGCCATCATGGAATCGCGGCATGTGGACGTGCTGGAGATGGATGCGGCCTCGCATACGGGCATCGACGACGTCCGCCAGATCATCGACGGCATCCGCTATTCGCCGGTCACGGCCCGCTACAAGGTCTACATCATCGACGAGGTCCACATGCTCTCGGAGAAGGCGTTCAACGCCTTCCTGAAGACGCTGGAGGAGCCCCCGCCGCATGCGAAGTTCATCTTCGCAACCACCGAGATCCGTAAGGTCCCGGTCACGATCCTGTCCCGCTGCCAGCGCTTCGACCTGCGCCGCATCGAGGCGGACAAGCTCGTGGCCCACTTGGGCCGCATCTGCAATGCCGAAGGCGTGCAGGCGGACCAGGAGGCGCTTGCCGCCATCGCCCGTGCGGCGGAAGGCTCGGCGCGTGATTCCCTGTCCCTGATGGATCAGGCCATTGCCCATGGCGCCGGCGTGGTGACGCCCGACACCGTACGCGACATGCTGGGCCTTGCCGACCGCGCCCAAGTCATCGACCTCTTCGAGGCCGTGATGCGCGGCGACGTGCCGGCGGCCTTCGCGGGCTTGCGCTCGCAATACGATTCCGGCGCGGATCCGGCCGTGATCCTGTCCGATCTCGCGGCCTTCTCGCACATCGTCACTCGCCTCAAGCTGATCCCCGAAGCCGCGAAGGATCCCGCTCTCTCCGAGATCGAGCGGACCCGCGGCTTGGATTATGCTCAGAAGCTCTCCGTGCGGACCCTGTCGCGCGCCTGGCAGATTCTCCTCAAAGGCATTCCCGAGGTCCAGTCCTCGAATCGTCCGATCGCGGCGGCCGAAATGGTCGTCGTGCGCCTCGCCTATGCGGCCGATCTGCCGACGCCGGACGAGGCCCTGCGCGCCCTGAAGGACGGTGCACCGGTTCCCGCGGGCGGCCCGTCGGCGCCCGCACCCAGGCCTTCCGGTCCCGCCACCTCCGGCAATATGGCGCTGGCGACCTCTCAAGCTCATCCGCAGCCGCGCCCTCAGGCCGCGCAGCCCGAACCGACCATGCGCCTGCGTCGCTTCGAGGACGTGGTGGCGCTCGCCGGCGAGAAGCGCGAAATCGTGCTGAAGGCGCAGCTCGAACGGGATGTGCGCCTCGTCCGCTTCGAGGAGGGCCGCATCGAGCTCAGCCTCACCGAGACCGGCAGCCGCACCATCGCCAACGATCTCACCCGTGCTCTCCAGCAATGGACCGGCGAACGCTGGATGGTGGCCCTGTCCTCGGAAGAGGGGGAGCGACCCTCCATGAGAAGGCGGTCGCGGCCGAGCGCGAGCGCAAGGAAGGCGCTGCCAATCATCCCCTGGTGCAGGCGGTGCTGTCGAAGTTTCCCGGTGCGCAAATCGTGAACGTGATCGAGCGTGCGGAGAAGCCCGGCGAGGATGCGGAAACGGAAATTCTCGGCGAGGCCGATGCGCTGGCCGCGCACGAGGCCGAAGATGACGACGATCTGTTTTAATTCAAGGATACGGTCATGAAAGACATCATGGGACTGATGAAGCAGGCTCAGGCCATGCAGCAGAAGCTGCAGGACGCCCAGGCCGAGCTCGACACTCTCGAAGTCGACGGCACCGCCGGCGGCGGCGTCGTGACCGTGAAGGTGACCGGCAAGGGCAGCCTCAAGTCCATTAACATCGATCCCTCGCTTATGAACCCGGACGAGAAGGAGATCCTCGAGGATCTCATCGTCGCCGCCATGAACGACGCCCGCGGCAAGGCCGAGCGGATCACGCAGGAGCGCATGGAGAGCCTTACCAAGGGGCTTCCGCTGCCGCCCGGCCTGAAGCTGTTCTGAGCATCGTGCAAGAAGTGGTTTCCGGTTCTTCGCATCGAACGATGCGACAAAAGCAAAAGAGAACCTGAATGGCTCAGCACGTTGCCGGCCCTGAGATCGAGCGCCTGATCCAGCTCCTCGCCCGCCTGCCGGGTCTGGGGCCACGCTCGGCCAGGCGCGCGGCGCTCCATCTCATCAAGAAGCGGGACACGCTGCTCAACCCGTTGAGCGATGCCATGCGCGTCGCCAACGAGCGTATTGTCGTGTGCTCGTCCTGCGGCAATGTCGATACCTCCGAACCCTGCACCATCTGCCGGGATGCCAAGCGCGATCCCTCCATCCTCGTGGTCGTCGAGGACGTGTCCGATCTCTGGGCGCTCGAACGTTCGGGCGCGGTCAACGCCAGGTATCATGTGCTCGGCGGCGTGCTCTCGCCGCTCGACGGCGTGCGTCCCGAGCACCTGAATCTCGAGCGCCTCATCGCCCGCGCCTCGGAGCCCGGCGTGAACGAGGTGATCCTGGCGCTGAACGCCACGGTCGACGGGCAGACCACAGCCCATTACATCACCGAGCTTCTCGCGCATCTGCCCGTGAAGGTGACGAAGCTCGCCCATGGTGTCCCGGTCGGCGGCGAACTCGATTATCTCGACGAGGGCACGCTCTCAGCGGCGATCCGGCAGCGCACATCGTTCTGAGGCGCTCCTGATTCCTTCCCGTCATCACCGGCCTTGTGCTGGTGATCCCGCCAAGTGAAGCGCGGTGCTTCATATCACCGGGATGGCCGGGACAAGCCCGGCCATGACGTGAGAGGCTGTCATCTCCGACGGCCGCAGCCCTGGAAGAGGATCCACAAACAAGCGCCTCGTTGATGGATTCCCTTCCCTTGCTCCGCTCGCCGGGAATGACACCGTGGGTTTGCAGATCGAGCAACAAGCAGATGATGACGTGACAGGCCCTGGCGCCGTTGCTAATCAGGCGGCAACGAAACCCCATTCCCCGAGTTGCCCATGTCCACCGCTGATCTCGCCCGTACCATCGACGCCGCCTGGGAAGACCGGGCCAACGTGACCCCTCGACGACGGGCGCCGTGCGCGAAGCCGTGGAGGAGGCCATGAGCCTTCTCGATTCCGGCAAGGCCCGCGTCGCCGAGAAGACCGGCGGCGAGTGGCAGGTGCATCAATGGCTGAAGAAGGCGGTGCTGCTGTCCTTCCGCCTCAACGACATGGGCATCATCAAGGGTGGACCGGGCAACGCCGTCTGGTGGGACAAGGTGCCCTCGAAGTTCGACAACTGGTCCGAGACCGAGTTCAAGGCCGCAGGTTTCCGCGCCGTGCCGAACTGCACCGTGCGGCGCGGCGCCTATATCGCGTCCGGCGTGGTGCTGATGCCCTCCTTCGTCAATCTCGGCGCCTATGTGGACGAGAACACCATGGTCGACACCTGGGCCACCGTTGGCTCCTGCGCCCAGATCGGCAAGAACGTGCATCTCTCCGGCGGCGTCGGCATTGGCGGCGTGCTGGAGCCGCTTCAGGCCAATCCCACCATCATCGAGGACAATTGCTTCATCGGAGCCCGCTCCGAGGTTGTGGAAGGCGTGGTCGTGGGCGAGGGCTCGGTGCTCTCCATGGGCGTGTTCATCTCGGCCTCGACCAAGATCATCGACCGCACCACCGGCGAGGTCTTCGTCGGCCGCGTGCCGCCGTACTCCGTGGTCGTCCCCGGTTCGCTCCCCGGCAAGCCCTTGCCGGACGGCACTCCCGGACCGTCCCTTTACTGCGCGGTGATCGTGAAGCGCGTCGATGCGCAGACCCGCGCGAAGACGGGCATCAACGAACTGTTGCGCGACTGATCCGATGGAACACTCACCGCTTTCTCTCGCTCAATCGCTCCTCCGCTGCCCCTCGGTAACACCGGACGAGGGTGGGGCGCTTGCCTTTATCGAGAGCATATTGAAGGAGGCGGGCTTCGAGGTCCATCGGCCGGTCTTTTCCGAGCCCGGCACGCCCGATGTCGAGAACCTCTATGCCCGCTATGGCGCGGGTGAGCCCTTCCTGCTCTTCGCCGGCCATACGGACGTGGTTCCGCCCGGCGATGCGAGCCGGTGGCAACACGATCCGTTCAGCGGCGAGATCCATGGCGGCGAGCTCTACGGGCGCGGTGCGGTCGATATGAAGGGCGGCATCGCCTGCATGATGGCGGCGGCGCTCGACTTCATGCGCAACAACCCGGACTTCAACGGCTCGATCGGCTTCCTGATCACGGGAGACGAGGAGGGGCCCGCCATCAACGGAACCGTGAAGCTCCTCGAATGGGCGAAGGGCCGCGGCGAGCGGTTCAGCCACTGCATCCTGGGCGAGCCGACCAATCCGAACCAGCTCGGCGACATGATCAAGATCGGGCGGCGCGGGTCGCTCACGGGCAGGATCGTCGTCGAAGGCAAGCAGGGCCACGTGGCCTATCCGCATCTCGCGGATAATCCCATCCCGGGCATGATGCGCCTGCTCGACGGACTTCTGAAAGAGCCGCTCGATCGGGGAACGGATCATTTCGACGCCTCGAACCTGGAAGTGACCAGTGTCGATGTGGGTAATTCGGCGGCCAACGTGATCCCGGCCGCTGCGAAGGCCACCTTCAACATCCGCTTCAACGATCTCTGGACGCCGCACAGCCTGGAGGCGGAGATCGAGCGCCGCCTGCGCGAGGCCGCAGGCAACACGGTGCGCTACACTCTGACGATGGAGCCGACGAATGCGGTCGCCTTCCTCACGCCGCCGAACGCCTTCGTGGGCTTCATCGCCGACGCCATCAAAGCCGAGACCGGCTCGCAGCCGAAACTCTCCACCACCGGCGGCACGTCTGATGCTCGCTTCATTGTGAAGTATTGCCCGGTCGTCGAGTTCGGTCTTGTCGGGCAGACCATGCACCAAGTCGACGAGCGGGTGGCGGTTGCCGATTTGGATCGTCTTGCAACGATTTACCGCAAGGTGCTGGACGCCTATTTCGCCGCGTGAGCCTCTGGGCTCAAGCCTGACTATTTAGACTAAAGTCGAAAAATGGCCGGAACGTTTTCGGCCTTCGATCCATTCTCGTGAGCAATCGCCTTCAAGGAAGAGCATGCTCATGATCGTCACGGCTGATGAGGTCAACCGCTCGTTCAGGGGAACGCTTGACTTGCTCCACAGCAGGTCCGAAGGCCTGAAATCCTTCGACATGAGCGAGCGCGGCTTCTGGCGCTCCTTCATGGCGATCTGGCTGACACTGCCGGCCTACATCGTGTCCCTTGCCTTCGAGCGCCTCCGCCTCGGTCTCTTGCAGCCGGATCGGCCCCTTCTCGACAATTTCTGGGTCGATCTCGTGGTGGCTCTGGGCCATGTGGCGGGCTTCATCGCCCTGCCTGTCGCCATGATCGGGATCGCCCGGTGGTTCCATCTCGAGAAGGCCTATGTGCCCTTCGTGATCGTGACGAACTGGGTCTCGGTCATCGGCATGCTGGTGCTCTCGGTGCCGGCGATGCTGATGCTTCTCGGCTGGGCACCTCCAGGGCTTGCCAGCCTCTTCAGCCTCGCCTTTGCGGTGATCATCGTGAGACTGCAATGGTTCGCCACCAAGGCGACGCTGGGGCTCGCGAGCATCCCGGCCCTCGGCATCGTCGTGCTCGGCATCGTGCTCAATTCCTTCGTCGGAACGGCGATGCGGGGCCTGTTAGGGTAACTCCGGATAATCGACGCCGATCAGGTAAAGGCCCGTCGGCGGAGCCATCGGCCCGCAACGCTTGCGATCCCGAGCTTCGAGTGCTGCGCGCACATCCGCCACCGACCAGCGCCCCGCGCCGGCGCGCTCCAGGGTTCCCGTTATCGAGCGGACCTGATGATGCAGGAACGAGCGGGCGGAGGCATGGATGCGGATCTCGTCGCCGATCCGCTCCACATCGAGCCGGTCGAGGGTTCGGATCGGGCTGTTGGCTTGGCATTCGGCAGCCCGGAACGTGGTGAAATCATGCCGCCCGATCAGCAATTGCGCGGCGTCGTGCATTGCATCGGCATCGAGCGTCCAGGCCACGTGCCAGACGCGGCTCGCGTCCAGGGCCGCCGGAGCACGGCGGTTGAGAATTCGATAGACGTAGTGGCGCTTGATGGCCGAGAGGCGGGCGTTGAACGTCTCGGGCACGATTTGCGCCGAGAGAACAGCCACGGGAGCAGGCCTCAAATGGGAATTGGTGGCATCGCGTACCGTGTCCGGTCGCCATTCCTTTTCCAGATCCACGTGAACGACCTGGTGGGTGGCATGAACGCCTGAATCCGTCCGCCCGGCGCAGTGAATCCGTACGGCTGAACCGGTGAAGCGCGCGATGGCATCCTCCACCGCCTGCTGAACGGAGAGACCGTTCGTCTGATGCTGCCAACCGGTAAAGGGCGTGCCGTCATATTCGACGACAAGCTTGTAGCGAGGCATGTTATTCCAGTTCTACGAAGGCCTGGGCGTAGGACACCGAGCCATGGGCGCCTTTCCCTTTGTCGGAAAGAGCGAAGGCCTGGAGATAAGGCCCGTCATAGGGCGTTTTCAGTCGTTCCGCCAGACGCGGCGTGAAGCCGAAACGACCGTAGTAATGCGGCTCTCCCAGCACGAGGACCAGATCGTAGTTTTTATCAGTCAGGCGCTTCAGGCTGTTCTGGACAAGGGCTGCTCCAATACCCTGCCTTTGGAAGGAGGGTGCGACAGCCAATGGAGCCAGGACTGCCGCTTTGATGGAGGGTGTCTCGTGCAGGATCAGGCGAGAATAGGCGATATGGCCGGCCGGCTCATCGGCATACGCGATCACAGACAGGATAAGATCGCCATCTTCGTGCATGTGCTGCACGAGGTCGGCCTCCGCCAGTTGCCCAAAAGCGGCGGAATAGATGGCATAGAGTGTACACCAATTGGCGGATTCCTCCAGACGGATCCCCATGCTGGACCTCACGCAAGTTTGGTGCCCGGACCAAGCCTCACGCCGCGCAGGAACTCCTCGAAAGCCACGGGTCCCTTACCGGCGCGCTGCACTTGAATCAGGCGGATCGCCCCTTCGCCACAAGATATCGTACCATCATTGTCGATCAGTGTCGCGGGTGAACCTGAGCCCTGTCCGAGGGTTGACCGCAAAACTTTCACACGCTCCCGGCCCTTGCCGAAATCGGCCGTGAAATAGGCGCCTGGAAAGGGTGAGAGCCCGCGAATGTGATCATGGACCTCCTGCGCAGGTTTCGACCAGTCGATCAGCGCTTCCTCGTTCTTGAGCTTGTGGGCATAGGTCACGCCTTCCTCGGGCTGAGGCGTGAAGCCTAAGCCTCCGCGGGAAAGGGCGGCCAGCGCCCGCACCATGAGATCGGCACCGAGAACCATGAGCCTGTCGTGCAGTTCGCCCGCATTCATGTCCGGCGTGATCGCCACCCGCTCGACCATGGCGACGGGGCCGGTATCCAGGCCCTCTTCCATCTTCATGACGGCGACGCCGGTCTCCTTGTCGCCAGCCATGATCGCGCGCTGGATGGGCGCCGCGCCGCGCCAGCGGGGGAGCAGGGAGGCGTGAAGGTTGAGGCAGCCCAGTTCCGGCGCTTCCAGAACGGCTTTCGGCAGCAGCATGCCGTAGGCCACCACCACCGCCACGTCGGCATTGTGACTGCGGAAGATCTCGGCAGCCTCTTCCGCGCGCAAGGTTTTCGGCGTCAACACGGGAAGTCCGAAACGATCCGCCATCTTGTGGACAGGGGAGGGCTTCAGCTCCATGCCGCGGCCGGCCGCGGCGGGCGGGCGGGTATAGACGGCGACCACGTCATGGCCTTGGCCAACGATCTCGGAGAGGGTGGGCACGGCGAAATCGGGCGTGCCCATGAAGACGACGCGCAGGCTCATGCCCCCGCCTCGCGCTTGGCGGCCTTCTTGAACTTGGTCATCACCCGGTCGCGCTTGAGCTTCGACAGGTGATCGATGAACAGGACCCCGTCGAGGTGGTCGATCTCGTGCTGCACGCAGGTCGCCAGGAGACCATCCGCATCCTGCTCGATCATCTCGCCCTGGAGGTTCATATAGCGGAAGCGCACCCGGTCAGGCCGCTCGACCTCCTCGTAATATTCGGGGATCGACAGGCAGCCTTCCTCGTAAACACGCTTCTCCTCCGAAACCCAGACGATCTCGGGATTGATGAGCACCATCGGCTGATGCTCGTCCTCCGATTTCGACACGTCCATGGTCACCATGCGGATTGGCACGCCGATCTGGATGGCGGCCAGGCCGACGCCTGGGGCGTCATACATGGTATCCAGCATGTCGTCCGCCAGCCGGCGGATCTCGCTCGTGATTTCCTTAACGGGCTCGGAAATCAGGCGGAGCTTGGTGTCGGGGATGATGACGAGGGGTCTGATGCTCATGATCGCGGGAGATAAGCGGTTGGACGAGGATGGTCAAATCGTTCGTCTTATGTTCGGATGCGTTCGTCAACCGGAACCTTATGCTCCATGAACGACGTCGTCCTCATCCTCGGCAAGACATCCCTGACCTGGGGACAGGTCGTCATGGGGATGGCCGGTTTGAGCCTCGTTCTGCTGCTGCTCGTGACCGTTCTTCTCCTGCGCACCCGCCGGGAGAGAGCCCTGGAGGCTGCCATCGCCGCCGAGCGGGCGCGGGAGATGGACGACAAGGTGGCGGAACTCACCCGCGTGCAGTCGGAGATGACCGGGCGAATGCGGACCATCGCCGAGGTCTTCGGCACCCGCCAGAGCGATTTCGTACGGATGATCTCGGAACGGATCGACGGATTGCAGCACCGGGTCGGGCAAGGGCTGGAGGCGTCCACGCGCCACCAGTCGGAAAACCTGTCCAAGCTGAACGAGCGTCTTGCCGTGATCGACGCGGCGCAGCAGAACCTGACGAACCTCACCGGCGAGATCGTAGGGCTGAAGGATATCCTCTCCAACAAGCAGACCCGAGGCGCTTATGGGCAGGGACGGATGGAGGCGATCGTCCGCGATGGACTGCCGGCCAATGCTTTCGAGTTCCAGGCGACCCTGTCCAACCGCACGAGACCCGACTGCCTGGTGCGCCTTCCCGGCGACGACCGTAGGCTCGTGATCGATGCCAAGTTTCCGCTGGAGGGCTTTACCCTGTTCCGGGAGGCCAAGGGCGATGAGGCCCGCAGCCGTGCGGCTACCAAGGTCCGCAACGACATGCTCGTACATGTGAAGGACATCGCGGAAAAGTACCTGATCCCGGGCGAGACTCAGGATATCGCGATGCTGTTCGTCCCTGCGGAGTCGATCTATGCCGACTTGGCCGAGCATTTCGACGATGTGGTCCAGAAGGCTCATCGCGCCCGTATCGTCATCGTCTCGCCCTCGCTTCTGACGCT
This sequence comes from Microvirga sp. RSM25, assembly GCF_044784385.1. Taxonomy (NCBI): domain Bacteria; kingdom Pseudomonadati; phylum Pseudomonadota; class Alphaproteobacteria; order Hyphomicrobiales; family Methylobacteriaceae; genus Microvirga; species Microvirga sp. RSM25. The sequence goes on along the minus strand of NZ_CP173039.1, from coordinate 3,352,073 downwards.
CGCCATCCAGGTGATGCAGGCGCTGGTCCGCGATGCCCGAATCCGTGAGGAGGCAAGGGTGATCCAGGTCGAGGTGCAGAAGCTCCTGGAGGATGTAGAGCGCCTCGATGCCCGAGTGGCGAAGCTCGATACCCATTTCCGGCAGGCACAGGACGATGTCTCGCAAATCCGGGTCTCGGCCGACAAGATCGTCAAGCGCGGGCAAAAGATCGAAACCCTCGAATTCGACGAGGGTGAAGCGGAAGCCCGGGCCGAGTGGCTGCGTCTCCAGGGCCGGAATCTCCGGGCGGTCGAATAGACCGGGAACCGCCTTTCGTCCGTAACGTTCTCCCCAGGCTGAACGATGCGCCAGGCGGACAATGGCGCTCGCATGTTGGCATCTCTCAGAACTCGGGAAGGATTGCGCTATGGGCCTTTTGTCGAAGGACATCAAGTCGTTGGATGATCTCTTCATCCATACCCTGCAAGACATTTACTATGCCGAACAGCAGATCACGAAGGCGCTGCCGGAGATGATCGAGAAGGCGAGCGACCCGCAGCTGAAGCAGGCGTTCCAGACCCATCTCGGCGAAACCCAGCAGCAGATCCAGATGGTCGAGCAGGTGTTCCGCATGCATGGCCACGATCCGAAGGGCGTGACCTGCCCGGCCATCGACGGCATCATCGACGAAGCCCAGGAAATTGCCGGCGACATCGATGATCCGCAGGTTCTCGACGCGGCGCTTCTGGCTGCCGCTCAGGCCGTGGAACACTATGAGATCACCCGCTACGGCACCCTCGTTGCCTGGGCCAAGCAATTGGGCCGCGAGGATTGCGCCGGCGTCCTGCACCAGATCCTGGATCAGGAGAAGGCCACGGACCAGAAGCTCAACCGGATTGCCGAAAGCAAGATCAACACGAAGGCCGCGTGAGCCCTTCGTGCACTCGAAACGAGAATGGCCTCCGCAAGGAGGCCATTTTTATATCGACCCGTCCCTAACCCGTCATGGCCGTTCCGGGACGTGATCCGGGATCAGTCCCGGCCATCCCGCTTCCGGACCCCATCGCCCTCATCCTGAGGAGCAGCCGTGAGGCTGCGTCTCGAAGGAGGATTTCAGCAGGCACAGGACTCTCCTTCGAGACGGTCGCTGTGAGACCTCCTCAGGATGAGGGCGAGCGAGACGGTCGGCATCACGGCCGGTGACACCCACTCCCGTCATGGCCGGGCTTGTCCCGGCCATCCCGATGCCGTGAAGCGCCATGCCTTTCCAACCGAGATCACCGGTACAAGGCCGGTGATGACGGGAGATTATCGTTTCCTGCCTTATTTCGCCGGCAACGCGTAGGCGCGCAAAAAGTCCGCTAAATCGTTGGTAATGTAGTCGATATCCGGCGTCTGGACCGCCTCCTGCTCGAAGCTTTCCCGGAACGGGTCGAACGTCTTGGGAACGATGAGCGTGGTCGTCATGCCGAGCTCGTGCGGCACGGTCAGGTTCTTGGCGATATCCTCGAACATGGCGGAGCGGGCAGGCTCCACCCCGTGCTTGTCGAGGAAGATCTCGTAGGCGCGCCGGTCGGGCTTGGGCACGAAGTTGGAGGCGGCGATGTCGAACACGTCCTCGAAATGGTCGAGAATGCCGATCTTCTTCGCCACATTCTCCGCATGCTTGCGGGAGCCGTTGGTGAGGATGAGCTTGCGGCCGGGCAACTTCTCGATGGCCTCGCCCAGGCCGTGGTTCAGCTCGATATCCGTGTGGTCGATGTCGTGGGCGAAATCGAGAAAGTCGTGCGGATCGATGTCGTATTCGTCGATCAGGGCCCGTAGGGTCGTGCCGTATTTGTGATAGAAATACTTCTGCAGCGCCTGGGCGGACAGGCCATCGAGTCCGAAAAGATTTGAGATGTAGAGGGTGATGCGCTGGTCGATCTGCGGCCAGACCCGGGAGCTGTGCGGGTAGAGGGTATTGTCCAAGTCGAAGATCCACGTCTCCACATGTGAGAATTGGCGGGAGTCGGAGGACAACAGGTGATTTTCGGCAGATGGCTTCGCGTTCATGGATCCCAAAGACGACAATGGGGCCGTGCGGCCCCACTGACAAATATATAGGCGTTCTCGGCCGATCCGTGAAGGGCGACGCTTTAACCCCTCCGGATCAGCGTGCCCGCGCCATGGTCGGTGAACAACTCCAGCAGCACCGCATGCGGTACCTTGCCGTCGAGGATGACCACTGCCTCCACACCCTTCTCCAGGGCATAGATGCAGGTCTCGATCTTTGGGATCATGCCGTCCGTGATGGTTCCGTCGGCGATCAGGCGGCGGCAATCCTCGATGGTCATTTCCGGGATGAGGTTCTTGTTCTTGTCGAGAACGCCCGGAACGTCCGTGAGCAGCAGGAGGCGCTTGGCTGTCATCGCGCCTGCGATAGCACCCGCAAAGGTATCGGCGTTCACGTTGTAGGTCTGGCCGTCCTGGCCGGTCGCGACCGGGGCGAGGACCGGGATCAGTTCGGCCTGGAGCACCTGGTCCAGAACCGCGCGGTTCACGTGCTCGGGCTCGCCGACAAACCCTAGATCCACCACCTTCTCGATGTTGGAATCGGGGTCGATGGCCGTACGGGTCACCTTCCGGGCAGTGACCATGTTGCCGTCCTTGCCGGACAGGCCCACGGCCTTGCCGCCCTCGACGCCGATCCAGCCGACGATCTGCTTGTTGATGGAGCCGGCGAGCACCATCTCAACGACCTCGACCGTGGCCGCGTCCGTGACGCGAAGACCGCCCTTGAATTCGGACTTGATGCCGAGCTTTTCGAGCATCTTGCCGATCTGCGGCCCACCGCCATGGACGACGATCGGCTTGATGCCCGATTGCTCGAGCAGAACCACGTCCTCGGCAAAGTCCTCGGCCGCCGCCCGGTCGCCCATGGCATGGCCGCCATACTTGATCACCACCACCTGCTGATCATAGCGCTGCATGTGCGGCAGGGCCTGCACAAGCACTTCGGCCTGGACATGAACGTCGGGGAGGGGCGTGGACGGATCGGACATGAACGGCTCCGGCGCGGGTATCAGGATCAAACGGCCTGCCTTCTAGCCGAAGGATGGGCCGCTGCAAACAGAGACTTCAGGCTCTGAGGTGAAGAAGAGCGGAGAAGCCTACCAGCAGCCAGCCGAGCATCAGGAGGATGCCCCCGTCGGCGCGGCCCTGGGGAAGAGCGCCACTCCCGAGAAGGCCCGACGAGAGAGATCGCCGCAGAACAGGATGAGGCCGAGAACCAGCACATAGCCGGCGATCTGGGCCAGCATGGGGTTCACGGCTCCGGCTGCCATGAGAGCCACGAGGGCGAGCAGGGCAGGGGCATGAAAGAGCAGGAACTGCGCCGCGGTAGCGAGGTTCCCTCCCGTGATGTGGGCCGCGGCGGCCGAGAGGCCGACACCGAGAAGTCCTGAGAGGGAAGCAAGGACAAGGAGGACACGGGCGGCGAGATTCATCCCGCGCCCCGCTCGCTCAGGAGCCGGGCGACTTCGGCGCGTAGTTCCGGAATGCCGAGACCCGAGCGGCTGGAGGTGGAGAGGATCTCAGGAAAGGCAGCCGCGCGCTTCTCGATCTTCTGCAGGGTGTCGGCGATGCGCTTGTCGAGTTCGCCCGCCTTCAGCTCGTCCGCCTTCGTTAGGACGATCTGGTAGGAGACGGCCGCCGTGCCGAGGGTCTCCAGCACCGTCTCGTCCACCGGCTTGATGCCATGGCGGGCGTCGATCAGCACGTAGACGCGTGCAAGGCTCGCCCGGCCACGTAGGTAGTCGTGGATCAGCTGCGTCCAGGCCTGCACCTTTTGCTTTTCAACGGCGGCAAAGCCGTAGCCGGGCATGTCAACCAGGTGGAAACGGTCGTTGATGTTGAAGAAGTTGAGCTGCTGGGTGCGCCCCGGCGTGTGCGAGGTACGCGCGAGCGTATTGCGTCCCGTCAGCGCGTTCACGAGGCTCGACTTGCCGACGTTGGAGCGGCCGGCGAAGGCGATCTCCACCTTGCTCATAGGCGGCAGGTTCTTCAGGGAATTTGCAGCCCAGATGAAATCCGCCTCGCCGGCAAAGAGCTTGCGGCCGATCTCAAGGAAGGGGTCGGTATCAGGGTCTATATCGGTCATGAGGGTCCTTATCGGCGCTCGATGCCCGGAGTTCAAGGCATCTCGCTGAGACTTTTCCAGTGCTCAGGCCATCGAGAGCCAGAAGGGTTCCGCCGCTACGAGCTCCCTGGAGGCCTTTTCGGCCCGGGGCAGGAGTTTGCGGACGCGCCGCTTGGTATAGCCGGCGGCTTTCCGAATCGGTTTCCGGAATGGCGGATCGAGAAGGGTCCGGCCAACCTCGATATCGTTCAGCTTGCCCAGCACGTCCTGCAGTCGCTCGAGACGGTCCAGCATCGCCTTGCGGTTTTTGCGTGCCGGAACGCCCGGAAACAGTGTGGCAAGGAATTCCATGCCATAACGCAGCTTCTTGATGCGGATGCGAAGCTCGTGGCGGGCCTTTCCGTCAAGATCGGCCATCCGGCGCGCATCCTTTCGGATCCGTTGCCAGCGACGCGAGAATTCCCGGGCCGCCCGGGTCTGAGCCGGCAGCTCGCGCGCTACCCGGATCGCCGGTTTGCGGCGCTCGAGCCATCGGCCGGATTCGACCCAGGTCGCGGCCTTCAGGATCGTTCTCATGAAACGGGGTTTGGACAGGGTTTCCAGAAGGCTCTCAATGGCTTCCGCACGGCGCCGCTCCGCCTCCTCGAGCACCGGCAGGCTCATGTCAGTGTCGTTCGCCTTCCGCAGCCTCGCGATCAGAACATCGAGATCGCGAGCCGGAGCGAGCTTCTTCCCGGCCCAGCGGAGCTCAGTTCTGATGGCATCGCTGTCCCGATCCCGCAGCATCGGCTTGAACAGCGAAATCGCCGCATCGAGCCGCCGGAAGCCCACGCGCATCTGATGCAGCAACTCAGGGTTGCTGCTCCGGCGCAGAAGCGCCTCGTTGCGAATGATCTGAGACAGGCAGGAGCGCGCAATCATCTGAAAGGCCTCTGCGCATGAGGCGATGGTTGGAACGACGATCCGGCCGGCTTTTACAGGCTCGCTGTCGGCTTGACCGAGCAGTCTGTAACCGCGTTCCGACTTCGTGATGGGAGAGAGGCGAAACGGGATGCTGTCGGCGAGATCGTTGGCGAGGGCGAACAGAGCGGACGGATCGCCGTCCTTCAATTCGAGTTCGACCTCGCAGAATTGCTCGGCGCCGGAATCCGTCGAAGCTTTGGCCTCGTCCAGGGCGAGCTCGATCGTTGCCCCATTGCGCTTGATCTCGAAGGCCTGGCGATCCGTCTCTACCGTGAAAACCGGCTTGATGTCGGCTCGTATGGCCTCGTTCGAGACAAGCACGGCGAGCGGCGTGCCCGCCGCCGCCGCGAGGTCGAGCCCGCCACTGACCGGGACCTCCCATTCGCCGCGGTCGAGAGCGAAGCCCCGCGCCTTGCGCTCCGCTTTGATGGTCTGTGTGCTGCGTCCGTTCTGTTTCCGCACGCGGAGGGTCAGCCCCGCCTTGTGCAAAGCAAAATCCGTCGAATCGTAATAGACGGCGTGGAGGGCTCCGCCCTGTCCCGGAAGCATCCGGGCCCGCGACATCAGCGGATGCTGGAGAAGCTGGCCTGTTGCGTCCGCGGCGAATTCCAGTTTCAGCTCGATCTCGTTTGCCGTGGTGTGCGCTCCCGTGGGCTCATTCTTGTTCTGCCATCCGGCGTTCATGGCCAGCCGCCGCTCCGGTTTCGCCTGCTGCGGTCATGTAGAGCGCTTCGGGGTGAAAGCCATGAGGAAGATCTCGGGCAGGTCCTTCCAGAAGGCAGCTTTCAGAATTGTATCGCTCTTCTACAAAATAGAAGGAGTGCATTCAGCCAGGGCGCCGGCATGCTGAGACGCTGTGAAAAAGACGTCTCCTCCAAGGCTCGAACATGACTGACGCTCCCATTCTGATTCGCTCGGTCGAAGTCCTCTCGGACGACTGGGCCATCCTCAAGAAATTCACCTTCGATTATCGGCGTCGCGACGGGAGCCTCGAACGGCAGGTTCGGCAGACCTATGACCGCGGCCATGGCGCCGTGATTCTGCCCTACGATCCTGAGCGAGGCACCGTGCTGCTCGTCCGGCAGTTCCGGCTGCCGGCCTATGTGAGCGGCCATCCGGGACCGCTGATCGAGGCCTGTGCGGGGCTTCTCGACGAGGACGATCCAGAAACCTGCATCCGCCGGGAGGCGCAGGAGGAACTCGGCTACAGGCTGCGCGATACCGAGCCCGTTTTTCACGTCTTCATGAGCCCCGGCAGCGTGACCGAGAGACTGATGTTCTTCATCGCCCGCTATTCACCGGATGACCGCATCGGCCAAGGCGGAGGCGACAGGCACGAGGGCGAGGATATCGAAGTTCTCGAGGTATCGCTCGAAGGAGCTCTCGGCATGATCGACGAAGGACAGATCGTCGACGGCAAGACCATCATGCTGCTGCAACACCTGAAGCTCAAAGGGTTGATGAGGGCCTCGGCCCATCCTTGAGCGGCCAAACGAAAACCCCGGGGCAAGCCCGGGGTTTTGTCAGTTGCTGGCATGTGCCGCTCAGCCCTTGGCGGGACTGGTCTTGCGGCTGAAGGTCTTGCGCAGGTTGTCGAAGAGTTCGATCTTCACGCCATTGCGCTTCATGATGAAGGCCTGCTGGGTGACCGAGAGCAGGTTGTTCCAGGCCCAGTAGATCACGAGGCCGGCCGGGAACGAGCCGAGCATGAAGGTGAAGATCACCGGCATCCAGGAAAAGACCTGCTTCTGCACCGGGTCCGGCGGCTCCGGGTTCATCTTCATCTGCAGCCACATGGTGATGCCCATGAGGATCGGCCATACGCCGAGCATCAGGAAGTGGCCGATCACCGGCACGGCGCCCGGGTTGTAGGGCAGGAGGCCGAACAGGTTGAAGATCGATGTCGGATCCGGCGCCGCGAGGTCGCGGATCCAGCCGAAGAACGGCGCATGGCGCATTTCGATGGTGACGAAGAGCACCTTGTAGAGCGCGAAGAACACCGGGATCTGGATCAGCACCGGCCAGCAGCCGGCGACGGGATTGATCTTCTCCTTGCGGTAGAGCTCCATCAGCGCCTGCTGCTGCTTCATCTTGTCGTCGCCGTAGCGCTCGCGGATCGAGGCCATCTCCGGCTGCACCGCCTTCATCTTCGCCATGGATCGGTAGGACTTGTTGGCGAGCGGGAAGAACAGGATCTTCAGCAGCACCGTGACGAGCAGGATCGCGATGCCGAAATTGCCGAAGAGATGGAAGAAGAAGTCGAGCACCTTAAAGAGCGGCTTGGTGATGAAGTAGAACCAGCCCCAGTCGATCAGGAGATCGAAGTTCTTGATGCCGTACGTCTCGTGATAGGAATCGACGGTCGCGACTTCCTTGGCGCCGGCAAACAGGCGCTGCGTCACTTCCATGGTGGCGCCGGGTTGGAGGGTCTGAGAAGCGCCGGCCACAGTCGCCTGATAGGTGCGATCCGCCGTCTGGCCCTGCTGCGAGGTGAAGGAGCCCTGGAAAGGCTGCGTCTGGTCGGGAATGACGGCCGCGGCCCAGTATTTGTCGGTGATGCCGAGGAACCCTCCGGTGACCGAGTTCCAGATCTGGCCGACCGTGCTGCCGCCCGAGATCGGCTCCTTCTTGTCCAGGTTCGCGTAGGTGAGCTCCTGCAGGCCCTCGTCGCCGAGAACGCCGATCATGCCCTCGTGCAGCACGTAATAGCCGAGGGTGACCGGCTTTCCGTGACGGGACACGAGGCTGTAGGACTGCAGCGTCACGGGGGCCGAGCCGCGGTTCTCGACCGCATCCTTCACCGTGAACATGAACTTGTCGTCGACCGCGATCGTGCGGCGGAAGACCAGGCCCTGCTCGTTCTGCCAGGTCAGGGTGACGGGGCTGCCGGGAGTAAGCGAGGTCTTGTCGGCCGTCCAGACGGTATTCTGGTTCGGCAGGCTGCCGGCCTGGGCGCCGATCCAGCCGAATTCCGCATAATACGGGTTCTGGGTGCCGGTGGGTGACAGGAGCACGATGATCGGGCTCTTGGGGTCCACCGTCTCGCGGTAGTTCTTCAGCGCCACGTCGTCGATGCGGCCGCCGCGCAGATTGATCGAGCCGGCGATGGCAGGCGTATCGATGGCCACGCGCGGCGAGCGGGCGAGGGCAGCCTCGCGGGTTTCGACCGCCGGAGCCATCGGCGTGCTCGGAACCGTTCCCGGCACGGTCGGCGAGGCCCCGCCGGCTTGGCTCGGGCTCGGGGGCGGGTTCGGCGCCGTGGGATTGACCTGCGTGGATTGCGCTTGCTGGGCGGCCTGCCGCTGCCTTTCGGCCTGGGGCGCTGCAAAGAAATATTGCCAGCCTAGCAAGATCGCCAGCGACAGCGCGATGGCGACGATGAGGTTTCTATTGTCTTCACGCATGGGGATGTCCGCGACGCTCGCCGTTGGGGGGAGGTGAGGAGGGAAGGTGACGCTCTGCGGGGGGCGCGCTTTTCGGCCTGGTGACTGCCCGCAGCGCGCGCCGAAGATCGTCGATGAGCAGATCGAAATCGGCGGAGAGGATATCGCGTCGTCCGATGACGACGATGTCCGCATCGATATTCGCGTAATCCTGGCCCGCCGTGGGAATGGCAGCCCGGAGCCGGCGCTTGATCCGGTTGCGTTCGGTGGCGTGGCCCACCCGCTTCGTAACCGTGAGGCCAAAGCGCAGGCCGAGGCCCGAGCCCTCGCGCAACCGAGCCTGAACCGTCATCCGCTCGGTATGAAAGCGGCGGCCGGAGGCCGCCGCGACGAAGTCAGGTCTTTTCGTCAGACGCCCGAGGCTTAGCTCTGCGCGAGGCTCGCGCATCGGGCGATCCTAGGCTGCTTACGCCGACAGGCGCTTGCGGCCATGGGCGCGGCGAGCGGCAATGACCTTGCGGCCACCCTTGGTCGCCATGCGCGCACGGAAGCCGTGGCGGCGCTTGCGAACCAGCTTGCTCGGTTGATACGTCCTCTTCACGGCACTTCTCCGGTCGAATGGGGCAGCGGTGCTCGATGGCTCGCGCCCGTCTGGTTAAGGTGGGGCTGCCCCCGAAACTGTCTCGAAAAAACGATCAGCGCCCCAGAAGAGCGCTGTCAGCTTGCGGGCTTATGACGGAATGGAGGGGCAAAGTCAACGCCGCTCTGGCCTTTATGCGGCAATCGGCGCAGCGTCTTCACCACAGTGACTGGGCCCTCGGCTCTGCCTTTCAAGGCACTACATATGGCACGAAATCCTGGAGGATCCGTGATCGATACGCAGCCAAAGCCTCATAGCCCAAAGGAGGCAGGCCGTCTCTGGCGCACTTTGCCTCTCGTGCTGCTTGTCCTGGCTTTAGGGGGCATCTTTGCAACGGGCCTGCACCGCTCCTTAAGCTTTGAAACCTTTCTCCGCTATCAAGCCTGGCTTCAGGACCTCGTCGCCGTCCATCGCCTGCCGATGCTGGGGCTCTTCTGCCTGACCTACGTGGCGGCGGTGACCCTGTCCCTGCCAGTTTCGGCTTTTCTGTCCACCATCGGCGGCTATCTGTTCGGCTGGGCTCTCGGCGGGATCGCGGCCTCCTTGGCGGCTACGCTGGGGGCAGCCAATATCTTCCTGATCGCCCGCACGTCCCTGGGACGGCCTCTCCTGGAAAGGGCAGGCGCCCGCATCCAGGGCCTTGCGGCGGGTTTCCGGAGGCAGGCTTTTCTCTACCTGCTTTCCCTGCGCCTGATTCCCGTGGTGCCGTTCTGGCTGACGAATCTCGCCGCCGCCTTCTTCGGCATGCGGATGAGGCCTTTCGTGCTGGCGACCCAGATCGGCATGCTGCCGGTCTCTTTTGCCTTCGCTTTTGCCGGATCGGGGCTCGACGAGGTGATTTCCAGACAGGAGAAACTTCGCTCGGATTGCCTCGCGACAGGCCAAAGTGAATGCACCGCCGATTTCAGTGCCGGGAGCCTGTTGACGCCCGAGTTGATGATCGCTCTAGCTATCTTAGGAATCTTGGCGCTGGTTCCGGTTGCGCTGAGGCACTGGCGCAGGCGCGTCGCCGACGAGGGGCAATGATCAGGCAGGCAGAGAGGACGAGAGCATCGGACCCAAAAGTGGATTGCACTTTTGAGATCGATCCGATGCTCCCTTCCTTGGTTGGCGCATTGTTCTTCGCGGAAAATCGGGTCCATTTTTTGCTGGCGCGGACCTCTGGTTCCGCACAATGCGCTTGCGGGGTTGATTCATCCCTACCTACCTTTATCCCAGTCGATGGTGGGCGCGGCGATGGAGTTTCTCGAACCGTCGGCCCAAAATCCTTGATCGCGGCGACGAACTTTCGTGCTTCGTCGCCTGGAATGAAACGGGAATGAGCCGCGAGCCGACCACTTTCGCAGGGCGTTTTTTCAGCCAGTTCGGGCTTTCCGCACGCCTGCTCCTTCTGACCGTGCTCTTCGTGATGATCGCGGAGGTGCTCATCTATGTGCCGTCTGTCGCCAATTTCCGACTGACGTGGCTGAACGACCGTCTGGCGGCCGCGCAGATCGCCGCCATGGTCCTCGATGCCGCACCTGAGGAAAGCCTGTCGGAAGAGCTGGAGCTGCGGCTCCTGCACGGGGTCGGCGCCAAGGCCATCGCCCTGAAAGGGGGCGGGCGCAGGAGCCTGCTGGCCACGGGCGACGTGCCGCCGGAGGTGAGCAAGACGGTCGATCTGCGCGACGCGAAATGGATGACCCTGGTTCAGGATGCCTTCAGCGCCCTGTTCACTCCCGCGGACAAGCCCATTCGCGTCATCGGAGCCGGCATGGGCGTGGAATTCGTCGAGATGATCCTCGACCAGGCGCCCCTACGCCACGCCATGATCGAGTTCTCGCGCAACATCCTCTTCCTGTCCCTCTTCATCTCCATCATCACGGCGAGCCTCGTCTATCTCACCCTGCAATGGGTGATCGTGCGCCCAGTCCGGCGGCTCACCGGCAACATCGCGGAATTCTCCAGCAATCCGGAGGACGCCTCGCGGGTCATCCAGCCGACCGATCGCGTCGACGAGATCGGCCTCGCCGAACAGGCCCTGGCCCGCATGGAAACGACCCTGGCCGACGAGCTACGCCAGAAGCGCCGTCTGGCGCAGCTGGGACTGGCGGTCAGCAAGATCAACCACGAGCTGCGCAACATGCTCACCACGGCCCAGCTCCTCACGGACCGTCTCGACCGGGTCAGCGACGAGAGCGTCCAGCGCATCGCCCCAAGGCTCGTCAATACCCTCGACCGGGCCATCGCGTTCTGCGAGACCACCCTGGCCTACGGCCGGGCGACGGAGCCTCTGCCGCAGAGGCGGCTCGTTCCCCTGGCGCCTTTGATCGCGGAATTGTCGAATCTGACGGATCTCGCCCCCGAGGTCGGCATCGCCTTCGAGGCTCAGGTGCCGGAAGACCTGATGATCGATGCCGATCCGGACCAGCTCTCCCGGGTTCTGGTGAATGTGGTTCGCAATGCGATCCAAGCCCTGAGCCAGACCGGATCTCCCGAGGGGCAGCCGCGGATCGACGTGACCGCCTCACGGGAGGGCGGCATGGTGTGCATCCTGATCAAGGACAATGGCCCCGGCATCCCCGAACGAACAAAGGCCAACCTGTTCACGCCCTTCCAGGGCTCGGCCCAGAAGGGGGGACGGGCTTGGGCCTGCCGATCGCGGCGGAACTCGTTCAGCTCCATGGCGGGACGATCACCCTCGATGACAGCCATGGCAAGACCTGCTTCAAGATCACGATCCCGGACCGCTTGTCCCCGCTGGCGCAGCGGTCGGAAAAGTAGACCTGGTTTTTCCGGGCCCTACGATACGCCAGAAGAGGAATGAGCACCGGATGGATCCCGAAAGCGGAAGCCACTTTTGAGTCCGATGCGACGGGCAAACTCAGGCTTTCCGCACATCTTCTGCACGAAGAGGCTTGCCAACCGGATCAGATCCCTCTATGTCACCGGCCTCGGCCAACGTTGCTTCCCGCAACGACCTGCCGACCAAGCGCCCGTAGCTCAGCTGGATAGAGCACCAGACTACGAATCTGGGGGTCAGAGGTTCGAATCCTTTCGGGCGCGCCATTATTTTCAAGCACTTAGGTGCTGTAGGTTCGAATGCCGCTTACCGGACATAGCTCCTGGTAAGCATATGGTAAGCAGAGCCTCGAATAACTCTCCGCTCACGATCTCGGATAAGTCATCCTTCCTCACTGGTCCTCGCCAAGCAGAGGAGGGGGTATCAGGACCGGCACGCTACATGCTGCCGATCCCCCGAGGCCTAAAAGGAGTGGGTATGACACCCACCTCCTTGCAGCCGTGCGGCCGCTCGATGGGACGATAGAGCCGGCGCTGCCGCTCTAAGGAGTTTTACGACCTGCCTGTAAAACTCCTGCACATGCGTGACATTGGAACCTAGTCTTCCACGAAGAAGCTGTTGCCACCGTATGGGTTGCCTGCCCCGTAAGGATTTCTGATGCTGTCGGGTGAGTACTGGCTGCCGTAGCGGCCGTACGGATTGCTTGTTGAGTCCGGATCATAGGGGTTGGAACTCAGCCGGCCCCTGTAGTTGCCGCTCTGGTCGTAGATCCGTGGGGCATTAGTCGCATAGGGGTTGTTGGCGCTGTTGTTGCTATAGGGGCTTCCCCGATTGCTATAGGGATTATTGATCCCATTCGGAGCATACGGGCTACCGGCACCATAGGGATTGTTCAGGCAATTGTAGTCATACGGGCAGGCGGCGAACGCCGATGATGAGGCAAGCAGCGTAGCCGCCCCGAGCAATAGTCCAACGATTTTCATGTATGCCCCTCCAGATGAGCGGAGGAACTATTAACAAGTCTTAATCGAGAGTCGAGGCTGCCCGTGTGCGGCACACTTTCTTAAGGTGCTCCTCGCCGGGCAGCTCTTTCATGGAACCACTATGACGGCCCTTACTCTTGGTTTTGGAAGGAGGCTCGGGATGTGGCCAACTGGATCTCCCCCAAGGGAATCTCGCGATCAGTTCGTTGAGCCAGCCGGGTTTCCACCTATCCGATCCGAATCTACGCAGTGAGCAGCTTCGTGCTGTGATTGATTGTGTCGGAACAGTTTACCGAACCAAGTGCGCAAGTACCTTGCCATGGTAGCTTCGGCGGCCTCATCGGGTACCGTGAGCCATTCCATCAGCCGCAATGGCAAATCCACATCCTCGCAATCGGGATGAAGTCTATCGAGGAATAAGATTGCGTGATCAGTCAGGGCAATATGTTCGGAATGCAAAGTCTTTCGATCTGAAGCCGATCCATCCGGGAAACTCCAAAATGGGTTAGAGAGTGCTGCCCTTTTTGTGCGCCGGCCCTTCTGTAATCGATGATCTAAATCTCCCATTATTTCGACCGAGCCTTTCAACCCAGCTAGAGAACCGCGCCAGTGCTGCGGAAGAATTCCGTGTGAGTATCGACCTGTCCCAACCCATGGACTGACCTGATCGGCAGGAAATCCCCCATTCTGCCGCGCACGGATACGATAGAGCATTTGCACCGCAAATGGGTTCGAGAGCTCGACTTCCCAGTTCCGACCAGGAAACAGATGAGGGTATCCTTCCAAATCGCTTACATCACGTCGATTGGCCACAATTGCGTGAAGCTTCCAGTTCCAGAAGAAGTGCTCTTCCAAACGTCGCGCCAATAGCTCTTTGAAAAAGCGCTCGCGATCGATCTCGGCCGAAAGAGGAAGCTCCAAGCTTTCTTGATCTCTTATAGGCCTATTAGTGTCCCACGTCCGTTGAACGCGATAGCCCTCCGTCTTCGCCACCAGCTCCTGTAGGGTCGAAATCGGATCGGATGTCGTGTCGGCGCAGGCAATGTAGAAATCCTGTAGGATATGATAGCGTGACTGGCCGACCTTGAATGCCTGGTCTCCATCTGAGGGGACTTCGTCCGAGAAATGTACGCCTAGTCGTGAGTCCAGCTCTTCAATTGCTGGTGCTGAAACAAGGATTCGCCGAGCCTCAAGGAGGGCCTGCTCAGGGGCAACATAGATGGGCAGAAACTCGCCGTCCCATGTTGAGCCGTCGCCTGAGTCAAGGCGGCTAACCTTCGTTGCGTGAGGGATCAGAATCCGCCTAGGCTTGAACCATTGCGGCAATTCAGCCATGCGCAGTTGTCGTGGGAAGCGCTGACGACGGGTTTCAAGCTTGTGGACGAAAATGTAATCCTGGCCGAATAAGGCAGCATCACGGAGAGTCATAAAACCATCGTCGATGAGAACGATGTCGCGTGATGATAGGTAAGGCGACTGCAGAGCCATGCGTTTCTCCGAATAATCGGTGGGGAAAGCATGGCTTAGCCATGGACTACATTATGGGTATCAGCGTGGCCTCTCAGGCGTCAAGACCCATTGATTATGGCCTGGCGCGCCGCAGGAGAGCGACAGAACCATTCACATGTTGCGCGGATCATGCATCGCCCCCGTTCTCATGCAGGATGTCGAGAATGAGCGAGAGGCCGAGAGGAAGGCCAGCTGAATAGCGATCCTCTAGACACTGCTCCAACTCACCTTGCAGGCCGCCGTCTGCGAATGAGGCCGCGGCCGCCATTCGAGCCTTGAGCAATTTCCCTTCTCGCGTCGTAGCCCGTGTGGTGGCAATCCGCTCCTCGAGGTTGTGAAGGCTGCCGTTGTTTTCCGTCAATGCCTGCTCGGCAGCGGTGAGCCCGCTCCGTTCCCGAGCGTCTGCGATGCTTGCCTGATAGGCGTCCCAGGCCGACACGATTTCATCAGCACGTGCCTGTGCCTCAGGGAAAGGTTTCTGACCCGGAAGGACGCCTGTCTCGGAATCCCCAACCACTCTGCTCCAATCTTGTCTCGTGCAGGCTTTTGCGCGGAGCCGTGCAATGGCCGCCTGATTATAGATCTGCTGGGAAGCGTCAGCACTCTGGCGCCAGTGGTTTTCCCCTCTGGGCATATCAAGTGCGAAATCGTGAGGCTGCACGGTCAGCTCTTGCGGCATTTGAGGGTGGATGCTCCAGAAGTGGCTTTCCGCCTCCTCTACCCTTCCATCCAATTCGGCGACGCGCCCCCATGCCGCCCACCATTCCCGACCAAGGGCCAGAAGGGCGTTATCGTCACTTGTTAAACGGGCGCCGCTCGCCAGTGCAGGGGACGCTACAAGGGCTGCGAGAGAACCACTAAGGATGGAGCGGCGGGACAGTGAAGCAGTATGACGCATTTCATGCTCCTGGGGATGAGGCGTAACGAAACGAAGGTGTCAGGCGGAAAGGTCGGGACGGGGAAGCGGCTCGAATTCGGGCATTGCGATGCCGAGGCTGATTTCCAACTCGACGGCCAGTGCCTTAATGCGGTCTACTGAATGCGTGAGATGACCCAGGTGCTCTTTAATGATGCAGAGCATGATTTCCCGGTCCTGCCTGAGAGTTTGGTCGCGAGTGCGGTTGCGCCGGGGAGCGGGAGCGACCTGATGGCCGGCAACGGTGACGAGACGAAGATGGTTGGCGGGCATGAGTTTCTCCTGAAATTTTGAAGCGATCGGGATTGTGAAAGGTGACCTGCCGCGTCAGTGAGCCGCGAAGGCGCGCTGAGCCTTGGCGTGGCGCCAGATGGACTTGAGAGCGGAGCCGACGAGCTGCGACCAGGCTGCCTTAGAACCCTTGGCGCGCTGAGCGCGGGCTTGAGCAATGGCAGCTGTCATGATGGCTGACCGGTCATAGGAGCCAGCTACCGCGAGAGGAGCGGAAGCGGCTTCCCGTGCCAAGCGATCGAGGCGAGCAATCTCGAGAGAGCGAGCGGCAAGATAACCAACAACCGGCTCGGCACGATCAGCGCGCATGTCGCGCATTGCGGCGGTCCAATCGATCTTGCGGTGCGTGGCCATGGTTGCCTCTATTGCGTTACATTGCTTTTTTAGTGTAATCTTCCTTTGAAGTCAACACTAAAAGAGTAAGGTTGCGCAAAAATGGCAATCACGCGGGACCAATGCCGAGCGGCGAGGGCGCTGCTCGATTGGACACAGGATCAAATGGCCGAGCGCTCCGCCGTGTCGAAAAAAACGCTCGCCGATTTCGAAGCTGGCCGAAGAGTGCCTTATGATCGCACACTGACCGATATCCGCCGAGCCTTTGAAGAGGCGGGCATCCAGTTTATCCCTGAAAACGGTGGGGGTGCTGGACTGAGATTCAAAGACCGAAAGGCTGACGCATAGAGATGCCGTACACACTCTCCCGGCTTGCACCTGGCAGCTATGATGTCCTGCTTGACGGAGTGATCATCGCCAGCTTGGTTCGTAGTGGCCAAACCGATAGAGCTACTTGGACAGCCGAGCTCTTGGTGGATGTGCATCCGAGGAGAAGGCCCGCTCCCCTCACCGAGACAGAGCAGACGTTCAGCAGCCTAGAGGAAGCCCAGAGGTGGCTTGGGAACGCTGAAATCCAGGATGTTGGCCGCGACAAGATTTGAGGAGCCTCGGTATATGCCAAGCCAGAACCACTCGGCCAGACGTGAGCAAGTGGACCGGGATGAAGCTCTTGAGGCTTACATTCTTGAACATGCTCCCGGATTACGAGAGCACTACACAGCACAGCACAACGCCTTCCGTCAGATCGAGGAAGATGCATATTCACGCCATCCGGATCCGACACCATACGACATAGCCGCGGCTGAAGCTGCGGAGGCGGCCATGCCGTCCAGGAGGAGGACGGAGGTACAACTCCGTCGAAGCTTCGCGCCCTTAGCTGCTCATCTCCCAAACGAGATCAAGCGCAAACGGAAGCGCTTCGTTCAACAGGGGCAGAGGGCGTGGAACAGGGCCAACCTCATCCCTCTAACCTGGGAGATGGAGCGAACTCTCACGGCAGAATTCATGAAGACTTACGGGCAGTGACGGCCCATCGATCGGACAGACAAGAGCGCCAGCAATGACCAACACCCTGCGTTTCCCACCCGGCACGGACATTCACAACCTCGAGGAAAAGCAGTCCCTTGGGAGCGTAGGAGGTTTGGCCGTCTCAATTGCCCAAGAGGCCGGGAAGCCAGCCACACCGCTCATCCTGGTTGCTTTAGGAGGCGTGGACGGCATCAATGCCCTTCAATCCTTCACCCCCACGCCGGAGGGTGCACAGCTTGCTGTTCTTGCGGGCCGTGTCGCCGTCAATGCGCTGGCTGTTGCACAGGCCACTTGGGCTGGCTGATGATCCGCACCTAGTGCTTCGAGTCGTCTTTTTCCTCTAGCGCGGCGCTGACGGCCCACCTGTTGGGCTGGGCTCCCGTGCCCCCTTTGGGCTTTCCCTTCTTTGGCTTTTTCGCTTCCCGGTTACTGTGCTGTTCGCGGTGTGCCATAGCATAGCCCTCAAGGCTTCAGGATCCTCTCACGCCGAAGGTTCCGGCTGCCAGAGCATACCACACCCTGCCTTCCACTGAAGCGGACAGGTTGACCCTGCTAGGCAACAGGCGCACGATCAAGGTCTGTGATGATTGAGCACGGCGCTTGGACTCCTGATGCTGCCCGTCGCTCTCCCACGGGCAAGGCCTCGGACTACTCCCCCGAGGCCTTCGCCGTATTGGAAACCAGCTCGCACCCAGCTACGTTCTCTCTGATGTGTACCTCTCGGAGAGCCTTATGCCTCACAAGGATAGAGTTGCACTTTACGGTAGGATCGGGCTTGTCCTGGCCTCGTTCGCTATCATCGGCGGAGTTGTCGCGGAGCCTCTTCTCCGGCCTTTGTGGTCCCCGCATCTGACTGTGGCCCAGCGGTAAGGCAATCCCATCAAGGTCACTCCACCTCACCCCGCCTACCGCTGACGTGGGCGGGGATGAGGTTGCGCTAGCCGACCTTCGGAACGTCGTCTCCCGGCAGCTCAGACGGCTCCCGCGGCAGGTCAGGCTCCTCGCTGGGATCAGGCTCGACCTCGGGGACTGGTGTCGGCATGTCAGGCTCTGGAAGAACAGGAATGTCCGGCTGCGGCGTATCAGGGTACGGAATGTCGGACATAGCAGGTAAACCCCTCACTGAGTTCCTGGAGGCGGCACGAAGGGCACGTCCTCGGGCTCAGGCTCCCCATGATCAGATGGGGTTCCGTCTTCTGGAACAGGATCAAGCTCTGGGAGCTCAGGTAAGGGAGTCGACTCCGGCAATATAGGATCGTCTGGTTTAGGATCCCGTGGATCTGGGCTGCCAACCATTTCACGCTCCATGAAAGCTGTCTCAAAGGAAGCGTTCGCGAGGTCACCAGTTCCCCGACGTCGGGATCACCTCGCAGGTCTCAGCACGGAAGCGGTTGCGCCCTATAAATCCAGCCTCCGACGGATAGGGGACCCCTCATGCACGTCTTCGGCGCCTTTGAACTCGATATCCAACCCGGCACCCCGATAACCCTGCCGCCGAAATCTCAAACGTGATCGGCCCAAGGCTTCGGCAGTAGGCTAAGCGATCAAAACCTATCTGTTTTCAGAACCCTCCAGACACATGCACGCACGCGAGGCCTGTTCCTTGGAACCGATCGGGATAGATAAGGAGCGCTATGGCCCCCCGTCACGGCTGAAGGATCAGTATCAATGAAAGCAGAAGACTATCTCAAAGGGATCGAAGACGACATCAGGGCCCTGGTGAAGCCAGAGTTTATAGAACTGCTTCAAGAATGTGACCGGGAACTCGATCGCCTTCAGGCTGCACTCGATGCAAAACGGGCTGAGCACGAACAGCTAGTGAAGCAGATGCTGGATATCGTCGTTGATGCCCGTAGGAAGAAATAGGCATGGCGAACGGCATCTAAAGCAGATCTGAGCTGATCCAAGAAAAGCTCCGCCGGCGATGATCTGGCAGGGCTTTGATTTGAAGCCTGAGAATTCCCATGTGCCATAGGGCTCGGGATCAACCATATATAGGGTGTGGTAGGGCAAATGAGTGATAGACGCATAACCTCCGCACTCTGCTTTTAATGGGTAACCGGCGTAACCTGAGTTACTCTAAGGAGAACAAGCACTTAGCGGTTACGCGCTCAAGTAACCCACGTAACCGGCAACTACATTACGCGGCGACCTAATAGGTAGATCTGACGCTTAAATCGTTGAACTATAAGGCCTTTGTGGTGTTGCTTACTGCCTTACGTACTGACGGAGCTGGGTGCTGGCGTATTCCTCGCGTATTTTCGCCAGGAGGTTAGGTCAATCGGGCTGCGTTTACGCGCACAGCGGAAGCCCATTCTGGGCCTTTGGATGGCCCATTTTTCCAGTAGAGCATCGAATGAAGCCATGTTGCTCCGACATCTCCTATAAAGAACCGGGCAAGAACAACGGTTTAGGCATGTGGGACATCCTCCCGATATGGTCCCGGGAGGATGAGCTAACAACTTCCTAGAAACACGTAACAGAATATCCAAATCTGTTGCATGTAACGGGTTTGTAAGCCGCTGCTGCTGCCTGCTGCTGGGCGCTCACCGCAGCAGCAGCGTTCACGCGGCTTTGGCCTGTGCTCATGAGGTTAGAGTTCAACTGAGCCATCTCCAAATCCGCTTGAGCAGGGCTTATCTGGCCTTTGTCAACACGTTCGGCGATGGCTACTCGGCCAGCCATTTTGACATTCCAGAGGTCGCCTAGCCCAGACCCTGAGGCCCGCGCCGCGAGAGGCGCTTCTGCTGTGTTCAGGCACTGCATATAGCCCGCATAGGTCTTTATCTGCTTCGATCTGTATGCACCTACACAGGCATCGCGCCCCTGTTGGATAGATGCATCAATCTCGGCTTGCCGGGTATCACTAGCGGATACACACCCGGCCATCATCAAACAAACCCCGATAGCCCCAATCGCCTTACTCATCAGCCCCTCCCATAGAGCAGTGGATCCTTATCACCTCTTAAGCTTGTGTCGAGGTTGCCAAAGGGAGGGTGCGTAACGGAACGGTGTTCTGCCTTACCCGTCAACCGGCTCTTGCCCGAAACGACGGGAGCCGGTCTATATTCAGTCCATGGTTACAGCTTTTGATCCAGGGCTCACGGCCAGGGATTTTCCTTGGTTAAGCTGATCAAGCCTCGCCATCAGATCGGCGCCGCTCCGGCACCCCTCAGACATCTCGATGATCAGTGCTGTGGCTTCGTCCCGGTCCGCTCTCGCCTCTGTAGCGGAGGCCTCAGCTCCTCCGCTCTCGCGGATACTCTGTTGCAGCACGGCCAATAGATCATCGTCGCTCATGTACTGAAGCGGCCCATTCAGGTTGCGGCGCTTCTCGATCTTCTGGAGCCGGGCAATGGTTGACTGTCTCATGCTTCATCTCCTGCATAGAGGGCATACCACTCGTCTTCGGTCAGGATCGGGGAAAGAGGCGCGCCCCTGCGCAGATCGCTCTCATTCGATACATCCTCCTCAAGAGGGCAGTCGCTCACGTCGAACCGGATAGCCCCCTGACTATCGGACTGCTCTAGCCGGGTGATGCGGCGTCTAAGGTCTCGACTCATCTGTAAGCTCCTGGGGTTGGCGGAGGGTCAACAAAGACCAGGTGAATGAAGGCGTCGCCCTCAGAGGCCTCGCCGGCTGCGAGCATGGCAGCGTGCTTTGCCTGGGTCTCTTCCTTCGTCTCACCGTGGATGATGTGGCAGTGCCGGAATCTGGGACCCTTTCGCTTCGTCTCAAGGCGAGACAGGCGCAGCAGCATTGCGCGAGCCATCAGGATCCCCTTTCCGCTTCGAGCTGAGATAGGCGCTTGTCGATGTCGTGAACCTCAAAGGCCCGGGTGAAGCTCTCAACCAGTTTCGCCATCTCGCCGGCCTCCATAGGGGTCAACTCACCAGCGGCCACAGCTGCAGCGATAGCCGCGGCGGCTCTGATCGCGTCAGCAGGCGTTTCCAGTTTCGGGAGGGCGAAGTTCACCGGCCGGTCACGTCGAGGCGGCAGGATCCTGTCCATCGCCATCTTCAGGGCCATCGACTCTCCGTCCTTAGCGAGTTCTATCACTTTGCGGGTAATCTCCTCGGCCTCGCCGTCGAGCAGTGCTTCTAGAGCAAGTGTCGTCTTGTTGCGGGATCCCTGAGGGCGGCCGGAGTTGCCAGGTTCAAAGGGCTTCCCCGGCCCTCCCTTCTTACCTCTTCCTTCGCGTTGTAATAATGTATCTTCGGTCATGTCAGTCTGGGCCCGTAACTTTCTGGCTGACGGTCGGGATGTCCTTGTATGATCCTGACGGGGTGTCCCCAGGACTAGGCTAACTCGTAGCTGATGCCGTCGAGCGAGATATAGGTTGCAGTCGGGTCAAGCTGATGAACAGTCATTGCTCCGTTCGCCTGGATCTGAAGCAAGGTCGACTTGCTGGCATCGGCAAAGACGAGGAAGCGCTTAGTGGTCTTCGGGCGCAGGGATGCTGGCAAGGTATAGACCTGTGTGCCCTCGGTCTTCGTGCCGGCGACAAGAGGGCCACTCAAGTGGCACCAGCCATCGACCGAGACGCTCGCCCCTGGTGCAACCGTCCAACCATTCATGAGCCGATCGGCCGGAAGAGCGTTCTCCGGCATCCTTCGCGTCATCGGCAGGATGAGCGATCCCGCAATGCCGCGTGCAATCGCGAGCCCGATCAGGCGCTTGGCGAATGACGAATGGTGGATATTGTCAAACCACAGGTCGAGATGGGCCGATGATTGCCTGCCGAGCACCTGATTCAGATCAACCACCGGAACGCCCTGTGTCCCTGCGAGTTTCAGCAAGGCCGCTCGGTGCGCAGCCAGCTTCTCGGAGTTGGCAGGATCCTGCCCAGTCGGCAACCCGAGCGCACGAGGGATGAATAGCGGCGGGATGACCAGCAGAACCTTGCAGCCTCCCGCCTTCGCAATGTTGATAATGGTTGAGACGTTGGAGACCGTTTGGTCAGGCGTGACGCCCGCGTCATTCGTCCCTAGAAACACTGTCCAGTGAGTTGCACCCCCGAGGCCTTCGGACTGGAGTTTGGCGAGCTGCGCCGCCGACCCGTTCCCTGCAATGGCCCGATTGATAACCCCGTTGACGCGCATCCCAAAGGCAGCATCGAGATACTCCGCCGCCCAATTCAGCCAGGCACCATGAAGGTTGGCGGTCAAGCTATCACCCGACACGCCAAGGACGACATCAGGCTTTCCGGTGCCGATGCTGCGCTCGGTAATACTCCAGTAGTTCACGAAGCTGCCGATCGAGCCCGCCTGGGTTCCGTATACGCCATATCCGGCATATTCGATGATCCCCTGCACCGTCGTCGGGGGGATGACCTCGACCCCGTTCAGAAGGAGAGAGAACGTCCGGTAATCATAGGCCCTGATCGTCCAGTGAGCGTTGCGCCCCTTGGCGATCGCGTGAGTGTCAGCATCAGGAACGGCGTACCATGTGGCCGGAGTGATAGCGGCGCCAAGGCCCTTGTAGGTCAGTTGGCCGGTGGTCTCCCCGTCCGTCTGGAAGGCGTAATATCCTGCCGTTGTCCGGATGACAGCCACGCGGTTGAATTGTGCGCTGCGGTTCGCGTCACTCGCCCCAAACGCTGCGGTCAGTTCCAGCCCGCCGCGCAAGGGCGCGAAGCTGCCATGTAGCAGATTATCGGCCGTGATGTTCCACTGTACCGCGTTGGCCGTCAGTGCCGCGGTATTGTCGGCAGTCCAGGCATCCCCCGTAGCCCATGGGGTGGACTGCACGAGAAGCGATGTGCAGTCGATCGGGGTGGAAGGCGTACGGACGATGTCACCCTGGGACATATAGTAATCCCGCTCCTCCTTGGAGCGGTTAACCCCGGGCTGCAGAACATATTGGTATCGGATATCCGCTGACTCTGCCGCCTCTACCCTCACAGGACGGCGGACGCGGGTGGCTGTGTCGACAAACTGCACATTCCGCAACAGTACGCCTTCATCTGCGTCTATGACCCGATCGCCAGGCCATAGGTTCTGCGCAAAATGATAGACGCTTGTCACCCGCGTTCTTGGGAAGCGAATGACGCCCTTAGCTCCCACAATGGCAGCAGCGGACTGATAGGCTGCCAGATTATCAGTGACCCCGTCGTCAGAGCCTCCGAAGTCAAGGATCGAAATGGTATCTGCCAGTTTGCTCTCGATCGATCTGGGAGCAAACGACGCAGATGGCTTGAACTGGAGCTGACGGGAAGCCTCGGCCTTGTCAGTCAGATCTGAGAGGTTGTTTGACTTTTCGAGGGCATCTTCGGCCCCAGTCCCAGGATCGCCCTTTGGGCCTTGGGTGCCCTGAGGCCCTTGAAGGCCCTGCGGCCCTTGAAGGCCCTGCGGTCCCTGAGGGCCCATTGGCCCAGGCAGGCCGGGTAGGAACTTCAGTTTGACGCTTGAAGGACCGCGTGTTTGACGGATCTGAAGCCTCATCGACCCATCTCCTCACCGATGTTCACAAAGCCGTCGAAGAAGGGAGATCGCGTGCCGGTCGCAATCTCAACCACATGACAGCGATGCGGGTATTTGCCGGGAGTAAGCCGGACATGTCCGGCTTGGAACGACAGTTTGGACACGGTTGCGGTGATGCCGCTTCCCTTCGTCAGGGTGGGCTGGCCTGTAATCGAGTATTCCAGGTCGTATTGATCGGAGGCGAGGTGAGAGCCCTCTCCTAATGGGATAGAGAACGCGAACTCCTCGTTCTCCTCACCCGTCACCAGAACCTCAATGGGATACGCATCTAACACGTGTCTGCTCCTGTGTTGTCGTCGCGCCGAGTGCGTGCGGGGTTCACTGAGTGGCATGAGCTTGGGCCTCTCGGCGGCCAAGGCATTCGGTCTTGCCGATAAGACGCTCAATCCGCTCACCGATGGCACGACGGATGAACTCGGAGGCCGGCACACACTCAACTCGGGCGGCCTGTTTGACTCGATCCCGCAACCCACGCGGCAAGCGGCAGCGGATTGCTTCAGGAAACTGAGCCCCGCACTCGTCATTCCTGTCTCTGATTGTGACGATCATAAACACCTCCACCATCTCACAAAGTGTAAGAGGTGGAGGCACACAACAGAATGGAAGTTCTTGGAGTATTGGGAGCTTGATCTACCGATCTTTTGCTTGCGATGATCCCAGCGGGACGCCCGCCATTTCGAAATAGCGACTGATCTCGGGACTCGATCTGTCGCCTTTCCAATAGGCTTTCAGGGCTGCCGTATTCCCCTCAAGACGCATCAGAAGCGCAGGACGCGATATCGCCCACTTGCCTCCGATTTTGCGACCAATCCCGTCCTCAGCCCACATGCGCATCGTCTCGGCACATCGCCCCGCAATCTCTCCAGCCTCTTTGAGGCTCGCAATCTCCTGCCGATTAAAGGGAATGATGATCTTACGGCCCTCAATCATCGACGCTACTCCTGCACAGTACGTTTGATGGTGCGGCCATCCGAGAGGCTGGCGCCTGTGGTGCTGATGTCGGTGACAGTTGCGCCCTTCAGAGCCCAGGCGAGGCCATGCCCTGCGAACACATCATCCGGGGACCATCCGAAGGCTGCGGCCTTGGCCCCAAACCGGTCGAGGAAGAGGCCCGCATCGTTGATCGCCTGATGCCACTCGGCCTCTGCTTTACCCTCCGGCTGGCTCATCTGGAGCTTGGCGAACCCGGCCACAAAGGTGGGATGAACCCCGCCCTCTACGGCTGAAAATGCTTCCCTCTCAAGGAGTTGAGCCCTCTTTTCCTCTTCAGGAGTCGGCCCCTCGGTTACGTGGGTTACTTGGCTGAGTAACCGCGAAGTGCTTGATTTATCTGCGGTTACTCCGGTTACGCCGGTTACTCGTGTTTTTTCAGGTAGACCGGTTTTCAGGAAGGCTCTGAAGGCCTCAAGATTGGGGGTGCGGCTTGCCTGCATCTGCCCCTCCATCAGTACGTGAGAGCCGAGGCGCGCACCGCGTAGGTGCCAACTGTGCGGCCATCGATCTTCTGCATGAGACGGTTCAGACGGTCCGATGGCGTGGTCAGCAGATCGCCTTTGTCAGCCAGCATGCAGGCAATCGACTTCGGATCCGCAATGCCGGTCAGAACCTCTTTCCAGCCGGTAGCTGTGAAACCCCAATAGAGGGCGCCGTCTCGCTCGAACCGATAGCCGAGCAGATCCCGAATGCCCTGCCCATTGATAGGCGCATCCTGAGTGAGGGCGTTGAGGTTGCGGAACCGGCTTTCGCCATGCTTCTCAACTGCAGCACGGATCGCATCCATAGCGGCCACAAGTTCGCCGGGACCATCGCCGCCCAACGTCGAGCGCCAGGCCTCGAAGCACACAGCCGCGGCGCGCTCTGCCTCTCCCTGCTTCCAGGGCAGGCCAAGGGCAGCTATGGCCAATTCGCCAGCAGCAGCGATCAGGGCGAAGCGGTGAGCCACGCGGTTAGCCTGCCCGCTGCTGCCCTCGATACCTTCGAGAAGCTTCTTCTGGATCGTGTTGATGCGCTCGCGGGCAACGTGCGCCACTGTGTCCGGATCATCCGCGAGGTAGGCGGCGAACGTCGGGCCTGCTGTGCCGTAGAACCGCATAGCAGCGGCTACCATGCTCTTAGAGAAATCCTTCGGAGCATGCTGCTTGGTGTCTTCAAAGAGGCCCTTGCCCTTCCCAGCGTCAGCCGGCACATCGACCAATCGAACGAGCTGCCCGGCCTTGGCACGCTTTCCGCCTTCAGCAATCTTGTCGCCCAGGCCCACCTCACCGGATGACAGGAGCATGATGCGCCACTCAGCGCGGGCCCGGCTCTCAGCATCCCGGGTTGCGCGGCCCTTGCCCTGTCCATTCGTCAGCAGGTAGGCGGTTGCCCCTGCCTCTCTGGCGTCGAGCTCTCCCAACTCATCGAGGATCAGCGCGGTACCGGAGTGAGCGCGGGCTACCGACTCCAGGAAATTGCCGGTCGCTCTCCACGTCTGGGTGAAGCCGCCCCGGCCGCCGCCACCCCACACGCTACCGGCCACCATCAGGGCAGTGCTCTTGCCAAGGGATGATGCGCCGACAAGGTGGACGCCGCCGCCCTCATCGCTGAGGAGATCCGCAATCGGGCCAGCGAAGGCGAGGCAGATAGACAGGATCAGGCGAGAATTGCCGGAGGCGGGCCGGGCAACGTTCTTGATCCACTCTTCCAGGGTGCCGCTCTCAGCATACCGGGCAGCATCGGCGCGGCCGTCATAGACCACGGTTTCCCCGGAAGTCCTGCCCATGGTGGCATGCGGGAGCACGAAGGAGTCACCATGCCAACCGCTGCGGCGAACCAAGCGCACGCGGTCGCGGCAATCCAGCTGCGCCAAGCCAGCCTTGAACTTCTTGAGGCGGTCAGCATGGGGCGAGAGTTTCAATCCTCCCGCGACCAGCGGCTTGATTGCCTCGTTGCCATCTCCGATCAGATCAGCAAGGGCGACATAGTGACGGTGTACGACCCCATCGCGATCTTTCCACTCGAGAGCGATAGACCAGCCATCGCCGCTCTGATCGCGGGCGAGTCCGAGCACTGTGAAGGGGCCGGAGAGCCTCTGAGGGGGCTTATCCTCATCGCCACCGTGGAACAGACCCTTGGAGTTGAGAATGTAGCCCTCGGGCAAGAAGACGCCGTCGGCCTTGCTGTCATCATCAGGCAGAGCATCAATCACGTCGTCGGTGAGTTCGATGTAACCAGAGTCGAGAATATCAGCCATTTACGCGGCCTTCTTTGTCGAAGAAGCGGGGACGATGATGCGTGGTGCAGGGCGGGTCAGGAGCTTCTTGAGCTCGGCGCCGTGGATGGCATCTTCAGCGAGGAGCGGGCCAGCATCGCAGAGGTAGTGGACAGCGGCCTCGGGGCGCACGAGACAGACGCCCTTGCGACCGGCTCGCAGCCAGTTGATCGGAGAGCGCCAAACCGGGAGGGCCTGATGTTCAGTGAGACGAGGGGCAAAGGTCTGCTCTTCGCCTAGAGCCCAGGCCCGACCGAGCCACGTGGCAAGGCGCTTCTGCTTCGGGGCCCATGCAATCACGTCGCGGGCAACGCTCTGATTGTCCGTGATCAGGAAGAGGTAGGCGCGAACGCCTGCCTCCGTATTGGTGTGGTGATCGAACTCGAAGCCGAGCGCATCAAAGACCACATAGCCGGCGCGGACTGGTACAGGGACTGCAAGGGTATCGGCAGCAACGCCACTCTGAACAAAGGCCTCCACATCGCGCGGAAGCAGATTGTTCGAGGCGTCGAAGGTGCCAGAGGTGCGAGCGGAAGTGATTTCAGTCATGGGCTGCCTCCCTACCGAAGCCGGAGAGTTCTGCAATGACGGTAGCGACTGCGGCAGATACCCGAGCCCGACGCATGATCGCGCGGATGGCAGGGCAGATTGTAGGGGAGCTGCCATCAGCCCAGATGAACAAGCCAGGATGAGCCGGAACGGATTTGCTCCGGGAACGCTTTGTGCTATTTGTAGCCATAGAGAGACTTCCTGAGAGAGCCCCTGACGCAGACTTTGCCGGTTGCGTGTCGGGGGCTTTTCTATTGAGGGAGGGATTCACGCGGCCTGCTGGGCCCGAGCTTCCAGGGCGTCGATCAGATCGCCCACGCGCCAGCCATAGCGGCGCTCGCTCAGCTTGATCGGAGCCGGAACGGCTTTCCGTCTATAAAGAAGTCGCCATTGAGGTAAGCTCACCCCATAGAATTTGGCGGCATCAGCAGAGTTTAGGACCCGATGTCGGGCAATCTCTGTCGGTAGTTGCTCAAGAACGTTGGTCACGGCTCTTAATCCCATCGCCTGCGGCACCGTGCCGGGCGTTGATGGGATTAATAATGATAAGAAGAGTTACCGATGTCGCTGTTCTTATATCTTATAACTTTGAACGCGGAAACAGGGGCGATCTATAGATTAGTCTGAACTAACTTCATCGTTCGAAAGCAACTACTTTGCGAACGGTTTTTGAGGTTCGCAGAACGCATAGCTGCGAACTACTCTCGGATTATCGCCTGATACAGCTTCCCGGTCTTCTGCAGAGTTGCGTCACCGCACCATTGATCCCAAAGCGTTGGTTGAGGGTAATGTTCTTTACCCTGGTAGGACAGCTTCAAGTTCTCGTCCTCAGAGATCCCCCAAGCCTTTGCATAGTTCATTGCGTGCCGAACAGTAAGATTTCCGAGCTCTGCCCTAAGCCTCTTCTCCCAGTTCAAGTATGCGGCGCGCTCTATCCCGTAAGCGGAGGTGACTTCTTCGATTGCTTTTAGCTTCTTTTTGCCTCTCCCCATGCGGTAGTAGACGAATCTGATCGCTTGGAGTTGTAGTTGCTGCTCCCGATAGCCGACCTTTCTGTTGTTCTTCTCTCGGTCGAAGATCGGTAGCGTCTCTCCGTATTCTAAGGAGCGCAGGCCTTCTATGAGCATGTTCTGCAATGCATAGGGGAAGCCACCAACATTAGGGGCAAGCAGGTTGAGCGCGAGCTGACGCGCAACTTGTGGCGCAAACCTTAGGTCAGACCGGCTTGCTGCACCTCGGATTTCATGCCGATGGTCATCTACTTCCGCACGAGCGGCGATATAGTCTGGATCTTGCTTTTCCTCGCCAAGAGCTAAAGGCACAAATTCTAAGCCTTCGAATGCTAGGCCGATTTGATGATCTATGGCCCAGCCTGCTGTTAACTCGACTAAATCGCCGGCATATTTCAGAGCCTCATAAGCAGCGAAGTCTTTCTTTCTTGCAGTCTCGTCTCCTCCCTCTGGAGACGATTTGTTCTGTAACTCTTGAAGGCGCTTGATGAGGATATTCAGATATTTCTCATAGCTTTCGCCTTCTCTGCGCATGAGGCTCCCGCTTTCTTCAGTCATCATACTTTGTCCGGGGTGAAGAGATCAGTTCCCGCAGGTATGAAGCCCATTGCTCCAAGGCTTCCCGCTTCTCTGTTGCGTAGGTCGCTCGGTTATAGATGCCAGCCACACCGGCCTTATGGCCTGAGATGTGATTGAGAATCGCTTCGACGACGTGAGGCTGCACACCCAGCTTTTCGGCCATAAGGGTCGCTGCGGTGCGCCTCAGATCATGCAGGCGCCAGGGGCGCACCTTAAGTCCGGCCTCACTGATGCGCTTATCAAGCGACGCCTTGGCGTTGCTCCATCCTTGAAGCCTCCGGCGCCTTCTCCGAAGACCAGCGCGCGACCTTCACGGCGGGTCGCGCTATTCAAGGTATCGATCGCAGGGGCGCTCAAGGGCACGTCATGAGGGAGGCCATTCTTTGTCCTGCCCTTTGGGATCGACCAGAGCCCGTCCCTCTCATCGAACTCACCCCAGGACATCGCCGCCACCTCCTCACGGCGTTGTGCGGTCAGCATCAATAGACGCACGATCCGGCCATAATCGTCATCCCTGCAATGAGACCATACCGCCGCCAACTCGGCAGGGGTCAGGTGATGGTCGCGAGATACCTCGTCGGTGGTCTTGTTGGTGCCTATGACCGGATTGGCTTCTGCGAGTCCTTCCCCCATGGCCCAGGAAAAAAGGGCAGAGAGCGAAGCGCGGGCACGATTCGATGCGAAAGGGCCATGCTCCGAGGCTATTTCCTCAAGCCGGAGGGCGACATCAGCCCTGCGGATCTTGTGAATGGGAAGCGCTTTGAGGGTAGACCAATGCCGGTTCAGGTGCCGCTCAACCTCCTCATAGCTACGAGGCTTAAGCTTCGCCTTGGCTCTCCTCAGGTATTTTTCGGACACGGCTTCCAGCGTGAAAGCAGAACGGGCCTTATCAGCGGCGCGCTCGGCATGCGGGTCGGCCCCTAGGTGAACCTTGGCGAGAGTGGCCTTTGCCAGCTTGCGGGCATCATCCAGTGGAATGGCGTCAACTCTGCCGACGGTCTCACGCTTGCTCTTGCCTCCAGCCCGGTACTGGACCACCCAGACTCGGCTTCCACCCTCATTGATCCGGATGCCAAAGCCGGGCAGGGAGTTGTCCCATTCGATCATGTATGGCTTGCCGGCCGGAAGGGCTAAGGCCGCGATGGACTGCTTGGTGAAGCGCAAGGCCTAGCCTCTGTCAGTAAGCGTATGGTAAGCACCTAGGCTATCACTCAATAGCACTGGTAATCACTTAAGACTGAGGTTATCGCGAATTTACGCAGGAATGCAAGGGCTTACTAACAGCTATTATCACCCACTATCGCCTCTAACCTCGGACTACGAATCTGGGGGTCAGAGGTTCGAATCCTTTCGGGCGCGCCATTTCCTTCCTTACATTACTTCAGGCAAGACGAAGGTTCGAGGCTGCGGCCTTGTGCGCCGCAGCCTCTTGTGTGTGCTTCCAGGGTCCTGGGTTCTAAACCTCGGCGGCTGGAGTGACACCGAGGTCGTTGAGCTTGGCTCGAACCTCCGTGACCGATCGTTTCAGCTTCAGGCTGATCACCGATACCGGGGCTCCTTCCCGCGCGAGGGACAGAAGAGCTTGAACGGACTCGTAATTCCAGTGCTCCGCATCAGAGTTCATGGCAGGCGTCTCCATGTGGATGAAGCGCAAGCGTCCGCTGCAAGTGCGGCGAGATGATGAAAAACGCGCTTTGGAGCGCCGTCCGCCGCAACCTTAGCCGAGGATGTGCGTTCCCTGTGAAGGCAACGCAGACTAGGGACCCATCATGAGCATTATCTGGACCATCATCATCGGCTTCGTCGCTGGCCTGATCGCGAAATGGATCATGCCCGGCCGGAACGAGCCATCCGGGTTCATCCTCACAACCATCCTCGGCATCGTGGGTGCCCTCGTTGCCACCTATCTCGGGCAGGCTCTGGGCTGGTACCGGGCCGACGAGGGGGCAGGGTTCATCGGCGCCATCGTCGGCGCGGTTATCGTGCTGTTCATCTATGGCCTGATCGCCGGACGCCGTTCGACGTCATCCTACTGATCGGTCCCAGGATCGAGATCGGAATGCCGAGGGCCACAGTTTCGCTGTGGCCCTTCTTGCATCAGCTGTGGTGAGCGATGCGGTCGCTTCCGTGCGAGCCGGTGAGAGCTGCTTTGACGGGGCAATTGCCGACATAGCCGCGCCAGGCAAGATAGGAACCGCCCAGGAGCGCCAGGATATTCAACATCGGGTTGGGGCGGGGTTTGGCTGCCGCCGCCGCAAGGCCGAGACCGGCCAACATATAGGTGCCGCGCTCGATCGTGCTGAGATTGGGTTCTCCATTCATCAGCGATCCTGTCCTCGCCGAGATCATGTTCGTCACGTGGGTTCTCCTTGATTGACCTTGGCCGAACGCGACGCGAAGCGGTGTTGTTCCTCCAAATCGCTCCGTTGCCGAAGTCGGGAGGAACCTCGAAGCTTGACCTTCGTTGAGTCCACGCTCAACGAGGAGTCATGACAATGGCAGCCAAGGAAAAGACCCTGAACGACCTGTTCCTTCATACCTTGAAGGATGTTTTCTACGCCGAGAAGCAGATCCTGAAAGCTTTGCCGAAGATGGCCAAGAACGCCGAATCCGAGGAGCTGCGGCAGGCTTTCGAGACTCATCGTCTGGAAACGGAAGGCCAGATCGAGCGGCTCGAGAAGGTCTTCGAGATGCTCGGCAAGCCGGCCCGCGGCGTGCAGTGCGAGGCCATCAACGGCATCATCGAGGAAGGCAAGGAAGTCATGGAGGACTTCGCGGACAGCGAGGCTCTCGATGCCGGCATTCTTGCGGCTGCGCAGGCCGTCGAGCATTACGAGATCACCCGTTACGGCTCCCTGAAGACCTGGGCTCAGGAACTGGGCCTGAACGACGCCGCAAAGCTTCTCGATCAGAATCTTCAGGAAGAGAAGAAGACCGACAAGCTGCTGACCGAGCTCGCCGAGGCTCGTGTAAATACGAAGGCAGCCTGAAGGGTGCTCTTCAAGGGCAGGGCCTCGCGCTCGTGGGAGCGCGAGGCCCTTCTTTTGCGGTCGTTCCGGACGACCGCCTCTCAATGCCGATGGGCCGTGTCGGGCGCGATCTCGGTGTCCAATGTCAGGCGCATGGATCCCGACGGCGTGACCTCGAGCGAGGCTCTCATCGTATCGGGGTATTCCACCAGATGCATGAAGGCCAGGAGCCTCAGGCGCACGATGGGCGGGAACTGCGCAAGACAATGTACCAGGTTTTGAGACGCGCGGTTCATCATCTCCTCCTGGACCAGGTGGGAGAGGGGAGGATTCTCTTCAGGCAGCGACATGCGGCCCCCGATCACGACGCGAGGAGATGCCGGAATCCCGCGAGAGGGAGGAGCCGCGCAGGCTGGCCAACCTGCTGACACGCTCCAGGCTTTCCTCGGAGATGCGAATGGCCGCCGCAATGCAGGGCTGGCCCTCGACCAGGGTCGGCATGCCAAGTGGACGCACCTTGAAGCCGGCTTGGTGCCAGCGGGGCAACCACCACATCTCAACGACGGCGGTTACCTCGGTAATGCCTTCTTCGAGGCAAAATTGCTGGAAAGCAGCTAGTAGGCGACAATCCGTGCGGCCAGTCCGCCGCTCCTTGACGATGAAATAGCGCGTGCATTCAAGGATGGTGCTGCCGGTCAGGACGCCGCGTTCTTTCACGAGATGAGGAAAGGCTTCGCTAATCATATGTGGCAGGAGAGTCGGGTAAAGCCTCAGGCCTCCGATGACCCGGCCATTGTCGAGCGCGATCAGATAGGTGGCATGATCGTTGTCGTAGGCATCCATCTCTCGTCCATTGGGACGCCGGAGATCGTGCCAACCTCGTTCTTCGACGAAAACCTTGTGCCGAAGGCGGAAGTACTCGTCGAGTACGTCTGAATAATAGGTCCTGTTGTCCTTGGTGATCACTTGGATGTAGGTCATGCCCCTGCTCCCCGATTTCTCGAGGAGCAGTTTTCACGGCCGACGGCATTTGAACATTGTAGGAAATTACAGGTGCTTTTACGTCAGATCTCGATAAGGCGGTGCTGAAGTGCCCGGGCCACGGCATGGGTCTTGTTGGCGGCGCTCAGCTTCTGGCATGCGCTTCCTATATGGGCGGTGATGGTTCTTTCCGTGACGCCCAGGATCTCGCCCGTATCCGCTGCGGACTTGCCTAAGGCCGCCCAGCGCAGGGTCTCCTTCTCGCGGGCAGTCAATGGATTGGGCTGCGGGGAGGGAGCCAAGACCTGCCTGGCCCGCTCGAAAGCGTAAATGGCCATCAGATGAAGGGCGGGCTTGGTCTGCGGCGTCAGGTCGAGCTGGGGGCCGCTCATGGAGAGGCAGGCCTCGAAGCCGTTCAGTCCGTGAATCGGCAGACAATAGCCCTGCTTCATGCCGAATTCCGCCGCCCCGCGCATGATCGCTGCCCCTTTGGGGTTCGTTTCTGGATCGTAAGGTACCTCGGCCCATTCGAACGGCTGGACAGTTTGCCGGCAGAGGCGGATCACAGGATCGTGGCGATCATACCCGTTATGGGTGTAGCGGCGGTACCAGTCCAAGGGCCATTTCTTCAGCAGAACCAAGGTCTCGATCCGCTGATCCGGATGCGGCAGCCCGGTCACAATGAAGTTCTCGAAGCCGAAGCGAGCAAAGGATCGCTCCATGGCATCAACAATCTCATCAGACGTAGCCAATTGATCCAATTCTTGAATAAAATCAAAGCCTTCTGTCGAGTGGTCAGGGCTTGGGCCGCTCACGGATACCTCGCATAATCACAACTTACAGGTTAATATAATAACTATACTACCAAAAGTTTTGGAAGTGGCATACAACCCCGAAAGGGCAGTGGCAGGAGCGGTTGTTGCAGAAGAAATCCCCCAACGAAATCGACAAGCATATCGGAAGCCGGGTCAGGGCCCGACGGATCATGCTCGGAATGAGCCAGGAGAAGCTCGCGGATGCCCTGGGGCTCACGTTCCAGCAGGTTCAGAAATACGAGAAGGGCGTCAACCGCATCGGCGCGAGCCGTCTGCTCCACATTGCCGGCATTCTGGACGTCAACATCGAGTTCTTCTTCGAAGGAGTTCCCGGACTGCGTGCCGGTGGGTTCTCCGATGACAGCCTTATGGCCGAGTTCCTGACGCGATCGGAAAGCGACCGCCTCGTGCGCGGCTTCCTGAAGCTGAAGGATGACGAAACCCGTAGGAGGGTCGCGGACCTCGTCGACTGGCTCGCATCGGCCAGCTAGGGCGCACCGCCCGACGAGCCTCGGCAAGAGAGCCTCAACCTCTAAAGCATTGAGCCTCGGGGACGTTCGGAACCTGCCGCGCTTCTAATGGTTACTCACTCACGATTGAGAGAGGTTGACCATGGGCGTGGGACAGCAAAACACCAACAGGCAGCAGGACAACGGCAACGAGGATTGGGATGCGCTCAAGGGCGACGTCGGCGACATCGCAGGCGCTGCAGTGGAGCGCAGCCGTCACTTCATCGATTCCGCGCGGGATCAGGCGACGGATTATGTCGACCGCCGCAAGGACGATGTTGCGCAGTCCGTTGCCGACTTCGCCACCTCCCTGCGCGAGTCCACCCATTCCTTCGATGAGCGACCCAACATTCGCGCTGTCGTCGACACGGCAGCCGAAGGATTGGAGCAGCTTGCGGATTCCATCCGCGAGCGCACCTTCGCGGACTTCTTCAACGAGTTCGAGGGTGTGGTCCGCCGCCGTCCGGCAACCGTGGCCGCCGTATCCGTCGCTGTTGGCTTCCTTGCCGCGCGCTTCATCAAGAGCACGGCGGAAGATCTGCGCTATGACAGCGTGAATGCAGGCCCGGCACAGAGCGGACAGGGCCGTGCACGGCAGGCTCAGCGCTCGCGCGCTGGAACCGGCGCATGACGGAGGCTGCCATGCAGGGCAACGGCAACCAAACCATTCAGGGCCTCGTCGGTGAGGCGCTGCGGGAATCCACCGATCTCGCGCAGAAGGAGTTCACGCTCTTCCGAACCGAGATCTCCCAGAACATCCGCACTCTCTTCATGGGTCTCGCCATGGTCGTCGTGGCGGCGATCTTTGCCATTGCGGCCGTCATGCTCCTGACCGAGTCCCTGGTCGAGTGGCTCGCCACCGTCGTCAATTCGGAGGCTCTTGCCGCGTTGATCGTCGGCGGGGTGCTCGCGCTGATCGCCATCGGTCTCGGGCTTTGGGGGCGCAGCGCCATGACCTCGTCCTCGCTCATGCCGCAACGGACCATGCGCTCGCTCCAGCGCGATGCGGAAGTCCTGTCCGAAAGAGGTGCATAATGACGACACAGAGCCTGCAGGAGATGGAAAGAGACATCGAGCGCAGTCGCGCTCAGCTCGATCAGACCATCGATCGTCTTCAGGACAAGATGTCCGTCTCCGGTGTCGTCGACGACATGCTCGGTACGGCCCGGAACGGCCCGTACGGGCCGCTCTACGACACGGTTCTGGAGACCGTCAGGCGCAATCCGGTGCCGGTCATGCTGATCGCCATGGGCGTCGGGCTTCTCGCCTACCGGCTCGGACGGTCTGCGGCACGCCAGAGAACCCGTTTGATCGCGGCCGACGAGGATCTGATCACCGAAGAGCATCTCCTGATGGAGATGGAGGATTCCCGCCTCTATGGCACGGAAGCCGCACCTCTGCACTCAACTGATCCGATGTTCGAGCGTCCCGGCATCAATTCCCGCGTTTGATAAATAGAACAGGAGTCTCCTATGGCGAACAACAAGAACGAAACCGGCAAACCGACGGATAAGCCGAGCGGAACCCAGTCGGGAGCAACAGGCAACGTTTCTGCCGGAACGTCGGTCGGCAATATCGGTGAGCCGCCGATGCCTCATGCTCATGAGCAGCGCTCGGCTCAAGGTTCCAGCACGACTGGCAGCAGCACGACTGGTAGCAATCAGGCGGCAGGTCAGCAGAGGAACCAGTCGTCCCAGCAGAATGCGCAGGATCAGAGCGGCTCGGTGGCCGACAAGGCTCAGCAAGCCGCAGATCAGGTGCGCCAGAAGGCGGGCGAAGCCTATGAAGGAGCTACCGACTGGGCGCGCGATACCTACGAACGCGCCTCTGGCTGGGCTTCCGATAGCTATCAGGGCCAGCGCCGTCGCGTGAACCAGATGGGCGGCCGCTCGGCGCGCGCTTTCGGCAACGCCCGCGGCGGCGTTCAGAGCTACGTGTCTGAAAATCCCATGGTGGTCGGCCTCGTGGGCTTGGCCGCAGGTCTTCTCCTGGGCGCTCTGTTGCCGCGCACCCGTCGTGAAAACGAGATGTTCGGCGAATGGGCAGACGAGGTCCGCAATCAAGGCCTTCGCTATGCCCGTGACGCTGCCAATCGCGGTCGCGATTACGTCGAGGAGACCTTCAGCGGCGATGATGCGCAGTTCAGCCGGCACGAGAGCGAGTTCAACGGCCAGCGGGACGACGCCAATCGTCACTAAGGCTTGAACCACCGAACCAAAATGAAAAACGCCGGCGAAAGCCGGCGTTTTTTATCGGATCATCGCAAGTCCGTGACAGGCCGAAGCATCCTTCGTTTGACAGGAATGCAGAAACAACAACGGCCACGGCGAGGTGATGCGCGTACATCCGGCGTCATCATCTCGGCATCGTGACCGCTTCCGGTGGAGGATTACGCCACCAGGTAGATCATGAGATAAGAATGAGAGCTCCGGTTTCAAGGAGTTCGTGTCAAATCGCTCCTGCTGGCCTTAGCGACATTGCTGGTTTCTTAACCGTGTTTCTGCAAAATGCTCTCTCGAGTGTCTCATGCGGGAACGAGGCGC
The DNA here is from genome assembly GCF_044784385.1 of Microvirga sp. RSM25. NCBI lineage: Bacteria > Pseudomonadati > Pseudomonadota > Alphaproteobacteria > Hyphomicrobiales > Methylobacteriaceae > Microvirga > Microvirga sp. RSM25. The sequence goes on along the minus strand of NZ_CP173039.1, from coordinate 3,315,457 downwards.
TGTCGAACTTGTTGCCCCTGCACAAGGATAAAATTTCCTATCTCCGAAGAAATTTGGCGCGAGATGCGGTCCTGTCGAAGGATCGGTTGTTGGAGTTGGGGCATGCGTATTCTGATCCTGGAAGACGATCCGTGGATTGCGACAGACCTGCAATCGATCCTCGAAGCCGAGGGGCACGAGATCGTCGATTCTCTCGGCTCCCTCGACGAAGCCTACCGGCATCTCGACGATGAATTTGATTGTGCCTTACTCGATATCGACGTGATTGGCGGCAAGAGTTTCGGCGTGGCCGAGGCTCTCATCGAACGCCAGATCCCGTTCGTCTTCGTATCAGCTCCAGGCCTGTCGACCTGCCTCAGACCCTTCGGCAAGCCGCCTTTGTCGCGAAGCCTTTCGAGGAACGGACGCTTCTCAAATCCGTGGAGCATCTCACTCTGAATCGCTTGCCCTGCTGAAGAATCGGACCCGAAAGTGGACTCCACGTCTCGGGTCGATCCGATGCTTCTTCGCTTGGCTGACGCATCGTTCAGTGCGACCTGAAGGTCCGCGCCAGCGAATAATCAAGTCCACATTTTGCTGACGCGGACCTCCGGTTCCGCACGATGCGCTAACGACAGTGCAAGCGGGAACCTGTCACGGCTCAATGACGTCATCTCTCATCATGCAAGATTTCCGCTTCGGTTTCTGCTGCAAATACATTCCCGACGACGGCGATGCCCATGCCGCGCGGGCGATGAACACGAGCGCGGTCACGATGGCCTATCTCGGACGGCTCGATCCGAAGTCCGGTTACGATAAACTCAGCGCCGTCGTGGCTCACAACCTGGAAGCGTTCCGGCGGCAGATCGCCCATGTGGCGACACGGCCGAAGGTTGAGCGTCTTCACCGGCTGTCGAGCGATCTTCTTCCTGGATACACACATGCGAGTTGCAAGGAATTCTACCGCGAGCCGGATCTGCGCCGCCTGATCGAAACGAAGCTCGCTTCGATAGGACAACTCGCCCGTGACCACGATGTGCGGCTCAGCATGCATCCCGGCCAGTTCTGCGTCATCGCATCCGCCAATCCATCCGCGGCGGCCAACGGACTGGCGGAGTTCGAGTACCATGCCGAGATCATGGCGCTCATGGGATATGGCGACGGCTGGCATCCACACGGAGCGCATATCAACATCCATGGCGGTGCGAAGGCTTTGGGAGCGGAAGGCATCCGGAGCGGTCTTGCGCACCTGTCGAGCACGGCCCGCAATCTGATCACGATCGAAAACGACGAAGTCAGCTTCGGCCTCGACGATCTCCTGCCGCTATCTGAAGACGTGCCGCTTGTTCTCGATCTCCATCACCACTGGATCATGAGCCAGGGCGAATACATCGAGCCGGAGGATCCCCGGATCGCACGCATCGTCGACTCCTGGCGTGGCGTCCGCCCGGTGAGCCATGTCAGCGTCTCCCGCGAGGGCCTGCTGCCAGATCAGGACATCGGAACTCTTCCGGATTTTCAGGCGCTGATTGCGGCAGGGATCAAGCCCAGGGACCTGCGTGCCCATTCGGATCTTATGTGGAACGAGGCCGTCAACGATCTGGTGGTGCGCCATCTGGCCTGGTCGGATTTTGAAATCGAGGCCAAGCTCAAGAATATCGCTTCGGAAGGACTGGCTCATCATGTGGAACAGCGCCAAGCGGGCCGCCAAACTGCACAATGAAGTTTCGTTTCATCGCGGGCCTGGAACCAAACCGTTTTGGCGGCGTTGTCGGGGATTGTGCAGTGAGTCAAGAAGTCGATGCCCGCCGACCCTTCCACCATTCTCCTCGTCGAAGACGAACCCCTCATCCGCCTCTTCATTTCAGACCTTCTCGAAGATGCCGGTTTCAAGGTGGTAGAGGCAGCCAATGCCACCGAAGCCTTGGTGCTTCTGGAGGCGGGCCTGCCTGTCAACGTCCTTCTGACGGATGTTGACATGCCGATGGGCTGCAACGGCTTCGAGCTCGCGCACCGGGTCCATCGTTCCTGGCCCGAGACCGAGATCCTCATTATGTCGGGCCGGCAATGGCCCTCGCAGGGGGATCTTCCTCCGGGAGCGGCGTTCCTGGCCAAACCTTGTCCTAACGAGGCTATAGTGTCTCATGTCCATTCTGCAGCGGAGCGGACGAGGCGCCTCAGTCATGTTGCCAAAAACCCACGACCTTCCGCTGAACATACAGGGAAGATCCTCCCCTTCCCGAAAACCGCCTAAATTCCTGAACTCTGGCTTGCTGATGACGCTGAGCGGACATAAGCTCTGCCGGAATTGACCTTCTGTCAGGGGGCCGGGCTCGGGTAAGTCTTTCCGCGACGTCCGACCGAAGGCTGGTCAATGAGCTTTTCGGGCCTGGTTCAGGGCTGTCGACGAGCTTTCCCATACCATTCCCGGAGGAATACATGCCGACCAAGACTACAGACGGAAAAGCCGGTGCGAAGAAGGCTGCAGACAAGCCTGCCGCCAAGAAGGCTGCCGGCTCCAAGCCCAATGCTCTTCAGAAGCCTTTGCAGCCGTCCAAGGAACTGGCCGCCATCGTAGGCTCGGATCCGCTGCCGCGCGGCGAGGTCGTAAGCAAGATCTGGGATTACATCAAGAAGAACAACCTTCAGAATCCCGAGAACAAGCGCGAGATTCTGGCTGACGACAAGCTGAAGCCGATCTTCGGCAAGCCGAAGGTGACGATGTTCGAGATGAACAAGCACCTCGCTCAGCACCTGAAATAAGCCTGCTGATTAAGCCTCTTAGGAATCCTGCCGCCACTGCGTGAGCGGCAGGATATCCGGCCGTTGACCCGGCGCCTTCTCCCAGGGATCCACAGCCCAGGCTGTCCCGGTTCGCTTCTCGGCAATGACCGCTGTGAAATGCGGATAGCGTCCATCGAGGAAGAAGCCGCGGGATTCCGGGTATTCCACCACATGATGGGCCAGAAGCCCCTGTTCCTGCAGAACCAGGAGCAGGCTCATGGTGTTCGCGGTCTCGTCCAGGCAGTCCATTTGCCCATAAACGCCCGACATCTGGGGCGGCGAGCCCGGTTCATCGGGCTTCCCGCCGAGCGAAGTGGCCAAGTAGGAAGTATAGGATCTGATCACCTCGCCCAGAGTCCGCCGCTCCACGTCGGGCGAACCCTGGCCGGATCTCAGGGTCGCCCTGGCGCGGCTGATCCACGCCCCGTCGACTGAGATCGCCATGCGGCGCGCGCATCCATAACCGTGGCAGGCGATGATCCTGCTCCCCGATGGACCGACATAGCCCTGCTGATTGAACCAGCTTTGGGCAGGCAGGGACGCTGCGGCAGCCGGCAAGGCCATGAACAGGAACGGCAGGGCTTTCAAAATGAGAAGTGGCATCGATCTCACGATGGGGGTACCTATCCGCGAAAGGTTGCAGGTGCCCCGGGTCATATAGATCAAGCGGTTCGTCTGCCCATAGGTTAAGCTTGATTGAGTCGGGTTACGACTTTGGAGTTTTCATGTCCCGCATCGTCTTCCTGAACGGATCCTTTCTGCCGATCGAACAGGCCAAAGTGCCTTTCATGGACCGAGGCTTCATGTTCGGAGACGGCGTTTACGAGGGGATCGGGATGCTCGACGGGCGCCTGATCGACAACGACGCGCATCTGGAGCGTCTGGAGCGCTCGCTCGCCGAGATCCGCATTCCCAATCCCTATGCTAGGGCCGAGTGGACCTCCTTTCAGGAAGAGCTCGCGCGCCGCAACGGCATGACGGAAGGCTTCATCTATTTCCAGGTCACCCGTGGCGTCGCGGAACGGGATTTCTTCTTTCCCGAAGATGCCAAGCCCACGGTCGCGATGTTCACCCAGGCCAAGGCGATTGCCGGCGCTCCGGCGGCGCAGACAGGCATTGGCGTCGTCACCGTGCCGGATCTGCGCTGGCAGCGGCGTGACATCAAGTCGATCAATCTGCTCGCACAGGTTCTTGCCAAGCAGGCTGCGAAAGAGGCCGGTGCACAGGAAGCCTGGCTGGTGGAGGACGGCTTCGTGACGGAGGGCGGCTCATCGAGTGCCTTCATTGTCACGAAAGAGGGCAGCATCGTCGTGCGCCCGCTCTCGAATGCCATTCTGCCGGGCATCACGCGCAAGTCCCTGCTGCGGCTCTCGAAAGAAGACGGAATCACGCTCGAGGAGCGCCGCTTCACGGTCGAGGAGGCATACGATGCCGCCGAGGCCTTCCTGACCAGCGCCTCGAACTTCGTTCTTCCCATCGTGTCCATCGATGGACGTCCGGTCGCCGACGGCAAACCGGGTCCGATCACGAAACGGCTGCGCGAGCTTTACCTCGCCATGGCCAGTGCGCCGGCCATGGCAGCCGAATAGCTTTGCCGGAACCCGCTCCTGGGTCGTCCGTTGCCTTTCCAAAGGAGCGACCCATGAAGCGTGTGCTGGTCTTAACCACGATCCTGGCAGCCGGCCTCAGTTCGGCTGCCCTGGCGCAGAATCCCGGGGTGCTGAACCAGCAGGCTCCGAACATGCCTGCGCCGAACCAGATGCCGGCCGAGAAGCTCGAGCCCGACAGCAATCTCTCCGGCCCGAACGGCCCGTCCGAGACAGGCTCGACCAAGACCTTGAGCGACAAGCTGGAGCAGTCCGATGGGGTGATCCGGCCGCCGGCGAATGCCTCTCCCGACATCACTGTCCCGGCGCCGGTGCCCGACCCCGGCACGACCCCGGTCATCCGCCCGCCGGGCAGCCCCGGCGGCAATCAGCAAGTGGTTCCGAAATAAGCCGGCGTTCGGCGGGGAAAGCTATTTCCCCGCCGAACGCCGGCGCTTGCCCTCGCGGGACCTGTTGTTCTCGCGCGCTTTCCCGTTCCCGGACTGATCGTTGCCGCTTTTCATGATCTGAGCGGCGACGTCTGAAATCTGGCGGCGCAACTCGTCGCTCTGGCCCTCAGAGCTCTCCAGGCCCGCAAGGCGGCTCTGGACTTCGTCCCGTTCGCTTTCGATCTCGCGGATCCGCTGCTCCAGGATCAGGCCGCGCTCCTGCTCGGCAGCAAGGCTCTTGGCCAGCTCGGCCAGGCGAAGGCGCTCATCAGAGAGCTCGCTATGACGCTCGCCCAAGGCACGCTCGAAATCGTTGCCCCGGGCGGTCTGAGTCATCAGGCGGGTTTCGAGATCCGAGATGGTGATGCGCTTGGTGTCGAGCTCGCTCAGGGAACCCGTGAGGCGCCGCTGCGTATCGGTGAACTCGGTCTCCAGGCGGATGAGCTTCTCCTCCGTGTGGATGAGCTCGGCCTTGAGCTTGGAGCGCTCGTGCTGCGCGAGGTCCAGTTCCATCCGGGTGTTGGACAGCTCGTTCAGGGTCGCGCGGTGGGCATTCTCAAGGGCTGTCAGCGTCTCGCGAGTGCTCGTGAGATAAGTCTGCGTCTGCGACTGGTCGGCCTCGAGGGACGCGAGCCTGGTCTGGGTTTCAGCCAGCTTCGTCTCAAGCTCGGACACCGTGCGGTCCCGCTCGGCGAGGGTGACTTCCAGGGCTTCGATCCTGATCGCTCGCCTGCCGAGCTCTTCCATGCTCTCGTGCTTAAAGGCGAGAGCCTCCTCGGCCTTGCGCTCGATCCGCCGCTGCAAAACGGCGAACTCGGCCCGCAGGTGATCCTTCTCCGCCGTCAATTCCGAGATCGACATGGGAAACAGCGCCTCGGCCCGGCGGCGGGCCAGACGCTCCGCGCGTGCATTGACGGCTGGGATGATGAGAAGCGCGATGAGGGATGCTGCGACGAACCCCAGCGCAAAGATCATGATGCTTTCGATCACGCGGACGCCAACTCCAAGATGCTTGACCGGTAACGCTCAAGCACCTTGCCTTGTGCCTGCGCAGCTTTCCAGAGCCACGATGCTCCAGACCGCCCGTTGTAGCGCATTCGGAGCCGGTTTCCACTGGCGTCCTGACACTCCTGGCTTGCAAGATGGATCTTAGAAGGGATTCCAGGTCGGTTCCGGGGTGAACTTCAGGTAGCCGATATTGACGCCGAGGCGGGCACCGACGCCGGCACGGATCGGCACCACGATCATCTCGTCCGCCGCAACGGCCGTCACGCCGAAGCCGCCGATGAAATAGGCCGATCCGTCGACACCCACGAAGCGCTTATAGAGAGCGTCCGTAAAGGGCATGTTGTAGACCAGCATCATGGTGCGGGCGCCATCGCCGCCCACATCGAAGCCCAGCGATGGCCCCTGCCAGAAGATGCGGCGGTCGCCGGCATTGCGGGTGAAGAGCTTGCCCTCGCCATAGCGCAGCCCGCCGAAGAAGGCGCCGGAGGCTTCCTGGCCCAGGATGTAGCCGTTAGGCTCGCCCCAGCGCCGGATGGCTTCCTGCAAGGCGAGGGCGATCCCACGGGACGCGGAGCCGAAGAACTGGTGACCCGATTCAACCAATTCGTTGGAATTGAAGGAGTCGGGGCTGCCGGGATTGCTCGCATAGGCGCGTTGGACGGTTTGGGCCGAGGCCTGCAGGGGTAGGGCGCCGATGAGGGCGGCAAAGGCCGCTGCCGCAAGAATCGTGGACCGGGAGCGCATGGGCTATCTCCTCGCATGAGACAGGGGACAATCCGGCCTTTTCAGGCCGGAAAGCTGCTATCGAGGCTCGAACCTTAAGATCATCAACCCTAACAATCTCTGTACGGAATGCCTTTTGAGAATACGGAATTAATCATCGAAGGCGAAATCGCCCAGGAAGGCTCAACCAAAGCGCTCGGACTTTAGGCTGCCGAGGCAGAGACGGGCAGGTCGAGGCGCGACGCCAGGGCGATGTCGCCGATGGCCGCGAAGGGGCCGTTTCGATAGCCACTGTCTTCGTGCCCATATGTCAGCGGAGCGCCGCCAGGGCCGACGACACTGCCGCCGGCGCAGGTGAGAATATGGTCGCCTGCCGCCGTGTCCCATTCCATGGTCGGACCGCAGCGCACATAGACATCGGCCTCGCCGGAGGCGATGAGACAGAATTTCAGGGCCGAGGAGGTCATGCGTCGCGTGCCGATCGACAGAACGGACAGGCAGGCTTCCGTGGCAATGTCGCCATGGCGGCGGCTCACCAGGGCCACGAGGTCCTTCTCGGGGGCCGCACGGACCTTCGCCTCGCGCCAGTCGAAACCCGTCTCTGCCTCATCGGGGAGGGAACTCTTCCAGGCCGTCTCGCCGGCCATCCAGATCGAACCCATGGCCGGGGCGGCCACGACGGCCGCCATGGGCCTGTTCCCGCGGATCAGGGCGATGTTGATGCTGTACTCGCCGGTGCCATGAATGAAATCCCCAGTGCCGTCGAGAGGGTCGACCAGGAAGAAGTAATCGTCCGTGTGCGTGGAACTGCAGGTTTCCTCCGCGACGACGGGCACCCCGGACCAAGCCTCGTCGAGACGTTTGATAATCAGCTCTTCGGCGGCGAGGTCGGCTGCCGTGGTCGGGCTTCCGTCGTCCTTGATGCGCTTGTCGAGAAAAGCGCTTTCCATCGCGCGTAGGACGCGACCCGCCTCCCAAGCGATATGAGCGAGCTTCTGGGCGATCTCGTCGGGATTTTGATCATCGAAGCGCATCATAGCTTTGTGCCCGGTCCCTTGAGAACTGTCGATCTCTTTTTGCCTGCTTCCCAAAGAACTCGTAGCCGGGTATCCGGGTTCACGTTCTCTTTCCTGTTTGGCTGTATGCATGCGAGTCGAAGTCTCGATTTCATGAACACATAGCTGACTTTACGTTGCCTCCGGAGCCCTCATGGCCACGATCTCGCTCGATTCGCTCGACCTCGCCGCTCTTCTCTGCTCGCGCGTCTGTCACGACGTGATTTCGCCGGTAGGCGCGATCGTCAACGGGTTGGAGGTTCTGGAGGACGACAGCGATTCCTCCATGCGCGACTTTGCGCTCGACCTGATCCAGAAGAGCGCTAGGCAGGCCTCCGCCCGGCTGCAATTCGCCCGTCTTGCCTTCGGGGCTGCCGGATCGGCCGGAGCCTCCATCGATCTCGGCGATGCCGAGCAGGTCGCCCGTGGGCTCTTTCTGGACGACAAGATCTCCTTCTCCTGGTCGTCGCCCCGGCTCCTGTTCCCGAAGAACCGGGTGAAGCTGCTCCTCAATCTGGTCATGATTGCCACCACCGCCATTCCGCGCGGCGGCTCGATTGCCGTGACTGTGACGGGAGACCCGGAGAGCTGCGCCTTCACCATCCTCTCAAAAGGTCTGAATGCACGCATTCCTGCGCATTCCGAGGCGCTTCTGGCCGGAAATTCGGAGACCGGCACGATCGATGCCCATGGCATCCAGGTCTATTACGCCGGCATGGTGGCTCGCGCCTCGAACATGACTGTCCTCTTCAGCATCGAAGGCGACGAGGTGACGATCCGGGCTACTACGGCATAGGGCGCGGCATTCACGCCTTGTAGGCGACGAGAACCGCCCCCGTGGCGATCAGGGCAATGCCGATCCAGTTCGGCATTGCCAGCTTCTCCCCGAGAAAGAGCACGCCGAACAGAGCGACGAGCACGACGCTGAGCTTGTCGAGCGGGGCTACCCGTGCCGCATCACCGAGCTTCAACGCCCGAAAGTAGCAGAGCCACGACGCCCCCGTGGCAAGCCCGGAGAGGACGAGGAAAAGGTAGGTCCTGCCGGACACGGATGTCGGAGCCTGCCATTGGCCGCTGCCGATCAGAATTCCTCCGAGCACGAGCAGAATCACGATCGTTCGGATGAAGGTCGCGAAATCCGAATTGATCTGTTCGATGCCGACCTTGGCGAAGATGGCCGTCAAAGCCGCGAAGGTGGCCGAAAGCAGGGCCCAGAATTGCCACGACAAAAGAACGGATTTCATGAGGGCCTCCATACGTTCATCAACAAAAAAGCCCGGGTTTGAACCGGGCCTTTTTGGATTTGCAATTGATCGCGAAGCTTAGATCGCGATGCGCTCCTCCGCCTCATTCGGTTCACGCAGCACGTAGCCGCGGCCCCAGACGGTCTCGATGTAGTTGCGGCCCTGCGAGGCATTGGCGAGCTTCTTGCGCAGCTTGCAGATGAAGACGTCGATGATCTTCAGCTCAGGCTCGTCCATTCCCCCGTAAAGGTGGTTGAGGAACATTTCCTTCGTGAGGGTCGTGCCTTTGCGCAGGGAGAGGAGTTCCAGCATCTGGTACTCCTTGCCGGTCAGGTGAACGCGGGCACCGCCGACTTCGACCGTCTTGGTATCGAGATTCACGATCAGGTCGCCGGTGGTGATCACCGACTGGGCGTGACCCTTCGAGCGGCGGACGATCGCATGAATGCGAGCCACCATCTCGTCCTTGTGGAACGGCTTGGTGAGATAATCGTCGGCGCCGAATCCGAGGCCCTTCACCTTGTCCTCGATTCCGGCCATGCCGGAGAGGATCAGGATCGGGGTCTTCACCTTCGCGACGCGGAGCGTCCGCAGAACCTCGTAGCCCGACATGTCGGGGAGGTTCAGGTCGAGAAGGATGATGTCGTAATCGTAGAGTTTGCCGAGGTCGATGCCCTCTTCTCCGAGATCCGTCGTATAAATGTTGAAGTTCTCGGACTTCAGCATCAGTTCGATGCTTTGCGCAGTCGCGCTGTCGTCTTCAATCAGAAGTACGCGCATGTTCAATCCCCAGCCCTTGCCCTTGAGCTTGTAAGCAGCGGGAGGCTGCCCATCCGCCGCCGGGCCTGCGACGGATGCTCTTTTGAACTGATTCGAAACGCTAATTCAGAATGGTTAACAAACCCTGATTCTGGGATGCAAGCGCTTAACGACCTTGGCAGGCAGATCATCTGCCGAAGGCGATTGTCCTGTGGATTCTGGGTAACCATAGGGAACCGCCTCATATCATCCCAAATTCTTGTAACCTAAGCGTTTCAGGTGGATCCGGGAGCAGATCCGAAGCGGCCGCGCCCGTGACCGAGCCAGTGTTAACGAAATCGGTAAACGAAAGGTTTACGGGGCTCGGGGAGAGCCGACATGGGGCAAGCTTTGCCCTGGGGAGGCGAAGGGATAGGAAATTTTTTGTCGCAGCCGGTAAGGAAAGCTCAACTTCCGTCGGCGATGGTGAGGCATGTCTGGCGGATAACTGAGCGATCCGTGAGATCCAGTGAAACAGCGACGTGTGGAGTTGAATCAAGATGAAGTCGCGGGATACGCTCATCCGCCTCAAGCGCTTTCAGGTCGACGAGAAACGTCGCCGCGTGGCGCAGATCGAGATGATGATCTCTGAGTTCGACCGCATGGCGGCTGACCTGGACCGGGAAATCGCAGCGGAGGAGCAGAAGGCCGGCATCGCCGACCCGAACCACTTTGCCTATCCAACCTATGCGCGCGCCGCGGCCCAGCGGCGGGACAACCTTCGCCACTCGGCCCAGAACCTGCACATCCAGCTCGACGATGCGAAGGCCGAGCTCGGTGAAGCCTTCGAGGAACTGAAGAAGGCTGAGAGCCTGGAAGACCGCGAGCGGACCCTGGATGCCGCTATCAGCCAGGTCGGGCAGGGCCGCGCCGTTCGCGCAAGCGCCTGATCGTCCGACCGATCGAAGCTTTATGAGGGCGCGTCCAACCGGACGCGTCCTTTTTCATGCCTGGGCTGCCAGAACCGGAATATGAGGGGCGGCATCCCGCGGGAGAAATCCGAGGAGACGCGGATCGTCGGCCACCTCGATGGAACGTCGATAGGGCGTGAAGCCCGAGCGCAGATAGAAGCCGAGGGCGCCTGGCGAATCGAGCGTGCAGGTATGGACGAAGAAGCGCTTGATCGGCCGCGCGAAGGCGCGGCCGATGGCTTCGTTCATCAGGAAGCGCCCGCCCCCTTGGCCGATGAACCCGGGAACAAGTCCGAGAAAGGCCAGCTCGACCTCTCCCTCGGACCGGAAGTCGAGTTCGAGCAATCCGACATCGGCGGTGCCATCCTGCAGGGCAAAGGCTTCGACCTTGGGATCGTCGAGGATGGCCGCCAGCTTGTCATCGGGTATCACCGCCCGGCTGAACCATAGCCATGGCTCGCCGACCGCCTTGAACAGCGCCCGATAGCGCCGATGATCCTGGTCGATACGCCGAAGGCTCCAGCTGTCCGGCTTTTGAAAAGGCGACAGGGCAGGGCGCCTGCGCATCTCCAGATGAGTGACGATCGCAGCGATCTTGCCCGGCGGCAGGTCTGTGTAGCCATTGAGGTTGAGAGCCGCTGCAGGTCCCGCCGTCATGTGCCATGCCTTCCGGAAGCGGTGAAGAATAAGGAGAAGGCTGTTTGATAAGGGCATTGTCTCCCAACGTCACGCCTCTTCGGACGGACTGGCCACTCCTCCACGAAATTTCTCGGCATTTATCTCCTTTGGCCGATGCTGGCCTTGGACCTTATGTCATGCCGCAGCAAGGCATAATCCCCTTGCGGAACAAAGGGATTATGGGCACAGAAGGGACCAGCGAGGGAGTTCTGCCGGCTCTATGAAGAATGTGCGTGAGTTCATTTGGCCCGTGATCGGGCTGCTGGCGGTCGTCGTGTCGGGCTGGCTTCTTTATCGTGAGCTGCGCGGCATGTCCCTCGACGATGTCTGGGACAGTCTGACCGCCGTTCCGGCTCACCGCTATGCCTTCGCTGCGCTCTCCACCCTGGTCGCTTATGCCGCCCTGGCCTGGTATGACCGGATCGCCCTGCTGCACTTGGGCGTGAGCCATATTTCGTGGCTGTTCGTGTCGATCACATCCTTCACGACCTATGCCCTGTCCCACAACATCGGTGCCTCGGTCTTTTCCGGTGCTGTCGTGCGGTATCGGGCCTACACCTCGAAAGGCCTGGGAGCGCCCCAGATCGCCGTGCTGGTGGCCTTGTGCTCGTTCACCTTCGGCCTCGGCACCATTCTGCTCGGCGGGGTCGTACTGGTGGCCGATCCGACCCTGCTGCATCGGCTCGAAGAGCTTCTGCCGTCGATGCTCACCAACCCTGCGACGGCCCGCATCGTCGGTTTCCTGCTGCTCGGATTCGTCGCTCTCTATGTGGTCGGTTCCATTCTGCACCTCCCACCGCTCGTCATCCGCAAGACAAAACTGGGATATCCCCGCCCTGCCGTGATGGTGCGTCAGCTGATTGCTGCGCCGCTCGAGCTTTTGGGAGCAGCCGGCATCATCTATTTCGTCCTCCCGGCCCATCTCGAGCCCAGCTTCATCATCGTGCTTGCCGTCTTCCTGGCCTCCTTCTCGGCGGCCTTGGTCAGCCATGCTCCCGGAGGGCTCGGCGTGTTCGAGCTCGTCTTCCTCACGGCGATGCCGGACATTCCCAAGGCCGATGTGCTGGCAGCCCTCATCATCTTCCGCCTCTTCTATCTCCTGATCCCCTTCGGCCTCTCGCTGGTGGTCGTTCTGATGTTCGAGCGTGCGCGGCTGGCGCAGGCCTGGCGGGGCCGGGTTGTGGCGGCCGATGGCTCCGTACCGCCGCCGCCTTTGTCCTCATCCGATCAATGACGCCCTTCTGGCGACGGCTGCGCTTCGGCCTTTCGACGCTGCTTGGGGTCAAACGACTCGGCTTCTTCATTCCCTATCGTTATGCCGACAGCGTCGAGCCGCAGGATTACCCGGCGCTGCACCCCGTGTTCGCGGCATCCCGGCCTCGTTTTTCCGGGGTGCTGGAAGACATCGAAAGCCACGCGGACGATCTGCGCTCGATCCTGCAGGGCAGGGGGGCGGCACGCTTCGATCAAAGCTGGTTCCCGCGGCTCGATGCGGCGGCGGCTTACGCCGTCGTTCGTCGGGAGAAGCCACAGCGCATCGTGGAGATCGGCTCCGGCCATTCGACCCGCTTCATGGCCCAGGCGGTGCTGGATGGAGAGCTTCCCACCCGCATCACCTGCATCGATCCCGCCCCTCGGGCCACTTTGCGGAAGCTCAATGTGGAGCATCGGCAGGCTCTCCTGCGGGACGCCGATCCGGTCGTGTTCGAAACGCTCGAGGTCGGAGACATCCTCTTCATCGATTCCAGCCACATCGCCATGCCTGGCACCGATGTGGACCGCCTCTTCCTCGATGTGCTGCCGCGCCTTGCGAGCGGGACGCTGATCCACGTCCATGACATCACGCTGCCCTATGCCTATCCGGAGGCCTGGGAATGGCGCGGGTATAACGAGCAGTTGCCGGTTGGCGCGCTTTTGCAGGGAGACGGGTACGAACTTGTCTTCGCGAGCCACTTCGTCGTGAGGGACAGCGGCTCGACCCTGTCACAGGGCATTCTGTCCGAACTGCCTCTGGTCTCCGGCGCTCACGAGACCAGCCTGTGGCTGCGGAAGCGATAGCGCGGACCGTCCCGTCGAACCTTCAGGCGGCGACCGCCGGCTTCTGGCCCGGCTCCGGCACGGCAACGCCGGCTTCCACGTATTCGTTCAACTTGTTGCGCAGGGTGCGGATCGAGATGCCGAGGATCCGTGCGGCGTGCGTCCTGTTGCCGAAGCAATAGGTCAGGGTATCGAGGATGAGGTGACGCTCCACATCGGCGATGGTGCGCCCCACAAGGATACGCCGCAGTGCATCGATGGTCTGCTCCGCTTCAGCGGGTGTAACCGAACCTGCATTCGCCTGGGATGAGCCTTGCTGTTCCAACGAATCCTGGGTGCCAAGCACGATGTAAGCCTGCCTTAAGGGAAGTGATTCAGGAGTTTATGCTCATCTTATGGTTAGGAAGGTCTTAACGGCCGAGCCTCTAGAGCATCAATCCGTCAAGCGGCGCATCGTTGGGAACGGAAAACCGGATCCGCTTTTCGCTGACGCGGACCTTCGGCTCCGCACGATACGCTGGCCAATGGAAAAAGGCGCCTGTCAGGTAGCCGGCGCCCTTTCCAGAGATCTGTTGCGATGCCTATTGGCGGTATTGCTGAATGCGCGTGGTGCGCAGGCCGGCTAGGCCATGCTGGTCGATGGACATCTGCCAGCTCAGGAATTCCTCGGTAGTCAGCGTGTAACGCTGGCAGGCCTCTTCAAGGCTGAGAAGACCGCCGCGGACGGCGGCGACAACCTCGGCTTTACGACGAATAACCCAGCGGCGGGTGCTGGACGGGGGAAGGTCGGCAATCGTCAGGGGACTGCCATCGGGCCCAATGACATACTTGACCCTTGGGCGGTGGGGTTCGGTCATGATACGCTCACACAAAAATTCAACGACCTTTGACAGGCTCGAACCTACGCGACGGGACTTAATGTTTTCCTAAGCCCATCAGGCAGTTACGAGAATGCCTAAGCTTAGCCATAAACGTTAACGTTGGCTTATTGCCGCGCACTTTCCCTTTAAGAATTGTGGCGCGAGAGCATCGGACCCAAAAGTGGACATGCACTTTTGGGATCCATCCAATGCTCATCCTCTGAGCTGGCGCATCGTTAGTCTCGGACCCGAGGGGCCGCGTCAGCGAATACTGGGTCCACTTTTCCGCACGATGCGCTATAGAAGGGCTTTGGTCCGCCTCCCGTGCGCCGCCTTGAACGGCGCCTCTGGATGGAAACATGCTCAATTCACTCGATCTTCCCACCGATCCCTCGAAGACCCGCGTCGTGGTTGCGATGTCGGGCGGCGTGGACTCGTCCGTCGTCGCGGCCCTGCTCAAGCGCGAGGGTTACGATGTGCTCGGCATCACGCTCCAGCTTTACGACCATGGCGCCACTACCCACCGAAAGGGCGCCTGTTGCGCCGGTCAAGACATCTACGATGCCCGCCGGGTGGCGGAGGCCATCGGCATCCCCCATTACGTGCTCGACTACGAGGCCCGGTTCCGCGAGGCCGTGATCGACCGCTTCACCCAGAGCTATCTGGCGGGCGAGACGCCGATTCCCTGCGTCGAGTGCAACCGCTCCATCAAGTTCCGCGATCTCCTGGAGACTGCCAGGGAACTCGGGGCCGATGTGCTCGCCACCGGCCATTACGTAGCAAGCCGTGCCCTGCCTGACGGACGCCGCGCCCTCCACCGGGCGGCCGACCCGGATCGGGACCAGAGCTATTTCCTCTATGCCACCACTCCGGAGCAGTTGGATCTCCTCCGCTTCCCGCTGGGCGAGTTGCCCAAGGAGAAGACCCGCGAACTCGCGCGCGAATTTGGGCTCACGGTGGCGGAGAAGGCCGACAGCCAGGACATCTGCTTCGTCACGCAGGGCCGCTACAGCGACGTGATCGAGCGGCTCAAACCCGGTGCCGTGCACGGTGGGGAGATCGTCCATGTGGACGGCCGCGTGCTCGGCCGCCATGAGGGGATCATCCATTATACGGTGGGGCAGAGGAAGGGGCTGGGGCTGTCCGTGGGCGAGCCGCTTTATGTCATCCGCCTGGATGCCAAGGAGGCTCGCGTGGTGGTCGGCCCCCGGGAAGCCCTGGCAACCCGGCTGATCCGGGTGACCGATGTGAACTGGCTCGGCGATGTGCCCCTTAAATCCCTGAGCGAGAAGGGAATGGAGGTCGCCGTCCGCGTCCGCTCCACCCGCCAACCGCGCCCGGCCCTTTTAAGATCCACAGGAACCCACACTACGGTCGAGCTGTTATCGGCGGAAGACGGGGTGTCTCCCGGTCAAGCTTGTGTCATCTATGAGAGCGATGCTCCCCGGTCACGTGTGCTTGGCGGGGGCACCATTGCTCGCATAGTAGCCGAAGCCGCACCTGCCGCGGCCTGAGGTATCGACCAAAGGAACCTTTATGACGGATGGAGCGACCACCGTCCTGATGCGCAAGGCCTATGCGCGTTGGGCCCCGATCTACGACCTCGTCTACGACAAGCTGACCGAACCTGCCGCCCGCGCGGCCGTGGATGCCGCCGTCGCCTGCGGTCCCAAGGTGCTGGAGGCCGGCGTCGGCACGGGGCTGTCCCTCGGCTACTACCCCAAGCATGCCGAAGTTTATGGGGTCGACCTCTCCGAGGACATGCTGCGCAGGGCCCAGGACAAGGTCGAGAAGAGGGGGCTCAGCCATGTGAGAAGCCTGCAGGTGATGGATGTCACCCGCCTCGGCTTTCCAGATGAGAGCTTCGATGCGGTCACGGCCCAGTTCATCATTACCCTCGTGCCTGATCCCGAGACGGCCCTCGATGAGTTCATGCGCGTGTTGAAGCCGGGCGGCGAGATCGTTCTCGCCAATCATTGGGGCCAACCCTCCGGCCCGATCGCAGCCCTGGAGGAGCTGGCCTCGCCTGTCGCCAAGGCCATAGGCTGGAGTTCGGCCTTCAAGGCGGCCCGGGTTGAAGACTGGGCGCGTGAAACTGGCCGCATGGAAGTCGTGGAACTGAGATCCCTGTTCCCGGTCGGGTTCTTCAAGCTGATGAGAATCAGGAAGCGGACCTGACGACCTGCCTCAGGTGGATCGGGAGCAGATCTCTCTGCTTGAGCCACGAAAGGCCATCGACCAGGTCTCCTTCACCCAAGATGACTTTCGGAGCCCGAGCCCTATCTTCGTAAGGGCTGCCATCTGCCCATAAGTGAAAGCTCTTCCCATGCGCCTCTTCATGTTTACCTCCCAAGCCAAAGACGATCTGCACGCCTTCGCCGGCGATGAATCGGG
Organism: Microvirga sp. RSM25; assembly: GCF_044784385.1. Taxonomy (NCBI): domain Bacteria; kingdom Pseudomonadati; phylum Pseudomonadota; class Alphaproteobacteria; order Hyphomicrobiales; family Methylobacteriaceae; genus Microvirga; species Microvirga sp. RSM25. The sequence goes on along the minus strand of NZ_CP173039.1, from coordinate 3,298,951 downwards.
CAGCAAGCTTCCGGGCAAATATGCTCCCTGGGGGCTGACTGGCACGCTGGGTTCCCGCGAGGCGCCGCCGCATAAATTCTCCCGTAAGGCCATCGAACAAGCGATTTCGAGCGAGGGCTTCCAGCTCTGGCGCATGAAGCCCAAGGGCTGACAGGTCTCCGGTTGGATCTACCAGATCTTTTGAGAGGTCGTATTTCACAAATCCGCAGCTTGGCCACGCGTCTTTCTTGACACCGGGGGCAACCTTCCCTATATCGCGCTTGCCTGACGCGGGGGGTACCCCGCTTCCTGGGGCGGAGTAGCTCAGTTGGTCAGAGCAGAGGAATCATAATCCTTGTGTCGGGGGTTCAAATCCCTCCTCCGCTACCATCCGTTCAGTAACTTACTGAACTTACAAACAAATTTACTGATTAGATACAGTGTTGGTAGCGCCGTTCCGGCGCTTTCGGCATTTGGCGCTCTTGGCCTGCTTCGGGCCGATGGAGCGCACATATGGCGAGAAAGCCCTACACAGCCCGTTTTCACACCCAAAAACTGATTTGAAGGATGCAAGGGAACTCATTGCGGAGTTCGTGCGGGAGCTCGCAAGGACCGACGCCCGGCGGGACCGGGCGAAGGTTCTAGAGGGCGATTGGCGGAAGAATCCGCGGAAGCGGGCTCTTACGCCCCCTGAGGACCGCGATTAGCGGTGTTGGCCGCACTGGGCCGAAGGAGCTACAAATGGCGAAATATTGGTCACACCCCGCAATATGATTCTGCACGACGCCGATGGGCTCCGGCAGGAAAGAATTCGATTATTCTATGCCTCTCAGCGGCACTGGTTTAAGCCTCATCGTTACTGCCTAGGTCAGCTTGGCTTGCAATCTGGGGATGTTGCTGTCCATCCTCATGGCTTAGCAGTGTAGTAAGGGCGTGCGTAGGCGTGGCTCATGTCTTTGGTGGACCGGATACGAACCGGAAACTCGGCTGTCTAAGTGCCTATCTGCGTGCTTTCACTACGGCCTTGCGCAACCAGAACTTCGCCTGCGTCTCCATCGATGCCTTCGCCGGTTCAGGCACCCGAACCGAAGTCAGAGCTGCTCTACCACTGTTCGAAAGTGGCGCGGATGCGATCGAGGTCACAAGTCCGGGCTCAGTCTCGATTGCTATCACCACTGATCCGCCCCTCGACGTAATTGTTCTGATAGAGCAGGATGACGCGAGATTTGCAGAGCTTGAGAAGCTCGTTGCAGCAAATCCATCACGGCGGGTCGTACTTCGACGGGGCGATGCCAATCCGCTTGTGAGGAAGCTCTGTACCGAGGCTCAATGGCGTAAGCAACGTGGCGGGCGACGCGGCACGCGGGGCGTGATCTTCTTGGATCCATATGGGATGGAGGTTGATTGGAGCACCCTCGAGGCTATTGCGGCGACCAAAGCACTCGATTGTTGGTACTTTCTCCCGCTCTCAGGCCTCTATCGCAACGCTCCGCATGACCCCACAAAGCTGGATGTGCACAAGGAGGCGGCACTCGATCGTGTTCTCGGCACTACCGATTGGCGGCAGCGCCGGTATGAGCATAAGACGTTGCCAGCAGACATGTTTGAGACAGAGGCGCAGGCCAAACGCCGAGCGGACATAGCCGCAATCGAGGCCTACGTTAAGGAGAGGCTTGAGACAGTCTTCAAGGGTGCTGTCCTTGACCCAATCCGACTACATCACAAGAATGGCGCGCCAATGGCATCGCTCTTCTTCGCCGTCTCGAACGATAGCCCGCAAGCTGTCCGCCTAGCGACCGAAATCAACAGATCCTGATGCGGCCTGATCAGCGGACGACGATGGCCTCTGATCCGGTCTGGCCTAATTGAGACGGTCTCCCACGCCCGCGGTAGGAGCTTTACGGCGACTGGGGGAGTGACCTCATAACGACCAGCGACCCGGCAGATCGTGTCGCCCTTATCAACCACCCACCGGATGCGGCGAGGCAGATCCTGGGACTACAGTGTTTTCATAGTGAGTCTCTTCGCCTGCGCCCTTGAGTACAATCGAGTCACACCCCGCGTGTTCGTTCAACTCCAGACCACTCTAGGGCCGATCGACATTCAGGGTTCACCTTGGCGGCGGTGCGTGAGTCACAGGTCTCCCGATCGAAGCTGAAGACCTTTGAACGGCCGGGTCCTACGAATTGACGAGCGAGCAGTGGAGCCGCATTGAGGGGCTTTTGCCCGGCGATCCCAGGCGGAGTGGCCGAGAGTGCCATCGCACCAAGCCAAAGCTAGAATCTTACACCGGTAGTTATATCAAACGGCACTATTGCCGTGAGTGTAGATCGTGCTGAGCTCGGCAGGATAGCGCTTCTCCTGGGTGTAGGAAAAGTTCCTCTTTACAACTTGTATACGTTATAATATGTCGCTACCAGAGCGCAGGGAGTTGGACTGGCCGTCGCAGAGATTGAACTGGTTGAGCGTGGTTTCGGGGGCAGGAATGAGATTGCGGGGAGCGGCTCGGGTGACGCACGTGCTGTTGGCCATGGTCGCGACAGCCTCGGCGCAGGAGGCACCCCGAACCGAGCGCTTCGCCGATTGGGAAGTCGCCTGCGCTTCTTCTGTCCAAATCCATCAGACATCCGCCTCCCCACAACCAATGGTGGATTGCCAGGTGGTTCAGCGCCTCACGGCAGAGAGGGGCGATGATATCGTCTTCGCGGTTACCATCGTTCGTAGCGCCCAGAGTGCACCGGTTGCCATCGTCTCGATCCCGCTTGGCGGCTATATCGTCCCAGGGATTGAACTGAGCGTGGATGGCAAGAAGCCCTATAAGCTGCTGATCGAGACCTGCAACGCCGCCGGATGCCACGCGGGATTTTCGCTGTCAGGTCGCATCGACAAGGAACTTCGCTCGGGCAAGCACGCCAACTTTCGGCTCTGGGCAGCAAAGGATAAGCCGGCGGACGCAACCGTCTCGCTCAAAGGCTTAGCCGACGCTCTGACCCGCCTGGAGCGGTCCTCATGAGGTTGCTCCTGTCCGTCATCGCATTCGTTGGACTTTGCGGTGCGAGCCCGGCCTCGGCCCAGGTCGTGCCGGATGGCACCACACGGACGAGCGCGACGACCGCGAATACAGGCCGTGTCACGGTCAACATCGCTCCAGCCAATCCGAGCGGGATCAGCCACAACACGTACTCGGAATTCTCGCCGCCGAAGCACGGCCTTGGGCTTAGCAATCGCGGAGTGGACGCCTCGACCATCGTCAATGAGGTCACGTCAAGCCGCCGCAGCCTCCTGAACGGGCCGGTTGAGGTCCTCGGATCCCGCGCCCATGTCGTCATCGCCAATCCGAACGGCATTACTATCGATGGCGGTCACTTCATCAATACCGGCGGTGTCGCACTCTCGGGCGGAAAGGTGCGGTTCGAGAATGCCGCGGCCGGCTTGGTCAATACGGTCGTGACCGCCGGGACGGGTGACATCGCCGTCGAAGGCGCCGGTCTCTCCGGGACAATGACGACCCTGCAACTGGTGGCCGGCCGCCTGAAAATCGACGGGCTCGTCGCCAATGACCAGGTGAGCCCGAGCGCCGACATCGCCCTGGTCGGTGGACGTTTCGAGGTTCTACTGGACTCGAGCGTGTCGCCTCTGACGACGCTGCGCTCATGGGCGTCACGCCGGGCGCTCGACGGCACGGCGGATAGGATCGTCGTCGACGTGACGCCGCGCGGCTCCCTGTCGGCCAGCCGGGTCCACATTGCGGTGAACGGTCGTGGCGCGGGCGTGAGCTATGCCGGCAAAGGTCAGGCCGCGATCGGCGACTTCACGATCTCCGCCGACGGCAAAGTGTCGGCCAAGGGCGCCGCCCTCAAGTCCGAGAAGAGCTTCACGATCGAAGCGGGCGCGATCGATATTCTCAACAACAAGTCGCGGCAAAGCACCGTGAGCGCAGTGTCGGGATCCGTCCGCTTGGTTGCAAGCTCCGGCGACATCACCCTCCTTGGTCAGGTGACCGGCGCACAACACACGGAGGACGACCCGCTCGCCAAGGGTGGCGTCACCCTGAAGGCGGCGCGGGACATCAAGCTGCTGAGCGAAAGTGGCAAGAGGCTTGCAATTGCCTTCGCCTCAAAAGACGACCTTGTCATCGAAGCCGGCCGCAACGTCCGAAACGACACGGGGCGGTTGCTGTCGAACGCCGCCGTCGTGATGCGGGTCACCGGCAAGACCGAGAACCTGACCGGCGTATCCGGGAACGGAAAGGCTCCCGTCCAGACGACGGAGCGCCGTCGGTCAGGATTTCTGGGAAGATTGTTCGGATTTCGGCATCACGGGCAAATCGTAACGGGGGAATTCGGCGCGGCCCGAATTGCAAAACAGCTTGGATACATATCCGGCAAGACCATTGATATCCAGTCGGGCACGCTTGAGAATTCCGGCGAGATCGATGCTCTGGATGGCGCTCTTCTCGTCAAGACAGCCACCCTCGTCAACCAGGGAATCCCAGCCGGTGCTTATCGGATCGAGAAGCAGTGCGGCCTCATGTGCTGGAGCCGGGCCGTCAGCGACATAGCCTTCCTCGGCGGCGTCATCAATGCTGCCGGCAGTGCGTCGATCACGGCGACCACGGTCGTCGAGAATGGCGGGCAGATCACCTCATACGGTAACCTGTCCGTCACAGCGCCGCGCGTGATCGGACGGGCAACGTTCCTGCCCGACTTCTCTGAACGTCCCGCCGGCCTCTTCAACGGCTTCTTAGGCCCGAAGGCGATCCTGTCCCTGTCACCGAGCGGCGGCATGTTCCTAGCGCCAACCGGAACGGTGACGGTCGAGAGCCGTCAGCCGGTTCTCCTGGCAGGTGGCCTCATCGAGGGGAAAGTTGCGACCGTGGTTCCCGAGGGCATCGAAGCCAGCGATCCTCCGAAGGCGATCTTCCTCGGTGGCACGAGCCATATCGGCCTCCTGCGCTTTCTGTTTGAGTGAACGCCATGCCGCTGTTCACACAAAAGGAGCAAGGCCTTTTCCTGCGCCGGGTCCATTGTGCGGCTGTCGGGGTTGCCGGCCTTGTCGCCGCTATGGCGGGTATCATGCCCGGAGCACACGCATCCGCTGCCCAGTCCGATTCCGAAGGGCCTGTGCTGACGATCGCGACGAAGCCTCCAGCACAGACATCCCGCTCCTGCACGCCTGTACGACAGATCGAAGTGCGCGGCGTCGTTCTCATCGAGGCCGAGGATCTCAGGCAGAAGCTATCGGCTCTCGCGGTCGGCTGCCTCGACAATGAGGAGGTCAAGACGCTTTTGGCCGTCGTCAACGAGGCCTATGCGGAGCAGGGCTATGTGACGACCCAGGGCTACCTCCCTGAGCAGGACATCCAAGCAAGCCATCGTCTCGTCATCAACATCGTCGCCGGGCGGATCGACAAGGTGATCTACCGGGAGGGGAGGGGCGACGAGGCACTGCCGTTCCGCGAGCGACTGAGCAAGGGCTGGACCCAGGTTGTCGAGGTGAAGGGGGCGTGGAGCACACTCTCGGCGCTGTCCGCCTTGTTCGATCGTCTCGACGATCCTTTTGACGATATCCAGATCCTGCCGCGCGATCTTGAGACGGATCCGAAGCTCTGGATGAGCTTCATCACGGGATCGGGCGACGTCGTGCAGATGGATTTGGTCCAGCAGGGCATCGACCAGATCAACCGCGTGGCGTCGGCGCGCGCCCAGGCAAAGCTCGAGCCGGGCGAGCAACCGGCGACCTCGATAATCGTCGTCGAGAACAACCGCGAGGACGCGTTCCGGCTCAATCTCGGCTACGAAACCAACGGCGTGGCGCTCAACGGGTCCGGGGCCACGGTTCCGCATCGTCTCAAAATCGATGCGGCCAAGGACAACCTCATCGGCATCAACGACGCCTGGCGGTTGTCCTATGCGGGTGGACTCGATTCGAACGAGGCCAGAGCCGCGTTCTCTCTTCCCTTCCGCCGGTTCACCTTCTCGGTCGACGGCAGCTACTCTGAGTCGCTGAGCGAGATCACGCGCGGGGTCGAGATGTTCTCGCGTGGCGGAAATGTCTCCGGCACGCTCGGGTACCTGATTCATCGCGAGAGCAGCCGCCAGATCACGCTCGATTCGACATTCGGATGGCGGCACAACGAGCGCTACATCAACGGCGCCGGTCTCGCCCCGGAGGTCATCAGCTTCGGGCGGATGGGTCTGACGGAGACTCGCACCTTCGAGACCATGCAGATCAGCTATGGCGCGGGCCTGGTGCACGGGTTGCCAATCCTCGGCGCGATCGACGATCCGGCTGCGATCGACCGCTCCGTTCCCCGCGCCCAGTTCTGGAAGATCGACGGCAACGCATCCCTGGCCAAATCCCTGCCTGAGATCGGCCTGCTCAGGCTCGATCTGAACGCTCAATGGACCGCACATCCACTCTATTCCGATGAACAGCTGGTGCTTGGGTCGGTGGCGAGCGTGCGCGGCTTCACCAATACGGCGTCCCGTGCCGACCGCGGCTTCGTGCTGCGATCCGAATTCGCCCCCATTCTGCCGGTCGGGGCTCTCCTCGGCGAGCACAAGGACGATTGGCTGTTTCTGAACGAGGTCTTGTCCGGGCTGCAGCCGTATCTCTTCTCCGATTACGGGCTCGGGTACGACATCGCTAATCGGGATGATCTGCAGCGGGCGAGCATCGGTGGAGGGGTCCGCTACCGCCACGGCCGCGTGAACCTCGATGTGAGCGTCGGCGAACCGGTACTCCGGCGCGGCGGCGGCCCGAGCAAGAACTGGCAGTCGCCGGAAGCCTACCTCACCCTCTCCGTGAAATTGCTGTGACGACAAGGAGTCTTTTGATGAACCTTCGCCTATTGCTTGGAACTGCCGTAATCTGTGCCTTTTCGATGTCCGCTTCTGCTCAGACCAAAGCACCTGCACCGAAACCGCCACAGGAGAAAAGCCAGCCGGCCGCACCGGCGCCGGCTGCTGCGCCAGCCTCCAGCGGCGATCCGCTCAAAGACGGCCTCGCCAGTCTCGAGGCGCGCAATTACGAAGCCGCGCTCAAATCCTTCAACGAGGCCTATAGCGCCGGCAAGGCGGACGGCGCCTTCTATCTCGGCCGGATGCTGGAGCTGGGCGTGGGCCTGCAGGTCGATCCCGAGAAGGCGCGCATGCTCTATCTTGCCGCGGCCGACAAGGGTAGCGCGAAGGCTCTGAACCGCATCGGCCTGATGGCGTTCCGCGGCGAGGGCGTGCTGCAGGACTACAAGGCCGCCCGCGAAACGATCTGCAAGGCGGCCGATCTCGGTGACCACGACGCGCGGTTCAACTGCGCCGGGCTTCTCGCTCAAGGCCAGGGTGGTGACAAGGACCCTGCCAAAGCGATGACACTCTACGAGAAGGCTGCCGAGCAAGGCCATATCGGCGCGATGAACGCGCTCGTCTATGCCTATCGCGATGGGACGGGCGTTCAGCAGGATGCCGGAAAGGCGCGCGGTTATTTCGAGAAGGCGGCGGCGAAGGGCAACCCGGTCGGGCTGTTTGAGATCGGCGCCCTGTACGAGACCGGCAGCGCCGGCGCGCCCGATCTCGCGAAGGCGCATCTCTACTACAACCTCGCCTCCGCCCGCCAGCACCCGCAGGCGAGCGAAGCGCTGCAGCGGGTCTCCGCCGCTCTGGCGCCCACTGAGGTCGAGAAGGCTCAGGCCGAAGCGCGGGCTTGGAAGGCGATCCCTTAAACACATCGATTGCCCGGGGCGTCCGGTCCGGATGCCCCAGGACTTCCATAAGACGCTCTGCCGGGTGAAGCGGCAGGCAAAGGAGACGGGGCCATGGCGAAACGGGATGTTGCTCACACGAATGTGGCGGTGCATTCGGGAGTGCTCAGCAGCAGAATGCGGCAAGGGCTGTGGGGGCGTCTCGGCCTCACCCTGGCTTGCGTCTCCCTCGCCACGTCGCTTTCTGCCCCCCTCGCCAATGCGCAGGTCATCAAGGACCCGCGCGCGCCGATCACGTTCCAGCCGAAGGTCCGCTCATCGGCCAACGGCACGCCCCTGGTCGATATCACCAAACCGTCGTTCGGCGGCATCTCGCATAACAAGTTCCAGCGCTACGACATCGACACCCGTGGCGTCATCCTCAACAATTCCAAGCTCGGTGGCACCTCGATCATCGGCGGTAGGGTCACGGCCAATCCCAATCTCGTCGGCAGCCGTCCGGCCCGGATCATCCTCAACGAGGTGACGAGCGCTGCGGCCTCGACACTCAACGGACCGACCGAAGTCTTCGGCTCGAAAGCCGATGTGATCATCGCGAATCCCAACGGCGTCGGCTGCGTCGGTTGCACCTTCATCAACAGCAGCCGCGTGACTCTCTCGACCGGAGCGCCCTTGCCCGATTATCGGCGCGGCACCGTGAGCTTCGACGTCGAGGGCGGCAAGATCTCGGTCGCAGGACAGGGTCTGTCGAGCGGTGGCAAGAAGTCCCTCGATGCCGTGAACCTCATCGGGCGGCAGATCGATGTGAACGGGCCTGTCGAAGCCAAGGAGGCCGTGCGCCTCCGAGCCGGCGGCATGGTCTACAACCTGGCGGGCGACACGGCCGTCGCCAAGGACGCCTCACAACTGCGCGCCATCACTGGCCCGGCCATCCGCTCCAGCGCCGCCGGTACGATCAAGGCCGACACCATCTCGGTCATCTCGCGCGACATCGATCTCGGCATTAAACTGGATGGAAAGCTCGAAGCATTGACCGGTGAGGTTGCAATCCGCTCGTCCGGTGACCTGAGCCTCGCCTCTTCCGATGCCAAGAGCGATGTGACGTTGCTGGCCGATGGTCAGGTCACGCTGACCGGCAACAATCAGGCGCTCGGCAGGATCTCAGTGTCGGGCAAGCGGATCGAGGTCGGCCTGAACGACGAGTTGACCGCCAACGATGCGGTAGTTCTGGAGGCGCTGCAGTCACTTGCCACCCGCGGTGTTCTTCAGGCCGGCAACACGATCAGCCTGGTCTCCGGTGGAGAGCTCGTCGCGCAAGGGACGATCGGCGCCAATGGCGAGGTCATGCTCGAAGGGCGCTCGTTGCGGACTGTCGATCTCAAGATCGGTGGCGGTGCGGTATCTGTCACGGGCCTCGATGAGGCACGGATCGACAACACCATCATCGTCGCCGGCATCGACAGCGTCAAAGTTGCCGGCCAGAAGGTCGAGCTGGGCACTGGCACGGCTTTCGATGCTGTAAATCGCATCATCATCGATGCGAAGGGAGACCTGATCAACGGGACGGTTCTCGATTACGGCAATCTCGACCTGTCGGTCCGCAACACCTACACGAACGCGGCCGGGGGGCAGCTTGCGCTGGATAACATCGTCCTGTCGTCCTCGAACAAGATCGTGAATGCCGGCATTCTCTACGGCCGGATCAGCACCCTCATCGAAGCCAGAACGCTGTCCAACACCGAAACCGGCGTCATCTACGGCAGGGATCTGACCCTCAAGATCGTCGGCGATCTCACTAATCTCGGGCAGATCGTGTCAGATCGAACGCTCTCGATCGTGGCGGGTGGTTCCATTGCGAACGACAATGTCGTCCAAGCAGGCGGAGCGCTGACGGTCACGGCCGCTGGCTACCAAGCCAATTCGGCTGCTGCTGTGCTCGCCGGCCTGACGGCCGATCTGATCGTCGCCGGAGCACTTGAGAACAGCGGCCAGATCCTCGGCGAGCGGCGGATTACGGCGAGCGCCGGTTCGCTCACGAATCGCGCGACCGGCGCGATCAATGCGGGCACGAACACTCTCACGATCGGCGGGGATATCCTGAACGAAGGGACGGTTGGCGGCGTCGCGAGCCTGTCGATCACGGCGCACGGTCATCTGAATTCGCCCGGATCGCTGCTTGCCAGCGAAGGCAACCTGACGCTGACTGCGAGGGCCGGAAAGGTCACGAGCGGTGCCGACGTGATCGCCAAGGGAGCCGTGACGATCGACGCCGCCGCGTTCGACGACATATCCGCGGGCGGTCGTGTCAGCGGATCGAATGTGACAATCGACGTGTCCGGCGCGTTCACAAGCCGGGGGCTGGTGAATGCGGAGAACGCTCTGACCGTCAAGGCCGGAACGATCACGGTCGGGCCATCGGCACCACAGACCGATGCCGGTACGCTCGTGGCCAAGTCCATCGAGCTCACATCCGGGGGCAATCTTGTCAATGACGGGGCGATCAGCGCGACGGGCGTTGCCACCGCGCCCAATCTCAGGCTCACCGCCATTGATGTGCAGAACAACGGTACCATCGTCGCCGATGACGATCTGAGCCTGAATGCGTCAAGCTATACCGCGACCGCCCAGGGGAAGCTCGGTGGCAAGACGCTGACCGTTCGCCTTGGCAACGGCAGCTTCAAGAATCTCGGCCTCGTCTCGGGCAGCACCCTCGTGGACATACGGGCTGGACAGCTGGAGAATGGTCCCACCGTTGCGAACACAAATGCTGGCCTAATCCTGGGAGGGACGATCAAGCTCGGAGGAGGGGCCAGCGCGATCGCGAGCGTGAGCAATCTCGGCTCGATCGAGTCTGGGAGTGACCTCACGATCTACGCCGGCAGCTTCAGCAATGCCGGCAGCATGCTCGCCGAGAAGAACGGCACGCTCACGGCCAACCAGGTGACGAATAACGGCTCGATTACTGTCGGAGAGGCCCTCACCATCGATGCTGCATCCTATACGGCCGCCTCATCGCAAGCCCTGCTGTCGGCGAAAGTGACGAAGCTCGGGACGGACACGCGGCATATCCAGATCGACAATGCCGGCAAGATCCTGGGCTCGAGCACAGTGACCGCGAAGGCCAGTTCGCTGATGAATCGGGGCGCTTTGTCCACCCTCGGCGGAGCGAGCGCGAACGTGATGGTCGATGGCGCTCTTAACAACGAGGGCAACATCATCGGCGACAATGCCCTGACGGTCACGGCTTGGGGGACAACGACAAATTCTGGACGGATCGTCGGCGTTAATGACTCTCTCACTCTTAATGCCCATGGCGGGGTGACGAATTCCGGCGATATCCTCGCCAATACCAGCGTGACGCTGACGGCGCCATGGTTCTCGAATGCATCGACAAATGCGAAATTCGGTGCGAATTGGGTCACGGCGACGATTACTGGGTCGCTCCAGAATTACGGCTTGGTTGCCGGCGCGACGCAGCTGACCTTGTCAGCGAACGATATCCTGAACGGTCCATCCAGCGGCGAGACTATCGGCGTGATCAGCGGAGGCGCGATGGCTCTGACCATCGGCTCCAACCTGACCAACCAAGGTGTGCTACAGACGACCAATGCGGGTTTGTGGCTGAATGTGCCGGGGACGCTGTCGAATACCGGAAAGATCTCGGCGAATGGGGACCTGCAGTTGGTCCTCCCTAAGGGGTTCGCCAATGCCGGTGAAATGATTGCATCGTCTTTGATCAAATATTCTGGCCCAAGCTATTTGGGCCTAGCAGGCTCGCATCTGAATGCCACAAACATCGACTTTTCGCTTGCTGAAGGCTTCTCTAACTTCGGCGTAGTTGATGCGGTCGCAGGGCTCGGTATATCTGCAAACGTAATCGCAAACGCGTCTGGCGCGACGCTTAAGGCTTCGGTAATCAATCTCGATGCCAAGAGTTCCGGTGTTACCAATGCTGGACAAATCCTTGGCGATCAACTGATCTCGATATTTGGCTCTCCCTTTAGCGCATATAACCTCACAAATTCGGGACTTATTGAGAGCCTCGGGGACCTTAATATCTTAGCATATAACGACGTAAGCAATTCCGGCACGCTCAAAGCCAATAATTTGCTTAAAATCGAGACCAGCGGGCCAACCCTCGTGATCAATGGGAGCGGCGCGAGGATTGAGGCTAAAACCACCTACATGAATGTGGCTCAGGTTCTCAATGCAGGAACTATCATTGGTTCGGATACGCTCTACATTGATGCGAGTTATGTCAGAAACCGCGGAGCCAATGCCTCAAACATCGCTTCGATGTCGGGGGACAAGCTCACTCTCTTATCTTTCCATGAGATCGACAACGACAAGAACAGCCAGATCATCGCCGGCAGCTATGTGAAGCTTAACGCATTGAAGCTGAGCAACGGCTTCCTTACCAATGATAAAGTCACGGACGGTCGCTTTCGATTCGGCGGAGATCTGAACATCACTCTGACAGGGGTAGGACACACCTTTACCGAGGACTTGAAAGTCAAAGGCAGTTTCACTTTCAAGGTTGCCGGCGATCTGATTAATTATGCCACCGTGGCTGCATCGGAGGATCTGAAGCTTACCTCGACCGTTGGCTCCGTGATCAACGGGAGCAACGATCCGCAGAAGGTCAACCCTGGCATGTTCTATGCCGGCAACGATCTCAGTATCAATGCGCACAAGGATATTCTGAACTACGCGTCCATAATACAGGCGGGAAATGACATCACTCTGACGTCGAAGGGTCAGATCGATAATACCCGCTTAGGGATCGCCGCGAATCAGACACTCTCCGGCCCTTCGCTCATCCAAGCTGGAGGCAGCATCACGGCTACTGCGAGCGACGCAATCAACAACATTGGGTCGACCATCAGCGGCGCCGGTGGCGATGTCATCTTGACGGCGGCGGTCATCAAGAACCTGACGGTCAAGAGCCAACTCGCTTTGATCTATGCAGAGAAGACTGTATACACGCACGGTACACTGACCGATACGGGTACGATCCAGGGTAGCACCGTCGTAATCGATGGGAAGACGGTGACGATCGGTTCTTCCGGCGGGAATCCACCGCCCAAGCAACCTGCTTCCACGATCAATCTCGCGAATGCCCTCAATCTCAAAAAGGCAGGCTATAGCCGTGGCCGGGGCAACGTCTACGATCCGGCATCGGATGCGACGAGCGGAAGCGTCGCGGGCAAGGATGGCGTGACCATCAAGGCTGCAGTCGACGCCCGTGGAAAGCCGATCACGGCCTCTGGTACGAAACCGGTTGGGACGGTCAAATTCCTATATGCCGTTCCGATCGAGGGAACGGATGAGCGCAATCCGAGCTGGATCTTCGCGTCGGTTGGAGCCGATGCCTCGAACCTTACTTTCTTCGCGGATCCGGCAACGGAGCGGCTGTTGATTCAGCAGTCGCTACTTCAACAGACTGGCCGCGGCCTGCTCGACCCCAAATACAAGAATCCGAAGGAGCAGCAGGAGGAGTTCTATCAAGGCACGGTCGAATTCCTGAAGGCCAATTCCGGCCTCAAGCTCGGCGACAATCTCACCAAGGACCAGCGCAAGAAGGTCACCAAGCCGATCCTCTGGTATACGTGGAAGAATGTGAACGGCGAGCGCGTGCTGGTGCCGGAGCTGATCCTGCCGGAGAAGGATCTCGCCAAATACGCCTATACCCCGGGTCAGGGCCTGGTCATCGGCGAGAACGTCGAAATCACGGGCAGCAAGGTCACCAACACGGGACAAATCCTGGCCACGGAGAATCTCACCATCGATGCCAAGGAGTTCCTGAACGAGCGCAAGGTGATCGACGGCAAGCTGCAGACGGGTGGCCTCGTCAGCGCCAAGGACCTCTATATCGAGACCAGGAAGGACATCACCAATCGCGGCGGCACCATGCTCGCGGGCGACTCCCTCACGCTCAACGCCCGCGGCAACATCAACATCGAGACGCAGAGGATCGTCACCACGACGGCGGAAGGCTTCGGCAAGAACTGGAGCGCGACTACCAATGTCAAGAACATCGGCGCCGTCGTGTCCTCCGGCGGCACGCTCTCCATGAGCGCGAAGAAGACAATCGACATCAAGGGCTCCACCGTCACGTCCCAAGGGGACATGAATCTCATCGGCAAGAAGGGCGTGACCATCGCCGCCGCAATCGACTCGGTGGATTCCGCGTCAGGCGGCAAGAAGAGCGGCTTCCTCAAGAGCTCGAGTTTCGCCAGCGATCTGGCGACGGAGACCAATCGCGGCTCCGTGGTGTCCTCCTCCAAGGGCAACGTGAACATCCGCACGGAGAAGGGCGATATCTCGGTGCTGGGCAGCCATGTCTCGGCGCGAAACGACGTCAACCTTCTCGCCGGCTACGATGCGGACGGAAAGCTCGTCAAAGGATCGAAGGCATCCGTCAACATCGAGTCCGTCCAGGATACGACGGATTCGTCCTTCACGCAGAAGAAGAGCGGCATCGGCCTGTTCTTCGGCAACGGCGGCTTCGACATCTACCGCAAGACGTCCACGGCCGGCACGACGAGCATCGGCACCAACGTGGCCTCGTCGGTCTCCTCGAAGGACGGCAACGTCACCATGAGGGCGGCGCGCGACATCGACATCAAGGGCTCGGCCGTCACGGCGAAAAAGCAGATCACCCTCGACGCCAAACGCGACGTGAACATCGATCCCGGTAAGCACGAGGCGGAGCAGACCTTCACCAAGAAGGTGTCCGGCATCGGCGTGCATGTTTCGGGTGGCGACGGTGGCTTCGGCGTGCAGGCGGGCTATCACGGCTCGTCAGTGAGCAACGGCCAGGCGGCGAGCCGGGCGGCTCGGTCGATCCTGAGCGGCGGCGAGGGAATCTCGATCCATGCGGGGGGCAGCGCCACCATCGTGGCGGCGACCATCGTCTCGAAAAAGGGCCAGGTGAAGATCGACGCCGTGGACGACATCAAGATCCTGGCCGGTGTGGACACGAACCGCTCTTACCAGAGCAACAAGGAGGTGTTCGCCGGGCTGCAGCTCAAGGTGAGCCAGAACGTCACCGGGGCGATGCGGCAGATCGCCCAGACGCCGGGGCTGGCGAAGTCGGGCTACGGCAACCCGGCCTATCAGGCGATCGGGGCGATGAGCGCGGCGCTGAATCTGACGCAAGGGGTGCTGTCGCTGACGAACCCGACGGTCAGCGCCAGCCTGACGCTCGGCGCCTCCGGGTCGAAATCGCACAGCGAGGCGTGGTCCAACACGGCGGTGGGCACCACGATCAAGGCCGAGTCCCTGGTGCTCGACGCCGGCCGGAACGTGCATCTCCAGGGCGTGCAGGCGACGATCAAGAAGGACATCGCCATCGACGCCGGGCGGCACGTGACGATCGAGAGCGCGCAGTCGTATGCCGGCTCGTCGTCGTCCTCGTCGAGCTGGAACGTCGGGGTGGGCGTGGGCGGCAGTTGCGGTGCGGCGAGCGGCTGCACCGGCGGCCTCTACCTGGAAGGCGGGGCCTCACAGGCCAAGGCCAACAACTGGAGCGTGACGCAGCTCAACTCGCACCTGAACGCGGGCGGCAACGTCCATATCGGCTCGCTCAAGAACACCACGATCGCCGGAGCGGTGGTCACGGCCGCGACCATCGATGTCGCCGTCAAGGGCAACTTCACCCTGGCCTCGCGCCAGAACACGGCGCATGGCTCATCGTCCTCGTCGAGCGTCGGCGGCTCGCTGACGATCGGCCTCGGCGCGAGCCCGGTCTCGGGCACGCTGAACCTGGGCGGCGGCAGGAGCGCGTCGGATCTGGCCTGGGTGACGGAGCAGACCGGGCTCTATGCCAAGGACACGCTCGCCGTGCGGGTGGAGAAGCACACGCAGGTCAATGGGGCGGTGCTCAACTCCGACACGGGCAGTTTGAAGCTCGACACTGGCACGCTCGGCTTCGGCGACATCAAGGACCGTGACCGGGCAACCTCGACCAGCGGCCAGATCGGAGTGGGGATCGGGCTGCAGCAGAACGGCACGGGTCAGACTGGCGAGCCGAGCGGCACGGTGTCGGGCTCCTATGCCAGCCACACCATCGAGCAGGTGACGAAAGCCACCGTCGGCGAAGGCACGATCACGATCCGCGACAAAGACAAGCAGAAACAGGACGTCAAGGACCTCAACCGCGATGCCGACACGGCGCAGGTGATCACCAAAAACGAGCGGGCGGGTGTTCAGGTCTATGCGTCGACCGATGCGGTCAAGGAGATTGCTTCAGGGTTTTCTAGCATAAAACAGAACCTCAATGAATTCGGGCAGGCCGCTGCCAAAGGATTCTCTAATGTTCCACAAAACATCAAGAATGCTATTGCGGATGCCGCGCACGCCCTGAACCTGGAGGGAAGAACAGTTGAAGAGACGGCCGGAGCGCTGGTCGACCAGCTCGTGGAAAACGGGGAGATCAAGCCTGAGGATCGAGAGAAGAGCAAGAGGGCTGCTGTAGCGGCTGCAAAAGCTGCCGTTGAAGATCCGAAAGCAAGTGCCCAACTTGGCGCATGCGCAGGGAAACAAAGCTCTCTCCTCCATGATCTTCTATTTACATCGGCGCATGCTGAAGTACTGACAACTGTAGCAGTCGGTGGAGCTTGCGCAGCTGGTCCTGTTGTAGCTGCCATTGCCCTTACCGCTGTTGTAATCGGCGGGATCATATATATCGCCAAAAGCAGCGACGATGACAGTACGCCAGCGCCTTTCCCAGATACTCCGAAAACAAATCCAGAGATATTTGACCCTATTAGGGGCACACCTGCGAAAAAGAATGGCGAGGATGGTTCAATATGGGAAAAAGATACCTCAAAGCATGGTGGCGAGCAGTGGAAACGTTGGCCTGACAGGAAGTCATGGGAAAGAGGTGATACGCCTACCAGCGTCTGGACGGACGGGAGGATTAGGAAGTGAGCCCCAGGAAAAATCGTAATCTGAGATTCGACATAATGCTAAAACAAGCCCTAGATCAGTGGCCTGAAGAAATTGATGTTAGCGTCTTGATATATACTCAGAAAGAAAGAAATCTGTACTCGGTAGTGGGCTTGCATGAGCTTCAAGAGGCCATAACCTCAGATTATAAACATAGCGCTCATGACTTTCTAATGGTAAATTTACATTGGTCAATTTTGCGAATTGTTCACAAAGCGGCTCAATATATGGACAAGGTAAATATTAGAAACGTTCGGAAGGAAGCTATAAAGGAGCAGCTCGATAGTTTGCTGGATAAGGTTCGAGCGGGTACACCTGATGAGTTTGGAGATGATGCTATAGCTCTTGCAAAGAATTACTTTCTAGAAAACTAAGGCAGCAGGTCGGATCTGGCCTGAGTGAAGGAACAGACCGGGCCTTATGCCAAGGACAAGCTCGATGTCACTGTGGAGAAGCACACGCAGGTCAACGGGGCGGTGCTGAACTCCGACACAGGGAACTTGACGCTCGACACTAATACGCTCGGCTTCGGCGACATCAAGGACCACGACCGGGCCACTTCGACCAGCGGCCAGGTGGCGGTAGGGATCGGGCTGCAGCAGAACGGGACGGGTCAGGACGGCCAGCCGAGCGGCACGGTGTCGGGCTCCTACGCCAGTCACGACATCGAGCAGACGACGAAGGCCACCATCGGCGAGGGCACCGGACGCAGTCTCCTGATAGATCCGTTCACAGCTTGCCGCCTTAAGGGCCTCGATCTGCATAGCGTCAGCCTGGTCGCTGGTGGATCCCTACGCAGCGCCGATAAGCATTCTGTGAACCGCGCTCGATTCTGGACCGGTCAGCACCGCAATTCGCTCAAAACTCGTCCGAGGGTAAGATATTAGCGATTTGATCTCGAGACGAGATTTCGAGCGGCGGGGCTCACAATAACATTTTTCGTGCTGAATTCGGCCGGGACTCGCCGCTCACAAATGAACGTTTCTGAGCGGTATTGGTAAGCCATGAGGAGAGGGGACCGTGACATGCAGAATTGTAACCGTGAAGCTGACATTTAGGCCAAGTTCTGCGCACGCCACTTAGATACTGAAGACCTCGATGGTCCGAGAAGAGCCGGTCAGCAGACGTTCTCGATCCTCGGTTAGCTTCCGCGTTTGACCCAGAGCCGACCCTTGATGCCCATTATTGCCCCGGGGACATTGGTGAGACGTCGATCACTTGTTGATTTCCCAGAACCGAATGGCATCGGCGACCCATCCTTCGGCACTCGTCCCGGTGCCGAGCCCGAAGCCGTGTCCGAGATTCGAGTACTTCCTGTATTCCACCTCGGTGCCAGCCTGTCGTAGCGCCGCGATCCGCCGTTCCATCGCGGAGGGAGGTGCAATCCCATCCTGCTCGCCGACGGCCACGAAGGTAGGGGGCTCGTCGGCTGAGTAGTCCGTATGGGCCGTGTAAGCCATTACGACAGCCGATGGCTTCGGCAGGTCCTTGCCGCCGAAACGGGCGACGCCGTGCGAGCTGATCGACGCTGCCATCCTTGCTCCCGCGGAACTGCCCCACAGGGAATAGCCCTGAGTACCGACCCCGAGGGCGTCGGCATTCTCGAAGATGTACGAGAGCGCCGCAGCCAAATCCTCGGTGGCGAGCGTTCCACCCTGTCCAACCCGGTACTTCAGGACGAAGGCATTGTATCCCTTGCTGCTGATATCGGCGGCATATGGGAAGCCCTCGTGCACGGAACCGACATAGGCGAACCCGCCCCCAGGCGATATCACCGCGAAGGGTGCTCCCGGCCTGCCTCGGAAGAAGAACAACCCGGTATGCTCCTTCGTCGGATCAGCCCGCTTCTGCGCTTCGGTGTAGATGTCGTAGAAGACGGTCCTGCCCTTGCCGACATCGTCGATCATGCGGTTCAACGATCCCACTACGGTCTCGGGATGGACCTGCGTGTGGTACGGCAGGAGCGAGCCTATGTCGGCCAGCGGCATGTTCTCGTCATAGGGACGGTTGTCCCAGGGCAATATCCGCCGACCGAACCCCGAGAACGCCGGATGGTTCAGAATGTCCCGGATGCTGCTGTTGGTGGACAGGGGAGCCGCCTTGGCTCCGCCCGTCGCCTGCTCTTTGCTCGCACCGGGCCTGTCATGCGCCAAGGCGGCCTCGGTCGCGTTCGCCGCCGAGCAGGTCGACAACAGGAACAGGGAGAGCGCCATAGTGGCGGACGGCAATGTGAGAATGCCCATATGTGATTTACTCGATGGCCTGCTGATCGTTGACCGCCGTTGAACGGTTCGAATGCGTGGCCGTCTTCAGCCCTCGCGCGATCTCCGTCCTGCGCCCGATCGGTGAGGTCATGTGCCTCCGGTGCTGGAGCCATTTCACGGCATAGTAGGTCAGGACCATGTACAGCCCTGCGATTGCGATGCAATGGACGAAGAACCCTGAGACCGACTCCTCGAAGTTCCACCAGTCGAGCGTCGTCTGCATGGCGAGTTTGGTGCCGAGGCCCAGCTCGAAGGAGCTCCAGATGCCATGGATCGCGATAAGGATGGTGGCCGCTCGAAGTGCGGCGGTCCGCACGGCGCTCGCCTTCGAGATGCCGAACAAGTTGCGTGCCAGACCCATGATCATCGGCCAGCGCAGGCCCAGATGAATGGAGACGATAACGAGCACCCAGTAGGCGGCGAGCGTATGGATCTGCCGCACGGTGAAGCCGCCGTAGGCCGACATGAAGCCCGACAGCGTGGCGGAGATCAGGACGCTGGTCACGAGCAGCGCCAGCATCGCGATCAGCAGCAGCAGGGTGATCCCGATGTTGAACAGCCCGCGCCCGTGACGTCTCTCTTTGGCAATCCTGCCATACCAGCGACGATTGAAGAGGTTGTGCACGATGATGAGCAGGAACATCCCCGTGCCAGCCAGTTCGTGAGCCGCGTTGCCCAGCCACCAGTAGGCGAGGCCGAGCAGCAGCAGGCCAGCGGCGATCAGGTCGAACGCCAGCCGCATCAGGAACATGGAGCTCAAGATCTGCTTCCCGGGTTCATTCGATCGGCGTGCCGTTGAACCGGGGAATGCGGTACCCCGTGTAAAGGTGTTCACTTCCCGCCTGGCTCTGGTGGCAGGACTGGCAACGGGCGGTGTTCTCGCTGATGTTGATGGTCTTGTCGGGCTTGAACCACTGGAATTGCCAATCGCCCGTGCGGCGCCGTTCGTCATAATCCCCGCCCCAGCCAGCGCCTTTTTCCATGACGAAGTACCGGAAGACCTCGCCCTCGCGGTAGTCGACCAGCACGAAGTGCGTGCCTGCCGGGATCGGCTGACTCTTTTTGACCGCCTCGATGGCCTCCGGCGTGGTCATGATGTGCTCCGTCACGTTGCCGCGGCGGACGGTTGTGTAGTGAACCAGCTTCTCAAGGCTCGGAAACGTCACGCGATTGCTCTCGGCGATCGCCTGCCAGCCGACCAGCATGATGGCGGCAGAGGCCAAGGCAAGCAACGGAAGGCGTCTTCTCGGGGACTTCACAAGGGACCTCGCATCGGTTGGGCATCAGGGCAGGTTGGAAGGGGCTGTATTCAGCGTCGGGGTGGATCAGGTCTTCGGAGGCGCTTCCACGCCCGAGAAGACCAGCACCGCGTCCGGAAGGCGTGCACCGCGGACCTGAATCTCGGCGACGGCTTGGTTCAGCTCAGTGACCTCGGATGGCGAGAACGGCACTGAGGCCGCACCGATGTTTTCGAGCATGTGCGCCATCTGGGTCGTGCCGGGGATGGGAACGATCCAGGGCTTCTGCGCCATCAGCCATGCCAGCGCGATCTGCGCCGCAGCGGCCTGCTTGCGCTCGGCCCAGCTCCTCAGCAGCGCAACGAGCGCGAGGTTGTGGGGCAGGTTCTCCGGCGAGAAGCGGGTTTCGATCGCGCGGATGTCCCCTTGAGCAAACCGCGTCCTGGCGTCGATGGCTCCGGTCAGGAATCCCACGCCGAGCGGGCTCCACGGCACAAAGCCGATGCCGAGTTCCTCGCAGAGCGGAAGGACCGACTCCTCCGGCCCGCGCCAGAGCATGGAGTACTCGCTCTGGACGGCGGTCACCGGCAATGTTGCATGAGCCCGCCGCAGCGTGTTGAGCCCCATTTCGGACAGGCCCCAGTGCAGGACCTTGCCTTGCGCCATCAGGTCTTTGACCGCACCAGCGACGTCCTCGATCGGCACCTGTGGGTCGACCCGGTGCTGGTAGAGGAGATCGATGCGATCGGTCCGAAGACGCTTCAGCATACCCTCGACGGCCGCCTTGATGCGCTCCGGACGGCTGACGAGACCCGGCCGCCGCTCGCCGGTCTCAAGATCGACGTCCCAGCCGAACTTGGATGTGATGACGGCTTTGTCGCGGAACGATGCGATGGCTTCGCCGACGATCCGCTCGCACTCATGCGGCCCGTAAGCCTCGGCCGTGTCGAAGAAAGTCACGCCGCGGTCGAAAGCCGTCCGGATGATGTTGAGCATCTCGGGGCGGCTGGGGATCGTCGTCTGATAGGTCCGGTGCATGTTCTGGACGCCGAGGCCCACGCTGGAGACCTCCAGCGAGCCGAGCTTGCGGCGGTCCCTTACGGTTGCACCGCCCGAGCCTTGGCCGCTATTGCCGACACCTTGCGCGCCCTGTTGGGCGTTCGCCGGGAAGGAGGTGCCAGCGACCATCGGCACTGCGGCGATGCCGGCTACTGAAGCCAGAAACTTGCGTCGGTTGGGATCGGCTTTCCGGGTTTCCGTCTCTGGCATGCTTTGCTCCGTTGGATGTCACCCCGCCTCAGGAAGGGCGGCTTGGTTCGAACCTAATCACGGAGACGGCGATCGATTAGCCGGGGAATGCCGCATGAGCCTATGAACATCTTTCATGGAATGCGGTCCGGCATGCATGCTAGGTCATCGAGCAGCCTGGTCCCTGATCTGCCGGATCGCGGCATTGAAGCCCTTGGGCGTTCCACTGGACCCGGCGAGCTTGCCCACATTCACCTGATCAATGGGCTTGCCGACAACCACCCTGGGCACGGCCGCCGCGAAAAGACGCTGCAACTCGAGCGAGCGCGGGACCGTGGCGTGCGGGGTGACCTCAAGGGCGGTGATGGTGCCCTTGGACAGGGTTGCCTTGACCGTGATGAATGACGGCTGGCCGCCGTATCGTCCGATTGCAGTGTAGGTACCGTCCGCATAGCGGTTCCGTTGGGATGGAGGCGCGGGTGTGGCTGCTCGGGTGTTGGTGGAGCCACCTCCGCTCTCGGTTCGGAGTTCAAGGCTCCTGCCAGAATCAGGGCCGCCGTGATCACCGTCATCCGTTTCATCCTGCATCCCATCGTCATGTCGCTGTCCTTCCATTCAAGTGAAGAGCTCGCCATCGAAGTCGGCGGAGATCTCGGCACGGCCGTCGGCAAACATCCGGATCCAGGAGAACCGGAACTCGTGCGCCAAGCGGTCTCCTGGAACGAAGAAGAGGGCCGTCGCCAGCCCATCGGCGGTCGCCGCATGGTCCGCGACGACCCAGGTCGCGACCACGTCACGGGTCGGCGCTCCGGTGCGCCCGTCGATCACGTGATGCAGTCCATCACCCCACGCCCGCCGGTTCACGGCCGAGGCACACAGGGCACGATCCTTCAGGTGCGCCACGCCGATGGCGAGCCCGGCGTCGAAGGGATGCTCCAGTCCGATCTGCAGGGCATCGTCGCCTGCATGACGCAGGTCTCCGCTGCCATCGACGAGGAAGCTCGTCAATCCTTCCTCGCGCAGGATGCCGGCGACGATGTCGACGAGGTATCCCTTGCCGGCTGCGCCGATGTCGATCACGAGCGGACGTCGTGTAACGAGTGCCAGGCCCTCGCGTCGAACGTCCTTCGACCAACGTGGTCTTGCAGGAGAATGGCTGCGGATTCCGGCAGTGTCCGGTATCAGGGAGTAGGTCCGGTCGTAGCCGAGCAGCTCGAGGTCACGCCCGACCAGCGGATCGACCGCGCCCCCGGTGCAGGCATGCAGCCGATCGTAGAGATCGAAGAGCGCGACCGCGTCCTTTGGGAATATGAAGCACCCACCCTCAGGCGAGGACGCGATCCGCGAGACCAGCGAGTCCGGCCGGAACCGCGAATAGGTCACGTCGAACCGCTCGATCCGCTCGAGGATCCGCCGTCGCGCCGGCATCTCCAGCGGCGACGGCGTCTCGATCTCCCAGGCAGTTCCGATGGCATCGAACGTGAAGCGGAACATCGGTTTGGCTCGCGTGCGATCAGAGCCCGGTCATCTTCAGCGCACCCTCTGGCAGCCGTTCTCCCTTGAGTTCGATCCTTGACGCAGCGGCATCGATCTCGCGGAGATCGTCGGCTGTGAGCTGGATCCCCGTCGCGCCGATGTTCTCCTCCAGGCGATGCAGCTTGGTGGTGCCGGGGATCGGCACGATCCAGGGCTTCTGCGCGAGCAGCCACGCCAGTGCAATCTGCGCGGGCGTAGCACCCTTCCTTGCCGCCACGTCCTTGAGAAGGTCGACGAGAGCGAGGTTCGCCTCCCTGGCTTCGGGCGAGAAGCGAGGGACGCTGTTGCGGAAGTCCGTGCTGTCGAAAGTCGTGGACGTGTCGATCTTGCCCGTGAGGAATCCCGCGCCCAATGGGCTGAACGGCACGAAGCTGATGCCGAGCTCCTCCAGGGTTGGCAGGATCTCCGCCTCCGGCCCCCGGTACCAGAGGGAATATTCGCTCTGGACCGCCGCCACGGGCTGGACGGCATGGGCACGGCGGATCGTCTGTGCCCCGGCCTCCGAGAGCCCGAAGGTCCGAACCTTGCCGGCCTGGATCAGGTCCTTGACCGCGCCGGCGACATCCTCAATCGGCACGCTGGGATCGACCCGGTGCTGGTAGAGCAGATCGATCACGTCGGTCTTCAGGCGCTTGAGGGAGGCGTCTGCGACGGCCTTGATGTGTTCCGGCCGGCTGTTGACGCCACCGCGGCGCTCCCTGGTGGCCGGATCAAGATCGAACCCGAACTTCGTCGCGATCACCACCTGGCTTCTGACGGGCGCGAGCGCCTCGCCAACCAGCTCCTCATTGGTGAACGGGCCATACACTTCCGCGGTATCGAAGAATGTGACGCCTCGCTCCACCGCCGTCCGGATGAGGGCGATCATTTCCTGCCTGTCCGCAGGCGGGCCGTAATTGGCGCTCATGCCCATGCAGCCGAGGCCGAGCGCGGAGACCTCAAGGTTTCCAACCTTACGCTTTTGCATATCCTGTCTCCTCTGTGTCTGGTTCAGCGGCCGACGCGCGCTTGCAGGTGGGCCGGATAGCGGTCGCCGTGCACGGTGATCGTGGAGAGGGCCTCCTCAATCCTCTGCAAGTCGTCGGAAGTCAGTGCGACTTCGGCTGCGCCGATGTTCTCTTCGAGCCGATGCAGCTTCGTCGTTCCGGGGATCGGCACGATCCAGGGCTTGCGTGCCAGCAGCCACGCCAGGGCGATCTGGGCGGGTGTTACGTGCTTCACGGATGCGATCTGCCCGAGGAGATCGACAAGTCCCTGGTTCGCCTTACGGGCTTCCTCCGAGAACCGGGGCACGATGGTGCGGAAATCCTTGCCGTCGAACTTGGTATTGGCATTGATGGTCCCGGTGAGGAAGCCCTTCCCGAGCGGGCTGAACGGCACCAGGCCGATTCCCAGTTCCTCCAGCGTCGGGATGATCTCGTTCTCCGGCTCGCGCCACCACAGGGAATACTCGCTTTGCAGGGCGGTGACGGGCTGGACGGCATGCGCCCGGCGGATGGTCTCCGCGCCGGCCTCCGACAGGCCGAAGTGCCTCACCTTGCCCTCATTGATCAGGTCCTTCACGGTCCCGGCAACATCCTCGATCGGGACATTCGGGTCGACCCGGTGCTGGTAGAGAAGGTCGATCACGTCGGTGCGCAGGCGCTTCAGCGACCCGTCGACGGACTGCCGGATGTAATCAGGCCGGCTGTTCAGGTTCTGCTGCCCGTCAGGGCTGGGCAGCTCGAAGCCGAACTTGGTGGCAATCACCACCTGGTCCCGGATGGGCTCCAGCGCCTCGCCGACCACCTCTTCGTTGGTGAATGGGCCGTAGACCTGCGCGGTGTCGAAGAAGGTCACCCCACGCTCGTAGGCATTGCGGATCAACTTGATTGCATCCTGGGTATCCGTGGCCGGGCCGTAGCCGTGGCTCAGGCCCATGCAGCCAAGGCCGAGGGCCGAGACTTCCAGCCCATCCTTGCCGAGTGTTCGCTTTTGCATGTCTGTCCTCCGTTGATTGAGCCTCAGGAGCGCAAGGGCAGCCGATGAGGTGACTGCCAACGATCTAGTGATTGGGACTACCCTCAACTAGCTGGTAAAAAGCGCATGAACATATGAAGGACTTTCATGAATGCCGCGGGACACCATTAACGACCTCCAAGCCTTTCTGGCGGTCGCGCGTGAGCAGAGCTTCACGAAGGCCGCAACGAAGCTCGGGGTTTCCCAGTCGGCTCTGAGCCATACGGTGCGTGGGCTCGAGGCGCAGCTCGGACTTCGGCTCCTGACCCGCACCACCCGCAGCGTCGCGCCGACCCCGGCGGGGGAACGCCTGCTCACGACGATGGGGCCACTCCTTGACGAGATCGAGGCCGGGATGACGGCCTTGAGCGAATTCCGGGAGAGGCCCGCCGGGACGATCCGCATCACGGCGGGCGAGCACGCGGCCCATACGGTTCTCTGGCCAGCCTTGGAGCGTCTGTTGCCTGACTATCCGGACATCAAGGTGGAAATCGACATCAACAACGGCCTCACCGACATCGTGGCGGGACGCTTTGACGCCGGCGTGCGGCTTGGCGAGCAGATCGCCAAGGATATGGTGGCGGTCCGCATCGGACCGGACACGCGCATGGCGGTCGTCGGCGCGCCATCATACTTCGCGAACCGAACGCGGCCCGAAACACCACAGGATCTGACCTCTCACGACTGCATCAGTCTCCGCATGCAGTCCGGCGGTCTCTTGACATGGGAATTCGAGAAAGACGGTCGTGAATTGAAGGTGCGGGTTGATGGACGGCTCGTGTTCAACACCTCGCTCATGGCTCTCGAAGCGGCGGTGGCTGGATATGGTCTGGCCTATCTTCTTGAGGATCGGGTCCAAGCCTGTCTCGCTGATGGACGGTTGGTACAGATGCTTGCCGACTGGTGTCCGCCGTTCTCAGGATACCATCTCTACTATCCGAGCCGTCGGCAACCTACGCCAGCCTTCGCCCTGCTCGTGGATGCGCTGCGGTATCGCGGTTAAACGGGAACGCTATCATCAACCCAAGCGGAGTATGTGCGTACCTTCTTGAATGGACCATTCAGATTCAGGGAAGGGCCGCTTATGGTGAAAGGAGACGTTAGCGTTTCTCGTGGTACATAATTTGAGACCGCGAACCCTCATGCTAGAACTGCCGGGACTGGCAAGCTGCGTTACTCGATATCGCGTATTCTCGCGCGAGCCTCAGTCAGCAGATCCTCCTGGCTCTTCTGCCAATAGATGCGGCCGCGGCGTAGGAAAAGATGGTTGATGAGGCGGCCACCACGCGCCTCGGCCCGCCGTCCGAACACATCGATCTCCGATTGCTCGAATCGGCTGTTTCCGGTCGTGACGAGCACGATTTCCTTGCCCTTAAGGTCAGCCTGCTCGACGTAAGCCCAGAGCGGCGTCGCCGGGCGGAACATCCAGATCGGCGACACCAGGAAGAGGCGGCGAACCGGATCGAGATCGATGGGTTCGACCGCGATCCGTGGCAGCTCGCCCGCGTTCGCATCAGAGACGGCTTTTCCCTGACCCGAGAAGTCCAGAGGATAGTCTGCTGAGATGCGAGCGATCGGCGCATTGAACGTGCGCGCAACTTCCCGGGCGACGGCCTCCGAATGCCCGGAGCGCGAGTAGTAGACTACCGCAACCTCTCGGTTCGGCTCGCCCACCGGGGCGTAGGTCCTGCTCGGGACATAGGTCCGGTCCTTCACTGTCATCAACATGAAGACGCCGAGCCCAAGGACAGCCATAGCTAGAGCTAGGAGAAGTATGGATTTCCTGGTGCTCACGTCGGTCCTTCATGGGCATTCGGGCTTCGGGTCAGCCGAGGCCAGCCAGTCAGATCAGGCCTACGGCGCTTCGGCGTCGTCGAAAGCCAGCGAAGCCGACAGGGCCCGATGCGCATCGATCTGCCCTTGAATGGCTTTCAGGTTGTCCTCGGCAGCCGCCATGGCATCGGCGCCTGCCACGAAGCGCAGAGGAAGCTCTCCCGAGTCCGACAGGGTCACCAGCGCAGCGGCCAGCTTGGCCGGGTCACCGCCCTGCTGGCCGTTCATGCCCTTCCAGGCTGCGATCGTCTGCGCCGTGCGGTCGGCGTAGTCTTCGATCGAGAGCTCCGGCCAGATCGTTGAACTGCCCTCGACCAGCAGTTCGGTGCGGAAGAACCCCGGCTCGACCGACATCGTGCGGATGCCATAGGGCGCCACGTCGAAGCGCAGCGACTCCATCCAGCCTTCGAGCGCGAACTTCGATGCCGCATAGGCGACCACGAACTCCTGCCCGATCAGACCTGCGGTCGACG
This sequence comes from Microvirga sp. RSM25, assembly GCF_044784385.1. NCBI lineage: Bacteria > Pseudomonadati > Pseudomonadota > Alphaproteobacteria > Hyphomicrobiales > Methylobacteriaceae > Microvirga > Microvirga sp. RSM25. Next base: position 3,271,731 of record NZ_CP173039.1, on the reverse strand, counting down.
TGATCGTTATCACCTGACCGCTGCGCTGTTTCCGCATGACTGGGAGGACGGCGCGGGTCACGTTCAGGGGACCGAAGAAGTTCGTCTCCATTTGCGCCCGGAACTGCGTAGCGCTGATCTCCTCGAAGTATCCGGCATAGAAGTTGCCAGCGTTATTCACGAGGACATCTATGCGGCCGAACCGATCGACCGCAGCCTTCGCGGCCGCAATCGCGGCCTCTGGGATGGTGATATCCAGGGCGACGGTCAGCAGGTTGTCGTGTGCGCCCACAGCCTGGAGCACCCGATCCGCATCGCGCCCGGTTGCGACGACGGAATGTCCTGCGGCCAAGGCCTTCCGGGCGATAACGATGCCCAGCCCCCGACCGGCACCTGTGATGAACCAGACCTTGCTCATGTCAGTCTCCCATTTCTGAGCCCTGCCTCTACCGCGTCCGGGAATCCGCGATTAGATGGTATTATCGGCATGGACTTAGAAATCGGATTTCTGAATGCGCCGGGACAACGTGAATGATCTCACGGCTTTCATCGCGGTCGCCCGCGAGGAGAGCTTCACGAAGGCGGCGGCGCAGCTTGGCGTGTCCCAATCTGCGCTCAGCTACACGATCCGGACCCTGGAGGCCCGCCTGGGGCTGCGCCTCCTCACCCGCACGACGCGAAGCGTTTCCCTGACCGAGGCGGGCGAGCGCCTCCTTCACAGCATTGGCCCGCGCTTCGACGAGATCGAAAGTGAGATCGCGGCGCTGAGCGCCATGCGTGACAAGCCCGCCGGCACCATCCGCATCACCACCGTCGAGCACGCCGCCGAGACCATCCTCTGGCCGGCCCTCGTCCCTCTCCTGGCCGAGTATCCCGACATCAACGTCGAGATCATCAGTGATTACGGTCTCAAGGACATCGTCGCAGAGCGCTACGATGCAGGCGTGCGGCTGGGGGAGCAGGTCGACAAGGACATGATCTCCCTGCGGATCAGCGCCGACCTCCGCATGGCGGTGGTGGGTGCTTCCTCCTATTTCGAAGGCCGTGCCAAGCCTGATGTCCCGCAGGACCTGATCGAGCACAGTTGCATCAAACTCCGCCTGCCGACCCACGGCGCGTTCTATGCCTGGGAGTTCCAGAAGGACGGTCAGGAGCTGAAGGTTCGGATCCAGGGACGGACTGCATTCAACACGGTGGGAATGATGCGAAAGGCCGCGCTCGACGGTTTCGGACTCGCCTACCTTCCCGAGGACCAGGTGGACACGGCGATCGCGGAGGGGAAGCTGATCCGGGTCCTGGCGGACTGGTGCCCGCCACGCCCTGCGTACCACCTCTACTATCCGAGCCGCCGGCAGCACTCGCCGGCCTTCGCGCTCGTGATCGAGGCGCTTCGCTATCGCGGCTAGGCGCATCTGCCTCAGGGCGGGACGGCGGGCCAGATCGCCTTCAATTCAGAAAACAGCCTTCTAAGCCCATGCAAATCATACGGGCTAATCTCTCAATGTCGGAGCGACTAGCTTCGGTTGGTCACAGGCGCACTGGCGGCTGGGGCCTCACCGAACCACGAAGGGACGACACCATGCGCAAGATCTCTGGGCTGAGCCGCCGCCAACTCCTCCTGAGCAGTTCCATTGTCTCCGTCGGCGTCCTGCTGGCTGGGGCCGCCTCCGCCACCCCGGCTCCCGCACCTCAGAGCGCCGTCACCAGCGCGCAGGCCGGAGACGTCGTCGTCACCAATGTGGAGTTCAAGAAGAACGACATCACCTTGGCCGGGAACGTCTACTACCCGAAGGGTTTCGACCGGAACCAGAAGTACGCGGCCATCGTGGTTGTCCATCCCGGTGGTGGCGTCAAGGAGCAGACGGCCGGCCTCTACGCACGGAAACTGGCCGAGGAGGGCTTCGTCACCCTGGCCTTCGACGCGGCGCATCAGGGCGCCAGCGGCGGCATGCCCCGCTTCGTCGACGACCCGATGAAGCGCGTCGGGGACATCTACAGCGCGGTCGACTACTTGGTCTCGCTCCCCTATGTGGATGCGGAGCGCATCGGCGCCCTGGGTGTCTGCGCCGGGAGCGGCACGACCGTGAAGGCCGCCATGACCGAGCGCCGCATCAAGGCGCTCGGGACCGTGAGCGCGGTCGATGTCGGTGCTGCCACTCGCAAGGGCTGGGATGGGAAGGCCGCGGAATCCGCCCTGATTGAGACGCTGGATGCCGTTGCCAAGCAGCGCTCGGCCGAGGCCGCCGGAGCCGCTCCGGTCTACGTGAACTACGTTCCCAAGATCGGCGACACGACCGCCCCGCGCGACCTCCAGGAAGCCGCTGATTATTACCTGACGCCGCGCGGCCAGCATCCCAACTCCACCAACCAGATGCTGATGACCAGCATCAGCACCTTGGCGTCGTTCACCGGGTTTGAGGGGGCCGAAACCTTCCTGACGCAACCGTTGTTGATGGTCGCCGGCAGTGAGGCGGGTTCCCTGTGGCACAGCCAGGAGCTTCACGCCAAGGCCGCCTCGGAGGCCAAGGAACTCTTCATCATCGACGGCGCCACCCACATGGACCTCTACGACGGCGATGGTTCGTCCGTCGCAGCCCAAAAGCTCGCACCCTTCTTCAAGAGCAACCTCTAGTCGCCGTTGCTCGGAACCGAAGCCCAGGCCGACCTCAACGGAGGTCAGGCCAGGGCAAGCGTTCACCGTTTCCTGCGCGACGCTCAAGCCTCGCGGCTTCCACAGAGGCTTCCATGATCTCCATGTTCCGGATTTCCCCGCTAGCGATCACGGTCGCCCTGCTGACCCTGCGGAATTCACAGTCTGAATGTCCTGAATGTCGGGGCAAAGCTGTTCACGCAGATAACATTTGAATTCTGGGACTTCGAGACTTCGAGACTTCGAGACTTCGACGTCGGCCTTGTTCCTGCATCACATGGCGATCGTGGGGCTGTGCGCGCTGCTTTCGCACTGCCTCATCAAGTTGGTTCCCAAGGCATAGGCGAAATTCGGTGCAGGACTGGGAGCTTCGATAGACTTTTCAAGGAATCCAAACGTCAGTTCAAGACTTGAAACCGAGGCTTGCCGCAGGGCATGGGAACTCTCGGCTTACCCCAGTACGAACTACGAGAGCCAGGCGGGCGCTTCCTGTTGCGCCTCGCCGCTACAGGCGGCCTTCACGCACGCGGCCATGCTGCCGAACCGGACATCACGCCCGACGAGGCCCGGCGCATAATGCGCGTACTTCCCGGAGTTGGTCATCAGCGTCCGTACAGCCGGAGGGATCACCGGTTCGCCGAGCATGCACCAGCACGTATCCGTCGCAAACTGGACGCCAAAAGCCTCAGCCACCTCGACATGCCCGGCTCGAGAAGCAGCTTCGTGCACGGCCCGGCCACAGGTCACTACCACTGCAACGTCCGCTGCCTTGGTTCGCCCCCGGACCAGCGCTGCCAGCCGAGCGCATTCATCAAGAGAGAAGTGGGGACTGCCGAGGCTGACAAGCCCGACCTCCGGCGATGCGGCCGTGTTCAGGGTCTCCCATGCGTGTTGCAACGCGTCCAAGCCGATGCGCACCTGACGCTCTGGCCTTTGCTCATCCGCCTCAGGCGTGATCCCGGCGACGTGGAACATCGGTGCGGCGGCAACCGTTGCGAAGGCTGCACCGAAGGCTTTCAACTCGTCCGGCCCGGCGGCGCTCGTCTCAAGTCCGCGGATCAGCGGGATCTCGGTGCCGCAGACCGAGCCGCAGCAATATCCGAGCAGCGGCCAGAAGGCGTCATCGGCTCCTGCGGGCATGTCGACCTCCAGCGCGAGCGTCGCTCGTCGTCCAGCATCAAGATGGCAGCCGGCCAGCGGGGCTCGCCCGGTCAAGGCAATACACACGTCCAGGTAATCCGGGTACTTCATCGTCCGCGCACCGATGACGCTGTTGGCATAAACCACCGCGTTCGACTCCGCCCAGCCGACCTGTTCGCCAAATCGGGGAGCGCTTTCAAGAAGGTACGGCGCACAGGTGAAGCTGGGCTGGGCACCCATGGCAAGATAGGCGTCAGCAAGGGCGCTCGCAGGAGCCCCTAGGTCTTCCGCCACGCCCTGCGCACGCCAGCGGCGCTTGTCCACGGAGATGGAGTTGAGAGTTGTCGGCACGCGCACGTGGGCTCCCGATTCGACCAGCATCTGCGCAAAGCGCAAGCTGGCCGGACCCGTATAGATGCAGCCGTCGATGTGTACCTGAGTGACATCCATAAAGGCATCAGCCTCCTGAACCGCGGCCATCCGGAGCAGCAAGCGCATGGCAACCTGCGCCGCCTTGCCATGCTGGCCCGAGAGGAAAGCTTCGTCGACTGCGTCCAATCGGACTGTCGTGTCCTCGTTGCTCTCCTGCTGCGCCGTTTCGGGTTGCCAATCCCCGATGGGTGGCTCGTGGACGAGTTGAAGGCTGGATCCCGCCACTCTAGCGTACCGGTACTCACCAAGGCGCGCGAACACCTCCCGCTCGACCCGCAGCACCGGAATCGACTGCTCGAAGACCACCTCGGCGACCAGCGCACCGAGGGTGAGGATTTCCTCACGCTCACAGATGACGATGGCCGCCGGAGCATGGCCGTTCAGGATCAGTTCGAGCAGCACGCCGCTTCCGGAGCAAGATCCACGTCCGCTCGGAATCGCGAGCACCCGCCCGGCGAGGCTTTCACCGCACAGCGGGTGGTGTTGATCGATGACGACACTAGTCTGAGGATCCACGCCGCCCCAGAAGCTGAGCCCCACCATGGCGCTGAGAAGCTGGCCTTGTGCCTTGCCCGCCACCAATGTTCTGCCGTATCTGATGAGTTCCACGCGATCGTCTCCTGACCCGACGGGATGTTCAGGTCCAGGCCTTTGTCCTGTAATCCGAAACTACACGCAAGTCGGCTTGGGAGGGATCAAAGCCATCCGGCCAGGGAATGTGCTCACCGTTCCCGACGACCCAAAGCTGGTTCAGTATACCAGCAGGGTTGGTAGCGCGATCGTGGACATACTCCTTCGGCGAGAGGGTGTGTCTGGCTGTCAATCTTCGTCGGGAGCGCGACGCGTGCATCGTATTCGCGACAGTCTTGGATCAATGGACGCTGCCGGAGCACCAATGCGAACATGCCCTGCTGCGACAAGCCCGCGAACGTGAGCCACTCGCTCAGGCTTTCCCTCGAGAACGGCTCGTCAGCAAATCCCTCGTAAAGGTCCGGAGCTGGCACTTCTGAGACGTAAGCCCGAAGGCAGCAATCCTCACCTAACCGGACGTTACTCAAGGTCGGCGAATTTCATTGTTTAGCCCGAAGCGGGCATTTCATGGAATAGCGCACAGCTGCCACTACAGCCTACAGGCCGAGGGTTTGCTGCATTCAGCCGCGAAAGCGAAGTGCTTCCAGCACGACAGCAAAAGCGGGGGCATGTTGACGGCTGCTTGGGTAATAGAGGTGGTAGCCCGGGTATGGTTCGCACCAATCTTCCAGTACTCGTACGAGCCGCTTTTTCGCAATCTGCTCTTCGACGAGGTCCTCGGGCAGGTAAGCCAGCCCAAGCCCGTCCAACACGGCACTGCGTGCGAGCTCCAGGCTGTTGACAGCAACCTGCCCCTCGACGCGCACGTTGATTTCGCGTCCGCGCTTCTCGAACTCCCAGGGAAAATACCCACCTCGCGTGACCCGTCGCAGGTTGATGCAGCGGTGATTGGTGAGGTCTTCCGGACGCTTTGGCACAGGATGCGTCTTGAAGTAGTCCGGCGTTCCGACGATCGCCTGCCGCATTTCCGGACCGATCCGCACCGCGATCATGTCCTTCTCGACGAACTCGCCCACCCGGACACCGGCATCGAAACGTGCGCTCACGATGTCGGTGAGGCCCTCGTCAGTCACGAGTTCGACTGTGATGTCGGGATATTCGCGCATCAGCTTTGATAGCTTCTGCCAGAGCAAGGTCTCGGCGGCGTGCTGGGTCGACGTGATGCGAACGATGCCTGACGGCTTGTCCCGCAGCTCCGTGAGCGCCAAGAGGCTACCTTCGATCTGCGCGAATTGTGGCTCGATGCTGCGAAGAAGGCGCTCGCCGGCCTCGGTGGGCGCGACGCTGCGGGTGGTGCGGTTCAGAAGCCGCAGCCCCAGCCGCTCCTCGAGCCCCCTCATGGCCTGGCTCAGGGCCGGCTGCGAGACGCCGAGCCGGACCGCAGCCCGGGTGAAACTGCCCTCGCGCGCGACGGTGATGAACGCGACCAGATCGCTGACGTTCTCCCGAAACATTCATAACCTCTGCTTATAGGCTCAAGATCGATATAGCATCTAATCCTATGAGTGCGCAGCCGTTAAATTGAATTATGCGCCAAGCAACGTGCTTGGCCTGAGCCGTATCCGTGCTGGTGAACTCACCCCGGACGGATCAGCCCTATGGGATTCAAGAAGGACAATGAGATGAAGGAATTCGCCTTAAGCCTCGCTATCATGCTGGGATCCGTCTCCGGCTTCGTTGTCAGCGCCTCTCCGGCATTGGCTCAGGACATGTCGAATGGTGCTGCCAACTTCTACAAGAGCGAACGGGTCGACGTGAGGAGCGTGACCTTCCGCAACCAGTACAACATGAAGGTGGCAGGTCATCTCTTCACGCCCAAGGACATGCAGCCGAACGCCAAGTTGGCCGCGATCATCGTCGGGCATCCCATGGGCGCGGTGAAGGAGCAGAGCGCCGATCTCTATGCCACCAAGATGGCCGAGCAGGGGTTCGTGACGCTCTCCATCGACCTGTCCTTCTGGGGCGAGAGCGAGGGCACGCCCGGTCACCTCGTGGCCCCGGACATCTATTCCGACGATTTCAGCGCCGCCGTCGATTTCCTGAGCACGCAGTCCTTCGTCGACCAGGAGCGAATCGGTGCGCTCGGCATTTGTGGCAGCGGCAGCTTCGTCATCAGCGCGGCCAAGATCGATCCGCGCATGAAGGCCATCGCAACCGTCAGCATGTACGACATGGGCGCTGCCTTCCGGAACGGACTGAAGCAGGCGGTGACGTTGGAACAGCGCAACGACTTCATACAGAAGGCAACGGCTCAGCGCCTAGTCGAATTCGCCGGCGGCGAGACGCAGTACATTCCGGGCACGGTCAACGAACTCACCGAGAGCACCGATCCGATCCAGCGCGAGTTCTACGATTTCTACCGGACTTCGAGAGGCGCCTACACCCCGAAGGGGCAGCAGGCGCAATTGACGACGAAGCCGACGTTGAGCAGCGCGGTGAAATTCATGAACTTCTACCCGTTCAACGACATCGAGACGATCTCACCGCGGCCGATGCTCTTCATCACGGGCGACAAGGCGCACTCCCGGGAATTCAGCGAGGACGCCTACAAGCGCGCGGGCGAGCCGAAGGAACTCTTCATCGTGCCGAATGCGGGCCATGTCGACCTTTACGACCGAGTGAACCTGATCCCGTTCGGCAAGCTGACCGACTTCTTTCGCGGCAACCTGAGCTCGTAAGCGCTCAACCGACACCAACACTCCCATCGTAGCACGTCCGGCACCCGGCAGGCGCGCCGGGCGTGCTGTTCAACAAGAACAAGGACCAATTATGAAGCACGCAGACACCACGGCGATGAGCCCAGAGAATGCCTCCTGGGGCGCCGTCTTTGCGCTGACGCTCTGTGTGGCCACGCTGATCGCCTCGGAATTCATGCCAGTCAGCCTCCTGACCCCCATCGCTGCCGACCTCAATGTGAGCGAGGGAACTGCCGGACAGGCAATCGCCGTCTCGGGGCTGTTCGCTGTCCTGACCAGTCTCTCGATCTCCAGTCTCACGCGCGGCATCGACCGCCGCACGGTGCTGCTGGGTCTCACGCTGCTGATGATCCTCTCGGGCATGATGGTCGCCTTCGCGCCGAACACCGCCGTCTTCATGGCGGGCCGGGCGCTCGTCGGTGTCGTGATCGGCGGGTTCTGGTCGATGTCTGCGGCGATGGTCATGCGCTTGGTGCCGGAATCCCAGGTGCCTCGCGCGCTTGGCCTGCTGAATGGCGGCAACGCGCTTGCGGCCACGATCGCGGCGCCGCTAGGGAGCTTCCTCGGCCAGTACATCGGCTGGCGGGGTGCCTTTTTCGCTGTCGTGCCGCTCGCGGCCATGACGCTCGTCTGGCTTTTCGTCAGCCTGCCGTCGATGCCGGCGAACACAGCGAGAAGCGGGACCGTCTTCCGCGTCCTGCGCCGCCGCACCGTTCCGCTTGGCATGGTGGCAGTCTCATTACTCTTCATGGGCCAATTCGTCCTTCAGACCTACCTGCGCCCCTTCCTCGAGACGGTGACCGGGGTGAACACGTCGATGCTCTCTCTGATCCTTCTCGTCATCGGCGGGGCCGGCGTGGTCGGGACCTACCTGATCGGGCTCCTGCTCAAGACGCGGCTCTTCAGCCTGCTGATCGTCCTGCCGCTGCTCATGGCAGTCATCGGAGGTACCCTGACCCTGCTCGGTCATTCACCGTTCGCGACGACGTCACTGCTTGCGATGTGGGGGCTGATCGGTACGGCGGCACCGGTTGGCTGGTGGACCTGGCTGAGCAAGGCGCTTCCCGATGATGCCGAAGCGGGTGGCGGCCTTATGGTTGCCGTGGTGCAACTCGCGATAGCGCTTGGTGCGGCGTCCGGCGGCTTGCTGTTCGACCACGAGGGATATCAAGCAACCTTTGCGTTCAGTGCGCTCGTTCTCGTGATGGGTGCTGCCGTTGCGGGTCTTTGTGCCTACCGGGTTCGATCGGATATCTCCGGACGGAGCCAATCACTGAAGGAGTGCTTGCCATGACAAGTCGGTCCTTCTCGCCGCTTCGCCGTGCTCTCCTCGGTGCGATGGCTGCGAGCGTTGCCCTGCCGAGGCTATCCTTCTCGCAACAAAGGAACGATCCAACACGTCAGGAATCAACCCACATGAGGATCAAATTGATCTTTAACAATCAGGATCTGATCGTCACCCTCCACGACAATCCGTCAGCGCGAGATTTTCTATCCCTGCTGCCGCTCGACTTGATGATCGATGACCACGGCAGCAACGAAAAGATCGCCTATCTGCCGCGCAAGCTGACCGAACAGGGAAGCAGGGCATTTGACGACGCGGCGCCCGGCGACTTCGGATATTTCGCTCCATGGGGCAATCTCGCGATGTATTATGGGAGCTACCACTATTCGGAAGGGGTGATCCGCCTCGGCCGCTTCGAGAGTAGCTTCGAGCCCTTGCTCACGCGGGGGAAATTCCCGCTCAGGATCGAGCGCATTCCCTGAACAAACCTTGGCGGCGAGGATCGGTAGAGCGGTAGTGGCCAAGACTGTCAGGACAGCGGTGTAGCGCATCGGACTTTCTTCGACATTGCCCTCAAAGTTCAATCGGATACCGGCTCACCATTCGGTCAGCATTGATAGCTGTCTTGTGCTGGCCAGACGTTAAGGATCGACGCGTCCGTATCGGCCTTTCGGCTGTCGGTCCCGATCTTCAGACACTAAGGTCCGACCGGGAAGATGGTCTTCCAGTCCCGTGTCATGTCGACGACGGTCCAGCGATCCTCCGTTGCGGCCTCGAGCGCCTTGTCGAGGTGGCCGACCTTCGATTGGCGATCGTAGGCGTATTCCCGCTCCGCATCGGTGTGATGCACCACAAGACCAAGCCTGCGTTTGCCCGCCTCGGTGGTCCATTGCAGCATCTCGAGATCGCCGTCGGAGTTCCCGAAGGCGGCGATCGGCCGGCGGCCGATCGCCTGGTTGATGCCGACGGGCTTGCCGGGACCGTCATCCACGAAGTCGACCTGGGGCAGGCGAAACAGCGTCGGCCGGCCATCACGGCGCTCGTACTTCGTGACGATGCGGGAGCCGATGATCTGCTCCGGCGGGATGCCGTAGCGCTCTTCGGCGAAAGCCCGGATGAATTCGGCTCCCCCGCCGGACGCGATGTAGGTCTTGAACCCGTTGGCGCGCAGGTAGGCCAAGACTTCCAGCATGGGCTGGTACACGAGCTCGTCGTAGCGGCGGCCGAAGCGCGGGTGCTTGGCGGTCGCGAGCCATTCCTTGACGCCTTGCCGGAACTCCTCCGGCGTCATGCCGGCATGGGTCGTGGCGACGATCTCGACGGCCCCTTTCTCCCCGGTGGCGGCAAGTGCCGTCATGTCGGCGTCGAGCACCGCCTTGAAGGGCTGCGTGTCCTTCCATTCCGGATGCTGCGGCGCCAGCGCCTTGACCCGGTCGAGCGCGTAGGCGAACTGCACGTAGATCGGCTGCTCGATCCACAGCGTCCCGTCATTGTCGAACGTGGCGATCCGCTCCGGCGGCGGAACGAAGTCGGGGGATCCTTCCCGGGTCACGTCGGTGACGAAGGCGACGATCGCCTGTTTCGCCGGACCGTCGTTCCACGAGGGCAGCGGGTCGGTCTGGGCGAAGGCAACCGAGATCCAGATTGCGAGCAGGGCCATGGTGCCAAGCCAGGACAGGCGAATGCGCATGTGTGCCTCCCGTTGAAGTTTCCGTCCAGTGAACGTGTGCCAGCACAGCGTCAGGAATCGTCGGACCCGTCCTTGCACCGGTAGCCGATGAAGCATTGGGGGTTGTTCGAGCTTGGCACCCATGCCGGCTCGGGGAACTGATCGACCGTGCATTCCGCGCCGCTCCTGACGAAGCGGGCGTAGGTCATCGGCCCGGTGTCGAGGACGACCGCGCCATCCCGCATGACAAGCTGGCGGTTGGCCCCGCAGGTTCGCTGGGAGGTTGGCGGGCCGACCTGCGCCGTGGCTGCCGCGATCATTAAGCCGAGAGCAAGGAATGTCAGTACGCTTCTCATCATCGTTTCCTCCTCGGATTTCAGACTGAATTTTCCCTCAGCAATCCGTGCAGATGCCTTTCATGATCTTGCGGTCGATCTGCTGGTTTTGCCGCTCCATCTGGCGGGTGGCGGTCGAATCGTTCGTAGAGAAATCGTTCCTGGACGACGTCACCGCATCCCGCTCGAGGGTCCTTTCCGACGGGATCGTGATCTCATCCCTGCGTGGTGCGGGCATCGGATCCTGGTTCTGGGCCCAGCCCGGTGTAACGGTCACCAAGCACGAGAGGGCGGCAAGCAAAATGACACGTTGCATAGTCAATCCTCCTGCTGGCGAACGGCCCGCCTTGTCGCATGGGACCGGCACGGGAGCGTCGAGCCGAACCAATCTCCCAACCGAACCTCCTCCGCTCGGTCGCATTGCGGGGAGGACCATGTGAGGCACGGTCCTCCCCAGTCACATCAGTTGCCGGTCGGCATCGGCACGTTGACGCCTTCCTTGGCAAGCATCTCCCGGACGGACTGCACGCGCTCGTAGTCCGAGAGCGTGATCGGGCCGGTGTAGCCGTAGCTCTGCACCTTGCGCGGAGGGTATTTCACGTAAGTGGCCATGATCTTCTTGAGCTCTTCCTCCATGACCACACCCATCCATGTGCGTTCGGTGAAGTTGTTCATGAAGATGTCGTAGCGCTCCTGCGGATCCTGCCAGAGGTCAAAGACCTGCGGCACGGTGGCAACGTACTTGGTCGCCCCCTTCCATCCGAGATTGGTGTCGACAGCGAGGCCACCGGTGCTGGCGCCGTCGTCGCCGCGCAGGTTGAACAGGAACTTGTAGTTATTGACGCGGATCGCACCGGGCGACAGCTCGTTCTCGGTGAAATAGAACCACGACTTCCGCGGCGAGGGACCTGTCCCGAACAGCACCGGCGTCATGTCTTGACTGTCGAAGAAGATCGGCTGGCCTTCACGGTCGTTCTCGGGCAGCTTCGTGCCCGCGACCGACGCGAACGTCGCCATGAGGTCGAGGCCGCCGAGGATCTCATGGTTCTTGGTATCGGGTGCGATCCTGCCGGGCCACCATGCCATCGCCGGCACGCGGTTGCCGCCCTCGCGCAGGGTGCCCTTGGTGCCGCGGAATGGGGTATAGCCGGCATCCGGGTACACGTCCTGCCAGGCACCATTGTCGGTGGTGTAGAACACGAGCGTGTTGTTGCCGCCAACCTGCCGGATCTTGTCCATGATGCGTCCGATTCGGGCGTCGAGTTCGACGACCGAGTCGGCGTATTTGCTCTTGGACAGCGATTTGTGCTCGTATTCCGGCGCCGGCATGTTGGGCTGGTGCACCTTCATGAAGTTGATGCTCATGAAGAACGGCTCGCGCGATTGCGCCGCGCGGTCGAGATAATCGAGCGAGGCCTTTTCGACGTATTCGTCGAAGAACGGGATTCCGACGACGCCCTCCTTGCCGTCGATGACGGGCGTGTTGACGTACTGGCCGTTGACCTTGAACTCCTCCCGCACCGGCTGCCCGGCATTGCCCGACAACGCGCCCTTGGTCACCTTCTGGAACATCGCACGCAGCTCCGGAGGCATGTCCGGGAACCAGGTCGGATCAGCGTAGGTGTAGGCGTTGAGGTGATAGAGGCCGCAATACTTCATCTCGTCATAGCCCTGCGCGTTGGGCAGGGCGTAGTCGGCCTCGCCCAGGTGCCACTTGCCGGTGAAGAAGGTGCGATAGCCTCCCTGCTTGAGCACGGAGCCCAAGGTCCACTCGGCCGCCGGCAGGCCGCCGCCCTGGCCCTGGAACGCCACGGTGGTCATGCCGCTGCGGTTCGGGATCCGCCCGGTCTGCATCGCAGCACGCCCCGGGGTGCAGCTCGGCTGGGCATAGAACGAGAAGAAGGTCATGCCCTCTTGTGAGAGACGATCGATGTTGGGCGTGGGCATGCCGCGTCCCGGGCCGCCGCCGTAGGGACCGAGATCGCCATATCCCGTATCGTCCGAGACGATCAGCACGATATTGGGCTTCTGCTGCGGGGCTTGGGCGAAGGCCGGAACGGCCATCGTCGCCGAGACCAGGGCCGTGGCCCCGATCAGCGCGGCCCGCGTCCGCATGGGCCGGGCGCGGCATCGTCCGCCGGGTGCTTGTGAGGACGCACGATCACTGGTCATGGGATCTTCCTCTCTCTGATGATGCAGCGGAAGCCGACATGGCTCGTCGAGGTGTCGACCGGCTGCGGGTGACGCGCTGCCGGACGGTAGCGGCGGCAGTAGTTGGGCGCGCACAGATGCGAGCCGCCCTTGAGCACCCGGCGCGGAATCCTGATCCCTGGCTCGCAGGGCGCGTAGCTCTGGTCTTCGCGGCCGCCGCGCGGGTTCTCGGGAATGCAGCAGACCTTGGGAGCGTCGGCGGGATGCTTCGGCACATAGAAGTCGCTGGTCCACTCCCAGACGTTGCCGATCATGTCATGGAGGCCGTAGCCGTTGGGCGGGAAGGCAGTGACGGGGGAGGTACGCTCAAAACCGTCCTCACACTTGTTCTGGAACGGGAAGGCGCCCTGCCAGGTGTTGGCCATCTGGCGCCCGTCCGGCGTGAACTCGTCGCCCCAGGCGAACTCGGCGCCGTCGAGCCCGCCACGGGCAGCGAACTCCCATTCAGCCTCCGTCGGCAAGTCCTTGCCGGCCCAACGGGCATAGGCGAGCGCATCCGTGTAGGCCACGTGCACGACAGGATGATTGTCGAGGCCGTTGATGCTGCTCTTCGGGCCGTAAGGATGGCGCCAGTCGGCGCCCTTGAGCAGAGTCCACCACTGGCCCCACAGGCGCAGGTCGACGGGATGATCCGGTGGCGTGAAGACGAGCGAGCCCTTATACAGCATCTGCGGCAGGGCGCCGGGATAGTCCTTGGGATCGGGTTGCTTCTCGGCGACGGTGACATGCCCGGTGGCGCGGACGAAGTCCCGGAACTGGCGATTGGTGACCGGCGTCCGGTCGAGCCAGAAGCCGTCGACGGTCACGCGATGGACCGGTGCCTCTTCGGGATAGTGCTTGTCCGAACCCATGCGGAACGTGCCGCCGGGGATCCGGATCATGCCGGCATATGAATGATCCTTTGGCTCGGGATCCTGATCATGCCGGAGTGTGGCCTGCGACATGGGCGTTGCTCCCGTCCTGGCAGGCCCGCAGTATCATCCAAGACCCGATCCTCAGGCTATTAGGGTCTACCCTGAACTTGATGAGGGCAAACCCTGATTTGTGGCCGCTAACATCTTCAGCCGAGATACGGGGTCGATCTGCCGGCCTGCGCGTCCATGCCGTCCCGGTCGACAGCGAGTGGCCTCAGGGTTTAACTTAGATTTATTGGACGAGGGCTCCCGTCGCGACCCCGGTCCCGTTGCGTCGCCTTTGCGGCCGGAGACCGCCCTCATGAGCAATGGCACCGTTCCGGTGGTTTCGCGATCTTTCTCGGGCATGCCACCCCGCCTGCGGCGGCGGATCGCCCTGATCTTCATGGTCATCACGGTTGCCGCATGCCTCGTCGCCGCGGCCCTGTTGCACTCCCACGCGGCCGACGAGCGGCGCGCGATCGAGCAACGTGCCCTGGAGGCTGCGAAGGCGCTCTCCTTTGGCTTCGATCAGGAGGTGGCGGCAGTCAATTATCTGCTCAAGGGTCTGTCCAAATCCCCCGCGCTCCTCTCAGGCGATACCAAGACCTTCTACGACCAGCTCAAGGCGACCCCAGTGCCGGAAGGCTCCTGGCTGGTTCTCAACGACCTCGCCGGGCAGGTCGCCAACACCCTGCGACCGTTTGGATCACCGCTGCCGCGGCACGTCGACTTCCCGAACTACCGCGAGGCATTTGAGCGGATCCGGGACCGGAGATGGGCCGTCTCCGGCCGGATGCTGGCTCCCTTGAAGGGCAGCATCGTCGTGGCCCTCAGCCTCCGGCTCGACGATCCCGAGGGTCGGATGAACGGCCATCTCACGATCATCCTGGGGGAGGCGCGGCTCGGCACGATCCTCGATGACCAGACGCTGCCGACCGGCTGGGTGAAGGGTCTCTACGACCGCAAGTTCCAGCCGATCGTGGCCGACAGGGACGGTCGCAAAGGGTCCGACTTGCCGGCCCCCGCAGCATTGGCCGCCCGCCTTGCCGATGCCGGGCCGGACAGCACGATCACGGGAACGGTCGAGGCCACGGATGAGCACGGGCTGCCCGTTCTGGTCACCTTCCGCCGCTCGGGGGCGACGAACTGGACGACGGCGGTCACGGTGCCGCTTGCGGATCTCAATGCACCGGTCACCGCCGCATTGTGGCAGATGGCCGGACCTGGATCTCTCCTCCTGTTGGCTGGTGGGCTTGCCGCCTGGTTCACTGCCCGTCAACTCGAGCAGCCGCTCCGGACACTGTCGGATCAGGTCACGGGAGCAAACAACAAGGTCAGCGAATTGTCCGGGCAACTGCTCGCACTCCAAGAGGAGGAGCGGCAGCGCATCGCCCGCGAGCTGCATGACTCGACGGCGCAGCATCTCGTGGCCGCGAACCTCGGGCTCGCCAGTCTCGAGGGAACGGTTGTGGCCACTCCGGCATCCCGCTCCGCGTTTGCGGAAATCGAAAGCCTACTGACCGAGGCACTCAGGGAACTGCGCATCTTCACCTATCTGCTGCATCCGCCGAACCTGGCGAAGGACGGCCTCCAGGCCACATTGCGGGATTTTGCCGAGGGCTTTGCCGGGCGCACAGGGCTCGTCGCGCGGATTCGGATTCCGGAGGAAGTCGATGATCTGCCGCCGGAGCTCCAGCGGGCGATCCTGCGCGTGGTGCAGGAGGCGCTCACCAACGTGCATCGGCATGCCGATGCCTCGCACGTGTCGGTCAACGCTCGGATCCGGTCCGGTCGGCTGGTGGTCCGCATCCGTGACAACGGGCACGGGATAGGAGGCCCGGCCCGGCCGGATGGTCCGATCCGGCTCGGCGTCGGGGTTGCGGGCATGCGGGCCCGCATGGAGCAGTTCGGCGGCAGCCTGAAGATCCGGACGGGTCGCGTCGGCACCTGCGTCGTCGCAATGACCCCGGTCATCCGGACTAGACAAGTCCCGCAAAGCGCCGGCCGCCTGCGAATGCCATGGCAGGCACACTTGCCCAAGGCAAACGGCAGGACCCTTTCCTGACATTTCAGGGTCTGCCTCCGACGGTTTCAGGGTTTTGCGCAGGTGGGTCCGGCTGCCGGAAGGTGTATCCTGCGGTGGGACTCGGGCTCACCGGAGCGGCCGCAGGCATCGGGTCGCCGAAGGAAGGTTCACAATGACGCGCATCCTGATCGCGGACGATCATGACGTGGTCCGCTCCGGCGTCCGGACCATCCTGGAGGCGCATGAAGGCTGGGAAGTTGTCGGCGAGGCGACAGACGGCAAGCAGACCGTCGATCAGGCCCTGGCCACCCGGCCCGACATCGTCATCCTCGATTACGGTCTGCCGCTGGTGAATGGCGTCGAGGCCACTCGGCAGATCAAGGCCCGCGTTCCCGGTGTCGAAATCCTGATCTTCACCATGCACGACACGGATAGCCTGGTCCGGGACGTGCTCGAAGCAGGGGCACGCGGCTTCCTGCTCAAATCCGACGCCCGGCAGTTTCTGGTCGCGGCGGTGGAGAGCCTTGTCGCGCACAAGCCGTTCTTCACCGGCAAAGTCTCCGAAACCTTGCTGGAGACCTATCTGGCGAAGGGATGCACGCACGAGTCGGTGCTGACTGCCCGTGAGAAGGCCGTCGTGCAGCTGATCGCCGAAGGCCGGACCAACAAGCAGATCGCCGACATCCTCAGCATCAGCACCAAGACCGTCGAGACCCATCGCGCCCTGGCCTTGCGCAAGCTCAACCTCGACACGACTGCCGCGCTGATCCGCTACGCCGTCCGCAACAAGCTCGTGGAGGGCTGATGTCGAAGCCATAGCCGAGGCCTGCCAGCGCACAGCGTCGCGGCCTGAATAGCCGAGCGGGGGTTGAACGATTCTCAGCTCACCGGTGCGCCCATCGTGATGGAGCCTGGATCATGAGATTGCTAAACCGCTTCTTGCAACGCCTCGTGATTCTTGGATTGGGCGTTCTTTCTGTCTGGTTGATAGTCTTCGTGGTCTTCGACACTGCGGACCAAAGGCTGCCATGGATTCTGGCTGTGGGCCTCACCTACGCAATCGCCGCCTATGTCATCCTCCCGCGGATTATTCGTATAGGCCTCAAGCTTCTCCACCAGAAACGGGTGCCCAGCTTCACGTCAACAGGCGATGGGTTGCCGGGTGATCCCGTCAACGTGGCGCTCGTAGGAACGCTCGCACAACTTCGCGCGGCCTTTGCAGCCCTCGGCTGGTCAGAGGCGGACCGGCTGGGCCCGGCCAGCTCCTGGGGCATGATCCGGGCGTTCGTGTTCAACGCACCCTATCCAACGGCCCCGTTCAGCACCCTTTATCTGTTCGGCCGCGGCCAGGATGTCGGGTTTCAGAAGGCAATCGACAACAGCCCTCGGAAGCGCCATCACATTCGGTTCTGGTCCTTGAGCCTCGCGCGGGCCGAGGACACCTGGGCAGGGGGATCCGCAAGCTTCTGGCTGAACACCGACCGTCCACCGGACGACGAACGCGTTCTCTGGGTTGGGGCTGGTACGAGAGACACGGGTCTGTCCTTGACCCATCTTACGTTTCAGATCACCCACGCCACGGATTCGGACACGAATGTCGAGCGTGACTTTATCATCGATGAGTTGAAAAACATTGGGTCCATCGAGGCGGTGAAAGTGTATCAGGCCGGCCAATGTCTCGCCACGGAACATGTTAACCACTACACGACCGACGGACGAGTGACGTTGGCGAGCCTTGTGGTCAAGGCCTATTGACACGGCTCGCGCCGCTTCGAAAAAGATGGTTCAGAAGGATTACGTTCTGACGCGGGCGTTGATGATCTCCGCCGACCAACGGCAGCCTGGGTCGGACATGGGCGCAGAGCCTGGCCTTGTCCAACCGGAATCGATATGGGCAGGCCGCCATTTGATTTCGGCAGCCAGCTCCTGAAAGCTCGGGCGGATTATCACCGCATGGCAACCGTGCTCATCTCTCCTGGCAGAAGGTTCGGCGCGACTCGTTGCGGCCCCGGCCGATCGCACGAGGGCATGCTACCCCGCTGGATCCATGGGCGACGGCGCCGAACGTTGCGACCGACTACATGCAACCTAAGCGGTGTGCTGGAAGGTCTAGAAACGGCACAAAGCGGACCTTGCGATTGTCCTCGGAACCTACCGTTTTTGATCCGACGCTCGGGAATGGATATATGTCCACTTGTGACCCAGTGAGGACCTTACACTGTGAGGACGAGGCAGTATTGTGGATATCCCACGAACCACTACGAATGTATTATGATCGGGTAATCGATTTGGCCCGAAATTCAATGCAGCGATACGTCAATGTGATCGGAATATTTGATGAAATCTGTGGCCGTAGGACTTTTTTAACAGCAACTCGAACATGATTCCTTGGGGAAGTGGGGGGAATCATGCAGTCGTTACGGGCTAAATTCATCATTATTACTGGTCTCATGCTCGCAGTGGGCCTGGGGGCGGGCATCAGTGCAGTGTGGAGCAACGCAGTTCTGACGGACGGCATCTCGCAAAACCTGGTCCTGGCGCAGGCAACCCGCAATCAGGGCAACGCAGACATGATGCACGATGCTCTGCGAGGCGACGTCTATCGTGCCCTCCATGCGGCGCGGGTCGAGCCGACGTCGCGTTCGCAGGTCGAGGAAGACCTACGCGATCACTTGGCTCAGCTTCGACGCAATATTGATGAGAACAAGGGGCTTGCTCTCAGCCCTGATATCCGCACCGCTCTCGCCGATGTCGAGGAGCCGCTGGCAGCCTATGCGAAAGCCGCCTCGACTCTCGTTGAAGCGGCCTTTGAGAGTACGAGGGAGGCGGAGCGTATGCTTCCTGACTTTGTACAGAGATTTGATGTGCTCGAAGATGCGATGGAGACCATCAGCGGCCGGATCGGAGAGGTGGCAGAGCGCCTGGAGCAGGAGGCTGGCGCGCTGGCTGCCATAACCCGCTGGATGAATGTAGCGGCCGCCACGATATCTCTTCTGATAACAATCGGCCTCTGTCTCTACCTGCTTCGCGGGGCCCTGCGGCCGATCGGTGCCATGACCAGGACGATGAGGGCTCTGGCAGATGGAGACACCAACGTTGACGTGATCGGGGCAAGGCGCCGCGACGAAATTGGTGAAATGGCCAGGGCCGTCGAGGTGTTCCGGGACAATGCTCGAGAAATGGAACACCTCAGGGGCCAGCAGGAGCGCACCCGCGTGCAGAGCGAGGCCGAGAAGCGCCGAATGATGGCTGAGTTGGCGCAGAGCTTCGAGACGAAGGTCGGTGCCCTGGTCCAGCGTCTTTCGGTGGCGGCGAACGGGCTGGAGGACACGGCCCGATCCATGACCTCTGTGGCGGACAAGACGACCCAGCAGTCGGTGGGCGTTGCCTCAACGGCCCAGCAGACCTCGGCCAACGTGCAAACGGTGGCGGCGGCCACGGAAGAACTGTCGATCTCGATCCGTGAGATCGCCGCTCAGGTGACACAATCCTCTCGTGTTGCCGAGCGGGCTGTCATGGATGCCCAGCGTACCAATCAGACCGTGCAGATGCTTGCAGCTTCTGCTGAGAAGATTGGTCATGTGGTCCAGCTCATCAGCACCATTGCGTCTCAGACCAACCTGCTGGCATTGAATGCTACAATCGAGGCAGCACGCGCCGGTGAGGCCGGCAAGGGCTTTGCGGTCGTGGCCTCTGAGGTGAAGGAGCTGGCGAGCCAAACCTCCCGCGCAACGGACGAGATCTCGGCTCAGATTACTAGTGTGCAGCAGGCGACAACGGACGCGGTTCAAGCCATTCAGGCGATCGCCAGCACAATTGGCGAGATGTCCCAGATCTCGGTATCGATTGCCGCGGCCATGGAGGAGCAGGGTGCGGCAACCTCCGAGATAGCCCGGAACGTACAGGAGGCCGCCCGTGGTACTGAGTTTGTCACTGGCAGCATCAGCGAAGTTCGCCGGGGAGCGGGCGAGACGGGCACAGCGGCCGCCCAGGTTCTCTCGTCGGCTCAGGATCTAGCCCGCCATTCCGACAGCCTGGGGCAGGAGGTGGGGCACTTCCTGTCAGGCGTAAAAGCCGCGTAGAACGGGAGGTATGCTCTAGCCCATCGTGCAGACCCGGAGGGCCGCGTCAGCGAAAAGCGGATCCGGTTTTCCGCCCCGAGCCATGCACCAGCGACGAGAAGGAGCATCGGACCCAGAAGTGGGTCCAAGTATGATGACTTCGTGCATTTCGACTGCAGATTTTTCGCCAAGGTTCTCTGAGCGAGCTATTGTTGCCATGCCCTGTCCGAGGGACAGGGCAGCAGCCACAGGGATAGTTTCGTATCGCACCGTACAAAGTATCCGGCACGTCTGGGTTTGAGGATCCCTCTGGCAAATGCTCGATCAATTCAATCTATTCACGAAGGAATCTGGTCGCCTCGTAGATCAGTCTGGCGGAGCGAGTGGGGAATTCGTCCGAGGGATCGATCGCAGTGTCTCTAGTTTTGTATCCCTCCGCTACCCTTTCCCAAGACAAAACTGTACGATCCGCCTGTAGAGGACATTGGCATGAGCCCAGTTCCGCTCTCGTCATGCGGCAATTGTAACTCTGCTCATCTAAGGTCTTTTCCAAAGGCTTTGCAGGAGCGGGCTCTTCTGGAGCAGCCGAACTGCTGACGAGGGGCTTCGCCTTATCCATGCGAGCCCATGTATCCAGCCCATTCAAAGGTACCGCTCAGGCTGCGGCATGCGGGTGCCGCTGTTGACGCGATCCGATGCCATCCTCGAAATTGCGAACGCAGTTTCGGCCTGCGGCCTTGGCCCGGTAGAGCGCCTGGTCTGCAGTTTCGAGGACAGTGGCTCGTTCGCTTCCGCGAGACGGCTGGACTGAGGCGATCCCGATGCTGGCCGTTACCACATGATAGGGACTGCCTTCATGCGCAATGCCCATGGCGACGATGGTCTGGCGAATGGTCTCGGCAATCAATTGGGCGCCAGCAAGATCCGTTTCCGGTAGCACTACGGCAAACTCCTCGCCGCCGTAACGGGCTGCAATATCGCGTGGGCGGCGGATATTTGTGTCGAGCGTGCTCGCGATCGCGCGGAGGACCTCGTCACCTCGTCCATGTCCATAACGATCGTTGAAGCTCTTGAAGTAGTCGGCATCGACAAAAAGCAGCGACAACACCGAACCGGAGCGAATGGCCTGCCGCCACTCCCGCTCGAAGGTCTCGCGGAAGGCCCGTCTGTTCGGCAGGCCCGTCAGGTCATCGGTCCGCGCGATACGCCGGAGCTTGGTCTCCGCCCTTGTGCGGCGTTTCAATTCACGCTGAAACAGGATCGTGAGTCCGACGACCGCACAGCACAGGATCAATGTCACCAAGCTCAGGACCAGAGCCTTTCGCTGCCAGGCGGAGAAGATCTCATCGACGGAGAGCGCAACGGTGAGAACGAGAGGATACTTGTCGAGCCTTTCGAAGGAGATGATGCGTCGAACGCCATCGATGGGGGAGACCGAGTCGAACGTGCCGGAATTCTTCTGTAAGAGGCGCTGGACATGCGGAGAGCCGCCCAAGTCCTGATCGATTTGGCTCTCGTCATAAGGATAGCGCGTCAGCAGGACGCCGTCGTTCCGGAAGAGATTGATTGCTCCCTGCTGACCGAGGCTCAGATTGTCGAACAGTTGATTGATCGTGGTCAGGGGCATCGATCCCATGACGACCCCTGCAAATCGCCCGGCTGAATCCGAAAGCCTCCGGCTGATTCCGATGCTGAGGTCGCCATGCCGCGTTCGACTCGCAAAGGGGCGGCTGACATAGAGGCCAATGTGATTGTTCTCTTTGTGGGCAATGAAGTACTCGCGGTCCGCAACGTTGAGCGACCGCGAGGCGATGACGGGACCTGCGTCGGCGATGAGATTGCCAACCTCGTCCACAAGCAGCAACGTTCCCATGAAGGAGGCCGAAACCGCACGGTCAAAGAGCATTCGGTATTGAAGGTCGGGAGGAAGCTGCTGAATGCCGAGATATCTCAGCCCCTCCATCGCCCCCTTCAGCGAGAGATCCAGGAGTTCGAGATTGCCGTCGAGATCGTGGGCGATGCTGGTTAGCACATTGCGTGAGGCCTTTTCGGCCTCCTGCCATGTATTCTGGCGATCCATCCACAACGTGTGTGCTGAAATCCCGAGAATGCCCAGGGCGATCACGCCTGCAATCAGGTGTAAATAGACTTCTGAGAACAGACGTTTCATTCGGCGGCGCATGACTCTTTACAGAATATATTCTAGACGATCCTAATGGATTTCCACAATCGTGGAATGGGTGAGACTATCGAATAGGGTGGTGGCTTCCCAAGCTTGGCCGGTAAGCTTCACAATAAAGCTTTTATCTGGAATAACATTGCGATTATCTCATTCAATTATTAACATATGTAAAGCCCGAGGGCCATGCGGGTTTGTTCGGAATTCTACGATACTTGGCCCACATGGATTGTGTCGCTGTACGGTTA
The DNA here is from genome assembly GCF_044784385.1 of Microvirga sp. RSM25. NCBI lineage: Bacteria > Pseudomonadati > Pseudomonadota > Alphaproteobacteria > Hyphomicrobiales > Methylobacteriaceae > Microvirga > Microvirga sp. RSM25. The sequence goes on along the minus strand of NZ_CP173039.1, from coordinate 3,249,333 downwards.
AGATCGCTCTGATTTACGAAAAGACTTCGGGCACAGTCGACTAACGCATCGTCGGAACCGGAGGTCCGCGTCAGCAAAAGGTGGACCCGGTTTTCCGCTCCGAACGATGTGCCGCCAAGAGAAGAAGCATCGGACCGAAAAGGACAAATCCACTTCTCGATCCAATGCTCTAGGTTCTCGACTGCGCCCGGTCATTTCTTGTCGGTTATCGTGTCTTCCGGGCTCGCCGCGAGAGCATATTCAATGCCTCGATCAAGGCAGAGAAGGCCATCGCCGCGTAGATGTAGCCCTTCGGCACATGAGCTCCGAAGCCTTCCGCGATCAGGACCATGCCGATCATAAGCAGGAAGCCGAGGGCGAGCATGACGACCGTCGGATTGGCCTGGATGAAGCGGGCGAGGGGATCGGCTGCCAGCAGCATGACAGTCACGGCGGCAACGACGGCGATGACCATGATCGGCACGTGATCCGTCATGCCGACGGCGGTAATGATGCTGTCGATGGAAAAAACGAGATCCAGGAGCAGGATCTGCACGATCGCCGAGGCGAAGCTCATCTGAACCTTTTTACCTTCGAAGAGGTCGGGTCCGGGATCGGGGTCGACATTGTGATGAATCTCCTTGGTGGCTTTCCAAACCAGGAACAGACCGCCGGCGACCAGGATCAGGTCTCGCCAGGAGAAGCCATGGCCGAAGGCCGTGAAGAGAGGCTCCGTGAGCTGGACGATGATCGCGATGGTTCCGAGCAGACCCAGTCGGAGAACAAGAGCGAGGCCGATGCCGATGCGCCGGGCCGTGGCCTGCTGATCGGCAGGCAGCTTGTTGGTCAGGATCGAGATGAAGATGAGGTTGTCGATCCCGAGCACGACTTCCATGACGACAAGTGTCGCCAAGGCAACCCAAGCTGTCGGATCGGCGGCCAATGCAAAAATATAGTCCATGAAGCCCTTCCTATCATGTCATGCCCTTATTTCGGTTATTGTCGAGCTTGCGCAAGGGGGCGGGCTGGCATCCATTGCTCTTTGCCGCTTTCACAATTCGCTGATTTCGACATCGAGGCCGTTGAAGTGCGAGTGCCTGCGCCCACATGATTCAAAGACGAGCGTTGGGGCCGCCTCCCTATAATCTAGGCGAAATAACTTTTGGTTTCAGTGCTTTAGTTCTCGTGCCGGTTATGCGGCGGCAGCGCTATGGAACCGCCCATGGCAGGAGAAGCGTTCCCTCATGGAATGATCTGGAGGCGTGTCATGGCAGGAATTTCAGGACGGTGGCTGGTGACCGCCTCGTTGGTGGGAATGCTCGGAAGTCCATTGGCTGCTCTCGCCCAAGCAGGGCGGCCATGGATCGACCCTCCGTCTGAGGGAGAAACCACGGCCCCGGCACCAATGTCGGCGCCATCGTCTCTTCCGGCGAAGCCGCCGACCCAAGCTGCGGTGCCTAATCCTGTAGCTCCTCCCGTTCCGGCTCCCACGGAAGCTAAGGCAAGCGCGGAGACTCAGCCGGCCGACGAGGCCTCGCCGCGTAAAGCGGCAACGGGTCACCAAGCCAAGCAAAAGACAGCCACGGCACGGAAGTCACGTGCTTCCTCGCAGCAAGCCAACGCATCGGCGCGCAGCCAGAGACGGGAAGGGCAAGTGGCGCGCCGGCGTGCAACCGGAACGCAGCTGTCGCAGGCAGAATCCCGCGGTGCAATTGAACGTCGTGCGCGGGTTACACGCTATGGATCCGTGCAGGAAGGGCTGGACGCAGGTCTTCAGGTCATGAGGCTGCGAACCATTCAGCTCCCGGACGGCCGCCGCATCGACGTTTTGACACGTCCTGATCAGGATATCGCATCTGGATTGCCGGACGGCTACTAATCTGTTGATCGAGGCGTTGACAGAAAGATATGTCGCGAAATGCCGAGCCGGTTTGCCACGCGTGTCGATTGCTTGGCTATCTGTTCCTTGTGGGTTCAATAACAGGCTGTTGAAATTGCGCTGCGATTTCTTCCGCGCGACGACGTATATCGAGCCAAAGACGTCGCTCCCGTTGTGCATCGGCAAGGGCGCGGTGTGCTGCAGGACCGAGCTCATCATTGCTGCGGTGCGCCTGCGCAAGAACATCCTGCATGAGCGTGCGATGAAGGTCATCCGGGACTTGAGCAGCCCGCAGCACGTCACGCATCACCCGCTTATGAGCCATCTCAGTGTCCTCGAGACGCAAGGCATGCCGTGGCAATCCTGCCGCCCGCAGGAGCTTGCTCAGCCACTTTCCATCCCATGATGGGGCCGTTGCATAGAGGGCGCGGCCCGTCAAAACCGATATCATTCGTTGAGCGACATCTTCGAGCGGTGTTCCTTCCGACTTCAGCTGCTCTCGGCAAATGCCATGAATTCTCCCCGCTTTGGTATCCCAATCGGTCCAAGATGCGGCGGGCCTGATGAGATGGCTCTCCTCCTCGCCACTGGCGAAAGCCCAGGCGACCTCGATGGGATAGCCCTGTTTGCCAAGGGAGGACGCCTCGAAATCCAGGAATACGGTGTTCGATAGGCAAGGCATCGTGGATCAACTCGCACATGTCGGCACTGCCGACCACAGACAGTCGTATCACAACCCAAAAGGCTAAAACCATCCTCTCGCACTGTGTGTCAGCGGACGCTCGGGCTTGGCGGGAAACCCTACATGATATGGGTTACATGGCCGCCATCGGTATCGGAACCTTCGAAGACGTTGCAGCAGCAGGCATCAGCACGGGACCTGCCTGACCAGATCTTGCATCGTCCATCACATCTCCACTGCGCGAGGATGAAGAGGCTGTATGATGGATCCTCTCAACGGTTCGACACAGACCCGGTTACGCAGGTTCCTTAGCGCCCATTAACAGATGCGAAGCCTGTGGAGGCAGCGATTGACCCGGTCATTACAGGGTCGCTATCCCCTGTTCTGAGTGTGTGCAACAGGCCCTTGCGCTTGGCTTCGTAATAATAGCCCCCGGCATAAAGTGCGACGGCGCGATCCGGATTGCCACCTGAGACCCTATAGGCGTTCGCCAGATAGGGGACCGCATAAGTCAGATTGGTGTTGGCATCGAGCAACCCGGACACCGCCCCTCTGTAACCCATGCCGCGTGCAGTGGCATAGCGGATCTGCATGAGGCCGAAATTTCCTCGATTGGATGCGAGTGGATTGTATCCACTCTCGCGTTTGATGATCCGATGTATCAATGTTTCCGGAATTCCGTGAGCTTTGGCGTGCTGCGCGACGAGTGCATCAATTTGAGCTCGTTCGGATGCCATTGCAGGCAGCGTGCAAGCGATCGCTGCACACGCGAGAACAAGACGAGAAATCATGAAGGTCCCCTTGTTTGAGGAGATTTCTCGCCGTCAATCGTGGCAATTGGACGTCAGCTTGGCTGTAACGAGTTTCCGCAGGGCATGCATTGATGCGGTGCGTTCCGCCTCAGTGCCCTCTATGGCGATTGCGCTTTCAGCATGCTGTCCGGCAGATGCTTCGATCGCAACATTGTTTCGACATGCGGCTGCTGCTTTCTCCAAAGGGGTAGCGACACAGCATTATGTCAGAGCGTGTAAGCTCTCGACGTTGACCGTTCTGCAAGAAATTGCAGAGGCTTGGAAGGTCAATGTGGCTGACTTATTCGATCCGATTCTTCGCATGAAAGCAGGCAGTGAGATCATCGAACGATTGTTATAGCGCTTATGCCGTCTCGAATATTTCGCGTCAGCGAGTAGAATTTATCAAATACATATGCATGAGCAGGCACAACTTGGTCACTATACCAGATTCCAAGGCGAGTCTTATACAGTGTAGGCAGTAAGAATAGGTCAGAGTACTTGAACCGGTAAGCAAGGGGTATCTTGGGCTCTTATGAGTTAAAGCTCGATTTTGAAAGTAGTAATGCCTTGTTTAGTCCCTAGGGGGTATCTCGCAAGCCGAAATAGTGGGGCGTTTTTAGATGAAGCAGTAGTATTTATTAGGCTGTATCCGGCGCTTTCGAGAATTCGCGCCTCGCTCCCATTGTTATTCAGCAGGAACAGCCTAATGCAAATTAGTGTTTTTGGGATTGGCTATGTCGGTGCCGTTTCCGCGGCATGCTTGGCCAATGACGGCCATAACGTCATTGCAGTCGATCCAAATCCTCAAAAAGTCGGTCCTCTCAATGAAGGCATCAGCCCGATCGTCGAGCCGGGACTGAGAGAACTGATCCAAGGAGGCATCGGCAGCAAGCGCCTTGTGGCGACGAGCGATGTGCGCGAGGCCATTCAGGGGACGGATCTGTCCTTCGTTTGCGTTGGAACTCCCTCGCGCTCGAACGGCTCCCTCGATACGGCCTATGTGAACGCCGCCGCCGAGCAGATTGGCGCTGCCATTCGAGAGAAGAACTCTTTCCACTCCGTCGTCATGCGGTCGACCATCCTGCCTGGCACGATGGAGAGCATCGTTCTGCCCGCGCTTGAGCGTGCATCAGGGCGTCAGGCCGGTGTGGGTTTCGGCGTTGCCTATTATCCTGAGTTCTTGCGGGAAAGCACCGCGATCGCCGATTACTATGATCCAGGGGCAATTATTTTCGGCCGTCATGATCAGGCGACAGTCGACCGTCTACTCGACCTGCATAAGATCTTCAAGGTTGAGCCGCGAATTGTGTCTATTCGTACGGCAGAGGCCGTGAAATACACAAATAATGCATGGCATGCGCTCAAGATCAGCTTCGCGAACGAGATCGGCAACATCTGTAAGGAAGCCGGAATAGACGGTCATGCCGTGATGGAAGTTCTGTGCGCGGACACGCGGCTGAACATCTCCAAGGCCTACCTGAAGCCAGGATTCGCATTCGGTGGGTCGTGCCTTCCCAAGGACCTGCGGGCTCTGCGTTTTGCGGCACGTAAACTGGATGTTCCTACGCCCATCCTCGATGCGACAATGGAGGCGAACGAAGAGCAATTGCGTCGTGCATACTCGATGATCGCCGCGACCGGCAAACGTCGGATCGGCATCATTGGCCTGAGCTTCAAGCCAGAAACGGATGATTTGCGGGAAAGTCCGTTGGTCGAACTCGCAGAGCGTCTTTACGGAAGAGGCTACGATATTCGCATTTACGACCCGAATATCCAGGTTTCAAAGCTAACCGGAGCCAACCTCCAGTTCGTCAAAGCGCATCTTCCTCACCTTACCTCGCTCCTGACTGCCGATATCAACGAAGTCATCGATCACGCAGAAGCCTTCGTTCTTGGCAATCGTGATGAAGCCAAACGGCTCATGACAGCCTTGAATGACGATAGACCGCTTATCGACCTCGTACGCATCGACCAGACAAGGTGTTCAGGTGACCTTTATCAAGGAATCTGCTGGTAACAACAGCAGCGCCCGGCTGTCGGAGTCGGTGGGGGCACATGTGCTTTATGTGGTTGCCGTAGCAGCTTTTGCTGCTGCGCTCCCGCCTCAGGCATATGGCGCCGTGAGCGCTGGTGCGATTGGAACGATAGGGTTCCTCGCTATCTGGCGCTATGGATGGGGTTTCCTGCACTTCATCCGCGCTCTCATCTTCCGCAAGAGGGTCTTCCCGCGCATGCGGGAAGCTGCCGAGGCGGCGGTGAGACTCGCCCCTCCCAATGCCTTTCTGCTGGTAACGACCTTTCGCATCGACAGTGCGGTCACCGCGCGCGTCTATCGCGCTGTCTTCGAAGCCGCACTGGCAGCGCCCGGAAGGGCGACGGTCGTCGCGTCAGTGGTAGAGGTCGGCGATCAGAGGCTCATCAAGAGCCTCTTCCGAACACTATGCGGCGACGCGAGCAACGTCGATCTTGTGATCGTAAGAATTGCAGGAACAGGGAAGCGTGATGCACTCGCCTATGGCTTCAGGGCGATCGCCCGTCGCACTCCAGCCGACGACGACGTTGTCGCCGTCATTGATGGAGACAGCATTGTTCCATCCGATCTGGTGCGGAAATGTGCAGGGTTTTTCCGACTGGACCCGCAAGTCGGAGCCCTGACTACGGATGAGATGAGTGAGGTTCGTGGCCGCCGCATCTTCCAGGAATGGTATTCTCTTCGCTTTGCCCAGCGGCACACTCTTATGTCCTCCCTCGGGCTATCGGAGCGTGTCCTGACCTTAACCGGCCGCATGGCGATGTTTCGGGCAAGCATCATCTGTAACTCCGAGTTCATACGCCAAGTCGAGCTCGACTACGTCGATCACTGGCGTCTTGGTCGGTTCAAGTTCCTGACCGGCGATGACAAGTCGAGCTGGTTCTGGCTGCTTCGGAATGGGTACAAGATGCTCTACGTGCCCGATATCGTCGTTCTGACCGTCGAGGATCCTCCATCCGAAAGTTTCATCTCTGCCGCGGCGATGCTGATGGTGCGGTGGTTCGGCAACATGCTGCGCACGAACTCGCGGGCTCTCGCTCTCGGTCCGCGACGAATCGGACTGTTCACCTGGTGGGCGATCCTCGATCAGCGTCTGTCGATGTGGACGTCGCTTGTAGGATTCGCGATCGCTCTGATCGCTGGGATCTTCGTCAGCGGCTATGCGCTCCTTCTCTATGCTCTCTGGATCCTGACGACACGGTATGTGCTGACCCTGTCTCTTTTGGCTTCCAGACCAAGGATTTCCGTATTCTATCCCTTCCTTCTCTACTTCAACCAAATCTTCGGATCGCTGGTCAAAGTCCATGTGACTTTCCGCCTAGACCGGCAGAAATGGACACGGCAGAAGACGGCATCGGCGAAGGTGGCGAAGCGTCCTCTCATCGCAAGCAATTTCATGTCGGCATACATGCATAGCCTTGCACTTGTGGCATTTGTGGCGGCACTCGCTTGGAGCATGGACGTGCTTCCGACGCCGAAGCCGATGCTCTTTCTTCCTTAAAGCCAACGACACCGATTTGGAGCTTGAGGTCATGACGAAGATCACGCACGAGGCTGAGGTTCAAAGGCAGCATCCTCGATACCGAATTCCTATTCGCTGCATCTATAATGGCACGCAAATTTCCGTTGTTGATGTTTCGGTCGGAGGGATTGGCCTGAGGATAAGCCCGTTGGATGTCAAACCCGGTCGCGTGCTTGACCTCATCCTGGTTTTCCCATTCAGCGGCTACGAACTCTCCCTGCCTATTAATGCGGAGGTCCGCTATGTCGCCGACGACCATAGCAGAATCGGCCTTCGCTTCGTCGATGTCTCGCCGCGGCAGCACAATCTTCTGCGGTTCATCCTCGACGCCTATCTTGCCGGTGAGATTGTTGATGCGGGTGATATCCTGGACGTGTCCTCGCGGCGCAATGAGGGGAAAACCCGTGAAGTTCCCCAGCGCCCCCAACCTCAGGGATTGCGCGCTCAGCTGACCCATCATGGGCGCAGTGCAGCAGGCTATGTAGGCATCGGCGCCGCAACGATGCTTCTCGTCGGTTTCATCGGCATGAGTATCTTCGAGAGGATGTATATCATTCCCGCTCAATCGGCCCAGATTACGGCAGATCTCGTTACTGTGCCTGCCCCTTCGAATGGTCAAGCCACATTCATCGCGGCTGGCAATGAGGTAAAGGCCGGAGAGCCTCTTCTGACGATCCAGGGACCGCAAGGCAACAGTATCGTCATCGACAGTCCCTGCGACTGCGTGGTTCAAACTCGTTATAGCCGGACCGCCAACTTCGTCCGAGAGGGCGCGCCGATCCTGGCTCTTCGCGAAAAAACGAGCATGCCTTACGTTACTGCCAGCGTTCCTCACGATCAGCTTTTGCGGTTCTACCGCGGGGCCAGCGCCGTGATCGAATATGCCGATGGCACCCGTGTGCGGGAGGATCAGATCGAGCGCTTGCCTTCCCTTGTCAGTGAGTCCGCCTCGACCGGCCCGTTCCTCGTCAAGCTCGCACCGGGCCGCGAACTCGAAATGTCCGCCATCGGCCAGCCGGTATCGGTTGTCTTCGATACGTTCTCCGGATCCTCAGTCGGCGCTGTGGCCAGTAAGCTGCATGCGGCGATCAACTGGGCAGGGGAAAAGATCGCCGCCGTCCTTGGGCGGGAGAACGTGGTGGCAACGGCACCCAGAAAGGCCAAAGAGCCTAACGCCGACAGCGGGAGGCGCCTCGCCGGACTGAAGCCCAAGGAATGATCAAACCTGGGTCAAGTTTCAAAGGGCTATCCTTAAACAGTTTGGAGATCAGAAATGAACAACATCATCCCGGTTCTGATGTGTGGCGGCTCAGGCACCCGACTTTGGCCAGTTTCGCGTTCGAGCGAGCCAAAGCAGTTTCATGCCCTAGCTGGTCAATCCAGCCTGTTCCAACAGACTGTTCAGCGTTTCCGCACGGAGCAATATGCAGAGCCGATCATCGTGGTGAATACCAGTCATCGTGATCTTGCCTTGCGTGAAATCGGACAGTTGAGCACCGGAGCGGCCCGATTGCTGGTTGAACCCTGTGTCCGCAGCACAGGACCGGCGATTGCGGCCGCAGCGGCTTTGATCGCGGAGGAAGATCCGGACCGGTTGATGCTCGTTGCTCCCAGCGACCACATCATGGAACAGGCCGATCTCTTCTCGCAGGCCGTTGCACAGGCAGCGCAAGCTGCACAGCAGGGACGGATTGTCCTCTTCGGCATCAGACCGACGCATCCGGAGACCGGGTTCGGCTATATCGAGATCGAGGAGGCTTTCGACAGTGCGAGTTTCAAGGTGGCAGGCTTCGTCGAGAAGCCGGCGCGCGCTGTCGCCGAGAAGCTGGTTGCCGGAGAGCGGCATCTCTGGAACAGCGGGATCTTTATGTTCACTGCCCGCACCATCCTGGATGAACTTGAGCGACATGCGCCTGAAGTTCTGGCCTGCGCCCGTCGCGCTCTTACACTGGCCCAGCGTGGCAATGATACCATTCGTCTTGCGGCTGAGTTCGACACGGCACCTGTGATCTCAATTGACTATGCCGTCCTGGAACGCAGTGATCGACTTGTGTGCATCCCAGTTTCGCCAGAGTGGAGAGACCTTGGCTCATGGTCCGCGCTCTGGGATATCGGTTCGAAGGACGGAAATGGGAATGTGTCTCGCGGCGATACGCTCCTTCAGGACGTGAGCGATAGCTATGTTCACGGAAACTCTCGTCTTATTGCCGTCATGGGGGTCGAAAAAATTGTAGTGGTCGATACCGCCGACGCCGTTCTTGTCAGTTCACTGGATCAGGCTCAGAATGTCGGCCGCTTGGCGGCTGAGCTTGCCGCTTCGAAACGTTCAGAGGCGAGCCTTCACCGAAAAGTACGCCGTCCCTGGGGATCCTACGAGTCTTTGCGCGTTGGTGAAACGTTCCAGGTCAAGCATATCATCGTGGATGTGGCCGGGCGATTGTCGCTGCAGTACCATCACCATCGTTCCGAGCATTGGACGGTCGTCTCGGGAACCGCACGGGTCACCGTCGGCGAGAGGGTCTTCGTCATGACGGCAAACGAGTCCGTCTATATCCCAAAAGGGGATGTCCATAGACTCGAGAACATCGGCGATGAGCAACTACACCTGATCGAGGTTCAGTGCGGAACGTATCTCGGTGAAGACGACATTGTGCGTCTGGAGGATCAGTATGACCGCATCGTCGCGATCTGACGGTCAACGCCGCCTGAGAATAGCATCTTTCCTCCTGTCCATGGCGCTGGTCTCCAGTGCCATGGCGCAGGATGGCAACGAGGTCATGCGCCTCGCGGAAGAAGCACGACAGGCCTTCGTTGCTGCCGAACAGAACAGTACAAGCTCGAAGCAGAAGGCGACGCTCTATCAGGTCGTCAGGGCAAGGATCAAGCTCCTGGAGAAGTTTGCCGGTCAAGGCGCTTCGGGCTCAGGCGAATTCAGGGATGGGGCGCGCGCGGAGCTCAATCGTCTTGCCGACGAGGGGCTCAATCATGACATGGTCAGCGCGATGCTGCTTCAAGCTTCGATCGGGGACCTTGTAGGTATCCAGGGCGGCGCCGATCGAGTGGAAGTCGGTGTGACCCTCCACCAGATCGCAAGTGAGCAGAGATCGCCAGCTTATCGAGCTGCCGCCTTCATTGAAGTCGCCTATGCCTACACCAAGGCGGGCCTCCGTGACCGTGCACTAAGGTATGCATCCTTGGCGCTAGAAGTGGCTGGTTCGGTCTCCGACGTTGGCACACGCTCGGGTGTCCTGAATGCGGTGACACGAATCGCATCTGGGCTCGGAAGCACTGGAACAGCTTTGGCGAATCGCGCCATAGGATTGACTCCGACTGCCCGTGGTCGGGCCTATTCCCGCAATGTGCTGGCGCGAGAGCAACTCAAAAGCACCGCTTTGGAGAAGGCGACTGAGGCCAAATTGAAGATCGAGGCCAAGAAGCGCATAGCAATGGGAGATTGGGCGGGCAGCGTTTCTCTGGCTCTCGCATTGCCTGATAGCAGGGAACGAGATGATTTTCTCTCAACATCGCTTGAAGGTGCCATCGAGCGTCAGGATTGGGAGGTTGCCCTTGCAGCCGCACAAGGCTTCTTTGACGACGACAGGCAGAAAACGGCCATTGCGACCATTGTGAGGACTTACATAGAGCGCGGAACGCCGCTCCGAGCTGCCGAACTTGTCAATGACATGGCGGATGGTCCTGAAAAGACTTCAATCCAACTGATTGTCGCCACTGACCTGAAGAGGGTTGGCTACGACAGGATGGCCGAGCAGCTTTTCTCTGCAGTTTCAAAGGATGATCAAGCTTCCGGTAGGAAGGCAGAGATTAGTGCCGTGGGGCAACAAATCGAGGGTGATAAGATCCGCGAGCGCGCAGATGATTTACTTATTTTGCCTGAGATCAGAAATCTCATTGAACAGACAAAGCGCACGCAAGTTTCTGACGATTTACTAAAGGCTATTCTCGGTAAAGTATCCAACGACGGTGACAAGTCTGTCATTGCATCTGAGCTCGCCGCATTGCCCGACACCGCTACGTATGCCGCTGACTTGGTCCGCTCCATCGAAGATAACCGAATTCGAGCGGAGGCCTTTAGGCGTGTAGCCGAAACCCGGGCCAATCAGCTCACGAAAGCTTCGAGCAACGAGCATGGTGAAGGTTCCGAAGATGCTGGCGCCGTTGCTCCCACATCGGAAGAGGTCGCCCAGGAAGTTCAGACCCGCAGAGGGATTGCGCTGATCAAGATGGACGCGGCACGACCGGCAAGTGCTCGCGTTTATATCCCGGAGAACTTTGCAAGGTCGGTCGATGTCCGAGCAAACACGCCCTGGCCTGGCGGTGCGGTTGTTGGAAGTACGTTCGCCAATCACAATCCCTATATTGCAAAGTTCCTTGAAGATGGCGAAGGCGGAATTACGCGTCTGGAGCAGGCGATCCGGTATCAAGGCTTGCCCTCACCGCGGATCATCGTCGTTCAGAGCGGAACGGTGACATTGGGCATGGTTGCACGCCAGTTGAAAGGAACCGATGCACGCGATCTTATTGCTCATGAAGGGGATTCTCTCATCATACGGGCTCCCATCTTCGTTGCTCCCGGTGCGACACTCATCCTGTCACGCCTCGACACGCCCATTTATCGCTTGAGTGCCAATGCCGGGGCATTCATCGCCAATGCTGGAGAAGTCGACGTTGTCGATGCGGATATCGTTGGCTACGATGAAAAGGCAGCACAACCTTTGTGGTCTGCCAATGAAAGATCAAGCCTGTTCCGTCCCTTCCTTCTGACCTGGGGGGATGGCCGCATGAATGTGGCATCGTCCGTTCTGACGGCCTTAGGCTATGACAACGTCAAGTCGTTCGGACTAACCTATTCATCAGGCCCGGATCACGTCGCTGAGTTACGGGACCAAGCTCGCCCAACTGGAACTATCGTCGATAGTGTGTTTCGAAACCTCTATGTCGGCCTCCACTCTTATGAGGCCGAACGGATTCAGGTTGTCGGGAATGAATACCGAGATAGCATCGTCTACGCATTAGACGCCCATGATGGGTCGAAAGGGAGCATCATCGCGTACAACAGCGTCTACGGGACCATGCTCAGACACGGGATCACTGTCTCCCGTGATGTCGATGACAGCTTGATCGTCGGAAATCTGTTATTTGACAATGCAGGCTCCGGAATCGTCCTGGATCGCAACAGCACGAATAATATCCTCTACGCCAACAGTTCATTCCGAAACACTCAAGATGGGGTGACCATCTTCGAGAGTTCCTGCAACGTGCTGACGAATAACCATCTTGCAGGAAACAGACGGGACGGGTTGAAGATTCGCAACAGTTTTGACGTCGGGGCATACGGAAACAGAATCGAAGCAAACGCCAATTCCGGCGTGAGTGCCTATATCGCGAACATTCCCATATCCAAGGGAGCAGATGGACGGAGCGGCGATGTCGGACATTACGCTCCTGTGACCGGTCTGTCTCTCAGGTACAACAGCTTCTCTTCGAATGGGGTTGGAATTAACACGCAGGGTGTCTCAGGCATGATAATGTATTCCAATCGCTTCGTGAAACAATCCCGACGGTTGCTCGGTGGGGACATCCGTGGGTTGGAAGGGCCGGTGCTGCGCATCGCATCTCAAGCCGATGTGCTCATCGCGAGCACCTGCCGACCAGCGAAACCAGTATTGTCCTGTCGGTTGAGGGATATGGGTTACTTCGAGGGAGAAGCGGATCTTCAGATCTTCGACTCCCAGGCAGGTTCCGACTGCACCAACATCAATGGAAGCATTCAACAACGAGCCTTCTCCAGCTCTTCTCAGGGGACCTAAGGGCAGCATGAATCGGATCCTTGTCTTCTCGGTCGTGAGCCTTCTTGCAATGGCGCCGTCCTACGCTCAGACTAAGGGGCAGGGGCTGTTCGATGTGGACGCCCGACGCACAGCGCTTGCACAGCCTGCCCTCACGATCGTCCGGGCCGCCTGCCTTGCGATTCCTCGCGACCCTTCTTGGACGAACCTCAAGCCCATCGACGGACTCAAAGCGGCCGATGGTTCCGGTATGGATGGAGGCGTAAACAATTATGCATGGGCCGTGATGGTACTGACCGGGCGGGCTCTGGCTGGAGATCCGGCATCGGAGACGTCTCTGCGTGATCTTCTGCTTGCCTGGGCCAAAGCGAAAGCTTTCGAGAACACAGAAGCTGAGAGCGACGCTTACTATGTCCTGAAACGCATGCTTCTGCCGACAATCACGGCCTATTCCGTGTTGCATCGCAGCTTGGACGAGAGCCAACGGCGGATTGTTTCGGGGTGGATCGATTCTCTCGTTCGCAAGGTAGATCGGACTTTCGACACCGAGGCCGATCGCAACAACCAGCGCTCTTTGGCCGACAGCATTCTCATGACCTGGGGCGCCGTCATGAGTGACGAAACCCTCTACGACAAAGGTTATCGCGGATATCGCGCTATCCTGGCGGGGGCACGCCCGGACGGGAGTCTGGTTCTAGAAACGCGGCGGGGCGCCCGCGCTCTATGGTACATGCGTCAATCGCTGGCGAGCCTGACAGTGATGGCAGAAGTCGCTGCCACACGTGGCACGGATCTCTATGCCCTTCGCGAGGGTGAGGCAAATTTCGACCGCCTCCTCTCGTATCTCCTCAACGGCATCGCGGAACCTGAAGTGGTCATGGCCTATGCCTCGGGGAATGATAGTCCGGGTGCAGAAGCGGATTTCCGCCGCCAGGACATAAGCTTCATGGCTAAGCGCAGTCAGGGACGCCATTACATGGCTTGGGCGGAGCCTGTCGTGGCTCGGGACCGGGCAGGCCTCGCCACGAAAAGACTCAAGACGCTGCTGACGCGCAGTTTCCGGTCGGACCGGCCTCTTATCGATGAACTCGCCGGCGGCAACGCCACATGCTTTTGGGGGCGCTGATGAACCGATCGTATCTGTGGCTGCTCAGCGCTTTCGCAATCCTTACATGGCTTTCGCCTCTTCCGGTATCGGCTCAAGGGGCGACCGAGGTTGAACTGCGCGATCGTTATCGCAATATCATGGAGAGAGTCGAACAGCTGAAGCAGCGCAGCGATCCGGCTGCCCTCGTCGAACGGGCTCAGCTGCTTCAGGATGGCTTGCCCGTAAGCGAAACGAACCCGCTCAAGGTTCCGCAGCTGGACGAAGCAGTGCAGCTCTACGATCAAGCCCTGGCTTTGCCGGGGACTCACTGGCCATCGGCGGCGCTGCGGCGTGCCAAGTTGATGTTGGCACGCGACAAGGTTCAGGCTTCCGCAGAGCGGGCAGGTGAACTTCTGCGTCGTGCCGCAGCCCTGCAGAACCACGAGGCAGCCTTTGTCCTCGCCGGCCTGATGGAAACCGGGATCGACGGAAAGCAGGACCTAGAGGGAGCCAAGAACCTTTATCAGATCGCCCTTCGGTCCGAGTATGGTCCGGCGGGTCTCGCGCTTGCTCGTTTTGAGACTGATCCGGCGAAGGCGAGCATCTTCGCAACCCAAGGCTTGAGGCTTCTCTTCCAGGAGGCGCAGCAGGGATCGGCCGAGTCGGCGCGGATTCTGGCAGATCACTATCGAACAACCGGTGATAGTCCGGAACGGATCGGCGCAGCCATCCAGTGGTATCAGCGCGCCGCCGATTTGGGCGACGGAGAGGCTGCTCTGCGCCTGGGGCGTCTGCGCGCTGATCCGAGATCGGCATTGCGCCAGCCTCAAGAAGCGAGAGTGGCATTCGAGAAGGCAGCTCAGCGCGGCTCTATCGAAGCGGCCATGATCCTTGCAGAGGATCCTTACAATGGCGCAGCGCTCGACGTTCAGGCTGGCGTGGCCGATCTCTGGCTCAATCGGGCCATCGACACAAAGTCTCCCCGCGCTCTGGTTCTCGCGGCAGAAATCCGCAGCCAGTATGGCGCTGATGGAAGGGAGGTCGCGAAGGAACTGTTGGCTGAAGCCGTTCAACGCGTTGATGACGACCTAACGGCTCTTCTCTCCCTCGGCCGGCACCTTCGCGACGGCGTTCTCATCGATCGTGACGTACCGCTGGCCCTCAAGCTGTTCGACAGAGCGGCGACTAGCGACAACTCCGCAGCTTTCTATGAGTTTGCGCGCACGGCGCTCACTTATCAGGATGATGGAACGGAGAGCATGCGCAAGACGGCGATCGAGCGTCTTCGGAAAGCGGCTGAGCGCGGCCATGTGAAGGCAGCGGTGGCCATGGGGGATGCCCTGCTTCGCGGCAATGGAGTGCCGGAATCGCAGGCGGAGGCCATGCGCTGGTATCGTAGAGCGGCCGAGAGTGGATCGCCTGTAGCCTATATTCGCCTTGGCGATCTTTATGCGAACCGGTCGCCCGGCATGGAGGCGCCGCAGGCATTGGAGTGGTATCGCAAGGCCGCAGAGGCCAATAGCGCGATCGCCATGACCCGGCTGGGCAAGATGTATAACGAGGGTAGAGGCGTGCCGCAGGACCAGGCGCTGGCCGCGACCTGGTTCAGCCGCGCTGCGGCCGCCGGAAGCGGCGCGGCCATGGTGGAGTTAAGCGCGCTTTATTCTCAGGCTGGAGGCCCGGGCCATTTCAACTTGGCGCGCGAGTCGCTCGAGAAGGCCATAAAGGCCGGCGATGCTCGTGCTCCGACCGCTCTGGCCAAACTCTACCTCGCGCGTGGCGAGCGCGTGCTGGCCGAAGCGACTCTCAGAAAGGCTGCCGAAAGCGGAAGTCCTGAAGGCGCCTTGCAACTCGCTGAGATCTATCTTCTGAATCCGCCGACGGCCGAGCAGCAGAACGCGGCCCGCCGGTGGCTTGCCGCCGCCGAGAAGGGCATGGCTGACGATGATGGTCGGACCGGCAAGATCGCCCTATTGTACCTCAGTCTTCCGGATGCCGGCTCGATCGAGCATGGCGCATCTGTACTGGAAACATTGGTTCGCAAGAACGATGCGGAGGCCATGACGCTTCTGGCAACAGCACTCCTGCAGGGAACAGGCGTGAAGCGCGATCCTATACGGGCAGCGTCCCTCCTACGGCGCGCCATTCAGCTCGGTCATGATGGAGCGCGCTTCATCCTCGCCAAGGCCTATCGCGACGGCAATGGTGTCCCTCGTGATCCTGCCCAGGCCATAGCCCTTTATCGGGAGATCTATAACGAGGAGCCAGGTGACACAAAGGTGCAGCTCGCGCTGGGAGATGCCTATGCCGGCGGTGTGGGCGTAACTCAGGATCGCGCGATTGCAGCGGAGTTCTATGCTCAGGCTGCGCGCCAAGGAGACCCCGACGGGCAGATCCGTCTCGGCGTCTCATATCTCTACGGTGGCGGAGTGAACCGCGACAGCCTGAAGTCCGAGCAATGGCTGTCGCAGGCTGGTGAGGCCGGATTGATCGAAGCGAAGGTCCAACTCGGCAGCGTCAAACTTTCCGGTTTGAGCGCAACTGTCGATATGGAAGGTGCGTTCGCCTCTTACCTTCGGGCAGCGGAGGGCGGATCCCCAATTGCGATGATTGAGGTGGCTCGCGCATTGATGAACGGTGCGGGCACGCAGTCCGATCCGGCTCTCGCGAAGACATGGCTTGAGAGAGCAGCCAGTCTCAATTCGGCCGACGCAATGTTCGAACTCTATCGCCTTAACGACATTGGAGCAAAGCCGAACACACGCGAAGCCGACCGATGGCTTAAGCAAGCGGCCGAGAATGGTCACGCCGGCGCCATGTATCGGCTGGCACTGCGCTACCAGCAAGCACCATCCGACAAAGATCGAGCGATGGCTCGGGATTGGCTCGAGAAAGCGGCTCACGCCGGTCACTCGCAGGCCGCAAAAGTTCTCGCAAAGCAAGCCACTGCGGCGCCGGGTTGAGAGGTTGAAGAATGACCGAGACAGGACGGCGAAACGCTGGAAGAGCTGAGACAAGGTGGAGAATGAGAATGGCGATCTTTCCCCTGTCTTTCAGCAGGCTGTCGTTAGCAAGGGTCGTTCGCGACAGCAGCGCTGCTGTCGTAGGGTTTGCCATATGGATGGCGCTCGTCACATCCGGCGCCGCCCAGACGTCTCCGCCGCGGTCTCTCGCACCCAATGCGGACTTCAGCAAGATCTGCCAGCCGGTTTCCAAGCCACGACTGGCTCGGGATTGGAGCAAGTGGGACAAATCGCAATCAGTCGGCGATCCCGAGGAGATGTACGACGCCGCGATCGCCTATGCCGAAGGACGTGCCGACATCAATCGATCTCCCCTAACGGCCCGCAAGCTTCTCGAAGATCTCGCGGATCGTCCATGGGCGGGTAGGGGCCGGGCTCATTTCCGGCTCGGCAAGCTTTTCCTCGACCCCATCGCAGGACCTGTTGACCCCGAGCGAGCAGCCACTCATCTCGCAACTGCTTCGTCCATGCTGAACATGGATGCATATGTCCTGCTCGCTCAGCTGCATGCGGAGGGTCGAATTGCCGCTTCTAATGTTCGAGAAGCAGAACGACTGCTTCGTGCTGCTTCGACTGCAGGCAACATCGATGGCATGATAAGGCTAGCCCAACTGCAGCGCAGTGGGCGAATCGGACATGCTCCTCAAGCTGCCACAGACGATCTCATCAGGCTTGCTCTGCAGACTCTCTATGACGGTCTCGGGAGAGGAAAGTGCGGCGCACTCTTCGAGATCGGAACAATCCTGAGCGAGAATTCTCTTGTGCAGGGAGGCCTGACCGAGGCGGTCAAATGGTTTGAAGCGGCCGCCCGTCAAGGCGATTCCAAGGCGGACCTGGCACTCGCAGAAATCTTCATGCAGGGCCGGGTCAAAGCGGCTCCAGATCAATTCCTGGCCCATCTCACCCGAGCGGCCGAGGCTGGAGAACCTCGAGCCATGACATTGCTGGGTGAGCGTCTCCTGCTTGGAGATCGTGCGCCGAAAGATGTGCCGAAGGCGATTGCTTGGCTGGAGCGGGCTGGACTGAATGCCGATACCGAGGCCTATAAGCTCCTTGCACGGCATTACCGCGGCGAATTCGGGGCGGCGCTCGATCTTCCGAAGGCTGCAGAGGCTCTGACGAAGGCAAGTAATTTGCCCGGGCACACCACGAGCATTCTTGTCGGCCTTGCGCGGCTGCATGCCGCTGGCGTGAATGGCAAGCCAGATATCGACGCGGCCTTGAGCTTCTATCGCCGGGCGGTTGCCCGCGGCGATGTCGGGTCTCTCACGGAGATGGCAAAACTTCTGCTGACCTACCCGGAGATGAGGCGGTCGGACGAAGCCCTTCGGCTTCTCAAGGAGGCCGCTGCTCGCGGTAATCCCGATGCTATGGGCGTTCTCGCCGATCTTTATACCTGCAGCACGGCTGTCGCTTCGGATCCGACGCAGGCCAAAGCTTGGTTGGAGCGCGCGGCCGAGGCGGGACATGTGCGTAGCATTGCGGTCATCGCTGCCCAAGCAGGTGAGAATCCGGATGCAGCGCAACGGAATGCGAAAGCTCTTCTCCACGCGGCTGAGCGTGGCGATCGTGAGAGCATGATCCTTCTCTCCTATGCCTACCGCTCAGGGCAGGGTGTCAAGGTGGATGAAGCTGCGTCGACTCGTTGGCGCGAGGCGGCTCTCGCACCAGGGGAGGGGCGCTCCCGTGCCAGGCTCCTGCTAGCTCGCAGAATGCTGATCGGAGACGGCAAAGACCGAGACGAAGCGGGTGCCCGAACACTTCTCGAGCTTGCTGCCCAAGAGGGAGATCCGGGCGCGCAGCTTGAACTTGGGCGCCTTATGATCGGCCAGCGTGGTCAGAACGCGGACGTGATGAACGGTACACAGCTCCTGCAGAAGGCCGCATCGGCAGGCAGTGCTGCGGCAATGTTGACACTGGCGGAACTTCCGGGCGCGCAGCTTCAGTCGACCGGCAAGACAGCTTTGGAATGGAGACAGGCTGCGGCAGAGGCTGGCAATGTACGAGCGGCCATTGCGCTGGCATCAAATGCGAAGGATGGAGCTGATGCTGTCCGCTGGCTCGCTCGAGTGGAGGCCTTGCCGGTTTGCTCGGCAAGAGACATGGTCGAGCTTGCGCAGGTCTATCACAAGGTTCCAGGTCCTGATCACAAGGAGCGCGCGCGTCTTTGGATGACAAAGGCACTCGCCGATCTTCAAATTGGTGCACAGGATCCAGCCGTGCTGTTCCTCGTCGGACGGGCCATGGTCGAGGAAGTGGGTGGAGCGCCCAGTAAAAAAGACGCTGTAAATTACATCAGACTCTCCGCAGAGGCAGGCCGGGTTGAGGCGATGCGTTACCTCGGACGGGGCTATGTCTCCGGCCAAATGGGCGAGCGCAATACGCAAGCGGCGGTCGAGTGGCTCTCCAAAGCATTGCAGAAAGGCGACGCCGCCGTAGCGGCCGATCTCTCAAGGCTTGCCGCGCTACCGGTCGGGGAGGCCACAGGAGCGGTGACGTCTCTCAAGGTGAGTGCCGAGAGCGGCTTTGCGCCGGCCATGCGAGAATATGGGCGCAGCCTGCAGCTTGGCTTCGGTGTTCCTGCGGATCCGCGAGCCGGTGCGAGTTGGTTGCGGAAGGCTGCAGAGGCCGGCGATACGATCGCGATGAAGGAGCTCTCTCGCGCCTATGCATCGGGATATGGCGTCGAACTCTCGGCCCGTGCCAGCACGGAATGGCTGCAGCGCGCTGCACAGGCTGGAGACTCCGAAGCCATGTACGGCCTCAGCCTTGCCATGACCCTCGGCTTTGGCACGGACGTGAATGCAAGTGCGGCGCAGGATTGGCTGAAGACGGCTGAAGGAACTGCCAAGAAGTGAGATCTAAGCGGCAGTACCGATATTTGAGATACATGGCAGGCACTCATACTCGATGTGTGGGAGAGGCAAGATGATCAACACTACTCATATCGTTCTCCTGAGTTGCCTCTTCACGAGCGCCTCTCTGGTCGCGATGGCAGCTCCTTCAGCCGAAGCGAAGGCACCGGTAGCCCAGGCGCCGACAGCGACGCAGTCCGCACCGCCAACTCCGGCACAGCTTCGCGCCATGTCCACGTTGCGGCTTCTCAGAATCGGCCAGAAGGCGCTGGATGCGGAGATGGATACACAGGAGTTCGCAACCGGATTGGATGCGGCCAAGATCGCATCCTCTCGTGGGGATCGGGAAGCAACGCGCCTCATGGCAAAGATCATGGCTCGTCACGAGGTGGTTGTGCAAGGCATTGATCGTGCCAGGCTTGAGCAGCGTCTTCGGTTCGAGGCTCTTCGAGGCGCATCAAGTTCGGTCCTAGCCGTGGCAGGCATGTATGATCGTGGCGAAGGCGTTCCTGTCGACACGAAGAAGGCTGCCGAGTGGTATCTATGGAGCGCCCGTGTCGGGCACGAGCGTGCTATGGCTTACGCAGCTTATGCTTATGGCACCGGTCGCGGGTTGGAGCGCAATGAGGCTGCTGCCGTGAAATGGCTTGACGGCGTGAACGAGGGCCGTCAGCGCAGCACCCTTCTTGAGATCGGCTGGGCGCTCGCTCTGGGGACCGAGGGAGCGACGGATATGGCTTCGGCGCTCAGGTTCTTCGAGCGCGCGGCGCAACTCAAGCCGAGCATCGCGTATCAAATCGCCATCGACCTTGAGCGAGGAACGCGGGGAATCCAGAACCGTGAGGCGGCGGGGCAACTGATCAAGATCGCGGCCGAGCGTGGGGATTCCACTGCTGCCATGCACATGGCCAATGCGCTTTCGGGCAGCAGCAACATTGAGGATCAGCGGCAGGCGGTGCAGTGGTACAGTCTTGCTGCTCTGGACAAGACCAACCTTGCCGCCGGGCAAACCCTCTCACGGCTTCTCACTTTGAGGCCGGCAGATGAATTGATCTCTCTCATCGTCGCGGGCCTTGATAGGGCAGCTGCAGTTGGCAACAGCGAAGCGCTCATCGGCTTAGCTCATGCCTACGCAGACGGGATCGGTGTCACTGCGTCTCCAGAGAAGGCAGCAAGCCTGCTGCAGGTCGCGGCCGATTCAGGAATCCCGGAAGCCAAGTACCGACTTGGGCTCATGTACAAGTCTGGGATCGGCGTCAGCGCGGATCTCAACAAGGCGGTCGAGCTCATCAGTAGCGCTCGGGAGAGCGGCTTTCCCCTCGCAGCTGTCGCTTTAAGTTCCATGACGGAGCCTGCATTGTCCAGTACGGTCAATGAAGCTGGGAATGGTCCATCTGCAGCGCCGAATGCCGTCGCTCAGTGACAAACGCATGAACGAGACATGCTGTCAGACTTGAATGCATGCCTGGAATCGAAACATGCCCATCGATCAGTAGCAGATGGTGGCAATACAATACGATCCTTCAATTCTGAAGTGCGGGATTGATTCTGTATTATCCAGCTCTGGGCGCGTTACTATTACCAGCTATGCTTGGTTTTGGAACCTTTGCATGAGAATGATCGCCAGGATTGAGCGCAGAGGCAGAACATGAGCGAGCCATGTGTTCATCCATGAACGAGGCAAGTTGTGGATCGGTTTAGGTTCGTTCCGATCCAACGTTGGTAGTTATACCTGTTGAGAGGCCGATGAAATATTATAGCAAAATGACGAGAGCTATTGTCTAGATTGCCTGCGCCAATGTACGCTCAAGATGAGTTATCCTTGTTGAGGCACCCACTTCTACCTCCTAAGCATAATTGGATACCCCTTTATTAAGGATGGATAACAAACAGTTAATTTGTACAATTCGAGGTAACCTCTGCGGAAAGGCTCCCTCGCATGTCACACCTTCTGCCAGTCACCACGGTCTTAGGCTGCAAGAATTCGATGCTGCGCGAGGGCTTGAGGCATATCCTCTCAAGTACCCGGTTCCGATTACATCCGGAAAACCTGACGCGCGGAGAGATCACTCTGGACCACGCAGCTCAGGAGAGCCCGCTTCTTTTCATCCTTGACGCGAATCTTTATCCATCGGGACTGGCTGAAGGGATCTGGCCCTTGAAGCAGCAATATACGCAAGCCCGTATTGTCGTGCTGTCTGACAGCTTCAATCTTGAGGGCATGAAATCCGCCTTTCAATCTGGAGCGGACGGATACTGCCTTGCGACAACAGGATGCGAGGCTCTGATCAAGTATCTTGACCTCGTGATGCTGGGTGAAGTCGTTTTTCCGTCTGCAGCCTTCCTGGCGGCCATTTCGACCCACGCGGACGAGTTGGATCTCTCAAAAGAAGCCCCTACCATCAAGATATCCTCTCTGCAGGTTGCTCCGGCTTCGGAAGGCCATGACTCTCCCATTCGGACCTTGTCGAGCAGAGAGGCGGAGATTCTGCAATGCTTGATGCAGGGAGCTCCGAACAAGGTTATCGCGCGCAAACTCGATGTCGCCGAAGCAACCGTGAAAGTTCACATCAAAGCTATTCTGCGCAAGATCCGCGTTGCAAACCGGACGCAGGCTGCCATGTGGGCCGTCAATCATCTCGCCTCAAATTCAGCTGATGCATCTTGGATACAGTCGGGCGAGAGATTGGCCGCGCACAGTCTTCGCTGACGAGGTTTGGTGCTGCCGAGCGTTCAATGTGGCGGGCTCACCCGAGGGGCGTAATCTCGCGCCCCTCTGTGCTTTGTAGTGCGCGATTTCTTGATGGCAAACCGAAGCTGCTTCGCCGAAACGGGTAAAGGCGGCAAACTCAGGGCGGCCCATGCTTTCCTTAGTCGAGCAAGATTTCTCCTCAACAGACTAGGAATCTCATCCAGTCTTCCGCGTCAGCTCAGTCGAGACAGTCAGGTCGTCTACTAACACCGGATGCTCATCTGCTTCTGATTTGCGTTCATCATAGAAAATACCTGTCCCACGGTCTTCAGCCTGCGTCACTCGTTAGGGATGGTGATCAGGAGATCTCCTGAACATCGAGGGAACTGCGTATCCGGATACATGATTACTTGCTCAGGATCGTGAGACGATTATGTAATTGATACTTTATATCATGTGTATGTTTTTTGATTAAAGATTGTTAAAAGGATTTGAATGGGTAATGATTGTCTCTAATGAGATTATAAGCTAAACATCTTTGGGGAATTTTGTTATTCGCCTCACCGAATCAAGACCAGAAAGGCATCTGCGATGCGGAACACCTACGATCTTGATAGCCTCCCTCATCCAGGAGCCTCTTCGGCTAAGGATGTTGCGTATTCAAGATACATGGAGCTGGCACGTTCGGTTGAGCCATCGTCGGCAGAACACGTTGCTTCTCGCTCCATCAAGACACTCCTCATCGAGCCGAACGCCCTGTTAAGGGAAGGTCTGCGCAGGATTCTCGCCGAGACAGCTTATTCACCCGCGGCGGCAGCTGCGAGCCTCGATGAGATGGGGGTGGTGGCGAGCTTGGATAGCAGCACTATCGTCCTCATCACCGATGCAAGCCGCGATCATGATGAAACCTGTCGTCAGGCCCGGATGTTGAAGGAGAGCAACCCGAGTGCCAAAGTGGTCATGCTGATCGAGGAGTACGACCTTAAACAGGTGGTTGCGGCCTTTCAGGCTGGCGCGGATGCGTACCTCAAAAAGTCGATCTCGCACGAGGTACTCGTGAAGTCGCTGGATCTCGTGATGCTGGGAGAAGCCATCTTCCCTAGTGCGATCCTCGACCTGCTGCGGGAGCGGGAAGCCCGGGCCGATCATGCGAATGAAGCGCCGGCTCCGGAAGAGCCTCATGAGATGAGCCCTCCGGCGAAAGGTCTTTCGGTTCGCGAGACGGTCATTCTGCGCTGCCTTATGGATGGCGACTCAAATAAGATCATCGCTCGAAAGTTCGACATCACGGAAGCGACCGTCAAGGTCCATGTCAAAGCGATCCTGCGCAAGATCCAGGCAAAGAATCGGACCCAGGCTGCAATCTGGGCTGCAAGCCATCTGCCGTCGAACCGCGGCGCGCCTACCAGCTGAGCGTATCGGCTTAAACCGCTTTCAGCAATGGGAGCCACTGGCTCCCATTAGTCGTTATAGAGCCTGAAAGGTCCTCCGAATAGGTCAAGCCGAGCGCAAAGCAGGCATAGAGAGGTGGGACTGATCCTCGAGGATCATCGCAGCTCCCCTGTCGGCAATCATCAGGGTTGGCGAGTTCGTGTTCCCGCTCGTAATGGTCGGCATGATGGAAGCGTCGATGACCCGCAGGCTCTCAATCCCACGGACACGCAAGCGCGCGTCGGTGACGGCCATCGGGTCGCTGTCGGTCCCCATCTTGGCCGTCCCGACCGGATGGAAGATCGTGGTTCCGATATCCCGTGCGCCATTCAGAAGCTCGTCGTCCGTCGTCAGTTGGGCCCCGGGCTTGTACTCCTCGGGGCGGTACTTCTGAAGGGCTGGCATCGAGACGATGTGCCGGACCAGGCGCAGCGCATCTACGGCTACTCTCTGGTCCTCCGAAGTCGACAAATAATTCGGGCGGATGAAGGGCGCGTCGCCCGATTGGCCGCTGCGGATCCTGACGCTCCCTCGACTGGTCGGCCGCAGGTTGCAGACGCTCGCCGTGAAGGCAGGGAAGGGGTGCGGATCTTCCCCGAACTTGTCCAGTGACAGAGGCTGGATGTGAAACTGGAGATTCGGTGTCGCATATTCGGGCGATGAACGCGTGAAGGCGCCCAGCTGAGACGGTGCCATCGTGAGGGGCCCTTTGCGAAAGAGGGCATACTCAAGCGCCATCTGTCCCTTTTTGAACAGGGACCGATAATCCTCGTTGAGCGTTCGCACTCCGTGCACCTTGTAAATCGGGCGCAGCTGCAGATGGTCCTGCAGGTTCTCTCCGACGCCTGGCAGGTGGCGAACCACCTCAATTCCGTGCTGCTGGAGGAACGTGCCGTCCCCAATTCCTGACAGTTGCAGGAGTTGCGGGGAGGCGATGGCGCCTGCCGAAAGCACGACCTCCTTCCGCGCCAGAATACGCCTTGAGGTGCCGTTCTGGAGTATTTCGACGCCAACGGCACGCTTGCCCTCTAAAAGGATGCGCGTGGCATGGGCTTTCGTTTCAACCTTCAGATTGGGACGGGACAGGGCCGGCTTGAGGAAGCCGCGCGCCGCGGACCAGCGCCGCCCACTCTTCTGATTGACGTGGAAATACGAGATACCTTCGTTGCTGCCCGTATTGAAATCGCTGACGCGGGGAATGCCGGCCTCGACCGCGGCTTCGATGAAGGTATCCAGGATGTCCCAGCGGGTGCGAGGGGCCTCGACGCGCCATTCGCCGCCCACGCCATGATGCTCGCCAGCTCCGAGGTAGTGATCGAGGTGCTGGCGGAAGATCGGCTTCACATCGTCCCAACCCCAGCCCGTAAGACCCATTTGGCGCCAGTTGTCGTAATCCTCGCGCTGGCCGCGCATGTAGACCATGGCGTTGATGGCCGAGCAGCCGCCCAGGACCTTGCCCCTCGGATAGTTCAGGATTCGGCCGTTCAGGCCTGCCTCCGCTTCGGTCTTGAACATCCAATCGGCGCGGGGATTGCCGATGGCGAAGAGATAGCCGACCGGGATGTGAAACCAGATCCAGTTGTCCTTGCCGCCAGCTTCGAGAATGCAGACCGAGTTCCGCGGATCCTTGGACAGGCGGTTTGCCAGAACGCAGCCGGCGGAACCTGCCCCGACAACCACGTAATCAAATGTTTCGCTGCCTGACATGGTACGGCTCAATGAAATGAGCCGGCGTTCAGCAACATGAACGCCAGCAGAGTTTCTCATGCTCGTGTGTTAGGAGGCGCCTTTGGCCTTGCGCCTCATCAACTCCAGGATTTCTCCCACGATTCCGCGGCGGAACAGCAGCACGCAGATCACGAAGATAATACCGATCAGCACCGTCACGGGAAAATCGGACGCAGCCAGATAATTCTGCAAGGCAATCACCAGACCGGCGCCGACGATGGGGCCGATCATCGTTCCGATGCCGCCGAGCAGGGTCATGAGAATGACCTCACCGGACATCTGCCACTGCACGTCTGTGAGCGTTGCGAACTGGAATACGATGGCTTTCGTCCCACCTGCCAGTCCCGCCAGCGCGGCGGACATGACAAAGGCGCCGAGCTTGTAGCGATCCACCCGATAGCCGAGCGAGACCGCGCGCCTCTCGTTCTCGCGGATCGCCTTGAGGATATTGCCGAACGGCGAGTTCACGATGCGCCAGATGGCGAAGAAGCCGAACAGAAAGATCGCCAGCGTGACGTAGTACATGGTCAGGGGCTGGTTCAGGTCGATGAAGCCGAGCAGATAGCCACGCGGCACGCCCTGGATACCGTCCTCGCCATGGGTGAAGGGCACCTGCAGGCAGATGAATGCGAACATCTGCGACAGCGCCAGGGTGATCATGGCGAAATAGATGCCTTGGCGTCGGATCGCCACGAACCCGATGATGAGGCCCATGACAGCGGCACCTGCCACGCCCAGAAGGATACTGGTCAAAGGCTCCAAGCCCCAGACCTTGGCGGCATGAGCGGTGACATAGGCAGCGCCGCCGAAGAAGGCCGCATGGCCAAAGGAGAGAAGACCGACATAGCCGATGAGCAGGTTGAAAGCGCAGGCAAAGAGCGCGAAGCACAGAACGCTCATCAGCATGACGGGATAGAAGAAGAACGGAGCCGCCAGCAGCGCCGCGATGGCGATCACGCCCAGCACCATGGAGGAGGTGCGCAGCTTGGGCTGTTCCGCAAGATATTGGGTCCCGACAGCCATGATATTACTCCTCCCGCCCGAAGAGACCCGCCGGCCTGACGAGCAGAACGATGGCCATGATCACAAAGATAACAATACTTGAGGCTTCGGGGTAGAAAACCTTTGTCAGTCCCTCCAGCACACCGAGCATGTAGCCCGTGACGATGGCACCGAGGATCGAGCCCATGCCGCCGACCACCACGACGGCGAAGACGATGATGATGAGGTTTGTGCCCATCAGTGGGCTCACCTGATAGATCGGGGCCGCCAACACACCCGCCAGCGCAGCGAGCGCCGCACCCAAGCCATAGGTGAGGGTCAGAAGCAGCGGAACGTTCACGCCGAAGGCCTGTACGAGCGTAGCATTTTCCGTCGCTGCCCGGAGATAGGCGCCGAGGCGGGTCTTCTCGATGAGGAGCCAAGTGCCGAGGCAGATGAAAAGAGAGGCGATGACCACCCAGCCGCGGTAGATGGGCATGAACATGAAGCCCAGATTGACGGCACCGGTCAGCTGCGGCGGAGCGGCATAAGGCTGTCCCGCCGCGCCGAACCAGTAGCGGAAGGCGCCCTCCAGAATAAGGGCGAGGCCGAAGGTCAGGAGAAGGCCGTAGAGCGGGTCGACGCCGTAGAGGCGGCTCAGCATCGTTCTCTCGATCACAACCGCGATGGCGCCGACGATCAGAGGTGCCAGGATGAGCGCAGGCCAATAGCCGATGCCCAAGTAGTTCAGGAGCAGGTAAGCGGCGAAGGCGCCCAGCATATATTGAGCGCCATGGGCGAAGTTGATGACCCGCAATAGGCCGAAAATCACGGCAAGGCCGAGGCTCAGCATGGCATAGAACGAGCCGTTGATCAGGCCGATGAGGATCTGGCCAAAGAGGGCCGGGGTGGGAATGCCGAAAATCGTACTCATGATGCTCTACACCCCAAGAACTTCGTGGAGTTCGTCCATGCGCGCATCGAGTTCATGCCCTGGGAACGAGTTCACCATACGCCCATCCTCCATGAGGTAGAAGCGGTCGGCCACTTTCTTCGCGAAGCGGAAGTTCTGTTCCACGAGCAGGATGGTCATGCCACGCTTCTTCAAGGCGACCAGTACATCACCGATGCGCTGTACGATCACAGGCGCCAGGCCTTCCGTCGGCTCGTCGAGAAGGATGATCCTCGCACCTGTGCGCAGCACGCGGGCGATGGCGAGCATCTGCTGCTCGCCTCCCGAGAGCTTCGTTCCCTGGCTCGAACGGCGTTCATGGAGGTTGGGGAAGAGACTATAGATCTCCTCCACGCTCATGCCGCCTTCCGAGACCGTCGGCGGCAGCATCAGGTTCTCGGAGACGTTCAAGCTCGCGAAGATGCCGCGCTCTTCGGGCACGTAGCCGATCCCAGCCTGCGCAACCTTATGGAGCGGCAGCCTCAGGAGATCCTGGCCGCGCAGGCGGATGACGCCCTCACGGCGGCGCAGGATGCCCATGATCGCGCGTAAGGTAGTCGTCTTGCCCGCACCGTTGCGGCCGAGCAGGGTGACTGTTTCGCCCTCGCGGATATTGAGATCGACCCCATGAAGGACATGGCTTTCGCCGTACCAGGCATTGAGCCCGCGGACTTCGAGAAGGGGAGCGCTACTCATGCTCGGTTCCCATGTAAGCTTCACGTACGCGTGGATCCTGGCTGACCTTGTCGTATGATCCATCAGAGAGAATCTCGCCGCGCGCCAGAACGGTGACGCGATCGCAGAGATCGGAAACGACGTTCAGGTTGTGCTCCACCATCAGCACAGTGCGGTTCCGGGCGATGCGCCGGATCAGGTCGGAGATGCGCCCGATATCCTCGTGCCCCATGCCGGCCATGGGCTCGTCGAGAAGCAGCATGGCCGGGTCAAGCGCCAGCGTGGTGGCGATTTCCAGCGCCCGCTTGCGCCCGTATGATAATTCGACGGCCGGCAGATGCGCATAGGCTCTGAGTCCAACGGCATCAATGAGTTCCATTGCGCGATCATCGAGTGTTGAAAGAGCCGAAGCGTGGCGCCAGAACTGCGTTGCGAGGCCGGACGGACGCTGCAGCGCCACGCGCACATTGTCGAGCACAGACAAGTGTGGAAACACCGCCGAAATCTGGAATGAGCGGACAAGTCCGAGACGGGCGACCTCGGCTGGCTTTAGGCCCGTGATGTCCGAACCCTTGAACGTGATCTGCCCGCGGGTCGGCGTGAGAAACTTCGTGAGCAGGTTGAAGACGGTCGTCTTGCCGGCGCCGTTCGGTCCGATCAGGGCATGGATCGTGCCCTCGTTGACGGACAGCGTCACGTCCTTCACGGCCAGGAAGCCGCGAAACTCCATGGTGAGCCCGGTGGCGCTCAAGATAGGTTGCGTACTGACCATATGAACCGGCCGACACTCTCTTGGTAAGGAGGAAACGGCTGGTTCGGGCGCAAGGCTCGACACCAGCCGTTGTCAGATGATGAAGGGGTGGGGCTGCTCATGCCGCCCCACCACAGCCTAAGGATTACTGCGTGGCCTGGCAGCCGCTCTCGGCAAACGACAGATAAGCCTGATCGCCGGGAACCTTGGCGAGTTGCTTGTACATGTCCCACTCACTCTTGCTCTCTTCCGGCTTCTTCACCTGGAATAGATACATGTCGTAGACCATGCGGCCGTTGGGCAGCACCTTGCCCTTCTTGGCGAAGACGTCCTCGACCGGCATCTCATGCAGTGCCTTGGCAACCGGCTCGGTCGCGTCCGTGCCGGCCTTCTGGATCGCCTTGAGATACTGCGTCACGGCGGAGTAGGTGCCCATATGGATCATGTTCGGCATACGGCCGGTCTTCTCCTGGAATTTCTTCGCGAAGGCGCGGTTCTCGTCGCTCTGATCCCAGTACCAGCCTTCGGTCAGGGTCAGGCCTTGGGCAGCCTTGAGGCCAAGGCCCTTCACCTCGGCGAGGGTGAATAGTAGCGCCGCCAAGCGCGTGCCACCCTGGGTGATACCGAATTCCGCCGCCTGCTTGATGGCATTTGCCGTATCGAGGCCGGCATTGGCCATGCCGATCACGTTGGCGCCGGAGCTCTGCGCCTGCAGCAGGAAGGACGAATAGTCGGTCGCTGCCAGCGGATGGCGGACGGCACCGAGAACCTGACCACCTTTCGATTTCACGAATTTCGAGGTCTGTTCCTCGAGGGAGTAGCCGAAGGCGTAATCCGCCGTGAGGAAGAACCACTTGTTGCCGCCGTTTTCCACCAGCGCGCCGCCGGTGCCGACCGCGAGAGCATGGGTGTCGTAGGCCCAATGGAAGCCGTAAGGGGTGCATTGCTTGCCGGTGAGATCGGTCGTCGCCGCACCGGTCGT
Source organism: Microvirga sp. RSM25 (assembly GCF_044784385.1). NCBI lineage: Bacteria > Pseudomonadati > Pseudomonadota > Alphaproteobacteria > Hyphomicrobiales > Methylobacteriaceae > Microvirga > Microvirga sp. RSM25. The sequence goes on along the minus strand of NZ_CP173039.1, from coordinate 3,219,481 downwards.
CATCGTGATTTTCTTCTTATCCTTGGATAGGCCCTGGACTGCGAGAGCGACAGAAGAGGTGGTCAGTTCCATGATGGAATCCACCCTCTCCGTATCGTACCACTGTCGGGCGATGCTGGCCGCAACGTCAGGCTTGTTCTGGTGGTCCGCGCTCACGATCTCGACAGGCACGCCAAGAACTTTGCCGCCGAAATCCTGCACTGCCATGCGGGCGGCTTCGACAGAGGATTTGCCGCCGAAATCCGCGTAAACGCCGGACTGATCGTTCAGGATGCCGATCTTGACCACACCATCGGAGGCCTGCTGTGCATAGGCCGATTGCGCCATGACGGTGCAGCTGAGAGCGAACAGAATTTTATTGAGAACTCGCATCGATTTCCTTCCCTTCGTTCCGAAGCCAGTTGATCCAGCCATTGTTCGAGCCGCAGCATGAGGGTACGCCCGGCGATGGTCAGAAAGGTACAGCGACTTATGTCTTGTGCAATGCGAGAAGGGGTCATCCTTAAGTCGCAGATATCTTTAGGCTTCAAGCTTCTGCCTCATTTTCAGGCACGGAGCATCGCCCGCCTCCAAAACCTTGGCCGCATTGCCGGCAACCCTGATCCGCATCTCCAGTGGTTCACAGAGCTTCAGGCGGCACCTATATCTCGCTCAGCTTTCCCTCCTCCCATTTTCTCGATTGGAGTCCTGAGATGACCGTTCATGCGAAGCCTGTGGATCGCCGTGTTGTGGAGTTGAAGGATCCGTCGCTGCTGGTCGGGCAGGCCTATGTGGCCGGCGAGTGGATCGATGCGCCGGACGGCAAGACCATTCCCGTCACCGATCCCTTCGACGGCGCGCTCATCCTCGAGGTTCCCGACCTCGGCCCCGACATTGCCCGGCGTGCCATCGATAAGGCCCATGCTGTGCAGAAGGACTGGGCCAAGCGCACCGCCAAGGAGCGCAGCGCCATCCTGCGCACATGGTACGACCTGATCATCGCCAATGCCGACGATCTGGCGCTGATCCTCACCACCGAGCAGGGCAAGCCGCTGGCTGAGGCCAAGGGCGAGGTGATCTCGAACGCCGCCTATATCGAGTGGTTCGCCGAGGAGGCCAAGCGCATCGACGGTGATGTCATTCCCGGCGCCAATCCGAGCCAACGCATCGTCGTGCTCAAGCAGCCGGTAGGAGTCTGCGCCGCCATCACGCCTTGGAACTTCCCTAACGGCATGATCACCCGCAAAGTGGGGCCGGCGTTGGCCGCCGGCTGCACCATGGTGCTCAAACCCGCTGCCCAGACTCCGCTCTCCGCCCTGGCACTCGCCGTGCTGGCCGAGCGGGCGGGGGTGCCGAAGGGCGCTTTCTCCGTGATCACCGGCGAGGCCAAGCCGATCGGCGAGGAATTCTGCCGCAATCCGAAGGTGGCCAAGATCACCTTCACCGGCTCGACTGGGGTCGGGCGCTGGCTGATGAAGGAGGCGGCGGACGGCATCAAGCGGCTGTCGCTGGAACTGGGCGGCAATGCGCCCTTCATCGTGTTCGACGATGCCGATCTCGATGCGGCGGTGGAGGGCGCGATGGCATCCAAGTTCCGCAATGCCGGCCAGACCTGCGTCTGCGCCAACCGGATCTACGTGCAGGAGAGCGTGGCGGAGGCATTTGCCGAGAAGCTTGCGGCCAAGACCCGGGGGCTCAAGCTCGGCCGGGGCACGGAGGCGGGCGTGACCATGGGGCCGCTGATCGACGATCGCGCCGTGGCCAAGATGGAGGAGCACGTGGCGGATGTGCTGGCTAAGGGTGGCAAGCTGCTGGTGGGCGGCAAGCGCTCGGATCTGGGCAGCACGTTCTTCGAGCCGACGGTGATGACGGGGGTGACGCAGGCGATGAAGGTGACGAAGGAGGAGACGTTCGCGCCGCTGGCGCCGATCATCACGTTCAAGGACGAGGCGGACGTGATCGCGATGGCCAACGACTCGGAGTTCGGGCTGGCATCGTACTTTTATGCGAAGGACATGGCGCGCGTCTGGCGGGTGGCGGAGGCGCTGGAGAGCGGCATGGTCGGGGTGAACACACCAGCCTTGGCCAACGAGATGGCACCGTTCGGCGGCGTGAAGCAGTCCGGCTTGGGCCGCGAGGGCTCCAAGTACGGCATCGAGGGCTTCCTCGAACTCAAGTACATCGCTCTCGCAGGGATGTAGGCATGAATAAGCCCGGCCTTGCCGGGCTTATTCTTTTGTCGATGGACGCTGGCGCCGTTTGACGGGTTCCTACGCGCCTCTCGCCCTGAGCAGCAAATCCGCCAGTTCTACGAAACCCTCTCCCGAGTGGCCATTCGCAAGATAGGCCGGCTTGCTGGTCAGGCGGTGCACGAAGGCCCGGATATTGGCGACGCCGACGCTCAAGGGAAAGGCTGCGAACATGGGCTCGTCGTTCGGCGAATCGCCGGCATAGACCACGGCCTTTTTCGCCTCTTCCCAATCCATGCTGAACTCATCGGCGAGCAGGGTCTTGGCCATGCTCCGCTTGTTGTAGTCGCCGAACCAGCCGTTCACATGAATGGAGCTGACCTTGGCCTGTGCACCAGCACGCTCGAAGATGGAAACGATCCGGTCCACCTCCGCTTCTGGCAAGGCGGGCACGTCCTCACAGAAATCGATGGCGAGATCCGCCATGCGGTACGCCTGATCGCTGGCGAGCGCCGTGCCGGGAACGCTTGCGAGCACTTCCGTCTCGATGGCTTCGAGCTTCGCGCGGTTCCGCTTCAACTCCTCCGGGCTTGCCCAGAAGCGCTGCTGCATGGTCTTGCGCTCACGATCGTACCGGAAATAGAAGGCGCCGTTTTCTCCCACCACCGCATCCACGGGCCACATGCGGGCGATGTGATCGCACCATCCCGCCGGCCGGCCGGTCACCGGGACGACGAGGAAGCCTGCCCGATGCAGCCGTTCGAGTGCGCCGTAGGCAGCCGCCGTCAGCATTCCTTCCGTGGTAACGGTGTCATCGATGTCGGTCAGCACCACGCGAATGGCACGCGCCATTTCCAGCGACATCTGGGACAGGGGCTTCATGCCTTGCTCCTCGAAGAGCGGAGGCAGGGGCGCTGGGTGGAGTTGGACATCGGCAGGGGCATCCTCAGGTGCATGGGATAGATCATGAGACGGCTAATTGCCGGTCTTTAAGCATGATCTCAAGGCGTGTTCCAAGGTCTTTGATGAGCTGGCACGTCGTCCTGTGTGCAATCTGCAGCCAAAGGCTTCACGCAAGGGATTTCTGACGTAAAGTGACGCCATGCCAAACGATGATGCCGAAATCCTCTACGCCCTCTTCGATGCTGCCCTGAAGGCGGCGCTTCCAGATGGCCAGTTCGATGGCCGCTTGCCGCCCAAGCCGAAAGGGCGGACGATTGTTCTCGGCGCCGGCAAGGCCTCGGCCCGCATGGCGGCGGCTTTCGAGGAGGCGTGGGCCCGCGTGGGAGGAGCCTGCGAGGGGCTCGTGGTCACGCGATATGGGCATGCGGTGCCGACGCGAGCCGTCGAGATCGTCGAGGCCGCGCATCCGGTTCCCGATGAGGCCGGGTTGCAGGCAGCGGGACGGATCCTGACTCTGGCTCAGGAAGCCGGTCCCGACGACCTCGTTGTCTGTTTAATGTCGGGCGGGGCCTCAGCGCTCCTGTCGCTTCCGGCTGACGGGGTAACGCTGGCGGACAAGCAGAATCTGAACCGCGCCCTGCTGAAATCCGGCGCTCCGATCGGGGAAATGAATCGGGTGCGCAAGTCGCTCTCCGCCATCAAGGGGGGCAGGCTTGCGGCGGCGGTCGGCAAGGCGCAACTCGTCACCTACCTGATCTCGGATGTTCCAGGCGACGATCCCGGCAGCATCGGCTCCGGTCCTACGATTCCCGAACGAGTCGACCCGGACGTCGCTCTCGGCATCCTGCGCAAGTACGGCATCGAAGTGCCTGAACATGTCCTGCAGACCATACGGTCCAACGCCGTCACTGAGCCCTTCGCCGGCGGTCTGGTGCACATGCTGTCGACGCCCAAGATGGCGCTCGATGCCGCTGCCACCAAAGCCCGTGAATTGGGACTGACACCGCTCGTCCTCGGCGACGCGCTCGAGGGAGAGGCGCGGGAGGTTGGGCGTGTCATGGCCGGCATTGCACGTTCTGCCCTGATGCATGGCGAGCCGGCCAAGGCGCCATGCGTATTGCTGTCCGGCGGCGAGACGACGGTGACGGTTCGCGGGCAGGGGCGGGGCGGCCGCAATGCCGAGTTCCTGTTGTCTCTGGCCTTAGCCTTGAAAGATGAAAGCAGGATCTCGGCCATCGCTTGCGATACCGACGGCATCGACGGCTCAGAGGATAATGCGGGCGCTTGGTTCGACGGCAGCCTGTTCGAGAGCGCTCGCGCGAAAGGGATCGATCTGTCCTCTCACCTGGACACGAACGATGCCTATACGGCCTTCGCGCAACTCGGCAGGCTCGTCATGACAGGCCCGACCCTGACGAATGTGAACGACTTCCGTTGCATCCTCATTCGTCCATGAGCGAGGCGAAATGCCGGCTCAGATTGAATAGCTAAGCCCGGTCGTGTTCGTTTCCGGCACGATCAACGTGACCTTGGTCCCACGGCCTTCCTGGCTCTCGATCTCCAAGTCTCCGCCGTGAAGCTTGAGGATGTACCAGGCGAGGCTTAGGCCCAACCCCGTGCCGGGCAGCTTCTTCGCATTCTGGCCGCGGAAAAAGGGTTGCATGATGAAGGGCAGGTCCCGTTCCAGGATGCCGATCCCCCGATCCTTGACGACAATCCGGATCATGCCGGCTCTCCTGCGGGCTGTGATTTCAATCGGCCGCTCCGGCGGCGAATATTTCATGGCGTTGGACAGGACGATGACGAGCGCCTGCTCCAGCAGGATAGCATCGCTGATCACCATAGCGGGCAACCCGCGAAGCTGGAGTTGAATGTCACGGGACGGGTCCTGCCCGCCTTGTTCCCTGCAAACCCGGCGGATGAGTTCGGCGAGGTTGAACTCGCTTGGGTTGAGGACAATTCCGCCGGCGGTTGCCCGGCTATAGGACAGGATCGTTTCGGTGAGTTCGTCGAGGCGCAGGCTGGCGCGCCAGATCTTCTCCGCCTTTGCCCGAACATCGTGCGTGCTCAGCTGATCGGCGCGTCGGATCAAGCCCTGAGCCAGGGCATTGATCGCCGAAAGAGGCGTTCTCAGCTGATGGGCTAGGAGAGCGACACGGTCCAATGGATGAGCCGGACTCCTCGACACCGTGCGGCTGTTCGCACGGCGAGAGGTCCTGGGAGTTGGCCGGGGAGGACGTCGGGTGGCTGCGGACACGGACGCGATACCTATATTACTTTATAACGTTTATATTAGGGCTTGATCCGAATTAGTGCGCCCAAGGCCGTTGTCCATCCCTCATTCTCACCTGGAAGGGCAGACTTGTCATTCAATGAAGAAGCGCAGTCTGTCTCGGCCCGGAGAATAATCTATGATGAGTCAGAGTCATTACTAAGTCTTATGATCCGGCTGTACCAACATGAACGCGAGTTTTGAAAGTAAGAGAAGCAGAAAAAGCCTCTAAGGAATGATCGGGCCTTTCACCCGCTCGTGGCCGGTATTGTCGCAGATCGCGATTTATTTGAAACCAACCTATCGGGACGGCGTTGCCCTGCCAGAATATCTGTTTCAGGAGAATCATCATGGATAACGATCGCGCCGAAGGCAGCATGAAGAACATTAAGGGCCGCGTGAAGGAAGGTCTTGGCAAGGCCGTTGGCGACTCGAAGATGGAAGCCGAAGGCAAGATGGATAAAACCGAAGGCAAGATCCAGAACACCATTGGTGGGATCAAGGATTCGATCCGCAAGAGCACCTGATCTCGTTGAACGAAGTCAATAAGACGGGCCCGGCTCATCGGCCGGGCCTTTTTCATGCGGATTTGTCCGCCTTGCGGATCAGGAAGCTGATCCGGGAGGCTTCCTGGTTTTGCTTCTCCAAGACATCGCCGGTTTCGCGGATCAGATTGGGGACATCGATGCCCGCCAATGGATCCGTGCAGATGACGTACAGCCTTTCGCCGGGCGCCATGGAGAGCAGAGCCTTACGCGTGCGCAGAACCGGCAGCGGGCACTTCAGACCGGACAGGTCAAGTTCGGTCATCGCCTGCGCCTCCGCTGCGCTAAAACCTTCGCCTCCGCCCAATCGTCTGGCGTGTTGATGTTGAAGAACGGATCAACAGGCTCAACGGGCCAGGGGGCCTCGGCATATCCATGGAGCCCCGCCCAGTCTCTTACACTGCGCATGCCTTTTTCCAAGAGCGCCTGACGCAGATCCTGTCGTAGAGAAACGGGCCAGAGGCCGACAGCGAAATGAACCTGCGAGCCAGAAGAGGCGCAGGCGAGAGGCCGTTCGGCTTCGTGACGCGCCTCATGCAGTTGCGGTACCAGATCCAGGGGGATGAAAGGCGTATCGCCTGGAATGCTGGCGATCCACTCGATGCCGGGGCGATGTGTGGCAGTCCATTCGAGAGCTGTCAGGATGCCCGCCAACGGTCCCAGGGAACCTGCAATCGAATCCGGCACGACAGGAAAAGGCATATTCTTGAAGCGCGGAAGTGCGCTGTTCGCATTGATGATCACGCTTTCGCATTGCGGGGCAAGGCGCCGCGCCACATGCTCGAGGAGCGTAAGCCCCTCGAAGACGAGCAGGGACTTGTTGCCCCCTCCCATGCGGCGGGAAAGGCCTCCCGCCAGAATGACACCGAGGGTGGAGGGTGGCATTGTGCCGGGCCTGTTCACTCGATCACGATTCGCGGCGCGGGCCTCGCTGGCGCACCACCCGCGAGGGAAGTCCAGACCTGCTGTGCCATGTCCTTGTAGATCCTGGCATGTGGACCTTCCGGATCGGCGACGACAACTGGGCGGCCGGCATCCGATAACTCGCGGATTGTCATGTTGAGCGGAACTTCGCCGAGGAAGGGAACCTCAAGGCGCTTAGCCTCTTCACGCGCTCCCCGTGGCCGAAGATGTGGGAACTCTGGCCGCAATGAGGGCAGATGAAGGTGGCCATGTTCTCGACGATGCCGAGGATCGGGATCTCCACCCGCTTGAACATGGACACGCCGCGCCGTGCATCGATGAGAGCCAGATCCTGCGGCGTCGAAACGATCACGGCGCCAGCGAGCGGCGTGGCCTGCGCCATGGTGAGCTGCGCATCGCCCGTGCCAGGCGGCATGTCGACCACGAGCACATCGAGATCACCCCAAGCGACCTCCCGCAGCATCTGAGTGATAGCCGACATCACCATCGGCCCGCGCCAGATCATGGCGGCTTCCTCCTCGACAAGGAAACCGATGGACATGACCTTGAGGCCGTAAGCCTCCATAGGCTCGAGAATGCGATTTTCGAGCAGGCGCGGCTTGCCGTGAATGCCGAGAAGCTTCGGCATGGATGGGCCATAGATATCCGCATCGAGCAGGCCGACCTTCAGCCCGAGAGCTTTCAGCCCGAGAGCGAGGTTGCAGGCGGTCGTCGACTTGCCGACACCACCCTTTCCGGACGCGACGGCGATCACCTGCTGCACGCCGGGAATGCGCTGGTTCCTGGGCTGGGCTGCCGCCCGTGGTCGCTGAGGCGCGGCCGGGGAGGGGCCGACCCGCCGGAACCGGCGGGTCGGTCGGCGGTGAGGCTGGCGAAGACGCCCTTCACGGCCGGCAGGCCCTGCACGGCCGTGACGGCGGCCTGGCGCACCTGTTCCATGCTCGCGGCCTCGGACGGTTCGATGGTGATCGAGAACATGACCCGGCCCGCATCGTCCACCACCACGTCCGACAACCGTCCCGAGGCAACGAGGTCGGTTCCGTTTGCATCGACCGGAACGGTCGACAGAGCCTGCAGCACATGCTCACGGGTAATTGCCACGATGAAATCTCCTGGATGGCTCTGAGGTTTTCCGCCCTCTCATGTATAGGCCAAGAGCGCGCACGTTAAGACGGTCTCAGGCGGTCCAGTCGCAATATCCCGAACCAAACTGCACCTTGTCCGTTGTTCACCCGATCCCTCGGGAGCCGGTTCGACCGGTCGCGTCACGGCCTTCGCTGATCATTCCCGAGAGCGAATTACACAAGATCGAGGAGACAACGATGCACCAGCACGGCCATAACGATCCGAATGCCGGGAAGCTTTATGAGCTGATCAAGGACGTGAAGATCGCCATGATGACCACTGTCGATACAGACGGGACTCTCCACAGCAGGCCCATGCACAACCAGGAGGCGGATGAGCATGGGGACCTTTGGTTCTTCACCCAGATCCAGTCACCCAAGACGACGGAACTTTCCCGCGACGACGAGGTCAACCTGGCCTATTCCGATCCGAGCAGTCAGACCTATGTGTCGGTGACGGGCAAAGCCGAGATTGTGCGCGACAAGGCGAAGATCGAGGAGAAATGGTCGGAGCCCCTGCGTGCATGGTTCCCGAAAGGCGTGGACGATCCGCAGATTGCCCTGATCCGCGTTCATCCGGCCAAGGGCGAATACTGGGATAGCCCGTCCTCGACGCTGGTGCATCTCTACGGCTACGCGAAGGCCGCCATCACTGGTCAGCAGCCCAATCCCGGCGATCAGGCGAAGGTCAATCTCAGCTGATCTTTGCTGCATCGCGAAACATTTGGGGCCGTATGCGGCCCCTTTTCTTTGTCTTAATTTATCCTACCTCTACGTTACAAGCTTAGGTATAGTTGCAAAACAACAAATAAGGCGGAGAACATCCGTACGGCGTTCATAATAACAATCTGTTAGGGGCAGTCCTCGGGAGGAAACAATGAAATCCGTCCTACTTGCCGCAGTCTCATGTGTTGCTTTCGCGTCCTCGAGTTTCGCTCAGCCTGCAACCCAGAGCCCAACGGGCAACCTGGAAAAGCTCTCATCGTTCCAAAGCACCGGAACCGCCGAGCCGCGGCCGATACCGCAGGAAGGTCGTCGCGCCGATGCCATACGGAAGAACCTTGAGAAGATCCAGCTCCCGGCCGGTTTTAAGATCGATCTCTATGCGATTGTGCCGGATGCGCGTCACATGGCCGTCGGCCCTAATGCCGGCGTGGTCTTTGTCGGCACCCGCAAGAGCAACGTCTATGCCGTCACGGATCGCGACAAGGATCGGGTTGCCGACGAGGTCAAGCAGTTCGCGCCATCGGTCGCGTTCAAGATCCCGAACGGCGTCTGCTTCTCGCGCGACGGAGTTCTCTACGTGGCGGAGCAGAACCGGGTGCTGCAATTCCCGGCCGCCGAGTTCTTCTATGAAGGGCCGGATGTCGCAGCCTTCGTCGTAGCCAAGCAGGGCGATCTCATTCCTCCCACGGAGGAGAGTTTCAACCATACCGCTCGCGTGTGCCGGATTGGACCGGACAACAAGCTCTACATCGCGCTCGGCCAGCCCTTCAACGTGCCGGCGAAAGACAAGCTGGATCTTTACAAGCGTACTGGCATCGGCGGCATCATCCGCATGGATCAGGATGGCAAGAATCGCGAGGTCTATGCGACCGGCATTCGCAACTCGGTCGGCATCGACTTCAATCCGGCCGACAAGTCGCTGTGGTTCACCGACAACCAGGTCGACGGCATGGGGGACGATCAGCCTCCCGGAGAACTCAACCGGATCGCCAGTATGGGACAGAATTTCGGCTTTCCCTATTATGGCGGCGGCACCGTCCGCACGGTCGAGTACAAGGACGATCCAGTGCCGGCAGGTGTCATCGGACCGCAGGCCGATATGGATCCGCACGCGGCCGATCTTGGCATGATGTTCTATACGGGTAGGATGTTCCCGCAGACCTATCAGGGCGGCGTCTTCACGGCACAGCACGGCTCCTGGAACCGCACCAAGCCGATCGGCGCGCGGGTCATGTTCATCCCGATCAAGCAGGACGGCACGGCGGACAAGCCGCAGGTCTTCGCCGAGGGATGGCTGACGGAGAACGGAGAATACCTCGGACGGCCGACGGATGTGGCCATGCTGCCTGACGGTTCCCTTCTCGTATCGGACGATACGGCTGGTGCGATCTACCGGATCTCTTACGAAGGCCGGTAAGGCCTGCTTCGATGGGCGTGCCACCGGGCACGCCCAAGCTCTTCCAGAAGGTCAGTCATGAAGATGATCCGTGCCTTGGCTCTGCCAGGGATTTTCCTGAGCGTTGTCCTTGTCGATCATTCCTACGCGGCGGATGCTCGGGCAGGACGCCAGAAAATTACGACCTGCCAAGCCTGCCATGGTCTCGACGGGCTGTCGAAGAACCCGGAGGCACCCAATCTGGCCGGTCAGATCGAACCCTATCTCGTCAAAAGCCTGACGGAGTATCGCTCAGGTGACCGCAAGCATGAGACCATGAACATTGTAGCGAAAGAGCTGTCGGACGAAGATATCGCCGATGTGGCGGCTTACTACGCCTCGATCCAGGTCGATGTCCTGCCGCCGTGAAGTGGCTCCTGAAAGTCTTGTAGCCGGCACTCTTTCATCCCGGACGCCCCTTCGCTATTGTCTCGCCTCCTTTGAGTGGCATGGAGCAGGGGATGGCGGATATCGCAACCCGGGTCTACAACCATACCTGGAAGATCGATCCGATCGTCCGGTCCGTTCTGGATACGGATTTCTACAAGCTTCTGATGGCGCAGACGATTTTTCGACGCCACCGCGACGTGCAGGTTACGTTCGGTATCCATAACCGCACCACCCGCATCCGTCTGGCCGACATCATCGATGCCGGTGAACTGCGCGAGCAGCTTGACCATGTGCGCAGCCTGTCCCTGACGCGGGGCGAGTCCACCTGGCTGCGCGGCAATACCTTCTATGGCAAGCGGCAGATGTTCTCGCCGGAGTTCATGGACTGGCTGGAGACCTTCCGCTTTCCGGAATACCTGCTCGAGAAGGAGGATGGTCAATACGTGCTGACCTTCCACGGCCCCTGGATCGAGACCACCATGTGGGAGATCCCGGCGCTGGCCATCCTCAACGAGCTGCGCTCCCGCGGTGTGCTCAAAGGCATGGCAAAGTTCGAGCTTCAGGTGCTCTATGCCCGCGCCATGACACGGGTCTGGGAGAAGATCCAACGACTCAAGCAGCTTCCCGATCTGTCTATCTCCGATTTCGGCACGCGGCGGCGGCACGGCTTCCTCTGGCAGGATTGGTGCGTACAGGCGATGATCGAGGGCTTGGGCCCTTCCTTCCTCGGCACGTCCAACTGCCTCATCGCCATGCGCCGCGAGGTCGAGGCCGTCGGCACGAATGCCCATGAGCTACCCATGGTCTATGCCGCCCTGACCGACAGTGATGAGGAACTGGCCGAAGCGCCGTACCGGGTGCTGGCGGATTGGCAGCAGGATTACGAGGGCAACCTCCGCGTCATCCTGCCCGATACCTACGGCACCACGAACTTCCTGCAGAATGCCCCCGAATGGGTGGCGTCATGGACGGGCATCCGCGTGGATTCGAAGGATCCGATCGAGGGTGGCGAGGAGGCCATCGAATGGTGGCGCCAGCGCGGACAGAATCCGAGTGAGAAGCTCGCGATCTTCTCCGATGGACTTGACGTGGATGTGATTGAGCGGATCCATCAGCACTTCCGCGGCCGCATGCGCATCGGCTACGGCTGGGGCACGCTCTTCACCAACGATTTCCGCGGCCTTGCTCCCGATGGCGCGCTCGACCCGATCTCCATCGTCTGCAAGGTCATCTCGGCCGATGGCCGGCCGACGGTGAAACTCTCCGACAATCCGACGAAAGCCATGGGGCCGAAGTCGGAAATCGAGCGCTACAAGCGCATCTTCCAAGTGGGGCAGCAAACGGCCCAGCCTGTTCTGGTGTGACGGATATGATCATCGATCTCAATTGCGACATGGGTGAAGGCTACGGCCCCTGGCCGATGGGGATGACGAGGCGATGCTCGACATTGTCTCCTCCGCCAACATCGCCTGCGGCTACCATGCGGGCGACCCGTCCATCATGTTCCGCACGGCGGAGACGGCGAAGCGCAAGGGCGTCGCCATCGGCGCCCATCCGGGCTTCAACGATCTGCACGGCTTCGGCCGCCGGGTGATCCGAGGCGACAGCCCTGCCGAAATCGAGCGCATGGTGGCCTATCAGATCGGTGCCATGCAGGCGGTCGCGGCGCTTGCCGGACACAAGGTCACCTATGTGAAGGCGCATGGTACGCTCAATAACATGGCGAACGAAGACATGGATCTCGCCCTTGCCATCGCCCGCGCCATCAAGGGCGTCGATGCAGGCCTCGTCAACGTCTGCATGCCTGGACTGCTGATGGAGAAAGCATCCGAGACGATTGGCGTGAAGGTCGCGCGTGAGTTCTTCGCCGATCGTACTTACGAGGACGACGGAACGCTGACGAGCCGCAAGAGGCCTGGCTCCGTCCTGCATGATGCCGATGCGGCGGCCGAGCGTGTGCTGCGTGCCGTGCTGGACAAGGCGGTGACGACGACCTCCGGCAAACGCATTCCCGTTCAGTTCGACACGATCTGCGTTCACGGCGACGAACCGAGCGCGGTCGTCATGGCCCGGACGGTTCGTGCAAAGCTGGAGGAGAACGGCATCGCCATCGTGCCGTTCTCAGGCGTTCAGCGCTGATCAGCCCTTGAAAGCCCTTGCGAGGAAAGGCTGCAGGGCTGCCAGCGTTTCCTCCGGCGCCTCTTCGGCGAGGTAATGGCCGCAATCGATGCCGTGACCTTCCACATGGCCGGCCCAGTCACGCCATACGGCGAGAACGTCGTACCAGCGCTCCAGCCCGTTCTTCAGGCCCCAGAGGGCCTGCACCGGACAGGCGATGCGCCGGCCTGTCCGCTGGTCCTCTTCGTCGAGGCGCATGTCGATGGTGGCGCCGGCCCGGTAATCCTCGCACATGGCGTGGATCGTTTCCGGATCGGTGTAGCAGCGACGGTACTCGGCGAGCGCCGCTTCATCGAAGAGCGAGCGCCCGCGGCGAAGGTAGAACGTGTCCGGATCCGACGCGATCAGGCGCTCGGGGATGGGGTGCGGCTGGGCGAGAAAGAACCAGTGCCAGTAGCCCATGGCGAAGGCCATATCCGTGCGCTGGAAGTGCTCCGCGGTGGGAATGATGTCAAGAACGGAGAGGGCGGCGATTCGCTCCGGATGGTCGAGAGCCATGCGATAGGCACAGCGCCCGCCGCGGTCGTGTCCGACGACGGCAAAGCGCTCGAAGCCGAGGGCCTGCATCATCTCCACCTGATCGCGCGCCATGGCCCGTTTGGAATAGGGCTCGTGATCCGGCGTCGTCGTAGGCTTGGAGCTGTCGCCATAGCCGCGCAGATCGGCGCAGACAACCGTGTAGGTCTCGGCAAGCTTCGGAGCCACCTTATGCCACATGACATGGGTTTGCGGATGCCCGTGCAGCAGAAGGACGGGCGGTCCGCTTCCGCCATGGCGGAAGTTGATGACGGCTCCGGAGGTTTCGATTTGGCGGTGTGTGAAAGTCTCGAACATCCCGCTGTTGTCTTACAGTTTTCGCCGCGGCGCCAGTTCCGCCGATACTCTCCGTCAACAAAGGCAGAGATGAGACGTATGTTCGGTGCCGGAAATGGTGCGGATCGTCACCAGGAGCGGCGCTCCCCATTGTCGATATGGATGATCCCGTTCCGATAGATCTTGAGACCTCCGACCTGCGGGTGCGCCCGCAAATAGGCCATGACGCCTCTCGCGCGGGCTCGTACGCGAAAATCGACAGCGCGGCAGGAGAGATGCAGGGAATGGCGGGCTCCGCCGGCGCGCCAGTTGCGTCCGCTGGTGCGGTGGGTGGACTCGACGCTGACGGGACCGAACTTCTCCGCAACGGATGCCACCACATCGCGCAGATCACCAGGGGTGCAGTTGGTCGGAGCACTTGCGCGCAGGGTGATCGCCCCCTGATATACGAGCGACGCGAAGCCGGAAAGAGTCTTTGTGTTCGGCAGGCTTCCGGTGACGCCGGGATCGTCGGTGCGGTTGTCGGAGGGCAGGCTGGCATATTGCGCAGGAGGGATGATCTCGCCGTCCTCATCGCCCGCTTTGAGCGCAGCCGGAGTCAGGCCCAATAAAAACGCGCCCGTCATGAGTGTCATCCTGGACGCGTGACGAACTCGGTAAACAGTGCTCATCGGGTTCTCCCGTTCTGAGCCCCCACAAAGTCACTGCCGCCGAAATGGTCCTTCCAACGGCATCCACTTTTTATTGGTCAGTAACTGACGGTTGAGTACGCAACGTTAGGTACCGCTACCTAAGATAAGCTTGGCGCTAGGCAAGAACACCTAAACGGGTCTGAAGGATCAGAGACCCTGGTTCGTCGGCAAAGCTTTAGTTTGCAAGGAATCCTATCAGAGGAAATTTTGGGTGAGTTATGGGATAACAGGGCGGCAATCTTGCAGAAGTCTGTCGGAATGCACACATCAGTGCCCGTTGTGCCAATCATGGAATTGGCCACGTGGAGACAGGAATGAACACTGCTCATAGCGCCGTTTTCGACGCTATCAAGACCGCCGGCCCGACCCAGGCCGATGCGATCGCACGCGTCACGCTCGTCGCAAAACTGCTGGACAACGCCGTGATGATTCCCGGCTTGAACCGGCGCATCGGCTTCGATGCCGTGCTGGGTCTCGTGCCAGGCATTGGCGATATGATTTCGGCCGCTCTCGCCAGCTACATCATCTGGGAGGCGCGTCAGCTCGGATTGCCGCGCTGGAAGATCGCGCGCATGATCGGCAACGTCGCGGTCGATACGGCCATTGGTGCGATCCCGCTGGCGGGCGACGTGTTCGACGTCTTCTTCAAGGCCAATCAACGCAATCTTCGGATCATCCACGAGCATCTGGGTACGCCCAAGCGCGGGCCGCGTGAGATCGACGGCACGGCCGTTCGGGTGGAGGAGCGCGAATGAAACGCCTCCTCTGGATTCTGGCCTGGATCGCCGTTGCGGTGTGGTCTCTGTTCGCGTGGGGCGCCTACGGGCTGCTCGATTTCTTCGGCGGCTTTGCGGCGCGCAATGCGGATATCGTCACCGGCCACCCCGAGACGGTCGAGTGGCTGTCCTGGGCTTTGATGACGTTGCGCAGCCTGGGGCTTGGCGCCATCGTCGTGGTCTGGGGTTTGGTCTCGCTGGTGATCCTCGCCGTTCCGGCCCTGCTCGGCCTGTTCCTGAGCGGCTCAAGCCGCGATCAGCGTGTCGATGACTGGCGTGGGTCTCGGATCGATCCCCGCGCGCCGGGCCCGTTTCCGCCCTCGTCAGGACAGCATCCGATCCGGCGGATCGAAAGGCGATAAAGCGAAAGGGCGAAGCGGATGCCGCTTCGCCCTTCGTGTTTCAGGCCTTATCGATGGCTTGAGATGAACTGCTTGAAGCGCTCGGATTTCGGAGCGCCGAACACGTCTGCCGGCGTGCCTTCCTCCTCCACCACGCCCTTGTGGAGGAACACGACCCGGTTCGACACGTCGCGGGCAAACCCCATCTCATGCGTCACCACCAGCATGGTGCGGCCTTCCTCGGCGAGCGAGCGCATGACGCGCAGGACCTCGCCGACGAGTTCCGGATCGAGCGCGGAGGTCGGCTCGTCGAACAGCATCACCTTGGGATGCATGGCGAGCGCCCGCGCGATGGCGGCGCGCTGCTGCTGGCCGCCGGAGAGATGGGAGGGATACTGATTGCGCTTGTCGACGATGCCAACCTTCTTCAGCAGCTCCTCGGCTTCAGCGATGCACTCGGCCTTCGGGCGCTTCTGCACGTGCACCGGAGCTTCGATCACGTTCTCCAGGATCGTCATGTGGGACCAGAGATTGAAACTCTGGAACACCATGGCGACGCGCGAGCGGATGCGATCCACTTGGTGCTGATCGGCAGGCTCCATGCCCTTGCGGCCCTTCTTCAGGCCGATCGTCTCGCCGCCGATGCGGATGTCGCCGGAATCCGGCACCTCCAGCATGTTGATGCAGCGGAGCATGGTCGACTTGCCGGAGCCCGATGCGCCGAGGATCGAGATGACATCGCCCTCCTTCGCACTGAGCGAGACGCCTTTCAGCACCTCGAGGTTTCCGAAGCTCTTGCGCAGATTGTTGACGGAGACGGCAGACGCGGCCTCGGAGGACGCAGATTGGGTCGACAAGGATGCAACTCCGTTAGACATGGGCGGCCTCCAGACGCGGCTCGATGGCCGGGGGGCGGCGCAGATGAGGCGAGAGCCACCATTCGATGGCCATGATAATGCGCGTGATGATGAAGTTGAGAATGAGGTAGATCAATCCCGCAACGATGAAGACCTCGACCGCGCGGAACGTCTGCGAGATGAGTTTCGCGGCAAGCCCGGTCACTTCCATCATGGTGATGATGGAAGCTAGCGACGTGGCCTTCACCATGAGAATGATCTCGCTGCCGTAAGCGGGGAGGGCCTGACGGACCGCGATGGGGAAGACGATGCGGCGGAAGAGCAGGAAGCCCGACATGCCGCAGGCCCGCGCCGCCTCGACTTGGTTGTAAGGCACCGATTGCAGGCCGCCACGCATGATCTCGCTGGCATAGGCTGCGGTGTTGAGGGTGAGGGCCAGCACTGCGCACCAGTAAGGCTCGCGGAAGAACGTCCACAAGCCCCATTCCTGCAGCGTCGGACGGAACTGCCCGAGGCCGTAATAGATCAAGAAGATCTGCACGAGCAGAGGCGTTCCGCGGAACACGAAGACATAGGCCTGTGCTGGCCAGTCGAGGGCCTTGACCCTCGACATGCGCATCAGCGCCAGGAGCATCGCGAAAATGGCGCCGAACGCGACGGATGTGAAGGCCAGGTTCAGCGTCAGCGGCACGCCGCTCATCAGGGTCAGGAAGGTATCCCGCATGAAAGCGAAGTCCATCAGGAAGCCCTCCGCATGCCACGCATCGAGTGGGACTCCGCGCGCTGGAACAGATAGGTCGAAACCCAGGTGATAAGCAGGTAGAGAACCGCCGCCGTGATGTAGAAGTCGAACGGACGGCGGGTCGAGCCTGCCGCAATGTGCGACTGGCGCAGCAGCTCGACGAGGCCCGTCACGGAGATCAGGGCCGATTCCTTCAGCACCAGCTGCCATGTGTTGCCGAGACCCGGGATGGCATAGCGCAGAACCTGAGGCGCGATGATGCGGCGGAACATGAGCCAGCGATGCATGCCGACGGATCGCGCCGCCTCGATCTCGCCCCGGTTCACGACCTGATAGGCCCCGCGGAAGACCTCCGCCTGATAGGCGCCCGACACAATGCCGATGGCCAGGGCACCGGTGACGAAGGCCGGCACGCCGATGAAGCCTTCGGCTCCGAACAGGCTGCCGATAGCGCCGAGCGCCGCGCTGCCGCCGAAATAGAAGAGGTAGATCACGAGCAGATCGGGAATGCCGCGCAGGACGGTGGTGTAGCCGTCCGCCAGGCTTCGGGTGACGAGATTGCCCCCGATCTTCCCCCAGGCCACCAGGGTTCCGACGACGGAGCCGGCGAGGAAACCGCAGAGGGCAACGGCGATCGTCATCCCCGCCGCGGTGAGAAGAGCCCATCCCCAACCGTTGGGGCCGAACCCGACGAGCTCGAAATAGCTCAGCTGCTGCACGCTTCAACTTTCCTGAAAATGCCTCCCCTCACGAAAGCAGAGGGTAAGACAGGATCTGTCAAATCCGGCCTTTGACCGGATCATGTCGCGGGTCCGTTTAGCAGGACCCGCGACTTTGTTTCCAGCACGATCTCGTCAGACTTGCGGAGTAGCGTCGATCTTGAACCACTTCTCGGACAGCTTCTTGATCGTGCCGTCCTTGATCGCAGCCTGGATCGCCTCGTCGAAGGATTTTTTCAACTCCGTGTCCTCCTTGCGCATGCCCACGGCGACACCCCGGCCCAATACGCCGCCGCGCATGCCCGTGCCGGCAATGACCATATCCTTGAACTCCGGCTTCTCCTGTGTGGCTTTCAAGGCCCCGTGGCCTGCGAAGATCGCGTCGACGCGGCCGGCGGTCAGGTCGAGGTCGTGCTGCTCTGTCGTCTTGTACTCGCGGATCTCGACCGTATCCTTGAAGTACTGCTCCACGAACTGTGCGTTCACGGTCGAACCCTGCACACCTATCGTTTTGCCCTTCAAAAGCGACTTCCAGGCTTCGATTGCCTTCTTCGCACCCTCAGGGTCCTTTTCAAAGCTCACCGTCGTGCCGGTCCCCGCCAGCTTGGCGAGCGGAGAATCTTTCATCACGCCCCAGCCGTGGGGAGTGGCGGCATAGGGAAGCGAGAAGTTGATCGTCTCCAGGCGCTTGTCGGTGATGTTCATGCCGGCCATGATGGCGTCGTACTTCTTCGCCTGAAGCGCCGGGATGATGCCGTCCCAATCCTGGGCGACGATCTCGCACTTCACCTTCATGCGCCCGCAGAGCTCGTTGGCGAGATCGATCTCATAGCCTTCGAGCTTGCCGCCTGCGCCCGTAAAGTTCCACGGAGCGTAAGCGCCTTCCGTGGCGATCTTGACGGTCTTATCCTGTGCCGTCGCTCCGCCGACGGCGAGGGCGGAGGCCAACAGGCCGAGACCCAATGTCTTAAAGAGTTTCATCGTCATCCCTCTGGTCAGCTTCGACTGATCCTATTGTCGGATGAGGGTCGTCGAGGACCTCCATCTCGTACTCAGAAACTAACATTCAAAAGCCAAGCCGGCGCAAGTCCTAAACATGCTGAATAAAGCGCCCAAGCTGGCGATTTCGGTCGCAATCGGGCCTGATCGATACAAAAAAGGCGCGGCCGAAGCCGCGCCTCTCATGGATCGAAGCGAAGATCAGCCCTTGGGGGAGATGTCCACCTTGAACCACTTCATGGACAGGGTCTTAACCGTTCCGTCCTTGACCGCCGCATTGATCGCCTCGTTGAAGCTCTTCTTCAACTCGTCGTCGCCCTTACGCAGGCCGACACCAACGCCGGCACCCAGGAGGCCGCCGGTGATGGACGGACCGACCATGACGTAATCCTTGAATTCCGGCTTATCGAGCGTGCCCATAATGGCCGTGGAATCCGCCAGGACGGCGTCGATACGGCCGGCCGCGAGGTCGAGGTCGTGCTGTTCGGTGGTCTTATACTCGCGGATTTCCGCAGTGCCCTTCAGGTACTTGTCCGCGAAGTTGGCGTGGATCGTCGAGCCCTGGACGCCAACGGTCTTGCCCTTGAGGATCTCCTTCGAAGCGTCGATGGCCTTCTCGGCGGCAGCCTGCTGGGTGCCGAGGTGATAGGCTTGGCCCGTACCTGCCATCTTGGCGAGGGGCGACGACTTGGCGACCATGTAGCCGTTAGGGCCGTTCACGTAGGGGCCCGCGAAGTCGATGGTCTTCTTGCGCTCGTCGGTGATGCTCATGCCGGCCATGATGGCGTCGTACTTCTTGGCGGTGAGCGCCGGAATGATGCCGTCCCAATCCTGAGCCACAATCTCGCACTTCACCTTCATGCGCCCGCACAGGTCGTTGGCGAGGTCGATCTCGAAGCCTTCGAGCTTGCCGCCTGCGCCCGTAAAGTTCCACGGGGCGTAGGCGCCTTCCGTGGCGATTTTCACCGTCTTCTGCTGTGCGGCTGCTCCGCCGATCGCAAGAGCAGAACCGAGAAGAGCCAAGCCGACGGTCTTAACGAATTTCATAGTCGTTCCCTTGTTTGTGGGCCCCGGCTTCGCCAGGGCCTGACTTGCCCGCGGCCCTCTCAGGCCGCGCCGTGACGCAGTAACAGCCAAACTTGGCAAAAAGGCAAGAGGTGGTAAATCAGGCTTCACACAACCCGAAGCTTGATCTCACCCAGCCCCTCGATGGCGCCCACCATGGTCTGACCTTGCGTCACTGCGCCCACTCCGTCCGGGGTGCCGGAGAAGATCACGTCGCCGGGGACGAGTTCGAAATAGGAGGAGAGATAGGCGATCTGCTCGGCGACGGACCAGATCATGTCGGACAGATCCGCCTTCTGCCTGGTCGTGCCGTCCACCGACAGGGAAATGACGCCGCCGGCAGGGTGTCCAACCTGCGAGACGGGACGGATCGGTCCGACCGGGCCCGAATGATCGGCAGCCTTCCCGAGCTCCCAGGGGCGGCGAAGCTGCTTGGCTTCGTCCTGGAGATCGCGGCGGGTCATGTCGAGCCCGACCGCATAGCCGAAGACGTGGTCGAGGGCCTGCTCGACAGGGATGTCGCGCCCGCCCTTGCCCAGCGCCACGACCATCTCGATCTCGAAATGGTAGTTCCCGGTCTTCGGTGGATAGGAATGATCTGCCAGTTCACCGTCCATGACGGGCTGGAGAGCGTCCGCCGGTTTCATGAAGAAGAAGGGCGGCTCGCGGGTCGGATCGCCACCCATCTCCCGTGCGTGGGCCGCATAGTTCCTGCCGACGCAATAGACGCGGCGGACCGGGAACACGTCGGGGCTGCCGGCAACGGGGAGGGCGGGGATCGAAGGCGCGGGAATGACGTAGGCCATGGAAGCTCGCGGAATGTAGGGGGTGATCGACAGGGCCCCTAAGGCAGGACCTGCTGATGCCTTCCTACACCTTGGAATGTGCATCACAAGCCACCGCAAGCAGGATTCAGGTAGCTCTTTGGGCGAACATGAAGACGGCGGGCCCGATGGACCCGCCGCGAAGAGGATTCAAACAGATAGCCGCTTAGCGACGACGGGCCGTGCCGCCCGGAAGGCGCTGAGCGTCTGCGGCGTGGTGCTCGAGGTGCGGAACCACGGAGGCCGCGAACTGGCGCAGTGACTGATCGTTGCCGGCCTGAGCATAACCCGAGTGAAGAGCCAGGGCCTCCTGGTGAGCCATGCGCTGGGCCTGACCATAGAGGCGATCGAACTGCGGGCCCGAGGTCGAGGCGAGCTGGTTCAGCATGGCGGTCTTCTCAGGGCTGAGCGGCATGCCGAGGCGGATCGGGGTCACCGAGCCCGTCGACTGCACATCGGCCGTACGGCCTGCCGCAGCACCCGTCGTCGCGCCGACACCGGCGCCGACAGCCGCGCCTACAGGACCGCCCACCAGGGCGCCGACGCCAGCGCCGGCCAGAGCACCGGTTGCCGTACCCCCAGCGGTACCCGGAGAGCCGCTGGCTGCAGCGCCGGCCGTGGCACCAGCCGTCGCGCCGACGCCAGCACCCACTGCCGCACCGACCGGGCCGCCGACGAGGGCGCCGATGCCGGCGCCGGCGAGCGTGCCGCCCAGCGAGCCGCCGATGAACTCACCGGATGCAGTATAGACCGGGCGACCGCCGTTGAGGGCTTGGCTCGTCATGCCATGATCTCGGATCATGTTCTCGGCGTAGCGGCGCACGGCGGGGTTGCGCGAGCGCTCGAGGGCGAGCTGGCTCGAGGCAATCTCGAAAGCATCCGATTGAGCCGCCATCATGCGGTAGGTCTGGCTGTCCATGACCTGGGCAGAGGCTGGAATGGCCGAAACGGACGCAAGTAATGCCGAAAGGGCAAGATATTTTTTCATGAGGTGACTCCTGTTTACGGGATCGCAGAACACCACGCGAGGCCGATCAGGCCTGCAAAGCTCATAGGTGGCTGCTGCATCCGTTCAACGGAGTGCGATGTGAGCGGTTCCAGAAAAGGTAAGGATAGAGTGCCAGTAAGGATGAGACCGATGGCGACCAGAAGAAAGGCGGAGCGTCAATTCCAATAAAAACAAGGGTTCAAGGGAAATTGCATGCTTCGGACCGCAAGCGAAGCCTTGCAATATTCTCTGCATATCGAGAAGCTTGGCAGGAATGCCGGATCAAGACTTGTCTTTTGGCTGGCGGATACGTGCGAGCGAGAGCATGCCCATCCCACCAACCGTGCCGTCAGGCCCTCAGTCCCCGAAGCTCGGCCGCCAGGAGAAAGCCGGTCTCATCCTGCCCGATCGTGAAGAGATGATAGCCGGCCTTGTGGGTCAGCGTTCCGCTTCGGGCCGAGGCAGAAGGGGCGCCGATGACCGGAATGGGACCGCGTGGACCGTCGAGATGGGCGAGCGAGCCCACATGGTTGTGCCCGTGCAACACGAGCTCCGCGCCGACCCGGCACAGCATCTTCTCGAAACGGGAGGCGTCGGTGAGGTTGCGGCCTGCCTCGGCACCGCCGATATGGGGCGGGTGGTGGATCAGCACGATCCGGAAGCAGCCCGGATCGCGCCCCAGCTCACCGAGAATCTGTTCGACGGCTTTCATCTGTTTTGATCCGACCCGGCCGCTCGCCACGAAGGGCAGGGTAGGGATGGCCGAGGACAAGCCGATGATGGCAATCGGCCCGTAGTGGCGCAGATAGGGAAAAACCCCTTCGCTGCCGTCATCGCCCCGGGTCCAGGGCGAGATCTCGCGCATCAAACCTTCGAGCGAACCGCGGACATAAGCATCGTGATTGCCCGGCACGAAGGTGACGCGTGACGGATCGCCCAAGCCTTCGAGAAAGACGCGGGATGTCTTCCATTCATCGGGCAGGCCGATGTTGCAGGTGTCGCCCGTGCAGGTGATGTGGTCCGGGTTCTGCGCGTGGATGTCGGCGACGAGCTCCGCCAGAAGCTCCATGTCGTGAAGATCCTGCCGGCTACTGTGCCAGTTGTACCAGCCGGTCAGGCGCTTGCTCAGGAGCTGCTTCAGGCGCGGCCGGGGAAGTGGGCCCACATGGGGGTCGGTCAGATGAGCGATGCGGAACATAGCGGCCGGGTTGATGCGAGTGGAAGCGAGAGTTCGCGCGCGCAACCGCTTGCGTCAAGCGCTGCCGATGAAGATACCGGCGAGAAGCACCAGAACGCCCCCGACGATGACCTGATAGGTCGCGCTCCAGAACGGCGTCTCCATGTATCGCGTTCGGATCCATGAAATCGCGACCAGTTCCACCGCCACCACGAGCGCCGCGACGCTGGTGGCCAGGATGAAGGCGTTGGGCCAGGAATCCGGCAGCAGGTAGGGCAGGGTATGGCCGAGGCCGCCAGCTGCCGTCATGAGGCCGCAGACCAGACCGCGCAGCCACGGCGAGCCGCGGCCCGTGATCTCGCCATCATCGGAGAGGGCTTCGGTCAGGCCCATGCTGATGCCGGCGCCGACGGAGGCTGCAAGCCCGACGAGGAAGGTCTCCCAATTGTTCTGGGTAGCGAAGGCGGCGGCAAAGAGGGGCGCGAGGGTCGAGACCGAGCCGTCGATGAGCCCGGCCAGTCCCGGCTGCACATATTGCAGCACGAAGAGCCTGCGGCGGGCATGTTCCTCGGCGGCTTCCGCGTTCTCTGTCAGATGGGCCGCGTGCAACTCGTTGGCCTTGCGTTCATGGCCGCGCTCGACTTCCGCCAGCCTGGTGAACAATTCGCGCAGGGACACGTCGAGGGTTTGCTGCGCGGCCTTCTCATAGAAATTCGCCGCCTGCAGCTCCATGATCTCCGCCTCGCGACGCATGCGGTCGAGGTCGAGGTGGGGGGCTCCACCAAACGGCGCGGCGCTTCAGGAAGCCGCGCACGTCCTCCCGGCGGATGGGAGGGAGATGCTCGCCGAACCGGGAGCGATAGAAGCCATAGAGGGAATTGCGATGGGCCCGCTCTTCCTCGGCCATGCCGTCGAAGATCTCGGCCGAGGCGGGGAAATCGGGGCGAATGCGATCCGCGAAATGCTGGTAGATCCGCGAATCTTCCTCTTCGTTGGCAATGGCGAGCGCGATAACCTCGCGCCCGGAAAGTTCGGACAGAGACTTCATACCTGCTCCTGTTTAGAAGTATTCTAAACAAGAAATCGGGCTGTCGCCAAGCCTCCCTACGGTGGCAGGACGGCTGGATTGAAGCTTAGTACTGCGCGCCCGGGATCAGGGTCGAGTAGATCGAGTGGTCCTCGAGGTTGAGAGCTGGGGACCAGGAGAAGCGGGCGGAGCGGTTGAGACGGGACAGGATCAGCGCGAGAAACATTGGAACACCTTTGGTTGGCGCTGTCTTAGACCTTCGTATAATGCAGGTCACGCGCCAAATTGCGGGAACAGCTATGCATTTGATGAATGACTACATTCATCCTCCGGTAAGCTTGTTATGATTGCTTGGTCCGATGTCTGACTCTCAGCCGCCTCGCAGGGCGTCGCGCCTCATTTCCTGGAGCCTTCATACGTACTGGCGCTTCTCCCGCGGCATGACGCTCGGTGTGCGCGGCGTGGTTCTCGACGACCGGAACCAGATCTTTCTCATCAGGCACACCTACGTTCCCGGCTGGCACCTACCAGGAGGAGGCGTCGAGACCGGTGAGACGGCCCTCGATGCGCTCGGTCGCGAGCTCCGGGAAGAGGCCTGCATCGCCGTGGACGAGACGCCTCACCTTTTCGGCGTCTTCTTCAACAACAGGATCTCCCGGCGCGATCACGTGCTGGTCTATGTGATCCGGCGCTTTACGGTGCTGGAGGCCAAACGGCCGGACCGAGAGATCGCCGAGGCCGGCTTCTTCCCTCTCGACCAGTTGCCCGATGGAACGACCGTTGCCACCCGCAACCGTTTGGCTGAAATCCTCGAGGGGCAGCCTGCCTCCACGAACTGGTGATAGAGCATTTGCGCCACGTTCCCGACGCTGCTATGGCCTAGCAACTTCAGGAAACGCCGCGCCCATGAGCATCACCCGGATTCTGCGACGACGACACGGCTGACATCAAGTCCAGCTGCCATTTCTGTTTCCCCGTCCTTCGCGCCCTGAGTCCGTTCA
This sequence comes from Microvirga sp. RSM25, assembly GCF_044784385.1. Classification (NCBI taxonomy): domain Bacteria; kingdom Pseudomonadati; phylum Pseudomonadota; class Alphaproteobacteria; order Hyphomicrobiales; family Methylobacteriaceae; genus Microvirga; species Microvirga sp. RSM25. The sequence goes on along the minus strand of NZ_CP173039.1, from coordinate 3,194,795 downwards.
TGACCGAGCTCTCGCTCCTGATCCGCACAGAACAACCCATCGATTCCGAGGCTATTGAACGCCTGCACGAGCGCGCCTTCGGCCCCGGCCGCTTCGCCCGCACCGCCTCGCGCCTAAGGGAAGGGGCGTCCCACCTGCTCGATCTGTCGTTCACCGCCTTGGTCGGCACGCTGCTGGTCGGCTCGGTGCGCATGACGCCGGTGATGGCCGGCGGCGTGCCCGCCCTGATGCTGGGACCACTCACCGTCGAGCCCGCTTTCGAGAGCCGCGGCATCGGCGCGGCCCTGATGCGCCGCTCCCTCGATGCCGCCAAGGCGAAGAGCCACACCCTGGTTTTGCTTGTAGGTGACGAGCCCTATTACAGCCGCTTCGGATTCAAGCGCATCCCGCCGCAGCAATTGCAGCTTCCCGGGCCGGTCAATCCGATCCGATTCCTAGCGCTGGAGCTGGTCGAGGGGGCACTGGCCGGCGCGAAGGGGCTGGTAAGCCCTCTTCCTGACACAGGCAGGTAGCGGAAACCTCCCGTCCCCTCGACGTCGTGGCCGGGCTTGTCTCGGCTATCTCGATTATGTGGAGCGCTGCGCCTTTCATATCGGGATCACCGGCACAAGGCCGGTGATGACGTGGCGGTGAAAGCGTGGCCCATACTCATCGAGCGCCACGCTCCGAATTTGCACCCTCGATCCCGCTCAAGCCTGCCGTCGTCCCTCGATCAGCCAGGCGGCGAGCGTCGAGCCGATCAGGAGCACCAGACCGACGAAGCCGAGCGCCATGGGGAAGACGGACACGCCGCGGACGATGGCGCTGTCGCTGGGCTTAATCCCGATCCAGTCGCCGCCGGAAAAGCGCGTGCCGGAATGCACCGCGAGAACGCGGGGCACCGTAATGCTCTGATCGCCCGCCATGGCGACCCGCCGCACCGATCCGCCCGTCGCTTCGGCAATCGAACTCAAGGCTTCCGTGTTGCTGAACACGTCCATCAGCTCGCGGGGATTGGCCGGGCCGATGCTGACGAAGGTGATGAGATCGCCCGAGCGGACCGTATGCAATCCGAGTTCGCGGCTTGCGACCTGCGCGGTGAATAGGCCGGGGCGCGTCTCGGTCAGCGGGACGCTGCTCTCCGCACCACTCGGCGCGACGAGGGTCGCGGGATCGGCCGTTTCCGCCATGGTCTGCCGCTCGATGCGAATGTCACGCCCTTGGGCGCTCGCACGTAGCGCTTCCTCCTCAAGGGCAGGCTCCTTCATGAGCCAATGGGCGAGGCGGCGCAGGAGATCGAGATGCGGCCCGCCGTCCTGGTAGCCGCGGGCCCAGAGCCAGGCATGATCGGACAGCAGCAGCGCGACCCGGCCCTTGTCCTCCCGGCGCAGGACGAGAAGCGGCAGGTCGTTCGCCCCCGACATGAGAGTATCGCCCGATTGCACCTGCGAGCCGATGATGCGCAGCCACTCGCCCCAGGCAGGCGGCGATTGCTCGGAGCCCGGCAGGTCGCGGGTGACAGGATGCCGGTCGCCGGTATCGGTGATCCGCGCCTTGTAGGGTTGCTCGACGATGCTGCCGTTGGGCTGACCCGGAATGATCGGGGCGAGCCGCGTTTGCGCGAGACTGCCGTAGCTCGCGAATTCGGGACCGGCCGCCACGAGGATTGCGCCGCCCTCGCGCACATAGCGCACGATGTTCTCGAAATAGCTGGAGGGCAGGATGCTCTGGTTCGCGTAGCGGTCGAAGATGATCAGATCGAATTCCTTGATCTTCTGCTGGAACAGCTCGCGGGTCGGGAAGGCGATCAGCGAGAGTTCGTTGATCGGCGTGCCGTCCTGCTTCTCCGGCGGGCGCAGGATGGTGAAGTGGACGAGGTCCACATTGGCATCGGATTTCAGGAGATTGCGCCAGGTGCGTTCGCCCGCATGCGGCTCGCCGGAGACGAGCAGCACGCGCAGCTTCTCGCGGATGCCCTCGATGGGAACGACAGCGCGGTTGTTGGCTTGCGTCAGCTCGTTGGCTAAGCCTTCCACTTCGAGCTCGACGACATTGGTGCCGCCATGCTCGATGCGCACGTCGAGGGAGAAGGGCGTATCGGCGCGTACCTGCTGACGGGTGAGGACCTGCCCGTCGCGGCGCACGGTCACGAGGGCTGAACCCGTGCCGCCGCGCTCCATGATCTGCGCGCGGATGGTCTGGTCCTTGCCGACGATGCCGAAGCGGGGAGCCTCCAAAAGCTTGATCTGCCGGTCGCGCTCGTCGGGACGACCGGTGATGAGCGCGTGAAGCGGCGCCCTGAAGCCGAGTCCTTCCACGGAAGGCGGAATATCGTGCACCACGCCGTCGGTGACGAAGACGACGCCGGCGAGGCGGTCCGGCGGCACGTCGGCCAATCCGTTGGAGAGGGCGGCGAACAGACGCGTGCCGTCATCGCCGTTGCCGTCATCCGCTTCGATGAAACGGGGATCTACGTCGGCCAGCGAACCGAAGCGGCGCTCCAGTTCGGCTCTCACTTGGTCGGTCATGGGAGAGCGGTCGCCCAGCGTCTGCGAGGTCGAGCGGTCGATGACCACCGCCACGATATCCTTCACCTTCTCCCGATCCTCCTGCACCAGCGCCGGGTTGGCGAGAGCAAGGAGAACGAGCCCGAGGGCGATCGCCCTGAGGATTGCGACGGGGCCGCGGGAGACCAGCGCAAGGATCGCCAGCAGGGTGACGACCGCGCCGAGGGCCCAGAGGGCGTAAGTCGGGATGAGGGGTGAGAAGCTGATCGAAAGCAATACAGTCTCCCCCTACTGCCCGAGGCGTTCGAGCAGGGCCGGTACGTGCACCTGGTCGGCCTTGTAGTTGCCGGTCAGCGCATACATGACGATGTTGACGCCGCTGCGATACGAGAATTCCCGCTGCCGCTGATCGCTGCCCACGACCGGGTAAAGCGACTCGCCGCGCGCTCCCACGGCCCAGGCAGCGGCGAGATCGTTGGACGTGATGATGATCGGCGAGACTCCATCGCCCGAGCGAGCGGGACGGCTTGCCTCGCCCTCGGCTTGCGGCGGCAGGGCCTCGACCCAGGTCTGTCCCGTGGCGTAGCGGCCGGGGAAGCTGTCGAGGATGTAGAAGGTTTTGGTGAGCACGTGATCGGCCGGCACGGGCTCGAGTTCGGGAATGTCGAGGCTCGCCAGCATCCGGCGCAGGTACTGCCCCTCGGCGGTGGGCGCTCCGTCCGGACGATTGCCGAAGGCATCGCGCGTGTCGAAAATCACCGTTCCGCCGCCCTTCATGAAGGCATCGAGGCGCCGGATCGCAGCCTCGGACGGCATGGGTCGCGCTGCGACGATAGGCCAATAGATCAGCGGATAGAACGCGACCTCGTCCCGCGAGAGATCGATCCCGATGGGCTCGCCCGGCGAAAGGGCCGTCCGCTGGCTCAGCACCTGCGTCAGCCCTGTCAGTCCCGCCTTGCTCGTCTCGTCGACCTGCGTGTCTCCCGTGACGACATAGGCGAGCCGCGTCACGAGAGCGGGATTGGAGCTCTCCATGGTCATGGATGATCGGCGGTCCTGCGCGCTCGCGTCGGAGAACGGATTGAGGAGGAGGGACGCGCCCAAGACAATGGCGGCCGCAGCGCCGGCCCGGCGCAAGCGGCCAGTGAGGTTCGACAGGTGGCCGCCGAGCCAGAGCGAGGCCAGGGTATCGGCCAGCAGGAGCAACAGGGCCAGCATGAACAGCGGCATGCGCAGATCGATTGTCTGTGAACCGGCAAGGGGCGCGATCCGCGCATTGAGAGGAGCGTAATTGAGCAGGGCGAGCCGGTCGCCCGATAGAAGCGCATTCACCGCAAGGCTCGAATCCACGGGACCGTAGAAACCCGGCGGATGCTCGTCATTCGCACGCTCGGCATAGTTGCGCGCTACGGCACGGGCATTCGCCGGGGGCGAGGTGAAGATGCCATAGCCGTCAAGGGTCAATCGTGGCGCCACGGTCTCGTTCTCCGCATTGCGCGCTTCCGCATTCACATCGTTCGGCGCACCGGCGAGAGCCGTGGTCCGGCGCAGCATGTCGACGAAGAGGCCCGACAGAGGCAGGTTCGACCAGGTGGTGTCGGCCGTGACGTGGAAGAGCACGATCATGCCGTCGCCGCGCTTGTCCGCCGTAACGATGGGCGTGCCGTCGGCCAGGGAGGCCCAGGTTCTCTCCGGGAGATCGCCGTCCGGCTCCGCGAGGATCTGACGGCGGATGCCGATTTCCTCTGGCACGGCAAGGCCGAAATAAGGGCTTTCACGGGTGAACGGTGCGAAGGTCTTCGGCGTGTCCCAGGACAATGTGCCGCCAAGGCTGCGTCCGCCGCGGCGCAGGCGCACCGGCACGAGTTCGTCATTGCCGGCGGCAAGCCTGGAGCCGGCGAAGCGCAGCAGCATGCCGCCCTTCTCGACAAAGGCCGTCACCTTGCCGAGTGTTTCCCGATCGAGGCCGCCGACATCCGCCAGCACAAGAATGGAAACCTGTTCGTCGATGAGCTGGTTCACCGCATCGGCGACAGCGCCGCGGCCGTTGCGGATCTCGGAATAGGGCGAGAGCGCTCGCTCGATATAGTAGAGGGGCGAGAGAAGCGGCTGGGCCTGATCGGAGGTGCCACCAAAGACGAGACCGACGCGGCGGCGCTTGCCGCGCTCGTCGAGAAGATGCACGGCCCCGGCAGAGCCTTCACCGAGGATTTCGATGCGTGCGATGGCGTTGCGGATCTCGGTCGGCAGGTCGAAGGCGACATTCGTCTCGGTGGCGTTCTGATCGAAGGAGAAGTGCATGTCGGCGAGCGGCAGGCTCTTCAGATCGAGTGCACGCACCGTTCCGGCATCGCGTCCGTTCGGCTCGGGCCGCACGAGCCTGACATTGAGCTGGCCGCTGGCGTTCTCGACGCCGGCAATGGCCAGAACCGGGGCGCGATCCGCTTTCAGGACGGTGATCCGCTGCCCGTTTGCCATTTGCGCCAAACCGTCGATGAAGCCCTGTCCCTCAACGCCCGCAACCCCATCGCTGATCCAGACAATGTTGGCCTCTGGCGTGGATTCCATGAATCGCCTGACGGAATCGAGATGGACCTGACGGTCCTGCAGATGCGGAAGAGGTTTCAGAGACCGCAATCGTTCCAGTGCGGCGGCCGGGCTCGCGAGCTCGATGGCGGCCGGAGCTTCCGCCGTGGCCACCAGCGCGACGGTGCGTCCGTCGCGTCCGGCCGCTTCGATGCGCTCGGCCGCGAGGTTCATGCGATCCCGCCAGTCGTGAGCGGCGGCAAAGCCGTTGTCGAGCATGATCAGAATCGGCGAGCGGTTGTTGTCTTCCGCCAGCGGATTCCAAATCGGACCGGCGGCCGCGAGGATGAGGAAGGCGGCAAGCAACAGCCGCAGCAGCAGAAGCCACCAGGGCGTGCGTGCGGGCATTTCCTGTTCGGGCCGCAGATCCGCGAGAATTTTCAGAGGCGGGAAGTCGACCCGCCTCGGCTGCGGCGGCGTGATGCGCAGCAGCAACCAGATCGCCGGCAGGGCGGCAAGCGCCGTCAGGACGAGCGGAACGGCGAAGGTGAGGGGAAGGCCCAGCATCGCTCAGCGCCCTCCCAAACCGGTGCCGCGAGAGGTCGACACGAGCGTCATGATGCGCAAAGCCGCTTCGCTGGCAGGACGGTCGGTGCGATGAATGGTCAGCGTCCAGCCGCGGCGGCGGGCGAGTTCCTGAAGCTCTTCCCGGTGCTGCTCGATCCGCAGGCGATAGGCCCGGCCCCAGGAGATCGCATCTCCGATCCGCAGCGAGAGGCCATCTTCCAGATCGTGCAGAACGGCCTGCCCCTGGAACGGGAAGGTCTCCTCGACGGGATCGACGATCATCACCAGATGCCCGCGCGCCCCACGCGACGAGATGCCTTCGACCATGGCGGTAATGTCGCGCACGGGCGACAGGAAATCGCTGATCAGCACGGCTTCATGCTGCGGCGCGACGGGAGCCTGCGGCGGAAGGTCTTCCTCGAGCGAGGAGCGGTCCGTCACCAGGGTCTGGGCCATCGTTTCCGCGATGCGCCGGGTGGCGCGCGGCGGCATGAGACCCAGCATGCCGACCCGCTCTCCGGCCTCGACGAAGCTGTCCGCGAGTGCAAGGCCGAGCACGATGGCGCGTTCGATTTTGGGCGCCTGCGCCAGGTCCGATACGTAGCCCATGGAGGCGGAACGGTCGATCCAGAACCAGACGGTCTGGGCCGTTTCCCACTCGCGCTCGCGCACATAGAGCCGGTCGTCACGGGCCGAGCGGCGCCAGTCGATGCGATGCGCCGCCTCTCCGGTGACGAAGGGACGGAACTGCCAGAAGGTTTCGCCGGTGCCGGCGCGCCGGCGGCCGTGAATGCCGTGGGCGAGGTTCGCGGCGACGCGCCTCGCCTCGAGCACGAGGTGCGGCATCCGATCGGCGAGGGAGAGCGCGCTCTCCGTTTCACGGCGGCCCGGCGAGCGGGCGCTTTCGGGGAGGACCCGGACACGGGTCATGACGGGGCCTAGCCTACCAGCCGCGAGGTGAGCCGGCCGATGACGCTCTTGATCGTTTCTCCATCCGCCCGGGCGGAGAAGGTCAGCGCCATGCGATGCTTCAGCACCGGCTCGGCGAGAGCCATCACGTCGGCGATGGAAGGGGCTACACGGCCCTCGATCAGCGCGCGGGCGCGCACCGCCAGCATCAAGGCCTGGCTAGCGCGAGGGCCGGGGCCCCACAGGATCTTGTCGGTCACGCCATCGATCCCGTCTCCCTCCGGGCGGGCCGAGCGCACGAGGTCGAGGATCGCATCGACCACGCTCTCACCGACCGGCAGGCGGCGAACCAGTCGCTGGGCGTTCATGAGCGCCTCGGCATTCATGACCGCCAAGGGTTTATGCTCTTCGGCACCCGTCGTTTCGATCAGGATGCGTCGCTCGGCATCACGCGTCGGATAGCCGACGTCGATCTCGAGCAGGAAGCGGTCGAGCTGCGCCTCGGGGAGGGGATAGGTGCCTTCCTGCTCGATAGGGTTTTGCGTGGCGAGCACATGGAAGGGTTGCGGCAGGTCGTGCCGCTCGCCGCCCACGGAAACGTGATGCTCCTGCATGGCCTGGAGCAGGGCGGATTGGGTGCGCGGGCTCGCACGGTTGATCTCGTCGGCCATCAGAAGCTGCGCGAAGACCGGACCCTTCACGAAACGGAAGGAGCGGCGTCGGTCGACGCCCTCATCGAGGATTTCCGAGCCTAAGATGTCGGAGGGCATCAGATCCGGCGTGAACTGGATGCGGCGGGCATCGAGCCCGAGCACGATGCCCAGCGTTTCCACGAGCTTCGTCTTGGCGAGGCCTGGAACGCCGACGAGAAGGCCGTGGCCGCCGGCCAGAAGGGTGATGAGGGTCAGGTCGACCACGTCTTCCTGGCCGAAAATGACCGTGTGAATGGCCTCACGGGCACGTCCGACAGTCTCAAGGGTCGCCTCCGCGCTGCGGATGATCGCGTCGTCCAATGCGGTAGGCGCTTGAGCAATGCTGGCCGTCATGAGGTCATTCTCCCTCTCACTCGCAATTGCCCCCGGTAGCTAGTCTGCCTTCGATCCGTGTCGAGATGCAAGGGTCGTTGCGCCGCAGCAAAGGACTGAATGGAGTGGACGAGACCGCCGAGGACTCTATGCTCTAGGAAGTAACAATCGATGGCCGTTCGTCGATCCATAAAGTTCAGATTCCTGTTCACGCTTGCGTCATGACCGATCCCTCACCCCCCATATCCGGGAATGCCCTGGCCCGCCTGACAGAGGCGCTCGGCTCCGATGCGAAGCGGAAAGGACCGCCGCCGGTCGAGCGCTGGAATCCGGCGTATTGTGGCGAAATCGACATGCGCATCGCGGCCGACGGCACATGGCATTACATGGGCACGCCCATAAATCGTCCCGCTCTCGTGAAACTGTTTTCGACTGTTCTGCGCAGGGATCCGGAGCGTTACGTGCTCGTCACGCCCGTCGAGCGGGTCGGGATTGAGGTCGAGGATGTGCCGTTCCTCGCGGTGGAAATGGCTGTGGAAGGCGATGGTGATAGCCGCCAGATCGCCTTCCGAACCAATGTGGACGATCTCGCACAGGTGGGGCCTGAGCATCCCTTGCGCTTCGACCAGGACGCCAATGGCGGGGTAAGGCCTTATGTAAAGGTGCGGGGTGAGCTCTGGGCGCGGGTGACGCGAACCCTGGCGCTGGATCTGATCGCCTTGGGTGAAGAAAAGGATGTGGATGGAGTTACCACGTTCGGTGTGGCAGCAAGTGGTATGTTCTTCCACATCGCTCCTGTCAGCGAATTGGGCGCGCCCTGATGCGGCTTGCACCCCATGACGCGCCGGATTTCCTGACGCTGGCGGCCGAGCGGCTGCGGCCCGAACCTCCGCATCCGGAGGAGGCTCTGGCCAATCCGAGGGGAGATCATAGCCTCGACAACGTGCCCCTGGCCCATCCCCTGACCCCGAAACCGGCCGCGGTCCTCGTTCCCGTCGTCATGCGCGAGGAGCCGATGCTGCTTCTCACCGAGCGCTCCGCGCATCTGCGTCAGCATTCGGGGCAGATCGCCTTTCCGGGCGGGCGGGTCGATCCGGAGGATGCTTCCATCCTGGCGGCAGCCTGCCGCGAGGCGATGGAGGAGATCGGCCTCGACAGCCGCTTCATCAGCCCGCTCGGTTACCTCGACGCCTACTTGTCCACCACGAATTATCTCGTCATGCCGGTAGTGGCACGGGTCTCACCCTCCTACACCCTCGACCTCAATCTGGACGAGGTGGCCGATACATTCGAGGTGCCGCTCAGCTTCCTCATGGATCCCGCGCGCCACGAACTCCATTCGCGGGAATGGAAGGGCAGGCTTCGCCGCTACTATGCAATGCCCTACGAGGGACGCTACATCTGGGGCGTGACGGCGGGCATCATCCGCAATTTGTACGAGAGGCTCTACAGACCATGACACGAGCGGTGATTCAGGGACTTGTGCTGTTCCTTCTGCCGTTCGTCCTCTTCGCAGTTTATCTCGTCAGCCGTCGCCGCAATCCGCTGACTTGGTCGCACTGGAGCGATCAATCGCTCTGGCTTGCGATTGCGGGCTTGGGTTTCGTCATCGTCTCGCTGGTTGCGACAGGCCTCTTGGCTGAGCGCCAGACGGGCAATTATGTGCCGACCCATGTGGAAAACGGACGGGTCGTCCCAGGACATTTCGAGTAATGGAAACCCTCGACCGACAGGCTTTGGCAAGCCTTCTTGAGCGCCCCGCGCTGCGCCGCCTCCTGGAGGTCTTCAATGACGGTGTCGAGGAGACGCGCATCGTGGGCGGAGCCGTGCGCAATGCCCTTCTCGGGCGGCCCGTGACCGAAGTGGATTGCACCACCACCATGCTGCCCGAGGCCATCGTCGAATGCGCGAAGGCCGCCGGTTTCAAGGCGGTGCCGACCGGGATCGAGCACGGCACGATCACAGTCATCGTCGCCGGCGAGCCTTACGAGATCACGACCCTGCGCGAGGATGTGGAAACGGATGGAAGGCATGCGGTCGTGCATTTCGGACGCGATTTCGTGCTCGATGCCATGCGCCGCGATTTCACCATTAATGCCCTCTCGCTCGGTCTCGACGGACGGCTTTACGACTACACCGACGGCGTGGCGGATCTGGCGGCCCGGCGTGTCCGCTTCATCGGAGACGCCCGCACCCGCATCCGCGAGGATTACCTGCGGATCATGCGCTTCTTCCGTTTCCACGCGGAATATGCGCAAACCGATCCCGACCCGGAGGGGCTCGCCGCATCGGGAGCCGAGCGGCAGGGACTGGCGCTCCTCTCGAAGGAGCGCATCCGGCACGAACTTCTGAGGCTGCTCGTCGCCCGGCGGGCCGAGGACACGATCCGCATCCTGGCCGATCACGGCTTCCTCACATGGCTCCTCGGCGGTGCTGCCGAATTCGGGCGCCTCAGTCGGGTGGCGGCTTATGACACGGAGGATCCTGTCCCAGTCTGGCGCCTGGCGGCGCTCGCCGTCATGGTCGAGGAAGATGCGGAGCGGTTGCGGGAGCTTTTGCGGCTCTCCAACGACGAGCATAAGAAGCTCGTCGCCTATGCCGATCTCTTAGGCCGTCTCAAGACCTGGGCCTTGCCCCTGGACGCAGCGGCCGTCCGCCGTCTGGCGGCTGATCATCAGGTCGAGACCCTCGCTGTCGTCCTGGCGGCCACGACCGGCGAACCCTTTCCCATCGTCCATGCCGATGCCCGTGAGGCTCTCGACCGCTTCCGCAGCGGTACTGAGCCGGTGCCGGTCTTCCCCTTGCGCGGGGCCGATCTCGTCGAGGGCGGCATCCCGAAAGGGCCGAAGATCGGTGAACTGCTCGCGCGGGCCCGCCAGGCCTGGCTGGCGGAGGGCTGCCGGACGGACGAGGTCTATGCGCAGGATTTGCTCAGACGGGTGCTGGAGCAGGCTTAGGGCTTTGGATCAATCCGCCGCCTCACTCCCTCCCAGGTCATGGCCGCGCTTGTCCCGGCCACCCCGATCCTGTGAGACGCTGCGCTTTTCTTGATCGGGATCACCGGCACAAGGCCGGTGATGACGTTGAGACGTCAGAGACGATCTCGGGCTCCGCTGCGCGGCTCCGGGATGGGTGCCCAGCCCTTAAGGCCAGCGCACCGTCGGCGGCATGGAGGAGAGGATCGACGCGATGTTGCCGCCGGTCTTCAGGCCGAAGATCGTCCCCCGGTCGTAGAGCAGGTTGAACTCCACGTAGCGTCCGCGCCGCACCTGCTGCTCGATGCGATCTTCTTCCGTCCAGGGCTTGGTGGCGTTGCGCCGGACGATCTCCGGATAGACCTTGAGGAAGGCCTCGCCCACATGGCGGGTGAAGGCGAAGTCCTCGTCCGGATTTCCGGTCCAATGGTAGTCGTAGAAGATGCCGCCGATGCCGCGCGCCTCGTGGCGGTGCTTGAGGAAGAAGTACTCGTCGCACCACTTCTTGTACTTCTCGTAGGAGCCTTCCGGCGCATGGGCCTGGCAGGCTTCCTCCATGGCCTGGTGGAAAGCGATGGTGTCCGGATCCCCTTGAGTCCGCCGCCGGTCGAGCACGGGCGTGAGATCAGCTCCACCACCGAACCAGGGCTTCGTGGTCACCACGAAGCGGGTGTTCATGTGCACCGTTGGAACATTCGGGTTCCATGGGTGCGCGATGAGCGAGATGCCGCCGGCCCAGAAGCGCGGATCCTGATCGGAGCCCGGGATCTGGCCGCGGAATTCCGGCGCGAATTCTCCATGCACCGTGGAGACATGCACGCCCACCTTCTCGAACACGCGGCCGCCCATCATGGACATGACACCCCCGCCGCCGGGAGCGCCGCCATGGTCCTTGCGCTCCCAGGGTGTGCGCTCGAACCGGCCGGGCTCGGACGCCTCCGGGGAGGGGAGCCGTCACCTCATCCTCCAGGGCCTCGAACGCGGCGCAGATCCGGTCACGCAGCAACGCGAACCAGATGGGAGCCTCTGTCTGCAGGCGCTCGATGGGGGCTGTGTCGTTCATGGCAATGCTGTCTTTCGGATCATATGCGGACTCTATCCTGATAGGTTGGCCCAGAATGACATTCTCTCCGTCATGGCCGGGCGTGTCCCGGCCATCTCGATAAGGAAAAGAGCGGCGCTTTTCGGATCGGGATCACCGGCACAAGGCCGGTGATGACAACGGGAGGATATATGTCCGGGCAGACTTTCAGATGAGGCTGGCGTTTGGCTGTCACGGAGCCGTCACTCCCGGATGGGGGAACGTGTTCGTCTGCCGCAGGGCCTCGCCGAGGATCATGGCGGCGGTGACGGCGACGTTCAGGGAGCGCATGCCGGGCTGCATGGGGATGATGACCCTGGCATCCGCCGCCCGGTGGACCTCCTCCGGCACCCCGGCGGATTCGCGGCCGACCAGGATGATGTCGTTGGGCCGGTAGGCGAAATCGGCATACGGGATGGCGCCCTTGGTGGTGGTCAGGATCAGACGGCCCTGGGCCTCCTGCCGCCAAGCCTCGAAGGCGCGCCAGGATATGTGCCGCGTGATCGTGACATGGTTGAGATAATCCATGCCGGAGCGGCGCAGGTTCCGGTCGGACACGTCGAAGGCCGCAGGTTCGATGATCTCCACCGGCACGCCGAGGCAGGCGGAAAGGCGCAGCATGGTGCCGGTATTCTGCGGAATGTCCGGCTGATAGATGGCAAGACGGGGCATAGGCCCGTCATCGGGGCAACGGGCCCCGGCGTCAAGGGAGCGCTCAGGGGTATGTGAGCCGGCGGCATTTTGCGCCACAGGCTGGAACAACTCCAATCCGGCTATGGACAGGCGGGCTTGACCGTGCCAAAGAGCCACCGCGCGGCGACTCCCAGTCGCATTGCGCGTGCGTCGCCGCGCATGCTTGTTCCATTTTGGACCTCGTGTGCCAAATGCCTGGGTTCCCAAGGCATTGCCGATGCGCGGTTCTCGTTTTTTGATCAATGCTGGAGAGCCAAGTGGCCGAGACCACCACTCATGTCGCTGAGCCGACACGGCGCGATTTCCTCTACATCGCCACGGGCGCAGCTGCCGTTGTCGGCGGAGCCACCCTGGTATGGCCCTTCGTCCAGTCCCTGGCGCCCGACGCGGCGACGGTGGCGGCCGGCGCGCCCGTCGAGGTCGACCTGACCCCGATCGCCGAAGGGCAGATCGTCAAGGTTTTCTGGCGCGGCAAGCTGATCTTCATCCGCCACCGTACGGCCGAGGAGATCAAGGCGGCCGAGGATGTGAACGTCGCCTCTCTGCGCGACCCGCAGGCCGACTCGGCGCGCGTGAAGCCGGGCAAGGCTCAGTGGCTCATCGTTTACGGCAACTGCACCCACTTGGGCTGCGTGCCGCTCGGCCAGCAGGGTGAGTATCATGGCTGGTTCTGCCCCTGCCACGGCTCGATCTTCGACACCTCTGGCCGCGTCCGCGGCGGTCCGGCGCCGATCAACCTGCCGATTCCGCCCTATACCTTCGCGTCCGACACGAAAATCGTGATCGGCCAAGAGGCCACGGCGTAACCCTCCGCGACGATCAGGCGATATCCATGAGCGACCATCCCACAACTTACGTTCCCAAGAGCGCCTTCGGTAAGTGGTTCGAGAGCCGTTTGCCCATCGCAGGCCTCGTCCACTCGTCCTTCATTGCCTTCCCGGTTCCGCGGAACCTGACCTATTTCTGGACCTTCGGCGCCATCCTGGCGTTCATGCTCGTCGCGCAGATCGTGACCGGCGTGTTCCTGGCGATGTACTACACGCCGAATGCCGGCATGGCGTTCCAGTCCGTCGAGCACATCATGCGCGACGTGAACTATGGCTGGCTGATCCGCTATCTGCACGCCAACGGCGCGTCGATGTTCTTCGTCGCCGTCTACGTCCACATCTTCCGGAACTTCTACTATGGCTCCTACAAGGCGCCCCGTGAGGTTCTCTACATCCTCGGCGTGATCATCTTCCTGCTGATGATGGCCACCGCCTTCATGGGCTACGTGCTTCCCTGGGGCCAGATGAGCTTCTGGGGCGCCACCGTGATCACGAACCTCTTCTCCGCGATCCCGCTCGTCGGCGAGACCATCGTGAGCTACCTCTGGGGCGGCTATTCGGTGGGCAACCCGACCCTGAACCGCTTCTTCTCCCTGCACTACCTGCTGCCCTTCATGATCGCGGGCGTCGTGATCCTGCACATCTGGGCGCTGCACGTGCCGGGCCAGAACAACCCGACCGGCATTCCGATCAAGTCGGGCAAGGACGCGGTTCCGTTCACCCCCTATGCCACGATCAAGGACATCTTCGCCGTCGTGGTGTTCATGATCTTCTTCGCCTACTGGGTGTTCTACATGCCGAACTATCTCGGCCATGCGGACAACTACATCCCGGCGAACCCGGCCGTAACGCCTTCGCACATCGTTCCCGAATGGTACTTCCTGCCGTTCTACGCGATCCTGCGCGCCATCCCCGACAAGCTCGGCGGCGTCATCGCCATGGGCTCGGCCATCGTGATCTGGGTGTTCATGCCCTGGCTCGACACCTCCAAGGTTCGTTCCACGGCCTATCGTCCGCTCTACAAGCAGTTCTTCTGGATCTTCGTGGTCGTGTGCTTCGTGCTCGGCTGGCTGGGTTCCCGCCCGGCCGAGGGCTGGTACGTGATCGCCTCCCAGATCTGCACGGCCTACTACTTCGCCCACTTCCTGATCATTCTGCCGGTGCTCGGCTTCGTCGAGCGTCCGCTGCCGCTGCCGAATTCGATCCTCGAATCCGTGATGGGCGTGCAGAAGGGCGGGGCTGGCATTCCGGCCGGCGCCAATGCCGAGCCGCATTCCAAGGGCTGATGCGAGAGTCGAGGAAACATAAACAATGATGAAGCGTACTCTTCTCATCGCAGCCGCCGTTCTCGGCTTCGCCGCCCCGGCTTTCGCTGCCGGCGAAACCCCGGTCCCGCCGCAGCTCAAGTGGAGCTTCCAGGGTCCGTTCGGCACTTTCGACCGGGCTCAGCTCCAACGTGGCTTCAAGGTCTACCGGGAGGTCTGCTCCTCCTGCCACGGCCTGAGCTATGTGACCTTCCGCAACCTGCACCAGCCCGGCGGCCCGGAATTCTCCGAGGCCCAGGTCCGCGCTCTGGCGGCGGAATACAAGATCCAGGACGGCCCGAACGAAGCCGGCGACATGTTCGAGCGTCCCGGTCGTGCGGCCGACCACTTCCCGTCTCCGTTCCCGAACGAGAACGCCGCCGCATCGGCGAACGGCGGCAAGGCTCCGCCGGACCTGTCCCTGATGGCCAAGGCCCGCACCTACGAACGCGGCTTCCCCTGGTTCATCACCGACGTGTTCCGCCAGTATTCGGAGAACGGCGCGGACTACGTGGCGGCGCTGCTCAACGGCTACGAGGAAGCCCCGGCGGGTTTCACGGTGCCGACCGGCGGTCACTACAACCACTACTATCCGGGCCACGTGATCGCGATGCCGAAGCCGCTCAGCGATGGCCAGGTCGAGTATCCGAAGAATGAGGCCGGCCAGCCTCAGGTGCCCGAGACCGTGGAGCAGTATGCCCGCGACGTGACGGCCTTCCTCACCTGGACGGCGGAACCGCACCTCGAGGCTCGCAAGCGCCTCGGCTTCCAGGTCATCCTGTTCCTGATCGTCCTGGCCGGCCTGCTCTACTTCACCAAGAAGAAGGTGTGGGCCCGGGTGGGCGGCGAGGTCGAAGGCCACGCCACGCCCCCGATGACGCACAACCCATAACGATCAAGGCCCCGCTTCGGGGCCTTTTTCTTTTCTGGTGTTTCGTGCTGATCCGAAGCGCCGCGACAGCGAAGAGTGGTTGAGCCTTTAGATGTCATGGCCGGGCTTGTCCCAGCCATCCCGATGTGAGGAGCGACCAGCCTCATTCGATCGAGATCACCGGCACAAGGCCGGTGATGACGGAAGAGGTGGATTGCATCCAACCTCCATCAGAGAAATCATCCGGCGCCCTAGTGACACGGTGTCGAGCCGGCTTTATCCCGGTATCCATGTTGCAGACCATCGCCGACGACATCTGGGGCCTGCCCTGTCTCGCCTATCACGTCCAACCCAGCCTGGAGCCTGAGACCCGGGCCGCCTTCGAGGCGGTGCAGCGGGCCTTCGTCGAACTCTGGCCGGAACCGCTGCATGTCGGACCCAAGCATGGGCTGCATGTCACCATCTATCCGCTGGTGACGGTGAAGGGAGCCTTCGACAAGGACGCTTACTGGCAGAGCATCGCCCGGCGAAGCCAGGGCCTCCTGGAGGAGCTCTGCACCGGTCATCGAACCCTGGAACTGCGCTTCTCCCGGCTCAAGGTCACCGATACGGCCATCATCGCGACTGCGACCGAGGAAACCGGCCTGATCGAAGCCATCCGGAAGAGGATCGTCCGCGACATCCCGCCGCCGCCGGGCGCAAGCCCGATCACCTACGATCTGATCCACACGACCTTGGCGCGCTACCGGACGAAAGCCTCCATTCCGGACGACGTCATCGAGCGCATCGAGAGCTTGCCTGTCTTCATCATGGCGCTCGTCAAGCAGATCAGGCTCGTTCGCGAGACGCTCTTTCCCTGCCTTGTGACGGACGAGATCGCGGCAATCCCCTTGATCGGAAGGTGATGCTTGGGACGCCGTTCATCCTCGGATATGACTGAGCCATAACAGCCCCAGGCAGGCGAGGATCAGATGGCGAAGGCGGTTCTAGGCATTATCGGCGGATCGGGGGTCTACGATCTGCCGGGGCTCGAGGATATGCGCGAGGAACGCATCGGTTCTCCCTGGGGCGAGCCCTCGGATGTGCTGCGCATCGGGCGCATCGGCGAGACCGAGATCGCCTTCCTGCCCCGCCATGGGCGCGGCCATCGCCTGTCGCCGTCCGACATCAACTACCGGGCCAATATCGACGTGATGAAGCGCACCGGCGTCACCGACCTGATTTCGGTCTCGGCCTGCGGTTCGTTCAAGGACGAGTATTATCCCGGCTTCTTCGTGCTGGTGGACCAATACGTGGACCGCACGCACAGGCGCGAAAGCTCGTTCTTCGGTCGGGGCTGCGTCGCCCATGTGCCCATGGCGCACCCGGTCGGCCCGCTGCTGCGCCAGCGCATCGCCGATGCGGCGGTGGCGGAAGCGATTCCGTTCACTCTCGGCGGCACGCTGGTGTGCATCGAGGGCCCGCAATTCTCGACTTACGCCGAGTCGATGACCTACAAGAAGCTCGGCTACGACGTGATCGGCATGACGGCGATGCCGGAGGCCAAGCTCGCCCGCGAGGCCGAGATCACCTATGCCACCATCGCCATGGTGACCGACTACGATTGCTGGCATCCGGAGCACGACAATGTGGACGTGGCCTCCGTCGTCGCCGTCGCGCACCAGAATGCCACGAAGGTGGCCCGTCTGATCGCCCGCGTTGCCAAGGACTTTCCGGCCGAGCACGAGCCATGCCCCGCAGGCTCCGACCGGGCACTCGACGGCGCCATCATGACGGCTCCATCGGCCCGCGATCCGGAGCTTTTGAAAAAGTTGGATGCGGTGGCCGGGCGAGTGCTAAACCCCTCGCAAGCGTGATCGCTCGCCTCTTGCGCTTACAGTGCTTTCAGTTCCACCTCAATTCGACACCCAGGCAGGCTTGACCCCATGGACCAGCGTCTCCTCACCGACCTGAAATCCGCGATCCGCTCGATTCCGGATTATCCAAAGCCCGGCGTCATCTTCCGGGACATCACGACTCTGCTGGGCGACGCGCGGGCCTTCCGGCGCTCGGTGGACGAACTCGTTCATCCCTTCGCGGGAGGGCGTGTCGACAAGGTGGCGGGCATCGAGGCGCGCGGCTTCATCCTGGGCGGCGCCATCGCGCATCAGCTCTCGTCGGGCTTCGTGCCGATCCGCAAGAAGGGCAAGCTGCCCCATGAGACCGTGCGGATCGCCTATTCGCTCGAATACGGCGTCGACGAGATGGAGATCCACACCGATGCCATTGGCCAGGACGAGCGGGTGATCCTCGTGGACGACCTCATCGCCACCGGCGGGACGGCGGTCGCGGCCAGCCAGCTCCTGCGCCAGATGGGCGCCAACATCATCGCCGCCTGCTTCATCATCGACCTGCCCGATCTCGGCGGCGCCTCGAAGCTGCGCGACCTCGGCGTCGAGGTGCGCAGCCTCGTCAGCTTCGAGGGGCATTGATCTCTATGGCGTCATCCCGGGGCGGCGCAGCCGAGCCCGGAATCCATAGCCGCTGACAATGCAGGATCGAGCGGAGGCGCTGCCGTCGCGCTTTCTTCCCACGCGTCGTCTCCGTGAATTCCTGCCGTCACGGGGACGACAGCGGAGGCCGGTGGCAAGCCGTCAGCGACCTCTCAAGCCCGCCTTTCCCAGAACACCATCCCGTCGAACGCGAACACCTCTTCCCCATTCTGGTTCGTGCCCGTGTTGTGATG
Source organism: Microvirga sp. RSM25 (assembly GCF_044784385.1). Lineage (NCBI taxonomy): Bacteria > Pseudomonadati > Pseudomonadota > Alphaproteobacteria > Hyphomicrobiales > Methylobacteriaceae > Microvirga > Microvirga sp. RSM25. Next base: position 3,176,806 of record NZ_CP173039.1, on the reverse strand, counting down.
GAACACCAGGCCCCAGCCGGGGCGGGACGCGGAGGCGCGTTTGGCGGTCACGGACGAGCGGTAGGTGATCGTGTCGCCTGCATAGACGGGCTTGAGCCATTTCAGGTTGGAGAAGCCGGGGGAGGGGCCGAGCCGCGCGGGCTGCTCGCCGCGGCTGAGCGCATAGGCGCGGATGCGGTCGCGGTGGCCGATCATCTGCTTCATCCAGACGCTTGCCGTATGCCAGCCCGAGGCGCACAGGGCGCCGAACAGGCTGTTCTTGGCGGCCTCGGCATCCACGTGGAAGCGCTGGGGGTCGAATTGCCGGGCAAAGCCGATGATGTCCTCGGGCGTGAAGGTGTAGGAACCCAGTTCCTCGGTCTCGCCGACGACGAGATCCTCGAAATAGGGATTGGCCGAGATCAGCGGGAGATCCCGCTCCGGCGCGGAGCCGGGCAGGGCGTCCGCTGCGGCCGCGAGGGCGTTGGGGCCCTCGCCTTCGAACGGTTCGGCATCCCTGGTTGCGAACATCACCCAGTTGGTCTGGGTCAAAGCGGTTTCGTCGGCCTGGTTCAGCATGTCGAAATGGAACCGCACCAGACCGAGCGAGGGCCTGCTCTTGGAGATGCGGCTCTCCAGAACCGTCATGCGCGAGCGCAGGGTGTCGCCGGGCCTGACGGGCTTCACCCATTTCACTTCCTCGATGCCCGGCGATCCCATGGAGGAGGAATCCAGGATCAGCCCATCGGCGAGGAGGCGCATGTTGAGGCTGCAGCTGTGCCAGCCCGAGGCGATCAACGTGCCGATGAAGCTGTCCTTGGCGGCAATCTCGTCCACGTGAAAGGGCTGCGGATCGTATTCTCGCGCGAAGGCGAGGATGTCGTCCTTCGACACGGTGAGAGGGCCGAAAGTCTCGGTCAGGCCCGGAGGAAGATCTTCGAACGTACGCATGAGCAATCCCCTGTTGAGCTCGCCCTAGAGCATCGGGCCTGAAAGTGGAATCCACTTTTTGGATGAGTTCGGTGCTCCCGTTCTCTCCGGACGCATCGTGGTCCGGCTTTTGGGTAGCCTTCGTGCAGCTGATGCCGAAAGCAGGCTTTTGGGTTGTGGACAGGTCTCAGGGCGAAAACTGCCCGGCCGCGTTATGCGCGAGCCGGATCGGTTCGGGCAGGCGGTATTTGGGGGAGCAGCGCAGGACGAGTTCGGCCGCCGTCGGAATATCGGCCAGGTGTCCGGGGGAGATGAACATCGGATTCTTGGCCGTGCGGGTGCGCAACGCGACGCCGATGACCTCCTTGCGGTCGACCAGGGGAGCGGCGGAGCCTTTCTCCTCGCCCAGATCCTTGTAGCGTCCGCACAGGAGCGTCTTGCCGCAGCCGACAGTGGGGCGCTGGAGCCACAGGCCCATATGGCTCGCGATGCCGATGCGGCGAGGATGGGCGATGCCCATGCCGTCGAAGAGGAAGACGTCCGGCTCGGCTTTCAACTTCTCGAATGCCTCTTCGAGAACCGGGCCCTCGCGAAAGCTCAGGAGACCCGGAACATAGGGAAAGGGGGTCGGGCGTTGCGCCAGCACTGTCTCCACCGGCAGGAAGCCCGGATAGGTGACCACGACGATAGCCGCCTGCGACTGCTCGTTCTTTACGCTCACGTCGACGCCAGCCACAAGCTGCACCGCATCGAGATCGATGGGGCGGTCGGACACGACCTCCGTTCTCAGTCGCTGCTGAAGGGCGATGGCCTCGGAGGGGGAGAGGTCCCAGGAATGTTGATGGTGAAGCTGCATGGCCAAGCATTGAAGACGACAAGGCTTCAACGCTCAAGGTTCCGGAACGATCCGTTTTGATCTGGATCATGGCGCATCGTGCGGAAAAATGGCCCCGTTATTCCGCACCGGGTGACGCGCCACTCAAGGATTGAGCGTCGGATGGATCCCAAAAGTGGTGCAAACTTTGGGGCCGATGCTCCGGCCAGAGAGACAATCTGCCCTTCAATGGGCAGATTGACCCGGACAGGGGCATGCGGTCATGTCCGGACGGATTGAGCAGGAGAAAGGCATTGGCCGATTCAGCCGCCACAGGCCGCAGCATCCCGATTGTCAGCCCGGCCGAAGGCGTTTCGGAGGATCTGATCCGGCAGCTCGTTGAAACCTTTTACGACCGGGTGATCCGCGATCCGGAGCTCGGCCCCATCTTCCATAAGGCTCTTTCCGGCCGCTGGAGCCAGCATCTGGCGCTGATGGTGGATTTCTGGTCCTCGATTGCGCTGAGAACCGGCCGCTACCAGGGCAAGCCGCAGGCCGCCCATTTTGGCCTTCCGCTCACGCCGGAGCTGTTCGCCCGCTGGCTATCGCTGTTCGATAAGACGGCTCAGGACATCTGCGAGCCGGATGTGGCGGATTTCTTCGTGGACCGAGCGCGGCGCATCGCGGAGAGCCTGCAGATCGGCCTCGGGATCGGACCGAAGGCGCTGCGGCTTCCCTAGAGCAGATTCCGCTTGGCCACTTCGCCGGCAAAGCTCCGAAGCACCGCTCCGTTCGGATTCTGAGCGGGCGATCCACCGCCACAAACGGTACGAAGACCCACAATCTTCATAATTGTCTGGAAACCTGTGCGGCACATCGGCTCCTGGGAGCCTTCCATGATGGATCGCCGCACTTTCCTTGGATCGCTCGTGGCCATTGCCGCAGCGACACCGCTTCGTTCGGGCCCGGCACGAGCTGCGGATCCTGTCCCGGCCGCAAGGAACGTCGTGCTCGTGCACGGGCTGTTCGCCGATGGGTCGTGCTGGTCCGAAGTCATTCCGCGCCTGCAGGCAGCCGGGCTCGACGTCACGTCCGTTCAAAACCCACTGACGAGTCTCGACGAGGCCGTTGCGGCGACCCGGCGCGTGCTGGCCCGTCAGGAAGGGCCCACCGTGCTGGCCGGGCACTCCTTCGCCGGCATGATCGTCACGGAAGCGGGTGTCGACCCGAGGGTCTCTTCGCTCGTCTACGTGGCGGCACGGGCACCCGATGCCGGCGAGGACTACGCGGCCCTCGCTATGCAGTATCCGGCGCCTCCGGCGACGGCAGGAATCGTGTACGACGGCGATGAGGGGATGCTCAGCGAGGCCGCGTTCCTGCGCGACTTCGCGGGTGATCTGCCGGAGGAACGGGCGAAGGTGCTCTATGCCGTGCAAGAGCCGTTCCACAAGGCATTGCTGGCCGGCAGGACGGGGCAGGCGGCCTGGCGGTCGAAGCCGAGCTTTTATGCCGTCTCGACGGATGACCGAACAATCAATCCCGACCTGCAACGCTTCATGGCCAAGCGGATGGGGGCGGAAACGATCGAGGTGAAGGCGAGCCATCTCTCGCTCATCTCGCAGCCCGACATCATCGCTTCGCTCATCCTGAAAGCGGCAGGCCATCGATAGCACCTGCAGCCTCTTCGAGCCTGAGGAGTGCGCAAACGACCTCACGATCGCTGCTGCGGCCCTTCGGGTCCGCACGACGCGCTAGCGCTCCCACCACTCGAGCTTGTCGTTGCCGCTCCTGGGCAGCAGGGACGAAATGCCGATCATGAGAAAGCCGCAGGCCACGAGCACGCCGATGAGGAATTCGGCATTGCCGAGCCCGGGAGAGACGAAGTTGTCAAAAAAAGCCTGCATGAATCACATCCTTCATGCAGGCTTTGTCGCAGAACGGCCCTGAACGGACGAAAAAGCCCCTGTTCAGGATTCCGACAGATTGCTGAAGAGCCTCTTTTCCAGCCTCCATGTCATCACCGGCCTTGTGCCGGTGACCTCATTAAGAAGTCCGCGGCGTTTCTCGGACTGGGATGGCCGGCACAAGACCGGCCATGACCAGGAGTGGATGCAGGAGAAAGCCGTCCTCAAGGATCAGAGGATTCGTTTCTCTTAAGTATTGAACCGGAAGTGCATCACGTCGCCGTCCTGCACCGTGTATTCCTTGCCTTCCAGCCGCAGCTTGCCCGCATCGCGTGCGCCGGCCTCGCCCTTGAGCGAGGTGTAGTCCGCATAGGCGATGGTCTCGGCGCGGATGAAGCCCTTCTCGAAATCCGTGTGGATCACGCCGGCGGCCCCGGGCGCCTTGGTGCCCCTGGTGATCGTCCACGCGCGGGCTTCCTTCGGGCCGACGGTGAAATAGGTGATCAGGCCAAGCAGTTCGTAGCCGGCGCGGATCACCCGGTTGAGGCCGGGTTCCTCGAGGCCCACGGCGTCGAGATAGTCCTTCTGCTCCTCGGGTGGCAGAACCGCGATTTCGCTCTCGATCTTGGCCGAGACGACGACGGCCTTGGCGTCTTCTTCCTTGGCGCGCTCGAAAACGCGTGCAGAGAATTCGTTGCCCTTGTCGGCGGAAGCTTCCTCCACGTTGCAGACGTAAAGCACGGGCTTGGAGGAGAGGAGGCCGAGCATCTGGAACAGGCGCTCTTCCTCGGCCTTGCGTTCCACCAGACGGGCCGGCTTGCCCTCGCGCAGCAGGGGCAGGGTGCGGTTGACGAGATCGAGGGTTTCCTTCGCTTCCTTGTCGTTGCCCTTGGCCTTCTTCTCGAGCGCGGTGACGCGCTTCTCCAGGCTGTCGAGGTCGGCCAGCATCAGCTCGGTCTCGATGGTTTCGATGTCGGCGATGGGATCGATCTTGCCTTCGACGTGCGTGATGTCCGTGTCCTCGAAGCAGCGCACCACATGGGCGATGGCATCGACTTCGCGGATATTGGCGAGGAACTGGTTGCCGAGACCTTCGCCCCGGGACGCGCCGCGCACGAGGCCCGCGATGTCCACGAAGGTGAGGCGCGTCGGGATGATCTGCGCCGAACTGGCGATCCCTGCGAGCTGATCGAGCCGCTCATCCGGCACGGCCACGTCGCCCACATTGGGCTCGATGGTGCAGAATGGATAGTTGGCGGCCTGCGCGGCCGCCGTCTGAGTCAAAGCGTTGAAGAGAGTCGACTTGCCCACATTCGGCAGGCCGACGATGCCCATTTTGAAGCCCATGGCCTCACTCCTTGATTGTGCTGGCCTTTTCTCCGGGCCGCTTCACGTCCGTCCAGCCTCTCGCCTCCATGGCGATGTGGACCTTGTTCTGAAAGCTCCCGTCCTCAGCCTTGGCGAGAAGGGCAGCGTTGTCTGCGATGATCCGGCACAGGTCGTCGACCCAGGCCCCTTCGCTTTTTCCGAAATCGCCCAGCACATGGTTCTGCACCAGAGCCTTGTGGCCGGGATGGCCGATGCCGAGGCGTACGCGGCGATACTCGTTGCCGCAATGGGCCGAGATGGAGCGAAGCCCGTTATGGCCGGCATTGCCGCCGCCGATCTTCACGCGCAGCTTGGCGGGCGGAAGATCGAGCTCGTCGTAGAAGACCGTCACGTCATGCAGCGGAATCTTGAAGAAGTTCTGCGCTTCTCCCACCGCCTGGCCGGACAGGTTCATATAGGTCTGCGGCTTGATCAGCAGGACCTTCTCGCCCCCGATCAGCGCGTCCGCCGTTTCCGCATGGAAGCGTTTGCGCCAGGGGCCCGCGTTGTGCACGCGCGCAATCTCGTCCACGGCCATGAAACCGATATTGTGGCGGTTCCTGGCGTAGCGCGATCCGGGATTGCCGAGGCCGACGAAGAGGCGCATCGCGTGTCCTGCTCATAAGAAACGCTCCGGCCTTGCGGTCGGAGCGTCGAAGCCGATCGATGGGCTTGAACGCCCGTCAAAGCCGATTAGGCAGCAGCGGTGCCTTCGGCAGCAGCCGGAGCCGCATCCGTCTCCGTGAGGCCGGTCGGGGCCACGACGGTCACGAGGGTCATGTTCTCGGTCGAGGTCGCCTTGGCGCCGTTCGGCAGGGCGATGTCGTTGAGGTGAACCGAGGAGCCGATTTCGAGGTCGGCAATCGAAACCTCGATGAAGTCCGGGATCGCGTCGGACGGAACGAGCAGTTCCACCGAGTGCTCGACGATCTGGAGCGCGCCACCGCGCTTCACGCCGGGGCTCTTCTCCTGGCCGACCACGTGCACCGGCACCACGACCTTGATCGCCTGACCCTGCGCGAGGCGCAGGAAGTCGACATGGACGGGGAAATCCCGCACCGGGTCGAGCTGGTAGTCGCGCGGAATGGCGCGAACCGTGTTGCCGTCCACATCGATCTCGAAGATCGTGGTCAGGAAGTGACCGGCGAAGATCAGCTGCTTGGTCTGATTAAAGTCGAGGGCGATCGCCTGGGCCGGCTGGCCGGCTCCGTAGATGACGGCGGGAACTTGGCCTTGGCGACGAACGGCCCGGGCGGCCCCCTTGCCGGCCCGGTCGCGCGCCACGGCCTTGATTTGCTTTGCTTCGCTCATGGTCGTGGTCCTTTGAAATGGGTTTAAAAACCGATGGCCGCCCAGGTTTCTTGAAAAACCTACCGGCGGCCATGAGGTCCGCGCCCGTGCCTCCAAGGGTGTCGAGCGGGCGCGACGCGGCTTATAGAGAACAACCACCGAAAATGCAACAAGTTGGCTGCCGTTCGGGTGGCCTGCCCGACAACGCTCAGCCAAAGGGCCGCGTGGCCGTGACCGTCGATGCGAGCTTCCTGAGGAGGTCGGCCAACCGGACTTGCTCGTCCTCGGTCAGCCCGTCGAGCATGGCCGCCTCGATCGCCATGTCCTCCCGAAAGGCCTCCCGCGCGCGCGCGATCCCTTCCTCCGTGAGCTCCACCGGCAGGCTGCGCCCGTCACCCTCGGCGCTGGCTCGTCGGATCAAGCCGGCCTTGGTGAGACGGTTCAGGCGGTCCGTGAGGCCGCCGGACGAGATCATCAGGGACCGGAACAGCTCCGTCGGGCGGAGCCGGTAGGGCGGCCCGGATCGAAGCAGCGAGAACAGGACATCAGCCTCGCCGCTGTCCAGTCCATGGGCCTTGAAGATGGCTTCGATGGGCGGGCGGGCCGTCAGCGTGATCCAGCGGGCGCGGCCCAGGATCGCCATGCCGCGCGTATCGATCTCCGGGAGCTCTGCCGCCCATTGGGCGCGTCGTTCGTCGATCCCGTCCTGAGAACCGGCAGGGGAAGCAGGTTCAATTTGTCTTGACATCGAGATAATCGCCTATTTATCTTCGCATCAAGATAAATTCCTGTCGTGCCTCTTGCAACATATCGTAGGCCAAGTCGCACGAGAGCCCTACCCGGGGGTGCCTCCATGATCGCAGCGCGTCTCTCCGGTGCGTCGGAATCGGCCATCGGCCTTCTCGGCCTGTGCGGGTTCCTCTTTGCCAGCCGGATCATGATGAACAAGGTGGCGCTGGAGACCGGCATTCAGCCCTTTCAGCTTGGCGTCTTCGCCAATTTGGGCGCCGGATTGTTCCTGCTGCCTTGGCTCGCCGCCTTCCGGCAGAAGATCCCGACCGCGCCGGAGCATCTGGTGCTGTATGTCGTCCTAGGTCTCGTCAGCTTCGCGGTGCCCAGCGTGCTGTCCTACTTCGTCATCGAGAGGGTGGGGCCTGCCTACACGTCCATCGTCTATTGCCTGTCGCCGCTGCTCACCATGACCTTCGCGGCGGGCCTCGGCATCGAGCGGATGTTCCTGCGCCGCTTCATCGGGATCGTGATCGGCTTCACGGGCATGATCGCCCTGGTTCAGCAGCAGGTCCTGCAGATCGACATCGGGCAGCCGGTCCGGGTGGCCGTCGGCTTGGCGATCCCGGTCTGCGCGGCGGCGGGCAACATCATTCGGTCGGCCTGGTGGCCGAAGGGGACATCGGCGCTCGCTTTCTCCTGCGGCGCATCGCTCACCTCCAGCGTGATGGTGGCCCTGATGGCGCCCGTCTTCGAGACGCCCCTGATCTGGAGATTCGCCGACCCCGCGATCCTCTCATGGCTGATAGGCTTGGGAGCGATGTCAGCCCTGTCGCAGGTGATGAACTTCCGTCTGCAGCAGATTGCAGGGCCGGTGGTGTTCAGCCAGATCGGCTATTGGGGCACGGGCTTCGGCGTGCTGCTCGCCGCCATCCTGTTCGGAGACGTGCTGACGGCTTTGTCCTTCGCAGGGCTTGCAGGCATCATGGCCGGCGGCATCCTGGCCAACCGCCGCGCGGCGATCTGAAGGAGCGGGAGGCCATGACCATCGGGCCATGACCGTCTCGGCAATCAGTCGAACAGGCTCGACACCGAGCTTTCCGTTGCCGTGCGGCCGATAGCCTCGCCCATGAGCTGGGCGATGGAGATGACCCGGATATTATGGGCCACCTTCACGGCTTCGGTCGGCATGATCGAATCGGTGATCACGAGTTCCTTCAGCCGGGAGCCCGCGATGCGGGCCACTGCGCCGCCGGAGAGGACGCCGTGGGTGATGTAGGCGTAGACCTCCTTCGCCCCGTTGGCCAGGAGGGCGTCGGCGGCGTTCACCAGGGTGCCGCCGGAATCGACGATGTCGTCCATAAGGATGCAGGAGCGGCCGGACACGTCACCGATGATGTTCATCACCTCGGATTCGCCGGGACGCTCACGGCGCTTGTCGACGATGGCGAGCGGCGCGTCGATACGCTTGGCGAGCGCGCGGGCGCGCACCACGCCTCCCACGTCAGGCGAGACCACCATGCGGTTGCCGCCGTCGAGATGATCCTTGATGTCGCGCGCCAGGGTGGGAGCGGCGAAGAGGTTGTCGGTCGGAATATCGAAGAAGCCCTGGATCTGACCCGCATGCAGGTCCAGCGTCAGCACGCGGTCGACACCCGCATGAGCGATGATGTTGGCGACGAGCTTGGCGGAAATCGGGGTACGGGCGGCAGGTTTCCGGTCCTGGCGGGCATAGCCGAAATAGGGGATCACTGCCGTGATGCGGCGGGCCGAGGCCCTGCGCAGCGCATCCGTAATGATCAGAAGCTCCATCAGGTGGTCGTTCGTGGGATACGAGGTCGACTGGATGATGAAGGTATCCTCGCCGCGCACGTTTTCCTGGATCTCGACGAAGACCTCCATGTCCGCAAAGCGCCTGACCTGGGCCTTGGCCAACGGAACGTTGAGATAGGTGGAGATGGCCTCCGCCAGCGGACGATTGGAATTTCCCGCAACGAGCTTCATGCAAGCAACTTTGGCTTCGAGTGACCGATAACACCCGCTGCGCAATGCCATAATTCCTGCACGGCTGGGCGCAAGGCTCTTAGCAGCGATATGAAACCGTCACAATACATGAAGGTCTTCGATACGCTGCAAGTTTGGCCTGTGGCCATGCAATCACTGCATCGCAACAGAGGGTTCCTCGCCCGAGACCTCCGCTGTCTGAATGGGTGATTCGGGCGTGGCGGGCGTTTCGGACACGGTTTCGGACTTGGACGCCGTCAGGAATTCGGCGATCTCGTCCATGCTGGCCTGCGCCAGCTTGGCGAGTGCCGCCTTATCGAGATTCGAGATGGAGGAGGCGGGAGCCGGGCTCGATCCCGCCAGGCGCTTGGCCCGGCGTTTCTGGGAATCGAAGACGTCCCAGACATAGGCCACCTTGGTTTCCCCATCTTCGGTCGAGGTCGACAAATAGCCGCGTACCCGGTAGCGCGCCTGGGCGCTGGCGCCGACGAGATCGACCTTGCGATCGGTTGCCGCGCTGGTCAGTTCGTCGACCAGGGCCGTGCGGATGGGAGTCGGGGCGCCGTCGATGCTCTCCAGGGCCACCGGAACGCCCTCCGGCGATCCGCTGAACGATCCCTGGCAGGCTCCCAGAGCCGCTGTCACGACCATAGCGGCAAGCCGCCCCGCATGCTTCATCCCGGCCATGAGGGCCCCCGTTCTTGTTCTTCGTAACGAAGTTTTAAGCTTAACGGAGGCTGCCGTCCAGATCATGCGCGCTTGCGTAATGCGAGGGCTAGGAAATCGAGGCCCAGCGTGATGAGACCGGCAACCAGACCCCAGAAGGCCGATCCGATGCCGAAGAGGGTGAGTCCGGAAGCCGTGACGGTGAGGGTTACGATGGCCGGGAAGCGCCTGGTGTCGTCGGAGAGGGCGGAGCCCAGGGCACCCATGAAGGCACCCATCAGAGCGAGACCCGCGACTGTCTTGATCAGTTCCGGCGGGAGCGCGCCGATCAGGCCGATGAGCGCTGCGCTGAAGGCGGCGAAGACCAGATAGCTCAGGGCATAGAACGGACCGACCATCCAGCGCTTCTTCGGGTCAGGATGCGTGTCGGGTCCGGTGCAGATCGCGGCTGAAATCGCCGCGAGGTTGCTCGTATGGGCGCCAAAGAAGGCGGTGATGATCGAGGCGAACCCCGTCGCGGCGAGGATCGGGCTGGAAGGTGGCTCGTAGCCGGAGGCCTTGAGCACCGCAAAGCCCGGCAGGTTCTGGGAGGCCATTGTCACCACGAACAGGGGCAGACCAAGCCCGATCAGGGTCGTGGGATCCCAGGCGGGAGCGATGAAGGTGAGGGTGGACAAGGTGAGATCGGACGTGACCGGCTGAGCAAGACCGCCACCGAAGGCGATGCCCAGCCCGACGAAGAGCACCGACAGCACGGCGAGGGCAGGATTGAACAGACGGACGACGAGGAAGATGCCGACCAGGGGCAAGACGAGGCCGGGCGCTCCTTGAGCGCTTTGAAAGACCCCGACAACGAACTGAAGCAGGACGCCTGCCAGCATCGCTGCGGCGATGGGGGTGGGAATGCGCTCGATCAGCCGCCCGAACGGCTTGACGAAGCCAGCCAGCACGATGAGGCCGCCGGCCAGAAGAAAGGCGCCGACCGCCGCATGAATGGAGATGCCGGTTGAGGCGGCAATGAGAGCTGCGCCCGGGGTCGACCATGCGGTTACGACGGGCATGCGATAGCGGACGCTCAAAAACCCGCTCGTGGCTGCCATGGCCAGGCACAGGGCTGCCACCCACGACGAGGTCTGTGCCGCATCGGCACCCACCGCCTGGGCGGCCGCGATGATGATGGCGATCGTGCTGCCGAAACCCACCAGGGCCGCGACGACGGCTGATGTGACGATCGACAGGCGCATGACCGGCTCCGCTGACTTCTGGCGCATCGTGCGGAAAAGTGGATCCGGTTTTCCGCACGATGCGCCGCTAAAGGGATTGAGCATCGGGTGGATCCCAAAAGTGGTGTCCACTTTGGGGTCCGATGCTCTAGGAGCTTAGCCGTTTAGACCGAACGGCGGGGCTGCGCCAGTTCGTCGGCGGCACTTTCCTCTCGACTCCCGAGCCCTTAAATCTCTCCCATGAGTCGCAACACTACCAACGACGTCCCACCGGACATTCTGGACAACGAGGAAGACGATGAGACCGTCGCCGTCGAAAGCGGGTCCGATGTCGAGTTCGATCTGGAGGTCAATCCGGACTCGGTCCAGCGCGGCACCGAGGTCATCCGGCATTTCTGGACGACCCTTCCCAATGCGCCCGGCGTCTATCGCATGCTCGATGCGAAGGGCGACGTGCTCTATGTCGGCAAGGCGAAGAGCCTGAAGAACCGCGTCGGCTCCTACGCACGGGGGCAGGCGCATTCGAACCGCATCGCCCGGATGATCGGCCAAACCACCTCGATGGAGTTCGTCACCACGGCGACGGAGACCGAGGCGCTGCTGCTCGAGGCCAATCTCATCAAGCAGCTCAAGCCCCGCTACAACGTGCTTCTGCGGGACGACAAGTCGCTGCCCTACATCCTGCTCACCGCTGATCACGAGGCGCCGCAGCTCGTGAAGCATCGCGGCGCCAGAAAGCGCAAAGGGGATTATTACGGCCCCTTCGCCAGCGTCTGGGCGGTGAACCGCACCATCAACGCCTTGCAGCGTGCGTTCCTGCTGCGGTCCTGCAACGACAGCTACTTTGAAAATCGCACGCGGCCCTGCCTGCTGTTCCAGATCAAGCGCTGCTCGGGACCCTGCACCAACGAGATCCCGCATGAGGAATATGCCGGACTTGTGGACGAGGCGCGTGCTTTCCTGTCGGGCAAGTCGAATGCGGTGAAGCAGCGCATCACGGACGAGATGCAGCAGGCGGCGGAGGAGCTTGAGTTTGAGCGTGCTGCGCGCTGCCGCGACCGCTTGGCGGCGCTGTCGGCCATCCAGGGCGTGCAGGGCATCAACACGCAGTCGGTGGAGGAGGCGGACGTCTTTGCGCTCGACGAGCAGGCCGGCCAGTTCTGCGTCGAGGTGTTCTTCTTCCGCAACTGGCAGAACTGGGGCAACCGCGCCTATTTCCCGAAGGCCGACAAATCCATGAGCCGGGAGGAGGTCCTGGGCTCGTTCATGGCGCAGTTCTATGACGACAAGCCGGCTCCCCGCCTGATCCTGCTCTCGCATGAGATCGAGGATGCCGAGCTCATGGCGGCGGCGCTCTCAACCCGGACCGAAACCAGGGTCGAGATCCATTCGCCCCAGCGCGGCGAGCGGCGCCAGCTCATCGAGTACGCGCTGCGCAATGCCCGCGAGGCGCTCGGCCGACGCCTCGCCGACACATCCTCGCAGCAGAAGCTCCTCGTGTCCCTGGGACAGGCCTTCGGATTGCCGAAGGTGCCAAAGCGTGTGGAGGTCTATGACAACTCGCATATCATGGGCACCAATGCGGTGGGCGCCATGGTGGTGGCGGGTGTCAACGGCTTCATGAAGCAGCATTACCGCACCTTCAACATGAAGTCCGAGGACCTGAAACCCGGCGACGATTACGGCATGATGCGCGAGATGCTGCAGCGCCGGTTCGCCCGCCTGGTGAAGGAGGAGCCGAGAGGCTCGGAGACGGACGGGCAGACGGGGGACGACGCCTTTCCCGCCTGGCCGGACCTCGTCCTGATCGACGGCGGCAAGGGCCAGCTGGAGGCTGCCCGTCAGGCCCTGGCGGAAGTGGGTGTGAGCGAAGACGACGTGGCCCTGGTCGGCATTGCCAAGGGGCGCGACCGGGATGCCGGGCGCGAAACCTTCTTCAAGCCGGGCCAGCCAGCCTTCAAGATGCCGCCGCGGGATCCCGCGCTCTATTTCGTGCAGCGTCTTCGCGACGAGGCTCACCGCTTCGCCATCGGGGCGCACCGCGCCAAACGGAAAAGGGAGCTGGTGAAGAACCCGCTCGACGAGATCCCCGGCATCGGGCCGACTCGCAAGCGGGCGCTCCTGCACCACTTCGGGACCGTCAAGGCGATTCAGCGCGCGGCCCTGGAGGACCTGATGAAGGCGCCCGGGGTCAATGCCGCCACAGCCCGCGCGGTCTACGATTTCTTCCACGAAAGGGGCTGAGCATGGGTGTCCGCAGCTCGAAAGGGAAGGCTGGTCTCACATTGGCGTGTTCGCTGGTTGGCGGCGGTGCGCAACCGGGGTCTGTCCGATTGACGGACGGACCGTCCTCATGCTTCCTGCAGGTGTTATGAAGACCGTTTCCTCCCTGGGCCGCTCGAAGGCTTTCAACCTGGCGAATATGCTGACCTATGGTCGGCTCGCTGCGGTGCCGGCCGTGGTCGGCCTCCTGTTCTGGCCGGACGACCATTGGTCCCGCTGGCTGGCCCTCATCGTGTTCGCTGTGGCGGCGATCACCGATTACCTCGATGGCTATGTGGCGCGGACCTTCGCCCAGCAATCGGCGCTTGGGCGCATGCTCGACCCCATCGCCGACAAGCTTCTGGTGGCGGCAAGCCTGCTCATGCTGGTCGCCGACGGCACCATCAAGGGCTGGGCGCTCTGGGCCGCCATCGTCATCCTCTGCCGCGAGATCCTGGTCTCGGGGCTGCGTGAGTTCCTCGCCGAGCTGAAGGTCAGCGTGCCCGTCAGCCGGGTCGCCAAGTGGAAGACGACGCTCCAGCTCGTCGCCCTGGGCTTCCTGATCGCGGGACCGGCCGGAGAGACGGTGCTTCCCAACAACACCCTCATCGGCACGATCCTTCTGTGGATTGCCGCCATCCTGACGATCTACACCGGCTGGGACTACTTCAAGAACGGCATCCATCACCTCGTGGACGGAGGCTAGAGGCGATGAAGCTCGTCTATTTCGCCTGGGTGCGCGAGCGGGTCGGCAGAACGGACGAGCAGGTGATCTTGCCGGAAGGCATCGATACGGTTGCCGATCTGGTGCGCTGGCTGAAGGGCCGAGGCGAGGAATATGAATATGCCTTCGAGAACGAAGGCGTCGTCCGTGCCGCCCTCGATCATGTCCACGTCAAGCCCGAGGCCCGGATCGCCGGGGCACAGGAGATCGCCTTCTTCCCGCCGATGACGGGAGGCTAGCTCCAGTCGAGGAGCAAAAAAATCCATGGCAGCAACCATCCGCATCCAGGCCGAGCCCTTCGATGCCGCCGCCGCGACGGCGGCTCTGACCGAGGGGAGGGCGGATATCGGTGCCGTTGTCGCCTTCACAGGCCTGTGCCGGGACGAGGGCGGACGACTGGCGGCCCTTGAACTCGAGCATTACCCAGGCATGGCGGAGGCTGAGATCGGCCGCATCGCCGCGCAGGCTCAGACCCGCTGGCCCCTTCTCGGCCTCACAATCATCCATCGGTTCGGCAAGATCGTGCCGGGCGAGGGGATCGTTCTCGTCCTCACGGCCAGCGCCCACCGCCAAGCAGCCTTCGAGGCGGCTTCATTCCTGATGGATTATCTGAAAACCCACGCGCCTTTCTGGAAGCGCGAGCATCTCAAGGATGGCACGATCGGCGCCTGGGTCGAGGCCAAGGAGGCCGATGACCGGGCGGCGGAGAGGTGGCTTTGATCGACGCTTGACGCGGCCTCACGACAGGATGAGCATCGTCCGTGAAATGACATACGGAGACGTCTCATGCGCAGCGTCGTTGTCTTTCTCAGCCTGATCGCGGCAGCCCCGGTCTTGACCCGTTCGGTCCTGGCCCATGAGGTGCCGACGTCTCAGACGGCTCAGGCGCCCGCTCACAATCCGCTCGATTGCTATTGCCGCGCTCAGGGCAAGATGTTCGCGCCCGGAGAGAAGGTCTGTCTCAGGACCGCCGAGGGGCCCAAGCTCGCGCTGTGCCAGATGGAGATCAACGTGATGTCCTGGAGCATCACGGAAGTGTCCTGTCCGGAGACATAAAAAACGCTGCCGGAGCGGCAGCGTTGAAACCAGGCAATCGATGCTCGGCTCTCCAAGAACCGTCAATGCTGTCTTAGAAAAGACCGGTAAAAACAGCGCAGATGAAGGAAAAGGAAACGCAGACGGCGGCGATGTTGAGCTTGGACGTCCAGTCCAGATTCGAAGTCAGGTTCATCGAAGCCCCTCTTTCTGAAGGGGTTAATCCCCTATCTGAATGCAGAGGTACCCTATCAAACCTGCGGGATCCTGAGAAGCGCTCCGACGGGGCATGAACGGCAAGACCCCAGGCAATGTAATCGTTAACAAAAAGTTAAGCCCTTGTTTCGACGGTTGAAATTCTCCCGAATTTTTTTGCGAAAAAAGTTCCTGCTCGATTCTGTCGCACCCGGCTTTACGGGGGACCCGTGTGTAAAAACGCGCCTCGAAGGCCCGAATCGAGGCGGCTACGGAAGACATTGTTGGCCGTTGACGGGATGTTTACGTCCATGAGCCAGTCTTTCGCCCATGCGTCATGGGTTAGTTGCGTTTTTCGCCCTATCGCTCATCGGGCTTGGGCTTACCGGTTGCGGGCTGTTTCGGTTCGAGCAGCGTGAGCCTTGGCGTGCCCAGGCCGAAGAAGCTTGTCTTTCGCAGCGCCTCGTCCAGCCCTCCGCCTATATGGCTCTCAGCTCCAAGATCGACGGGCCGGGCGTCTGCGGCATGGATTATCCGTTCAAGGTCTCGGCCTTCAACAACGGCGCGGTGGGGCTGAAATCGAAGGTCACGCTGGCCTGTCCGATCATTCCCCGCATCGATACCTGGCTCGACGAGATCGTCAGGCCGGCGGCCGAAATGTATTTCGGCGTGCCTCTGGCCGACATCAAGGCGGGCTCCTATTCCTGCCGTCCCCGCAACAACCAGATGGGTGCAAAGGTCTCCGAGCACGCATTCGGCAACGCGCTTGACGTGATGGGCTTCGTCCTGACCGATGGCCGGGAGATCTCCGTGGTCAAGGGTTGGCGGGGCGGGGATGCCACCGAACAGGAATTCCTGCGCGAGGCCTTTGTCGGCGCCTGCCGCTACTTCACCACGGTGCTCGGCCCGGGCTCCGACGCGTTCCATTATGATCACTTCCACATCGACCTGGCACGGCACGACCCCCGCGGCGAGCGGCGTATATGCAAGCCAATCCTGAAATTCGCCCCGCGAATCGATCCCGAGCGCAGCCGCGAGGCTCTCCAGAGCGCGGCCGCCTCCGGCGATCTGGCGCCCGTCGATCTGGAGCAGGACGTTACGGATGGGCAGGCCCATGTTCCGCCGGCGCCCCCGCCGCCGTCTCCGGTCATATCCGCTCCGGTCGCTCCGGCGCCGCGCTACTCCTCCGGCGGGAGCTATGCCGCCGATCTGCCGGGGCCAAATGCGGGATCCTCACGGCTTTCGCCACCCCAGGCCTATCCGCAAGCACCCCTTCCGCCGGCGGGCCGCCCGCTCGAACAGACCTATGCTCCCCCTAGGCAGCAGGGGCGTTCGGCCGGCCAGCCGATGATGCTCAACAGCCACGCCATCTATTAAAGCGTAAGCGGATCTTGACCTTCGCGGGCGCCGCCCACATGGTCGCTGTTACACGGTCTGAAGACTTGGTGGAGCATTCGAATGAAGTGGCTGGCGGCTTTCATCTTCTGCACGCTGTTGAGCGCGCCTGCGCTTGCGCGCGAGGTCACGCCCGCGGAACGGCGGGACGAGCCTTTCGACGCCTCCCTGCCGGCCTGCGCCGATCCCTCCGTGCTCCGGGACATCAGCTCGCGATTCTCGCATAAGGAAGGCCGGTTCTGGAATTCCGACCTCAAGCTGATCGGCTTCGAGCGCGTTCAGGAAGTCGCGTGGCGCCCCTGGGGGCTCGACTACATCCCCCGCCGCTTCTGCACCGGCACGGTGATCGTGTCCGACGGCTTCAAGCGCCGGATCAACTTCTCGATCCGTGAGGATCTCGGCTTCATCGGGATCGGCTGGAACACGGAGGCCTGCGTCGACGGCCTCGACCGCAATTATGCCTTCGCGCCGCATTGCAAGCAGGCGGCCCCTTGATCCTGCACTGGTGCCTTGCCTTCGCGGGTGCCTGCCTTCTCTCGATCCAGCCTTCCGCGGCCCAAGGCCCTCGGGAGGCGAGGGGCGCCCCGATGGGGCAGTTCGACTTCTATGTCCTGGCTCTCTCCTGGTCGCCCGGCTTCTGCGAGAACAGCGGCAGCCGGAACCGGCAATGCGACAGCGGCAGTGGTCTCGGCTTCGTGACCCACGGCCTGTGGCCCCAGCGGGAGCAGGGCTATCCCAGTTTCTGCGAGCCCAATGGCCGCTTCGTCCCGCAGGCGGCGCTGGCCGACGCCAACGGCCTGTTCCCGGACGATAACCTGGCGCGCTATCAATGGCGCAAGCACGGGACTTGCACGGGCGAGTCGCCGAGCGGTTATTTCCGTGCAGTCCGGCAGGCTCGCGAACTCGTGCGCGTTCCGGACGGGTTCAAAGCCTTGGACAGCCGGTCCAAGGTGCTGCCGAGCGAGATCGAACGCGCCTTCATGAATGCCAATCCGGGCTTGCGTTCCGATATGATTTCCGTTTCCTGCGGACGGCGTATCTTTCAGGAGGTCCGCATCTGCCTTGCCAAGGATCTGCGCGGCTTTCGCCAGTGTCCGGAGGTCGACGGCGACGGTTGCCGCACGGGCGAGATTACGGTCCCGGCGGTGAGATAGGACATCGAACGAGCGCCCAAAAAGGAGATGAGCATCGGATCGATCCCCGAAAGTGAAGTCCCTTTTGGGTCCGATGCCTTAGGACGACAATGAACTATCGCCATGCCTTTCACGCCGGCAATTTCGCCGACGTCATGAAACACGCTCTCCTGGTGCGCATCCTGGTTTATCTGCAGCGCAAGGAGACTCCGCTACGCGTCATCGACACCCATGCGGGGATCGGGCTCTACGACCTCGCCGGAGACGAGGCCGGACGAACGGGAGAATGGGTCGACGGGATTGGGCGCCTGGGCGACGCCTTTTCGCCTGAGGTCGAAGAAATCCTCGCGCCCTACCGGAGCGTGGTTGCCGACGTGCGTGCGCGGCATGGCGAGGCGGCCTATCCCGGTTCGCCGGCCATCGTGCGCGAGCTTCTGCGGCGGCAGGACCGGGGCGTGTTCGTGGAACTGCACCCGGCCGATCACGAGGTGCTGAGCGATGCCTTCAATGAAGTCACGAATCTTAAGGTGATGCATCTCGACGGATGGACGGCGCTTCACGCCCTCGTCCCACCGAAGGAGAAGCGCGGTCTCGTGCTCATCGATCCGCCTTACGAGAAGCCGAACGAACTGGACCGGCTCGGGACGGAGTTGATCATCGCTTTGAAGAAATGGCCGACCGGCGTCTATGCCGGCTGGTATCCCATCAAGGATGCGGGCCCCGTCGATGCGGTGGCGGCACGACTGCATGAGGAGAGCGCACGCCCCGGCTTGCGTCTCGAGCTCTATGTGGATGACCCGCGCGATCCGTCGCGCCTGAACGGCAGCGGCCTCTTCGTCATCAATCCGCCTTGGTCCCTGAGGGAGGAGGCGGAAAAGCTGCTCCCGGCTTTGGCGGAGCGCCTGTCGCGCAGCGGCTATGGCGCTTATCGCTGTGAAGCCTTCGGGCCTCCTGCTTAAAGCGGATTGCCGTTTGAGACACGAGCGTTCATGACTCCTGCCATTATCTTAATAGGGGTCACCAATGCTCGTTCTCCGTTCCTCACCCGCATCGCCCTTCGGCCGGAAGGTCAAACTCTCGGCGTCGATTCTCGGGCTGTCCGATCGCATTCAGATCGTCGACGCGGATACCTTGAACCCTGAGGATTCCATCCGGCAGCAGAATCCGCTGGGCAAGATCCCCGCGCTCCTTCTGGAGAACGGCGACGTGCTCTACGATTCCCGCGTGATCGTGGATTATCTCGATCATCTCGCCGGAGGCGCGGGCATCATTCCGAACGGTCCGGAGCGATTTACCGCCCTGCGCGATCAGGCGCTTGCCGACGGCATCATGGATGCGGCGCTACTGCAGGTCTATGAAGGCCGCTTCCGCACCGAGGACAAGCACGAGCCGAAATGGGTCAGCCACCAGGCCGACAAGGTGCGCCGTGGCCTCGATCACGCGGAGGCCCATCTCTCGGAAGCAGGCCAGCCTCTCCATATCGGCCAGATCGCTCTCGCCTGTGCGCTGGGCTATCTCGATCTGCGCTTCGGTGGCCGCTGGCGCGAGAGCTATCCCAAGCTCGTCGCCTGGCTGGTGGATTTCGAATCCCGCGTCCCGGCCTATGCCAAGACCAGAGTGACACCATAAAACGAAAAAGGCCCGGGTGTTGACCCGGGCCTTGTCTGTCTCCGAGGAGACGGATCTTAGTAGGTGCCGAAGCGGAAGTTCAGGCCGGCGCGAACCACACCGAACTCGGCGTCGCTGTCGATGCCCAGGAAGTTGTCGTCCTGGTCGAGGTTGACGTACAGGCCTTCGACCTTGGCCGACAGGTTGTTGGTGAAGGCGTACTCGAGACCACCACCGACGGTCCAGCCCGTGGCGTCGTCCGC
The DNA here is from genome assembly GCF_044784385.1 of Microvirga sp. RSM25. Taxonomy (NCBI): domain Bacteria; kingdom Pseudomonadati; phylum Pseudomonadota; class Alphaproteobacteria; order Hyphomicrobiales; family Methylobacteriaceae; genus Microvirga; species Microvirga sp. RSM25. Next base: position 3,157,284 of record NZ_CP173039.1, on the reverse strand, counting down.
GAAGGCGAAACCACCGGTGGCGTAGATCAGGGCGCGGTCGAAGGCCACACCGGCGCGAGCACGCACGGTGCCGAACCAGTCGCTGTTGTTGAAGTCGTCGTCAGCGATGCCGTCGCGATCGAAGTCGAAGCGGTCGTCGCCACCGAAGTCGGCGTACTGGATGTCGCCTTCGAGACCGACCACGAACGAGCCGATCTGGTAGTTGTAGCCAGCCTGAGCGCCGCCGACGAAGCCGCCTTCGTCGTCGAGGTCAAAGCGCACGCCGCCGACCGTGATGCTGTCATTGGCGTTCCAGCCGTAGCCGGCGTTCACACCGACGTAGAAGCCCGTCCAGGTGAAGACCGGAACAGCGGCAATGATCGGAGCCGGGGGAGCAGCGCGGACCGGAAGGTCCGCAGCGGAAGCAGCTCCGGCAAAGCCGAGGAGAGCGACGCTGGCGAGAAGAATCTTCTTCATGGTTTCTCTTTCCTAATCGATGTCATGCGGGCTCAACCCAAATTTCGTTGGGCCAGCCAAGCACTGTCCGTTTATAGAGCGACAACCGGTCGAAAGCTGTGACCTGACAACCACAGCAGCTGAAGACCACCATGGCAGGATTGTGGCGGCAATGTGCGAGTTTCCCCTTGCGTCATCGCTGGAGTCCATAACGCGCAGCTTGGCCGTTGGTTCGACGTCATAGCGAAAAAATGTCATTTTCTTGTCCACCGCACTGAACTGCTGTGATGTGCTTACATTTCAAGGGGTTGATCATGAACAAAGCCGCTCTCGTGACCGGCGGGGCGCAACGCATCGGGCGGCGAATCGTCGAACGGCTCGCCGGGGAAGGCTATGCGGTGGCGATCCACTGTCGCCGCTCGACCGCCGAGGCGGAGACAATGGCAGCCCGCATCAGAGAGGCGGGCGGGCACGCCACCGTCCTCCGAGCCGACCTTGCTGATGCCGGTGCGGTCGAGCGCCTTGTACCGGAGGCGGTCCGGGCCCTGGGTCCGCTGTCCCTTCTCGTCAACAATGCATCCGAGTTCGAGCCCGACGAGGTCGGCACGCTCTCGCAGGACCGTTGGGACCGGCATTTCGCCGTCAACTTACGCGCGCCGGCCTTCCTCGCCCGCGACTTCGCGCATCAGCTTCCCGCCGATGGACAAGGCTGCATCGTCAACATCGTCGACCAGCGCGTGTGGAAGCTGACGCCTCAGTTCTTTTCCTACACGCTCACCAAGGCGGCACTGTTCTCCGCCACGCAGACGATGGCGCAGGCACTGGCACCGCGCATCCGCGTCAACGCCATCGGGCCTGGTCCCACTTTGTCGAATGTGCGCCAGGGCGATGGGGATTTCGCCAAGCAGAGCGAGGCGGTGCTGCTGGGGCGCGGCGGCACGCCGGACGAGATCGCCGATGCGGTGCTTTATCTTGCGAAAGCCCGCAGCGTCACCGGCCAGATGATCGCCGTCGATGGCGGCCAGCATCTTGCCTGGGAGACCCCGGACGTGGCCGGCATCAGGGAGTGAGCGTAATCGCCGAGATCAGCCGACCGTAATCCGGCTCTTTGCGATGGGTGGTGCGGCGGTAGCTGAAGAACCGTTCCTCGTCGGAATAAGTGCAGAGTCCGAGATTGCTGAATTCGCCGACACCGGCGGCCTCGAGCCGCGCGCCGATGAAGCCAGGGAGGTCGAACATGGCATGGTCCGGCTTCTCGGCCTCCTTGAAGAAGCGCACGTGCCCTGGCGCCTCTTCGGCGAAGCGCCTGATGAAGTCCGGGCCGACCTCATAGGCCTTCTGGCTGATCGTCGGGCCGAGCACCGCGACGATTGTCGCGCGCCGGGCGCCGAGCCGCTCCATCGCCGCGATGGTGGATTCGAGCACGCCGGTCACGGCGCCGCGCCAGCCCGCATGGGCTGCTCCGATCACGCGCGCCTCCGCGTCCGCAAACAGCACCGGGCCGCAATCCGCCGTGGTGATGCCGAGTGCGAGACCGGGTGTGGCCGTCACCATGGCGTCCGCCTTGGGCCGCTCTCCCCGCCAGGGGCCCTCCACGATGACCGCATCGGGCGAATGGACCTGATGGACGCTGATCAGGGCATCGTGCTTTGCACCCAGCGCCGCCGCCATGCGGCGGCGGTTCTCCTGCACCTTCGCGGGCTCGTCCGACGACCCGATGCCGCCGTTGAGGGAGGCATAGATCCCGTCCGAGACGCCACCCTGGCGGGTGAAGAAGGCATGGCGGATGCCGGAATGGGAGGCGAGGGCGGGTGCTTGAATGAACATGGCTCGATCTTAGGAAGAGGGAGACAGGGCGGGCAATCCGGGAACGGCTTCGATCCCCTCATGTGTAACGGCTAAAACCTTAAACAGATCACCCATCCCCGTCGGGCCGCGCTCCGTCAGGCGCGCCAGCGCGCGGTCGATATCGGCAGCCTGTGCCGGTGTGGCGCGCCCCTTCAAGGCGGAGGCCCTGGCCTCGATGCCGAGCGCCTGGAGAAAATCCCCCTGGGTGACGATGCCGTGAGGCCTGGCGCCTTGCGCGGCGGCGGCCTGGGCGAGGCGATGGAAGTCTACATGGGTCGTGAGATCCGCTTCCCCCGGCTCCTCCAGGGGATCGACGGGTTTGTGCGCTTTGAGCGCCTGCAGCGTGTCTCCGAATGCCGGGCCCCAATAGCCGTAATCCAGGATCAGGGCTGCTCCCATATCATGGGCCAATCGACGGACGAGTTCGCTCACCACGTCGAGGGCGGCGGCCGGCCATTCGAGGATGTCACCGGGCTTCAATGCCTTGCCGAGAGCGGGCTCCGGCTCCGGGCGCAGGCCGAAGATCAGGCCTTCGCCCTCCAATCCGATCAAGCGCTCGCACCAGCCGCGCTCGGTGCCGACGAACTGGCGCACCGGCAGAGCATCGAAGAACTCGTTGGCGACGAGAAGGATCGGGCCCGGAGGCACATCCTCGATCCGATCGTGCCAGTGAAGCGAGAAGCCCGAGGGGGCGAGGGCGGCCTGCTGCTTCCGCCTCAGGGACGGGCTCGTCTCGACGAGATGCACGGTGGCGGCCGCTTTGAAGTCGGGCAGGAGCCGTGTCGCCCGCAGCAGATCGGCCATGAGAGTGCCGCGGCCCGGCCCCAGCTCGACGAGACGGCAATCGGTGGGGCGCCCCATCCCGTTCCAGACCTCCAGCATCCACAGGCCGATCAGCTCGCCGAACATTTGGCTGATCTCGGGAGCCGTGGTGAAGTCGCCGGCCACACCCAGCGGGTCGCGGGTCGCGTAGTAGTGCCTCAGGCATAGGCTCATAAAGCGCTCGACCGTGATCGGCCCTTCGAGCGCGATCAATTCGCGCAAGCTGTCCTTCAGCGGGCTCACGCGGCCTCAACCGTTTTCGAGGGCCGCGTATGGCCGCGCGCCGCCATGACGATGAAGCCGGCGCCGACCAGCGCCATGGGGACGGACAGAAGCATCCCCATGGTGATGCCGCCGCTGAGCGCCTGCACCGAGGATCCGAACAGGAAGCCCAGCTGCGCGTCCGGTTCGCGGAAGAATTCGCAGACGATGCGGGCCACCGCATAACCCAGCACGAAGATGCCGCCGAGGAGGCCAGGACGGCGGAAGCCGAAGCAGCGCGCGGCAAAGGCCATGACGATGAACAGGATCAGGCCCTCGCCCAAGGCCTCATAAAGCTGGCTCGGATGCCGGGGCTCCGGACCTGCATGAGGAAACACCACCGCATAGGGAAAATCGGGGGCGGGGCGGCCCCAGAGCTCCCCATTGATGAAATTGGCGATGCGCCCGAAGAACAACCCGATGGGCGTGACCACCGCCGCCATGTCGAGCATGGCCAGCGGGTTGAGCCCGCGCGAGCGGGCAAAGAGCACGATGGCGAGCACCGCTCCGAGGAAGCCGCCATGGAAGGACATGCCGCCGCGCCAGATGGCGAAAATCTCCAGGGGATGGGAGAGATACGAGGCCAGATTGTAGAACAGCACGTAGCCGACCCGCCCGCCGAGCACGACGCCGAGCGCCACCCACACGATGAGATCGTCCACGTCGATGGGCTTGGGCTGTCTCAACCCGCCCCAGAGATCGGCCTTTGCCGCGAGGCGCTTGGCATAGAACCAGCCGCCCAGGAGGCCGGCCACATAGGCGAGGGCATACCAGCGGATCGCGAAGGGACCGATGGAAATCGCCACGGGATCGATGATGGGAAAGGAGAGCGGCATAAGCGGGCCTTGTTCGAATGCGACGCCATTGGACCCGCCGGGACCGGATCGTCAACCCTGTTGCAGTTTGCGGCGAATGTGCCCATGTGTGACGTTCCAGGGCTTCAAAAGCCCGTCGAACGCTGCGGATTTGCACCCATGACTCAATCGTCCAACCGGATCTTCGATGAACTCGCCCGCTTCGCCACCGATGCCGCGGGAGCGGCGCAGGGTGTCCGGAAAGAGGTCGAGAGCGTGGTCCGCAGCCAGTTCGAGCGCCTGATCAAGGATATGGACGTCGCCACCCGCGAGGAGGTCGAGGTTCTGCGCGAGATGGTGACGGCAGCCCGCGAGGAGAACGAGCGGCTCCAGGTCCGGGTGAAGGACCTCGAGGCGAAACTGGCTTCCAGCGCTGGCGTGAACCCTGCGACCCCTTGAACCGAGCGGGAATCCGATCTGCGCCCGGCGCGGGTCTCCTGTTGTGGACAGGTGAATCGGGCGCATTGTGACAAAGGCCGAAATCTAACACTGTCGATTCATAAGCTGATTCGAGGCGACGACGGCGGGACCTCCGAATATCGAAGGTATTCTGAGTACTTCTTTCGAATAGTGCCCGGATCAACGCAATGGTGTTGCCGGATATGTTTACCATATTCAGGCAAGTGAGCGTCCAGGATCGACATGTCGCAGATTCATCTTGAAATCGATCGCTCGGAACATCCTCTCGATGTGGTCGAGCGCCTCGCTTCCCTGCGGCACTGGATCTTCGACCGGGCTGAAGCGGATGAGATGTCCATTTCGGTGGCAGGCCGCTGGGCGGATTACGATGTCGCCTTCACCTGGATCGAAGACGTGGAGGCCATGCATATGGCCTGCGCCTTCGACCTCAAGGTCCCCGAGCGGCGGCGGCAGGAGGTGCTTCTGCTCATCGCCTCCGTCAACGAGCAGCTCTGGGTCGGGCATTTCGACCTGTGGAGCACGGAAAACGTGGTGATGTTCCGCCATGCCCTGCTGCTGGCGGGCGGAGCTGATCCGACCGACGGACAATGCGAAACCATGCTGCGGGTCGCGGTCGAAGCCTGCGAGCGGTATTTCCAAGCGTTCCAGTTCGTGATCTGGGCCGGCAAGTCCGCCCGCGAGGCTCTCGACTCTGTCCTGTTCGAAACAGAGGGCGAGGCTTAAACCTGCCTCGACAGGGCAGGGCGGGCATGAATAGAGTGCGGCCTCCCGCATTCATTCCGTCAGGTTAAGCCCATGTCGTCGAACGCTTCCCATCTGCCGTCATCTCTCATTCTCGTCGGCGCCGGCAAGATGGGCGGCTCCATGCTGGAGGGCTGGCTCAAGGTCGGCATGAAGCCTGAGGGCGTGACCGTTCTCGATCCGCGCCCGTCGGAGGAGATGGCGCAGTTCTGCCAGACGAACGGCATCTCCTTGAATCCTGCCGATCCTGCTGCCGCGGATGTGCTGATATTGGCCATCAAGCCGCAGATGCTCGACGAGGTAGCCCCCGCTCTGAACGGGTATCTCGGGCCGAAGACCCTCATCATCTCCATTCTTGCCGGCAAGACCATCGGCGATCTGCGCTCTAGGCTTCCCGCTTCCAGCGCCATCGTGCGCGCCATGCCGAACCTTCCCGCCAGCATCGGGCGAGGGGCGACCGGAGCTGCCGGTAACGAGAAGGTGAGCGAGACGCAGCGCCTGACCGCCGATGCGCTTTTGAGCAGCAACGGCATCGTCGAATGGCTGCCTTCCGAGGACCTGATCGATGCGGTCACGGCCGTGTCGGGATCCGGCCCAGCCTATGTGTTCCATCTGGTGGAATGCCTCACTGACGCCGGAACGGCTGCCGGCCTTCCGCCGGAACTGGCGCAGCGCCTTGCGCGAGCCACGGTGACCGGCGCGGGGGAACTCCTGTTCCGGAGCGATCTGCCGCCCGCCACGCTCCGGCAGAACGTCACCTCTCCCGGCGGCACCACGGCAGCCGCGCTCGAAGTCCTCATGGCCGAGCCGAACGGACTGAAGGCGCTCATGCGCGAGGCCGTGGCGGCTGCCAAGCGGCGTGCGGAGGAACTCGCGGGCTGAGCCTTGGGCTTGGTTCGATCAGCCCCTAGATTAAGCTTCAACGGCATATTCTCAGGAGATCGATCGTGACCGCTGACGTTCCCACGGATAAGCGCAAGGCCATCCTCGAGGCGCTCATGGATCTCGCCGCACGGCGGTCCTGGAATGAGATCGAGATCGGCGATATCGCGAAGGCCGCCAATGTGTCCCTTGCCGAGTTCCGCGATCTCTTTCCCTCGAAGGGCGCCGTACTGGGCGCGCTCTCGCGCCAGATCGACCGGCAGGTGCTGGAGGGAACGACCGACGACCTCGCAGGGGAGCCCGCGCGCGAGCGCATCTTCGATGTGCTGATGCGCCGCTTCGATGCGTTGCAACCCCATAAGCAGGCTCTACGGCGGATTTTCCAGGATCTGCAATACGATCCTGTATCGCTTGCCGCTCTCAATCAGGTGTCGCTCAATTCCCAGCGCTTCATGCTCGCCGCTGCCGGCATCAACACCGAAGGGCCGCTCGGAAAGCTGAAGCTCCAGGGCGCGGTTCTGGTCTATGCCAACACCATGCGCACATGGCTCGACGACGATGATCCGACGCTCGCCAAGACCATGGCGCGGCTCGACCGCGAACTGCGCCGTGCCGAGCGCATCCTGGAAGGCGCCGAGGACCTGCGCCGCCTGAGCGCACCCCTGCGCGCGGTCGGACGGGCCTTGATGCAGGGTCGCCGATCAACCCGCTCGGAGACGCGCCGCACCGGTGAAGGCAACGGCGATACGCAGAATCCCGCGGCGGCCATCTGACACGAGATCAAGGGGCAAGAATGGATCAGGTGAGTCCGACAACCGCGCCGATCACGTTCGACGATTTCCTGAAGGTCGACATTCGAGTCGGCCGGATCGTTGCCGTGGAGCCGTTCCCACAGGCGCGCAAACCGGCGTTCAAGCTCACTCTCGATTTCGGGCCCGAGATCGGCATCAAGCGCTCTTCGGCACAGATCACGGTGAACCATTCACCGGAGGATCTCGTCGGATCGCTCGTGATGGCGGTGGTGAACTTTCCGCCGCGCCAGATCGGGCCGTTCATGTCGGAGGTTCTGACGCTAGGCGTGCCGGATGCCAATGGCGACGTCATGCTGATCCGTCCGGATCGCGACGTGCCAGTGGGCGGACGTCTTTATTAGTTCCAACACGGATGTATTCCGAGGCTGCGGAGCAGAGCCCGAGATGGCGCCATGCGTGAAGGGGCCTACGCCGGCAGCCGCACCGTTGCGCGCAAGCCGCCGAGCGGGCTTTCTCCGAGCACGATGTCGCCGCCGTGGGAGCGCGCGACGTCACGGGCGATAGCAAGGCCCAGGCCCGATCCGCCCTCGTCCTGATTGCGCGCTTCGTCCAGCCGGACGAATGGCTTGAAGACTTCCTCGCGCATGTCGGCCGGGATGCCCGGCCCGTCATCGTCCACATGCAGAACGAGCCATCGCGTTTCATGATTGGCAGTGATCTCGATCCGGTCGCCGTGTCGTGCGGCATTGCCGACCAGATTGAACAGCAGGCGACGGAAGGCGTCGGGCCGCACCGTGATCATCGGGTCGCCGATGATGTCGAGTTCCGTCACATGGCCTTGGCGCTCGGCATCGGACTGCACCTCTTCGAGAAGTTGACGCAGATCGGTTGCGACCGCCTGCTCGCCCGCATCGCCGCCCTCGCCGCGCGCGAAGGCGAGATAGCCTTCGAGCATGCGGCTCATCTCGTCCACATCTCGCTTGAGGTCGTCGACCTCCGGCGTCTGGCCCAGGAAGACGAGCGAGAGCTTGAAGCGTGTGAGAATGGTGCGCAGGTCGTGGCTGACGCCGTTCAGCATGGTGGTGCGCTGTTCGATGTTGCGCTCGATGCGCCGCTTCATTTCCATGAACGCGTGACCGGCCTGGCGCACCTCGCGCGCGCCGCGCGGACGGAACTCGATCTCGCGGCCCTTGCCCAATGCTTCGGCGGCTTCCGCAAGCCGCAGGATCGGCCTGATCTGGTTGCGCAGGAACAGGATCGCGATGCCAAGCAGCACGAAGGACGAGCCTCCCATCCATACGAGGAAGATATGCGAATTGGAGGCATAGGCCTGGCTGCGTCGCGCAAGGATGCGCATGACGTCGTTCTGATCGAGCTTGATGCGCACTTCCACATAGCTCGAACGTCCGACCGTATCGATCCAGTACGGACGGTCGATCTGGCGCCGCAACTCGTCGGTCAGGGTCTCGTCGAGAATGTCGAAGAAGGGCTTTGGGCCGGGCGGCGGAAGATCGGTGTTGCGCAGGATGTCCACATCGAGCTGCAGGCGTTCCGATGCGATGCGCGCGAGCGTGCTGGCATCCTTGTCCTGCGGATAGCTCTCATAGATGTCGATGAGCGCCGCGATATCCGCCGTGACCGCCGAGGACAGGCGCCGCGTGACGAGCTGATAGTGTCGCTCCATGAACACGTAGGCGACGACGGATTGCAGCAGAATGACGGGCGCGATGATGATGATGAGCGCGCGGGCGTAAAGCCCTTTCGGCAGGAAGCGGCCGAACCAGCGCGCGACATGGTCGAGGGGCGAATAGCGTAGGGTCGCTCCGATCTTCATCGATCGATCACGAGGCGATAGCCGATGCCGCGCACGGTCTGGAGAAAGTTCGGGTTGGCGGGGTCGATCTCGATCTTGCGGCGCAGCCGGTTGATCTGAACGTCGACTGTGCGCTCGTTGGCGGCAATGCCGTTGCCGGCGAGCGCCTCACGCGGAACGTTGTCACCGGCATGACTGCCGAGGATCGTCAGGATCTCGCGCTCCCGTTCCGTGATGCGCACCACCTCATCCCCGCGCCGCAGCTCGCCGCGGTCGAAGCGATACGAGAAGGGGCCGAAATGGATGATCTCCGGCACGTCGGCGCTCGGCGCGCCCGGCACGGGCAGAGCACGCTTGAGGATGTTGCCGAGGCGCAGCAGCAGCTCGCGCGGCTCGAAGGGCTTTGGCAGGTAGTCGTCCGCGCCGATTTCCAGGCCCGTCACCCGGTCGGACGCATCGGCCCGCGCCGTGAGCATCAGGATCGGCACCTGCGAATGCTCACGCAGGCTGCGGGCATATTCGAACCCGGTTTCGCCCGGCATCATCACGTCGAGCACGAGGGCATCGAAGACGAAATTTCCTGCCTTCGCCCGCGCTTCGGCCGCACTGGCCGCGGCCGTCACCCGGTAGCCGTTCTCGGTGAGAAAGCGGGCCAGCAGCTCGCGCAGTCGGCGATCGTCATCGACCACGAGGACGTGCGGGGCATGGTCGGGAATGTCGATGCGTGCATCCATCGGGCTTAAAGCTGCTTTGTCGGGCCCTGCTTATCAGGTTTTCTGAGGCCCGAATACGAGCTGCTTCACATGGGCGCTGTCGTCCGGATCGATGAGGCGCAGAAGGTAGCGGCTGACCGTATCCTTCGCCTCGGGCTCCATCTCGGACAGGGCCCGCATGATGCGGCGGGTCTGCAGCTTGGCGAGCTTCAAGGCCAAATCGTGACCTTTGGCAGTGGCAAAGAGCAGCCGCTGGCGCCGGTCGGAGGTGCCCATCCGGCTCTCGATGAAATCCTTCTCGATGAGTTCCTTCAGGACCCGGTTGAGGCTCTGTTTCGTGATCCTCAGGATATCCAGGAGTTCCGCAATCGTCAGGCCCGGCTGGCGGCTGACGAAGTGCAGGACCCGATGATGGGCCCGCCCGAAGCCATATTCGTCCAGGATCCTGTCGGGATCGCTGACGAAGTCGCGATAGGCGAAGAAGAACAATTCGATGAGGTCATAGGCCGGCTGCTCGGTCAGGATATCCTTGCCGGGTTGCTGAGATTTCAAAGCCGGAATTGCGTCTGGTACCATCCTGTTCCCATTTTTTATGTCAGCCTTGTTGACATATCTCAGGACGATTGTTACTCGTCAAGCCGCTTCTGCGAAATGAATGAAATTGAAATCGCCCTGAAGCGAACCGGAAATTACACGGCCCCGGTTGCCACAAAGGTCGGCATGCAAGGAGAAAAAACGATGTCCGCGACCCCCTTCGATCAACGTGATGGATGGATCTGGTACGACGGGCAGATCGTACCTTGGAAAGATGCCAAGCTCCATGTCCTCTCGCACGGGCTGCATTACGGATCCTCGGTGTTCGAAGGCGAGCGCGCCTATGGCGGCGAGATCTTCAAGTCGGCGGAGCACTCCGAGCGCCTCAAGAAATCGGCCCAGATCCTCGATTTCGAGATCCCCTACACTGTGGCCGAGATCGACGCGGCCAAGCGAATGGTGCTGGAAAAGAATGGGCAGAAGGACGCCTATCTGCGTCCGGTCGCCTGGCGCGGCTCGGAGATGATGGGCGTCGCGGCGCAGGACAACAAGATTCACCTCGCCATCGCCTCCTGGGAATGGCCGAGCTATTTCGACCCGGCCCAGAAGATGAAGGGCATCCGCATCGACATGGCGGAATACCGCCGTCCCGATCCGGCCACGGCTCCATCGGCGGCGAAGGCGGCGGGTCTCTACATGATCTGCACCATCTCCAAGCATAAGGCGGAACGGAAGGGCTATGCCGACGCGCTCATGCTCGACTGGCAGGGCCGCGTGGCCGAGTGCACGGGCGCCAACGTGTTCTTCATCCGCGACGGCGTGGTCCACACGCCGATCGCCGATTGCTTCCTTGACGGCATCACCCGCCGCACGGTGATCGATCTCGCCAAGCGCCGCGGCTTCGAGGTGGCGGAGCGCCGGATCATGCCGGAGGAGCTCCCATCCTTCAACGAGTGTTTCATCACCGGGACGGCGGCGGAAGTGACCCCCGTGTCGGAGATCGGCCCCTACACCTTCCAGCCCGGCAACATGACCAAAGTGCTGATGGATGACTACTCGGCCGAGGTGCAGCCCAAGAGCAAGGCGGCGTAAGACTTCTCGCTTTCTATACGAGTCCACGTCATGCCCGGCCCTGTGCCGGGCATGACCGTTTTAGAGCCTTGGAGACGGTGTGGATGGCCGTGCTCGCCACGGCCATGACGAGGGTGTCTGTCAGCGACAGACCTCCTCAAAAATCCTCCGCGTCCGGAATCCGGTTGAAGGCGATCTTCGCCCCCGCATAGCCGCCGGGAAGCGTCACCCACGGACCCCAGTGCAGAAGGGGCTTGCGGTGGGCGACGTTAAGCTGGTCGGCAATGACGGACAGGTACTCCATCCGGCGCTTGAGCTGCGCCTCCGGCATATCATCGAACAAGTCCTCCTCAATCTCGGCCAACGGCACCAGATCGTGCAGAGTGACATGCACGCTGCGACTGCGATGCATCTCTTCCCGCTCCGCGTGGAAGAAAAGGCGGCTCAACGACGCCAGCAGGGACGGGTCGTCCCAGGTTGGCTGGAAATGCTCTTCCCCATACCAGCCGGCGCTGTGCCTGTCGGTGAGCCAGAGGGCGAGCGTCCGGGCCGAAAATCCCGCCCTGCGCATTCGGGCCGAGGCCTTGGCCAGGAGGACGCGTGCGGCCGCATAGGCGCCGTTCAGGGAGCGCCAGTCGGCGGGCAGGACGCGCCCGTGACCGAACATCCGCCGCCGAGTCTCGGGGCGTTCCACCGTATGGCCATGCAGCCCCATCCAGAGCCGCTCCCCCTCGACGCTGCCCCAGAGCCTGCGCAGTTCCTTCGGCTGGAGCCGCCAGAGCGCAGCCATGTCAGTAATGCCCGCACGGGCGAGGCGCGCCGCGTTGCCCCTGGCGATGCCGGGAATGTCCGTCAAGTCCAGGGAGAGAAGGCGGCCCGGGAGGTCGTCCGGATGAAGCGCAACCAGCCCGTCGGGCTTTTCCATTTCGGCCGCGATCTTGGCCAGGAGATCGTTCGGGCCGAGGCCGACCGAGCAGGTGAGGGTCGGGCCGATGTCGCGGGCGATGACATCCTTGACGCGCTGCCCGATCCTGAGCGCCTGGGGCCACTCGGCGGGCAGGAGGGCGCAGAGCATCTCGTCGATGGAGCAGACCGCCTTCACTGGAAGGACCGTCTCGATGGCTTCGACGATCGCGCGGTGCAGCTCGACGTAAACTTCGTGCCTCGCCATCACGAGGACGAGACCGGGGCATTGCTTGCGGGCGTCGCGCACGAAGGTGCCGCGTTTGAGCCCCAGAGTTTTCGCCTCCCGGCTGACGGCGATAAGGCCCGTATGCTCCGAATCGACCGGAATCACGCCGACCGGTTTGCCACGTAGATGCGGCTGGAGATGCTGCTCGGCGCTGGCGAAAAAGGAATCGAAGTCGACATAGAGCCGCTCGAGGCCCGTCGGTTTGCGCATCGCCATCCATCCGCATTGTGTCGATGGAACATATCACGAACATAGGCTTGGCGGCGAGTGGAGGACAGAATCTGTGGATAACGGGGAATAATCGGCAGGAGTAATCCGCCTTTCCTTGAGGAACCAACGCTCTGCGGGAGTGTTCTTGTTTCAGAACAAAACCAGAACAATAGGAGTCCCGCATGTCATCGAATGGTAAAGCGACAAGCCGTTCTGCCGTTAACCATAAAGCTTCCGCAGAGGCAGGTAATCCGAAGGTCAATCCCGATTTTTCCGACAACCAGATCAAGGATCCGGATGAATGGGTCTCCGGCGACGAGCCGATGACCGGCGCCCAGGCTTCCTACCTGAAGACCCTGTCCGAGCAGGCCCACGATCCGAAGGCTTTCGATCCCAAACTCGACAAGGCCGAGGCCTCGAAGCGGATCGATCACTTGAAGCACAAGCAGGGGCATTAGGCCTCGGATCGCCACTGTCATTCCCGCGAAGGCGGGGATGACAGCATCCATCCAAAATCGGACGGCTCAGCCCTTCCGCAACCCTCAAGGCATCACCACATTATCCCGTAAGAGCATCGTGCTCCAAAGGGATGAGACGAAGACGATGATGAAATTTGCTTCTCGCCGCAGTCGGGTGATGGTTGCCCTGGCGGCTGCCTTGGTCCTCGCCGGTAGCGCGGCGGAGGCTCGCGTCGGGCGGGGAGGCGGCAGCTTCGGATCGCGCGGTGCACGCACCTATACGGCTCCGCCGGCGACTCGGACGGCCCCTGAAGCGGCGGCCCCGCTTCAGCGCTCGCAGATTCCGAACCAAGGTCCGAACGTGACCCGTCCAGGAGCGCCCGCTCCAAACGTGGCGCAGCCGCGGCGCTTCGGCTTCGGCACGGGCCTGATGGCCGGCCTGTTCGGCGCGGGTCTGCTCGGCATGCTGTTCGGCCACGGCTTCTTCGGCGGCCTCGGCGGTCTCGCCTCGATCTTCGGCCTTCTGCTCCAGATCGGCCTTGTGGTCCTGGTGGTCTCCTTCGCCATGAAATGGTTCCGCAACAGGCGGCAGCAGCCGGCCTATGCTGGCTCCGGCCAGGGCTATGCCCGCTCCATGGGCGGCAGCGTACCCCCGACGGGCGGACGGCCCATGAACAGCGGCCTCGGCGGCGGCTTAGGATCCGGCCTGGGCGGTGGTCTGGGTGGCGCCCTTGGGGGTGCTCTTGGCGGCAGATCTCAGCAGGCGCAAGCCCGTCCGGGCGTGCGTGACGAGATCGGCATCGGCGAGAAGGATTACGCGGCCTTCGAGCGTGGTCTCGTCGAGATGCAGGACGCCTATTCGCGGGAAGACATCGCCAAGCTCTGGACGCTGGCGACCCCCGAGATGGCCGGCTACATCCAGGAGGAACTCAACGATAACGCGGCCCGCGGCGTCGTGAACAAGCTCTCCAATGTACGCCTCAACCAGGGCGATTTGTCGGAGGCCTGGCGCGAGGGCAACACGGATTACGCCACTGTCGCCATGCGCTTCGGCATCACCGATGTCATGACGGACAGGGCCACCGGCAACGTGGTGGAAGGCGATCCGAACAAGATTGATGAGGCGACGGAACTCTGGACGTTCCGCCGCGATCAGGGCGGTCCCTGGAAGATCTCCGCGATCCAGCAGGCTTAATAGCATCCACATCGCATACGAAAGCGGCCGGTTTTCACCGGCCGCTTTTTTGTGTCGCAAAGAGCCGCAACGATTACTCTGCCGCCTGGCGGCGACCCGCATGGGAGCCCTCACGGATCTCTTCGATGATCTTGTTCACGAAGGCATCGAGATCGCCGGGATTGCGGCTGGTGACGAGGCCCTGATCGGTCACGACCGTCTCGTCGCGCCATTGTCCGCCGGCATTGATCACATCCGTCTTGATCGAATGATAGGACGTGCACTTCTTGCCCTTGATCACGCCCGCTTCGATGAGAAGCCATGGCGCGTGACAGATGGCGGCAACGGTCTTGCCGGAGGAATAGAAGGCGCGGATGATCTCGATGGCTTTTGACTCGGCGCGCAGCTTGTCGGGATTGATCTGCCCGCCGGGCAGAACGAGCGCATCGTAATCGGCCGGGTTCACATCGTCGATGTCCTTGTCGACGGACACGGTCTTGCCCCAATCCGACTTGTCCCAGCCATAGATCTTGCCGGATTTCATGCGCGATTTCGGAGCGGCGACTTCAACGGTCGCGCCGGCATCCGAAAGCTTTTCCTGCGGCACCATCAACTCGGATTGCTCGAAGCCGTCGGTCGCCATGATGAGGATCTTGGCCTGTTTGATGTCAGGCATGACATTCTCCATTGTTTGCGGGGGATCTGCTTGAGAACGGATGGAGCGGAGAGGGGTTCCGGTCAGGCGCTTGTCGGAACCCTGGCGGCGCGGTCCTGTTGACCCAGTCACGGATTTGAAAAAACGAGGAAGAACCGATGGTCAATCCAGGAGTGCCGACCAACGATCCCGTGCCCGGCGGCAATATCCCGAGCGAGGTCCCGCCAGGTTCCATTCCCGATGAGGAGCCGGATATCGGTCCCACGGGGCCTCGCACGCCTTATCCCGTCAACGATCCTGGGATCATGGATCCGAAAGGGCCAGGTTCCGAGCCGGATTACCTGCCGGGCAACCCGACAGACCCCGGAACGCGGCTTTGAGGCGAAAGATGGATGTGCCTCATGAGCCGGCCGCCTCTTGCGAGCCGGCTCATATTTCGATGATGGCGTAGGGCCTACCGGTCGGCTTCTCGATATGCTTGGCGACATTGTAGACCGGCTGTCCGCCGGGCGTGCGGCCCTCGAAGCGGCCGCGATGCGCGTGGCCGTGAACAATGGCGTTCACTTTGAAGCGGTCGATGGTTTCAGCCAGCCGCGATGACCCCAGAAACGGATAGATCTCCAGCGGTTCGCTTTCGATCGTCTCGACGATCGGCGCATAATGAAGAATGACCATGGAACGCTTGGCGCGAACATGACGCATGGCATTCTCGAGCCGCAGCGTCTCGTTCATCGTTTCATTGACGAACTGCTTCATCGCCGGCTCGCCGAAATAGCCCAGCATGCGCCGCCCGAAGCCGCCGGCAAATCCCTTGACGCCCACGAAACCGACACCGTCGATCTCGACGGATTGTCCGTCGAGCAGCTTCAGGCCGGCATCGCGCAGGATATGGGCGACCTCTTCGTGCGCGCCGCATTCGTAATCGTGATTGCCGAGCACGCCAACGACCGGGATCGAGCAGGCTTTCAGATCCTGGGCGAGAAGCTCCGCTTCCTTCGGCTTGCCGAGATCCGTGAGGTCGCCGGCCAGGACAAGGACGTCTGCTTCCCTGGAGATCTCTCCGAAGAGTTCACGGTAGGATTCCGCATTGTCTTCGCGAACGTGAAGGTCGCCAATGGCAGCAACCTTCATCGTTTGCCGTGGTTCGTCACTCATTCCGCCATTCACCTTCGCCGCCCACATCGGCGAAGCCCCATTGCTTCACATCGATCTCGTAATCGATGCGGGAGAACATCCGCCCGCGGCAGACCTTCATCTGCGGCGGCGGAAGATCGAGCTGTTTGGCAAGCCTGTCGAGAAGCTCGTCCATCACCCAGCGCGGAACCTTGTCGCGCTCGGATGGGTAGATCCAGCGGAAATTGAGCAGGTGCATGAGCAGCACCTCCCAATGCACTTCCATGTAGGCGAGCAAGGCGTGCCAGTCGATCTGGTCGTGGGCCTTGAGGATCGTGTGCGCCACGTCGGCGCCGTCATAACGGTGGCGCAGCTGGATGAAGCACTTCGACCAGACGAGCTCGGTCGGTCCGACGATGCGCACGGGAGAGCCGAAGACCTCGATCTGGCGTGCGCGCTCGAACCATTGGTCGCCGATCGGCATGGTGCCGTTGGACGAGGCGAAGATCACGTCGAAGAAATACTGGCCTTTGAAGACTTTGCCGAGCCAGCGGTCGTCCTCGATCTCGACGGAATATCCGATACTTTTGAAATGCGACAGGACCCGGGTGTAGTCGCCGGCCTTGCAGAAGATGTCGAGATCCTTGGTCGGGCGCGTGATGCCCGTGTAGGCTGACAGCGCGTAGGTGCCGGCGAGCAGGAAGGGCAGCCCGAGATGGTTCAGCTCCCGGAGCGCCTCGGCATAGAACGCTTCGGATTCCGGATATTTGAGGGTCGGCTCCGCCTTGGCGTTCATCATGGGAACGCCCGGATGCCCACCGGAGACGAGATCGGGATCGTGAACTGCCATGGCCTTGTCCAAGCGCGGCCGAGAATGCCCCGCGTTCGACAACAGAATGGCCGTAGCGAAGTTCCGTGCCGGCCAAGCTTAATGCCGGGAAGAGCCGAAGGTCAGCAACGGGGTACCGGGATCGGGCGATTGAACGCCCTGCAGCATCGCCAGGAAGCCGAGGAGGCTTGGTTAAGCCTAGTGATCCCCGTGTGAGACCCGGACATCCCGCGGGCTGTTGAGGATCTCGAGCAGGCTTTGGGCGATGTGGCGGGCTTCGTCATCCTTCAGGCGCAGCAGGAAGGGCGGCATCATGCCGGCCTGGAGGGCCACCACGGCCATGCCGTGATCGTCCATGCCGACATCGATGGTCTGGGATGTCACGTCGACCATTTCTTCCGGCATATCGTCACCTTCCTCGCTGCTCTCGCCGATAGCGGCGAGCAGCTGGCTCACGGCCCTGACCAGCGAGCGGGCGGCATGGGGGTCCATGACCACGGCGGTCGATTGCTCGCCCTTCTGGAATGCCAGCTGAATGTTGTCGCCTTCGAGCGTGACGGAAATACCTGCCATGAGCGTCCTCGTCTTTCCCAGCCCCCCATATGGGGGGCGCCTGCTTTAAGGGAAAGGCAAAGGCCTTGGTACGACAGATGCGCCTCGTCCCCAAGGGGAGAAGCGCATCCTGGTAAACCGGCGGCCGTGCGAGCCGTAATCCGTCAGGTCCCGCTGCCCGAGGATCCGCCGGTGCGCCGCCGGGTCGACCCGACGGTGCCTGTTCCGGCGGTCTCGGGCACACCGGTGCTGCCGGCTCCTGCGGAACCTGCGCCGGACATCATGGTGCCGGCAATGCCGGCATCGGCCGCCTGCTGGATGCGCAGGTTGTTCTGCACATGGGTGACGCCGGAGACGGACTCGGCCAGATCTTCCGCATGGCGCTTCTCGAAGCGGCTGTTCACGGTGCCGGTGAGCGTGACCTCGCGGCCCTCCACCCGCACCTCGATCTCCGAGGCGTCGATATGCGGATCTTCCGTGAGGCGGTCGTTCACGTCCTCCGTGATGCGGGCGTCGGAGCGCTGATAGCCTTTCGGCCCGCGGCCGCGATGCTGTTCGGCCTCGCGCATGTCCCTGTCGCGGCGACGTTCCGCATCCTCGTCGCCGAACCAGGACCGGACCTCGTCGCCGGCCCGCTCGATAAAGCCGCGATCCTCGTTGTAGTCGCGCGAGCCGCGCCCGAAGCTCTCCGATCCGGAGCGGTCCCGGCCGTAGCGATCCTGCCCGAACTGATCCGGGTCGCGGCGGCGGTCGGTGCCGAAGAAGGGCCTCTCATAGCCGCCCCGATCGTCGCCGACCACGTCGCGCCAGTCGAGGGCCGATCCGCCGGTGCCGTAGCCGGCCGAATCCCCGAAATCGCGCTCCCGGACATCGTGGCCCCGGCGCCGGCCGTAATCCTCGTCGGAGCGGGATCCGCGGTCGTATCCTGCACTGCGATTGCCGAAGCCGCGGCGGGCGATGTAGCCGTCGTCCTCGCGGTCGCGCCAGTCCATATCTTGATTGCCGTAGCGGCGTTCGTTGGCCATGAGAGCGCTCCTCGTCGTTGTGGGTTCCGGCCACCTCAAGGGCGGCATTTGCGCAACCAACGTGAAGGTGCGGAGGTCTGTTCCTGCCCCCGAGCCGGGCCGCAGCCCTGGTTTTTAACGCTCCGCTTGAACGCTCATGCCGCCTTCGCATTGACCGGGGCAGGATTTCAAACGAACTGAGGTTGAACGATGGCGGATCTGTCCGGGTTGAGCGACGGGGCGCTGGCGGTCTTCGCCTTTGCCGCCTATCACGAGCTGTCGAGCGGGCAGAGGGTCCGCAGCGTGGTCCAGAAGGACAGTGTCGGCCACAGGGCGAGCGATGCCGCCGTGGACGAGCTCGACGGGCGGGGCCTGATCAAGGCCGATGGCCACGAGATCGTCTTCACGCCGGCTGGCGAGGAAGTGCTCCAAGGCATCGTGTCGACGATCCGGGATCTCCGAAGAGCCTGAATTTCAAAGAAATTCACTTCCGGCCCAGAACGGACCTTTGCCTTGTAATTGCCCCATCTGTGCCTTAGGTAAATTCCATCGACATTTGGCCGGACGACTGGGCTTCCCGCTTTGGCACTGCCGGGCGCACGTTCCTTCTCTACCATCTATCGACTAGCGGATGACTGGCCCTTGGCCCACATCCACGTGCAAACGACAGTGAAAGGATTTCCCATGGAAACGGGAACCGTGAAGTGGTACAATGAAACCAAAGGTTATGGTTTCATCCAGCCCGATAACGGCGGCAAGGACGTGTTCGTTCACGCCACGGCACTCGAGCGTGCCGGCATGCGCGGTCTGCGCGAAGGTCAGAAGATCTCCTACGAGCTTCAGACCGACCAGCGCACCGGTCGCGCTTCTGCAGTGAACCTGCAGAACGCATAAAGTTTGATGCCGGAGGACGTGCCCGCACGTCCTCTTGCATATGGCCGTTCCGATTCAGGGGCGGCTTTTTTGTTGTGAGGAAGGCTTTGCATGGCAAAGGAAGAACTGATCACCTTTGAAGGACTTGTGACCGAAATTCTGCCCGATGCGCGCTACCGCGTGCAGCTCGACAACGGGCACGAGGTCATCGCCTACACGGCCGGCAAGATGAAGAAGAACCGCATCAAGACGCTCGCCGGCGACCGCGTGACCGTCGAGATGTCGCCCTACGATCTGGAGAAGGGCCGGCTCATCTTCCGTCATAAGGATTCGGGTGCCTCTTCCGGTCCGCGCCCGCCGCAGCGCGGCAACCAGCAGTTCCGGCGCCGCTAAAACGATAGGCGCACCTTTCATTCAGGCGCGCCTATCGGTTGAGGCTCTTTGGTTGCCTTGAGGCCTGTCAGGCGACCGCGTGCATCACCGAGAGGATGACGCGGTCCGGGCCGAGATCTTCCTCCATATCGGTGAAGTGCATCTGTTCGGCCAGCCGGTTGCGGGCGCGGTTGACGCGGCTCTTGATGGTGCCGACCGCGCAGCCGCAGATCTCCGCCGCCTGTTCGTAGGAGAAGCCCGAGGCTCCCACCAGCAGCAGCGCCTCGCGCTGGTCGTGCGGCAGCCGGGCGAGCGCCTTCTGCAGATCCTCGAAATCGAGATGGGGCAGCTGGTCCGGCTGCACCGAGAGGGCGGCCGCGTATTTGCCGTCCGCATCTTCGACCTCGCGGCGGCGCTTGCGGTATTCGGAATGAAACAGGTTGCGCAGGATGGTGAAGAGCCAGGCCTGCATGTTCGTGCCGGGCTGGAAGCGGTCGATATTGGCGATCGCCCGCATCAGGGTTTCCTGCACGAGGTCGTCGGCGCGGTCCACGTTGTTCGTCAGCGAAATGGCAAAGGCGCGCAGATTCGGCGTCGCCTTGAGCATGGAGTTGCGCAAATCGATGTCGATACTCATGATTGCTGCTTCTCTCCCTTCACGCCATCCAGCCGGTTGATGATCTCGATGAACCGGTCCGGCACTGGCTGCTCACCCAGCGCCAGGGCATCGTAGAACTGGCGCAGCCGCTGGCCGATCTGCGCCTGGACCGAGCGGCTGAGAGCAGGGGATGCGGAGGTGTTGAGGCCAGGAATCGGCTCTGGATCGTCGGGGGGCATATAGGTTGGATTCTTCTTTTGCATTGGATTGTCCTGGTCCATCGAAGGTAGCGACCTCCCGCAGGGGTCGCGCTGACGGCGGCACCCAATCGCCGAGGAGCTAACGTCAAGCCAGGGTGATCGTTCCGCCGCGGGACCTGCCCCTTCAGCGCTCATCCACAGGTAAAAGAGGCGGGAACTTTTTCCCTTACGGCCAAGTTTCCCTGGATGAACGCCGCCCCCATCGAGGCGGCGCCAATGGACGGAGATTTCTCTATGGCACTCAGCACCATCCTGCTCATTCTCGTCATTCTGCTGCTCATCGGCGCCGTGCCCGCCTGGCCCCATAGCCGCGGCTGGGGCTACGGCCCGAGCGGCCTCCTGGGCGTGGTCCTGCTCATCCTCATCATCCTGCTGCTGATGGGACGGCTCTAAGGGCTCCGACAGCGTGAGACAGCGAGGGCGGCCTTCGGGCCGCCCTTCGCGTTTCAGGAAGAAATCCGTCGCTGCTGCAAATTCGGTTCGCGATTGGATTCCGTGGATCCAACCATGTCGCTCTGCAACGAAAAAGGCCGCGCTCCCGAAAGACCGGGAGGGCGGGAGAGAAGAGCGAGATGGGGAAGGGAAAGGAGCGCCACGGCTTACCGCGTGTGGCGCTCCGGGAGGAATGGGTTAGTAGTACACCGGGAAGTCGTGGCTGGCATCGACGAGGGTGTCGCCGTCCGAGATGGAGGCCACCTGGGCCGAAGTCGCGCTGCCGCCGAAGGACGTGTTGAAGGCGCTCTGGTCGATGGTGTTGAAGGACTGCTGGTCGTTGACCCCGCCGCCGAACCAGCTGCTGCCGGTGTCGAGCAGTGTATCGGGGTCGGAAATGTTGGCCAGCTGGGCCGAGGTCGCGCTGCCGCCGAAGGCGGTGTTGAAGACGTGCTGGTCGATGTCGTTTTCGGAGAACTGGAAATTTTCCATAATAGGGCCTCTTCAAGTTGGCGTTGCTCTCAAGACCGCCTGAGATGCTCTCTCTGTTGGCGATGATTGGACTTTGAACCACTTTGACCGACACCGCTGTGAAGCGCGTCACACATCCAAAATTCTTTCGTTCGTGAAGCCGCCCAGGACAGGAACGGCCTGGCGCCAGGATCCGGCAACGATGCTCGGGACGCGAGGCCCTTGCCTCCCCGTCTGCGTAAGGCCTCGAACCGCAGATGTCCTATAGGGCTATTTTGGGGAACTGGATTTCATCTAAGACGTATGAGCCTCTGCTGGCCGGGAAACCGGGCACGCTGTGCCGACGTTTCCGCCCGCGGAGATCATGCATGACTGCAACAGGAACAGTCGCCTGGTTCGACCTTGCCAGGCAATTCGGCTTCGTGGCGCTGAGCAATGGCTACGGAGACGCCTTCCTGCACATGTCGGTGCTCAAGGAAGCCGGGTACGTCTGGCTTCCGCGTGGGACCACGGTGCGGGTCAGGACCGAGGAAGACGGCGGCAAGCGGCGGGTTGCCGAGGTTCTGGAGATCGACGCCAGCACCGCCCGGCCCGGCGAGAGCGAGCCGATTCTGCGCAAGCCCAAAGCCTGAATGATCAGGGGTGACGGGCAAGACGCTGTGCAATCCAGTCCTGAGCGGTGTCGAGGCTGGCGAAGGTGGGGTGGCTTGCTCCATCGATCCGACCAAAGCCGGCCTCCAGGTACCAGTGCCCCGGCGCCACCTCATTGTCGTCCGAGAGGTGAACCAGCACCGCCACCAGCCGCTGCCGATCGAGGACCATCATGCCGTCCTCGTCAAAGCCCGTCGCCACACGGATCGGCTGAAGGGTGAGGGTCATGCGGCCGCCTGATCGCTCTCCAGGTGCAGGTAGGCCGGGTCGAACTCGCCCGCTTGCTTGAGCTTGTCCCAATCGGGGATCTTAATTTGGGTTCCCTTGCTCACGATCAGGCCATCGGCCCGCATCTGCTGCAGCACCCGGTTGACGTGCACCGTCGTGATGCCGAGCGCATCCGCGAACTCAGCCTGGGTGATCGGCAGGTCACAGGCATGGTCCTCGGTCAGGCCCACCGCCCGCAGGCGCACCAGCAGCTCGCACAGCACGTGGGCCATGCGCTGGTAGGCCTCGCGCTGCCCGACATTCATCACCCATTCGCGGAAGATCGCCGCATCGATCAGGGTCTCGCGCCACAAGGCCGCGCCGATGCGCGGATAGAGGAGGCAGATGTTGCGCAGGGCCTCGTGCTGGATGAACCCGACCCGGCAGGTGCTGATGGTGGCGATGCTGGTGTCCAGGGTCTTCAGGTGCAGGCTCTGCAGGTCGGGAATATCGCCGGCGATGGCGAAGGAGACGATCTGGCGCTTGCCGCCGGCGGTCACCTTGTAGGTGGCGGCAAAGCCGCTCAGGATCAGGCAGGAGCGCGAGGGGCGATCCCCCATGCGCACGATGTCCTGATCGTCCTTGATGACCATCACCTGCATCGGCAGGGTCTCGAGCGCCTGGCGCTCGTCCTCGGTGAGCGTGAAGACACTCTCCATCTTCCGGATGAGCGGGTTGTCGTGGGGATGCAGAGAGGCATGCATGCGGCGCTCCTCCTGTTGCAGGCGGGAGCACGTCGGATCTCTCAGCTATCAGCGCCTAATATCGGTTGCCGATAATAAACGACTTAGTGCACGGAAATGGAGCTCTGTCATTGATCTATGTTGTGTTTAGAAAAAACATTTCTTTTATCTTGAAAAACCTTCAATCAATCTTGCGCAACGAGTGCTCTATACAGTGGCTAAACAAAACCTATATTATAAACAAATCCAACATAGGTTACATCTGAGCGCAACTTATGTTACGGCAAAGCCAAACTTATGTTAAAGGCAATTGGGCCCGGCTCTTTTAAGGTGTATTCTCATTTTTCGGGTGTCTGGCCATTTGGCACTGACCTCTCGCCCCAATTTGGAAGGCGAAGGTGATGACCCTCGACATCTCATTTATGCCCATGCGCGTGCTCATCGACGGCCATGACAGCGAGGGCAACCTTGTCCTCGCCGATAACCAGCTCGCGGCCGTGATCGTCCGCCTCGACGGTCAGACCCATGACCCTGAGCACAAGGGGCGTTGGAACCTGGAAGCCGGATTCGGCAAGTGCAACGTTCGTGATGCGCCCTTGTTCAAAACGCCTGAAGAGGCCGGGGTTTGGATTGAACAGATCCTGACGCGTCAGGTCGTGTAATTCCGAAAGTGCCATTCATGGAACCGGCGGCAAATGCATCTCGGCGTATCCGGGAGAGGCACGCAGCGGAATCAGCAAGGGTTCCGTAAAGGCCGGTCATTCCCTACCAGTGCTGGTCCGGTGAGCGCAGGCCGCATGATGTTCCGACGTCACTGCCGGAGCGGGAAATAGCACGCGGGACTGGCGTGCTGAGATCTGCGCCGGTCCCCGGCCTCATGGGCGAGGTCACCGGCATGACCGGATCTGAGAACACGATGGTCGGTGAGGGGCTCCACCCGGCTGGTCCGAGCGGAGCCCCTCCTCCTAAAACCCTGTCACTCCGGCAACCGCCTCCCATACTCCTCCTTCAAGCGGCTCCAGTTCTCCCAGAACGGCTGCGGCTCTTCGCCGGCCGCGCGGGCGGCCAGGATGTCGAGATGGGCGTGCCAGCCGGAGCTGACATTGAGCAGGGTCGCGCGGTCGGGGACGCGCCGGTGGACCAGGGTGAGCAGCACCTCGGAGCCCTTTCGTTCCAGCTCGAAGGAGACGCCGCCAGTGGTGCCCCACGTGATGGCGAGCTTGTGAGGCGGATCGAGCTCCGTGATCCGGCTGTCCATCCTGTGCTCCTCGCCGAAGCCCGGCGGGCGCTCGCCGGGCGGGTTGGTGAGCTCGTGGTTGCGCCAGACGAATTCGACGGGCGCTCCCACGGCCATCTCCATCTCGCCCGCCGCGAGCCACTGGCGGCGCAGGTCGCTCTCCGTGAGATAGGCCCAGATGCGCTCGATGGGGCCGGGCAGAAGGCGCTGGATCGTCAGTGTAGCGGGGTCGGTGAGCACGCCATAGGGGCTCCGGGCCGCGAGGTCTGTGGTCGCAAGGTCGCTCATGTGTCGTCTCCTTCGGGGGGTGGGGACTTCCTGGCGTCCTCCTCGCGGAGGAGCCGTTCCAGCACATCCAGACGCTCGGTCCAGAAGCGTTCGTAGACGCCGAGCCACTGGTGGGCGCTCGCGAGCGGTCCAGGGTCCAGGCGGCAGAGATGGGTGCGGCCGCGGACCTCGCGCCGGAGCAGCCCGGCATGTTCCAGCACCTTGATGTGCTTCGAGGCGGCCGCGAGCGAGATCGCAAAGGGTTCGGCCAACTGGCTCACCGTGCGCTCGCCCTCCGCGAGATCGCGCAGCATCCGCCGCCGGGTGGAATCGCCGAGGGCGTGAAAGACGGTGTCGAGCCGGGCTATCTGTAATTCAACCATGTGGTTGAATATAGACATGAACCTTCAGACAGTCAACCGATTGGTTGAATGATTTTCGTGGGCTCGCATCGTCCTGATGTGCGGCCCGGCACTTGGCGCGCGCGGAGAGATCGCTGGTTCCGTCCAAACCGTGTAGATTACGCTGGGGGAGCAGGAGGCATCGATGCCCATCTTCCTTGACCGTCACGACCTGACGGGAGTGACCGCCACCGAAATCGCCGAAGCCCATCGGAGCGACCTGGAGGTGCAGGGGCGCTACGGGGTGCGGTTCCTGACCTACTGGTTCGACGACACCCGCGGCACGGCGTTCTGCCTCATCGACGCTCCCGATATCGAGACCGCCATGCGTGTGCACGACGAAGCCCATGGGAAGGTTGCCCGCGACGTGATCGAGGTCGATCTTTCCGCCGTCGAGGCCTTTCTCGGCCGCATCTCCGATCCTGAGCCGGCGGCATGCTGTTCGGAGGGCCGGGTCGATCCGGCCTTGCGCACCATCATGTTCACCGACATCGTCGATTCAACCGCCATGACCGAGCGCCTCGGCGATGTGCGCGCCGTCGAGATGGTGCGAGCGCACGACGCCATGGTCCGCCGGGCCCTGCACGACAAGGGCGGGCGGGAGGTCAAGCATACCGGCGACGGGATCATGGCCTCCTTCGACGATGCAACCTCCGCCGTCGATGCCGCCCGCGCCATCCAGCAGGCCTTCGAGGCCTTCAACCTCGCAAGCCGCGAGAAGCTGCGGGTGCGCATCGGCCTCGATGCCGGTGAGCCGGTCGCCGATCACAACGACCTGTTCGGCGCGACCGTGCAGATGGCCGCGCGCCTGTGCCAGAGCGCCGAGCCCGACACCATCGTGGTGTCGGGGGCAGTCACCGGGTCGCTCCCCGGCCGCTTCTCGCTGGTCGATCTTGGGAGCCGCCATGTCAAAGGCTTCGGGCGTCCGGTGGAGGCGTTCGCGGTGAGCTGGCGGTGAGGGGCGGCAGGCCGTTGTTCCCGATCGCATTGCCACAAAGATTGCACGGGCTGCGTCTACCATGAGGTTCGGGCGAAAGCCGGAGCGTCGAGTGATGGTCAGAGGTCTGGTTTGGTTTGCGCTGTTCGGAGCCGCATCGGTGGCGTTCTATGGGGTGAATGACCGGATCGTCTGG
The DNA here is from genome assembly GCF_044784385.1 of Microvirga sp. RSM25. NCBI lineage: Bacteria > Pseudomonadati > Pseudomonadota > Alphaproteobacteria > Hyphomicrobiales > Methylobacteriaceae > Microvirga > Microvirga sp. RSM25. The sequence continues at coordinate 3,131,306 of NZ_CP173039.1, read as the reverse complement.
GATGTCTGCCGTCGCGAGAGGCGGTCCTATCCGCCGGCCTGGACGCTCTCGCCGTACTGGCAATGGCGCACCATCGCGGGCGGCTGGTATGCGGACGCGCGACGTGCCGGCCTGTTGCTGCCGAAGGCGGCGGCCACGGCCGCCATCCTCATCACCAGCATCGGCTCAGTGGTGACCGGCATCCTTGACGCCATGCCGGGTTAGGCCCGGGACACCCCTCCGACGGACAACCGGACCCGGATCTTTGCAAGGGGCGCTAGCGCCCCTTGCGTCCCTTGTATTTCGGCTTCTGCCCTGCAAGCCCTTGCGTCGAGCGCGCGGCGGGGCGTTCGCGGTAGTTCAGCGGGACCTCGCGATCCGTGCCGGGGCCCATCTCGTCGAGGCCGGGCTTGCGGATACGGGTGCCTTCGTCCGAGCGGCCCTTGCCCGTCGGCCCATAGGCGTCGGAATCCTCGTCGCCGGCCGCGGCGCCGTCGCCCGAGGGCGGCAGGCCTTTCGGCGGCAGGTTGGCGCTTCGGCCGTATTTGCGCGAGCCGCCATACCGGCCCGCTTCCTTCTCCACGTCGCTCTGCCGCGCCATCGGATCGTCGCTGATCGCAAGCTCCGTCGCCTGCAGGCGCTTGAGCTCGTCGCGCAGGCGAGCCGCCTCCTCGAATTCGAGATTCGCGGCGGCCTCGCGCATGCGCTTTTCCATGTCGGCGATGACGGCCTTGAGGTTGTGGCCGACCGTCCTGTCGGCGAGGCCCGTATCGACCGACACGTGATCGCGCTCGTAGACGCTCTCGAGAATGTCGGCGATGTTCTTCTTCACGCTTTGCGGCGTGATGCCGTGCTCGGCGTTGTAGGCGAGCTGCTTCTCGCGGCGACGGTTGGTCTCCGCGATCGCGCGCTCCATCGAGCCGGTGATCTTGTCGGCATAGAGGATCGCCTTGCCTTCCACGTTACGCGCCGCGCGACCGATGGTCTGCACCAGCGAGGTCTCGGAACGCAGGAAGCCTTCCTTGTCCGCATCGAGAATGGCCACGAGCGCGCATTCCGGAATGTCGAGGCCCTCGCGCAGCAGGTTGATGCCGATGAGCACGTCGAAGGCGCCGAGCCGCAGGTCGCGGATGATCTCGATGCGCTCCAGCGTGTCGATGTCCGAGTGCATGTAGCGAACGCGGATGCCGTTCTCGTGCATGTACTCGGTCAGGTCTTCGGCCATGCGCTTGGTGAGCGTGGTGACGAGCGTGCGGTAGCCCTGCGCCGCGAGCTCCTTCACCTCGTGCACGAGATCGTCGACCTGGCTTCGCGCCGGGCGGATCTCCACGATGGGATCGACGAGGCCCGTGGGGCGAATGACCTGCTCGACGAAGATGCCGCCGGTCTGCTCCATCTCCCACTTGGCAGGGGTCGCCGACACGTGCACGGATTGCGGACGCATGGCGTCCCACTCCTCGAATCTGAGAGGGCGATTGTCGAGGCAGGAGGGCAAGCGGAAGCCGTATTCCGCGAGCGTCGCCTTGCGGCGGAAGTCGCCGCGATACATGCCGCCGATCTGCGGCACGGTCACGTGACTCTCGTCGGTGAAGACGAGCGCGTTGTCGGGCAGGTATTCGAACAGGGTTGGCGGCGGCTCGCCTGGCTTGCGGCCGGTGAGATAGCGCGAATAGTTCTCGATGCCGTTGCACACGCCGGTGGCCTCGATCATCTCGAGATCGAACTGCGTGCGCTGCTCCAGGCGTTGCGCCTCGAGCAGACGGCCCATGCGGGCGAGCTCCTGCAGGCGGTGCTGCAGCTCGTTCTGGATCCCCTTCACGGCCTGCTGCAGCGTCGGTCGCGGCGTCACGTAGTGCGAGTTCGCGTAGACCTTCACGAATTGCAGGTCGTTGGTCTTCTTGCCGGTGAGCGGATCGAACTCGACGATGCTCTCGATCTCGTCGCCGAACAGGCCGATGCGCCAGGCGCGGTCTTCCAAGTGGGCCGGAAACAGCTCGATCACATCGCCGCGGACGCGGAACGTGCCGCGGGCGAAGTCGCTCTGGATGCGCTTGTACTGCAGGGCCACGAGATCCGCGATGAGCTGGCGCTGCTCGATGCGCTCGCCCACCTTCACGGAGAAAGTCATGGCCGTATAGGTCTCGACCGAGCCGATACCGTAGATGCACGACACGGATGCGACGATGATCACGTCGTCGCGCTCGATCAGGGCGCGCGTCGCCGAGTGGCGCATGCGGTCGATCTGCTCGTTGATGGACGATTCCTTCTCGATGAAGGTGTCCGAGCGCGGCACATAGGCCTCGGGCTGGTAGTAGTCGTAATACGAGACGAAATATTCCACCGCGTTGTCGGGGAAGAACGACTTGAACTCGCCGTAAAGCTGCGCGGCGAGCGTCTTGTTCGGCGCGAGGATGAGGGCAGGACGCTGCGTCTCCTCGATCACCTTGGCCATGGTGAAGGTCTTGCCCGAGCCGGTGACGCCGAGCAGCACCTGATCGCGCTCGGCGCGGCGCACGCCGTCCACCAATTCGCGGATGGCCGTGGGCTGGTCGCCCGAGGGCGCGAAGTCGGACTTGATCCTGAACGGAATGCCGCCTTCCGTCTTCTCGGGGCGAGGCGGGCGGTGCGGCACCCAGGCCTTGCCGTCCTTGAAGCGCGGGTCGCCCTCGGTGAGCAGCCTGCTCAGGGCGTCGACCGTGGCCGACACGCCCGCGCCGGGAGACAGCTCGCCAAGCTCCTCGGCGACGTCCGGCCCGTCGTCAGGCCCTTTCAGGCCAAGCTTCTTGGCCAGCGCCGGGTCGACATCGGTGATGTCGCCGTGGATGAAGGTTTCCTGCGCCCGCTCGGCAAAGCCCTCAGCCGCCTCCCGCTCCCGGTTGACCGCCGGATTGAGAAGTTCTGCCAGATGAGGGGCCAGGGGCTTCAGATCAGGTTTGGACGCCTTCCCGGTGGAAAGCTTGGGCTTCTTGGGTGATTTGGCCATAGAACGAATATGGTACGAACGGCCGGGGAATGGAAGAGTGAAGGCGGTTATACCGTATGCTTCTCCGCCTTCCCGCTCCCGCCGCGCAGAGACCTCAGCAGCGGCACTGCGACGAAGTGGACAAGGGGAATCAGGAGGGCGCCGAGAAGGAGCCCGAAGAGGCCGGAGGCGGCGGCCGAGACCAGCCACTCGACGGCCCCGCCGAGGCTTGGCACCGCGTGGCCCGCGGCGGCCGCCACATCGTGAATGACATGGCCGAGGCCGGCAAAGCCATAGCCTTCGAGCCCGTGGATGATGATTCCGCCGCCGACCCAGATCATCGCGGCCGTGCCGACGATGCCGAGGATTCTGAGCATGGCCGGCATGCCTTTCACGAGCCCACGCCCGAACAATTTCGTCACAGGAGCCAGGAGACGGTCCATATGAAGTGGAGCGCTCGCGGTGCTGCGCTGCAGCAGGCTCGAGACCGGCCTGTCGTTGCGGGCGAGCGCCACGCCGGCATCGTCCGCCTTCACGATCAGCGCGACGCCGCCATAGACCAGGACCGTGATGCCGATGCCGACGACGGCGAGGACCACCGCCTGCATCCAGGCCGAGCCCGCCGGTATGCTCGCGAGGGTGATCGCCATGATTTCGGCCGAGAGGATGAAGTCGGTCTTGATCGCGCCGCTCACCTTTTCGTCCTCGACATTCCGGGCCGTCCGGGTCGCGGCGCCGACGGCGGCCTCGTGCTCGTGGGCGCCATGCGGGAACAGCGCCTCGAACACCTTCTCCGAGCCCTCATAGCAGAGATAGGCGCCACCGATCATCAGAAGCGGCGTGATGGCCCAGGGCGCGAACAGGCTGAGAAGCAGGGCTGCCGGCAGCAGATAGATGAGCTTGTTCTTGAGCGACCCTAAGGCGATCTTGCCGACGATCGGCAGCTCCCGCGAGGCGGCAAAGCCCGTCACGTAGCGCGGCGTCACCGCGGCATCGTCGATCACCACGCCGGCCGCCTTGGCGCCGGCCTTGGCGGCCTGGGCGGTCACATCGTCGAGCGAGGCGGCGGCGACCTTGGCGAGGCCCGCGATGTCGTCCAGCAAGGCGATCAGGCCGATGCTCATGGAGGCTCCCGTCGAAAGCGTTGAAGCGTGACTGTGTGCTCGATGAGCATTAGCTATCGTTTGGCTTCGGTTTCGACAACGCCTGACAGGTGGATTGGGTGCAGCCTATCCGCGAAGTTTACGCAGCAACTGAGCCCGCATATCCTTGCCATCGACCATCTTCTCCGCCATCAGGAAGAGCCCTCCGCTCTGGCTCAGGCGTTCCCAGAACTGTCCGATGGTGCGCTTCTCATTCGTGTCATCATTGCCGTCGCCGGCGAGGTGGGCCCCCTTGTATTCGACCACGAAGACGCGGCCGTCGTTCAGCATGGCCACGAAGTCGGGATAGAATTTTCCCGACGCGAGGGGCAGCCAGAAGGCATCCGGGTGTCTGGCAATGTTGCGGACCCAGTAATTGACGGCCGGCAGGCTGTCCAAGGCCTGTGCGCACTGAAACTCCTCGCCCTGCTCCTCACCGTCGAATGCCGGCACGTTATCGGGGCCGAGGAAGTGCTTGGAAAACCGCCAGCGCCCGCGATAGCGCCTTTGGTCGCCGAACATGCCTCTCTCGAAGACGAAGCCGTGCTCGAACGAAATGCCGGCCTTGGCCTCCGGTGCTATCAGATAGTGCTGATAAGCTCTTTCCTGCTCGATGCGGCGGATGGAGGCGATGGCCGTTTTGAGGGCATTCGCGAGGATGAACTTGGCACGCATCAGGGAAGCCATCGAAATCCTACGAGGACCTGTCAGATGCCCGATACAGTCGCGCACCCAGCGCAGAAGCTCGGAAGGATGGATATCGGGCTGGCGCAACTGCCTTTCGAGCCAGATGGCGAGGTTTTCCGGCGTCCAGCCCTCGACCTCTATCGCCAAGGCGAGTTGTTTCTCCTCCCGGCCTGAACCGATGACCACCCGTCTCCCGACGACGTCGATCTCGAAGCTCTGAGCATTCTCCCGGATCGAGAAGGCGCTCTCATCGGGTCTCGCCGGATGATCGAGGAGCGACCATCTGTGAAGCTCCATGAGCGTTTCAGGCTCTGCGAAGACAAGCTCACCCTGAAATTCGCTCACGAGGCGCGGAGCGACGAAGCTCTGGCCCTGCTCGGCAGGGGAGAGCAGGGGCATAAGCTCGGCCCGATAAGCCTGCGCGGCGTCCGCAAAGCCGGCCCTCTCGGGTTCAGGCACGGCGGCCACCAGTGCGCTCTCAAGTTCCGGCGCAATGTAGCCCGTGACGACGATTTCGATCCTGCCCTCATCGGTCTCGTTCAATGCAACGCCCTGAACGGCGGGGTCCTTCATGGCGGCGTAGAGGGCCGGGGAGGCGGTCACTCGGTACCTGAAGGTTGGCTTGGGCCGTTCGGATGGAGCGAAGAGCCCCGTGTCGTCAAAGTGCCCCTGCGCGGCCTCGATCATCTCGGGCGCTTCGTCCTGGAAGCCCATGTGGACCAGCCGATCCGCGAGCGCATTGGCAGCGGCGCTGAAGGTGGGTTCGGAGATATGCGCATAGGCTTTGTTGAGATCAGGCGTCTCACGGCGCTTGGCGTAGGGCATGCGCAGCACGCGCCCCAACAATTGCTCGATGGCGGTGGCGCTCTTGATGCGCGATATGGAGCAGAAGACGTAGGCGAAGGAGCAATCCCAGCCCTCCTTCAGCGCCTCGATGGTGATCACGTATTCGATCCTGCATCCAGGATCGAACAGATCGATGCTGTCGAGATCGCGCTGGTCGCCCGTTGCGACCGCGATGCGGTCCTCGGGGATCTGCTCCATGTCAATGAGGTGCCGCTTCAGTTTCTCGACCGTGACGTCCTGGTCCTTCGGCTGCGCTTGAAACAACACGATGGGACGCACGTAGTCCGCCTCATCCTTTGCAGCCTCGGCCAGACGGGCGCGGCTGGCAATCGCACCGTTGACGGCGCCCTGCCAGTCCTGGTGCTCGGCCAGCACAATCGGCAGCTTGATCATCTCCTCGTCCTTCAACTCCTGCGCCGTCACGCTGTGCAGGATGTTGGAGTTGAAGCGGGGTGTGGCCGTGAACTCGATGATGGCGCATGGGTTCACCCGCGCCTGCATGTCGCGCGACAGATCCGTGACGGCGTTATGCGCCTCGTCCACGATCATCAGGGGGCGATGGAGATGCAGCAGGTTCGCGAAGGAGAATTTGATGCCGCCGCTTTCCAGACGCTCCAGCTCTGACGCATGAGGCGTCACGCCGGAAAAAATGGGGCTCCATATTCTCGTTGTGGGCATAGACGTTGCGGCCTTCGGTGTTGCTCACGCGCAAGGTCTGAAGGGTTCCGACGACGACGCAGACGTTGTCGCGGATGTCATGCGGGCGGATCTGGGAGAAGTCCGCGATGTCGAACACGCGGACACGCCCGTCGAAGTGCTCGTCCAGAGCCTGCCGGTAGGGATGGCGCGGGTTTTTCAGCGCTTCCGCCGTCTGCAGGCGGATGGTGTTGGTCGGCACGAGCCAGAGGACGAGCGGGTAATCCTTCTCGACCCACGCATCGCGTGCGACCGCGATGGCATGGGCGCCCAGGATCGTCTTGCCGCCGCCGGTCGGCAAACGCAGGCAGACGTAAGGTGTGTCCGGCAGTTCCTCCAGCACCTTGTAGCCGCCCCGGTAGCGGCCCAGGCGCTTTGCCTGATCCGGCCCCGTCGTGATCGTATCATAGGCGCTGCGCGGTCCTGCCACGCGCGCTTCTTCGAGAAAGCGTCGCAGAACGGCGAGGGTGCCGGTCTGGTACTGCTTGAGTTCCATGGCCTGCGATCTCACCGCCGTGCCTTCACGTCGTAGGGCGTCTGCTTGAAGATGATGTTCTCCCGCGCCAGCGACGATGGCCCGAGGCGGGATTGCTCGCCGTAGATCGTCAGCGGCCCATGGAAGGACGGCGCTTTCTTCGCGACCGCCTCGCGGACGATCTGGAGCGTCGAGCGCGTGAGCACGTTGCCGCCATCGGGGCGCTTGTCGCCGAGGATGCCGTTGTAGAGCAGGGCATAGCCCCGGCCGTCATGAAGCCCGAGAAGCGGCGACTTGCCTTTGCCCTTCAAGGGGGAATTCGTCTCGCTGAACCAGACATGCGCGGCAAGGGTCGGGAAGCGGATGTCCCCGCGCACATGCCCGTTCTCGTCGAAGACCGGCGGCCCGAGCCGGTAGAAGCGGAAGCCTCCGCCGCCTTGCCAGTTGACGCTTTCCGAAATGCCACCCTGCTCGCCCTCGATCACTTTCTTCAGGCGCGGCGCGCAATGGGTGACGGCGTGCTCGCCCATCTCGATGCCGATATAGCGGCGTCTCATCTTGTGCGCCACGGCGGCCGTGGTGCCAGAGCCGAGAAAGGAGTCGAGAACGAGGTCGCCGGGATTGGTGGCGATGTGGAGGATGCGTTGGATTAGGCGTTCAGGTTTGGGTGTGCCAAACGCATCCTTTCTGCCAAATAAACAATGGATTTCTTTCTTTGCCTCATCAGTGTGGCCTACCTCTGAACTGGGCCACCAAGTCCATGGAGTGAAGCCCTCCACTTCGGTGAGATATCTAATGACGTTAGGCTGGGAGTTATTGTCTTTTCCGAAATAAATGCGTCCCGCTACTTTTAATTTCAGGAACTCGGGCTCGATCATACTCCAACAGCGGCCTTCCGGCGGGATATGGGTAGCGCCGCCTGGTGCTACGATTTTATACATCTGGTTAGGGCGGTAACCCTGCGCTGTCATTGGTATCCCGCGCCATCTGCCGCGTGGATCACCATTTGGGTTCTTGTAGATGCGTGCCTGTTCGTCAGTAAGTGGGACTTTATTTCGAGTTCTCTTGAACTTCTCAAGCGACTTTGCATAAACGAAGATATACTCGTGTACGTCGCCGATTGCTTCACGGTTTTCGCGTGAATAACGTTTCTGCCATATGTTTGAAGCAATGAACGAGGTGCGCCCAAATATCTCGTCCATCAAGACTTTGAGATAGTGTGCTTCCGATTCATCGATGGACACCCAGATCGATCCGTCCTCCGCCAGCAGGTCGCGCAGCAATTCGAGGCGCGGCCACATCATGGCGAGCCATTGAGTGTGTTCGAGATTGTCGTCGTAATGCTGAAAGGCGGAGCGGGTGTTGTAGGGCGGGTCGATGTAGATGCACTTCACGCGGCCCGCATAGAAGGGCAGCAGGGCCTTCAGCGTGTCCAGGTTATCACCCTGGATCAGCATGTTGCCGGAATCGGGATCTCCGCCGCTGTGGGACAGATCCTCTTGCAGCAGCCGGTAGGAGAAGTTTCGCGCAGTCCGGGTGTCCTCGTCCCGCGTCAGCCAGTGCAGGATCGGCATGGCCTAGCGAGGCCCGCGGGTCATCGAAGCCGGGCGCCTCAGGGATTGCGGGGAGGGGCGGGAGGTGAAACTCGGAACAGCAGATGGCATAATGCTAACGTTATGTCAGAACATTAACCCATCTCTACCTTAAGTTGATCTCCATTAAAATACCATCATAGGTAGGTGTTCCGCCTTTTCTCAGGAAAGTTGCCGCCGCGCAACACTGTTGCGGTTCCGAGGCGGTTCATCGGATAAAAAGCAACCGCGGGGCTGACGAGATCTGAAGGTCACAGGGAAGAGCAGGGCGCAGCGTTTCATCCCGCCCCTTTCGGGACGGGACCGACCAAGCGGCAGACCATGCCGTCCACGTGGAGCGCATCAGCTTCACGAGCGGGAGGGAAAGGGCGCCGCTTTTCTTGTCAGCGATGGTTGGGCTGGGGGTTATGGGCTGAAGGCTCAACCCTCGATGTCACTGCTCTGCGGGAAGACATGCGGTTGCAGGGCAGGCTTTTTGGGGTCAGGCGGTGAACGCCGTCGGACCCCTCAGGTAAGCTTCGAAGCGGTCGATCTCGACCTCGGTTTCATCCGGGGACAGGGACGGTCGCACGCCCTGCTGCGTCTCGGTGAGGGGCTGGTCCTCCACCGGGGCGTTCATCGGGGCGAGATCGTTCAGGGCCGTGTGCACGGCCCGGAGCAGCTCGCTCTGCTCGTCGTCATCCGGATTCTCCGGGGGCAGGCGCGGAGTCATGACATCCTCCTTTGGGAGTAGGCTGAATTATTGGCTTGATCCGTGTCACAAATAGGGCGCCGTTGCCGTGTCGGCCATGCCGTTTTCGTGATGGAGGCAAGCTTCGACCCTCGTCCCGCAGGTGCCCCGGCCGATGGTTCGAACGATGTCGCGATCAGCTGACAGGGTTGCGGGTTCGGCCGCGTGTCAGGTGCAGCTGCGGCCCATGGCATTGAGGCCTTCGTCCAGAAGATCGGCCAGGTTCGGAATGCCGATGAGCCAGTCGGCCGTCGAGAGCGAGCTCGCTTCCTCGCGCTCCCGGGCCAGACGGACCGCGGCGCCCCATTCCTCGGGCTCCATGTCGCCGCGGCCGATATAGACGAGGGCGATCAGGTCGGCGCGCTCGTCGTCGTTGAGGCCCGCGATCACGTCGCGAAGCTCGTCCTCGGTGGCGTCGTCCGGCGAGGAGGTGAGGGAGTCGATGCTGCCGTCGTCGATAGGGTTCGAGCCCGAGGCCGGATCGGTAATGCCTTCCTTCACATCGATGGCCCTGACCCGGAGAATGAGTTCGCAAACCTTATCGAGCGCGATGTCCATAAAACCCTCTTGGGATGAATCTTGACGGAACTGACAGGGAAACACGGAAGAGGGGATTCGGTTCAGCGACGGCCGATCCTTGGCTTTCGAGGGGCGCTGAGCGTAAGGTAGGCCGAGGTTGGGGTGTAACATGCGCCGGTTGCTCGCTTTTTGTCTGATCGGGCTCTTTCTTGCCCTCGGTCCTTCTCACGACGCTTTCGGGCAGACGGCCCGCAGGGCCGAGCCTGTCGGATTGGCGCCGCAGCGTCCGGGGCAGACCGACGTGTACATCCTGTCCTTCGGTCTGTGGGGGCCGCAGAGCGTGTTCGAGAGCGAGGCCAAGGGGGCGGCGCGCATTCTCGAGGCGCAGATCGGCTCCAAGGGGCGCTCCATCGTCCAGTTCAACACCAAGCGCCGCGCCGGAGCGACACCGCAATCCCTGCTGGCAGCCGCTACCGCTGCAGGCCAGGCGCTCGATCCGGCCGAGGATATCGTGGTGCTCGTCCTCACCTCCCATGGGGCACCGGAAGGCATCGGGCTGGTGGCCGGGCGCGATGCCCTTCTCGTCACGCCGGGCGACGTCAAGCGATTGCTTGACCAGACCAGGGCGCAGCACCGGGTCGTGATCGTCTCGGCCTGCTATTCGGGCGTCTTTGCCCGGGACCTGGCCGATGCCCGCACCCTCGTCATCACGGCGGCCGCCGCCGACAAGCCGTCCTTCGGCTGCCGGGACGGGGCGACCTGGACCTATTTCGGCGATGCCTTCTTCAACAAGGCCCTGCGCGGCGAGCGCCGCCTGGACGTCGCTTTCGAGCGAGCCCGAGGGCTCGTCACGCAGCGCGAGCGGCGCGAAGGCTTCGATCCCTCCAATCCGCAGATCGCGGGCGGCACCCAGGTGCTGGAGCGTCTCAGCGCCCGCTAGAGCATCGGACTGACACTCGGATGTGCATGTCACGGATCCGTCCGACGTTCATTCTCAGAGAGGCTGGTCTGAACCCGACCCATCCCTGAGCCTCGTCCTGAGAGGCCGACCGATCATGCGCTTCCCTCGCGGTCATGGCCGGGCCCGTCCCGGCCATCCCGATGGTGTGAAACGCCGTGCCTCTCGCATCCGGATCACCGGCACGAGGCCGGTGATGACGTCCGAGGTGAATGTCCGGCCAGCCTCTCGGGATGCGGTCGGCGTTCAATGACCCTCCCTCGGAGGAGCGCGTCCACGGGGTGACTTGACACCGCGGCGTGAAGGAATAGGGCAGGGCCCGATCCTTCCTCTCTCCTCAGGTCTTCTCCATGAGCCCCCACACGGCGCCCGTCCTGATGCTGATCGCATCGAACGTCTTCATGACCTTTGCCTGGTACGGACATCTGAAGTTCAAGACATCGCCCCTCTGGATCGCGGTCATGGCCAGCTGGGCCATCGCCTTCATCGAATACTGGTTTGCCGTGCCGGCCAACCGGATCGGTTCGGCCGTCTATTCGGCGGCCGAACTCAAGACCATGCAGGAGGTCATCACCCTCGTGGTCTTCGCGATCTTCTCGGTGCTCTACCTGAAGGAGCCGCTCGGGTGGAACCACCTGATCGGCTTCGGCCTCATCGCAGCCGGAGCGGCTTTCATCTTCCAGGGGCGCTGACCCGAGGCATGACGTTCCTCGTTTATGCGGGCGCGGCGCTGGCCGAGATTGCCGGCTGCTTTTCTTTCTGGGCCTGGCTGCGGCTCGGCAAATCTCACCTGTGGCTCGTGCCCGGCATGGGGGCGCTCGCCCTGTTCGCTTATCTGCTGACGCTGGTCCCGAGCGATGCCGCCGGGCGGGCCTATGCGGCCTATGGCGGCGTCTACATCGTCGCGTCGGTCCTGTGGCTCTGGATCGCCGAAGGGGCGCGGCCCGACCGGTGGGACATCGCCGGCGCCGGCATCTGCCTTGCAGGCGCGGCGCTCATCCTGTTCGGGCCGCGAGGTTGAAGTGCGGGGAGTGCTTCCTTCTCCCTTGTGGGGACGGATGACATCGTCACGTCATGGCCGGGCTTGCCCCGGCCATCTCGATCGGAAGAGCGGCGCACGTCATTGATCGGGATCACCGGCACAAGGCCGGTGATGACGTGGAGACTTGGTGGAGAAGCGTCTGTCGATCAGCCTCTCAGGTCGCGGGCTTCATCCGCAGGATGCGGCCGCTGCGGGAATCCGTCAGAAGATAGACGAAGCCGTCCGGCCCTTGGCGCACGTCGCGGATGCGCTCGCCGAGTTGCTGCAGCATGCGCTCCTCAGCCGTGACCCGGTTGCCGTTGGTTTCCAGGCGCGAGACGAGCTTGCCGGCCAACGCCCCGACCAGAATGCTGCCGCGCCAGGCCGGGAACTTGTCGCCCGTGTAGAAGGCCATGCCGGAGGGCGCGATGGACGGATCCCAGTAATAGACCGGCTGCTCCAGGCCCGCTTTCTTGGTGCCCTCGCCGATCTTCGCGCCGGAATAATCGACCCCGTAGGAGATGACGGGCCAGCCGTAGTTCTTGCCCTTCTGCGGGATGTTCACCTCGTCGCCGCCGCGGGCGCCGTGTTCCACGGTCCAGAGTTCGCCGGTCGTCGGATGGAGGGCGGCCGATTGCACGTTGCGGTGACCGAGCGACCAGATTTCGGGCTTGGCATCCTCCCGGTTCAGGAACGGGTTGCCGGGTGCCGCGCCCCCTTCGGGCTTGAGGCGGACGATCTTGCCTAGATGGTTGGCCGGGTTCTGCGCCTGATCGCGCAGGTCGAACCGGTCGCCCAGGGTCACGAAGAGATGGCCCTCGCGGTCGAAGACCAGGCGCGAGCCCCAGTGGTTGTTGCCCGTATGGGTCGGCTCCTGGCGAAAGATGATTGTGACGGCCTCCAGCGCGGTCCCGTTCGCGTCGAGGCGGCCCCGCGCCACGCTGGTGCCGGCGCGGCCTTCGCCGCGATCCTCGGCGAAGCTCAGGTAGACGAGGCGGTTCTGCGCAAAGTTCGGATCGAGCGCGACGTCCAGAAGGCCGCCCTGTCCGCGCGCCGCAACGGGCGGGACGCCCTGAAGCGGTTCGGAGAGATTGCCGTCGGCGTCAGCGATGCGCAGGCGGCCGGGTCGTTCCGTCACCAGCATGCGATTGTCGGGAAGGAAGGCGAGCCCCCAGGGGTTTTGGAGATTGCGTGCGACCGTCTCGACGATCACCTCGACCTTGTCGGTGCGGAAACGCTGGGTGTCCTGGGCCAGGGCGGACGGGATGGCGCCGAGAGCGAGGGCGCAGGCCAGGGCGATACGGGGGCTCAGCATGGGGGAATCTCTCCGTCGTTCCGATGCCGGAGAGCTAGACGCCTGCGACAGGCGGTCAACCATGCCGCCGTTCACTCGCGCGTTATCGAAGGGAATAGACGTGGATAGTCTTCGTATCCTCAGCCGAGAGTGTCTGGGTCGTGGCCATGACGGAGAGGGTTGCAAGGCCCAGCAGCATGACCAGGGCCAGCGAGCAGCGGCTTTCCTGGCGCGGATCGAGGCGGTGGACACGGGACGAAACGTGGCAGACGTTTCTTGGTCGGAAAGTTTTCATTGGTCCATTCCCAGCAGCCGAAAGGAAGCTGCGGGAGAAAAACTTGTGCGATTCAAGAAAGTTCCCGCCTCATCCGAAAGTGCCGCATCCGGATTCTCGGCTAAGTATCGGCGTTAACTAATCATTAACCATTGTGGCAGGCTAAAGCTCAGTTTTGGGGCTGACGACGACGGATTCCGCAGAGCGCTTCGCCGGCCCATGGTGGACCGCCTCGACATTGTGGCCGTCCGGATCGAACGCAAAGGCGGCATAATAGCCTGGGTGATAGGACCGTTCTCCAGGCCCCCCATTGTCACGGCCGCCCGAGCTGAGGGCCGCCGCATGGAAGGCGTGGACGGCCTCCCGGTCCCGCGCCTGGAAGGCGAGGTGGACCCGTGTGACCGGCCCGTCCGCCTGATCCACCCACAGTTCGTCGCATGAGAAGTGCTTCGGGCTCTCCGAGGAGAATTCACGCCCGAGCGCCTTCAGGACGGCGCGGTAGAAGCGCCGGCTCGCCTCGAGGTCGGAGACGCGCAGGTGAATGTGGTCGATCAGCCGGCCTTGGTGGAACTGCATGGACTTTCCTCCAGTGGGTTCGACGACCCTCGTTACGTCATCACCGGCCTTGCGCCGGTGATCTCGATGAAGAAAAGCGCGGCGCTTCACATCATCGGGATGGCCGGGACGAGCCCGGCCATGACGGTGTGGTGAGGTAAAATCACTCGGCCTTGATGCCGGCGTCCTTGATGATCTCGGCCCAGGTCTGGATCTCCTTGGCGAGATAGGGCTTGAACGCCTCGGGGTCGCGCACGTTCAGGGTGAAACCGAGCTTGGTGATGCGCTCCTTCACGTCGGGCCGGTTCAGGATCGCGATGATCGTGCCCGACAGCTTGTCGAGAACGGGCTTCGGCGTATTCACCGGTGCGAAGAAGGCGGCCCAGGATTCCGCGTCCGCATTGGTGATTCCCTGCTCGCGCAGGGTCGGCACGTCCGGGGCCTGCGGGTTGCGCTGGGGGCTCGCGATGCCGATGGCGCGCATCTGGCCGGCCTGGAACTGGGAGAGCACGCTCGGCAGGGTCGAGTTCGACACGTCGATGCGGCCCGCCATGAGCTCCGTCACCAGGGGCGCGGCGCCCCGGAAGGGCACGTGGGTCATCTTGATGCCGGTGCGGGCCATGAACAGCTCGGTCGCCAGATGCGAGCCGGAGCCGACGCCGGTCGAGCCGTAATTCAGCTTGCCGGGGTCCTTCTTGGCGAGCTCGATCAGCTCGGGGATCGTCTTGGCGGGCAGGTCGTTCTTGACCACGAACACATGCTCGAAGGCGCCGGCGCCGGCGAGCGGGGCGAAATCCTTCACCGCGTCGTAGCCCGGCTCCTTGAGCAGGAACATGTTGTTCCCGTGCGTCTGGTTGTTGCCGAACACGATCGTGTAGCCGTCGGGATCCGCCTTGGCGACCGCGCGGGTGCCGACCGCGCCCGAGGCGCCGGCCAGGTTCTCGACGAGCACGTTCTGGCCGAGAGACTTGCCCATCTCCTCCGCCACGATGCGGGCGATCACGTCGGTCGGCCCGCCGGCCGGGTAAGGCACCACCATCTTGATGATGCGGTTGGGATAATCCTGGGCGGCGGCCGCGGTGGCGAAGAGGGCCGCGCCGGCAACGAGTCCGAGCGCGAGGCGGCGGGTGACGGATGTGGTCATCGGAAAAGGCGTCTCCTGAAAAACCCCGTTCTGGAGGGGCTGTTTTGCTTGCTTGGGCGGCTTGGCCGCATTAGGGTCCGCCGCCGTCACGGTCCTTATCTAACGCCCCGATCGGAGGATTCCCATGGGCTTTTTGTCTGACGCCCTTTCCCGCATCAAGCCGTCTGCAACCATCGTCATCACGCAGAAAGCGCGGGATCTGAAAGCTCAAGGGCGGGACGTGATCAGCCTCTCCGTCGGCGAGCCGGATTTCGACACGCCCGACAACATCAAGGAAGCGGCCATCGCCGCGATCCGCCGCGGCGAGACCAAGTACACGCCGGTCTCCGGCATCGTGCCCCTGCGCGAGGCCATCGCCCGCAAGTTCAAGCGCGAGAACGGCCTCGACTACAAGCCCTCGCAGACCATCGTGTCCACCGGCGGCAAGCACGTGATCTACAACGCGCTGCTCGCGACGCTCAACCCGGGCGACGAGGTCATCATCCCGGCGCCGTACTGGGTCTCCTACCCCGAGATGGTGGTGCTGTGCGGCGGCAAGCCCGTCTTCGTCGACTGCACCATGGAGCACGACTTCAAGCTCCAGCCGGAGCCGCTCGAGCGCGCCATCACGCCGAAGACCAAGTGGATCATCCTCAACTCGCCGTCGAACCCGACGGGCGCCGCTTATTCCCGCGCCGAGATGAAGGCCATCACCGACGTGCTGATGCGCCATCCGCACGTGTGGGTGCTCACCGACGACATGTACGAGCACCTGACCTACGGCGATTTCGAGTTCGTGACGCCGGCGCAGGTCGAGCCGAACCTCTACGAGCGCACGCTCACCATGAACGGCGTGTCGAAGGCCTATGCCATGACCGGCTGGCGCATCGGCTACGCGGGCGGGCCTGAGCATCTCATCAAGGCCATGGACTTCGTGCAGGGCCAGCAGACCTCGGGCACGAGCGCGATCTCGCAATGGGCGGCGGTCGAGGCTCTCGACGGTCCGCAGGATCACCTGAAGGTCTTCAGGAAGGCTTTCGAGGAGCGCCGCGATCTCGTGGTCTCCATGCTCAACCAGTCGAAGTACCTGAAGTGCCCGATGCCGGAAGGTGCGTTCTACGTCTATCCGTCCTGCGCGGAGGCCATCGGCAAGACGGCTCCCTCGGGCAAGGTGCTGGCGACCGACGAGGACTTCGTGTCCGAGCTGCTGGAAGCGGAAGGCGTCGCCGCCGTGCACGGCTCGTCCTTCGGCCTCGGCCCGAACTTCCGCATCTCCTACGCCACGTCCAACGCGGCGCTGGAAGACGCCTGCAACCGCATCCAGCGCTTCTGCGGGTCTTTGCGCTAGAGCATTGGATGAGGGGCGGCTCAAAATTGTGCTTGCCCCTCAAGCCCTCATCCTGAGGACCGCCGGAGGCGGTGTCTCGAAGGACGAGGGCGACTCCAGCGTTCACTGGATCCTCCTTCGAGACAGTCACTTCGTGACTTCCTCAGGATGAGGGCAGTGACTGACGAGATTGTCTTCGAGGAGCGCACCGTGCAGACAAGCCTGCCGCGGACCTTCCATCCGGATCCTGCGGCAGAGCCCTACCGGGCGAACCCCGCCTCCACGCATCGCGTGAAGTTCGACGCCCGCGTCGACTTCACCAATGGCGGCTGCGTGGAGGCGAAGGACTTCCTCCTCGACATCGCGGGCGACACTGTCAGCCCGGAACGTCTGGCCGAGATGATCGTCTCGGCCATGAACCTCCTGCGCGCCGGCCCCGTGACCATCACGGCCATGCGCATCGTCCGGCGCGGCGAGCACCAGGACGGGTGACCGGCTTCTCTCCAGGACGGGAGAGGGGAAGGCCCTCGATCCCTTGCTCGTGAAGGACCGACCGTCAATTCAACTCCACCGTCATCACCGGCCTCGTGCCGGTGATCTCGATGAGGAAAAGCGCCGCGCTTCCCATGGTCGGGATGGCCGGCACGAGGCCGGCCATGACGGGGAGGGTGTGAGCTGGGGCGGGCTCGTTCCTGGCCAGTCTCCTACAGCACGAACCAGCCCTTCTGAAGGTCGAGCGCGCCCTTGATCTTGATCACGGCCTCGGCGGAGCGGTCGTTGTCCGTGTTGAGGTAGATATAGGTGGTGCTCTTCGTCTTCTCGAAGCGCATCTCGCCCGCCTTGCTGAAGCTTTTCTCGTCGCCGATGAACGAGAACTTCTGGTCGCCCCGCTTCCTCGTATTGGCATCGATGGCGCTCAGGTCGATCCTGTCGCTCTGCCGGCGCGAGAAGTCGAGGATGTAATCCGCTTTGCTCTTGGATGCGCTCGTGTCCCGGTCGTCGAAGACGAACACGTCCCGTCCCGCGCCGCCGGCGAGGCTGTCCTGGCCGAGCCCACCTGTCAGCCGGTCGTTGCCGGCCCCACCGGAGAGCCTGTTGACG
Source organism: Microvirga sp. RSM25 (assembly GCF_044784385.1). Taxonomy (NCBI): domain Bacteria; kingdom Pseudomonadati; phylum Pseudomonadota; class Alphaproteobacteria; order Hyphomicrobiales; family Methylobacteriaceae; genus Microvirga; species Microvirga sp. RSM25. Next base: position 3,114,025 of record NZ_CP173039.1, on the reverse strand, counting down.
CCTGCATTGCCGGTGAGGGCATTGGCCAAGCCATTGCCCGTGAGCGCCAGGCGGGCCGTGCCGTCTGCGGCCGTGAGGTTCTCCACCTCAGTCAGCGCGGCCAGCGAGAAGCTGAGGCCGGTCATGATCGTGTCGATGCCGCCGCCGGCCGCCTCGACGATCGTGTCCGATCCATTCGTGACATAGGTGTCGTCGCCGCTGCCGCCGTTCATCACGTCCGCACCGGCTCCGCCATCGAGTCGGTTCGCGCCGGCGTTGCCGGTAAGCATATTGGCGAGAGCATTACCCGTGAGCATAACGCCGGTGCTGCCGTCTGCGGCCGTGAGGTTCTCCACCTCAGTCAGCGCGGCCAGCGAGAAGCTGAGGCCGGTCACAACCGTGTCGATGCCACCGCCGGCCGCCTCGACGATCATGTCCGCGCCATCCGTGACATAGGTGTCGTCGCCGGCACCACCGTTCATGACGTCTGCACCGAATCCACCGTCGAGCCGGTCGTTGCCGGCGTTGCCGTTGAGGATGTTGCTGAACGCGTCGCCGGTGAGGGTGTCGCTGCCCGCGCCGCCAGACAGCGTGTCGGCGATGCCTGTGTTGCGCACTATGGTGCCGCTGGCGAGATCGAGAGTATGCGCCACATTCCAGGTCAACGCGCCTTCGATCAGGGTGACGACGGCATCCTTGGCCCCGGTGCTGGCATAGGCGTGGTGCAGGCTGACCTTGCCGGCGACGGGTGTCTCCGTGGTGCTGGTGCCGTCGCCCCAGGCGATATTGACTCTCGAGGCGCTGCCGACGCCGAGCGTCGTCTCGATGAAGCGACCCTCGAGGATGGCGGCTGCATTGGCCTTGTAGAACAGGTTGACGAGGAAGAGGTCGGTTCGGTTGTTGCCGTCGCCGGCGACCAGGTTGGTGGCGTCGCTTTCGAACACGACAGAGCGCCCATCCGGGCTGAACAGAGGCGTATAGCTGTCGAAGTCTGTCTGGGCTCCGTTGGCTGCGGTGGAGAGGCGGGTGATCGCGCCGGTGGTCAGGTCCTTGAGGAAAACATCGGAGACGCCGTTGGTGTCGTCGGCGACCAGGTTGGAGGCCTCGCTCGTGAACACCACGAAGTGCCCGTCTGCGCTGAACCGAGCGTCATAGCTGCGCCCGTTTCCCTGTGTTCCGTCCGCGGTGTTTGTAACAAGAGTGACGGCACCCGTGGTCAGGTCTTTCAGGAAGATGTCGATTTGATTGTTGGCGTCCCCAGTAACCAAGTTATTGGCGCTGCTTTCGAACACTGCAGAGTGCCCGTCCGGGCTGAACCGAGCGTCGGAGTTGAGGCCGTTTGCCTGGGTTCCGTCTGCGGCGCTTGTGACAAGAGTGACCGCCCCCGTGGTCAGGTCTTTCAGGAATATGTTGGGAAAAAAACTGCCGCTGCCGCCCAGATTGGCAGCGGTGCTGCTGAACACCATGAGGTGTCCGTCCTGGCTGAGCTGAGCATCAGAGCTGTTGCCGTTGGCCTGTGTTCCGTTTGCCGTGGTGGAGAGGCGGGTGACGGCTCCGGTGGTCAGATCCTTGAGGAAGATGTCGGTTGCATTGTTGGTGTCGCCGGTGATCAGGTTGGTGGCGTAGCTGGTGAACACCACGAAGCCCCCGTCTGGGCTGAACTGGACGTTTAAGCTATTGGAATCTGCCTGTGCTCCGCCTGCCGTGGTGGAGAGGCGTATGATCGCGCCTGTGCTCAAGTCCTTCAGAAAGATGTCGCGTTGCCCGTTGTTGTCGCCGGCGACCAAATTGTTGGCATCGCTTTCGAACACCACAAAGCGCCCGTCCGGGCTGAACTGGGCTTCATTGCTGTCGCCCAGCCCCTCCATGCCATCGGCCGCGGTCGAGATCCGGGTCTGGACATCGTCGCTCGTCGGCTTGAAGGCGGACTGCACGGACAGGAACATGGCGGCCTCACAATCGATAAAAAACGCAGCCCCCCAGCCACGCGAATAACATTGCTTAAACAAGCAATTCTTCCCTTGGGCTACTCTCTGAATGGAGGGTTCGGGCTGTGCGCGTGCATCGCGTGCCGCCGCACATCAGAGGCCGGCTCATCGAAGCATTGCGCCGGCTTCTCTCTGTGGAGGAGCAGGATGGAAGCGTCGGCGAGAGCCCGTGAAGGAGCCCCGCGCACCCACGACGTCACCACCGGCCTGTGCCCGTGATCCCGATCCAAGAAGCGTAGCGCCTTTCCGATCGGGATGGCCGGAACAGGCCCGGCCATGACGGGGGAGGGGCAGAGCCAGTGATCCTGATGGATTGAAGCGACGCGCCCACGCCTTCGAACGTCATCACCGGGCTTGTCCCGGTGATCCCGATGAAGGGAAGCGCAGGGCTCCAATTAATCAGGATGGCCGGCACAGGGCCGGCCATGACGGGGGAGGGTATCACGGGGGAGGGTATGACGAAGGCGGGTGCGGGACAGGCTTAGGGACAGACCCGGGTGACGTCGGACCGTCAGGACGCCGCTTCCCTGATTCAGGATCTCCAGTCCTGCAGGGAACGCGGCCGCCGTTGCGCCGTTAATCGCTAAGCTTGCTCAAGCTTAGGAGATCACCATGCGTCGTGCCGCGCTCCCCGTTGCCGCTCTCGCCTGTCTCGCTGCTCTCGGTGCCACGGAGGCCCAGGCGCAGAACCGCGGACGGGCCGGCGTCCTGTCCTGCAGCGTGTCGGGCGGGATCGGTCTCATCGTCACGTCGCAGAGGACCACCCTGTGCACGTTCAACCCCCGGCGCGGCCCGAACGAGCGCTATGTGGGCTCGATCCGCCGGTTTGGGCTCGATATCGGGGCGACGCGGGGCGGCATCCTCACATGGGCCGTGTACTCCAGGGGCAGCGTGGCGCCGGGCTCTCTCGCGGGCAGCTATGTGGGCGGCGGCGCCGAGGCGACGGCCGGCGCCGGCGTCGGAGCCAATGTCCTGGTCGGCGGCTCGAACCGGAGCATCTCGCTCCAGCCCGTCTCCGTGAGCGGCCAGACCGGCTTCAACTTCGCCCTCGGGGTCGCCGATTTCGAGCTGCGCCGGGCGCGGTAGGGCAGAGGGTTTCACCCCCGTCTCCCCGTCATCACCGGACGGAGTCACACACGCCGTGTCATGGCCGGCCTTGTGCCGGCCATCCCGATTTTGTGAAGCGCTGCGCTTCTCTTCATCGAGATCACCGGCACAAGGCCGGTGATGACGTCGCGTGTATCCTGCGCGGTTGTACAGCACAGCCGGGCGCAAGCTCGGCCGCTTCTGCTTGCGGCACCCCTCGCAAAAGCCTCTTGCCAACTCACCATCAGAGGCAGAGCATTCACGATAACGCGTCCGTGAAGAGCGCATTGGGAAGTGGGGGCTGGGAGGATGACGTCCTATGGCACCCAACGGCAGATTAGCTTCGGGCCCGCGATGCATCGCTATCGTCGGCCCGTTTCAGAGCGGCAAGACCACGCTCCTCGAGGCAATCCTGGAGCGGACCGGAGCGATCTCGCGGGCAGGTCGCGTGTCCAACCGGGACAGCGTCGGCGATGCGAGCGCGGAGGCCCGCGCGCACGCCATGAGCATCGAGCCCAACGTGGCGACAGTCGATTTCCTCGGCGAGAGCATCACCTTCGTGGATTGCCCCGGCTCGACGGAATTCCTGCACGAGATGCGCAACGTCACGCCGATCTGCGACGCGGCTATCGTCGTCTGCGAGGCGGACGAGCGTAAGATCCCGGCCCTTGAAATCATCCTGCGGGACCTTGAAGAAGCGGATATTCCGCGCTTCCTCTTCATCAACAAGATCGACACGGCCAATCAGCGCGTTCGCGAGACGCTGGCGCTGCTGCAGCAGGCCTCGCGCACGCCGCTGCTCCTGCGCCAGATTCCGCTCTGGAAGGATGGCATCGCCGTCGGCTTCATCGATCTCGCCCTGGAACGCGCCTTCATCTATCGCGAGCATGCGCCGAGCGAGATCGTGGACCTGCCCGAGGGCGAACTGCCGCGGGAGAAGGAAGCGCGCTTCGCCATGCTCGAGCGCCTCGCCGATTACGACGATTCGCTCATGGAAGAGCTGATCTCGGAAATCGAGCCGCCGCGCGACCAGATCTTCGACGATCTGTCGAAGGAGCTGAGGGAGCGCCATGTGGTGCCCGCCCTGATCGGCTCGGCCGAGCGCGGCAACGGCATCACGCGGCTTCTCAAGGCCCTGCGCCACGAGGCGCCGACGTTGGCGAACACGCGCGCGCGCCTCGGCATTGCCGAGGAGGGCGCGCCTCTGGCCCAGGCCGTGAAGACTCTGCACATGGGCCAGGGCGGCAAGCTCACCATCGCCCGCGTCATGCGCGGCACCTTCCATGAGGGCGACACGGTGGTCGGCTCGCGCGGAGCGGAGGCGCGGATCGGCAGCCTCGTCACGCTCGTGGGCAGCACCATGAACCGCAAGGCGGAAGCGGTGGCCGGCGATACGGTCGGCTTCGGCCGGCTGGAGGGGATCGCCACGGGCGACAGCTTCGCCACCGGCAAGGCAAGGCCCGATGCCATCGCGTCGCCTACGCCGCCCGAGCCTGTTTATGTGATGGCCCTCAAGGTGAAGGACCGCAAGGACGACGTGCGCCTCTCGAGCGCGCTCGCCAAGATCACGGAGGAGGACCCGTCCCTTGCGGTCGAAACCCGGCCCGAGATGGGCGAGATCCGGCTCCATGGCCAGGGTGAGATGCATCTGCGGGTGGCCGTGGAAAAGCTGGCCTCGCGCTTCCAGGTCGGCGTCGAGACGGCCAAGCCCAAGGTGGCCTATTGCGAGACGATCAAGCTGCCGGCTTCGGCCCGCGGACGGCATCGCAAGCAGACCGGCGGGCACGGCCAGTTCGGCGACGTGATGATCGAGATCAAGCCGCTGCCGCGCGGGGAGGGTTTCGCGTTCCAGGACCATATCACCGGCGGCGTGGTGCCGCGCCAGTACATCCCGTCCGTCGAGACCGGCGTCCGGGATGCGCTCAAATGCGGCCCCCTCGGCTACCCGGTCGTCGACCTTGCGGTGTCGCTGACGGACGGCTCCTACCACACGGTGGATTCCTCGGACGCCGCCTTTCAGGCGGCCGCCAGGCTCGCCTTGTCGGAGGCGCTTCCGAAGGCGAAGCCCGTTCTGCTGGAGCCGGTGCTGTCGGTCGAGATCACGATCCCGTCCGAGGCCCTCTCCAAGGCGACGGCCCTCGTCACTGGACGGCGCGGGCAGATCCTGGGCTATGACGAGCGGCCCAGCTGGGCCGGCTGGCAGGTGCTCAGCGCCACCATTCCGGAATCGGAGATCGGCGACCTCATCGTCGAACTGCGCTCGGCGACGGCCGGTGTCGGGACCTTCTCCACCCGGTTCGATCACATGGCGGAACTGAGCGGCCGTCCGGCCGAAATGGTCCTGAACAAGGCCCACTGATCGGTCTCGGGCCTGAACGATCTTTAGACGATCGTTCAGGTCTAAACTATTTCCATCGACAAATGGGCTCGTCCACGCCAAGTTAAGCTTTGTTGGAGACGCCATCTCCCATGAAGCAGACTCGCCGCGAAGCGGAGACAATGATGAACGCCACGACCCCGGCGTCTGCCACGGCAGACGCTTCGGATCTCACCGCAGACCGCCCTTGGCTCAGGTCCTATCCCGCGCAGGTTCCCAAGACGATCAATGAAGCCAGTATCGGCACCCTCAACGACATCTTCCGCAAGGCCGTCGCGGATTATCCGAACCGGCCCGCCGTCGAGAGTTTCGGCAAGCGGATGACCTATGCCGCCCTGGGGCGCGAGGCCGATGCGGTGGCGTCCTGGCTTCAAGGGCAGGGGCTGAAGAAGGGCGATCGCGTGGCGATCATGCTGCCGAACGTGATGGCCTTTCCGGCCATCCTGTTCGGGGTGCTTCTGGCCGGAGGCACGGTGGTCAACGTCAACCCGCTCTACACCCCCAGGGAACTGACCTACCAGCTCAAGGATTCCGGCGCCCGCTTCCTGTTCGTGCTCGAAAACTTCGCCGCGACGGTCGAGGAATCGCTGCCGGATCTCACCCTGGACCGCGTGGTTCTCGTCACGCCCGGCGATCTCCTCGGCCTCAAGGGGGCCATCGTCAATCTGGTCTCCCGCCATGTGAAGAAGGCGGTCAAACCCTTCGACCTGCCGCAGGCCGTTGCCTTCAAGGCTGCCATGGCCGAGGGCGCCAAGCGCGCGCCGCAGGCCGTGACCGTATCGCGAGACGATATCGCCTTCCTGCAATATACGGGCGGCACGACGGGCATTGCCAAAGGCGCGACCCTGCTCCACCGCAACGTGGTGGCCAACGTGCTCCAGTGCGAAGCCTGGATGCTGCCGTTCTTCGGCGATCGCGAGGATCATGTGATGGTCACGGCCCTGCCGCTCTATCACATCTTCGCCCTTACCGTCTGCGCCATGCTGATGACGAGAATCGGCGGGTGCCAGCTGCTGATCGCCAATCCGCGGGACATCCCGGGCTTCGTCAAGACGCTGCAGAAGAGCCGGATCACGCTCATGTCCGGCCTCAACACGCTCTACAATGCGCTGGCCAATGCCCCCGGCATTGAGAAGGTCGACTTTTCGCAGATGGTCTTCGCCGTGTCCGGCGGCATGGCGACCCAGGAGGTCGTGGCGAGGAAGTGGAAGGGAGTGACCGGGCAGCCCATCGTCGAGGGCTATGGCCTCTCCGAGACGTCGCCCGTGGTCTGTGCCAACCGGCTCGACATCGAGGAGTTCACCGGCACCATCGGCTATCCGCTGCCGTCGACGGACGTCTCCGTGCGTTCCAGCGACGGCACGATCCTTTCCCCGGGTGAGCGGGGGGAGCTTTGCGTGAAGGGACCGCAGGTCATGGCGGGCTACTGGCAGCGGCCTGACGAGACCGCGAAGGTCATGACTGCGGACGGCTGGTTCCGCACCGGCGACGTGGCGGTGATCCTGCCCGACGGTCAGGTCAAGATCGTGGACAGGATGAAGGACATGGTCCTCGTCTCCGGATTCAACGTCTACCCGAACGAAGTGGAAGACGTGATCGTCAAACATCCAGGTGTGATGGAAGCTGCTGTCATCGGCCTGCCGGATGAGCATTCGGGCGAGGCGGTGGTGGCCTATGTGGTCCGGAGGGATCAGGCTCTCACCGTCGAGGAGCTGCGCCAGTTCTGCCGCGAGAACCTGACCGGCTACAAGGTGCCGCGCCGGATCGAGTTCCGGGAAACCCTGCCGAAGACCAACGTGGGCAAGGTTCTGCGCCGCGCACTTAAAGAGGAAGTGGAGCAATCCCACGCCCGCTGAGCGGGTTCTCAGCCCCTGAAAAAGAAAAAAGCCGGGCTCGAAGCCCGGCTAAAGTAGAGGTCCGACAAAAGTCAAAACCTTCCAGAGGGAACGGCCGACGCGGCAACGCCGGGAGGAAGAAAGCGATGCCGCGTTGAAATCAGCCACTGGTGATATCGGCCGCATGGAGCTTATTTGCAATGCAGCATGCCTCATAAAAGGGCTGCGCCAAATGCATGGCTCTTGTCATCTGAGGGACAAAATCTGAGCTGCCATCGACCTTGGCAGGGGATTCGGAAGTCAGAACGTCCAGCGCTGAGCCTTGGAGATCAGGAAGTCCCGGAAAGCCTGGACGCGGGCGACCGAGCGCATCTCCTCGGCATAGACGAGATAGCTGTCGAGAGACGGCATTTCCACGTCACGCAGGATCTGGATCAGATCCGGATTGCCGACCACTGCATAGTCCGGCAGCACGGCAATGCCTGCTCCCGTCTCGACGGCCAGTTTCAGCGCCGTGATGTTGTTGACGACGTAGTGGTACTGGCGCGGCTCGCGCCCCTCGCGGCCGGCTGTGGAGAGCCAATGCACGGCCATGAGATAGGACGGCTGGTCACCACCGAAAGAGACGATCCGGTGCTCGTCCAGATCCTCCAGGGTCTTGGGCTCGCCAAATCGCTTCAGATAATCCACCGAGGCATAGACGTGGAAATGCACGGTGAAGAGGCGGCGCTGAATCAAGTCCGGCTGGGCCGGACGGCGCAGGCGGATAGCCACGTCGGCCTCACGCATGGCGAGGTCCAGTTCCTCGTTGGACAGGATCAGCTCGACCCGGACATCCGGATAGAGATCCAGAAACTCGGCGATGCGCTGGGCAAGCCAGATGGAGCCGAGGCCGACGGTGGTCGTGACCTTCAGCTCGCCCGAAGGCCGCTCGCTGGTCTCGACCAGCCGCGCCTTGGTGGTTTCCAGCCGCATGCGCATGTCTCGGGCGGCCCGGAACAGCAGGTCGCCCTGCTCGGTGAGGATCAGGCCTCGGGCATGGCGGTGGAAGAGGGGGGCCTTCAATTCGCGCTCGAGGGCGCTGATCTGGCGGCTGACGGCGGATTGGCTCAAGCCCAGATCATCTCCGGCCCGCGTGAAGCTGCCCGCTTCAGCGACCGTATAGAAAATCCGGATTTTATCCCAGTCCACGGCATTCCCCTCATGCCTAGCGCATCGTGCGGAAAAGTGGATCCGGTTTTCCGCTCGAACGATGCGCCGGCCAAGAGAAGGAGCATCGGAATTGATCCCAAAAGTGGGGTCCACTTTTGGGTCCGAGGCTCTAGCATGCTCCTGACGCAAGGCAACTCTTATCTCTTATGAGCCGAGGGTCCGACGCAACAGGAAATCGGCCTGAGACCTAACCAGTTGTTAATAAACTTTATTCGGCGGCTTCCTGGGCAGCCTCCAGAGCCGCCAGGTAGCGTTCCGCGTCCAAAGCCGCCATGCAGCCCATGCCTGCCGAGGTGACGGCCTGCCGGTAGATGTCGTCCGTCACGTCGCCAGCCGCGAAGACGCCCGGAATGTTAGTCTCGGTCAAGCCGGGTTTCGTCAGTAGATAGCCGCCGGACTTCATGTCGAGCTGGCCGGTGAAGAGTTCCGTCGAGGGTTTGTGGCCGATGGCGATGAAGACGCCGTCGGTCTTGAAGTCCGACATCTCGCCCGAAACGATGTTCTTCAGCCGCACATGGGTGACGGAGGAGGGATTCTCGCTGCCGCAGATCTCCTCGACGGCCGAGTTCCAGATCATCTCGATCTTGGGGTGCTTGAACAGACGGTCCTGCAGGATGCGCTCGGCACGCAAGGAATCCCGGCGATGGACCAGCGTGACCTTCGAGGCGAGGTTGGCGAGGTAAAGCGCCTCCTCGACGGCCGTATTGCCGCCGCCCACCACCACGACTTCCTTGCCGCGATAGAAGAAGCCGTCGCAGGTCGCGCAGGCGGAGACGCCGAAGCCCTGGAACTGGCCCTCGGACGGCAGGCCCAGCCACTTGGCCTGGGCGCCGGTGGCGACGATCAGCGCGTCACAGGTATAGGTTTCGCCGGAATCACCCTCTAGGCGGAAGGGACGCTGCCTCAGGTCCACCTTGGTGATGTGATCGGAGATCATGTGGGTGCCCACGTGCTCGGCCTGCATCCGCATCTGCTCCATGAGCCAGGGGCCCTGGATCACGTCGGCGAAGCCCGGATAGTTCTCTACATCCGTCGTGATCATGAGCTGCCCGCCGGGCTGGAAACCGGAGATCATCACAGGTTCGAGCAGGGCGCGCGCCGCATAGATCGCTGCCGTATAGCCCGCCGGCCCCGAGCCGATGATGATGAGCTTGGCGTGAGAATGGGCCATCAGGGGGTCTCCAGTGAAAAGGCGAAATCCGGCAGGCCGAGAGCGCGGCGGTGGCGATTCAAGCCCTCGGCTATGGCCTCCGCGACCTTGGGTGTTGAATTTAGTGGTTCATAGGGCTGTCCTTCAAGACGGCCCTCGAAGGGATGCACAACTCCATGGGCTTTAAGGTCCCGCATGTAAACATCCAGTTTAGGATGCCCCCCTGAGGGCTCGAAGACCAGGATCGGCCTGCCGGTCACGGCGGCCTCGCCGATCATGTTGAAGGAATCCGCCGTCGCGACGACGAAATCGGCGAGAGCGAGAAGGTCCCCATAGGGGTTCACGCCTGTGCCATCCCAGAAGAACCCCCCATGCTTTGCGGTCAGGGCCATCAGAGCCGCCCGCAGGGCCGGCGGCGTGCGGCGCGAGGCCGTGACCATCAATCCGGCTCCGGTCTCTGCCACGGCAGTCAGATGCCGGATGAAACGGGCGGTGTCCTCGTCCAGAAACCGGTGATGGCGACTGTCGCCACCAGCCAGCACGGCGATGCGCGGATGAGGGAGGTGGGCGAGGCGAGGATCGGGCTGGGCACGGGCCGCTTCGAGCTTCCTGGCCGAGATCCGGTGCGGCGGGGTGAGAGTGTTGAGGACATTGGGACCCCGCAGGCGATCATAATCCGGAGACCAGATGAAATCGGCGGTCTTCGGTCCGGTGCGGGGATCCTTGAGAAACACCGTATAGGTGTGTCCGCCCGAAGCCCGCTTCACGTGGCGCAAGTAGGCCACGGCCCGGCGGCCCGAAGCGATGAGGAGGTCGGGAAGGGGCGGGGCAAGGGGACTGCCGGGAGACCCCGCCCGCTCACGCGGATCGATGGGCCCCCAGGGCATGAACCAGCTGAACGGCGGCCTCGGCTTAATCCGGCGGATCTCCGGGGGAGGCCTAGAGCCTCGGTGATGCTCAGGGCCTGCAGCTCGTCCCCGGCCTTGCCATCGGTCAGCACCCAGGTGATAAGGCCGGTATCCTTGCGCAACATTCGATCAATGAGCCTGTGGAGTTCATAAAGTTCGTTGCGACTTAATCGCCTGTCCTTCTTGTGTAGACCCTCTACACGGTCTACTCACCCAAGACGAGATTTTTTGACCTGATGCCGCATGATCAGGGCGACCGGCCAGTGCCCCTTGTCTGACCATGCATGAGCGGAGTTACCGTGCGCGGACGCCTCGATTCCATCGACTGGGCCATCCTGAAAGAACTGCAAGCCGACGGCAGCATCACCAATGTGGAGCTCGCCCGGCGGGTCGGCCTGTCGGCGCCGCCGTGCCTGCGCCGGGTGCGCGCATTGGAAAGCGCTGGGATCATCAAGGCCTATCGGGCGATCCTCGACCCGAAGAATCTCGGTTTCGAGATCGTCTGCTTCGCCATGGTGCAGCTCGACATCCAGGGCAAGAAGGAGCTGCGGGAATTCGAGCAACGGGTGAAGGACTGGTCCATGGTCCGCGAGTGCTGGACCCTCTCGGGCGATATCGACTTCATCATGAAGTGCGTGGCCCCGAACCTCGCGTCCTTCCAGGGCCTCGTTTCCGAGCTTACCTCCCTGCCGAACGTGCGCAACGTCCGCACCGCCCTCACGCTCGACCTCATCAAGGACGATCCACTGGTGCCGATCGAGGACGTAGCGGAAGTCGAGGGTTAAGAGGCAGGCATTCCGTAAGGGCATGCCTTCCGCTTGCCGAGAGCGAGCTTGATCCCTCACTTGGGCAATCGCCGAAGAAGGCAGCTTCGCGAGATGGGAGCTCTATCCCTCTATGCTCATCATCCAGGATGCCGCAAGCGATCCGACTCCCTGCGGCGGGGACGGGCAAGGCTTGTTGCCATGCAGGCAACTTTCGCCGTTCGGCCCTCGCACCCTCCGACGTCATCACCGGCCTTGTGCCGGTGATCCCGATGGTCTGAAGCGCCGCGCCTCACCGGATCGGGATGGCCGGCACAGGGCCGGCCATGACGGGTGGGAAGCAACCGGTATCATTCCCGAACCACCAAGGCACTGAGGCGACAAGGATCGCGGCAAGGGCGCGCCGCGGCTGGCGCTTCGCTCGAAGTAAAGGAACCCGTCAGCCTCTCACCCCCGCCACCCTCGGCGTGAGCTAGATCTGCCGCCTGAGCCAGCGCACGTAATGCTGGGCCACCTGCACGGCACGGCCCTGCTCGTCCGGAGTCAGGATGCTGGTATTCACGTCACGCACAGCGAGCATCGGATGGCTTGCCAGGACCTCGCCCCTGCGGCCGATAGCCAGGGCTTCACCCTCCACTGCATCGTGCCCGCTGTTGCCGCCGCCCCCTCGACCTCGGTATCCGCTGCTGTTGTCAGGAGACGAAGTCAGAAAGACGCCCGTCAGGCGCAGCACAAGACGGGGCCCGCGAGGATCGACCCGGTCAGCAAAAGAACGCCGCAGTTCGTCGAGTGCGGCCGCGCCGACAAGGTCGGCGAAGGGACCGAGCCCCTTGGCTTTGAGGACGCTCACATCGACCGAGAAGGAAGAGAACGCCTGCGGGAAGCTCTGGGCATGGGCAGGCAGGGCAAAGCCTGCGCCGGCGAGGCCGGCACAGGCGAGAGATTTCAGGATGGTACGCCGGGAGGGGGACGTCATGGGATTTCTCATCGTTCCTGCCCCCTTCCGTTGATCAGGCGCCGAATTGGACGCCGACGACCTCATAGGATTTGCCACCGCCGGGGGTCGAGACCTCCACCGTATCGCCGATGGTCTTGCCCATGAGGGCGCGCGCGATAGGAGACGCGACCGAGACCCGACCCGAGCGCACATCGGCTTCGGGTTCGCCGACGATCTGGTAGGTTTTCTCTTCCTCGGTGTCCTCGTCAACGAGCTTCACCGTCGCGCCGAACTTGATCCGGTCGCCGGAGAGCTTTGCAATATCAATGACTTCGGCGCGGGAGATCAGGCTTTCGAGCTCAAGGACCCGGCCTTCGTTGAGGGATTGGGCTTCCTTGGCGGCATGATACTCGGCGTTTTCCGACAGGTCGCCAAGCGCGCGCGCTTCCGCGATAGCCTGGATGATCCGGGGGCGTTCAACCTGCTGCCGGTGCTTGAGTTCTTCCTCGAGCGCCGCAAAACCCTTGATCGTCAGAGGGACCTTGTCCATCGTTTATCTCGTCCAAAAAGAGGTACGAGGCCGCTGTTGCCAGCGCCCTCGCATGTCAACGAAAACTTACCAGAAGCTTCGCAGTTCCAATGTGAGGCCGGATGCCTCAGGCAAAGTATTCCTGAAGCGCCCGGACTTCGAGATCGCCGCTGAGGTATGCTTTGATGCCCTCGGCCGCGGCAATCGCTCCTGCAAGAGTGGTGTAGTAAGGTATCTTATGCAAGAGGGCAGCTTGTCTTAAAGATCGGGAATCCGAGAGGGCGCCAGCCCCTTCGGTGGTATTGAAGACGAGCTGGATATCGCCGTTCTTAATGGCGTCCACCACGTGCGGGCGGCCCTCCAGGACCTTGTTGATCCGCGTCGCCTTGACGCCGTTTTCCTCAAGAAATTTCTGGGTTCCCGCGGTCGCCATGATCCGGAAGCCGATCTCCTCGAGCATCCGGACGGTGGGCAGGATGCGGGCCTTGTCCGAGTCGCGGACCGAGACGAAGAGGGTTCCCGTCCTGGGAACCTGGCTGCCGGCGCCGAGCTGGCTCTTGGCGAAGGCCACGCCGAAGCTGCGGTCGAGGCCGATCACCTCTCCCGTCGAGCGCATTTCCGGCCCGAGCAGCACGTCCACGCCCGGGAAGCGGGCGAAGGGGAAGACGGCTTCCTTGACGCCGATATGCGGCAGCTCCTTTGGGGTCAGGCCGAACTTTGCCAGATCCTCGCCCGCCATGATGCGGGCCGCGATTTTGGCGATGGGCTCTCCGATGACCTTGGCCACGAAGGGCACCGTGCGCGAGGCGCGGGGATTCACCTCAAGAACGTAGATCGTGCCGTCCTTGATGGCGTATTGCACGTTCATCAGGCCGCCGACATCGAGCGCCAGGGCCAGGGCCTTCGTCTGGCGCTCCAACTCGGCAAGGATCTCAGGCGACAATGAGCGGGGCGGCAGCGAGCAGGCGGAATCGCCCGAATGGATGCCCGCCTCCTCGATGTGCTCCATGATGCCGGCGATGAAGCTGTCCTTGCCGTCGCAGAGGCAGTCCACATCCACCTCGATCGCGTCCGAGAGGTAGCGGTCGAAGAGGAGAGGGTTCTTGCCCAGCACCGTGTTGATCTGGCCGGTCTTGTCGTTCGGGTAGCGGGCCTTCACGTCGGACGGGATCAGGCTCGGCAGGGTGCCGAGCAGGTAATCCTCGAACTGGGTCTCGTCGCGGATGATCGCCATGGCCCGGCCGCCGAGTACGTAGGACGGGCGTACCACGAAGGGCAGACCGAGATCGGCAGCGATCAGACGGGCCTGCTCCACCGAATAGGCGATGCCGTTCTTCGGCTGCTTCAGGTGCAGCTTGTCGAGAAGGCGCTTGAACCGGTCCCGGTCCTCGGCAAGGTCGATGGCATCGGGCGAGGTGCCGAGGATCGGTACGTCGGCCTCCTCCAGGGCGCGGGCGAGCTTGAGCGGGGTCTGGCCGCCGAACTGGACGATCACGCCGTGGAGCGTGCCCTTGGAGCGCTCGGTCTCGATGATCTCCAGCACGTCTTCCTGCGTCAGCGGCTCGAAGTAGAGCCGGTCGGAGGTGTCGTAGTCGGTCGAGACCGTCTCCGGGTTGCAGTTGATCATGATGGTCTCATAGCCCGCGTCCTTGAGCGCGAAGCAGGCATGACAGCAGCAGTAATCGAACTCGATGCCCTGGCCGATCCGGTTCGGGCCGCCGCCCAGAATGATGACCTTCCTGGCATCGGACGGATCGGACTCGTCCGCCGGTCGGCCTGCGAAGGGCGCGGCATAGGTCGAGTACATATAGGCGGTGGGGGAGGCGAACTCCGCCGCGCAGGTGTCGATGCGCTTGAAGACCGGACGCACGGAGAGCGCACGGCGCGCCTCGCGCACTTCGGCCTCGGTCTTGTGAGTGAGCACGGCAAGGCGTGCGTCCGAGAATCCCATCGCCTTGAGATGACGGAAGGCGCCCGGTGTCTGCGGCAGGCCATGGGCCTTCACCTTGGCTTCTAGGTCGACGATGTCCTGGAGCTGTTCCAGGAACCAGCGGTCGATCTTGCAGCTCTCGTAGACCTCGTCGTGGCTGATACCCAGGCGAAGGGCCTGAGCGACTTTCAGGATCCGGTCCGGGGTCGGCGTGCCGATCGCAGCCTTGATGGCGTTCCGGTCGTCGCCCTTGCCCATGCCTTCGATCTCGATCTCGTCGAGGCCGGTGAGGCCGGTTTCGAGCGAGCGGAGCGCCTTCTGGAGCGATTCCGGGAAGGAGCGGCCAATGGCCATGGCCTCGCCCACGGATTTCATGGCCGTGGTCAGGGTCGGCTCGGCGCCGGGGAACTTCTCGAAGGCGAAGCGCGGGATCTTGGTGACCACGTAGTCGATGGTCGGCTCGAAGGAGGCCGGGGTCGCGCCGCCGGTGATGTCGTTGGCGATCTCGTCGAGGGTATAGCCGACGGCGAGTTTCGCCGCGACCTTGGCGATCGGGAAGCCCGTGGCCTTGGAGGCGAGCGCCGAGGAGCGAGACACACGCGGGTTCATCTCGATCACGATCATGCGCCCGTTCTCCGGGTTGATCGCGAACTGCACGTTCGAGCCGCCGGTCTCGACGCCGATCTCGCGCAGGACCGCCAGGGAGGCGTCGCGCATGATCTGGTATTCCTTGTCGGTGAGCGTCAGGGCAGGGGCGACGGTGATGGAGTCGCCCGTGTGCACGCCCATCGGGTCGAAGTTCTCGATGGAGCAGATGATGATGCAGTTGTCCGCCTTGTCGCGGACGACCTCCATCTCGTACTCCTTCCAGCCGAGCACGCTCTCCTCGATCAGCACCTCGTTGGTGGGCGAGGCATCCAGGCCACCTTCCACGATGTCGAGGAATTCGTCACGGTTGTAGGCGATGCCGCCGCCGGTGCCGCCCATGGTGAAGGAGGGACGGATGATCGCCGGCAGGCCGACCTCGGAAAGCGCGATCAGGGCCTCCCCCAGGGCGTGCTCCTGATAGCGCTTGCGGCGGTCGTTCTCGCCGGCGTCCCATTTCAGCTTGTAGCTGGAGATCACGCGCTTCTTGTCGCCCGGATGCATGTCGAGGGCCTCGAGCCGCGCGAGTTCGGCGAGGTAGGCGTCCCGGTCGGCCTTCTTGAGAGCCGAGGCATTGGCGAGGCGCGATTTCGGCGTGTCGAGGCCGATCTTGGTCATGGCCTCGCGGAAGAGCTGCCGGTCCTCGGCCTTGTCGATGGCTTCCGCCGTCGCGCCGATCATCTCGACATTGAACTTATCCAGCACACCCATCTTCTTGAGCGACAGGGCGCAGTTGAGCGCCGTCTGGCCGCCCATGGTGGGCAGGATCGCGTCGGGGCGCTCCTTCTCGATGATTTTGGCGACGATCTCAGGGGTGATCGGCTCCACGTAGGTGGCGTGCGCGAGATCGGGATCGGTCATGATCGTCGCGGGGTTCGAATTCACCAGGATGATGCGGTAGCCTTCCTCCTTCAGGGCCTTCACGGCCTGGGTGCCCGAATAATCGAACTCCACGGCCTGGCCGATGATGATCGGACCGGCGCCGACGATGAGAATGGAGGAGATGTCTGTCCGCTTTGGCATTGGGCCACCCAGGCGTGTCCAGCCGCGCGGCCGTAAAGCTACGGCGCTTCGAGCGCAGCCGGGATGTGATCGGATTGTAGGTTGAGAGAGGCTCTTACACGGACCTTGTGCAAATTCAAAGGCCCGAGCCATGATTTAGACAGGCAATGCCCATGCGGTACGATCCGCGGCGTATCGCATTGAAAGGGAGCTGGGAAAAGATGGCCATGACCGAGGAGCTTCGCTGGACGTTGATTACAGGAGCATCCAGCGGAATCGGTGCGGAACTGGCCCGCATCTTCGCCGGCAGGGGTTACCCGCTCATCCTGACCGCCCGGCGGCACGAGAGGCTCGAGGCTCTGAGTGCAGAGCTCGGCCGGAACCATGGTGTGCCGGTCGAGATCATGGCGATCGACCTCGAGGACAGGGAGGCACCTCGGGATCTTCACGAAATGCTCCGGGAGCGAGGGATCGCGGTCCATACCCTGGTCAACAATGCCGGGTTCGGCCTGAGAGGGTATTTCGCGTCCCTTCCGCACGAGAAGCAACTCGCCATGATCGACCTCAATGTCACGGCACTCGCCTCGCTCTGCCGCCTGATGCTGCCGGGCATGATCGAGCGGAAGCGGGGAGGGATCCTGAATGTGGCCTCCGTCGCTGCCTTCCAGGCCGGGCCGTACATGGCGGTCTATTATGCGACGAAAGCTTTCGTCCTATCCTTGTCGGAGGGTCTGCATGACGAGGCCAAGCCGCATGGAGTGACGGTCACGGCCCTCTGCCCGGGACCGACCGAAAGCGAGTTTTCGGAGACCGCAGGCTTGAAGGATCCGCGTCTCTTCAACTCGGGCGTCACGTCCTCCGCCGAAGTCGCCCGCGCAGGGGTCGAGGGCTATGAGGCCGGGCGGGCCATCGTCATTCCGGGCGCCAGGAACCGCGTCGGAGCCATCGGGGCAAAGTTCGCGCCGCGCTTCCTTTCGCGCAGGATCGCAGGGCTCCTTCAGGGAATGAGGTGACGGGCCCTTGCGAAGCGGCTATCGAGAGGGCGTGATCGCATCTCGTTCCCTCCATCGTCTGATCCGTCAATTCACCGCCTTCTTCGGAGTCGGTCTGGCGGCTGCAATGGTCCATTACGGACTTCTTATCGCCCTCGTCGAAGGCGCAGACATCGATCCCGTTCCGGCGACGCTCGCCGGCTATGTGGCGGGGGGCTCCTGTCCTACTGGCTCAACCGCAAGCATACTTATGAGAGCGACAGGCCCCACCGGGAGGCCACATGGCGCTTCGCCCTCGTTGCCTTGGTCGGTTTCCTTGTGACGTGGTTCCTCATGCATGCATTCACGGTTTGGCTCGACGGGCCTTATCTGCCCTCGCAGATCATCACGACCGGCGTCGTGATGCTGTGGAGCTTCATGGCGCATAAGGCTTGGACGTTCGCCTGAGCGGAAGGAGAAGATCGGGCGTTCCTCATCGCTGCAATTCCGGGACGACTTGCCCGAAATTGAGCGCGGCCACGAGCGTGACGCCGCCCAGAACATTCCCGATAAGGGTGGGCGCGAAGAAGCGCAGGACGTAATCCGCCCAGGTGGCCTGGCCCGTTTCCACGAGATAGAATCCGTCGACCGAGCCTGCGATCAGATGCGAAAAGCCTCCAATGGCCACCACGTAGGTGATGATGAGGATCACGAGCACGCGCGCCGAATCTGCTCCTGGCAGGAGCCAGACCATGAGGGCGATCAGCCAGCCGGCAAAGATTGCCTTGAGCACGACCGTTCCGAATGGCGATGCAACGACCTTATGACTGATTTCCGAGAAGGCATTCTTGATCTCGGGTGCGAAGAGAGGCGTATGCGCGATCACGGCTGCAAAGGCCCAGGTTGCGACGATGTTGGCCGCAAGCACGATGGCCCACAGCTTCAGGACACGCAGGAAAGTTCGTCCATCCCGGTTATGCAAAAGGGGGAGGATGGGCGTGAGGGTATTTTCGGTAAAGAGCTGCTGACGACCCAGCACTACGATCAGGAATCCGATCGTATAACCGAGACTGCTCACCAAAGGCTTCCATGACGCGTCCGGCAGATGGGCGTGCAGCAAACCTTCCACGGTGAGGGAAAAGCCCATGGACAGGCCGGCAGCCAGCCCGGAGAGGAGCAGCGCGGAGGCCGTGCGGTCGAGTTCGCTTTCGCCCTCTGCTCGAATGGTCTCGTGAATGAGCGCTGCGTTGGGCCTGCTTTGCCCTTCGACGGCTTTCTTCTCCTTCGGAGACAGATCCGGTGTCTTTTCGGCGGGGTTGAAGCTGTCTCGCTGCTGCGGCTCGACAGGCCTGTCCGAGGAGGCGAAGGTCATGAGGCTGCCTTGCAGATGAATCCCTGACAAGCCACTGGCCAATGGCTTGTTCCGAACGGCTGGAGCAGGACCGTCTTTCAGTGCAGCCCTGACCTGCATTTCGTCCTCTGTCTGAATCTTTTTGCAGTGCAATATAAACTGACGTCCTGAGCCGGACGCTTTGCTCCGCAGGCTCTGCCACAATCGCATCACACGAAAAGTAGGGGCTCCATGTCCGATATGGCCATTGCCGAGGAAGCCTGCCTTGCCACGAAGGACAAGGCTCCCGCGGTTCCGCATTCCCGATTGGCCGTTATCCTGATCGAGTTGGCCCTTGCGGTCGGCAGCTTCGGCATCGGCACCGGCGAGTTCGCGATCATGGGGCTGCTCCCGAACGTCGCGCAGGAATTCAACGTCACGACTCCTGAGGCCGGATACGCGATCAGCGCCTATGCGCTCGGGGTCGTGGTCGGTGCTCCCATCATCGCCGTCTTGGCGGCAAAGCTCGCGCGCCAGACGCTTCTCCTGCTCCTGATGGCTGTCTTTGCCGTCGGCAATGCGGTCAGCGCCGTGGCGCCGAGCTTCGAGTCCTTCGTGCTTCTGCGCTTCCTCACCGGTCTGCCGCACGGTGCCTATTTCGGCGTGGCCGCTCTCGTGGCAGCCTCCCTGGTTCCGCCGAACAAGCGCACCCAGGCGGTGGCGCGTGTCATGATGGGCCTGACCGTCGCGACCCTGCTCGGCACCCCCGTGGCCACCTGGTTCGGGCAGATCCTGAGCTGGCGGATCGCCTTCGGCGCCGTCGGCTTCATGGGAGCGCTGACCGTGGTGCTGATCTGGCTCTTCCTGCCGAAGGACAAGGTCCAGGAAGGCGCGAGCCCGATGCGGGAACTCGGCGCCTTCAGGAGCAAGCAGGTCTGGTTCACCCTCGGCATCGGGGCGGTCGGCTTCGGCGGCCTGTTCTCCGTCTTCTCCTACATCGCTTCGACAGCGACGGAGGTGGCCCAGATGCCGGAGAGCGCCGTTCCGGTCATGATGGCCCTGTTCGGCTCCGGCATGATCATCGGCAATCTCGTCGGGGCCTGGTTCGCCGACCGGAACCTGATGGCCACCATCGGAGGGGTGCTCGCCTGCAGCGTCGTGGTGATGACGGTGCTCTGGCTGACGGCGGAGAACCCCTACATGCTCTCGGCCTGCGTCTTCCTCGTCGGCTGCAGCGTCGCCATCGGACCGGCCCTGCAGACCCGCCTGATGGACGTGGCTGCCGATGCGCAGACCCTGGCGGCGGCCCTCAACCATTCGGCCTTCAATATCGCCAATGCGCTTGGCGCCTGGCTTGGCGGACTCGCGATCGCGGCCGGATACGGCTTTGCCTCGACCGGTTGGGTCGGTGCTGTTCTGGCCGTTGCAGGGCTTGTGGTATTCGGCCTGTCGCTGGCGAGCGATCAGCGCTCCGTAAGGTCTTCCGTATCGCGAGCCTGAGACGACGGACGCGCCAGGAAGGTCATGCGGGCCTGGTTGTGCCCGAGGTTCCGCTCGGCGCGCTCGGGCTCGAACCCCGCGTCCTGCACGAGGTCGACGATCTCCTCCTCGCTGTATTGCGCAAGGCCCAGCTCCTCGCGGACCTTGCGATAATCCGAGAAGGCCGTACGGGCGAGACCGGTGATTGCCGATCGCAGGAAACCGCCCTGCCACGCGAAGGAGAGCAGCGCCTTGGCATCGGTGAGAGGGCTGATGTCCGGCGGGATGATGTCGCCCAAAACCAGCTTGCCGTCGGCCTTCAGCTTCTCGTGCATGAGCCTCAGGAGAGCGCGGAACTCGTCGAGGGAGAGATACTGGACGAGCGAGTTCACCACGATGAGGTCGAGGGAAGCGTCCGCAATTCCGCTGACATCGTCAATCGAGAGAACCGCGATCCGCTCGTTGCCTTTGAACCTCTCGGTCAGGCGCTCGCGCACCAACGGCGCGGCATCGCTTAAGTAAAGCCTTGCACATCTGGCGGCGATCTTGTCGGCGAGAAGCGCCTCGCCGCTGCCGTAGTCCAGCACGACCGCCTTGGGTGAGGGGATGAGGCCGATGATATCGTTGGCGAGCAGGCGATAATGCAGCATCTTGTGCCGCTCGCTCGTATAGATCGGCGTGTCCCGGTTCCAATAGTCGCGCCAATTCATCGAAAAAGACATCTCCCTGAACTCAGGATTTTCCCGAGAGTGCAGCCGAGTCATGGAGCCTGCTGCGGAGTTTCGCAACCTCCTGGCTGAGAGCACGGGCTTCGTCGAACGAGAGACCCAGCACGCAACCAACGTTCTTCGGAATCTCCTCCGCCTTCTCGCGCAGGGCACGACCGGTCTCGGTGAGGGAAATCCTGACCTGCCGCTCGTCCTTCTTGTCGCGTGTCCGGCGAATATGACCCACGTTCTCGAGACGCTTCAGCAGCGGCGTCAGGGTGCCGGAATCGAGAAACAGCCGGTCTCCGACCGCCTTCACGGTGAGATCATCCTGCTCCCATAGCACCAGCAGGACCACATATTGCGGGTAGGTCAGGCCGAGCGGGTCCAGGAACGGACGATAGGCCCGGCTGAAGGCATGGGAAACGGAATAGAAGGCGAAGCATAGCTGGTTATTGAGCGCCAAAGTCTCTGGCATCTTCGTCATGGTCACCTCCACGCAGCACCACCCTATGAAAAAAATAGGTTGCACACAATCGAATTTAGATCTATGTGGGCAAGTAGATTGCGTGCAATTGAATTGCGAGCCTGCAATTGGCCAGTCGGGCTCTCGGGCCTGACACTTCAAGGAGCTTTCCGATGACCCCGCTCTACACAGCCGATGCTTCAGCCCATGGCGGACGCGAAGGCGTCGCCGCTTCCAACGACGGAAAGCTGGAGGTTCGCCTCTCGACACCGAAGGAACTCGGCGGCTCGGGCGGCGAGGGGACCAATCCGGAGCAGCTCTTCGCGGCCGGCTACTCGGCCTGCTTCCTGGGTGCGCTGAAATTCGTCGCCTCGCAGAACAAGATCGCTCTGCCGGCGGACGCTTCCATTGAGGCCAAGGTCGGCATCGGCAAGCGCGACGACGGCGCGGGCTTCGGTCTGGTGGTCGAGCTGAAGGCGAACCTGCCGGGCCTGTCCCAGGAGCAGGCCACCGATCTGGTGCACAAGGCCGACGTAGTCTGCCCTTATTCGCACGCAATCCGCGGCAACGTGCAGGTCACGCTGTCGGTCTAAAAAGGCGATTGAACCGTAGGGGCAAAGGCCTCCCGCCTCACCAGGCGGGAGGCCTTTTCGGGTTCAGGTCCAGAGCTTCATGAGGGCCCCGTCGGCCCCGTCCACGGGATCCGCATCCGGCAGCGGTACTTGGGCGATGCGCTGCTGCGATGTGGCGAGGGCATTGGGATCGTCACGGATGGTCTCGTAATCGCCCCCGGCCGGATAGGCGCCGACGACCGCGAAGTCGTCGCTGCCGTTGATCAACGCATGGGCGACGCCGGCCGGGATGATCACCACGTCGCCTGCGCTCAGCGTGATGAGATTGCCGTCCTCGCCGCCGAAGCGGACCTGGGCCGAGCCCGACACGATGCCGAGCACCTCGTGGGTGTTGGGATGGTAATGGTGGTAGTCGTGGATGCCGTCGAGCCAGGCATTCGTCCAGCCATACTTGGCGAATGTCGCCTTGAATGACTTGGCAGGATCATCGGGGGAGGGAGTAATCGCCCCGCGGCGAATCACCAGCGGCAGGGAGGGATTGTTCGGAACGATGCCGTTGCTCTGAAAGACAACGGTTTCCGTTCCATGGGGCGCGTCATAACGAGCCGCGCCAGCTCCTGTCGGTTGAACCATGCGTGTCTCCTTCAGTCGGGAGAGAACGCATGGTGCCGACGAAAGATCGAGCGGGACTGTTGTTCCTGTGGCCCTACATGCCGATGAGCATGGCCGCGACGGCGCGGTCGATGGACAGGTAGAACATCCCGAAGGCCACGGCCGCCGCGATGGCGAACTCGATGATCTGGTTCCTGAAGACGCGGAACTTGGCGAAGAGGTTCTGGCCGAAGATCGAGATCAGCCAGGCCGTCGTGAGCACCACCGGGAAGATGAAGAGATAGGACCAGGTGCTCTCGACCGGGCCCACATTGGCCGGATCGATCAGCGGCCGGATGTTGCGCACCCAAGGAGCATAGAGAGCGGCGTAGAGCGACGTCAGCCAGGCGAGCGTGACGGCGACGCCGAGATGAAACGTGAACAGATTGTGCAGCCGGCTGAATTCGCCGGAATCGTCATCGAAATCCATTGGATGAAACCCCCAAACCAAGGCCCGGAATCATTTTGCTTTTATGGTTAATGATCGGTTACCGTGATTTGGGCGGCTGGCGCAACCGACGCGTTTGTCGCGGCGCCAGCGCATCGTGCGGAAAAGTGGTCCCGGTTTTCTGCGAAGAACGATGCGCTCTTCAAAGTGCGAGCATCGGAATCGATCCCAAAAGTGGTGTCCACTTTTGGGTCCGATGCTCCAGCCTTCACATGATCGTTAGGCTCAAGCCTTCTTCTGATCCATCAGCTGCACGAAGCGGTCGAACAGATAATGGCTGTCCTGCGGGCCGGGCGAAGCTTCCGGGTGGTACTGCACCGAGAAGGCCGGGCGGTCGGTGAGCGAGATGCCGCAATTGGAGCCGTCGAACAGGGACACGTGGGTCTCCAGGGCGTTCTTCGGCAGCGTCTCCGGATCCACCGCGAAGCCGTGGTTCATGGAGGTGATCTCGACCTTGCCGGTGGTCTTGTCCTTCACCGGATGGTTCGCCCCGTGGTGGCCCTGGTGCATCTTCTTGGTCTTGGCGCCGACGGCCAGGCTCAGCATCTGGTGGCCGAGGCAGATGCCGAAGGTCGGGATCTTCTCGTCGAGCACCTTCCGGATCACCGGCACCGCATATTCGCCCGTCGCCGCCGGATCGCCGGGGCCGTTGGACAGGAACACGCCGTCGGGCTTCAGAGCCAGCACGTCCTCGGCCGAGGCGGTCGCGGGCACCACCGTGACCTTGCAGCCGGCGCGGACGAGCAGGCGCAGGATGTTGCGCTTCACGCCGTAATCGATCGCGACCACGTGATGCCTCGGGGCGCTGTCCTGGTGGCCGTAGCCTTCGCCGAGCGTCCAGGTGGTCTCGTCCCAGTCGAAGCGCTGGGCGCTGGTCACGAGGGGGACGAGGTCCAGGCCGTCCATGGACGGGAGGGCGGCAGCCTTGGCCTTGAGAGCCTCGATGTCGAATTGCCCCTCCGGGTCGTGGGCGATGACCGCGTTCGGCATGCCCTTGTCGCGGATGAGCGCGGTCAGCGCCCGGGTATCGATGCCCGAGAGCCCGACGATGCTGCGGGCCTTCAGCCAGGCATCGAGGTCGCGGGAGGCGCGCCAGTTGGACGGCTCGGTGATGGTTGCCGCGAGCACGGTGCCGCGCACGCCGGAGGACGAGGCGGCGTTGACGCTCTCGGTGTCTTCCTCGTTGGTGCCCACATTGCCGATATGCGGGAATGTGAAGGTGATGATCTGGCCGGCATAGGACGGGTCGGTCAGGATCTCCTGGTAGCCCGTCATCGCGGTGTTGAAGCAGACCTCGCCGGTCGCTTCGCCCACGGCGCCGATGCCGAAGCCTTCGAGAACCGTTCCGTCCTGGAGCACGAGAACCGCTGTCGCGCGCGGCTCGGCCCAGCCACCCGAGGAGGACCCGGTGGTGTCTTTGTCTTGCAGCATCGTCATGATCTCTTGTAAGTCCGGGGCCAACAGGCCGTGCTTGAGCAGGCCATACCGGGCCGCCCTTGAACTACCCCCGTGACTTAAGGGGCCGTTCGCCTTCCGTCAACGCTCAAGCGACTTAAAACCAAGGAGAACTCCATGCTGCGCGAACGTTTCACCACCGAGATGAAGGAAGCCATGAAGGCCGGCGAGAAGGGCCGCTTGGGCGCCATCCGGTTGATTCAGGCGGCCCTCAAGGACAAGGACATCGAGGCCCGCGGCGCCGGCAAGGAGCCGCTGTCCGACGAGGAGATCCTGGCCCTTCTTCAGAAAATGGTGAAGCAGCGCCAGGAATCGATCACCATGTACGAGCAGGGCGGCCGCGCCGAGCTGGCCCAGCAGGAGAGGGACGAGGTCACGGTCATTTCTTCCTACCTGCCGCAGCAGATGGACGAGGCCGAGACGAAGGCCGCCATCGAGGCGGCCATCGCCGAGACCGGCGCCGCCTCCATGAAGGACATGGGGAAGGTCGTGGGCTCCTTGAGGGCCAAATATGCCGGCCGCATGGACTTCGCCAAGGCAAGCGGTCTCGTGAAGGACCTGCTGCCGAAGGGGTGAGGCCTCATGCACCGCCTGTCATCACCGGCCTCGTGCCGGTGATCCCGATCCGAAAGGCTCTGCGCTCATCCGATCGGGATGGCCGGGACAAGCCCGGCCATGACGGCAGAGGGTGTGACCAAGGTGGGTACGGGACGAAAAAGGGTGTAATCCAGGACAGTGGCATGCCCCACCCTGTCATCCCCGGGCTTGTCCCGGGGATCGCGATCCGAAGAGCGCGGCGCTTTTCAGCATCGGGATGGCCGGCACAAGGCCGGCCATGACGAGAGTAAGGAGGGCATGACGGGGAACGTGTGAGCAGGGACGGTATCGCTCCCGACAGGACGCGAAAGCGGAGCGGAAGGGGCAGCGGGAGTCTGACTTCAGCCCAGCACCGTCATCACCGGCCTTGTGCCGGTGATCTCGATCCGAGAGGCGCGGCGCCTTTCAAATCAGGATGGACGGCACAAGGCCGGCCGTGACGGGAGAGCCATGATGGCGGAGAGCGTGAACGGGATAGGTGTCATTCCAGGCCATCGGTCATTGGAAACGACATTCCGTTCGGGGATTTCTGGCGTGTCGTGCTAAAAGGCGAACCCTGTATTGAGCATCGGTGATCCATGAGCCTCGAACTCTGGCTGATTTATCTGGTGGCCGCGGTCGGCCTTTCGCTGACCCCTGGGCCGAACGGCCTGCTGTCGCTGACGCACGGCGTCTGTTACGGGTTCCGGCCCACGATCTATACGGTGCTGGGCGGTGCGCTCGGGTTCTTCGTCCTCATTGCGGCATCGCTCGCCGGCATGGGAGCGCTGCTCGCCGCCTCGGAGCGGGCCTTCACCATCGCCAAATGGATCGGCGCCGCCTATCTCGTCTATCTCGGCATCCGCATCTGGCGGGCGCCCGCTTCCGTCCTCGATGTGGCGGAGCAGGACAAAGGGTTGCGCCGGGCGAGGCCGCTCTGGATGTTCAACCAGGGCTTCCTCGTGGCGGTGTCGAACCCGAAAGCGCTGATCTTCTTCGCGGCCTTCCTGCCGCAATTCATGGTCCCGGGCGTGTCCTATCCGGTCCAGCTCGCGGTGTTCGGCGGCACCTTCGTGGTGGTAGAGATCGTCTACGAGCTTCTTCTCGCCGTCATGGCGCAGCGCATCGCCCCCTGGCTGACCCGGCACGGCCGATGGTTCAACCGCGCCGCAGGCGTGACCTTCGTCGGCATCGGCGCGGCGCTCACGACGGCAAGCCGCTGACCGGCGCCCGAGCCCGGGATCGAACGGAAAGCCAGCTCGACCGTTGTTCTTCATCGGATCTTGTCGGGCGCGCGATGGACAGGCTTTTCGCCAAGTTCGCGAATGCAACGGCCAGAGTGACAGGAAGCCCGCCGGCCTTCCTGATCTGCGTCGTCGTCGTTCTGGTTTGGGCCGTGTCAGGGCCCTTCTTCGGCTTCTCGGAGAATTGGCAGCTGGTGATCAACACCGGAACGACCATCGTGACCTTCCTGATGGTCTTCCTCATTCAGAACACGCAGAACCGCGACGGCGCCGCCGTTCAAACCAAGCTCGACGAGCTGATCCGGACGTCGAATGCGGACGACGCGTTCATGGGAATCGAGAA
Source organism: Microvirga sp. RSM25 (assembly GCF_044784385.1). Classification (NCBI taxonomy): domain Bacteria; kingdom Pseudomonadati; phylum Pseudomonadota; class Alphaproteobacteria; order Hyphomicrobiales; family Methylobacteriaceae; genus Microvirga; species Microvirga sp. RSM25. Next base: position 3,087,441 of record NZ_CP173039.1, on the reverse strand, counting down.
GTTGACCGACAAGGAATTGGAAGCTCTCCACGAGCAATGCGAGCAGATGGCAAGGCAAACTCAGGCTGCCCTGGAGAAGACCAAAGCCGAGCGTGCGAAACGGGCGAAAGGCAAAGGCTCGCACCGGCTCAGCGCTTGAGTCCAAGTCTCGCTGTTTAAGATCGCCGGTGAACGGAGTGCGGACCGGACTTGGTCCGTCCAGGTGTCATCCTCACGGCCGCCCGTCCGTGAATTGAACGAGATCCCAAAGATTGCCGTACAGATCCTCGAACACGGCCACGATCCCGTAGGAAGCCTGCTTCGGCTCGCGGATGAAGGTGATCCCGGCTTCAAGCATGGCGGTATGATCGCGCCAGAAGTCATCGGTCCGCAGGAACAGGAAGACGCGGCCGCCGGCCTGATTGCCGATGAACGTTTCCTGATGGGCCGAGGATGCGCGGGCCAACAGCAACGACGTGCTTCCGCTCCCCCGAGGCCGGACGACGACCCAGCGTTTGTCCTGCTCCGGCTGATAGGTGTCCTCGACCAGCTCGAACCGGAGCTTGTCGACGTAAAAACCGATCGCTTCGTCGTAGTCGAGAACGACGATAGCGATATGGGCGATGCTCTGATTCAAGGCGCTCCACCTGCTCTCACTCGCGCAGAATGGGGTGCTCACGTTTCAGGAGGAACAGCAAATTTCACCTTGTCCACTTGAACCGGCGTCTCGCCGTTGCGGCATCCTTGGATCCGCTCACATGTGAGGCGAGCGATCGACGCAATCGTCATCCAGGAGGTCGTGAAAGCTGATCCGGACCCTGGTGACATGTTTCGCCGGTTGGGCCGCAGCCCCTAAGCCCACAAGCGCGTTCATCTCGCCTATGAGGCACCTGGCGCTGTCTGCCGACCTGATCCGCACTTGACGATGCCGCACACGCGCTTCGAAGTCGTTGAGGAGGAACAGGGTCTCGGGGTCGATGTCGATATCGATGTGACCGTAGCGTTTGCCATCCTCTCCGGCTGCCACCTGAATGCCTGCCAGAAGATGCTGGAACTCCGTCGGCCATTCCACAATGGGGTTTTGGGTGAGAGGCATTGGTTAACCCCGGTACTTGGACAATCCTGCGACAAGCATTCCTCCGACGAGAAAGGCTTCTATCCATTCAAGCGAAGGCCACGCTTAGTGGTTCCATGAATGGCCTTCCTTATCATCGCCCGCCCCGAGAAAATGGCCAGCCTGCCGAGCCTGTGGATTACGGGAACAAAAAAAGCGTGGCCGTTGGGTTTTTAACTCTGCCGTAGCCGCTCTAGTTTATGGAGCAGGTTTGGAGAATTCCGCCTCGTGCGCTACCCACCCCAAATCCTCGAAGAGATCCGCGCCCGGCTGCCGACCTCGGCCGTCGTGGGCAAGCGCGTGCGCCTGAAGAAGGCGGGGCGGGAATGGAAGGGGCTGTCGCCCTTCAACGCGGAGAAGACGCCGTCCTTCTACGTGAACGACCAGAAGCAGTTCTACCACTGCTTCTCCTCGGGAAAACATGGGGACATCTTCACCTTTCTTATGGAGACGGAGGGCCTGTCCTTCCCCGAGGCCGTGGAGCGGCTGGCAGGCGAGGCGGGCGTGCCCTTGCCGAAGCTCTCCCGCGAGGACCGGCAGGAGGAGGTCAAGCGCAAGAACCTCCATGACGTCATGGAACTGGCGGCGGAGTTCTTCGAGGCCTCGCTCCAGGGGCGCTCCGGCGGCAAGGCGCAGGATTATCTCGCCGGGCGCCAATTGAGCCGGGAGACGCAGGCTCGGTTCCGCATCGGCTATGCTCCGCCCGAGCGCTATGCGCTGCGCGACCATCTCGCCGGTAAGGGCGTGCCTGTCGAGATGATGGTGGAGGCGGGCCTGGTTCATGCCGGCGAGGAGGGGAAGATCCCCGCCGACCGGTTCCGCGACCGGGTCATGTTCCCGATCTGCGACGTGCGCGGCCGGGTGATCGCCTTCGGCGGCCGGGCCATGAGCGCGGACGTTCCCGCGAAGTATCTCAACTCGCCCGATACCCCGCTCTTCAACAAGGGGCGGCTTCTCTACAACTACCATCTCGCCCGCCAGCCGGCCCATGACCGGGGCACGGTGATCGCCGTGGAAGGCTATGTGGACGTGATTTCCTTGAGCGTCGCGGGCTTCCCCCACGCGGTCGCGCCGCTCGGCACGGCCCTGACGGAGGACCAGCTCACGCTGCTCTGGCGCCTCGCGGAGGAGCCGATCGTCTGCTTCGACGGCGACAAGGCCGGGCAGCGGGCGGCCTACCGGGCGCTCGATGTCGCCCTGCCCAACCTGATGCCGGGCAAGTCCCTGCGCTTTGCCATGCTGCCCGACGGGCAGGACCCGGACGATCTTGCCCGGGCCGGAGGAAGCGCCGCCGTGGAGCGGGTTCTGGCCTCGGCGCGGCCCCTGGTCGACGTGCTCTGGGCCCGGGAGCTCGAGGCCGGACCCTTGGATACCCCCGAGCGCCGGGCGGCCCTGGAGCGGCGTCTGCGCGAATCACTGACACTGATTCGCGACGAAACGCTCAAGAAATACTACCGGGAGGACGTCGAAAGCCGTCTTGCGGCGTTGAATCCCGATTCCCGGGCCAACCGGTTCAACCGTCAGGGCGGGGGCTCGCGACGGGACTTTCAGAAGCCCCAGCCCATGACGCCGAGCTCTCGGTTGAGTGTCTCTCCGCTTCTCGCCCGCTCTCCGCTTTTTGCCGGAGGAGCCGCCGAGAGTCCGCGGGAGGCGATGATCCTGTGCACCTTCCTGATCCATCCGGAACTCGTTCAAAATCACGTCGAAACCCTTGCAGATCTTGAACTTGAGGGCCGGCCCACCCAAATGGTGCGCAGTCTCCTGCTCGATGGAGCGGCGAGCGGCGAACCTGCCGATCTGACGGTCATGAGGGCCCGGCTCGAACGGGCCGGTCTGACGCCGGTGGCAGACCGGCTGACGGCTCTGGTCCATCCCGGCGACCGGTGGATGCTGGATCCGCATGCGGATCCCTTGCGGCTTGAGGACGCATTGAGGCAAGCCATCACCTTGCATCGCCGCGCACGCACGTTACATAGCGAACTTCGGGCTGCCGAGCGCGCGCTTGCCGAAGAGGACAATGAGGCCAATCTCGCCTGGCTGCGGGAGGTCCAGAACCAGCTGTCCTCCGTCGAGGGTGCCGAGGCCGATATGGACAGCGGAGGGCTCCCAGGGGGGCACTGATGTCTCACACGATCGGAGTGCGGCAGGCGAGGCGGCTGCCACGCTCTGGACAGGGGATGGTTAACGGTTAGTCAAGCGACTCACTGTTTATAGTTGGAATGAATTTCAGGTGGCGGAGCCGTGAGGCTTGGCCACCCATTCGCGCATCGCAGGTCCTGTAGGGGGGATGGGCGGGCGCTGGAGTTGAGCAAAGCATGGCGACGAAGACAACCGGCGGCGACGAAGGCGATACGACCACGACCGAGCAGCAGACCGATGGGCCTCTGCTCGACCTGAGCGATGCCGCCGTTAAACGGATGATCAAGCTCGCGAAGAAGCGCGGCTATGTCACTTATGACGAGTTGAACGAGGTTCTGCCTCCCGAGGAGTTCAACTCGGAGCAGATCGAGGACGTTCTCGGCCAGCTCTCGGAGATGGGCATCAACGTCGTCGAATCCGAAGAGACCGACGAAAATGCCCAGCCGGAGGCCGCCGACGAGGAGGAGCCCGATGGCGGCGACCTCGTCGAGGCCAACCAGACCCGCGCCGTCGCGGTGCGCGAGACCACGGCCAAGGAGCCGACCGACCGCACGGACGATCCGGTGCGCATGTACCTGCGCGAGATGGGCTCGGTGGAGCTTCTCTCCCGCGAGGGCGAAATCGCGATCGCCAAGCGCATCGAGGCCGGCCGCGAGGCCATGATCGCAGGCCTCTGCGAAAGCCCGCTGACCTTCCAGGCCATCATCATCTGGCGCGACGAGCTCGTCGAAGGCCGGGTGCTCCTGCGCGACATCATCGACCTCGAGGCCACCTATGCCGGCCCCGACGGCAAGGGCGCGCCCAAGGTCGACGCTCTGGGCGAAGGCGAGGCCGAAGAGGAGACTGCCGAGGGCGAAGAGGGCATGACCCCGCCCGAGGGCGATCTCGACGACGATGACATGGAAAACAACGTGTCGCTCTCGGCCATGGAGGCCGAGCTGAAGCCGCGCGTTCTCGAGACCTTCGATTCCATCGCCGACAACTACAAGAAGCTGCGCCGCCTGCAGGTCGAGCATGTGGAACAGCGCATGCAGAACAAGCAGCTGACGCCGGCCCAGGAGCGCAAGTACAAGGAGCTCAAGGCGGACATCGTCGCGTCGGTGAAGTCGCTGTCGCTGAACAACAACCGCATCGAGGCGCTGGTCGAGCAGCTTTACGACATCAACAAGCGCCTCATCTCCCATGAGGGCCGCCTGATGCGCCTGGCCGAGAGCCACGGCGTCGCCCGCGAGGAGTTCCTCAAGCACTACCAGGGCTGGGAACTCGACCCGAAGTGGGTCCTGCGCGTCTCCAAGCTCGGCGGAAAGGGCTGGAAGGACTTCGTCGCCAGGGCGAAGGACGGCATCCACGACCTGCGCGAGAACATCCACAATCTGGCGAGCGAGACCGGCCTGGAGATCCAGGAGTTCCGCCGTATTGTCATGATGGTGCAGAAGGGCGAGCGCGAGGCCCGTCAGGCGAAGAAGGAAATGATCGAGGCCAACCTGCGCCTCGTGATCTCCATCGCCAAGAAGTACACGAACCGCGGCTTGCAGTTCCTGGACCTGATCCAGGAGGGCAACATCGGCCTCATGAAGGCGGTCGACAAGTTCGAGTACCGCCGCGGCTACAAGTTCTCGACCTATGCCACCTGGTGGATCCGGCAGGCGATCACCCGCTCGATCGCCGACCAGGCCCGCACGATCCGCATTCCGGTGCACATGATCGAGACGATCAACAAGATCGTCCGCACCTCGCGCCAGATGCTGCACGAGATCGGCCGCGAGCCGACCCCGGAGGAGCTGGCCGAGAAGCTCGCCATGCCGCTGGAGAAGGTGCGCAAGGTCCTCAAGATCGCCAAGGAGCCGATCTCCCTCGAGACGCCCATCGGCGACGAGGAGGATTCGCATCTCGGCGACTTCATCGAGGACAAGAACGCGATCCTGCCCATCGATGCGGCGATCCAGTCGAACCTGCGCGAGACGACGACACGCGTCCTCGCCTCGCTCACGCCGCGCGAGGAGCGCGTGCTGCGCATGCGCTTCGGCATCGGCATGAACACCGACCACACCCTCGAGGAGGTCGGCCAGCAGTTCTCGGTGACCCGCGAGCGTATCCGCCAGATCGAGGCGAAGGCCCTGCGCAAGCTGAAGCACCCCTCGCGGAGCCGGAAGCTCAGAAGCTTCCTCGACAACTGATCGAATGCAAAAGAATGCAAAAGGCGGGCTTTGGGGCCCGCCTTTTTCGTTTATGTATCGTCCATGATCGTCAGCCTCACCATCATTCTTCTGTGCCAGCTCCTGGGCGAAGTGGTCGCCCGCGGGCTCGGATGGCCGCTCCCCGGTCCTGTTCTGGGAATGCTTTTCCTGCTCGTGTTCCTGAGCCTGCGGGATCGGATCCGGACGAAGATCCCTGAGTTCGGCAGGGCACTCGACTCGACGGGCAAGGGATTGCTCGCCCATCTGTCGCTGCTGTTCATTCCGGCCAGCGTCGGCGTGGTGCAGCGGCTCGATGTGGTGGCGGAATATGGCGTGGGTCTCGCGGTGGCGCTTGTGGTCTCGACCTTCGTGACCCTGGTCATGACGGTCGTGACCTTCGTGGTGGTGTCGCGCCTCAGCGGCTCCTCGATGGAGGCGGGCGAGGAGGGCAGAGCCCGTGACTGATCAGGCCTTCTCCCTCTGGGTCTATCTTTCGCAGACCCCGCTGCTCTGGCTCGTGGTGACGCTCGGCGCCTATGTGATCGCCGATCGCATCTCGCTCGCCTTCAAGCGGCATCCCCTGTGCAATCCGGTGCTGATCTCCGTGGTGACCGTTGCCCTCGTGCTGTGGGGCACGGGCACGTCCTATCCGGTCTATTTCGAAGGCGCGAAGTTCGTGCACTTCCTGCTCGGTCCCGCGACCGTTGCGCTCGCCATCCCGCTTTACGAGAACCGGCGCATCGTGCTGCGCTCCATCGTGCCGATGGTGGTGGCGCTCGTGGTGGGATCCGTGACGGCCATCGTGTCGGCCGTCGTCGTCGCGCAGCTCTTCGGCATTCCCGATCCCATCCTCATCTCGCTGGCGCCGAAATCCGTCACCGCTCCGGTGGGCATGGGCATCACGGAAACCCTGGGCGGTGATCCGGCGCTCACCGCCATCCTGATCATGCTCACCGGCGTCATCGGCTCGATCATGGTCACGCCGCTGATGAACGCCTTACGCATGAAGGACTGGCGCGCTCGTGGTTTTGCCGTGGGGCTCGCGTCCCATGGTATCGGCACCGCGAGAGCGTTTCAGGTTCATTCGCTCGCCGGCACCTTTGCCGGCATCGCCATGGGGCTCAATGCGCTCGTCACCGCACTGCTTCTGCCGCTTGTCCTGGCGCTTCTGCTGGATTGATCAGGGCATGGGCTTCCGGTCGCCCGCGCCGATGCTGCCGGTCTCGCCATCCGGCTTTGGCAGGAAGGCGGGAACGATGCCATCCGCCACGAGGGCGTGAAGCTGCCCGATGTAATTGTCCTCCCGCGACGGCGCGGTCGGATTGGAGGTCATGACGATGGACAGGCCGAGGCCCGGAATGACATAGAGCATCTGTCCGCCGAAGCCCCAGGCATAGTAGATCGGGTGCCCGCGCATCTCGCGGATGAACCAGCCATAGCCGTAAGCATCGCCCGTGAAGGGCGAGACGGTGCGCGGCGTCCACGATTCCCTGATCCAGTTCTCCGACACGACGCGCTTGCCCTCGATCATGCCGCCCTGACGAACCATCTCGCCGAAGCGCCAGAGAGCACGCGGTGAGAGCGCCATCTCGTTGCCGCCGAGATAGATGCCCTGCGGATCGCGCGTCCAGGGCGCGACATCGATCTCCAGCGGCTTCCCGAGCCAGTCGCGCGCCAGCTCGAGCGTGCTGCGCTTCGAGGCCCGCGTCAGCGCGGCGGAGAGAAGATGCGTGCTGCCGGTCGAATAGAGCATGCGTCCGCCGGGCTCGTCGACGAAGGGGCGCGAGAGGGCGTAGCGGACCCAGTTGTCGCTGCCGATCCAGGCGCCGTAACTGCGGCCCGAGGTTCGCTCCAATCCGGCCTGCATGGACAGCAGATGGCCGATGGTGACCTGCCTGATCCGAGGATCGGCACCGGAGGGAATGCTTGGCGCGAGAACCGACGCAACAGGCTGATCGACGCCCTCCAGAACGCCGCGGTCGATGGCGATGCCGACCAGAACCGACATGATCGTCTTCGACGCGGACTTGATGTTCGTCGGACGGTCGAGCCGCGCGCCTCCGAAGGCCCGCTCGGCCAGAACGCTTCCATTGTGGGACACGATCAGGGAGCGGAGGTTCGGAAGATCCTTGGCACGCTCGACCGTCTCCTCGATCAGCCCGGCATTGGGTGCAGACGCCGGTGGAGGGGAGGCGGGCTGGGCGGATGCGCCGACGGTCCCGGTCAGCATGAGGAGAAGAGCCAGACCGGCCGTAGGGCGAGCGAAGCTTGAGAGGAGACGCATGAAGAGTGCTGACATCGTGTTGCCGTCGGACAAGAACCGAGATGGATGACCGTTCCGGAGGAGCAACACCCTCACACGGCATCGTGAGCGCCGGCCGTCCATGCGGCAGTACGCCCCCTCCCTTGCGTGGGCGACATTTGCGCTTTGTCCATCAATCCCTTATTTGCGGGTAAATTCGTAAATACAAGGCAATCCACATGTTTAAATCGTGGTTTACCCGCCCGCTCTGGCAGCGGGTCGCCGTGGGCTTTGTCCTCGGCATCCTGGCGGGCGTGCTGGCCGGAGAGCAGGCTGCTGTCTGGTTCAAGCCTCTGGGCGACCTCTACCTGAACCTCGTGCGGATGATCGTGATCCCGCTCGTGTTCTTCACCATCACGTCCAGCGTGGCGAAGCTGGCCGAAGCGGGCAACGTGGCAAGCCTGGGCCTGCGCACCCTGTTCTGGTTCATCGCCACCTCGGCCATCGCCGTGCTGGTGGGCATCGCCTTCGGTCATCTCATCGATCCGGGTCTCGGCCTGTCGAACCTGCCGCTCGGCGAGGTGAAGCCGCGCACGATTCCGACGCCGCTCGAAGTGCTGATCGGCATCGTGCCGACGAACCCGATCAAGGCCATGGCGGACACCAACGTGCTGCAGGTGCTCTTCTTCGCTGGCATCGTGGGCGCTGCCCTCGTGTCCCTGGGCGAGAAGACCGCCGGCATCCGCAATCTGGTCGATCAGGGTGCAACCGTGGTCTTCCGCATCACGCGCTGGGTGCTGCAGCTCACGCCCATCGGCACCTTCGGCCTAATCGCCTGGGTCGTCGGGCGCTATGGCCTGGCCTCGCTCCTGCCGCTCGGCAAGTTCATCGCGGCCATGTACCTCGCCTGCCTGTTCCACATCGTCGTGGTCTATGGCGGCCTCCTGAAGCTGCACGGCCTCAAGGTCGGACGCTTCTTCCGCGGCGCCGCGCCGGCGATGCAGATGGCCTTCGCGACCTCATCGAGCCTCGCCACGCTTCCCATGTCCCTGCGCGTTGCCGTCGAGAAGCTCGGCGTGCCGCAGAGCTATGCGAGCTTCGCCGTGCCGCTCGGCGCCAATGTGAAGATGGACGGATGCGGGGCGATCTATCCCGCCATTGCGTCGATCTTCATCGCGCAGTATTTCGGCCTGGATCTCTCGTTGACGCAATATGTGCTCATCGGCCTGACGGCGGTCCTGGGTTCGCTCGGCACCGCCGGCGTGCCCGGCACCTCCATCGTGATGCTCACCCTGACCCTGAGCACCGCGGGCCTGCCGCTCGAAGGCATCGGCTACATCATCGCCATCGACCGCGTCGTCGACATGATGCGCACCATGACCAACGTGACGGGTCAGATCCTTGTGCCGGTGATCGTCGCCAAGGAGGAGCGCATTCTCGATCAGTCCGTCTATGACGGCGCTGTCGAGACGCATACTCCGGCCGGCGAGGCGGTTCTGATTGCAGCCGAGTAAAAGCATCGATCCGGCCGGATTCAGCAAATCCGGCCGGATCGTTTTACGTGAAACTGAAGCCATGCGCCGTCGTTCTGCTCCCATTGGAGCATCGTGCGTATGGCATCCCAGCATTCTCCCAGGAAAGTCGTCTATGCGGCCCTGGCGGGCAATCTGCTGATTGCAGTCACCAAGTTCGCGGCGGCGGCCTGGACGGGAAGCTCCGCCATGCTCAGCGAGGGCGTGCATTCCCTCGTCGATACCGGCAACGAAGTGCTGCTGCTCTACGGCCTGCGCCGTGCCTCTCGACCTCCCGATCCGGCGCATCCCTTTGGATACGGTCGCGAGATCTACTTTTGGACCTTCATCGTCGCGCTGCTCGTCTTTGCTCTCGGGGCGGGCGTGTCCTTCTATGAAGGCATCGTCCACATGCGCGATCCTTCGCCGGTCGAGGATCCAACCGTCAATTATGTGGTGCTGGCGCTTTCCTTCGTCTTCGAGAGCGGATCCTGGTGGGTGGCGATGAAGGAGTTCCGCCGGGCGAAGGGATCGCTTGGCTACTTCCAAGCCGTCAAAGAAAGCAAGGATCCGACGACTTTCACGGTTCTGTTCGAGGACAGTGCGGCGCTCATTGGACTGACCATCGCCTTTATCGGCATTTCCGCAGCCCACTATCTTGAGAAACCCGGACTCGATGGACTTGCCTCAATCGGTATCGGCCTCGTTCTGGCTCTGACCGCGCTGATGCTGGCGCGGGAGACGAAAGGGCTGCTGATCGGCGAGGCGGCGCACCCCGATGTGCAGAGGTCGATCCTCGCCATCGCTCAGGCCGATCCGGCCGTAGAGCGCGCCAACGGTGTCATGACGGTGCACCTCGGTCCGCAGCAGGTGGTTGCCGCATTGAGTGCCGATTTCGCAGACGACCTCACGACGGCTGGCATCGAATCGTGCGTCACGCGTCTGGAGGCACAGGTGAAAGCCCTCCATCCGGAGATCACGACGCTTTTCATCAAGCCGCAGAACACAGGTACTTACCGGCAAAGACGCCAAACCCTCATCGAGGCGTCGACATCGGACAAAAGCCGATGAGGCGGGTCCGAAAGCCCGCCTTTTCGAATCTGTCCTGATTCAGAACAGAAAATCCGATGCGCCGATCAGCGAGAGCTTCACGTTGAGCAGCGTGATCGACTGGCTGTCGGCCTTGATGACCACATCGTCGGCCCTGCCGTCGCTGTCGGCATTGACCTTGCTGATGCTGAGTTCGCTGAAGCTCAGGCCGTTGCCGCGCAGATCGATGTGGTCGCTGGCATTTTTGAAGTCGGTGATCTTGTCCTTGCCCCACTTGCCCGAGAAGCGGAACGTATCCGCACTCGTGCCGCCGGTGAGAATGTCGTTGCCGCTGCTGCCGGACAGGGTGTCCTTCCCGCTGTCGCCATAGAGCCGGTCGTTTCCGGCATTGCCGGTGAGCGTATCGTTCCCGGTGCCGCCATAGAGCTTGTCGTTGCCCCCGTTGCCGTAGAGCTTGTCGTTGCCGCCATTGCCCTCGATCGTGTTGGCCGCGGACGTGCCCTTGAGGGTGTTGTTGCCCGCGGTGCCACTGATCGTGGTGGGCGTGGGTGTGGGCGAAGCGCCTGTGGTCGGGTCGATGAGGTCGAGCTTCACGTTCGAGGAGGCGATCGTCACCTGCTTGGTGACCGGGGCATAACCACCGCCTGAGAAGGTGACCGAATAGGTGCCGGCCGCAAGCGCCAGGCTGTAGCCGCCGGCGCCTTCCGTCGTGGTGCTGTACCGGGCGCCGGTCGAACTCACGGCCGTCACGGTCAATCCACCGAGGCCCTCGCCGATGTCGTAGAAGCGGTCGCCGTCCTTGTCATCCATGCCGACGCCCGTGAGGAACACGTTTCCGCCCGACTTGGCGAAATTCTGCGTGACGAAGGCCCCGTCCCAGGTCTGATACGGTCCGGTGTCGAAGCCGATGCCGATCTCGCGGAAGGTCCCGTTGAGGATGTTGGCCTTGTGGCCCGGGCTGTTCATCAGGTTCGTGTGCAGCAGTTCCACCTCGTCCTGGAGACCCGCAGGAGCGCGGGTGCTGACCCAGGCGATGTTCTCCGCCGATGTCCAGGAGCCCGAGAAGGCGTAGCCAGCTTGGATCATCCGCTGGTGTGGGGAGGAGGAGCCCAATCCCGTATGAGAGAACGTGTCGGTCGCGATCATCCAGTTGCTGTGCGAATCCGCCGACTCGTTCAGAGTGCCGTTGAAGGCAAGCGGCTGAGCGCCCGTCTTTGCCCGTTCACGGTTCACCAGTTCGAGCATGAATTGCTCATAGGCCGTGGCTTGCGACATGAAAAACCCCTTTGTTGCTTATATTTTTTCCCGTGTCCGGGGGAATGATCTGAGGCCTGGGCTTAGGGGCCAAATGGGAAAAAGTTGTGACCCTGGAGATACCCTGTTGCAGCCGGGCTCGATACGGGTCTTTGAACGGGCAGGAGGGGACTTGCCCTACCCGCGCTGTAACCCTGCTCTGCAGCATAGGAGGGAGATCAGGAACCTATTCTGGTCTATAGCGAAAGCTGGAAACGCCTCAAGGCTGGGCTTGGCTGCAAGCTTGGCAGCATCACGAAGAACATCGATGACCAATCAAACGCCTGCCATGCCCATTGCGTCCCGTCCTGTGTCGGCGGAGAGAGTTGCGGTCCCGATCCTGGCCGCCATCAGCGTTTCGCACCTGCTGAACGATCTCATCCAATCGCTGCTGCCGGCGATCTACCCCATCCTCAAGAGCAATTTTCACCTCGACTTCGGCCAGATCGGGCTTCTGACACTGACGTTCCAACTCACGGCCTCGCTGCTGCAGCCCCTGGTCGGCAGCTTCACGGACCGCAGGCCGCAGCCGTTCTCCCTCGTCGCGGGCATGGGCTTCACCCTCATAGGCCTGCTGACGCTGTCGCGGGCCGACTCGTATCCGATCCTGCTCGTAGCTGCAGCGCTTGTCGGCATGGGATCCTCGGTCTTCCACCCGGAATCCTCCCGCGTCGCCCGTCTCGCGTCGGGCGGACGGCACGGCCTGGCGCAATCGGTGTTCCAGGTCGGCGGCAATGCGGGAACGGCCTTGGGCCCGCTGCTCGCGGCCTTCATCGTCGTACCGTTCGGACAGCCGAGTATCGCGTGGTTTTCCGTGGTGGCGCTGCTGGCGATGCTGATCCTGTTCGCCATCGGGCGCTGGTATCAGGCCAAGCTCGCGGATCTGCGAGCCAGGCCCCGCGCGGCCGAGACGGGTTCGCTGGTCTCGAAAAGGCGCGTCGCGATCTCGATCGCGATCCTGATGCTGCTGATCTTCTCGAAGGACTTCTACGTCGCAAGCCTCACCAACTATTTCACCTTCTACCTGATCTCCAAGTTCCAGGTCTCGGTGCAGGAGGCGCAGATCTATCTCTTCGTCTTCCTGGGTTCGCTCGCCGTCGGGACGATTCTGGGCGGCGCCGTCGGCGACAAGATCGGGCGGCGCTACGTGATCTGGGGCTCGATCCTCGGCGTCCTGCCCTTCACGCTCGCGATGCCCTATGCCAACCTGTTCTGGACGGCGGTCCTGAGCGTCACCATCGGCTTGGTTCTGGCCTCGGCGTTCTCGTCCATTCTCGTCTATGCGACCGAGCTCGTTCCGGGACGCGTCGGCACCATCGCGGGCCTTTTCTTCGGCCTGTCCTTCGGCATGGCGGGCCTGGGCGCGGCGCTGCTGGGGCAACTGGCCGACATGACGAGCATCGAGACCGTCTACAAGGTCTGCTCGTTCCTGCCGGCCATCGGGCTTCTCGCTTACTTCCTGCCGAAGATCGAGAAGAAGCGCTTCTGAGAGGATCGAAGGCGGCCCGTCAGATCAGGGCTGCTCGCGCGGCGTCCTCCAGGGCCTTCATCGCCATGCGATACGGGCCCGGTCCATGGCTGATGCGGGCGACGCCGAGCTCCGCGAGCCGCGCAGCCGGGGGCGTCTTCGCGCTCGCCATGATGTTCACCGGCAGTGACGAACCTTCGGCGACGCGGGCGATCAGCGCCTCGTCGGCCAAGCCGGGGACGAACAGTCCATCCGCACCGGCTTCGGCGTAGGCGCGGCCGCGCTCCAAAGCGGACGCGACGAGGCTCCCGTGCTGGTCCGCGGCGGCCACCAGGAACACGTCCGTGCGGGCATTCAGAAAGGCTGGAATCCCGAGCCGGTCGGCCGCTTGCCTGGCGCTCTTGAGCCGCGCCGCCTGATCGGAGATCTCGCGCAAGGGACCGGATTCACGAACACTGTCCTCGATGTTGTAGCCGATGGCTCCCGCCTGGACGGCGCGGGCGATATTGGCGCCGACCCCGTCCGGACTGGCGCCGTAGCCGCTCTCCAGATCGATGGTGACCGGCAGATCGGTTGCGGCCACGATCCGCTCCAGATTGGCGATGGCCAAGTCGAACGGCATGTACTCGCCGTCGTCGAAACCGTGCGCGGCCGCGACCGACCAGCTGCCGGTCGCAAGCGCCTTGGCGCCGCCCGCCGCAACCGCCTTGGCGCTGCCCGCATCCCAGACGTTGAACAGGATGATCGGGCGTCCCGGAACGTGGAGAGCCTTGAACGTCCTGGCCTTCGTGACTTGATCCGTCATGTCGTCTACCCCTTGGAGAATGTTGCTGCGAGGCGGCGTTCGTGTTCCAGCAGCCATTGCTTGCGCCAGATCTTGCCACCGTAGCCGGTCAGCGATCCGTCCGCGCCGATCACGCGATGGCAGGGCACGATGATCGCCACCTGATTGGCGCCGTTCGCCCGCGCGACGGCGCGCGGCGCATCGGGACGATCGATGAAGCGGGCGATCTCGCCGTAGCTGCGCGTGGCACCCGCAGGGATCCGGCGCAGCGCGTCCCAGACCGTGGCCTCGAAAGCCGTGCCTTTCTGAACGACGGGAACATCGAAGGTTATCGAGCGACCGGCAAAATACTGCTCCACCTGATGCGCCAGCGTGTCGAGCATGGGATGCTGCCCGAAGCAGATCGGTCCGACGCGTTTGCGTAAGCGCTCGATCTCGGTCGGAAGCGCCTTGCGTTCCGCGAATTCGAGCAGGTGCACGCCCGCGTCGTCCACGACGGTGAGCATCGCGCCGATGGGCGTGTCGAGCCATTGCGCCGTCAGAACCTGACGCGCTGGCGTGCGGATCGGCGCATCGCCGATGAGCTTGCTGATCGCATCGCGAAAACCGCTGCTGGATTCGTAGCCGGCATCGAGTTGGGCATCCATCACGGAGCCTCCCTGCTGCAATGTGTTCACCGCAAGCCCCAAGCGTTGCGAGCGCGCATATTGCGCGAAGGTGATGCCGTATTCGCGCTGGAAGGCGCGGCGGACGGTGGAGGGATCGTAGCCGAGGGCCTTCACGTCTTCCGCGCTCCATCGCCGGTCGGGCTCGGCCTTGATCCTGTCCCGGAGGGTTTCGAGCGCGCCGCTCGTGGGCCGCCTGATGTCGAGGGGCTTGCAGCGCAGGCAGGGGCGAAAGCCCGCATCCTGGGCCGCGTCCTTGCACGAGAAGAACACCACGTTGTGGCGCTTCGGCTTCCGGGCCGGGCAGGTCAGGCGGCAGAAGATCCCCGTCGTCCTCACGCCCACATAGGCAAACCCCTCGTAGGAAGGATCGCGGGCGATCAGAGCGGTGAAGAGAGTGTCGTCGTCACGGAGCATGGGCATGACCCTGTTTTAGCGCAGCCACCGGGGTCGTGTCGCCGGAAACGAGGCGTGTATTTATCTTTTCCCGAGCCGTCCTCAGCGGGCCTGCGCGACCTCCACGCCCAGACGCATCTCTGGATGGATGCCGCAGATGATGTCGTAGTGACCCGGCTGATCGAACCCGATGGTGACGGTGTCGCCCGGGTTCTGGGCATCGGAATTGAAGCTCTTGCCCTGCCCGTCGAGGCGCACGTTGTGGACGCGCGTATCGTCGTTGAGGATGCGCAGCGCCTCGCCCACCTTCAGGATGATTGCCCCCGGAGTGAAGCGCCGATCCTTCTGGCTGACGCTCGATTTGGGGACCGCCTCCGCATTCGCGCCCCAGGCCATCGTCTTCGCCGGCAGGCTCGCGGGACGGGGAGTATCGTCGCTGGACAGAGTGTTGAGGAACGCGACGAGCTGCGCACGCTCCCTTGCGTTGAGTTCGATGTGCTGCGGCAGGTCGGCCGAGAGGGTGGGGCGCTTCACCACGCGTTCGGCGTAATGGTCGACGACATCGTCAAACGTGGCGAGCGAGCCGTCATGCGTGTAGGGCGCGGACCAGACCCGTTCGCGCAGGCTCGGCGTCTTGAAGGCATGATCCGCCGCCTGCAGGCCCAGGATGGGTCCACGACCCTTGTCATCGCTCGGCAGGCCGATGTCGTGGAAGGCTTCATCGGTGAAGCGCCAGCCCCGATGGCAGGCCACACAGCCTGCTTTTCCGACGAAGAGCGAAAGGCCCGCAAGCTCGTCCGGCTCCAAAGCGCCGTCGTCGCCTTTCACCCATCGGTCGAACCGGGTTTCCGGCGAAACGAGGGTTCGCTGAAAGGTCGCGAGAGCCTTTGCCAGATTGGCTTGTGTCACGCCGGGATCGTCAGGGAAGGCGATGGCGAAGGCTTTGCGCATCTGCGGATCGGCGCCGAGGTCACGCAAGGCCGTGTGCAGATTGCCTGCCATCTCGCGCTCGTTCTCGATCGGCACCATCGCTTGAGCTTCCAGGCTCGATGCCCGGCCGTCCCAGAAGAAGGACAGGCCCCAGGCAAGGTTCCAGAGCGGAGGCGTGCGGCGGTCGAGGGGCTGCCCGTCATGGCCGACATGGCGATCGACGCCGTCGGTGAAGGACAGGTCGGCCTGATGGCAGCTCGAGCATGCCACATCGCCTGAACCCGAAAGACGAGTATCCTCGAAGAGCCTCGCTCCGAGCGCCACTTTTTCCGGAGTGGCCGGATTGCCTGCGGGCGTGGGCGTATGGTCGGGACGCGCGAAGACCTTTCGCCAATGCCCGACATCGAGCGGAGCGGGCTTGTCGGCCGCTCCGCTCACGAGGCTCGCGAGAACAAGGCTCGCAAGCACCCGGCCCGCTTTGGCGAAATCCTTGCGCGGCACGACTGTTAGCGCAGATGCCCGAGCTGCAGTTCGAACTTTGCGATGGCGCTCAGGAAGTTGCCGGAATCCTTCACGGCCTGCTTCGGCGGCGTCACGGCCGGGAAGGTCGCCTTCAGCTCGTCGAGGCTCGCCTGCACGGCCTTGGCCGCATCGGCGTTCTTCGCGGTGGCCGCCGGCATGACCGTTCCGACGAGACGGTCCGCTTCGAACACGAAGCCGCGCGCATCCTGATATTCGACCACGTTGGCGATGCGGCCCTTTTCGACGGCCTCCTCATATTCGTCGGCCGCCTGCTGCAGCACCTCGAGAGCCGTTTCGAGCACGAAATAGGTGCCGTTCTCTTCCTTCGCCTTCACGGCGGTCTCGGCGGCGGCCAGGCGCTCATCGAGGGCCGCGCGGGCGCGGGCGTAGGCTTCCTTGTTCTTGGCCTTCACGGTCTGCGAGAGCGACTTCAGAGCCACCTGGAAGGGCGCGATGTTGAAGGACTTCAGCTGATCGCGGATGCTGGCATAGATCTCTTCCTCCGGATGCAGGAAGTGGGGCAGGGCATCCGCCCAGCGGCCGGCCTCGATCAGCTCTGCGCCGACAAGGAGATGGCCTCGAATCATCTCGATGCCGCGGTAGAGATGCAGGGACGGCTGCAGCTGCGCGCCGCCGCCGCCTTCCCCTTCGCCCCCTTCGCCCTCGCCGCCGGCCGTGGCGGCAGGCGCCGCGTGGCCCTGGTGCTGGGCGAGGTGGAGCAGGGTCTGGTCCGCCTTGGTCTCGATACCAGCCTGGGGCTGAACATGCAGAACCGTCGCCTGCGCAACGGCGGGCGCGGCAACCAGCACAGCGGAGCTCAGGCCCGCCCAGATCTTCCGTTTCTTCATGACTTCCCCCTCGGCACGTCAGCCGCTGCCGCTAGTTTAGAAAAGCTAAAAACTACCTGTCTTTACAATGATTTAGCTACAGAATATGGGGAGTTCTGGCAAGCCCGAAGGTGTTTCACCCATGCTCATCACAATTGCCGACGTCCTGCCCCTGGCCGAACTCGACGAGGTTCGTGCGATGCTGGGATCGATGCGCTTCGAGGACGGTCGTGCAACGGCCGGGTGGAGCGCCAGGCTCGTCAAGGACAACGAGCAGGCCCGCGAAGGCGCCGCTCTCGCCTTGCTTCGGGACAAGGTGTCGAAGGCCATTCTCGGCCATGAGGTCTTCAGCCTCGCCGCGCGTCCCAAGGTGCTGACGCCGCTGACCTTTGCCCGGTACGGCGAGGGCAAGGAATATGGGTCCCACGTGGACAATCCGTTGATGAACGGCATCCGCACGGATGTGTCCTTCACCCTCTTCCTGGCCGATCCGGAGACCTATAACGGCGGCGAACTCGTCATCGAGTCGGTGTCCGGCGAGGAGGAGGTGAAGCTGCCGGCCGGGCACCTCGTCGCCTATGATTCGACGAGCCTGCACCGGGTCGCGCCCGTCACGCGGGGAGAGCGGGTCGTGGCCGTGGGCTGGGCGCAGAGCTATGTCCGCGACAGTGCCCGGCGCGAACTCCTCTTCGATCTCGAGACGGCCAAGCGCAACCTGTTCGCCCAATCCGGCAAGACGCCGGAGTTCGACCTGCTGGCGAAAAGCAGCGCCAATCTCTTCCGGATGTGGGCCGAGGTCTGAGAGGTTCTCGACGTCCCCTTGGAATCCGCATCCCGAAAGGCCGGAATTCCCCTCCGTCGTCATCACCGGCCTTGTGCCGGTGATCCCGATTGCGAAAAGCTCAGCATTCTTCGGGTCGGGATGGCCGGGACACGCCCGGCCATGACGTGGGGGGCTTCAGAAGGCTGATGAGCCCTTGTGTCCTAGTCCCAACCAACCTCTCAGGATGAGCCGTTGGGCTTTGGCTGACCGGGCCTGCCGGGGCCTACTGCCAGGAGTAGTTGAAGCTCACGCTGATGCGCTCGCTTTCGGCCTCGTTGAGAGGCACCTCGTGGCGCAGCCAGCTTTCCCAGAGCAGGACCGTGCCGGGCACCGGCTTCACATAGGCGAATTGCCGGTTCTCCGGCTTGGCCTTGGCCTTGCGCGGCGGGGCGGCCATCATGAAACCGAGACGCGGATCCTCGAGCTTGAGCGCGCTCGCGCCCTCCGGGATCGTGACGTAATAGGTGCCGCTGATCACCGAATGCGGGTGAATATGGGAGGTGTGGATGCCTCCTGGCGGGAGAATGTTGATCCACAGGCTGTCGAGCACGAGCTTGCGGCCCTGGAGATCGAATTCCAGCTCCTTGGCAAAGGCCGCCACGTGCTTGTCGAGTTCCTTCAGGAGCTCGCCGAACACGGGCACCCGCCAGGGCAGGTCGTTCAGGGAGGCGTAGGACGTGTAGCCCGGATAGCCATGCTTGGCGCACCAGCGTTGGCCGGCCTCGTCATCCTCGGCGATGGACAGGCAGGCCGCCTCCAGCTCTGCGTTGCGGCGCTCGGCCTTGGCGCCCGTCATCTCGGCGCGGTAGACTTTGGTGACGAAAAGCGTATCGATGCTTGCCATGGCTTGGCTCTATTCCGGCGACCGGCTTCTGTCAAAGCCATTGCTCTTTCCGGAAAGGCATCCCAGCTTTCATGTCGGAAAGTTTCCTCATGGGTTGAAGGATCCGCGAGGGCAACACACCTTGGCCTTATGATGTCACCCTCCCTCTCTTCGACCGCCTCGGACGATCCGTTGACCATGGCTCGAAGCCTCGATGCCGAAAGCCTCGCGCGGGTCATCGCTTTGCGGGACTGGCTGGTCACGGCTGCAGGCCAGATGGAGGATTCGAACGAGGTCCTGTCGAGCTTTCTCGACCGGTTGATCGAGCTTGGCCTGCCCATCGACCGGGCCGTCTCGGCCATCGAGGCGCTGCATTCGGAATACGCCGGCATCGGACGATTCTGGACCCGGGAGGAGGGGACCGTCGTGCGCTACCTGCCGCACGGGGACCGCCGCGAGACGATCTATCAGACGAGCCCCTTCGCCCATGTCAGCCGAACCGGCGAGTGGCTCATCCTCGATCTCTCGAACACCCCTGACGATCTCTTTCCGATCATTCCGGAGTTGAAGGAAGCGGGCTACCGTCATTACGTCACCGTCCCAATCCGGTTCACCAATGGGGCCGAGAACGCGATCTCGTTCGCGACGAGATCGCCGGAAGGATTCGGCACGCGCGCGCTGACCATCCTGCGCATGGTGATCCCATCCTTTGCCCTCGTGACCGAGCTGCGCGCAACGAGCAACCGGCTCGATCAAGTACTGCGCATCTATGTGGGTGACGAACCTCACAGGGCGATTCTGTCGGGCGCCATTCAGCGCGGACAGGTGACCCGCATCCGTTCGGCCATCCTGTTCGCCGACATGCGCGACTACACGCATATCTCATCCACGCTGAGCCCCGAAAGTGCGGTCGAACTGTTGAACAACTATTTCGACTGCCTCGTGCCGCCCATCGAGGACGAGGGTGGAGAGGTGTTGAAATATCTCGGCGACGGTCTTCTCGCCATCGTGCGCGACAAGGGCGACGACACGGGCGGGGCGGCGCAATCGGCTCTCACCGCCGCCACCAAGGCCCTTCGCCGCATCGAGATCGCCAACAACGAGGGCCGCTTCCCCGTGCCGATCAACGTGGGCTTCGCGCTCCACCACGGTGATGCGGCCTACGGCAATGTGGGCTCCGGCCAGCGCCTGGATTTCACGGTGATCGGCCGGGACGTGAATCTCGCAAGCCGCATCGCGGAGCTGAACAAGAGCCTGGGCGAACCGCTGCTGATGTCGAAACCCTTCGTCGAACATCTCTGGGGCAATCCCTCGCCCCTCGGCGCTCATGATGTTGAAGGTTTCGAGGAGGCCATCGAGGTCTACAAGCCCTAAATCTTATCGCGCCCATGCGGCGCATCGAGATCCAGGATCGGCCCGAGCGGCACGACGCCGGTGGGATTGATGGTCCTGTGGCTCTCGTAGTAATGCCCCTTGATGTGGGCCATGTTCACGGTCTCGGCGATGCCGCCCGTCTGGTAGAGATCGCTCAGATAGCCTGAGAGATTCGGGTAATCCGCAATGCGGCGCAGGTTGCACTTGAAGTGGCCGACATAGACCGGATCGAAGCGCACCAGCGTGGTGAAAAGCCGGATATCGGCCTCGGTCAACCGGTCGCCGCAGAGATAGCGGCGTGAGGATAGACGCTCGTCGAGAAAATCCAGCGCTTCGAAAAGCGGACGAACCGCCTCTTCGTAAGCCTGCTGCGTCGTCGCGAAGCCTGCCTTGTACACCCCGTTGTTGACATTGTCGTAGATGCGCGCGTTCAAGGCGTCGATGTCGGCGTGCAGATCCTCCGGACAGTAATCGCCCGGGTTGGCGCCGATCCCGTCGAACGCGGAATTCATCATGCGGATGATCTCGGCGGATTCGTTGTTCACGATGGTGCCGGTCGCCTTGTCCCAGAGCACGGGAACCGTTACGCGACCCGTATAATCGGGCGCTGCCGCCGTATAGACCTGGTAGAGATAGTGGGCCTGGTTGATGGGATCCGGAACGACGCCCGGCCCCTCCTCGAAGGTCCAGCCATGCTCCAGCATGCGCCAGTGCACGACGGAGATGTCGATCATCCTCTCCAGCCCTTTGAGCTTGCGCATGATCAGCGTGCGATGCGCCCAGGGGCAGGCGAGCGAGACATAGAGATGATAGCGCCCGGGCTCCGCCTTGAACCCGCCTTCTCCCGTCGGGCCGGGGGACCCGTCGGCGGTGACCCAGTTCCGGAAAGCCGATGCCTTGCGGACGAAGCGCCCACCGGTGCTCCTGGTGTCGTACCATTGATCCTGCCAGACGCCGTCGATCAGCAGCCCCATCCCATCCTCCCTGTCCGGTCTCGCCCGGGAGACCCGATTCGACCGTGAGAGCAGACAGATGGTCGAACCCGGCAGGGGTCAAGAGGGGTCCTGGATCTCCGATGCGTCGGGATGCATGCGACAGCCGGCCCGAACCGGGCAAGCAAAACCGGCTTGACGGAATTTGAGATGTATTACAGGAACATGAAGGGTCCCGGTTCGTCCAGGACCATGCCTTTTTCTGAGCTCGGTTCTTGGAAAAGGGCAAGGCCGTGCGCCACGACAAGGGGTGACGAAAGGCTTTCCCTCCGTTAGACGTTTCCTTGCCTTCCTCGGAAGGGCCTGTAGCTCAATGGTTAGAGCCGGCCGCTCATAACGGTCTGGTTGCAGGTTCGAGTCCTGCCGGGCCCACCATCTCCTAATTTGCTGATACTTATAGTCAAATTAGCCTGCGTATGATGCGCTAGGGCGCGAGGTTGAACGCCTGCTTGATGCCGAGGACAATGCCGTTCACGGCCACGCTGGCGAGAATGAGCCCCATGACCCGGCTGATGACGCTGGCGCCGGCATCGCCGATGACCTTGATGATCCGGGATGCCAGAAGCATGAGGATCAGCGTGACAAGCAGAACGAGCGCCATCTGAGCCACGGTTTCAGCCTGCTGTGAGATGCTGAACTTGGTGTTGTCCGTGAGCGAGACGACGGCCAGCATGGCGCCGGGGCTTGCTATGGAGGGAATGGCAAGCGGGTAAATCGATCGGTCGACATCGGAGGTTTCGATATCCTTCTCCTCGACCGCGATCTTTGGCTCTCCGAAAATCATCGTCAGCGCAAACAGGAAGAGAACAACGCTGCCGGCGATCTGGAAGGCGTCGAGATCGATGTCCATGGCCTGAAGCAGCGCCTGTCCTGCAACGACGAAAAACAAGAGGACGAAGAAGGCGGCCACCGTTGCCCGTAGAGCTGTTCGTCGGGCGGCAACGGCACTCATGCCGGCTGTGACGGCCAGAAACACCGGAAGCGTTCCAATCGGGTCGATCACAACCCATAAGGTGATCAGGTCGGTGAAATACTGGCTCATCGGCGACAGCCCTTGGCTTTACGGCACAAATAAAGCGCGCTCCGGAGGTAAAGCCAAGCTTAACCTGCGCCATTGGAACGGGATGATCGCGTTCCGTATCGTATTCAAAGTTTAGCGTCGCGACTTGCGTTCCGGAGCTTTCGTCATGGTAATCTGCCAATCGACAACGGGAGCCCAGAATGACCGGTCGAGCCGAAAGCCGTAAAAGCCCTGTGCGCGGGCTGCAGTGTCCCAATGCCGAGAAATCCGTCTCACTGGCACTGCAGGGCGGCGGCGCGCATGGCGCCTTCACCTGGGGTGTGCTCGATTACCTCCTCGAGGACGGCCGGCTGACCATCGAGGCGATCACGGGCGCGAGCGCCGGATCGATGAACGCGGTCGTTCTCTTCGAGGGCTGGCTCGAAGGAGGACGCGACGGTGCGCGCGAGCAATTACGCAAGTTCTGGAAGCGCGTGAGCCTCGACGGTGTGCTCTCGCCGCTCCAGCGTTCGCTGTTCGACCGTCTGTTGAGCTATTGGAGCATGAACGAATCCTCGCATCTCTGGTTCGATGCGTGGTCGCGGGTCGCTAGCCCCTACGACTTGAACCCTCTCGACATCAACCCTCTGCGCGATGCCCTCAACGGCCTGATCAATTTCGAGCGGGTGAGAGCCTGCAAGGATGCAAAGCTGTTCATCGCGGCGACCAATGTCTGGTCCGGGAAGATCCGGATCTTTACCGGTCCTGAACTGACCGTGGACCACGTGCTGGCCTCGGCCTGCCTGCCGATGCTCTTCAGGGCCGTCGAGATCGATGGAGAGCCTTACTGGGATGGTGGTTACACCGGCAATCCGGCGCTCTTTCCGCTTTTCTACGAAACACGATCGGACGATATCCTGTTGGTCCAGATCAACCCGATCGAGCGCCGGTCGACGCCGCGGAGCGTGCAGGAAATCCAGAACCGGCTGACCGAGATCACCTTCAATGCCAATCTGCTGCAGCAGTTCAGGTCGGTCGAGTTCGTGACACGGCTGATCGACGAAGGAAAGCTCTCGACGAAGGATTACAAGCGGGTCTTCATGCACCGGATCCATGGCGGACAGGATCTCGATGAGTTCACCGCTGCGTCTCGCCTCAGCGCTCAATGGAGTTTCTTCAAGGAGCTGAAGGATCTCGGCAGAAATGCTGCCCGTTCATGGCTTGCGGAAAACTATCGCTCCATCGGGCACAAAAGCACCCTTGATCTGCGCGACGCCTATACCTGAACACCTAGCCAACCGGCTAGGTGTTCGCCGATGGACGACATCCCATCATTAGGCAGTAGATGCCGTTTCAATCGAATCTCATAACCAGCTCGATCGGTTCACAAAGTGCAGCCAAGTTCTGCACTTGCTGCGTATCAATGTTGCGTATCTTGCCAGACGCGAACCAATGCGTAGTATTGCATTGCAACAAGAACAAAGCTCTTCCGCGTGCCTCTGCGCACAGGACTATAAGCTGAAATTTGGAAGTATAGTGCTGCGTCGATGATGCCGATCAGGAGGTTACGCATGCGCTTTCCTCGGTCCGTGTTTGTTTCCAGCGTCCTGTTCTCGTGGTTTGCGGCGGCGAGCCTGGCCTCCGCCCAGGGCGGCCCCGCGCCGCCACCGCCGCCGCAGGTGACAGTCGCCAAGCCCCTCGTGAAGGATATCGTCGAGCGGACCGACTTCATCGGACGTTTCGAGGCCATCGATCAGGTGGATATCCGAGCCCGGGTCTCTGGCTATCTCGACAAGGTCCATTTCCAGGACGGCACCTTCGTCAAGGCGGGGGACCTCCTCTTCACCATCGATCCGCGGCCCTATCGCAATGAGCTCGAGCAGGCGCAATCGGCCGTCACATCTTCGCAGGTCCGCCTGGAATTTGCGCAGAGCGATCTTGATCGCGCCGAGCAGTTGCGCCGGAGCGGCAACATCACGGACCAAGTCTACGATCAGCGGCGGCAGGCATTCCTGACCGCCAAGGCCGAGCTGGATCGCGCCCAGGCAGCACTGCGGCAAGCACAGCTCGACGTGGAGTTCACGCAGATCAAATCGCCCCTGTCGGGGCGGATCTCACGCAAGCTCGTCTCCGAAGGCAATCTGGTCAATGCCAACGAGACGATCCTGACGAACGTTCTCTCGCTTGATCCGATCCAGTTCTATTTCGATGTCGACGAGCGTTCCTTCCTGGCATTCTCGCGGCAGACCCACGGCGGAACGAATACTTCGGCCAATGGAGAGACCAACGAAGTCGAACTCACATTGACCGATGAGCGGCTCGGAACGCGCAAAGGTCAACTCGACTTCGTCGACAACCGGCTGGATTCGGCCAGCGGCACAATCCGTGTCCGTGCTGTCTTCGAGAACAAGGATCGCTTCCTGACGCCCGGCCTGTTCGGCCGCGTCACGGTGGGCGCCTCCGACCCCTACAAGGGCATCCTCCTGCCCGACGAGGCCATCGGCAGCGACCAGGACCGGCGAGTCGTCTATGTAGTCGGCGAGAACAACATCGTCAATCTCAAGCCCGTGCGCATCGGCCCGAGGATCGACGGTTACAGGGTCATCCGAGATGGGCTGACCGGCAATGAGACGGTGGTGGTGAACGGCCTCGTCCGGGCTCGACCCGGAGCGCCGATCACGCCGCAGATGACTACGCTTCCCCCGATGCGGGAACGAAACGGCAGCTGATTTCACCCGAGGAGGGCGCTTCCATGCGCTTTGCCCATTTCTTCATCGACCGTCCCATCTTCGCGACGGTCCTGTCGGCGCTCTTCCTGATCATCGGCGGGATCGCCTATACGACCCTGCCGGTCGCCCAGTATCCGGACATCGCGCCGCCCACCGTGGTGGTCAGGGCGAGTTATCCGGGCGCCGATGCGCAGACGGTCGCGGCCACGGTCGCCACGCCGCTGGAGCAGCAGATCAACGGTGTCGAGGACATGCTGTACATGTCCTCCTATTCCACCGGCGACGGCGCCATGGCGCTGACGATCACCTTCAAGCTCGGCACCGATCTCGACAAGGCCCAGGTGCTCGTTCAGAACCGGGTGGCGATTGCAACGCCACGCTTGCCGGAGGAGGTGCGCCGCCTCGGCGTGACGACGCTCAAGAGCTCGCCCGATCTGATGATGGTCGTGCATATGCTCTCCCCGGACGGATCCTACGACCAGCTCTACGTCTCGAACTATGCCCGCAACTACGTGCGCGACATCCTGTTGCGGCTCGATGGCGTGGGCGATCTCATCATCTTCGGCGAGCGGCAATATTCCCTGCGCATCTGGCTCGACCCCGAGAAGCTTGCCTCCTACGGCATGACGTCGAGCGAAGTCGTACGGGCGATCCAGGAACAGAACGTCCAGGTCTCCGGGGGCGCCTTGGGGCAGGAACCGACACCGACGGATGCGGCGTTCCAGCTGACGGTGACGACGCAGGGACGGTTCGAGGATCCGCGTCAGTTCCGACAGATCATCGTCCAGGCCACGCCGCAGGGACGTCTCGTGCGGTTGCAGGATGTGGCTCGCATCGAGCTCGGCGCCCAGGATTACGTGACGAATTCCTATCTCAACGGCAAGCCTGCCGTTGCTCTCGGAATCTTCCAACGGCCCGGCACCAATGCGCTCGCTGCGTCGGAGCAGATCATCCGGACCATGGAGCAGCTCAAAGGCAATTTCCCGCAAGGCGTCGCGTACGAGATCGTCTATAACCCCACGGAATTCATTGCTGAGAGCGTGAACGAAGTCTACAAGACCCTGTTCGAGGCCACGGCGCTCGTCGTGATCGTGGTCTTCGTGTTCCTGCAGAGCTGGCGCACGGCGATCATTCCCATCGTGGCGATCCCCGTCTCGCTGATCGGCACGTTCGCCTTCATGGCGGCTCTCGGTTTCTCGATCAACACGCTGACTCTTTTCGGCATGGTTCTGGCCATCGGTATCGTGGTCGACGATGCCATCGTGGTGGTGGAGAACGTGGAGCGCAACATCGCCCTTGGCATGTCGCCGCGGGATGCCGCGCACACGACCATGGACGAGGTCGGCACCGCACTTGTGGCCATCGCGCTGGTTCTCGTCGCGGTCTTCGTCCCGACGGCTTTCATTCCCGGCATCTCCGGTCAGTTCTACAGGCAATTCGCCCTGACCATTGCCGTTTCGACAGTCATCTCGGCCTTCAACTCCCTGACGCTCTCGCCGGCTCTGGCCGCATTCCTGCTGAAGCCGCACAGCCATGAGCATTCCAGGAATCCGATGTTCCGGTTCGGACGAACATTGGCCAACGGCTTCAATCGGGGCTTCGACGTTACGTCCAACGGCTATGCCAGGGCCGTCGGTACGTTGGCACGGCACAAGCTGATCGTACTGCCGATCTATATCGGGCTTCTGGCCGGCACCGTGTGGATCGCCAATCACGTGCCGCGCGGCTTCATCCCGACGCTGGATCAGGGCTATGCCATCGTCGTGATCCAGCTTCCAGACGGTTCCTCCCTGTCGCGCACCGATGCGGTGGTGCAAAGGGCCTCGAAGATCATCCAGGAAACGCCAGGCGTTCAGAATGCCGTGGCCTTTGCCGGCTTCTCCGGCGCGACCTTCACCAACGCGACCAATGCTGCGGCAATCTTCGCCGCGTTCAAGCCTTTCGATGAGCGCATCGAAGCAGGCGATTCAGGGACCAAGATCATCGGCGATCTCTTCGCCCGCATGCAGCAGATCGAGGAAGCGTTCATCATCGCCATTCCGCCGCCGCCTGTGCGCGGCCTCGGCAATTCGGGCGGCTTCAAGGTCCAGATCCAGAACAGGACCGGTGACGATGTGCGCGGCGTTCTCGCGGTCGCCTATCAATTGATGGGGCAGGCGCGCCAGAACCCGAATCTGGCCGGCGTCTTCACGACATTCTCAGCCAATTCACCGCAGGTCTATCTGGAGATCGACCGTCAGAAGGCGAGCATTCTGAACGTGCCGATCCCGAACATCTTCGAGACGCTCCGCATCAATCTCGGTACGGCCTATGTGAACGACTTCAATGCCTTCGGCCGCGTCTATCAGGTTCGGGCGCAGGCCGACCAGCGCTTCCGGATCGACCAGGAGGATATCAACCGGCTGCGCGTCCGCTCGTCAACGGGGGCCCTCGTTCCCTTGGGCACGCTTGTCGAGATGCGCGAGGTCTCCGGGGCCGATCTGATCCAGCGCTACAACATGTTCACCTCGGTGGCCCTGCAGGGCAACGCGGCTCCAGGCATTTCCTCGGGTGCTGCACTCGATGCCATGGAGGCGCTGGTTCGGCAGAACCTCTCGCCCAGCATGGGCTTCGAGTGGACGGACCTGGCGTTCCAGGAGCGGCAGACCGGCAACACGGCGGTGTTCATCTTCGCCCTGTCGGTGCTCTTCGTGTTCCTCGTGCTCGCGGCCCAGTATGAAAGCTGGTCCCTGCCGATCGCCATCATCCTGATCGTGCCGATGAGTGTGCTCTCCGCGCTGATCGGCGTGATGATCCGCGGGCAGGACAACAACATCCTGACCCAGATCGGCCTTGTGGTCCTGGTCGGACTGGCGGCGAAGAACGCCATTCTCATCGTCGAATTTGCAAGGCAGGCGGAATTTGACGGCAAGACGCCGGGGGAGGCCGTCGTCGAAGCCTGCCGGTTGCGCTTGCGTCCCATCCTGATGACGGCTTTCGCCTTCATCCTCGGCGTGCTGCCGCTCGCGATCGCGACCGGGCCCGGCGCCGAGATGAGACAGGCCCTGGGCACGGCCGTGTTCGCCGGCATGCTCGGCGTGACCGTGTTCGGATTGTTCCTGACGCCGGTCTTTTACGTGGCCGTGCGGCTGGTGGTCCTGCGGATGTTCCGGCGTCCAGACCCAAAACGAGTGGATTCCACGGGAACTCAACCGTCGCCGGCCGAGTAGAAACGGAGGGCAGTCACACCGCTTGGTCGGCGTTCGGCTTTGACCAACCACCCGATGTGCTGTCATGGATGGCCGGCAGAATCGTCATCGTGAAGAGATCCCTATGGACACAGCCCAGGCAGCAGGCATCGCGAAATGGGTCACAGAGGCCGGGCTGACAGGCCTGACGGAGCTTGAGCTCCTGCGTGGTTTCTGTGACCGCCTCGTCGCCGCTGGGCTACCTGTCGCCCGGGTCAATATCGTCATCGACACACTGCACCCCATCCATGAGGGGCGGGTCTTCCGCTGGCGTCGTGACGATCAGGGTGATCACGATCCTGTCGTCGAGTATGGTCGTACCAATGTGGAAGGGCAGGCAGCCGACAACTGGCGCCGGAGCACCTATTATCACCTTCTTCTCAGCGGGGAGGATTTCCTGCGGCGCCGGATCGGTCCCGGTCACCTTGAGGACTTCTCCGTTCTCGGTGATCTACGCAATGAGGGACAGACGGATTATCTGGTCCTGATTCATCGTTTTGAGGCGGCAGGCGCCATCGGTGAAATGGATTCCTTCTATTCGTCCTGGACGACGGACGCGCCTTCCGGCTTCACCGATGAGCAGATTTCGCTCGTGCGCGAGTTGGCCGCGCCTCTGATGCTCGCTCTGAAATGCGCCTCGCTCGCGCGCATCGCCAAGACCCTTGTCGAGACCTATCTCGGCCGCGACGCCGGCCGCCTCGTTCTGAGCGGACGCATCGCCCGGGGCGTGACCGATCGGATTCAGGCTGTCCTGTGGTTCAGCGACCTGCATGGTTTTACCCACATTACGGAGACTGCGGACCCTGAACAGATCATTCCGTTCCTGAACGATTATTCGGAAGCGATCATCTCCTCCATCTATGAGGCCGGCGGCGATGTCCTGAAGCTGATCGGGGATGGAGCGCTCGCGATCTTCAAGGAGGAAGATCCGAGCCGAGCCTGCCGGTCCGCTCTCAAGGCCGAGCGTCTGATGCATTCCCGAATTCGCGCCCTGAACGAAGAGCGGCTGTCGTGCAACCTGCCGGTCACGAGTGCCTATCTCGGCCTGCATATCGGCGAGGTCTTTTATGGAAATATCGGCAGCCAGGATCGCCTCGATTTCACGGTCGTGGGACCGGCCGTGAACGAGGTGAGCCGGATCGGTGCGTTGTGCCGCTCCGTCGAGCGCGACGTTCTCGTGTCGTCCGCCTTCTTCTCGACAGTCGCGAAGGACGATCAGGACTGCCTGGTGTCGGTCGGCCGTTATGCGCTGAGAGGCGTCGCCCGGCCGCAGGAGCTATTCACGCTTGATCCTACATGGTTGGAAAAAGGGGAATTTCGAGCGGACGCGGAGTAGGACAGGCTCCGCTCGAAATTCCTTCTCGCCACTTACTCCGAATGTGCGGTTTTCGCCTTGCGCTCGATGGGCGTGATCGTCACGGTGCGCATCTCGCCCTTCTTGAGAAGCACGAGCTCGACGAAGCGTCCGATCCGCTCTCCGTTCAGCAGGCGCACCAGATCGTCGACACCACCGACCGGCTCACCGTCGAGCGAGAGGATGACATCGCCCTGTTCGAGCTGCGCGTGGTCTGCGGGACTGCCGGGTTCCACGGCGGCGATGACGACGCCGAATTGTCCGGTCAAACCGGCCGCATAGCTCACGCGCCGTGGCAGGGGGACTGTCTGCCCCGCAATGCCGATCGAGGCCCGGCGGACGCGACCGTGGCGGATCAGTTCCGACACGACCAACCTCGCCGTGTTGCTCGCGACGGCAAAGCAGATGCCCTGCGCTCCCATGATGACCGCGGTATTGATGCCGATCACCTCGCCGGATGTTGCCACGAGCGGGCCGCCGGAATTGCCAGGATTAAGGGCCGCATCCGTCTGGATCACGTCGTCGATGAGCCGTCCCGACTTCGCCCGCAGGCTTCGTCCGAGAGCGGAGACCACGCCGGCTGTGACGGTCGATTCAAAGCCAAGGGGATTGCCGATGGCGATTGCGATCTGGCCGCGCTTCAGTCGCTTGGAATCGCCCAGGGTGGCGAAGGGAAGCCTGTCGCCATTGGCGCGCAGCAGGGCAAGGTCCGTATCCGGATCGTCGCCGATCACCCGCGCCTCGATGGTGCGCCCGTCGGAGCCGGTGAGGTTTGCATCCCGTGCGCCCTGCATGACATGGCTGTTGGTGAGCAGGAGCCCATCGGGCGAGATGATGACGCCGGAACCCATGCCTGCCGTTCGGCCCGAAACCTGCGGCTCGATGCGCACCACCGCGGGACCGATACGGTCCACGACGCTGGTCACGGCATGCGAGTAGGAATCGAGCAGGATATCGTCATCGCGCGTATCGGAGACTTGCTGCGATGACGATAATGAGTTGTCCGTGTTGAGGAGAAAGGCTGGAGTGCGATCGAGCATGTAGCCCCCAAAGGATAACGCTATTTCACATCATGTGGTGACGGTAAGGGCGGGAACCAAGGGCCTGCGCCGCGGTGTCGTTCATCACAGCATGATGAGGCCAAGACGGATCGCCTGCGCGACCGCATCCGTTCTCCCTGTCGCGTCGAGTTTCGCCGCAATGGAGGCGACGTGAAATTTCGCGGTGTGGAATGAAATCCCGAGCCTGCGCGCGATGAGCTTGTTCGAGGCGCCTTCCGCCAGCAGCCGCAGAACTTCGAGTTCGCGCGCGGTGAGCAGATCGTCTCGTGGCGGATCGGATGGATCGTGCGAAGCCGGATCCCGGATGATCCCGGCAGCGCCTCGCGGCATGATGACGAAGCCCCTGTTGACGGCCTCCAGCGCCAGCAGAAGATCCGAGACGGCGACATCGCGGGGGAGAATCCCGCTCCCTCCCGCCTTCAGCGCCTCGGGCCCGCTCAGGCTGTCGCCCAAGAGGATCGTCGGGACCTTCTCAGAAAAGGGCAGGTGATCCGTGATCACCACGTCGGGGTTGCCTGAGTGCAGGGCACCGATGCCGTCCTCCTCGGCCAGGATCGTGGCGATGCGGTCGAGCAGGCTCGCATCGTCGATTTGAAGAGCCACCTTCCGCAAGGCTTCACCCTATCGGCGCCCACTCGTTACTGAGGCTTCGGGCGCTCCTTGATCTCAACCGCAAGAGTCATATGCGCACCCGCCCTCACAATTCCTAGATCGACGGATTGGCCCACGCTCTCGGGTCCGAGAAGCGTATAGACACGGCGGACAGAGGGCAGGGCGTCCGCGTTCCACCGGATGAGGATATCGCCTTGGCGAATGCCCGCCGTTTGTCCCGGACCTTCCTCGTCCACGCTGATTACGATCAGGCCCCGCGATTCCGCAAGTCCTGCCGCATCGGCTGAGGCCTTGTCGATGCGGACCGGCTGGAGCCCGAGGCCCAGATAGCCGCGGGCGACACGACCCTTGTCGAGAAGCTGCGGTGCCACCCGCTCGATGGTTTCCGATGGAATGACGAGAACGCGACCCCGGGGGCCGAGCACCGTCATTCCGATAATCCGCCCGCTCGTGTCGAGGGCAACGCCGCCTTCCGACTGGAAATCGAGCCTGTGATCGAGATGGATTCTGCGGTCGATATGGCCGCCGCGCAGGCTCCTCCAGGGTCCGCCTGCAAGGGCGACGATGCCCAGCGCTGCACTCAGGCCCTCCGGTTGCCTCCCTGCGGCAAGGATGAGATGCCCCGCGCGAACTCCGTCTGTCGGATAGAACGCGATCTCCTCCAGCGACTGCTCCTCGATGCGGAGAAGAGCGATATCCGTGCTCGGGTCACGACCGATGAGGCTTGCTGTGACTTGGCTCCCATCGGGACGTGTGACCGTCACGTCCTCGTCAGCCTCCAGTGCTTCCTCCGCCGTCACGACGAGGCCAGGGCGCCAGAGGAACCCGCTTGACGTTCCGCGCCTACGGCCGTGGATCGTCACCAGCCGTGGCGCAACGCCATCGAGCAGATCGGCGGCAAGGTCCGAGATCGCATTGAGGGAAAAGCCGGCTGATGGATCTGGCATGACAAACCTCTTCGGTCATCGTCCAGGCGATCCTGCCGGCAAACGGCTTTCTTCGATACTGACCGGGCGGCTAGGTGCTGCGCGGCCGCACGTGAAAAAGCCCCGCCCTTATGGGGCGGGGCCGGTCTCGGTCAGCTGCGCTTCGGCGGAGAAGCGGGCCAGCTCTTGATGAGCGTGTCGTAATCCACCGTCTCGCCCTTCGGCTTCTCGTTCGCGAGTTTGCGCTGGGGCGCGATGGTGCCGGCGGCTTCCGCTTTCTTGAACCATTCGTCGGCGGAGGTCTTCGGGTTCAACTTCGGGCCACATTCGCCCTGCACATTGGCGCGCTCAAGACGTCCGAGCACGTCGTCCTGTGCATTGGCGAGCGACGTCATGGCTTCTTGCGGCGTCTTGGCGCCGGAGGCCGCATCGCCGATGTTCTGCCACCAGAGCTGCGCGAGCTTCGGATAATCCGGCACGTTGTTGCCGGTCGGCGTCCATTGCACGCGGGCAGGCGAGCGGTAGAACTCGACAAGGCCGCCGAGCTTCGGTGCGCGATCCGTCATCGACTGATGCCAGATGTCGCTTTCGCGGATGAAGGTGAGGCCCACATGGCTCTTCTTCAGCGAGACCGTCTTGGAGGTCACGAACTGCGCATAGAGCCAGGCCGCCTTGCGGCGGTCGACAGGCGTGGATTTCAGCAGCGTCCACGAGCCTGCATCCTGGTAGCCGAGCTTCATGCCGTCCTTCCAGTATGAGCCGTGCGGCGAGGGCGCCATGCGCCATTTCGGCGTGCCGTCCTGGTTCACCACGGGGAGACCGGGCTTCACCATGTCGGCGGTGAAAGCCGTGTACCAGAAGATCTGCTGGGCGATGTTGCCCTGCGCCGGCACCGGCCCCGACTCGGAGAAGTTCATGCCATTCGCTTGCGGCGGGGCATACTTCTTCATCCAGTCGAGATACTTGGTGATGGCGTAGACGGCGGCTGGGCCGTTGGTGTCGCCGCCGCGCTCGACGGACGAGCCGACCGGGCGGCACCCCTCCATGCGGATACCCCACTCATCGACAGGCAGACCGTTCGGGATGCCCTTGTCGCCGTTGCCGGCCATGGAGAGCCAGGCGTCGGTGAAGCGCCAGCCGAGCGACGGATCCTTCCGGCCGTAATCCATGTGGCCGAAAACCTTGACGCCATCGACCTCCTTTACGTCGTTGGTGAAGAATTCGGCGATGTCCTCATAGGCCGACCAGTTCACCGGAACGCCGAGGTCGTAGCCGTATTTGGCCTTGAACTTCTCCTTCAAGTCCGGACGCTGGAACCAGTCGTAGCGGAACCAGTACACATTGGCGAACTGCTGATCCGGCAGCTGGTACATCTTGCCGTCCGGCGCCGTCGTGAAAGATTTGCCGATGAAGTCGTTGATGTCGAGGGTCGGCGAGGTCACGTCCTTGCCTTCGCCCGCCATCCAGTCGTCGAGTGCGATAGCCTGCTTGTAGCGGAAGTGGGTGCCGATGAGATCGGAATCGTTGACCCAGGCATCGTAGATGTTGCGACCGGACTGCATCTGGGTCTGGATTTTCTCCACCACGTCGCCTTCCTGAATCAGGTCGTGGGTGAGCTTGATGCCGGTGATCTCCGAGAAGGCCTTGGCCAACGTCCGCGCCTCGTATTCATGGGTCGTGATGGTCTCGGAGACCACGTTGATCTCCTGGCCCGCGAAAGGCTTGGCCGCGTTTACGAACCATTCCATCTCCTTTAGCTGGTCGTCCTTGGAGAGGGTGGAAGGCTGGAATTCGCTGTCGATCCAGCGACGGGCTTCTTCCATGCCCGCGAGAGCAGCGCTGGAGCCAAGCGCCATGGCGAGGACGCTTGTCGAGATGAACAGTTTCAAGTGCCGGTGAGATTGGGTGAGTTTCATTCGTTCCTCCCAAGTTATGCCCTGGCCGGCTTGTGCGCTGGTCTTATTCCCTCCGGTCCGGGCAAACCGCAGGGTACTCTTGAGCCATTCCCTCCTAGACGTAGCGAAACACGGCGGCTGCGTAGAGCAGGGACAGGCCGGAGGCCCACCACAGACCTGGGCCGACGAGCCCGAGCCATGCGAGGTGAATGAAGGCCGCACCGAGAAGCGAGATGAAGAGGCGGTCGCCGCGCGTCGTTGGAATGCGCAGCACGCCGACACGTTCGGTCTCGGGGCGATAGATCGCGAGCAATGTCATAATCAACAGCAGGCTTGCGATTCCTGCGAAGAAAAGCCCCGTCTGCCAAGTCCAGGCCATCCAGGCGAGATCAGGCATGTAAGCCTCCTTAGACCCGGCCCAGGGCGAAGCCCTTGGCGATGTAGTTGCGGACGAACCAGATCACGAGCGCGCCCGGCACGATGGTGAGCATGCCGGCGGCGGCGAGCAGGCCCCAATCCATACCGGAAGCCGAGATGGTGCGCGTCATGGTGGCGGCGATGGGCTTGGCATTGACCGAGGTCAACGTGCGCGCCAGCAGCAGCTCGACCCAGGAGAACATGAAGCAGAAGAAGGCGGCCACGCCGATGCCGGAGGCGATGAGCGGCATGAAGATCTTTACGAAGAAGCGCGGGAAGGAATAGCCGTCGATCGCGGCGGTCTCGTCGATCTCCCGCGGCACGCCCGACATGAAGCCCTCCAGAATCCACACCGCCAGCGGCACGTTAAAGAGGCAATGCGCCAGGGCGACCGCCCAGGGCGTGTCGAAGAGGCCGATGGCCGAGTAAAGGTTGAAGAAGGGCAGGGCGAAGACCGCCGGCGGCGCCATGCGGTTGGTGAGCAGCCAGAAGAACAGGTGCTTTTCACCGAGAAACTTGTACCGGGAGAAGGCATAGGCGGCCGGAAGCGCAAAGGAGATCGACAGCACCGTGTTGATGACGACGTAGGTCAGCGAGTTGATATAGCCCGAGTACCAGCTCTGGTCGGTGAAGATCTTGATGTAGTTGTCGAAGGTGATCTCCCGAGGCCACAGCGTGAGGCCGGAAGTGATCTCCATATTCGTCTTAAGGCTCATGTTGAGGAGCCAGTAGATCGGCAGCATCAGGAACAGGAGGTAGAGGGTCATCACCACCACGCGCCCACTCACCCGCGGGCCGGACAGGGCGCGGTTCGCAGCCAGGGGCGCTGCGACAGGCTTTGTCTCGGAGGCGCCGACGGCAATGGTTCCGGTCATGCTTCGACTCTCTCGCGTTCGGCATCCACGTTCGTCATGACGGTATAGAAGACCCAGCAGATGGCGAGGATGATCAGGTTGTAGACCAGCGACATGGCGGCCGCCTTACCGAGGTCGAATTGGCCGAGTGCCAGCTTTACCAGATCGATGGACAGGAAGGTGGTGGCATTGCCTGGGCCGCCGCCGGTGATCACGAAGGGCTCGGTGTAGATCATGAACGAATCCATGAAGCGCAGGAGCACCGCGATCAGCAGCACGCGCCGCATTTTTGGCAGCTGGATCGTTCGAAAGACCGCCCAGCGCGAGGCGCCGTCGATGCGTGCGGCCTGATAGTAGGCATCGGGAATCGATTTCAGCCCGGCGTAGCAGAGAAGAGCGACGAGGCTCGTCCAATGCCACACATCCATGACGACGAGCGTCACCCAAGCGTCGATGGGATCGTTCGTGTAATTGTAGTCGATGCCGAGGTGGTTGACGGTCCAGCCGAGCAGGCCGATGTCGCCGCGGGCGAAGACCTGCCAGATCGTGCCGACCACGTTCCACGGAATCAGAAGTGGCAGCGCCATCAGGACGAGACAGAGCGCCACCGTCCAGCCTTCGCGCGGCATGGCGAGCGCGACGGCAATGCCGAGCGGCACCTCGATCATGAGGATGATCGCCGAGAAGAGGAGGGTGCGCCATAGGGCGTCGAAGAAGCGTCCGCCGAGCTCCGTCGAAGGATCGAGCAGTTCCTGGAACCAGCCGATGCCGTTCCAGAAGAACTGGTTGTTGCCGAAGGTGTCCTGAACCGAGTAGTTCACCACGGTCATCAGCGGCAGGACGGCCGAGAAGGCCACGATGGCGAAGACCGGCAGAACGAAGAACCAGGCCCTGTTGTTGACGGTCTTCGTCATGCCCGGTTCCCTCCGATCGGCTCGCCTGAGACGAGATGCCCGTTGGCATAGATGTGGACGTGGCGTGGATCGAGCGCGAGCGCGGCCTCGTTCCCTTCGATGGAGATGCCCTCCGGAACGCTGGCGGCAAGTGGGCGTCCGCTCATCTCGACCCGGGCGATGCGGGCGCGGCCGATATCGTCGATACGCCGGATCTGGACCGGTAGCCCCGATCCCTTCGGCTGCAGTCGCACGAATTCAGGCCGGATGCCGAGCTCGACCCGCTCACCGTCAGACAAGCCGCGATAGGCCCGCTGCAGGGGGATCGCTTCATTGCCGACGAAGGCGGTGGCGCCTTCGACGCGGCAGGGCAGGATGTTCATGCCTGGCGAACCGATGAAATGTCCGACGAAGGTGTGGGCCGGACGCTCGAACAGCTCGTCAGGAGTTCCGGTCTGCACCACGGCGCCGTCATGCATGACCACTACCTTGTCGGCGAAGGTGAGCGCCTCGGTCTGGTCGTGGGTCACGTAGATCATGGTGATGTCGAGCGCGCGGTGAATCTCCTTCAGAGTGGAGCGCAGCTGCCATTTCAGGTGCGGATCGATCACGGTGAGCGGCTCGTCGAACAGGATCGCCGCCACATCGGGGCGCACGAGGCCGCGTCCGAGGGAGATCTTCTGCTTCATGTCCGCAGTGAGGTTGCTGGCCTTGCGGTCGAGGACGCGGGTGAGGTCGAGCAACCGTGCGATCTCCTCCACCCGCCGGGCCGTCCTGTCGCGCGGCACGTGCCGGTTCTTGAGCGGAAAAGCGAGGTTTTCGCGCACGGTCATCGTGTCGTAGACCACGGGAAACTGGAACACCTGCGCGATGTTGCGCGCTTCCGTCGGCAGATCCGTCACATCGAGATCGTTGAAGAGCACGCGGCCGCGGGTGGGACGCACAAGGCCGGAGATGATGTTGAGCAGAGTGGTCTTGCCGCAGCCCGAGGGGCCCAGCAGCGCATAGGCGCCGCCCTGGCTCCACACATGGTTGATCTCCTTGAGGGCGTAATCATCCGCCGTGCGGGGATCGGTCCTGTAGGCATGGGCGAGATGATCGAGGGTGATGCGGGCCATCTGTCTCTCCTCACGCCGCTCTCTGGGCAGGGTCGGCGGCGGCAAGACGGCCCGCATCATCGAACAGGAACAGGTGCCGCGGATCGATATAAGCGGTCACGGCAGATTTCGGCTCAAGCCGCCTCACGCCGGGAACGAGCGCGATGAGTCGATGCTCACTGGCATCGAGATGGACATAACTTTCCGATCCGGTGATTTCGGAGACGGATACGATGGCCGGAATGGCGATCTCTTCGGAGCCGGCAGGTTCGAGCTTGAGGTGATGGGCCCGAAAACCCACGGTGTAGTCCCCATCCGGAACGGCCGCGAGAGGACCGGTCGCGCGGATCTCGCCGCCCGTGCTCAAGCTCGCATTGCCGCCGGTTTTGCGGACCTTCAGGGTGTTGAGCGGCGGATCGGAAAAAACGCGAGCCGTGATCAGATCGCGGGGACGGCGATAAACCTGCGGCGTCGGCCCGAACTGGGTTACGCGGCCTTCGAAGAGGGTCGCGGTGTTGCCGCCCAGAAGCAGGGCCTCGGACGGCTCCGTGGTGGCATAGACGAAGATGGCACCCGAGGCCGCGAAGACCCGCGGCAGCTCCTCACGCAGCTCCTCGCGCAGCTTATAGTCGAGATTGGCCAGGGGCTCGTCGAGCAGGACGAGATCCGCACGCTTGACCAGTGCCCGGGCGATCGCGGTGCGCTGCTGCTGGCCGCCGGAGAGATTCAACGGCTTGCGGTCGAGATAAGGCTCGAGCTTCAGAAGCTTGGCGGCGTCGCGGACGCGCCCGTCGACCTCGTTCTTCGGCAGACCGGAGACCCGCAGGGGCGAGGCGATGTTCTCGTAAACGTCGAGCGAGGGATAGTTGATGAACTGCTGGTAGACCATGGCCACGCTGCGGCGCTGCACAGGCCAGCCCGTCACATCCCTGTCGTCGACCAGAACGCGGCCGCTTGTTGGCACATCGAGTCCAGCCATGAGCCGCATGAGCGAGGTCTTACCGGCAAGCGTCGCCCCGAGCAGCACATTGAGGGAGCCACGTTCCAGGGTCAGATGAACGTCGTCGATATGAACCGCTGCTCCGACCTTCTTCGAGACGCCTTCAAGAACAACGGTCATCGGCACTTCCCTGGGCTTCGAGCAGGATCGGAGGCGGCAGAGATGGGATATGTGGAGATCATCGCGGTGCCATGTTCCACCGCGTTTCGGGCCATGTCATGCCCGCATACGCCACCACTCACCGCGACATCGAGCGTCGCCGATTCCTGCGGACCCAAGAGCGCTTCTCCCGGCTACAGATCCACTGCGATCTGAGCTTTCTTATGTTGTTATGGTGAAGGTATCTTGCCCCCAAAGCGAAAGCAACTGCCCGGTATCAGTACAAGACTGGTCTTTGACTGGACTGAATCTGCGGGATGCTTCGCGTGGCGAGACCGGGAACTCGATGAGTATTTTTGAACTGAACTGGCCTTCGCGAGTTCAAGCACCACGTGCCGGTTTCGCTTCTCTCCGATAGTGGCCGGTCCATTTCTCTGAGTCGGCTGGGAGAATGCCATGCCAGAAACTGCGAAGCCGCTTGCCATCGTGACCGGTGCCTCGTCGGGCATCGGTTATGAGCTTGCGAAACTCTGTGCCCAGAATGGGTATGATCTGCTGATTGCCGCCGATCAGGCCGCCATCCACGATGTGGTGAAGGACTTCCAGGCTCTCGGGTCCGAGGTCGAGGCCATCGAGGCCGATCTTGCCACCCTTGAGGGTGTCGACAAGCTTTACGCCGCCGCCAAAGGCAGGCCGGTCGGTGCGCTTCTGGCCAATGCCGGGCACGGGCTCGGCCACGCCTTCCTGGATCAGGACTTCGCTGAAGCGCGCCACGTGATCGATACCAACATCACCGGCACGATCTATCTGATCCAGAAGGTTGGCCGCGACATGCGAGCCAGGAACGAAGGCCGCATTCTCATCACCGGCTCGATTGCCGGCTTCATGCCCGGCACCTTTCAGGCCGTCTATAACGGCACCAAGGCCTTCATCGATTCCTTCTCTTTCGCGCTCCGGGCTGAGCTGAAGGATACCAATGTGACGGTGACCTGCCTGATGCCCGGCGCCACCGAGACCGAGTTCTTCGAGCGAGCCGGCATGGAGGACACGCAGGTCGGCCAGGACAAGAAGGACGATCCCGCCTATGTGGCGCAGGTCGGCTTCGATGCCATGATGCGTGGCGATGGCGACGTGGTGAGCGGTTGGAAGAACAAGTTCACCACCATCCTCGCCTCCGTGACGCCGGCCGGCGTGCTCGCCGAACAGCACCGCAAGATGGCCGAGCCCGGGTCTGGCAAAAGCTGAGTGAAACTCTGCTGCATTTTCACTGATGCTCTGTCTCTCGCGGATGTCACGTTGACGATTGCTCCCTGATCGGTCAGGAGCGGTGATCGAAACCGCGGGGGATTTCCGATGACCAAGCCGACGGATTTGCAGCAGCGCTTAACGGGCCTTCTCGGTCCGACAGCTGTCATCAC
The DNA here is from genome assembly GCF_044784385.1 of Microvirga sp. RSM25. Lineage (NCBI taxonomy): Bacteria > Pseudomonadati > Pseudomonadota > Alphaproteobacteria > Hyphomicrobiales > Methylobacteriaceae > Microvirga > Microvirga sp. RSM25. Next base: position 3,047,750 of record NZ_CP173039.1, on the reverse strand, counting down.
CGAAGGCTCGGATCTCGAACCTTATGCCGTCGATTGGCGCAAGCTCTTCCCCGGCCGGCCGGCTTGCGTCGCTCGCCCGTCCTCGACCGAGCAGGTGGCCCAGATCGTGCGAGATCTGCCACGACGCGGGTGCCGCCATCGTCCCGCAGGGCGGCAATACGGGGCTGGCCGGCGGAGCGGTGCCGGACGCATCAGGCACGCAGGTCGTCCTGTCTCTCAATCGCATGGCCGCCATCCGCCGCATCGACCCGGTCGGCTTGACCATCGAGGCGGAGGCCGGATGCATCTTGAAAGTCGCGCAGGATGCCGCCGGAGCGGCTGGACGCCTGCTGCCGATCAGCCTAGCGGCCGAGGGCTCGGCTACCATCGGCGGGGTGGTCGCGACCAATGCAGGCGGCGTGAACGTGCTGCGCTATGGCATGACCCGCAGCCTCGTGCTCGGCCTGGAAGTGGTCCTGCCCGATGGCACCGTCGCCAATGGCCTGCGGAAGCTGCGCAAGGACAACGCGGGCTACGACTGGAAGCAGCTCTTCATCGGCAGCGAGGGCACGCTCGGGATCGTCACGGCGGCGGTCCTGAGGCTTCTGCCGCGGCCGAAGCACTCCGTGACTGCTTTGCTCTCGGTGGCCGATCCTGCGGCCGCCCTGCGGCTTCTGGAGATCGCCCAGGACGAATTGGGCGATCAGATCTCGGCCTTCGAGCTGATCTCGGCCACGTCCATGCAGCTTGTCGCCAGGCATGCCGGCTTGAAAGCACCCATCGCCGAGGGTGAATGGTTCGTGCTGATCGAGGCGGCCTCAAGCTTGGCGGGTCTACGGGAGGCAGCCGAGTCGATGCTGGGCTCGGCCTTCGAGCAGGAGATCGCGCTCGACGGCGTAATCGCCGAATCAGGCGCGCAGGCGGCCCAGCTCTGGGCCCTGCGCGAGCATGTGACGGAATCCGAGGCGCGGGAGGGCAAGAGCGTCAAGCATGATGTGTCCGTACCGCTGACCGAGGTTCCTCGATTCCTTATCGAGGCCGGGCAAGCGCTCGCTGCCGGCGCCTCGGGCACGCGCGTGAACGCCTTCGGACATCTCGGCGATGGCAATATCCACTACAACGTTCTCGTCGATGCAGGCCAGGATACAGATGTCGTGAACCGCATCGTGCACGACGTGGTGGCGGCTTTCGGCGGCAGCATCTCGGCGGAGCACGGTATCGGCCAGTACCGGGTCGGCGAGTTGGCGCGCTACCGCGCAGCAACCGAGATGGACCTCGCCCGCACTCTCAAGCGTGCGCTCGATCCCGACAACCGGCTTAATCCCGGTAAGGTACTCTCAGTAAAATGACTCAGCCCCGGCCGAGCGAATAGAACTCGTCGTTCGGCCGCATGCTGGTGACATTGGCGAGACGGTTCGACATGGCGAAGAAGGCGGCAATCGCCGCGATGTCCCACACGTCATCTTCCGTGAAGCCGTGGGAGCCTAAGGCCGCAATGTCCGCATCGCCGACAGCATAGGCCTCAAGAGACACCTTCATGGCAAAGTCCAGCATTGCCTTCTGGCGGGGCGTGATGTCGGCCTTGCGGTAGTTGATGGCGACCTGATCGGCGATCAGCGGGTCCTTGGCCCGGATGCGCAGGATGGCGCCATGGGCGATGACGCAATATTGGCACTGGTTGGCGTTGCTCGTCGCCACCACGATCATCTCGCGCTCGGCTTTGGTGAGACTGCCGGGCTTCTCCATCAGGGCATCGTGATAGGCGAAGAAGGCGCGGAACTCGTCCGGGCGATGGGCCAGCACCAGAAACACATTCGGCACGAAGCCCGACTTCTCCTGAACCGCGAGAATGCGCGTGCGGATATCCTCGGGCAGATCGGATATCTCAGGGGTAGGAAAGCGGCTGATCGGCAGCTTGTTCACGAAAGGCACCTCTTGTCTTTGGCCCAGGATGATGCAGCGTTCCTCAAGGGTCTTATTGCCAGATCGAGCTTATTCGGGTTGGATCCTGTAAACAACGTGCAAGGAACGATCCGGAGGAGAATGCCCATGACTGCCCAACAGGCCGTTTCCGGTGATGACATTCTGCTGTGCGAGGATCGGAATGGGGTCGTGACGCTCACCCTCAACCGCCCGGCTCAGTTCAATGCTCTCTCCGAGGAGATGCTGATGGCGCTTCAGGGGGCGCTTGACGACCTGAAGAATGATGGGGCGGTTCGCTGCGTCGTCCTTGCCGCCGCGGGCAGGGCCTTCTGCGCGGGACACGATCTCAAGCAGATGCGGGCCAATCCGCATCAGGATTACTACGAGGCCCTGTTTGCGCAATGCAGCCGGGTGATGCAGGGCATCGTCAACCTGCCCGTTCCGGTGATTGCACGGGTGCATGGCATGGCGACGGCGGCCGGGTGTCAGCTCGTGGCGTCCTGCGATTTGGCTGTGGCGGCCGAGAGCGCGACCTTTGCCGTCTCCGGCATCAATGTGGGATTGTTCTGCTCCACGCCGGCCGTGGCGCTCTCCCGCAATGTCTCGCCCAAGCAGGCTTTCGACATGCTGGTGACGGGGCGCTTCATCTCATCCGCCGAGGCATTGTCCTACGGCCTCGTCAGCCGGGTCGCGCAGGATGCGGAACTGGATCAGGCCGTGACCGCTTTGACGGCCGACATCTGCGCGAAAAGCCCGGTGGCGATCCGCACGGGCAAGGCCATGTTCAGCCGTCAGCGCTCCATGAGTCTGGAGGAGGCTTATGCCTATGCGGGCAACATTATGGCCTGCAACATGATGGCGGAAGATGCCGCCGAGGGCATCGATGCCTTCATCGAGAAGCGCAAGCCGCAGTGGAAGGGGCGATGATCGTCCTTACCTCAACCTGCAGTCTTGTGAGCTCGCGCCATCTCGCGCAGCTGGAATTTCTGGATCTTGCCCGTGGAAGTCTTGGGCAGTTCCGTGAAGATCACGGTGCGCGGGCACTTGTAGGAGGCGAGATGTTGCCGGCACCAGGCAATGATGTCTTCCGCCGAGGCTGATTGGTCAGGCTTCAGCTCCACGAAGGCGCAGGGCGTCTCGCCCCATTTTTCGTCCGGCATCGCAACGACGGCTGCCGCCTGAATGGCGGGATGCTTATAGAGGGCATCCTCCACTTCGATGGAGGAGATGTTCTCACCGCCGGAAATGATGATGTCCTTTGAGCGGTCCTTCAGCTGCACATAGCCGTCGGGATATTTCACGCCAAGATCGCCGGAATGGAACCAGCCGCCCTCGAAGGCCTTGGCCGTGCCGGACGGATTCTTGAGATAGCCCTTCATGACCACGTTGCCGCGGAACATCACCTCGCCGAGGGTCTGCCCATCGGCTGGCACGGGCTGCATGGTTTCCGGGTCGAGGAGGTCGAGAGCATCCAGCACCGGATAACGCACACCCTGCCGGGCCTTCTTCGCCGCATAGCCGCCCGCGTCGAGCGCATCCCATTCTTCATGCCACTCGTTGACGACCGCCGGGCCGTAGACCTCCGTCAGGCCGTAGAGATGCGTCACGTCGAAGCCCGCAGCCTTCATCGCGGCGAGCACCGCTTCCGGCGGCGGGGCGGCGGCCGTCATGAATTTGACCGTGTGGGGCAGGGGGCGCTTTTCGGAGGCGGGCGCATTGAGAAGCGTCGACATGACGATGGGCGCGCCGCAGAGATGCGTGACCTTGTGATCCGCCAGAGCATCATACATGGGCTTTGCCCGCACGGCGCGCAGGCACACATGGGTGCCCGCGACGATGGAGAGCGACCAGGGAAAGCACCAGCCGTTGCAGTGGAACATGGGAAGCGTCCACAGATAGACGGGGTGCTGCCCCATGCCGGCAGTGAGGATGTTGCCCAAGGCGAGCAGATAGGCACCGCGATGGTGATAGACGACACCTTTCGGATCGCCTGTGGTGCCGGAGGTATAGTTCAGGGCGATTGCATCCCATTCGTCCCGCGGCGGGTTCCAGGCAAAGACGGGATCGCCCCAGGCAAGGAATTCCTCATACTCCATGGATCCCAGTCGTTCGCCAGGGCCGGTGAATTCCGGATCGTCATAGTCGATGACGAGAGGTTTTGCCGAAGACAATTCGAGAGCCGCTTTGATGGTGGCCGAGAATTCCCGATCGGTGATGAGTACCTTGGCTTCGCTGTGCTCCAGACAGAAGGCGATGATCTTGGCGTCGAGGCGGGTGTTCAGCGTGTTGAGAACCGCGCCGGCCATGGGGATGCCGTAATGGCATTCGAGCATGGCAGGCGTATTGGGGAGCATGACCGAGACGGTGTCGCCGCACCCGATGCCACGCTGGGCAAGTGCCGAGGCTAGTCGCCGGGAACGGGCATAAAGGTCCTGATAGTTGCGCTTGAGGGAGCCGTGGAGCAGAGCCGTGCGGCTGGGGTGAACGCTGGCCGCCCGCTCCAGGAACGTGAGCGGCGTCAGCGGCTGATAGTTCGCCGGGTTCTTGTCGAGGTTCGTATCGTAGATCGTCGAAGCCACTATCGTTCCTCCCCTTGGTGATGAGTATCGCCAGGGGAGGGGGAGCTGACAACCCTACGAAATGTCAGCACCTGATCCGCGCCGCACTTGAGAGCCGATCATTCCTTGATGGACATCACGGCGCGCTGCGCCTTCGCCGTGATCTCACCCCAGGCCTGGGCGCGGATGTCGGAGGTCTGGCATACCCACGATCCACCCACCGCCACTACATTCGACAGGGCAAGCCAATCTCGGGCGTTCTTTTCGTCGATTCCGCCCGTCGGGCAAAAGCGTGCCTGCGGGAACGGGCCAGCGAGGGCCTTCAGCGCCGGAATGCCCCCAGCCGCAACGGCCGGGAAAAACTTGACGGTCTGGAAGCCGTGGGCGAGCGCCGCCATGAGCTCGGACGCGGTGGCGATGCCGGGAATGAAAGGAATCTCGCTCTGGCTTGCTGCTTCGAGCAGGTCCGGTGTGGAGCCAGGACTCAAGGCATAACGTGCGCCGAGCGCCTGAGCACGCTCCAAATCCTTAGGCGTCAGAACGGTCCCAATGCCGACGATGGCGTCAGGTACCTCCTGGATAATGGCAGCTGCGGAATCCGCCGCAGCGGACGTGCGCAGGGTGATTTCCAGCAAGCGCAGTCCGCCCGCCACGAGAGCCCGTGCGAGGGGAACCGCATCCTCCACACGCTCCAGCGTGATGACCGGAACGATAGGGCCGGCGCGGAGGAGATCTGCGAGCTTCTTGTTGCGGGAGCTGGCGAGGTCCTTCTGGTCTTGTGGCATGGGAGGAACTCCTTGGATGGAGATTGCAAGCATAGTTTATGGCATGGCCTCGCGCGGAATGATCGCGCCGCGATAGCGCACGACCTGACCAGCGAGACGATGCCCTGCCGCCGCCGCAGATTGGGGACTTTCACCGCACAGGCGCGCGTCGAGATAAGCCGCGGCGAAGCTGTCGCCGGCCGCGGTGGTATCGACCACATCCTCCGCAGGCTTGCCGGGCACAACAATGTCTTCACCTTGCGACAGCACGCGACAGGTCAGGTCGGGATATTTGAGCACGATCTCGGCCCGATCGGAGAAGGTCAACAGCTCCTCCGCACCGTTGCTGCCGAACAAGAGGTCGAGGTCTTCCGTCGAGGCGAGAATGATGTCGGCACACTCGAAGGCCTGACGGAAGGCAGCCCGCGCGATATCCAGATCGGGCCAGCCTCGGGGGCGGAAATTCGTGTCGAAGGCCACGCGCCTGCCTTTGGACCGCGCGTCGCCGAGCACGTCGAACAGCCGCTCGCGTCCACTTTCTCCGTACAGGGAAAGGGAAATGCCCGAGAGATAGACGAGATCGTATGTGCCGATGGCTTCGATGATGTCCCGGGCCTCCAGCGCCTGGAACAGCTGGCGCGCGGCAGCGGTCTCGCGCCAGTAGGAGAACCGGCGTTCGCCCTTTGGATCCGTCTGGATGATGTAAAGCCCCGGAAGACGCCCGGGCAGGCGCAGCACCCGTTGTGTCCCAACGCCTTCCGCGTTCCAAGCTGCGATCAGCTCATCGCTCCAGCTGTCGTCTCCGAGCGCCGTGATATAGTCGGTCTGCGTTCCGAGGCGGGCCAGATAGACGGCGGTGTTGAACGTGTCGCCGCCATAGCCTCGGGACAACCGGCCATCGGCCTCCTCCCGAAGCTCGATCATGCATTCTCCGATGCAGGCGACCCTTGTCATGCTTTCACCGTGGCATTTCCCGAATATGGTGAGCTTAAGCTCTTTGTCGATCCAATAACTGCAATACTGCGATTTTGCGACAGGGAAAGTGACATCAGATAATTCGCGGATGTCCAGTCCCTAAGCGGCCTAAGAGATCATGCGATCGCGGGATAGCTCGCGACCGATCTTCAAAAGCGGTTCTGTCAGCTGCGTTTCTTCGAATTCAAGCCGCTCTGCACCCCAATCAGAGTTTGGATGCAGGGCGTAGTTCAAGGGTGTCGAAGCCAGCATTCGGGCCTTCATCAACGAGAAATCGACAAGTAATCCTTACTATTATGCGGAAACCCAGCTTTGCCATCTTTAATTCTTGGCTGAAAGCGTTATTGAGATTCTGCTGTCTAATGCATTCACCATCTACAAAGGAGTTTCTGATGGCCAAGACTGCAACCAAAGTTTCCAAGAAGGCCCCGGCCAAGAAGGCTGCGGCGCCTAAGGCTGCAGCAAAGGCATCGTCGAAGGCTGCCAAGGCCTCTGCAAAGGCCCCTGCAAAGGCCGCCAGCAAGGCTGCTGCGACCAAGGCGTCGGCGAAGAAAGCGTCCGTGAAGAAGGTTGCGAAGGCTTCCTCCTCGGCGTCGTCTCCGATCCTGACGCTGCGCCACATTGCGGAGAAGCTCTCCGAGCTGCACGAGCTTCCCAAGCGCCAAGCCAACGAGATGCTGACCCAGGTCGTCGAGATGATCGCCAAGAGCCTGAAGAAGGGCGACAAGATTCGTCTGAGCGGCCTCGGCATCCTGCAGGTGCGCAAGCGCGCCGCCCGCATGGGTCGCAATCCTCAGACCGGCGAGCCGGTGAAGATCAAGGCATCGAAGAAGATCGCCTTCCGCGCGGCCAAGGATCTCAAGGAAGCCATCTAAGCTTCCGGCGCATGGGACAGCGCCTTGCGCGCTCCCAGCCAAACGAGCAGTCGATTCGACGCAAAGGGCAAGGCGGACTATCCGCCTTGCTTTTTTTATTGAACGAAGAGCATTGTCCTGCCGAGATGTAGCACCCCGCTCCACAGGCTGCCCTGCTGTATCCCTCAACTGGTACCCGAACGAATGAGCCCTAGAACAGGGTTGTGCAGATCGATCAGCCCCAACCGCCGCGCCGCTCCAGGATTGTTCCGGTCATCGTCGGACGACTGGCTCTTTCGATTCTGCTGGGACTTGGGATCGTTGCCGGGTTGAGCTGGAGCGGAGTCATTGCGATCCCCAACCGTCTCAAGCCCTTTACGCCGTTGCGCATCGCCGACGATGTCGGCTGGCTGACGCGTCTCAAGCTCTCCCGTCTCGAGCGGGACGGGGAGCAATGCCGTGCGGTTCTGGCCGATTCGTCCGTCTCGCACCGATCGGTACCGGATCGTCCTTTGGAGCAGGGATGCGGTCTGTCCGATGCGGTTGAAGTGTCACGATCCTTGGTGGGCTTGAGCCGTGAGTTCACGGCCACCTGCTCGCTCACAGTGGCCTGGGCCCTGTTCGAAGCGCATGTCCTGCGTCCGGCGGCCCGGCAGCATTTCGGGCAGGACGTCGTGCGGGTCACGCATTTCGGCACGTATGCCTGCCGCAATGTCAATCATCGCGCGAACGGTCGGCGCAGCGAGCATGCGACAGCCAATGCCATCGACATTGCCGGTTTCGTTCTGGCGGACGGACAGCAGATTACGGTGAAGAGCGATTGGACGGGAAGCAACGCGCGCCGATCAGCCTTCCTGCGCACTCTAAGAAACGGAGCGTGCGATTTTTTCGATGTCGTGCTCAGCCCCGACTACAATGAGGCTCACCACGATCATTTCCATTTCGACATGGGCCCCTATCGGGCGTGCCGATGAGGGGCCGACTGATCCACGTGATTTGAACGGGAACGAAGATCAGTTGAATGTGTAGCTCGGAGCCTCACCCATCTCGGCGGCCCTGGCTGCGAGCAAAAGCGCCTCGCCGAGTTCCCGGGCATGCTCGGGCGTCATGGCGACGGGCATCTGGCGGCGGATGCCGAGCTCGTATTCCTCAGGCGTGGTCGCGAGTTCGATCACCATCATCGCATCGCGGCCATCAAGTGTGCCGACGGAGAAGCTGGTGAGAGCGCCGATCAGATCCATATCCGGTTTCATGGCTGTGCCCCTTGCGTAGCGTAAGAAATCTTTACCCGAAACACCCACGCCCTGTCTGCTCTGCGTATAGAGAGTGGATTTTGTTACGTGTCCTTGAGCCCTGGAGATCCGTAACCGTGCAGGGGCTCCCGGCCTCTTGCCGGCCCTCTCGCGTAGGGAACTCCACTGTTTTATCGGCCAAGCTTGCGTATCAAATGCCCGATTGGGGCGTTGACAGATTGCAATCTTGACGGCGGTCGACGGATTGAGGGCGGGAGTGGAGGTGGTCATGGCGAATAGGCTCCTGAGTACTCTCGCGTTCTTTCTGCTCGCTGGCGATGTTCTGGCAGGCGGTCCCACCGTCCCGGAAATGCAGCTCGATGTCGCCCTCGTCATTGCCGTCGATGTGTCGTCCTCCATGGAAAGCGAGGAGCAGGGGCTTCAGCGCGAAGGCTTCATCGATGCCTTTCGCTCGTCTCTCGTCCATGAAGCGATTGAGAACGGTCTGACTGGCCGGATTGCGGTTACCTATGTCGAATGGTCGGGCGTGAAGGATCAGAGGGTCATCGTGCCCTGGATGATCATCGACAACCCTGAAAAGGCGATGTCGTTTTCCAACCAACTCGCCTATCAGCCCATCCGGCAGGCGGGCATGACATCGATCTCCGGCATCATCGACCATAGCCGCAGACTCTTCGAGCAATTGGGCGGCGCTCCGCTCCGTCGCGTCATCGACGTGTCCGGAGACGGTCCCAACAACGATGGCCGTCACGTCACCTATGCGCGCGATGAGGCGGTCGCGGACGGTATCGTCATCAACGGCTTGCCGATCATGTTCAGACGGGCCGCCGGCAGCTCGGAGCTCGAAGATCTGGATCTCTACTTCAGGGAATGTGTCATCGGCGGCGTCGGCTCTTTCGTCCTGCCCCTGCACGATCCTGAGCAATTCGCCATGATCGTCCGCACGAAAATCATGCGCGAAATCGCGGGGATTGGCGATAAGAACCCCCTGATCGTTCCGGCCCAGCAAGGAAGCATGAACTGCATCACGGGCGAAAGACGCAAGCAGGAGGATCTGCTGAGCCAGGAGAAGAAGCCCTGAGCGGCACGGATGGGAAGCCATGCGCCGAGTGACGCTTGGCTCATAGTGCTACGACGCTGCTCTCAACGTGGAGCCGCTCACTTCATGAGACCTGCCGCCTTGAGCGCCTTCGTGATCACCGACCCGATATCCAGATGGGACGCCGCCGCTTGTGTGCTCGGCTGCGGCTTACGCGGTGCGGCCTCTGCTTTCGGTGCTTCCGCCGTAGTCGGGAAAACGTGAACGGTTGCTTCCGAGACCTGTGGGACCGGCTTAGGCGCAGGACGGCCCCAGTCCTCTCTTTCGGAAGGCTCCGTCAGCCCCCAGAACTTCGCAATCCGGTAGCTCGATGAGATCCCCACATCGAGAAGGAAGGGGCCGGCGGCGCCGTAGCTGTTCTCATCGTTGCCGACGGCAAGCGGCGTGCCATGGGCCATGCCCGTTATGACATATTCCTCGATGATCTCGTTGCCCGCCGCATCGGTCCAGGCGCGCCTTGGGTAGCCGTCCACGATATCGCTGCGGCTCGGGCCGGATCGCAGGCCATGGACATTCGTCCACTGCTTGATGATCTCGCCCGCGTTCATCGGTTTGACGGTCGCATCGGCGCTGCCGTGCCACACGGAGACTTTGGGCCAAGGCCCTTTATGAGAGGACGCGTCGCGCACGAGGTTGCCCCATTCCTCTGCCGAGCGCGTCTGTCCCTGGAACATGCACTCGAAGGCTTCCGGAACGCTCGTGGCGCAGCGATAGGGAAGGCCGGCGATGATTGCGCCGCCGGCGAATACTTCCGGATAGGCTGCGAGCATGGTCGAGGTCATCGCGCCGCCGGCCGAGAGACCGGTCACGAAGACGCGGCTGCGATCGACGGCATGCTGCTGAACGGCATGCTCGATCATCCGGCGGATCGAGTGAGCCTCGCCGCGATCGCGTTCCACGTCGCCGAGCTGAAACCAGTTGAAGCAGCGATTCGGGTTGTTGGCTTCCTGTTGCTCGGCATAGAGCAGGACGAAACCATAGCGATCAGCAAGCGCCGACCAGCCCGAGCCGCGATCGTATCCGGCTGCCGTCTGCGTGCATCCATGCAGGACGACCACGAGACCGGGAGAGGGCGGAAGGATTTCCGGAACATAAGTCAGCATCCGGAGGTTGCCGGGATTGGAGCCGAAGCCGGTGACTTCCGTCAGTCGGCTTGGTGCCGATGGGCTCTCGAACGCGGCGGACGCCGCACTCGACTTGTCCATCACGGTTTCCCACTGGTGGCGGTAATGAGCCAATTGGCGAATCATCTGCCCTAAGCGCTGCATAATGACTGGGCCCTTTCAGGTACGGGGTTATCTCAAAGCTAACGCTCATATGGGGGCCTATGTTGCGACGCACAATATCTTTGGTGCAATGCAATATGGCCAGTGGCTTTCTTCCGCCCTTCTTCCCAGAAGCTTGGCCGTTCCTTGACCAAGATCAATGCTGCAGGAGACGGCACCGGCTAATCGTCCTTCATCCACTTGTCGGGCGACATGCCCTTGCAAGGGCCAAAAACCCTGCTGGATTTCGCAGGACTCGTCGAAGATCTCAAACGCACCCGTGATGAGATAAAGCTCCAGATCCATCGGGGTTCGAGAGAGATTCAGGACGAATGGTCCGAGGTCGAACAGCGCTGGACCGGTTTCGAGAGCAGGGCGCAACTCGACGAGAGTGCGCGGGACGTGGGCGACGCCATAAAGATCCCGGCATCCGAGCTTAAGGGCGCCTTCGCCAAAGTCCGAAAGGCGCTTTGATCATGACGGGTGCTGCGAACGTCCACACCGAACTCGATGCATTGCGGACCGATCTTCACAAGACCTCGGGGTCCATGCAAGCCGCGACCGCGAAAGAGCGGATTCTGCGGAAAGGCAACGATCAGGCGGCGACAGCGCCTGGACCCAAGGCCGAGTTAGAAGAGCCATTGCGCGAGTTGGGAAAGATGCCGTCCGGACATACGGGGCGCATCGACGATTTCGTGAAGGAACATCAACTGGCATCCGCCCTGGCAGCGTTCGTGCCGGGTGTCGCGGTCGGTCGATTGATGAGAAGAGCATGAGGCCATAATGGACAATGTCGCCCGCAATCTTCGCATCCTTTGGCGTGCCGAATCGATCATTGCGGATATTCGCTTCCGGCAGATGATGACTCGGTCGTTTCTGCGAGGCGCTGCGGCACTGCTGGGTGCGTTCGCCTTTCTGATGGGCAATCTGTCACTGTTCTTTGCTCTGCGGCAGGCCTGGGGCCGGAACTGGGCGGCGGCCGTGATCGCGCTTGCCAATCTTCTGCTGGCCGTTGTGATACTGATCGTCGCCCAGCGGTCGAAGCCTGGGCGGGAGATGGAGCTGGCCTTGGAGGTTCGCAATAGCGCCCTGCAGGCCCTTGAAATGGACGCACAGGTTCTGCAGCAGCAGCTCGCGGAGTTTCGTGACGAGGTTCGCGGGGTCAGGAGGCGGTCGTCGGTTTCGTCCACCACCCGCTCGACTCCGTTCTGCCGGGGCTTCTCGTGCCGCTCGCAGGCGCGGTGATCAATGGATTGAAGAAGCCGGTGTAAACCAATTCACTGATCTACGGCTCTGAAAGAACTCAGGCCGGGACATCATCATGTCCCGGCCTGCTGCTTACATCAGGAATGCTTATCCGACGAGTGCTTCTTGTCCTTCGGACGCTTGTGATCCTTCGGACCCTTGCTGTCCTTTGACTTCCCGTACGGAGGAGGTCCGCCTCTCTCCTTCGGACCTTTGCCCTTCGGCCTGTCCCAAGGCTTGCCGTCATGAGACTTGCTGTCACGGGACTTGCTGTCGCGCGGCTTACCGGGTCCGGCATCGGCCGGCTCGATACGAATGTCCTCGTCGTTGGTCTTGCGGACAGCGGAGGCGAATTTCGGCGCGTGGGACTTGACGATCTCGAACTTCGTCTCGCGGTCGAAGATCTTGATCGAGCCGATCTCCTTCTTCGTCACGTGGCCCAGGCGGCAAATGATCGGCAGCAGCCAGCGAGGATCGGCGTTGTTGCGCCGCCCGACGCTCATGCGGAACCATACCATGTCCTCGGACGAGCGCTCGAACCCGCCCTCGGACGAATCCCGGCCTCTGTCCTTGAAGCCGTGCTCGCGCTCATCCTGCCGCTCGCGCTTGTCCTTGCGCTGGCGCGGCTCGCGGTCCGGGCCCGTATCCACGATCTCCTCGGGAGCAGGCAGCCGTGAACGATTGAAGCGCACCAGGGCATTGGCGATCTCTTCGGCCGAACGCTCTGCGAGGAGCGCCCGCGCCATGACAAGATCCTCCTCCGTCGTCTCCTCGGTGAAGATCGGATCCTGCATCAGCCGCTCCCGGTCGCGCAGGCGGATTTCGTCTGCAGAGGGGGGCCGGCCCAGGTCACGTCGACACCTGCCATGTCCACGAGGCGCTCGGCCTTGCGGCGGCGGGTATAGGGCACCAGCAGCACGCAGGTGCCCTTGCGCCCGGCGCGGCCCGTGCGGCCGCTGCGGTGCAGGAGCGTTTCGTGATCGTTCGGCAGATCGAAATGGATCACGAGACCGAGATCGGGAAGGTCGATGCCGCGTGCCGCCACATCGGTGGCGACGCAGACCCGGGCGCGCCCGTCGCGGAGTGCCTGCAACGCGTGGGTGCGCTCGCTCTGGGTCAGCTCGCCCGAAAGGGCAACAGCCAGGAAGCCGCGCTCGAGCAGGCTGGCATGCAGGTGCCGCACCGCCTCGCGGGTGTGGCAGAACACCATGGCGCCGCGACTCTCGTAAAAGCGCAGCACGTTGACCACCGCATGCTCGACTTCGTTGGGCGCAATCCTGAGCGCGCGATAGTCGATATCGCCGTGCGGCTGGTTCTGGACCAGGGTGTCGATGCGGTGTGCTTCGCGCTGGTAGCGCCGAGCAAGGGCCACGATGTTCTTCGGCAGGGTCGCGGAGAACAGCAGCGTGCGGCGGTCCTCCGGCGTGGCGTCGAGGATGAACTCCAGGTCCTCACGGAAGCCGAGATCGAGCATTTCATCGGCCTCGTCGAGCACCACGACGCGCATCTTCGAGGTGTCGAGACGGCCGCGCTCCAGGTGGTCGCGCAGGCGGCCCGGGGTGCCGACGACGATATGGCAGCCATCGGCAAGTGCCCGCTGCTCGCGGCGCACGTCCATGCCGCCGACGCAGGAGACGACCCGCGCGCCGGCCGGACCGTAGAGCCAGATGAGCTCCCGGTTGACCTGGAGGGCGAGCTCGCGGGTCGGTGCGATGATCAGGGCCAGCGGCTCGCCCGGCGCGTCGAAACGCTCGGCATCACCCAACAGGGTGGAGGCCATGGCGAGGCCGTAGGCGACGGTCTTGCCGGAGCCGGTCTGGGCAGAGACGAGAAGGTCACGATCGAGAGCATCCGGCTGCAGCACGGCGGCCTGGACGGGGGTCGGATCGTTGTAGCCTCGATCGGCAAGGGCGCGCTCGAGGCTGGAATTGGTCTTGGGAAAAGGCATGTGAATAGGGCTGAACCGTGTCTGGGGAGCCTACGAGGGCTCCGGTAAGGATGATCAGCTAGAGGCTGCGGCGTCGTCAATTTCGTCGATGGACACCAGGAACACGACATCGATATCGAGGTCGTCGTCATAGTCTTCGTCGCCTTCGTCGACCTCGTCCTCTTCGTCCAGGGCCTCATAGAAGGCATCGATCTCGTGTTCCGATGCGGGCCGTGTCGTCAAGGCAGCTGAGCCGTCCCAGAGGGAGCGGCCCTCGCTCTTAAACGATTTCAGGTCATCTTTAAAGCTCTCGCTGAGAAAGAGTTCGCGGGCTTGCCCCTCATCTGCGTTCGTCACGGCAACCGCCTTGCCGGCTATCTCCAGGGTGACCATGGCTTTCCCTTCGCCAATACATGTTGATCAAAGCACTAACGCCTAGGTCTCGGATTCGATCAACCTGAACATTCCTAAGCCCGTTGAGCTTTGGGAAGGATGTGAAAAGCACTTAAGACCAGTATAGACACGAGGCGACCAATATGAGACCAGTTAGGCCGTGAACGCGACTGGCCCCATCTCCCGTTTCCGGTCTCTGGACCGGCTGTCCCTGCCAGGCTCCCGTGTCAATGAGGACGGGATCGGCCTGTGCGGGCCTTTTGCCTGGGTGATCGACGGCGCGACCGGCTTGTCCGATGAGCAATTCACCTCCGGAGGCAGCGATGCCGCCTGGCTCGCCGGCTTGGTCGGTGACCGGCTGATGGACCTCGCCGGAGAAGAGGGCGATGCGGTCATGAGCCGCCTTGAAGCCGATATTCATTCCATCTTCCGAGAAACCACGGCCCATGTCTTGGAAGTCGGCGACCACCATGCTCCCTCTGCCTGCCTGGGCCTGGTCGAGGTCCATCCAGGGGAGGGCGGACAGGACAGGGTCCAGGGCTGTTTCCTGGGTGACGTGATCGCCCTCGTGCCCACGGAGCGAGGAATCGTTCGGTGGACCGACGAACGGGCCAAGCCTTTCGAGAAGAAGACGCTGGCTGCCCTCGGAGCGCGGGAGCACGCGCCGGGCTCCATCCCCGAGGCGGTGAAGCGCCAGATCCTCGAGAACCGCACCAAGCTCAATCGACCGGACGGCTACTGGGTCGTGAATCCGCTCCGGCCCTGGGCCGGCCGCGAGCTGCGGTTCGAGGCGCAGGTGAAGCCGGGCGAGCCCATCGTGCTTGCCACCGACGGTTTCATGCGGCTCGTGGATGTGTTCGAGCTTACTCGGACACCGCCCTTCATGCCCGGCTTGCTGCGGGCAAGGGTCCTGATCTGATGAAGGAGTTGCGGGAAAGAGAGCGGAGCGACCTTCTGGCGGCCGCTTATCCGCGTGTTAAGACCCACGACGACGCGACGTTTCTCGTCATCGCAGCCGAGCCATATGGCTGAAGAAATTCCGCCGGGCGTGCCTGAAAATCATACCCGGCGGTGGGAGGACAAGGACTTCAACAATGAGGGAACTGACAATGAAACTGACCCGACGCATTCTGATGGGCGCTGCAGCCGGCGGCTTCCTGTTCTCAGGCACCGCCGCCATGGCCCAGACCGAGCTGACCTTCTGGAGCTGGCGCCAGGAAGACAAGGCCTTCTACCAGGACATCATCAAGAAGTTCCAGGCGAAGGAGCCCGGGATCACGGTGAAGTTCGAGACCTACGCGCCTGAGAACTACCAGACCATCCTGTCCACGGCGCTCGCCGCCGGCCGCGGTCCGGACGTGATCCAAGCGCGTGCCTATGGCAACCTTGAGACCATCGCGACCCCCGGCTACCTGCTCGCCCTCGACAAGCAGAACGTGCCCGAACTGGCAAACTTCCCGGAAGCCGCGCTCGTGGCCGAGACCCTGCGCTCGGACGGCAAGGTCTATGCGATTCCGTTCGCCATGCAGGCCCAGCTCGTCGTCTACAACAAGAAGATCTTCAAGGATGCCGGCGTGAACCCGCCAAAGACCTGGGACGAGATGATGACTCTCGCCCAGGCGCTTAAGGCCAAGAACATCAATCCGTTCTCCAACGGCACGGCAACGGCCTGGCAGAACGAGACCATCGTCGGCGGCCTGCTCTCGTCCATGCTCGGCAAGGAATTCGAGGCCGACATCGTCTCCGGCAAGGCGAACTTCACCGATCCGCGCTTCGTCAGCGCCCTCGGCAAGCTGAAGGACATCAGCCAGTACTTCGCGCCGAACTTTATCGGCGTGGATTATCCGTCCTCGCAGCAGCTCTTCGTGGCGGGCCGCGCGGCCATGTTCGCGGGCGGTTCCTATGAGGTGGCGAACTTCAAGAACCAGAACCCCACGCTCGATCTCGGCGTGTTCCCGGCTCCCGTCCTGAAGGCCGGCGACCAGGCGCTGATCGCCACCTATTATGACGGCGGCTATGCAGTGAACGCCAAGACCGAGAAGAAGGACGCCGCGCTCAAGTTCGTGCGTTTCCTGGCCACGCCGGAATACGGCACGGCCTTCACCAACACGCTCAAGAACCTGTCGCCGATCAAGGGCATCAAGATCGAGGACCCGATCACGCAGGATGTGGCGAAGCTCGCCGAGAACTCCATGTCCTACCTGATGCTCGTGCGCTTCCGCTATCAGGAGCCGAGCGGTTCGGTGCTGCTGCAGTCGAACGTGCAGAAGATGCTCGCCGGCCAGCAGACCCACGAGCAGGCCGCTGCCGAGATCAACAAGGGCATCGCGACCTACTACAAGCCGTTCCAGAAGTAAGACATAGACAAGGAGGCGGCGGGTCTTGGGGTCTGCCGCCTTTTTCTGAAAGAATGCACATCCATGCCCGTCTCGCCGAAACAGGCCCGCACGCTGAAGCACCAATTGTGGGTGGCGTTTCTCGTCGTCCCGCCCATCATCTTCATGTCGCTGTTCGTGGTCTATCCGATCCTGTCGGCCTTCGCCTATGCCTTCTATGATTGGCAGGGACTGGCACGCGGTGAATTCGTCGGCCTGAAGAATTTCAAGGAAGTGCTGTTCGGCGCCACCATGGCGCCGGTGGTGTGGAACGCCTTCCTGCACAACGTCTATGCGCTGATCGCGCTGATGATCCTCCAGAACGGCGGCGGGTTCTTTCTCGCCTGGCTTCTCTACAAGGAGCCTTTCGGCTTTCGCTTCCACCGCGTGGCGGTATTCGTGCCGGTGGTGCTGTCGACGATCATCGTCGGCTTCCTTTGGAAGCTTTTCCTGAATCCGAATTTCGGCATCATCAATCAGGCCCTTTATTCCCTCGGCTTGGATGCCTTGGCCAAGCCGTGGCTCGGCGATTCCTCGACGGCGCTCGGTGCGCTCATTCTCGCCAATGCCTGGCACTTCGTCGGCTTCCCGGCTCTCGTCTATCTCGCTGGCATGCAGCGCATTCCGCTGGAAATCATCGAGGCGGCGCGGCTCGACGGCACCAATGAGTGGCAGCTTCTGAGGAATATCGTGTGGCCCCTGGTGGCGCCGAGCACCACCATCCTCTTCACGCTGCTCTTCATCGGCGCGTTCAACTGGTTCGAGATCCCTTACGTGATGGTAGGGCTCGACGGCTCGCCCTTCGGTTCCACGGACGTTCTGGGCCTCGTCTTCTACCGCACGGCCTTCGGCAACCAGAGCGCCAGCATCCAGAACTTCGGCATGGGTTCGGCCCTCGCCACGCTCCTCTTCCTCTTCATCGTCGTCTTCGCGTCCATGCTGACCCTGTGGCTGCGCCGTCGGGAGATCCAGTTTTGACCGCTATCACCAACGATACGCCAGCAGCGCGCCAAGCGATTCCCTTCGTCTTGCTCGCTCAGGTCATCCTGATCGCGAACTCCTTCATCATGCTCTATCCGGTCGTGGTGATGGTGCTCTCCGCCTTCAAGACGACGGGCGAGATCTTCGAGCATCCCTTCGCCTTGCCCGATTTCACGCAGGTGCAGAACTTCGCCAAGGTGCTCGGCGAGACCGCGATGCCGACCTATTTCGTCAACTCGATCCTCGTCACGGGCACCTCGATCATCCTGATCCTCGTTCTCGGCACCATGGCGGGCTATGCGGTGGCGCGCTACGAGTCGCGCACCAACACCTTCATCCTGCTGTTCTTCCTGGCAGGCCTGATGCTGCCGCTGAAGTTAGCGGTGATCCCGCTGTTCATCCTGCTGCGGGATCTCGGTCTGCTCGACAGCCGCTGGAGCCTGATCGTCACTTATACCGCCATCGGCCTGCCTTCGACCGTATTCATCATGGCGGGCTTCCTGCGCACGTTGCCGTCAGAACTCGAGGATGCGGCGCGCATCGACGGTGCCTCCGAGCCTCGCATCATGTGGTCGGTCATGCTGCCACTGGCGCGCCCGCCCATGGCGATTGCCGCTATTCAGAACGCGGTGCCGATCTGGAACGACTTCTTCTTCCCACTGGTCTTCATCCAGACCGATGCGCGCAAGACCCTGCCGCAGGGACTAACCACCTTCATGGGCGAATACACCACCGATTGGGGCATGCTGTTTGCCGGCCTCACCATCGCGGCGGCTCCCATCACGCTCCTCTACATCGCTCTGTCACGCCAGTTCATCCAGGGCATGACGGCCGGTGCAGTGAAGTAAGGTGAACCCATGCTGATTCCGAAAGGCGCCCTCGTCGTCTCCTGCCAAGCGCGGGCCGACAACCCATTGCACGGTCCAGTTTATATGACCGCCATGGCGCAGGCTGCGCAGGCCGGCGGCGCCGGGGGCATCCGGGCCAACGGCGAGGCGGACGTGGCGGCGATCCGCGCCGTGACGAGGCTTCCGATCATTGGAATCGCCAAGGTATGGGACGACCGCTTCCCGGTCTATATCACTCCAGGTTTTGAGCAGGCGGCACAGATTGCGAAAGCAGGCGCCGACATCGTCGGGCTCGACGCCACGCCGCGTCCGCGCGATGGCGAGCCTGTGGAGCGCCTGATCGGGCGGATCCGTGCGGAACTCGGCAAGGAGGTCTTTGCCGATATCGCCACGCTCGAGGAGGGACAGGCCGCCCATGCCGCCGGCGCGACCTATGTCGCGACCACGCTCTCCGGCTACACGGAGGAAACGGCGTCCCGCAAGACTGAAGGTCCCGATCTGGAGCTTCTGTCGGCTCTCGTGGCCGAGATCCCGGCACCTATCGTTGCGGAAGGGCGGTTCGATACGCCGGATCTCGTCGCGGAAGCTTTCAGGCGTGGGGCCCATGCGGTGGTGGTGGGCACCGCCATCACGAATCCGCGCGAAATAACACGCAATTTCGTTCGTGCCATCTCGTTCTAGCTCATCGTCCTGGCTCAAAAAGAAAGTTTGTAACGGAAACGTGAGACCACCACTGGCGTTCTCGGGTGTACCCATTCACAATGGGTTCCAAACGAGGTGATGCCGTGCTGATCCGCCGCCCTACCGATATCCTGCCTTCCGAGATCACGCCCCGGGCGATCTATCTCAGCCGCCGCCAATGGATGGCCGGCGCCGCCGGGCTCACTCTGGCCGCCGCCGCCCTGCCGAAGGGCCTGGAAGCAGCACCCCTCTCCGCCGCCAAGAGCCCCTTCTCCACAGATGAGAAGAAGACGAGCCGTGAGGACGTCACGAGCTACAACAATTACTATGAGTTCGGGACCGGCAAGGAGGACCCGGCGGCGAAAGCCGGCAGCCTCAAGAACTCGCCCTGGACGGTCAAGGTCGACGGGATGGTGGGCAAGCCCGCCGAGTTCGCCATCGAGGATCTCATCAGGTCGTCGGCCCTGGAGGAGCGCATCTACCGCATGCGTTGCGTCGAAGGCTGGTCCATGGTCATCCCCTGGGTCGGTTTCCCGCTCGCTGATCTTATCAAACGCGTGGAGCCCTTGGGCAGTGCGAAATACGTGGCCTTCGAGACCGCCTATCGCCCTGAGGAGATGCCGGGCGTCCAATCCATGTTTCCGGTGCTCGACTGGCCCTATGTGGAGGGCCTGCGTCTCGACGAGGCCATGAACCCGCTCGCCATCCTAGCGGTCGGCCTTTATGGCGAGACGCTGCCGAACCAGAACGGTGCGCCGATCCGCCTCGTAGTGCCGTGGAAATACGGATTCAAAGGGATCAAGTCGATCACGCGCATCAGCTTCGTCGACAAGCAGCCCGAGACATCCTGGAACAAGCAGGCTCCGAGCGAATACGGCTTCTTTGCCAACGTGAACCCAAGCGTGGACCATCCCCGCTGGAGCCAGGCGACCGAGCGGCGCATCGGGGAGGGCGGCCTGTTCGTGAAGCGCCGTCCGACTCTGATGTTCAACGGCTACGCCGAGCAGGTCGCGAGCCTTTACGCCGGCATGGATCTGCGGAAGCTCTACTAATGGCGGGACGAGCCTCTGTTCAGGCAGACAAGAAAAGCTTTACGCTGCCTCAGGTGCCGAAGATCGCGATCTATCTCGTCGGCTTCATCCCGGCGGTCTGGCTGTTCTATGCCGGCATCACCGATCAGCTTGGGGCCGATCCGATGCGCTACCTGGAACAAGGGCTCGGCCTTTGGGCCCTGCGCTTCCTGATCGCGACCCTGACGATTACGCCCCTGCGCCAGCTCTTCAGCATCAACCTGCTGCGCTATCGCCGGGCTCTCGGGCTGCTCGCCTTCTACTATGCCGCCCTGCATCTGACCACCTATCTTGTGCTCGACCAGGGGCTTGATGTCGCGGCCATCGTCGCCGACATCGTGAAGCGGCCGTACATCACCATCGGCATGGCGACCTTCATCATTCTCGTGCCCCTGGCTATGACCTCCAACAATGCCGCGATCCGGCGTATGGGAGGTCAGGCTTGGGCGAAGCTGCACCGCCTAGTCTATGTGGCGGCTATCGGCGCGGCGCTGCATTTCCTGCTCGTGGTGAAATCCTGGCCTCCCGAGCCGCTCGTTTATGCGGCCATCGTGGCCGTGTTGCTCGGCTATCGTCTACTGCGCTCCATGGTGAAGAAGACGTCTCCTCGGCGGCGTCCCGCTTGAACGCGCGGCTTACTCGGCTAGGATGCGCCCGGTAAGGACAGGGCTTACCCTTGAGCAAGAAGACCATCCATCCAGCGGGCGTTATCGTCGGGGCATTCGCCAGAATGCTTGTGGCCGGGCTGATCTTCGCGGCCATGGCGCTGATCGGAGGAGCCTCGGCCCAAGCCAAGGACGTCGTGGTCTTTGCCGCGGCCAGCCTGAAGAATGCGCTCGATGACGCCGGTGCCGCATGGATGCGCGACACCGGCCGGCGGGTTGTCTTCTCCTATGCGGCGAGCAACGCGCTCGCCAAGCAGATCGAGGCCGGCGCTCCCGCCGATCTTTTCTTCTCAGCCGATCTCGATTGGATGGATTACCTCGCCTCCAAGAGCCTGATCCGATCCGAGAGCCGCATCGGCCTCGTCGGCAATTCCCTCGTGCTCGTCGCACCGAAGGGATCGACGATTCAGGTGGCACTGCAGCCCGGCATCGATCTCGCGCCGATCCTCGGCAGCGGCCGTCTCGCGATGGGCCATGTGGAGGCGGTTCCTGCAGGAAAATACGGCAAGGCGGCTCTGGAGTATCTCGGCGCCTGGGAGGGCGTGAAAAGCCGGATCGCGCAGGCCGACAATGTCCGTGCCGCGCTCCTTCTCGTCTCCCGTGGCGAAGCGCCCTTAGGGATCGTCTACAAGACAGACGCTGTCTCGGATCCGAACGTGAAGATTGCCGCGACATTCCCGACGGGTAGCCATCCATCGATTGTCTATCCCGTGGCGCTCACAAGGGATTCGACCAATCCTGATGCCGTGTCGTTCCTGGCATTCCTGCGCTCGGCCCAGGCCAAGCCTTTGTTTGAGAAGCAAGGCTTCACCGTCATCAACACCGCAGGTTCCGGTTCGTGATGGATGGGTTGACTCCCGAGGAATGGACGGCGGTTCGCCTGAGCCTGAAAGTCGCGCTCGTTGCGATGGCGGCGAGCCTCATACCCGGCGTCGCCATCGCCTTTGCCCTGGAGCGCGGGCGCTTCTGGGGGCGGCAAGCCCTTGATGTGATCGTCCATCTGCCTCTCGTGCTGCCGCCGGTCGTTGTCGGCTGGTTTCTTCTCATCGGCTTCGGACGGCGCGGGCCAATCGGCTCGTTTCTCGCCGAGCAGTTCGGCATCGTCCTGTCGTTTCGCTGGACGGGCGCTGCGCTTGCCTGCGCCATCATGGGCTTTCCGCTGCTGGTGCGCGCCATCCGCCTGTCCATCGCATCGGTCGACCGCAAGCTCGAAGATGCTGCCGGCACATTGGGCGCGCATCCGGCCTGGGTTTTCGCTGTCGTGACACTGCCGCTGATCCTTCCCGGCATCATCGCCGGAATGGTGCTGTCCTTTGCCAAGGCAATGGGCGAGTTCGGCGCAACCATCACTTTCGTGTCCAACATTCCCGGCGAAACGCAGACAATCCCGACGGCCATCTATGCCTACACACAGGTGCCGGGAGGCGAGGGCGGTGTGATGCGGCTCACGGTCGTCTCCATCGTCATTTCCATCGCAGCACTCTGGCTCTCCGAATGGCTGGCGCGGCGCGTTCGGCGACGGGTTCACGCGTCATGATCCTCGATGTCGATATCCGGCATGTACAAGGCGCCTTCAGCCTCCACGCGCGCTTCCAGTCGGACGGAAAGCTCACCGCGCTCTTCGGGCCGTCAGGTTCCGGTAAGACGACGATCGTAAGCGCCATCGGGGGTCTCGTGCGGTTCAACCACGGCAGGATCGTCGTGCAGGGACAGGTGCTCGTCGATACGAAGGCAAACGTCTTCGTGCCGAAGCACAAGCGGCGGATCGGCTACGTGTTCCAGGAGGGACGTCTCTTTCCGCATCTCAACGTGCGGCAGAACCTGCTCTTCGGCCGCTGGTTCACGCCCAGACATGCCAGGAAGACGAGCTTCGATCATATCGTCGATCTTCTCGGCATCGGCCATCTGCTCGAGCGGCGGCCATCCACGTTGTCGGGTGGCGAGAAGCAGCGGGTCGCGATCGGGCGGGCGCTTCTGGCCGATCCGCAATTGCTGCTGATGGACGAGCCGCTCGCCTCTCTCGACGAAGCGCGCAAGGCCGAGATCTACCCGTATATCGAGCGACTGCGTGACGAGGGCGAGGTGCCCATCGTTCTCGTCAGCCATTCGGTGGCCGAGATTGCGCGGCTTGCCACATCCATCGTCGTTCTGTCCGAGGGCCACGTGACGGCTTCGGGTCCGGCATTTGACATCCTCCGGCACACCCATCTCTTCGCGCAAACCGGCCTCGCAGAGGCGGGGGCACTGATCGAGGCCCAGGTATTGCGGCATGAGGAATCCTTCGGTCTGACCGTGTTGCAGATCAAGGCTGGAACACTGAGGGTGCCGCACCTGACGTATCCCACCGGCACAGGCCTGCGCGTGCGTCTGCGCGCGCGCGACATCATGCTGTCTCTGCAAAAGCCCATAGACATGAGCGCCTTGAATGTATTGCCGGGACTTATTTCCTCGATCGAACATGCCGAGGGGCCGAGCGTGGATGTGCAACTCGATTGCAGCGGAGACCACCTTGTCGCCCGTGTGACCCGGAAATCGGTGGAAGAGCTTGGCCTGAAGCCGGGGCTTCCCGTCCATGCCATCATCAAGAGCATCGCCTTCGACCCGGAGGCTCTCGGCGCGGTCAAGCCGCAGCATATGTGAGATTTTCGCCCATCGAGGTTGCACCGGCGGCAGAGGCGTGTAGCCTCTCCAGCCATCTTTTTCCGCTTCGAGAGCCTCAGATCATGAACGAACAATTCCGGAACCCGGCCGATGCCACGTCCCATGCCAAGCTTCTCGACCGCTTGGCGGAAGTCGCCGTCCGTGTCGGGCTCGGGCTGAAGCCCGGGCAGGAATTGGTCGTGACGGCTCCGCTCGATGCCGTCGCACTCGTGCGGCGCATCACGGAACATGCCTATAAAGCCGGTGCCTCCCTCGTCACGACGGTCCTCTCCGACGAGGAGAGCACGCTCATGCGCTTCCGCCACGGACGCAACGAGGGTTTCGACACGGCGCCGACCTGGCTCTACGAAGGCATGGCGGCCGCCTACAAGAATGGTGCGGCGCGGCTTGCCATCGTCGGCGAGGACCCGTCGCTTCTTGCCAAGGAGGATCCGGAAAAGGTCTCCCGCGCCAACCGGGCCCGCTCCAAGGCCTATATGCCGGCCCTCAACATGATTGCCGGCTTCGACATCAACTGGACGATCGTCGCCGCCGCGACGCCTGCCTGGGCCAAGACCGTGTTCCCGGACGATCCGGAGGACGTGGCCGTCTCCAAGCTCTGGCAGGCAATTTTCTCGGCCTCCCGCGTCGATACGCCGGATCCCATCGCCGCATGGGAGAAGCACAACGCAGACCTCCAGGCGCGCACGCGCATGCTGAACGACAAGAACTATGCCGCGCTCCATTTCCGAGGCCCCGGCACGGACCTGCGTGTCGGCTTGGCAGACGGGCATGAATGGAACGGCGGTTCGACCGCGGCGAAGAACGGGATCGTCTGTAATGCCAATATCCCGACCGAGGAGGTCTTCACCACGCCGCACAAGGACCGGGTGGATGGTTATGTGACCAGCACCAAGCCGCTCTCTTACAACGGCACTCTGATCCAGGACATTCAGGTACGGTTCGCGGGTGGGCGCATCGTCGAGAGCAAGGCGCGCACCGGAGAGGCTGTACTGAACAAAGTTCTCGATACCGACGAGGGCGCGCGCCGCCTCGGCGAAGTGGCCCTGGTGCCGTTTTCCTCGCCAATCTCGCAAAGTGGGCTTCTCTTCTTCAACACCCTGTTCGACGAGAATGCCTCCAGTCACATTGCCCTTGGCCAAGCCTACAGCAAGTGCATCCGCAACGGCGGAACGATGAGCGAGGACGAACTCGCGTCGCATGGCTCCAACAAGAGCCTGATCCACATCGATTGGATGATCGGCTCCGATCAGATAGACGTGGATGGTATCACACAGGACGGCAGGGCCGAGCCGCTCATGCGGGGCGGTGAATGGGTTACGCAGTAACAAAGATCTGGCATTTTTCGCCCGGCCGGATCTATGATCCTGGCGATTGCCTGGTCTGACGCAAACAGTGCTTGACGTATCGGCACGATGACTGTGATGGATTGCAGGTATCAAAGAGGTACTGATCCAACTTCCGGTGGGGTCAGTACCTTCTCACGAGCGTGGATGGATGTCGGACACTGCCAATCGTAGGTCTCAGGACCAATCTCTCCTGTCGGTTCGCTCCCTGTCGGTGGAGTTTGGAACGGGAAGCGGAGCCTTCAAGGCCGTCAAGGACGTCAGCTTCGATGTGCAGCCGGGCAGGACCCTGGCCGTCGTCGGCGAGTCGGGATCGGGCAAATCCGTCACCTCCCTGGCGATCATGCGTCTGACCGATTATACGGGCGGGGGCATCACCGGCGGGCAGGTGCTGTTCCGTCCAGATGGCGGAGCGGCGATCGATCTCGTCAAGGCGTCCGACAGCAAACTCCGGGAGATCCGCGGCAACGACATCGCGATGATCTTCCAGGAGCCGATGACGTCGCTCAATCCCGTCTTCACCATCGGCAACCAGATTTCCGAGACCCTGATCCTGCACCAGGGCCTCAACGGACGCGATGCGCGCCTGCGGGCGAAGGACCTGCTGCAGAAGGTGCGCTTGCCCGACGCGGACAGGCTGCTCGACCGCTATCCGCACCAGCTCTCCGGCGGCATGCGCCAGCGCGTGATGATCGCCATGGCGCTCGCCTGCAATCCGAAGCTTCTGATTGCCGACGAGCCGACGACGGCGCTCGACGTGACGATCCAGGCGCAGATCCTCAACATCATCCGCGATCTGCAACAGGAGATGGGCACCGCGGTCATCTTCATCACGCACGACATGGGCGTGGTCGCCGAGATGGCCGACGACGTGGTGGTGATGTGGAAGGGCGAGAAGGTGGAGCAGGCGCCGGTGCGCGACATCTTCGCAGCACCCCGGCATCCTTATACCAGAGCCCTTCTCTCCGCCGTGCCACGCCTGGGCAGTTTGAAAGGGCAGCCGCTGCCCAAGCGCACGCCCGTCATGGTGATGGATGGCGGTGTGGCCAAGCCCGTCGGCGACACCCATGAACAGAACACCGCCGATTACACGAAGCCGATCCTTCAGGTGGAGAAGCTCACGACCCGCTTCGATGTGGGCAAGACCTTCTTCGGCCGCGTGACCCATCGGGTTCATGCGGTGGAAGAGGTGAACTTCGACATCTATCCCGGCGAGACACTGGCGCTGGTCGGCGAGTCCGGCAGCGGCAAATCCACCATCGGGCGCACGCTGCAGCAGCTCGTCGAGCCGACGGGCGGCACGGTCCGCTTCGATGGGCGCGACATGGCGGCCATGAGCCAGGGCGAGCGGCGGCGCCTACGGCAGCAGATCCAGTATATCTTCCAGGATCCCTTCGCCTCGCTCGATCCGCGTCACACGGTGGGCTACAGCATTGCAGAGCCGATCATCGTTCACGGCCTGATCACAGACCGGAAGGCGCGCGAGCGGCGCGTGCACGAATTGCTGGAGCAGGTCGGTCTGCAACCGCAGCATGCCAAGCGTTACCCGCATGAGTTTTCGGGTGGTCAGCGCCAGCGCATCTGCATCGCACGAGCGCTGGCGAGCAATCCGAAACTTGTCATCGCGGATGAGTCCGTGTCAGCTCTCGACGTCTCGATTCAGGCGCAGATCATCAACCTGCTGATGGAGCTGCAGGAGAAGAAGCGGCTGTCCTATCTTTTCATCACGCATGACATGGCTGTGGTTGAGAAGATCAGCCATCGAGTCGCGGTGATGTATCTTGGCCAGATCGTCGAGCTTGGGCCACGTCAGGCGGTCTTCGAGAACCCGCAGCATTCCTATACGCGCAAGCTGCTCGCGGCGGTGCCGATTGCGGATCCGCAGCGAGAGCGGGCCAAGACGCGGATCGAGGGCGAGATCCCAAGTCCCGTGCGTCCGGTCGGGCAGGAGCCTGCCATTCATCGCATGCGCGAAGTGGAGCCGGGACATTGGGTTGCGATCGAGGCCGACCAGCTTCTCGGGGCTGCGTGACATACGGTTTTCCAGAGGGAGATGATAAGATGAAGTTCTCTACCACCATGAAAGCGCTCGGCCTGACGGCCGCTGTCGCGTTGGCGCCGCTGGTGGCATCCGGTGCTCAGGCCGCCGGAACGCTGACCGCAGCCGTTGCCATCGATCCCGGTAGCTGGGATCCGATCGATACCTTCCTGGTCGATTGGTCGTCTGCCGCCAACAACATCTTTGACGGTCTGACAGCCCGCGGCGCCGATATGAAGCTGAAGCCCGGCCTTGCGACGTCGTGGGAGTTCCTGGACAACAACAATCGCATCCGCTTCAAGCTGCGTCAGAATGTGAAATTCCATAATGGCGAGCCGTTCAATGCGGCGGCCGTGAAGTTCACCTTCGATCGCCTGCTCGGCGAGGAGGGCAGGAAGGGACCGCAGCAGTCGAACTACAACTCCATCGACCATGTGGAAGTCGTCGACGACACCACTGTCGACTTCGTCATGAAGCAGGCGGATCCGGTTCTGCTGACGAAGCTTGCCGGCTATGGCGGCATGATCGTGCCGCCCAAATACATTCAGGAAAAGGGCGACGCCCATTTCAACATGAACCCCGTCGGCACCGGGCCGTTCAAGTTCGTGGAATACAGCCCAAAAGTCAGCCTCACGCTCGAAGCGTTCCCTGAGCATTGGGGCGGTGCGCCGAAGCTCGACAAGATCGTGACACGCTTCATCTCGGAAGCGAATACACAGGTGGCCGAGCTCCAATCGGGCCGCATTGATGTCGCAACCCTCATCCCGTTCGGTCTTGCCCCCACGGTGGAGAAAAGCCCCAACTTGAGCCTCCTCAGCATCACCGGTCCGACGGTGGTCGCGCTGCGCCTCAACACCAAGGACGGCATCACGAAGGATGTGAATGTCCGCAAGGCGCTGATCATGGGTGTCGACCGCGAGGCGATCATCAAGGCCGTGCTCCTCGGTCACGCCAAGCCGATCGCGAGCTTCCAGTCCGATCTGTCCTTCGGCTACGATCCGACCCTGAAGCCGCTGCCCTTCGATCTCGCCAAGGCGAAGCAGATGCTGCAGCAGGCGAAGGTCCCGGCCGGTGCACCGGTGCGGATCGACTTCCGCGGCAATGACGCAACCTTCCGCGAAGTGGCGCAGGCAGCCGCCGGCTTCCTCCAGGCCCTCGGCCTCAAACCCTCGCTCCAGCCGCATGAACCTCCGGTTCTGCTCAACGATATCATCCCGAACGGCAAAACCGGCGAAGCCTGGCACAATGCCTGGGGCGGATGGACCTTCGACTACGACAACACCGCTTACCTGATGTATCACTCGGGCGAGAAGTGGAACCCCTATGACAACGATCCCAAGCTGAATGCCCTGCTCGAGAAGCAGCGTACGATGTACGACGTGAAGGAGCGTGAGAAGGTTCTGCAGGAGGTCGCACGTTACGTGGCCGATCAAGCGCTTGAGATCCCGCTCTACAACCAGAACACGCTCTATGGCGTGAACAAGCGGGTGAAGAATTTCGATGCTCCTGCAGATCGTCGCTTCCGCTTCTCGGAAACGACGGTGGAGTGACAAGCCGCCTCGGATATCGATCGCCCCTCACGGCGAATGTCCGAGGTCTTGAGACATAAGAGAAGGCCCCGCGCGAGCGGGGCCGTTTTTCCAAGAGCAAGCAAGAGCAAGAAGGACCACCGCATGGCGGGCTTCATCCTCAAACGATTGTTGCAGGCTGTTTTCGTGGTCCTCGCAGTGACTCTGATCGTCTCGTTCGCGATCAGATTGTCGGGCGATCCTGCGATCATGCTGATGGGTGGCGGCAATGTCACCGAGCAGGATCTGCAGAACATCCGGCAGTCGCTCGGGCTCGAGCGGCCGTTCTACGTTCAGTATCTCAGCTTCCTCGGAGGCATGGTGAGGGGAGATTTCGGCAAGAGCTTCATGGGCGGAACGCCCGTTTCCATGCTCATTGCCAATGCCTTGCCGGCCACCCTCCTGCTGGCGTTTGCCTCCCTCCTCGCATCCATTGTCCTGTCCGTGCCGCTCGGAGTCTACGCGGCGGTGAACCGGGGGCGCTGGCCGGATCAGATGATCCGCATCCTGTCGCTTGTGGGCTTGTCCTTCCCGAATTTCTGGCTCGCCATCATGATGGTGCTGCTATTCTCCATCGTGCTCGGCCTGCTGCCGCCGAGCGGCATGGAGGGGCCAGAGAGTTTCGTCATGCCGGCGCTCACCATGGCGATCATTCTCACCGCCACGAATGTGCGCCTCGTGCGCACCTCCATGCTGGAGACGCTCTCGCAGCAATACATCATGGTGGCGCGCTCCAAGGGTCTGCGCGACCGCGTCGTCCTCTACAAGCATGCCCTGCGTAATTCGGCCATTCCGCTCGTCACCTATATCGGCCTGCAGTTCGGCGGACTTATCGGCGGCATCGTCATCGTGGAACGGGTGTTCAACTGGCCCGGCATGGGCACGCTCGCCTTCGATGCTATCTCGAACCGCGATTACCCGGTGCTGCAGGGCACCATCACGGTGCTCGCGCTCTTCATCGTTCTCATCAATCTTCTGGTCGATATCGCCTACGGGCTGATCGATCCGCGTATCCGGACGGAGTAGGGCCA
This sequence comes from Microvirga sp. RSM25, assembly GCF_044784385.1. Taxonomy (NCBI): domain Bacteria; kingdom Pseudomonadati; phylum Pseudomonadota; class Alphaproteobacteria; order Hyphomicrobiales; family Methylobacteriaceae; genus Microvirga; species Microvirga sp. RSM25. Next base: position 3,018,251 of record NZ_CP173039.1, on the reverse strand, counting down.
TGGCTGCCGCTCAGGCTGTGTCGTCGGCGCGCCGGCACTTTCGATCGCTCGAACTCGTTCTTGGCCTCCTGCTCACCGGGGGCATGGGACTGGCCGTGCTGTTCTCAGGTTTTCTCTTCCCCGATGGCGGCGAGAGCATGGACCTCATGGCCCGTCTCACACCGCCGTTCCAGGACCTCGCGCATCCTCTCGGTACCGATCCCCTCGGACGTGACGTGCTGGCGCGTGTGATCGTCGGCGGCAAGATATCTCTCACCGTTGGCATTCTCTCGGTGATGGGAGCGGTGACCGTCGGAACGCTCGTCGGACTGGTCGCGGGCTACTATCGCGGCATCGCCGAGATCCTGCTCATGCGCTTTGCCGATATTCAGCTCGCACTGCCCTTCATCCTCGTCGCCATCATGTTCCTTGCCATCCTCGGCACCGGCGTCGACAAGGTGATCTTCTTCATGATCCTCGCCCAATGGGTCCAATATGCACGCCTGGTGCGCGCCTCCGTGCTGGCGCTGCGGGATCGAGAATTCATTCTCTCGGCCCGCGCCATCGGCGTCGGCAACGGACGCATCATCTTCACGCATATTCTGCCCAATGTACTCGGACCCATCGTCATCCTGATGACGCTCAACGTGGCCAACAACATCCTTCTCGAAAGCAGCCTCACTTTCCTGGGTCTCGGCGTCGATCCGCTCATCCCAAGCTGGGGCGGCATGCTGGCCGATGGGCGCACCTATCTGCAGACGGCCTGGTGGGTCAGCGTGTTTCCGGGACTTGCCATCATGTTCACCGTGCTCGGCTTGAACCTTCTGGGCGACTGGCTGCGCGACCTTCTCGATCCGACAGGACAGACTTCACGATGACGACTTTGCTCGACGAACGTATCCCCCGTACTCTCGATACTCTCCTGCGCGAATGGGCTAGGAACGATCATCGCGGCGTGACGCTCGAGGCCTGGCTGTTCGAGGATGAGGCGGCGCGGCGCGCTGCCGAGGCGGTGTTGTCGGAGGTCGGCGTTCGGGCACGGTTGCGCAGCGCCTACAAGCCGCTCGTCCATACCTTTCTCGAAGAGATCGATACCGCCGATCTGAAGCGTGTCACCGTGCGCTATCCCGTGCATGAGGAGGCCGACCGCCTACGCTTCCTCTCGGAGGCTTATCCACTGGCGGCCCTGCTCGACGGCATCGAACTCCTCTTCGAGCCCGGCGCCGCGGATCTGACCTATCTGGTCACGCTCGAGTACACGACCGGACTTGTGGCGGAGCATGTGGTCTTTGCGCCGAACAGGCTTCGGTCCAACCATCTCGACGAGGTCGATCTCACGCCGACCGGCTGGCTGAAGGTGACTGGGCGCCCCGATGAAGCATCGAATCTCGATGAGCCGCTCGAGACTGAGATCGAACAGGTCTTTCATAAGGTGATGGCAGTCGTCGCCGCGCATGAATGGCCCGAGGCGGAGCCCTATGCGGAGACGCTCGCCATCGACGTGATGATCCCGGGGATCGAGCGCCCGCTCGATTACGGCGACGAGGTCATGAGCACACGCGAGGCGCTGCACGAGGACTTTTATTTCTCGGTGCTCGAATTCTTCAAGCGCAAATCGGGTCGTCCTCCCGAGGATCGCAGTGTGCAGCCGGGCCAGATCGTGCCGGATATCCGTGCCGGCGAGGGCGATGCGCATGTGCGCGTGACGCTGCGCTCTTTCGGAGCGCCGCAGGACCCCGTGAAGCCTGAGCAGGACATCGAGACGGCGGATGCCGCGCCCGATCTTGGGCAGATTCATCGTGAGCTCGCAGTGCTTCCCGGCGAAACCTTCGAGGGAATCTCTCGGGAAGGACGCCCTGTGCGGGGCATTTACCGGGCGGGTTCGCGTCCGGCGGTTCTCGTCACCAGCGGGCAGCATGCCAACGAGACATCGGCTCCTGTCGGCACATTGAGAGCCGTGCGCCGCCTGCTGGCCAATTCCGACGCCAACATCGCCTATATCCCGGTCGAGAACCCGGACGGCTATGCGCTGCATGGACGGCTGTGCGAAGGCAATCCGCGCCACATGCACCATGCAGCGCGCTATACCTCGCTCGGCAACGATCTCGAATATGGCCGCAGCGAGCCTCTCTACGAGATCGGCGCGCGCAACCAGGCGCTGGAGATGTCGGGCGCCCAACTGCACCTCAACTTCCACGGTTACCCGGCCCATGAATGGACGAGGCCGTTTACCGGCTATCTGCCGCGCGGCTTCGAGCTCTGGACGATCCCGAAGGGCTTCTTCCTGATCATGAGGCATCATCCGTCTTGGGCCGAGACGGCGCGGACTCTGATCGAAGCCGTGACGACAGGTCTGTCAGCTGTACCCGGTCTGGCCGAGTTCAACCGACGTCAGATCGAAATCTGCTCGATTCACTCCGGCGGAACACCCTACGAGATCATCAACGATGTGCCTTGCCTGATCACTGCGGACGAGCGCCATCCCTCGCCGCTGACCCTCATCACGGAGTTTCCCGATGAGACGATCTACGGCGACGCTTACCGCTTTGCGCATACGGTGCAGATGGCGACGGTCATCGCCGCCGAGGAAGCATTCGCGTCGATCATGGCGAGAGTGTCATAGGGTCGCCGGTGAGACAGCTCAACGGCAGGGATAGGGATGTGACGGCACCCGTCTGATCTCCTATCCTCCTTCCAGCGACGGGTGCGTCCATCGCCTGGAACAAGCCGAGTCCCGCTGTCGTTCTCCGGCGGAGCCGGTACGCAGGGTGCCGGTCTTGCGGAGCGAAAGCCATGGCCCGGTTGTCCTGGAAGCAGAGTGAGAACGACGCCTCCATCAAGGAAGCCGTCGATCTTGTGCGCGAGCATGGGGAAAACCTGCCGCCGATTTCCGATGAAGAAGCTTTCGGCGCCATGTTCGACCGCTTTTCCGATGCCAAGGTCGTGCTTCTCGGCGAGGCGACCCATGGCACTTCGGAATTCTACCGCGCCCGTGCCGCGATCACGAAGCGCCTGATCGAGCAGCACGGCTTTTCCATCGTCGCCGTCGAAGCCGATTGGCCCGATGCGGCACGCATCGATGCCTATGTGCGTCACCGCCATGTTCCCGATGGGGATGACACAGCCTTCGAGCGCTTCCCCACCTGGATGTGGCGCAACGAGGAGGTTTATGACTTCGTCAACTGGATGCGCGAGTACAACAAGGAGCGCCCGGACGATGACCGGGCCGAGTTCCGCGGCCTCGATGTCTATAGTTTGAATTCGTCGATCCGCTCCGTTCTCGATTATCTCGACAAGGTCGATCCGGAGGAGGCCAGGGAAGCGAGGGGACGCTACGCTTGTCTCAGCCCGTGGCAGTCGGACCCCGCCCGTTATGGCCGCGCCGTCCTGACAGGACAGAAGAAGCCTTGCGACGAGGCATTGCTGGGCCAGCTCCAGGATATTCTCGACAAACGCATCGACTACCTCCAGGCCGATGGCGGCGAAGCCTTCTTCGATGCGGTGCAGAATGCCAAGATCGTCCATGCGGCCGAGCATTACTACCGGATCATGTATGAGGGTGCGACGGAATCCTGGAACCTGCGCGACCGGCACATGTTCGAAACCCTGCAGAGCCTGCTCGCCCGGCGCGACAACGCCAAGGCGATCGTCTGGGCCCACAATTCCCATATCGGCAACGCCGCCGCCACGGCCATGGGCTGGCAGGGCGAGTTCAACATCGGAGAGCTTTGCCGCAAGTCCTATCACGGCGAGGCCGTGCTGATCGGTTTCGGGACCGACCGCGGCACGGTGGCGGCTGCGGACGATTGGGACGAGCCGATGCAGGTCAAGTCCGTGCGGCCGGCGCGGCCCGACAGTCACGAGCGCGTCTTCCGGGATACGGGTCTAGGGTGCTTCCTGACCGATTGGCGGGAAAACGGCCAGGCCGAGCTGATGGAGGTTCTCTCACGGCCCCGCCTGGAGCGGGCCATCGGCGTGGTCTACCGCCCGGAGACCGAGCTCTACAGCCATTACTTCGAGGCCGTCCTGGCGGAGCAGTTTGATGCCTTCATCTGGTTTGAGGAGAGCAGGGCGGTAACGCCGCTGACCCATGCCCATGGCAAGGGCATGCCGGAGACCTATCCCTTCGGGCTTTGATGCGGATAACCCTCTCGCGCAAAGCAGGAGAGGGTAGTGGCGCCACTCTCGTCCAGCAATGACAATTCCCCCTCGCGATGGCCGGGCTTGTGCCGGCCATCTCGATCCGGTGAGGCGCAGTGCTTTACGGATCGGGATCACCGGGACGAGCCCGGTGATGACGGCAAGTCTGGAGCGTGTGTGTAATGTTCTCACTTTGTTCTTGACACTGTGTATCATCTGGGCTAGACCCTTGCTCATCCCGGCCCGACGGGGGCGCGCTCGCGAGGCGTCGCAAGAGTGGGGCGGGGAGCGGTCCTGCAGCAGGCCTCGCACGCCGGTTGGCGGGAGGCCCTTGGCAGCCCTGGGCTGGTCCAAGTCTAAACGCCTAAAAGTACCGCGTGCGAGGCGCCGTCCGGCTCTTCCATTCCACCATACACATCGGCCGGGCTGCCCTTCGCGCCACCCTCGATCAATCTCATGGCTCAGGGCTCCCAAGCCCTGGGCCTAGGGGTGCTGGCTCTCCGGAATCATGCTGGCGACACTCCCCCGCCTTGCCCCAGTCGTCCGCCCCTGCTAACTGACGGCCAACTCCATTCACATCTCGACCAAGCAGGGCTTTTTCCGTGTCCCGTCAATTCATCTACCACATGCGTGGCCTCACCAAGACCTATTCGGGCGGCAAGAAGGTCTTGGATAACATTCACCTCTCCTTCTATCCGGATGCCAAGATCGGCGTGCTCGGCGTCAACGGCGCCGGTAAATCGACCCTGCTGCGCATCATGGCCGGCACCGATACGGACTGGACCGGCGAGGGCTGGGTCGCCGAGGGAGCGCGGGTCGGCTACCTGCCGCAGGAGCCCCAGCTCGATCCGTCGAAGAACGTGCGCGAGAACGTCATGGAGGGCGTGGCCGCCAAGAAGGCGATCCTCGACCGCTACAACGAGCTCGCCATGAACTATTCCGAGGAGACGGCGGACGAGATGACCCGCCTCCAGGATGAGATCGAGGCCAAGGGCCTGTGGGATCTCGATTCCCAGGTCGACCAAGCCATGGACGCCCTGCGCTGCCCGCCGGACGACTGGTCCGTGGACAAGCTCTCGGGTGGCGAGCGTCGCCGCGTGGCGCTGTGCAAGCTGCTCCTGGAGCAGCCGGAACTGCTGCTCCTCGACGAGCCGACCAACCACTTGGACGCCGAAACGACCGGCTGGCTCGAAGGGCATCTGCGCAACTACCCGGGCGCGATCCTGATCGTGACCCACGACCGCTACTTCCTCGACAACGTGACCGGCTGGATCCTCGAGCTCGACCGCGGCCGGGGCATCCCCTACGAGGGCAACTACTCGTCCTGGCTCACGCAGAAACAGAAGCGCCTGGAGCAGGAGGGCCGCGAGGATGAGGCGCATAGGCGCACCATCGAGCGTGAGCGCGAATGGGTGTCCGCCTCGCCGAAGGCTCGTCAGGCCAAGTCGAAGGCCCGTATCCAGCGTTACGAGGATCTCGTGGCCAAGGCCAACGAGAAGGGCCCGACCACGGCTCAGATCATCATTCCGATCGCCGAGCGTCTGGGCAACAACGTCATCGAGTTCGACAACCTGAAGAAGGCGTTCGGCGACAAGCTTCTCATCGATGGTCTGTCCTTCAAGCTGCCGCCGGGCGGCATCGTCGGCATCATCGGCCCGAACGGCGCCGGCAAGACCACGCTGTTCCGCATGATCACGGGGCAGGAGCAGCCGGACGAGGGGTCGATCCAGATCGGCGAGAGCGTCAAGCTCGGCTATGTCGACCAGAGCCGCGACTCGCTCGACGCCAACAAGACTCTCTACGAGGAGATTTCGGGCGGCAACGAGGTGCTCTATCTCGGCAAGCGCGAGATCAACGCCCGCGCCTATTGCGGCGCCTTCAACTTCAAGGGCTCCGATCAGCAGAAGAAGGTCGGCGTGCTCTCGGGCGGCGAGCGCAACCGCGTGCACCTCGCCAAGATCCTGAAGTCCGGCTCGAACGTCCTGCTTCTCGACGAGCCGACCAACGACCTCGACGTGGATACCCTGCGGGCGCTCGAAGAGGCGCTGGAGGATTATGCCGGCTGCGCCGTGATCATCTCGCACGATCGCTGGTTCCTCGACCGCATTGCCACCCACATCCTGGCCTTCGAGGGCGATAGCCACGTGGAATGGTTCGAGGGCAACTTCGCCGATTACGAGGAGGACAAGAAGCGCCGCCTCGGCACGGATTCCACGATCCCGCACCGGATCAAATACAAGAAGTTCTCGCGGTAAGGTCAGCTTAACTCAGTTTTAAGCCTGTGCAGCGCGGGATCGGGCATCAGCCCACCCGCGTTCTCTTTGTCAGCTGAAAGAAACGATCTGATCTCGTTGCGCCAACTTTTCAGCTCTAGTTCATCGAGCGCCATTTATTCTGACCTGATGATGTGGGAACGAGCCTGTCCTTTCGCTTGATGTGTAAAGCGGGTTCCCTGTTGGAGGCTGACATGTCTCGGATTAAAGCAACTCTTGCTGCGGGCTTGGCCGCCCTCACATTCGGCGGTGCGCTGCTGGCTTCGGTCGCCGCTCAGGCGGGCGAGACGACGGGCCGCTGGCGTGACGGTTCGTATGCCACGCCCTACGGAATTGTTCGTCCTAATCACGGCTATGGCTATCGTCCTCATTACCGTCGCGGTTCGGATGTCGGTGGCGCGGCAGCGGCTGGTGTGATTGGCGGTCTTGCGCTGGGTGCATTGGCTACAAGGCCCGCCTACTCATATCCCACCAGTCCCGGTGGCTATTACGGCGCGAATGCTTATGACGAGCCTGATTGCTATACGGTGCGTCGGCGCTTCGTGGATGATTGGGGACGAGTCATCATCCGCCGGGAGCAGATTTGCGAGTAAATCAAGAGGATGGCGAGCTTGCCCGCCATCCATCCTCGCCCGCGTGGCACCATTCGGTAGTTGGGTTCCGGCCCGAAACAGTGTATGACCCTTGAGGCACGAGACATAAGAAGAGAGTCCACGTGCCAGCCGATCACATCTCCACCTTCCAATCCGTTGCCACGCCTGAAGAAGCCGTCGAGCGGCTCGTCGCGCTTCATGACAGCGCCATCGAGGCGCAGCGTCAGGCTCTCGATCATTTCTTTTCCACCGGCACGCCACCCACACCCTTCGAGCGGTCCCGCTTCCGCTATCCGGAACTGCGCCTCGACTATCGATCAAGTGCCGTGCCGCCCATTAAGCAGCGCGCCTATGCCAAGTTCCAGGGGCCTGGGGTCTATGCCACCACCATCACGCAACCCGGATTCTTCAAGAACTACCTGCTGGAGCAGCTGAACTTCCTTGTGCGCGACTATGGCGCCACCATCGAGGTCGGCGTCAGCGACCAGGAAATTCCCTATCCGTATATCTTCGAGCGTGGCGACGAACTGGGCCGCGAAGCTCATTCCGCCTCCGAACTAGCTCAGCATTTTCCGACTCCGCTTCTCGCCAAGGTAGGCGACGAGATTGCCGACGGCACCTGGGTGTTCCATGAGAACGAGGTGCGCCCCCTGGCGCTCTTCGACGCGGCCCGGGTGGATTATTCGCTCCGCCGTCTGGTGCATTACACCGGCAGCGACTGGCGCTGCGTTCAGCCCTGGATCCTGCTCACCAACTATCACCGCTATGTGGACCAGTTCATCCGCTGGGCCGTCAAGGAGCTGGCGAACGAGGAGGGGCCCTATACGAAACTCGTCCTGCCGGGCGGCATCACGATCGAACGGGGGCTGGACGACGCTGTCATCGAAGAGTTGATCGGCTCCACGCCCTGGCACCGGTTCCAGATGCCGGCCTACCACCTGATGCGCCAGGATGGGCATGGGGTGACCCTGGTCAATATCGGCGTCGGGCCGTCGAATGCGAAGAACATCACCGATCACCTGGCAGTGCTGCGGCCCCATTGCTGGCTCATGGTCGGGCATTGCGGGGGCTTGCGCCAGTCGCAATCCATCGGCGATTACGTGCTGGCCCACGGCTACCTGCGGCGCGACCACATCCTCGACGGTGCGGTGCCGCCGGAAATTCCGATCCCAGCCCTCGCGGAAATCCAGGTCGCCCTGCAGGACGCGGCGGTGCACGTCACCGGCGAACGGGGCGAGGAGCTGAAGCGGCGCCTGCGCACCGGCACCGTCGTGACCTACGACGACCGGAACTGGGAGCTGCGCTGGAGCCAAGAGCGGCGGCAGATCAACCTGTCCCGTGCCATCGCGGTGGACATGGAAAGCGGCACCATCGCGGCTCAGGGCTACCGGCTGCGTGTCCCCTACGGCACGCTGCTGTGTGTCTCGGACAAGCCGCTGCACGGCGAGATCAAGCTGCCGGGCGCGGCCAATGCCTTCTATGAGCGCGCGGTGAGCGAGCATCTCATGATCGGTCTTGCAGCGCTCGACATCCTGAAAGGCCAGCGGGCGTCCCTGCATTCGCGCAAGCTGCGCAGCTTCGACGAACCCCCGTTCCGCTAAGCTGACGCCCGATGTCGCGGGACAATCTGGGCCTGGTGCTGGGCTTCGTCGGCGTGTGCATTTTCGCCGGCACGCTTCCGTTTACCCATATCGCTGTTGAGCACTTGAGCCCGCTCTTCGTCACGGCGGGGCGGGCGGCGCTTGCCGGGCTCTTGGCCCTCGCGACCCTCCTCGTTCTGCGCAGACCCTGGCCCTCACGGCGGCAGGTCGGCGCCATGGCGCTCGCGGCTTTATGCCTGGTCGGAGGCTTTCCCGGCTTTACTGCACTGGCGATGCAGCGCGTTCCGGCTTCCCATGGCGGTGTAGTGCTCGGCATTCTGCCGCTCGCAACCTCCGCCATCAGCACTCTGATTGCTGGCGAGCGCCCAAGCCCGGGTTTCTGGCTGGCAGCTCTGGCCGGTGCCGCCCTCGTCATTGGCTTCACCCTGCATGAGGGTGGCGGCTCGCTCGGGCGGGGCGATCTCTTCCTCCTCGCGGCTGCCTTTTCGTCAGCCCTGGGCTATGTGGTCTCCGGCAAGCTTGTACGCAGTGGCCTGGCCGGTTGGGAGGTCATCTCCTGGGTCCTAGTCGTCGCCCTGCCGGTTACGGTTCCGGTGGCGCTCTGGACCCTGCCGGAGGAGTTGGGGGCGATCCCCGCCTGGAGTTGGATCGGCTTCGCCTATGTCACCCTCATGAGCCAGTATCTCGGCTTCTTTGCCTGGAATGCCGGACTTGCCATCGGCGGGATCGCCCATGTGAGCCAGGTTCAATTGCTGCAGACGTTCGTCACCCTGCTGATCGCCTCCATTCTCAATCGCGAGCCCATTGGCCTTTCCGCCTGGATCGTTGCGGGAGCCGTCTTCGTGCTCGTTGTCTTGGCCGGTCGCGCCAAGGTTCACCGAGAAAAGTCCTAAATGTCTAAGGCTTAGCTTGCTCTCGTGTCAAAAGAGATATAAATATATCTTTATATGTAAGAGCGAGATTTGGCTGTGCCCGACACCCCGCCTCCATCGCTGGATATGACCCTGGATGTCCTGCGGGCCGCCGCCGAGGAAACGCGTCTGCGGATCCTGGCTTTGTTGACGGAAGGAGAACTCTCCGTTTCGGATCTCACGGATATCCTCGGGCAGTCCCAGCCGCGCATCTCTCGCCATCTGAAACTTCTCGTCGAGGCAGGCCTCGTGGAACGGCACCGGGAAGGGGCCTGGGCGTTCTTCCGGCTCACCGACCGGGGCGCGGCGCTCCGCATCATCCGCCCCACCTTGGAGAGCCTCGACCGGTCCGATCCGCAACTGCTGGAGGACCGAACCCGCCTTGAGGCCGTGCGCGCCCAGCGCTCGCAGGCGGCGCAGGCCTTCTTCTCCCGTCTGGCGCCGGACTGGGACCGTATCCGCTCCCTCCACGCGCCCGAAGCGGTGGTCGAGGCCGCCGTCCTCGATGCTCTGGGCTCGGCCAAGATCCGGAATCTCGTCGATCTCGGCACCGGCACCGGCCGCATGCTGCAACTGCTGGCACCACGTGCCAGCCGCACGGTCGGCCTCGATGCCAGTCACGCCATGCTCTCAGTGGCACGGGCCAATCTCGAAAAGGCGGGCTTAAGGGGCATCGAACTGCGCCAGGGGGATATTTATGCGCCCCCGTTTCCGCGCAATACCTTCGATCTCGTCGTCATCCATCAGGTGCTGCATTACCTAGATGACCCAGCCCGCGCGATCCGCGAGGCCGCCCGCCTCGTCGCGCCGGGCGGACGGATCCTCGTGGTCGATTTCGCGCCGCATAGTCTCGAATTCCTGCGCGAGGCTCAGGCTCATCGCCGCCTCGGCTTCGCTCCCTCTCAGGTGGCAAGCTGGCTCGACGAGGCGGGGCTCGACTGCACGCTCAACCGTGAGATCGCTCCGCCGAAGAAAGGCGACGAGCATTTGACCGTATCCCTTTGGCTTGGCCAGGATCGCCGTGTGGTGACGGATTGGCCCTTGAGTGAACCCGACAGAGAGGTCGCCTGATGTCACCGCTCACCCTTCGTCCCAGCCGGCAGGTCTCCTGTCCGATCAAGGTCTCCTTCGAGTTCTTCCCGCCTAAGACTTCGGAGATGGAGACGACGCTCTGGGCCTCCATCCAGCGTCTTGCATCCCTTAATCCGCAATTCGTCTCCGTAACCTATGGCGCCGGCGGCTCCACCCGCGAGCGCACCCACGCCACGGTCTCGCGACTCGTGCAGGAAACGCATCTCAAGCCCGCTGCGCACCTCACCTGCGTTGCGGCGACGAAAGAGGACGTGAACGAGGTTGTTCGCTCCTACTGGGATGCCGGCGTGCGTCACATCGTGGCGCTTCGCGGCGATCCGGTGTCCGGCATCGGCACGGCCTACGAGCCTCATGCCGGCGGATTTCAGCAAACCTGCGATCTCGTGGCCGGCGTCAAGGCGATCGGCGACTTCGAGGTTTCCGTCTCGGCCTATCCGGAGAAGCATCCCGAAGCTGCATCGCTCGATGCAGATATCGACGTGCTGAAGGCGAAGGTCGATTGCGGCGCAGACCGGGCCATCACCCAGTTCTTCTTCGACAACGATCACTACTTCCGCTATCTCGACCGTGTGCGTGCACGCGGCATTGATATTCCCATCGTGCCCGGCATCGTGCCGGTGCAGAACTTCAAGCAGACGGCGAATTTCGCGTCCAAGACCGGCGCGAGCGTGCCTGACTGGCTCGCGGCCCGCTTCGAGGGCTTGGAGAACGATGTCGAGACGCGCAAGCTTGTCGCCGCCGCCGTTGCGGCCGAGCAGGTGATCGATCTCGTCGACCGCGGCGTAAACGAGTTCCACTTCTACACCATGAACCGCGCCGATCTGGTCTATGCCATCTGCCATCTGCTCGGATTGCGCGACCAGAGCGTGAAAGCCGCAGCTTAAGTTTTGCGATGCCTGGTTCGTGAGCCGGGCATTCGTGTTTGCCAGCTTTGAATGAGCTTCATCTGTTGGTGCAACGCCGACTGCGATGAAAAGAGAACAAGTAGAATGACTGCATATACTCCTCGCCCCGCCAATGGCGCTGATGTGATCAAGGCACTCCGTGAAGCCGCCTCCAAGCGGATTCTCGTGCTCGACGGCGCGATGGGAACGGAGCTGCAGCGCTCGCGCTTCTCGGAAGATGATTTTCGCGGCGAGCGCTTCAAGGACTGGAAGCAGGACGTCAAAGGCAATAACGATCTGCTCATCCTCACGCAGCCCGATGCGGTGCGCAACGTACACCTCGACTATTTCCGCGCAGGTGCGGACATCGTCGAAACCAATACCTTCTCCGGCACATCGATCGCCCAAGCCGATTACGGCATGGAGGAGATCGTCTACAATCTGAATCTCGAGGGTTCACGGATTGCGCGCGAAGCGGCTCTCCTCGCCGAGAAGGAAGACGGCCGCCGCCGTTTCGTCGCCGGCGCCATCGGACCGACGAACCGGACGCTCTCGATCTCGCCGGACGTGAACAATCCGGGTTATCGCGCCGTGACCTTCGACCAGGTGCGTGAGGCTTACGCCGAGCAGGTGAGGGGACTGATCGACGGTGGTGCCGAGATCATCCTCATCGAGACGATCTTCGACACATTGAATGCGAAGGCCGCCATTGTCGCGACGCATCAGGTCTTCGCCGAGAAGGGCGTGAAGCTGCCGATCATGATCTCGGGCACGATCACGGACCTCTCCGGCCGGACGCTCTCGGGCCAGACGCCGACCGCTTTCTGGCATTCGATGCGACACGCGGAGCCGTTCTCCATCGGCCTCAACTGCGCGCTTGGAGCCCGCGAGATGCGCGCCCATATCCAGGAGATCGGCAAGGCCGCCGACACGCTCGTCTGCGCCTATCCGAATGCGGGCCTGCCCAACGAATTCGGCCTCTATGACGAGCGCCCCGAGGCGACGGCCAATATGCTGGCGGAATTCGCCGATGCGGGTCTCGTCAACGTGGTTGGCGGCTGCTGCGGCACGACGCCGGATCACATCCGCGCCATCGCGGAGGCCGTCGCGGGCAAGGCGCCGCGCTCAGTGCCGAGAGTGCAGCCGCTCATGCGCCTGTCGGGCCTTGAACCCTTCATCCTTACCTCCGACATTCCTTTCGTGAATGTAGGCGAGCGTACGAACGTCACCGGTTCCGCCAAGTTCCGCAAACTCATCACCAATAACGACTATGCCGCCGCCCTCGACGTGGCGCGCGATCAGGTCGCGAGCGGCGCGCAGATCATCGATGTCAACATGGATGAGGGCCTGCTCGATTCCGAGAAGGCGATGGTGGAGTTCCTCAACCTCGTTGCGGCCGAGCCCGATATCGCCCGCGTTCCGGTGATGGTGGATTCCTCCAAGTTCCATGTGATCGAGGCCGGGCTCAAGTGCATCCAGGGCAAGGCTATCGTGAACTCGATCTCCATGAAGGAGGGCGAGGAGGCTTTCATCGAGCAAGCAAAGATCTGTCGCTCTTACGGTGCTGCCGTCGTGGTCATGGCCTTCGATGGGCAGGGCCAGGCGGACACGCTGGAGCGAAAGGTCGAGATCTGCACGCGCGCTTACAGAATCCTGACCGAGCAAATCGGCTTTCCACCAGAAGACATCATCTTCGATCCGAACGTGTTCGCGGTCGCCACCGGCATCGAGGAGCATAACGGCTACGGCGTCGCCTTCATCGAGGCGACGCGCATCATCCGCGAGACGCTGCCGCATGCCCATATCTCGGGTGGCGTCTCGAACCTGTCCTTCTCGTTCCGCGGCAACGACCCGGTGCGCGAGGCCATGCATTCGGTGTTCCTGTTCCACGCCATCAAGATCGGGATGGACATGGGCATCGTGAATGCAGGGCAACTCGCCGTTTACGACGAGATCGATCCGGAGCTGCGCGAGTTGTGCGAGGACGTGGTGCTCAACCGCCGTCCCGATGCGACGGAGCGCCTGCTGGAGGCGGCGCCCCGCTTCAAGGGCGATGGATCAAGTGCCGTGAAGGCGGCCGATCTCGAATGGCGCTCTTGGGCCGTCGAGAAACGGATCGAGCATGCGCTCGTCAACGGCATCACCGAATTCATCGAGCAGGACGCCGAAGAGGCGCGTCAGTCGGTCGAGCGTCCGCTGCACGTGATCGAAGGCCCGCTCATGGCCGGCATGAACGTGGTCGGAGACCTCTTCGGCGCTGGAAAAATGTTCCTGCCGCAGGTAGTGAAGTCCGCGCGCGTCATGAAACAGGCCGTGGCCTATCTCATGCCGTTCATGGAGGCGGAAAAGGAAGCCTCTGGAATTGCGCAGCGCTCTGCTGCCGGCAAGGTGCTGATGGCGACCGTGAAGGGCGATGTGCACGATATCGGCAAGAACATCGTCGGCGTGGTTCTCGCCTGCAACAACTACGAGGTTCTCGATCTCGGCGTCATGGTGCCGGCCCAGAAGATCCTGGAGACGGCGCGTAGGGAGAAGGTGGACGTGATCGGCCTCTCCGGCCTCATCACGCCGTCCCTTGACGAGATGGTGCATGTGGCAAGCGAAATGGAGCGCGAGGGCTTCGACATTCCGCTCCTCATCGGCGGCGCCACCACGAGCCGCGTGCACACGGCGGTAAAGATCCATCCGAACTATCATAGAGGCCAAGCCGTCTATGTGACGGATGCCAGCCGCGCCGTCGGCGTCGTGTCCTCGCTGCTGTCACCCGGCATGAAGGACGGCTATGTGGAGACGCTGCGCTCCGAATACCGCAAGGTGGCCGACGCCCATGCCCGTTCGGAGGCCGACAAGCAGCGCCTGTCCATCGAGAAGGCCCGTGCCAACAAGCTCGTGTTCGACTGGTCGTCCTACCAGCCGCCGAAGCCCACTTTCACCGGCGCCCGCGTGTTCCGCAGCTACGACGTGGGCGAGCTCGTGCCCTATATCGACTGGACGCCGTTCTTCCAGACATGGGAGCTGAAGGGCCGCTTTCCGGCAATCCTCGAAGACGAGAAGCAGGGAAAGGCCGCGCGGCAGCTCTGGGACGACGCGCAGGTGATGCTCAAGCAACTCGTGGACGAACGCTGGTTCAATCCAAAGGCGGTGATCGGCTTCTGGCCTGCCAATACGGTGGGCGACGACATACGCCTTTACACGGGCGAGAGCCGTGCGGAGCAGCTTGCGACCCTCCACGGTCTGCGTCAGCAACTCTCGAAGCGCGACGGCAAGCCCAATACCTGCCTGTCCGATTTCGTCGCTCCGGTTGAGAGCGGACAGCCCGATTGGATCGGTGCCTTCGTGGTGACCTCCGGCATCGAGGAAGTGCGCATCGCGGAACGCTTCGAGCGCGCGAACGACGATTACCGCTCGATCATGGTGAAGGCGCTCGCCGACCGTTTGGCGGAGGCGTTCGCGGAGCGCATGCACGAACGCGTGCGCAAGGAGTTCTGGGGCTATGCCTCCGACGAGAACCTCACGAAAGAGGGACTGATCGGCGAGGAGTACCAGGGCATCCGTCCTGCTCCCGGCTATCCTGCACAGCCCGATCATACGGAAAAGGCAACCCTGTTCAGCCTGCTTGAGGCCGAGCGCCGCATCGGTGTGACGCTCACGGAATCCTACGCCATGTGGCCCGGCTCTTCCGTATCGGGTCTCTACCTGTCGCATCCGGAGGCTTACTACTTCGGCGTCGCCAAGGTCGAGCGCGATCAGGCGGAGGATTACGCGGCGCGCAAGGACATGAGCGTTACGGAGGTCGAGCGCTGGCTCGGTCCGATCCTCAACTACGATCCAGCGCGCTATCGCGTGATGGCGGCGGAGTAGAAATAGAGGCACTGCGTCATTCCGGGGCAGCTCATCAGAGCCGGACCCGGAATCCATAACCGCTGACGGTGCAGGATAGCTTCGCCGGCCTCCACAGCGCCTCATTTTCTAGACGTCATGTTGATTGGGTTCCGGGTTCCGCTGCGCAGCCAGGAATGACAATGGAGCGTCACTCCCGCCGCAGCGCCTCGATCGGATCGAGCTTCGCGGCGCGCTGCGCGGGGTAGAACCCAAAGAAGATCCCCACGAGTGCCGAGAAGCCAACCGCAATGATGATGGCGTTCGTCGACACGAGCGAAGGCCAGCCGGCGAGCTGCGCTACGAGGTAGGCGGCTCCTGCGCCAAGACCGATGCCGAGCGCTCCACCAATGGTGGACAGCGTCGTCGCCTCGATCAGGAACTGGCTCAGGATGTCGCGAGGCCGCGCACCGACGGCGAGGCGAAGGCCGATCTCGCGGGTGCGCTCGGTCACCGAGACCAGCATGATGTTCATGATGCCGATGCCGCCGACCAGCAGCGAGACCGCCGCGACGGCGGCCAGCAGCATGGACAATGTATTTGCGGAAGTAGACGCGGTGTTGGCGATCTCCGTCAGGTTGCGGATCGAGAAATCGTCCTCCTGCTCGCCGTTGATGCGATGACGCTGGCGCAGCAGTTCCGTCGTGGTCTCAATGCCAGGCTCGATGTCGCTCTCGTTGGCGAATTTGACAAAGATCGAGCCTACGGATCTGTCTTTGGCATAGTTGCGTCCGATCACACGGCGGCGGCCAGCGTCGAGCGGCACGAAGATCACGTCGTCCTGATCCTGCCCGAAGGCCGATTGGCCTTTCGGCGCCATGACGCCGATCACGCGGAAGGGCACGTTGCGCACGCGCACGACCTGGTCGATGGGGTCGTCCTCGCCGAAGAGGTTGCGGGCGACCGTCTGGCCAAGAAGGATGACGATGTCGCCGCGGCGGATCTCCTCGGGATCGAAGGTCCGTCCGCTCGCGACGTCCCATTCGCGCGCGGAGAACCAGTCGAGATCGATGCCGTAGATGCGCGTGCCCCAGTTGCTGCCGCCCGCGACTACTTGCGTGCCGCCCTGCACGAAGGGTGCTGCTGCGACCACGCCGTCGACCTCGCGGCGGATGGCCTCCGCGTCTTCATCCGTGAGCGATGAAGACGCGCCCGCACCGAGCCTTGCGCCGCCCTGTGTTACGTTTCCGGGCGTGATGATGGCGAGGTTCGCACCGAGCGATCGGATCTGGCTGTCGACGAGATTGCGTGCGCCCGAGCCGATCGCCACCATGGCGATGACGGCGGCCACGCCGATGACGATGCCGAGCATCGTGAGCAGGCTGCGCAGGGCATTCGCCACGATGGCGGACAGGGCGGAGCGGATGGCCTCGATCAGTCTCATTCCGCAGCCTCCCGTGCGAGAGCGCGTGCATCGACGGGTGTTTGGCGCTGATCCTCGATCACGCTGCCGTCCCGGAAGCGCACGAGGCGACGTGCGTGGCGCCCAACTTCGGCATCATGCGTGACGAGCACGATGGTGACGCCCTCGCGGTTGAGTTCCTGAAACAGGGCCATGATCTCGTTGGCCGTGCGGCTGTCGAGGGCACCGGTGGGCTCGTCGGCGAGCAGCAGGCTCGGGCTGTTGACGAGCGCGCGCGCAATCGCGACGCGCTGCTGCTGTCCACCCGACAATTGCATCGGGCGGTGATGCGCCCGCTCGGCGAGGCCAACACGGCCGAGCGCATGCAGGGCCCGTTCACGGCGTGTCCTGCGGTCGAAGCCCGCATAGATCATCGGGAGCTCGACGTTGCTCAACGCATCGATGCGGGGCAACAGGTTGAACTGCTGGAAGACGAAACCGATCTCGCGGTTGCGCAGCCGCGCCAGCCCGTCGGCGTCGAGGCTTTCGACGGAGGTGGCGGCGAGCCGATAGTGGCCTCCGGTCGGTTTGTCGAGACAGCCGATGAGATTCATGAAGGTGGATTTGCCGGAACCGGACGGGCCCATCACGGCGACGAAATCGCCCTTCTCGATGTCGAGCGACACGGCGTCGAGCGCTACGACGCGGCCCGCATCGAGTTCATAGACACGTCTCAAATCGCGCGTTTCGATGAGAGCCACTGGATGCTCCTCAGAACATGCGTGGCGGGCGCGGGCGGCGGTTGGCGGCCGAGCCGTTCGTCTCCTCCGCCGCGTCGGAGCGCTGCGCTCCGATGATGATGGCCGCACCTTCCTGCAGATCGCCACGGATGATCTCTGTATAGGCGCCGTCGGTGACGCCCAAGCGCACGGGCACCGCCTGCGGATTGCCGTCCTGTCCGACGCGGTAGATGCGCGCGCGCGTTCCTTCGTCCGGCATGAATTGAGCCTGTTCGCTGCGTGCCCGCCGCTGCAGACCCTGGCCCTCGGGCGCAGCGCTCCGTCCCTCGCTGCCTGCGGCTTGATCCTCCTGCTGACGCGGTCGCCGTCTCGGCGTCTGGCCATCCTGCGCGACGCTTCTCGGCCCACTTGACTCGACAGCAGCGGATGGCCGGAAGCGCAAAGCCGCATTCGGGATGCGCAGCACGTCCTCGCGCTCATCCGTGACGATCTGGAGGTTCGCCGTCATGCCGGGCAGGAGTGCCTGGTCCAGGTTTCTCACGCCGATGACCGCCGTATAGGTGACCACGTTCTGCACCGTCTGCGCAGCCAGGCGGACCATGCGAACGCTACCCTCGAAAGTGCGGTTCGGATAGGCGTTGACCGTGAAGGTAACCTTCTGCCCGTCTCTGAGACGACCCACATCCGCCTCGTCGATATTGGCGTAGATATCGATCGCTCGCAGATCCTGCGCGATGGTGAACAGAGTCGGTGCGGAGAGCGAGGCGGCGACGGTCTGGCCCAGTTCGATGTCGCGCTTCACCACGACACCATCGACCGGGGACTTGATCTCGGTCCGGGCGAGATCGATCTCGATGTCCTTCAGCTTCGCCTGCCGCTGAAGGATGACCGCCTCTGCCGATTTCACGCCTGCTTCGGCCAGGGCGAGGTCCGCCTTGAGACCTTCCAGCTCCGCCTTGTTGGAGGCGATCTGCGCTTCGGCCGCAACGAGGTTCGCCTTCTGAATGTCGACCTGCGTTCCGGCCTGTTCCAGCGCCGTCTGGGTTCCCACCGCACGGGTGGTCAGCTCCCTCTGCCGGTCGAGATTGCGTTGCGCTTCGGCGAGTTGCGCCTGGGTCCGGTCGCGCTGCGCCTGAAGATCGTCCGCCTGTGCCTCCGACCGCTGCTGGGACGAACGTGCCTTGTCGATCTGCGCGCGTTTGGTGTCGAGATCGGCCTTCGCCTGGGCGAGATCCGCCAGGGCCGCGTCACGGCGCGCCTTGATCTGCTCGGCGTAAAGGCGGGCCACCATCTGGCCTTCCTTCACGGGCGTATTGTAGTCGGCAAGGATCTCGACCACCTGGCCGGAGAGCTGTGATCCGACCAGAACCGTCGTGACGGGGTTGAGCGTGCCGGTCGCGCGGACGCTCGCCGTGATGGGGCCGCGATCCACCACGCCGAGGCGATAGGCCCGATCGGAGGCGTTGCCGCCCGTGGGCTTCCACAGCACGAAGCCAGCGGTCCCTGCCACAAGGAAAATGCCGATCAACCACAACCAGACGCGACGCACCGAAGAACCCTCTGCAAGACAGGGAATGTCATGAGGGCCGATTGTGGCCGATTTCCTATAGTGTTGCGAGTTAACTCTTTGTCATGCGGCAGTCTGGGGCCGCGCGGCGATCAGGTTGCGCAGGGTCATGATGGTGGAGGCGTCGGCGACACCGTCGACGCGCTCGGGCCGGAAATGCCGCTGGAACGCGGAAACCACCTTTTCCGTGTCCTCGTCGAAGACACCGCTGATCTTCACCTCATAGCCGTACATGGCGAGCATCGCCTGCAGGGCTTCAATGGGCATGCCCTGGTCGCCGCGCGAGAAGAAGCGGCCGTCGCTCATGGCGGACGGGGCAACCCAGTGGCCGGCGCCCGCCTCGTGCAGGCGCGGCCAGGGAAACAGCTCGCCCGGATCGACCTTGCGGCCGGGGGCGACGTCGGAGTGGCCGAGAACGCGGGTTGCCGGAATGCGCCAGCGGGTGACGATATCCTTGGCCAAGGCCGCGACGCTTTCGATCTGCGCGTCGGGGTAGGGCGGCAGGCCGCCCGGATGGCCGGGATTGGCGATCTCGATGCCGATGGAGCAGGAGTTGATATCGGCCTCCCCGTCCCAGGAGGAGAGGCCCGCATGCCAGGCCCGACGCATCTCCGGCACGAGCTGGAGAACGCGCCCATCGCCGAACACGAAGTAATGGGCGGAAACCTGCGACACCGGATTGCACAGCCACTGCAGGGCTTCGCCTTCGTCCGGCATGCCCGTGTAGTGGAGAATGAGCATGCTGGGGCGCTGGCCATCCTTGCGCTCCCCGTGGTTGGGCGACGGAAACACCTTGCTGGCGACCGGGCTCTCCGGGGACAGAGCGCTCATGCCGTCACCTGAGGTTCCGCTCGGCAGCGATGCGTTCCCAGGCGGCGTTGATGGTGGCCACGCGCTCGGTTGCGATCTTCACCGCTTCGGGCGGCAGCCCGCGGGCGATCTCCCGATCGGGATGGTTCTCAGCCACGAGCCTGCGGTAGTGCCGCTTCAACTCCTCGTCGCTCATGCCTCGGTCGGCCTTGAGGATGAGGTAGGGATCGTCCGCGCGCTTGACGTGCCGGGCGGCGATGCGCTCGAAATCCTTATCCGAGAAGGCGAAGATCGTCGCCACATCCTTAAGGTAGGCGTACTCCGCCTCATGGATGGCCTCGTCCGCCTTGGCGATATGGAACAGGCCGTCGAGCACATCCTCGAGCAGGGCAGGCTCTTCCTTGAAGGCGTCGCCAATCTGGCGGGCATAAGCCTCGAAACCGTCTGAGGTCTGTGTAGCGAGGTTGAACAGACGCTCCACCTTGTCGTGCTCGCTTTCCGGTACCTCGACGATCTGCTTGAAGGCCCTGACCTCGACATCGACCACGACCCCGTCGGCCTTCGCCATTTTGGCAGCGAGCGCGACGAGACCCATGGTGAATAGCACGTCGCGCGGCGGCTTCCCGAAAGGAGCGCCCTCCCGATCAATGAGAACGTGGCCGGCCACACCACCCATGAGAGCACCGATCGGTCCGCCCAATGCGAGCCCGATGCCGGCACCACCCAACTTACCCCAAATCGACTGAATCATCTTGAGAGTAGTCGTACGCTCAAGTGCGGGCAAAAGGAAAGGGGCCGGGAATGTCCCGACCCCTTAAATTCGATCTCGGATGCGCGATCAGCGGCAGTAAACGTTGCCGTAGACATCCTGATAAGTGCCGTAGGGGCAAGCCGGACGAGCCGGAGTCGTTGCTGCGCCGACCATTGCGCCACCGGCAGCACCGATGGCCGCACCCGCCAGAGCGCCGCTGCCACGACCTGTGGCTGCACCGCCAATGGCCGCACCAGCAAGGCCGCCGATTGCAGCGCCGCCGACTGCGCGCTCGCCGGGGGTATTGCAGGCTGCCATCGAGAGGGTGAGGGCACCGGCGGCAATGGCTGTCATGATCTTCTTCATGGAGGCTTCCCTGTTGTTGAGCGGGCGGTAGGCTGCCCATTCCTGTTTAGCTTGACCTTACGCTGTCGCCAACTCCCGGACAGGGAAAGAGTTCCTCCCCATTCCCAATAAGCTGTCGAAAAAATTCCAAATTTGCCAAAGGCTAGAATCGAGCCCGCAAAGCCATGCAATGCAGAGGGAACACGCTCAGGCTTGAACGTATTCTGAACAAATATGCGGCCTGAAGCGCCTCATCTTAGCCTTATTTGGCCGTCACCGACCGCGCCTTCCGATTTGTGCCGGCTGGAGTATCGGTTTGACTTGGCAACATCTGCTCAGAACCCTCGCGATTGCGTTTCTCGGTGCGGCGGCGCTGATTCTGGCCGCGGAAGCGCGGGCTGAAGGAGGAAATGCCGATAACGTCATTTCCCCCGACAAGGCCGAGGTGTTCCTACGTGCTGCGGCCGCCGAGGCTGCAGCCGTGGCGGAGGAAGAGACTGCCGAAGCGGCCGATGCCCAGAAGTCCGCGAAGGCTGCCAAGGGCTCGGACAAGAAGAAGCCGAAGGACGCTGCCGTCGCGGCCAAGGCTGACAGAGCTCAGGACGGCAAATCCCAGTCCAAGCTGGCAGTCCAGGCCGCCGCTCAATCCGAGGAAGAGGAGGCCGGCAACCGGACCGCGTCCCTTCCTTCAACCCCGGCGGACGCCAAGCTGAAGCTCCGGCAGTCCGATGCCGTTCGTGGCAGTGCTCTCAAGCCGCTCATCACCCGCTACGCGTCCGAGAACGGCTTGCCGTACGAACTGGCCGATGCCGTCGTTCGGCTCGAGAGCCGCTACAATGCCGGCGCTCGCAACGGCCCGAACATGGGCCTGACCCAAATCAATTTCCGCACCGCGCAATCGCTCGGTTATCAGGGCTTGGCTGCGGGTCTTCTCGATGCGGAAACGAATCTCCGCTACGGCTTGAAGTATCTCGCCAAGGCTTACAAGCTCGCCGGCGGCGATACCTGCGGCACCAT
Organism: Microvirga sp. RSM25; assembly: GCF_044784385.1. Lineage (NCBI taxonomy): Bacteria > Pseudomonadati > Pseudomonadota > Alphaproteobacteria > Hyphomicrobiales > Methylobacteriaceae > Microvirga > Microvirga sp. RSM25. The sequence goes on along the minus strand of NZ_CP173039.1, from coordinate 2,996,327 downwards.
CCTGCGCTATCAGTTCGGTCACCGGACGCAGACCATGACGGGTGCCTCGCGCGCCTATTGCGCCAAGGTGCAGGTGATTACGGCCGCGGCCGACTAGGGCATCGGGTCCAAAGGGTTCTAACTTTTGGGAATCTCGGATGCTTCTTCCTGAGTGGCGCATCGTGCGGAAAGCCGGAGCCACTTTTCCGCGCTATGCGCTGGACCCTTGACGTGAGGGGGCGTTTGGCACCACATCCCCATCGTCAGCCGGCCAGGCGGCCGCTTCGAGCCTAGCTCGGGGAGGAAAGTCCGGGCTCCATGGAAGCAAGGTGCCGGATAACGTCCGGCGGGGGAAACCCTAGGGAAAGTGCCACAGAGAGCAGACCGCCCCGTATACGGGGTAAGGGTGAAAGGGTGCGGTAAGAGCGCACCGCGGACGCAGCAATGCGGACGGCAAGGTAAACCCCACCAGGAGCAAAACCGAATAGGGACGACAGGCGTTCGCGCCAGGCCTGCTTCCAGGCTCGTCGTCCGGGTTGGTTGCTTGAGGCGGTCAGCAATGATCGTCCCAGAGGAATGGTCGCCACGTCCAAGGTCTTAGACTTTGGGCCCTACAGAACCCGGCTTACAGGCCGGCTGACCCCATCTTTCCACAGGCCCGATTTTGTAAGAAAGCGGAGCAAACCGTTGCTCCGCTTACGATTCATTAACTGTAAATGCGTCTCATGGGGAGTGCATGCCATGAGGCGTGTCCTCGACCTCCGTTCCGTTGACGCCCATATTATCCCATGTTATCCCAAACCATCCCGTCGACGGTGTCTTCCGAAGGGAGCGTCAAGCACTCAAGAAATGCTGGCGTTCTGCTTCGGGAAGTAGCGTCACCACCGACTGCGGGTGGTGGATCCTCAAGATCCGCCTGGGGGCTGACAATCAGGAGCGTGCGAGCTGCGGCCAATGAACCGCTTCGTGTCCAATTTCACCAACAAGTTGGATTCGAAGGGTCGCGTCTCGATCCCCGCATCCTTCCGGGCCGTGTTGGCCAAGGATGGATTCGAGGGGCTCTACGTACATCCGGCGCTGGACGCGCAGGCATTGGACGCAGGCGGCAACGTGCTTCTGAACGAGATCGATGCGTTCTTGTCGACGCTGTCGCCCTATTCGGACGAGCGGGATCAGCTGTCGACGGCGTTGTTCGGGACAAGCGAGATTCTGAAGGTCGATCCGGAGGGGCGTGTCATCCTGACGGATACGGTAAAAGTGCATGCCGGGATCGGCGATACGGTGACGTTCGTCGGACTCGGTCACAAGTTCCAGATTTGGGAGCCCGAGCGCTTCCGTGCGCACCTGGAGGAGGCGCGCACGAAGGTCCGAGACCTGAAGAAAGCATTGAGCAGCCGAGTTGTGGAGCCAAGGTTAGTGCAGAATACCTCACCAGGAGTGCGGGAACGATGATGGGACGCGGCGACGGCCCAGGAGCCGGAGCCGCTGGCGGACCGTCCCGTCACGTTCCTGTTCTCCTGGAGGAGGTTGGCACAGCGCTCGATGTGACGCGCGGCGGCGCTTTCATCGACGGCACGTTCGGCGCGGGTGGATATACGCGCGCCATTCTCGATGGACACCCCCAGAACAAGGTCATTGCCATCGACCGCGATCCCGATGCGATCGCTGGCGGAGCTTCCCTTGCGGCCAAATTCAAGAAGCGTCTGATGCTCGTTTCCGGTCGCTTCGGCGATCTCGACGAGGTCGCGCGCGCACAGGGTTTTGAGAGCGTTGACGGTGTCGTGCTCGACATCGGCGTGTCGTCCATGCAGCTCGATCAGGCCGAGCGCGGCTTCTCATTCCGCAATGACGGCCCGCTCGACATGCGTATGGAGCAGAGCGGCCCAAGCGCGGCCGATCTCGTCAATGAATCCTCCGAGGCCGAGCTCGCCGACATCTTCTATCACTACGGCGAGGAGCGGCGCGCCCGCGCGGTCGCGCGCGCCATCATCGAGATGCGCCGCCGCCAGCCGTTCGAGACCACGCGTCAGCTGGCCGATCTCGTCGCCTCGCTGATCCGCCAGGAGCCCAGCGGCATTCATCCGGCCACCCGTGTGTTCCAGGGGCTGCGCATCGCGGTCAATGACGAGCTCGGCGAGCTGGTGCGCGCGTTGCACGCAGCCGAGGGCATTCTGAAGCCCGGCGGCCGTCTTGTGGTTGTCACGTTCCATTCGCTCGAAGACCGCATCGTGAAGCAGTTCTTCGCGGCCCGCACCGGGCGCGCCGCTACCGGCTCGCGCCATCTGCCGACAGCCGCCGCACCTGAGCCTACTTTCGATGCGATCACCAGGGGGCCTGTGGGGCCGAGCGACCAGGAAATGGCGCGCAATCCGCGGGCACGCTCGGCAAAGCTCCGGGCTGGCGCGCGCACGGACACGCCGCCGCAGGAGCCTTTGAGCGCCATCACCATGCTGGCCGAGTTGCCGCAGACGGCTGAAAAACGGGGAGGGCGCCGATGATCCGGCTGCTCCACATTATCGCGATCTCTGCTCTCATCGCATCGGCAGGCTATGCCTATTCGATCAAGTACGACACGCTCTATTATGCCGAGCAGGTGGCGAAGCTGAAATCCAAGTTGCAGCGCGAGCGTGAGGCCATCGCGGTGCTGCAGGCGGAATGGCAGTATCTCGACCGCCCTGACCGACTTCAGGAAGCGGCCGACAAGCATCTCGATCTGCAGCCCTTGAAGATCCAGCAGCTCGCGCGCTTGTCCGACCTGCCGAACCGTCCTTCACGTGAGGACGAGATCGGCCGCAAGCTCGAGGCGCTCGGGCTTCTCGAGCCCACATCGACGCCGAAGGACAAGAATTCGGACGCCCGCACCCCGACGACCCAAACCCCGAAACGGTGAGCCTCGTGTTGCAAGAGCCCCAAACCGAATGGCAGGGTAAGAGCCTTCCCCATAGAGCATCGGATCCAATAGTGGACACCACTTTCGGAACCGATGCAGTGCTCGCGCCTTTGAGTGACGCATCGCTGGATGCGGAAAGCCGGAGCCGCTTTTCCGCGCGACACATTAAGCGGGGCGTGCTCGGACACGCCCGAGAGCTGTTTCGCCTGCGCCATGACAAGAGCACGTCGCGCGTGGGTCTCGCTGCGGCCTGCTTCGTCGGCTTGTTCAGCCTCATCGGCGGTCGATTGGTTTATCTTGCGGTCACGAGCGAGAACACGAGCGAAGTGCGCCGCGCCGCTTCGTCCGAAATTTCCGCGGCCCGTCCCGACATCGTCGATCGCAATGGCGAAATTCTTGCCACCGACGTGAAGATGGTCTCCGTCTTCGCCGAGCCGCGCAACATCGTCGACAAGGACGAGGCGGTCGAGCTCCTGACCGCCGTGCTGCCCGACCTCGACGCGACGGACCTGCGCAACAAGCTCAGCACTAGGAAGGGTTTCGTCTGGGTCAAGCGCGAGATCACGCCACGCCAGCAGGCGGAAGTGCATCGCCTCGGAATTCCTGGCATCGGCTTCCTGCCGGAGAACAAGCGCGTCTATCCGAACGCGGAGGCCGCTGCACACGTGCTCGGCTTCGCCAACGTGGACAATGTGGGCATCGCCGGCATCGAGAAATACATCGACAGCATGGGTCTGCAGGACCTCAACGGCGCGGGCTTCAACATTTCTGCCGCCGACCTGAAGCCCATCCAGTTGTCTCTCGATCTGCGTGTGCAGCATGCGCTTCGCGACGAGCTTGCCAAGGGCATGGCGAAGTTCAAGGCCAAGGCTACCGCAGGTACGGTCCTGGATGTGAATACGGGGGAGATCATCGCTCTCGTGTCGTTGCCGGACTACGATCCCAACAATCCGGTCGACGCGCTCGAAAAGGATCGGATCAACCGTATCAATGTCGGCGTGTTCGAGATGGGCTCGACCTTCAAAGCCCTCACGGTCGCGATGGCGCTCGATTCCGGCAAGTACAACATCAACTCGACCTTCGATGCGCGCTCCGGGCTGCGCTACGGCAAGTTCACCATCGGCGACTACCACGCCACGCACCGCGTGCTCTCCACGCCGGAAGTGTTCGTGCATTCCTCGAACATCGGCACGGCGCGCATGGCGCTTGGCATCGGCGTCGAGGGCCATAAGGCCTTCCTGCGCAAGATGGGCCAGCTCTCGCGCCTCGAGACCGAACTGCCTGAGAACGCCCTGCCGATCGTCCCGCCACGCTGGGGCGAACTCAACACCATGACCATCGCCTTCGGCCACGGCCTCGCAGTCGCGCCGCTTCAGGCGCTGATGGCCGTCGGCGCGCTGGTGAATGGCGGCGTGATGATCAAGCCGACCTTCCTGAAGCGTACCGAAGCCGAAGCACGGCAGAATGCCCTTCAGGTGCTCAAGCCGGAGACGAGCGAGGCCATGCGTTATGTGATGCGTCTCAACGCATCGACGCCGGAAGGCTCGGCGGGCTCCGCCTCCATCGCGGGCTTCTTCGTGGGTGGCAAGACCGGCACCGCCGAGAAGGTGATCAACGGCCGCTATGCCAAGAACAAGAACTTCACCACCTTCACGGCGGTGGTGCCGGCCGACAAGCCGAAATACGTGTTCCTCACCATTATGGATGAGCCGCAGGCGGTTGAAGGCACCTATGGCTTCTCGACCGCAGGCTGGAACGCGGGCCCCGTGACCGGCAACGTCATTGAGCGCGTGGCGCCGCTGCTCGGCGTGCCGCCGCGCTTCGAGCCGCCGGCGCAGCCGTTCCCGCTCATGTCCCGCCTCGGCGCCTGGGGCAGCAACCGATGAGCGCAAGTAGCATGCATCTCGGCGATCTGATGGCTGAAGCGCAGGGGCATGAGCATGCCCCTCTCGCTATTTCGAAGATCGCCTCCGACAGTCGCAAGGTTGAGCAGGGCTCCCTGTTCTTTGCCGTGCCGGGCACGAAGGTGGACGGCATGAGCTTCGTGCCGCAGGCGGTGACCTCCGGAGCAGTCGCCATTGTCGGCGAAGCGGAACGCCCGTCGGATCTGCCGGGCCATGTCGCCTATGTGCAGGTCAACGATGTCCGCCGGGCGCTCTCTCTGGCGGCTGCACGCTTCTATCCGAAGCAGCCGGAGAAGGTCGTCGCCGTTACGGGCACGAGCGGCAAGAGCTCGGTGGCCGATTTCACACGCCAGCTTTTCGCCCATCTGGGCTACAAATCCGCCAGCGTCGGCACGCTTGGCATCATCACGTCGGATGGCGCGGCCTATGGCTCGCTGACGACGCCGGACCCGATCTCCCTGCACGAGAGCTTCGACCGCCTGGCGAACGACGGCGTTACGCGCCTCGCCATGGAGGCTTCCTCGCACGGCATCGACCAGCGCCGTCTCGATGGCGTGCGCCTGCAGGCTGCAGGCTTTACCAATCTCGGCCGTGATCACCTCGATTATCACGCCACGACCGAGGCCTATGCCAAGGCGAAGATGCGCCTATTCGATACCCTGCTGCCAGGCAATGCACCCGCCGTCATCAATGTGGACGGTCCTTATGCGGACGTGTTTCTGGATGGTGTGCGCAATCGCGGCCTGAAACTCTTCACCACCGGCAGCACGGGCGAGACGATCCGTCTCGTCGAAGCCCGCGCGGAGGGTTTCACACAGGCACTGACCGTCGAGGCTTTTGGGACAACCGTCCGGACGAGATTGCCGCTGCTGGGTGCCTTCCAGGTCGAGAATGCTCTCGTCGCCGCGGGCCTCGTTCTCGCCGTCGAAGGCGAGGGCAGGGCAGCCGAGGTGCTTGAGGGCTTCAAGACTCTGAAAGGCGTGTCCGGCCGCCTGGAGCAGGTGGGCGAGGTGGATGGAGCCATCTGCATCGTCGATTACGCCCACAAGCCCGATGCTCTGGCTCATGTGCTCGATGCCCTGCGCCCCTTCGTGAAGGGACGCCTCGTCTGCGTCGTCGGCTGCGGCGGCGACAGGGATCGGGGAAAACGTCCGCTCATGGGACGCATCGCCTCGGACAAGGCGGATCTTGTCATCGTCACGGACGATAATCCTCGCTCCGAGGATCCGGCTGCGATTCGTGCCGAAGTCATGAAAGATGCGCCCGGCGCCCGCGAGATCGGAGATCGCGCTGAGGCGATCCGCACAGCCGTGAACGAGCTTCGGGAAGGCGATATTCTGGTCGTCGCTGGCAAAGGCCATGAAACGGGCCAAATCATCGGCGACCGGACCCTGCCGTTCTCGGACCACGACGAGGTCCGGGCGGCCATCGCGGAGAGGCAGGGATGAATTCGCCCCTTTGGACATCGGATGAGATCGCAGCCGCCACAGGTGCCCGCCTCGGCGGCGGCTTTGTGCAGGCTACGGGTGCGTCCATCGACACGCGCACCCTGGAGCCGGGCGATCTCTACTTCGCGATCAAGGGCGATGTGCATGACGGGCACGATTTCGTGGCGACTGCCCTGGAGAAGGGCGCGTCGGCTGCAGTCGTGTCCGAGGAAAAGGCTCCTGCCCTCAAAGACTCCGACAGACTCATCGTCGTGCCGGACGTGCTCGAGGCCATGCGTCAGATGGGTCGCGCCGCGCGCAAGCGCACCGACGCGAAGATCGTCGCGATCACCGGCTCCGTCGGCAAGACCGGCACGAAGGAGGCCATGCGGCTCTCGCTGGCACGCCAGGGCGCGACCCATGCGTCCGTGGCCTCCTACAACAATCATTGGGGCGTGCCGCTGACGCTTGCCCGCATGCCACGTGAGACCACTTTCGGCGTATTCGAAATCGGCATGAATCATGCACACGAGATCCTGCCGCTGACGGGCATGGTCCGTCCGCATGTGGCAGTCATCACCACGGTCGAGCCGGTCCATATCGAGTTCTTTCCTTCGCTCTGGGGCATTGCCGATGCCAAGGGCGAGATCTTCTCCGGCCTCGAGCCAGGCGGCACGGCGGTCATCGGCCGCGACAATGCCTATTTCGAGCGCATGCACGCCCATGCCTACGCATCCGCGGCGGGCCGTGTGATCACCTTCGGCGAGCACGAGGCGGCAGATATTCGCGCTCACCGCATCATCGTGAAGCCCGACCATTCGGTCGTGGACGCCACGGTCTTCGGCCAGCCCCTGACCTACAAGATCGGCACGGCCGGCCGGCACATCGCGCTGAATTCCTTGAGCGTGCTTGCGGCCTCCCATGCGCTCGGCGCCGATCTCGCGCTCGTGGCGCTTGCCTTCGCCGAACTGAAGCCTCCGGTCGGACGCGGCGAGCGGACCATCCTCGCCATCGGCGACAGCGAGGCTCTGCTGATCGATGAGAGCTACAACGCCAATCCGGCCTCCATGCGCGCGGCGCTCGCCAATCTCGGCGCAGTCGAACTCGGCCGCGGCGCGCGGCGGATCGTTGTCCTGGGCGACATGAAGGAATTAGGCGAGACGGGTCCGCGCCTGCACGCGGAACTCGCGGAGGCGGTCGAGTCGAACAGGATCGACCTGCTGTTCGCGGCTGGTCCCTTGATGAAAAATCTCGTCGATGCTTTGCCGAAGGCCAAGGTCGCGGCCCATGTGGAGACCTCCGCCGAGTTGGTCGATGCCGTCTGCATGACGGTTCGCCCCGGCGATGCCATCACAGTCAAGGGCTCGCTCAGCATGAAGATGGCCCTGGTTGTCAAAGCTTTGAAAGAACGTTACGGCGCGAGCCCGACGGCCCACGCGCTGAAAGGATGATCGATGTTAACCTGGTTGGCTGAGCTCAGCCCCTATTTCAGCCCCCTCAATATCTTCCGCTACATCACGTTCCGCACCGGCGGCGCGACGGCGACCGGCTTGCTGATCGTCTTCCTGTTCGGCCCGTGGATGATCTCGCTTCTGCGCCTGCGCCAGGGCAAGGGGCAGCCGATCCGCGAGGATGGGCCGCAATCGCACCTTTTGACCAAGCGCGGCACGCCGACCATGGGCGGGTTGATGATTCTCGCGGGCGTGCTGATCTCGACCCTGCTCTGGGCGAACCTGGAAAACCACTATGTGTGGGTCGTGCTGTTCGTCACCGTGGGCTTCGGCGCCATCGGGTTCTATGACGATTACCTGAAAGTGACGAAGCAGTCGCACAAGGGCTTTTCCGGCCGCTCGCGCCTCGCCATCGAGGCGCTGATCGCCGCCATTGCCTGCATCGCCATCTCCTACATGGCGACGCCGGGCCTCGCCAACAAACTGGCGCTGCCGTTCTCGAAGGACCTGATCTTCAATCTCGGCTGGTTCTACATCGTCTTCGCCGGCTTCGTGATCGTCGGCGCCGGCAATGCGGTGAACATCACCGATGGTCTCGACGGACTCGCCATCGTGCCGGTAATGATCGCGGCGGGCACCTTCGGCTTCATCGCCTATCTGTCCGGTAACGCGGTGTTCTCCAATTACCTGCAGATCCATTTCGTGCCCGGCACCGGCGAGCTCGCGGTGATCTGCGGTGCGCTCATCGGCGCAGGCCTCGGCTTCCTCTGGTTCAACGCGCCTCCGGCCCAGATCTTCATGGGCGACACGGGCTCGCTCGCCCTCGGCGGCCTTCTCGGCACCATTGCGGTGGCGGCCAAGCACGAGTTCGTTCTCGCCATCGTCGGTGGGCTCTTCGTGCTGGAGATCATGTCCGTGATCATCCAGGTGACCTCCTTCAAGCTCACGGGCAAGCGCGTCTTCAAGATGGCGCCGATCCACCATCATTTCGAGCAGCTGGGCTGGACCGAGCCGCAGGTGGTGATCCGGTTCTGGATCATCGCCGTCGTGCTGGCGCTCACCGGCCTCGCCACCCTCAAGCTGCGGTAGCGCGCATGATCCCCGTCACCACCTTCGCAGGCAAAACAGTCGCTCTCTTCGGCCTCGGCGGCTCCGGGCTGGCGACGGCGCTTGCCCTAAAGGAGGGCGGGGCACATGTGATCGCCTGCGACGATAATCCGGCCAAGTTGGCCGAGGCCAACGCGAAGGGTATCGAAACGGGCGACCTGCGGAATGCGGATTGGTCGAGATTCTCGTCCTTGATCCTTTCGCCCGGTGTGCCGCTGACCCATCCCGAGCCGCACTGGTCGGCGAAGCTCGCGCGTGCGGCCGGCGTCGAGATCATCGGCGACATCGAGCTGTTCTGCCGCGAGCGGGCGAAAATCGCGCCGAATGCACCCTTTGTTGCCATTACCGGCACGAACGGGAAATCCACGACGACGGCGCTGATCGCGCATATCCTGCGCGAAGCCGGCCGCGACGTGCAGATGGGCGGCAATATCGGCACCGCGATCCTGTCGTTGGAGCCACCGGCCGACGACCGCATCCACGTGATCGAGTGCTCCTCGTTCCAGATCGATCTGGCGCCCTCGCTCGCGCCTACCATCGGCGTTCATCTCAACCTCTCGCCCGATCACATCGACCGGCACGGGACGATGGAAGATTACGCAGCGATCAAGCAGCGGCTGGCGGCGAAGGCGGGGCTTGCCGTCATCGGCGTCGACGATCCGATGAGCTGTGCGATCGCCGATTCATGCCAGGCAAAGGGCGTGAACGTCGCTCGCATTTCGGTCGAGCCGCTTAGTGTGAAGGGTGTCTTCGCGGACGGCGAAACGCTTGTCGGGGTGACGCCGTCGGATGCCGCCCCTGTCGCCAACTTGTCGGGCATCGGTTCGCTGCGTGGCGCCCACAATGCGCAGAATGCCGCTGCGTCTGTTGCAGTCGCACTGGCCTTGGACGTTTCGCCTGAGAAGATTCGGGCTGGCCTCCACACCTTCCCCGGCTTGCCGCATCGCATGGAAGAGGTCGGCCGCATCGGATCGACCCTTTTCATCAACGACTCCAAGGCCACCAACGCGGATTCCACCGAGAAGGCGCTGAAATCCTTCGACGAAATTCTCTGGATCCTCGGCGGCAAGGTGAAGGAAGGCGGCATCGAGCCGCTGAAATCCTATTTCCCTAAGATCCGCAAGGCCTATCTCATCGGCGCGGCTGCGGACGAATTTGCCAGGACGCTCGGCAGCGACGTTCCGCATGTTCAGTGCGGCACTCTCGACAACGCTGTGGCACAGGCGGCAGCGGATGCGCAGGCGCTGGGGAGCCCGGCCGTCGTGCTGCTGTCGCCGGCCTGCGCGTCCTATGACCAATTTCCGAATTACGAAGTGCGCGGAAACCATTTCCGCGATCTGGTCCGGGCATTACCCGGCCTTGAAGCCAAGGGGGCTTGAAGATGGTGTCGCGCGCGGAACGCTCGGCTTTCGGCGATTGGTGGTGGACGGTCGACCGCCTGCTTCTCGCAGGTCTCGCCATCCTCATGCTGGCAGGTCTCGTCTTCCTCATGGCCGGCGGCCCGCCCGTTGCGGAGCGCCTCGGCCTCTCCACGTTTCACTTCGTGAACCGGCAGGTGATGTTCCTCGTCCCGGCGCTCGCCATCATGATCCCGGTCTCGTTCCTGTCCCTGCGCCACATCCGGCGTTTGGCACTGCTGGTCTATGCAGTCGCGATGGTGCTGATCCTGCTGGCGTTCCAATACGGTCCTGAGATCAAGGGCGCCCATCGCTGGATCATGATCGGCCCGCTCGGCCTGCAGCCGTCGGAATTCGTGAAGCCCGCCTTCGTGGTGCTGTCGGCCTGGGCCTTCTCGGAAGGGGCGCGGCGCAAGGACGTGCCAGGCACGCTGCTGGCGTTCCTGCTTCTGCCCGCCACCATCATCCCGCTCATCCTCCAACCCGATTTCGGCCAGACCATGCTGGTCACCATCGTGTGGTGCGGCCTGTTCTTCATCGCCGGCCTGCACTGGTTCTGGGTGATGGGCCTCGGGGGCGCCGGACTTGTGGGCATCGTGGCGGCCTATGAATTCCTACCGCACGTGCGGGCCCGCATCGAGCGCTTCCTCGACAAGGATTCCGGCGACACTTTTCAGGTGGACACGGCGATGGAGTCCTTCTCGCGCGGCGGCTGGCTCGGGCGCGGTCCGGGCGAGGGCACGGTCAAGCGCATCCTGCCGGATGCCCACACAGACTTCATCTTCGCCGTCACGGCAGAAGAATTCGGCATCGTCGTCTGCATCGTGCTGCTCCTGGTCTTTGCCTTCATCGTGCTGCGCGGCCTGTCGCTCGCACGGCGCAGCGAGGACACGTTCTGCCGTCTCGCGGCCACGGGTCTCATCTTCATGTTCGGCCTGCAGGCCTGCATCAACATGATGGTGAACGTGCACCTCATGCCGGCCAAGGGCATGACGCTGCCCTTCATCTCCTATGGCGGCTCGTCGCTGCTCTCGCTCGCGCTCGGCATGGGCTTCCTCATCGCCCTCACGCGGCGGCGTCCGCGCGCCGAGATGATGGACCATTACGCCCAGGATCGGGCGCATTGATGAGCGCTCCTCTCATCCTCCTGACCGCCGGCGGAACCGGCGGTCATCTTTTTCCGGCCGAAGCACTGGCGAATGCCCTGAAGGCCTCTGGCGCAAAGGTGGCGCTCGCGACCGACAAGCGCGCCAATGCCTATGCAGGCTCGTTTCCGGCCGACGAGATCGTCGAGATTCCGTCCGCGACCCCATCCGGCCGCTCGCTGCCGCAAATGGCGAAGGCGGCTCTGCTGCTGGGGCAGGGGACCCTGAAGGCCGCATCCCTCATGCGGCAGATGAAGCCTGCCCTCGTCGTGGGCTTCGGCGGTTACCCCACCGTGCCGCCGGTGTTGGCGGCCTCCTTCCTCAAGGTGCCGACGGTGATCCACGAGGCGAATGGCGTGATGGGGCGCGCCAACCGCCTGCTCGCCCGCCGGGCCACCGTGATTGCGACGGGTTTCGCCGATATCAAGGGGGTTCCGGCGAACGTGCCCGGAAAGCTCGTCCACACGGGCAACCCGATCCGGCCCGCGGTGCTGGAAGCCGCAAAGCAGCCCTATGCAAGCCTGGAGCCCAATGGGAAGCTCCGCCTCCTCGTGGTCGGCGGCAGCCAGGGCGCGCGGGTCATGAGCGATGTGGTGCCCCCGGCGATCGAGCTCCTGCCGCCGAACCTGAGAACACGCCTTGTCGTCACCCAGCAGGCCCGGGGCGAGGACCTGGAGCGGGTCCGCGACCATTACCGGAAACTGGGTGTGGAATTCGAGGCCGAGCCCTTCTTCAAGGATCTGCCGTACCGGCTGGCCCAGGCCCATCTCGTGGTCTCCCGTTCCGGCGCCTCGACCGTCGCGGAGCTTGCGGTGATCGGTCGCCCCTCGATCCTCGTGCCCCTGCCGGGCTCCCTCGACCAGGACCAGGCGGCCAACGCCAAAACCCTCGGAGATCTCGGAGCCGCCATCGTTTGTCCGCAATCGGACTTCACCCCTGAGAGGCTGGCAAACGAGATTCAGCTCTTTTTTCAAGAGCCTGACCGCTTGACCAAAGCCGCCGCCGCTGCACATAGCGCCAGCATCACGGATGCGGCGGAGCGCCTGGCGCAAGTCGTTCTCACCCTCATTCATTCGAACAATAATGGAAAAAAACCATGAAACTGCCGCCGAAGCTTGGTCCCATTCACTTCATCGGTATCGGCGGCATCGGCATGTCGGGCATCGCCGAGGTCATGCACAATCTGGGCTACACGGTGCAGGGTTCGGACGCGGCCGACAACTACAACGTCAGGCGCCTGCACGATAAGGGCATCAAGACCTTCATCGGCCACAGGGCCGAGAACGTGGAGGATGCGGAGATCGTCGTGGTCTCGACCGCGATCAAGCGCGACAACCCGGAGCTGATCGTCGCCCGCGAGAAGCGCCTGCCCGTCGTACGTCGCGCCGAGATGCTGGCCGAGCTCATGCGCTTCAAGTCATGCGTCGCGGTGGCGGGCACCCACGGCAAGACCACCACGACGTCCCTCGTCGCCACGCTGCTCGATGCGGGCGGGCTCGACCCGACCGTCATCAACGGGGGCATCATCAATGCCTATGGCACCAATGCCCGCATGGGCGATGGCCAGTGGATGGTGGTGGAGGCGGACGAGTCCGACGGCACCTTCCTGAAGCTCCCGGCGGATGTGGCCATCGTCACCAATATCGATGCCGAGCATCTCGATCATTTCGGCACCTTCGATGCGATCAAGGACGCCTTCCACTCCTTCATCAATTCGATCCCGTTCTACGGTTTCGCCGTGATGTGCATTGACCACCCGACCGTGCAGGACCTCGTGGGCCGAATCGAGGATCGCCGCATCATCACCTACGGCGAGAATCCGCAGGCCGACGTGCGCCTAATGGATGTGGATTCGCGCGGCGGTCAGAACCGCTTCCGCGTCATGATCCGCGACCGCCGTCCCGGCTTCCGCCTCGAACTCGAAGACCTCGTGCTGCCGATGCCGGGTGCGCATAATGCGCTCAACGCCACCGCTGCGATTGCGGTCGCGCATGAACTCGGCGTCACGCCGGATGCGATCCGCAAGGCGCTCGCAGGCTTCGGCGGCGTGAAGCGCCGTTTCACCCGCACGGGCGATTGGAACGGCGTCACGGTGTTTGATGATTACGGCCACCATCCCATCGAGATCGCAGCGGTGCTCAAGGCCGCCCGCGCCTCGACCGACGGGCAGGTCATCGCCGTGGTGCAGCCGCACCGCTATTCGCGCCTGTCGTCCCTGTTCGATCAGTTCTGCACCTGCTTCAACGATGCGGACGCGGTCATCGTCGCGCCGGTCTATGCGGCGGGCGAGCAGCCGATCCCGGGCGCAGACCGCGACGGCCTCGTGTCCGGCCTCAAGGCGCGCGGACACCGCAACGTGATGGCGCTTGAAAAGTCGGAGGAACTCGCAGGTTTTGTGAAGGGCATCGCGAAACCGGGCGATTACGTGATCTGCCTCGGCGCCGGCAACATCACCCAATGGGCCTACGCGCTGCCGGGCGAGCTCGAGGCGCTTGGCGAGAAGGCGGCTTGATGTTTCCTGATATCGTTCCCGATCTGAAGGCCGGCATGCCCGAACTGCGCGGCAAGCTGGAGGCGAATGCGCCGACGGCGCCTCTGTCGTGGTTCCGCACGGGCGGCCCGGCGCAGGTGCTGTTCACGCCGGTCGATGCGGACGATCTTGCGCACTTCCTGCAGCGACTCGACCGCAGCCTGCCCGTGCTCGTCGTAGGTCTCGGCTCCAACCTGCTCATTCGCGATGGGGGATGGGAAGGCGTCGTGATCCGATTAGGAAAAGGTTTTGCCGAAGTGTCGGTGGAGCCGGGCCTGCGCGTGCGCGCCGGTGCCGGCGCCCCCGACGTGAAGGTCGCGCGCGCGGCGGCGGAGGCCGGCATTGCCGGTCTGTCCTTCCTGCGCGGCATTCCCGGCGCCATCGGCGGTGCGTTGCGCATGAATGGCGGCGCCTATGGCGGCGAGACGAAGGATGTGCTCATCGGGGCCAAGGGCGTCACGCGCACCGGCGAGGCGGTGAGCTTCACCAATGCGCAGATGGGTTTCACCTATCGCCATTCAGACGTGCCGGACGATGTGATCTTCACCGAGGCTCTGTTCGAGGGCCGTCCTGGCGATCCCGCCGAGATCCTTAGCGAGATGAACGCCATTACCGAGGCGCGCTCCTCCACGCAGCCGGTGAATACCCGCACGGGCGGCTCCACCTTCAAGAACCCTCCGGGCAAGAAGGCGTGGGAGCTGGTCGATGCAGCGGGTTGCCGGGGACTTCGCATCGGCGATGCCCAGGTCTCCGAGATGCACTGCAATTTCCTGATCAACCACGGCTCCGCCTCCGCGGCCGATATCGAGGGCCTGGGCGAAGAGGTGCGCCGCCGCGTTCGCGAGTTGTCGGGCGTGCAGCTCGAATGGGAAATCAAGCGGGTCGGGATCGCGAGGAACTGATTCGAATCACTTAATCATCCCGGTGTGGCCGGGGCGCATGACGGGAGCAGATCATGGCGAAGCACGTTGCCGTTCTCTATGGCGGCTGGTCGGCCGAGCGCGAGGTGAGCCTGGCTTCGGGCCGGGCCTGCTGCAAGGCCCTGGAGGCGCAGGGTTACAAGGTCACTCCCATCGATGTGCAACCCGACATCGCCACCGTTCTTCAGGCCGTTGCGCCGGATGTGGTGTTCAACGCGCTCCATGGCCGGGTGGGCGAGGACGGAACGATCCAGGGTCTGCTGGAAGTCTTAAGAATTCCCTATACCCATTCCGGTGTCCTCGCCTCGGCGCTCGCCATGCAGAAGGACAGGGCCAAAACGATCATGGCGGCGGCGGGCGTACCGGTGCCGAAAGGGCAGGTCGTTAACCGTTTGGAGGCGGCGAAAGGCCACGTTCTTCCGGCGCCCTACGTGATCAAGCCGGTCAACGAGGGCTCTTCCGTCGGTGTCATCATCGTCCGCGAGGACCGATCCCATCCACCCCAGGAGCTGACGCGGGAGGACTGGGCCTTCGGCGAGCAAGTCCTTGTAGAATCATACATTGCGGGCCGGGAACTCACCTGCGCGGTCATGGGCGACAGGGCCCTCGGGGTCATCGACATCCAGCCCGCCACCGGGGTCTTCTACGATTACGATGCGAAATATGTGAAGGGGGGCTCCATTCACGTCCTCCCGGCAGAAATTAAACCGAATATTTACCAAAAGGTCCAAGAGTTGGCGTTAACGGCGCATCAAGCGCTCGGCTGTCGGGGAATCAGCCGCGCTGACTTACGGTACGACGACACTCCTGGAGGAACAGGGGAACTCGTCGTTCTTGAGGTCAACACGCAACCCGGCATGACCGAGACGAGCTTGGTGCCCGAATTGGCAGCCCACGCGGGCTATTCGTTTGGCGAGCTTGTGCAATGGATGGTGGAGGACGCTACCTGCAACCGATGACGGCCTACCCGGCCGGATTCGCGGTTGCGCGCTCTGCCCCTGGAAGTCGGGGGGCAGGCGCCTCCCAGTTCAAGAAGCCTTCACGAATCAAGAAACTCTTTGGCTCCTCGCGCAGCGTGCGCCGGCGCTCCGCCGGTCTCCCGCTCGAGCAGCGCCTTCCGCGCTTTCTCGGCACCGGCCTGGCGCTCGGCTTCTTCAGTGCCGTCATCGGATTCGGTCTCTGGCAGGGTGGCCATATCGACGGCTTCATCCGTGACTACGGCGAGCCGCATCATGCGCTGGCACGGGCGGTCGGTCTCGGCCTCGATCAGGTGACGATCTCTGGCATCTCGCAGATGGGCGAGAACGAGGTTCTCGCTGCGGCGGGTATCAATTCCAAGCAGTCGCTGGCCTTCCTCGACGTGAACGATCTGCGCGAGCGCCTGGAACGCGTTCCGATGATCAAGTCGGCTATGGTGCGCAAGCTCTATCCGAACGAACTCGTCATCACGCTCACCGAGCGCGAGGCGCACGGGATCTGGCAGAACAACGGCGAATTGTTCGTGATCGCTGCCGACGGCACGGTGATCGACCTGATGCAGGACGAGCGCTATCTCGATCTGCCGTTCGTGGTGGGCGAGGGCGCCAATACCCGCAGCAAGGACTATCTCGCGCTGCTCGAGGCTGCAGGCCCGCTCAAGAACCGCATTCGTGCGGGCACTCTCGTGGCCGGGCGGCGCTGGACGCTCAAGATGGACAACGGCATGGACGTGCGCCTGCCGGAGCTCGGGGTCGCCAATGCGCTGGCCCGTCTCGTAAAGCTCGAACACGAGCAGAAGATTCTGGAAAAGGACGTTCTGGCGATCGATCTGCGCATGGCGGATCGCGTCGTCGTCCGCTTGACGGAAGAGGCAGCCCTGGCCCGCGCCGAGGCGCTCAAGAAAAAACCAATGCGCGGCAAGGGGGTCGATACATGAGTCTCTCGGGTCACGGTTTGACGCCTCGCTTGAAGCCGCTTTCCGCGCGCAAGAGCGCCATTCTCTCAGTCCTGGATGTGGGCACGAGCAAGGTCGTCTGCGTCGTGGCGGAATTGAAGCCGGCCGACGAGGTCGAATCGCTGCGCAGCCGCACCCATGTGGCGCGTATTCTCGGCATCGGCCATCAGCGCTCCGTGGGCCTCAAAGGCGGCGTTGTCGTCGATCTGGAAGCGGCCGAAAGTGCGATCCGTCAGGCGGTTCACGCTGCCGAGCGCATGGCGAAGGTCGAAATCCAGTCGGTGATCGTCAATCTCACCGGCGGCCGTCTCGCGTCCGAGCATTTCGAAGCGCATATCCCGGTGCGCGGCGCGGTCGGCTCCGGCGACGTTCATCGCGTGCTCGATGCAGCATCGAGCTACGACCTGCGTCGCGGCAGAACCGTGCTTCACGCTCTGCCGACCGGCTTCTCGCTCGACCAGCAGAATCACATCGTCGATCCTGCCGGCATGATCGGCGAGCGTCTCGGTACAGATCTGCATGTGGTCACGTCCGAAGCGGCTGCCGCCCGCAATCTCATGCTCGCGGTCGAGCGCTGCCATCTCGGCGTCGAAGCCGTGATCGCAACGCCCTATGCGGCGGGTCTCTCCGCACTCGTCGACGACGAAGCCGATATGGGCTGCGCGGTCGTCGACATGGGCGGCGGCACCACGAGCGTCGGCATCTTCTCCAACGGCCATCTGGTGCATGCCGATGCCATCGCCGTCGGCGGTCACCACGTGACCATGGACATCGCGCGCGGTCTCACGACCCGCGTGTCCGCAGCCGAACGGCTCAAGACTCTTTACGGCTCCGCGATCACATCGAGCGCGGATGACCGGGACATGATCGCGGTGCCGCAGGTCGACGAGGACGAACGGGACGTTCCGAATCATCTGCCGAAATCGCACCTCGTTCGCATCATCAAGCCGCGGGTCGAGGAAGTTCTCGAACTCGTGCGTGATCGGTTGAAAGGCGCGGGCTTTGCGGCCCAGGCCGGACGGCGGGTCGTGCTGACGGGCGGCGCAAGCCAACTCGTCGGGCTGCCGGAAACGGCGCGCCGCATCTTGCAGGGCCAGGTTCGTGTCGGGCGTCCGCTCGGCATCAAGGGTCTGCCTGAGGCGGCAAAGGGCCCTGCCTTTTCGGCAGTGGTCGGCCTCCTGGTTTATCCGCAGGTGGCTCACATCGAGTATTTCGAGCCGCGCTCCAGCGGCTTGTTTCAGAGTACGGGAACCGACGGCTACTTCTCGCGGGTGGGTCGTTGGATTCGCGAGAGTTTCTAATAACGAGTAACGCGTTGGCGCGGCGGGCCATCGTGAAGAGTTCAAGTAAACAAGGGTTAGCGTCCGCCAAACGCTTATCAGTATTAAGGCCAGAAGAGGCACAGGTCATGGCAATGAATCTGCAAACTCCGGACATCCGGGAACTCAAGCCGCACATCACGGTTTTCGGCGTCGGTGGCGCCGGCGGAAATGCCGTGAACAACATGATTGAATCCGGTCTGGAGGGCGTCGAGTTCGTGGTGTCGAACACCGACGCGCAGGCTCTAGCCTCCTCCAAGGCTCAGCGCGTGATTCAGATGGGCATCCAAGTCACGGAAGGCCTCGGCGCCGGCTCGCAGCCGGAGGTCGGCCGCGCGGCTGCCGAAGAGGTGATCGACGAGATCCGCGATCAGCTCGCCGGCTCGCACATGGTGTTCATCACCGCCGGCATGGGCGGTGGCACCGGCACAGGCGCGGCCCCGGTCGTGGCCCGCGCGGCCCGCGAACTCGGTATACTGACTGTTGGCGTCGTTACGAAGCCGTTCCAGTTCGAGGGCGTGCGCCGCATGCGTCTGGCGGAAGCCGGCATTAACGAGCTGCAGCAGGCGGTCGACACGCTCATCGTGATCCCGAACCAGAACCTGTTCCGTGTCGCCACAGAGAAGACGACCTTCGCGGACGCCTTCGCCATGGCCGACCAGGTGCTCTATTCCGGCGTTGCCTGCATCACCGACCTGATGGTGAAGGAAGGCCTCATCAACCTCGACTTCGCCGACGTGCGCTCCGTCATGCGCGGCATGGGCAAGGCCATGATGGGCACGGGCGAGGCATCCGGCGAGAAGCGCGCCATCCGTGCCGCCGAGGCAGCCATCGCGAACCCGCTCCTCGACGACGTGTCGATGAAGGGCGCGCGCGGCCTGCTCATCTCGATCACGGGCGGCAACGATCTCACCCTCTACGAGCTCGACGAAGCAGCGACCCGCATCCGCGAGGAAGTGGACCAGGATGCCAACATCATCCTCGGCGCGACCTTCGACGAGAGCCTGGAAGGCATCATCCGCGTCTCCGTCGTGGCGACCGGCATCGACCACGCCCTTCTCGAGAAGGGCGGAGACCTGACTGCTACCGAGCAGCGCATCTCCGAGGTGGCCGAGCGCCTGCGTGCCGAGGCCCGCGCCCGCGCCACGCCCACTCAGCCTGCGCCGACCTTTCGCTCCGCCGCCCAAGCCGAATCGGTGAAGGCGGCTCCGATCCTGAACCAGGGCACGCCCGTTCTGGCTTCTGCCCACGTTGCGGCTCCGGCTCCCATGGCCGCGGCCCAGCCGCTCGAGCCCGCTCCGCAGCCTGTGATTCGCGACGACGTGGTCCTCACGCCAGCTCAGCCCCGTCAGGCATTGGCTTACGAGGCTCCGGCTCCCCAGCAGCCAGTCTATGAGGAGCCGGTGGAGCAGGGCGCCTTCATCCCGCCGCAGGCTGAACGCGCCATGCGTCCGGCCCGGATGCCGCAGATCGACGAGCTACCGATGCCGGCGCAGAATCAGATCCGCGCCAGCCGCGGCGAGGAGCCTGCTCACGAGCATAAGCCGTCGCTGATCCAGCGCCTTGCGACCATCGGCTTCGGCCGCCGTGAGGAGCCCCAGCACGCCCCCGCCGAGCCACGCCAGGAAGCGCCGCGCCAGCCCATGTCCTCGGTCCACGCCGAGTACGCCCGCCGGCCCATGCCGCCCCAGGCCCAGCGTCCTCCGCAGGCCCCGATGGCTCCGGCCCCCCGGGCTCCGTCGGAAGATGACCAGCTGGAGATTCCCGCCTTCCTGCGTCGCCAGGCCAACTGATTTGGTCTGACGTCGCTGTCACGGATGTTACAAAAGACCCCCAGCCCGATGCGGCTGGGGGTCTTATTTGTTAAAAATCTATTAACATCAATGACTTGAGAGTTATCCAAATTGTAACACAAAGTAAGAAAGCGTGATTTGGCCTAGCCTGACAGCGGGACTAAGGTGCCTCCACGTTAAAGGGGCAGCGCTAATGAGAAGCCTGCCGGTCGGAAGCACAATGCAGCAAATGCAACTTCCCCGGCTAATGAGGCTCAGTTTGGCGACAAGGGTAGTTGAGGTTCAGGAATAATGAAGCAAAGCCAGCAAACCACGCTTCGCGCTGCCGTGACCCTGGTTGGAACCGGCGTTCATTCCGGGGATGAAGTGAAGATGATCCTTCATCCGGCTGAAGCGAGCCATGGCATTGCTTTCCTGCGCACCGGCCTGCCGGGCGGCCTGGACCGACTGATCGACGCTCGGCACCTGGCGGTCACCGCCACCGAGCTCTGCACGGTGATCGGCGACCGCGATACGGGCGCGGTCGCCACCATCGAGCACCTCATGGCGGCCCTGACCGGTCTCGGCATCGACAACGTGCTCGTCGAAATCGACGGGCCGGAGGTTCCGATCCTGGACGGCAGCTCGGCTCCCTTCATCGATGCCATCGACCAGGTCGGCATCGCCGTTCAGGGCGCCACCCGCCGTTATCTCAAGGTGCTCAAGCCGGTCCGCGTCACGCAGGGCAAGGCGTTTGCCGAGCTTCTTCCCAACGACCGCGCCTTCCGCCTGGATGTGGAGATCGATTTCCCCACCCCGGTGATCGGCCGCCAGCGCAAAGCCGTCGAGCTTTCGCCCTCCGTCTTCCGCCGTGAAATCTCCCGCGCCCGCACCTTCGGCTTCATGCGCGACGTGGAGAAGCTCTGGAGCGCCGGTTTCGCCCTGGGCGCCTCCCTCGAGAACACAGTCGCCATCGGCGACGACGGCATCATGAACCCCGAAGGCCTGCGCTATGCGGACGAGTTCGTCCGTCACAAGCTGCTCGATGCGGTCGGCGATCTCTCCCTCGCGGGTCTGCCGCTGCTCGGCACCTACCGCTCCTATTGCGGCGGGCACCGCATGAATTTCTCTGTGCTCGAGGCCCTGTTCTCGAGCCGCTCCAACTACGCCATCGTGGACGCTGTTCCCCGCCGCGAGACGGGCTATGCCGATATCGGCAGCGTGGCGGCTTCGGTTCTCGCCCCCGAGATGCACTAAAGCGGCTTCCGACGGACCTGTATTTCCGCTATAGGCAGCAAGCGCCCATTGGCCGCATGATCTCATGCAGGCTTTCTTAAGGCCTATTGGGTAAACCAGAGCATCGGACCCTGAGGTGGAAACCACTTTCGGGATCCATCCGATGCTCATTTTAAGTTGCGCATCGTCCGGAGCGGCAAACCGGATCCACTTTTCCGTACGATGCGCTAACGTATGGGCTTGGCTCTGCCCCTATGCTTGGGCTAAAGAACCCTGGTGCATCGTTAAAACATCGAGCACGGTTTTTGGAGGACCGCGAGGCATGTCGTTCGCGAAGGCTTATGCAGGTATGAAAGGCGCGTCCGCCCGCGCTCTGATCCTTGGCGTCTGCGCCTTGGGGCTCGCCGGCTGCGAATCCCTTTCGTCGCTCAATCCGTTCGACAAGAGCGAGACCTACAAGCCCGAGATTGTGGCGAATGCCCCGGCGGAGGAGATCTACAACGATGGTCTCGCCCGGGTGCAGAAGGGCGATTTCGACGGCGCGGTGAAGAAATTCAGCAGCCTCGACAAGCAATATCCCTATTCCGACTGGTCCCGCAGAGGACTGATCATGGAGGCCTACGCCAATTACGAGGGCGGCTTCTATGAGGAATCCATCACGGCTTCCAAGCGCTATCTCCAGAGCTATCCCAACACGTCCGATGCGGCCTATGCCCAGTATCTGATGGCGTCGTCCTATTACGACCAAATCCCCGACATCACGCGCGATCAGGAGAAGTCCGAGCGCGCCATCCTGTCGCTGCAGGAGCTGATTCAGCGCTATCCGAACTCCGAATACGTGGCGGACGCCAAGAAGAAGCTGCAGGTCGCCAGCGACCAACTCGCCGGCAAGGAACTGGAGGTCGGTCGCTTCTATCTGCAGAAGCGCAACTATGCGGGCGCCATCAACCGCTTCCGCACCGTGGTTTCGCGCTATCAGACGACCCGCCACGTGGAAGAGGCCCTCGAGCGCCTCACCGAAGCCTACATGGCCATGGGCATCGTCAACGAGGCGCAGACCGCCGCCGCCGTTCTCGGCCACAACTTCCCTGACAGTCCTTGGTACAAGGACGCCCACGCTTTGCTGACCAAGGGCGGCGTCGAGCCGCGCGAGGATTCCCAATCCTGGATCAGCAAGGCCTTCCGCGGCGTCCCCCAGGTCAGCCAGCGGACGGGTTAAGCCTCACCTTCCATGCTGATCCAGCTGGCGATTCGCGATATCGTCCTCATCGACAGGCTTGAGCTTCACTTTCATGAGGGGCTGAGTGTCCTCACGGGTGAGACCGGCGCTGGCAAATCCATCCTGCTCGACGCCTTCGCCCTGGCCCTCGGCGGCCGCGGCGACGGCAGCCTCGTGCGCCACGGCGAGAACCAGGGCCAGGTGACGGCCGTCTTCGACTGCCCCCTGGACCATCCGGCCCGCCGCATCGCGGCGGATGCCGATATCGATATCGACGGCGACCTGATCCTGCGCCGCGTCCAGGTGGCCGACGGGCGCACCCGCGCGTTCGTCAACGACCAGCCCGTCAGCGTGCAGGTCCTCAGGGCCATCGGCGCGACCCTGGTCGAGATCCATGGTCAGCACGACGACCGCGCTCTGGTCGATCCCGTCTCGCACCGCGCCATCCTCGACGCCTTCGGCGGCCTCTCCGCCGAGGTGCAGGCGGTCACGGAGGCCGCGCGAAGGGTCCGCGAGGCCCGTACGGCCCTGCAGGAACACCGAAACCGCATCCAAAAGGCCCGCAAGGAGGCCGATTTCCTGCGTCATGCGGTCGAGGAGCTGACCAACCTCAACCCCCGGGCAGGGGAGGAGGAAACCCTGGCCGGGCGCCGGGTCGTCATGATGCAGTCGGAGAAGGTGGCCCAGGACCTCAATGAGGCCTATGAGGTCGTCGCCGGCAACACGTCTCCGGTCAACGAACTTTCGGCCGCCGTGCGCAAGCTCGAGCGCCGCAGCGCCCAGGTCCCGTCTCTTGTCGAGCCCAGTGTGAAGGCTCTCGACGCCGCGCTCGTCACCATCGACGAAGCCCGCGCGGCTCTCGAAGAGGCGATCCGCGCAACCGAATTCGACCCGCGTGAGTTGGAGCAGACCGAGGAGCGCCTCTTCGCCCTGCGCGCCGCCGCCCGCAAATACGATGTCCCGGCCGACGAGCTCGCCGCCCTGCGCCAGCGATTCGAAGAGGACGTGGCTGCCATCGATGCGGGCGAGGAAAAACTCGTCGGGCTGGAGAACGCCCTGAAGGAAGCGGACGCCGCTTACGTGAAAGCCGCCAAGGCCCTCTCGGCCGGTCGCAAGAAGGCCGCCCAGTCCCTCGATGCCGCCGTCCAGGCCGAGCTGCCGCCGCTCAAGCTCGAGCGGGCGCGGTTCATCACGGAGATCACCACCGACGAGGACAGCCGCGATCCGAGCGGCTTCGAGCGCGTCGAGTTCTGGGCCCAGACCAATCCCGGGACCCGTCCCGGCCCCCTGATGAAGGTGGCCTCGGGCGGCGAGCTGTCCCGCTTCATGCTGGCGCTGAAAGTCGTGCTGGCGGACAAGGGCTCGGCCCCGACCCTGGTCTTCGACGAAATCGACACCGGCGTCGGCGGCGCGGTGGCCGATGCCATTGGCCAGCGCCTCGCGCGTCTGGCCCGGAAGGTTCAGGTGATGGCCGTCACCCACGCGCCGCAGGTCGCCGCCAAGGCCGGCAGCCATTTCCTCATCGCCAAGGAAGGCGTGCGCGGAGGGGAGGATCGGGTCGCCACCCGCGTAATCCCGCTCGAAGCGACGCCGCGCCGGGAAGAAATCGCCCGCATGCTCGCCGGCGCGACGATCACCGAGGAAGCACGTGCCGCGGCGGCGCGGCTCCTGGAAGCGGCCACGCATTGACAGTAGCCATTACGGCGGCCTGATTGATCCACCCTTGCACGTCATCACCGGCCTCGTGCCGGTGATCTCGATTGGAAAAGGGCCACACCTCAAGAGATCGGGATGGCCGGCACAGGGCCGGCCATGACGTCGGAGAGTGTCATCCCCGGCGGCCGCAGGCCGCGAAGGGGATCCACTGAAACCTGCACTGCCATGGATTCCTTCCCCTCCGCTCTGGCCGGGAATGACATCAATGGCCAGCTCATCACGTCCCGTAGTTCAACTTCGGATACCAGTCCGTTCCGCGCCCTTCCGGCGTGGTGTCGAGCACGTTCCACAAGGGGGCGAAATCGGGAGCGCCACGGGGATCCTGGCCGGGATCGGCGGAATCGCCTGTCATCTCGCCGCTCCAGAAGTGACGGATGGTCCCGTCGCGCCGGGTGAAGACGTTGAGGCTCGGGATCTCCGACCCGTCCGGCAACACGCCGTGATAATCGCGCGAGTAGTTGCCGTTGAGGTCCGAGTAGAGCTTCAGGTTCGTCCAACCGCGTTCCTTCTTCCAGGCGAACAGTCGTTCGATCGGTGAGCGCGCCACGACGGCAAACGCCATGCGCTGCTGGATATCGGCGCCGTTGCCCTCGATTGCTCCGAGCAGGTTGGTGCACATGGGGCAGGGGCGCTCGCGCTGCGGGCCGAACATGTAGCTGTAGACGGCGAGTGACTGCTTGTCGCCGAAGAGATCGGCGAAGCTCACCGGGCCGTTCTCACCTTCGAAGCGGTAATCGCCGATCACCTCGCCGCCGGGCGGCAGGGCACGGCGCTGCGCCGCCACACGTTCCAAGTGGCGCCGCAATTCGATCTCCTCCGCCAGCAGGGCCGTGCGCGCGGCGCGGTATTCGGCGCTCTCGTTCGGAAAGCGCACCGGCGAGCGCCGCGCGAGTTCTGCCGCGGGAACAAGTTCGTTAGCCATGAGTAGGCTCCTCGGGAAAATCCCAGTTGTATTCTCAGATCAGGTTTTTGCCTGCATGCTCAGGCGATCATCCGGCCGGCGCGTTCTCCCGGAAGGGCTGCAACTGAGCCTCTAGCGCACGTTTGAAGGCCGGCCGGTCGGTGCAGCGGCGGACATAGGCGCCCAGATTGGCGTAGCGTTCCAGCAGTCCCGTTTCGACAAGCTCACGCAGAACCATGGTCATCATCAGGTCGCCGGCCGTGAAACGGTCCTCGAGAAACTCCTGCTCGCCGAGCCAGGCGCTGAGAGCCGCAAGACGCTTGCACAGCATTGCCTCGGCTTGCGGGCGGCGTTCCTTCGTCCAGGCCTCGCCGGCATGGAAGACGTCGAGTTGAACCAGGTTCTGCACATGCGGCTCGACCGAGTTCAACGCGGCAATCACCCAGGTCGTCACCCGGGCGCGGCCCGCCTCGTCTGGAGGGGCGAGCGCTTCGGATCGCATCGCGAGATGCAGCACGATCGCACCGGATTCGAAGATCTCGACCGCGTCGTCCTTATAGGCAGGAACCTGGCCGAAGGGCTGCCATTCCCGATAGGCCTCGGAGGCTTGGATCTCAGGATCGATCAATCTCGCCTCGTAAGGAAGACCTGCCTCCTCGAGAGCCCAGCGGACGCGAAGATCGCGGACATAGCCTTGTGCGAAAGGCGGCACCCATTTGAAGGCGGAAACATGGATGTTCATGGCAGGCCTCCTGAGATTTATGATCTGCGCGGACCGACGAGGCCGAACATGGCTCCCTGCGGGTCGCTGGCCACGATGATGAATACACCGCCGGGCACTTCGGCCGGACCGTAATGGATCGCGCCTCCGTTGTCGGAGACGGCCTTCGCCGCGATATCGATGTCCTCGACGCCGAAGTAGAAATTCCAGGCCGGCGGCGGACCCTCCGGCGTGCGCTTCATCACGGCGCCGATGGTCCGGCCGCCGTGGTCGATGAACTGGTAATCGCCCATCTCGCCCATCGGCATGGCGTCGCCCTTCGCCCAGCCGAAGCGGGCGCTGTAGAAGGCAAGCGCCGCTGCCGGATCGGTGGTGGCGAGTTCGTCCCAGTTGCAATGTCCGACCTTGCCCGGGTCGAATGCCGTGCTCGTGCCGTCCGTCGCACCGCGCATCACGTAGAACACGACTCCTTGCGGGTCGGCGAGCATCGCGAAGCGGCCGACACCGGGAATGTCGGTCGGCGGAATATGCTGGCTACCGCCGGCCCGAACGATCTCGGCGGCGGTCGCATCGACGTCGTCGACACCGACATAGCCGAGCCAGGTCGGGCGCATGCCCGCGCGTTCGGCATCGGCCGGAAGGGTCATCAGCCCGCCGACGTCCTCACCGCCGATTCCAAGGATCTGATAGCCGCGATCGGAGCCTTCCGCCGCTCGCGTCTGCCATCCGACGACCGCGCCGTAGAAGCGCGCAGCCGCGCCGGCATCGTTCGTCAGGAGCTCATACCAGATGAAGTCGCCATGCTGATTGGCCATGGGGCACCTCCATGCGCATCGTGCGGAAAAGTGGTTCCAGTTTTCCGCATCAACGATGCGCTCATCGAGAAAAGGAGCATCGGATGGATCCCAAAAGTGGGATCCATTTTTGGGTCCGATGCTAGACGTCGAGGATGGGCATGAAGCCGCCGAAGATCATGCGCTTGCCGTCGAAGGGCATCTGCTCGCCCATCGCCTGCATGCGCGGATCGGTCATGATCTTCTTGTTGGCGGCATCCCGGACTTCCTTGGACGGATACTCGATCCAGCTGAACACGACGATCTCGTCGTCCTTGGCATCCACGGCACGGCGGAAATCCGTGAGCTTTCCGTCCGGCACATCGTCGCCCCAGCACTCCACCATGCGGGTCGCGCCGAACTCCTTGAACAGAGGGGCGGCCTCGGCGGCGTGCTTGCGGTAGGTTTCCTTCTTGGTGGCCGGCACGGCGAGCACGAAGCCATCGACATATTTCATCGCGTATCTCCCTGGATTTTTGGCAGTAAAGCTTGAGTTTGCGGCGCTTCGGCGCCTGTTTTTCTTGACAAATAAGTTGATATCAACATAATCGGCCCATGTCAAACCCTCGCGACGTACCCTTCGAGACAACCCATCTGGTGCGCGATACCTGCCTGTGTCTGCACGCCCAACGCGCCGCCCGCACCCTCTCGCGCCTGTTCGACGATGCCCTGCGGCCGGTCGGACTCACGTCCGGGCAATTCTCGCTGCTGAACGCCCTCAACCGCGCGGCACCGCCGCCCGTCGCGCCTGTGGCTCAGCTCCTGGCCATGGACCGGACCACCCTGACCGCAGCGTTGAAGCCGCTCGAGCGCGACGGCCTCGTGGCCATCGACACGGACCCGTCCGACCGTCGCAGCCGTCTGCTGCGCCTCACGGACAAGGGGAGGGAGACCCTGGCCACGGCCATCCCGATCTGGCGCGACCTCCATGGCGCCATCGAGGCCGGCGTGGCGGGACTCGAGCCGGACAATCTGCGCGGCGCATTGAACAGCCTTTCCAAGCCGGCAGCGAGCCGAGCGAGCAGGGTGTAACGCTGGCTCCCGCAGAATTCGAGGGCATGGTTGTACTGAGCGAAATCCCCAAGCCTGGAAATCCTTGATGCATGGGGTGTCCTTCCAGTTCAGGACATGAGGGGTCGCCCTTGGTGTCATCCCCGGCGAGCGCAGCGAGGGAAGGGGAGCCACGATCACGCGCCAAGTTGATGGATTCCCTTCCCCTCCGCTCCGCTCCGCTTCGGCCGGGAATGACACCTTCCCCGTCATCACCGTCCCCGGACGTGATCCGGGGATCAGTCTGGTCATCCCGCTTTCAGACCCGTGGCCCTCATCCTGAGGAGCAGCCGTGAGGCTGCGTCTCGAAGGAGGGTCCGGAAGAGCCCTGAACTCCTCCTTCGAGACGCCGCTTGCCGCGGCTCCTCAGGATGAGGGCGAGCGAGACGAACGGGATCACGGCCCTGGACACTCTCTGCCGTCATGGCCGGGCTTGTGCCGGCCATCTCGATCCGGTGAGGCGCAGTGCTTTACGGATCGGGATCACCGGGACGAGCCCGGTGATGACGTGGAGGGTTTAACCAGGTCTGCGGACTATGTTCTCGCTTTGTTCTTAACACTGTGTATCATCCGGGCTAGACCCGTGCTCATCCCGGCCCGACGGAGGGCGCGCTCGCGAGGCGTCGCAAGAGTGGGGCGGGGAGCGGTCCTGCAGCAGGCCTCGCACGCCGGTTGGCGGGAGGCCCTTGGCAGCCCTGGGCTGGACCAAGTGTAAACGCCTAACAGTCCCGCGTGCGAGGCGCCGTCCGGCTCTTCCCATTCCACCATCCACATCGAGCCGGGCTGCCCAGCGCACCACCCTCGATCATCCCCACGGCTCAGGGCTCCCAAGCCCTGGGCCTACAGGTGCTGGCTCTGTGACAGGAGACACAACGACCACGCGCTCCCGTTATGGCCGGGCCTGTCCCGGCCATCCCGATCGGACGAGCGCTGCGCTTCAAGCAATCGGGATCACCGGCACAAGGCCGGCGATGAGCCGGAGGGTGCAGTCGGAGGGCGCGAGGGCCGAACGGCGCAAGCCGATCCGGGAGCGTGAAAACCAGCCCGGCACCGTCATCCCGGGGCCGCCTGAGCGGAGCCCGGGATCCCTGACGGCCGACGAGGCAGACCGAGACGTCACGCGGCTCGCCCTTTCCCGAGACGTCGCGGTTCTGGATCCCCGCCGGCGCGGGCATGACAGTATCGGGGCGGGGATGAGAACGTCGCGGATCCCGCATCCCATTCTGCCGCCGATCCCGGATCTCCGCTCACGCTCCGTCCCGCATGACGGTGGACGGTCGGTGCGAATGGCTGTCCGACCCCTGGAGACTCTCCCGCGGAGCGCTATGGTTCAAGCACCCTCACACACGATTCGACCATGCCCCCACGCAGCACCTCCTCCCAAAATCCCGTCGACCACCTGACGCCCGATGAGGCGCGGATGGAGCACCAGGCGCTCGGCGCCGAGATCAAGGAACACGACAGGCGCTATTACGAGGAGGACGCGCCGAGCGTCTCGGACGCCGAATACGATGCGCTGCGCAAGCGCTACGAGGCCCTGGAGGATCAGTTCCCCGAACTGAAGACGCCCGAGAGCCTGACCCAGAAGGTCGGCTCCAAGGTGTCGGAGAAATTCGGCAAGGTCCGGCACCGGGTGCCGATGCTCTCGCTCGCCAACGCCTTCGCTGACGAGGAGGTGGAGGAATTCGTCGAGCGCATCCGCCGCTTCCTGCAATGGAAGGCCGATGCGCCGCTCGCCCTCACGGCCGAGCCGAAGATCGACGGTCTCTCCTTGAGCCTTCGCTACGAGAACGGCAGGCTCGTGTCCGCCGCCACCCGGGGCGACGGCGCGGTGGGCGAGGACGTGACGAACAATGCCCGCACGGTGGGCGACATTCCGCACCGGCTCAAGGGTTCGAAGGTTCCCGATATCTTCGAGGTGCGCGGCGAGGTCTATCTCTCGCACGTGGATTTCGCCGCGATCAATGCGCGCCAGGAGGCCGCCGGGAAAGCGCTCTTCGCCAATCCGCGCAACGCGGCCGCGGGCAGTCTGCGCCAGCTCGATCCGTCGATCACCGCCTCGCGCCCGTTGCGCTTCTTCGCCTATGCCTGGGGCGAAGTGAGCGCGATGCCGGCGACGACCCAATCCGGCATGATGGAGTGCTTCAAGAGCTTCGGCCTCAAGGTCAATCCGCTCACGCGCCGCTGCACGAGCGTTGCGGAGATGCTGGAGCACTACCACGCCATCGAGACCGACCGCGCCAATCTCGGCTACGACATCGATGGCGTCGTCTACAAGGTTGACGACTTGAGCCTGCAGCAGCGCCTCGGCTTCGTCTCGCGCTCGCCGCGCTGGGCCTTGGCGCACAAGTTCCCGGCCCAGAAAGCCGTGACGGTGCTCGAAGACATCGAGATCAATGTGGGCCGCACCGGCTCGCTCAATCCGATCGCGCGATTGAAGCCCGTCACCGTCGGCGGCGTCGTCGTGTCCAATGCAACTCTGCACAACGAGGATTACATCAAGGGCATCGGCGGCAACGGCGAGAAGATCCGCTGCGGGGTCGACGTCCGCATTGGCGACACGGTCATCATCAACCGCGCCGGCGACGTGATCCCGAAGGTGCTCGACGTGGTGCTGGAGAAGCGTCCGGCCGACGCGAAGCCTTACGAGTTTCCGACCACATGCCCGGCCTGCGGCAGCCATGCGGTGCGCGAGGTCAATCCGCGCACCGGCAAGGAGGATGCGGTGCGCCGCTGCACCGGCGGTCTCATCTGCCCGGCGCAGGCTCGCGAGCGCCTGAAGCATTTCGTGTCGCGCAATGCCTTCGACATCGAGGGCATGGGCGAGCAGCGCATCGATGAATTCTATGAGGAAGGTCTCGTCCAGCGCCCGCAGGACATCTTCACGCTGCAGGCCCGCAACGCGCGCAGCCTCAAGCGTCTGGAGAACCGGGAAGGCTGGGGCGAGACCAGCGCGAAGAACCTGTTCGCCGCCATCGAAGCCCGTCGCTCGATCGCGCTCAACCGCTTCATCTTCGCCCTCGGCATTCCTCATATCGGCGAGACCTCCGCGCGGCTGCTCGCGCGCCATTTCGGCACCTTCGAGCACTTGCGCGAAACGGCGAAGGCCGCTGCCGATCCGGCATCGGAAGCGCATGCCGAACTCACCGCCATCGGCGGCATCGGGCCGGTGGTGGCGGAAGCCGTCGTCGAGTTCTTCAAGGAGGGACACAACGAGGAGATGCTCGATGCGCTCCTTGGTGAAGTGACCGTGGAGCCGATGGAGGCGCCGGCCTCCGCGGACTCGCCCGTGGCGGGCAAGACCGTAGTGTTCACTGGCTCCCTGGAGCAGATGACACGCGAGGAGGCCAAGGCGATGGCCGAGCGGCTCGGCGCCAAGGTGGCTGGCTCCGTGTCCAAGAGGACGGACATCGTGGTGGCAGGCCCCGGCGCGGGCTCGAAGCTCGACAAGGCCAAGGAGTTCGACGTTCAGGTCATGGACGAGGACGGCTGGTTCGCCCTTGTCGGCCGTGGGTGAGACTTCTGTCCAAGACTCGCACATTCTGATGTGGCATGGTGGCGGCCATGACGGTGACCACCCCTGAGGTCTCGCTCGATCCTAATCAGGTCGGAGCGGGGGACGTGACGCATTTCTGGCGAGTGCCGCGCTATCGCGACCTCGACTGTTTGCGCGCGACCTTTCGCCGTCATGCCTATGCCCGTCACAGCCACGATACCTATGCCATCGCGGCGGTTCTGGCGGGCTGCGAGACCTTCTTCCATCGCGGCGAGCAGCACTATGCGCCGGCAGGGTCCGTGGCCGTCGTCTGCCCTGACGAGATCCATGATGGGGAGCCCTACGGCGGGGGGTTCGAGTACCGTACGTTTTATCCGTCGTCCGAGTTGATGCAGGAGATTGCCGAGGATGTGGCCGGGCGGCCGGTCTCCCGCCCGCCCTGGTTCCCGCATTCGGTCATCAACGATCCTGAGCTTTTCCTGGCCCAGGTCGGGCTTCATGCCTGCCTCTGCCAGGATGAAAGCTGGTCATCCGAGATGGAGCAGGATACCCGCCTCATCGATTTTCTGAGCCGGCTGATCGCACGCTGGGCCGATCTCGATGCTCTGCCGGCCGTCCGCTACGGCTCGAGGAGCATTCTGCGGGTGCGCGACTATCTGGACGCGCACATGAGCGAAGAGGCAGACCTCGCCGATCTCGCGAACTTGGCCGGCCTGTCGCGCAGCCACTTCATCCGCGCCTTCGCCAAGGAGACCGGCTTGACGCCGCATGCCTATCTCCTCGACCGGCGCTTCCGCGCGGCGACCCGTCTGCTGGGACAGGGCGAGGCGCCCGGCGACGTGGCTGCGGCTTGCGGCTTCTTCGACCAGAGCCATCTCAACCGTGTCTTCAAGGCCCGGATGGGAGTGACGCCGGGCGCCTACCGCGCCGCTTGAGACAGCACTTTCATCCAAGACGGTTCTGCATCCAGCGCGCATAAGGCTCGGAAAATGAGCAGAGCCATGGATCAAGCAAATCCCTTCACCGTGAATTATCGCCGAGAAATCAAAGCCGGCCTGCGCGACATTGCACCTATCGTGGTAGCGGCCATCCCCATCAGCCTCCTCTTCGGCGCGGTGGCGGCCGCCAAGGGGCTGTCGCCGCTGGAAGTCACGGTGATGTCGGCTCTCGTGTTCGCGGGCGGGGCGCAGTTCGCCGCCATCGAGACATGGATCCATCCCGCGCCCATCCTGACGCTCGCTTTCGCGACGCTGCTGATCAATGCACGGCACGTGCTGATGGGAGCCTCGCTGGCGCCCAAGGTGCGCATCTCGCGGGTCCAGAAGTTCCTCAGCTTCTTCTTCCTGACCGACGAGGCCTGGGCGCTGTCCGAGCGCCGCGCGATGGAGCGGCCGGTGACAGGCGCATATTGGGCCGCCATGGGCATCGTGCTGTGGGCGAACTGGACCTTCTTTTCAGGTCTCGGAGCGATCCTCGGCTCGTTCCTCGGCGATCCGGAACGGATCGGCGCGGACTTCGCCTTCACGGCCCTGTTCATCGGCCTTGTCGCCGGGTTCGGACGCAGCCGCGTGACCCTGGTGACGGTTGCGGTCAGCGCCGGCGTCGCGGCTCTCGTGCATCACTTCATCGGCGCGCCCTGGCATGTGGCTTCGGGTGCGCTCGCCGGCATCGCTGCCGCCTATCTGGCGGCTCCCGAGGAGGCGCGCTCATGAGCCTCGACACGACGACCCTGCTGGCCATCGTGGCCATGGCACTCGTGACCTACGTCACCCGCATCGCGGGTCTTTTCGTCGCCGACCGCCTCGTGCTCACGGGGCGCGCCAAGGCCGCCTTCGACGCGATCCCGCCGGCGGTGCTGGTCGCCGTGATCGCCCCGACGGCGCTCACGACCGGATGGGCGGAAGCCATTGCCGCAGCGATCACGGCGGTTGCCGCATTCAGGCTCCCGCTGCTCGGGACCGTGGCGGTCGGCGTGATCTCCGTCGTGCTGCTGCGGAACTTGCTTTAACCAATCGCCTGCGTGGCGTTCTCCAGCCATGCCCGCGTCTCGGCATCGAGCTGCGGCCCGATCTTCTCGCGCACCGCAGCGTGATAGGCGTTGAGCCATGCGATCTCGTCGGCCGTCATGATCGCGGGCTCGACCAGGCGCAAGTCGATGGGCGTGAAGGTCAGCGTCTCGAAGCCCATCATCTCGCGGTCGCCGCCGGGAATCGTGCGTGGCTCCACGAGGATCAGGTTCTCGATGCGGATGCCGTAGGCGCCCGGCTTGTAGTAGCCCGGCTCGTTGGACAGCATCATGCCCACTTCCAGCGGCGTATGCCCGGTCTTGGCGATGCGCTGCGGACCTTCGTGCACCGAGAGATAGCTGCCGATGCCGTGGCCCGTGCCGTGATCGAAATCGAGGCCCGCCTCCCAGAGCGGCTTGCGGGCGAAGGAATCGATCTGCGCGCCCGTCGTGCCCTTCGGAAACACGGCCTGCGCGATGGCGATATGGCCTTTGAGCACCCGGGTGAAGCGATCCTTCATCTCAGCCGTCGGCTCCCCCACGATGATCGTGCGGGTGATATCCGTCGTGCCGTCCTCGTATTGCGCGCCGGAATCGATCAGGAAGATCTGATTCAACTCGAGCGCCCGGTTGCTCGAACTCGTGACCCGGTAATGGGGCAGAGCGGCATTGGGACCTGCGCCGGATATGCTCGGGAAGGAGACGTTCTTCAAAGCGCCCGTCTCGGTGCGGAAGGCCTCCAGCGCCTCGACCGCATCGATCTCGGTGAGCCTGCCCGAAGGCGCCTCGCGGTCGAGCCAGGCCAGGAAGCGCGCGACCGCCACGCCGTCGCGCAGATGGGCGGCATGGGAGCCCGCAATCTCGGCCTCGTTCTTGACCGCCTTCATGAGAGCGATCGGATCGGCTCCGACGTCGACCGTGCCGCCGGCCGCCTCGATGCGCCGGATCAGAGCGACAGCGCCGGTCGCGGAATCGATGCGGATCTTGCCCCCTGTTTGGCCCAGTGCATCGAGAGCGCCCTGGAAGGTGCTGATCGATGCGAAATCCGCGAGATCGCCCACCGCCGCGCCGGCCTCGTTCGTCACTTTCGCCGGGTCGAAGAAGAGGCTGGCGCGGCCTTCCTTGGGAAGGATGGCATAGCCGAGAGGCAGGGGCGTGTGCCCCACATCGCCGCCGCGCAGGTTGAAGGCCCAGGCAAGATTGTGCGGATCGGAGATGACCAGCGCATCGAGCTTCGCCTCAGCCATCTTCTTGCGGATGCGCTCCAGCTTGGCAGGCGCGGCCTCGCCCGCATAGTCGAGCGGGTGCGGTCTTACGGGAGCCTGCGGCGGGGCCGGGCGGTCGATCCAGATCACGTCGACCAGATTGATGTCGACCGGGGCAAGCTTCCCGCCGGCGCGGCTCACGGCCTGCTCCAGCCGTTTCAGGCCATCGCCCGTGTGGAGCCACGGGTCATAGGCGAGCACGCCACCCGCCGGGAGACGCTCGGCAATCCAGTCCTCGGGCGTGGAGGCGGTGAGTTGGACCGGGGTAATGACCGACGTGTCCACCTGCTCGGCTGCCTGGACCGTGTAGCGTCCGTCAACCACGAGAGCAGCCTCGTTCTGGAGGATTACGGCCGTGCCTGCGGAACCCGTGAAGCCGGTGAGCCAAGCCAGGCGCTCAGCGCTCTTCGGGACGTACTCTCCCTGATGCTCGTCGGCGCGTGGGACGATGAAACCGTCGAAGCCGCGTCTGGCCATCTCGGTGCGCAGTTTGGCGATGTGGTGCGGGCCTTGAGCAGGCGAGGTCGTATCGTCGAAGAACTGGAACTGAGCCATGGAAATCAGCACCGAAGGTCGGAAATGAAGAGGGCGACACGCTAGAGCATCGGACCCAAAAGGGAAAACCACTTTTCGGGTTGATCCAATGGAAATGGAGGCAGTCAAGATCCCACACGGACGGTGCCAGAGACTGCAGCAACAGGCCCATGAAATATGCACCGAGCGCCTGGAGATTAATCATTTATGGCGATGCCCTGCACTGGGCGCATGACGAGCATGTGATCTTGTGACTTCAACTAAAGTCGGACCGAGCTTATCTTCCTGACAACGAAAACAGAGGAACGCTGAAGGGTCTCAGCACCAACCTGTTGGAGATGAGCCCATGATCACAGCCGTTTTATCTTCCTCCCTCGTCGGTCACGTACAAGCCCCTTCGAAGCTCTCGCAGGTGGCCACACACTTCATGAGCGCGCTCGTGGAAAGCCGCGCCAGGAGGGCTGCACGGGAGTTGCGCCGCCACGAGGCTTTCGTGAGCGACCTGAGCCGCAGACAGGACCATTCATCGCTCTTCCTCGGCCAGTCCGAGCTTCTGCCCGTCAAGATTTAACCGTTCCATTTCAAAGCGAGACAACACCATGATCATCATCACCGCCATGAAGGCCATCCGCGACGTCTGGGCTGAAAGCCTCAAGCTGCGCAGCGAGCTCGCCAAGCGCTATCCGGGTGTTCTGTCCGAGTAATGGGAATTACTGGCGGGGCAGCGGACGAGCGTTGCCCCGCTTCAGCACCAGCGCCGCCCAGCCGTCGAGATCGTAGCGGCGCTGCAGATACCAGCCCTGATGGGCATAGGCCGACAGGACTCCGGGAACGTCTCGAGCCAGCAGGCCCGACAGAATGATCGTCCCGTCCCGGCTCGCCACATGCGCCAGCGAGGGCGCCAGCATCCGCAGGGGCTTTGCCAGGATATTGGCAAAGACCAGATCGAAATGGCCCGCACGGTCAGCCTCCGCATGGCGGATGCCGGGGCCTACGTAGAGCTTCATGAAGGCCCCGATCCCGTTCAGCCGCGCATTCTCGCGCGCCACGCGCACCGCTTCGGGATCGATGTCGCCAGCCACCACGGGCCGTTTCAGAATCTTCGCGGCGGCAAAACCCAGAATGCCCGTGCCGGTGCCGACATCAAGCACATGGCGGGGCGTGCGCATCTTCAACTCATCCACAAAAGCGAGCAGGCAGCCTTTGGTCGTGCCGTGATGGCCCGTGCCGAAAGCCAGGCCCGCCTCGATCTCTATGGCGATGTCGCTGGGGCGGCGCTCGTGACGATCATGCGAGCCATGGACGAATATGCGGCCCGCACGGACAGGCTTGAGACCCTCCAGCGAAGCCTTCACCCAATCCTTCTGTTCGAGAGGAAGGAAAACGCCCTTGTCCGCCTCTGCCCCGACGAGGGGACGCAACAAGTCACGGATTGCTGCCTCGTCGGGCTGATGCGCGAAATAGGCCTCCAGCATCCAAGGCCCGCCATCCTCCGTCTCGAAGGAGGCAACGGCCGTCTCGGCCGGATCGAAGATCTCGCCGATCATGTCGGTCATGACGCGTGCGGAGCGCTCGTCCGTGGTGATGCGGAAGACGTGGGTGGGGCGATTGGGGTGCAGACCTTCGAGCATGACCTCGCCTTACCACCCCTCGGGCCGGAGGTCACCTGTCCGTGAGATCGGCTTTCCCTGGAACCGTCAGGGTGGCGTCCCGTTGTGCCCTCACCTGATGTCGGCCGCGGTCAGCGGACCGACGGCTGCGATTTGTCTCTCCCAGGAGATCCCAATGCCCGGACGTCTTTTCGATAAGGTGACCATCGTGACGGGTGCCGGTACCGGTATCGGTGAAGCGATCGCGCTCAAGTTTGCCCAGGAGGGTGCGCGCCTTCTCCTTGTCGGCTTGCCGGACGATCCGGTGGAGGATGTCGCTCGCACGATCAACGGAGCCGGTGGCTTCGCGGAGATCTACCTCGGCGACATCGCCGACGAGCGCCATGCCCAGGCAGCCGTCGAAGCCTGCGTGAGTGCTTATGGCCGCATCGACATTCTCATCAACAATGCAGGCGTCTTCCTGGCCGTTGCCGAGACGCAGGATTATCCCATCGACAAATTCGACGAGACGTTTCGCTCGAATGTGCGCTCGGTCTTCCTGATGACCAAGTTCGCCTTACCCCATCTGCAGGAGACGCACGGCAACATCATCGCCACGGGATCGGAGGCCGGCATGCTCGGCCACCCGAAAAATACCCCCTATGGCGGCACGAAGGCCTTCATTCATTCCTTCATACGTGGTGTGGCGGCGGAACAGGTTCCCTATGGCGTGCGTGCCAATTGCGTGTGCCCCGGCCCCATCGATACCGCTTGGACGCACAAATCCACGGGACCGATGGACGCTGAGCTCGCCACCATGATCACGCAGGCCACTCCCATGGGCCGGCGCGGCACGCCGGAGGAAGTCGCGAACGTGTTCTGCTTCCTGGCTTCCGACGAGGCGAGCTTCGTCACGGGCGCGCTTTACACGGTGGACGGCGGCATCACGATCTCGAAAGGACCGGTCGGCGCCAAGGCCTCATCGCATTTCAAGAAGCAACCGAAAGGCAAGCTGCCGACGCGCCACTCGCATGACGGCTTGAAGAACAAGGATTACGAGACTCTGACCTGAGCCGGAATTCGAGGAACTGACGCTCGCTCTCAGGCTGGCGTCAGCTCTCTGGCTCCTTCGAGAACTTTGAGGCGCTCGGCTTCCTTGGCCTTGTACACGCGCTGAGTATCCGTGATGTAATCGCGCACGATGGGCGCTGCATCGCGCTTGCGCGCCAGTTGCATATGGAACACGAGCTGGCTGCCGGTCGTGAACATGGTCTCGGCGCTGATGAGATAGAACTCGAACATCCGACAGAAACGCTCGTCGTACATTGCAGCTATCTTCTCCCGGTTGGCCTCGAAGCGCCGATGCCAATGGTTGAGCGTCTTGGCATAGTGAAGACGCAGGAATTCGAGATCGGTCACCCACAATTGGTTCTGCTCGACAACCGGGAAAACCTCCGACAGGGCAGGGGAATAGGCGCCGGGAAAGATGTATTTGCGCAGCCATGGGCTCGCGGTGCCGGGCGGACTCATCTTGCCGATGGAGTGCAGCACCATGAGGCCTTCATCGTCGAGCAGCGCATTGATCTTCGCAAAGAACTCGCCGTAATGCTGCACGCCCACATGCTCGAACATTCCGACTGATACGATGCGGTCGAACTTCTTCTCGACCTTACGGTAATCAAGCAGCTCGAAGCGGACGCGATCGGACAGGCCGGCTCGCCGTGCCTTCTCGTTCGAGAGTTCGTACTGTTCCTTGGAGAGCGTGACGCCCGTGACGTCCACGTCCTCCATTGCGGCGAGGTAGAGCGCGAGATCGCCCCAGCCGCTGCCGATATCGAGGATCTTCAGGCCGGGCTTGAGCTGAAGCTTCGAGGCGATGAGCCGCAGCTTGTTCTGTTGTGCCTCTTCCAGCGTGTCGTCGTCCTTGATGAAGTAGGCGCAGGAATACTGCATCCCCTTGTCGAGGAAGAGCTTGTAGAAGTCGTTTCCGAGATCGTAGTGATGCGCCACGTTCTGCTGCGCCTTCCCGACCGGATTCGCCTGCTGGAATCGCTTTACGGTCCGCGAGATGCGCTTGAGCACGTTCTGGAGCGGATAATTGGCCAGGGTCGAGCGGTTCATCGAGAAGAGATTGAGGAAGTCTCTCAAGTTGGAGCCATCCTCGAAGCTCATGCGCCCATCCATATAGGCTTCGCCCGCATGCAGTTCCGGATTGAGAAAGAGCTTGTGATAGAGCGAGCGGTCCGTAAGTCGCATGGTGACGCGCGGACCGGGCTTCTCGCCACCGAAGACGTGCACGCCGCCTTCCGCGTCGATCACCTTTAGAGTGCCGGCACGAATGAAGGATTTCAGCATGTGGGACAGCGGGAACATCGGGGCCTCTGATAATTGTTCGTTTGAAGCGGATGCTTCCACAGTTGTCCGCAGGTGGCTAGAGGGTAATCGCCTAGATCAGAAATAGTCTAAAGTACAGGAAAGACAGCCTAATTCGGGAACAACCGAGAATCGCTCTTGTTGGAAGGCTGACCCTCGAGGGGCCGAGGGTCGCTACTCAACCCATCGAACAGGAGCAGCCGATGTTCTTTCGTCAGCGGCAAATGGCGTACCATGCCAAGCCAGAGAAACCCGATCCGCTCTTTGCCAAGATGCTTCAGGAGCCCCTCGGCGGCCAATGGGGCGAAATCAGCGTGATGATGACCTACCTGTTCCAGGGTTGGAACTGCCGTGGTCCGCAGAAATACAAGGACATGATCATGGACATCGGCACCGAGGAAATCGGCCATGTCGAGATGCTCGCAACCATGATCGCGCGCCTGCTCGAAACCTCGCCTATCGAGCAGCAGGAGGATATGGCCAAGAACTCGGTGGTCGGCGCCGTCATGGGCGGAGCCCGGGTCGAGGATGCCATCGTCGCCGGTATGAATCCTCAGCACTATATCGTTGCCGGTCTCGGCTCCCGCCCGAACGACAGCGCGGGCAATCCCTGGACGTCGGCCTACACCATCGCAAGCGGCAACCTCCTTGCTGATTTCCGCTTCAACGTGACGGCGGAGAGCCAAGGGCGCCTTCAGGTCAGCCGGCTTTACAACATGACGAACGATCCCGGCGTGCGGGATATGCTGTCCTTCCTCATCGCACGCGACACCATGCACCAGAACCAGTGGCTCGCCGCCATTCGCGAACTGGAAGAAGACGGGCTCGAAGAGACGCCGGTGCCGTCGAATTTCCCGCAGAGCCTGGAGAAGAGCGAGGTTGCCTACCAATTCCTGAACCACTCCGAAGGAATGGAAAGCCAGCAGGGACGCTGGGCGCGAGGACCTGCGCCGGACGGCAAGGGAACCTTTACCTATGTAGATCGTCCGCCGGCCTACACGGAAGACGAAGGCCAGCTCAACCCGGTCGATCCCCGCACCTACGGCACGCCGCCCGCACCGGTTCCGCCGGCGGCTGCGGAATAGTTGTTCGATTGAATGATTGGCTCAGTGTCATGCCCGGCCTTTGCCGGGCATTTCCTGATCAGCCCAACGCCTCGACAAAGCTGTCCAGCACCATCTTCCGCCCAGCCTTGTCGAACTCGACGGTGAGCTTGTTGCCGTCCACGGCCTCGATGGTACCGGGGCCAAACTTGGTGTGAAGAACGCGTCCGCCAACAGCAAAGCCCGAGCCGCCGGTGGATTTGGCCACCAGTTCTCCTTCGATCAGCATCGGTCCGCGCCTTTCGCCGGAACGGCGGGTGGAATAGGCGCCATCCCCCGTCGAGGCGCGGTGGGCCTGAGCGCGCTGCCAGCCGGGTGTCTGGTAGGAGGAGCCGCTGAAGGGCTGCGTGCGATCGAAGCGCGAGCCGCCGCCGTAGCCGCCGTAGGAGAAGTTCGCGGGAGCCTCCACGATCTCCACGTTCGTCTCCGGCAGATCGTCGACGAAGCGGCTCGGCACGGTCGAGTTCCACAAGCCGTGAATGCGCCGGTTGGAGGCGAAATAGATCTTGGCGCGACGCCGGGCACGGGTGAGGCCCACATGGGCGAGGCGACGTTCCTCTTCCAGTCCTGCACGGCCGCTCTCGTCGAGCGCGCGCTGGTTCGGGAACAGGCCTTCCTCCCAGCCGGGCAGGAAGACAGTGTCGAATTCCAGGCCTTTGGCCGCGTGAAGCGTCATCAGGCTTACGCGCTCGGCGGTGTCGCTTTCGTTAGCTTCCATGACCAGGGAGACGTGCTCAAGGAAGCTCTGCAGGTCCGGGAATTCCTCCATGGAGCGCACGAGCTCCTTGAGATTTTCCAGGCGCCCTGCCGCATCCGCCGATTTGTCCTTCTGCCACATGTCGGTATAGCCGGATTCCTCCAGCACCGTCTGCGCGACCTCGGACTGCGTCATCGTCTCGGAGAGCTTC
Organism: Microvirga sp. RSM25; assembly: GCF_044784385.1. Taxonomy (NCBI): domain Bacteria; kingdom Pseudomonadati; phylum Pseudomonadota; class Alphaproteobacteria; order Hyphomicrobiales; family Methylobacteriaceae; genus Microvirga; species Microvirga sp. RSM25. The sequence goes on along the minus strand of NZ_CP173039.1, from coordinate 2,955,604 downwards.
GACCAGCGGCCGAAGGAGATCAGAAGATCGCGCAATGTGGCGCGGGGCTTGGGCTTCAGCTCGTCGGTCTCGACGATGAAGCGAGCAGCCTCCATCAGGGGAACGCGGGCGGCGCGGGCGTGGTTGTGCAGCACCTGGATCGTCGCATCGCCCAAGCCACGCTTCGGCGTATTCACGATCCGCTCGAAGGCGAGATCGTCCGCGGGCTGGTTGACGACACGAAGATAGGCCAGCGCGTCGCGGATTTCCGCACGCTCGTAGAAGCGCGGGCCGCCGATGACGCGATAGGGGACGCCGAGCGTCACGAGCCGGTCTTCGATCTCGCGCATCTGGGCGGAGATGCGCACCAGGATCGCGATCTCGGAGAGCGAGTGCTTTTTGGAATGCAGCGCCTCGATTTCCTCGCCGATGAGACGCGCTTCGTCCTCGGAATCCCAGGCGCCGGTGATCGTCACCTTTTCACCCGGCTCGTCTTCCGTGCGCAGGGTCTTGCCGAGGCGGCCCTGGTTCTTGGCGATGAGCCCGGATGCAGCGGAGAGAATATGGCCGGTGGAGCGGTAATTACGCTCCAGGCGGATTACGGTAGCGCCAGGAAAGTCGTGCTCGAAGCGCAGGATGTTGTCGACCTCTGCACCGCGCCAGCCATAGATCGACTGGTCGTCGTCGCCGACGCAGCACAGGTTCTTGCGCGCCTGGGCAAGGAGCCTGAGCCAGAGATACTGGGCGACGTTGGTGTCCTGATACTCGTCCACCAGCATGTAGCGGAAACGGTTCTGGTACTGCTCCAGGATGTCGGGATGCTCGCGCCAGAGGCGCAGGCATTCGAGCAGCAGGTCGCCGAAATCGACGGCGTTGAGAACCTTCAACCGCTCCTGATAGGCGCGGTAGAGCCTTCCACCCTTGCCATTGGCAAAGGCGCCGGCTTCACCGGCGGGAACCTGATCGGGTCCGAGACCCCGGTTCTTCCAGCCGTCGATATGGGCGGCGAGCTGGCGTGCAGGCCAACGCTTCTCGTCGATGCCCTCAGCTTCGATCACCTGCTTCATCAGGCGAAGCTGATCGTCGGTTCCGAGGATGGTGAAGTCGGAACGCAGACCGACCAACTCCGCGTGGCGGCGCAGGATCTTGGTGCCGATGGAGTGGAAGGTGCCGAGCCATTGCATTCCCTCGGCCACGGGACCGATCACAGAAGTGATGCGCTCGCGCATCTCCCGCGCCGCCTTGTTGGTAAAGGTCACGGCAAGGATCTGGGACGGGTAGGCCTTGCCGGTGGCGATCAGATGCGCGATCCGGGTGGTGAGCACGCGGGTCTTGCCGGTGCCGGCGCCCGCCAGTACGAGAACCGGGCCCTCGGTGGCCTCGACGGCAGCACGCTGCTCCGGGTTCAGACCGTTCAGATAGGGCGATTGCGGCGCAACCGCCGCACGGGCGCGGGCGCTTAAGGAGCCGGACGCCGGCTCGTGGGCAAGGCTATCCTGCGGATCGGGTCGGTTGTCGGAATGATTCATCGGCGGGACCATGGATCAAAAGGCGAACGGCGTCGAGCCCGAAGTCCTGTCGATCCTGCCGCAGGCTCGAACTTCCGGGCTTCAATCTCATTGTCGAATAAGGCTTCCCTAGCCATATGGGTATGGCAGGCCCGAAGAGGAATGTCCCATGCGTTTCATGGTGGCCCTTGCCATCGTCTCAAGCCTTGTCGTGCCCCTGGCCGTACCGACCGAGGCTCAGACGCGTCTGCCGCGTACCAGCCCTGCGGAGCGGAGCACGGACGACATCAACCGACGGATCCGGCAGGATCAGCGGATTCTGGGTGTCGAGCAGGATATCCGGAGCGAAAGCAGCCGGATTCGGCAGAATGTCGAGCGCGACCGTCTTTTTGCTCCTCGGTACCTTCCCCCAGTACCGCGCGCGGGTTGTGCGCGTGGAGCAGTTTGTTAGTGGCGTGTGCCCGAGGCCGATAAGGCGTCCTGAACCTCGGCCTTGTGTGGGATGCCGATCACTCGGCCCAGGGATTGCGGCCTTGTCAGGCGGGCATGGGTGACCTTCATCACGGCGAGATTGGCGGCGATGTCGTCCGGGAAAGGGGTTACCTTCCGGGTTTCCATGTCCACATGGAGGGACAGGCCCTCCATCGATGCGGCAACCCAGCCTTCACCGGCATGGCGGATTTCCAGGTAATAGTGGATGCGCTTCTCGTCGAAATCGACAAGCTGGAGCGTGACGCGCACCCGATCTTGCATCCTCAATTCGCGCTTGTAGACGGTGTGAACCTCAGCCGCGAAGAAGGATGCCTTGCGCGTTTCGAGATAATCGTGGCCCAGGCCCACCAGGCTGAAGCCTTCCTCCACCGCCCGGTCGAAGAGCACGTGGTAATAGGCCATGTTCATGTGGCCGTTATAGTCGATCCAAGCGGGTTCTACCCGCATCGTGGAGGACACGAAGGGCGCAAAGAAAAAGACGGGCGTCCGCTTTTCCATGGTCAGGCTCGTCTCTCGATGCCGCTCAGATGATCGTCCCTTTCTCTGAAAGAGACAAATGTTAGCACGTTCAGGCGGCCTGTGAATGAGGGGTACGGCATCTTTCTCATCCGGAGTGTTGCCTTTGCAACGGTTCTGGTAGCTATGGGTGAATTGAGCATCACAACCGGATCTGAAGCCTCCATGAATGCCCCTCAACTAACTGTCCGTCAGAAAGCGACGGATGCTTCCATTGCCGCATTGTCGTCCGACTTGTCTCAGCGTTTCGGCGATCGGGTCGCGACTTCGGCTGCCGTGCGCGAGCAGCATGGGCATACGCTGACCTGGGTGAAGAACCAGCCGCCGGACATCGTGGTCTATCCCCGGACCACGGAGGAGGTTTCGGAGATCGTGAAACTCTGCGCCACGCATGGGGTTGCGATCATCCCCTATGGCACTGGCACGTCTCTGGAAGGACATATCAATGCTCCCTATGGCGGAGTTTCCATCGACCTGAGCCTGATGAAGCACATCATCGCCGTTCATGACGAGGATCTGGACTGCGTGGTCGAGGCTGGCGTGACCCGCAAGGAACTGAACGAGTTCCTGCGGGACAAGGGCCTGTTCTTTCCCATCGATCCGGGGGCGGACGCCTCGATCGGCGGCATGGCGGCGACGCGCGCATCCGGCACCAATGCGGTCCGCTACGGGACCATGAAGGACGTGGTGCTGGCGCTCACCGCCGTGCTGCCCAATGGCGAGATCGTGAAGACGGCGAGCCGCGCCAAGAAAAGCTCGGCGGGCTACGACCTGACCCGCCTGCTCATCGGCTCGGAGGGAACGCTGGGAATCGTCACTGAGATCACCCTGAAGCTCCACGGCATTCCGGAGGCGATTTCGGCGGAATCTGCCCGTTCCCGACCGTGAAGGCGGCCTGCGACGCGGTGATCATGACGATCCAGACCGGCATCCCGGTGGCGCGCATCGAACTGCTCGACGAAGTCCAGGTGAAGGCGGTCAACCTCCATTCCAAGCTGTCCCTGCCGGAGAGCCCGCTGCTGCTGATGGAGTTTCATGGATCCGAGGCCGGCGTGCAGGAGCAGGCGGAGCGCTTCGGCGAGATTGCGGCCGAGTTCAGCGGCGGGCCGTTCGAGTGGGCGACGAAGCCCGAGGAGCGCTCACGCCTCTGGCAGGCCCGGCACGATGCCTATTGGGCGGCCAAGGGGCTGCGCCCCGGTGCTCAATCGGTGGCGACCGATGTGTGCGTGCCGATCTCCCGCCTTGCCGAATGCGTTGACGCCACCAAGCAGGACATCCTGGAAAGCGGCCTTATCGCTCCCATCGTCGGCCATGTGGGCGACGGCAATTTTCACGTTCAGCCTCTTGTGAACACGGATGACCCTGCGGAAATCGAGGCCTGCGAAGCCTTCGTGGACCGGCTGGTGCGGCGGGCGGTCGCCATGGAGGGTACCTGCACGGGCGAACACGGCGTGGGCCAGAAGAAGATGAAGTACCTGGAAGTGGAGCATGGACCGGCGGCGCTCAACCTCATGCGCGTCTTGAAACAGGCAATCGATCCCCACAACATCATGAACCCAGGCAAGATCGTTGCGCTTTGACGGTGGAACACATGGAACAAAGCTCCCGGTCCTCGGCGTCATGGGGTAAGGACGTCTCAGAGTAACGGAGAAAAGGCAGCCTCTTGCGCGATATCCTGACGATCATCGCATCCATCGTGATCCTGATCCTGGCCGTTGCCGTGGCGGCGCCTCCCTTCGTCAACTGGGAGGCCCACCGCGACACGATCGACCGGATGATCTCGCGCGCATCCGGCACGGAGGCACAGACCGAGGGCGATATCAGCATCCGCCTTCTGCCCGCACCGAGGGTGATCCTCGATCGCCTGAGGCTCGGCGGCAAGACGCCGGATTCACCGGTTCTAACCGCCGATTACGTCCGGGCCGAGGTGGCCCTGACGCCGCTGCTCCGGGGTGATGTGCGCTTTACGGAGACGCGGGTGGGCCGGGCCGATATCCGCATTCCGGTTTCGGGCGACGGCGAATGGCGCCTGCCCCCGGATCTGGTGTCGGGCACCGGCCGCGCTCGCGAGTGGGCCATCGAGAACCTCAATGTGGCCCAGCTCCTCGTGACCACGCAGAGTGCGAGCACGGGTCGAACGAACCAGGCCTTTGCCGAGAATGTCTCGATCGAGGGTCAGAAGCTGATCGGTCCCTGGCGGGTCGAGGGAACGACCTCCGGCGTGCCCTTTCGCTTGGTCACGGGAGAACTGGCCGAGGACAAGAGCGTCCAGGTCAAGCTCTCGGGCGGGGGCGATATCTATCCTCGCTTCGATCTCGATGCCCGGCTGGGCTTAAGCGAAGGAAACGGCGACGCCACGACGCCGCAGGTTACCGGCAAGGCCAAGGTCCTGTTCGGCCCTCCCGCGCAGATTGCGGCCGCAGGAATCCCGATCCCCATCGTGGTCGAGACCGAATTCAAGACGGTGCCGGGCGCTGTCGAGCTCAACCCGGTCAGCGTGGAGGCAGGGGAGGGCGGCGCGAGCCTGCGCATGACCGGAGAGGGCCGGATCGGGCTCAACGAGCCGCGTATTTCCTTGAAGCTCGAAGGCCGCCGGCTCGATGCGGACAGCTTCATCCTGTCCGGAAACGGACAGGATTTTAAGAGCCGGCTGGAGCAATGGTCTGTCCCGCTGATCCGGGTGCCGGTCGACCTCGATCTCAGGATCGACAGCATCGGGTTGGGCCAGGAGGATCTGTCGAATGCCGTTTTGCGCCTGTCGCTCGACACGGGCCGGGCGACGCTCGACCGGATCGAATTCAATGCTCCGGGCGAGACGCGGGTTGCGCTCGAGGGGCAGCTCGGACTGACCACCAGGGGCGGGATCAACGGCAAGGTGGCGCTCGCCTCCAACGCATCCGACCGTCTGGCCCGCTATCTCGCCCGCATCGGTCTCAATTCGCCTCTGCTCAGGGTGCTCGATGGGCGCCCGGTCGAGGCTTCCTCGGAAATCGCCTTCTCGAACCCTGTCCTGTCCTTCAATCGCCTGCGGCTGAAGACAGGCGAGTCGGTCCTGACCGGGAACGCCCGCTACACCGCGCCGGAGGCCAATGAGCGCGGCAAGTTGGAGGCCCAGGTCGCAGTCCAGGGCCTGAACCTCGATGATCTGCCGCAGGTGTCGAGCGTCTTCCAGGCCACCGAGAATCTCGATATCGGCTTTATCCTGGATGCGCGCGGGGTCAGCGCCGGGAAGAGCCCTCCCACCGGCCGGATCTCGGCCCGGATCCTGTCCGACGGACCGGCGCTTCTGGTCGAAACGCTCGACATCGTCGATCTCGCCGGTGCCAATGCCCATGTACGGGGCCGGATCGCTCCCGACGGTTCGGGGCAGATCACCGGCAAGGTCACCGCTCAACGCGCCAATCCCCTGGTCGACCTGCTGGGGAGCGTGTGGATCGGCGGGATCTCGAAGCTCGTGCCCTACTTCGTGCGTGAGGGCGCGCTCGATCTCGATGTCACGTCGGAGCGCGTTGCACCGGCTCCCGGATCGACCGAACTGAGGCTGCGCACGACCGCGAAGGGGCGTGTGGCCGGAGGGCCGTTTGAGGGCCAGGTCGAGTCGATCGATGGGCGGACCGAGAGCCTCACCATCGAGTTGTCCGCCGACAATACGGGGCGCTGGGTCAACCGGGCAAACATGGCCGGGCTGAACCGGCCTTCCAGGGTCGATCTGCGCGGGACCCGCGTCGGATCCGGATTGTTCAACGTCACCCTCGCCGGCGACATTGCCGGCGTGAAAGTGGCGACCACTCGGCCCTTCGCCCTGAGCGAGGCGGACGACGTGGTGGACAGCGGCGAGGTCGAAGTCTCGACGCCCGACTTCACGCCGTTCCTGCTCCTCTTGGGCGATGGTGCCGGTGTTGCTCCGCCGGTGCCCGTGAACGGGCGGGTGACCCTGGGCCGGGAGCGGGGGGCAACTCAGCTCGACATCAACGGCAAGGTCTCGAACGACAATGTGCAGGCGCGCCTTGTTGTGGTCTCCCGTTCTGAGATCGGCGGCGAGATATCCCTCGGGCGGCTCTCCCTGCCATGGCTCGTGGCGGCTCTGTCGCTCAACGTGCCGGGGGATCAGAGCGCCACGGCCATCTGGTCCACGGCTCGCTTCGGTCAAAGCGGACGCCTCGTCACCGGCGGCCAGGTGACCTTCCGGGCCGGGACGCTGGAGCTGGGCCGCGGCCTCCAGGCCAGCCGCGCCTCCTTCATCGTCGGAGCGCAATCGGACGGCATTTCCATCCGCAATCTCGATGCCACCATCGGCTCCGGGCGGATCACGGGCTCGACCACCATCACCCGGCAGGCAGGAACGGCGACCATCGTCGGCGAGGGAGCTCTGGAGAAGGTCCCCTTGTGGGCTCTCACCGGATCCTCGCCGTTCGAGGCTGTTCTGTCCGGTCCGCTCCGGTTCGGGGCGGCAGGCGCAAGCCTGTCCGAGCTCGTGGCCAATCTCGGCGGCGCCGGCGACTGGCAGGTCACGAATCTTCGCCTTCCCACGGCCGATCCATCCGTGTTCGACAGGGCTCTCAAGCGCGCGCTCGCCGAAAACGATCCCCTGGCCGAGGGCAAGGCGGAAACGCTCCTCGGGATAGAGCTCGGACGGGGTCCCTTCAACGCTGCGCCCGTCAAGACTTCGGCGGCGCTCGTCGGCGGCGTGCTGCGTCTCTCGCCCTTCGTGGCGGAAAGCGGATCGGCCAATTGGCAGGGCGCGATCACCTACGATCTGAAGACTCTGCAGCTCGATGCACGCGGTGCGCTCACCGCCAAGACATCGCTGCCCGGATGGGTCGGCGCGCCACCTTCGGTCGGCCTGAACTGGCAGGGCTCCCTGGCGGCTCCCGTCCGGCAGATCGATGCGGGTCCGTTCCGCAATGGGCTGGCCGCCATCGTGCTCAAGCGCGAGCTTGAGAAGATCGAGGCATTCGAGCGCGCCGCTGCCGAGCGCCAGCGCCAGATCGACGCGCAGCGAGAGGCGGAGCGGCAAAAAGCCAAGTCCGCCGAAGAGGAGGCACTCCGCCAGGCGAGGGCCCGAGCGGAAGCCGAGCGCGCCCGTCGGGAGGCGGAACGCCTGCAATTGGAGCAGCAGAACCAGCCGGAGGAAGGGGCAACCCCGTCACCGACCTCCGTGCCGCGCTTGAATCCGCCGCTCCAGATCGGCCCACCGCCTTCGGTCTATGGAGCCCCGCCGACGCGGTAGGGATTGATGTTAGAGGTCAGGCTCGTGGTTGATCCACGCGCTTGTCATCCCCGGCGGCCGTAGGCTGGGAAGGAATCCACTCCCATGCTCGGCGGTGATGGATTTCCCTCCTCTCTGCTACACTCCGGCCAGGAATGACACCGGCTGGTTCCCGTGCATCCTCTCCCCGTCATGGTCGGGCTTGTCCCGGCCATCCCGATCGGAATAACGCCGTGCTTCATGCCATCGGGATCACCGGCACAAGGCCGGTGATGACGTTTTGGATGTCGTGCCCGACTCTGCAGGCTGGCGCCTAAAGCGGGGAAGTGCCGTTCGATGGAGGCGTGCTCAAGCGATGGCGCAGGTCCGTGAGCACGAAGACCCGGATCGCCGAGGAGAGGTTCTGTTCGCCTCTTTCCGCATCGATGCGCCCGATCAGGGCCTGGATGGAAATCTTGTCGCGTTCCGCAATCTCCCGCAGGGACGCCCAGAAGGGCTCTTCGAGGGAGATGCTCGTCCGGTGACCGGCGATGGAGACGGAACGCTTGACGATGCCAAAGCCCATTCACGGCTTCTCGTCGTCGTCGCGCTTGTGCGAGTCGAGGCGGCTTTTCGCCAGATCCCGCTCGGCCTGGCTCAGGTTCTTCTCGGCCTTCGTGCGGCCGAACGCGACGCGGTTCTCGTTGGCGCGGGCCTCTTTCTCGGCCCGCGCCTTTTGCTTGCGCGCCTGGCGCAGATTGATGATCTCAGCCATGGCGCTTGTTTTATCCTATTCGCCCGGCTGAAGCATCGTCTCGGGACGAACGACGGCGTGGAAGTGGTCCTCGGCGACACCGGCCTTGAGGGCTTCTTCCTTGAGGGTCGTGCCGTTCTTGTGCGCCGACTTGGCGATGGCTGCCGCCTTGTCGTAGCCGATGGACGGGGCGAGTGCGGTCACGAGCATCAGGGAGCGCTGCATCAGCTCGTTGAGGCGTTCCCGGTTCGGCTCGATGCCGACGACGCAGTTGTCGGTGAAGCTGATCGCGCCGTCCGCGAGCAGACGGATCGATTGCAGCACCGCATTGACGATCACCGGCTTGAACACGTTGAGCTCAAAATGGCCCTGGCTGCCGGCGAAGGTCACTGTGGTCTGGTTTCCGGCCACCTGGCAGCACAGCATCGTCATGGCCTCGGCCTGGGTCGGGTTGACCTTGCCGGGCATGATGGACGAGCCGGGCTCGTTCTCGGGCAGCGAGATCTCGCCGATGCCCGAGCGGGGGCCCGAACCCATCAGGCGGATGTCGTTGGCGATCTTGAATAGGCCGGCGGCGAGGCTTGCCAGCGCGCCGTGCGTGTAAACCAGGGCATCGTTGGACGCGAGAGCCTCGAACTTGTTGGTGGCCGAGGTGAAGGGGAGAGCCGTCAGCTCCACCACCTTCGAGGCGAAGCGATCCGCGAATTCCGGATGGGCGTTGAGGCCCGTGCCGACGGCGGTGCCGCCCTGGGCCAGGGCATAGATGCCCGGAAGCGTCTGTTCGATGCGGGCGATGCCGAGCTGTACTTGGGCGGCATAGCCGGAGAATTCCTGGCCCAGCGTCACCGGGGTCGCATCCTGCAGGTGCGTGCGGCCGATCTTCACGATGTCCCTGTAGGCCTCCGCCTTCTCGTTCAGCGCCTTGTGCAGGTGCTTGAGCGCCGGAACCAGCCGGTCATGGACCTCGCGGGCCACGGCGATGTGCATGGCGGTGGGGAACGAGTCGTTCGACGACTGGCCCATGTTCACGTGGTCGTTCGGGTGAACCGGCTTCTTGCTGCCGCGCTCGCCGCCAAGGCGCTCAATGGCGAGGTTCGAGAGGACCTCGTTCATGTTCATGTTGGACTGGGTGCCCGAGCCCGTCTGATAGACCACGAGCGGAAACTCATCGTCATACTTGCCCTGCACCACATCGGCGGCCGCCGCCGCGATGGCATCGGCCAGGCGCGGCTCCAGCTTGCCAAGATCCTTGTTCACAAGAGCGGAGGCCTGCTTCACGATCGCCAGCGCATGGACCAGGGGAAGCGGCATCCGGTCCGTCCCGATGCGGAAGTTCTGGAGCGAACGCTGCGTCTGGGCGCCCCAGAGCTTGTCGGCTGCAACTTCGATGGGGCCGAAGGTATCTGTTTCAATGCGGGTTGAGGGCGACATCCTGACCTCTTTCGATGGAGTTGCGTGTTCTTATCTCAAATGGTGGCGCTCGCAACTGCGAACGCGCATGGAGGCCTTGTAAAATCGCATGAGCGACACCCTGGAAGCTCCGCCGTTCCACCCGCCTCATCCCAAGCCCCGTACCGAGCCGCTCGGCATGGTGGCGTTCTTGAGGGCCGTGCGCGAAAACCCCCTGAACACCTGGATGGAGGCGCATTTCGAGGAGTCCATCATCACGGGCGAGGGGGCCTTGGGCCGCATGACCGTGGTGAACGACCCAGCCGTCATCCGTCACATCCTCGTGGACAACGCCGCCAATTACCGGAAGGACGATCTGCAGATCCGGATCCTGGCGCCCGGCCTCGGGCGGGGACTTGTGACGGCGGAGGGCGACGAATGGCGGCTCCAGCGCCGCACCATCGCGCCGCTCTTCACCCCACGCCACGTGGGCAGCTTCTTCCCGGCCATGGTCGAGGCGGCCGACCGCCTCATTCGGCGCTGGCAGCGACGTCCTGATGGACGCGTGGTGGATGCCGCGCTCGACATGACCCGGGTGACCCTCGACGTGCTGGAACGGACGATCTTCACCCAGGGCGTGCCGAAGGATCCAGACGCTCTCGGGCGCGCCATCACCCGCTACTTCAACAGCCTGGGGCGGGTCGACCCGCTCGACATCTTCGGATTTCCCGACTGGGTTCCTCGGATCGGACGCCTGCGTGCGAGGCCGTCGATCCGGTTCTTCGAGGAGACGGTCAACGCGCTGATCGATGCGCGGAAAGAACTTCTCACGCGCGGCGAGCCGGCGCCTCGCGATCTGCTGACCCTGCTGCTGGAGGCGGCGGATCCTGAGACCGGCAAGGGCCTGAGCGATATCGAGGTGCGGACCAATATCGTCACGTTCATCGGAGCGGGGCACGAGACCACGGCCAATGCGCTCTCCTGGTCGCTCTACCTGCTGTCTCAGGACGAGAGAGCCCGCTCTCATGTGGAGCGGGAGGTGGACGAGGTGCTGGGGGAGGGGCCAATCCAGCCTCACCACCTGGAAAAGCTCGTCTACACGCGCGCCGTCGTCGACGAGGCAGTCCGCCTCTATCCGCCGGCGCCTTACATGAGCCGGAGCGCCATACAGGACGACCGGATCGGAGAGCTGGAGATCCCGGCGGACTCGATGGTCGTGATCGCGCCCTATGTGCTTCACCGACACAAGAAGCTCTGGGACCAGCCGGATCTCTTCCGGCCCGAACGTTTCCTCCCTGAGAACCGCAGCCGGATCGACCGCTTCGCCTATCTGCCGTTCGGGGCCGGTCCCCGGGTCTGCATCGGCGCGAGCTTCTCCCTGCAGGAGGCCGTTATCGTTCTGGCGACCATCGCGCGCTCGACGCGGCTCGATCTCGCGGAAGGGCACGAGGTCACCCCCGTGCAGCGGATCACGTTGAGGCCGCGGGGCGGATTGCCCATGCGGCTCACGCAACGCGCTCCAAAGATGGCGCCGGCGACGGCCTGAAGTCAGCAGGAAGGGCTTAGTTTTTCTTGCGGAAGGCGTCGAGGCTGACGACCTCTGCGCTGCCCGGAGCGCCCTCGGCCGCATCGGCCTTCGCGCTCTCCTCGGGGGCCGCGTCAGACACGGCCTTTGCCGCGGGAGCAGTCTCCGGAGCAGGCTTCTTGTCCGCCGCAGGCTGGGGCTTGCGGGGCTGCTTCAGCTCGACAGGCTCGGAGGAGCTGCCGCGGATGGGCTGCGGCGCGGACGGAGCCTCGTCGATCTCTTCCTCCTCATCCTCGTCCTGGCTGTCGAATTTGAGCCCGAACTGGACGGAGGGGTCGAAGAAGCCGGTGAGTGCGTCGAAGGGGATGAGCAGCCGCTCCGGGATGCCGGAGAACGACAGCCCGACCTCGAAGGTGTGCTCGGTAACGTTGAGGTCCCAGAACTGGTGCTGGAGAACGATGGTCATCTCCTGAGGGTACTTTTCGCGCAGGCGGTTCGAGAGGCGAACGCCGGGAAAATCCGTCTGGAAGGAGATGTAGAAGTGGTGCTCGCCCGGAAGTCCATCCTTGGAATCGATCAGCACTTTGCGCACGACGCCTTTGAGCGCGTCCTGCACCAGAAGATCGTAGCGGATCAGGTCTTTACCACCGGCCATAAGCGAGCCCTTGCAGAAACAAAAGTGGAGGCTTCTGTTGCCAGGTGCCTCCGGACCCCGCCTTACGGTGCTAACCGCAAGGGCTTTGAGTCGGCTTTAGGGACCGCTTACGCAGCCACTGCAACCGGAGCATAGTTGTCGTTGGCAACTATAGATTCGGCCCGATAACGGCGGAACCATGCCGAGCGAAAGTCTACCCTTTACGCCCTCGTCGATCCTATTTCGCCCCCGTCGAAACCCAGGCGTGGCCTGAGCTTTGGTGGAGGCGCCGGGTACCGCCCCCGGGTCCGATGGGTTTATTCCGATAGCCGTTTATCGCCATAGCCGATCTCGCGACCGGCAGATCCAATATAGGTGGCGCAGACCGATTTTGAAAGAGCGGGGATAACCCAGACGAGGTTTAAAAGTGACTCGGAAGGGCTGGGATGCTGCCCTATGATTGGTGTAGGAGCACCGCATGCAAGCCTATCTCGATCTCATCCGCCGCATCATGGACGAGGGCGTCCGTAAGGACGACCGGACCGGAACCGGGACGATCTCCGTCTTCGGCCATCAGATGCGCTTCGATCTCAGCCAGGGCTTCCCGCTCGTCACCACGAAGAAGCTGCACCTGAAGTCGATCATCCACGAATTGCTGTGGTTCCTGAAGGGCGACACCAATATCCGCTATCTCAAGGAGAACGGTGTTTCGATCTGGGACGAGTGGGCCGACGAGAACGGCGATCTCGGCCCCGTCTACGGCAAGCAGTGGCGCTCCTGGGCGAAGCCCGACGGCGGCACCGTCGACCAGATCCGCTGGGTGCTCGACGAGATCCGCCGCAATCCCGACAGCCGCCGTCTGATCGTCTCCGCCTGGAACCCGGCGGAACTCGACAGGATGGCGCTCGCGCCCTGCCATTGCCTGTTCCAGTTCTACGTCGCGGAAGGGCGGCTCTCCTGCCAACTCTACCAGCGCTCGGCGGACGTGTTCCTCGGCGTTCCCTTCAACATCGCATCCTATGCGCTGCTCACGCACATGATGGCGCAGGCCACGGGCCTGCAGCCCGGCGATTTCGTCCATTCCTTCGGGGATGCGCATCTCTACCTGAACCACCTGGAGCAGGCGCGCCTTCAGCTCTCGCGCGAGCCTAAGTCCCTGCCGAAGCTGCGCCTCGATCCGGCGGTGCGCTCGCTCTTCGATTTTACCTTCGATGACATCACCATCGAAGATTACGATCCGCATCCGGCCATCAGGGCGCCCGTCGCAGTCTGAGTGAAATGAACCGGCGCGAAGCCATCGAAAGTGCCGTCCGCATTCTCGTGCCGCGCATCCCGCGGCACGAACTCGAGGCTGTGATCGACCACGCCCTGGGCAGCCGCGGCCTGCAGACCGCTTCGCCCGAGACGGCCGCGTGGCTGTCGCTGACGTCCTACATCCGGCACAGGCTGACGGATTACGACGACCTTCTGAACGACGGCTACGACATGGAGAGCGCCCGCTTCTTCGTGCTCGACGACATGAACGCCGTTCTGGAGGAATGGGGCTCTCCGCGGCGGGTGCAGGTTGAAGACGAATCTGAATAAGCTCGACAGCCATGCCGACTTCCGACACAACGGCCGTATGAGTCTCGTCATCCGTAAAGCCGAAGCGCGTGATGCTTCGCTGATCTTCAGCTTCATCCGCGAACTTGCCGAATACGAGCGGCTGGCGCATGAGGTCGACGCCACCGAGGCCGATATCGCGAGGGCGCTTTTCGGCGCCGATCCGCGGGTGTTCGCCGATATTGCCGAATGGGAAGGGGAGCCGGTCGGCTTTGCCCTGTGGTTCTACAACTTCTCGACCTTCCGCGGCCGGCACGGGATCTATCTGGAAGACCTCTTCGTCAGGCCGGCCTTCCGTTCCAACGGGATCGGGAAGGCGCTGCTGAAGCATCTCGCCCGCCGCTGCATCGATGAAGGACTGGCCCGCCTCGAATGGTGGGTGCTCGACTGGAACGAGCCTGCTCTGCGGGTCTATCGCTCCATCGGCGCCGTCCCGATGGAGGAATGGACCGTGCAGCGCATGACGGGCGAGGCCCTAGAGCGGCTGGCGGACGACTGAGATGTTGCCGAAATGAACGCGGAGTGATAACTTTTGTTATTACGAAAGAGGCTCTCATGGTTGCTTTGAAAGTTCGCAAGATCGGCAATTCAGTTGGTGTCGTCCTGCCTAAGGAGGTCGCATCGCGGCTTCGCGTCTCGGAAGGCGATCAGCTTTTTGTGACGGAGACACCTAATGGTGTCGAGCTGTCGCCTTACGATGCAGACTTTGAGGCCGATATGAAGCTTGCTCGAGAGATCATGCACAAACGCCGGGCCGTCTTGCGTGAACTTGCCAAGTGATTTCTTATCGCTGGATCGTTAAGGCGACGATCTTGAGTATTCACTCGGCCCAGTTGGCTGAGCATGGGGGGATTGTGGGCATCCGCGATCAGGGATTGCTCGATTCAGCTCTCGCGAGGCCAGAACTCAAGGTCCAGTATGGCGAGGCAGATGTTGCCCTGCTCGCAGCTGCCTATGCTTATGGCATCGCAAGAAATCACCCATTTCTCGATGGCAACAAGCGAACCGCATACGTGGCAATGGAACTCTTTCTGATGAAGAATGGAGCGGTGCTGACCTCAAGCGACGAAGAGGCTGTCCTGATCTTTTTTGAAGCTTGCAACAGGCGAGATCTCGGAAGAAGAACTGGCTGCTTGGATCAGACAGAACTCGGTGCCGTTCCAGCCATGACCATACCCCTCATCCTCGTCGTCGCGGTCGCCGAGAACGGCGTCATCGGGCGGGACAACCAGCTCCTCTGGCGCATCAAGACCGATCTCGGACGCTTTCGCAGGCTCACCATGGGCAAGCCGATGATCATGGGGCGCAAGACCTTCCAGTCCATTGGCAAGCCCCTGCCGGGCCGGGAGACGATCGTGCTGACCCGCGATGCCGGTTTTGCGGCCGAGGGCGTGCATGTGGTCCATACCTGGGAGGAGGCGGTCGGCAAGGGGGTCGAGCTGGCGGCCAGAATGGGGGCCGATTCCGTCGCCGTTGCCGGGGGAGCGGAGATCTATGCCCTGGCCCTGCCGCAGGTGCAGAGCATATTCCTGACGAAGGTTCAGGCCATGCCTGAGGGCGATGCGCTCTTCCCGGATTTCGACCGGTCGCAGTTCCGCGAGACGAGACGGGAGGACCACCCGAAGGGCCCCGACGACGAGCATCCGTTTACCTTTATTGATCTTGAAAGGCGTCGCTGACCCTGTCCAAGGTTGACGAAGGCCTCTGCAATCCCCAATTCGCAGGCTTGACAGGCGGAAGAGGCAACACTCACAACCGTCTTGAATTCTCAGCGGCTGTCCCGGCCGGTCTTTAAAGAGTGAGGAAAGGCGTCCTATGCCTTGGAGTAACCAAAGCGGCGGCGGTGGCCCCTGGGGGCAACGTGGCGGATCGGGAGGCGGCAAGAGCCCATGGGGCTCCGGCGGCCCGCAGGGGAACGGAACTCCCCCCGACCTGGAAGATATCCTGCGCCGCAGCCAGGATCGCCTGAAAGATTTCATTCCCGGCGGCTCCATGGGGGGCAGGGGTCTGATCATCCTGGTTCTGGGCGTGATCGCCGTCTGGCTTCTGACCGGCTTCTATACGGTGCGGCCCAACGAGGTCGGCATCAACATGATCTTCGGCCGCTATACGGGAACCTCGGGCGAGGGTCTGCGCTACAATCTGCCTTATCCGATCGGCCGGGTGATGAAGCCCAATGTCACCGCCCAGCAGCGGGTCGAGGTGGGTTACCGCTCCACGCCGACGGGCCAGGGACGCGCCCGCGACGTGATCGAGGAAAGCCTGATGCTGACCGCCGACGAGAACATCGTCGATATCGATTTCGATGCTGTCTGGCAGATCAATCCCGCCCGTCCGCAGGATTACGTCTTCAACCTGCAGAATCCGGACGGCACCATCAAGTCCGTGGCGGAGAGCGCCATGCGCGAGGTCATCGGCCGCCGCAACATTCAGGCCATTCTGACCACCGAGCAGGCCAGCGTTGCCCAGGAAGTCCGCCAGATCATGCAGGAGGCCCTCGATGCCTATGGCGCCGGCGTCCTGATCAACGTGGTTCAGCTTCAGGCCGTGCAGCCTCCGTCCGAGGTCCGGCAGGCCTTCTTCGACGTGAACGCCGCCCAGCAGGATGCGGTGCGCGTCCAGAACGAGGCCGGCGCCTTTGCCAGCCGTGTCGTTCCCGAGGCCCGGGGCGAGGCTTCCCGAACGGTGCAGCAGGCCGAGGCCTACCGGGAGCAGTCGGTCGCCGATGCGACTGGTCAGGCGGCCCGTTTCCGGCAGGTCTATGAGGAATACCGCAAGGCTCCGGATATCAGCCGCGAACGTATCTTCCTCGAGACGATGGAGCGCGTCTACGGCGGTGTCGACAAGATCATTGTCGACCAGAAGGGCCAGGGCGTCGTGCCCTTCCTGCCCCTTACTCAGCAACCCCAGCGCCCGCAGCCGCAGGGCAATGCCGCCAACTCGCAGGGAGCCACGCGATGAACGGGTCTACTCTTCGCACGGGCGGCCTGATCCTTCTGGTGCTGGTCGCTATCATTCTCTACAGCTCCGTCTTCATCGTGCAGCAGACGCAGTATGCGTTGGTGCTGCGCTTCGGTGCGGTGCAATCCGCTATCTCGGAGCCGGGCCTGAAGTTCAAGCTGCCGCTGGTCGACACTGTGACCTATTTCGAGAAGCGCGTGCTCGATCTCGACCTGCCGGTTCAGACCATTCTGTCCGCGGACCGGCAGAACCTGGAGGTCGATGCTTTCACCCGCTATCGCATCATCGATCCGCTGCGGTTCTATCAGGCCGTCGGCAATATCGCCCTGGCCAATCAGCGCCTGCAGAGCTTCACCAACTCCGTCATGCGTAACATCCTGGCGAGCGCTTCCCGCGATGCCATCGTCCGCACGGAGCGTGCCGATCTGATGAACCGCATCCAGGCCGACGTGAACCGGCAGGCGGCAAGCCTGGGCATCGAGATGATCGATGTGCGCCTCACCCGCGTCGATCTGCCCGCGTCGAACAGCCAGGCCGTCTACCAGCGCATGAAAACCGAGCGTGAGCGCGAGGCGGCGGATCTGCGCGCCAATGGCCAGCAGCAGGCGCAGACCATCCGGGCCAAGGCCGAGCGCGAAGCCACGATCATCCGGGCCGAGGCCAATCAGCGGGCCGAGGAACTGCGCGGACAGGGCGATGCCGACCGAAACCGCATTCTGGCGGAGGCTTTCGGGCAGGATCCGGAGTTCTTCTCCTTCTACCGTTCGATGCAGGCCTATGAAGCCGGACTCAAGGGAAGCGATACCCGCCTTGTGTTGAGCCCTGATTCCGATTTCTTCCGCTATTTCAACGACCCCGCTGGTCGAAGGAATGGCGGAGGCGCCACTGCCCAACCGACCCCAGCGCCGGCTCAGCCGGCTCCAGCTCAATAAGCCCTGATGTTGGACTTGATTGCAGCCCTCGGCCTCGCTCTCGCGGTCGAGGGCATCTTGTTTGCGGCCTTCCCGGATGGCATGCGCCGGGCCATGTACGAGGCGGCCCACAGTCCGAGCGACCAGATGCGGATCGTCGGGATCATCTCTGCGCTCCTCGGGGTCGGGGTAATCTGGTTGGTGCGTCAGTTCAGTTGAATCCAGACCAAGCTTCCGCCGCAATGTCCGCTTGAATGGCGAGGCCAAATACCAATCTATATGCGTATTCTCCGAGAGAGGGTTTTCGATGAACAAAGCCACGAACGCGCTGGAGCCTTCCAAGACGGCGCTGCCCCGGCGTCCCCTGCGCCGGCTGGCCGCGTCCTGCTTCGCGGTCTTCACTATTGTTGCAACGGCGGCCATGCCGCTGCCGGTCTATGCCCGCTCTGCGCCTGAATCCTTCGCCGATTTGGCCGAGGAGGTTACCGGCGCCGTGGTCAATATCTCGGCCTCGACGACGGTCGAAGCCCGGAACCGGACCCTGCCTCAGTTGCCGCCTGGAACTCCGTTCGAGGATCTCTTCGAGGAGTTCTTCAACCGTCGCGGTCAGGGCGGCAATGGCGAGAACAGCCCCTCGCGGCCGCGCAGCTCGAACTCTCTCGGCTCCGGTTTCGTGATCGATCCGTCGGGTATCGTGGTGACGAACAATCACGTGATCGGCGATGCCAACGACATCAGCGTGATTTTCCCTGACGGCACCCGCCTGAAGGCCGAGATCGTCGGCAAGGATTCTAAGGTCGATATGGCCGTTCTGAAGGTGAAGTCCGACAAGCCGCTCAAGGCGGTCAAGTTCGGCGATTCCGATTCCATCCGTCCGGGCGACTGGGTGATGGCGATCGGCAATCCTTTCGGCCTCGGCGGTTCCGTGACCGCAGGCATCGTGTCGGCCCGCGGCCGCAACATCGAGTCCGGTCCCTACGACAACTACATCCAGACCGACGCCTCCATCAACAAGGGCAATTCCGGCGGTCCGCTCTTCAACATGAACGGCGAGGTCATCGGCATCAACACGGCCATTCTCTCGCCCACGGGCGGCTCGGTCGGCATTGGCTTTGCGGTTCCCGCTTCCACGGCCGTCCCGATCATCGACCAGCTGCGCCAGTTCGGCGAGACCCGGCGCGGATGGCTCGGTGTGCGAATCCAGAACGTGGATGACGCGACCGCCGAAGCCCTGAACCTCGGCACGGCGCGCGGTGCCCTGATCGCCGGCATCGACGAGAAAGGTCCTGCCAAACCCGCAGGCCTCGAAGTCGGTGACGTGATCGTTCGCTTCGACGGCAAGGAGGTCAAGGATTCCCGTGACCTGCCGCGCATCGTGGCGTCTAGCCCGGTTGGCAAGGCCGTCGATGTGGCCATCGTCCGCAAGGGACAGGAGATGACCAAGCAGGTCACCCTGGGCCGGCTCGAAGACACCGAGAAGCAGGCGAGCCTGCAGCAGCCCTCGACCGAGCCGCCGACGGTGACCCGTCAGGCGCTCGGCCTCAACATGTCCGGCATGACGGACGAATTGAGGCGCCGCTTCAGTCTGAAGGACGAACTGAAGGGCGTCGTCATCACCCGTGTCGACCCGAACTCGTCCGCGTCCGACAAGCGGATCCAGGCCGGCGAGGTGATCGTCGAGGTCAATCAGGAGCCGGTCCTGAACCCGGCCGACGTGACCAAGAAGATCGACGACCTGAAGGCCCAGGGCCGCAAGTCGGCTCTGCTCCTGGTGGCGAATGCCCAGGGCGAGGTGCGCTTCGTGGCCCTGTCGATCGAGTAAGCCGATCCTCGGAACATCGGAATTGGGCGGTCCTTTGGGGCCGCCCTTTTTGTTTTTCCGTGCCGTTCTTTATTAAGAACAATACGGTTGACATAAAGGCCCATTCTGGGGGATGGAAGAGCCACATCTTTCTATGAATTGCAGGCTCAGCTTGAGCCTCGTGCGCAAGACCAGAGCACCATGACCCAGCACGTCTTCCCCGTTCCCGCGACCTTGAAATCGACGGCCCATGTGGATTTGCAGGCCTATCAGGATCTCTACCGGCGCTCCCTTGACGACCCGGAAGGCTTCTGGCGCGAGCAGGCGCAGATCCTGGACTGGGTGAAGCCCTTCACGACAGTGAAGAACACGCATTACTCTCCGGATGACGTGACCATCGAATGGTTTTCCGACGGAACGCTGAACGCGTCCTTCAACTGTCTCGACCGTCATGCCCGCGACCGGGGTGACGATGCGGCGATCCTGTGGGAGGGCGACACACCCGGCGACACGCGGACAGTCACCTGGAAGGACCTGCAGCAGGAAGTCTCCCGCCTTGCCAATGCCCTGAAGACGCTCGGGGTCAGGAAAGGCGATTTTGTCAGCGTCTATCTCCCCGTGGTGCCGGAGGCCATCGCCGCCATGCTGGCCTGCGCCCGGATCGGCGCGGTGCATTCGGTGGTGTTCAGCGGCTTCTCCTCCGAGTCTCTGGCCGGTCGGATCGAGGATTGCCGCTCGCGGGTGCTGATCACGGCCGACGAGGGCCCGCGGGCGGGCAAGCACGTACCGCTCAAGAAGAACGTGGATGCGGCCCTGCAAAACCTGCCCTTCGTCGAACATGTCCTCGTTGTGCGCCGCACGGGCCGGGACGTTCCCATGACGGCGGGCCGCGACCGCTGGTACGACGAGGCTCTCGCCGAAGTCTCCGCCGAGTGCGCGCCCGTCGAGGTCGGCGCCGAGGATCCGCTCTTCGTGCTCTATACCTCGGGCTCCACGGGCAAGCCGAAGGGCATGCTCCACACCACCGGCGGCTATCTCGTCCATGCGGCAGCGAGCTTCAGGGCGATGTTCGATTATCACCCGGGCGACATTCACTTCTGCACGGCGGATGTGGGCTGGGTGACGGCGCATACCTACCTGATCTACGGACCGCTCGCGAACGGCGCCACCATCGTGCTGTTCGAGGGCGTTCCCACGTGGCCGGATGCCTCGCGGTGGTGGCAGATCATCGAGACCTACAAGGTCAACATCTTCTACACCGCGCCGACCGCCATCCGCTCGCTCATGCGCGAAGGGGAAGGGCCGGTGCGCAAGCACGATTTGTCGTCGCTGCGGGTCATGGGCTCCGTGGGCGAGCCGATCAATCCGGAAGCGTGGCTCTGGTACCACGAGGTCGTTGGAGGCGGGCGCTGCCCGATCGTCGACACCTACTGGCAGACGGAGACCGGTGCCGTTCTTCTCTGCCCGCTGCCCGGCGCCATGGACCTGAAACCGGGTTCGGCCACGAAGCCATTCTTTGGCGTTCGGCCCGCGCTGATCAACAGTGACGGAACCGTCGTCGAGGGCGAGGGGACAGGCAACCTGTGCTTCGCCGATTCATGGCCTGGGCAGGCCCGCACGATTCTCGGCGATCGCGACCGCTTCCTGAAAACCTATTTCAGCACGTTCCCCGGCTACTACTTCACCGGCGACGGCGCGCGGCGCGATGCGGACGGCTATTACTGGATCACAGGCCGTCTGGACGATGTGATCAACGTTTCGGGCCACCGGCTCGGCACCGTGGAAGTCGAGTCGGCTCTGGCTTCGCATCCCTCGGTGGCGGAAGCCGCTGTGGTCGGCATGCCTCACGAGATCAAGGGCCAGGGCATCTTCGCGTTCGTGACCCTGAAGGAAGGCATCGCGGAGAGCGACAGCCTCCGTCGCGAACTGGTCCAGGTCGTGCGCACCCGCATCGGCCCGATTGCCACCCCGGACCGGATCGAATGGGCGCCGCAATTGCCCAAGAACCGCTCGGGAAAGATCCTGCGCCGGATCCTCACGCGCATCGCCGCCGGTGACTACGAGAACCATGGCGACACCTCGACGGTCGCCGATCCAACTGTGGTGGCGGAGATCGTCAAGCGGGTCCAGTTGCACAAAACCTGACCAGGGCCCGTCCTTGTCATAAAGCGCACATCTTGTCAGAATAACCTATGTGAACGATCGCCGGAGAGGATCGATTCCTTCGGCGACCACGTCGCGTCTTCTGTTCAGTTCCAGTATCCCGCATCCGGTTTGTTGCAAGCGAATGGGCCACAGCCGCCGGCCATGCTGTCGTGCGCGCGAAAACGAAGCCCAATCCAACGGGGCTATCAGGAGCAAGCCATGAGCACGATCAAGACAAGGGACGGCACCGAGATCTTCTACAAGGATTGGGGCTCCGGACAGCCCATCGTCTTCTCCCATGGGTGGCCGTTGAGCGGGGATGCCTGGGATGCGCAGATGATGTTCTTCGGCGAGCGTGGCTACCGCGTCATCGCCCACGACAGGCGCGGGCACGGGCGTTCGACGCAGACCTGGACCGGCAATGACATGGATACTTATGCTGACGATCTCGCCGCGCTGATCGAGGAGCTGAACCTGCGGGATATCATCATCATCGGACACTCGACGGGCGGCGGTGAGGTTACCCGCTATATCGGTCGGCATGGAACGCAGCGGGTCGCCAAGATCGTATTGGTCGGCGCGATACCGCCTCTGATGCTGAAGACGGAGACCAATCCGAATGGCTTGCCGATTGAGGTTTTCGACGATCTCCGCAAGAGCACTTACGAAAACCGGTCGCAGTACTTCTACGATCTCAGCATCCCCTTCTATAGTTACAACCGCGACGGAGCGAAGGTGTCGGAGGGGATTCGGATGAACTTCTGGCTGCAGGGCATGCAGGCCGGCATCAAGCCCGCCTATGACTGCATCAAGCAGTTCTCCGAAACCGACCTGACCGAGGATCTGAAGAAGTTCGACGTGCCAACGCTGATCCTGCACGGCGACGACGATCAGATCGTGCCGATCGTCGCATCGGCGATGATCTCATCGAAGATCGTGCCCAACGCGACGCTGAAGGTCTATCCCGGCAGCCCCCACGGTCTGGCACAGGTTCAGGCCGATCGGTTCAACAATGACGTTCTGACTTTCATTCAGGGCTGACGACAAACACGGCGCCAGGGCTAACATCACACTGGCGCCGTGACGATCTCGTCTGACCGGTAACCCTGCACATAAAGCAGCGCCGACAAGTCCGCATGGTCGATCCGCGCGTGGGCTGCTGCCGCTACGGCAGGCTTGGCGCGGAAAGCCACGCCGAGGCCCGCTTCACCCAGCATGGCAAGGTCGTTGGCGCCGTCTCCCACGGCCATGGTCTCATGATGCGCAAGGCCGAAGCGAGTGCGCAGCTCGATCAGGGTCGCGAGCTTCGCCTCGCGGCCCAGGATCGGCTCCTCGACCGTGCCGGCAAGTTTCTCGCCATCCAGGATCAGATGGTTGGAGCGGTGTTCGTTGAAGCCGATCTTGGCGCCGATGGGGCCAGTGAACAGGGTGAAGCCGCCCGAGACGAGGCAGGCATAGGCGCCGTCGGCGCGCATCGTCTGGACGAGCGCCCGCCCGCCGGGGGTAAGGGTGATGCGCTTCTCGATGATCTCGTCGACCACATCGACCGGCAGGTTCTTCAGGAGTGCCACGCGCTCGAGCAGGGCAGGCTCGAAAGCGATCTCGCCGCGCATCGCCCGTTCGGTGATCTCGGAAACTTCCTTCTTCAACCCGACGTAATCGGCGAGCTCGTCGATGCATTCCTGCCCGATCATGGTGGAATCCATGTCCGCCAGAAACAGGCGCTTGCGGCGGGTTTCCAAGGGCTGCACCACGATATCGACCGGCTGGCCATCGAGGGCCCGGCGCAGGGTGCCCTCGATGGCTTTCGCATCGGCTAAGGCAGGGACGATCAGATCTGCTGCGATTCCCCTTGCCAGGACGGAGCGTTCCGTCTCTTGTCCGAGCGACCTTGCGGCCACGGCCACGATCTCGTCCGTGAGCACTGGCCGAGACGGGTTGGCGATGAGGGTCGCAACGAGGAAATTCTGGGAAGACGCCATTGGAAGACCTGGCTGTGAAGGGGGTTGGGATCGGCGCGGTTCTCATCGCAGGGCCGACCGCATCAGGCAAGTCCGCATTGGGCATCAAACTGGCTCAAGGGCTCGATGGCGTCGTGATCAATGCCGATTCCATGCAGGTCTACCGGGATCTGCGGGTCATCACCGCCCGTCCTGCGCCTGCCGAGGAGGCCGAAGCCCCGCACAGGCTCTATGGCCATGTGGATGCCGCCATGAACTTTTCCGTGGGCCGCTACATGGCCGATGCGACCCAGGTTCTGCAGGAGATCAAAGGCCGAAAGCTCCCCATCTTCGTCGGTGGGACCGGGCTCTACTTCAAGGCTCTGACGGAAGGCCTGTCCGACATGCCCCCCGTTCCGGAGGAGGTGCGCGAACAGGTGCGTCGGGACAGCGAAGGGTTGGAAACACCGGAACTCCACCGCCTCCTGTCGGAGCGCGACCCCGAGACGGCCCGCACCTTGCGTCCCTCCGACCGCCTGCGCGTGCAGCGGGCGCTCGAGATCTTCGCCGCGACCGGCCAGCCGCTCGTCTCCTTCCACGGAGCCCGCCAGCCGGGGCCGTTTGCCGCCATACCGGTCATCAAGCTCTTCCTCGCACCTGACCGGAACGAACTCCGCCGACGGATCGACGCGCGTTTTCTCGCCATGATGGACCAGGGTGCTCTCGACGAAGTGAGGGCGCTGGGCGAGCGAAACCTCGATCCCATGCTGCCTGCCATGCGGGCCCACGGCGTTCCCGGACTTCTGGCGCATCTACGGGGCGAAATCCCGCTCGACGAGGCCGTTGCGAAAGGGCAGGGCGATACGCGGCGCTATGCCAAGCGCCAGTTCACCTGGTTTCGCCACCAATTGCCCGACTGGCAATGGGTCGAGCCGGAGAAGGGCTTCGAGGCCGTGATGGCCCAGCTCAATGCCCAGGAGCGCCTGTGAACATCTGATAGAAGGTGATGAAGATCTCGAACACGATCAGCAGGACGATGATCAGTTCGAGGCGCAGGGACCGTTCGGTGTCGATGATGTCGGTGAGAGCCTGGGCCGTGTCGCCGAGCACCTCGAGCTTGCGGTGGAGTGCCGTGGCGCGTTCCTTCAACTCGTATTCGTCCTCCAGGCGGGCATAGAGGCGCTCAAGGTCCGGGCGGTCCCACAGGACGTCCGGCTTTTCCTCCACGGCCACACCGCCTGACATGCGCTGGCGAACCAGGAGGGCTTGGCCGACCTGCTTGAGGATCCTGCGGCGATCCCGGGGGCGCCGGCCCTTTTCGGCGAGGTGCTGGACGGACGGCTCCACCAGCTCGAAGGCGGCGGTGGCCTCCCGCTCGTCCCGGGCAAGGGTCGCGCTCTTGGACAGGGCATCCGCGATGACGATCAGGCGCTCGGTCGACAATTGCTTGATATAGATCGGGCCTCCCGGCGGGATCTGGTCGTCCCGGTCCGGTGTGATCTCGATGATGGCGGTCTCTTCCTCGTGCCGGGCGAACTCGCCCTGGATGCGCTGACGCAGGCTGCGGATGACCTCGTCCTCCTCCAGCGGCGTCAGGCCCACCAGCACCGCGACGCCGTAACGGAAGAGAGCAACGAAGCCGTCCTGCCCGGCCCGGAAGGCGAGGGGGTGGTGGAAAGCACGTCGCTGCGCTCCAGCCCCGCTACATCGAGACGGTCGCCCAGGAGCAGAGCGCGGGCTGTGAGGCGCAGGTTCTGCATGGGCGCGCCGGTCGAGGAGATGGTATCTGGCATGGTCATACGACTAAAATAGGGGGCTTAAGATAAAAGCTAAGCAGGCTTGAGCCAAGTCGACTCCGCTTGACCGAATGAAACGGATCGTTTAGCGTCGGCGCAACTTTTGAACCGAGAGCTGCCCCCATGCGCAAGCTTATTCTCGTAGTACGAGCGCCATCGACGGAGCGGGATTGACCCGCAGGTCCGGCGATGGCGCACAGGCCCCCTCAGGGGCCTTTTTTATTGCCCAAATTCCAAGACAGTGATGCGAAAGACCCCAGGGAGCGAGTGAGATGAGCGAGACGATGACCGGAGCCGAAATGGTGATCCGAGCCCTGCACGACCAGGGAGTTGAGCATATCTTCGGTTATCCGGGTGGCGCGGTGCTTCCCATCTACGATGCGCTCTTCCACCAGGACAAGGTCCGCCACGTCCTCGTCCGCCATGAGCAGGGCGCGGTGCACGCGGCGGAAGGCTATGCCCGCTCCTCCGGTAAGCCGGGCGTGGTGCTGGTGACCTCCGGCCCCGGGGCGACCAACGCGATCACGGGTCTCGCCGATGCAATGATGGATTCGATCCCGCTGGTCTGCATCACCGGCCAGGTGCCGACCCATCTCATCGGCTCCGACGCCTTCCAGGAATGCGACACGGTCGGCATCACCCGCCACTGCACGAAGCACAACTATCTCGTCAAATCCATCGAGGATCTGCCGCGCGTTCTGCATGAAGCGTTCTATGTGGCGCAGAACGGCCGTCCGGGTCCGGTCGTGGTCGATCTGCCGAAGGACATCCAGTTCAAGACCGGCTCCTATGCCCGGCCGCTCAGCAACCAGCACAAGACCTATCGTCCGACCGTCAAGGGCGACATGGACCATATCCGCGCCGCTGTGGAACTGATGGCCAATGCCAAGCGCCCGGTGTTCTATACCGGTGGCGGCGTCATCAATTCCGGGCCTCATGCCTCGACGCTGCTGCGCGAGCTCGCGCGGCTCACGGGCTTTCCCGTCACCTCGACCCTGATGGGCCTTGGCGCCTATCCGGCCTCTGACAGGCAGTGGCTCGGCATGCTTGGCATGCACGGCACCTACGAGGCCAATCTCGCGATGCATGAATGCGACGTGATGATCAACATCGGTGCGCGTTTCGACGACCGCATCACGGGCCGTCTCGATGCCTTCTCGCCCTTCTCCAAGCGCATCCACGTCGACATCGATCCGTCCTCCATCAACAAGACCGTGAAGGTGGACATCCCGATTGTCGGCGATTGCGCGCATGTGCTGGAGGACATGCTGCGCCTGTGGCGGCAGAATGCCCACCGATCGGACAAGGCGGCCCTCACGGATTGGTGGGGCAAGATCGAAGGCTGGCGTGCCCGCAACTGCCTGGCCTTCCGCAACTCCACCGAGACCATCAAGCCGCAATACGCATTGCAGCGTCTCTACGAATTGACGAGGGATCGCGAGGTCTATGTCACCACCGAAGTGGGGCAGCACCAGATGTGGGCGGCCCAGTACTTCAAGTTCGAGGAGCCGAACCGCTGGATGACCTCGGGCGGCCATGGCACGATGGGCTATGGATTGCCCGCCGCCGTTGGCGCGCAGCTGGCGCATCCCGATGCGCTTGTGATCGACATCGCCGGCGAAGCCTCGATCCAGATGATGCTGCAGGAGATGTCGACCGCTTTGCAATACAACCTGCCGGTCAAGGTGTTCATCCTCAACAACGAGTACATGGGCATGGTGCGTCAGTGGCAGGAGCTGCTGCATGGCGGACGCTACTCGCAGAGCTATTCCGAGTCGCTGCCCGATTTCGTGAAACTTGCCGAGGCCTATGGCGGCGTCGGCATCCGTTGCGATAAGCCCGGCGATCTCGATGCGAAGATCCTCGAGATGATCAATGTGAACCGGCCGGTCGTCTTCGACTGCATCGTCGACAAGACCGAGAACTGCTTCCCGATGATCCCATCGGGCAAGGCCCATAACGAGATGCTGCTCAACGATTATCTCGGAGAGACCGGGGCCGATATCGGTTCCGTGATCGACGAGAAGGGCAAGATGCTGGTCTGATGAGGATTGGAACCATGCCGACCCTCGTCATCGCCAACAAGTGCTACTCCTCGTGGTCGATGCGTCCCTGGCTGCTGCTGAAGCAGCTTGGGATCGCCTTCGACGAGATCACCGTTCCGCTCGATCTTCCGGACACGAAGGCGAGGGTGCTCAAGCACTCGCCTGCGGGCAAGGTCCCGATCCTGATCGACGGCGACGTGACCGTCTGGGAGACCATCGCCATCATGGAACATGTCGGCGAGGCCTATGACGCCCCCGTGTGGCCTGCGGATCGCAAAGCCCGTGCCATGGCGCGCTCGATTGCGGCTGAAATGCATTCCGGATTTTCGGCACTGCGCTCCGCATGCCCGATGAACCTCGGCAAGAAATTTGCGCAGAAGGATCGGGGCGAAGCCGTTGCCCGCGATGTCGCCCGCTTCAGCGAGATCGTGCGTCAGGCGCGTGAGCATTTCGGCGCTGGCGGTCCATTCCTGTTTGGCGCCTTCTCGGCGGCCGATGCCATGTATGCGCCGCTCGTGACGCGTCTCGATACCTATTCCATCGCGCTCGATGCCACCACGCGCGCCTATGCGGATGCGATCCTCATCCTGCCGGCCTTCCAGGAATGGCGCTCGGCAGCCATGGAGGAGGAGTGGATCGTCGAGGCCGATGAGGTCGACGAAGAGGCTATCGAAGATTATCGCAAGGCGGCTTGAGGCCGGATCAGAATTCGGGAAACCAGACCATGCTTCAGATGAAAACCCATTACCCCGATGCGACCCGTGTCGAGCCGTCGAACCGGCACACGCTCGCCATCGTCGTCGACAACGAACCAGGCGTTCTTGCGCGCATCGCCGGCCTATTTTCGGGACGCGGCTACAACATCGAGAGCTTGACCGTCACCGAGACGGAGCATGAGGCGCATGTCTCGCGCATCACCATCGTGACGACTGGCACCGACAGCATCATCCAGCAGATCAAAAGCCAGCTGGAACGCCTCGTGCCCGTGCATCGCGTGGTCGATCTGACCATGACAGGCGACGCCGTCGAGCGCGAACTCTGCCTTGTCAAGGTCGTGGGCAAGGGCGACCACCGGGTGGAGGCCATGCGTCTCGCCTCGGCCTTCGGCGCGCGCACCCTCGATGCGACGTTGACCTCGTTCGTCTACGAGCTGACCGGCACGACGGATGAGGTCGAACGCTTCATCAAGCTAATGACGGCTGTTGGTCTTGTGGAGGTCTCCCGCACCGGCGTCGCTGCCATGGCGCGCGGTGCGGAGGGAATGGGGGGGCTCAGCCCCTGAAGTCGCTCTCCTTCAGGAATGCTTCCTCCTCCGGGGTCGTCTCACGACCGAGGATGGCGTTGCGGTGAGGGAAGCGGCCGAAGCGGACGATGATGTCGTGATGGTGGCGGGCCCACTTGATGGAATCCTCGCCGAGGGCTTCGTTGAGGGTCACCGAGCGCTCCTGATGCCGCAAGGACTCGGAGTGCATGAAGGGCAGGTAGAAGAACCGGCGGAACGCGGGTTCCACTTGCCCGTCGAACCCTCTCTCGATGGCGCGATCCGCGACCATGAGGGCGACCGGGTCCGTTTTGTAGGTTTCGCGCTTTCCCCGGAACATGTTCCGGGGGAACTGGTCGAGGAGGAGAATGACGGCGAGCGCTCCTTCCGGGGTGAGCTCCCACTCGTTGAGGTCGCCACGCGCAGCGGCTTCATAGGTGGGCAGGAAGCGGTCACGGCAGACTTGGTCGAAGGTCTCATCCTTCGAGAACCACCTCTCCGGTCCGGCCTCGCGCCAGAAACCGAGCACTTCGTCGGGAGTGGCTAGGCGCTGCATGCGGCTTTGTCCTTCTCGGGAAAACGATAGGACTAATCTAGAGCATTGGAGAGCCGTTTGAACTCTCCGGGCTTGGATCGTTTGTTGACAGAAATGATCGGACCTTGCGCTGAGAGCGGGCGAGGTCCGCAGTTTTGCTACAAACAACAGCTTGTCAGCGCAGTTTTATTCGCTAAAAGCGGCGCCTGATAAAACAAATGTTGCGCAGCCCTTTACAGGACGGTGCAGCGGAGACGAGGACGGGGGAAAGCCCCCTTTGAGATAAGGGACTTGAGGACCATGCGTGTCTATTACGATCGCGACGCAGACATCAATCTGATCAAGGGCAAGAAGGTTGTCATCGTCGGCTACGGCAGCCAGGGCCATGCCCATACCCTGAACCTGCGCGATTCCGGCGTGAAGGACATCGTCGTGGCGCTCCGCAAGGGTTCGCCCTCCGCGGCCAAGGCTGAGAAGGCCGGTCTCAAGGTCATGGAAGTGGCTGACGCCGCCAAGTGGGGCGACGTGGTCATGATGCTGACCCCGGACGAGTTGCAGGCCGACATCTACCGCAACGAGCTGAACGACAACATGAAGCAGGGCGCGGCGCTGCTCTTCGCTCACGGCCTCAACGTTCACTTCAACCTTATCGAGCCCCGCAAGGACCTCGACGTGCTCATGGTCGCCCCGAAGGGCCCCGGCCATACGGTGCGTTCCGAGTACCAGCGCGGCGGCGGCGTGCCGACCCTCATCGCAATCCATCAGGACGCCACCGGCAACGCCCATGACATCGCGCTCTCCTATGCCTCCGCCAATGGCGGAGGCCGCGCCGGCATCATCGAGACCACCTTCAAGGAAGAGTGCGAGACCGATCTCTTCGGCGAGCAGGTGGTGCTCTGCGGTGGTCTCGTCGAGCTCATCAAGGCGGGCTTCGAGACCCTGGTCGAGGCAGGCTATGCCCCCGAGATGGCCTATTTCGAGTGTCTCCACGAGGTGAAGCTGATCGTCGACCTCATCTACGAGGGCGGCATCGCCAACATGAACTACTCGATCTCGAACACGGCCGAGTATGGCGAATACGTCACCGGCCCGCGCATCATCACGCCTGAGACTAAGGCCGAGATGAAGCGTGTTCTCGAAGACATTCAGAGCGGCAAGTTCACCCGCGACTGGATGCTCGAGAACAAGGTCAACCAGACGTCCTTCAAGGCGACCCGCGCCCGCAATGCCGCGCACCCCATCGAGGATGTCGGCGCCCGCCTGCGCGACATGATGCCGTGGATCAAGGAAAAGGCCCTGGTCGACAAGAGCCGGAACTAAGCCGTTCAAGGGCGGTCCGGCCGGTCCGTGCCGCCCAAAATCACTTCAGCTAAGCCGAATGCGAGTTTGTCAGCTCGGTTCAATCCCGCTAGAGCATCGGAGGGATCCCTTCGATGCTCTTTTATTTCGATGAGCACCACGAGCTTGCTTGAAGAATTGTCGGAATTCGACCTGCCGCTTTGGGCCGGGCTGGATCCGGCCGCGCGTCTTGAGCTCCAGTCGAAGCTTCAGCATATCATGCTTCCCGGTGGCGAGGTTCTCTTCCGGGAAGGCGATCCGGCGGATGCGCTCTACATGCTCGTCTCAGGCGCACTCGGGGTATCGGTGCAGGGGGACCATGGCGAGCAGCGACGCATCGCCCGCATCGCACCGTCCGAGACGATCGGCGAGATGGCCCTCATCTCCAATGCTCCTCGCTCGGCGACCGTCACGGCGCTCAGGGATTCCGTTCTGCTCACGCTGGCCCGAGCGAATTTCGAGAGCCTGATCGAGCGCTGGCCTTCCGTCATGCTCTATCTCTCGAAGCTGCTGGCCGACCGGCTTCGCGCGGCGACGCGTTTTACGCCCGCTGCCTTCACCCCGACGACCTTTGCCATCGTTCCCGTCACGCAAGGTGTGGTGGTCTCGGATTTTGCGCAAGCCTTCCTCGCGGAGATGCGACGCAGCCATGGAGCCGGGGTCGATCTGATCGATGCGATGCCCCACCAGGAGGACGAGAACGGGCTCTACCGCTTCGAGGCCAGCCGCGAGCGCGTGATCTATGTCGCACCGGAGCCGTCGGGTGCCTGGACGGAGCGGTGCATCCGCCATGCCGACCATGTCGTGCTGCTCGCGCGCCCCGGTGAGCCACTGACCTGCGAGGCCGAGGCGCTGACCAATGCGGTGTCGTCCTGGCGCCGCCACGATCTCGTCCTGCTGCAAAAACAGGATGCTAGGCGTCCCGCACCGGCACATCCGTCGTTGCAGCGGCTTCCCGTCAATCAGCACCTCCAGGTGCGCGAGAAAAACCTGCCCGATCTGCAGCGGCTCATCCGCACCTCGAGCGGAAGAGCTGTCGGCCTTGTCCTGGCCGGGGGTGGGGCGCGGGGCTTTGCTCACCTTGGCGCCATCCGGGCTCTGCACGAATACGGCATTCCGATCGATCTCGTCGGTGGAACCAGCATCGGTGCCGTCATGGCAGCCATCTGCGCCATTCAGATCGGCCTCGACGAGGCGCGCGATCTCATGATGGAGGCCTTCGTCCGGAGCCCGCCGCTGAACGACTATACTCTGCCGCTGATCGCTCTGATCCGTGGTCTCAAGGTCGATGCGCGGCTGATCGAGCATTTCGGCGAGCGGAATATCGAGGATCTCTGGCTGCCGTTCTTCTGTATCTCGTCCAACCTGACGACGGGGACGACCCATGTGCATCGCCAGGGGACGCTCTGGCGGGCCCTACGGGCGAGTCTTGCGATTCCTGGATTGCTCCCGCCCGTGGTCGAGCCGGAGGGAGTGCTCGTCGATGGAGCCATGATGAACAACCTGCCAGCCGACGTGATGGCCGATCTCCAGAGGGGACCGGTGCTCGGCATCGATGTGGCGCGGGATGTCGCCTTCACCAGTTCGGGCGACGAGGAGAAGAAGGCACCGCTGTTGCGCAGGATTCTAGGCCTGCCGGCCAACGCTCCGGACATCGTCAACCTGCTCTATCGCTCGGCCACGATCTCCAGCGACGCTCAGACCCTCAAGGCGAGCGCTCATGCCACCCTCGTGATCCACCCGCCTCTTGCCGATGTGCCGCTTCGGGGATGGGAGCAGTTCGAAAAGGTGGTCGAAATCGGCTACCGCCACACCCGGGAGCGGATCGAGGCGGGCGCGCTCGATGCTTTCAGAATCCCTTGAGAGAAGCGGGCCGGGCGATCCGGATCACATGCGATGAAACGCCATCGCTCCAGCAGCCGCGGCGATACCGAGAACGATGCCGGTTGTTCCCGAGCGCTGTTTCCAGAATCGATAAATGGCGTAGGAGGAGACAAGAGATGCCAGGAGTCCGGCGAGACTCTGGGTCAAAAAGTTCACCTTTGTCGGACCTCGCAGCGGCCGGGCTTCCTCCCAGCTTTCCATCATCCAGAAGACTGAGAACATGAAAGATGAGGCCCCCGCGATGGACGGCCACCAAGCGGTCGGAAGGCCGGTCCCCATCGGATCGATAGCCTCGGACGCGGACGCGCCGGAATGGAGATCTTCGTAAGAACCGGGGGAGGGAAGTGTCACAACATGAATCCGTGATGATATAG
The DNA here is from genome assembly GCF_044784385.1 of Microvirga sp. RSM25. Classification (NCBI taxonomy): domain Bacteria; kingdom Pseudomonadati; phylum Pseudomonadota; class Alphaproteobacteria; order Hyphomicrobiales; family Methylobacteriaceae; genus Microvirga; species Microvirga sp. RSM25. The sequence goes on along the minus strand of NZ_CP173039.1, from coordinate 2,923,026 downwards.
CTATCCAGCTACCATCACGGAGGACTGCTGCCACCTCTGGGAACAGAGGGGAATGGCGGCTCACCTGTGGGCGAACCGCCGGGTTTTACTGCTGATTGCTCTTCGTGTTCTGAGCTTTGTTGTTGTCCTGCTTGCCGGGGTCGACGCGGTTCTTCATCGTCCCGCCCGAGCCGCGGATATGATTTCCAGGGTGCTTTTTGCTCTCGGCGGAGTTGTCGCCGTTCATCTTGCCTTTGCCCATGGGGACCTCCTTTGCTGATGGAGGTTAATGACCCCTGAGACACCGGGTTCCCGGATGCGCTCACCTACCACAGCAGATAATGTGCGAGCCCGACGCCGGGTGCGAGGATCACGAAGGCCCAGACGGAGGCCGAGGCCAGATTGGCGGCCTGGAACAGGACCTGAGGCATCAGGAAAATACCCGCAATAAGGGCGATGACGGCGCGGATCGGTCCGAAAAACCGGCCCAGGAACACAGCCCAGGGGCCGAACCGCTGAAAGAACGCCTCGCCGCGCGCGATCAGCTTCGGGTTGCGGGACAGGGGCCAGAGTTCGTAGGCGGTCGTCTTGTAGCGCTGACCGATTTCGTAGGAGAGCCAATTGCCGAGGAAGGCGCCGCAGACGGATCCAGCCCAAGCCTGCCAGAAGGGGATATCGGCTGCCGCCAGCACGAATCCTACCGCGATCAGGATTGTCATGGTCGGCAGAAGCAGGGACACGAAGGCAAGGGATTCGGCAAAGGTCATGAGCCCGAGTACAAAGGGCGCATAACTCCTATGAGTCTGCACGAATTCCAGAATGCCGGTCTTCAGAAACTCGATGTCCATGGTGCCGTTGAACGTCCTGTTGTGGTTACGGTGCTAGGGTCAATACGGGCCGTCACGAAAAGAACCAACTGCCTTTGTGATGAATGAGATCACATCAGGCAATTTGAAGCGGGGCCTTTGTTGCGCTAACCGAGAAGCGAAAGGGGCCAGAGCCATGAACGTTCTCTCGATCCAATCCCATGTCGCCTACGGCCATGTGGGTAACGCCTCCGCGGTTTTTCCGATGCAGCGCCTCGGCGTCGAGGTCTGGCCCATACATACGGTGCAGTTCTCCAATCATACCGGCTACGGTTCCTGGAAAGGCCGCGTCTTCGACGGGCCGGCCATCGAGGACCTTGTGGAGGGCATCGCGGAGCGGGGTGTGCTCGAGCGCTGCAACGGCGTTCTCTCCGGCTATATGGGCTCGGCCGATATCGGCAACGCGATCCTCTCGGCGGTAGCGCGGGTGCGCGCGCTCAACCCGGAAGCGCTCTATTGCTGCGACCCGGTGATCGGCGATGTAGGCCGGGGCGTGTTCGTGCGACCGGGCATTCCGGAATTCATGCGGGAACAGGCCGTGCCTGCCGCCGACATCATCACCCCGAACCAGTTCGAGTTGGATTACCTGTCGGGCCTCACGACACAGACCTTGGACGATGTGAAACAGGCGGTCTCAATCGTGCAGGAGATGGGCCCGAAGGTCATGCTCGTCACCTCGGTCGAGACGAAGGAAACGCCCGTCGACGGCGTCGATCTCGTGGCAGGTGAAGGCGGGCGCTTCTGGCGCGTGCGTACGCCTAAGCTGTCGCTTTCCGTCAACGGAGCCGGCGACGCCATCGCGGCGCTCTTCTTCGTTCATTATGCCCGTTCGCGTTCGGCGCCGATGGCTCTTGCCGAAGCCTCGGCTTCTGTCTACGGCCTCCTCAAGCGCACGGAGGAGGCGGGTTCCCGCGAGATCCTGACCATCGCGGCGCAGGAGGAATTCGTCTCGCCCTCCCACCGCTTCGAGGCTGTGGAGATTTAAGTCGTTTCGAGCCGCGGGGCCTGATTCGGCGAGAGGGGCACATAGGTCGAAGGGAGAATCCGACGCGCCTTGCGATCCCTCTCCAGGCGGTCCTAGAATGCCGCCCGAAAGAGGGACCATGAGGATTGGAATGGATCAGGCGACCTCCCTTGCGGCGGTGGCGCTCAACGATGTCGCCATCACCTTCGGGCCGAAGGTGGGTGGTTACACGGCCGTCAGCGGCATTGATCTCTCGGTTCGCCCGGGCGAGTTCGTAGCGATCGTTGGCCCGACGGGGTCGGGCAAGTCCACAATCCTGAATGCGGCTGCCGGCTTGTTGAAGCCGTCTGCAGGTCGGGTCAGGATCTTCGGCAGCGATCTTTCCAATCTCAACCTGCGTGCCGGCTATCTCTTCCAGCAGGACGCGCTGATGCCGTGGAAGACGGCTCTCGACAACGTGGCTGTCGCTCTCGAATCGAAGGGCGTCTCGCGCCACGACGCTTTGCAGCGGGCAAGAGATTGGCTGGGGCGCGTCGGGCTCTCGGCCTTCGTCGACCGATATCCGCACATGCTCTCCGGCGGGCAGCGCAAGCGCGTGGCGCTGGCTCAGGTTCTGATCCGCGATCCCGAGATCCTTCTGATGGACGAGCCCTTCGGGCCTCTCGACGCGCAGACGCGACAGATCATGGGCAATCTGCTTTTGAGTTTGTGGGCGGCGGATCGCAAGGCGGTGATGTTCGTCACGCATGATCTGGAGGAGGCGATTGCCCTGGCCGACCGCGTGGTGCTGATGTCGGCGGGTCCGGCCGCGGGGATCATCGGCGACTTTTCGGTCGAACTGCCTCGTCCGCGCGACATTGCGGAAGTGCGCATGGAGCCTACGTTCCACCACATCCATAAGGAGATCTGGGCGAGCCTGCGCGTCGAGGTCCAGAAGGCCTACAGCCAAGGGGAGGCCACCTGATGCCGCGTCTGAAACTGACCGTCCTCCAGATTGGCGTGGGCCTGATCTTCCTTTTGCTTTGGCATGTGCTGACCGTCTATCCGATCACCGGGACGGCCAAGCAGGTTCAGTTCTTCTTCTCGACACCGCTCGACGTTCTCAAACGCTGCTGGACGCTCTTCGCAAGCGGAGAGATCTGGGGGCATCTCTGGATTACGTTGGTCGAGACCATCCTGGCCTTTCTGATCGGCGCAGGCGGCGGCATCATTTTCGGCTTCCTCTTCGCGCGGAAGGAATTGCTTGCCGCGGTTTTCGATCCTTACATCAAAGCCGCGAATGCGTTGCCGCGCGTTGTGCTCGCCCCGATCTTCGCTCTCTGGTTCGGCCTCGGCATCTGGTCGAAGGTGGCGCTCGGCTTCACGCTCGTGTTCTTCATCGTGTTCTTCAATGTGTACCAGGGCGTTCGCGAAGTGTCGCCCGTCGTGCTCGCCAATGCACGCATGCTCGGTATGAACGAACGTCAGCTGCTGCGGCACGTCTATTGGCCTTCGGCGCTGACCTGGGTGTTCTCGTCACTCCATACCTCGGTCGGTTTCGCCCTCGTGGGCGCCGTCGTCGGCGAATATCTCGGGTCGTCCGCCGGGCTCGGCTACAAAATTCACGAGGCCGAGAGCGTCTTCGATGTGACGGGCGTCTTCGCCGGCATGCTGATCCTGTCCGTCTTCGTCATCCTCATCGACATGCTCGTGACAAGAATCGAAAACCGTTTTCTCGTTTGGCGGCCGCAGACGTCCCTGGCCGCACGAACATAAGATTCACAATGATCGGATCAAAACAGGGAGAAACGCCATGGAACGTCGTACATTTCTGAAAAGTGCAGGAGCCCTCGGACTGGCTGCAGCATTGGGCCCGAAGGCCTTTGCGCAGGGAGCGCCGGAAAAGGCGAAGGTGACGTTGGGCGTCGGCGGCAAGCCGCTGCTCTATTACCTGCCGCTCACCATTGCCGAGCGGAAGGGCTTCTTCAAGGAGCAGGGACTCGAGGTCGAGATCAACGATTTCGGCGGCGGCGCCAAGTCGCTCCAGGCCCTCATCGGCGGCTCCGTCGACGTCGTGACCGGAGCCTACGAGCACACGATCCGGATGCAGGCCAAGGGGCAGGACGTGGTGGCCGTCACCGAACTCGGCCGCTTCCCGGCGATCGTGATTGCGGTCAAGAAGGACAAGGCCGGACAGATCAAGTCGGCGGCCGATTTCAAGGGGCTCAAGATCGGCGTCACCGCTCCAGGGTCTTCCACGGCGCTTACGGCACAGTACGCCATGGTGAAGGCTGGCTTGAAGCCCTCCGATGCCGCCATCATCGGCGTCGGCTCGGGCGCCAGCGGGGTGGCTGCCATGAAGAAGGGTGAGATCGACGTGATCTCCCATCTCGACCCGGTCATCGCGAAGCTCGAAGCCGATGGCGACATCCAGATCCTCATCGACACCCGCACCGAGGCCGGAACCCGCGAGCTTTTCGGCGGCTCGAACCCGGCGGCGACGCTCTACACGAAGAAGGACTTCATCGAGAAGAATCCGCAGACCACGCAGCGCCTCGTCAATGCCTTCGTGAAGACCCTGAAATGGCTTGAGACCGCAAAGCCCGAGGACGTCGCCGCCACGGTGCCGGAGGAATACTACCTGGGTGACAAGCCGCTCTATCTCAAGGCCGTACAGAACTCGCTCGAGAGCTATTCGCGCAGTGGCATCATTCCGATGATCGGCATGCAGAGCGTGCTCGACATGCTGCGTCAGCTCGATCCGGAGCTGAAGGACGCCAAGGTGGATCTCGCTGCGACCTTCGACGACCGCTTCGTGCGTCAGGCGGCGATGTAAGCAGGCAGGCTTGCCGGGCGAACATAAATGATGTCGCCGGCGCGGGTTCTGTGCCGGCGAGCAGCTTCAGGTTCAAGCTCATGCCATAGCGGGGTTCCGCCTCCGCAGGGACGATGGGGCGAGTTCGGTTGACAGGAGGACGCCCGAATGTACCTCATCCGGAGCTGAAGAATCAGTGTTCTCGTATCCCCGAAGGCTCCCGAGGAGGTTTGATCCGCATGTCCCGCAGCTTTGTCACCCTCGACGTCTTCACATCCGAGCGCTTTGCCGGAAACCCTCTTGCCGTCGTGCTGGAAGCCGAGGGATTGGACACGGCAGGGATGCAGCAGATCGCGAAGGAGTTCAACCTTTCCGAGACCGTCTTTGTCCTCCCGCCCTCCGATCCGCGCCAGCGCGCTGATATCCGTATTTTTACGCCGGTGCGTGAGCTTCCTTTCGCAGGCCACCCGACCGTGGGAACGGCGGTGCTTCTGGCGCTGCTCGATCAGAACGGTCAGCCGGGTGCCGTGGCCTTCGGCTTGAAAGAGCAGGTCGGCATTGTCCCCTGCGCTGTCGAGGTGCAGGGGGCTACGAGCGGCACAGCGCGATTTCGCCTGCCGCGCCTGCCTTTCGTCTGGGGCGAGGGCAAGGACTCGCCGACATGTGCTTGGGCACTCGGCCTCGATCCCACGGAAATCGGTTTCGACCGCCACATTCCAAGCCGCCATTCTGCCGGCGTCGCATATGATCTCGTGCCGGTCGCTTCTCTCGAAGCGCTGGCGAAATCCAAACCGCAGGGCGAGGCCTTCGACAAGGCGTTCGGCGACAGCGACCACCCTGCGCCTTATGTCTATGCTCGTATCCCCCAGGCGGACGGATTGCGGTTCCGAGCCCGCATGTTCGGTTTGGGCATGGGGATTGCGGAGGACCCGGCGACCGGCTCCGCGGCGGCCGCCTTCGCGGGCGCACTCATGCAATGCGAGCCCCTGGGCGATGGCGAGCACAACATCGTCATCGAGCAGGGTGTCGAGATGGGACGCCCGAGCGAGATCGTTCTGCAGATGGTAATCCAGGGCGGAGCCCTTATCTCTGCCGAAATCGGCGGGGAGGCTGTGATGGTGAGCCGCGGCGAGATCCTGTCGTGAACCGCGAGCCTCAGATCCGGCGCGTCACCCGCGTCGAGGCTTTCTGCCGTCCACTGGATTGGGCTTGGCCCAAGCAGAACCGGGAATTCATCGAAAAGAACTGGAAGCGCCGCACGGTCGGCAAGCCGCAGATGTTCAATGGACGGGTGCTGCTGCTCCAGAATGTGGAATTCGAGCGGGATCTGTGCCGCAACACCTATTTCGAGGTCGACTACGCCGATTTCGTCGCCTGGATCGACAAAGGCTATCCGGACCCTGCCATCGCCAACGGCTTTGCCATGGGAGCGCTGCGCGGCTCCGATGGAGCCTTTATCTGCGGGGTCATGGGGAACGGCACGACCAATGCGGGCCGGGTCTATTTCGCAGCCGGCACACCTGACCTTTCCGATCTGAGACCGGACGGCACGGTCGATCTCGCCACCAGTCTCACCCGGGAACTGGCCGAAGAGACAGGTCTCTCCGAGGACGATTACCACGTGGACGACGAGTGGATCATCGTCCAGCGCTGGCCGACGATCGCGCTGCTGCGGATGGTGACCTTGCCGGTTACGGCGGAGGAGGGCGCGGCGAAAATCCGCGCCAACATCGCGGCTCAGCACGAGCCCGAATTGCAGGACGTACGGATCGTTCGGGGGAAAGAGGACATTGATCCGGAACGGATGCCGCTGTTCCTGCAATCGTTCTTCGGCTGGGTCTTCGATCAGAGATAGCCGTGACGGGACTTCGTGGCGTTGACCATGCGCACGGCTTCCGCATCGCGCCCGGCTGCGCAGGTGGCCTCCGCCTGACCGATCTCACGATCGACCCGATTATAGACCGACTGGTTCACGTGCCCCATGGCAAGATCGTTGCTCATCACGGCGCGGTATCGGTCGATCTCGCCCTTGCAGCCCGATCCTTCCGGCATGCGGAAGCCGGACGGCGTGACGCTGGTGCTCGCGGAGCCAGGGGCCGAAGCGGTCTGATTACAGGCGGCCAGCGGCAGCGCCAGCAATCCCGTCAGGCACAGGGAACGGATCGCTGTTCTCATGAAAACACTCCTGGATAGGTGAGGGCGAGGCATAAAGGCCAAGCTTCATCCGATCTAGGGCGATTTCGCCGCAAACCAGCCCTCTCATGCCTGGCGTCATAACCCATACGATAGTCGAGCTTTGACTTTTCATTTGTTTCAACGGCTTGCCATCCGAACGAAGCCCCATTACAAACATGCCCGTTGTTCGCGGCTTCAAGCCCGCGGCCGAGGAGGATTTGGGCAGCGATGATCATCGGCTTCCCCAGCGCATGGACGAACGGACCCGCTCCCGCGGCCGATTGCGCGCGTCTTCTTGGCCTCCTTCTCCTTAGCTGCCCCTGAGGGTCGGCTGGGCGTTGCCGCCTGGGCTCTCAGGGGTTCTGGACCAGCAGGAACAACCTTGAGCGCTAAGGCTCGCTCCCTCCGAGAAGGACTAGAATAATGACCGCTTCCGTATCCGGCTCCGCCAAGGACCGCGTTCTGATCTTCGACACGACCCTGCGCGACGGCGAGCAATGCCCCGGCGCCACCATGACCCTGGAGGAGAAGCTCGAGGTTGCGGAACTGCTCGACACCATGGGCGTCGACGTCATCGAGGCGGGCTTCCCGATTGCCTCCAACGGCGACTTCGAGGCCGTCTCTCTCATCGCCAAGCAGGTGAAGCGGGCCACGGTCGCCGGCCTTGCCCGCGCCATCTCGGCCGATATTGCGCGCGCGGGTGAAGCCGTGCGCCTCGCTGTGAGGCCCCGCATCCACACCTTCGTCTCCACCTCGCCGATCCATCTGGCCCATCAGATGCGCAAGTCGGAAGAGGAGGTTCTGGAGATCATCACCACCACGGTGACCCAGGCGCGAAACCTGATCGAGGACATCGAGTGGTCGGCCATGGACGCCACCCGCACGCCCATCGACTATCTGTGCCGCTGCGTGGAAGCCGCCATCAAAGCCGGGGCAACCACCATCAACCTGCCCGACACGGTGGGCTATGCCACGCCCGACGAGTATCGCGCCATGTTCCGGGCCGTACGGGAGCGCGTGCCGAATGCCGATAAGGCGATCTTCTCGGCCCATTGCCACAACGACCTGGGTCTCGCGGTTGCCAATTCCCTGGCGGCTCTGGAAGGCGGCGCCCGGCAGATCGAGTGCACTCTCAACGGCATCGGCGAGCGCGCGGGCAACGCTGCGCTCGAAGAGGTCGTCATGGCGATCCGCACCCGCGGCGACGTGTTGCCCTATGAGACAGGGATCGAGGCGACCATGCTGACCCGAGCCTCGAAGCTGGCCTCTGCCGCCACGTCCTTCCCGGTGCAGTACAACAAGGCCATCGTGGGCCGGAACGCCTTCGCCCATGAGAGCGGCATCCATCAGGACGGCATGCTGAAAAACGCCCAGACCTACGAGATCATGACGCCCGAGAGCGTCGGCGTGTCCAAGACGTCCCTGGTCATGGGCAAGCATTCGGGCCGCGCAGCCTTCCGCAACAAGCTGGAGGAGTTGGGCTACAGCCTCTCCGACAACCAGTTCCAGGATGCGTTCGAGCGGTTCAAGGAGCTCGCGGACCGCAAGAAGCACGTCTATGACGAGGACATCGAGGCTCTGGTCGATCAGAACATCGCCATGGCCCACGACCGCATCAAGCTGGTCTCTCTCCATATCGTGGCCGGTACCCGCGGACCCCAGCGCGCCACCATGCGGCTTCAGGTCGACGACAGGGTCGTCATCGAGGAGCAGGAGGGCAACGGTCCGGTGGACGCCACCTTCAACGCCATCAAGGCGCTCGTGCCCCACGAGGCGGTTCTGGAACTATACCAGGTTCACGCGGTGACCGAGGGCACGGACGCTCAGGCCGAGGTCTCGGTCCGTCTCTCCGCCGACAACCGCAGTGTGACCTCCCGCGCGGCCGATCCGGACACCTTGGTTGCCTCCGCTCAGGCTTATCTGGGCGCTCTCAACAAGCTCATGAGCCGCGGCGCACGCCTGCACGCCCAGCACGCGGCGGAGTAACATCCCTACATTCTGATACATCCCTGGTTCATTCCAGGGATGTACGGCTGGCAGCGATTCGCCCAATCATGAACATGGCTGTCAGCAGTGGGAATCAAAGCCAGGAAATGTTGCGAAGTAGCAAGGTCGCGGCTTGCTGACGGCTCGAACTTATCTGAGAGATTGCCGAACGCAGCCTAGCCGTTTGACATGGCCGATCCGGCTTGGCTCGTTATAGGATCAATCTTCCTGAAGAGATTGGTGGGTGTGCAAGGATTCGAACCTTGGACCCGCTGATTAAGAGTAAGCGGCATATCGGTCTGCTCGCGCTGCGCGGAATGGGTCGAGTGCCGAGCGGAGACGGCCTCCGCTCCGGTGGACTATGTGGCAGCAACTCTCCTGGCCGCATCCGGTGCGCTCCTGGCCAATGTCCGAAGGCCTCTGGCCGGTGCGGATTGGTCCGAACCGCCGCTCTTGTGGGTGGGTAATGTCGGGTCGCCGTCCTCGTCCAAGTCCCCCGCCATGGATGGCGTCTTTCGCCCCCTCCGGCGCATCGAAGACTGTATGGCGGCAGAATTCCAGCAGGAGCTGAGCCTCTACGAGATGGAACGTGTGGCGGCGGAGGCGCGGCACGCGGCTTGGGAGGCAGAGGTAAGGGCGGCCACTACGGGAGACGGTCCATCGCCGCCCATGCCGGAGAGTGCTGTCATTCCGGAAGAGCCGGAGCGACCGCGCCTGCAGGTAGCCGATGCCACGGTCGAAAAGCTGGGGGCCCTTTCGGCGGCTCTGCCGCGTGGCCTGCTCCTGGTCCGTGACGAACTGGCGGGCTGGTTCGGAGCCTTCGACAAGTATGGCGGCGGCGGCTCGGATCGGGCGTTTGCCATCGAGATGTACGGCGGGCGCTCCTACACCGTAGATCGCATGAAGAGCCGCAAGCCGCTTTGCATCAGGCACCTGTCCATCGGTGTTATCGGCGGCATTCAGCCAGACAAGCTGGCGGACGTTATCGACGGTCCTGACGATGGACTAACATCCCGCTTCCTCTGGGTCTTCCCCGATGCTTTGCCCCGGTTCAAGCTTGCCCGTGAGGCGGCTGACGACAGCGCGGCACAGGATGCTCTTGAGCGGCTGTCGAACCTGTCGATGGGTTCAGACGCCCACGGCAATCCGGAGCCCGTCATCGTCCGTCTCTCGCGGTCTGCCGAGGATGTCCTGGAGCAATTCGGGCAGACAATGGCGACGAGGAGCCATGAGGCGTGCGGGGCTCTCGCCAGTGCTCTCGGAAAGGCGCGGGGTCACGCTCTACGGCTTGCAGCCATTCTCGAATTCACGTGGTGGGCCTGGGAGTGCGACTCGGAGCCGACCGTAATCAGCGAGCAGGCTGTGGGGGCGGCTTGCCGTCTGCTTGAGGAGTATTTCATCCCGATGGCCGAGCGTGTGTATGGCGATGCCGCCATTCCAGTTCCGGAGCGCAATGCCAGGACCTTGGCCCGTTACCTGAAGCAGGGAAAGCTGCGCGAGTTCAATGCGCGTGCTTTACAGCGTGTCATCGGTGGACCTTTGCGGGATGCGGATGCTGTGAAGGCAGCCTGTGCGGCCCTTATCGAGGCCGGGTTGATCCGGGAGCAGTTCTCGCGATCAGGTGCGACCCCCGGCAAGAAGGCGCACAACTACGAGGTCAATCCGGCAGTGTATCAAGGCGGCCATTGAACTGATGGCCGCCCGCAGCAAACAGCTTGGAGATGCTGTGACAATAGCGCCAATAGTGACAATAGCTTCCGAAGTCCGACCTATTGTCACTATTGTCAAAGCATCTGAAACCCGAATTGTAGAGCAGCAACAGATTACGGTGACTGATCGATAATCACGCCTCGTCAAATCGCTTATCGAGTTCGCTATCGGGAAGTACAGTGTAAGAGGAAAGGCGGGCTTGGGAGAGGGGCATGAACAAGCGGGTTATCGTTGAGATCGACGGCGGCGACGGCACACTCAAGATCCTGCTTGTCGAGCCGACCGGGCACATGCGCTTCACGTTCGACATGCTGCACCCCGAGAAGCAGTGGCTGATGGAAGCCATTGATCAGCGCGACGGCACGGTCAGCTTCTTCGCCCTTGCCGACATCCGGCAGTGGATCATCCCCGACAAGCAGGGCTGCGAGCTGGCTGGCATTCCCCTGGCAGAAGTCGAGCGCGTGGCCGCCTGAACCCCGCCGCCCATCGATCACACTCCTGCAGCCGACAGTCTCAGGAAATGGTCGGCATCGTGCCCAGGACGGCCGACGTGGGTCCACTGGTACATGGGGAGCCGGAAGCTTGGAAATCGCGCCTGGAGGGCTTCCTGCAGCTTGCGTTTAAACGCATCCATCGGCAGCCCGGTTGGCGGTTCTCATTATCGAGCTGTGGCGTCAGCCCAGACCTCGTCAACTAAGCATCAAAAACCTCGCTGGCAGCCTGTTTGGCTTCATCAGCGGCATCGGCAAGGCCAAGCAGAGGTATGTTCGCATGTAAGGCATGCCGTTCATGGCCCAGATCCACTGGCCGTCTCCGAACCCGCACCGTTCCCATGATCGCCTCAGCCGAAAGCCCTACTGCGGAATAAGTTCTACGATGGACGGCGACAAGAGCAACCCAATGCAAACGAGCGCAAGAATGATGTAGGTGAATAGGCCTGGGATATGTCCACTCACTTGGATCGCGCCTCCTGCGGCTGTGAAGGTTATAAGCCTATTCTGACCATGTCGAGGATAACCTGGCGCGCGCGGTCGATTTCAGGGCATCATCGCCCAGCGCCGACACCGCGGCTTCAGCTCGCAATTGACGAAAGCGGGTCACGCTGGGCGTCAATCGTCCCACAATTCTCGTGGACCTTGTTTGCAGCGATACCCGACGAAACAAACAGGCGTCTCTATGCTCGGAACGTATGCCGCTGAAGCATATTCCGTCACATCGCAGAACGTTTGATCGCGCACGAACCGATCATAGGTGAAGCCGCCGGTCCCCAGCACAATGGCACCTCTCGTGAAGACGAGCTGGCGACTTGCGCCGCATGGCATGTTCACCGTTGAAGGGCGTGTTTGAGCCTGTGCACTGGCCGCCAGCAGGGAGAAAGCTAAGGCAATTGCGAACTTATCCATTGTTGTCTCCTGTCACAGAAGGGGCATTCTGCCATCAAACGGGCTGGAATTCGAGTTGGCACCATAGCGGTGTTGGCCTGCCCAAGGCGGGTTCATGAGTTTCGCGGGCTGGTGAGATCAAAAGCAAGCCGACGCGATCCCAATTAAGCGCCGCGACGGTCGTGGCCTGTTTGCGCTGATCCTGGCCCCTGATCACCAGCATTTCGTCTTCCTATCCCGCATGTGGGTGCACGAGCCACCAAGGCAGTACCACCACTCCGATCAGACGATGAAAATGTCCTTGTGCGACAGCGCGAGACCCTTTTCGAGCTTGGCGAACTCCACGGCATCCTTCGATCCGCAGCCGTCCTGGTCATAGGACAGGATGCCGGTTATCTTATCGTAGATGAGGTAGTCGTTTCTGTCGTCGGCCCTGGAGCCGACCTCAAGGACGGACTGGTTCAGCATCCTTGGCCCTGGCGCACATCCGTCCCAGAGCTTCGTGAAGATGGCATCGTCCAACCAGAGCCTGTCTTCCTTGACGTTGAAGTCGAGAATAACATCCAGGTTGCCCGACTTGCGTGGATCCGTATCAAAGAGGAATGCATCCTTGCCGGGGCCGCCGGTAAGATAGTCGTTCCCCTTGCCCCCGGATATCTTGTCGTTCCCGTATCCGCCATTGATATCATCGTCTCCGCGCTCGCCGAAGAGGCGGTCGTTGCCGTCGGCGCCCGAGAGAGTGTCGTTTCCCTCTCCCCCCGCGAAGTAGTCATTGTTCCAGAATCCGGTCATCTGGTCGGCGTAGGCACTCGTTGACTGCCCGCTGGTCGTGAGACCCATGTCCTTCATGATCGCCAGGTCGATGTTGTCGACGTAATACCGTCGGCCCGGGAAATAGAACGTATTCCCCTCCATGAGCGCAAAGTCGAGCTGGTCGGAGGGTTCGTGGCCGTAATGGGTATAGTTATTTTCGTTCTCGGCTGCCTGTGAGAGAGGTACCGGTCGGCCATACAACGCCTCAACGGCCTGTCCGGCAAAGCCGGGATTCCCATCCTCGAAGACGATATGGCTGTCATAGACGGATACGATGTCATTCCTCAGCACGCCGTTGTCACTTCCGAAGCCCGTCATCCCGAGGGCGTGACCGAACTCGTGGGTGAGGACGCTGACGGCATCAATCTTGTCGCTCGGCACGGGTTCAGTCCTGCTCAAGGGCGTTGGGTCGAGCCAGAGACGCTGGTCCAGGTATGATGCGCCGACCCTGATGATGGCGTCGGGCTCGCCTCCATTGATGTCCGTTCCGGTGATCAACTCATGCGGCACCCCGTCCCTGAAGAGCGTCCTTCCGTCCGACGTGCCAATCTCGATATTCGCTGTGCTCGCGGCGTTGGCACCGTCAAGCGCGGGATCGATCCTCAGTTCCACGTCGATGGTGCCGAGACCGCTGATGTAGCGTGCCCAGTTGTCGATGGCCGCACTGAGGTTGTCGAGCAAGGCAGCGTGCCTGTCCGAGGCAAGATTGTTGGGATCGCTGATTTGGACTGAGTAATTGAAGCCGGATGCCATGCATACCTCCCTGCCGTTCGTTGCCGGAGCTTTGGAGATCGGAAGTCCGATTGCCGTTTACGCGAGCATTTCACGCACGCCGTCGATCATCGGTCGTCGAAACCCTGATCGAGCCGATCGGCCGTCGAACCGCGTTGGTCGACCGGTTAATCGATGGGACCGCTCTGCGAGGAGATGGGCGAGGTTATGGTTCGCAGCGAGCTACTCATGCCCCGTGTGACGCAATCGGGACTATCGACGAGGGTGCCAGCCTTGGTCAGGCAGTGGCTCCATCGGTAGTATGACTGGTCGAAAGAGGTTCTCTCAAGAGGCCATATAGGCGTACCGCCTCGGTATGATCCTTCGGAGAGAGGGATGGCAGAGCCAAACCAGTTGGCATTTCGGTCGCGTACTAAGCGAGAAGCGGAGCCTCGTTGCCGTCCTAGGCCATTTCGTTCGGTCTGGTAGTTTTTCCTACAGAAAGGCGTTCCTCTCCTTAGAGGCGGGCCATGCCAGCTAACAGACGCGCTGCTCACAACTTTGGCCCATTCGTCCTACCGTCCTTGCGGGCGGGACACGTGGGACAAGGACAGGCGGACCCATGTAAAACAAATGGGGCACGCGGGACAAACGGGACAAGGCTCTGCCGCGCGGCGAGGCGGATTGCCAATACCATGCCTAGCCATGAGCGGCGGTCCATCCGGTCTAGGAGTGGTCACCCTGCGCAGTCCGAGCCATGCGGCCTGACCCATCATAATGCAACGCCACTAGGTCGTGTCCCAAGTCTGCTGACAGGCTTCAGCACCTTCTGACAGGATCCTTGCCATCGGCAGAAAATCGCGCCTGGAAGGCTTTCTGCGGCTTGCGTTTGAACGCAAACATTAGCAATCGCGGCGGGCGGCGTCATGCCGAGGGTATGGCATGACGCCGCCAAGAAAGGGTTGAGGGGAGCGCCTCACAGGAGCTTATCGCTTCGCTTGGCTGGCAATGTTCGTAGGCTCAGGTGAGGTCAGTTTCACGATCTGGCCGAACACGAGCCCGATCACTAGGCCCAAGATGATGACGATGGGCAGATCATGCCATGCGCGTCCTGTGATCATTGGCAGTCTCATCGGTCGACCAGTCAGGGAGCTTTAATGCTGTCAATGAACCTGTAACGATGATGGTCATAGGTCAATGCCGGGCTGTCTTGTGGGTATTTTCGTGAACGGAAGTAAACAAAACCTACCAGCGTGTCGGCGGTCCGATCCTATCTCGACTGTTCGTCGGCGCTCTTGGCGCTGGCGCCCGCCGATCAATCTCGACGGCAACGGCTGACCAGAACCGAAAGCCCTGTTCGCTTCCGTGAGAGCGGCAATAAATGGCCTGCTGCCGGGCTGCTGTGAGCCAGATTGCGCCGCGCGTGTGGTGCAGGTCACAGAAGGACGAGGGGTTTCGCGCGATACTGGGATTCATCGGAGGAAGCTGCCATGACCCTCACCATCCTTGATCCCCGCTCCGGCCAGCAGGTCATCATCACGGTTCCTAATGTCCCACCATCCAGCATGAGGAGGCAGCGATGAAGCAGTCTTCAAAGGGACGGACACGGCGCTGGCTTCTTCAACACCTCGGGAGAGGAACATGAAGTCGGCTCAGGCCTACCAGGCTAAGGCTGCCGAGATCGAGCGCCTTGCCAGGGATTTGTGTCAGCCGCCAGAACTCAGGTCGGAGCTTCGTGCCATCGCGCGCCAGTGGCGTCATCGTGCGGAACTGGCCGACTGGACCGCGCGTCAGTTGAGAGCGTCCCATGCCTCGGTTCTATGATACTTGCGCAGGGCCCATCAGCGGTCTCTATCTGCCTCCCGTGGCTTGGGACGTGCTCCAGCGGGAGAAGATCCAGACCCTTGAGCAACTCGTGGACATGGCTGACCGGCTTGAGCAGGTCGTCGGGATCGAATCCAGGATGGCGGAAGTAATCCGGGAGGCCCTCGCCCGTGTCGCCGCACCTGAAGACCAGACTGTCGGTGACATGCTGCTGGCCCCATGGTGCGCGTAATTCGAAGGCGCAGTATGGAACTGCCATACCTGCCCGGCGCGTGCGTTGAGACACAGTCATCTCTGGATCAGGGGCAGAGTATCAGATTGGCTGGGACTCCATCTCGCCGCCTCTGGGCGCTCCGATACAGCTCTCACAACGCATCTAGCTCGGTCGTGTTTCAACGTGGCTAAGAGGAGAGGCCGATGATCAAGGCATACGGAATCGCACTTGCTGGGTTCTTGCTCGGTGGCGTCGCGCCTGCATTCGCGGAGCTTGGCCCTCAAGAAAGACAGTGCATAGTGGGGGAGCAGCGTGTCAACGGCGCGTGCCGGGCCTTATCGGAAGGCGCTGGCACGCGATCAGGAGATCAAGGGAGTACCGGCAATCGAGGGGATGCCGGCCGAAGTGGTGACGGCAGATAGCGGGCCATTCCCCAGCGCACGGGTTGGCCAGTAAGCTTAAAGACGGCGGTTCTGTCGCGGGAATAGGTCATGCGGAGAGTATGGCATGATGAACCTGTTACCGGGCGTGCAACGACTCTGGCACGCCTGCGATGTAGCCGACGAGCGGGTGCCGCCGATAAAAAGAAAGCGCCCCCGTCTCAAGGGCGCTCCAAGGTGCGGCCCGCCGCTGCTAACCACGGGGCCGGTTCAACCGGCGTACTCACCCCTTGCCCTTGGCGTCAGTCGGATAGACGACAGATCTGGAAAATCTTTTGCTTCATCGGGATGATCGGGTGCGGTGTTCGCAGCCGCATCGCCCGCTCTCAACGGGTGCTCGTCCCCAAGAAGACTGGAGCGAGAGGCGGTGCGTGACGCCCCACCCGAATGAAGATGCATTGGGACCATACGGCACCTCTCCGGCGTTGTATGATGGGTTGCTGCGTCCGCGTCGGTAGAAGGCGCTGCCATGGCCCAGATCCAGCGACTGCCACGACATCAGAACAACCGGCTCCTGGCCGCTCTGGAGACAGAGGATTTCGCCGCTCTGGAGCCGCACCTGGCCTTCCTTGAACTGCAACGAGGTCAGGTGCTCTATGAGCCCGGGCAGACCATTAGGTACACCTACTTCCCTCATGATGCCATGGTGTCCCTCGTCACTGTGATGCGGGACGGCAAGTCTGCCGAAATGGCCGTGTTCGGCTGCGAGGGCTTATTTGGCTTGGTGAGTGCCTTTGTGACTCCCCAGGCCTTCGGACGCTACATCGTCCAACTGGGGGGCACGGCATCGCGGATTGAAGTTACTCGGATGCATAAGGCGATGGCAGCCCGCCCTGCCATCCGGCAACTCATCCTGCACTACACGGAGGCGCTGATGGCTCAGACGCTGCAGACGGTCGCGTGCAACGCCGTTCACAGCGTCGAGGCCCGCTGCTGTCGCTGGATCCTCATGTCTCAGGACCGAGTGGGAAAAGGGGATCTCCCTCTCACGCACGAGTTCCTGGCCGAGATGCTGGGGGTGCAGCGCTCGACGGTGAGCGAGGTGACGCGCACGCTGCAGGACAAGGGCCTGATCCGCCAAGGCAGGGGCGCGATTACGGTCATTGACCGTCCTGCCCTCCAGAACACGGCGTGTGAGTGCTACGAGATTATCCGTCAGCGCTACCAGCAACTCCTGCCGCAGACTTATGAGCGGGATTGAACAGAGACTCTCTCTGCCGCCGTTCTGCTGTGGCCTCTTTCAGCGCGAGAAGAAGAACGCCAATGTCGTCGTCCAGCAGCTTGATGGCGTTGCGGGCACACTCCCGGAAGTGCTCTCTGCGGATAGCAGGTTCAGCATCCCACGAGCAGGCTTGTGGCTGAGCTTCATGGATGGCCTGCGCGACCAGCTCAACTCTTTGGTCCATCTCGTCTTGAGCCATGGTGACAACTCCTGTCGCCGTCCCGAGGGACTGCCAATGCCTGCCCTCGCGTCAGATGCTGGCGAGCAGAAGGCTTGCTCCAATGAAGGATCCGAAGGACGCTGCAAAAAGGATCGTCGCACGCTGAAATGATGGCCCGGTGTTGGTGACATTCGTCGGCACAGGTTCAGGCGAGATGTCTTGTGAGTGTTGATCGTGAGGCATGAGCTTATCCAAAGTTCAATTGACGCTGCATAGTCGTCAAACGTTGACAGGCGTCGCCTTATTCCTTCACGAATTCTATTAAAATCTTTCGAGGCTCATGGCAGGCCGGAACCAAGCCTGAGCCTATGCCGTTGAGACTTCTCCGAAGTTGTCTGTAGATCGCTGGTCACATGTCTGTTGCTGAGCCCCGGATGGTGGTCCTCGTGGTCGTGGACGAGACCCTTGTGCGCATGTTCATGGCCGACTTCCTGGACGAGGCCGGGTTCAAGGTCTTCGAGGCGGTCAATGCCGATGAGGCTCTAACTGTCCTCAAAGCCCGTCCCGACGTTCAGGTGGTGGTGACAGACATCGAGATGCCAGCAGGGTCGATGAACGGCCTCAGGCTAGCCCGGAGTATTCAGGAGCGTTGGCCGGGAATCGGGATCGTCGTCACTTCAGGTCGGGAACGACCGGGTCCTGACGACCTGTCGGACAGGGTGGCGTTCCTCGCCAAGCCGTACCTGCCCGACACCATCATCGCCGTGATCCGGCAGATGGCAACGCCGCAGGTGGTGGAGCTGCCATCGGCTCAGAGCGCCTGAGGCCCTGTCCGTCGTCAGTGGAATGTGGGATCGAGGGGAATCGACAGGAGGACACGTCCGGAGCGATCCACGATATCGAGCCGCCAGCCCTGCCAGGATGCGCCCTGCTGAATCGCCTCTACCCGGATATCCTCGATGGCTTGGAGTGCCATGTCCTGTGCGGTCGTTAAATCCGAGACCTCGATGCCGGTGTCATCCGGGATAGATTCGTGACTGTTCACCAGGTGGAAATAGCAGCGCATTGGAAGCCTCTGAGGCCAAGGCAGCGTCAGGCTGCTCAACCGGGACTTTGGACCGAATCGTTATTGTTAAGGTCCTATTCTGGTATCTAGCGGCCGGCCCAAGCTCTGCCAATACAACATCTTGGCTAACCTCTAGCGGGGAATAAAAGCCATACACTGCCCGTTAACGTAACTTAGGTTAGGCGATTTACCGGAGTGGTATCGCAGTGGTATCTATCGGACGCAGGAGTTCGGATACCTCCACCACAATGAAAACCAGCGTCACCATGAGACTGACATCAGGTCAGCCGTGGAGCATCCCCTTGGCCGCCGTCGTGGGCTTCGTGGTGGGCATTTTCCTCGCCACCCTCCGGCATTTCAGCCATGACCATCCTGATTTCACTCCCACAGCCTTGGTAGAGCATTTCGTCCCCCATTTGATCGTCACTGTGACGGCCTGTGCGCTGTTGTTTGCGCTCGCCGCCGCCTCCCATAACCGGTTCATGCGGAAGCGATGATTTTGACGAAGCACATTTCGATGGGCCAGGGATCGTGAAAGCGACGGACCTGCAAACCAGATTGGCGCACCTGGCTCCTGGAGAGACGCTGCTGCTCCCGGCGGCCGAGGTCGACGAGGCTTTCCACGCCTACGTGACCTTAGGGGAGCGCCGCGATGCGGCGGCCGCGTTAGCCGTGTTGTACCGATGCACGCTCACGGTCTGCGGGCTGGGCGAGAGCCAAATCCTCTTCACTCGACATAACGAACCATTCAACGCGAATTGTGCGTAACGCGCTTACGGAATCGCGAACCACGCCCCCTTTTGGCCGTTGGAAAGTAAGGAAATCATCGGAGACATGAATCATGGATGCGTTCCGCCCCGACAAGGTGGCCGAGTATCGCCAGCAGGCTGAGAGGATCCGCACTCTTGCAGAGCAGGTCTCACTCCTTGAAGCCAAGTTTCACCTATTCGAGGCGGCCCAGCACCTGGAGGAGCTGGCGGCGGACTGGGATCGCCGATAGGCGGCCACAGCGGACCGCAAATTTCGCATACCGCCCAGTATGGAACGCCGCGCGCTCTATTCAGTAAAAATCGCTCCGCAGCAGGTCTGAGCCGGAGCGCGAATGCTTGGCACCGCATGGGCCAAAGCAATGCCTCCTCACCCACGTGGTCTGCGGTTGAGGAGGCCGGTTTCTGGGAGCCAGAAGGCCGGGCTAGGGACAGCCTTCATGCCTACAACGCACCCGGCCCCGTCGCGTTTCACCGGGGTTGAGAGGAGAGGCCAGAAATGGCACCATCTCCGACCTCTCCCGCTTGGATTAGGAGCAGTTGGGGGCAATGCTCTGGCCAAGCTTGGAGAGCATAGCGGGCGTTGGGGAATCCTGCCGCAGGGCAATGGCCGTACCTCCGCTGAGATCACTTTATTCCTAAAGTGTCCTCGACAACCCTCGCGCAGCCCAGCAGCGCCAGCAGGATGCAAGCTGATCCCTGCGGCATTGCGGCCTGAATCCAGGCCAGCCCTCCGGTCGTATACTCGCAAGCCGCCGCCCCATAGCCGCTCCGGTCCCGCTCCGCCGTTGCGCCCGAGATGAGATGCTTGATGACGCTGAAAGGAGCGTGACGATGGAACTGACCCTTGAACAAGAGCTGCCTCAGGCGACGGAAACGGGGCATTCATGACAGAGCACGCTCCCAATCCACGTAAGAACGCGGCGAGAACGCGGGGCAAGCCCTTTCAGCTGGGCAACTCTGGGCGGCCGAGTGGATCGCGCAACAAGGCAACTTTGGCGCTGGAGGCCCTCCTGGACGGCGAGGCTGAAGCCCTGACCCGCAAGGCCATCGAGATGGCGCTGGAGGGCGACACGACGGTCATGCGGCTGGTGATGGACCGGATCATACCGCCTCGGAAGGATCGGCCTGTGACGTTCGCCTTACCGAACCTGGAGACGCCCGCCGACGCTGTGAAAGCCAGCGCAGCTCTCGTCGAGGCCGTTGCCTCCGGCGACCTCACGCCTTCTGAGGCGGAAGGCCTGTCCCGGCTCGTGGACCGCTACATCCGGGCCGTCGAAACCACCGACACCCTGGAACGGCTGGAAAGCCTCGAAGCGGAGAAATTGCGATGAGCCGCACTCTGAGAACCCGCACCCGTCGATTGGAGCAGGCATCGGCTGCCAGTCAGGAAGTTCGTTGTTGGCCCGTCATCCGAGCGGCTGACAGAGCCGACGCCGACCGGCAGATGGCGGCCCTGGAAGCATCGGGTGCCCTCGAAGGCCGGAAAGACAACCCGTTTCCTATCGTGCGGGTCATCGGCCCGATCACGAAGGTGAACGCCTTCGGGGTGCCGGAAGACGACGGTGCCAAGTCGTCATGAGCACCATGGAGATTGCCGACCGCAGGGCACGGAGGAGAAGAGGCGCGGCCGCTGATCATCGTGTGCGCCGCCACGCGAGAGCCCAGACACCCGCCAAACCGTCGCAGGGCTCCAACCCAAAACTGCATTTATCGGAGCTATCGGAGCAGATGTTGGAGAGCCCACCTGCGCGGGCGATCCGCTCCGCTTGTCGAGCGCCACTCTGCCGATAGCGCCTGAAACACGACCTATTGTCACTATTGTCACAGCGGTCCGAGAAGCTGATGGACTTTAAGCCCGTGGCCTCTACAGCAGTCGACGAGGAGCAGCAGGTCGGGATCGCAGCCCGCTCACGCCATAACACGCCTAGGTGTTACCTAATGCGTTACCTAAAACCGATCTGTCCCGGAGGCGACTTCAGCTAAGTCCTTGAAGAGATTGGTGGGTGTGCAAGGATTCGAACCTTGGACCCGCTGATTAAGAGTCAGCTGCTCTACCAACTGAGCTACACACCCGTCGCCGAAGCGAGTTCAGCGGCGCGATGTCCGCTGAAGAGGCCGTGCGTGTAACAAACCGCATGCTCCCTGTCTAGCCTATTTGATGAGGTTTTTCGGCATCAGACTGCAGATTTTGGCGAGGTGCCGTCGCTGATGTCCCACCTGCGACTTTCATAGCCTCGGTCCGACCCGTCGGAACGGTCAGGCTTTCCGATCATTGACATAGGTTATGTCGACCGCCGCGCGTGAACGGCGGCAAGCGGGAGGCTGGCCCCATGAACGACGAGCCGAAGATCCAACCCTATCCTGGACCTGCAGGAGGGTGGGGATCCCTCAAATCCGTCGAGAGCATTCTAACGAGGGAGGGGCGGCTCGTCAGCGGCAACGCGATCCTACTCAAGCAGAACAAGCCGGACGGCTATGCCTGTGTGAGCTGCGCCTGGGCCAAGCCGGCGGAGCCGCATCTTTTCGAATATTGCGAGAACGGCGCCAAGGCCACGGCATGGGAACTCACCACCAAGCGGGTGACGCCCGAGTTCTTCGCCGAGCATACCCTCTCAGAGCTCAGAACCTGGTCCGATCACGATCTCGAGGAGGCCGGACGCCTGATACATCCCATGCGCTGGGACGCGGCCTCTGATACCTATGTGCCCGTCAGCTGGGAGGACGCGTTCCACGAGATTGGCCAGGAGTTGAAAGGTTTCGATCCACGCCAAGTGGTGCTCTACGCGTCCGGCCGTGCGTCGCTCGAAACGTCCTATATGTGGGCGCTGTTCGCCCGGCTCTACGGCACCAACAACCTCCCCGATTCCTCCAACATGTGCCACGAGAGCACCTCGGTGGCTTTGCCTCAAAGCATCGGCGTTTCCGTGGGTACCGTGATCCTCGACGATTTCGAGAAGACCGACTGCATCCTGTTCTTCGGTCAGAATGTCGGTACCAACAGTCCACGAATGCTCCATCCGCTCCAGGAGGCTTCGAAGCGCGGCGTCCCCATCATCACCTTCAATCCTCTGAAGGAGCGCGGTCTCGAGCGCTTCACCAATCCGCAGGCGCCGACCGAGATGCTGACGGGCTCGGAAACGCGTATTTCGTCGCAATATCATCAGGTGAAGATCGGTGGTGACATCGCGGCGCTTATGGGGATGGCCAAATCCTTGATCGAAGCCGACGATCGGGCACGGGAGGTCGGCGGCAAGCCGGTTCTAGATCATGCCTTTATCACCGAGCATACTTATGGCTTCGAAGAATTCGCCCGAGCTGCCCGGCAAGCGTCGTGGTCCGAACTGGAGCGCCGCTCCGGTCTCCCGCAGGCAACACTGGAAGCCGCTGCGACCGTCTATGCTCGGGCGAATGCCGTCATCGGCATCTACGGCATGGGGCTGACCCAGCACAAAGCCGGCGTCGAGAACGTACAGATGCTCGTCAATCTACTTCTTCTGCGCGGCAATATCGGCAAGCCGGGCGCCGGCATCTGCCCGGTGCGCGGGCATTCCAACGTGCAGGGGCAGCGCACCGTCGGCATCGCGGAAAAGCCCGAGCTGGTGCCTCTCGACAAGCTCAAGGAGCAATACGGATTCGAGCCGCCGCGCTGGAAGGGCATGACGACGGTCGAAGTCTGCGAAGGCATCATCAAGGGCGAAGTAACGGCTTTCGTTGCGCTCGGTGGAAACTTCGTGCGAGCTGCGCCGGAGACGGCGGCTTTGGAGCAGGCCTGGACACGCTTGCGTCTGTCCGTGCAGATCTCGACCAAGCTCAATCGCAACCATCTCATTCCTGGCGAGATTTCCTACATTCTCCCGTGCCTCGGACGCATCGAGATCGACGAGCAGGAAACCGGACCTCAGGCCGTCGCTGTCGAGGATTCCACAGCGTGCATCCACGGCTCCAAGGGCGTGGCTAAGCCCGCAAGTCCCGACCTTCTGTCGGAGCCGCGCATCGTCGCGGAGATCGCGAAGGCGACGCTCCCAGTGAATGACAAGGTTCCCTGGAATGAGTGGGTGGCCGATTATGCTCGCGTTCGCGATGCGATCGAGGAAACCTATCCGGAGGATTTCCGCAGCTTCAATGAGCGCATGTGGAAGCCGGGGGGCTTTCACCGTCCCATTGCAGCGCGAGAACGGCGCTGGAAAACTAAGACGGGCAAGGCCAACTTCATGGTGCCTAAGAGCCTGGAAGCGGACCTCGGCATCGCGGAGCAGGATCCTAATGTCCTCAAGCTCATGACGGTGCGCTCCAACGATCAGTTCAACACGACAGTCTACGGTTATCACGACAGGTTCAGGGGGGTTCGCGGCACCCGCATGGTGCTCTTCATGAACCGCAGCGACATCGCTCGTCTGAAACTGGCGGAAGGGGATCTCGTGACGCTGACAACCGCCGTTGATGATGGCGTCCTGCGTCAGGTCAGCGGCTTGCGCGTCACGCCCTATGAGATTCCCGAGGGCTGCTGTGCGGCTTATTATCCGGAGTGCAATCCGTTGATTCCGGTTTGGCATCATGCGGATCAAAGCAAGGTGCCCGCTGCGAAATCCATTCCGATCCGCATTGAGCTCCTGCAGCAACAGCAGCCGGAGGCAGCGGAATGACCTTGCACCTATCGCCCGTCATCCGCTTGCCGCGCATGAGCGTCGCACAGGACGTCTGTGCCGCCGGCGAACGTGTGGTGCCGGAGGAAACACCCGTCGCCCTGACCTACAACGGGTCCACGCATGCGGTGATGATGGCGAGCCCATCCGATCTGGAAGATTTCGCCCTCGGCTTCAGCCTGTCCGAGGGGATCGTTTCCGACTCTGCAGATCTAAACTCGATGGACATCGTCGAGCACGATCTTGGGTGTGAGATCAGGATGTGGCTGGCGGATCGATGTGGTAGCTCCTACCAGATGCGCAGGCGCGCATTGGCAGGACCTGTCGGTTGCGGCTTGTGTGGCATGGAGTCCCTCGCCGAGGCCACGCGCCCGGTCAAGTCGGTCACGGGCTCTCTTCGGTTGCAGCCCGGCGCCATCAAAGCCGCCATGGCTGATCTCTCGGAGGCTCAGCGCCTGAATCGGGAGGTGCGGGCCATCCATGCCGCGGCCTTCTGGCGTCCGGATGGAGGCGTGGTCGCTATTCGGGAGGATGTCGGACGTCACAATGCACTCGACAAGCTTGCCGGAGCCCTTGCCAGGGCATCAGAGCCCTGTTCCGACGGTCTTGTCTTGCTGACCAGCCGCGTGTCCGTCGAAATGGTGCAGAAGACGGCTCGTATGGGTGCGCCGATCCTCGTTGCCATCTCGGCGCCGACGGGTCTCGCCGTGCGTGTGGCGGAAAGCTGCGGAATTACTTTGGTGGCCATAGCCCGCGGCGATGCCTTCGAGGTGTTCACCCGTCCCGACCGCATCGAGCTTCGACCATCCTGAGGGAACGAAGCGGCGCTGAACCGATTGTGTCAACAGCGAAGCTTCTTCTCGGGCTGATTGCCTGATTCAGCAAAGGGTGCGCGGCACGGGCGATGGCGCAGCTCTTCACACCGGCGGCAACCACTCTGTTCCGGGTGGCCATCGTGCTCACGTGCCTGGGGATCGTGGCCGGAGGTGTCACGGCCTATGTCTGGGCACGCTCCGGCAATACCTGGAACGTGGGCAAGCCGGTGGCACAGCCAATCCCCTTCCGCCACGATCTGCACAGCGGCTCGCTGGGTATCGATTGCCGGTACTGTCATTCAACCGTCGAACGCGCGGCGGACGCGGGCATGCCTTCCGCCCAGACCTGCATGTCGTGCCATTCGCAGGTGTGGGTGGGAGCGAGTGTTCTCGAACCGGTCCGATCGAGCTTCATCCTCGGTCAGCCGATCACGTGGGCGTCCGTTCATCGTCTGCCGGATTTCGCCTATTTCCATCACGCCGTTCACGTGACCGAGGGAGTGGCCTGCGAGACCTGCCACGGCCGGGTGGACCAGATGCCGAAGACGGTGAAGACCCAAACCATGTCCATGGGATGGTGCCTTGATTGCCACCGCAATCCGTTGCCGCATCTTCGGCCGCGGGAGGCGGTGTTCGCAATGGGTTATGAGCCGCACGGCAAAGGCCTGCCGGAGGACGTGCGCGCGTTCTACCAGGAGGCGTCCCGGCGTCTCACCAGCTGCAACACATGCCACCGGTAGAAGCGATGCGTGATGAAGCGCCACTCGATCTCGACGCCTTGCGAGCCCGCCTCGCGACAGAGGACGGGTCGAGACTCTGGCGCAGCCTGGAAGAACTCGCCGATGCGCCGGAGGTGCGCCGCTATGTGGAGGCCGAATTCCCGGACATCGTGCAGGCCTCATCCATCGACCGGCGGACCCTGCTCAGACTGATGAGCGCCTCCCTTGCACTGGGAGGTCTTGCTGCCTGCAACGGCAGTGAGGCCGCTAAGAGCGCCCCGCTCATGTCGCAAAGCTCCAACATGCCCGGCTACACGCCGGGCGTGCCGCTCATCGTTGCCACATCGCTGCCGTTGAGCGGTTATGGCCGGGGCGTTCTCGTGAAGACGCAGGAGGGACGGCCGATCAAGATCGACGGAAATCCGCTGCATCCGGCGAGTCTCGGCGCGACAGACGTGTTTGCCCAGGCCGAGGTCCTGTCGCTCTACGATCCGGACCGTTCCGACGCACCTCGGCAGAACGGATCCGAGAGAACCTGGGAGGAACTGACGAGTTTCATTCGCCCTGTCCGGAGCGAACTCGTCGTCGCCGAGGGGCAGGGGCTTCACATCCTGACGCCACCGACCTCGTCGCCGACCCTGCAACGGCTCGTGGCACAGGCACGGCAACTCTTTCCACATGCGCAATGGCATGGGTTCTCACCTATCGACGACGACAACAGGCGGGCCGCCGCCAGAACCGTGTTCGGCCGGGATCTCGACCTCGTCTACGATCTGACCCAGGCCGACGCCATCGTCACGCTCGGCGGTGATCTATTCGCCGAGGAGCCGGGGCATCTGCGCTATGCGGCCGATTTCCAGGCCCGTCGGCGGATAAGGGATCGCGCGCTGCCGCATCTCTTTGCGGTCGAGACTCGGCCGAGCCTTGCCGGGGCTCGCGCGGACGAGCGCATTCCACTCCGGCCGAGGGACTTCGAAGCCTTCGTTCAGGCGCTGGCGGCCGCTCTCGGCGCAGCCCCCGCCCTGATCTCCGCACCGCATCCCTCTATCGCGAAACTCGCGGATGAACTGCGCGGCGCCGGGGCGCGCAGCCTTGTGGTGGCAGGGCGCGAGCAACCGGCCGGGGTCCAGGCCCTCGTGCATGCGATCAATGCCGGGCTCGGCGCATTCGGAACGACGATCCGTGCCATCGAACCGGTCAGGCCGATGGCGGAGGATCTGCGCACGCTCGCCGATCTGGCAGGGGCCATCGAGGCCGGTGAGGTATCCCATCTCGTTATTCTCGGCGGCAATCCGGTCTATACCGCGCCTGCGGATATCGATCTGGCCCCGCTCATTCGCCGCGTTCCGCTGTCGCTGCATCTCGGCCAGCATCGCGATGAGACCGCAGCCGTCTGCCAATGGCATGTTCCCGAGGCTCATCCGCTCGAAAGCTGGGGCGACCTGCGGGCCTATGACGGCACGGTGGGCCTGCGGCAGCCGGTGGCGATGCCGTTGAAGCCGGGATTGAGCGCGGAGGAGTTCCTCGGCCTGATGGCGGGGCAGAACCTGGATGGACGCGTGCTCGTTCAGGCGACGTGGCGCGAGGCCTGGGGTGACGGGTTCGAGCAGCGCTGGGCACGCTCGCTCGAGGATGGGGTGGTCGAGGGTTCGGCGTCCCCGGCGGTCGCGTTGACCGAACGGTTCGGTGCGACAGCTGAATCGGCAGCTCCTGCCACATCGGGTGGAATCGATGTGGTCTTCGCTCCTGACCCGTCCGTGTGGGACGGCTCCTATGCCAATAACGGCTGGCTGCAGGAGCTGCCCAAGCCATTGACGAAGCAGGTCTGGGGCAATGCGGCTCTGATCGCACCCGAGACCGCTGCCGTGTTCGGCCTGTCGTCCGGCGATGCCGTCGACCTGACGGTCGAGGGTCGGGTTGTGCGCGCTCCGGTCTGGATCCTGCCCGGCCACGCGCCCGGAGCCGTGACGCTGACCCTGGGCTATGGCCGCCGGCTCGCAGGCAGGATCGGCAACGGCATCGGGTTCGATGCCTATGCGGTCCGTCCATCGCGTCAGCCCTGGACCGCCACGGGCGAGATCGGGAAGGCCGGCGAGCGGATCCCGGTGATCTCGACGCAGCAGCACCATTCACTGCAGGGCCGCGACATCGTCCGGGTCGTGGCCCCTGATCAGGGGCCCGTTCAGGAGCGAACGGAGCATCCCTCGCTCTATCCGGAATGGTCTTATGAAGGCCATGCCTGGGGCATGGCGATCGATCTCGATGCCTGCATCGGCTGCAACGCCTGCGTCATCGCCTGCCAGGCCGAGAACAACATCGCCGTCGTCGGGCCGGAGGAAGCGGCAAGGGGGCGCGAGATGCATTGGCTCCGGGTCGACCGGTACCACGCTGGCGATCCCGCCAATCCGGATACCTATTTCCAGCCCGTGCCCTGCATGCATTGCGAGAAGGCGCCGTGCGAGGTGGTCTGTCCGGTCAACGCCACGGTGCATTCGTCGGAGGGGCTCAACGACATGGTCTATAACCGCTGCATCGGCACGCGAACCTGCTCGAACAATTGTCCCTACAAGGTGCGCCGCTTCAACTTCCTCGACTATCAGGGTACGGATTACACCGCCTCTCCCGATGCCATGAACCCGCAGGTGACCGTTCGGGATCGCGGGGTCATGGAGAAATGCACCTATTGCGTCCAGCGCATCGGCACGGCTCGGGCCGATGCAAGCGTCGAGGGCAGACGTCTCGGTGGCGACGAGATCGTCACGGCGTGCCAGCAGGCCTGCCCGACCCAGGCCATCGTGTTCGGCGATGTGAACGACCCCGGCAGCGTCGTGAGCCGGCTCAAGCGAGATCCGCGCAATTATGCCCTGCTCGGCAACCTGAACACGAAGCCGCGAACGACCTATCTCGCCCGTGTCGAATCCTCCCGCGAGAAGGGATAGCTCATGAGCAGCGAGGCCCAAGCCGTCACGAGCACGGTCGCGGAGGTTCCGCTCACCCGTCGCTTCGGCTGGATCTGGTGGATCGCGTTCCTGGTCTCCGGCGCGCTCGTGCTGCTTCTCGGCTATACGCTCGTCTCGGTCACGATCCTCGGTGTCGGTGTCTGGGGCGTGAACATCCCCTTCGTCTGGGGCTTCGACCTGATCAACTATGCCTGGTGGATCGGCATCGCCAACGGTGCCAGCCTCTTCGCGGCCATTCTGGTGTTGCGCCGCCACGATCTGCGCACGGCGGTCAATCGCTTTGCGGAAGGCGTCGCGCTTTTCGCCGTCATTTGTGCCGGGATCTTCCCGATCTTCCATCTCGGGCGTCCCTGGCTGTTCTACTGGACATTCCCGTACCCCGCGACCTTCGAGGTTTGGCCCCAGTTCCGCAGCACCCTGACCTGGGACTTCTGGGCCATCAGCACCCATGCCATCGTCACGAGCCTGCTCTGGTATGTCGGTCTCATTCCCGATCTCGCAACCTTGCGCGACCGGGCCCGACGTAGAGCCGTGAAGCGCATCTACGGCGTCTTTGCCCTCGGCTGGCGGGGCTCGGTGCGCGATTGGGCCTATCACCAGCGCGCCTATCGCCTCGTCGCCATCCTGGTGCTGCCCCTGATCCTCATCATGCAGAGCACGGTGGCCTTCGAATTCGCCGTGACTCTCGTGCCCGATTGGCACGAGACGCGCCAGCCGCTTCACTTCGTGGCCACCGGTCTGGCACAGGGATTGTCCATCGTACTCCTGGTCGCCGTACTGCTCCGATGGGGCTTGCGGCTCGGGCGGTACATCGACGAAGGAGATATCGATCTTCTGGGCAAGCTCGTCCTCGCGAGCGCCCTCGTGTCGGGCTATCTCTATCTCGACGAGATCGTGTCGGCGCTCCTCGCTGATCGGATTGCACAGGAAGCCACGTTCACCCGCATGACCGGCGACTATGCCGGCCTTTACTGGACGGCCATCGTCTACAGCATCCTGATCCCGCAACTCCTCTGGCTGAAGGCTGCGCGCCGGAGCACCATCGCCGGGGTCTTCGTCGGCATCTCCGTGGGCGTCGGCATCTGGTTCGACCGCTTCTCAATTATCGTCGGCGGGCTCCAGACGGATCATCTGCCGTCGATCTGGCGGACCTACAGCCCGACCCTTGCCGAGACCGGACTCTTCCTCGGAACCGTCGGCCTGTTTGCGGCCCTCCTGCTGCTGTTCGCGCGCTTTCTCCCGGTCATCTCCATGTTCGAGACCCGCCATGACGAGCATCGGGAGAAGTCCTCATGACGCAGCGCCTCCATGGCATCATGGCCGAGTTCGGGACGCCGGAAGCCCTGGTGGATGCCGTCAAGGCAGCGAAGCGTGCGGGCTTTACCAGGCTCGATGCGTACAGCCCCTTTCCACTCTCGGATCTCGCCGAGGAGCTCGGAATTCGCACCACGATCGTTCCCTGGATTGCATTCGTCGCGGCGTTGATCGGCTCCGGCATCCAGTACGGGACCCAATATTGGATGAATGCCGTCGATTATCCCTTGAATGTCGGCGGTCGTCCTCTCGACAGCTGGCCCGCCTTCATCCCCTCGACACTGATCGTCGCCATATTGTGGGCCGGCGCCGCGACCCTGATCGGCCTTCTCCTGGTCCTGCGACTGCCGCGGCTTCACCATCCGGTCTTCGCGGTGCACGGCTTCGAGCGGGCCTCGCAGGATCGCTTCTTTTTCTGCATCCTGAGCGACGATCCGCTTTTCGAGAGCGGGGCCACCCGCAGCTTCCTGGAAGCGTTGTCGCCGCAGATCGTGCGGGGGGTTCCCGCATGCGATTAGCCGTTGCGCTCATTGGTGCCGCATGTCTGGCAGCCTGCGATACGGGTACGGAGCAGCGGGATGACATCGCCTCGACCCGCACGGTCCAGAGGCCCTATCTGCCCGTTCCTCCAGGCACCATCGCCAGGGGAGCGGCCGCACGGCAGGCGGCTCTTGCACCTCCTGGACCGGAGGTGACACGAGACGTCATGGCTCGGGGCGAAGAACGGTTCCGGGCCTTCTGCTCCCCGTGCCATGGCTCCACCGGACGCGGCGACGGGACGGTGGTCTCGCGTGGCTTTCCGCCGCCGCTCTCCTATCACGAAGAGCGCCTGCTCTCGCTGTCGCCGGAGCAGATCGTGCAGGTGATTACCAATGGCAAGGGGCGGATGTTCCCGTATGCGGACCGCGTGCTTCCTGAGGAGCGCTGGGCCATCGCACATTATGTCAAAGCCCTGCAGGCCAAAGGCGCGGGCTTGGCCCCGGATCGCGGGGCGGCACGTCCATGAATACGATGGAAGTCTTCTACATCGTGTTCGTCGGCCTGTCGGGCCTCGCGATGGGCAGTCTCGCGGTGCTGATGATCGGCCATCTCATGAGCGAGCATTGGCTGGCCCCCGTGCGCGGCGAGGTGGAGGCTGCGGCGCTCACGCTGCCTTTGCTCCTCCTCCTCGGCATTCCTCCTGCCTTCGGCCTGGAACAGCTTTTTCCCTGGGCCACTTGGCGGGGGGACCTGCCGCCGCTGCGGGCGGCCTTTCTGAGCCCCGCTTTCTATCTGTTGAGAAGCGCCGTTTATCTAGCGGTCTGCGTCGGGCTGGCATTCTGGCTGATCCGTACCCAGAATGTGCGCCGTACGAGCGCCATCGGCCTGGCCCTTTTGACACCGGTCATGAGTTTTGCAGCCTATGACTGGGTTCTGTCGCGCGAGCCGCATTGGTGGTCGAGCCTGTTCGGGTTTGCTTTCGGCCTCAGCCAGGTTCTGGCCGCCCTTGCAATGGCGATCCTTCTAACATTGCTCAAGCCTGAGCCTGCCTCTCCCACGCGCATGAAGAGCCTGGAGCGCGCATTGTTGACGCTGGCCCTGCTCACAATCTGGACATGGTTCGCGCAATTCCTGATCGTCTGGCTCGCCAATCTGCCACAGGGGGCGGAGTGGTATATGAGACGTTCCGATCCAAGTGATCTCGTTCTTCTCGCGGTCTCCTACGGACTGATGTTGATTGCGATCGTGGTGCTGGTTCCCTCCGGGGTGAGCCGTATCGGCATGATCGTGGGAAGCGCGCTCGCACTTCTGCATCATGGAACGCATGTCATCTGGATCCTTCAGCCCCGAGGCGATCCGTCCTGGTTCGATCTGGGACTGCTGGTCGGCCTTGCGGGCCTCTGGTTCGTTGCGCTCACAATCGTGATGCAGCTTCGTCCCACCTATGCGGAGGAAGCCGCCGCGGAGCCCTAACTCGTCACATTGGGGCGGTCTGGCTCGGGACGTTGCGGCGTGTGCGGGGCTGCGTCTCCGATGGAACGAATGCCGGCTCCGGGAGATCGACCGTTGTCGCCCCATCCTTGCGGAGCGGGAGCGGCGGATCGGGTGGATAGACCCGGACGTCGCTGTCGCCGAGGGTATAGAGATAGCTTGCGATATGGCGTGCCTCGATCTCCGTCACTCCCTGGGCCGGCATTCCGGTTCGGGGCTTCAGCGCGACGGGATCGACCAGCCACACGATCAGGTTCTGTGGCGTGTTCGGCAGGAAGCCCGCGAGAAGATGCTGCTGCGCGTAATCATTCAATTCGGGACCGACCCTGCCTCGCGCCCCTCTGACTCCGCTGATCGTGTGGCAGGTGCCGCAGCCATAGGACTGGATCAAGGCGCGCCCCTGCTCGGGCTCTCCGCCCGCAATTCTCGACGCGGCGGATTGCTCCTGCGGGTCGCCGCATGCGGAGAGTGCCGTAAGGGCCGCGAGGATCGCTATGGAGATGAGGACGCGCCTGGTCATGAACTTTGCTTGAGGAGATCCGACGGGGCAACCGACAATGGCTTCCTCCGCTCCCGTCCCGGCGGCGTCACGAGCCGGAGTGCCATGACCAGACCGGCGACGAGATAGATCCCGCACATGGGAAGGGACATGATCGCGCCCGCCAATTGCTGATCCTCCAGGGCAGACAGCCCCCAGTCGGCGGTCTCCGGCGTGTGATACAACGCCTCGCGTGCGAAGCTGAGAAGGGCGCTCAGCAACCCGCTCTGCAGCAGCGTGACGAAGCACGCGATCAGGGCGGCCGCCGCGCCTTCGCGGCCCGACCGGGCTTTGATGACACCGCGCCAGAACAGGAGCGCGGTTCCGAAGAAGAGAACATGCTCGAGCCAGTGAAGCCGGTCGGATGCGACAGCGGCATCGAAGAGCATCGGGCTGTGCCAGATCCACAGGGTCGCCATGTGGATCATCGCCGCCGGGATCGGTCTGGCGCAGGGCGAAAGGAAAGCGAACACCGCTCTCATCGGTCCGTTCCGAGCCAGCCCGCGCCGCAGGCGCTCGGGCAGCGCCCAGAGCCATGCGACTTCCGGCTTGCCGAGGACGAGGAGCGGCGGCGCGACCGCGATCAGGAGGATGTGCTGGACCATGTGGGCCGACAGAAGCGACTCGGAGAGCCCCTCCAGCGGGGAGAGGAGCGCGAGGGCCAGCACTGCGATGCCCCCGGCGAAGCAGAGGATCTGCGGCAGGCCGAAGCCCGGCAGAAGCCGCCCGAGATCTCCTCGCAGACGCCACGTGCCGAGGATGAACAGCAGGCTCGATGCAACGAGAGGAATCGTGACGAGAGGGTCGGCTTGCCAGGAATGCCAGAGATCGTCCGGCCCGTGAGGAGCCGTTCCATGGGCGAGGGCAGGGCGGCCGGACAGGAAAGCTGCCCATGCGGCGAGGCTGAATCCACTTTCGAGAGGCCTGCAGCAGGATGTTTTGCGGGAACCAAGTCTCACGGCCAAGCTTATCCGTTCAATGCACGCAAGACCCATGTAGGGCGGATGGATCTCGAGGCGACACGGCATGGCCTTCCGGGGCGGCTGCGCACGGCAACGACGCGCGCGGCGGCCTTTGCGTGCGTGCTGTCCCTCATGGGCTGCGGCGGCGTGCAATCGGCGCTCGATCCGGCAGGCGGCGACGCACGGCAGATCTACTGGCTCACCGTGATCATGACGGTGGGAGGCGCTCTAACCTTTCTCCTCGTCACCGGGCTTCTGCTGTACGCGATCTTCGCTCCGCCCGAGCGGCGGGCCTGGCTCGGTAGCCGCAGGACCATTGTCTATGGCGGCCTTGCCTTTCCGATCGTGATCCTCTCGGCGCTTCTGCCCTATGGCCTGATCGTCATGCGGGACACGGACGTGCCGATGCCGGGCGCGCTGCCGGTCGAGGTGATCGGCGAGCAGTATTGGTGGCGGGTGAAATATCCGGGCGAGGGTGAGAAGCCCGAATTCTCCACGGCCAACGAACTCGTCGTTCCCGTCGGGCGGCCCGTTGCGGTATCGGTGACTGCCGCCGACGTGATCCACAGTTTCTGGATCCCGAATTTCGGCGGCAAGATCGACATGATCCCGGGGCGCGTCAACCGCCTCAACTTCACGGCCGAGCGGCCCGGAATCTATCGTGGCGTCTGTGCCGAGTTCTGCGGCGACCAGCATGCCCGCATGGCTTTCGATATGGTGGCGCTGGAGCCTGCCGCCTTCGAGGCCTGGAGATCGGAGCAGGCCAAGCCCGCGCAGGAGCCGGACGTTCCACAACTCGCGCGGGGCCGCGAACTGTTCCGGATCGGCGGATGCGGGTCCTGTCATGTGGTGCGCGGCACGGAGGCCCATGGGGCGTTCGGGCCCGATCTGACCCATGTGGGCAGCCGCCGCACGATCGGGGCAGGTCAGTTCCCCAACAATGTCGGCACGCTCGCCGGCTGGATCGCCAACACGCAGCACATCAAGCCGGGCGTGCGGATGCCGTCCTACGGCTCGTTCACGGGTGAGGATCTTCGCGCGCTCGCCGGCTATCTGGAGAGCTTGAAATGAACGTGCCCGAGCGCCCCAGGTCCTTCGAGCCGCAGGAGCCGGATCTTCCCAACCCGCTGCCGCGCCCCGAGGGCGAGTTCGAGGCGCTCGAGAAGGCGTGGAAAGCGCCGCGCGGCATCAGCTTCATCACGGCCGTCAACAATACCTATGTGGGCTTGTGGTATGTCGGCACGGCGTTCCTGTTCTTCATCCTGGCGGGCATTCTCGCGCTGATCATGCGCGCACAGCTGGCGGCTCCGGAAAGCGACCTCGTCGGTCACGATCTCTACAATCAGCTCTTCACCATGCACGGCACGGTGATGATGTTCCTCTTCGCTGTTCCGGCGGTGGAAGCGGCGAGCGTCTATCTCCTGCCGAACATGCAGGCGGCGCGCGACCTGCCGTTTCCGCGCCTCTCGGCCTATGCCTTCTGGGCCTATTTCGTCGGCGGTCTCGTGTTCTTTTGCACGATTTTCTTCGGCCTCGCGCCCAATGGCGGCTGGTTCATGTATCCTCCGCTGACCAGCACCAAGTACTCGCCGGCCGAAAACGCGGATTGGTGGCTCCTAGGCATCGGCTTCATCGAGATCTCGGCGATCGCAGGGGCGATCGAGATCATCGTCGGCGTGATGAAAACCCGCGCCGTCGGCATGAGCCTCGACAAGCTTCCGGTCTATTCCTGGGCCATGCTCGTCTTCGCCGTCATGATCGTCATCGGCTTTCCGGCGATCATCCTCGGCACGCTTCTGCTCGAGATGGAGCGTGCTTTCGACTGGCCGTTCTTCATTGCCGAGAGGGGCGGGGATCCGCTCCTGTGGCAGCACCTGTTCTGGTTCTTCGGCCACCCGGAGGTCTACATCATCTTCCTGCCGGCGACCGGCATGGTGTCGATGATCGTACCGGCCATGGCGCAGACGCCGCTCGTCGGCTACCGCCTGATCGTGCTGGCGCTGATCGCCACCGGCTTTCTCTCGTTCGGTCTTTGGGTCCACCACATGTTCGCCACGGGACTGCCGAAGATGTCCCTGAGCTTCTTCTCGGCGGCCAGCACGGCGGTGGCGGTGCCGAGCGGCATTCAGGTCTTCGCCTGGATCGCCACCATCGCGTCGGGGCGCATGAAGCTGACGACGCCTTCGCTCTTCGTCATCGGCTTCCTGTTCATCTTCACGCTCGGGGGTCTTACCGGCGTCATGGTGGCGATGGCGCCCTTCGACTGGCAGGCCCATGACAGCTACTTCGTCGTGGCGCACCTGCATTACGTGCTGATCGGCGGCATGGTGTTTCCGCTCTTCGCGGCCTTCTATTACTGGGTGCCGGTGGCGAGCAAGCGTGCCCTGTCCGAGCGGCTCGGGCGCTGGGTGTTCGGCCTCATGTTCCTCGGAGTCAACATCACCTTCCTGCCGATGCACATCACGGGCCTCATCGGCATGCCGCGTCGCGTCTACACCTATCCGGTCGGAATGGGATGGGAGGCGCTCAATCTCGTCTCCACCATCGGCGCCTTCATGATCGCCGCCGGAGTCGCGATCTTCCTCGTCGACCTCGCAAGGAACTTCCGCTTCGCAAGCGAAGAGAATGCCGGCAACGTCTGGAACGCCGGCACCCTCGAATGGCTGCCGAACGGCAACTATGCGACGCGCAGCATCCCGTCGGTCGTCAGCCATGAGCCCCTATGGGATCAGCCGAATCTATCGAAGGATGTGGAGGACGGTCGTTACTATCTGCCTGGAACGGCAACGGGAGGACGCGAGGCGCTGGTGACGAGCCCGTTCGACGCGCGGCCGCAATACATCCTTCAGATCCCGGGTCCCGGATGGCAGCCGGTGCTGGCCGCTGTGTTTACGGCCGCCTTCTTCCTGCTCCTGACGGTGAAATTCGTTTTCACATCGGTGATCTGCGGAGTGCTCGCGATCGGCTGCGTGATCTGGTGGCTCTGGGAGACCGATCCAGGTCCGGTTCGTCCGCCTGCCGACATCGGCGGCGGCATCGTGGTCCCGGTCTATGTCACCGGACCTATGAATCATTCCTGGTGGGCGATGATCGTTCTCATGGTGGTTTCGGGCATGGTCTTCACCTGCCTGATCTTCTCCTATCTCTTTCTGTGGCTCGTGAATCCGGGTGCATGGCCACCTCGCGGCACCGAGCTTCCGGAATGGATCTGGCCCCTCACCGCAGCCGCTCTCTTTATCGTCAGTGCCGCTCTGATCGCCTGGGCCAGTCGGACGCTGAGGGGAGACGACCGTCGCAGCTCGCGATCCGTGCCGGCTGTCATCGCCGTGGCGCTCCTGCTCGTGGCCGGAGGGTCGGGGATGGATCTCTGGGCGCAGTGGCAATCCGGCCTGAGCCCATCGGTCCATGCCTATGGCGCGGCCGTCTACGCCATCGTCTCCCTTCAAATCTTTTTCGTGCTGACGACGCTCATCATGGGGCTCTACACGATCGCCCGCTGGCTTGCAGGCAAGCTCGACAGCGTTCGCCGCACGACGTTCGATAACACCATGCTGTTCTGGTACTACACCGTCGGCCAGGGCCTGGTCGGTCTCATCGTCGTCCACGGCTTTCCACGCCTGACCGGAGGCCTTTAGCATGGCGGGGCGGACAGGACAGGTTATTCTGATGCTGGCCGGCCTCATCGCCTGGGCGGTCCAATTCACGTTCATTTATGGCGCGACATCGACCCTGTGCGGCCGCGGATGGGCGGGCGCGACAATCCTCGGCATCGGAAGCGTTCAAGCGTTCGTCCTGATCGCGACGCTCACCGCTCTCATCGTCACCGCTTCCGCGTTGGCCTGGTCGCTCCGCGCGTATGGACAGATGCGGGATCGCGCCGTCACGGCGGATCGGTTCATGAGCCATGCTGGCGTGCTGATCAACGGGTTCTCGCTTCTCGTCGTCCTTTGGCAGGGGCTCCCTGCCTTCATCCTTCCGGCTTGCGCCTAGGCGTTCGATAATACCAGGTCCGACCATGATCAACTGGCAAGAGATATTCATACCCGTTCATTCGATACCCGAGATCATCGTGCGCGGGACGATGACCTACATCATGCTGTTCGTGATCCTGAGGTTCCTGCTCAAGCGGCAGACCGGCGTGATCGGGGTGGCGGACCTTCTCGTGATCGTCCTCATCGCCGATGCGTCACAGAACGCCATGGCGAACGAATACAAATCGATCACCGAGGGAGCGATCCTTGTCCTTACCATCGTCTTCTGGAACTACGCCATCGATTGGCTCGGCTTCCACTTTCCGGCGTTTCAGCGCTTCACCCGACCCCCGCCGCTTCTGCTGATTGACAATGGAAAAATGCTGCCCCGGAACATGCGTCGGGAGATGATCACGACAGAAGAGCTCAACAGCCAGCTTCGAGAGCAGGGGATCGAGCACTGCTCCGAAGTGAAGAAGGCTTATATCGAGGGCGACGGAACGATCAGCATCATCCGAAAAGACAAGGGAGAAACCGGTGGCAATGCGGAGTCGTTGAAGGGAGTAACCTAGGTCCTCAGACGATACCGCCGCTGCCCCCGACGACGGCCGGACGCTCTTTCGCAACAGTTTTGCGATAGCCGCTGGCGCGGTATGCCGCAATCGGATCGACAGCGCCGCCGGCCTGCAGGCGCGCCGTTGCCAGAATCGGCTCGACATCGGTTCGATAGGCCGCCTTCAGAACCTCCGAGGCCATGAGGGCATCGTTGTCGTCCTGATAGCCTTCGAGTGCCTTCCGGTTCACGAGAAGCGCCTGGGCATAGGCGCGGCGGATCTCGTTGGCGCTGCGGATCAAGCTCTCGATCGGATCGGTCACGTTATGCGACTGGTCGATCATATGGGCCGGGTGGAAGTTCTCGGCCCGACGGTGCTCGGCATCCACCAGCTCGTTGAAGACGAGGAAGAGGCGATGAGGGTCGATGGCGCCCGCATCGAGATCGTCGTCGCCATACTTCGAATCGTTGAAGTGGAAGCCGCCGAGTTTCTTGAACTGGATCAGGCGGGCGACGATCATCTCGATATTGACGTTCGGCGCATGGTGGCCGAGATCGACGAGACAATAGGCCTTCTCACCGAGTTCCGTGGCGATCAGGTAGTTGGTGCCCCAGTCCTGCACGACGGTCGAATAGAAGGCCGGCTCGTACATCTTGTGCTCGGAGAAGATGCGCCAGTCCTCCGGCAGCCGCTTGTAGATGGTCTTCATGGCATCGAGATAGCGCTCGAAGCTCCGGGTGAAGTTCGTCTGCCCCGGAAAGTTCGAACCGTCGCCGATCCACACCGTCAACGCCTTGGAACCGATCGCCTCGCCGATCTCGATGCACTCGATATTGTGCTCGATGGCCTGCTCACGTATCGCAGCATCGGTATGACTCAAGGAGCCGAACTTGTAGCTCTTCTCCTGGCCCGGCGCATCGGAGAAGGTGTTCGAGTTCATGGCATCGAAGCCGAGACCCAGCGCATCGCCGTGAGTCTTGAGACGCTTCGGATCGTCGACCTTGTCCCACGGGATATGCAGCGAGACGGTCGGTGTTGCACAGGTGAGTTGATGGATCACGGCGCAATCGTCGAGCTTGTCGAAGATGTTGCGCGGCTCGCCGACGCCGGGAAAGCGTGCGAACCGGGTGCCGCCCGTGCCGACGCCCCAGGAGGGGACTGCCACGAAGAACTGCGCGACCTTGCCGGTGATCGCGTCGATGTCGATGCCATCGCGCGCGAGCTTGGCACCCAGAGCATCGTAATCCGCATTCAGAGCGGTCATGCGCTTCTCGTTGTCGGCGGAGACGATCTCTCCCGCAATCCTTTGTTCCGTCATGGCGTCCTCCCTAGAGCATCGGACCCAAAAGTGAATCCACTTTTGGGATCCAATCTGATGCTCAATTCCTTAAGCAGCGCATCGCCCGGAGCGGAATGCCGGGGCCACTTTTCCGCACGATGCGCTGGTGCGGATCTTATCGCGTGAACGATGTCGCGTTGCCCGCATCCACATTGATGATGTTCCCGGTCGACTTCGCAGAGAAATCGGATGCGAGGAAGTAGATCGCCTCGGCAATGTCCTCTGGGAAGACATTGAGCTTCAACAGCGAGCGCTTGCGATAATGCTCCTCAAGCTCATCGACGGCGAGCTTCGACGAGGCGGCGCGCTGCTCACGCCATTCCCCGGTCCAGATCTTGGAGCCGCGCAGAACAGCGTCCGGATTGACCGTGTTCACGCGAATGCTCGCGTCGGCTCCCTCCAGCGCCAGGCAGCGGGCGAGATGAATTTCCGCCGCCTTGGCGGTGCAATAGGCCGAAGCATTGGGCGACGAGGCGAGGCCGTTCTTCGATGAGACGAACACGACATTGCCGCCGAGCTTCTGGCGCCGGAACAGGCGGAAGGCCTCCCGCGAGACGAGGAAATAGCCTGTCGCGAGAATGTCGATATTGCGGTTCCACATCGCCAGATCGGTGTCCTCCACGGGAGCCGAGGAGGCGATGCCGGCATTGGATACCAGGATGTCGATGCCGCCGAATTCGACACTGGCCTCCACAAAGGAGGACAGGACGTCAGGTTCGCTCGTGACGTTGAGCTTCACGCCGCGCACCGCATCTTGTCCGAAACGCTTGGAGAAATCCTCCACTGTCGAGGTCAGCGATTCCTGATCGATATCCGCGAGCACAACGCAGGCGCCTTCGCCCACCAGCCGTTCGGCCGTGGCACGGCCGATGCCGCCGGCGCCACCGGTAATGAAGGCGACACGACCGGCGAGGCTCTTCGGCTTCGGCATGCGCTGGAGCTTGGCTTCCTCGAGCAGCCAGTATTCGATGTCGAAGGCTTCCTGCTCGGGAAGGCCCTGGTATTCGGACACCGAGGAGGCGCCGCGCATCACGTTGATGGCATTGACGTAGAATTCGCTGGCGATGCGCGCCGTCGCCTTGTCGCGGGCGAATGACAGCATGCCGACACCGGGGATGAGGAAGATCACCGGATTGGGATCGCGCATCTTCGGGCTGTTCGGATGCTTCGACTGCTCGTAATACCGCGTATAGTCGGCGCGGTACGCCTCCAGTGCGGCATCGAGACCAGCGAGAACTGCATCGACGTCGGGCGACTTTGGGTCGAAGTCGAGGACGAGCGGACGGATCTTCGTGCGCAGAAAGTGATCGGGGCAGCTGGTGCCGAGCTGGGCGAGGGGGCTCAGGTTGGCCGAATTGACGAATTCAAGCACCGCTTCCTGATCGTCAAAATGACCGAGCTTGCGCTCCGCCTGGCCGATCTTGCCGCGAATCTCCGGCATCAGGCGCGCTGCGATCTTGCGGCGCTCGTCCCGCGAAAGGCTGGACGTCACCGCGCCGCCGAAAGCCGACTTGCCCGCCGTCTTCTCGGCAAACCACGTGATGGCCCGATTGATGACCCGCAGGGTCAGCTCGTAGCATTCCTTGGCATCGTCGGCCCAGGTAAACAGGCCATGGCTTTCGAGCACCGCGCCCTTGGCGCCGGGATTGGCCTTGGCGAAAGCTTCGAGATCGAGGCCCAGCTGAAAGCCGGGGCGGCGCCACGGCAGCCATCCGATCTCATCCCCGTAAATCTCCCGCGTCAGTTCACGGGAGTTCCTGGACGCCGCAATCGCGATGATCGCATCGGGATGCATGTGATCGACATGCTTGTAGGGGAGGAAGCCGTGGAGAGGCGTGTCGATCGAGGCGGCCCGGGTGTTGAGGTTGAAGGTGGCATGGGGCAGGAAGCCCACCATGCGGTCTTCGTCCTCGACGCCTTTGTAGATGGTCTTCAGCGACCGCAGCTTGTCCATATAGAGCGTTGCGAAGCCGTCGAGCTTGATCGTGCCGACGTCCCCACCCGAGCCCTTGACCCAGAGCACCTCGACCTTTTCCCCCGTCAGCGGATCGGTCTCGGTCACTTTCGCCGATGTATTGCCGCCGCCGTAATTGGTGATCCGCTTGTCGGCGCCGAGAAGGTTGGAGCGGTAGAGCAGCAGGCCAGGCTCGTCGAGGGTGGCTGCCTTTGCGTCGTCCCAGTGATTTTCGAGGAGTTTGACGGCTTGGGTCGCGGTGTCCACAATTTCCTCCTGACGGCTCGTGAGGCCGTGTGATGCCTCGGATTTGAGCGGAAAGGTGGCGGCAGCCCCCCGCATTGTCAACCAGAAACGATCAAATTTGATCAATAATGATCATTATACGAAGGTTGTACGCGGATATTGATTGACTGTGATTGGTTTGGTGACCAGTCTAAGCCGGAACTTGCGTGAACCTGAAAGGTACTCGATCCTCCTAATCTTTCTTGAGCCGCCTTGTTGAGGAACCATGCACGAACGTGAAAGGCACCGGATCATCCTGAGCGCCGTCCAGGAGAAGCCGGTCGCGACAGTCCAGGATCTTGTGGAACTGACCTCCGCCTCGGAGGCCACGATCCGCCGCGACATCGCGGCCCTGCACGTTCAAGGGCGCCTGCGCCGCGTTCGCGGTGGGGCGGAGGCGCTTCATCCGGCTCAGATCGGCAGCCTTGCGGCCAAGCCGTTTCGCGTGTCCGAAGGCGAGAACATCGCCAAGAAACGGGCGATTGCCCGGGAGGCGGTGGCGCTGTGCACGGAGGGGGACGCCATCATCATCAATGGTGGCACCACGACATTTCAGATGGTGCATTATCTGATCGCCCGCCGTCTGCAGGTCTTCACGAATTCGTTCGCCATCGCCGAGCATCTCGTAAAGCATTCCAAGAACCAAGTGATGCTGCCGGGCGGATCGATCTATCGCGACCAGAGCATCATCCTCTCGCCGTTCGAGAACGACGTAACGCGCAATTTCTACGCTCGCCGCATGTTCATGGGCGCCCAGGGCGTCGGCGCGCTCGGCGTCATGGAGCAGGACGCCCTGATCATCCAGGCCGAGCAGAAGCTGATCAATCAGGCTGACGAGCTGGTTCTGATGGTGGATTCCACCAAGTTTCAGCGCCGCTCCAGCCTCATTCTCTGCCCTCTCGACCGTGTCTCCACGCTGATTACCGATGACGCCATCCCGGATTCGGCCAGAACCATGATCGAGAATGCAGGGATCAAACTGATCATCGCCGGAACGACGGCGGGCGATCAGTCCGTGGAATCCTCATCGGCGGCCTGAGAGCCGGCGAGAGGCGTTTTGAAAAGGGAGGAA
This sequence comes from Microvirga sp. RSM25, assembly GCF_044784385.1. NCBI lineage: Bacteria > Pseudomonadati > Pseudomonadota > Alphaproteobacteria > Hyphomicrobiales > Methylobacteriaceae > Microvirga > Microvirga sp. RSM25. The sequence goes on along the minus strand of NZ_CP173039.1, from coordinate 2,880,853 downwards.
GAACATGAAAACATTTGCAAAGCTCGCCCTCGGCACAGCATTGGGTCTGGCGCTCTTCGCCGGATCCGCAAGCGCGCAGAATGTGAAGATCGGCCTTGTCGCAAAATCTCTCGGCAACGGATTCTTCGAGGCCGCCAACAAAGGCGCGCAAGAGGCGGCGAAGGAGCTGGGCGGCGTCGAGGTGATCTATACCGGACCGACCAGCACGACGGCCGAAGGGCAGATCGAGGTCATCAATGCGCTCATCGCGCAACGCGTCGATGCGATCGCGATCTCGGCGAATGACCCCGATGCGGTCGTCCCGGCGCTGAAAAGGGCAGCGCAGCGCGGCATCAAGGTCATCTCCTGGGATTCCGCCGTCGGCAAGGACGGACGGATCGTTCACCTCAATCCGTCGTCCAACGAGTTGATCGGCAACATGTGCCTGAAGCTCGCGGCATCCCACCTGCCGGACGGCAAAGGCGATTTCGCGATCCTGTCGGCGACTTCTACCTCGACCAACCAGAACACCTGGATCGCCGAGATGAAGAAGCAGCTCCCGAAATATCCCGGACTGAACCTCGTCACGACCGTCTACGGCGACGATCTGGCCGACAAGAGCTATCGCGAAGCTCAGGGCCTGTTGAAGTCTCATCCGAATGTGAAGGTGATCGTTGCTCCGACGACGGTCGGCGTGCTCGCGGCCTCGCAGGTGGTGAAGGATGCCGGCAAGATCGGGCAGGTCTATGTGACGGGACTTGGGCTTCCCTCCGAGATGGCCGGTGCCGTCCATTCCGGCGCGACGAAGGAATTCGCCATCTGGAATCCGATCGATCTCGGCTATACCGCGACGCAGATCGCCTATCGCCTAGTCAAGAAGGAGACCGAGGGCAAGCCCGGTTCCGAGATCAACGTCGGCCGCATGGGTAAGATCAAGATCGGCGACAACGGCGAAGCCGCCATGGCCGACCCCTTCGTCTATAACAAGAGCAACGTCGACGAGTTCGCCAAGATCTTCTGAGATCGCGAAGCCACTCAGAACGAGGGCGCGGATAGCCGCGCCCTTATTGCTCTCATCAGCAATTGCCAGGGTTTCCCATGTCCGTAGTTCAAGCGGTTCCCGAGATCCCGCCTTCGCTTTTGGAGATGCGCGGAATCTCCAAGTCGTTTCCAGGGGTCAAAGCCCTTGATCATGTCGACGTCACGCTCCATCCGGGAACGGTGACGGCGCTGATCGGCGAGAATGGCGCGGGTAAATCGACGCTCGTCAAGATCCTGACCGGGATCTATCAGCCGGATGGCGGTGAGATCGTCGTCGATGGCGTTCCGGTGCATTTCGCGAATGCCGAGGCGGCGATCCGCAGCGGCATTACGGCGATTCATCAGGAGACGGTGCTCTTCGACGAGCTATCGGTCGCCGAGAACATCTTTCTCGGGCATGCGCCACGCAATCGGCTGGGGCTCGTCAATTGGGGCGCGATGAATGCGCGCGCCGCAGCGCTGCTGACCTCCATCGATGCGCCGATCAGTCCTTACACCCGCCTGAAGGACCTCTCCATCGCTCATCGCCATCTTGTCGCCATCGCGCGCGCGCTGTCGGTCGAAGCCCGCGTGGTCATCATGGACGAGCCGACCGCTGCACTGTCCTACAAAGAGGTGGAAGACCTCTTCCAGATCATCGAAAGGCTGAAGCGCCAGGGCAAGGCGATCCTCTTCATCAGCCACAAGTTCGAGGAAGTTTATCAGATCGCTGAAAGGTTCGTGGTGTTCCGCGATGGCCGCTCCATCGGTTCCGGGCTGCTGTCACAGACCGGGCAGGACGAGATCGTGCGCATGATGGTCGGTCGCTCCGTCGAGCATGTTTTTCCGAAAGTGGATGTGGCAATCGGAAACGCCGTTCTGAAGGTCTCGGGATACTCCCATCCGACAGAATTCAACGACATCTCCTTCGATCTGCGCCGCGGAGAAATCCTGGGTCTCTACGGATTGGTCGGGGCAGGGCGTTCGGAGGTCTGTCAGGCCCTGTTCGGCGTCACCCGTCCAAGCGCGGGGATCCTTGAACTGGAGGGGGCGCCGGATCGACATCCGCTCTCCGGCGGATGCCATTGCGTCCGGCATCGTCTATGTTCCCGAGGAACGTGGTCGCCACGGTGCCGTTCTGCAGATGCCGATCTTCCAGAACATCTCCATGGCGACGCTCGACAGGACGACCAGGGCGGGCTTCCTGCGTCAGGCGGAGGAGTTCGCTTTGGCACGGCGGTATGCCGAGCGGCTGGACCTCCGTGCCGCGGCGCTCTCGGTTCCCGTCGGCACCTTGTCCGGTGGAAACCAGCAGAAGGTCGTCATCGGGAAGTGGCTCGCGACCAAGCCGAAGGTCATTATCCTGGATGAGCCGACGAAGGGCATCGACATCGGTTCGAAGGCCGCGGTGCACGCCTTCATGAGCGAACTCGCGGGTGAGGGATTGAGCGTGATCATGATCTCGTCCGAACTGCCTGAGATCCTCGGTATGTCCGATCGCGTGCTGGTCATGCGCGAGGGCCGGATGGCCGGCCTATGGGAACGAGACGGTCTCGATGCCGAGGTGCTCGTACGGGCAGCGACGGGCAATGTGTGACATGTCAGGACAGGGAACCTGGAAGCTACGATGAGCCGAATCCTGAAGTATCGTGAACTCCTGCTGGTGGCGATCATCGTCGTCTTGATCGCGATCTTTTCCTATCGGGCGCCAGGCTTTTCGTCGCCGGAGAGCCTTGCCAACATCTTCAACGATACATCCATCCTGATGATCCTGGCGCTCGGTCAGATGGCGGTGATCCTCACCAAGTCCATCGATCTGTCCGTGGCCGCCAACCTATCGTTCACCGGCATGGCTATCGCCATGACGAACGCGGCCTATCCGCAGATTCCGCTTCCTCTTCTCATCGTGATGGCCATGAGCATCGGAGCGTTCCTGGGCGCGATCAACGGCTTCATGGTCTGGAAAATCGGCATTCCATCCATCGTGGCGACGCTTGGCACCCTCACGATCTATCGTGGCATGGCCTTCGTGCTCTCCGGCGGAGCCTGGGTCAACCAGACCCAAATGACACCGGCCTTCCTCAATACACCACGCGTTGCCGTGCTCGGGCTGCCCTTGCTCGGTTGGGCCGCTGTCCTTGTGATCGCGATCATCAGTCTCGTCTTCACGCGCACGGTGTTCGGGCGCGCCCTCTACGCAGCCGGCGGCAATCCAACGGCCGCGCTCTATGCGGGAATCGATGTCGGGCGCACGCGTTTCTTTGCCTTCGTGCTGTCAGGCTCTCTGGCTGGTCTCTGCGGCTATCTCTGGGTGTCTCGCTATGCGGTCGCCTATGTAGATATTGCGGCCGGGTTCGAACTCGATACGGTCGCGGCCTGCGTGATCGGTGGAATCTCGACGCTCGGGGGCATCGGCTCCGTCGGGGGGCAATTCTCGGTGCTCTGTTCCTCGGTGTGATCAAGAATGCATTGCCTGTGATCAATATCTCCCCGTTCTGGCAGATGGCCATTTCCGGCTTCGTGATCATCATCGCCGTTCTCTTCAATGCGCGGCAAGAGAAGCGGAAAGGTCGCCTCATTCTTCGGGACGCCGAGAAACGCGGACCGAACCTGGCTGAAGCACCGGCCGAAGGAGCAGCCGCATGAGCACGCTCGCTCTCGAGAAACAGCCGACGCGGCATATTCCTGACAAGCTCTCAACGCCGGTCGGGCGGATCCTCGGCAGCTGGGAGACCCTGCTTGCCGCGGTCGCCATCGCGATCTTCATCGCAAATTCGCTGGCATCTCCGCACTTCCTTGATCCGTGGAACCTGTCGGATGCTACGTACAACTTCACAGAGAAGGCCATGATCGCCTTCGCGATGACATTGCTGATCATCTCGGGCGAGATCGATCTGTCGGTGGCTGCCATCATCGCATTGGCTTCGACGGCCATGGGGGCGGCCGCACAGGTCGGCTTTCAGACCCCGGCTCTCGTCGCAATCGGGCTTGCGGTCGGACTGCTCTGCGGAGCCTTCAACGGTTTTCTCGTGGCGCGCGTCGGTCTTCCGTCGATTGTCGTGACCATCGGCACGATGAGCCTGTTTCGAGGAATCGCTCAGATCGTCCTCGGCGATCAGGCCTATGGTGGCTACCCGGCGAGCTTCGCCTGGTTCGGGCAAGGGTACATGTCGGACTTTTCCTGGTGGCCCGCGCTCCCCGGTTTCGAAGTCGTCACCTTCGAAATGGTCGCCTTCGTCATTCTTGCCTTTGCCTTCGGCGTCCTGCTCCACCGGACCGCGTTCGGACGACGGATCTATGCCATCGGCAACAACGCTTTCGCAGCCCAGTTCTCCGGCATTCCGGTTCAGCGCACCAAGTTCGTCCTCTTCCTGATGACAGGCCTCATGAGCGGGTTTGCAGCCGTTTGCCTCACCTCGCGATTGGGCTCGACCCGTCACACCATTGCAGCCGGCTGGGAACTCGAGGTGGTCACCATGGCGGTGCTCGGCGGCGTCAGCATTCTGGGTGGTTCAGGAACCATTCCGGGCGTGGTGCTGGCCGCGATCGTGATGGGGCTCGTCACATTCGGGCTTGGACTTCTCAACGTGCCCGGCATCGTCATGTCGATCTTCATCGGCCTGCTGCTGATCCTGGTGATCGCGCTGCCGATTCTCATCCGCCGCATCCGTTCAAAGGCAGCAGCATGAGCGCAAAAGAAAAGTATGCCTTCAAGATGCAGCTCAACCCGGGCATGGAGGATGAGTATCGCCGCCGGCATGATGAGATCTGGCCGGAACTCGTCGAGCTTCTGAAGGAAGCGGGCGTCGCGGATTATTCGATCCATCTCGACCGGGAAACCGGGATTCTCTTCGGCGTTCTGTGGCGGCGGACGGATCATCGCATGGCGGATCTGCCGAGCCATCCGGTCATGAAACGCTGGTGGGCCCATATGGCCGATATCATGGCGACCAATCCCGACCAATCGCCTGTCGACAAGCCGCTTGTCACTGTCTTCCATATGGCATGATCCGATGAAAGTCGCAGTACTCGACGTCGGCAAGACCAATGTGAAAGCCGTCATCGTCGATGCCGGGGAGAGGCGTGAGGTCGCGGCCCGCACTCGCCCCAACCGGGTCCTGACCGACGGATCCTACCCGCACTTCGACGTGGATGGGATTTTCGCCTTCTTCCTGCAGTCCCTGAAGGAGCTCAATTCGGAATTCGAGTTCGATGCCGTTTCGATCACCGCGCATGGCGCGAGCGGGGCGCTATTGAGCGCCGAAGGCCTGGCGCTGCCGATCCTCGATTACGAGTTCCGCTACCCGGCCGATGTCGAGGCTGCCTATGACGAAATCAGACCGGCCTTTTCGGAGACGTTCTCACCGCGCCTGCCTGGCGGCCTCAATCTCGGAGCTCAGCTTCACTACCAGAAAGCCGTCTTTCCGGAAGCATTCGCGAATGTGCAGGCCATCGTCACCTACCCGCAATATTGGGGCTGGAGGCTGACCGGCATTGCGGCCACGGAGGTGACCTCTCTTGGCTGTCATACCGACCTCTGGAGACCACAGCAGGGAGGCTTCTCGTCGCTCGTCAAAACACTTGGGATTGCCGAGAAGCTGGCCCCCGTCAGGAAACCCTCCGATCGTCTGGGCTATGTGACGGAGGAGATGTCTGCGAAGATCGGGCTTGCTCGGCCCGTACCCGTCTATTGCGGCATTCACGACTCGAACGCTTCGCTTCTGCCGCATCTCGGTCGGCACGAGGCGCCGTTCGCCGTGGTCTCGACGGGCACATGGGTCGTGACCTTCGCAGTCGGCGGAGACCTTGGTCATCTCGACTCGAAGCGTGACACTCTCGCCAACGTTGACGCCCTTGGCCGTGCCGTGCCTTCCGCACGCTTCATGGGGGGGCGTGAATTCGAACTGCTGACAAGAGGGCAGGGGACGGCGACGCCGGAAGCCATCAACCGTGTCGTGGAGGAGCGTATTTTCATGACGCCGAGCGTCGTACCGGGATGCGGCCCGTTTCCCGATGCCGAACATCGCGTCGTCAATGCCTCAAACAGTCTGAACGCGGATGAGACCTATGTCGCGGCCTCGCTCTATGCAGCTCTGATGACGAAGGCTTGTCTAGATCTGACCCGTGCGGCAGGTCCCATCATCGTGGAGGGGCCGTTTGCGCGCAATGCCCTCTACGCCGAGGCTCTCTCGAAGGCAATTGGACGCTCAGTCATTGCAATTTCCAGTTCGACAGGAACGAGCGTTGGTGCGGCTCTCCTCGCGATTGGATTCTCAGCTCCAGGCTCACTTCAGGAAGGGCGAGAAGCGTCCTCCCATCAGCTTCCGGGCAGCTTTCAGCAGTATTGTGCCGAGTGGCATCGGCACGTAGGGCGCTAAACGGATCTTGACGACCGATCCCGTTGCGCGGGAGTGCTTCGCCCGCGCACGAGGCCGTGACAAAGTATTCAACCACTCGATCAGCATGTCGCCCATATCGGCAATGCGCTGCGCGGAACACAGCCTCCTATTGATCCTCGCTATGGCCGCGAAGCATCTGCGTTCGTCCGCGCTTGAAAAGATGATCAGTCGTGCTCCGACCATTTGCAGGCGAGCGGACGATGTAGAACGGAAACAGGGAAGTGTCTCCAGATTCTGAGTCCCTACGTCAATTGCATCGTTAGATCGTTCGTCAGCCACTAACTCTTTTTCGCATGGTCATCGAGCAGTTCTCATCGTTAGCCTGCCACATTGCAGCCGCACTGCGACGCTTAGCTTGAAGAACAACCCGGTTCTAATATTGGAAAAGCGAAATAGGGTGCTGATGAAAATGGAACGAAAGAACCTAACACTCGCGTTGGACACGGACAGTATTCTGTCTGAACTTGAACGCACGATGGTGGCTTCTATCGCTCTGATGAAGCGTTTACGGCGCGAGAGAAGGCGTTCAATCCGGATTGAACGCTCGACGGAAGAGCAGAGCGCCTGATCGAGCGATTTCGATCCCGTGGTGAACCGATGGCGCGGCTTGTCGCTTCTCACCAGGAGGTTCTGGCGGGAACCTCAATGCGAGAGCCACGCCGATCGACAGGATTTGTGATGGGTGGTGTTCCGAAGCGGGTTCGGTACTCCGTGGGACACACCCCCGTATGGCGTTTGAACAAGTCCCGAAAAAAAATCACGTCCTCATAGCCGACGGCTTGGCTCACTTCCTGGATGCTCTGCTGTCCGTCTTCCAACAATCTCTTCGCCATGGTCACGCGAATAGTATGGATGTAGCTCAAGGGAGTGTGCCCGGTCGCGTCCTTGAAACGGCGGATAAAGTTGCGAGGACTCATCCCGACTCTCGCTGCTATGGCTTCCACACCGATGGGTCGTTGGAAATGTCGATGAACCCAGTCCTGAGCGCGCTGAATGTTTTCATCGTTATGGTCCTCGCGCAGCATGACATCCGCGAACGCGACCTGCCATGTGCGGGGCATTTCGATCAGCAGGGCCTTGGCGCATTCCAAGGCGATTTCGCGACCTGCAAACCTCTCGACCAGATAAAGGCTCAAATCCGCGGCTGAGTTGATGCCGCCGCTGCAGGCAATGTCTCCGGCATCCGTGATAAGATAATCCGGTTGCCAGTCCACATCCGGAAAGCGCTTGCGATAGATTTCAGCCAATCCCCAATGCGTCGTCGCGCGCTTCCCGTCGAGCAATCCTGCCTCGGCCAGCATGGCAACACCCGAACAGACACCTGCGATCTTTGTTCCCGTATTGGCCCAGTTCCGCAGCCAAGGGATGATGGCGGCATTCTGATCGATGACGGCATCGATCACATAGCCCGTCTGCATCATTGTATCGAACGGCAATCCGCCTGCGGGGACGAAGACAATATCGGGTTGCTCCACAGCCTCGACGGCGCAGGAAGGGAGGAGCGAGACCAGCTGATCCGTGACGGCCGGGCCGCCTCCGAGCGATGCCGTGGTGACACGAAACCGTGGTTCCGGTGCCTTACCTTTCAGAAGATTCCATAGGACGCCGGCATTGCGGAAGATCTCCATCGGGAGAAGGGCCGTCGAGGCGCATCCGCCATTCAGGAACAGAACGACCACGTGGAGCATCGGTGCGTCTCCTTGGCAGTTTTGCCTCCTCACGTTGTCATGATCGCCTCTCCTGAGCAAGCAAACTTCCAGGCACAATCAAGCTGAGTCTGCTGCGTTCGTCGTTCGGCATCGGACGATAGCGCCTGCGGGCGCTCGGCCTTCCGCCAACCTGGGAATCTGTGCTCATGACGACCTTCATCGCTCAGCGCTGCCGTCTCTCGGCAAGATCCGTGCTTCTCTCGGCAACTGCCGTCTTGGCAATTCTTGCGGCAAGTTCCGTCGATGCCTGCCCGCTTGGAAGTCATGACAGTCCGCGGGTACGGATGCTGCATGCCCTGCAGAATCCGAGCCAGCACGGTGCAGGGCATCATATGACAGTCGCGCAACTTCAATCGCAGCCGCAGGAGGTTCAGCCGAAGCGCACAGAACTCGGCGCATATAGCCGAGACCTGCCGCGAGGCGCCGCTGCTCCACGCTCGGAGGAAAAGCCGCCCCTTTACGATAATCTCGGTCAACTCTCCTGGGCCGTGACCAAAGATCAGAACGGGCAGGCTCAAGCCTACTTCGATCAGGGTTACCGGCTGGGTTGGGGCTTCAACCACGCGGAGGCGGCGCGTGCTTTCCGGGTTGCCCAGGAACTCGATCCGAACTGTGCCATGTGCTTGTGGGGCGAAGCCTGGGTTCTGGGCCCGCATATCAACTACCCGATGGATGCCGACGCGAATGCGCGCGCCCTTGTCGTGCTCGAGAAGGCGCGAGGCCTCGCTGCGGACAGTGGCGACCTGCAGGTCGCGTTGGTGGAAGCCCTCTCGAAGCGGCACTCACCCGATCCCAATGCCGATCGCAAAGCCCTGGATCAGGCTTATGCGGATGCCATGGAGGCTGTGCAGGCCCGCTTCCCGCAGAACTCCCATATTGCGTTGCTTACAGCCGATGCGCTCATGAATCTTACGCCCTGGGATTATTGGGCGGATGGCGGAAAGACACCGAAAGGAAAGACGGAGAGGATCGTTGCACTGATCGAAGGCGTTCTTGGAACGCGGCAACTCGGGCCTCTGGAGGCGAACCCCAATCATCCGGGCGCCATCCACCTCTACATCCACGTCGTCGAAGCATCCGATCATCCGGAGCGGGCTGCGCCGCATGCCGAGCGACTGGAAAAGCTGATCCCGGGGGCAGGGCATCTGGTGCATATGCCAAGCCATATCTGGTATCGCCTCGGACGCTGGCGCGAGAGCCTCGATGCCAATGTGCGGGCAGCCGCCGCCGATGAGGCATTCCTGAATCGGGGAGGTGCAAGTCTTCTCTATTCCGAAGCTTACTACGCCCACAACATCCATTTCGTCATGGTCTCGGCCTTAACGGGAGGCGATGGGCGCACCGCTGTGGATGCGGCGCAGAAGCTGTCCGGCATCATCTCGGATCGGGCCAAGCGTGAGGTGCCCTGGACGCAGCCCATCGCTGCTGCACCCTACAACGCTCATGCTCTTTTCTCGAAGCCCGAGGACGTGCTGGCTCTCCCGCAGCCGCAGGGAGATTTCCCCTTTGTCGAAGCCGCCTGGCATTACGCGCGCGGGGTTGCTCTCGCCCGTCTCGGGCGCGCCGATGAAGCTCGCGCCGAGGCGACCGCCATCGAGGCCTTAGCGAAGAGGCCGGAGATAACGGCCTTGCCCGATGCCGGGGTGCCTGGACCGGACGTGCTGACCATTGCAGCCCGCGAGATCGAGGCGCGGATCGCACAGGCTGCGGGAGATCAGGCGAAGGCTGCCACGTTGTTCGCGGAGGCCGCCACCATCCAGGATCGATTGCCCTATATGGAGCCGCCATACTGGTACTATCCGGTGCATCAGTCACTCGGGGCGGCGCTGATGGCCCAGGGAAAACCCGCAGAGGCCGAGGAAGCGTTTCGTGCTGCGCTCCAGCGCTCTCCGAACAATGGGTGGGCTGCTGCAGGATTGCTTCTCGCTGCAAAGGCGCGTGGCGATCAGAAATCGGTCGAGGAAGCGCAGACCCTGATGCAGAAGAACTGGTTCGGCACGGGCATGCCTGCACCCGACGAACTCTGAAGCGGCCTGATCGCATTTCGGCATGGGGAAGGCCTCTGGTGGATATCATCAGGGGCCTTCTCCTCAGGCCTTTGTGGATTGTCTCCTCCAGAACCAGACTTGCAGCGAACCCGCTCGACCGCGGATCGAAGTGGCAAGTGGCCCATCCATAACTCCAGATTCTAGGACCGAGCGTGCCGGGCCCGCCGCATGGTAGAGGGCATCGCTCAAAGCGACGCTGACATGGTGGGCCGCCGCCACTTCCATCAACCGACTCGCCACATTGACCGTATCGCCGGTCGCGGTGATGTGCTGGTGGCTGTCGCCTCCGAGCCGCGATGCGATGATCCTTCCGTAATGGGCGCCGATCTTGAAGCCGATGCGCGATGCGATCGGCTGCGGCAGAGTCGCTAGCCAACTCTCCATGCGCACGGTGAGAGCAACGCAGGCGGCCAGGGCATGCCCGGCATCCTGAGGAGAGGGATCTGGAAGGCCGAACAGGATCATCGCGCCATCTCCCATGAAGCTGGCGACAATTCCATGGTTCCGCACGGTTTCCTGATCGACGAGGGTGTGGAAGCTTCGAAGAACCTCGCGGGTGTTATCGAGGGGAAGGACTTCGGTCAGGCCCGTGAACCCCGACAGGTCGATGAAGATCAGCGCGGCCTGCTGGCGTACCGGTTTGATGAGAAAGTCCGGATCCTTCGTCAGCCGCTCGGTCAGGCTGGGAGGCTGAAAGCTCTGCAGGGTTCGGCTCTGCGCGCTCAGCCGATCTGCCCGGCTGCGATCGAGCCAGAGCCGCGCTGCTCCAAAGAGAACGACGGGTGGCGTTGCCGCCCAAAGCGGCAGAGCCGCGCTGAGCCAGATACCCTGCGTGAATGCCACGACAGTGACGCCGATCCATAGGGTGGCGATGCCGGCAATAAGTGCCAAGCCCCAGATGCTGCGATGCCAGGAGAGAAGCAGCACGAAAAGAACCGGCAGAATGACAGCCACGGTGGCATCGATGAGACGAACATGCCGGTCACGCACGAGGCCATCGCCTTCCATCAGATGAGCGATGGCGGTCGCCAAAACCTCGACACCCGGCAGTACAGGATCAAAGGGGCTCGGAAATGTGTCGCCACCGCCTGCCACCGTCGCGCCGACTACGATGACCTTGTCGCGAACCGCATCTTCCTCGACATTGCCGTTCAGGATCTGACCCGCGCTGATCGTGCGAACGGTGCCGCCGGGGCCATAAAAGCGAAGCGGTAGGGCGTATCCTCTCTCGGTGCTGGTCGATATGCCGCCTATATCGATGCCGTCCGAGTGAAGAACAGGGTCGCGGTTCATCGCAATGGAGGCGGCCCGCAGCGGAAAAGACGGTATAATCCGGCCGTCTGACCGCAGCAGAAGAGGAACATGGCGCGGAACGCCCGACGCATCCGTCGCAATGTTGACGACTCCAAGAGCTCCGGCACCAGTCAGTGATTCAAGCGGCAGAAGCAGGCTTTGGGCGACAGGAAGGCCCTCAGGGTTGTCGTCGGTCGATGCGAGCGCATGTTGCGTCGTGCGTCGGAACAGGCCCGCAGCGGCGAGAACGCTCGGCGCTCCACGAAGGGCTTCTGTGAGCGCACGATCGCCTTCCGCCGGGCCCGGATCGATGAACAGGATATCGAGCGCGATCGCCTTAGGCCTCATGTGTCCGAGTGCTGAAACAAGACGGGCCATCGTTGCCCTGGACAGAGGATAGGATCCTGTTTCGTGCACCGTCTCATCGTCGATGGCGACGATCGTGGTCGCATCCGGCGCTGGACGTGGTCCCTGGATCAGAAAGCGCAAATCGGCCAGGGGTGCTTCCACGCGGTCGAGGAAGGCTGCGCGGCCTTCCCGATACGACAGCGCGAGTCCGGCTCCCCAGAGACCGGCCAATGCTGCCGCGATCAGGGTAAAGGCGTAGCGCCGATCCATATTGACGTTATCGTCCGAAGCGCGCCAGGAGAGCAGACGCACGAGCGGCGGGCCACCGTCTGACGACCAGAGGCACCGTCCCCGGTTCCACATCGACGCCCTCTCCTGGACCGAGATTGACGCTGGCGGTTCCGCCGCTCACCCGCCTGACCGCTACACGCCCAGTTGCCACGAAAACAGCTGTCTTGCCTCCAGCGACATCGACGGCCCATTGCGTGCCGCGCACGGCTGCGATGGCCTGAGGGGTCAGGATCTCGAAGCCTTGCCTGCCGGATCGTGCCGGTGCATCGATGAAAATGGCGCGGTTCCGCAGGCTGACTGCGTCGGGCTGGCTATCCCCATTCCGATCGACGAGATTGTAGTCGGCTCCTGCCTCGGCCTCGATGGTCAGTCCGTCACGACAGCGCAGAACCTGCCTTTGTGGAACCGCCGCAGCCTGCAGCTCGCACCCGACATTCTGCGCCTCCGCCTCTCCAGGAAAAGGAAAGCAAGCAAGAAGGACAGGCAGAATGTACCCGATGGCCGCAAGGTCGATTGCCGGGCGGTCCGTCCGATCCCATGCCATGATGTAACTCCGCCGCCAAAGGACCGGCCGTCCTGTCGAAGGGCATAAAGATTTTGAAGGGTTATACTATGAAGCCCGTCGAAGTGCTAGAAGAACCAAGGCCGACCTTTCGGCGGACCAAACATGGATGCCCGAGAGACCTCGTGCTTTCCCATCGACCCTCGATCTATTTACGCTGTGCGATGAAGAAAAGGCGTGGAAAGCGCAGTAGAACCTTTCCGTCTTGTTGAACAGGATATGCTTCCGCGATTGCGGCTTGGTATCGACGTAGATACTCGGAACGCTCCTCAGTCGAGAGACGATCGAGATAGGGCTTCAGGCCAGTGCTCTTGAACCACTCGACGATAGCCTCGGCCCCATCGAGCGGATGAACATAGATCGTTTGCCAGATATCGACCGAGCATCCGGCCTGTAGCAGCCAGGCATAATAATCCTCAAAGGATCCGATCGTCTCTCTCGCCTTAGCGGCGGAAGACAGCTTTTCCGCCCAGGGTCCCTCTTGTGCAACCTGTCCCATGAGTCGATGGGAGTGTTCGTTCAGATTGTTCGGCATCTGAACGGCAAGACATCCTCCGTCATTCAAGAAGGAGACAAGGCGCTTGAGAAGATCGGGATGCCCGGGAAGCCATTGCAGGACGGCATTGGCGAAGATCAGATCGAAACGCTCCTCCGTCTGCCAGCTCGCGATATCAGTCTCACCGAAGTCCAGATCCGGCAAACGTGCTCGTGCCTTGGCAAGCATGTCGAGCGAATTGTCGAGCCCGAGGACCCGGGCTGTCGGATAGCGTTGGGCGATCAGCTCCGTGCTGTTTCCGGGACCGCATCCGATGTCGACGCAGTTCGTTGCTTCTTCCAGAGGCACACGGCTGAGCAGGTCGATGGATGGTCGGGTGCGCTCATCCTCGAACGTCAGGTATTGTCCCGCATTCCAATCCGCCAATGGAAAGCCCTCCTTGTTTGGTCCCGCATTGTTGCAAAGGATGAATGTGGCACGTACAGAAAAATCCTATTCGAGCAGAGAGAAAACCTGCTGAGGACGATCGATACCGCGCAAGTGATGGCGACCGAGATCGACAAAGGGCTGATCGAGCTCCTGGGCAAAGACCCGCGATACAATCACCTGTCGATCAAGCTGCTTTGCGAGATCCAGGAGCCTGCTTGCACGGTTTACAGCTGGGCCGATGACCGTAAAGTCGAGTCGGTGAGGAGCGCCCACATTGCCATAGGCAACCTCCCCAAAATGCAGGGAGAGGCCGTGCATCAAGGGTGCACGACCAAGGGATCTGCGGAGTTCGTTTCCGGCATTCGTTCTCAGACAAAACTCCTGGGCGGCTGCGAGGGCGCTCTGGCATGCGAACCTGCTGTTCTGCTCAGGAGAAGTTGGAAAGATCGCCAATACGGAGTCGCCGATGAACTTGAGCACCTCGCCGCCATGCGCCTCGACGACCTCCCCGATGATCCCGAACCAGGAATTCAGATCGGCCAGCACGTCCGGAATCGGTGAATGTTCCGACAATCGGGTAAATCCGCGAAGATCCGTGAACCAGATCGCCGCCTCGATGAGTTCCACCGCACCGCGATCCACACGGCCCTCGATGATACGCTGACCCGTCCGCGGGCCCACATAGGTGTCGAGCAGATCGATGGCGATCCGTCGCAGGACATGACGCTCCAAATAGGGACTCAGCATCTTCGCGGCGCGTGCGAGGCCGTCGATCGTGGTTTCATCGAATCCTTGCGCATTTCTCGTGGCAAAGGAGATGGCTGCGGTGCGGGTCTGATCCAGGAAGGGCAACGGATACATGACGTAGTCCGTCGCGCCGGATAGTCTCAGCTCCTCGAGCAGCGGCATCTCGGGGCAGGGCACGTCAAGTCTGCGGCGGAACGGCCTGTCCGTTTCATCTACGATGCGGGTCGGGCTGTTGAGATACGATGGCGACGATGCTGCCGTGGCGCGATCGGCTTCCCGCACGGAGAGGCTCTCGTTTATCCAGATGTGCTGCCAGCCACTGACCTCCGGATGCAGCACTTCCAAGCCGAGGGATGCGCGCCAGACGGGCCAGCCCGCCCGGACGGCCTCCCGGCAGAAGCCTGCAAACAGATCCTTCACATTTCCATGCGGCGCTCGATCGATCAGCCAGCGCCCGATCTCGTCAATCCGATCCATAACGCTCATACCTATCTCGCCCTGACGACCCATCTCACCATCCTGGCGGAATTCTGGCAAACGCTCGAGAGGAAGGATGCGCTTTCCTCGGACGTGATGATTCTCCTTTTGCCTGCGCGAGGGAGGCGGTAAAACGGCACGGCCCTGCCTTGAAAATCCGTTCTATCGCCATTCCTTCGCGGCGAGCAAAGAGGAACTTTCCGTGACAGACCATCTTCCTGCCGTTCTCGACCGTATCGATGCCGATCTGGACAAGAGCCTTGAGCGCCTCTTCGAATTCATCCGCATCCCCAGCATCTCGACAGACCCGGCCTATAAGGAAGAGTGCCGTCGGGCGGCGGAATGGCTCGCGGACGAACTGCGTGAGCTGGGCTTCGATGCTTCAGCCCGCATGACCGAGGGCCATCCCATGGTCGTCGGCCATCAGGTGCAGCCTGCCAAGGGGCCGCACGTTCTGTTCTACGGCCATTACGATGTGCAGCCTGTCGATCCCATCGAGCTGTGGAGCACGCCACCGTTCGAGCCGACCCTCGTAGAGGCACCCAACGGCGATACCTGGATCGTCGCGCGGGGCGCGTCGGACGACAAGGGTGCCTTGATGACTTTCATCGAAGCCTGCCGGGCTTGGCGGGCTGTGTCCGGCGAGTTGCCGATTCGCGTGTCAATTCTGCTCGAGGGTGAAGAGGAATCCGGTAGCCCGAGTCTCAAGCCTTTCCTGGAAGCCTATCGGGATGAATTGGTGGCGGACGTCGCCCTCGTCTGCGATACCGACATGTGGGACAACGACACGCCAGCCGTGACCACCATGCTGCGTGGTCTGGTGGGGGAGGAAGTCGAAATCACCTGCGCGAGCAGGGATCTTCATTCCGGCATGTTCGGTTCCGCGGCGCGCAACCCGATCCACGTTCTGACCGAGATCCTCGCGGCGCTGCGCGATGCCGAAGGGCGCATCACCTTGGCGGGTTTCTACGATGGGGTGCAGGAACTCCCCACCGCCGTAAAGGAGCAATGGAGCCGTCTGCCGTTCGACGAGGCCGGCTTTCTCGGGCAGGTCGGCCTAAGCATTCCGGCAGGCGAGAAGGGGCGCAGCGTGCTGGAGCAGATCTGGGCCCGGCCGACCTGCGAAATCAACGGGATTGTTGGCGGCTATACGGGCGAAGGCTTCAAGACGGTCATCCCGTCAAAGGCTTCCGCCAAGGTTTCTTTCCGCCTTGTGACAGGGCAGGATCCGGCCAAGGTTCGAGAGGCCTTCCGGTCCCATGTGCGGGCCCGCATTCCGGCGGATTGCACCGTGACGTTCAAGGAGCACGGTGGCAGCCCAGCGCTCAGCCTGCCGTTGGATGGGCCTTGGCTCAAGCCGACTCTCGACGCCCTCACGCAGGAGTGGGGTCGTGAAGCGGCGCTGGCGGGAACGGGTGGTTCCATTCCGATAGTCGGAGATTTCAAACGCCTGCTCAACATGGATGCGCTCATGGTGGGCTTCGCGCGCTTCGACAATCGCGTGCATTCGCCCAATGAGAAATACGATCTGTCAAGCTTCCATCATGGTATTCGCTCGTGGGCGCGGATCTTGGCAGCATTCGCACGCTGAGCACCTTTCGTAGGCTTGTTGTCCCCGGGTAGTCTCAGGAATGCATCCTGCTCTAATCCGGGGCGACAGCGAGATCGTTCCGGCGTATACTCAAGGCATAGGTTGCGGCTACGCGTGACCCGCTGGATGACGCACGCACCGCCGTGATCTCAACTGCCAAGGTTCAGCCCTGGAGGAGCGATTATGGCCAATTTTCATGTTGTTGCCGGCGCAAGCGAGGCTCCGGCACATCCGGTTGTCAGAAAGATTACGCCCGCTGATTTGAAAGAAGCCCTGGCAAAGGGGTTCGATGATTTTTGGGCTATGCCGTCACACCTGGTTTTCCTTGGTTTGATCTATCCTGTCGTCGGCGTTTGCCTTGCCGCGCTCACCTTCAGCAACAACGCACTACCGCTCCTCTATCCACTGGCCTCGGGTTTCGCGCTGATCGGTCCGTTCGCAGGCATCGGTCTTTATGAGATCAGTCGCAGGCGGGAGCTTGGCATGTCGACATCGTGGCAGGATGCATTCAACGTTCTGAAATCTCCCTCGATCCCCTCGATCGTCGCGCTCGGCGTTCTGCTGCTGGCTATCTTTTTGGTCTGGCTGACGACGGCTCGTTTACTCTACCAATCAATTTTCGGCTATGCGGTGCCCACATCGTATTCGGAGCTCATCAATCAGGTTCTCACGACGTCGGAGGGCATGCGATTGATCGTTCTGGGCAACATCCTCGGCTTCATCTTCGCCGTGGCCGTCCTGAGCATCAGCGTGATTTCGTTCCCGCTTCTCCTCGATCGGGACGTCGGCGCGGCCGTTGCCGTTTATACCTCGGTGAAGGCAGTAGCGATGAACCCGCTCACCATGGCGCTCTGGGGCCTCATCGTAGCGGCAGCGCTTCTTGTCGGATCTATTCCGCTCTTCGTCGGTCTTGCCATCGTGATGCCGGTGCTTGGGCACGCAACTTGGCATCTCTATCGCCGGGTCGTGGAGCCTCCGCACCCTGACGAGGCACATCCTGTGAGGTAACCGAAATTCCGGAGAGAATCTGGAGGCGGCCCGTCCATCGGGCCGCCTTCATGCTGTTCAGGAGCCAGATCCGAAGAATACGACCCTGGACAGGAGCGTGTAATCCGCCTCGAGCACCATGATCGCCACGAACACCAGAACGGCGCTCATCGGCACCAGAATGGCATAGACCAGCGAAAGGCGCTCCCACGCCATATGCATGAAGATGGCAACGATGAGACCCGCCTTCATCAGCATGAACAGGATGATGAGGGAATATCTGAGAAGACCCTGAACCTGGAAGTAATCGACGAAATACGAGCAGGTGCTCAAGACGAACAGCCAGGCCCAGACGACCAGGTAAAGCTTGATCGGGTGCTGCTGTCCCTGTGCATGTGCTGATGCCTGTGCCATGGCTGCTCTCTTACCAAAGGTAGAAGAAGGCGAAGATGAAAACCCAGACCAGATCGACGAAGTGCCAGTAGAGACCCATGATCTCGACAGCCTCGTACCGTCCCTTCCGGCTGGTGAAAAAGCCCCGCCTCTCGTGATCATAATCGCCTCGCCAGACCTTTCGCGCGGTAATGAGAAGGAACAGCACGCCGAAGCTCACATGGGTGCCGTGGAAGCCGGTGATCATGAAGAAGGATGAACCGAACTGAGCCGCGCCCCATGGATTGGCCCAGGGGCGGACGCCTTCGTGGATCAGCTTGGTCCATTCGAAGGCCTGCATGCCGACGAAGGTGGCGCCGAGAAGCGCCGTCAGCAGCATCAGGATGGCCGTTTTCTTGCGATTACGGCGGTAGCCGAAATTCACGGCCATCGCCATGGTTCCGCTGCTGCTGATCAGGACGAAGGTCATGATCGCGATCAGGATCAGGGGAAGCGTGACACCTCCGATGGTGAGGGCAAAGACCTCGCTCGGATTGGGCCACGGCACGGTCGTGGACATGCGCGCCGTCATGTAGGAGATCAGGAAGCAGCTGAAGACGAAGGTGTCGCTGAGGAGGAAGATCCACATCATGGCCTTGCCCCAGGACACATTCCTGAAGGCCTGCCGATCCGAGGAGAAGTCGGAAGCGACGCTGCGCAGGCCCGAGGCCTCGGTATAGGTCGTTCTTAAATCCGTCAGAGCCTGTTCCGCCATGCGCAGAACTCCTCCTATGTCAGCAGTTGCCGACAGATGTCCACGAATTGACCCGCCCAGCCCGTTAGCACGCTGAGGAAGACGAGCCAGATGAGCAGCAGGAAATGCCAGTATGTGGCGCAGAGCTCCACGGACAGCCACAGAGGCTCCGTGGTCGTCTCGCACCACGCCTTCTCGGTAGTCCTGCCCAGCGCCACCAAACCGCCGAGGAGATGAAGGCCGTGCACGCCGGTCAGGACATAGAAGAAGGCGTTGGCTGGATTGGCAGCCAGCAGGTAGCCTTCGCCGGTCAACTGCCGCCAAGCCAAAAGTTGACCTGAGAGAAAGGCCAGGGCCGAAATGCCTGCCGCAAGAAGGCCCATTCTCAGTTCAGGCATCTCTCCCCGCCCGACTGCCCTGTTTGCGCCATGCAGAGCAAGGCTGCTCAGGACGAGCATCGCGGTGTTGAGCCAGAGGATTGCCGGTATGGGCAATGTGCGCCAGTCGGGCAATTGCATGCGCATCGCGTAGGCGCTGAAGAAAAGCGCAAACAAGGAGCCGACGACGGCAAGAAAGATGCCAAGCCCGATCTTGGATGGAGGGGTGGCATTTGCTTCCGGCAAGACGCCTGTCGTTCCCTGTTCCAGCCAGGGCTTGGACGCCAGCCCCTGTCGCGAGAGCCACCAGGCGCCGATGATGGCCAGCACACTCAGGAACAGGAGGATGCTACCCATGGGAGGATCCTGGCACTATGCGCGTGATTCCGGGCTGGTTCTGCGGCAGGAAATCCTGATCGGCTCCCGGAACGCTGTAATCGTAGGCCCAGCGATAGACGACCGGCAGATCCTTGCCCCAGTTGCCGTGCGGGGGCGGCGTTTCCGGTGTCTGCCATTCCAGCGTGGTCGCCTGCCAAGGATTGCCGCCGGACGGCCTGCCGTGGCGCAGGCTCCAGAACAGATTGAAGACGAAGACCAGTTGCGTCGCGCCGACGATCAAGGCCACGATGGTGATGAAGGCATTGAGCGTATGGGCCGACGGCGGAACGAAGGACATGTCGGCGATGTCATGATACCGCCGCGGGATGCCCATCAGCCCCAGATAATGCATGGGAAAGAAGATCGCGTAGGCTCCGAGGAACGTAACCCAGAAATGGAGCTTGCCGAGCGTGTCGTTCAGCATGCGCCCGGTCACCTTCGGATACCAGTGATAGATCGCTCCGAAGATCACGAGGATTGGGGCTACGCCCATGACCATGTGGAAATGGGCGACCACGAACATGGTGTCCGAGAGGGGCACGTCCACCACCACGTTGCCGAGGAATAGGCCCGTGAGTCCCCCGTTCACGAAGGTCACGATGAAGGCGAGGGCGAACAGCATGGGAACGGTAAGGTGGATGTTGCCGCGCCAGAGCGTCAGGATCCAGTTATAGACCTTGATCGCCGTCGGAATGGCGATGATCAGCGTGGTCGTGGCGAAGAAGAACCCGAAATAGGGATTCATGCCGCTCACATACATGTGGTGGGCCCAGACAACGAAACTCAGGGCGCCGATGGCAAGCAGGGCCCAGACCATCATGCGGTAGCCAAAGATATTGCGTCGCGCATGGGTGCTGATCAGGTCCGAGACCATGCCGAAGGCGGGCAGCGCCACGATGTAGACTTCCGGATGCCCGAAGAACCAGAACAGATGCTGGAAGAGGAGGGGAGAACCGCCGTTGCGTTCCAGCGGCTGGCCCATCTCGACGATGGCCGGCATGAAGAAGCTGGTTCCGAAAATTCTGTCGAAGAGCATCATCACGGCGCCGACGAAGAGGGCAGGGAAGGCCAGCAAAGCCATGAAGCTCGCCGTGAAGATGCCCCATACGGTGAGAGGCATACGCATCAGCGTCATGCCGCGCGCGCGCGCCTGCAGCACCGTCACCACGTAGTTCAAGCCGCCCATGGTGAAGCCGATGATGAAGATCATTAGGGAGGCGAGCATCATAATGATGCCCCACTCCTGTCCCCCGGGCGTGCCTGACAGAATGGCCTGCGGTGGATAGAGCGTCCATCCGGCACCCGTGGGCCCTCCCGGTGCGAAAAAGCTCGCCACCAGAACCAGAACGGCGAGAAAATAGATCCAGAAGCTTAGCATGTTGACATAGGGAAACACCATGTCGCGCGCGCCGACCATCAGGGGAATGAGGTAGTTGCCGAAGCCTCCCAGGAACAAGGCGGTGAGCACATAGACCACCATCATCATGCCGTGCATGGTGATGAACTGGTAATAGGCATTGGCATCGATGAAGGCGAAGACGCCCGGAAAGCCGAGCTGCAACCGCATCAGCCAGGACAGCACGAGAGCGACCAGTCCGACTGAGAGAGCCACGAACGAATATTGAATCGCGATGACTTTCGCATCCTGGCTGAAGACGTACTTCGTTACCCAGCTATGAGGATGATAGAGTTCGACATCTTCGACATCGGCCGGTGCAACGGCTCCAGCCGGACCAAGTGGCACATCGACCATCAGGAGGCTCTCCTCGGTAGATTCCGTTTTCTCTCCGTCTAATGAGGCGCGAACGCCTCCTCAGTTGGCGGCAGGCGTGAGGCGCGCGAAGCTTAGCGCTGCCTGATCCTGCAGCCATGCCTGATAATCACTTTGTTCCTGAACCACGAGCTTTCCGCGCATCTGCGGATGACCGACGCCGCAGAGTTCTGCGCAGAGAACATCGAACGTTCCCGTTCGTGTCGGCGTGAACCAGATGTAGGAAACCTGGCCCGGCACCAGATCCATCTTGGCCCGCAACTCCGGCACATAGAAATTGTGGAGGACGTCGACCGAGCGCAGGAGTGCTTTGACCGGCTTGCCGATCGGCAGGTGCAATTCGCCGCCTTCAATAACGACATCGTCCTGCGATTTCGGATCCTCCCGGTTGATGCCGAGTGGGTTGTCCGGACTGATCAGGTGCGCGTCCGAGGTGGCGAGTTGGCCATCCGCTCCGGGCAAGCGGAAGCTCCATTGCCATTGCTGCCCAAAAACTTCGATGTCGGTCGCATCTTCCGGAACCGTGATGAACTGTCGCCAGACGAACAGTCCGGGCGTCAGCATGGCGGCAACGCCGATGCCTGTGACTACGGTCAGCCACCATTCGAGCCTCTTGTTCTCAGGCTCGTAGTGTGCCTGTCGGCCGGCTTGATGGCGGAACCGATAGACGCAATAGGCCATGAAGAGCACGACGGCGACGAAGACCGCTCCAGTGATCCAGAAGGTGATGATGATCGTGTTGTCGATGTAGTGCCAGTTCGAAGCAATTGGTGTCCACCACCAAGGACTGACAAGGTGGAATACGACCGAGCCAACGGCCACCAGAACGAGTATGAACGCTACAGCCATTCCTCACCCAATCCTTGCCATGAGAGGCCTTGGACATGAAGCAGAAGGCAATAACTCTTGCACGCCATTACATTGTTTTTGGTCGGGAAACTCTACATGAGGATTCAACCAAAACAAATTTGTAAGCACTATTGGCTTGATATTGGCCGCTCTACATCGGAGCACTTTGAAATAAGCCAACAGCTGGATCGAAAATTACACCCGGCGGAACGGTTGGTCAATGAGCCTTGGCTATCGGGCGCCGGAGGGGCATAGATTAACATCGTTCTTTTGGGGGAGATAACAAGTTCTCATTTCCGCCACATTTGGCAGATTCGAGCAACTGGCAATCGATGGGATTTCAGAGAAGGATAGAATGTTATTGGCTTGCTGGCAGTGGTGCTTGAGAAGTCCCCGTTATCTTGGATCTTCGATGTCTTCTATTGGATGTATATTTTCCTCGCTGCCACCTGTGATCTTTCATCAACTATCAACCCAAAATCGAATGGTCAGGGTTTTGCCGTTGGGGAAACTGTGATTAGGTGCCTCTCGATAGACTGAGCTGGTCTGGATCCGGGCGCATCGACTGGGCGAGATCGGCTGTGAGGCCAAGGAATATTGGTCCGTTTTGATCGGGGAGAGCGTGCCTCAATTGCGGTGGCTGAGTAACAAACGACGGATCGTATTCCCCGTTCTAGTTGGCGTTCTGTTCAGTGGATTGCCGATCGCGCCTGCCGTCGCTCTCGATCTCTTCGGTTGGCTCCGTGGGAGTAGCGATGCGCCACCGCCCCCAAGCCCGCAGGCCCTGCCTTATTCCCTCGAAATCGTGGTGGGCACGGACAACAGCGACCTGAAGCAAACCCTGAAGGACGCGTCGACCCTTCAAAGCCTGCAATCCGATCCGCCGCCCGATGCCGCGGCTCTCATCAGTCGGGCACAGGCTGACCTGCCTCGTTTGATCGATGCGCTCTGGGGTGCCGGGTACTACAATGCTCGTATCACCATCAACGTCGCCGGCGTTCCGATGGTGTTGCAGGCGCCCCGCACGGATGCTGCTACCCGGGCAGCCTCGGGCTATCTCGCACGCGCGCTCGTTCCCGTTCAGATCATCGCGGATCCAGGTCCGCAATTTGCGTTGAGGGATGTGGCAGTTCTGGATGCGAGGACGGGACGTCCCTTCCCACCGGGCGAGCTTCCGCCCCGGGTCGTGCAGATCAAGCCGGGAGACCCGGCCCGTTCCGCCGATATCGTTGCCGCCGAAGCGCGGATCGTCGATTATTTCCGGTCCCAATCGCGCCCCTTCGCCAAGATCCGGCGGCAGGACCCTGTGGTGATCCATCCGGCTCAAGTGATGGACGTGAGCCTTGCCGTCGATCCCGGGCCGCGGGCGGGAATCGGAGCCATTTCGATCCAGGGGGCGGAGAATGTCGATCCGGCCGTGGTGCGTTCCTTCATCTACACGGAGCCGGGCGATCCCTATTCGCCAGCGGAACTTGCCTCCATGCGCAAGTCGATCTCCCAGATCGAGGCTTTGTCATCCGTGCGCATCCGCGAAGGTGAGGCCCTGGATGCCTACGGAAACCTGCCTCTTTTCGTGGAGCTGACAGAACGCCCGCAGCGGGTCGTCGGAGCCTCGGTCCAATATTCCACGACTGACGGACCGGCGGTGCGGGCATACTGGGCGCATCGGAACCTGTTCGGCGGCGCCGAGCGGCTGAGGTTTGAGGGCAGCATCTTTTATCTCACCGAGGATGGCGGTCAGCCCGACCGGAATCAGGATTTCACGTGGGACAACCTCGGAGGTCGGTTCCGCGCGAGCTTCCTCAAGCCTGCTCTCTGGGGGACACGCAACGATTGGCTGATCGACGGCCTCGCCGAACGCGACAGGACGGAAGGCTATACGAGCCGCCTCGTCAACGCGACCACCGGCATCCGCCACCGCTTCAGCGACAAGTTCTCGATTCAGGGCGGCATCGAGTACGAGAAAGGGCAGGCAACGGACGTCCTCGGTCAGATCGACTACACCCTCGTCGGCCTGCCGGTCTCCCTCAGCTACGACTCGACCGACAATCTCCTCAATCCTACGCAGGGCATGCGGGTGATCGCCTCTGTGGCCCCTTACCCGGAATTCCTTGGTTCATCCGTGCCGATGACCGTCGCGAGGGGAACGGCCTCCGCGTACTACTCTCTCGACGAGGAGGCCCGCTACATCCTCGCCGGCCGCATCGGCTTGGGGTCGATCGTCGGCGCAGAACTGGATGAAATCCCGGCCAATCGGCGTTTCTACGCCGGCGGCGGCGGTTCGGTGCGCGGCTACCGCTACCGGACGCTTGGTCCGACCTTCCTCGGTGAGCCGATCGGGGGCCGGAGCCTGCTCGAAGCGTCGCTCGAGGCGCGCATCAAGATCACCAATACCATCGGTATCGTGCCCTTCGTCGATGCCGGCACCGCCTTTGAATCGAGCTTCCCGGATTTCGACGAGGACATCCGCGTCGCGGCAGGTCTCGGCCTACGCTATTACACGTCCATCGGCCCCATTCGCTTGGATGTCGCGATCCCGGTCAATCCGGGACCCGGCGATCCGTCCTACGCCATTTATGTCGGAATCGGGCAGGCCTTCTGATGATCAAGCCAATCCGCTCCCTCGCCCTTATCTCGATCATCATCGCCCTGACGGTTGCAGCCGTCTGGCTGATGGCCGGACGCCCGAGCCAGGCACAGAGTGACCAAGGCGTTCTGGCCAATCTGATTTCGCGCCTCCTGTCGACGCCGACTACGCGCGTAACCATCGGCAGCATCGAGGGTGCGCTCTCCTCAAATGCCGTCATCCGGGACATCCGCATTGCCGACCGGGATGGCGTGTGGCTCAATCTCGATCGAGCCCGCCTCGTCTGGAGCCGCACGGCGCTGCTGCGCGGGCGCCTTCAGGTCGACGAACTCACCATCGACCGCCTTCAGGTTCTGCGCAGGCCGTTGCCCGCCGAGGAGGATGCGCCTGTCTCCGATGAGCCAATCCTGCCCGAACTGCCGGTGCGGGTCATCGTGGATCGCTTCGCCCTGCAGGAACTCACCCTTGGTGCGCCGGTGCTCGGCACGCAGGCACAGCTCTCGGCGGCAGGTTCGGCCCAGCTTGGCGATCCGTCCGAAGGGCTCGATCTGAACTTCCAGGCGCAGCGCCTGGATGCGCCCGGGCGGCTTTCGATCGACCTCACCTACGTTCCACAGTCGAACCGTCTCGCCCTCGACCTCACCCATCAGGAACCTGCGGGCGGCATTGCCGCTCGGCTGATGAATCTGCCCGGACTTCCGCCCGTCGATCTGAAGCTCGCTGGCCAGGGACCCATGAATGACTTCGCAGCGCGGCTCGATTTCACTGCCGGACCGACGATTGGTGCTTCGGGGACGGCGACCGTCAAGCGCGCCACGGCCGGTTATGATGTGAATCTGGATCTCGCCGCGCGTGTCGAGGGATTGCTGCCGGCACCGGCCGCGCCAGTCTTCAGCGGGACCACTCAGCTCGTCGGCCATGTGACCGTCGGCGATGACAGCAGCCTGCGCTTCCAGCCGGTGCGCATCACATCGAATGTCGCACGCTTCGATATGACCGGAACCGTCAGCTCCGGCCAGGTTCTCGATCTGACGCTCAACGCCCGCGCCTTGCCGACCGATGGTGCGAAAACGCGCGCAGGGGAGGCGGAGATCGCCCGGCTCAATTTCGACGGAACCGTGCAGGGTCCGTTGACGGCGCCGCGCATCAACGGCTTGCTCGATGCCGCCGAGGTCAGGCTCCCGCAGGGCACCCTGGACACGCTGACGGCCCGTGTGACCATGAATCCGGTGGACGGCGCATCGCCTCCCAACCAATTCTCCTTTGCCGTCGATGCAGGTGCTGGAGGGATCCGGCCTGCGGACCGGGCGCTCGCCCGGGCGATTGGAACGACCCTTTCGGTCACGGCGCGTGGTTCCTTCGATCTGGATGGTGTCGCGAACGTGGAGACGGCGCGCATCGAGACCTCCACGGCGCGGGCAGGCTTCACGGGACGGGTGGGAAGCACCATTCTCGATGGCGCGCTCGATGCCAACATCCCGGCGCTGGCATCCTTCTCAGGCGTCGCGGGCCGGCCGCTGCAGGGTTCTGCAACTCTGACGGCGCGATTGTCAGGCAATCCTCGTCGGTACGACATGGCGGCTGTCGTCGACGCCCGGTTGCGGGAACTTTCGACGGGAACGCCGGGCGTCGACGGTCTCCTGGGGCGCTCGGTCACAGCTACGGGCACGATGCGCCGCATCCCCAATGGTTTCGCTTTTGAGAATTTCCAGGTTGATGGGGCACATCTCGCTGCCCGTGTCGATGGGCGTGCCACGCAATCCGCGGCTGATCTGGGCCTCGACATCACCATCGACGAGTTGAGGCAAGTGGATCAGCGAGTGACCGCCGGCCGGGCGAGTGTCATGGCTCGTCTTGCAGGTTCGCTCGAACGGCCGGACGTGCGGGGTGTTGCAACGCTCACCGACGTGCGAGCCCTCAATCGATCCATCCCGCGCCTTGCGATCAGTCTCGACGCCAAGGACGTCACGGGTGCGCTCGATGCCGCTTTGATGCTCGATGGGCAGGTGGACGGGAAGCCCGCAACGGGCTCCCTTCATCTCGCAAAGCCTCCAGAGGGCGGGTGGCTCCTGGACCGGCTCGACATCGATATCGGATCCGTCGGATTGAATGGAAATCTCCGTCTGGGTGCCGACAATCTGGCCCAGGGCGAGATCTCCCTGTCCGGCAGCAACTTCGACGATCTCTCTCCGCTCGTGCTGACGAAGCTCGATGGCGCGCTTGATGCGGTTGTTTCGCTCGATGCGAGTGGTGGCGGTCAGAATGCCACGATTACGGCACGAGGCGCACGCTTTGCCGTGGCGGATGCGTCGGTGAGGAATTTCGATGCGAAACTCACCGTTCAGGATCTTTATCGCCGTCCCATGATCGACGGTAACGTCTCTGCCGAGGCGCTAACGGCTGGTGGCCAGACCTACAGAACCGTGCGGTTCGTGGCCGATGGAACGCCGGATGCCTCGCGCTTTACGGCGTCTGCCGTCGGGCAGGGGTTCAACCTCGACGCACAGGGACGCCTCGTCCCTGGCGATGCAACACGGATCGAGCTTGCGAGCTTCACCGCACGCCGCGGCGGCAGGCGTCTGGCTCTGGCCCAACCCGCAGCCATCATCCTTCAGAACGGTGCCGTCACCCTGTCCGATCTTGTGATCGCGGCGGATCAGGGCCGTATCGCGATTTCCGGCACGGTTTCCGACAGACTCGATCTCTCCGTCGACGTGCGCAGCCTGCCGCTTCAGGTCGCCGACATCGTGGTGCCCAATCTCGGTCTGGCCGGCACGGTCAACGGAAATGCTTCCATTGGCGGAACAATGGAAGCTCCTACCGGAAACTACCGCGTCAACGTATCAAGCCTTGCCACGGCAGAGACCCGTCGGGCCGGCCTGCCGGCGCTCAACATCGAGGCGCAGGGGCGTCTTGCCGATCAGCGGGCCAGCATCGATGCGAGGATTGCCATCGGGCGTGGCGGAACTGTGCAGGTTTCGGGAAGTGTTCCCCTCGATCCGGCCGAGGAACTGGCGCTCAGGGTGGCGGGGCGCACCGATCTTGCCGTCGCCAATTCCTTCCTGTCCGCATCTGGTCAACGTCTGACAGGTGCTGCCAATCTCGATGTGTCAATTGCCGGAACATTCTCGAACCCGCGCATCGAGGGTTCCGTGACCCTTGCCAACGGCAGCTTCGTCGACTCGCTCCAGGGCGTCCAGCTGAACGGCATTGCCGGGCGCTTCGTGGCGCGCGGGCAGGTGCTTTCCATCGAGAACTTGACGGCGCAGACACCGAGCGGTGGCTCACTGGCCGCCCGAGGCCAGGTGACGATCGATCCTGCGGCGGGGCTGCCCGGCGAGATCCGCATCACGGGCAACCGCGCACAGCTCGTCTCCAACGAGACCGTCGAGGCCAGCGCCGACCTGGATCTGACCGTCTCGGGCCCGCTTCTGAGCAGGCCGCGGGCTGCGGGCCGCATCAACATCATCTCGATGAACGTTTCCGTGCCTGACCGGCTGCCCACCACCTTGAGACCGCTCCCGGGAACCAGGCATGTGCGGCCGACGCCGACCGCTGCCGCGCGGCTCGCTCTCGCGCAGCGGCGGCAATCCGCTTCTGCGAGAGGCACACCTTTCCGCGCCGAACTCGATCTGACGCTGACGGCGCAGAACCGCATCTTCGTGCGCGGGCGCGGCATCAACGCGGAACTCGGCGGCGATCTGCGGCTCCAGGGCACGAGCCAGGACCCCATCGCCATCGGCGCCTTCGAACTCCGGCGCGGCCGCTTCGATCTTCTGGGCCAGAGGCTCGAGTTCGTGCGTGGACGACTGGACTTCACCGGCGATCTCACGCCATCCCTCGACTTCCTGGCGGAGACGCAGGCGGGAGACGTCACTGCCCGCATCGGTGTCACGGGTCCGGCCTCCAGCCCGGAATTCACGTTCAGCTCCGAACCGTACCTGCCTCAGGACGAGGTCCTCTCCCGCATCCTGTTCCAGAGGCCGTCGGGCGGGCTGTCCGCGGGGCAGGCCCTGCAGCTCGCGCAGGCCGTGGCGCAGCTCTCCGGCGGGTCCGGCAACGACGCGTTCGAGCAACTGCGCCGTTCGCTCGGTGTCGACAGCCTCGACATCACCGTCGGGGCTGGCGGCGGGCCTGGCGTGGGCGTCTCGCGCTATATCAGCGACAATGTGCGGGTTGGCGTGAAAGCCGGCGCTCTGCCCGAGGAGAGCGGCGTGACGGTCGATGTCGATCTGACACGGCGGCTCAAGGCCCAGGGCGAGATCAATGCCGAAGGCGGCAGTTCCGTCGGGCTTGGGTTCGAGTTGGAGTATTAAGCGAAATGTGAGGGGCGGTTTCAGGGCGCCCCTCCTGGTCAGGATTAATCGACTTTGGCGCCCGAGGCTTTCACGACCTTCGCCCATTTCTCATACTCGGACTTCACATAAGCCATGAGTTCGTCCGGGCGCATCGATTGGATCTCACCACCAAGGTCTGCAAAACGCTTCTGCAGTTCCGGCGTCTCCAGGGCCTTGCGGACTTCCTGGTTCAGCTTGGAGGTGATTTCAGGCGGCGTGCCCTTCGGGGCGAACAGGGCAAACCAGCTCGATGCCTCGAAGCCGGGCAGGCCTGCCTCGGCGAGGGTCGGCTTATCCGGGATGGCGGGTGAGCGCTTGGATGACGTGACCGCGAGCGCGCGCAGATTGCCGCTGCGGACCTGCTCGATGGAGGAGGGCAGGTTGTCGAACATCACGTCCACCTGGCCGCCGATCAGATCGTTTACCGCCGGTCCGCTGCCACGGTAGGGAACGTGGGGCATCTCGATGCCGGTCATCTGCTTGAAGAGCTCGCCTGACAGGTGGATGGAGGTGCCGTTGCCGGAGGACGCCATCGTCATCTTGCCGGGCGTCGCCTTCGCCTCGGCGATGAACTCCTGAACCGTGGTGGCCTTCACTTTTTTGGGACTCACCACCATCAGGTTCGGCACTCCGGCCACGTAGGCGACCGGGGCGAAATCGGTGAGCGCATCATACGGCATCTTGGTATAGAGGCTCGGATTGATGGCATGGGTGCCCACGGTGCCCATCACGAGGGTGTAGCCATCCGGATCGGCCTTGGCGACCGCATCGGTCCCGATATTGCCGCCCGCTCCGCCGCGGTTCTCGATGACGAATTGCTGCCCGAGGGATTGCGACAGCTTCTCGCCGACAAGGCGGGCAAAGATGTCGGTGGTGCCGCCTGGCGTGAACGGCACGATGAGACGCACCGGCCGGGAGGGATAGGTGGCCTGCTGGGAGAGCACGGCTCCGGATACCAGGCAGGCCGAAGCACTCAAGGCAACGCCGAGCACGTGCCGACGCGTGAGGCTGGAGAGGAATGGCATTGCGGCTCCCTATAGGGTTGATATCGTTGCCGCACCGGGTTCCGGTGCGGCAACCACCATGAGAGCGCAACGTCCTGCTCGAGGCAACGGCTTTCCGGTCAGCGCCGGTCGAAGCGGCTTGCGATGAGGTCCCCCGTAGACTGGACCACCGTGACGATGACGATCAGGACGGCGATGACGCTGACCATGACCGTGGTGTCGAAGCGCTGATAGCCGTAGCGCATGGCAAGATCGCCCAGTCCGCCGGCACCCACGGCCCCTGCCATGGCCGAGGAACCGATCATCGACACCAATGTGATGGTGAAGCCCCGGATGATGCCTGGCAGAGCTTCCGGCAAAAGCACATGGACAATGATCTGCCAGCGGCTCGCGCCCATGGCCTGTGCTGCCTCGACGAGGCCATGATCTACTTCGCGCAGGCTGACTTCAGCGATGCGGGCGAAGAACGGTGTTGCCGCGATGCTCAACGGTACGACCGCGGCCCAGAGCCCGATCGATGTGCCGACGATCAGGCGCGTGAACGGGATGAGGGCGACCAGAAGGATGATGAAGGGCGTCGAGCGGAAGCCGTTGATGACGCTGCCTAAGACCCGGTTGAGACGGGGCATCTCGTAGATGCCCCCGATGCTGGTGGTGACGAGAACGACGGCGAGGGGAATCCCGGCCGCGAAAGCGACCAGACCCGCTGTGCCGACCATGATCAGGCTCTCGAGGAATGCATCCCAGAACATCGGGAGGAAGTTTGTGGGCATGGCTGATGATCCCGTCTCTGGTTATGGATTACGCGCCGAAACGTCGGCGGCGTTCTTCGCCTGGGCTTCGCTCTGGATGACGGCCTGGAGAACGCCGACGGGTGGGGTGCCATTCAGCCAGTAATCGCCGATGGCACGCTCGCGCTGAATGGCGGGATTGTGGGATGCCAGCGTGCGGGCATTGCGCCAGTAGCGGTCGAGGCGCCGCGTCTCGCTTACGGCGGATGCGCCGCCGATCTCGAAGAGCAAGGTCGTCGCTTCGAGCACCTGCTCGATCACGATCTGCTGCGCCTGATAGGCCTTGATGTTCGCTGACGTATGAAGCTCCGTCGCGTCCTGGCCATTGAGAGTGGTCTGGTAGGAGTTCTCAATCGCATCGGCGACACCTTCCACCAGCGTGTCCGCCGTGAAGGAGAGGCTCGCGAGACGTCCGATCACGCTCTGAACGAGCGGGTCATGGCGCGGGCTGGACTTGCCGGGAACCGCGAAGGTCCTGGTCTTGGCCCGGGTAAACTCGATGGCGTCCTTCAGGACAGCCCGCGCAATGCCCGCGAGGGCGGCCAGGTGGAACAGTTGGTAATACGCGATGATGTAGGATGTCTTGGGCGGCTGTTCGACGGAGACCCGGCGCAGGATCTGATCCGCCCCGATCTCGACCCGGTTGAAACGTGTCGTGCCGCTGCCGGTCAGGCGTTGGCCGAAGCCGTCCCAATCGTCTTCGATCTCGACACCCGGAGCCGTCGTCGGCAGGACGAGGGAGACATACTCCGTTCCCTCCAGGGCGACCGCGACGATCCACGTCGCATAGATCGTCCCGGTGCTGTAGAACTTATACCCATCGAGAAGCCAGTGATCGCCGTCCTTCGTGAGGGTGACGGTCGTCTCGGTGCCTTCCGTCTTCTCGGCCATGGCGGCGCCGAAGAGGGCGCCGTCGACGATGAGGGAAAACCATCGCTGGCGGTCGGCCTCGTCCCGGCCGTTGAGCCGCTCCTCGACGAAGGCGAAATGAGCGCGGAAGATCTGGGGCAGGTTGGAATCGGCCTCGCCCAGCTCGATGAGAAGCCGGAACGCCTGGGGCAGGCTGGCGCCGAGGCCGCCATAAGCCTGCGGAATGCGCAGAGCGCCAAAGCCCGCTTCGCGCAGCCAGGTCACTGCCTCGAAGGCCAAGGCGCGCGACTGCTCCCGTGCAATGGCTCCCTCGGCGATCCTTGCGAAAATCGGCCGGAAGCGCTGCGCCAGCTCGTCATAGGAGATCGGCGGGGACGCAAACCGGTGCAGGGCGCTGGCAGGTCCGACATGCGGGTCTGGTGCAAAAAGGATCGTGGCGGCAGACATCGTTGCTTCCGTTCGAATGGAGAGAGGGGATCAGGCGATTTTTCTGGCGGGAGCAGGCTGCACCGCGTTCGAACGATAACGAGCCCCCCAGTGCTCGGAGGGAAGACGGCTGCGGCCCTCGCCGAACAGCTTTTCGCGCAGGGTGCCGTCGGCATAATCGGCCTTGAACAGGCCCCGCTCCTGGAGCGCCGGCACGACCAGATCGACGAAGTCGGCCAGGCTTTCCGGGGCCACCGTGCGGGGCAGGTTGATGCCGTCGATATCGGCGGTCTCGACCCAAGAGGCGATGTGGTCGGCGATCTGCTCCGGCGTGCCGACGAACGGCTTTTGCCGGCTTCCCAGGATCATCTGATCGATCAGCTTGCGAACCGTCCAGACCGTGCCGGCACTCCGCGTGGTGATGGCCTCCAGGGTCGAGTTGTTGGCATTGTTCTTCTCATACTGGATCGGCTCATCGAGATCGTATTTCGAGAAGTCCACGCCCGATGAGCTCGAGAAATGCGCCAGAGCTCCTTCCACGCTTGCGTGCCGGCGATACTCCTCCAGCTTGTCCTGAGCCTCCTTCTCCGTGCGGCCGACCACGAGGCTCATGCCGACAAAGACCTTCACGTCATGAGGGCTGCGGCCGTAGCTCGCCGCCCGGGCGCGGATGTCGGCGATGATGTCACGGGCGACATTCGGGTTGGGCCCCCCGGTGAACACGCATTCGGCATGTTTGGCTGCAAACTCCCGTCCGCGGGTCGACGATCCGGCCTGATACAGAACGGGGGTGCGCTGAGGAGACGGTTCGCTCAGGTGAACGGCGTCGATCTGATAATAGGGCCCGTCGTGCTTGATCGACCTGACCTTCTCGGGACGCGCATAGATGCCTTGGGCGCGGTCGCGGATGACGGCATCGTCGTCCCAGCTGCCTTCCCAGAGCTTGTAGAGAACATCGAGATAGTCGTCCGCGATGTCATAGCGGTGATCGTGGTCGAGCTGTTCGGAAAGCCCCATGCCGCGCGCCGCACTGTCGAGATAGCCGGTGACGATGTTCCAGCCGATGCGGCCCTTGGTCAGATGATCGAGCGTCGACATGCGGCGGGCATGAAGATAGGGCTGCTCGTATGTCGTGTTGACGGTGACGCCGAAACCCAGATGCTTCGTGGCATGCGCCATGGCCGGCACGAGGAGCATCGGGTCGTTGACGGGAACCTGCGCACCGGCGGCGATGGCCGCCTCCGGCCCTCCCTTGTAGACATCGTAGACGCCCACGATGTCGGCGAGGAAGATGCCGTCGAGCTTGCCCCGCTCGGCGATCTTCGCGAGGTTCACCCAATAGTCCAGGCTCGTATAGGACGAGGACTGATCGCGCGGGTGGGTCCACATCCCGTGATTGATGTGGCCCACGCAGTTCATGTCGAAGGCATAGATGTTGATCTTCTTGGTCATTGTCTCACCCGGCTCGATCGTCAGCTGATATTCAGTTCGTCGGATTGGTGTCGGATCTCGGCGCGGGCTCCCACGCCGGAACGGTCATGTCGCCGAAGTGCTTCTTGAGGATGGCTTTGACCTCGGGTGAGTTCTGATAGATGGACACGAACTTGTTGATCCGCGGATCCTTCGCATCTTCAGGGCGGACGACCCATTGGATGGCGAAGCGCTTCTGGACGTCGTCGAAGATCAGGGCCGAGTTCGGGTCGATATCGAATTGCTTGAGGGTCGCCGGATAGCCCTGTCCGAGATCCACGTCATCGAGCGCCGTCGGCAATTGCTGGGCGATGAGCTCGGTGATCTTGATGTTCTTCGGGTTCGAGACGATGTCGGCGACCGTCGCCTTGTATTCCAAGCCTTCCCTGAGCTTGATCAGACCGATCCGCTCGAGAAGAACGAGCCCTCTTCCGCCGTTCACCGGGTCGTTGGCGATGGCGACCTTTGCGCCATTGGGAAGATCCGCGACGTTCTTGTACTTCTTCGAGTAGAGGCCGACCTTCGACATCGTGCCGACGCCGATGGAGACGAAATCATAGCCTCGCGCCTTCTTGGCATCTTCCAGGAAGGGGATGTGCTGGAAGTAGTTGGCGTCGATGTCCTTGTTGGCGAGCGCCGCATTGGGCGTGATCCAGTCGGTGAATTCGATCACCTTCACGTCGAGGCCCTGCTCCTTGGCCTCCTTGGCGGCCTGATGAACGGCATCGGCCGAGAGACCGGAATTGATGCCGATCCTCAAGGGCGACGCGGCCTGAGCCGCGCCTGGAACGAGCGCCCAGGTGGATGCGGCGAGAAACGCCAGGACCGCAAAGGATTTGGAGCTTGATCGACGGCGGCTCCATTCAGACAGAAACTTAATCGGCATCGGACGGTCCCTTATGTTTAACGGAAGTATAGGCTTGCGTTTCCTGTCTCCGGATCGGACAAACAACAGGATGAGTGGTCGTCATCTTGGGAGATGACGAGTTTTGACAGCTTTGAAGATCTGCGTTTTGGACGGCAGATGCTTCGTTTGCTTCCACCCCCGGCACATGCTGCGCTTCGGAGACTTGTAGGAATGGTGCCTAGAGGACGGGCCCGGGTCAATTAGATTGTTCTTTTTTTAGAACGTGGAGGTGAAGAAAAAACTTCTTCCTTACTGGAAGGTGGCAGCAATAAATTTCCTGCGACAGCTCTGATTTTCTCTCAGCCCAGCTTCTCAAGAGATATGGGCGCTAAGGGCAGGTTACCTTTCGGCATGGCTGAGGGGACTGGTCGGCTTGACCTCGTTCTATATAAAGAACATAACAGGTGAAGCGAAACGCTGCGCAGGTCTGCTGATGGATGCAATTGATGCCAAGATCTTAGGGTTCCTGCAGGAGGATGCGAGCATCTCTGTGGCGGAGCTCGCCCAAAGGGTGAACCTGTCTCAGACGCCGTGCTGGAAGCGGATCCAGCGGCTGGAGGCGTCCGGGGTCATCAAAAGGCGGGTGGCCCTCGTCGATCCGGAGAAGGTCGGCCTCAGCCTGACGGCTTTCGTGGCCGTGGAGGCCCACGATCATTCCGAGGCCTGGATGCGGCAGTTCGCGGATTTCGTCACGACGATCCCCGAGGTCATGGAAATCTACCGGATGGCCGGCGACGTGGACTACATCCTGCGTGTCGTCGTGCCCGATATGGCGGCCTACGACCTTTTCTATAAGCAGCTCGTCAAGGCGATCCCGCTCAAGAACGTCACATCGAGGTTCGCGATGGAGCGCATCAAGTCGACGACGGCGTTCGCGTTGCGGGCCTGAGGGGGAAGGGTACCAACCCATCCTGAGTTTCTGGCTGAAGTCAGAAAGCCAGGGTTCAACCATCCTGTGTGAATAAATAGTGGCGTCATGGCCGGGCCTGTCTCGGCCATCCCGATGCCGTAAAGCGCGTCGCTTCGCCAGGCGAGATCACCGGCACAAGGCCGGTGATGACGAAAAAGGTGAATGCCCGGTCGTCCCCTTAAGAACTGAACAGCTCCGGATGCTCGATCTCGACCCGGGGCAGGGCGCGCAGGATCTCCGTGAGATGCCGGCGCATCGCCTCGGCGGCCGCCTCCTCGTCGCGGGCATCGATGGCGGCCATGATGGCACGGTGCTGA
The DNA here is from genome assembly GCF_044784385.1 of Microvirga sp. RSM25. NCBI lineage: Bacteria > Pseudomonadati > Pseudomonadota > Alphaproteobacteria > Hyphomicrobiales > Methylobacteriaceae > Microvirga > Microvirga sp. RSM25. The sequence continues at coordinate 2,845,357 of NZ_CP173039.1, read as the reverse complement.
TCGATCAGCGGCAGCATCGCCTCCGGTCCGGGGAGGGTGAGTTGACATACCCGATCCATGTGGGCCTTGATGTCCTGAACGGCCTCCCAAGCCAGGGGGCACCCGGCGCCCTCGGCCAGCGCGATATGGAAAAGCTCATCGTAACGCTGGAAGGCATCGTGGTCGTCCCGCCGGGCGGCCTGATCCTGCATCGCCAGGAGATCGTTGATCCGCTCACGGCTCTGCTGGTCGAAGGACGAGCAGGCGCGGCGCACGACCGCCGTCTCGATCGCCTCCCTGACGAACCGGGCCTCCATCATCTTCCGCACTGAGATCTTGACCACCGTGGTGCCGCGCTGCGGCTGGATTTCCACCAGACGCGTTCGCGCCAGGCCGATCAGCGCCTCCCGAACCGGCTGCCGTGAAACCCCGTGGCGCTCGGCAATATCCTGCTCCGAGAGCCGGCTCCCCGGCGGAAGCTCCAAGGCGATGATCAGGCGGCGCAACTCGCTCTCGATGCGCTGGGCGGCTGAGCCATGGCCGACAGGGAAGGGCGTGTTCACGGCGATCTCATTCTTTTGGCGGGTTGCGTAACATATAAGTGCATACTACCATACAATCGTCGACCAGGTAAGCCGCGGCAAGCAGCGTCTGGTCCCGCCCCGATGGGTCGCATGGACTCGGGGCGCCGGACAAGCCGGCTGAAGGTCTGGTTTGAAACAATAAAGCACCTGAGGAAGCCTAAGGAGGAACATGATGTTGACCAGGAGAACTCTCGCCGCAACCGCTCTCGGCGTGTGGGCGGCCTTTATGAGTGGCACAGCAAGCGCCCAAACGACACTGCGCTCCGCCGATATCCATCCGGATGGATATCCCACCGTCGAAGCCGTGAAGTATTTCGGCTCCTTGCTCGAAAAAGAAGACCAACGGCCGATACAAAGTGCAGGTCTTCCACTCCGCGCAGCTGGGTCAGGAAAAGGATACGATCGAGCAGACCCGTTTCGGCGTGATCGACCTGAACCGGATCAACATGGGACCGTTCAACAATCTCATCCCCGAGACATTGGTCCCGTCGCTGCCCTTCATCTTCCGGTCGGTCGACCATATGCGCAAGACCATGGATGGTCCCGTCGGCGATCAGATCCTGAAGTCGTTCGAGCCCCATGGACTCGTGGCGCTGGCCTTCTACGATTCGGGCGCGCGCTCGTTCTACAATTCAAAGCGTGCCATCAACACGCCTGCGGATCTCAAGGGCATGAAGGTGCGCGTGATCCAGTCCGACCTGTTCCTCGACATGGTGAACGCGCTCGGTGCCAATGCGACGCCGATGCCTCCGGGCGAGGTCTATTCCGCACTCCAGACCGGCGTCGTCGATGGAGCCGAGAACAACTGGCCGAGCTACGATTCCTTCCGCCATTTCGAAGTGGCGAAATACTACTCGCTGACGGAGCATTCCATGTCGCCGGAAGTGCTGGTGATGTCGAAGAAGAGCTTCGACAAGCTGTCACCGGAAGACCAGAAGGCGGTACGCGAGACGGCCAAGGAATCCGTCGTGAAGATGCGTGAGCTCTGGGAAGCCCGCGAGAAGGAAGCCGAGAAGAAGATCCGGGCGAGCGGCAGCCAGATCAACAATGTCGACAAGCAGCCCTTCATCGATGCCATGAAGCCGGTCTACGAGAAATACGCCAAGGATGCGAAGGTGAAGGAGCTCGTCTCCCGCATTCAGGCCATGAACTGAGCCATATCAGGCTGATGGATTAACGGACCGGCTCCGGCCGGTCCGTCTCTTGCCTCATTGGAGACCTTTACCGATGCGCGCTGAACTTGCCGCGCTATCCCGCATCCTCGCCGTCGTGAACCGGACGGCTCTTTGGATTGCAGGGATCGGCCTTGTCCTCATGACCATCTTCGTCGCCTGGCAGGTGTTCGGCCGTTATGTGCTGAACCAGTCGCCGAGCTGGACGGAGCCCGCCTCCCTGCTCCTCATGAGCTGGTTCATCCTGCTGGGATCCGCCGTTGGTGTGCGCGACGGCAACCACCTCGGCTTCGAGATTGCCCTTCATTATGCCCCACAGGGACTGCGTCAGACCATGCTGGCCGTCACCGAGGTGCTGGTGTTCATCTTCGGCGGCGCCATGGCCTGGTACGGCACGGCGCTTGCGGTCGAGACCTGGTCCGCCGCGATGCCCGGCCTGCCGATCCCGCAGGGGTTCGACTATGTGCCGCTTGCCGTCGGCGGCGTGCTGATTGCTCTCTTTTCCCTCGAAAAGCTCGTTCGCCTCCTGCTGGTCGGAGACGATGCGCCCATGGTGCGCGTGGACGAGCCTCATCTCGTTGCCGTGAAGGATTGAGACAATGGAGATCTGGGTTCTCTTCGGCGTCTTCACGCTCCTGCTCATCATCGGCACGCCGGTTGCGTTCTGTCTCGGCATCGCATCGCTGGCGACCGTGCTCTACATGCAGCTGCCGCCTGTCGTGGTGTTCCAGCAGATCAACTCCGGCATGAACGCCTTCGCCATGATGGCGATTCCGTTCTTCATCTATGCGGGCGATCTGATGATGCGCGGCGGCATCGCCGATCGCCTGATCCGGCTGGCTGCGGGTTTCGTTGGCCATCTGCGGGGCGGCCTGGGGCAGGTGAACGTGGTAGCCTCGACCCTGTTCGGGGGCATTTCAGGTTCCGCGATCGCGGACGCCTCCGCCATCGGCGGCATCATGATCCCGCAGATGGAAAAGCGGGGCTATGCCAAAGATTACAGCGTCAACGTGACGGTGAACGCCGCCATCATTGCGCTTTTGATCCCGCCGTCCCACAACATGATCATCTATTCGATCGCGGCCGGCGGCACGATCTCGGTGGCGGACCTGTTCACGGCCGGCGTCGTTCCAGGCTTCCTTTTGGCTGCCGCTCTGATGATCACCGCCTATGTGGTGGCCGTGCGCCGCGGGTATCCTGCCGATCCGTTCCCAGGCTTTCGGATGCTGGCCTATTTCTTCGTCTCGGCCGTGCCCGGCATCCTGCTGATCTTCATCATCTTCGGCGGTGTTCGCTCAGGGATCTTCACGGCAACAGAGAGTTCGTGCATCGCCGTCGTTTACGCGTTGCTCGTCACGCTCTTCGTCTATCGCGAGATGAACTGGGAGAGCTTCGTCGAGGCGACGCTCGGTGCCGTGCGCACCACGGCGATGGTCCTGCTCGTCATCGGCACGGCCAGCGCCTTCGGGTGGCTCATGGCCTTCCTGCAGGTGCCGCAGGCGACAATCGCTCTCATGAAGACGCTGTCGAGACAACCCGATCGTCGTGCTGCTGCTCATCAACGTGATCCTGCTGGTGCTCGGCACTTTCATGGACATGGCGCCGATGATCATCATCTGCACGCCGATCTTCCTGCCCGTGATCAAGGCCTTCGGTATCGACCCGGTTCATTTCGGCGTGATCCTGATCCTCAATGCGGGCATCGGCCTCAACACGCCGCCGGTGGGCTCGGTGCTCTTCGTCGGTTGCGCGGTCGGGAAGATCACCATCGGCGAGGCCATGAAGACCATCTGGCCGTTCCTGGGCGCAAGCATCGCCGTGCTGCTGCTCGTCACCTACATTCCCGGCCTGTCGCTCTGGCTTCCGGCCCTGTTCCGCTGATCCATCGCATTCAAAGAGGTAATGATGACCATCGAAATCCGGCAGGTTTGCCATCCTGAGGCCGTGCGCCATTTCAGTTCGACCGAACTGCGCCGCCATTTCCTGATCGAGACGCTGTTCGTACCTGGCGAGGTCAAGCTGACCTACAGCCATATCGACCGGCTGGTCGTGGGCGGTGCGACGCCGACCACCGGGGCGATCAAGCTGGAATCGCACAAGCAGATCGGCTCGCCTAATTTCCTCGATCGACGGGAGCTGGGCGTCGTCAATCTCGGCGGGCCCGGGCGCGTCCACACGGATGGAGAGGTTCACAATCTTGAGCCTCGTGATGCTCTCTATGTCGCCATGGGCACGAAGGAGGTCCGCTTCGAGAGCCTCGATGCAGGCACTCCAGCGAAGTTCTACCTCGTCAGCACGCCGGCGCATGCCCGCTTCGAGACGGTGAAGATCGGCCTTGACCGGGCCCGTCGGGTCGATCTCGGCGATGCCGCGAACGGAAACGTCCGCACGATCTTCCAGATGATCCACCCGGAGGTGTGCCGCTCAGCGCAACTCGTTCTCGGCATGACGCAGCTGAAGCCCGGCAGCATGTGGAACACCATGCCGGCTCACCTGCACGATCGCCGCTCCGAGGTCTATGTCTATTTCGACATGCAGCCCGACACGCGCGTCTTCCACTTCATGGGCGAACCGGACGAGACGAAGCACCTCGTCGTCGCCAATGAGCAGGCGATCCTGTCTCCCGGCTGGTCGATCCATTCCGGCGTCGGCACCAGCAATTACACCTTCGTGTGGGCCATGGGCGGCGACAACCAGGACTTCACGGACATGGACATGGTGCCCATGGACGCGCTGCGGTGAGGGCGTTGCGATGACATTCTCTCTCGATTTGACCGGCAAGACTGCCATCGTGACCGGCGCCAATACGGGGCTCGGTCAGGGAATCGCGGTGGCGCTGGCGCAAGCCGGGGCATCCATCGTCGCCGTTGGGCGCTCATCCATGGAAGAGACCGAGCGCCTGTGCCGCGACACGGGTGCGGGCTTCCATGCCGTGCAGGCGGATCTGTCGAGCCTTGAGCCGATCGAACGGATCGTCAGCGAGGCTGCATCGGTCAGCGGCCGGATCGACATTCTGGTCAACAATGCCGGGATCATCCGTCGTGCCGATGCCATCGCGTTCACGGAAAAGGATTGGGACGACGTGATGAACGTCAACCTCAAGTCCACCTTCTTCCTGTCTCAGGCCGTGGCGCGCACCATGCTGGCGGATGAGGGCGGCGGCAAGATCATCAACATCGCCTCGCTCCTGTCCTTCCAGGGGGGCATCCGCATTCCCTCCTACACGGCGAGCAAGAGCGGTCTTGCCGGCCTCACGCGATTGCTGGCCTGCGAGTGGGCCGCCAAGGGCATCAATGTGAATGCCATCGCGCCCGGCTACTTCGTGACCAACAACACCGAGGCGCTCCGCAACGACCCGAAGCGAAGCAGCGAAATTCTCGGACGAATCCCGGCCGGTCGCTGGGGCGAACCGACAGACCTCGGCGGCGCTGCCGTCTTCCTGGCATCACCTGCGGCAAACTACATCCACGGCGTCGTTCTGCCGGTGGACGGTGGATGGCTTGCCCGCTGAAATCTTTCCGGAGGAACCATGAACCGTATCAATCAGCCTTTCGCCTTTGACAGCAACATCGACTGGGAGCCCGCAGGCGAGGGCATCGACCGCAAAATCCTCACCTACAATTCTGAGGTGATGATGGTGCGTGTGGCCTTCCAGGCTGGAGCCGTGGGTACCCCTCACTCGCATCCCCATATCCAGTGCAGCCTCGTCGAGGCCGGTGTCTTCGACGTGACCATTGCCGGTCGTACCGAACGTCTCAAGCAAGGCGATAGCTTCCTCGTCCCGCCAAATGCCGTCCATGGGGCCATCGCCATAGAAGCTGGTGTGCTTCTCGATGTCTTCACTCCCATGCGCGAAGACTTCGTCTGATCTCGACTCTGAGACCTCCGATCATTGCTCACACCGCAAGCCGCAATACGAGTGATTGCGGCTTGTTCCGCTATGGGCTTACGGGCTCTCGGGCGACGGGCATGCCGTAGCGTAATATACATGGAGCCGAGACCCTCGGCCTATTGCGGTTTCCTCCGCCAAATCCTGCACTGCATAAGCGAGCAATAGAGGCGAACCCGTCGGCTCCGAAGCAGGATGCGACGTATTTACGTTATTATGTTTTACGTTAACCGAGGCGCCACAAAATTCTCCCCTTCCCGGAACTCTGACCCTTGAAATGCGTTAAACGGGGTCGAATTCCATCTGAAGACGAACACAATAGCTTTTGGGACGTCGGCACATGGGGACCCAGGTAGAGTAAGCCTGGGACAGCGTAACGGGGGGCCTTATGTCACAAGTCGAAACCGCCACTTCGCAGCTTGATTCCAAGCTGCTTCTCAAGACATTGCGTGCCTTCAAAAAAGGTGACTTCTCCGTCCGTCTGCCGTCCGATCTGACAGGCATCGATGGCGAGATCGCCGAAGCTTTCAACGATATTGCAGATCTCAACCACGGCCTCGCACAGGAGCTGGAGCGCGTCGCCAAGGTCGTCGGCAAAGAGGGGCGGATCGAGGAGCGCGGGCGGCTGGCAGGCGCGACCGGATGCTGGAGCGAGTGCGTCGACTCCGTCAACGCCATGATCGGCGACATCGTCCAGCCGACCATCGAGGTGGCCCGCGTGATCGGCGCCGTGGCGAAGGGCGACCTGAGCCAGACGATCGACCTCGCGACGGACGGACGGCCCCTGCGCGGCGAGTTCCTGCGCATCGGCAAGGTCGTGAACACCATGGTGGGGCAGCTCGGCAGCTTCGCCTCAGAAGTGACCCGCGTGGCGCGCGAGGTGGGTTCCGAAGGCAAGCTCGGTGGGCAGGCGAAGGTCAAGGGCGTTGCCGGCACCTGGAAGGACCTGACCGAGAACGTGAACCTGATGGCCGCCAACCTGACCGGTCAGGTGCGTAACATCGCCGAGGTCACCACGGCGGTCGCCAATGGCGACTTGTCCAAGAAGATTACTGTCGATGTGAAGGGTGAAATCCTTGAGCTCAAGGATACCATCAACACCATGGTGGATCAGCTCAACTCCTTCGCCTCCGAGGTGACGCGCGTTGCGAAGGAAGTGGGCTCAGAGGGCAAGCTCGGAGGGCAGGCGCAAGTGCGAGGCGTCGGCGGCGTCTGGAAGGACCTCACCGACAACGTCAACATGATGGCGGCCAACCTGACGGGGCAGGTCCGTAACATCGCCGAAGTCACGACTGCGGTCGCCCGGGGCGATCTGTCGAAGAAGATCACCGTTGATGTGAAGGGCGAGATTCTGGCTCTCAAGTCCACCATCAATACCATGGTGGACCAGCTGAATTCGTTCGCCTCCGAGGTGACGCGCGTCGCGAAGGAAGTGGGCTCGGAAGGCAAGCTCGGCGGCCAGGCGCAGGTCGAGGGCGTCGGCGGTGTCTGGCGCGATCTGACTGAGAACGTGAACATGATGGGCTCGAACCTCACCGCGCAGGTTCGTAACATTGCGGACGTGACGACGGCGGTCGCGAACGGCGATCTCTCCAAGAAGATCACCGTGGAGGTGCGCGGCGAAATCTTGGAGCTCAAGAACACCATCAACACCATGGTGGACCAGCTCAACTCCTTTGCCTCCGAGGTGACGCGTGTTGCGAAGGAAGTGGGCTCCGAGGGCAAGCTCGGTGGTCAAGCCCAGGTGCGTGGCGTCGCCGGAACCTGGAAGGATCTGACCGACAATGTGAACCTGATGGCGGCCAACCTGACCGGCCAGGTGCGTAACATCGCCGAGGTCACCACGGCGGTCGCCAATGGCGATCTGTCCAAGAAGATCACCGTGGAGGTGCGCGGCGAAATTCTGGAGCTGAAATCGACCATCAACACCATGGTGGACCAGCTGAACTCCTTCGCAGGCGAGGTGACACGCGTCGCCAAGGAGGTGGGCTCGGAAGGCAAGCTCGGCGGTCAGGCCCGAGTGGAAGGTGTTGCCGGAACCTGGAAGGATCTCACCGACAACGTGAACCTCATGGCGGCGAACCTCACCGGGCAGGTGCGTAACATCGCCGAGGTCACGACAGCGGTCGCCAACGGCGACCTCTCGAAAAAGATTACTGTGGATGTCCGCGGCGAGATTCTTGAACTGAAATCGACCATCAACACCATGGTCGATCAGCTCAACTCCTTTGCCGGCGAAGTGACGCGTGTGGCGCGTGAGGTGGGCACCGAGGGCAAGCTCGGCGGACAGGCGCAGGTGCGTGGCGTCGGCGGCGTCTGGAAGGATCTCACCGACAACGTCAACATGATGGCGGCCAACCTGACGGGTCAGGTGCGTAACATCGCCGAAGTCACGACCGCGGTCGCCAACGGTGACTTGTCGAAAAAGATTACAGTTGCCGTTGAAGGTGAGATCCTCGAGCTGAAGTCGACCATCAACACCATGGTCGATCAGCTCAACTCCTTCGCCGGCGAGGTGACGCGCGTGGCGCGTGAGGTGGGCACCGAAGGCAAGCTCGGCGGACAGGCGCAGGTGCGTGGCGTCGGCGGCGTCTGGAAGGATCTGACCGATAACGTCAACATGATGGCCGCCAACCTAACCGGTCAGGTGCGTAACATCGCCGAGGTTACGACGGCGGTCGCGAACGGCGATCTCTCGAAGAAGATTACCGTCGATGTGCGTGGCGAGATCCTGGAGCTGAAATCGACCATCAACACCATGGTGGACCAGCTCAACTCCTTCGCCTCGGAAGTGACGCGCGTGGCGCGCGAAGTGGGCATCGAGGGCAAACTCGGCGGACAGGCGCAGGTGCGCGGCGTGGCCGGCACCTGGAAGGACCTGACCGACAACGTCAACATGATGGCGAACAATCTCACCGGTCAGGTGCGAGGCATCGCCAGCGTCGTGACCGCGGTCGCCGAGGGCGATCTCAAGCGCAAGCTGATCGTGGATGCCAAGGGCGAAATCGCGGCACTCGCCGAGACCATCAACGAGATGATCGATACCCTGGCGACCTTCGCCGATCAGGTGACGAACGTTGCCCGCGAAGTGGGTGTGGAAGGCAAGCTCGGCGGTCAGGCGAGGGTGCCTGGTGCGGCCGGCCTGTGGCGCGATCTCACGGACAACGTGAACCAGCTCGCCGCCAACCTGACCACCCAGGTGCGAGCCATCGCCGACGTGGCCACCGCCGTGACCAAGGGCGATCTGACCCGGTCGATTTCGGTGGAAGCCTCGGGCGAGCTGGCGTCGCTCAAGGACAACGTCAACGAGATGATCCGCAACTTGCGCGATACGACGCTCAAGAATGCGGAGCAGGATTGGCTGAAAACAAACCTCGCCAAGTTCACCCGCATGCTGCAGGGCGAGCGCGATCTCACCACCGTGTCCAACATGATCCTGTCGGAGATCGCTCCGCTCGTGAACGCGCAGCAGGGCGTCTTCTATACGGTGGGGAGCGATGGCAGCGAGCCCATGTTGGAGATGGTCGCCTCCTATGCCTTTACGGAGAGAAAGCATCTCAACAACCGCTTCCGCCTCCGCGAAGGACTTGTTGGCCAGGTCGCCTACGAGAGGAAGCGGATTCTCCTCACCAACGTGCCGGGTGACTACATCACCATCAGTTCGGCTCTCGGAGAGGCCCCGCCACTCAACATCATCGTGCTTCCGGTCCTGTTCGAGCAGGAGGTAAAGGCGGTGATCGAACTTGCCTCGTTCAGTCGGTTCTCCGAGACGCACCAATCCTTCCTCGAGCAGCTCACGGAATCGATCGGTATCGTTCTGAACACCATTGCCGCGAACATGCGGACGGAAGGCCTTCTGAAGCAGTCCCAGCTTCTGACCACCGAGCTGCAGAGCCAGCAGGAAGAGCTGAGGAACACCAACGACCGGCTGGAGCAGCAGGCTGCAACCCTGCGTCAGTCGGAAGAGCTCCTGCGGCAACAGCAGGAAGCGCTTCAGAAGACGAACGAGGAGCTTGAGGACAAGGCGCGGCTGCTCGAACTCCAGAAGAGGGAAGTCGAGACGAAGAACCAGGAAGTCTCCGTCGCAAAGACGGCCCTGGAAGAGAAGGCCGAGCAACTCTCGCTGACGTCGCGCTACAAGTCGCAGTTCTTGGCCAATATGAGCCACGAGTTGAGGACGCCGCTGAACTCGCTCCTGATCCTGTCGAAGCTCTTGACCGAGAATTCCGACGGCAATCTGACCGACAAGCAGAGGGAGTTCGCCAAGACCATTCATGCGGCGGGCTCGGACCTGCTTTCGCTCATCAACGATATTCTGGACCTGTCCAAGATCGAGTCCGGCACCGTCAGCATGGAAGTGTCGAGCGTCGGCTTCAAGGATCTCGTCGAGAACATGGAGCGGACCTTCCGCCAGATTGCAGAGGAAAGAAAGCTCGACTTCCACGTGGAGGTCGATCCGAAACTGCCGCTGGCGATCAGGACGGATTCGAAGCGGTTGCAGCAGGTGCTGCGCAACCTGCTCTCGAATGCCTTCAAATTCACGGAGCGGGGAGGCGTGACGCTTCAGATCGGGTCGGCCGAGGGAACGCCGCTGCGGGCCGGCAGCCAGTGGATCGCCATGTCGGTGACCGATACCGGCATCGGCATCCCGGAGGAAAAGCAACGCATCATCTTCGAGGCCTTCCAGCAGGCGGATGGCACCACGAGCCGGAAGTATGGCGGGACTGGTCTCGGCCTGTCGATCAGCCGTGAAATCGCCCGTCTGCTCGGCGGCGAGATCGTGGTGTCGAGCACGCCGGGAAGCGGCTCGACCTTCACGCTCTTCGTGCCTGTCGAACCACCTGCAAGCCATGGGGCTGCCGGAGCAGGATCCTCCGTGCGGTCAAACGGTGACGGCTCAGGGCAGTACGGCACTTCCGACGATTCGACGGGAACGATGATCCGTCAACCATCGGCCGCGATGGCTCTCTCGGCTTCCCTGGATGATCGGCACGCGATCACCAACGGAGATCGGGTGGTGCTCATCATCGAGGACGATGCGATGTTCGCCTCGGTGTTGCTGGAGCTCGCCCGTGAGGAGGGCTTCAGGGGACTGATTGCCATGGACGGCGCTTCGGCGCTTGCCCTCGCGCATCGGTACAAGCCACATGCGATTACTCTCGATATCGGGCTTCCCGATATGGACGGCTGGGCGCTCCTGGACTTGTTGAAGCATGATCCGCGAACCCGCCATGTGCCGATCCATGTGATCTCGGTCGATGACCAAAAGAAGCGCGGTCTCAGGGCAGGTGCCTTCGGCTTCCTGGAGAAGCCCGTTGACCGAGAGGCTCTCATGGGAGCGCTCAATCGCACGAAGGAGTTCATCGACCGACCCGTGAAGAAGCTGCTTCTCGTCGAGGATGATGACAATCAACGCATGAGCCTGTCCGAACTCATGAAGAGCGAACAGGTCGACGTGACGGCGGTGGGAACGGCCGAGAGTGCACTGGAGGTCATCCAGGCACGGCACTTCGACTGCGCCATTGTCGACCTGGGCCTGCCGGATCTTCCGGGAGCCGAACTCATCGAGCGCATTCGCAAGACGAAGGGCGGTGAGGAGTTGCCGATCGTCATCTATACCGGACAGGACCTGGCAAAGTCCGAGGAGCGTCGATTGCAGGGCATCGCTGCAACGCTCATCGTCAAAGGCGAGGGCTCGTCCGAGCGCCTTCTCAACGACACGGCTCTGTTCCTGCACCGGGCGATCAGCGCCATTCCCGAAGAGAAGCACATCATTGTCGAAAGGCGGGCCGACGGCTCACTCGATGGCCGGAAGGTTCTGATCGTCGACGACGACATGCGCAACATCTTTTCGCTGACGAGCGCGCTCGAGCAGCACGGAATTTCTGTCGTCTTCGCCGAGAACGGGTTGGAAGGCATCGAAAAGCTCCAGGCCAACCCGGATGTCGATGTGGCCTTGGTCGACATCATGATGCCGGGGATGGACGGCTATGAGACCATGCGGGAAATCCGGAACATCCCGCGTTACCGTGACCTTCCTCTGGTCGCGGTGACTGCAAAGGCCATGAAGGGCGATCGGGAGAAGTGCCTCGAAGCAGGTGCGACCGACTACGTGTCGAAACCTGTCGATGTGGATCAACTTCTGGCTGTCTTGCGCGTTCAACTTAGTCGGAGCACATATATCCCAGACGGGAGAATTGCTCCCAATGGTGCGGCAGAGACCGGGTTGAACTCATGACGGACGACGTAAGGCGAGGGGAGTCGGGCCCGAACCTGGATGATTTTCATCTGGTTTCGGCCCGTCCGCAGTCGGATCCGATCCCAGCCAAGATTTTGGTGGTCGATGACGACCCGAGAAATCTTATTGCCGTCGAGGAGGTACTCCGGTCTCCTGGTGTGGAAATCGTGACTGCGGATTCCGGCGAGGCGGCTCTGCGCCACGTTCTGAAGGATGACTTCGCTGTCATTCTTCTCGACGTGCAGATGCCGCGGCTCGACGGATATGAAGTTGCCAGTCTGATCAGGAATCGGCCGCGTTCATCACGCGTGCCGATTCTGTTTCTGACGGCTTTCAACAAGGACGACATGCACGTCTTCAAGGGATACTCGGCGGGCGCTGTCGACTACGTCTTCAAACCCATCGAGCCCTTGATCCTCAGATCCAAGGTCGATATCTTCGTCGATCTTTACCGAAAGACGGAGGAGATCCGCCGGCAGGCAGAGCAGGAGCGCCGCCTGCTGATGGACAACCTTCACGTCCGCGGCGAGAAATTGAAGGCGGAGCAGGCCCTGCGGCGCCGCGAGGAACATCAGTCGATCGTTCTGCAATCGCTTCCGATTGCGCTTTATACAGCCTCCGTTGAGGAGGATCATCGACAGCTCCATTTCACCAACGAGAGTATCGAGCGCATTACGGGGTTTCGGCCGGAGGCTTTCCTTGAGCGCTCTGATTTCTGGTCCTCTCGGATCAATCCGGATGACCGGGAGCGCGTCCTGGCCCAGTTGAAGCGATTGGAGGAAGAGGGTTCCGTCAATCTCGAGTATCGCTGGCGTTGCGCCGACGGTGTCGAAAGGCATTTTCTCGATCAGACGGTCATGATGAAGGATGAGGGCGGTCATCCGCGCGAATTCTTCGGTATGTGGTTTGATATCACCGAGAGCAAGCAGATGGAGCAGAACCTGCTCCACGCCAGCAAGCTTGAGGCGGTTGGCCGCCTCACGGGCGGAATCGCACATGATTTCAACAACATGCTGAGTGTCGTGATCGGTAATCTCGATCTCTTGAAGAAATCCATTCAGGGCAATGAGAAGGCCGAGCGGCGTGTGCGCATGGCCTTGGAGAGTGCTCAGCATTGCGCCGATCTTACCTATCGGCTTCTGACCTTCTCACGGCGCCAAGCCCTGCAGGTCTCAACGATCGATGTCACGAGCCTGATGCCGAGCCTTATGGAGCTGATGCGCAGGACGCTTGGCGAGCATATCAATGCGGACTTCCGTTCTGGCGACGGTATATGGCCGATCCAGGTCGACCGGGCTCAGTTCGAGGCGGCCCTCTTAAATCTTGCGGTCAATGCCCGTGATGCAATGCCCGATGGAGGCGATCTGACGATCAGCGTCGAGAACCAAGCGGTGGAGGAGGGGAGATCCGGACCCAGCGGTGAGTTCGTCGTGATTTCCGTGAGCGATACAGGAATCGGCATGCCGCCGGAGGTGTTGGAGAAGGTCTTCGAGCCGTTCTTTACCACCAAGGAAAGCGGAAAAGGCACTGGTTTGGGACTTAGCATGGTGTATGGCTTCGTGCAGCAGTGTCATGGCCATGTGGAGGTCGAGAGCGCGCCCAATGCAGGCACGACGATCCGCATCTTCCTTCCTCGCTCTCATGAGGTTGCAGAAAGTGCGCCGGACGACCAGTCGGCCGTCGCCCACCCTTTCGGTGAGGGGCGTATGGTGCTTGTGGTTGAAGACAATCCGGCTGTTCGTCAGGTGGCGCTCTCAACCCTTCATTCTCTTGGCTTCAAGGTGATGGAGGCTGAGACTGGTGATGAAGCTGCTCACCTTCTGAAGATGAAGAAAGATATCAAACTCGTTCTCTCCGATGTCAGGATGCCGGGAGAACTCAGCGGCATAGACTTGGCCCGTCTTATTCAGCGAGAGCAGCCGGACATCCAGGTGCTTCTGACGACAGGCTATTTTGACGGGGAAGACAAGCTCGAGGATCTTAATCTTCTCTACAAGCCCTATCGGGCAACCGACCTTGCAGAAAAGATTCAATCACTGATGAGGTCTCCACAAGAGATCGAATTCGAAAATGCAATGATCCATCAAGCCGCTGCCGTTGCATGACTTCGCTCCGGCAGTGCGCTGGAAACAAACTTTGAATTTTGAACGGTCACGTGGCCTGGTCTCGGTCGTTACCGGCTGTGAATCAGATCTTCCAGATCCTGTTCCCTCATCGCAGCTTGAGACAAGCACTTACATCTCGGCGCTGAGGCTGTCCCGCCCATCACACCAGGCAGTATAGAAATCTCCGGTCCGGTCTAGAACAAAAACAGTGGGCCTGCTCGACATGGCCGACCAGCAGGCAGATTCGACGGCGAATTTCAAAGCTTTTGCACGAAAATAGAACGATCCGAGATCTCTACCAAATTGAGAAACCGTCCAACGATTATGCTTAAATGCAACGCAGTATGCTCCGTGGGGCATGAAGCACCTCCCAAGTAGCTTTTCTGGCAAATCACAGGTGCAGTTGCTAACCGTCCTGGACGGATATGGCAACCGCGAATGAGGATTTATGACGTCAAACATTAAGGATGGGTTTCGAGGCGGATTCAGAGAGAGGCCGTCACGCCTCCATCAACATAGATGATCTGCCCATTGACGAAGTTGGAGGCATCCGAGGCGAGAAAGACCGCAGTGCCGATAAGATCTTCCAGTTCGCCCCAGCGACGGGAAGGGGTACGGGCAATGAGCCAATCGGAGAAGGCTTTGTCATCGACCAGGGCTTGATTGAGTTCCGTCTTGAAATAGCCTGGCCCGATGCCGTTGACCTGAAGACCGTACTGGCCCCAATCGATCGCCATGCCTTTCGTCAGCATCTTCACGGCTCCCTTTGTTGCCGTATAGGGCGCGATCGAAGGGCGGCCGAGTTCACTTTGAACCGAGCAGATGTTGATGATCTTTCCCCGGCCGCGCGGGATCATTTTTCTGGCAACCGCCTGGCTCATATAGAAGACGCTATCGACATTCGTCGTCATCAGCTCGTGCCAGGTTTCCTCCGGATAGTCCTCGAGCGGGCCCCGGCGCTGCATTCCCGCATTGTTGATCAGAATATCAATGGGACCAATATTGCCTTCGATCTGTTCGACTGCAGCCTTGACGGCGG
This sequence comes from Microvirga sp. RSM25, assembly GCF_044784385.1. Classification (NCBI taxonomy): domain Bacteria; kingdom Pseudomonadati; phylum Pseudomonadota; class Alphaproteobacteria; order Hyphomicrobiales; family Methylobacteriaceae; genus Microvirga; species Microvirga sp. RSM25. The sequence goes on along the minus strand of NZ_CP173039.1, from coordinate 2,830,351 downwards.
TGCTGTCCGTCACATCGAAGGGCATCTCGAATACCTGCAAGCCGTCATCTCGAAGCTTTTGTGCCGCAGCGGCGACCCTGTCCGGCTGGCGCCCGTTCAGAACGACACGCGCTCCGGCTCGTCCGAGACCAAATGCAAGAGCAGAGCCAATGCCCGCGCTCGATCCTGTCACAAGGGCGATATGCTCGGAAAGATCGAAGAGACTCGACATTTTCACCTTCATTCTCAGCTCCCGAACGAGCGAATACAATCTCAGAGAATGCGACCTGGATTGAGGATGCCTTCAGGATCGAGCGTCTGCTTCATCTTCCTCATCAAGGCGAGCTCAGGCTCTGTGCGGCTCAAGGGAAGATAGGGGCGCTTGATGCGTCCGATCCCGTGCTCCGCGGATATGGATCCACCGAGCCTCGCGACGAGATCGTAGACGAGCCCCTGAACGCCCTTCTTGATGCCATCGTTCATGTCGCGGATCGCCACGTTGATGTGGATGTTGCTGTCTGCCACATGCCCGAAGACGACGTAAACGGCATCCGGCCACTGCTTCGGCATTTCCTGGCGCAGATGAGCGACCGCTTCCGTCATGCGATTCAGGGGTACGCTCACATCGAAGCGGATTTCTTCCGGCAGGAAGCGGCCGTACTCGTAGGGTGTTTCCCGATAGGCCCAGAACCGGTTCCTGTCGGCTCTGGACTGAGCGACCACGGCATCCTTGATGAGATCCTGCTCGTAGAACTCACTGAGGAGGAGAGAGAAGGCTTCTGTTCCTGCCGGATCCGCCCCCATATCGGCCTCGATCAGGAGCGTCACGTCGTGCTCGGCCTCGAACGCAGGCGCAAGGCCGCAGATCTTGGTTGCGACCGTCATGAACTCCCGCCACATGGCCTCGAAGACCAGGAGACGTCCCGGATGAGCCTGCTGGAACCGGCGCAGGACGACGAGTGCATCCTCAAAGCTGCTGACGGCGCAGAGAGCCGTCTGAAGACCCTGAGGTTTGGAGTGCAGGCCAATCACTGCCCGTGTGATGACGCCGAGCGTTCCCTCACTGCCGATAAAGAGCTGCGTCCAATCGTAGCCCGCGTTGTTCTTCAGCATCTTGTTGAGCGAGCGAACCACGGTGCCGTCCGCAAGAACGACTTCGAGGCCAAGAGTGTTGCGCCGGGCCATGCCATAACGCACCACTTGGTTGCCGCCGGCATTGGTCGCGATGTTGCCGCCGATCGTGCAGGTTCCGCGCGCTCCAAGGTCGATCCCACACAGGAAGCCCGCCTCGTCCGCTGCCTGCTGCACGACCGCGAGCGGTGTTCCGGCGAGGGCCGTGAGGGTTGCGCTCGCGGTGTCGATCTCTTCGACTCCGTTCATCCGTTCCAGGGAGAGTGCGATTTCTCCCGTTTGCGGGTGAGCACCGCCGGCAAGTCCAGTCAGGCCACCTTGCGTCACGACGGGTTGGCGATGCTGATGGCAGAGCCTCAAGGCCGTTGAGACATCCTCCGTAGTCTGAGGAAGGATGAGGGCCTGGGGAACTGCGGGTTGGAGACCGCTGGCATCGGTATGATTTCGGGAGGGAATGTCGGGGCCGGTGCGGATCTTCGATCCCAGGGCTGCAACAAGGGCATCAATCACATTGCTCATCGTGTTCTAACTCAAGCTCTAAAATGGTCCCGGTCGAAAGAAGTAGCCGTGCGTGGTTCCCAGTTTGCTAGGGCTCCTTGGTCAGCCGTACAATCGCGTCCGGGCGCTTCCAGAGTTCCGGCAGCAATTCAAGTCCAAGGCCCGGCTTCATGTTCACCGTGACCTCTCCTCCTGTTACGGTCGGCAACTCCGTCACGAGTTCCGTATACCAGCCGGTATAAAAGGCCCGGACGCTCTCCTGAATCAAAGCATTCCGTGCATGCAGGGAGAAGTGGCAGGATGCGGCGTAGACCACGGGACCCGTGCAATCATGGGGTGCGACAGGCACATGCCAAGCTTCCGCCAGCGCTGCGATCTTTCGCGCCTCTGTCAGCCCGCCGCACCAGGACAGGTCGAGCATGGCCACACCTGCAACGCCGGTTTCGAGGTATTCCCGGAAGGCGTGGGTGTAGGACAGGGTTTCCGAGGCACAGACCCAGGCCTTTGAGTGCTGCGCGTATTCTTTGAGGTCGCCGATATTGTCGAGGCGGAAGGGATCCTCGTGCCAGTAGGTCTCGAACTCGGTCAGCGCCGAGGCAAGCTTCTTGGCCATCGGCAGGCTCCACAAGGAGTGGAACTCGACCATGATGTCCATCTTGTCGCCCACGGCCTTGCGGATCTTGGCAAAGGGCTCGAGCGCGGTTCGGAGTTCGTCAGGCGAAATGTCGTATCCATGGCTGCGCTCGGCCGCGACATCGAAGGGCCAGATCTTCATGCCGGTGATGCCCTGTTCCAGGAGGGAATGAGCGAGATCGTCGGCGTGGTGCAGGAACGCCTCCAGATCTTCATACGCTCCGTCGGCATCACCGATGCCCCAGTTGGCGACTTTCTGGGCGCGGCTGTCGCGAATGTACCGGTACCCTGCGCAGGTATTGTAAACTCGGATCTTGTCCCGCGAGCGGCCTCCCAGCATGTCGCAGACGGGCTTGCCGTGAGCTTTGCCGAAGAGATCCCACAAGGCGATGTCGATGGCGGAGTTTCCGCGCGTCTCGACGCCTGCGGAACGCCAGCCCAGATAGTTCTGGAGATCGCGGTTGATGCCTTCGATCTGAAGAGGGTCGCGTCCGATCAGCTTGGCCGCGACCGTCTCGTGAACATATGCCTCGACGGCTGCTGCGCCCATGAAGGTTTCGCCAAGGCCAATGAGGCCCTCGTCGGTGTGGAGGCGGACCCAGACGATGTTTGCGAATTCCTGGAGACGGACGGTCTCGACGCCTGTGATCTTCATGGGATCCTCGTTGTGGCTACGCTCTTGTCATTGTCGGCAGAGGCGGAAGGAGCAATTCATCTCCCAGATATCGTCGAAGCTGCCGTCTTGACGATATCCACGGAAATGCTCTGCACGCGCAGGTATTCATAAGTCTAATTTGTAACAAAGATGCAATCGAGAGGCTGCGCTCGTTCACTCCCGAAAAATCTGATGATAGTCTTCTTAAAACCAGCATTGATCCTGTTCCAGGCGAAAAAACAAGAGAACGAAACCACGGATGGGCGACGCTCGCCGTCATGCATGGCAGTTTGCCTTCGGAACCGTTCTATCCGCTGAATTGACACGTTATGGGACTGAGCCTTAGATCGGGTAACATGTTTGGCCTTCTGAGGACTTGAAGAGTCCTCGGAGGCGAACAGAATCAATGAGCGTCGCGCAGGGCGCCAAAGGCAGGGAGAGAGCGTGAGCAGGATAATTTCCTTCTTCTTCAAAGGCTTGGAAGGCCTGCTGGTTCTTCTGCTGGCGGCCATGGTCGTCATGGTCTTCGGCAATGTCGTCTTGCGCTACCTTTTCGATACCGGGATCGACGTTTCGGAGGAGCTCTCTCGCTTCCTCTTCGTATGGCTGACCTTCATCGGGGCTGTGGTCGTGGGACGCGAGAACGCCCATCTGGGGGTCGAAACTCTGGTCGCCCGGCTGGGTGACAACGGCCGCAAGGTTTGCATGGTCCTGTCCGACCTTTTCATCATCGGCTGCTGCGCCGTCTTCTTCTGGGGAACATGGCAGCAGGCCGAGATCAACGCCACGAATTACGCGCCCATCACCGAGATCTCGATGCTCTGGGTCTACGGGGTCGGTTTCTTCACAAGCATCGGTCTAGGGTTGATGGCACTCCTGCGGATCCTGCGTGTCGTCACCGGCCGCGTGAGCGAACATGAATTAAAGGCCTTTGCCGGCGACTATAGCGGCGATGAAGCCCATGCCCTGAGGGAGCGACTCGAGTGACAATTGTCGTCTTCCTCACCTCGCTTCTCGGAGCCATGGCACTCGGCATGCCGATTGCCTTTGCACTGATCGTCTGTGCTCTCGCGCTCATGCTCTGGCTCGGCAATTTCGACAGCCAGATCGTGGCTCAGAACATGATCATCGGCGCCGACAACTTTCAGCTTCTGGCCGTCCCATTCTTCCTGCTGGCCGGCGAGTTGATGAACGTTGGCGGCCTGTCGAAGCGTATCGTCAATTTCGCTTTGGCCTGTCTCGGGCACATTCATGGCGGCCTCGGTTATGTTGCGATTGTGGCCGCACTCATTCTCGCTGCCTTGTCCGGTTCTGCGGCTGCGGATACGGCTGCTCTCGCGGCTATTCTGATCCCCATGATGCGGAATGCCGGATACGATATTCCACGGGCGGCGGGTCTCATCGCGGCTGGCGGCATCATCGCTCCGGTGATCCCGCCTTCGATCGGCTTCATCGTCTTTGGCGTTGCAGCCAACGTTTCGATCTCCCAGCTCTTCCTGGCGGGCGTTGCGCCTGGAATAATGATGGGTCTATCGCTCGTTGTCGCCTGGGCTATCGTCAGCCGAAGAGACAAGATGAAGACGGCGCCCCGTACCACCATGCGCGAGCGCGGCAAGGCCTTCGTCGATGGATTCTACGCCCTTCTCATGCCCGTGATGATCCTGGGCGGAATCAAATGGGGCATCGTGACCCCGACCGAGGCGGCCGTTCTGGCCGCCGTCTATGCGCTCATCATCGGCATGTTCGTCTATCGCGAGCTGAAGCCGTCCATGTTGTACGGCGTCTTCCTCACCGCCGCGAAGACGACGGCTGTGGTGATGTTCTTGGTCGCCGCGGCGCTCGTTTCCGCCTGGCTCATCACCCAGGCGAACATACCGGGCGAAATCAGCGGTCTCATCGAGCCCTTACTGGGCAACAAGACCCTGCTCATGTTTGCCCTGATGTTCCTGGTCGTTATCGTCGGGACCGCGTTGGATTTCTCCCCGACGGTTCTGATCCTGACGCCAGTCCTCATGCCGATCGTCAAACAGGCGGGCATCGATCCGGTCTATTTCGGCGTGCTGTTCATCATCAACAATGCCATCGGCCTGATCACGCCTCCGGTCGGAATCGTGCTCAATGTTGTGAGCGGGGTCGCCCGTGTGCCCATGGGGGCCGTCATCCGCGGCGTGAACCCGTTCCTGATTGCCCAGCTTATCGTGCTCTTCTTGCTCATCATCTTTCCCGACCTGGTGATGGTTCCCTTTTCCTGGCTACGGGGACGGTGAGCAGGATGAAACCTAAAAAAGAGAGGAAACAACCATGAAAGCCTTCAAATTCGCTCTTGCTGCCGGTGTGGCGGCAACCGTCATGGCGGCCGTTCCGGCCTCCGCCCAGTTCACGGAGCGCAATATCCGCATCTCCAATGGCGTGAACGAGGATCACCCCAATGGTAAGGGTGTCGAGAAATTCCGGGCCTGCCTTACGGAAAAGTCCGGAGGCAAGCTGAAGGTTCAGGGCTTCTGGGGCAATGCCTTGGGTGGAGACCTCCAGGCCACGCAGGCGCTTCGCTCCGGCACCCAGGAAATGGTCGTCACATCGAGTTCGCCACTCATCGGCATTCTGCCGGAACTTGGCGTTTTCGATCTGCCGTTCCTTTTCTCCAACGAGAAGGAAGCCGACACTGTTCTCGACGGCAGCTTCGGCAAGCATATCGACACGAAGCTCGAAACGGTTGGGCTCGTCAACCTTGCCTATTGGGAGAATGGCTTCCGTAATCTCACCAACTCTCGCCGTCCGGTGGAGAAGTGGGAAGACTTCAAGGGCCTGAAGGTTCGTGTCATGCAGAACAACGTGTTCCTCGACACGTTCAAGAACATGGGCGCCAATGCCGTGCCGATGGCTTTCGGCGAGGTCTTCACGGCTCTGGAAACCAAGGCTATCGACGGCCAGGAAAATCCGTTCGTGACCATCGACACCTCAAAGTTCTACGAGGTGCAAAAGTACCTCTCCGTGACCCGCCACGCCTATACCCCCTTCCTCGTTCTCTACTCCAAGAAGCTGTGGGACGGGCTGTCGAAGGATGAACAGGCAGCTCTGCGCGATTGCGCCGTCGTGGCTCGCGACGAGCAGCGCAAGGTTTCCCGCGAGCTTTCGCAGGCCTCGTTGAACAAGATCAAGGGCGAAGGAACTGTGGTCAACGAGCTGAATGCCCAGGAGGCGGATCGCATGCGCGAGCAGGCGAAATCGGTCTGGGAGAAGCATGCAGCAACCATTGGTCCTGAGACGGTGAAGTTGATGCAGACAGAGCTGGAGAAGGTTCGGCAAAAGTAAGCCTGTTACCCTGACCCGAACTGCGCCGTTCGAGGAAGTTAACCTCGAACGGCGTAGCCACCCATTTTCTCCAACCTGGAAGTCCCTCGAGGCCGCCAGGTACGATTTGAAAAGATTCTTGATCGATGCAGATCCTCATTCTCGGGGCGGCCGGGATGGTCGGCCGCAAGCTTACGGAACGCTTGGTGAAGGAAGGCCGATTGGGGGGAGACGCGATCACGCGTCTCGTTCTGCATGACGTGGTCGAGCCCGAGCGCCCTCAGGCATCCTTCGCCATCGATACGCTGACCTCCGATTTCTCCATTCCGGGAGAGGCGGAGAAGCTCGTTGCAAGTCGTCCCGATGTCATCTTCCACCTTGCCGCCATCGTTTCCGGCGAGGCCGAGGCCGATTTCGACAAGGGCTACCGGATCAATCTCGACGGTACCCGGTTTCTGTTCGATGCCGTCCGCACCATCGGGGATGGATACAAGCCACGACTTGTCTTCACGTCCTCCATCGCCGTTTTCGGCGCTCCGTTCCCGGAGGCGATCGGGGATGAATTCTTTCTGACGCCGCTTACGAGCTATGGAACGCAGAAGGCGATGGGTGAGCTGCTTCTGGCTGATTACACGCGACGCGGATTTTTCGATGGCGTAGGGATCCGGCTGCCCACCATCTGCGTACGGCCCGGAAAGCCCAATAAGGCGGCTTCGGGCTTTTTCTCGAGCATCATCCGCGAACCGTTGAACGGTCAGGAGACGGTCTTGCCAGTCTCGATGGATGTTCGTCATGCCCATGCCTCGCCGAGATCTGCCGTCAATTTCCTTATGCATGCGGCGACCATCGATCCATCCAAGATCGGTCCGAGGCGCACCCTGACGATGCCGAGTGTGTCGATAACCGTGGGTGAGCAGATCGATGCGCTTCGGCGCATTGCCGGCGAGCGGGCTGTTGCCCGAATCCGTCATGAACTCGACCCGAACATCATACGTTTCGTCGAGGGGTGGCCACGTCGCTTTGATGCCAGTCGTGCTGAAAGTTTAGGCTTCCGTGCCGAGGCCAGCTTTGACGATATCATATCCATCTATATCGAAGACGAACTTGGCGGCGTCGTTCCAACGTGACCGGTGCTCCGTGCAGTCATAGAGGCAATCGACTGTAGAGAAGGATCTCAGCCCCGGGGCCGTTCCGGAAAGTAACGCTGTTTGAAGGAGGCCCATTTACGAACTGCCCAAAGCGTGAAGCGTCCGACGGGCTTCTGCAATATAGGTACGTCATAGGCAATCAACAGAAGGCCCAGGGGAAGCATCCATAATCCCAAGAACGGGAGGATCGAGAAGATCCCACCAAAGATGAGCAGGATTCCCGCCGGAATCCTGACCCATCGCGAATCCGGATGGCGGAGGCTGCGAAGGATGCGAGCGACCTTGCCCGGCACCTCATGCTCCAGACGTCTGAACGCCTGCCTCAGAACGGCTCTTCCGCTTTCGTGTCTCATGCTCTTTGAAATATCCATCGCCGAGAGGAGTTCCGAGAAAGCCTCGGAAGAGAGACTGCAATTCCCCGAGGCTCAGCCTTTCTCGACCATGGACATTGAACGCGAGCTGAATCCGCACCCCATCGTCCGGTGCACGTCAGGAGAAGAACGGGCTCGGTTTCGCCCGGATGCGCTTTAGGGATTGAGACCTGAGAGTGCGTCGGCAACAGCCTGCGCACCCTGTTCCCGAACCCGCATGATCCTGAGAGCCCGCTCTTTCTGCTCGAGACGGTAAAGATAGGGATCGAACTCGAGCGGAAGGGCGGCATCGCCGAGATAACGCGGCTTCTCCGCTCGTTCATAATAATCGGCTCTCAGCATCTTCCCGAGATGTTCCTGTACCGAGTGGGGGAGCGGCGGCACGTTATGACGCGCCGACAGTGCCATAGAGCCCGGTTGAACAAAATCCGAGCGGTTCGCAATGTTATCAAGCATCGAAAAGCCCCGCAAAACTGCTTAGATTAACGCGCAACCGGCGGCCTGGTTGCAGCCAAGATTGGCACAATCTGACGCAGGTCGCTCGTCCAACGGCTGGGCCGGGGCGGCTCGGCAAGCCTCGGCCAAGACTGACGACCTAGAGGACTCGTCCGTTACCGGTTCGGGGAAGAACTTTGCAAAACGATTCATTGCTTGCTGAACGGCTCAAATTCATGGGCATCGATAGCGGGGTTTGCCAAGACCTTCAGTCGGTATGGAAGGATATATCCCCTGAGCTGCCGAAAACCCTCGAGCGCTTCTACACGCATATGCATCGGCAGCCACAGCTGTCCAAATTGATCGGGACGCAACAATCCCGGCTTGTTTCAGCTCAGATGCTGCACTGGGGCAGGCTTTTCAGTGGCAGCTTCGATGCAGCCTATGTGGAAGGTATCCGCCGCATCGGTCTCATTCATAACAAGATCGGCCTGGAGCCTCGCTGGTACATCGGCGGCTATGCCTTCATCCTCAATGAATTGGTTCATGTTCTCTCGAAGAAACATCGCTTCGGTGGGGCATTGTTCGCCCGTAAGCTGACGGTGGTGAACCAGGCGGTCATGCTGGACATGGACTTTGCGATTTCCGTGTATCAGGAAGCCTTCGTCCAGGATCGCCAGAAGAAAGGTGAAGTCCTGTCGCAGGCTGTCGCTTCTTTCTCCGACGCGGTGCGGGAGAGCCTGCAGATCTCGGGGCAGGCAAGCGGCGCTCTGTCCGAAAGTGCGACGGTCCTCGATGAGGCAACCGGAAGCGCCAGTAACCTTGCCATTCAGGTCACGACGGCGGCCGAGCTGACGGCTTCGAACATGCAATCGGGAGCGGCCGCGACGGAGCAGCTGGCATCGTCCGTTCGTGAGATCGGGCAGCAGGCCAGTCGCTCGGCGGATGTCGCGCGACATGCCCTGGAGAGCTCTCAACGCACGAAGGATTCCGTCAACGGATTGGCCGAGCAGGCCAAACAGATCGGGGATGTGGTCGATCTGATCGAGCGAATTGCGGCTCAAACCAATCTGCTCGCACTGAATGCCACGATTGAGGCGGCCCGTGCTGGAGAGATGGGCAAGGGCTTTGCCGTTGTGGCGCAGGAGGTCAAAACCCTCGCCAACCAAACCGCCAAGGCGACAACCGAGATCGGCTCACGCATCGGCGCGATCCAGGAAGCTACGCAGCGCAGCGTGTCCGATATCGACAATATAGGCCAGATCATGAAGGAGCTGAGTGGTATTGCCACGGCGATTGCGGCTGCCGTCGAGGAACAGGCTGCGGTGACATCGGAAATCGCCGTGAACGTCAACCAGACTACCGATCATACCCACGCGGTTGTCCGGAGCATCGAGGCTCTGACCGGATCGACGGCCTCCGCAGCTGCTGCCGCGCAGCACGTCTCGAGCGCCAAGCATACCCTGGATCAACAGCTTCAGCGCCTGAGACAGGACATCGACCAGTTCCTCGCGACGGCAAGGGCTGCCTGAAGAAGGCGCGGAGAAAGGCTGAGCTCCATCGGCCTTTCCCGGATTCATGCGTCGGTCCGACTGGCACGGCGCACCTAGAGGTATAGAACCGATAGGGTCCGATTTACTTGCCTTGCCGAGCCGTACAAAGTCGACGGAAGTAGTTTTACCGCCGAATCGTGTTTTTTGGGGTACAGACACGACCTCGCAAATCAGACACCTTGCCGACAGTTGATACCGGGATTGCTTTCCGGTGCAGTTGACGGAGCCGTGGGGGCTTCTGTGTGGGGGCACAGGTGGATCAGACGGACCAGGAAATCGAGCATATCGCTCGGGCATTCTTTGTTGCTAGGCACGAAGCCGGGGCTTGGGAAACTGCATCGCGGGTTCTTAAGCACGAGTTCCGCCTCTATGCTCGGCATGCTCTGTGCATGCTTGAAAAGAAGCAAGAGATCATTTGGGCTGATGGGCGTGAAGTGACACCGGCTCGATCCCTCGAGGCGGCCTGACGGAGGCCTTTTGCCCCCGAAAGCGGGCAAGGTTCGTTTCCCGCGGCGCCTCCGGGGATGAGCCATAGGCTCAGACGTCTCATCGGATCCGATACAGGCCTCACGGCTTTTTGCGCGTCAAAAGGGGGAGGCCTGTTGAAGGCGCCGTCTTTCCTGCCATTTTGAATGGGTGCAGACTCTCTCCCGGGAGTCTGAGGAGCATTTCATGCAATCACCCGACGAATGGGAAATCCCTCCTGAGTACCAGCCCGATCCGAGAACCCTCGGCTATGACCTCAACGATGCTCTGGCCGCCATAGTTTCCCTTCGGGCACGGGTTTCCGACGATGCCTTCACCGCTGAGACGCTCGGTACGGAACGGGCAGGACAGGGCGTTGTCATCCGGGACGACGGCCTTGTCGTCACCATCGGCTACCTGATTGCCGAGGCCGAGGAGGTCTGGCTGACCACCAACAAAGGCCGGGTCGTTCAGGCCCATGTGCTCGCTTACGATTATGAGAGCGGTTTCGGATTGGTGCAGGCGCTCGAACCCCTGGGCGTGCCGGTACTGGCCTTGGGCGATTCCCGCCACCTCGAACCTGGCGATCAGGTCGTGATCGGGGGCAGCGGAGGGCAGAGCCATTCTCTTGCCGCACAGGTCGTCGCCTGCCAGGAATTCGCCGGTTATTGGGAGTATCTCATCGATCCAGCCATCTTTACCGCGCCGGCTCATCCCAATTGGGGTGGAACGGCCTTGATCGGGCCCCGTGGGGATCTGGTCGGCATCGGTTCGCTCCAACTCCAGCATCAGGCTTCCGGCGGCACGGTGGTGCCCCTCAACATGAGTGTGCCGGTCGATCTATTGAAGCCGATCCTGGATGATCTCCTGACCCGCGGACGTACCAAGAGCCAGCCGAGACCCTGGCTCGGATTCTATGTTGCGGAGGCAGAGGACGACCAGATCACCATCATCGGATTGGCCGGGGATGCGCCGGCGCAGCGGGCAGGCCTGCGGGCAGGGGATCAGATCCATGCGGTTGCCGGCCAACCGGTGACTTCGTTGGCGGAGTTCTATCGCGCCATCTGGGCTCTGGGCGCCGCAGGCGTCGATATCCCAATGACCCTCGAGCGGGAGGGGGACATGTTCGATGTGACGGTTCGGTCGGCCGACCGAGGCCGCTTCATGAAGGGACCCCGGCTGCAGTGACCATCGAGGGTCCGTGGCAAGTGCGTTGCGCTCGCCGCTGCACTGTTCTCCGTCACCAATCGTGCAGATCCTGAGCGGGCGTCGTCCCTCAGGTGGAGATTGAGACATGAGCCTGAAAGTTACGTTGCCAAGCGGCGAAATCGTACCAGCTCTCGGGCAAGGGACTTGGCAGATGGCCGAGACGGCAAGCCGCCGGAAGCAGGAGATAGAAGCGCTTCGCCTCGGCGTCGAGCTTGGCATGACGCTCGTCGATACTGCCGAAATGTATGGCGAGGGCGCCTCGGAGGAACTCGTCGCCGAAGCTCTTGTCGGAGAGCGCGAACGGCTTTTCCTCGTGAGCAAAGTCTATCCCCACAATGCGAGCCGCCAGGGTGTCGTGCAGGCGTGCGAGCGCAGTCTCAGACGTCTGAAGACGGACCGGCTGGATCTCTATCTGCTGCACTGGCGTGGAAGCGTACCGCTGGAGGAGACGGTTACCGGGTTCGAGGAGCTTCGCCGCTCCGGCAAGATCCGCCATTGGGGCGTCAGCAACTTCGATGTCGATGACATGGAAGAGCTGCTTCGCGTTCCTTCAGGAGAGAATTGCGCAGCCAACCAGGTGCTCTACAACGTGACCCGCCGAGGGCCGGAATTCGATCTGATCCCCTGGATGACCGAGCATCGAATGCCGCTCATGGCCTACAGCCCGATCGAACAGGGCAGGCTTCCACGCGGTGGTGTTCTGCAGAGGATCGGACAGAAGTACGGAGCAAGCCCGTTCCAGATAGCCTTGACGTGGCTTCTTCAAACGCCGGATGTGATCGCGATTCCGAAAGCCTCGAGTCCTGATCACGTGCGGGACAATCATCGAGCGCTTGAGATTCGGCTCAGTCCGGAGGATCTTAAGGCCATCGATGCGGAGTTCCCCCGCCCAGGCGCAAGCGCCCGCTTGAGATGATCTGACGGTTTACTCAGAAGCAGGACACCAGAAGCCCATGACCTTCACCCGAGCCGATGCACTCGCCGTTGCGGACATTCTCAGAACGACGGCTCAAGCCGAGATCCTGCCGCGGTTCCGGAATCTGTCGGCTGATGCCATCCGTACGAAGTCGTCGCAACTCGACCTCGTGACGGATGCGGATGAGGCCGCCGAGCGTGTCATCGAGGCCGAGCTCCTGCGCCGGTTTCCGGGGGCGATCGTCATCGGGGAGGAGGGCGTCAGCCGAAATGCGAGCGTGCTCGACGGACTCGGTGATGCCGAGCTCGCCTTCATTCTCGATCCTGTCGACGGCACCTTGAATTTTGCCTCGGGCCTGCCGCTCTTCGGCGTGATGGCCGCTGTAGTGACAAAGGGCGAGGTCGTCTGCGGGGTGATCCTGGACCCGATCTCGGACGATTGGGCGATGGCCGTTCGCGGAGAGGGGGCCTGGATTCAGCGTCCGGACGGCAGCACTAGCCCGCTTCAGGTTGCTTCGTCGGTGCCCCTGTCGCAGATGGCGGGCAACGTTTCATGGCGCTATCTGCCCGAAGACCTTCGCCCCGTCGTGACGGGAAATCTACCGAAGGTCGCTATGGCGGCCGATCTCCGCTGCGCGGCGCATACCTATCGCCAGATTGCGGCCGGTTACCTTCACTTCTCGTTCTCGTCGAGCGTGATGCCATGGGATCACGCGGCCGGCTGGCTGATCCATCGCGAAGCCGGCGGGTACACGGCGCATTTCGACGGTTCGCCTTACCGTCCCGTCAATAGCGGCGGCGGTCTCATCAGTGCGCCGGACAAGGAGAGCTGGCAGGCCGTGCGTGATGCCCTTCTCCCGCCTCAGGCCTGATCCTTCTTGAGATAGTTGTAGACCGTAGCTCGGCCCAGGCCCAGCACGCGCGAGATGTAGGCCGCCGCATTGCGTCCGCCGAAGGCCCCATCGCCGGCAAGATCGGTAACAAGCTGCTGTTTCTGCGTGCGGCTCATCTCGGCGATGGTGAGACCGCGCTCGCGGGTCCATGACTGGATATATTCGTTGATGCGCTCGTGCCAATCTTCCTTGAACAGCGCGGCCGGCTTCTCGAGAGATTGCGGCACGGCGACGAGGGCGGACAAGGTCTGCATCACGGCATGGAAGTGCGAGACGTCCACGTTGATGCAGAGAATGCCGATAGCCTTCCCCTTCAAGCGCAGGACGGCACTGACCGACTTGATGCGCCGCCCGTCCCAGTTCACCTTCTCATAAGGTCCGATAATGATGTCCGACGGCTTGAAGTCGATCTCGTGCAGGAGAGACGGCTCACCGAGCTCCCGCTTGGAAAAGGGATTGGACAGGTAGACCACAGTCTCGGTCGAAAGATCGTGGAGCACCACTTCCGCATAAGGCTGGAAGAGCAGGGCAATGGCATCGCAGACAGGCGCATAGCTCGCCAGTTCGGGCGCGAGCGTCGCGTTGACGTTGGCTTCGCGGGTCTGGCTCATTGGATCGCTGTACGCACGAAGGCAGCGAGCCGATCCAATCCTGCCTCGAGATGATGGGCGGGCGCCCCGATGCCGATCCTGATGTAACGATCCATGCCATACACGTCGCCCGGCAGAAGCATGATGCCGCGCTCTTCGCGCAAGCGATGCACCAGCTCCGTCGAGTTCATGGACATGGCATAGCGGATGAAGGCCATGCCACCGGCTTTGGGCGGCACGAAGGAGAACAGGTCGCCGTTGGCATCGACCCAGCGCTGGAGCAGCGCGAGGTTCTCGCGCAGGATGCGCTTGCTGCGGGCGAGGATCTCCTGTCGCTTGGCCGGCTGCACGGCGATCTCCGCCACGAATTCGCTCACCGCGCCCGTTGTGATCGAGGTGTAGTCCTTACGCTGCCAGGAGGCATAGATTTCCTGAGCCGGGCCGACGAGCCAGCCGATGCGCAGGCCGGGGAGCGCCATCGCCTTCGACAGGCCGCTCGTGATGATGGCTTTCTCATAGAGGTCGGCGAAGCTCGGAGGCTCGTCCTGATCGAGCTCCGCGCCTTTATAGACCTCGTCCGCATGGAGGTAGATGCCGTGCTGTCGGGCTATCGCGACGAGACCATCCATTGTCTCGCGGGACAGAACGCTGCCGGTCGGGTTGTTGGGATTGCAGATCGTCATCATCTTGGTGCGGTGCGAGATGGCCTTGCGCACGTCGTCGAGATCGGGCGTCCACCCGAGTTCCTCGCGGAGCAGGACCTCCTTTACATCCACGCCAATGGCGCGGGCCCAGCCCCAGATCTGCAGGTAATTCGGAACGAAGACCACGAGTTCGTCGCCGGGCTCCAGAAGCGACATCACGAGCAGAAAGTTCGCCTCGGCCGAGCCGTTGGTGACGATCACGTGGTCTGCATTGCGGTCGGGGTGAAGATTGGCGATCGCCTGCCGCAGCTCGACGCGGCCGTTGGTCCAGCCATAGCCGAGTTCCACGTCGAGCACCTGGCTTTGCTGCTCGGGCGTCAGAAGCTCGCGCAGGGAATAGGGGTGCACGCCGCTGTCGGACAGGTTGTACTCAACCGTGTTCTCATAGAGCGACTGAATACGCTCGAGCGTGAATTCTTCGATCTTCATGGTAATCCCTGCACTGAAGGCAATGCGTACGGTCTTTAACACCACTAAATTGGACTTCATAGTCCAAGTTGGACTTGACGGTTTAATTCTAGACCTGCCATGGTCCGCCTCTGCCGGCTGCCATGACGATGCCGTGGAGCGGCAATTTCACTATGCTTGCCTCAACGCCATCCCGAATTGGAGCATTTGGTGCAGTTCGATACTTTCCTGATGGAGCGAAACCAGACGCTGTTCGAGAACGGCGTCGAAATCAATCTCACGGAGAGCGGGGTGCATCCCTGCACCATCGAGGAGATCCTGCCGGGGGACGAGGCCCAGGCGCTGCTGCGGCAGCCCCTTGGCTATGGTTGGACGGACGGGCGCCCGGATCTCAGGGCCGCCATTGCGAGTTGGTATCCGGGAGCCTCTGCCTCCAACGTTCTGGTGACGAACGGCTCATCGGAGGCGACGATGATCACGCTGATGGCGATGATCGATCCCGGGGACAAGGTGCTCTTCGCCGTTCCCAACTTCATGCAGGTTGACGGGCTCGGACGTGCCTTGGGCATGACCATCCAGCGCCTTCCCTTGCTGGCCGATCAGGGCTGGCAGGTCGATCCAGACGCCCTCAAGAAGGCGATGGACGGCGTGAAGCTGATTTCGGTCACCAATCCCGGCAATCCGACCGGTGCAGTCCTGTCGCGCCGCAGCCGCGAGGCTCTTCTGGACGCGGCGCAGAAATCAGGTGCCTGGCTTCTGGTCGACGAGATCTATCGCGGCGGCGAGATCGACGGGCCGGAGACGGAGACCTTCTATGGGGCGTATCCCCGCGTTATCGTCACCAGCAGCCTGTCCAAGTCCTTTGCGTGCCCGGGACTGCGTCTCGGCTGGATTGTCGGGCCTGAAGGCGTGGTCGAGGAGGCTGCCAAGCGGCAGGATTACACGACGATCGGAAGCGGAATCATAAGCCAGATCCTCGGGGCTGCCGTCATGGAGCCGAAGAACCGCGAACGCAT
Organism: Microvirga sp. RSM25; assembly: GCF_044784385.1. Lineage (NCBI taxonomy): Bacteria > Pseudomonadati > Pseudomonadota > Alphaproteobacteria > Hyphomicrobiales > Methylobacteriaceae > Microvirga > Microvirga sp. RSM25. The sequence continues at coordinate 2,814,457 of NZ_CP173039.1, read as the reverse complement.
TCTGGCAAGGGGGCGAGCCCTGTTGAGCGAGAATGCCGATATCGTGGAGCGCTGGGTCGCGAAGCGGAACCACTGGTCCTGGCAGCGTCCCGCCGCCGGGGGCATGGCGTTCCTTCGCTATGATTTCGACATGTCGTCGGAGGAGTTGTCGAACCAGCTGAGAGAAGAGGAAAGCGTCTTCATGGTTGCTGGAAGCTGGTTTGGGATCGAAAATCACGTCCGCCTCGGCATCGGTGTGAAGACCGAGCATCTGGTGGAAGGATTGGCCCGCCTGGACGCATTCCTTTCCCGCCACGGCATGGCCTAGAGAGCATGGACCATGCTGCCGCTTGAACACTCGGTGCGGGCAAGGGAGGATCTCCGGCGCCTTGTCAGCATTCCATCGGTGAGTGCGCGCGGGGAATGCCTTTCCGAGTGCGCTCATGCCGTTCGCGACCTGCTCGTTGCGGCTGGATTTCAGACGGAGATCTGCGCTGGGGACATTGGCCCATTCGTCGTGGCTGAGATCGGCCATGGTCCCCTGACCATCATGGTGTACAACCATTACGACGTGCAGCCCGAGGATCCGATTTCCCTGTGGCATAGTCCTCCGTTCGAACTAAGCGAGCGCCATGGACGATGGTATGGACGGGGCGTTGCCGATGACAAAGGGGAATTCATCAGCCGCCTCGAAGGTTGGCGTCTGTTCCGAGAACGACATCCCGGGCCTCTGCCTTTCAGACTTGTCTGGCTCGTCGACGGCGAGGAGGAGATCGGCAGCCCTTCGCTCGAGGCATTCCTGAAGACACGCTTCCAGGATGAGAAGGTCGATGTCTGCTGGTGGGAATATGGCGAGATCGACTCGAACGGTCGCCCCATCGTCCTCTGCGGCTTCAAGGGCGTGATGGCCGTCGAATTGCGCTGCCGCACGGCCAGGGCCGATCTGCATTCGAGTCTGGGTGCGGTCTTCGACAATCCGCTGTGGCGGCTTGCCGCCGCAACGGCCTCCTTGCGTGACAGATCCGGCCGCGTTCTGGTCGATGGTTTCTATGACACGATCCGGAAGCCTGCGCAGGATGAGCGTAATCTCGCGGCCAAGCCTCCGTTCTCGTTCGACAGCCTGGTTGAGGCAACCGGCGGACAGAAGGTTCTGCACGGCATCGATGAGATCAGTTTCTATGCGGCGATGAATTTTGAGCCGTGCATGAACGTCAACGGCTTTTTCGGCGGTTATGCAGGCGAGGGGGCCAAGACCGTGCTTCCGGCCGATGGCTCAGTCAAAATCGATTTCCGCCTCGTGCCGGATCAGGATCCGCAGCACGTCGTGGGCCTCCTTCGCGCTCATCTCGATCGGCACGGCTTCGAAGATGTCGAGCTCATCGTTCATGACGCCAATGTGAAGCCTGTCCGATCGTCGACGGATCACTGGTTCATTCAGGATGCCCAGGAGATTCTGGAGAAGCATTTCGGACGGCAAGTCATCGTGCAGCCGAGTTCGCCCGCCTCCGGCACGGCGCATCCCTTCGTCGAGCAACTCGGTGCGGACATCGTCGGCATCGGTCTCACCCATCACGGCGCCATGCTCCATTCGCCGAATGAGAACGTCATCATCGAGCAGTTCGAGACGATGATCGAATGCTCCGCGGCGCTCTTTCGGCGTCTTGCGGAGCGAGCGGCCGGAATGAGGCCGCAGGCTGAGTTGGATTCAGCCGATCCGATACAGGGAGTGACACCATGAACAGCATCGTTCTTGAAGCTGCTGCACGGTCGGTTCAGGCGCGTCGGCGCATCCGCCAGCATATCTTCGAGACGCCTTTGTTGCCGTCCCGCCAGATCGGCCGCGAGACGGGGGCCTCCGTTTCCTTCAAGGCCGAAAACTTTCAACTCACCGGCTCCTTCAAGATCCGGGGTGCTGCAAGCAAGATGACATCGCTCGGGCTCGACCGAGGCGTCATCACGGCATCGTCCGGCAACCATGGCATCGCATCGGCGCAGGCTGCGGCGTCAATCGGTCAGGCTTTGACGGTCGTGTTGCCTGAGAACGTTTCTCAGGCAAAACTCGAGCGGATCCGCTCCTTCAACGTGAATGTGATCCTGCACGGTGCCGAGAGCGGAGCGGCGGAGCTTTACGCGCAGCAGCAGGCGAGCTCCCGCGGCCTCGTCTATGTCTCACCCTATAACGATCCCGAGATCGTTGCCGGGCAGGGGACCATCGGGCTGGAACTGCTCGAACAGGCCGAGAGCATCGACAATGTCTTCGTTGCCATGGGCGGAGGCGGTCTGATCGGCGGCATCGGATCCGTACTCAAGAGCTTCAGCCCGCGAACGCGGATCTACGGTGTGGCCGCTCGGAATTCGGCCGCTCTCGCCGCCTCCCTGACGGCGGGGCGCGTCGTCGCAACCGAGCATTTCGACACCCTCGCCGACGGTGTTGCCGGAGGCATGGACGAGGACAGCATCACGCTGCCGCTTGCACTCTCCGTCATCGATGAGGTCGTCACATGCACCGAGGCAGAGATTGTTGAAGCCCTCAAGGAACTGGCTTTCAAGGAGAACCAGATCGTCGAGGGCGCGGCGGCTCTTGCCCTGGCAGGGTTTCTCAAGGTTGCCGAGCGTTGCAAAGGACAGAAGAACATCGTGGTTCTTTGCGGAGCCAATTTCGATCGCAGCAGAATCTTTTCTGTCCTGAACGGTTAGGCTTGCAGGCATCATGGTGACTTCGTCTCCAATCACCTTTCTCGATCTTCCGCAGATCGAGGAACGCGTCAAAGATCTCGATCTCGTTGGCCTGATGGAGGGTGCATTCGCGGCCTTCTCCCGTGGCGAGGCGGTCGTGCCGATGCCCGGTGAGCTGCTCCTCGTAGATCCGCCTGGCGAAGTTCATATCAAATACGGGTACCTGATCAGAGGAGATACGTATGTGATCAAGATTGCCTCCGGGTTCTGGAACAATCCGGCAAGAGGTCTCAGCAGCAGCGACGGTCTTCTTCTCGTCTTCAGGAAGGAAAGTGGCGAGCTCGCGGCGGTGCTCAACGACCGGGGGCGATTGACGGATCTGCGCACGGCTGCGGCAGGCGCCGTTGCCGCAAAGCACCTTGCGCCCGAGAGAGCGGATGCGATCGGCGTTCTCGGCTGCGGCATCCAGGCTGACTTGCAGGTGCAACTGCTGCAATCGGTCCGTCCGTGCCGCTACATCGTGGTCTGGGGGCGCAGTCCGGAGCGTGTGTCGGCCTATGCGAGACGGATGCGGGACAAGGGCTTTTCCGTCGAGATCGCGTCATCGCCGTCGGAGGTTGCGTCTCGCTGCCGGCTGATCGTCACTGCAACCGCCAGCCCGTCGCCGCTTCTGCAATGGAGCGATCTTCACCCAGGCACCCATGTTACTGCCATCGGCGCCGACAGTGCCGACAAGCAGGAACTCGATGAGACGATCATCCGCAAGGCCGATATCGTCGTGACGGACAGCAGGGCCCAAGCCCGGTCGCGCGGCGAGTTGGGGCACGCCTATGGTTCCGATGGCATTGCCATGAATCGAGTGATCGAGATCGGCGAAATCGTCATGAGAACGGCGCAGGGGCGTGTGAATCCAAACCAGATTACCGTTTCGACATTCTCAGGATTGGCCGTTCAGGATATCGCGATCGCATCGGCCGTTCTGAAGCAGCCGTGATGCGGATACCGTCGATCAGGCGGCCCGCCCAATGCGGTCGACCAAAGCATCGATGTCCATGATCTTCTTGAGGCGGTGCTTGCATTGCTTGTCGAGATACCAGGCTCTGCAGATACTGAGACCGAGAAAGGGCAGGGCCCAGAGGATGCTGAGTGCACCCAGGAGAACCAAACCCAGAAACGCGATGGAGAGGATCCAGGCTTCCATCCGCCCAAACCCTTCCGCCAGCTCGTTCTTCACAAGCAGTTGCTGCCGCTCGATCAGCAGATGAGCCTTGGCGTGGTCCAACTTGGACTTCTGCGCCAGTGAGGGCAGAGCGCTGCGCAGGTTCTCAAGAGAGCCCGTGATATCGGTCAGGCGCGATGCGCGTTCCGGCGTTTCCTGCTCTCGTGCAATCGGAGTGAATGCCGCGGCGATGCGGCGGTAAAACGCCACGAGCGCAGGCGGCTGGTTGTCCTGTTCGGTCTGAAGCTCACTGAGGGAAAAGCTGTCTGTGATGCAGTTGCGAGCCTGGACGACAATCGCGTCATCCTTGTTTCGCCCGTTCCGTTGAAAGGAATTGGCAACGTGCTTGGCGATCGCAATTTCGACCGCGGCCTCAGCCCTGTCCGTCGACATCAACAGCCTCCTTCGCCTCTGGTGCTTCGGTCACGAGTGGGCCGTGTGGATGAACTGAATTGCTCAGGCCGAAACGTCCGGCAGCTCCAATGTGGCGGTTTCCTCAAGGTGGAGGAGCGTGGTTAATGGACGGTTACTCCTGGCGCCAACTTCCGCCAGACCAGCGAGATTGTCTGCCAAGTCACAGAGAATTTTCAATCATTGCTCAGCGCGGATCGTCCGGGAGCATGCCTGCGAGATCCTGGAGAAACTTGATCGACGCCGGCGGACGGCCCTCCTGTTCCGCAATCTTGATGATGTTGTTCAGGATATTGGCGATCTCGCTCAGCTTGGCGACGCGGCCCGCCGACAGAACGTGGAAAAAAGTCGAGAAGGCGACGGCGATGGCCTGATCGTGTTCTTCAAGCCGGCGGGATTGCTCCTTGAGTGCCTTGATGTCTCTTTCCTGGGCCGAAACGATCTCCACCAGAGTCAGCATCTGTTCGGCCAGCGTATCCACGGAAGCGTTCATGTCGGTCGGGCGTCCCAAGTCTTCGATGTTTGAGGGAGGAAGGGGATGAAAGTCGTCGGCGACGTGGTGCCGGAGCGACACGCTGACGGCGTGCAGTGCGGATAATACGCGATCCGGTTCCTCCGGATGAGCGTCGGCCCTCGTGGAAGTCGGTTGACCAAGCACGGCCTCGGACTCATCCGCGGTGATCCTGGGCAGTCCTGTCGCGCGGGTGAGTTTCGACACCGTCTGCCGCAAGATACGACGCAACTTCACCTGAACATCAACAATCACGTTTCCACGTCTGCTCCCACCAACCTGTACTCTGTCCCTTCGGAGAGGAAGGCACCTGACGGTACCATGACTTTAGCGCAAATGCTTCAGGAAGCTCTTGGGTGAACGAGACAGGTTATCCTCTTGCATAGAGCAGTCGTGCCCGAATGGTCCCTTCCAGGGCGCGGATCTCACGGAGGGTTTCCCGACTCTGTTCGGGCAGCCCTTCCGCCTCAATCACGACATAGCCGATCTCGCCATCCGTCTGCAGATGCTGACCCGTGATGTTGAGCCCGCGTTGCGAGAAGGCATTGTTGAGGCGACCAAGAATGCCGGGCACGTTCCGATGCACATGGATGTAGCGTGTGCCGGTGGCGCGGGATGAGAGCTGAACCTGCGGAAAATTGACAGCTCCGATCGTCGTGCCGACATCGGAATACTCGACAAGCTTCTTCGCAACCTCGGCGCCGATGCGCTCCTGCGCTTCTTCCGTCGATCCACCGATGTGAGGTGTCAGAATAACGTTGGCAAGCCCCTGCAGCGGCGTGACGAACGGCTCCTTGTTCGACGCGGGCTCGACGGGGAACACGTCCACGGCGGCACCGCGCAGATGGCCGCTTCTCAGAGCTTCAGCGAGCGCGTCGAGATCGACGACCGTGCCTCGGCTGTTGTTGATGAGATAGGCGCCCTTCTTCATCGCCGCGATCTCTGCTTTGCCGATCATGCCATGGGTGGCTGGCGTCTCAGGGACATGCAGGCTGACCACATCGCTCTGGCTCAGCAGAGCGTGCAGGCTGTCGGCGGGCTCCGTGTTGCCGTGCCGAAGCTTGTCGGTCTGATCGAAGAAGATGACCCGCATGCCCATGGCCTCGGCCAGGTATGAGAGCTGGGAGCCGATATTGCCGTAGCCGACGATGCCGAGGGTCTTGCCGCGAACCTCATGACTGTCGACGGCAGATTTGTCCCATTGCCCGGCATGAGCACCCATGGATTTGGGAAAAGTGCGCCGCAGTAGCATGACGATTTCGCCGATCACGAGTTCGGCCACGCTTCGGGTGTTGGAAAAGGGAGCGTTGAAGATGGGGATGCCCGCATGCCGGCCTGCTTCCAAGTCGACCTGGTTGGTGCCGACGCTGAAGCAGCCGACGGCGATCAGTCTGTTCGCGGCCTCCAAGACCTTGCTCGTCAGCTGCGTCCGGGAGCGGATGCCCAGCAGATGGACGCCTTGCAACGCTTCGATCAGCCGATCCTCGTCGAGGGCCGTCTTGAGATAGGTCAGGTTTGTATAGCCGGCGCCCCTGATCAGTTCGACAGCGCTGTCGTTCACCCCCTCGAGCAAGAGAACGCGGATCTTGTCTTTCTGAAGAGAGAACATCTCAGACATGTCAGCTCCAATTCGCCATGCGCGGGCATGCCATAGAGCATCGGACCCAAAAGTGGAAACCACTTTTGGGATCCATCCGATGCTTGAACCCTTGAGATGAGCATCGTCCCGTGCGGAAAACCGGGACCGCTTTTCGCTGACGCGGATCTCGTTCCGCACGATGCCCTGGCGTGCCGGAGCGATCGCGGAAGTCCCTTTCAATGCATTCAGCCTATGCCTCGGAGGGGAGGAAGCTCTCAATCGGAGAAGACCTCATACCCCCTATGCACCGTGCCCCTCCCGAGCGGGTCTGGGGTATGATGAGCCAATCCGGTTGCAGCGGCAGCCGGTCAAGGAGGCGGGAGCCGTTGCCGGATGTACGCACGGCTCCCGTTCCATTTTCAACGCGGCGCCATTCCGTCCAGCATCAGAGCCTCCCACAGCTTGGCCGTCCTCTGCCATGTGAGCAGTTTGGCCGTGCTGATCGCGCCTTTATGGAGCAGATTCCAGAGTTCCTCATCATCGGCAACCCGGCAGGCGTGGAGGCCAAGCTCACGATAAGTCTTGCAGACGATGCCGTTGACGCCCTGCTGAACCCTTTCGGAGAGGGAGCCGATGCCCAGCGTGATCACCGGCAGGCCCATGGCCTGGGCCTCGGCAGCTGCGATGCAGAAGGTCTCGTCGAGGGCCCCGGGATAGATCATCGCCGTGGCCGTGGCATAGAAATCAGCAAGCTCACTCTTGAGCTTGGAGCCATGAAAGACGATCCGGTTCTGGGCAGCCTGGGCATCCGTCAGGCCGAGGTCCTGGGCGAGGCTGCCGAAAATATGGAAGCTCGCATCGGCAACCTTGGGGGCGACGTGGCGTGTCCAAGTATCCAGAGTCTCCTTGAGGCCGCGTTGGCGCTGAGAGGCCCAGACGAAATGCTTTCTGCGGGGGAGTTCGAGATTCCTGTTCAGGAAGAGGCCTGAGATCCCGTGTGGAATGACGTTTCGAGACCGGAAGGGATAAAGAGACGTCATATCCTTTTCGGCGAACGTTCCGACGAATACCGCTTCGGGCCGATGCTTGACGAAGGCCGGCAACTGATGTTTGCGGATGGATTTCTCGAAGGCCAGCGGATTATGCAGCCATAGCAGCTTCCTCGCTCCCGGCTTCGCATGATCGAACATGCGTGCGTCGTTGGAACTGATCAGAACGTCGCAGCTCTGCTGCCCGATTGTGGCGAGAGGAACGGTCGTGACGCCGCTTCTTTCGAACGTGTCCGGGGTCCGCGTTGCCAGAATGACCCGATGCCCTCGATCCGCAAGGGCACGAGAGAGTTCGACATTGGCTGTTTCCAGTCCGCCGAGACGGGAATCCGTGAGGGCTTCTATGGTGAACTCAGCCTTGGTGGGGCAGGCGACGACGATCTTCAGCACAAAGGGATTGCCTTATTGACTTCGGACTTCAGACCGATGGATTCGGGGAATTTCCTGGGCTTGCCGCCACAGGGGGATCGTCGTGCGGGGCGAGAACCAGGAGCGCGCCGAGCCAGACCGGCAGCCACAGGTAAAGGTAGAGGGTGTTCACGAAGGCAAACGGATTCGAAAGGTCCGTGGCCACAAAGCTCATCGAGAAGAAGATTCCGAGGAGAGCGAAGGTGCGGCTCGGACTCGGCGGCGCAGCAGCGGCCTGTTTCACTGTAAAAGCAATGATACCGAGGAACAGAAGTGCCATTGGCAGGCCGAAATAGAAGGTCAGTCCAAGAAGGCCGTTGTGAGGATGAGACACGGCTCCTCCTGGAAAGCGGAAGCTCGGCCCGATGCCGAACCAGAGCCGCTCCTGAATCATCTCAGACACAAGGCCCCAGACATCCTGCCGGTTAGAGGGTCTGCACATGCTGATATGGGTGGTACAGGCCCAAGCCTTGAGCCAGGGCTCTGCCAGGACGAACACCACGGGAATGGCAAAGCAGAGTGCAGCCAGCACGAGCCCTGCTGTGACTCGCGTCGCAGGGGTCCGGAACAACTCGAGGATGCTGGTTGCGACCAGCGCCAGGCCTATGGCGAGTATCGGACCTCTGCTTTGAGTGAGCGCCACCGTGATGGCGATCAGGAGCAAGCCTGCCACGATCAGGCGCTTCTGCCGGAGAGTGACCTTAGGATAGATCGCTAAGCCCGCGAAGAAGCAGGCGGTCAATCCGCCGGCGCCCAAGATCTGATGGTTGGCCCGTCCGATCGGCACCAGTCTCTCTCTCAAAAGCTCGTTGATCGAGAAGCGTCCGTCCTGTCCGAGGATGATGGCGTAGCGTGCCAGCGAGATCGCCGCAGCAATACTGCCCAGAACGAGGAGGGCCCCGAAAAGGCGGCTGCGGAATTCCGGGTCGCGCTGCAGCGCTGCAAGAAGCAGGGGAAGAAGCATGGCGATTCCGAAGGCGCTGCCCAGGACCGTTGCGGCTTGCTTATCAGTCGGGGTTCGGACGGCGATGCCGAGACATTGCCATACCAGGACGCCTCCCATGAGGACCATGAGAGGCATAAGCCTTTTGGGATCGAGCAAGGCGCCACGGACATTCGCATCGAATGCCAGCGTGAGGATGCCTAGGACGACCAGCAGTCCAATGGTCGCGGACGAGACGATGCCGCCAATCGAGACGAGAAGAATGGTGGCCGTGGTGACGTAAATCAGGAGAGCATGAGCTCTTCGGTCGGCAAGCGACCGATAAAAGCGCTCAAAACGTGCTTTCATAGCACAGCCGCGGCATCAGGCCGACAAGATCGACCCCATTTTTGTAATATAGTTTCATAATCCAACAGTTCTATGCCGCTACGCGAACGAAGGCAACAGAATCCAGAAACCGTTTGCGATGGCTTCATGCTCGCACTATGAGCGCTCACAGGAGCCTCCATACGGACGATAGAGTGGAGAAGCAATGGCACGGCATAAATCGAAGCTTACCCGAGCGCTGAATTTGAAGCCGCATGCCTATACGCTTTTCCGCCACCTCACGGCTCCTCTGCCCATCTCGCGGCATTGGCTGGGCTTCTATCCGGATATCGCGCCGCTCCCCAACCGGATCGACCGAATCAGCGAGTCCGTCGATTATCGCATCAGGCTCGCCGATCCGGCCTACAAGCCCGCCCTGGACGTTCTCGCCGTCCACAACTGGGATATCGTCAGGCCCCATATCCAGCATCGGGATCCCTTCCTGGTAAGGCGGTTCGTCGGGATCGTCCGGGACGTGATCGTGCCGGGGCATACGCTGACGCCTGTCGATCCCCAGACATGGCGTCAGATCGGTTTCGAGCTTTCAGGGCGCTCAAACTGGAATTTCGCCCATCCGGGCGCCGGCATCTTTTCCAGCCGCCGCATCGCCGAGCCGGCCATCGTCGTTCCACCTTTCTGGAACTACTGGCACCTGTTCCTGGAGCATCTGCTGCCGCTCATCCAAGCCGCTCGGCTGAGGGCCTGGGGAGATGAGACCCTAATGATCATCACCAAATCGAAGAGGCCGCCCCTGATCGATGCCGTCATCGACGGCTTGCGGGAGGAGGGCGCCAATCTCTCGGTTGTGGAGGTCGGGCCCCGCGAGAACCTGCAGATCGATCGGCTGCTCGTTGCGGTGAACCAATGCCCGAACCTGGAGCGGATCTACGGCTTGGCCGAAGCAATCCCGACCGCCCGACGGGTTTTCGCCGCCGCCTATCGGGAGCGCCGCCTCCAAGCTACAGGCATCGGGCCTCGCCTCTATATCAGCCGGCGCGGGACCAAACTGCGCCAGATCGTCAATGAGGACGAGGTGATCGCGGGGTTGAAGCGGCTGGGTTTCGCGGTTCTCGAATCGAAATGGGACAATCATCCGGAACAGCTTGCCGCCTTCTCAGGGGCGGAGGTGGTCGTCGGCGTTCATGGGGCCGGCATGACCAACATAATCTTCTCGTCCCCTGGTACTAAGGTGCTGGAAATGTTCCCGAACAACCACCGCAAGACCTCCATGCTCCACCTCTCGGCGGAGCATGATCTGAGCCATCAGCCGTTCTTCGGGTCGGACGAGGGACACAACCAGGCCTTTTCCGTCGACGTGCCGCGTCTGCTCGATCAGGTGGAAAGCCTGCTGGGCTGAATTGTCAGGCTTGGCGGGATCCAAGCCCCTCCGGTGTGTGTTTGGCTTCAAACCGTATTGGATGTGCCCTCCAGAGGCTGAGACGCCGTCGTGGCGAGGCATGACGAGAAGGGGGCCTAGTGCCGCGAATCCTGACCTACAACGTGCACCGCTGCCTTGGTACGGACGGTCGGCTCTCCCCCTCAAGGATCGCGGATGTAATCGCCGCTTATGAGCCGGATGTGGTCGCGCTTCAGGAACTCGACGTGGGACGTCTCCGGACGGGCGGGATCGATCAGGCCCACGCGATCGCACAGGCGCTCGGGATGCATGTGCATTTCCATGCCAGCCTGCGGGTTCTCGAGGAGGAATACGGCAACGCCATCCTGACCCACAGGCCGTCGCAGCTGATCAAGGCGGAGGCGCTTCCGGGATGGGCCCGCAGGCCGAGCCTGGAGCCGAGAGGGGCCCTCTGGGCGTCGGTCCAGATCGGCGGTACCGAGGTTCAGGTGATCAATACCCATCTGGGTTTGCGCCGACACGAGCGGCTGGCCCAGATCGACACCCTGCTGGGTCCGCACTGGCTCGGCCATCCGGCCTGCCGGGAGCCGGTGATCCTTGTAGGAGATTTCAACGCCACGCCGCGGTCTCGGGCCTATCAGCGCTTGGCCTCGCATCTTTGCGATGCGCAGACCAGGCTTCCGAGACCCAAGGCAACCTTTCCTTCCCGCCTGCCATTCCTGCGTATAGACCATGTTTTTGCCAGCCGTTCGATCCGCGTCCTGCGGGTCGAAACCGTGCGGACTCCTCTCGCCCGTATCGCCTCGGATCACCTGCCGTTGCTCGTCGAGTTCCAGATCGCCCATGGCAAGGGGCATAGGCCCAGCCTTGCCCATGCACAGGAATAGGAGGCGCGCGAGTCAGGAGTCGCGGATCGCTGGGCCCTCCACCGCGTTAGCTCCATGGAGCGGAGCCGTTCGCAGCGAACGCGCCCTATGGGATTGAGGAGAGCGATGCGGAACTGGAAATATGTGATTGCTGCGGCTGCCATCGGCCTTGCAGTCTTCCTGCTCTACCGCACGCTGAGCCGCTACAGCTTGGACCAGCTGATCGCCGCCGTCACTGCCGTGCCCATGCCAAGGCTCTTGGGTGCTGCCGGGTTCGCCGCTGCGAGCTACCTGTCCCTGACTTTCTTCGATTATCTGGCCCTGCACTATGTGAAGCGGTCGCTGCCTTACCCGAAGGCGGCCTTGGCCTCCTTCACCGCGTTGTCTCTTGGTCACAACATCGGATTGGCCGCCTTGAGCAGCGGCGCGGTCCGCTACCGTTTCTACAACCGCTGGGGATTGAAGACGGGCGAAGTCGCCAAGGTGATCGTCTTCTGCGGCATCACCGTCGGGCTCGGCCTCCTGGTCCTGGGTGGCGCGGCGCTTTTGCTGCGCACCGGGCTGGCGGTGGAGATCACCGGGCTCACGCAGCCGGTCGTCATCGCCTTGGGCATCGGCTGCCTTGGGCTTCCCGCCTCGTACCTGGTCCTGTCGGCCTTCGTACGGCGGCCTCTGAAGATCAGGCGATGGACGCTCGAGATGCCGCCTCTTCGGCTTGCCATCGGACAGGTTCTGATCGGCTCCATCAACTTCGCATTCGTGGCGGCCTGCCTGCATCAGGCGCTCGCGGCCGTTGCCGAGGTGGCCTATCCGGGCGTGGCGTCCGTCTATGTGATCGCCAACGCGACGGCCCTCGTCAGCCACGTTCCCGGTGGTCTGGGGGTCATCGAAAGCGTGGTCATGTATCTGCTGCCGCAGAAGGATCTGATCGGGCCTCTTCTGGTGTTCCGGTTCGTCTATTTCCTCGTGCCGCTCGGCTTGGGAAGTATCCTGCTTGCGGTGACGGAACTGTTCTACCGCCGGAGGAGCAGCGCTTACCAGGCCGGTGCCGGAATGGAGGCGAAGGCCTGAGATCACTCCTTGCGACGCCGGAACAGTGAGAGAGGCTCGAAGGGTTCGAGCGGATCCAGAAGTCCCGTGCCCGTTGCCGGCACATCCGGGCCGTCGTCCGACATGGCCCCGAACGGGCGAAGGCCACGAAGGCCGGTATTGAGCCGCTCGATGGCCGCGATGACGGACCCGCCGTTGCCGTCGATAGCCCTGCCGAATGTCTCCGGATCGACCTCCAGATGCTCCGCGATCAGGCGGTCCCGAAGCCGGATGATGGTTTGGCGCATCTCCTCCGTCGTGGCCTCGATGGCGGCATCGCATTCGCTGTCGAGCCCGATCGACCTGTTGTTCAGGTTCGAGGAGCCGATGCGGAGGAACACGTCATCGACGATGATGAGCTTGGAGTGGATCAGAACCTGGCATTCCCCGCCCTCTCCATTGGGAATGACGGGGTAATAGACCCGCAGCCGGTCATGATGGTCGGATTTGCGCAGGCGGCGGATCAGCCGGTCGCGATTGGTGCCCATGACAAGCTCCTCGGCCCAGCCGTGGGACTCGTGGGTCTGGATGACGACGATTTCGGGGCCGTCAGGATCGGCGAGGTGCCGTTCCAGAACGTTGCCCACATAGGGTGCCGTCATGTATTGCGCTTCGATGTAGATCGTCTTCCGCGCCGCCGAGAGTGCGTCGAAGGTCAGGGCCGCCGCCTCGTTGGCGGCAGGCTGTTCTCCCCAGGCCGGATAGGTGCGGGCGATGGCAATCGGCGCATTGCGAAAATCCGGCGCGAGGCTGGGCGGCCAAGGGTCGGATCCGCTCGGAGAAGGCATGAGCTCCTCGCCCGTCGCAAACTTCCAGCGTTCATAGCCCACTTCGGCAATGGACCGCGCAGCGTCGCCGTCCACGGCCATCTGAAGATCGTGAACCGGTTCGTAGATGCTTCCATCGTCCTTCAGCCGGGTCAGGTCGTTACAGGCATGGCGATGAGTGTCCCAGCGCTCGACGGTCAGGTCCATGCCTCCGACGAAGGCCAAGCTGTCGTCGATGCACACGATCTTCTGGTGATGGGCCGCATAGAGCGGATGATGTGTGTCGAGCTTGAGCTGCAGGCGCGGATGGTTCTGCCAGTCGGCCCCAAAGATCAGCGGACCCGGCGCGCCCGGCGCATGGACGACGGCGACGCTCCACACGAGGATCCTGACTTCGAGACCGGGCCGCTCCTCGACGAGCGAGCGGAGCAGGGGGCCGAGCGGCGGCGAGTCCTCGGCGGGGACGTCAGGGCGCAGGCGGATGCTGCCGTCGAAATCCCAGCCGATGATGAGGATCGAGCGCTGGGCTTTCCGCAGAGCAGCTTCGAGATGGGCGAAGTAGGGAGCCCCGTCGATCAGAACACTTGCTCTGTCGGCCTGAGCCACGCGCCAGCAGTTCCGCCCCGGATGCAGAATGGGGCCTGCAGGCGATCGCACCGCCTGGCGGGCGATGTCGGGTGCTTGCCGGCTCGTCGTTTCTTCCAGAAGTTGCACGTCAGCCATGTTCTCAAACGGAATATCTTACCAACCGGGGACTGAAGCCAAGGTTCCGGGTGGAAACAGAGCAGGGTTAAAGCGTTGGCCCCGGTGGATCCAGCCCCAGCCAGGCCTGTGCGGTGGACTGCAATTCATCCCTTGGGATTTGGTGAAGCCTCGTGTTCGACTGGATTGTCAGCCTCATCGATAAGGCCGGATATGTCGGCATTGCTCTCCTCATGCTCCTGGAGAATATCTTCCCTCCGATCCCCTCGGAGGTGATCATGCCGCTGGCGGGCTTTTCGGCAGCCAAAGGAACGCTCAGCTTCGCCGGAGTGGTGATTTCGGGGACGATCGGTTCGCTCGCGGGAGCCTATTTCTGGTTCCTGATCGGCCGCTGGATCGGCCCGAAACGCCTGAAGCGGTTTGCCGGCCGGCACGGGCGCTGGCTCACGCTGCATCCCGATGAAGTCGAGCAAGCCAGGGCCTTCTTTGCCCGCTATCAGATCATGGCGCTGTTCCTGGGCCGCCTGATTCCGGCCATTCGCTCCCTCATCTCCGTCCCAGCCGGTGTGAACTGCATTCCGATCTCCACCTTCCTTCTGTGGAGTTCGCTTGGAACGGCTCTATGGACGCTTCTGCTGACCAGTGCCGGGTATCTGCTGCAGAGCCAATACGAGCGGGTCTCGGAATGGCTGAATCCGGTTTCGAACGTGATCTTTGCCGGATTGGCGATCTGGTACGCGTACAGGGTCATCCGTTTCAAGGCACCGGAGGCCTCCTGATCCAGGTCGATGAAATCTTCATCTGGAAACGCTTCAACTCTGGGCAAACATTTGCCGCAGATTCGGAGTGCAGCCGTTGCTATTCACGGGAACTGCCTAATAATTTACACAGTTCATATCCGACGAACGCGTAATCTTGTGACGGGACGTGAGACCGGCTCACTTGGCGTATCGTCTGGGCGAGGCATGGCAGCACGATTGAAGGGTGATCATGGACAAGGAACTCGAAGAAAGAATCCGTGAGCGGGCATATGAGCTTTGGATGCGGCACGGGAGCCTCCCAGGCCAAGCCGATGAATATTGGTATCAGGCCGAGCGGGAGATCGTTGGGAAACGCGATCAGGATGCCGACACGCAGGCCGCACCCCTCATCGATCCCGCGCCTTTGGGCATGACGAGCATGACGGTGGACGAAACACTCTCCAGCCCGGCGGTGCCGAAGACCCGCAAGAAACGCAGCCCCGTCGCCGCGCCTGAAGGAGGCGAGACGCCGGTCGAGGCTCCGAAGCGCAGGCGCTCGACCCGCGTGACCTGATCGAACGCTATGACGTGAGCCTTCGACCCATGCGGCCGGAGGCTCAAGGGGCAGGAGCAAAACTGACGCCGGAACACATAAGCGCGAACTTGCGGCCGGTTTCAGCGTCTACAGAACGGGGCAGGTGGCTGCCGTTGATGTGAGGACCCGGTCTTGCCGAATTCCAGCGTTTCCTACGCACCTCTCTCCCGCCATGCGATGGCATATGTTCTGGCCGGTGGCCGCGGCAGCCGATTGATGGAGTTGACGGATATCCGTGCCAAGCCCGCGGTTTATTTCGGCGGGAACACGCGGATCATCGACTTCGCGTTGTCGAATGCATTGAACTCCGGCATCAGGCGCATCGGAGTAGCGACTCAGTATAAGGCGCATAGCCTCATTCGCCATCTCCAGCGCGGCTGGAACTACTTCCGGGCAGAGCGGAACGAGAGCTTCGACATTCTGCCGGCGAGCCAGCGCGTGTCCGAGACCATGTGGTACGAGGGCACGGCCGACGCGGTGTATCAGAACATCGATATCATCTCGAGCATCGACCCCGAATACATCATCATTCTTGCAGGCGACCACGTCTACAAGATGGACTACGAGATCATGCTCCGGCAGCACGTGGACATGGGAGCCGATGTCACCGTCGGGTGTCTCGAGGTGCCGCGCATGGAAGCGACCGGCTTCGGCGTGATGGCCGTCGACGAGACGGACCGCATCATCTCGTTCCTCGAAAAGCCTGCCGATCCTCCCGGGATGCCCGACAATCCAAACATGGCGCTGGCGAGCATGGGCATCTACGTCTTCAACACGAGGTTTCTCTTCGAGCAGTTGCGGCGCGACGCGGAAACTCCCGGCTCGAACCGGGACTTCGGCAAGGACATCATCCCCTATCTGGTTCAGCACGGAAAAGCGGTCGCGCACCGCTTCACGCGCTCCTGCGTCCGCTCGGGCGCCGAAGCCGGCGGCAGCGATGCGGAGGCCTATTGGCGGGACGTGGGCACAGTCGATGCCTATTGGGAGGCCAATATCGATCTCACGGCGATCGTTCCGTCTCTCGACCTCTATGACCGAGACTGGCCGATCTCGACCTTCTCCGAGACATGGCCGCCGGCGAAGTTCGTTCACGATGAAGAAGGCCGGCGCGGACACGCCATCAACTCGCTGGTCTCGAGCGGCTGCATCGTCTCCGGTGCCGCCCTGCGCCGGTCCCTCGTGTTCACGGCCGTGCATCTGCATTCCCACGCCGATGTGGAGGGGGCCGTCATTCTTCCCTTCGTCGAGATCGGCCGCAACGCCCGGCTGAAGAACGTGGTGATCGACCGAGGCGTGCGCATTCCGGACGGGTTGGTGGTCGGTGAGGATCCCGAAAAGGACGCCCAGCGGTTCCGCCGCACCGACAAGGGCATCTGCCTCATCACGAAGCCGATGATCGAGAGATTGGAAGAATGACGCCTCTGAACGTCCTGTCGGTCACGTCAGAGGTCTTTCCCATCATCAAGACAGGCGGATTGGCCGATGTGGCCGGAGCCCTGCCGTCTGCGCTGGCGCAGGAGGGCGTGACGGTCGTCACGCTCGTGCCAGGCTATCCGGCCGTGCTGAAGGCTCTGGAACGCCCCGAAGTCCTGCATCAATATCCCGGCTTCTTCGGCGGAACGGCGCGTCTTCTGTCCGGCAGGGCAGGAGACCTCGACCTCTTCGTCATCGATGCTCCCCATCTCTTCGAGCGTTCTGGTTCACCCTATCTTGCGTCGAACGGCCGGGACTGGCCAGACAATGCCCGGCGTTTTGCGGCGCTCGGGCGGGCTGCGGCCGATATCGGACAGGGACTGACTCCAGGGTTCGTCCCCGATGTCATTCATGCCCATGACTGGCAGGCGGGCTTGGTGCCGGTTTATTTGAGTCTCTCCGACGGCCCGCGCCCCGGCACGGTCATCACCATTCACAACATCGCTTTCCAGGGCATCTTCCCGGCCGATCTTCTCTTCGAGCTCGGCCTGCCCACCAGTGTCTTCACCGTGGACGGGGTCGAATATTACGGACAGATCGGCTTTCTGAAGGCCGGCCTGCAGCTTGCGGACCGCATCACGACCGTGTCCCCGACCTATGCCAAGGAGATCCAGACGCCCGAGGGCGGAATGGCACTCGACGGATTGCTGCGCGCTCGCTCGAACATCGTGTCCGGTATTCTCAACGGCATCGATGACAAGGTGTGGGATCCCTCGACGGATGCGCATCTTGCGCGGCCTTATGACCGCGACAACCTCGCGGCACGGGCGGACAACAAGAGGGCGCTGCAGGAGCGCTTGGGGCTGAAACCCGATCCCGAGGCGCTCCTGTTCGGTGTCGTCAGTCGCCTGTCGGAGCAGAAAGGCCTCGACCTCGTGCTTGCGGGCCTCTCGCGGCTGCTCGCGGACGGAGCGCAACTGGCGCTGCTCGGAGCGGGGGACAAAGCGCTCGAGGACAGCTTCCAAACCGCGCGCATCGTCTATCCCGGTCAGGTCGGCTGCTTCGTCGGGTATGACGAAGCGCTGGCTCACCAGATTCAAGGCGGAAGCGATGCGCTTCTCGTGCCTTCGCGGTTCGAGCCCTGTGGCCTCACTCAGCTCTGCGCCATGCGTTATGGGAGCATCCCCATCGTCGCGCGGGTAGGCGGGCTGGCCGACACGATCATCGACGCCAACGAGATGGCCATCGCCACCGGTGCCGCGACAGGTTTCCAGTTCGGACCCGTCAATCTCGGCGCGGCTCTGGATGCGTTCGATCGGGCGAAGAACCTGTGGCGCGACAAGAGTGCCTGGCAGCGCCTGCAGGAGAATGGCATGGGAGCCGATGTGAGCTGGCATCGCGCGGCGAGGCAATACGCCAATCTCTATCGCTCCCTTCGCTCCCTTCGCTCGCCCTAGGGCATCGGAGAAAAAGGGCCCCAGTTTTTGGGTGCGCTCCCCATCATGCTCCAGGTTTGAAGGCGTTCCGGCCCATTTGTGTCATCACCGGTCTTGTGCCGGTGATCCCGATTGGAAAGCACGGCTCTTTTCAGCATCGGGATGGCCGGGACAAGCCCGGCCATGACGGGGAAGGGGGGATAACTGTCCTGAAACGTCTCCTGGCCCAATGTACGCAGCCGAAGGCCTGCGTCGGTGAATGATGGATTCAGTTTTTGCACGATGCGCCCGTCAGGCGCTTTTCCTCTTCTCCGGTTTCCGCTGCTTCTCCGGTTTCAGCTGGAAGAGAAGCAGGGAATGGGCGGTCACAGTATATTCCTTGCCGAACCGGAATTCGGTGGGCGCCTCCAGATCGGGCTGATTGGTGTCGATGTGGCACATCCAGGCTTCGCCGCCGATCACTTCCGGCAATGTGCACTTCACCACATCATGATGCGCATTCAGGATGAGCAGAAGGGTCACGTCCGTGCCGCGACGGCGGATGCCGGTCGGTTGGGCGCGGCCGTCGAGCAGGATGCTGATGCAACGGGCATTCGGGTCCTGCCACTGCTCCGGCGTCATCTCGTCACCGGCCGGCGTGAGCCATGTCACATCCTTGACGTCGAGTTCCTCGTTGTAGACACCCGACAGGAACCGGCCTCTGCGTAGAATGGGAAGATCCTGACGCAGCTGGATGAGCTTGCGGGTGAATTCGAGAAGCTCGATGCCGTCCTCGTCGATGCCCTCCCAATCGATCCAGGATATCTCGTTGTCCTGGCAATAGGCATTGTTGTTGCCCTCTTGGGTACGCGCAAACTCGTCGCCCGCGAGCAACATGGGCGTTCCTTGCGAGAAGAGCAGCGTGGCGAGCATGTTGCGCATCTGGCGCAGCCGCAGCGTGCGGATCTTCGGATCGTCCGTCGGGCCTTCCGCGCCGTAGTTGAAGGACAGGTTGTGATCGTGCCCGTCCTTGTTGTCCTCTCCATTGGCCTCGTTGTGCTTCTCGTTATAGGAGACGAGATCGTTCAACGTGAAGCCGTCATGGGCGGTGATGAAGTTGACGGAGGCCCACGGCCTGCGTCCGCGCTTGTTGAAAATATCCGCCGATGCGGTGAGGCGGGAAGCAAGCTCCGGCAGTTTCCCTTCCTCGCCTTTCCAATAGGCCCGCACCGTGTCGCGATACCGGTCGTTCCATTCCGCCCATCCGGGCGAGAAGCGGCCGACCTGATAGCCGCCGGGGCCGCAATCCCATGGCTCCGCGATGAGCTTGACCTGACTGAGCGCAGGATCCTGACGGCAGGTATCGAGAAAGCGCCCGTCCTCGTCGAACCCATGCGGTTCGCGGCCGAGAATGGTTGCAAGATCGAAGCGGAAACCGTCGATCTGCATCTCCTGCGCCCAATAGCGCAAGGAGTCCGTCACCATCTGCAGCACGCGGGAATGGCTGAGATTGACCGTGTTTCCGGTGCCGGTGTCGTTGATGTAGTAGCGTTTGTCCGGCGCAAGCCTGTAATAGGACGCGTTGTCGATCCCCTTGAAGGACAGGGTCGGCCCAAGCTCGTTGCCTTCGGCCGTGTGGTTGTAGACCACGTCCAGGATCACCTCGATCCCGGCGTCGTGAAGATGGCTCACCATCTCCTTCACTTCGTTTACGAAGGGGGTCGCGAGATAGCGCGGCTGCGGCGCGAAATAGCCGATCGTGTTGTAGCCCCAGTAGTTTCGCAGCCCCTTTTCGATGAGGTAGCTGTCGTCCACGAAGGCATGGATAGGCAGCAGCTCGATGGCGGTGACGCCGAGGTTCTTGATGTACTCGATCACCTCATGCTGCATGAGCCCCGAGAAGGTGCCGCGCAGCTCCCTGGGAACTGCCGGGTGCTGCATGGTGAAGCCACGAAGATGCGTCTCATAGAAGATCGTGCGCTCCCATGGAGTCTGCGGCCGGCGCATGCGCCCCCACGTGAAGGCCGATTCCACGACACGGCACTTAGGCATGAAGCGCGCGCTGTCTCGCTTGTCGAAGGACAGGTCGGCATCCGGTGAGCCGATGGTGTAGCCGAACAGGGCCGGGTTCCAGACCAGATCGCCTATGAGCTGCCGAGCATAGGGATCAAGCAGGAGCTTGTTAGGATTGAAGCGGTGGCCGTCCTTAGGCTCGTAGGGACCGTAAACGCGATAGCCGTAGGTCGTGCCGGGCCGCGCATCCGGCAGATAGCCATGCCAGACCTCATCCGTGTATTCCGGCAGCTCGACCCGCTCCAGTTCGTTGCGGCCTTCGAGATCGAACAGGCAGAGTTCGACCTTCGTGGCATTGGCGGAGAAGATGGCGAAGTTGACGCCCAGCCCATCCCAGGTCGCTCCGAGCGGGTAAGGCAAACCCTCGCGCACTCGGGATGTGCGCCTCACGTTCGGAGCAACGATCTGAGTTGCCGAGAACTCACGGGTATCGACTTTATCGTTCATCTAGAATCTCAAAAAACAAGCGGAGCAAAATGTTCATTCGTTCAACGCACGAGCTTGCGGGAAGTCCCGTGCAAGCGGAACTATATGTTCGCTCTAGAGCCGCCAGAGTCGAGGACAAGAATGACCGTCGCCAGCGGCGGGATCGTGACGGTGAGCGAGCATGGCTGGCCGTGACTCGGCGTGTCCTCGGCCATCACACCGCCGAGATTGCCCACGTTGCTGCCGCCATATTGGACGGCATCCGTATTGACCGCCTCGCGATAGAAGCCCGGCAGCGGAACACCGATGCGATATGTTTCACGTGGAACGGGCGTGAAATTCGACACGACAATGGCAAGGGCTTTTTCATCATCTCCGCGCCGCGCCCAGGCAATGACGCTGTTGTCGCGATCGTCGGCCACGAGCCACTCGAATCCCTTTGCCTCGCAGTCGCGTTCATGCAGGGCGGGAATGGACTGGTAAGCGTGGTTCAGGTCTCCGATCAGAGTCTGAACGCCCTTGTGGAAGGAATCGTCAAGAAGATGCCAGTCGAGGCTCTCATCGTGATTCCATTCCCGCTCCTGGGCGAATTCGCCGCCCATGAACAGGAGCTTCTTGCCGGGATGTCCCCACATGAAGCCGAAATAGGCGCGGAGATTGGCAAATCGCTGCCACCGATCGCCCGGCATCTTATTGAGGAGAGACCCCTTGCCGTGAACGACCTCGTCGTGGCTCAGCGGCAGGATGAAGTTTTCCGAAAAGGCGTAGAGCAGACCGAAGGTCAGATCGTGATGGTGGTAGCGTCGGAAGACTGAATCCTTGCTGATGTAGCGAAGGGTGTCGTGCATCCAGCCCATGTTCCATTTGAATCCGAAGCCGAGACCTCCCGTATAGGTCGGCTGCGATACGCCCGGCCAGGCTGTGGATTCTTCCGCGATGGTGACGGCGCCCGGCGAGGTGGCATAGGCGACCTCGTTCATCTTGCGGATGAAGTCGATGGCGCCGAGATTCTCGTTGCCGCCGTAGCGGTTGGGAATCCATTCGCCCGACTTGCGCGAATAATCGAGGTAGAGCATGGAAGCGACAGCATCGACCCGTAATCCGTCGAGATGATAGCGCTCCAGCCAGAAGCGGGCATTCGCCACGAGGAAGCTCATCACCTCCTGGCGTTCGAAATTATAGATGTAGGTGCCCCAATCCTGGTGAAAACCCAGGCGCGGATCGGCATGTTCATAAAGATGCGTCCCGTCGAAATAGGACAATCCGTGCGGATCGTTGGGGAAATGCGCCGGCACCCAATCGAGAATGATGCCGATCCCGGCCGCGTGCGCCGCCTCGACGAAAGCCGCGAAATCCTCCGGCGTACCGAAACGGCTCGTCGGCGCATAAAGTGAAATGGGCTGATAGCCCCACGAGCCGTCGAACGGATATTCGGTGATCGGCAGAAGTTCGATATGCGTGAAGCCGAGATTCTTCACGTAGGGAATGAGCCGCACGGCCAATTCGCGATAGGTCAGATAGCGATTGCCTTCCTCGGGAACGCGGGCCCAGGAGCCGAGATGGCACTCGTAGATCGACATCGCCGCCTTGCGGTGGTTCTGCGTGGACCGCGAGGTCATCCAATCCGCGTCCTGCCAGTCGAATGTCGGGGTGCCCTTGAGAATGGAGGCTGTTGCCGGCGGGTGCTCCGCTGCAAAGGCGATGGGATCGGCCTTGAGGGCGAGAAGATTGCCATGAAGGCCGATGATCTCGAACTTGTAGCGCTGATCCGGCGTGACATCCGGGATGAACAGCTCCCAGATCCCGCCTTCATGGCGGCGGCGCATAGGATGGCACCGCCCGTCCCAGGAATTGAAGTCGCCTACCACGCTCACCCGGCGGGCATTGGGCGCCCAGACGGTGAAGAGAAAGCCCTGGATCCCTCCTAAGTCGAGAAAATGCGCGCCTAGCTTCGTATAGACGGCATCGCTCGTGGGATCGCCGATCCGCATGAGATCGTCGTGGGAGAGGAAGGTGCCGAAGCTGTAGGCATCGTGTCGAATCTCGGTGTTGCCCTGCCTCTCGATCCGCAGCCTGTAGTCCGGTCGTGCCGTGGCGCGGAACGAGGCCACGAGAAGGCCGTCCGGAGGCGTCCGTTCCATCACGCCGAGAACGGTCTCTCCATCACGGTCCAGCACTGTCACGGCATCCGCATCCGGCAGGATGGCGCGGATCTCCCACAGGCCGGGCGAAATCTCGTGAGGGCCGAGGACGGAGAAGGGATCGCCCGAATTGACGATTTCGGCAACCGGTGGCGGCTCCGCCGGGCGCGGCGGTGCGCTCTGCGATCCACGACGGCGCTGATCCATTCGGATATCCCCCTTCATATGCTGTCCTATAGACGCCACCGGCGCGGTATGCCCCGGCGATCCGTTACGATCCTTTTAGAGATTTCATTATGGAGCAGGTCCTAGCTCGGACCAGAAGCAGCGAGGCCCGCTAAAGACTGTTGCGACAATCTTTGTTAACGCGCAGCGCCTCCGTCTCCGTCGCACTTGAGGACGGCAAAGGGGAGGGTGCTCACAAGCCCCGCAATCATTTGTTGCTCCGAGTCAATGAGAATATCCTCTCCTGTCAGTACGTTCCGCCAGCGTCCATGGGGCAGGGTAACCGTCGTCTCTCTCCAAGTTGCTTGATCGAGGGACAGGCCGTCCCTGTCAGTCAGATCGCGCCAGTGACGCGGCACGATGACGGCAAGAGCGCCTTCGCCATGCTGCCTGATGTAGCCAAGCAGGTGAGCCGCCCGCTCGCCTCCGATCGACAAAGGCCGGTAATCGCCCTCGGCATAGAGGGCGGGCGATGCGGCACGATCATGAAGCAACCGCGAGAGGATGTGCTGCTTGATCCGCCCATCGGGCCAATTCCTCATCGGACCCGCGGGAGGCTCATCCGTGCCGAGAGCCTCGATGCGAGCTCTGTAATCCACGGGCCGTCTGTTGTCCGGATCGACGAGGGAAAAATCCCAGAACTCGGTGCCCTGATAGATGTCAGGCACGCCCGGCAGCGTCATTTTCAGGATGGTCCGTGAGAGACCCTTTAGCATGCCAAGAAAGGAGAGGCGTCGGGCAAGGGGCTGGAAGCGATCAAGGAAAAGGTTTTTCGGATCGAGCAGGGCATGCAGGAGCTTGAGGGCTGCTTCCTCATAGGCCTCGTTCGGAGCAACCCAGCTCGTATGCCGCTTGGCTTCCCGGAGAGCCTTGGTGAGGTAGCCCTCCATGCGCTCCTGAAAAGCGGTGAGCTGCTTACGGTCAGATCCTTCCAGAAGCTCCAGGGGCCAGGCACCGAGAAGCGCCTGGAGCAGGATCACCTGATCGTTGGCGTCGGGCGCGGGGGCGCCATTCACTTCGGACAGGTGAGGGGCGGCAGTCTCCCGCCAGAGATCGAGAGCCTGCACCCATTCCTCCGGCATCTCCGAGAGGGCGAGCAGGCGGGCCCGTGCATCCTCGCCGCGTTTGGTATCATGCGTCGCGGTGGCGATCATCGCGTGCGGCCAGTTGCGGGCGCGGTCCGCATTCGCCTGGTGAAAGGCTTCCGGCGAGAGACCGAACTGGCCCGGGTCGCCGCCGACTTCGTTGAGCGCGATCAGGCGGCCATAGCGATAGAACAGGGTGTCTTCCAGGCTCTTGGCCATGACGGGACCTGTGAGCTGCTGAAACCGCCGTCGGAAGCGGCGGATATCGGTCGGATCGCCGACCACCTTGCCGAGAAGGGCAGAGGCGATGAAATCGTGCACGCTGCGGTCGGGCAGGCTGCTGGATTGTTGCGCCGCCTGGATCGTCTCCTCGATCAATCGCGCATCCTCTGCTGCCGGTTCCGCGTCGCGGAGATAGCTGCGATAGACTGGAAGGGCCGCGATGATCTCGATAAGGGCCTGGCGCAGGGTTAAAGCCGTATAGTCCCGCGTTCGCCGGTTGGCGTCGGCGATTTTCTTGATGTCCGAGACCAAAACCTCCAGCTCGCTGGCGAAATTCTTGTCGGTGATCTCGATCTTGGCCTGTTTCAACAACGCGTCATAGGCGCCCTCAAGGCGCGAGGCGTCCCGATAGATGCGCTCGAACGTATCGCCTGCCTCCGCATTTACCATCACACCGTCGATCAGGTTGAGCACATCGTAGCCCGATGTTCCGGCAACGGGCCAGGGACGCAATCCCTCGCCCGGCTCCAGAATCTTCTCGACCGCCACAAAGAATCCCGGTCCCACCTTCTGCTGGAGGGCATGGGTATAGCCCTCCGGGTCGGCGAGGCCATCGATATGGTCGATGCGCAAACCGTGGACGAGGCCTTCATCCACGAGACGGAGAATGAGCTCGTGCGTCTTCTCGAAAACCTCCGGGATCTCGACCCTTATGCCGGCCAGGGTGTTGACGTCGAAGAAGCGGCGGTAGTTGATGTCGCTCGATGCTACGCGCCAGTAAGAGAGGCGGTAGGCCTGCGCTTCCAGGAGACGGTGCAGGGTGTTGAAGCTCTCTGGACGGCTCGAAGCGCCATTGATGATCGCGACGGCGCTGTCGATGGCCTTCCGTAAAGCTGGCGCAGCAGCGACCGCTTGAGCGAGTTCGCGCTTTATCTGTTCCGCCTCTTCCGGTGGAGAGATGCAATCCGCTAGCACCCGCAGGCGCTCGGTGAGGGTGCGTAGATCGCCAGACTTTGCCTGATCATTGAGGGCGGCCAGCGCGAAATCGAGTACGATCGGGTAGGTCGTCGGACAGATCGGGAAGCGGTGCTCCCAATGCCAGACGCTGAACGAGCCTTCCGCCGGATCGAATTTCAGTTGGAGTTCGCCTCTCTCCAGGACTTCCCCGTAGAGGCCGCCCAGGGATGGGACGATCAGCTTGCCATCGGCGCCGGGGCGCTCCCAATCGATGTCGAAAGCCTTGGCCACGGGTGAGAGCGGGCCCCATTCCAGCACCGAGAGCCACCAGCCATTGTCCTTCCCGCCCACGCCCATATGGTTGGGCACGATGTCGAGCAGGAGCTTGAGGCCGTGCTCCTTCAGGGCCTCCGAGAGGCGGCGGAAGCCTTCCTCGCCTCCGAGTTCCGGGTTGATAGTTGAATGGTCGACGATGTCATAACCATGGGTAGAACCTGGCGCGGCCGTCTGGATCGGCGAGGAATAGACGTGGCTGATGCCGAGCTTCGCCAGATAGGGCACGATCTTCACCGCATCGTCGAAGGTGAAGTCCTTGTGGAATTGAAGTCGGTAGGTGGCCCGCGGTGGCGGGGAGGCGAGGGTATTTCGACGGGAGCGGACGTCCCGTCCTTCCTCTGCCAGAGCGACGGAGAGCTTGAGCATCAGGCTTCCGGGCGAGGTGATGGTTTCAATCGTGTTCGACAGGCGCCGGCGCCAGTTGGGATGTCCCACATCCATGCCCGGCATGTTGGGCTGGTTCAGCTCGCCCGAAGCATCCTCGATCTGCAGGCCCGTGAGTACCGAGGATGTGCGGGCGAGATAGCGCACGGTTTCTTCAAGCGGCGGCGTCTCCGGAATCTGAGACGAGGGCAGGAGACCTTCCTCAGCCAGAGCTTTCGTCAGGTGGTGTTTGTCGGCGCGGCTCTCGCGATGCGCTCGCTGGCGGCCTGTGCCGGCTCGAAGATGCCGAGCGTCTGGCGCAGGTCGATGTCGAGGCCGCGCCACCATCCGGTGAAGGTCGGCAGGTCATGGGTGGTGAGGACGGCCAGGGCCGAGCGGGGATATTGCTCCGGCGTCTTGAAGGCCGATCCGTCCCGCTCGAAGGGCAGCACCCGATAGCTGAGGACACCGGAATCCATGATGGCATCGGAGAAGCCCTGCGGCGCCGTGCCGAGATCCTCCGCGATCACGAGGCAGCGGGCGCGGTGACTCTCCACGCGCAGGACCGCGAGCATCGCCTCGAACGGGTAATCGACATAAGCGCCCTGGGAGGCGGGAGCCCCGGAGGGAATCAGAAACAGGCGTTGCAGCTGGAACGCGTGGTCGATCCGGATGGCGCCCGCATGGCGCATATTGGCCGAGACGAGATCGCGGAAAGCGGCAAGGCCCTGCTCCTCCAGGGTGAGCGGGTTGAAGGGCGGCAGACCCCAATCCTGGCCCTGCGGTCCAAGCGGATCCGGAGGCGCTCCGATGGACAGTTTCGGGGCATAGCGCTCCGGCGTCGCCCAGATCTCGGAGCCACCACCATCGGCACCCACGGCGAGATCGCGATAAAGGCCGACGGGGAGGCCGGCGGCACGAGCCCGCTCGGCGGCCTCGCCCAGTTGAGCGTCCGCCAGCCATTGCAGCCAGCCATGGAAGGTTACGCGCTCGGTATGGTCCAAGCGGAAGCGCCTGACCGCTACGGAATGGACGGAGCGATACTCCTCCGGCCATTCTCCAACCCAGAACCGACCCTGCTCCCGAAGATGCTCGAAGAGCGCCTCGAAAGTGGCGTGCGCTTCCAGGGCTTCGCCGCCGGCTCGCCGGAAGGCTTCGAAGGCGTGGTGGTCTCCCGAGCCCTGGAAATGCCTCCAGACGGCCTCCAGAAGCGGGCGCTTGATGGACCAGACCTCGGCATAATCGATGAGCTGAGCGCTTCGCAGCCGTGCCAGACGCTCCTGCATGCTTGGATCGTCGAGAAGCGCTTGAGCGCCGCTCTCAGCGAAACCTGCAACCGATGTCGGGTCGATGTAGATCGGTTCGAGAAACAGGCGCGAGGATGGGGAATAGGGCGATATCTTGGAGCGATCCGACGCGAAGAGCGCGTGAACGGGGCTGAGTCCGAGGAACGCCCCGCCGAGGCGGCCGACGTTCTCGGCGAAGAGCGCCACATCGGAATAGTCGCCGATGCCGAAATCGCGTTCCGAGCGGAGCGAGTAGATCTGAGCCGTCGCGCCCCACAGCCTTGCCTCTCCTTGGAAGGCTTCGGGCTCCCAGCATCGGGGTGGCGCCGCGATGACGGTCGTCTCCTGATCGCCGAGCCGGAGCCGGTGATAGCCTGTCGGCAGGGCGGGGAGGTCCAGGGCGCGGTTGTCCCCGGCGAGACGCCCTTCATGGACCGCGCCGTCCTCTTCAATCAGGATCCATCCCGGCTGACCGGGAGAAGCGCGGAAATCGATCGTCCAGGGTTTATCCGCATCGACCGTGATGACAGCCGGGATCGGGCCCTTTTTCAGACGCTCGAGGCGGGCGAGGCTCTCCCGTGCGCCGGACTCGGACGAGATGTCGAGTCCGAGTGCAGCCAGCAGCGCTTGCCGGGTTGCCGAGCTTGTCTGAACGCTCCTGCCGAAAGCATCGGTGTAGTCAGGGGAAATACCGACAAGGGCGGCCATGCGCTCCAACAGAGCGTCCAGCTTGCTCATGCCGATTGTCCTTTCACGATGACACCCGACCAGGGTGGAAGTTGAAGATTTTTTCCATTCGCCTTGATGCCTTGGCTCGACCACAGCACGCGGGCATCGTCCTCGATGTCCCAGCTCATTGGATTGTCGCCGAAATTCGCAAGAACGCGAAGGGTGCCGTCAGTAAAGGTCCAGGTCACGTCGAGTGTGTTCTCCGGCGAGACATTATAATGCGAGCCCCGATATTGGCTCTTGAGAAGAGGAACGATGTCCGTCCGCCGCAGATTCAGCAGATGACGGGTCTGTGACAGAACCTCCCGATGGGGCGACCGATCGATCTCCGACCAGTCGATCTTGGATTGCTCGAACGTCTTTCGATCCGTTGGATCCGGGATCCTCTGCGACATCTCCGGATCCGTGAAGGCCTTGAAGCGCTTGAATTCGCCACGCCGCCCGTCCCGGACGGCTTTCGCCAGATCGGGATCGTTCTCGAAATCGACGAAGAACTGGAACGGGGTCGATGCCGCCCATTCCTCACCCATGAAGAGCAGCGGGATCTGTGGCGAGAGAAGAAAGATCGCCTGGGCGAGAGCGAGTCGCTCCGGTGGGATCAGATGAGACAGGCGATCGCCGA
Organism: Microvirga sp. RSM25; assembly: GCF_044784385.1. Taxonomy (NCBI): domain Bacteria; kingdom Pseudomonadati; phylum Pseudomonadota; class Alphaproteobacteria; order Hyphomicrobiales; family Methylobacteriaceae; genus Microvirga; species Microvirga sp. RSM25. Next base: position 2,785,907 of record NZ_CP173039.1, on the reverse strand, counting down.
AGGCGCGGTTGCCGACCTGATCGTGATTCTGAAGGAAGGCCACGAAAGCTGCAGGCGGCAGATGGCCCGACGGTTCTCCGCGAACGATGCCGTCCTTGTGCGGCGATGGATCCCCCTGATAGGCGAAGCCTTCGGCGAGCGCCCGACCGAGGTGTTGGAGCGGCTTGTCGGCATAATCTTCGTAATATCCCTCGTTCTCGCCGGTCAGGAGGGCGTGCCAGGAATTGTGGATGTCGTCCGCCCATTGCGCCGTGTGAAGCTTCGGCGCCCGATTGCCGTCACGATCAAGCCAGCGCGCCTGGTTGGCCTCGTTCTCGAGCACGAGATGAATGTGGCGGTCGGGGATCGCCTGCCGGATGCGGCTCGCCAGTTCCTCGATGAAGTGAGGCTTGCCGTCATCGGTGATGGCATGGACCGCATCGAACCGCAGCCCGTCCAAATGATATTCCTCCAGCCAATAGAGCGCATTGTGGAAGAAGAAGTCGCGCACCGCGCGGCTGCCTTCGCCGTCCACGTTGATCCCGGCCCCCCACGGCGTCGGGTGGCGCTCGGTGAAGAAGGTCTTGGCATAGGCATGGAGATAGTTTCCGGACGGACCGAAATGATTGTAGACCACATCGAGGAATACCATGAGGCCAAGCTCGTGCGCGCGCTCGACGAGACGCTTGAGATCCTCCGGGCTGCCATAGGCTGCATCCGGCGCATAGGGCAGGACGCCGTCATAGCCCCAGTTGCGCCGGCCCGGGAACTCGCCGATCGGCATGAGTTCGATCGCCGTAATGCCAAGGTCGCGCAAACCGTCAAGCTTGCCCATCAAGCCCACATAGGTGCCCTCCGGCGTGGCTGTTCCCACATGGACTTCGTAAAGGACCGTTTCCTCCCAGGGGCGGCCCGTCCAGGAAGCATTGGACCATTCGTAGGATTGCGGATCGACCACGAGACTGAGATCGTGAACGTCATCGCTCTGAAAGCGGGACGCCGGATCGGGCACGACCAGGTCGCCATCGATCTTGTAGCCGTAGCGGCTTCCGGCCCGCGCCTCCTGTGAGACATGGCGGTACCACCCGTCCCGATCTGCGGTCAGCGGGCGTTCGGCGCCATCGAGCATCAGGCTCACCTCGCGCGCCGTCGGCGCCCACAAGGCAAAGCGAATACCATCGGAGGTTATCTCAGCCCCAAAGGGCATGGAGTGAACGCGCCGCATCGGATCCCCGGAAATCTTGAAGGAAAGCACTTGCGAACGAGAATGGTGAGGCAATGTTCCAGCATGGATCAAAAAAACAGCCAAGCTCGGATCTGATGCAACCGTAGCCATGCAATTGCGGAATGGCAGCGCCAGCCGTCTGAGTTAGTCAGAAATTTTCTGAAATTTCTGCGGAACCTTTCCGCAGGGAAGTGAGTTAGACAGCGCGACTGCCTATGGCGCGGGCTGTCGCTGGGGATTGCTGGGGATCGCGCCGCTGAGCGAACATGCTGGAATCAATTCAACTGGAAGCCAATGTGGCTTTCCCGACGGTGGCGCACGCCGAATTGCAGGCTAGTGCCCAGCCGTCCATTTCCGTCAAACGACGTCAATCCATCCTTTTCGTCACCTCCGAGATCGCCGATTACATCAAGGCCGGGGGGCTTGGTGAAGTTTCCGCTGCGCTCCCGCGTGCGCTCCGTCACCATTACGACGTGCGCATTCTGATCCCGGGCTATCGCCAGGTTCTCTCGCAGATCGGACCGGTGGAGGAAATCGCGCGCCTGCCGGCCTCCTTCGGGATTCCCGCCTGCGGCTTGGGGCGTGGCACGACGCAGGACGGCTTGACGGTTTACGTCCTGCTCTGCCCTGAACTCTATGATCGCGACGGCTCGCCTTATGTCGACGGCTTCGGCGTGGATTGGAGCGACAACGACATCCGCTTCGCGCGCCTCGGCCTTGCCGCCGCCGACATCGCCTGCGGCAACGGTGATCATCTCTGGCGCGCCGATCTCTTGCATCTCAACGATTGGCCGTCGGGGCTGGCATCGGCTTATCTCGCATGGCGCGGGCAGCATATCCCGACGATCCTGACCATTCACAACCTTGCCTACCAAGGAAACTTCGATCGCAGCCGGCTGTCCCATCTCGGGATTCCCGATGCCGCCTTCCAGATCAATGGCGTCGAGTTCTATGGCAAGCTCTCGTTCCTGAAGGCGGGCATCTATTACTCGTCCCACATCACGACGGTCAGCTCCACCTATGCCCATGAGATCACCCGGCCGGAGTTCGGCTGCGGCCTCGATGGGTTGCTTCGGACCTGTGCGGAACAGGGCCGGTTGGACGGCATCATCAATGGCATCGACGAGAGCTGGGATCCGAGCACGGATCCGTATCTGGTAAGTCCGTTCTCTGCGGAGAACTGCCGGGGCAAGCGCGCCAACGCCAATAACGTGCGCAAGAATTTCGGACTCGCCCTATCGAACGGACCGCTTTTCGCCGTGGTGTCTCGCCTTGTGCATCAGAAGGGTGTCGACCTTGCCATCTCGGCGGCGGAAACCATCGTCTCGCAGGGTGGACAGATTGCCGTCATCGGCCAGGGCGAGCCCCGCTTCGAGAACGAACTTCAGGCGCTGGCCTATCGTCATCCAGGTTCCGTCGGCGTGAAGATCGGTTATGACGAAGGAGACGCGCGACGCATGTATGCGGGCAGCGACTTCCTGCTTATGCCTTCGCGCTTCGAGCCCTGCGGCCTGAGCCAGATGTATGCGCAGAGATTCGGTTCTTTGCCGATTGCGCACAAGACGGGCGGCCTTGCCGACACTATCGAGGACGGCGTCAACGGTTTCTTGTTCGGCGAGCCTTCGCTCAACCGCTTCAAGGATGCCATCAAGAGGGGCCTCGATACGTTCCGCTCACGTCCCCGTCTCACGGCCATGCGCCGAGCGGCGATGCAGCGGCCACACGGATGGGATCGATCCGCGTCCCGATATCAGGAAGTCTATCAGCGGGCGTGCCAGACGGCGCTCGCGTGACATTTCTTGCGCTGTGATGACTTCGAGAATGGGCTGAACGCAGGTTCAGCCCATTTTTCGTCCACAAAGGTCGAAAGTTAGTCGCCAGGGTCATATTGTTGCAGCCCTATTCTTGGGCCTGTGCTGCTTTTTAAGGCAAATGTTCGCTGGCCCTGTTCCTGCCACTGGTCGTCGGGAACGCTTGTCGCTCTAAGGCAGAATGAAAGACCGGGCTTGGCATGGTTCTTGCGTAATGACCCGACGCTGCACCTGAAACAGGGCAGCCAAGGGAGAGGATCCATGTCGATGTTGAATATGACCCGCAGACACCTGATGGCGCTGGCCTCCGCCGCGCTGGTTTCCGGCGCCGTGATGGGAACGGCGCAAGCGCAGGAGACGATCAAGGTCGGTGTTCTGCACTCCTTGTCCGGCACGATGGCGATCAGCGAGACGACGCTGAAGGATGTCATGCTGATGCTCATCGAGGAGCAGAACAAGAAGGGTGGTCTGCTCGGCAAGAAGCTTGAAGCGGTCGTCGTCGATCCAGCTTCCAACTGGCCTCTCTTTGCCGAGAAGGCGCGCGAGCTGATCAGTCAGAACAAGGTCTCGGCCGTATTCGGGTGCTGGACTTCGGTGTCCCGCAAGTCCGTGCTGCCGGTGTTCAAGGAGCTCAACAGCGTTCTCTTCTATCCGGTGCAGTATGAGGGTGAAGAGAGCGAGCGCAACGTGTTCTACACGGGCGCTGCTCCGAACCAGCAGGCCATCCCGGCCGTCGATTATCTCGCCAAGGAAGAGAAGGTCGAGCGTTGGGTTCTGGCCGGCACCGACTACGTCTATCCGCGTACGACCAACAAGATTCTCGAAGCTTACCTGAAGTCCAAGGGCGTGAAGGCCGAGGACATCATGATCAACTACACGCCGTTCGGTCATTCCGATTGGCAGACCATCGTGGCGGACATCAAGAAGTTCGGCTCGGCCGGCAAGAAGACGGCCGTGGTCTCCACCATCAACGGCGATGCCAACGTGCCGTTCTACAAGGAACTCGCTAACCAGGGCGTGAAGGCAACGGACATTCCGGTCGTGGCCTTCTCCGTCGGCGAGGAAGAGCTTGCGGGTATCGACACGAAGCCTCTCGTCGGACACCTGGCCGCCTGGAACTACTTTCAGTCTGTCGACACGCCCGACAACAAGGCTTTCATCGAGAAGTGGAAGACCTTCACCAAGAACGACAAGCGCGTGACCAACGATCCCATGGAAGCTCACGTGATCGGCTTCAACATGTGGGTGAAGGCGGTCGAGAAGGCCGGGACCACGGATCCGGACAAGGTGATCGATGCCATCGTCGGCGTCGAGGTTCCGAACCTGACGGGTGGCGTCTCCAAGATGCTCCCGAACCACCACATCACCAAGCCGGTTCTCATCGGCGAGATCAAGGACGACGGGCAGTTCGAGACCGTGTCGCAGACCGACGCGCTCGTTCCGGGCGATGCCTGGTCCAAGTTCCTCGACGGTTCCAAGGACCTGATCGCCGACTGGAAGGATCTCAAGTGCGGCAACTACAACACCGTCACGAAGAAGTGCGGCGCCTGATCGCCTGACGCTCGAGGACGGCTGTGAAGGCCGTCCTCGCTTTCTCCTCTGTTCAAAGTTGATGGCATGACCAGCTTGCGCAGCATTCTGAAGGCCTTCGTTCTGCTGATCGGCCTAGCATCTCCCGCTGTGGCGGGACCTTATGAGGACGCTCTGCCCAAGTTCGCGGCTGACAGCTATGCCGACACCGAGGCCGCCATCGGGGCCGTAGCTGGCAGTGGGAATGAGCAGTCATTGAACCTCGTCGAAGCTCTGCGCGACGGACGACTGATGATCGCTGCGGGGCAGGTCTATATCCGTGATCCTGCGGGCAAGTTCGTGGATGCGGCAACCGGACAGGCAATCGAGCCTCCCGCCGGCGCCAAGCCAGTACGGGTGAACAACCGTGTCCGGCGTGCCATCGAGGCGGCTCTCGGCAGCATGACCTTGCTCAGCCCCGATGCCGCGATCCGTCTCGATGCGGCCCGGGCGGTTTTCCGCTCGCGCGATGCGGCAGCTCTTCCGGCACTCGAGAAGGCCATCGCGCAGGAGAGCGACACCGGCTTGCGGAATGCTCTCGAGAGCGCTCGTGCCGCGATCGTTTTGAGCACACCGGATGCCTCATCGTCGCAGAAGCTGGCAGCCATCGAAAACCTGCATGTCCGCGGCGATCAGGATGCTCTGGCGCTTCTCTCTTCGCTGCCGCCCGGAACGTCGGCCGACGTGTCCGACGCCGCCGCCAAAGCAGCCGAGGGCATTCGCTCGCGACTGGCGCTCTGGAGTGCCGTTCAGAACGTCTGGTACGGGATCTCTCTCGGGTCCGTCCTGCTGCTGGCGGCCATCGGCCTGTCGATCACCTTCGGCACCATGGGGGTCATCAACATGGCCCATGGCGAGATGGTCATGATCGGGGCCTATACGACCTTCCTGGTGCAGGAATTGATCCGCACCCATGCACCCGGTCTCTTCGGCGCCTCCCTGTTCATCGCGCTGCCGCTCGCGTTCCTCGTGGCGGGCCTGATCGGCATCCTGATCGAGCGCACGGTCATCCGCTTCCTCTACGGGCGGCCGCTCGAGACGCTTCTCGCCACCTGGGGCATATCCCTCATCCTGCAGCAGGGCGTGCGCACGATCTTCGGCCCGACCAATCGCGAGGTCGGCACGCCGGCCTGGATGAGCGGAGCGCTGGAGCTCGGCGGATTGAGCCTCACCTATAACCGCATCGCCATCGTCGTCTTCGCCTTTGCGGTCTTCACGACCCTGCTTCTCGTGCTGCGGTACACGTCGCTGGGCCTCTATGTCCGCGCCGTCACGCAGAACCGGCGCATGGCGGGCTCCATGGGCATCCGGACGAACCGGATCGACGCGCTGGCCTTCGGGCTCGGGTCGGGGGTGGCCGGGATCGCCGGCGTGGCGCTCTCGCAGATCGACAATGTCAGCCCCAATCTCGGGCAGGGATACATCATCGACAGCTTCATGGTGGTGGTGTTCGGCGGCGTCGGCAATCTCTGGGGTACGCTGGTGGGCGCCATGACGCTCGGCGTCGCCAACAAGCTGCTCGAGCCCTATGCGGGCGCGGTGCTCGGCAAGATCGTGCTGCTCGTCGCGATCATTCTGTTCATCCAAAGGCGTCCGCGCGGTCTCTTCGCGCTCAAAGGCAGGGCGGTCGAAGCATGAAGACGCAATCCGTGCTCGATCGTCAGAGCATCATCGTACTCCTTCTGCTGGGGACGACCGCCATTCTGGTGCCCGTCCTGAACGTGGCGGTAGACCCGGGATCTCCGATCCACCTGTCGGATCACCTTGTGCCGCTGCTCGGCAAATATATCTCCTTCGCGCTGCTCGCGCTCTCGGTCGATCTGATCTGGGGCTTCTGCGGCATTCTTTCTCTGGGACACGGCGCCTTCTTCGCGCTCGGCGGCTATGCCATGGGCATGTATCTCATGCGCCAGGTCGGGCCGCGCGGCGTCTACGCCGATCCGATCCTTCCCGACTTCATGGTGTTCCTGAACTGGAAGGAGTTGCCCTGGTTCTGGCACGGTTTCGACTGGTTCCCGTTCGCAGCCCTCATGGTGCTGCTTGTGCCGGCCATCCTCGCTTTCGTCTTCGGCTGGTTCGCCTTCCGCTCGCGGGTGACGGGCGTCTACCTCTCCATCATCACGCAGGCGATGACATTCGCCCTGATGCTCGCCTTCTTCCGCAATGACATGGGCTTCGGCGGCAATAACGGATTGACCGACTTCAAGGAGATCCTGGGCTTCCCGATCCAGGCCGCCTCGACGCGGATCGTCCTGTTCGTCCTGTCGGTCGCGGCGCTTGCCGGGGGCTACTTGCTCTGCCGCTGGGTGGTGAGTTCCAAGTTCGGCAAGGTGCTCGTGGCGGTGCGCGACGCGGAGAGCCGCACGCGTTTCCTCGGCTATCGTGTCGAGCACTACAAGCTTGCCGTCTTCACGCTCTCGGCCATGCTGGCCGGCGTCGCAGGCGCACTCTACGTCCCGCAGGTCGGCATCATCAACCCGAGCGAGTTCGCACCGGCCAACTCCATCGAGGTGGTCATCTGGGTGGCGGTCGGCGGTCGCGGAACGCTGGCAGGCCCCATTCTCGGCGCGCTTCTGGTCAATGCGGGCAAGACCTGGTTCACCGGGATGCTGCCGGAATTCTGGCTCTTCGCGCTCGGCGGCCTCTTCGTCTTCGTCACGCTCCTGATGCCCCGCGGCATCCTCGGCGCGGCCAAGGATCTCTGGGCGCATGCCGGGCAGCGGCTGAAGTCCCGGCCCATGTCCGAACCGGTCTCACAGGCGGCGGAGTAAGTCATGACCGCACCCGTTACCCCGACGCTTCTCTACCTCGACAACGTCTCCGTGTCCTTCGATGGCTTCCGGGCCTTGAATTCACTGTCGCTTGCGGTCGATCATGCGGAGATGCGCGCCATCATCGGCCCTAACGGGGCGGGCAAGACCACGATGATGGATGTCATTACCGGCAAGACCCGCCCGAACGAAGGCACGGCGCTCTTCGAGGGCTCTCACGATCTGACGGCGCTCGACGAAGCTGCGATCGCCGAACTCGGGATCGGCCGCAAGTTCCAGACGCCGACCGTGTTCGAGATGCACAGCGTCGAAGACAACATTCTCCTCGCCCTCAAGGAAAACCGCTCTCCCTTCGCGACGCTTCTGTCGCGGCGCACGGCTCGGGAGCGTGAGCGGATCGAGGCGCTTCTGGAGCGGGTGCGCCTGACGGCGCATCGCCACCGCAAGGCGGGGGAACTCTCACACGGTCAGAAGCAGTGGCTCGAGATCGGCATGCTGCTGGCGCAGCAACCCAAGCTCCTGCTGATCGATGAGCCTGCCGCAGGCATGACGGACCAGGAGACTGCCGACACGGCCGATCTCCTGCGCGACATCGCGAAGACGCAGGCCGTCGTCGTGGTGGAGCATGACATGACCTTCGTGCGCGATCTCGATGTGAAGGTCACATGCCTTCATGAAGGCACGGTGCTCGCCGAGGGAACGCTCGATGCGGTGAGTGCGAACGAGCGCGTGGTCGAGGTTTATCTGGGGCGATGACGATGCTTTCGGTCGACAATCTCTCTCTGTATTACGGCGCCGCACAGGCGCTGCGCGGTATATCCGTCACTGCTTCGACCGGCGAGGTCACCTGCGTGCTCGGCCGGAACGGCGTTGGCAAGACGTCATTGCTGCGCGCCATCGCCGGGCACCGGCCGATCGCGGGCGGGAGCATCCACTTCGAGGGCCGTGACATCGCGCGCCTGAAGCCCTTCGAGCGGGCGGCGCTCGGAATCGCCTATGTCCCGCAAGGCCGCGAGATCTTTCCCCTCCTCACCGTCAAGGAAAACCTCGAGACGGGCTTTGCCCCTCTGAAGCGTGGCGACAAGAAAATTCCCGATGAGGTCTTCGAGTTGTTCCCTGTACTGAAATCCATGCTCGGCCGGCGCGGCGGCGATCTTTCCGGCGGGCAGCAGCAGCAATTGGCCATCGGGCGGGCGCTGGTCACCCGTCCGCGCCTGCTCGTGCTCGACGAGCCGACGGAAGGCATCCAGCCTTCCATCATCAAGGATATCGGACGGGCGATTACCTACTTGCGCGAACGAAAGGATATGGCCATCCTCCTGGTCGAGCAATATTTCGACTTCGCCCGCGACTTGGCCGATCGGTTCGTGGTGATGGAGCGCGGCGAGATCGTGCAGCATGGCGACCGCTCTGCGCTTGAGGGAGATGATGTACGTCAGCGCTTGGCCATTTGATGGTGTCTCCCAGTCCGTGTCTCCACAGCGTCAGCGTGCCGTCGGTCGTGTTGCGTTCAGCGCAGCGGGCTTGAGCGGACGTACCCGGCCCATGCAGATCGAAGAGAGCGGATCCATGCGGATCAGGCTCCCGAAAGGCGAGGGGAGCGGGCTCGATGCCGTTCTCGTCAATACGGCGGGGGGCATTGCGTGCGGCGATCGCTTCTCAGTCGGGATCGAGGTGCGATCCGGCGCCGCTGTAACGGTTGCGACACCTGCGGCCGAGAAGGTTTATCGCTCGGACGGACCGGTTGCGGAGCTGGCGGTTGATCTCAGGCTGGAGGCCGGCACACGGCTCGACTGGCTGCCTCAGGAAACCATTTTGTTCGACAGGTCACGCCTGCGCCGAAATCTCGCTGCCGAGATGCCTGACGATGCGAGCCTGACCGTGTTCGAGGCCGTCGTGTTCGGGCGGGAAGCTCGCGCCGAGAACATCGCAGAGGGATTGTTCGAGGATTGCTGGCGCATCCGGCGTGGAGGGCGCCTCGTCTATGCCGATACGCTGCGGCTCGATGGATCGATTGCCGATCTCCTCCGGAAGCCCAGCGTCGGGAAGGGTGCCCGGGTCCTCGCCACATTCATCCATGTGTCGCCGGATGCCGAAGCTCGCCTCGAAGCGGTGCGCGAGTGCATTCCCACCGTCAATGGCTGCGATGCTGCAGCCAGTGCCTGGAACGGACTTCTCGCCGTGCGCTTCTGCGCCATGACTATCGAGTCTTTACGCAAAGCTGCCGTTCCGTTTCTTCTCGCCTTTCGTGGCGAGCCCCTGCCTCGTGTCTGGCTCAGCTAGGGTCGAACCATGCAACTCACTCCCCGTGAAAAAGACAAGCTTCTGATCGCCATGGCCGCCATGGTCGCCCGCCGGCGTCTGGAGCGTGGCGTGAAGCTCAATCATCCGGAAGCCATCGCCCTCATCACCGATACGGTCGTGGAAGGCGCGCGCGACGGACGCTCCGTCGCAGAGCTGATGGAGGCGGGCGCGCATGTCATTACCGCCGATCAGGTCATGGAAGGCATCGCCGAGATGATCCACGATGTGCAGGTGGAGGCGACCTTTCCCGATGGCACCAAGCTCGTCACCGTCCATCATCCGATCCGCGGCGCGGCATCCAAGGACGTGCCCGGCGAAGTGATGGCGCAGGAGGGCGAGATCATTTTCAACGAGGGCGCCGAGCGCATTGTGCTGACCGTCGCCAACACGGGCGACCGTCCGATCCAGGTCGGCAGTCACTACCATTTCTTCGAGACCAATCCGGCTTTGTCCTTCGACCGCGAGAAGGCTCGTGGCATGCGGCTCGACATCGCGCCCGGCACGGCAGTGCGTTTCGAGCCCGGCTCCACGCGCGAAGTGGTGCTCGTTCCGCTTTCCGGCAGGCGCGAGGTCTATGGGTTCCGCCAAGGCGTGATGGGAGCGCTGTGATGTCGAATGCAAGAAAGCCCGCTTCCCTCCCGCGTTCCGGCTATGCCGACATGTTCGGCCCGACGAAAGGCGACCGCGTTCGTCTCGCCGATACGGCTCTCGTGATCGAGGTGGAGAAGGACTTCACCACCTATGGCGAGGAGGTGAAGTTCGGCGGCGGAAAGGTCATCCGCGACGGCATGGGTCAGGCGCAGACGACCCGGGCCGAGGGCGCGGTCGACACCGTCATCACCAATGCGGTGATCCTCGACCATTGGGGCATCGTGAAGGCCGACATCGGCATCAAAGGCGGGCTGATCGTCGCCGTCGGCAAGGCCGGCAATCCGGATGTGCAGCCCAATGTCGACATCATCATCGGGCCGGGCACGGAGATCATCGCAGGCGAGGGCAAGATCATCACGGCCGGCGGCTTCGACTCGCATATCCACTTCATCTGCCCGCAGCAGATCGAGGAGGCGCTCATGTCTGGCATCACCACGATGCTGGGCGGTGGGACGGGCCCGGCGACCGGCACCTTCGCCACCACCTGCACGCCGGGACCGTGGCACATCGCCCGCATGATCGAAGCGGCCGACGCATTCCCGATGAATCTAGCCTTCACCGGCAAGGGCAATGCCTCCAAGCCGGGTGCTTTGGAAGAGATGATCCAGGCTGGTGCCTGCGCGCTGAAGCTGCATGAGGATTGGGGCACGACACCGGCGGCCATCGACTGCTGCCTTTCCGTCGCCGACGCCTATGACGTGCAGGTGATGATCCACACCGACACGCTTAACGAGTCCGGTTTCGTCGAGGATACGATTGCAGCCTTCAAGGGCCGTACGATTCACGCTTTCCACACGGAAGGAGCGGGCGGCGGGCATGCGCCGGACATCATCAAGGTGGCGGGCCTGCCCAATGTGCTGCCCTCTTCCACCAACCCGACGCGCCCCTATACGGTGAACACCATCGACGAGCATCTCGACATGCTCATGGTCTGCCACCACCTCTCGCCCTCGATTCCGGAGGATCTCGCATTTGCCGAGAGTCGCATCCGCAAGGAGACCATTGCGGCCGAGGATATCCTGCACGATATCGGCGCGCTCTCGATGATGTCTTCCGACAGCCAGGCCATGGGCCGTGTCGGCGAGGTCATCATCCGCACGTGGCAGACGGCTCACAAGATGAAGGTTCAGCGCGGCGCGCTTCCCGGCGAGACTGGCGACAACGACAACTTCCGTGTCCGTCGCTATGTGGCGAAATACACGATCAATCCGGCCATCGCCCACGGCGTGTCCAGGCATATCGGCTCGGTCGAGGTCGGTAAGCTCGCCGATCTCGTGGTCTGGACTCCGGCATTCTTTGGCGTGAAGCCCGATCTCGTGCTCAAGGGCGGCGCCATCGCGGCGGCCCTGATGGGCGATCCGAATGCCTCGATCCCGACGCCGCAGCCGGTGCATTACCGGCCGATGTTCGGCGCCTACGGGCGGGCTCTCGCCACGACCTCACTCACCTTCGTATCGAAGGCTGCGGTGGAGAATGGGTTGGCGGCGAAGCTCGGTGTCCAGAAGCGGCTTGTTGCCGTCGAGAACGTCCGCGGCGGAATCGGCAAGAAGGACATGGTGCACAACGATGCGACACCCCTGATCGAGGTCGATCCCGAAACCTACGACGTTCGTGCCGACGGTGAGCTGCTTGTCTGCGAACCCGCCACGGTCCTTCCCATGGCTCAACGCTACTTCCTGTTCTGACATGATCCGCGCCACATCCATCATCCGTCGTGAAGCCGTCGAGCAGGACCGCATCGTCGACGTCATCACCCTCGATCACGGCGACCGACACCGCCGCCGCATCATGCTCAATGCCGATGGCGGCACTTCCTTCCTGCTCGATCTCGAGAAGGCCGACGTGCTGGAGGATGGCGATGCCATCCGGCTGGAGAGCGGCTGGCTCGTCGAAGTGAGGGCTGCGCCGGAGAAGCTCGTGGAGATCAAGACGGAGGATCCGCTCGAGCTCCTGACCCTCGCCTGGCATATCGGCAACCGGCACGTGCCGGCGGAAATCACGCGCGAGGCGATCTATATCGCGTACGATCATGTGCTGGTCGACATGTTGCTCGGGCTCGGCGCCAAGGTCGAGATAGTCGAGCGTCCCTTCCGTCCGGTCCGCGGCGCCTATCATCACCACGAGCATGGCGGGCACTCTCACCACGGACATGATCATGGATGACGCCTCCGTGAACGCGCAGGGTTTGGGACAAGACTCGGTAATCCTGCCGCTCTTCGCCTGGCTTTCGCCGTCCTATCCTGTCGGGTGCTATGCCTATTCACATGCCCTGGAATGGGCGGTGGAGGCTGGCGATGTCAGCGATGAAACGACCCTCGTTGCATGGCTGACCGATCTGCTCACTCTCGGCCTCGGCCGCAACGATGCCATTCTTCTGAGCCACGCCTACCGGGCCGTTGAGCAGGGTCATCGCAGTGACCTTGAAACCGTCAACGAACTCGCTCTCGCCTTGTCGCCCTCCGCCGAGCTCTATCTCGAAACCAGCCAGCAGGGACGCAGCTTCCTCGACGCGACCCTTGCCGCCTGGCCGTCGCCGCATCTGCCCCCCTCGAAGGGGATGTTGCCTTTCCTGTTGCTATCGGCATGGCCGCGGCAGCGCATGGCGTTCCGCTGCCGATTACATCGCAAGCCTATCTCTTCGGACTTGTGCAGACGCTCGTGTCCGCTGCGATCCGTCTGGCACCCATCGGGCAGACGGCGGGCATCCGCGTGTCCGCCGCATTGGCCGGCACGGCTCAGGACATCGCACACCAGGGAATGTCTCTCACGCTCGACGATATCGGTGGCTCGACCTTCAGGGCCGATCTCGGCTCCTTCCATCATGAAAACCAGTATACGAGGCTTTTCCGCTCATGACTTGTCACACGGGACCCCTACGCGTCGGCATCGGCGGACCAGTCGGCTCCGGCAAGACAGCGCTGATGGAAGCACTCTGCAAGACGTTCCGCGAGCGCTACGACATCTGCGCGATCACCAACGACATCTACACCAAGGAGGACGCGCGCCTCCTGACGGTTGCCGGCGCGTTGCCGGTCGAGCGCATCATGGGCGTGGAGACCGGCGGATGTCCGCACACGGCGATCCGCGAGGACGCCTCCATCAACCTTGCGGCCATCGCCACCATGCGCAAGCGCTTTCCGGCCCTCGACATCGTGCTGGTGGAATCCGGCGGCGACAATCTGGCGGCGACGTTTTCGCCCGAGCTCGCCGATCTGACGATCTACGTGATCGACGTGGCCGGCGGAGAGAAGATCCCGCGAAAAGGGGGCCCTGGCATCACGCGTTCCGATCTTCTCGTGGTCAACAAGATCGATCTGGCGCCCTATGTCGGTGCCGATCTCGCGGTCATGGAAGAAGACACCAAGCGCATGCGCGGCCAGCGTCCATACGTGTTCAGCAATGTCCGCGACGGCGTCGGGGTCGATGCCATCGCCCAGTTCATCGAACAGGCCGGTGGCCTGTCGTCCGCGGCCTAAAAGGGGGATTCCAGGATGTTCAAACGCTCGGCTCTTGCCACGATGCTAATAGCGGCAACGACACCGGCTCTGGCTCACACGGGGCAACCTGCATTCTCAGGTTTCCTGGCCGGTTTCACACACCCTCTGACAGGCCTCGATCATACGCTTGCCATGGTCGGCGTCGGTCTCTTCGCGTCTCTGCTTGGCGGACGGGCTCTCTGGGCCGTTCCCGCAAGCTTTGTCGGGATGATGCTCGTTGGCGGGATGATGGGCTTGGCCAGTATTGAGATTCCGGCTGTCGAGTTCGGAATTGCTGCCTCAATTATCGTCCTTGGTGCAGTTGTATCGCTGGGTCGGGCATGGCCTGTCGGAGCGGCGATGACGCTTGTTGGAGTCTTCGCCATCTTCCACGGTTATGCTCACGGTGCTGAAATCCCGGCCGGAGCCGGTGCCGCGCTCTACAGCCTCGGCTTCACGCTGGCGAGCGCGGTTCTGCACGGACTGGGCATCGTGCTCGGAGCGGCCGCTGCTCGTCAAGCATATGCCGGTCGTCTAGCAGGTGCCGCCGTCGCGGTCGCGGGCGTTGTTCTCTTGATCGGTTAGACGCAAGGGCCGTTGCTCCGGAAGCGTTTTTGACTCGATACCGGTCAGGTTGCCGCATCATGAAAGTCCTTGGCCACGGACGCAGCCAAGGACCTTTCGGCATCGGGATCAGGCGCGGTCAGCGTTTCCCGCCGCCGTTTCCATGGCCACCGCCATTGCCGTTGCCATTACCGCCGCCGTTCCCGGCAGGACCATCCTGATCCGTGCCGTCGCCATTGTTGGAGCCGCCGGGGTTGGACGCGTCGTTGCCGTCGTCGTCATTCCCGTGCCCGTTGTTGCCATGGCCGCCGGCATTGCCATTCCCACGGCCGGAACCATTGTTGTCCTGGCCATTGCCGACATTGCCGCTTGAGCCTGTGTTGCCCGTTCCTGCAGTCCCACCGGCGCCGCTGCCATTGTTGCCTTGGCTATTGCCGACACTGCCGCTAGAGCCTGTGTTGCCCGTTCCGGCAGTCCCACCGGCGCCGCTGCCATTATCAACCGACCCACCAACGCTGCCCGCGTTGCCGGCGCTGCGAGAGCCGCCGGTGCTGCCGGTTGCCGTGGTGCCGCTTTCAGCGACGGCTCCGCCGCGGCTCGCACCCACACTGCCGCTGACAGTTCCGGTGTTGCCAGTAGCGGTTCCACTGCTGACGGCACCGGCTGCGCCAAGGGCCGGGCTCTCAGAGCCTTGGAGGTTGACAGGTCGGTTGCCGATGGAGCCGGTCACGGCATCACTCTGATCTCCAATACGATCCGTTCTGCGAAGTGCTTGGGGCCGAATGGCACAGCGACAGGTTTCCTGACCTTGCACAATGTGAAGTCGGCAGTTGCGGTACATGGAGGCATCGGCGACTGCAGGCACACATTGCTGGCCGGTCCTGACGCTCTGAGCATCGGACGGCGTTCCAAGTGCGAGGAAGAGGGCAGCGCTGGACAAAGCAAGAGCGTATGAACGCATCATGGTGTTCACCTACATAAAGCCAATTCGGATGATGAGCTACGTTGAGGCAGCTCGCTTGGCTAAAAGACGCAGGTCTAGGAATAACGTTCCGTTATATAGGCAAAAAAATCTGTCCCTAAGTATGGGAACTTTGTTGAAGCTTTAAGTCAGAGCGGCTGATCCGAGCAGCAGTGCCTGGCAGTATGCTTTCATCAGGATTGGATGAGCTTCTCTGCTCCATAGGCTTCAGCCATGCTGCGGATCTCTGCAAGCTTGGCTTGAAAGCTTGACCAGTCATCCTCAGCGGCAATGGGAGCCCAGAGCGCCTCGACCTCGTCGATCAGCATGGTGCAGGGTGTTGGGCCTGCAAAATAGGGGTGGTCGAGCTGCAACTGGGGCGCAGGATCGAAGGTTCCGAGAGCCGCACGGACGGGTTGGAAGGACGGTTGCGCATAGAAGTTTGCAGAGGGGCTTTGCTCTGCACGATGCACACTCAGAAGTCCGCCATACCAGTCGAAGAACGTTTGCTCGAACGGGGCTTTGCTCTCGTGGAGAAAAGTCCATAATGCTTTGGCCAGCGCACCATCCTGCTCAAACCCTCTCGATTGCAGACCCAGGCGGCGCAGAATGGCACTTGGGAATTCCCGGTGAAGAGCGGGCTCGAATATTGTGAGCGCCTGCTCGAGACTGCTCTGCTGGGCTAAGGGAAGCAGGCATTCTGCAAGACGAAACAGATTCCACAAAAGCGTGTCGGGCTGCCGGCCGAAGGCATAAAGACCCGTCTCGTCGAAATAGGCAGCGGTGAAGCCGGGCTCATAGACGGGCAGGAAACGCCACGGACCATAATCGAAGCTTTCTCCAGTGACGTTGATGTTGTCGGTGTTGAGGACGCCGTGGACGAACCCAGCTGCCATCCATTGCGCGCCCATGCGGGCCACACGTCGGCACACCTCTTCCAGAAATGCCGGAGCGCGATCCGCTTCATCATCGCGCCAGGTCTCCGGCATGTAGGTTCGAATGGTGTAATCGAGAAGTTTGCGGAGATTGGCGGTCTCATCCAGGTAGAGCAACCGCTGGAAGGTTCCGATGCGAATGTGGGAATGGCTGAGGCGCACCAGAACCGACGAGCGCGTAGGGGAGGGTTCGTCGCCGCGCTCGAGTTCCTCGCCCGTTTCGATCAGGCTGAAAGATTTTGACGTTTCGACGCCGAGCGCCTCGAGCATTTCCGTCGCAAGAATCTCCCTCACGCCGCCCTTGAGGGTCAGGCGGCCATCCGCATGGCGAGACCACGGTGTTTGTCCGCTGCCTTTCGTACCGAGGTCGAGAAGCCTGCCATCCTGCACATCATGGAGTTGGGCAAAAAGAAAGCCCCGCCCATCTCCTAGATGCGGATTGTAGGTTCGGAATTGATGGCCATGGTAGCGCAGCGCGAGGGGCTGTTCGAAACTGCCTGGAAGTGGCGCGAAGCGTCCGAGATGGTCGATCCACTCCTCATCGGTGAGCGACCCGAGGCCTACACGCTCGGCCCAGCGCTGGTTGCGGTAGCGGAGAATGTGTTGCGGGAATTCCGCCGGACGGACAACATCATAGAAATCCAAACCGAGTTCCTGATGCTGCGCCGAGGCGCGATAAACGGCGGAGTAGGGCATGTCCGATTTCCCGTGAACTCGTGTTCAATTCCAATGCAACCGAAATGTTCAGAGTTGCCGGGATAGACCAATCCGATCCCGGCGAGGTCGTTGAAAGGCTTCGGTTCGGAGGCGAGGGACACGATCGGCCGACGGATAAATCTATACAACATTACGATATGAGATGAATCTGAGCCACCACGCGATCCTGCCAAAAAATAGTGCACTGTCAGGACGGCGACGAAAAGCTCTGCCTTTTCCTTGCTTTCGGCCTCGTTGTTCAAGCGTCGACCCGTCGTCGCTTCGACAATCTGTGCTTTGGTCTATTGGCTGCGACCAAGAGGTCCCCTAGGATTCCTCAAACAAAGCAGACGGGAGGAAGGTTTATGGCATTCAAGGATGTGCTGAGCCTTTGCGGCCGGGTCGGTCTGATCGTGGCTGCGTTCGCGTTCGTCGCTGGGATCGTTGCAGGTCCTCTCCTTGAAAGAGTCTGGTCGTCGCGTGTGACGGTCACGCAAAACAACGATACTCCTCTTCCAATTCCGCCCAAGGTCCCCGCGGATCCTCAGGCAGGAAAGCCGGGCTAACACCTTTTTAGAACTCTTCGGTTCATACCACATCATCCCCGATGCAGGTCGGGATGCGGTTCCTTTTGTGGGAAGGGTGCGATGAGCAGCGAGACCATTATACGGCAAGAGATCCGTGACTCTCTGGGCTTCGTCCGCAGCATGATCGATCATTATTCGGGCCTTTATTCGGGCGAGAACCTGACCCGGGACGTGCTTCGTTTTTGCGATGAGATGACGACTTGTGATGAACCGAACTACCGGCTGAGGGAAGCGCGGCGCATCGTCGAAGAACGCTGCCGTCAACTGGCCCAGGCAACGGACCGCTTTGCCCAACGCGACCCTGCTTCGATCGCCGCGTTGCGGGCTCAGGCCGTTGCTGCCATCGACATGTTCCAGGACGCCGCTTTCGAATGGCGCAAGGCCCGCACAGCCATTCCATCCTCCGGACGCTTGCTGCGCAGGAAAAGTCCTTAACGCGTTGTTGATCCGGCACCGTCTTAGAGACGCTTGGGCTTGATCGACGCCGTTGCAGGTACGTCCACGACTTGAGGCTCCGGCAGAGGATCGCTCCTCGGCATGTCGAGTCCATAGACATCATCGCGGAAATGCACGGCGCCGTCTGCCGTCGCATAGCCTGTCAGATAGACCCACGCGACAGGAACAGGCTTGTCGAGACGGATGTCCTGACGTGTCGCGCTGGCGATGGCTGTATCGATCCCTTCTCTCGTCCATGGTCCGCCCTGCCCATTGGTCCCGCGCAGCAGCCATTCGGCAAAATCGGCCACATCGGCCACGCGAACGCAGCCCGAAGAATGAAAGCGCGCATCCTGCGCGAAGAGCTGCTTCTTGGGCGTGTCGTGCATGTAAACGGCATGCTTGTTCGGCATGTCGATGCGGATTTGTCCGAGCGAATTGATCGCTCCGGGATCCTGGCGCAGCGTGTAGTTCACCGCATTCTGCGTTGACCAGTCGAGCGTCTTTGGATCGACCTCCTGTCCCTTCGCATCGAGAATGCGGATCTTCATCTTCTCCAGATAACCGGGATCCTTCCGGACATGGGGAATGATGTCCTTCTTGATCAAAGAGACAGGTACCGTCCAAGTTGGGTTGAGGTTGACGGCGGTGACGCGCGTTTCGACAACGGGCGAGGGACGATCCATCTTGCCGGCGATGGCGACAAAGCGGCGAGCCACCTGTCCGCGTTCGACCGCTTCGACGGCGGTGGATGGAATGTTGACGACCACATAGCGTTCGCCGAAAGAAAACGTGGAGCCGGCCAGCCGTTGAGCGGAAGCCGTGAGCTGGCGGTGGCGCGTGAGTGCCGGGACGTTCAGCGCTTCCAGGGTTCGCGCCCGCACAGCGCCCGATTCCGGCAGGCCGTGACGAGCCTGGAAACGCCTGACGGCATTTGCCAGTTCGGCATCGAAGCTCGTGCCTGTGCCGAGATCGGCAGAAAGATCGCCCTCCGAGGCAAGGCGTTGCCGAAGGATTTCGACGAGAGGGCCCTTGTCGCCCGTCTTCAGCACCGTGCCTGCGGGCAGGCTAGGCCATCCTCCCGTCTCGGCGATGCGCTTATAGGTCCAGGCCGCCCGCATCGTGTTGATGAAGGTGCTCGCGTCCAGAGTAGGGCGTGGATCCTGTGAAATCGAAACCACAGGCACGGGTGCCGCCTTCTCGACAGGCTTGATGGGTGCCGTGGCTGCTGCTTTCGGTCGCAGGTTCGTTCCCCCGGTCGGAGGCGCCGGAATGCTCGGCAAAGTCTGTGCCGGAGTGGCTGAGGAAATATTCTCGGCGGCTGCGAAGGCGCCCGAACTGCTCCCGAGGGAGGAGCATGAGAGCAGAGCCAATCCGAAGCAGAGACGTTTTGCATTCCCATAGGTCATGTCCGGATTATGAGCGACGTTGGTTTACAAAATGCTGAAAAGGGCTGCCGGTCGAGTGCTTGCAACTGCGGCAGCGCCTGAACGTTGTCCTCGGTCCCGAGCCCCGTCACACGAGTTCCCCATGCGCGCCAAGCCTGCCCCCTCCCAGGATATCAGGCGGATCGATCTTACCTTGCCGTCTTCCTTGGGGCTCCATGCCGTGCGGCTGCTCGAACAGGTGAAGGAGGCAGGGCCGGCAGGAATCATCTATGTTGCAGGAGGGGAACGCTGGGCTGAGCAGTTGGCGCAGGCATTGAAGGGGTTGGCCCCCGAACTCACCGTTTACCTCATGCCTCCATGGGATTGTCTTCCATACGACAGTGCTTCGCCCTCGCGGGAGGCTATGGGGCGACGCATGGCGGTTCTCCGGCGCATGAGCGGAGCAAGCACGACTCCGCGGCTCCTGGTAACGAGTGCTGCAGCGATCCTTCAGCGCGTGCCGCCCCGCGCCGTCGCGAGGAACGCCGTCTTCAGCCTCCGGACAGGCGAAGAGTTCTCTCCGGATACCCTGAGGCGCTACCTCCATCATGCCGGCTACATCCTCGATGAGAGAGTGGATGAGCCCGGCGAGGCCGCTATCCGAGGGCAGGTGATCGATCTCTTCCCCGCCGACAGCCCCTTGCCCTATCGGGCCGAGCACGACGGGCAAACCATCACGGCCATTCGTTCCTATGATCCGATCTCCCAATTGAGCGAAACGGAGTTTGAACATCTCCTGATTGGACCGGCTTCGGAGGTCATCCTGCAAGAGGCCGGAGACAGCGATGCATCCATCGAGCGGTTCGACGGAATGGAGCATCAATTGCCAGAATACTGCACGCATCTGGATACCGTCTTCGATTACTGGCCGGATGCGGCAGTCGTTGTGGACACAAAGTCCGAGGAGAGGCGGCAGCTTGTGATGGAGCAGGTCGCAGACGCCTATGGAAGTCGGGCGAGTTTGCGCACGCAAGGCGGCCCCAAAGCATCTGCCGTGTCACCTGAGCGACTTTTCATCCAGGACGACGAGTGGGCTGACATCCTGTCGAAGCGCCGTCTTACCTTCATTCATGCCGCATCGAAGGGTGATTCTCCGCTCAGCGCGGTGCCGAATTTCGTGATCGCCTCGAGGCCTTCCAAGGCCCTTGCGGATTTTCTTCGCACTCAGTCGGGTGCCGGTCGAAAGATCGCTCTGGCAGCGGCAGCCCGATCGGATCTGAACAGGCTCAAGCGCCGAGTTCAATCCATCGGGCGCCCTGACAATGTTGATAGCTGGAGCGATGTCGTTGACGGCCCATCCGGGGGATGGTTTGCGTTGCAGGCCGATCTCAAGAAGGGCTTCATTGATGAGCGCGATGGCATCGCGCTGATCACTGCCACCGACGTCCTGGGTAGCCGCATCAGCGCTGGCGTCGAGAAGGAGGTGAGTTCTGCCGCTTCAAACTTCACGGATACTGGGTTCCAGATCGGCGACGCCATCGTCCATATCGATCACGGCATCGGGTTGCTCGAGGGCATGGAGACCATAGCCGCCGGCGATGCCGGCGTGGGCGATGCCATCAGACTCGGTTATGCGGCCGGCACGACGCTCCTGATTCCCGCAACCGAGATGGACCGTGTCTGGCGCTATGGTGCAATGTCGGACTCCATTTTCCTGGATAAGCTGAAAGGCGATGCATGGTCGGTCCGACGTGAGAGGATCGAAACAGAAATCGAGGAAACAGCCAAACACTTGATGGGCATGGTCGAGGCCCGCAAGGCGGTGAAGCTGGAGCCGCTTGTCCCACCGAGTCGCGAGTATGAACGCTTCGTCGCCCGCTTCCCTTTTTCTGAGACAGCGGATCAGATTCGTGCCATCGAGGATGTTCTCGAGGATCTCTCATCGGGGCGACCGATGGACCGCCTGATCTGCGGCGATGTCGGCTTCGGCAAGACGGAGGTCGCTCTGCGCGCAGCCGCGGCGGCTGCGCTCTCCGGCAAGCAAGTGGCCGTTGTCGCTCCGACGACCGTTCTGGCACGCCAGCATGTACGAAGCTTCCAGAGACGTTTTGCCGGTCTCGGCATCGAGATTGCGCATCTCTCCCGGCTCGTGACACCGGCCGAGGCCCGATCCGTGAAGAAGGGATTGGCCGATGGCACGATCCGCATCGTCATCGGCACTCATGCACTCGCCGCAAAAGGCGTGACCTTCAAGGATCTCGGACTTGTCGTGATTGACGAGGAGCAGCGGTTTGGTGCGGCGCATAAGGCCAGACTCAGGAACCTGGCCGCTGGGGGCCATGTACTGACCCTGACCGCCACGCCGATCCCACGGACGCTGCAATCGGCATTGGTCGGCCTGCAGGAATTGAGCATCATCGCGACGCCTCCAGCGCGCCGGCAGCCGATCCGCACGTTCCTGACGCCTTTCGATCCTGCAAGCATCCGCGATGCGCTCATGCGCGAGCGGCGCCGCCGGGGCCAAAGCTTCGTCGTCTGCTCCCGTGTCGAGGACATCGAGCCGATGCGTGACCGGCTCGCAAAGCTCGTTCCGGAACTGGAAATCATGGTTGCTCACGGGCAGATGGCTCCTGCCGAGACGGACGATGTGATGGTGCGCTTTGCCGACGGCGAGGGGGATGTCCTTCTGGCCACCAACATCATCGAGAGCGGTCTGGACGTTCCCCGTGCCAACACCATGCTGGTCTGGCGCGCCGACCGTTTCGGACTATCGCAACTGCACCAACTTCGCGGGCGCGTCGGGCGCGGCGCGGGCGCATCAGGGGTGCGGTCTATCTGCTGACGGAGCCCGGCCAGGAACTTCCGAATGCGACGGAAAAGCGCTTGCGGACCTTGACGGCCCTTGACCGGCTTGGAGCAGGATTTGCCATCAGCGCGCAGGATCTCGATCAGCGCGGGGCAGGTGCGCTCCTGGGCGAGGAGCAGACCGGCCACGTCAAGCTGATCGGCACCGACCTCTACCAGCATATGCTCAAACATGCATTGCGTGGCGAGACCCTCGGCGATGACTGGACACCTGAGCTCAATATCGGACTGGCCGGCACAATTCCGGAAGACTATGTGAATGAGCCCGAGATGAGGATTAATCTCTATGCCCGCCTGGCTCGTTTCGACTTATATGACGCAATCGATGAGCTGGAGGCGGAAATCGAGGATCGCTTCGGGTCCATACCCGAGCCTGTTCAAAATCTTCTGAGGCTCGCAAACCTGCGGCAACTCTGCCGACGTCTCGGAATTTCCCGCATCGATGCAGGGCCGCAAGCGATCGCCCTGACATTTCGACCCGGCTCAGCGGAGAAGCTCTCTCTGCAAAGGAAGATCGACGCTTCTCAGGGAATGCTACACTGGAGCAAGGAGCGCCTTGTCTTCTCGGTATCCAGTGAGCAGGCAGAGGAGCGTCAAAAGCGGATTCTGGAATTGCTGGACTCTCTCGAACTGTGATCACCCGCGCAGTAGTCATGATTTGCCTGAAGAAAATGGCCCGTGAACGGATTTGGCCCAACGGACTTAATATTGAAATCGTCTTGATCGTGAGGAGCCTATGACGTCCGAGGAAATCAAGGAACTGAACGCTGCACGCGAAAACCTTGTGAAGCGACGCAGGGAGATGGCGCGGCAGATTTCCGAGGCACCGCTCCCCTCTGTCGAGATGGCGGAGGAGCTCACGAAGATCCTTGTGGCCATCGAAGCGTTGGATCGAGCCCTCAACGAGGCTGGCCATCCCTACATGAGCCAGGGCGTGGTCGAACAGCTCAGGGCTGATAGTTGAATTCTAGAGCTTAATCCGTCCGATGAGATCGAACCCGGTGCCCGGCTTCGGCCGGAGCACGAGCATTTCTCCCTCGCCAGGAAAGACGCCGGTGAGGGCCGTGATGTTGACCTGGTGCGTGACGAGCACCAGGACGCCGCTTGAGCGCCAGTCCTGAACGGTCTGGCGTACGGCCTGCGTCTGGGCCGGTTCCTGGTCCCGTCCTGAGAAGAACGAATCCAGCGGCGGGAAAGACTCCGTCCGGTCGCCGAAGGCCAAGCGGGCGGAGTCGAGCGCGCGGCACCAGCGACTTGAGAGCACCCGCCCGACGGAGATCCGTCGAGCCCTGAACGCCTCTCCGATGGCCTGCGCCTGTCGACGGCCCTCGGCCGAGAGGTTGCGCTGCGTCCCGCAATCTTCGAGCCGGAAGTTGGCTGGGTCGCCCGTTCCTGGAGCGCGAGCATGCCGGAACAGGGCAATCGTGCCGCCGTCCCGCAGAGCCTGCCATGCCTCCTCGGATGCCTGAAGGGCTTGAGGCCAGGCTATTGCCACAAGGATCAGAAATGCCAGCGCGATAGGCATGCGTCACCTGCCGATCCTTATGCCGCTATCTCTTATAGAACACCCGCTCACCGAGAGACGCAACGTCCGATAAAGGCACAGATTCCTGGAGGCATCCTGCTTGATTTCAAGCCTCGGCTGCCAACTCCACGAGCATGTCCACGAGCGGGTCGCTAGGGGTGGAAAGCCCGGCGACGACGTTGAAGTGATGCGCTCCGGGCACCTCGTGACAGCGAGTTGCAACGCCGGCCTGGCTCCATCGCTCGACGATGGCATGGGACTGACGCAGGAATTCGCTGCTTTCGGCCCCGCCGACCACCGCGATGAGATGTCCACTCGTGGGCGGATTCCACTCAAGGGGGCTCAGGCGGTGCGCCTCCTCGACGGTGAGCCCGAGAGCCTTGTTGATCGAAGTCGGAACCAGCGGAGGCAGGTCGAACAGGCCGGAGACCGGCATGGCGGCGCGAACAGGCATCTGTAATCTGCCCGGGCGAGCCATCAGGCACGCCGCCAGATGGCCGCCGGCCGAATGACCGCTCACGACGAGCGGGCGGCGCGTGCGCCGCATGACGAAATTCGCGGCGGCCTCGATTTCGGAAACGATGTCGGCGAGTTTGGCGGCAGGGGCGAGCGTATAGCTGGGGATCGCGACCGTCAGCCCGCGCTCATTGGCGCCACGGGCCAGATGGCTGGAGGTCGACTTGTCGAGCGCCTGCCAGTAGCCGCCATGGATGAACAGCACGATCGGGCCGTCGCCATCGCCGCTCTGCGGGTAGAACAGGTCAAGCCGATGGCGCTCGCCCGGTCCATAGGCGAGTTCCAGCTCGCAGTGCGCACTTTCTCGATAGGCAGCGGAATCCTGCTGCCAGCCCGCGATGTGGACGGGGTGATCGGGAACGCGGGTCCGGTTGTTGTACTCGGCCTCCAGGTCGAGTTCTTCGGATGCCATCGCGATTATCCTTAAACGTGGAGGTATCGGTCCTTGAGGCTGGCATCGGTCATGAGCTCATCGCTCGTTCCCGTCCAGACCGAGCGGCCCTTCTCGATAATCACGTGACGGTCGGCGAAGCTCGCCAGTGCGCCGATGTTCTTGTCGATCACCAGGATCGACTGGCGCTCGCCCTTGAGGCGCTTGAGGCATGTCCAGATCTCGGCGCGGATCAACGGCGCCAGCCCTTCCGTGGCTTCATCGAGAATGAGCAGCTTCGGGTTGGTCATGAGCGCGCGGCCAATGGCCAGCATCTGCTGTTCGCCTCCGGAAAGCTGCGTGCCGAGATTGCTCCGGCGTTCCTTCAGGCGTGGGAAAAGATCGTAGACCGCATCAAGCGTCCAGCGCCGAGTGCCGGTTCTGGCCGAGGCCGTCGCAACGAGATTTTCCTCCACCGTCAGCGTCGGAAAAATCTGCCGGCCTTCCGGCACGAGGCCGATGCCGGTCTGTGCAATGCGATAGGGCGCAAGGCCGGTCACGGCCGCGCCATCGAAGCGCACTTCGCCGCCACGGGGGCGGAGCAGGCCCATGATCGAACGCACGGTGGTGGTCTTGCCCATGCCGTTGCGGCCGAGCAGCGTCACCACTTCGCCGGCGTTGATCTCGAGCGAAATGTCGAAGAGGACCTGCGCTGCGCCATAGGATGCCTGGAGCTGTCGGACGGAGAGCATCAGACTATCTCCTCGTCGCCGAGATAGGCGGCACGAACTTCCGGATTGGCCCTGATCCGTTCCGGCGTGTCGGTGGCGATTACGCGGCCATAGACGAGAACGGACACGCGATCCGCAAGGGAGAAGACCGCATCCATATCGTGCTCGATCAGCACGATGGTCAGGCGGTCCTTCAGACGCCGCAGGGTCTCGACAACACGCTGGGATTCATCGTGGCCGGTGCCGGCGAGAGGCTCGTCGAGAAGCAGCAGCTTCGGCTCCGTCGCAAGGCCGATCGCGAGTTCGAGCTGACGCTTCTCGCCGTGCGACAACAGGCCAGCCGGGATATGAGCGCGAGCAGCGAGCCCGACCTGAGCGAGACAATCCATGGCAGGCTCGTTCAGAGCCTTCTCCTGCGCGGCATTACCGAAGAAGCGAAAGCTCGATCCTGAGCGCGCCTGAACCGCAAGCGCGACATTCGCCAGAGCGGAGAAGCCCGGAAGGATCGAGGTGATCTGGAAAGAGCGCGCGAGCCCGTGCCGGACCCGTTGCGGCATTGAGAAATGCGTGACGTCCTCGCCGCCGAACCGGATGGATCCGGAATCAGAAGCCAGGGTGCCGGAGATCTGGTGAATAAGGGTCGTCTTGCCCGCGCCGTTCGGGCCGATGATGGCGTGCAGTTCGCCGGGCTGGACGGAGAGGCTGACGTCGTCGGTGACGACGAGAGCGCCGTAGGTTTTCCGCAGGTTGAGAAGTTCGAGAAGAGGCTCAGCCATGGCGAGGCCTCCGCAGCAGGCCCATGATCCCGCCTCTGACGAACAGAACGATCAGGATGAGAAGGGGACCGAATACCATCTTCCAGTTCTCCGCGAGGTGCGCGCGCGTTGCCTCGTTCAGGAAGAAGCTCAAGCCGTGCAGGATTTCCGGCAGAAACTCCTCCAGCAGCAGGAAGGCGGCTGCACCGATGATGGCGCCATGCAGGGAACCCAGCCCGCCGAGCACGACCATGAAGATCAGTTCGCCGGAACGCTGCCATGTCATGAAGGCCGGGCTCACGAACTCCGCCTGGTTGGCCAGCAGACATCCCGCAAGTCCTGCCATCATGCCGCTGAGCACATAGGCCGCGAGCTGAAAGCGGAAGGGCTGAAACCCGATGGCTTCCATGCGAATGGCGTTTTCCCGGGTTCCGCGCAGGACACGCCCGAACCTGGATGCCACGACGGATCGGGAGAACGCATAGGCTCCAAGAAGACAGAGCAGGCATACCCAATAGAAGGCAAAATCGTTCTCCAGGACGCTGGAGCCGGCAAGGAGACTGCGTGACGACAGGGTCATGCCGTCGTCGCCGCCATAAGCCGCGAGCGACGTCGCAAGGAAGTACAGCATCTGCCCGAAGGCCAGGGTGATCATGATGAAATATACACCCTTGGTCCGCAGGGAGATCGCGCCTGTGATGAGAGCGAAGACGGCGGACGCCGCGAGTGCGACGGGGATCTGCACGAGCACATCCTCGATGCCGTGGCTGGCAAGGACGCCGACGGCATAGCCGCCGAGCCCGAGGAAGGCCGCATGGCCGAAGCTGACAAGCGCTCCATAACCGAGAATGAGGTCGAGCGCCATGGCGGCTATGCCGAAGATCATGACCCGCGTGAGCAGAGACAGGACGTAGCCCTCCGCGCCGGAGACCATGGCGAAGAGCGGTGCTGCCGCGAAGGCCGCGAAAAGGACGATGGGAACGACCTCGAACCGTGTGGTGAGCGATGGCATGGGAGCGGAGGGCGTTTCGGCGAGTTCGGTCATGAACGGCCCCTAGCGTTTCACAGGAAACAGGCCGGAGGGGCGGAAGAACAGCACCGCAGCCATGAAGATATAGATCAACATCGGCGCGATGGCCCGTCCGGTCTGGCTCGCTGCCGCGGGATCGAGAACGAGGCGCAGCAGGTTCGGAGCGAAGGTGCGTCCCACCGTATCCACCAGTCCGATCAGGAGGGCCGCGAGAAACGCGCCGCGGATCGACCCGATGCCGCCGATCACGATGACCACGAAAGCGAGGATCAGGATGTTGTCGCCCATGCCCGGCTCGACCGAGAGGATCGGCGCCACCATCGCGCCGGCAAAGCCTGCGAGCATGGCACCGAAGCCGAACACGATCATGAACAGCCTCTGGATGTTGACGCCGAGCGCCGACACCATGGAGGCATTGCTGGCTCCTGCGCGCACCAGCATGCCGACACGCGTGTGGTTGACGAGAACATAGAGCAGGGCGGCCACCACGAGCCCCGCCGCGATGATCGCAAGGCGATAGACGGGATAGAGCAGGCCGTTCGCGATCTCCACGGATCCTGAGAGCAGTTCGGGAACGGGAACGCTCAAGGGGCTGCGCCCCAGACGAACTTCACGCCCTGGTTCAGGAACAGGATCACGCCGAACGTAGCGAGCACCTGATCGAGGTGATCGCGGTCATAGAGATGTCTGAAGACCAGCACTTCGAGTAGAAGGCCGAAGACCAGCGCCGAGGGCAGGGCGAGGAGGAGCGCCCAGCCGAAGCTTCCGGTCCACGTGCTGAATGCCGCCACGAGATAGGCGCCGACCATGTACTGAACGCCGTGAGCGAGATTGATGAAGTCCATCACCCCGAACACCAGGGTCAGCCCGGCGGCGATGAGAAAAAGGATGAGGCCGAATTGAAGGCCGTTCAGAGCCTGGACGAAGAGGAGTGTTGCGTTCATCGGCACGTCATTGGCAGCAGGCCTGCATCGATCGAGCCTCCGCTCGGGCGCTCCCATGCGAAAGCGCCATGATGATGTCATAGATGCGGATCGATCTGCCCTCGCGGGGGCAGATCGATCGGATGTGCAGAGCGCCTCAGTTCGTGGCGGTGCATTCCTTGGCATAGGCATCCGTGTAATCGTCGAACACCTTCTCGACGATTTCCGTCTCCAGCTTGCCGTCAGGACGCTTGGCGGCCTTCACCAGATAGAAGTCCTGGACCGGGAAGCCGTTGGCGCCGAACTTGAAATCGCCGCGAAGCGACTTGAACTCCGCCTTCTTGAGGGCGGCACGAACCGCTTCCTTGTCGTCCGTCTTGCCGCCGGTCGCCTTGAGGGCCGAGTCGATCAGCAGCGCCGCGTCGTAGGAATGCATGGCGTAGGAAGCCGGCACTGTGTTGTAGGCGGCCTCGAAGGCCGCGACGAACTTCTTGTTCTCCGGGGTATTCATGTTCGGAGCCCAGTTCGAGCCGCTCAGCATGCCGATGGCGGCATCCTGCTGCGCGGGCAGGTTCGTCTCGTCCACGGTGAAGGCGGAGAGGAACGGAATACGGTCGGCAAGACCCGCAGCACGGTACTGCTTGACCAGGTTCACGCCCATGCCGCCCGGCATGAAGGTGAAAATCGCGTCCGGTTGCATCGAAGCGATCTTGGCAAGCTCGGACTGGAAGTCGAGCGTGTTGAGGGGGGTGTACGATTCCTCGACGATTTCGCCCTTGTAGTGGCGCTTGAACCCGGCGAGCGCATCCTTGCCGGCCTGATAGTTCGGCGCCAGCAGATAGACCTTCTTGTAGCCGCGGTCCTGCGCCACCTTGCCGAGAACCTCATGGTTCTGGTCGTTCTGATAGGAGGTCGCGAAGAAATACGGGCTGCAACTCTTGCCGGCGAGGTTCGAAGGACCGGCGTTCACGCTGATGTAGAAGGTCTTGGCATCGACGATGGGCTTGTGCGTGGCAACCGCCACGTTGGAGAAGATCGGGCCGACGACGAAATCGACCTTGTCCCGCTCCAGAAGGCCCTTCACCTTCGTCACCGCCACGTCTGGCTTCAACTCGTCGTCGACGACGATCACCTCGACATCGCGCCCGCCGAGCTTGCCTCCGAGGTCCTTCACGGCAAGCTGAAAGCCGTCCCGCGCGTGCTGGCCCAGCACGGCCGACGGGCCGGAGAGGGTCAGCAGCAGGCCGACCTTCAGTTTTTCCTGCGCCATGGCCGGTGCCGCAGCCAGACCGAAGGCCGCTGCAAGGCCAAGGGTTTTGATCGTCACGTTCATCATAGTCTCCCGAGTGGATGTTCCCTGCGCACATTTGCTGTGCTGCGTGATTGTTCCCGGCGGGACGTTAAGACGCCTCGACGGACAGGTCGGCGATACTCTGCCGCAAAACTTTTCTGCCGAACACTCCCTTTATCGGAGCTTTCCTCCCGGCATCCCCAACCTTTGCCCAATCTTTGGGATTGCCAAGGATTATTTTAAGATTAAAATATTTTTCAGGTTCTTCAAGCGGATTGTTTCGCAGAGGAAGGCAGGCGAAATGACGAGCGCGTGATTGGCGGCGGGTAGGCAGGAAACCGGGGTTTGCTATCGCTAGCGGCCTTCGCGTAGGCCCCGCCCGACCAGCCAGACTCATAGCGCTTTGTTCTTGCGCCGCACAAAAACAGAGGAGCGGACGATGGCGGACACGGCGCATGTGGATACCTTCGCGAGGGACAATCTTCCGCCACGGGATCAATGGCCAGAGTTACGGTTCTCTCGTCCCGAGCTTCAATATCCCGAGCGGCTCAACTGCGCCGTGGCCTTTCTCGATCGATGGGTCGATGCGGGACGGGGCGAGGAGCCCTGCATCATCAGCCCGACCGAGACGCTGACCTACCGTGCGCTCCAGGAGCGGGTGAACCGCATCTGCAATGTGTTGGTCCAGAAGCTCGGCTTCGTGCCGGGCAACCGCGTTCTGCTGCGCTCTGCGAACAATCCCATGATGGTCGCGGCCTATCTGGCGGTCCTGAAGGCCGGTGGCGTGGTCGTCGCCACCATGCCGCTGCTGCGCGCCAAGGAGATTGCCTATCCGCTGAAGAAAGCGAAGATCACGATCGCCTTCTGCGACCATCGCCTTGCGGAGGAGATGGAGCGCGCCAGGACGATGGCGCCGGATCTGCAGCATGTGGTGTATTGGGGATCGGGCAAGCCCGACAGCCTCGAGGCGTTGATCGCCGAAGCCTCGCCGGAATTCGGTGCGGTCGATACCGCGGCGGACGATGTCTGCCTGATCGGCTTCACCTCCGGTACGACGGGCGAGCCGAAGGGCACCATGCATTTCCATCGCGACATGCTGGCGATCTGCGACGGCTACGCCCGAAACGTGCTGCGGCCAGAGCCGAGCGACCGTTTTATCGGCTCGCCGCCGCTCGCCTTCACCTTCGGGCTCGGCGGAATCGTGCTGTTTCCGATGCGCGTCGGCGCTTCGACCGTGCTGCTGGAGAAGGCTGGGCCCGACGATCTTTTGCCCGCCATCATGCAGTACAAGGCCACCATCTGCTTCACGGCGCCGACCGCCTATCGCGCGATGCTGGCGAAGATCGAAGGCTACGACATCTCCAGTTTGCGCAAATGTGTCTCGGCCGGCGAACCGTTGCCGAAGGGCACGTTCGAGGTCTGGAAGGCCGCAACGAACATCCGGCTCATGGATGGAATCGGCGCAACCGAAATGCTGCACATCTTCATCGCCGCAACCGAGGACGAGATCCGCCCCGGCGCGACGGGCAAGCCCGTTCCGGGCTACGAGGCGAAGGTCGTCGACGACGAAGGGCGCGACCTCCCGCCCGGCAGCATCGGCCGCTTGGCCGTGCGCGGGCCGACCGGATGCCGCTATCTCGCGGACGAGCGACAGCGCAAGTACGTGCAGAATGGCTGGAATATCACAGGTGACACCTACCTCATGGATCAGGACGGGTACTTCTGGTACCAGGCCCGCTCCGACGACATGATCATTTCCGCGGGCTACAACATCGCAGGCCCAGAGGTCGAGGCCGCGCTTCTCACGCATCCGGCCGTTGCCGAATGCGGCGTGGTGGGGGCTCCGGACGATGGGCGCGGAACGGTGGTCAAGGCCTATGTGGTCCTGCATCCCGGCCACATTCCAGACGCGGAGCTGACGAAGGTGCTCCAGGATCACGTCAAGGCGGAGATCGCTCCGTACAAGTATCCGCGCCTCATCGAGTTCGTGGAGGCCCTCCCGCGGACCCAGACCGGCAAGCTGCAGCGCTTCGCGCTGCGCCAGATCGCTCAGGAAGCCGAGAACCACCAGGAGGCGATGAGCGCCTGACAGCTTGGCGATAAGGTTTCGGCAGAGGATTGGCTTGTACAGGTTGATCCGAAATTATTTTAAGCTTAAAATAATAAGCGTACTTTCTCGGGTGGGAATCTCATGAAGACGGCGATCATCGGCGGCGGCCCGGCTGGGCTCTATTTCGCGATCCTGCTGAAGAAGCTTCGGCCGGAATCCGATATCACGGTCTATGAGCGCAATCGCGCCGACGAGACGTTCGGCTTCGGGGTCGTGTTTTCCGATGCGACCCTGGACAACTTCGAGAAATACGACCTGCCGAGCTATCAGAGGATCATCAGGGAATTCGCCTACTGGGACGACATCGCAATCCATTTTCGAGGAAGCGAACATCGGATCGGCGGGAACGGCTTCTGCGGCTGCTCGCGCCGCACGCTGCTCCTCATCCTCCAGGACCGAGCGGAGGAGCTCGGCGTCAGGCTGCGTTACGAAGTCGATGTGGATGACGAGAACCTGTTCGCGGATGCTGATCTCGTGGTCGTGGCCGACGGAATCAACAGCCGCTTCAGGGAGCGCTATGCGGATCACTTCCAGCCTGAGGTGGACCTGCGGCCCAACAAATTCACCTGGATGGGCTCGACCAAGCCGCTCGACGCCTTCACCTTCATCTTCCAGGAGACGGAGTGGGGGCCCTTCATTGCCCATGCCTATCAGTATGAGGCGAACCGCTCGACCTGGGTCTTCGAGACCGATCCCGAGACCTTCGAGCGGGCAGGGCTGAACGACATGAGCGAGGCCGAGTCGGCGGCGCTCATGGAGAGGATCTTCGGCTGGTTCCTGGGCGGGCACCGCATCCTCACCAACCGCTCGATCTGGCGCAATTTCCCGATGATCCGCAGCAAGCGATGGGTCATGGGCAACAAGGTGCTGCTGGGCGACGCCAAGGCCTCGGCGCATTTCTCGATCGGCTCCGGCACGAAGCTCGCGATGGAGGATGCCATCGCGCTCTTTGACGCCTTCCGCCACGATCCAAGCGTCGCGGGTGCTTTGTCTCTTTATGAGACCGGACGGCGCGAGGAGGTCGAGAAGACCCAGCATGCGGCCGACGTGTCCCTGGTCTGGTTCGAGCATGTGGCGCGCTTCTGGGATTTCGATCCGGTGCAGTTCGCCTTCGGCGTCATGACCCGCGCCAAGGCGATCACCTACGACAACCTGCGCCTGCGCGCGCCCGACTTCGTGGCGGCCGTCGACAGGACTTTTGCGAGCCAGGTACGCAAGCAGGGTTTCGACGTCTCGGTGGAGAATCCGAGCGCACCCATGTTCCAGCCCTTCCGTCTGCGGGAGATGGTTGTTGCGAACCGAGTCGTGGTGTCGCCGATGGACATGTATTCGGCGAAGGATGGAGTGCCGGGTGATTTCCATCTCGTCCATTACGGCGCACGCGCGACAGGCGGTGCGGGGCTGATCTTTACGGAAATGACCTGTGTGTCGCCGGAGGCCCGCATCACGCTTGGCTGCACGGGCCTGTGGAACGACGAGCAGGAGGCCGCTTGGAAGCGGATCGTCGATTTCATCCATGCCAATTCGGGAGCGAAGTTCTGCCTTCAGCTCGGACATTCCGGACGCAAGGGCGCCACCAAGCTCATGTGGGAAGGCATGGACCGGCCGCTGGAGGAAGAAGCGTGGGACATCTGTTCCGCATCCGCGATTCCCTATTTTCCGGACAGCCAGGTGCCGCGCGAGGCGACGCGCGCCGACATGGATCTCATCAGGGCGCAGTTCGTCGACGCAGCAAAGCGTGGCGAACGGGCCGGGTTCGACATGCTGGAGCTGCATTGCGCTCACGGCTACCTGATGGCGAGCTTCCTGTCGCCGCTCACCAACCGCCGCACGGATGAATATGGCGGCTCTCTCGAGAACCGGCTGCGGTTTCCGCTCGAGGTGTTCGACGCCATGCGCGAGGTCTGGCCCGCGCACAAGCCCATGTCGGTGCGCATCTCCGCCACCGATTGGGCCGAGGGCGGCGTGACGGGCGACGACGCGGTCGAGATCGCGCGTGCCTTCGCCGAGCATGGCGTCGATCTCGTTGATGTCTCGACGGGCCAGACGGTGCGCGAGGCGCGGCCGATCTACGGGCGCATGTTCCAGACACCCTTCTCCGATCAGGTGCGCAACGAAGCGCAGGTCGCCACCATGTGCGTCGGCAACATCACGGCGGCCGACCAAGTGAACACGATCCTCGCTGCGGGCCGGGCGGATCTCGTCGCGCTCGGACGGCCGCATCTGGTCGATCCGTTCTTCACCATGAAGGCGGCCGCCTGGTATGGCGCGAAGGACATCCACTGCCCGCCGCAGTATCTGGCCGGAAAGGAACAAGTCTTCCGCAACTCCGTGCGTGACCGGCAGGATCTCGAAGAGCTCAAGGTGAAGGCAAAGCCCAAGACCCGGGCGGAGTTGAAGATGGAGGCTAGCGAGAAGCCTCTCGCGGCGGAATGACATGACCATGACACCTCTCAATGGCCGGCATGCATTGGTCACCGGCGGCGGTCGCGGGATTGGCCGCGCCATCGCGGCATCGCTCATGACAGCCGGCGCGACCGTCACCATTGTTGGCCGCAGTCCCGCATCGCTCGAGCAGGCGATCGGGCAGGGCGCTGCCCACGCTGCTGCCGTTGCCGACGTGACGGATGCGCAGGCGGTGCAACGCGCCGTTCGGGACGCGGTCGATCGCAACGGCCCAGTCGACCTGATGATCGCCAATGCGGGAGCAGCCGCCTCCGCGCCGTTCATGAAATCGGGCCCGGAGGTCTTCCGGCAGATGCTGGACGTGAATCTTCTCGGGGTCACGAACGTGGCCCAGGCCGTTCTGGGCACCATGACGGAGCGCGGGTTCGGGCGTATCGTCGCCGTGGCGTCGACCGCCGGTCTCAAAGGATATCCCTATGTGAGTGCCTATTGTGCTGCCAAACATGCGGTCATCGGCCTCATCCGCGCGCTCGCGCTTGAGACGGCAAAGACCGGTGTGACGGTCAATGCTGTCTGCCCTGGCTTTACAGACACCGATCTCGTAGCCGAGAGCCTCGAGCGCATCATGGCCAAGACGAACAGAACCCGTGACGAGGCCCTCGGTGAACTCGTGAAGCACAACCCGCAGGGACGGTTGATCGACCCTTCCGAGATTGCCGATGCCGTGCTCTGGCTGTGCGGCGAGGGCGCGCGCTCCGTAACGGGGCAGGCCATCGTAGTGGCTGGTGGAGAAATTTGACAATGGACGACCACGCAATTCCCCTCGACGCCGAGACGAAGGCGGTCGAGATGCCCGAGGATCACCGGGAGGAGCTGCGCCTATGGCTGCGTCTTCTCACCTGCTCCACGCTGATCGAAGGCGAGGTGCGCCGCCGCCTGCGCGAGCGCTTCGACGTGACGCTTCCCCGCTTCGACCTGATGGCACAGCTCGACAAGGCGCCGGACGGCATGATGCTGTCCGATCTCTCGAAGCGGATGATGGTATCGAACGGCAATCTCACCGGTCTCGTCGACCGGCTCGTTGCTTCGGGCCATGTGGATCGAACCGTGTCTCCGACGGATCGGCGGGCCATGGTGATCAGCCTGACCGAGGAAGGCCGCGCCGAGTTCCGGACGATGGCGGGCGAGCATGAGCATTGGATCGCCGAGCTCTTCGGCGATCTCACGGGCAAGGATCGCAACGATCTCATGCGGCTGCTCGCGAAAACCAAGCTTTCTGCCCGGCGGGCCATCATGGGAGACGACCAGTGACGCAGTTTGCCAATTCCGTCACGCTTCCGCTTTCAAGCTACGAGCCGCGCCACTTCCTGCTGTCGGTCGATGGTCCTGTCGCGACGGTCACCCTCAACCGTCCGGACAAGAAGAACCCGCTCACCTTCGAGAGCTACCGCGAGCTGAGCGATTTCTTTCATGCCTGCGCCAAGGACGACGACGTCAAGGCCATCGTCATCGCGGGATCGGGCGGCAACTTCTCGTCCGGCGGCGATGTGTTCGAGATCATCGGTCCGCTCGTCGAGATGGATACCAAGGGCCTGACCGCCTTCACACGGATGACGGGCGAACTGGTGAAGGCCATGCGCGCCGCGCCGCAGCCCATCGTCGCGGCGGTCGACGGAATCTGCGCGGGAGCCGGTGCCATCGTGGCCATGGCGTCCGATCTGCGTCTCGCGGCGCCCGGCGCCAAGGTGGCATTCCTGTTCAACAAGGTCGGCCTCGCCGGCTGCGACATGGGCGCCTGCGCCATTCTTCCGCGCATCATCGGCCAGGGACGCGCGTCGGAACTGCTCTATACCGGACGCTTCATGAGCGCGGAGGAGGGCGAGCGCTGGGGCTTCTTCAGCCGCCTTGTCGATGCCGCTGATCTTCTCACCGAGGCCGGCAATCTCGCGCGTACAATCGGCACCGGACCGACCTACGCCAATACCATGACGAAGCGCATGATGGCCATGGAATGGGCCATGTCGGTGGAGGAGGCGATTGAGGCGGAGGCCGTCGCGCAGGCTTTGTGCATGACGACGGAGGATTTCGCCCGCGCCTACCGCGCCTTCGCGGCGAAAGAGAAGCCGGTCTTCAAGGGAGATTGACGTGATCGATGCAAGCTTTCTCTCCTGGCCATTCTTCGAGGACCGCCACCGGCAGTTTGCCGGTGAACTGAACGCTTGGGCCACCAGGGAGGTCAAGCCGCTCGTCGATCATCACGACGTGGATGCCTCGTGCCGCCGCCTCGTGCGCAGCCTGGGCGAAGGCGGATGGCTCAAGGCGGTGGTGCCGCAGGCCTATGGCGGTCTCACTCCGTCCTTCGATGTACGCACCTTGTGCCTGGCACGGGAAACCCTTGCCTCTCACGAGGGCTTGGCGGATTTCGCCTTTGCCATGCAGGGCCTCGGCACGGGGCCGATCACCCTGTTCGGTTCTGACGCGATCAAGGAGCAGTACCTGCCGCCGGTCGCGCGGGGAGATGCCATCGCGGCCTTCGCACTCTCGGAGCCTGAAGCCGGGTCGGATGTGGCGGCCATGAGCACCACGGCCATGCCGGACGGGCCGGATCACGTGCGGATCGATGGCGTGAAGACGTGGATCTCCAACGGCGGGATCGCGGATCATTATGTGGTCTTCGCCCGCTCGGGCGAGGCGCCCGGCGCGAAGGGGTTGTCCGCCTACGTGGTCGACGCGCAGAATCCTGGATTGAGCATCGAGAAACGCATCGATGTCATTGCGCCTCATCCGCTCGCAACGCTGCGTTTCGAGGGTTGCCGCGTGCCGCTTGCGAAGCGGATCGGCGGTCCGGGGGAAGGTTTCAAGGTCGCCATGGCGACGCTCGACGTGTTCCGCTCGACGGTCGGAGCGGCTGCGCTTGGGCTGGCGCGGCGCGCCTTGGCCGAGGCGCTGCAGCATGCATCCTCGCGCAAGCTCTTCGGTGCGCCTCTCAGCGACCTGCAGATGACGCAAGGCTCTCTCGCCGACATGGCGACGGGCGTGGACAGCGCCGCGCTTCTCGTCTATCGCGCGGCCTGGACCAAGGACCAGGGTGCGCCGCGCGTGACGCGCGAGGCTGCCATGGCGAAGATGTATGCGACGGAAGCGGCGCAGAGCGTCATCGACAAGGCCGTGCAGATTTTCGGCGGTCTTGGCGTCACCAAGGGCGTGAAGGTCGAAGAGCTTTACCGGGAAATCCGAGCCCTGCGCATTTACGAGGGCGCCACCGAGGTTCAGAAGGTCGTGATCGCGCGCGAGCTCGTGAAGATGCTGGAGGGCCAGCGCTCCAGGGATCTCGACACAGCGTCCAATCGATAAAGGGAGGAACAACAATGACAGCCGCTCTGGAAGGCACTCCCATGCCGGGCATCGACGATGGACCGGAGGTCCTTAACCCGAAGCATTGGCGAACGCCCAAAGGCTATGCCAACGGCATGATGGCCGAGGGCAGGGTCCTGGTGACAGGCGGCATCGTCGGCTGGGATGAGAAGGAATCGTTCCCCGACGGATTTGTCGCGCAGGCCCGCCAGATCTTCGAGAACATCCGCGCCATTCTGGCCGAAGGCGGCGCAGAACCCCGGCATCTCGTGCGCCTGACCTGGTATGTGGTCGATATCGACGAGTATCTCGCCAATCTTCGCGAACTGGGCCGCGCCTATCGGGACGTGTTCGGCGCGCATTACCCCGCCATGGCTCTCGTTCAGGTCGTGCGGCTCGTTGAGAAGGCTGCTCGGATTGAGATCGAAGCGACGGCCATCGTTCCAGGCAAGGGCTAGCAACGAGCCGTCACCGGGCGCGGGCAGAACTGACGAACCCGATGCGACAGATCGGCGGTGTTGCAAGAATGCCTGCTTCTCAGACACCTCCTACTCTGCCTGACCGGTGCGTCACTCGGGAAGACCCGCCTCGCGGTAGCCATCACCGAAATGCTCGAGCGTCGCAGCGTCCCGGAATGGCTCCGTCGTGGCCCAGTGGGTAGAGCATCGTGGACGCCCGACGGGGTTCGTTGCAAACCTTCCGACCGCTTGATTTGAGGGGAGACGCAGCATGGACCGATTCACGGGCGGTTGCCTGTGCGGCAACGTCCGAATTGTGGCGTCGGGACTCCCCTATCGGGTCGGCCTTTGTCACTGTCTCGACTGCCGCAAGCATCATGGGGCCCTTTTTCACGCCTCCGCGGTGTTCCCTCAGGATGCGGTGACGATCGATGGCGAAACACGCGACTATGCCGGGCGATTTTTCTGTCCCCGCTGCGGCTCGTCGGTATTCGCACGCACCGCCGACGAAATCGAAGTGAACCTGGGATCCCTGGATGCGCCTGACCAACTGATGCCAACCTACGAACTCTGGACCGTCCGTCGCGAGTCCTGGTTGCCGCCGTTTCCGCTCGAGAGACGATACGAGCGTGATCGTGACGCTACGGATCGCTTTGAGGAGTAGGTCGTACGAACGGTGCGAAGGCGCCGTTACGAGGTGACCGAGATGTATGCCTTGATCGACCTCTCGAACCAGATGCTCGAGGTCGACAACCAGCTCTATACCGGCCTGGCCCTCAGCTTCTCCCCGGGTGCCGCGACGAGCCAGCCGGCCGCGAGGCTGGAAGCCGTCGTCAAGCGCGCCGACCTTCGGATGTGCGAGGCCAAGTGGGCGTATTATGCGAGAGCCGCTGAGTAGGCGCTTCGTTTTTCCATCCGTCGGGAATTGCACCCTCCGATGTCATGGCCGGCCTTGTGCCGGCCATCCCAATGGGAAAGGCGCAGTGCTTCAATCAATCGGGATCACCGGCACAAGGCCGGTGACGACGGCTGGGACCAAGCCAATTTTTACAAGCCGATCTCGACGATTTCGGCCGTTGTCTGTCCGATCGGGACCACGTCGCCGATTTCCTTGCCCATGAGCGCCTGAGCCAAGGGGGAGACGTAGGACAGGCTTCCCTTGGCCGGGTCGGCCTCGTCCTCGCCGACAATCCGGTAGGTCTGACGCCGGCCGTCTTCTCGCTCAAAAGTGACCCGCGCGCCGAAGCGGACATGAGCGGCGTCCGTGGGAGGCGGCACCACCTCCGAGGATGCCCGGCGGGCGGACCAGTAGCGCAGGTCGCGGGTGAGGCGCGCCACTTCGGCCTTGTCGGCGGCGGATTGGGCCTCGGAGAGGCGCTTCTGCAAGGACTCGATTTCCGCCTCCATCTGGGCCAGCCCCGAGGGCGTCACGAGATGATGCGGACTGATCATCCGGTCGGGAAGGTCCTCGAAGGCTTCTCCACCCTCGGTTTCACGAACAAAGGCACGGCTCATTACGTCTCCTCCGCTCTTTCAGAGGAAACGGTTCGAGGTTCGCGAAGGTTTCCGGGCTTAGCCTTTATTGCTTGGCTTGCCGCAGGCGTCCGACGATGCCGCCCGGAAAGGCATAGACGCTGATGATGAACAGCGCGCCGAGCCACAGAAGCCAGCGATCCGGATGAATCAGATCGGGCAGAAGCGGAATGCCCGCCAAAGCCGCGCTCCCGGCGCCCATCAGCACCTGCAGGTAGCTCTGAGCCAGGACGAACAGCGTGGCCCCGATGACAGCACCATACATGGTCCCCATGCCGCCGATCACGACCATGAGCAGAATGTCGATCATGATCGAGAAGGAGAGCGTGGTGTCCGGCCCGTTATAACGCAGCCAGAGCGCCATCATTGCGCCGGCGACCGTCGCGGCCAGGGCCGAGATGACGGAAGCCGCCGTGCGGTAGGCGACGACGCGGTAGCCGAGCGCCTCGGCGCGGAACTCGTTCTCGCGGATCGCCTGCAGCACTCGTCCGAAGGGTGAGTTCACGATGCGCAAGAGGGCGAGGAAGGCGAGAAGCGAGACGAAGAACACGAGGTAGTAGGCAAGCAGCCGCCCGTTGACGGCGGTGCCGAAGACAGGCTCGGACAGGAGCCGGAAGGCAGGGCGCAGGGCCTGCGGCAGCTGAAACGACAATCCGTCTTCGCCACCCGTCACATCCGACAATTGGGAAGCGAGAACGGCGGCGGCGGAGGCCACCGCAAGGGTGATCATCGAGAAGAAGATGGCGCGCACCCGCAGCGATAGGAGACCGATGGCGACGGCGAGCAGTGCCGACAGCATCAGCGCAGACACGAGCCCGATACCGGCCGAGCTCCAGGTCGGTCCTAAGCGTTCAAGCGCGATGGCGATGCCGTAGCCACCGATGCCGAAGAACATGGTGTGGGCGAAGGACACGATGCCGGAATAGCCGAGCAGGAGGTCGTAGCTCGCGACAAGCACGACGAAGACGCAGATCTTCGCCGCCGTGCTCACCGGCTGGCTGCCGGAAAACAGGAACGGCGTCGCGGCCAGGAGCAGCAGGATGGCGATCAGGATGACGCTCAGCACCCGCGAGCGCGGCATGTCCGACGACAGGATCGCGCTCAGGAAGCCGCCGCGCCGGCGGGTTTCGTCGAAGGGAAGGGCGAGAGCGGGTGATGTGCTCATCGGCGGGCCACCGGAAACAGGCCCTGCGGACGCCAGATCAGCACGAGGGCCATGACGAGGATGTTGGAGATCAAAGCGAGCTTGGGCTCGATGAAGCCGACATAATTGGCGACCAGCGCGACGAGGATCGAGCCGACGAAGCAGCCGCCCACGGAACCGAGGCCGCCGATGATGATGACGATGAACACCAGCACCATCACCTCCATGCCCATGCCGGCGGTCAGCGTCTGGCGATAGAACGCCCACATGACGCCGCCGAGACCGGCGAGTGCCGAGCCGGCGATGAAGACGCTGACGAAGAGGCGGCGGATCCGGTAGCCGAGGGCCTCGACCATCTCGGGATTTTCGACACCGGCCCGGATCAGCAGGCCGATGCGGGTGCGGTTGAGGAGCAACTGCATCCCGATAAAGACCAGGAGGCCGATGGCGACCGCCACGACGCGGTAGCGCTCCATGACGATGTCGCCGAGCACGAAGGCGCCGCGCAGGGATTGCGGCAGCGGGATCGGGATGGGCGAGGCGCCCCAGATCGCATGGATCGCCTGCTCGGTCACGATCAACCCGCCCATGGTAACGAGGATCTGCTTCAGGTGGCTGCCATAGACCGGGCGTACGATGACGCGCTCGAAGACCGCGCCGACGACACCGGTCACCGCCATCGCGACCAGGATGCATAGCAGCAGAAGCGCGAGGTTGAGTCCCAGGGAATCCGCCGTTGCCCAGCCGGCGAGCGGACCGAGCACGAGGAGCGTCGCGTAGGCGCCGAGCGAGATGAAGACGCCGTGTCCGAAATTGATGATGTCCATCAGGCCGAAGACGAGCGTGAGGCCCGAGGCCATGAGAAAGATCATCATGCCCATGGCAAGCCCCGCCACCGTGAGCGTCACCCAGGTCGAGGGGCTGCCGACGAAGGGCAGCGCCAGGAGGGCGAGCGCCGGAACGAGGAGGAGCGGGAGCCAATCCGTCTTGGCGCGCGGCAGCTCGGCCGGGCTTGAGGTTTCGGCGGTCATGTCGCTCATTGGTGCGCATCCAGAGAGAGGCCGAGCAGGCGCTGCTGCAGGGCGTTGTCCTCGACCAGCTCGCTCATGATGCCGGAATGGACGATGCGCCCGTCATCCATGACGACCACGTTGTCGCCGAGCGCCGAGGCGGCGTAGAAATTCTGCTCCACCAGCAGGATCGTCTCGCCCGCAGCCTTCAGCGCCTTGAAGGCCTCGATCATGGAACGCACCATCACGGGCGCAAGGCCCTTGGTCGGCTCGTCGATGAGCAGAAGGCGCCGCGGTTCGGCGATGGCGCGGGCGATCGCAAGCATCTGCTTCTGCCCGCCGGAGAGATGACCCGCCGGCAGGTGCCAAAAGCGCTTGATGGCGGGGAACAGCCCCAGGATCCACTCGAGCCGGTTCCTGTCGACCGGCCCGCTGCGCGCGGCGAGCACGATGTTCTCGCGCACGGTGAGGTCGGTGAAAATGCCC
Source organism: Microvirga sp. RSM25 (assembly GCF_044784385.1). NCBI lineage: Bacteria > Pseudomonadati > Pseudomonadota > Alphaproteobacteria > Hyphomicrobiales > Methylobacteriaceae > Microvirga > Microvirga sp. RSM25. The sequence goes on along the minus strand of NZ_CP173039.1, from coordinate 2,744,069 downwards.
ATCGCTTCCGGCACGTAGGCGATGCCGGAGCGCGCAATGTCCGGCGTGGGGGCCTTGGTGATGTCGCGGCCGTCGAAACGGATGCGGCCGGAGGAGGCCTGCCACAGGCCCATGATCGTGCGCAAAGTCGTCGTCTTGCCGGCGCCGTTGCGGCCGAGCAGCATGGTGAGCTCGCCTGCCGGGACCGCGAAGTCCACGCCATGGAGGATGTGATACGGGCCGACATGGGTATGCACGTCGCTCAGGTGGAGGAGGGGCTCAGTCACGGGCGGTCTCCACGCCGAGATAGGCTTCCTGCACCACCGGCGAGGCGATGACCTCGGCAGGCTCGCCATCGGCGACGAGGGCGCCGTTGTGCAGCACGATGATGCGGTCGGAGAGCGAGCGCACCACGTCCATCTTGTGCTCGACGAGAAGCACGGTCGCATCCCCGCGCTGCTTGATGTCGTGGATGAGTTCGAGCACGGTCGGCACCTCGTCGACGCTCATGCCGGCGGTCGGCTCGTCGAACATGAAGACCTTCGGCTCCATGGCGATCAGAAGCGCCACCTCGAGCTTGCGCTGGTCGCCATGCGACAGCGCCTTCGGGGCGACGTGGCGCTTGTCCGCGAGACGTACCCTTTCCAGGATGCCCTCCGCCTTCTCGATCAGGTCGCGGCGCGCGTTCCACACCTTGAACAGGGACCAGCCCGCATCGGCGCGGCTCTGCACCGCGAGACGCACGTTCTCCAATGCGGTCAGTTGCGGAAACAGGTTGGTGAGCTGAAACGCGCGTCCCAGACCGCGCCGGGTGCGGGCCGACGGGGCCAGACCCGTGATGTCCTCGCCGTCGACGACGACCTGCCCGGATGAGGCGCGAAGCTGGCCCGAGATGAGGTTGAAATACGTGGTCTTGCCGGCGCCGTTCGGGCCGACGATGGCCGTGAGCGTGCCGGGGGTGAACCGGCACGACACGTCGTTGACGGCCACATGGCCGCCGAAGCGGATGGTCAGCCCGCGCGTTTCAAGCGCGGGCGTCGTTGTCGTCGATAGGGTCACGTGTGCCTAACGCTTGTTCCGAACCGGGATCGGCATCTTGTCGGCCGGGATGGTGGCGACGAGATCGAGCAGGTCGTTGGCGTCCTTGCCGCTGGCCTTGACCTTGAAGTGATACATGTCCTGCAGGGCCTGATGGTCTTCCTTGCGGAAGGTCATCGGACCCTTCGGCGTCTCGAAGGTCATGCCCTCCATGGCCGTGATCAGCTTCTCGGTGTCGGTGCCGCCCGCCTTCTGGATCGCCGTGACGGCGGCGGAGGCCGCCGCGAAACCGCCTGCGGTGAAGAAGTCCGGCGGCGCGTTGAAGCGCTTCTGGTGCTCGGCCACGAGCCAGTCGTTCATCGCGTTCTTGGGGAAGGCATAATAGTAATACACAGCGCCTTCCATGCCGGGATAGTTCTTGTAGATCTGCATCGCCGGCAGGATGTTGCCGCCGGGCGCGATCTCGATGCCGAAGCGCTCGGGCTTCAGGTCGGCGATCTTCGGCAGCGGATGCTGGCCGGCCCAGATGATGTTGATGATCTTCTTGCCCGGCTTGTCCTTGAGCGCATCGAAGATGCGCTGGGCGGACGCGGTGAAGTCCGTGGCGTTCTGAGGTGCATATTCCTCGAACACCACCTTGGCGTTCGGACGGATCTCGGCAAGCGCATTCTTGAGCGCGGCGACGCCGTCCTTGCCGAAAGCGTAGTCCTGCGCGAGCGTCGCGATGGACACCTCACCGTTCGCCGGAACGGCCGCTGCCGCGCCATAGGCGTCCTGGGTCGAGTTGCGCGAGGTGCGGAAGATGAAGCGGTTCCACTTCTCACCCGTGATTGCATCGGCCACGGCGGGCTCCACGATCAGCACCTTGCCGTTCTCCTCGGCCACCGGCAGCATCGCGAGCGCCGCTGCGGATGACGTGGTGCCGATGGCGAGATCGACGTTGTCGTCGTTGTAGGCCTGCTCCAGCAGGGTCTTGGCGAGATCGGCCTTGAGCTGGTCGTCCTTGACGATGACGTTGATCCTGCGGCCGCCCACCGCCATCGTGCCCTTCGTGAGATATTCCAGCCCCATCATGAAGCCGGCCTCGGTCTGCTTGGCATAGGCCTCGAGCGGTCCGGTCTTGCCGGTGATCAGGGCGATCTTGATGTCTTGAGCAAAGGCCGCGGATGCAAAGAAAATACCTGCCGTGGCGGCAGCGATCGTGAGCTTCAGGCGCATCGAACTCCCCGTGTTTTATCGGGTCATTGACGACTTCGCAGTGCAGCATGTCAAGTTCGACTCTCGGACCATGAAAGGCGGGCTGGTCGATCTCCGACCTCCCCGGAGTCCGGCCGGAAATTCACCTCCTCTTCGTCATCACCGGCCTTGTGCCGGTGATCCCGATTCGTAAAGCACGTCGCTTCACGGGATCGGGATGGCCGGGACAAGCCCGGCCATGACGTGGAGGGTGAAATCCGCAGCGAGAGCCTCAAGGCCAGGGCTTGGGCATGCGCCGGTTGTCGGGCCGGACATCGAAGGGAGGCTGCATGATGCAGCCGTCTCGATCACGCCTCCGGTAGCACCGGCGTCTCGATGTCCTTCGCCTCGCGACCGCGCCGCGCAGCCTCGCGCTCCAGGAGCAGAAGAACCAGTCCGGCGCCGCAGATGACGGCGGCGCCGACCAGGGTCCAGAACTGCACGACATCGCCGAAGAACAGGTAGCCCAGCACGATGGCCCAGACGATCAGCGTGTACTGATAGGGCGCGACCACCGAGGCCGGCGCGATCTTCAGCGAGCGGTTAACGCAGACATGGGCTGTCATGGACACGATGCCGAGCAGGAACAGGCCCGCCAGATCGAGCGGTCCCGGCGTCACCCAGGCGAGGGGCGCCGCGATGATGCCGAAGATCAGCGTGCCGAGAATCTGGCCGAACACCAGCGTCGCATCGTCTGTTTCCCGCAGCTTGCGGGTGGTGATCATCAGGAGCGAGTAGAACAGGCTTCCCGCGAGCGCGATGAGGGCCGGCAGGGACAGGGTGGCGGTGGACGGGCGCAGGGCGATGAGAACACCGACGAAACCGACCCCGATGGCAAGGATGCGCGGCTTGTCGATCTTTTCGCCGAGCCAGAAGGCCGCAAAAGCCGCCACGTAGATCGGACCGGCCAGGTAATAGGTCATCACGTCGGCCAGCGGCAGATAGGTGACGGCCCAGTAGAAGCAGGCGACCTCCAGCGTGGAGAGAGTGACCCGCACCGCGTGCAGCCCCGGCTGCGGCGGAATGGCGAAGGGCACCTTCCGCCCGCGCATCAGGGGCAGCAGAACCGCCAGGGCCGCGACGCTGCGCAGGAGCAGGACCTGACCGACGGAATAGGTAGCGACCAGCCACTTTCCCATGACGTCGTTCATGGCGAACATGAACACGCCGAGCAGCATCAGGCCGATGCCGACAAGCGTGCCCGAGCGCACCTTTGGGGTGGAAGACGAACCGGAATGCTTCATAGGGCGGATCAATGAGGGAAAATGGACTTGATTCCAAGGCTTTTGAGAGGTGACTTAGGTCGTAGACATTGGGAGACACTCCATGAGCGATCCGGCACCGAAGGATCCCGATTACGAGGCGCGGGTGCGGGCGAGTTTTGCATCCCAGGGGTTGATGGCGGCGCTGGGTGCATCCCTGGTCCGGGTCTCACCCGGTCTGGTCGAGATCTCGCTTCCTGCTTCCAGGGCGGTGTCGCAACAACACGGCTTCGTGCATGCGGGTGCGCTGGCCAGCATCGTGGATACCGCGGCCGGCTATGCGGCCCTGACCCTGATGCCGCCCGGCGCCGGCGTTCTCACCGCCGAGTTCAAGATCAACCTCATGGCGCCTGCGATCGGCGAGCGCATGACGGCGCGGGGTAGGGTCATCAAGGCGGGGAGGACGCTCACGCTCGCACAGACCGACGTGTTCGCCGTGCACGAGGGCCGTGAGAAGCAGATCGCGCTGCTGACGGCAACTCTCATGGCTGTGGAAGGGCGCGACGGCGTGAGTGATTAACGTGAGGCGCCGGTCTCCCGATCTCTTCATGAGAGCGGGTTGGGATGAGGGTGAAGCGATTGGGTGAAACTTCCCCTTCATTCCGCACAACCCTTCATGACGCCTCTCACGTCATCACCGGCCTTGTGCCGGTGATCCACGTCTTTCCTGACTGAAGCCTCATCCTGAGGAGCCTGCGTCAGCAGGCGTCTCGAAGGAGGTTCCAGAGAGCACTGAATCCTCCTTCGAGACGGACCTAACGGTCCTCCTCAGGATAAGGACCGAGTTGAAGACGACGTGGATGGCCGGGACGAGCCCGGCCATGACGTCGTGGATGTCATCCCCGGCGAGCGGAGCGAGGGAAGGGGATCCAGGTTCACCTGCCCGGCTGATGATAGGGGCAGATCCTCCTTCCCCCTTGAACCACGCCTTCTCGACTGCGAAATTGGATCTCGTCCTGCTTTGCAGCAGGGACCTTGTCGACGCACGGGGCAATCGCCGTGATCAAAACCGAGCTTTCCGACCTCTACCGAGGCTACATTGCCTGCTTGAACAAGCAGGACTGGTCGAGGTTGGAGCAGTTCGTTCATGACGACGTCCACTATAACGGTGGTCGGATCGGGTTGCGCGGCTATCGCGAGATGCTGGAGAGGGATTTTCAGGAAATTCCGGACCTTCGTTTCAACATTCAGCTGCTGATGTCCGACCCGCCTTACATTGCGAGCCGGTTTGGTTTCGATTGTGCGCCGAAGGGAACGTTCCTTGATCTCCCCGTCAACGGGAAGCGGATTCGCTTCGCCGAGAACGTCTTCTATGAATTTCGGGATGAAAAGATCGTGCGAGTATGGTCGGTGATCGATAAGGCGGCCATCGAAGCTCAGATCTAGTCATCTGCTGGCTCAAACAGGTCCATGCCCTAAAACGTCTTGGCCCCGTTCACCGGCAGCATGATCGCGTAGAGCGATGTGGTGGCGCAGATGTATAGCCGGTTCCGCTTCGGCCCGCCGAAGACGACGTTCGCCACGCCCTCCGGCACCAGGATCTTGCCGATCAGGGTGCCGTCGGGGTCGTAGCAATGGACTCCGTCTCCGGCGCTGGTCCAAATCCGTCCCGCCTCGTCCAGCCTGAATCCGTCGAACAGGCCGTGGGTGCAGGTGGCGAAGATCCTGCCGCCCGAGAGGCTGCCGTTCTCTCCCACATCGAAGACCCGGATGTGCCGCGGTCCGTCCTTGACATGGGTTGCGCCGGTATCGGCGACATAGAGGCGCGTTTCGTCGGGCGAGAAGGCAATCCCGTTCGGGCGGACGAAATCGTCGGCCGCGATGGCGACGTCGCCCGTCTGAGGATCGATGCGGTACACATGGCAGGCGCCGACCTCGCTGTCCGCCTTGTGCCCCTCGTAGTCGGAATCGATGCCATAGGCCGGGTCCGTGAACCAGATCGAGCCGTCGGACTTCACCACCACATCGTTGGGAGAGTTGAGGCGCTTGCCCTGATGGTGGCTGGCGAGCACGGTGATCGAGCCGTCGTGCTCGGTGCGGGTCACGCGCCTGTTGCCGTGCTCGCAGGTGACGAGGCGACCCTGACGGTCGACGGTGTTGCCATTGGAGTACCCGGCCGGATGGCGGAAGACGCTGACGGTGTTCGATGTTTCGTCGAAACGCATCATGCGGTCGTTGGGGATGTCGCTCCAGACGAGGTAACGGCCGGACGGGAAATAGGCAGGGCCTTCCGCCCAGCGGCAGCCTTCCGCTAGTTTCTCCAGGCGCGCCGATCCGATGAACAGACGCTGGAAGCGATCGTCGAGCACAACGGCGACATCTCTGAACATGAAAAACCGGTATGTCCTGTCAGTGAGCCATCAGAACGGGCATGGTCGTGTTGCTTAAGATATGGCTGGTGGCGCCGCCGAAGAACATCTGTCTCAGGCGGCTCTGGGTATAGGCACCCTTCACGAGAAGATCGCAGCCGAGAGCAAGGGCTTCGGACAGGATGGTCTCGCCGGCCCTGTTCGACGGATCCGGCACCGTGACTGCCTCTGCCGGCAGATCGTGCATCCTCAGATGCCGCGCAAGCTCCGATCCGGACGGGCCGGGTACGCCCCAATCTTCGAGTTCGAGAACGACGATGCGCCGGGCCTTCTTGAGCAGGGGCATCGACCCCAGGACCGCGCGGGCCGTTTCCGTGCTCCGGTTCCAGGCGATCACGGCGGTTTCGGCGAAGGTCCGGGGTACCGCAGGCGGCGCGATGAGAACGGGACGGCCGGTCTCGAACAGGGCTGCCTCGACGGTGGAGAGGCGGGTCTGACCGTTCGATCCATCGGGTCGTCCCACTACGACGAGATCGAAAACCCGGCCATAGGCGCCGAGGAAGGCGTCCTCCATCAGGCCATCCTGCCGCCAGCCGGAACTCAGGCCGGGAAGACCCGCAGATGCGCGCGCAATCTGCTGCGTCGTCATGAAGGCCTCGAACCGCTCGCGGCAGGCGCGGGCCATTTCGAGGCGGTTCTCCGGCGTGATGGGGGAGGGCACGCCGATGGCGATGTCCACCGGCAGGACCACCGGATAATCGGGGGTGATCGCAATCCCCTCGATATAGCTGTCGAACATCCGGGCGAGTTGCAGGGCGACTTGCAGCTGAGGCTCGACGATGCCGTGGTCTTCAATCGGGACAAGAATGCTTTTCATGAGGATTATTGTCGCGCTTAAACCCTCGCTCGGCAAGACCATCCGAAAGTTCACCCCGGGCTGTGGATGGAAATGGGTTTGACATCCGATCGTCGCCGGCTCCAGCTTGAATGGCTCGGCAAATCATGGAGCCTTCAATGCGTAAGATCGCGACCTTCGGCGCAGCCACTCTCCTCACGTTGTCCGCATCGTTCACGGCGCTTGCCTTCGATCCCGGCAACACGAGCCGGATCAAGACACTCGTGGATACCGGCATGCAGTATTACTGGTCCGGCGGGGACGTGAAGAAGGCGGAAGCCGAGGTCTTCAAGGGCATCACCCTGCACGGCCGCTACGATGTGGTGGAAAAAGCGTTCGCTGAGGCCTCCTCCCTGGCGCCCGAGCGCCTCGATTTCCGCTTTGCCGTCGCGTCGTCCCAGATCCTGCAGAAGAACCTTGCCGGCGCCCGCGCGACCTATGAGGATATCCTCGCCAAAAACCCGGCTTCCTTCGATGCGCAAGCCTGGCTCGCGGCACTCGCCCGGATCGAGGGGAATGCCGACGAGGCCGCGTTGACGGATCAGGCCCTGGCCGGTCTCGACCGGGCGCGGGCGGAGGCCTATCGCCAGCGTTTCGCCCGTGCCGAGGCCATCATGGCCGAGCGTCCGAACGTGGATGTGCCGAGTGTTCCGGGCCGCGTGATGATCGTCGCCCTCGGCTATGCCCTCGCCAAGGACGGCACCGCGGAAAAGCCGCTCCTCGACCGCCTGGACATGGCGCTGAAGGCCGCGAATGCCAACCCGACGGCCCGGATCATGGTCACTGGGGGGCAGCCCCAGGCGGGCGTCACCGAGGGCGACGTCATGACCAAGTGGCTGGTCGAGAGGGGTGTGGACCGGGATCGCATCCTGATCGAGGACAAATCGAAGGACACGGTCGGCAACGTGCTGAACGTCGCCAATCTCCTGAAGCGCCACACCGCCGACACGGTCATCCTGGTGACCAGCTCCAGCCACATGCGCCGGGCCCGGACGCTCCTCGAAGACGCCTTCCGGCAATACGACATCAGCGCGCCGATCCTTCCGATCGTGGCTCTCGATGCGCCTTCGCTCGAAGAGGCCGCGAAAGTTCCGAAGGACGAGAGGATGGTGATCTACCGCGATCTCATGCGCGTCTCCGGGCTGTGGGCCTATCCGGGCATCCAGCAGTAGCCTGATTTACTCGATCTTGAAGTCTCCCGGCTTCCAGGAGACTTCCGGATATTGCGGGTCCATCTCCTCGAGGGTCGCCTTGACGATGGTCGCAATCGCCGCATTGCGGACCCATTTCCGGTCGGCGGGAATGATGTGCCAGGGCGCCCATTTGGTCGAACAGCGATTGAGCATGATCTCGTAGGCGTCCTGGTAATCGTCCCAGTGCTCCCGGTCTTCCAGGTCGCCCGGGTTGAACTTCCAATGCTTCGCCGGGTCGTCAAGACGCTCTTGAAGCCTCTCCTTCTGTTCATCTTTCGAGATGTGCAGCATGAATTTGAGAATGGTCGTGCCGTTCTCGGCGAGCATCTTCTCGAACGCATTGATCTGGTCGTAGCGCTGCTCGACGACCTTTTCAGGCGCAAGCTTGTGCACCTTGCCGATCAGAACGTCCTCGTAATGGGATCGGTTGAAGATGCCGATGGTGCCGCGGCGGGGGGCGGCCGCATGGACGCGCCAGAGATAATCGTGCTCCAGTTCGAGCCGCGAGGGCGGACCGAAGGCATGGACCGACACGCCCAGGGGGCCGGTCGCATTGAAGACGCTGCGGATCGTTCCGTCCTTGCCCGACGTATCCGTGCCCTGGAGGATCACGAGCAGGGCGCGGGAGCCCTCCGCATAGAGCCGGTCCTGCAGGGTATCGATGTCCTTCGCGAGGGCGGCCGTGGCGGCCTTGGTTTCCTGCTCGTCGCCGAAGAGGGACTTGTCCCGCGGATTGCGGTCCCGCAGCCGGATCTTCTCGCCGGGTTCGACCCGGAGCTTTTTCAACACGGCCTGTTCCTGATCCGCCATTCCCGATCCTCCACCACTCCAGGACGATAGGGCATGCCGGCGGGAAAGGAAGATTGGGATCGTCGCCGATGCGCTTTTCAAAGAGTTAAGCATCGGATTAGTCCCAAAAGTGCATTCCACTTTCGGGTTCGATGCTCTAGCAGGACTTACCGGAGTTCTGCCACTCAGGATGGAAGAGGCTGCCACGATGCTTTCACTCTACTACTACCCGGGCAATGCCAGCCTGCTGCCGCATATGATGCTGCGGGAGATCGGCGCCGAGTTCGAGCTGCGCCTCGTCGATCGGGGGCAGAATGCCCAGAAAAGTCGCGAGTATCTCAAGCTCAATCCGAGCGGACGCATCCCAGTCTTGATCGATGGCGACCTGATTCTGTTCGAGACCGCAGCCGTCGCGCTGCATCTTGCCGACAAATTCCCGGAAGCGGACCTTGCTCCCGCCGTTGGAACGGCGGAGCGGGCCGAATTCTACAAATGGATCATCCACCTCACGAACACGCCGCAGGTGGAGTATCGCGCCTGGTTCTATCCGCACGAGCACGTGACCGACGAGGCCGCGGCACCGACCGTCAAGCAGGCGGCCAACGAGCGTCTCAACCGCATGTTCGACGTGATCTCCGAGCAACTCGGCGACAGGACATGGCTGCTCGGCGAGCGTTTCTCCGCCGCCGATCTCTTCCTGTTCATGCTGATCCGCTGGGGCCGAGGCATGCCGCGCCCGCCGCGCAGCATCCCGAACCTGAACGCGCTTGCCGAGCGTGTGGTGGCGCGACCCGCCGTTCAGAAAGCGCTTGAAGCAGAAGGGATCAAGGCTCCGATCTTCTGACGCTATTTCTTTCGCGAGGACCGCTTCGACGTCTGGCGCTCAGGCAGCACCTGATCGACTTTGCTCATCTCCGCCCAGGGATCTCGCTTCAGCGAGGCAAAGCGCTTCCCTAAATTCTCGAGCGTGAAGCCGTTGGGTTTGAGAGTTGGCGACAACTCCTCCCAGGCGACCGGCGTGGCCACGGGAGCGCCGGGCCGCGAGCGGGTGGAGTAGGGCGCAACCGCCGATGCCTCGCGGTTGTTGCGCAGGTAATCGATGAAGATGCGGCCCTCACGCTCCTGCTTGACGGAGGTGGTCGTATAGCGATCCGGCTCATCGGCCGCCATGGCTTCGGCCAACTCCCGCGTAAAGGCGAGCGCGTCCTTCCATGGTGCCTTCGGCTTGATCGGCACGACCACGTGCAGACCCTTGCCGCCGGTCGTCTTCACGAAGCTTTCCAGCCCAAGTTCCTTCAGACGTTCGCGGACAGCAACCGCTCCTTCGATCACGCGCGGCCATTCCACCCCTTCGCCGGGATCGAAGTCGAAGATGAGGCGATCGGGCTGTTCCAGGTCGGCCAATGTCGCGCCCCAGACATGCATTTCCAGCACGCCCGATTGGACGAGCGCAACGACGCCCTGGATATCGGTGACCGTCAGGACCTCGTGCTTGCTTGTTCCATCACTCACCATGTCCGCATGAATGAAGGAACTCATGCCCGCCCAGGAGTGACGCTGAACAAAGCACTTCTTCTCCGCGCCTCCAGGGCAGCGGATGAGCGTGAGGGGACGGTTGACCAGATGTGGCAGAAGCCAATCCGCGATGCCGCTATAGAACTCCGCGAGTTCCTGCTTGGTGACGCCCTGATCTTCCCATAGCACGCGTTCGGGATGGGTGAGGGGCACACCGGCGACCTCGGTCTCGCCGGCTTTTGTGGATTTGCCGGTCGAGGAGGCTCGCTTGGCCGGCTTTTCCGTCTTCCCAGGTGCGGCTTTCTTTGCGGGAGCTTTCCGCTTCGCGGGGCTCTTCGCTGTGTGACCCGGAGCAATCTCCTCCAGCGAGCGGCCTGTTTTCACCGACAGAGGCGCCTCATCGAGAATGTCCGGATCGTCTTCACTTCGTGCATCGGCATCGTCGGCCTTGATCAGGAGCCAGGATTCCTGTCGTTCGCGCGGGCGCTTGGCCATGCGGACGAGATGCCATGTCCCATTCAGCTTTTCGCCCTCGAGGCGAAAGGTGAGGCGGCCTTTCTCGTAACCTTCGTGAGGATCGCCTTCGGGCTCCCACGTCCCGCGATCCCACAGCATAACGGTGCCGCCGCCATATTGGCCTGCCGGAATGGTGCCTTCGAAGCTGCCATAATCGAGCGGGTGATCCTCGACATGGACCGCAAGGCGCTTCTCGCCCTTGACGAGACTCGGCCCCTTCGCGACCGCCCAGCTCTTCAGGACTCCGTCGAGCTCCAGGCGGAAATCATAGTGCAGGCGGGAGGCGTCGTGCTTCTGGACGACGAAGGAGGCCCCTCGGCGCCGGGAGGTCTTGCCCGCCGGCTCGGAGGTTTTGGTGAAGTCGCGCTTGGCGCGATAGGCTGCGAGCTTTGCCATGGCGCGGAGTCAAATCCTCGCACTGCAATCTGGTTCCAGCGTCCGAGGCTGGCTCATCGATCAGCTCTTCCCTGAGCCCTCATCCTGAGGGGATTGCGCGAGCAATCCGTCTCGAAGGACGAGGGCGTCCCCAGAGACTACTGAATCCTCCTTCGAGACGGTGCTTCGCACCTCCTCAGGATGAGGTCGAGAGGATTATGAGCCGGACTCTCAGGAGGCCAGGGGCTGGGTTGCCGCCTCGGCCGTGCCGCGCTCGGTCAGGAAGGCGGCCGCGATCAGGTCGCGGGTATATTCCTCCTGCGGCCTGTCGAAGATCTCTTCGGCCGTGCCGCGCTCTACCACCTTGCCACTCTTCATCACCATGATCTCGTCCGAGAGCGCGCGCACGACGGCGAGATCGTGGCTGATGAAGATGTAGGCGAGGCCGTGGGCCTTCTGCAGGTTGCGCAGCAGTTCGACGATTTCCTTCTGGACCGAGCGGTCCAGAGCCGAGGTCGGCTCATCGAGAACCACGAGCTTCGGATGGAGGATCATGGCGCGGGCGATAGCGATGCGCTGACGCTGGCCGCCGGAGAACTCGTGCGGGAACCGGTTGCGCCAGGCTGGATCGAGCTGAACCTCCTCGAAGGCCTGGGCCGCGCGCCGGTCGCGCTCCTTGCGCGAGATGCTGGGCTCATGAACGAGAAGACCCTCGGTCACGATTTCGCCCGCCGTCATGCGTGGCGAGAGAGAGCCGAAAGGATCCTGGAATACGAGTTGCAGGTGTCGCCGTATGGGACGCATCCCACCCCGGTCGAGAGGCATGAGGTTGCGGTCCTCGAACCGCACCGTGCCCGACGCGGGCTGCAGGCGCAGGATGGCGCGGCCGAGGGTCGATTTGCCCGAGCCGGATTCGCCCACGACGCCTATCGTCTCACCAGTTCGAACCCTCAGGCTCACGTCGTCGACCGCCCGAAGCACGTGAGTAGCCCTGCCGAAGAAGCTCTTTTCGAGCGTGAACTGAACCGCAACGTTTCTCGCATCGAGCACCATCGGGGCCGTGGATGCGACCGGCTCCTTGCGGCCGGTGGGCTCGGCATCGATCAGCATCCGCGTATAGGGGTGCTTCGGCGTCGCGAAGATGTCGTCGGTGAGGCCGCTTTCGACCACCTCGCCGCGCTTCATCACATAGGTGCGGTCGGCGAAGCGGCGCACGACGCCGAGATCGTGGGTGATGAACACGATCGACATGCCGAGCCGCTTCTGCAGATCCGCCAGAAGCTCCAGAATGCGGGCTTGGACGGTCACGTCGAGCGCGGTTGTCGGCTCGTCGGCGATCAGCACGTCCGGGTTGTTGGCGAGCGCCATGGCGATCATCACGCGCTGACGCTGGCCGCCGGACATCTCGTGCGGATAGGCGTCGATGCGCCGGGCCGGGTCCGGAATGCGAACGAGCTCCAGAAGCTCGATGGCGCGCTTTCGGGCCGCAGCCTTGCTCAGGCCGCCATGGGTCGTGAGCGGCAAGGCCAGCTGATCCCCGATCTTGTAGAGCGGATCGAGGGAGGTCATCGGCTCCTGGAAGATCATGGTGAGCTTGGAGCCGCGGTAGTGGTTGAGCCTGCCGGGAGAGAGGCCCACCAGTTCGTCGCCGCGATACTTGACTGAGCCTTCGGCCCAGCCATTCGACGCGAGGAGACCCATGACGGACATCATGGTCTGGCTCTTGCCCGATCCGGACTCGCCGACGATGGCGACGGTCTCGCCCGGATTGATGTCGAGGTCGATGCCCTTCACCGCATGGAGAATGCCGTCACCGGTGCGGAATCGGACGTGAAGGTTGCGGACGGAAAGAACGGGTTCGGCCATAGTGGCGTCCTTCATGTCAGCGATCCTTCGGGTCGAGAGCATCGCGCAAGCCGTCGCCGATGAAGTTCAGGCAGAAGAGGATCGCGACAAGCGTGATGGAGGGATAGGTCAACATCCAGGTGGCGCCCTGGATGTTCTTGGCGCCTTCCGAGATCAGCACGCCGAGGCTGGTATTCGGCTCCTGAACGCCGAGGCCGAGGAAGGAGAGGAAGCTCTCCAGAAGGATTACCTTCGGCACAAGAAGAGTCATGTAGACGACGACGGGTCCCAGTGTATTGGGGATCACGTGGCGGCGGATGATCCCTTTGGTTTCGACGCCCAATGCCTCGGCGGCCTGCACGTATTCTTGGCGCTTGATGGAGAGCGTCTGCCCGCGGACGATCCGGGCCATGTCGAGCCACTCGACGGCGCCGACCGCGATGAACATCAGCACGAAATTGCGGCCGAAGAACACGACCAGCATGATCACGAAGAAGATGAAGGGCAGCGAGTAGAGGATGTCGACGACACGCATCATGACGAGGTCGACGCGCCCGCCGAGATAGCCGGACGTCGCGCCATAGATCACGCCGATGAGGATCGCGACGAAAGTGGCGAGCAGGCCGATCGCAAGCGAGACCTGGCCTGCCTTCATGGTGCGGGTGAGAAGATCGCGTCCATTCGTGTCCGTGCCGAAGAGGAAATGCTGCCGCTTCATGGGGACGTCGACGACAAGCCGCTGGCCTTCCTGCTGCTTCTCGACGACGCGGGCCGGTCCGAACAGGTCCGAACGCTCGAAATAGGCGAGCAACCGCTCGTCGATCGGGCGGGCACTGGAGCTCACGAGCGTCATGTGAACGACATCGTTGTCGATCGTGATGTTTTCGGCCTTCGCGCGAACGCGAGCGCCGATGCGCTCGATACTCGGCTCGACCTGGTCGGCCTTAGGGTAGGCCTCGATGCTCGCGGGCACCTTCACGTAATCCGGGTAGACCCGGTCGAAGGGGTGGCCCGTGAAGAACGGACCGAAGATGCAGGCGAGCGCGATCAGTCCCAGCACGATGATGGAGGTGAGCGCAGCGCGGTTGCGGACGAGACGGCCACGGGCCTCGGCCCAGAGGGAGCGTCCGGTGATCGGGCCTGTCACGGTTTCGATAGGAAGAACGGCGCCTTCAGCCATGGGAGATCTCACTCGTAGCGAATGCGCGGATCGATAAGGGCGTAGAGGATATCGACCACGAGGTTGAAGAGCAGAACGAAGATGGCGACCACCACGACGGTTCCCATGACGAGGGTGTAGTCACGGTTGAGCGCGCCTTCGACGAAGTAGCGTCCGATGCCCGGCAGGCCGAAGATGGTCTCCACCACCACGGAACCTGTGAGCAGAGCGGCTGCCGCCGGTCCGAGATAGGAAACCACGGGCAGGGCCGCGCCGCGCAGGGCGTGGGCGACGATCACCCGCGTGGGCAGGCCCAGCGAACGCAGGGTGCGGATGTGGTTGGAGCGCAGGTTCTCGATCATGGCGGCGCGGGTCATGCGCGAAACCACCGCGATCTGCGGCAGAGCCAACACGAGCACGGGCAAGATCAGATTGCGTAAGTTTCCGTTGGCCCAGCCTGCCACCGGCAGCCAGGCAAGGGCCAGGCCGAACACGATCTGGAAGATCGGCGCCACGACGAAGTTCGGGATCGTCAGGCCCAGCGCGCCCATACCGGTGACTAGGTAATCGATGGTGCTGTTCTGGCGCAAAGCCGCGATGGAGCCGAGGGTGCCGCCGACGATGATGGCGAAGGAGAGGGCCAGGGCGCCCAGCGTTATCGAGATGGGGAGGCCGCGGGCGAAGAGCTCGGCCACGGAGAAGTCGCGCAGGATGAAGGACGGACCGAAGTCGCCCCGCACGACGGCGCCGAGATAGAGCCAGTATTGCTCGATCAAGGGCTTATCGAGCTGATAGATCCGGTTGAGGTTTTCCATCACCTTGGCCTCGAGGGGCCGCTCCAGATCGAACGGCCCGCCGGGGGCGAGCCGGATCAGGAAGAACGAGATGGTGACGATGATGAAAAGGGTAGGGATGGCCGACAAGAAACGGCGAAAGATGAAGGAGAGCACGGAAAGCTCCTCCTGCTGCTACAGCATAACAGTAAAAGAATAGGGCGGCCTGGCAAGCAGACCGCCCCCTTTATCAGATTTATTTTTACTGTGTCTTCGACAGGTACCGCGTCGGATAGACGCCCCGAGTGTTCTGCACGAAGCCCTTGATCTTCGGCGAGATCAGGTTGCTCTTGCCGTAGTACATGATCGGGATCCAGGGCATGTCCTTCATGAGGATCGCCTCGGCCTGCTTGAGCATGTCGGCGCGCTTCTTCAGATCGAGTTCCTTGGCTGCGTTATCGAGCAGCTTGTCGAACTCCGGATTGTTGTACTTGCCGTAGTTGAAGCCCTTGTTGTCGCTCTTGAGCAGGAACAGGAAGTTGTTCGGATCCGAGTAGTCGGCGATCCAGCCGTAGCGGGCGATGTCGAAGTCGCCGCCATCACGCAGGTGGGCAAAGTGGGTCTTGCCGTCCGTGTTGATGAAGGAGGTCTCGATACCCGCCTGCTTCCACTGCTCGGAGATGGCGATCACCGTGTTCCGGTTGTTGTCCGTGGTGTTGTAACGGATCTCGACCTTCAGCGGCTTGCCGGCGCCGAAGCCTGCTTCCGTAAGGAGCTTCTTGGCGGCGTCCTCACGGTCGATCGGCGACTGGTCCTTGTAGGTCATGTAGGCCGGGTCGCCGTAATTGCCCACGCCCGGAGGCATGAACGAATAGCCCGGCTGCATGGTCTGACCCCAGATCTGCTCCGCGATGAACTCGCGGTCGACCAGCATGGACAGAGCCTGACGCACGCGCACATCGTTGAACGGAGCCTTGGAGGAGTTCACGACCATGTACCAGGTGCCGAGATACGGGCCAAGGCGGACCTGATCCTTGAAGCGCTCCTTGAGCGACTTCATCTGGTCAGCCGGCACGTCGTCGGTGGTGTCGAGTTCGCCGGCCTCGTAGCGGCGGACCATGGCGGCGAAGTCCGGGGTCGGGAAGTAGTTGACCGTTTCGATCTGGACGTTCTTGGCGTCGTAGTAGTTCTCGTTCTTGGCAAGCTTGATGTGGGAGTTCGGTACGAACTCGACCAGCTTGTAGGCGCCGTTCGTCACCATGTTGCCCGGCTTCACGAAGTCTTTGCCGAACTTCTCGACCGAGGCCTTATGCACGGGCAGGCTGGTCTGGTGGGTCAGCAGCTCGATGAAGTAGGGGGTCGGCGACTCGAGGGTGATCTCGACTGTCTTGGCGTCGAGCGCCTTCACACCGAGTTCCTCGGGCTTGCCCTGGCCCTTGTTGATCTTCTCGGCATTCTTGATGGGATACAGGATGTTGGCGTATTTCGCGCCGGTCGCCGGATCCATGATGCGGCGATAGGAATAGACGAAATCTTCCGTCGTGACCGGATCGCCGTTCGACCACTTCAGGCCGTTACGAAGCGTAAAGCGGTAGGTCTTGCCATCGTCGCTGACTTCCCACTTTTCGGCCTGGCCGGGAACGGCTTCGCCCTTGGCGCTGTAGGTCACGAGGCCTTCGAGCATGTCGCGCAGGATGTGGGATTCCTGGACGGTCGAGGTCTTGTGAGTGTCGAGCGTTTCGGGCTCGCCTGAATTGGCGCGGTTGTAGACGACTTCAGCCGACGCGGCGTCCATGAGGGCGGCCGTGGCGACGGCGGCAAGAGCCGTGCGTTTGATCCATGATGACATCGGACGCGTTCCCTTTCTGATTTTATATGAAAGTCTTGGAATTATCTCGATCAGAGCCGGTAGGGCAGTGACCTTGCCCTATTTGTTGATCAATCAACTGTTTATGTCCAGTACTATCCCTTAAGACGGCGGAAACCATCCGAAAACAAAGGCTTAAGGTCGTAAGGACGGTTCAGGCTCCGGCGTCGAACACCAGTCCGGCGGCCTCGATCCCGCTGGCTGCGGCGATTTCGTCGTTGTCGGATGTATCGCCTGAGACGCCCACCGACCCCAGGATTGCGCCCTGTCCATCCTTGATCAGGACGCCGCCCGGAACCGGCACGAGCTGCCCGCCGACCGCATGAGTGGCCGAGGCCACGAAATACGGCCGATCCACCGCCATCTTGTGAAGAGCCCGCGAGCCGACTCCGAGGGCCAGAGCGCCATAGGCTTTGCCCATGGCGATCTCGGCCCGCTTCAGGCTGGTGCCATCCTCCGACAGGAGTGCCTTGAGGGCGCCCCTTGCATCGTAGACGACGACGGCAAGCGGCTTGAAGGACTTTTCCCGTGCGGTCTTGAGGGTGGCGGTGGCGATTTTCTGGGCCGTTTCCAGGGTGAGTTCGGTCACTCGGTTACTCCATTGGTTGTGGTTGTCGGTGGCGCGTGCACAGGGTCAGCGAGTGGCCGTTTCTTTGGCCGCCAGCCAGGTTGCCACGGCCTTGCGCTCGTCCAGGGTCATCTCGGTGATGTTGTTGGGCGGCATGGCGTGGGTCAGCACGCTCTGGATACGGATGATCTCCGCATGGCGGGCGATCTCGTCCGGCGTGTCGAGGCGAACGCCCTTCGGGGCGGTGGTAATGCCCTCCCAGACCGGCTCGCCCGCATGGCACATGGAGCAGCGGGACTGGATCGCGAGCACGGCCTCGTCGAATGATGCCGTAACGGCGGCAGGCGCCCCGTCCGCAGGAACCGTGGCCAAGTTGGCGTTCCCGGGCTTGCCAAGGATTGAAAGCCAGATCGCGAGCGCGACGGAGGCTGCGGCGACGCCCCAGGTCCACCAGGGCGATCCCTTGCCCGCGTGCTGCGAATTGAAGAAGTGCCGGACCACAGCGCCAGCGATGACGATCAGCCCGATGATGGCGACCGCATAGCGCGACGACCACGCCAGCGGGTAATGGTTCGACAGCATCAGGAAGATGACGGGCAGGGTGAGATAGTTGTTGTGCGTCGAGCGCAGCTTGGCTTCCTTGCCGAGCTTCGGGTCGGGCGAGCGGCCCGCCAGGAGTTCGGCGACCACCTTCTTCTGGTTCGGGATGATGATGAAGAAGACGCTCGCCGACATCCAGGTGGCAATCATCGCGCCCGTATGGAGGAAGGCGGCGCGGCCGTTGAAGACCTGGGTAAAGGCGAAAGCAGCCAGCAGGATATAGACGAAGAGCACGACGCCGAGGACGATCCCGTTCTTGCCCAGCGGCGAGCGACAGAGCCCTTCATACGCGAACCAGCTCACCACGATGCCGCCGATGCCGATGGCAGGCGCTTGCCAGAACTCCAGGGCGCGGACAGCCGGATCGATGGTGTAGAGGTCGGCGTGAAGATAATAGACCCAGACGATGAGGAAGAAGCCGCTGATCCAGGTGGAATAGCTCTCCCACTTGAACCAGGTCAGTTCCTTGGGCAGTTCGGGCGGCGCGACGAGATACTTGCGCATGTTGTAGAACCCGCCGCCGTGAACCTGCCACGCCTCGCCGCCGACGCCTTCGGGCAGCCCCTCCCGCTTCTTCAGGCTGAGATCCAGATGGATGAAATAGAAGGACGAGCCGATCCAGGCGATCGCGGTAATCACATGGATCCAGCGGATGATCTGGCTGATCCATTCGGAAATTTGCGGGTCGAGCATGCAGCCACTTGGTCAGATAGGGACATCACAGCCTAGGGCCCGGCTCCCCTTGGCGGAAGGCCCATTCTGCCGATTTTTCAACAGGATCCCTGTCGCGTAAGCCCAAGACTTGTGCAACTAGACTTATGGATGCGCTTGACGGCGGAACTCGGTCCCGAAAGATTCCAACCGCCGAAGGACGCGACACCGACTGCGAGGCCTTATGGGACGCCTGTCCACCCACGTTCTGGATACCGTGAACGGCAAGCCCGCACACGGGGTCGCCATCGAGCTTTTCGCCATCGAGGGCGAGCAGCGCCGTTCTGTCGTGCGGACGACAACCAATGCCGATGGTCGCACGGATGCGCCTCTGATGATCGGCGATGCGTTCCGCACAGGAACCTATGAGCTCGTCTTCGCGGTCGGGGGCTATTTCAAATCGCTCGGCACCGCGACGGCCGATCCGCCATTTCTGGATGTCGTACCGGTCCGCTTCACCATCGCAGATCCCGACGGTCATTATCACGTTCCGCTCCTCGTCTCGCCCTGGAGCTACTCCACCTATCGAGGAAGCTGACCTTGCCTGAGACCTCCTATCCCCGCGACCTCGTCGGCTATGGCCGCAACCCGCCTCATCCGCGCTGGCCGAACGGGGCCCGGATCTGCGTCCAGTTCGTGATCAACTACGAAGAGGGGGGCGAGAACAACATCCTCCACGGCGACCGGGCATCCGAGGCGTTCCTGTCGGAGATCGTGGGGGCGCAGCCCTGGCTCGGCCAGCGGCACATGAGCATGGAGTCGATCTACGAATATGGCTCCCGCGCCGGCTTCTGGCGCCTGTGGCGGATGTTCACCCAGCGCGATCTGCCTGTGACCGTCTATGGGGTCGCCACGGCCCTCAGGCGCAACCCGGAGGCGGTGGCCGCCATGAAGGAGGCGCATTGGGAGATCGCGAGCCACGGGCTCAAGTGGATCGACTACCGGGACTTCTCGGCGGAAGAAGAGCGGGCGCACATGAAGGAGGCGATCCGCATCCATACCGAGGTGACGGGCGAGCGGCCCCTCGGCTGGTATACGGGCCGCACCTCGGAGCACACGAACCGCCTCGTGGCGGAGGAGGGCGGTTTCCTCTACAGCGCCGATTCCTACGCGGACGAACTGCCGTATTGGGAACAGCATGGCGACCGGCAGCAGCTGATCGTGCCCTACACGCTGGATACCAACGACATGCGCTTTGCGACCCCGCAGGGCTTCAATTCGGGCGACCAGTTCTTCGCCTATCTCAAGGACAGCTTCGACACGCTCTATGCAGAAGGCGAAACTTCGCCGAAGATGATGTCGGTCGGCCTCCATTGCCGCCTCGCCGGCCGTCCCGGACGCGCCGCTGCTCTGGCCCGGTTTCTGGATTACATCGGTTCCCATGAGAATGTCTGGGTGGCACGGCGCATCGACATCGCCCACCATTGGATTCGCCATCATCATCCGGCGGATTTGAAGCCCAGCCGCATGGATCGGATGATATTCGTCGAACTCTTTGGCGACATCTTCGAGCATTCGCCCTGGATCGCGGAGCGCACATATGACGCCGGGCTGACCACGGGGCAGGATACGACGGAGGGGCTTCATGCCGCCATGGTCAATGCGCTCTCGGAAGCGACCCGCGAGCAGAAGCTGGCGCTGATCAACGCCCATCCCGATCTCGCCGGACGCCTGAAGCTTGCCGATCTGACAGTCGATTCCCGCGGCGAGCAATCCTCCGCCGGGCTCGACAGCCTGACGGAGGCGGAGCGCAGCCGCTTCCTGGCGTTGAACGACGCCTACAAGCAGAAATTCGGCTTCCCCTTCATCATGGCGGTGAAGGGCCGTTCGAAGGACGAGATCCTCGCCGCGTTCGAGGAGCGGCTGGAGCATGAACCGGACGAGGAATTCGAAACCGCCGTCGTACAGATCGAGCTGATCGCCCTGCTCAGGCTCAAGGATCGGCTGCCCTCCCTGGCCGACGTCTTTTCGAGTTTGGCCTGATCGGAACCCTTGAGATGCCCACGCGTCTTCCTCCCAGCTTGGCCGTCGTGAGCCGGGCAGGAGGAGGACGACATGGGTCTGTTCAAGTTCATCAAGGAAGCCGGCGCCAAGATCTTCGGCGGCAGCGCCGCCGCCGCGACTCCGGAGAAGCTGCAGCAGGAGGTTCAGGGCCACGGGTTCGATGCCACCAAACTCGGAATCCAGGTGGAAGGCGACAAGGTGAAGCTGTCGGGGCAAGCCACCAACCAGGAAGAGGCCGAGAAGATCATCCTTTCCCTCGGCAATACCTATGGCGTCGCCGAGGTCGATACGAGCGAGCTGCAGGTTCAGCAGCCCTCCGCCGTCTCGACCATGTATACGGTCCAGAAGGGTGACACCCTCTGGGAGATTGCCGAGAAGCATTATGGGAAGGGCAAAGGCGCGAAGTACACGGAAATCGTCAAAGCCAATTCCCCACCGGTCAAGGATCCTGACATGATCCAGCCGGGCTGGGTACTGCGGATTCCGCCTCTCGCCTGAACCGCGACAAGATTGCACTCCTCCCTGGTAAGCCGGTATGAGTGACCCGTCTCAGGGAGGAATTTTCATGAGTGAAGCGCCAAGAGTTATCGATCTCGACCGCGAGGCCATCAAGCAGGGGCTTCGTGAAGGCTCCTTCGTGCTGGTCGATGTCCGCGAACCGCATGAATTCGCCGCCGGACATATCCCGGGAGCCGTCTCGCATCCGCTCTCGTCCTTCGATCCGACCGCTCTGCCCGAGGACAAGCGAATCGTCTTTTCCTGTGCGGCGGGCGTCCGGTCGGTCCGGGCCATCGAATTCGCGCAAGCTGCTGGCCGCGACATCCGCGAGCACTACAAGGGCGGCTTCAAGGATTGGGCCGCATCGGGCGAGCCTGTGGAATAAGGCGGATCCATCGGGCACCTCACATAGATGTGTTCTAAAGTGCAGTGCTCAAGCTTGAAGAGATATGCGCTAATGCCGGCCCGCTGACCCTGGTTCGTTGGAAGACCCTCGGTCGCGCCCATGAGGGAAAGAACATATGAAGCGTACTATTTTCGTCGCCAGCCTTTTGGCGATTGGAGTGACGGCGGCCATCGCCCAGAGCAATGTCGTCGAGCAGCGTCAAGGCCTCATGAAGGAGATGGCTGCCCAGACACGGCCGATCGGCGCCATGATGCGTGGCCAGGAGCCTTTTGATCTCGCCAAGGTCCAGGCTGGATTGAAGGTGTTTGCAGAGAATCCCACGAAGTTCGTGGCTCTCTTCCCGGAAAATTCCAAGGACGCGCCGAAGACCGAGGCCTTGCCGACGATTTGGGAGAACAAGGCCAAGTTCGATTCCTATGGAACGAAGATGAGCCAGGACGCCCAGACGGCCATGACCACGATCAAGGACGAAGCGTCGTTCAAGTCGGAAATGCCGAAGGTGCTCCAGAACTGCGGCGTCTGCCACAACGAGTTCCGGAAGAAGAGTTCATAAGTCTTCTCAGGTTCATCGCGAGCGGCCCTTCCGGCCGCTCGTTTCGTTTTGGAGAGCGGGATGCGCAAGGCAATCGTGGGTCTTCTGGTTCTGGCACTTGTTGGAGCGCTGGGCTTCTGGGGGCTGACCTCGCCAGCGACCTATGCCCTCATCCGCAGCAATGATCCGGTCTCTCCGACACTGCCTGCCGGTTCGACGCGTCAGCCCAACCTGGAGAACGGCCGCACCCTGTTCTTCGCCGGAGGCTGCACCTCCTGCCACGCCGTGCCCAGTCAGACCGACAAGCTGCGGCTCGGCGGCGGGTATGCGCTGAAATCGCCCTTCGGCACTTTCCACATTCCGAACATCTCGCCCCACAAGCAGGACGGCATCGGCTCCTGGAGCACGGCGGATTTCGTTCGCGCCATGCGCGAAGGTGTCTCGCCCGATGGACGCCACTATTATCCTGCCTTTCCCTATACGAGCTATCAGCGGATGAACCCGGAGGATCTCGCAGATCTCTTCGCCTTCATCATGACGCTTGCGCCCGTCGAAGGGCGCGCTCCCGATCACGAGCTGCCTTTCCCCTATAACGTCCGCCGCGGCCTCGGTCTGTGGAAGCTTGCCTTCCTGGACGGGCAGGTCTTCCGACCGGATGCGACCAAATCGACGAGTTGGAACCGGGGAGCCTATCTGGTGAACGGGCCAGGGCACTGCGCGGAGTGCCACAGCGAGCGCAACGCTGCGGGTGCCATCATCGGGGATCGGCGCTTCGCCGGCGGACCCGATCCGGAGGGCCGGGGCACAGTTCCCAACATCACTCCTCATCCGAGCGGCATCGGGGGCTGGACGGCGGATGATCTCACGACCCTGCTGAAGACCGGCGAGACGCCGAATTTCGACACGGTCGGCGGGCCGATGGGAGCCGTGGTGGCCAATACGGCCCAGCTCCCCGATGCGGACCGTCGGGCCATGGCGGAATACCTGCTGTCCCTGCCGCCGAGGCAGGGCTTCAAGAAGCCTGAATAAAGGAGGCCCGAGCTTTGGAGCGCTCAATCTCCCTGGAGATTGACTCGTAAATTGCTCCCTCCTTCGTCATCACCGGGCTTGTCTCGGTGATCCCGATGATCTGGAGCGCGGCGCTCGTCCAGTCGGCACAGGGCCGGCCATGACGGGTGTGTGGTGATGAGCGCTATGTGCGAGATCCTGGCCGGTGGATCTCAATCCATCACAGCGGCCTTCAGGATGCAGACCATGGTGGCGCGACCGGGTGCACTGCCGATGCAGCGCACCGAATGGGGACGGTCGCAGCGGTAGCGCAGGCTTTCCCCGGCCTTCGCCTGCTGGGTCACGCCGCCGACCTCGACCTCGAACTCTCCCTCCAGGACGGACAGGCACTCCACGGAGCCACGCTGATGGCTGTCGGAGTCGAGCACGCCGCCGGGCTCGGACTGCACGTCGTACCATTGCAGCCACTCGATGGTCTTGAGCCAGCCGATGATGGCCAGGCGCATCTTCCCGTCCTCGGAGACGAGGATCGGGGTATCGGCCTTGGAGGACTTCTCGATGAAGGGTTCCTCGTCCCCGGAGGCGAGAACCCGCTCGATCGAGACGTCGAGGGCCTGGCTCAGCCGCCAGATGGTGGCAAGCGTCGGGTTGGTTTCGTTGCGTTCGATCTGGCTGATGATGGACTTCGCGACGCCGGACTGCTCAGCCAGCTCGGACAGGGACAGGTTGTAGGCCTTGCGCAGCCGCTGGATCGTCTTGCCCATGTTGCCGGAGAGAACCTGTGCGCCCGACTCCAGGTCCCGGCTCCGCTCTTTGCCCTCGACACCCATGACTGCCTCTGTTCTGAAAAAGAGAACGTTCGTTCCTCAAAACGGTTGTGGGGTAATCGACGGAACGGGTCAAGCACCGGAGCGGTCGCGGCGGTTCTTTTCGGTTCAGACACCGGGTCTTTGCGGGGTAGCCTGAAGCTCTTTGGTCCGCAGGAGCCCGAGTTTATGCTCGCGCCAGACGATGAAAAGACCCGTCGCGGCGACAATGATCGCACCGATCAGCACGGTGACCGTAGGCAAGTCGTCGAACATGAACCAGCCGAACAGAAGCGCCCAGATCATGGTGGTGTACTCGAACGGCGCGATCACCGAGGTGTCTGCGAAGCGGTAGGATTGCGTGACCAGAATCTGCCCGACACCGCCCAGGATGCCGATGAGAATGAACAGGGCGAAGTCCATCGAATCCGGCATGCGCCAACCCAGGGCGATGGTGCAGAGCGACAGGCCGGATGCCATGATGAAGAAGTAGAACACGATGGCGCCGGTCTTCTCGGTCTGGGTCAGGCGCCGAACCTGGATCATGGCGCCGGCCGAGCAGAAGGCTCCGGCGAAGGCCAGCATCGCGCCAAGCGTCGGTCCAGCGGTCAGGTCTCCGCCGAAGGTGCCGACCTTCAGGTAGGGTGACAGCATGATCAGGACACCGACGAAGCCGATGCCGACCGCCGTCCACCGATAGGCGCGCACCGTCTCCTTGAGGAGGAGCGCCGCCAGGATCACGGCGATCAGGGGCGAGGCGTAGCCGATGGCGATGGCGTCGTGGAGGGGAAGATAGGAGAGGGCGGCAAAGCCGAGATACATTGCGCCCGTGCCGATGAACCCCCGCTTGAAGTGTCCGACGACATTCTTCGTCCGCACGGCATTGATGAGGTCGCCCTCCCATTTCAGCCACAGCAGCAGCGGCAACAGCGCAAAGGCCGAGCGGAAGAAGACGATCTCTCCGACAGGATAGCGGGCGGCGAGCGTCTTGAGGGTCGCCGACATCATCGTGAAGACGACGGCGGAGATGACTTTGAGGGAGATCCCCAGAAGAGGTTTCACAGGTGGCGGGTTTTCACGGATGGCGTCGCTTTGATGCT
The DNA here is from genome assembly GCF_044784385.1 of Microvirga sp. RSM25. Taxonomy (NCBI): domain Bacteria; kingdom Pseudomonadati; phylum Pseudomonadota; class Alphaproteobacteria; order Hyphomicrobiales; family Methylobacteriaceae; genus Microvirga; species Microvirga sp. RSM25. The sequence continues at coordinate 2,719,085 of NZ_CP173039.1, read as the reverse complement.
GCAGCCAACCACGGACGAGCCGCGTCGTGAACCCCCAATCGGAGCGAAAGCCCCTGCGTCCGACGCATGGGGCTAGGATCGGGCTGTTCGTGAGCGCTTGATGTGGGAACGTATGTAGCCCAGCGCCGTCAGCATGAGCCATGCAGATTGCGTGACGAAGGATGCCAAATTGAAGTCGAAGAACAATGAGTAAAGGATCAGTATTGCGCCCAACGCATTGAGAAGCGCGTAACGATTGTCCTCTACTTTCAGCGCGCCCAGTTGCAATAGCCCGTAGGCCGATAAATAGGCAGCAACACCAATCAGCCCGATAACGTCAGGTCCGTTCATCGACGATCTCCGCCCCGATCCGAAGCGAAGGCTCTAGGGCAAATCGATCCGTCTTGGAATCCGACTTTTTGGCTGACCCGAGAAGGAAGCCGGGAACAGGATAAAAGGGCGGACGAGCCTTCCGGGGCTGACATCCTCTCCCCGTTCCGCGCCCGCCTTCGTCACGCTCTCCTTTGTCCTGCTCCCCGTCATGGCTGTCCCCGGACTCGATCCGGGGATCCGTCCCGGCCATCCCGCTTTCAGACCCGTGGCCCTCATCCTGAGGAGCAGCCGTGAGGCTGCGTCTCGAAGGAGGGTCCGGGAGAGCCCTGAACTCCTCCTTCGAGACGCCGCTTGCCGCGGCTCCTCAGGATGAGGGCGAGCGAGACGATCGCGATCACCGCCCTGGACACCCTCTCCCGTCATGGCCGGGCCTGTCCCGGCCATCTCGATACGGTGAGGCGCAGCGCTTCAGACCACCGGGATCACCGGCACAAGGCCGGTGATGACGTCGGAGGGTGCGAGGGCCGAACGTATCCGCCGATCCACGCTGTCGGACACACAACCCTCATCCTGAGGAGCCGCTGCAAGCGGCGTCTCGAAGGGGGCTCCAGAGAGCACCGGAGGCGCACCGTCCTGCGTGACGCTTCGCTCTTGATAGGCTGGTTCAATAGTCGGCTTCCCTCGCCGTCATGGCCGTCCCCCGGACGTGATCCGGGGAGCAGTCCCGGCCATCCCGATGCTGTGAGGCGCAGGGCTTCATTCAATCGGAATCACCGGCCCAGGGCCGGTGATGACGCAGCCGGTCGATGATCGGCCAGCCCTTGAGGCGCGATGCTTCGAGGGCCCCGTCACAAATCTGCAGGAAAACCGTCATGGGGACGAGATGCGAATCCGGTTTGGCTATCGTTCAGCAAGCCCGCCGGAGGAGCCCATGGCTCAGGATGAGAATGCTGTGCGCGTACGGACGTTGTTCCTGTCGGACCTCCATCTAGGCACGAAGGGGTGCCAGGCCGGTGCCCTGCTCGACTTCCTCAAGACCTACGATGCGGACACCATCTATCTCGTCGGCGACATCGTCGATGGCTGGCGCCTGAAATCGGGCTGGTACTGGCCCCAGGCCCACAACGATGTCGTGCAGAAGCTCATGCGCAAGGTCCGGAAGGGGGCCCGCCTCGTCTACCTTCCCGGCAATCACGACGAGTTCCTGCGCGATTATATCGGGGTCAATCTGGGCGGCATCGAGCTTGCGGATTATGCGGTTCACGAAACCGCCGACGGCAAGCGCTATCTCGTGATCCATGGCGATCAGTTCGACCTGGTGGTCCGGCATGCCCGCTGGCTCGCGCTTCTCGGAGATGGAGCCTATTCGACAGCTCTGTTCATCAACACCTATCTCAACATCGTGCGGCGGCGGATCGGCCTGACCTATTGGTCGCTCTCGTCCTGGGCCAAGCTGAAGGTCAAGAACGCGGTGAACTACATCAGCAGGTTCGAGGAGCTTCTCGCCGCGGAAGCCCGGCGCCAGGAGGCCGATGGCGTGATCTGCGGGCACATCCACCACGCGATCATGCACGATCAGTTCGGCGTGGTTTACGTGAATACCGGCGACTGGGTCGAGTCCTGCACGGCGGTGGTCGAGCACTACGACGGCTCCTTCGAGTTGATCCGGTGGACGGACCGTCAGCGCGAGCCGGCCCGCGATCAAGGTCTCGTCGACGTGAAGATCAGCGAGAGGGCCGCCTGATGCGCCTTCTGATCGCAACCGACGCATGGCGCCCCCAGATCAACGGGGTGGTCCGTTCGCTGGAATACATGGCGGCCGAGGCGCCGCGCTTCGGTGCGGAGGTCGTGTTCCTCACGCCCGAGCGCTTCCGTTCCATCCCGATGCCGACCTATCCGGAAATCCGTCTGTCCCTGATCGGGCCTGGGTCTCTCGCTGCAATCCTTGAGGAGATCCGGCCGACGCATGTCCACATCGCAACGGAAGGGCCCATCGGGCTTGCCACGCGGTTGACCTGCGCGCGCCAGGAGCGAGCGTTCACTACGAGCTATCATACGCGCTTTCCGGAATACGTGGCTGCGCGAACCAAAATCCCCGAGGCGTGGACCTACGGGGCGCTCAAGCGCTTCCATCGGGTGGCCCGCGCCATGATGGTCAGCACGCCTTCCCTGGAGCGGGAACTGACGGAGCGCGGCTTCGAGAACATCATGCGCTGGACGCGGGGCGTCGACACCGCTCTGTTCCGACCACGACACGAACGGATCCTGGACGTAGCCGCACCCGTCTTCCTCTATGTCGGGCGGGTCGCCGTCGAGAAGAACCTGGACGCCTTCCTGAGCCTCGATCTGCCCGGCACCAAGGTCGTGGTGGGCGACGGGCCCTCACGCCTGGCACTCGGGCGACGATACCCGGAAGCCCGCTTTCTCGGCGCTCTCACCGGCGAGGATCTGGCGCGGGTCTATGCCTCGTCGGACGTCTTCGTCTTCCCGAGCCTCACCGATACCTTCGAATCGTGCTGATCGAGGCGCTGGCCTCCGGCTTGCCGATTGCGGCCTTTCCGGTCACCGGCCCGCTGGATGTGATCGGCGCTTCAGGCTGCGGCGTCCTCGACGCCGACCTGCGGGTCGCCGCGCTTGCGGCTCTCGACCTCCCGAGGGATCGATGCCGGGCCTATGGCGAGACCTTCACCTGGCACGAAAGCGCCCGGCAATTCTTCTCCAATATCGAGAAAGCCCATTCCGGGAGATAGCCTGCCCCTACATCAGGAAGGCGGAATGCGGGTGGAGATGCTGAGCCTTCTCACCCTCGAAAGGGCCGGTTTCCACAGAGACTTCGGTCCGGTCGATCTCCACTCTGCTGAGATCGATCATGCCCTGGATTTCGTTCTCCAGGCTCTGAAGCGTCGACGCCATGCGCCGGATGCGCTGCTCGGCCGCCTCCTGGAGCTCCGCCTCGGAGAGGGTGTTCAAGGGATCGTCAGCTTCCAGAACCGGAAAGGAGCGGACCTCCGCCTTGGTCTGCCGGATCGAGGCGACCAATTTTTCCAGGCAAGTTCTGAAGGGCTCGACCGTCCTGGCATCCAGGGGCAGTTCCTTCAGGCGGTCCACGGCCTCGAGAACGGCCTGGGTGTCCGCATTGCGGTTACGCCTCGCATATTCCTTCAGGAACCAGCGGCCGCGCGCCGTCTCCATGACGGCCGCTTCGATAGTGTCGAAATCCAGATCGCCGAACGTGACGTTGGTCTCTTCATCGGGCATGGTGGCGCAATCCATCTCTGCCGGGTTTGATTCCTGTCTCCAACAGATGTGTGCAAAGTGCCTGCAAGCTCAACCCCTGCAAGGCCTTCAGGGGTAGTCTTGCACCGCGTTCTTGCTCGTTTGGCCCCGATTCCGATTCCAGAAGACCATAGTCCCAATGCATCCGCTCAAAGCTCTCGAATTCCGTCTGGGTGCGTTGCAGGCTGCCAGCTTCACCAGCCACGGGATGTATCTGCCGTTCTTCCCGCTCTGGCTGCAGAGCAAGGCGCTGTCGCCGACCGTGATCGGGTTCGTGGTCGCGATCCCCATCATCGTCCGGATCCTGGCGACCGCACCGCTCCTGAGCCTGGCGGACCGGTCGTTCGGGGCACGCCGGCTGCTTCTGGCGAGCCATCTGGGGCAGCTGATCGGCTTTCCGCTCTTCCTGCTGACCGACAACAGCGTCACGATCATGGCCCTGGTGGCCCTTGTCGCCATCGCGCAGTCCTGCATCATCCCGGGCAACGATCTCGTCTCGACCAACGCGGTCCAGCGCCATCCGGGCCTGAACTACGGTCGGATCCGGGGCGCCGGCTCGGTGGCGTTCTTCATCACCAACATCGTGGGCGGGTATCTGGTCGGCGCCTTCGGGCCGGACATCGTGATCGTCGCCCTGACCCTCATTCCCCTCCTGGGCCTCACGGCAACGCTGATCGCCGTCCCACACGAGGTCCCCGAGCCTGCGAGCCCAAGCGAGGCTCAGACGGAAGGAGCTTCCCCAAAGCTGTCCAGGATCCTGTGGCTCGTGCTGATTGCGGGAGCGGTGACTCAGGGTAGCCACGGCGCCCTGAATGCCTTCGCCAGCATCTACTGGCGCTCCATCGGCTTCTCCGACGAGGTTATCGGCTATTTCTGGGCGGCCGGCGTCATCGCCGAGATCCTGGTCTTCGTCTATCTCGGCCGCCAGGTCGGCCGGAGTTCGGGCGTCGGCCTGATCCTGCTCGGGTCGGCCGCGGCGGTCATCCGCTTCACGATCATGTCCCTGCAGCCAGGGACGGAGGTCATGTTCGTGCTGCAGACCATGCACAGCCTGTCCTTCGCCGCCACCCACATCGGCACCATGGCGGCCCTGGCGGCCCTCGCACCCATGAAGGCACGGGGACGGGCGCAAGGGATCTACGGTTCGCTGGCCGCCCTGACGACGGCGGCCTCCACCATCGTCAGCGGCGTGATCTACAGCGAAGCAGGTGCCGGCGTCTTCGCCGCGATGGCACCCTTGGGAGCCATCGGATTCGTGCTGATGCTGGCGGTGGTCCGCCTTCAGAAGGATCAACCCCAGAGGGCGGGTTCCGGCGGGTAGACGATGCTTCCCTCGTAACGCAGGCCGGGCTCCCGGTCTTTGGCCAGGAGGAGCGGGCCGTCGAGATCGACGAAGCGGGCGCGGGGCGCGAGCACCAGGGCCGGCGCCATGGCGAGCGAGGTGCCGACCATGCAGCCGATCATGAGCGAAAAGCCCTTGGCTTCCGCCGCATCGGCCAGAGCCAGGGCCTCCGTCATCCCACCGGTCTTGTCGAGCTTGATATTGATGATCTCGTAGAGGCCGACCAGCCGGTCGAGGCTCGCCCGGTCATGCACGCTCTCGTCGGCCAGGATCGGAACGGGGCGGGAGATGCGGCTCAAGAACCGGTCGGCCTTGGCGGGGAGGGGCTGTTCCACCAGCGCGTAGCCCTCATCGGCGCAGGCCGCGAGGTGCTGCTCCAGGTTCTCCTCGGTCCAGCCTTCATTGGCGTCGGCAATCAAGGTCGCCTGAGGCGCGGCCCGGCGGACGGCCCTGATCCGCTCAATATCGCCATCGGGGGCACCGAATTTCACCTTGAGAATCGGGCGTTCAGCCGCCCTGGCAGCAGCCTCGGCCATGCCATCAGGACTGTCGAGGCTGATCGTATAGGCCGTGGTCGCGGGCGGCCAGCGGGTCAGCCCTGCGGTCAGGTGGGCGCGGATGCCGGAGCGCTTGGCGTCCAGGTCCCAGAGGGCGCAGTCGACGGCATTCCGGGCCGCTCCTGCCGGCATGAGATCCTGAAGCGCCTCACGGCTCAGCCCGGCCTCGATCCGAGGCCGGATGGCTTCGATAGCCGCTGCCACTCCTTCGACCGTCTCCCCGTAGCGGGGATAGGGCACGCATTCCCCATGCCCGGTCGCCCCGTTCTCCGAGATCGTCGCCGTGACCACAACCGCCTCCGTGCGGGAGCCGCGGGCGATCGTGAACTTTCCGGCAATGGGGAAACGGTCGATGGAAACGGTGAGCTTGCGCATTCTCTTGGCTTCTCTTCTTAACTTCGTCTCGACTTGTGGCGCAATGACACGCTATCACCAAGCGGAATCAACGCCGAAGGGATGATCGTGGCGCAGAGCACCTTGGCTCGCGAGCCGGAAGTCGCAATCGACCGTGCCGGGGGGCAGACGACAGTCCGGCTGGCCGGTCCCTGGACGGCGCCGCATGCCCAGAAGGTCGAGGCCCTGACGGATGAGATTGCGACGGAAGCCGGCACCTTTCCCCTGACCCTCGATCTGGGCGGCGTCGGGCGTCTCGATACTCTCGGTGCCTGGACGCTCAACCGCACACGGCACGAGCTCTCCGCCAAGGGACAGGTGGATTTCGCCAATGCGACGCCGGAGCAGAAGATCCTTCTGGAGGAGGCGGCTTATCGCGACTTTCAGGGCGCACCGAAGCCGCGGCATTCCCGCTTGGTCGATTTTCTCGTCGATGTCGGTCAGAGCGTGGCCGGGGCCGGCAGGGACATGGTCGGCGGCGTCGGCTTTTTGGGCGAACTCATCTCCGCTTTGCTGCGCGTGATCGTCCATCCCCGGCGCTTCCGCATCACGGCCGTGGTCAACCAGCTCGAGCAGATCGCCTATCGCGGCGTTCCGATCATCGTCCTGATCTCGTTTCTCGTCGGTTGCATCGTCTCGCAGCAGGGTATCTTCCAGCTCGTGAAGTTCGGGGCCACGCCCTTCGTCATCGACCTCATCGGCATCCTGGTCCTGCGTGAGCTGGGTGTGTTGCTGACCTCCATCATGGTCGCGGGCCGCTCGGGCTCGGCCTTCACCGCCGAGATCGGCTCCATGAAGATGCGGGAGGAGATCGACGCCCTGCGGGTCATGGGTCTCGATCCCATCGAGGTTCTCATCGTCCCGCGCATCATGGCGCTGGTGATCGGTCTGCCGCTCCTGACCTTCATCGCCTCCATCGCAGCGCTCGTGGGCGGTGCCCTGACGACCTGGGTCTACGGCGATATCAGCCCGGACATCTTCCTGACGCGCCTCAGGGCCGCCGTCAGTCTGAACACCTTCATGGTCGGCATCATCAAGGCTCCCTTCATGGCGCTTGTCATCGGCATCATTGCGACCCTGGAGGGGCTGGCCGTTGCGGGTTCCGCCGAGTCCCTGGGCCAGCACGTGACGTCTTCGGTGGTAAAGGCAATCTTCATGGTCATCGTGCTCGATGGCCTCTTCGCCATGTTCTTTGCAGCGATTAATTACTGACATGATGCTCGAACGGCGCCCCACCGAATCTCCCAATGACCGCGACGTGATCATCAGCGCTCGCGGCGTCGAGGTCGGCTTCGGAGACAGGACGATCCTGAAAGGCCTCGATCTCGACGTCTATCGCGGCGAGATCCTGGGCTTCGTCGGCGGCTCCGGTCAGGGCAAGTCGGTGCTGACCCGGGCCATCCTCGGGCTCGTGCCCAAGCGGGCAGGCACCATCGAGGTGCTGGGCCAGAACCTGGATGAGCTGTCGGCCGAGGAGCGTCGCCAGTTGGAGCGGCACTGGGGCGTGCTGTTCCAGCAGGGGGCGCTGTTTTCAGCGCTGACGGTGAAGCAGAACATCCAGGTTCCGATGCGGGAATACCTGCGCCTGTCGGACCGGCTGCTCGACGAATTGGCCATGCTCAAGATCGAGATGGTGGGCTTGAATCCGGATGCTGCCGACAAACTTCCCTCCGAGCTGTCGGGCGGCATGATCAAGCGCGCGGCCCTGGCGCGGGCGCTTGCTCTCGATCCTGAGATTGTTTTCCTTGACGAGCCGACGTCGGGTCTCGATCCTATCGGCGCTGGCGAGTTCGACGACCTTATTGCGACGTTACAGCGGACTTTAGGCCTGACCGTATTCATGGTAACCCATGACCTGGACAGCCTATATTCGGTCTGCGACCGCATAGCGGCTCTGGGCGAGGGAAAAATTCTCGCGGAGGGTCCCATCGAGGTGATGCTGGAATCAGATCACCCGTGGCTTCGCTCTTATTTTCATGGGAAACGGGCACGCGCGGTCATGGCCGGCGGCGCGCAAGGGTAACGATGGAAACGCGTGCAAACTATGCCTTGATCGGCCTCTTCACCCTGGCGGTGATCGCGGCTGCCTTCGGCTTCGTCTACTGGTTCTCCGGCGGCGAGCGGGGACAGGCCCGCCAGAGCATCCGCATCGTGTTTTCCGGTTCGGTCTCGGGGCTCTCGCAAGGGTCCAGCGTGTCCTTCAACGGCCTGCGCGTCGGCGAAGTGACCGATATCAGCCTGCTGCCCGAGGACCCGCGCCGGGTCGTCGGCATCGTCCAGGTCGACGCCCGCACGCCGATCCGCTCCGATACCCGCGCCCGTTTGGAGTACCAGGGTCTCACCGGCGTTGCGAACATCGGTCTCTCGGGCGGCGAGCCCAGCGCCCCGCCGCTCGTGGCCGGTCCGGGCCAGCCCATGCCGACGATCTTCGCCGACCGCTCCGACTTCCAGGATCTCATCGAGACGGCGCGCAACATCGCCCGCCGGGCCGATGACGTGCTGGAACGGGTCGGACGAGTGGTTTCCGACAACGAGGGCGCCATCAGCCGGACGATCCAGAACGTGGAGCGCTTCTCCCAGGCCCTGGGTGAGAACGCGGAGGGCATCGACCGCTTCCTGGCCCAAATCGGACAGGCCGCCGAGAAGGTTGGCCCTTTGGCTGAAAAGCTTGAGACGCTCGCAACCAACGTCGACACGGTGGTCCGCGCAGTCGATCCGCAGCGCGTGACCCGAATCATCGAGAACGTCGAGGGCTTCTCCCAGTCCCTCGGCGAGAGCCGACAGGCCATCACCGATACCCTGCGCAATGCGGACAGCCTCGTCGCCCGTCTCAACGAGACCGCTCCCAAGCTGGACAGCGCCGTGGGAGACATTTCGAATATCGCAAAGGCCATCGATCCGGCGAAGGTCGGGCGCACTGTCGACAAGGTCGAGGAGGTGGCAAACTCCGTCGACGGCCAGCGTGTCGCCCGGATCGTCGAGAATACGGACAATTTCACGAGAGCGCTCGGGGAGAACCGTGAGGCGATCAACAATGCCCTTCGGGACGCCGCCAGTCTCATCGGTCGCCTCAACGAGACCGCACCCAAGCTCGACAACGCCGTCGGTGAGATCGCCGAACTCGCCCGCGCCATCGATCCTGCCAAGGTCGGCCGCACGGTCGACAATATCGATACTTTTACCCAGACCCTGAGCCAGCGAAGCCCGGATGTGGACAAGGCTATCCAGGAGGCACGCTCCATCACGGAGAAGCTGAACAAGTCGGCTGACCGAATCGACAGCGTTCTGGCCGGCGCCGAGAAGTTCCTGGGCTCGGCCTCCGGTGAAGCCGGCAAGGGAGCCTTCGACGAAATCCGGGCCGCCGCCGTTTCCGTCCGGGAGCTTGCGGACGACCTCAACCAGCGGACCGAGGGCATCCAGGGCATACTCGGCGGTGTCAACCGGTTCACGGAATCGGGCCTGCGGGAATACGAGGCCCTGGCCGTCGAAGGTCGCAGAACGCTCGGGGACATCAGTCGCGCGGTCCGCAGCATCGAACGTAATCCACAGCAGTTTCTTTTCGGTGGTCGTTCAAACCTCCCCGAGTATAGTGGACGCCGCTAAGTAACCAGTATGCGTGGATCCTCCGTGTCGTCCCCCCTGATAGCTCGAGCCTGCCTGCTCCGGCGCGTTGCCCCGGTGCTGGTTCTGGCTGCCCTGACCGGCGCCTGCTCGTCGGGGCCGGCGCCGGCAACCTATGACCTCTCGGCGCCGACGTCCCGGATCCGGGGTGCGTCCGGAGTTCAGGTTCTGGTCAACGAGCCTGCGGCCCTGCAGCAGCTCTCGACCCAGCAGATCCTGGTCAAGGATGCCAGCGGCTCCGTGTCGTTCATCGGAGGAGGACAGTGGGCCGACAACCTGCCGCGGCTGATCCAGACCCGCCTGATCAACACATTCGAGAACGCCTCGCAGCTCCGGGGCGTCTCAAGGCCGAGCAGCGGCGCCGTGGCCGACGTCCAACTCATCTCCGAGCTGCGCCGGTTCGAGATCGCGACGCCGGACAATCAGGCGGTTGCCGAGATCTCCGTGAAGATCGTCAGCGATCAGAACGGCCGCATCGTGAACGGCCGCATCTTCCGCGCCAGCATCCCCGCCAGCGCTGTCGATGCACCAAATGCCGCCCGCGCCCTCGACGAGGCCCTGACCGTAGTCATGCTCGACATCGTGCGCTGGGTGAGCGGCAGCCCGCTGCCGCGGCGCGAGGAGCCAGGCGATGCCGGAAGCCAGTCGCAGGATACCAGCAAGGAACAGGCTCCGACCTAGACGGCTTCAGGCGTCAATCGGAAAACCGTTAAGGCTCCGAGTTGCCCGGAGCCTGTTTGTTAGCCGTTCGGACATTCCGCTGAAGTTGATCTTATCAGCCCATCTCACTGTGCCGGAGGCGAACCGTCCGAGGAGGGCGAATTCGATGTCGGGAGCGTAATGGACAGCGATGTCGGAGACGAGGCGGCGCTCCCATTGAGGTAAGTCTTTGTCACCTTATCGACCCGTTGGCCGTTTCTGGTGATGCGGGTGTCCGAGGCGACGCGTGGCCACGGATCGTCGATGTGCACGACTTTGTTGTGCGCTATCGCGTCTCCGGCCGATGCTGTGATCGTATCGCTGTGCTTCACGTAATCCGCACATGCGCCGAGAGCGAGCATTGGCAGAAATCCCGCACAGGCGATGAGGGAGAACTTAAGGTTTGACGATTTTCTTGCGGACATGGGTCTGCTCCGGTTTCAGATTGACGATGTGTCCGTAGGGGCCGACAACACCCGTTCCCTCGATGAAGCGGCGCTGCATGTCGCTGCTGACTTCCAAATTACCGAGCAGGAAGAACTCCGCATCGTTGCTGGGTTTCGCGTTATCGAGCGGCGTACGTAAGAGCTGCCCCGGCTTCGCGGGGCGGACCAGATGTGGTGTGACCTATACGCATGGCCTTCTCCAATGCTTGTGCACCGTTGCAGGCGCGATTCATCTATGGAGAGCGGACTCGGTCATCAGGAACCACACTGTACTCAAGGTTCCATGACTCGGTCTGCACTTTGAGATAATGATATACTGTTATCATTGAGGCTGGGAAAGACAACCGCACGATTATGACGGCAGACAAGCAGAAATTACGACGCCGTTACAATGATCCGAAAAGGATGCCGTAATAAGTGTTTCAATTGTAACTTATATTCGTAGGGCATTGAGATCTATTACAGACGGGGCAGAAAAAAAGAGCAATATATGTCAATTACTTAGGTGCGAAACTAGGCAAATATTCTTGTTGAGTCAGCATGAGGCGTATATATTGCTTACGTAGCGAGAGAATATCTCGTTTTTGTACAAACCTTTGCAATATTGCATCGCAGGTATTGCCAGGGCGCAATAAAGTTTCGGCGCGAGGGCAGGCGAGTCAATCTGTGCTTGAGAATGTCGAATGGTTCTCTCGTATAAAGTGTGATGCACTCTGCAAGCAGGTTGTAATCATTGTCAGAACTGATGAGTGCGGTGGATGGTAGGCTCCCTGGTAGACGCTATTGAACAGGCGGGGACATTCATCAGCGCAGGAAGCATTGGAACTGAGTGCGTCCGTAATCTCGAAAGACACCAAATTCCGGCGTTGGACGACCTCAATGGAATGGAATCGTGCGATGTCACTCTCGGGAGAACTTGCAGAAATGCCATCTCTGCGGATTGGATTATAATCCACGTCCGATGATCTGACCGTGAGAAAATTTAAGCTTAACGCTTTCTTTACACGCATGACACATCATAACCTTACTGCTGAAATCTTGCAGCAGGCCATGTGACTCGTTGAGTAAAGAAGAACTCCGATGAAAGCGATTAAGTTGGCGGCTCTGATCGGCCTTTTTGCAGCAACAAGTTCGGCTGCCATGGCCGCGGACCTTTCTCAAGTCTTTGTACCCTCGTCTCCTGTGATGCGGACCAATAGAGAGAGCCCCCGTGGCTGGTACCTGCGAGGTGAAGTCGGCTATGTCGGATACAAACGCCCTGAGGCGGACTTGGCCACTCAACCCTCCACAAGCGATCTCAATCGCGAGAACCTGAACAACACAGCTGCTATTGGTGCTGGCCTTGGCTACCGCTTCAATGCCAATGTCCGCGCAGACGTGACGCTGGATCACACCTTCGATGCCCGCTTCAGAGGTGTCGCGCCGGCTCTCATTCCCACCACGGCATCCGTAACGGACAGTGGTCAGTTCCAATCCTCGACGTTCATGGTGAACGGCTATCTGGACTTCAGGTCAATGATGGGCCTTACGCCTTATGTCGGCGCCGGTATCGGCGTGGCGCATAACGTTCTCTCTCATCATGTGCTGACGACCTATAACCCAGCGACAGGGGAAGAAACCTCCGAGCATTTTGCTGGGGGCGAGACCTTCAGTCTCGCTTGGGCGCTTATGGCTGGCGTAGGGTACCAGCTCTCGTCGAACTTCACACTGGATCTCGGATACCGCTATGTCAGCCTTGGTGACGTAAAAACGCGCACCTACGACAACGGCACCGGAGTGGATGTGGAATCGATCGGCGCTCACGAAGTGCGGCTGGGCGTCCGTTATAGCTTCAATTGAGAACCGTACAAGCTTGCGAGCTTAACAATAAATACGGTCCTTCTCTCATCTCCCGAGCTTCAGGGAGGTATGCGATTGGCCCAGGATCAATCGACCGCTGTGCTGGGACAGAGGTAGGGGAGGAATATGTAGGCTGATTAAACCATCTGCCTTCATATAATCGGAACACAAAGCGTTCTGATTTGCCAACCTCCACGCTCAATCCTTCCCCACATCGAGGAGGAAAGAGATGCTGAGCCCAAAAGCAAAAACGCGGCTCGGAGGCCGCGCTTTTCACGTTTCACTTGAAGCTTTTATCCGGCTCAGTCGAATCGGCCGCTCGCGTGAGCCAGCATGGTGTAGACCTTGCCGGTTTCCGACGTGAGATAGGTCTTCGTGAGCATGGAGTCGCGGTCGTCGCGGGAGACCTCCGCAAGCAGGCGCTCGAACTCTTCCACATAACGGTCCACCGTCTGCCGGAACTCGTCGTCGCGGCGGTACTTGCGGCGGATCTCGTCGAAGGTCTGCTGACCCTGCAGCGTGTACAGGCGACGGGTGAACACGTTGCTCTCGCCGCGGCGGTAGCGGTCCCACAGCTCGACGGCCGCTTCATGGTCGATCATCCGCGCGATATCGACCGAGATCGAATCCAGGGATTCGAGGCTGTTGGTGCGGGCGCGATCGGTGCGGGCCGCAGCGCGGGCCGGTTCCACATCCTCGTCGCGCGAGGCCCGGTTCAGGAGATCCGACAGCCAGCCGCCACGAGCGCCGGCATCCCGGGGCGGAGCCTCCTCCCGGCGCGGAGCCGGACGTTCGGCAGCGGGCGGAGCCTGACGAACCGGTGCAGGAGCCGGTGCCGGTGCCGGTGCGGGGGTCGGAGCCGGAGCTGGAGCGGGCTTGGGCTCTGCCTGACGGGCGACCGTCGGAGCGGGGGCGGGCGCCGGAGCGGGGGCAGGCGTCGGAGCCGGAGCCTGGGCGATCCTCTGCTCGACCGCGGCCGCGACGGCCGCCATGGTGGCGGCAACCGGCGTTTCGTTGACCGCAGCCTTGCGCGGCTGGGCGGCCGGAGCGGCATCGACCAGACGGTTTGAGCGGGACACCAGAGCGGACAGCTCGTTGAGAGCCTTGATCTGGTCGGCGACGACGCGGCGCATGTTGGCGCTCGCCTCCTGGGTCTCTTGCGGCAGCTCCACGACACCGCGGCGGAGTTCCGCCCGGGTGGCCTCCAACTCGCGCTGGATCTGCCCGGTCATGCCGCGCAGGTCGCCCATGGTGTCGCGGAACTTCGTGGTGGCATTGCTCAGCGCATCCGCCATCTCGGCGGCGGCCTGCTCGTAGCTGGTGCGCAGGGCGGCTGCCGTGCGGGCGCTTTCCTGGCCTGTGGTGGCGCGGATGCGCTCGAACTGCTCGCCGATGGCGTTCGTGGTGGTCTCCGCGGCCGCGGCGAGGACCGCGCCGAGCTGGCGCGCCTTGGCATCGGCGTTTTCGAGCGAGCCCTCCAACAGAGTGGTGAAGGAACGGGTGACGGATTCCAGATCCTTCGAACGATCGCTGATCCGGCTGAGAAGCTCGTCCAGCGCCTGCTGGCGGTTGGACAGGGCCTCGCTCATGCGAGCTTCGACACGCTCCAGGGCAGAGGTGGCCTCCGTGAGGGTGCGCATCTGCTCGCTGGTCGTGTCGGTGAGCGCGTGGCCGCGCTCCTCGAGGCTCTGGGCCAGTTCCAGCGCCTGCTGGATGGCACCGGAGGACACGCTGCGCAGCGCATCGACCTGATCGGCCACCTGATCGGAGGCGCGGCCCGTCTGAGTAGCGATTTCCGAGAGGAGCGACTCGATGTGCTGGACCCGACCGGCCAGTCCATCCTCGACCGCGCCGAGATTGCTGCTGGCGGAGGCCGCGACCTGCTGCAGCAGACGGTTGCCCTCCTGCAAGCGGCCGAGAACCTCGGTGAGTTCGCCCCGCAGACGCTCGTTGGCGCCGGTGAGGGTTTCAACGGTCTGCTGCGTGCCTTCGTCGATGGCGCTGCGCATCGCTTCCGTCGACTGCATGTAGGAGGCGGTGAGCTCCGTCGTGCGCTCCTGGAGAGAGGAGAGCAGGGTGGTGCTGCGCTCTTCGAGATTGCGAAGCGTCGTGTCGCTGATGGCAGCGACTTCGCGACCGATGACTTCACCACGGTCGCCCAGGCTCTCGACGAGGGACGCGCCCTGGGAGTCGAAGATCGAGCGGATCTCGCCGATGCGGCTGGTGAGCGAGCCGAGAACGGCCTGCCCGCGCTCGTCGATGGTTTCGGCAACGCCGCTGAGACGGTTGACGACACGCTCTTCGAGCATCGTCACGCTCTGGTTGAGAGCGTTGGCAATCTCTTCCGCACGGCTTCCCAAGGTCTGGTTGATCTCGAAAGCGCGGGTGCCCAGCATTTCCGTGATCTCGTCGGCGCGACTGCCGAGCACCTCGTTGATCGAGGCAATGCGGCCGTCCAGGGATTCGCCGATCTGCCCGGCCCTGGAGGACAGGGTGTCGGCGATCGCATTGGTCTTGGCGGCGATCACCTGGCTGATCTCGTCGACGCGAGTCTGAAGTGCGGTCGCCACGTCTCGTCCGCCTTCGGCCATGACGCGGGCCATTTCGCCGGTGCGGATGACGAGGGCCTCGTTGAGGGCGGTGGACCGGGCGCCGAGAACGCTGTCGACCCGCTCGACAATGGTGTCGAAGTTGACGGCGATCTCCGAGGTGCGGCGTGAGGCGTGCTCCTCGAGAGCGGCGAGTTGGGTCTCGATCGCGGTGGTCGCCTCGCGGGCACGCTCGGCGAAGGTCTCGGCCACGGTGCGTCCCTGCACGGTGATGAGACGGTCCATCTCCTCGAAGCGGCCGCTGATCGTCTCGGTCAGGCTGCCCACGTCGCGGGACATGCGCTCGGCCATCTCGCCGCCGCGGGTCATGACACCCTCGAATGCCGTGAGGCGCGAGCTGAGGGTCTCTTCCATCTCGCGGGTGCGGGTATCGACCGTGGTGGAAAGGGTCTCCGCGGTCCGGTTGAGCACTTCGTTGACGCGCGATCCTTGGGACGCGATGGCGAGAACGATGTCCTTGGCGGTGGTTGCCAGACGGGTGTGCGCTTCGTCGGTATGATTGGAGAGGGTCTCCGAGAATTCTTGACCGCGCGTTTCGAAGGCTGTGCGGAACTCCTCGACCTGATTGCCCATGAGCGTCGAGACTCGCTCGCCGGCCTGAGCGAGGCTGGTCTCCAGCGCCTGGCCCTGGACGGTGACGGATTCGCTGACGCGCTGGCTGGCCGTCTCCAGGCGGGTCGCCAGATCCTCGACACGGGTGCCGATGGATTCGTCGGCGAGGCGCACGGCGCTCTCTAGCTGCTCACGCACTTGGACGCCGCGCTGGTCGATCTCGTGGGCGACGTCGGCAGCCGTCGTTGCCAAGCGTTCGCGGAACTCGTTGCCGCGCAGAACGATCTCGTCGACGACGCCGGTTCCCGTGGCGGCGAGCTGATCGCGCATCTGGGTGCCGCGGCTCACGATCTCCTCACCCACGGCGGAGCCTGCGGCGGCGATCTGGTCGCGCATCTCCGCAGTACGGGCCGAGATGTCGTCGGCAATCACGCCGCCCGTGGCTGCCAGCTTCTCGGTGATCTCGCTGCCGCGCTGCGTGAAGCTGTCTTCCAGGGTGCGGGCCGTCTGCTCGAACGCCTCGCGTACGTCGTTGCCCTGCTGGGCGAGGGCGTCGATCACGCCGCGACCGGTTTCCGCAAGGGTGCGGGTGACCTGGCTCGCGCCTTCCTGCAGGTGGCGGGTCAGCAGATCGCCGGTGCGCTCGAAGGCGCCGGTGATGTCCTGCGCCTTGCTCTCGAGCGCGCCCGTGATGACGGTGGCCACCTCCGCGATGCCGTTCTTGATCTCATCGCTGGAGCCCGAGAGACGCTCCACCAACTCGACGCCGCGGCCTGCCATTTCCTCGACAACGCGCTCGCCGGCGCGGCCGAGGGCCTGGGTGATGTGATCGCCCTGCTGCTCAAGCGATGCCGTGACCTTGTCGCCTGCGCCGCTGACGGCGGCGATGACGCGCTCGCTGGCGCCGTCGAGATCCTGGATCAGAGTCTGGTGCGCGCCTGTGATCGAGCCACGCACGCGCTCCGCGTTCGACACGATGGCCTCGCGCTGCGCCACCAATTCGTCGATGAGCGAGCGGATGCGGATTTCGTTGTCGGAATAGGCGCGCTCCAGCGTCGAGATCTCACTGCGTACGAGGGTTTCGAGCTCTCCGGCGCGGGCCAGCGCCCGCTCGACGCCATCGCCGACAGCGGCCACTTCACGACGCACGGCCTGCGAGACGGAGAGGACGGCATCGGTGGAGAAGTTTTCCGGCTGAGCCAGACGCATGGCGACTTCGCCGACCGCGCGGGCCACCATCTTCATCTCCTGCGAGCGGATTGTGAGCATCGCGGCGATGAAGAACAGGAAGACCGGGGCCACAAGCCCGACGGCGCCGAGTGCCAGCTGCGAGGGCGAGAAGGTGGTGAGCAATTGTTCGGGGGTCGTGATGCCCTGCGTATAGACAAGGGCCCCGACGCCGCCCAGCCAGAGCAGGGACGCGAGAGTCGCGATCACATAGGCGCGGGGAGAGGGGCGGACCTGAAGGGCTTGCAGCATCACGCCCACGTTCTGGCGGTCGTCGTTGGCAACGGCATTCCGGTCGGGGGCGACGAAGCCGGAGCGGGCCATGTCGTCGAACCGAGGGTCATGGTCGTCTGCCTGGGCGGACAGGGAGTCGGAGCCAAGACCGAAAGGACCCTTGGTGAAGTCGTGATCGTCGATATCCGGCAGCTTGGGCTCTTCGTAAGGCTTGCCGCCCGAGCGCTCCGGGGTGTGGATCACGAATGTCTCGTCAAGGTTGAGCGCCTGCTCGACAGCCGACAAGGCTGCCTGAGCCGGGTCCTTCATCTTCTTGTTCTCGGTCGCCATGATCCGCCCTCGTGACGCAACTGATGATGGTTGAAGCCGCCTCATTCTCTGAAAAACGAGGTGAATGCATGGCTTCAACCGGTACGGAGCCCCGTTCAAGGGTTTCCGCACGGTAATCTGTTATTTACCAAGCAAGTCTAGCGGCCGATCTGAAACAAGGAAACCCGATGTCCCCTGTCATTTATGAACGTCGTTAACGGCTTAGTAACCTGCTCTACCGGGAAAAAATGCGGCGAAAAGACGGCAGGTTTTGTATGCGTCTCTCGTCTTCCGGCGCAGTCTGTCATAAGTATGCGCCGACAAGCAGAGGTCCGCAATGATCAATATTACGTTCATCGATGCCGAAGGCACGGCCCGCACCGTCGAGGCGGAGGAGGGCGCAACCGTCATGGAAACTGCCATCCGCAATGGCATTCCGGGCATCGAGGCCGAATGCGGTGGAGCCTGCTCCTGTGCTACCTGTCACGTCTATGTCGCAGAAGAATGGGAAGCCGCGACGGGCCAGCCTCAGCCTATGGAGGAGGACATGCTCGACTTCGCTTATGATGTGCGCCCGAATTCGCGGCTCTCGTGCCAGATCCGCGTCAGGCCCGAACTCGACGGGCTCGTCGTTCACACTCCTACCCGTCAAGGTTAAAGCTTCCTCCGTGCAGGGGAGGAAGCTTTCGTCGTCATGCCTCATTTTTGACGGCGAACCGGATCCACTTCGCCGGAAAACGCTCTGTCTGGAGATACGCTCATGTTCAAGACGATCCTGGTGCCCGTCGATCTCGGTGAGGTGGAGGCGGCGCAACCCGCCATCGACAAGGCCGTCGAGCTCGCCAGCATTGCAGGCGGCTCCCTGCGGCTGATCTATGTGCGCGCCATCGTGCCGGTCACCTACATGGAGTTCATGCCGCCGACCTTCGACGAGGAGCAGCAGGGCGAGGCGGACAAGAGGCTGGCGGCGATCGCCGCCAAGGTGACGCTCCCGGCAGAGCGCGTTTCCGCCGTGGTCCGGCTTGGTTCGGTCTACAATGAGGTGCTGGACGAGGCTGAAAAGACCGGCACCGATCTCGTCGTCATCGGTTCGCACCGGCCGACCATGGCAACCTATCTGCTTGGCTCCAACGCCTCCACCATCGTGCGCCATGCCAAGTGCTCGGTGCTGGTGGTGCGGGCTTAGCCTGTCGTTCCGCTGTCATCCCGGGGCCGCGCAGCGGATTCCGGGATCCATAAACGCTGACGGTGCAGGATAGGGCGCAACGCTGTTAGCCTCTTTTTGAGATGTCGTGGTGATGGATCCCCGCCTGCGCGGGGATGACAGTGGAGGTCTATCTGCGAACTCTTATGGTGTTGGTTGATTTTCAACTCGCCTTCGGCAGAAGCTCCGCCGGCAATTCCCCTGCGCGGAAGGGGCGCGGCTTGTTGAGCCTGATCATCGGTTCGATCTGCCATGCGCCCACGATGGCGAGAAGCGCTCCAAGCAGGGCAACGCCGGTCGCTCCCATCTGGAGGGCCTGCCAAATCAGGTAGGCCATGGCCAGCAGCGATGCGACGGCGAGCGCCGAGGTGGGCAGCCAGAGCCCCATGGGCTTTCCGGCCACGAATCTCGCCTGCGGATTGGCGCGGGCGATGGCCTCGCAGAGGGCATGGGTGAAGGCGCGGTATTCCTGGGTCAGTTCCTGAGCCTCGACCAGGCTCTTCCAATTGAGCGAGCTGAAGGTGAAGGACTTGCCATCCTTCATGATCACCTTCGTGCGGAAGGCCTTCTGTGCCAGCCGACCGGGCTCGTAGGTCATGCGCACCTTGTCGACGGCGCCGAGCTGGACCTTGTGCACCTTGCGGCCGGAATCCACCGTGAGCTTCTCGCCCTTGAGGATAAAGGAAATCGGTCCGCCGAAGGGCTTGGGGCTGTGGGTGTAGGTCTGGGTCATGCGGCTTCTTATCCGCGCATCATCGGTTCGGCAAACGGTCCCACTTTGTCGGACGAGGTTTATCGCACCAATTCACGCATCGCGTGGTCGATGCCTTCGAGATTGAGCGGATACATCCGCTCGCCGAAGAGCTGCCGGATCAGGGAAATGGAGTGGGTGTAGCCCCAGTGCGGCTGCGGGACCGGGTTCAGCCATACGGCTTTCGGGAAATGGTCGAGGATGCGCCGGAGCCAGGCCTGGCCGGGTTCCTCGTTCCAGTGCTCCACCGAACCGCCCGGCGTGGTGATCTCGTAGGGACTCATGGAGGCATCGCCCACGAAGACGACCCGGTAGTCGGACGGGTAGGTGCGGATCACGTCAAGGGTCGGGATCACCTCGTCGAAGCGGCGGCGGTTCTGCTTCCACAGATTCTCGTAGACGCAGTTGTGGAAGTAGAAGTGCTCGAAATGCTTGAATTCGAGACGAGCGGCCGAGAACAGCTCCTCGGCGATCTCGATGTGCCAATCCATGGAGCCGCCGACATCGAGAAAGAGCAGCACCTTCACGGCGTTGCGGCGCTCGGGCCGCAGGCGCACGTCGAGATAGCCCTTGTGGGCGGTCTCGTGGATCGTCTCGTCGAGGTCGAGTTCTTCCGCCGAGCCGGAGCGGGCGAAACGGCGCAGGCGGCGTAGGGCTATGCGCATGTTGCGTACGCCGAGTTCGACGCTGTCGTCGAAATCCTTGAACTCGCGCTTGTCCCACACCTTCACGGCGCGGAAATTGCGGTTCTTGTCCTGGCCGATGCGGATGCCTTCCGGGTTGTAGCCATAGGCGCCGTAGGGCGAGGTGCCGGCGGTGCCGATCCACTTGTTGCCGCCCTGGTGGCGGCCCTTCTGCTCCTTGAGGCGCTCCTTCAGGTTTTCCCAGAGCTTCTCCCAGCCCATGGCCTTGATCTGGTTCTTCTCCTCGTCCGTGAGGTAGCGCTCGGCGAGCTTGCGCAGCCATTCCTCCGGAATGCCGGCCTCGCCGACCGCGTGGCCCATGCTCTCGATGCCCTTGAACACATGGGCGAAGACCTGGTCGAATCGGTCGAAATGCCGCTCGTCCTTCACCAGGCAGGTGCGGGAGAGATAGTAGAATTCCTCGACGCTCTTATCGGCCAGATCCTGAGCGAGCGCCTCCAGCAGGGACAGGTATTCCCGGAAGGAGACCGGCACCTTGGCCGCGCGCAGCTCTGTGAAGAAGGTGAGGAACATCGGGCCAGTGTCCGGCAACGGCTGAGAAGGTCAATAGGGAGAGCCGGGTTCGGGCCTCGAACGTCATGAGTCCACCTGTGTTGCCTGCCCGGTCATCGCGGGGGAGTGCGCCTTGCCGACACGTCGGCGTGCCTGAAACACGGCTCGATCCGGATCGCGGTTCGGATTGCTCTTCTTGAGGATCTCCCGGAACTCGTCGCGCCGTTCATGGATCGAGGCGATCACCAGCCCCATTGGGACGCCGATATCGCTTAAGACTGCTTCGCTCAGCTGAAGGGAGGCTTCGATGGTTTCCGGGACGGCGTCATCCACGCCGAGTTCGTAGAGCTGGGTGGCGTGGCGAGCGTCGCGGGCGCGGGCCACGATGGTGATCTCGGTGCATTCCTGCCGCGCAGCAGACACGACTGCCTCGATGGAGCTGAGGGTGTCGAGGGTGATGACCAGTGCCACCGCCCGGTCGATGCCGCAGGCCCGCAGGAATTCAGGGTAGGAGCCATCGCCGTAATAGACCGGCTTGCCGGCCCGCCGCTCCGCCGCAACGCGGGCAGGGTCCAGGTCGATGGCGAGATAGGGCACCTTGTGGCGGTCGAGCATCTCGCCGACGAGCTGCCCGACTCGTCCATATCCGGCGATGATAACCCGTCCGACCTCGTCGCTGGGCGGAGCGATGGTGGCGAGGGGATCGAGCGGCTTGCAGAATCTCGAGCTTGCGCCCCAGACGCTGCCCCAGACGGGCCAGGAGGGGGATCGCGACCATGGTGAGGGTCGTCACGAGGAGGAGGTTCTGACCGATGCCGCTCGGCACGAGGCCGGCGATCATCGCCGCGCCCAGGATCACGAGGGCGAACTCGCCACTGGGCCCCAGGAGAAGCCCCGTCTCCGTCGCCTCCGCCGTGTTGAGGCCGAAATGGCGTCCGAGAGCCACGATGGTCATGCCCTTGATGATCACGACCGTGGCCGCGAGCGAAAGGATCAGCAGCGGCGCTTCGAGAAAGCGGAACAGGTCGAGGCTCATGCCGACCGATACGAAGAATACCCCGAGAAGCAGTCCCTTGAAGGGCTGGATCGTCACATCGACCGCGCGGCGGTATTCGGTCTCGGACAGGAGGATGCCGGCGATGAAGGCGCCGAGCGCCATCGAAAGGCCGCTGACGGCCGCGATCAGGCTGGTCACCATCACGACGAGCAGGCACGCCGCCATGAAGAGCTCGGGGCTTTTCGTCGTCGAGACGAGTTGAAAGAAGGGCCGCAGGATGATGCGGCCGAGGCCGATGATCAGAACCAGCGCAATGCCCGCCTGCAGGAGCAGGACGGCGAAGGACGACAGCGTCACATCGGGCTTGCTCGTGTCGAGCACCGCGATGGTGAACAGGATCGGCGCCACGAGGAGATCCTGGAACAGCAGGGCCGAGAAGCTGGCGCGCCCGGCCGCCGTATTGAGACGCTTCTGCTCCGCCAGGACCGGAATCACGATGGCCGTCGACGACAGGGCCAGCGCCAGACCGACCACGGTCGCCGCCGTGATCGTCTCGACGGTCTTGAAGGCGTAGAACGCCAGGCCGAGGACGAGGGCTCCCAGAAGGACCTGAAGCGAGCCGAACCCGAAGACGAGCCGCCGCAGAGTGCGGAGGCGCTGCCAGGACAGCTCGATGCCGATGGTGAACAGAAGGAAGACCACGCCGAACTCGGCTAGTCGGGAGGTTCCCTCCGGGTTGGTGAAGGTCAGCCAGTCGACCCAGGGATGGTTCGGGATGAGACGCCCAAGGCCATAGGGTCCCAGCAACGCGCCTGCCGCCAGAAACCCCAGCACCGGGCTGATCCTGAGCCGGTGAAACAGGGGGACGACGATGCCTGCCGTTGCCAGAAAAAGAATGGGTTCCTGATAGGCGTGCAGGTCTATCGCAGCGGCCATTGCTTCCTTCCGGTCAGAGGTATTGTCCTTCTAGGTGCAACTGGTGCGCAAGGGGTTAATGCTGCTCACGGAGCAATGGTGGGCGCGACATGAGCGCATGGCCGAGGACGGAGATCGTCCGTGGTGTTCCTTCACCGTCATGGCCGTCCCCGGATTTGATCCGGGGATCGGTCCCGGCCATCCCGATTGGAAGAATGCCGCACCTCACCGAAGCGGGATCACCGGCACAAGGCCGGTGATGACGAGAGAGCCAGTTACCCGCATGCTCCACTGATGGCTTTCCTTCCCCTCCGCTTCGGTCGGGAATGACACAGGGCTCGATGTTTTTAATCCAACGTCGCCAGCGCCTGGGCCAGATCGGCCACCAGATCGTCCGGATGCTCGATGCCGATGGAGACGCGGATCGTCGCGTCGGAGACGCCGAGGCGATCGCGGGTGGCCTTGGGCACGCCGGAATGGGTGGTGGAGGCCGGGTGCGAGATCAGCGATTCCGTGCCGCCCAGGCTCACCGCGAGCTTGAAGACCTGGAGCGCGTTGAGCACGCGGAAGGCCTCCGGTTCGCCGCCCTTCACGTCGAAGGAAAAGGTGGACCCGGGAGCGTCCGACTGAGCTTGGTAAACTTCCTTCGCCCGGGAGCCTTCCGGCAGATAGGCGAGGTGGTGCACCTTCACGATGCTCGGATGCTCGTGCAGGAACTGCGCCACGATCTCCGCATTGCGGTTCGCCGCGCTCATGCGCAGGGCCAGAGTCTCGAGCGAGCGTCCGAGCATCCAGCAGGAATGAGGATCGAGCTGGGTGCCGATGGCCGAGCGCAGCAGGCGCACCGTCTTCATCAACTCCTTGGAGCCCAGCGCCGCGCCGGCGATCAGATCCGAGTGGCCGCCCACATACTTCGTCAGCGAATAGACCGAGACGTCCGCCCCGTCCTTGAGCGGCTTCTGGAAGAGGGGGCCGAGAAGGGTGTTGTCGCAGACGATCACCGGGCGGTGCCCCTGCGCCTCGCCGATCTCGTCCGCGATGGTCCGCATGAGAGCGATATCCACCAGGGTGTTGAGCGGGTTCGAGGGCGTCTCGACCATGATGACCGAGACGCGGCCCTTTCCTTGAGCCTCTTTTGCCGCCGCCCGAATGCCGGTTTCGTCCACACCGTCGCCGAAGCCGACCGCGCCGATGTTCATGTTGGCCAGCGTCTTGGCGATCAGGGTCTCGGTGCCGCCGTAGAGCGGTTGCGAGTGGAGAATCACGTCGCCGGGCCGGGCGAAGGCCAGGATCGTCGTCGCGATGGCCGACATGCCTGACGAGAAGAGGAGCCCTGCCTCCGCCTCCTCGAAGATGGCGAGCCGATCCTCGACGATCTCGGAATTAGGGTGGTTGAAGCGGGAATAGACGAGACCCGCCGTCTCGCCCTGAGGCGGTTCCCGGCGGCCGGCCACGTAATCGAAGAATTCCTTGCCGTGCTCGGCGCTGTTGAACACGAAGGTCGAGGTCAGGAAGACCGGAGGCTTCACCGCACCCTCCGACAGGGTCGGGTCGTAGCCGTAGCCCAGCATGAGAGTTTCAGGCTTCAGCTTGTGATTGCCGATTCGGTCCTTGTGGTAGCGGTTGTAAGCCATAGGTCATTGTCCTCCCGGTTTATTTGTCATGGGCTTATCCTATGAAGGCGATTGCCGAAAGGCGGGGGCGGGTTTTCTTGCCGGGCGTATTGCTCAGTGGGGAAAACCGGGTCCACTTTTCCGCGCGATGCGCTAGGGTCTGGATGAAATCGAGGAATGGTGGGAATGGCGCGTTTTGCCGGAACTGAAACCTATGTGGCGACCGAGGACCTGACGGTGGCCGTCAACGCCGCCATCACCCTGGAGCGCCCACTCCTGGTGAAGGGCGAGCCCGGCACGGGCAAGTCCGTCCTGGCCGAGGAGATCGCCCGTTCCTTGAACGCCCCGCTCCTGACCTGGCACATCAAGTCGACCACCAAGGCCCAGCAGGGGCTTTATGAATACGATGCGGTCTCGCGCCTGCGCGACAGCCAGCTCGGCGACAGCCGCGTGTCCGACATCGGCCATTACATCAAGCGCGGTAAGCTGTGGGAGGCCTTTGCCTCCGAGACCCGGCCCGTGCTGCTGATCGACGAGATTGACAAGGCCGACATCGAGTTCCCCAACGACCTGCTGCTCGAACTCGACCGCATGGAGTTCTTCGTCTACGAGACGGGCGAGACGGTGAAAGCGGCCCAGCGCCCCATCGTCATCATCACGTCCAACAACGAGAAGGAACTGCCGGACGCATTCCTGCGCCGCTGCTTCTTCCACTACATCAAGTTCCCCGACGCCGACACCATGGCCCGGATCGTCGAGGTGCATTATCCCGGCATCAAGCACCGGCTCGTGGAGGAGGCGCTCAAGATCTTCTTCGACGTGCGCGACGTACCCGGTTTGCGCAAGAAGCCGTCCACCTCGGAGCTGCTCGACTGGCTCAAGCTCCTGCTCTCCGAGGATATCGGCCCCGAAAACTTGCGCGAGCGCGACACGCGCAAGCTCATCCCGCCGCTCCATGGGGCGCTGTTGAAGAACGAGCAGGACGTGAGCCTCTTCGAGAAGCTGGCCTTCATCGCCAGACGGGAAGGGCGCTGATGCTTCGTCTTCTTCTGCTGCGCCACGCCAAGGCTGCCTGGCCCTCAGGCACTCTGGATCTCGACCGTCCCCTCGCCAAGCGGGGACAGGAAGCGGCCCTCGTGATGGGCGATTACCTGAAGAGCGAGCGGCTTGAGCCCGATCTCGTCGTCATCTCGCCCGCGCGCCGGGCGCAGGAGACCTGGGAACGGGTCCAGCCCTTCCTCGGCGAGATCGAGACGCGCCGGGACGGGCGGATTTACGAGGCTCCCGTCGGCCGGCTCCTGGAGGTTCTGCGCGGGATCGAGCCTGAGACCCGCACCCTCCTGGTGATCGGCCACAATCCCGGCTTCGAGGAACTCGCAAAGCTCCTCATCGGCGAGGGCGACATGGAGGGGATCCTGCGGCTCGGCCAGAAATATCCGACCGCCGGTCTCGCCGTGATCGATTTCTCCCTGGAGGACTGGGCCGATGTCGCTCACAAGTCCGGACGGCTCGAACGCTTCGTGACGCCGAAGTCGCTGGGGAATGGCGAGGACGATTAAGCGCCTCGGGAATGCGGAAGATCCAGATACAGCAACTCCTCGTCGTGGAAGACGTCGCCGACCCTGATCGCCTTGCGCTCGATGCCGTAAGGCTTGAAGCCGAGGCCGTGATAGGTGCGCCGCGCGCTCGCGTTCGCGAGGCCCACGGCCGCCTCGAGCATGATCACATGCCGGGAGGCATGGTCGATTACACGCTGGACCAGAGCTTTCCCGACGCGCTGCTTCCGCCATTCCGGCTTCACGAAGACGCCCCACATCACACCCTTGTGGCGAGCCTTCAACCGCTCATAGACGGCGAAGCCCGCCATGCCGACGAGATCCTTGCCGGCGAAGGCGCCGAAGATCGCATTCGGATCGGTTGAGGGCATGCGGGCCCTAACCGTCTCAAGCGCAAGCGGCGCCTCTTCCTCGTAGCTGGAACCGAAGGCTTCCGGGCTGGTTCTCAGCGCCTCCAGCCTCAGGTCCTGATAGGCCTGCGCGTCCGACGGCTGCAGAAGTCGGATCGGGATGGTGGCGGACATGGGTTCCCGCGGGTCGAGTGCGTGTGAGCGATCAAAGCAAAAGACTTCGAATCGTGAAAGAGCGCCGGCGTATCCGGCATTGCGACTGAACCTATCGGCCCTACCATCGTTCTGCCTGAAAGCTTTTCCATTGTTGTCGGCCGAAGCGGGGGCTGATCTCCAACATGATGCCTCAGACGATTTTGATGCTCGCCCTCGCGGTGCGCGCGCTCCTGCCGGGCGATGCTCACGAGGCCGGTGAAGCTCCATCGCAGCCCGCTCAGGAAGCCCAGGCCCTGCAGGCCCGTTACGAGCCGGAAAGCCGCGAGGTCAGCAACTGGCGCCGGGAGGCCATGGATGCCCTGGAGCCGAAGCCGGTCGTCGCGATGGCAGCTCTGTTCAAGGCCGAGCGCCCATTCGTGACCCGCTGCGTGAAGCTCAACAATTACTGGTGCATCAAGAGCGCCCGCTGGAACGGCGAACTTGCGACCGACAGCGAGGGCCATGTGGGTTTCGCTTCCGCCGAGCACGGGGCCGATGCGGCCGCCACCCTGCTGCGGCGCTACTATCTCGAGTTCAACCGCAAGTCCGCCCTCGACATCGTCCGCCGCTGGGCGCCGGCCGAATGCAATGTCGCGACGGGGATCGGCGGCATGGCGATGCTGGCGGTGAGAGGCATCGGCGGCACCGTCCGGGCGCAGTATCTCGCCTCCCGCAGGAAGAATGGCGGGGCGGTGCGGTATACGGCAAAGGCCGGTCCTGGCGGTAAGCCGGGGCGGGTCTCCATCGTGATCCCGATGACACCGAGGACGCCGCAATTCCGGGTGCCGAGCATCGCCGAGGGCATGGGCGAGAGACCGAAGCCATCCCAGCCGCAGACCGTCGCCCGTCGCAAACCCATGAAGGAGCCGGCGGTGACCGCCTCGGCGCCTTCCAGGCCCGCCCCGAAGGTCCAGGTCGCCGCCGCCTGTCCGTCGGAACTGCAGCGCCACCGCAATTATGCGAGCCGGATGGTCGAGGGCCTCGGCCTAAGCCCGACCGACGATCTCAAGCTGTTCGCCGACGATGGCACGCCTCAGCCCAACCTGACCCATGTGATGCTGGCGATGTCGTCCTTCGAGCTCGGGGCTCTGCGTGCCAGCCCCGATCTGGTGGAGGAGGCCATCGAGCGGGCCGCCGCCAGATTGAGGGATGGTGTGAAGGACGAAGAGAGGAAAGCGGACCTCTCGCAGGTGTCGGCACCGCGTGTGGAGCGTTGAAGCCGACTTGCACGTTAGGACTTCAAGCCCCACCTTCAAGCTTGGCTTGAGAGCATTAGGTTCATCTTCGTGTCCGTTATCACCGATCTCGCCTCCCGCGCGGGTTCTGCCGCGCAATCGCTCTGGGAGGCCTCCGGCCAGCTGATCCAGCCCTCCCTCCGCCTCGGCGTCACGGGTCTCGCGCGCTCCGGCAAAACCGTGTTCACCACTGCCCTCGTGCATCATCTCACACGCGGCACGAACCTGCCGGCGTTCCGGGCCTCTGCCGAGGGCCGGATCCGGCGGGCGCATCTGGCGCACCAGCCGGACGATGCGGTGCCGCGCTTCCCATACGAGGAGCACATGGCGGCGCTCACCGAGAGCCGCCGCTGGCCGCAATCCACCAACCGGATCAGCGAGTTGCGGGTGGATGTTGAATACGAGCGCAAATCCGGCTGGCGCACGGGGCCGGCCTCGCTGGCCCTCGATATCGTGGATTATCCCGGCGAATGGCTGCTCGACCTCGCGCTGCTCGATGCCGGCTATGCGGAATGGTCCCGCCAGACCATCGAAGCGAGCCGCAAGCGCGACCGGGCGGCCACGGCAGGATCCTGGCATGAGACGCTGAAAGTCCTCGATCCTGCAGGGTCTTCCGACGAGATGCTCGCATCGCAGGCGAGCGAAGCCTTCAAGGATTATCTCACCGCCCTGCGCGCAGGCTCCGAGGCTGTCGCGACTACGCCGCCGGGCCGCTTCCTCATGCCAGGCGATCTCGCAGGCTCGCCCGCGCTCACCTTCGCGCCGCTCGATTTTCCCCAAGGCCAGCCGATTGCTCCGGGCAGTTTCGCGGCTCTCATGGAGAGGCGCTTCGAGGCCTACAAGACCCACGTGGTGCGGCCGTTCTTCCGCGACCATTTCCAGCGCATCGACCGACAGATCGTGCTCGTCGACGTGCTGGCTGCCATCGATGCCGGGCCGGTGGCCCTCGCCGAACTGGAAGACGCTCTCGACCAGGTGCTCATGGCCTTCCGCATCGGGCGCAACACGCTCCTGTCCCGCCTGTTCTCGCCGCGGGCCGACCGGGTCCTGTTCGCGGCCACCAAGGCCGATCACATCCACCATACGGATCACGACCGGCTGGATGCGATCCTGCGCCTTCTCGTGAACCGCGCCTCGCGCCGGACCGAGGCTGCCGGCGCCAGGGTCGGGACAGTGGCGCTCGCCTCCGTGCGCGCCACGCGGGAGACGAGCATCCGCGAGGGCCGCGAGACCTTGCGCGCCGTGGCAGGCATTCCCGAGGCTGGAGAGCGGGTCGGGGACGACATCTTCGACGGCGAGACGGAGGCGGCGATCTTTCCGGGCGAGTTGCCGGAGACGCCGGAAGGCGTGTTCCAGGGAGCCATTCCGCCGGGCTCCTTCCGGTTCCCGCGCTTCCGCCCGCCGAAACTGCCGATCGATGCGGCGGGCCGCACGGCCAAGATGCCCCATATCCGCCTCGACCGGGCCCTTGAATTCCTGCTGGGGGATCGCTTCGCATGAGCCGCCAACCTCGCGCCTATCGTCTCGACGACCCGAACGTCACGGCCGGCGCCGTGCAGGTGACCGATGAGCCCTTCGACGCCATCGAGGCCGCCGACGGCATCGTGGTGCCCATGGGCGAGAAACGCCGCGCGCCCTGGCTCGGCATCCTGATCTCCGCGCTGTCCGGCCTCCTTTTGCTGGGGTTCGGGCTCGCGGTCGAGAACCTGATCATCGATCTCTATGCCATCGCGCCCTGGCTCGGCTGGGTGGCGCTGGGGCTCGCTGTCCTGGCCGTCCTGGCTTTTCTCGCCATCATCGGTCGCGAGGTGGCGGGGATCTGGCGCGAGCAGAAGATCGAAAGTCTGCGCGAGGCTGCCATCGACGCCCTCGCGGTCAAGGACCACAGGGCGGCAAAGGGCATCGTGTCCGATCTGCTGAGCCTTTACGGCAGCCGGGCCTCGGCGGCCCAGGGCAGCGCTCGCCTGCGCGGCCTGACCGAGGAGATCATCGATGCGGATGACCGTCTTGCGATCGCCGAGCGCGAGTTGCTGGCTCCCCTCGACCTCCAGGCCAAGCGAGCGATCGCCGGTGCGGCGAAGCAGGTCTCCCTCGTCACGGCGGTGAGCCCGCGCGCCATCGTCGACGTAGCCTTCGTGATCTTCGTGGCGGTCAGGCTCCTGCGGACGCTCGCCCGGATCTATGGCGGCAGGCCGGGCCTGTTCGGATTTCTGCGGCTGGCCAAGGCCGCCTTCAACCACCTCGCGGTGACGGGAGGCATGGCCGTGGGCGACAGCCTCATGCAGCAGGTCCTTGGCTTGGGTCTGGCTGCCCGGATCTCGGCCAAGCTCGGGGAGGGGGTTCTGAACGGGTTGATGACTGCCCGCTTCGGCCTCGCGGCCCTCTCAGTCTGCCGTCCGCTTCCCTTCATCCGTGAGGAGACGCCCAAGATCGGCGACGTGGCCGGCGAGCTGATCAGCCGGGCCGAGGCGGCAGCCTCGTAAAGGTGCGGCAAATCGTTCTGGCCCGATCTTTCCAAGGTGCAAAAGAGGGACCTTGGTCTCTTAGACAAATCGATGACACTTAATCTCGTTGTCGCGGACCCTGCTTGCCTATATAGGGGCGCCACGGTTCATCGGGGAAGAACGGCTGAACATGACAGATATCGTGATTGATGAGGGCTATCGTCCGACAGAAGACGAGCCCTTCATGAATGAACGGCAAAGGGAGTATTTCAGGCGCAAGCTGATCCGTTGGAAGCACGACATCCTCAAAGAGGCTCAGGAAACCCTCGCCACCTTGCAGAGCGAGAACGAGAATCATCCTGACCTTGCGGATCGCGCCTCCTCGGAAACGGATCGCGCCATCGAACTCCGCGCCAGGGATCGCCAGCGTAAGCTCATCGCCAAGATCGACGCCGCCCTCGCGCGGATCGAGGACGGCAGCTACGGCTATTGCGAGGAGACGGGGGATCCGATCTCCCTCAAGCGCCTAGAGGCCCGTCCCATCGCAACGCTTTCGTTGGAGGCGCAGGAGCGCCACGAGCGAAACGAGCGGGTCTACCGGGACGACTGAAGCTCTCACCGCCATCAAATCGAAAGGGCTCCGCAAGCGGAGCCCTTTTTCTTTTCGCCTCAAGATGGCCGAGGCGCCTCAGCCCTTCTTGCTCGGATCGAGCGGACGTCCGAGAAGCCGGGCGAACTCCGCCTCGATATCCTCGACCGAGAACGGGTCGGTCGGCTTCTGATCTGCCGCAGGCGCTTCCTTGGCCTGAGGCGGCAGCGGAGCCGTCACGAGAGGGGAAGGCGGCACATGGAGGACGGGCTCCGGAGCCGGAGCGGGCTTGGCCGGCGGGGTGGCTTCCGGTACCTGCGCGAGATCCTCCTCGTCCCGCCTTGTGTCAAAAGCGGCAATATGTTCCGCATCGGCTGGGGTCGGCTCGAGAATCTCCTCCTCGTCCCTGAGATCCTCAGGTTCCGCCGGGGCTGCAACAGGTGCCGGAGCTATCGGGGAAACCGGGGGAGGGGGAACAGGGATCGCCGGGCGCTTCAGCGCCTCTTCGAGCTGCTTTGCCATATCCGACAGGAGACCCGCATCGGGTGCCGGCCGCTCCGAGGCGACCGGTCTGTCCACAGGTGTCGGCTCAGGCTCCCGGACCGGTTCCGACTGCACCGGAGGGGCGGGGGGAACGGGAGTCGGCCGGGACTGGAACGGCGGAGGCGTGAAGGCCGGGCGCGGCTCAGGACGCTCCACCACGGGCGTGGGAGCGGATGGAATGTTCCGGGAGGTATCCTGGAAGGAGGGCGTCCTCGCCTCGGCGCGCAGGCCCTGGATTGCGGGGGCGGCCGAGACGGCAACGGCGTCGGGCTTCAGCACGGGCTCCGGATAGGCCGGAATTGGGGCGCTCACTGTGGCGACCGGTGCGAGTTCCTGATCGATGTCGGACTCTTCCGAGGGACGCCGCACGAAGGCGCCGAGCTGGGCCGCGAGCTGGCTCTCGATGGAGGGGCGGCCGTTGGGCTCGACCTGCGGGGGACGGGGAGCCTGATCCAATGTCGGCTCGAAGCGTTCCACACCCGTGTCGTTGGACGGAGCGGGAATGCGGGCGCCGGCGACGCGAATGATGTTGGTCTCGATCACCACATCATTGGGGCCACCGATGAGAAGAAGGTGCTCGACGTTGTCGCGACGCAGAAGAAGAAGCTGTCTCTGCCGGTCGAGATCGTAGACGTCGACGATGCCGAGCCGCGGCTGACGGCTGCCGCGGCCGCGATCGCTGCCCGGCATCATCAGGCGGGCGCCTGTCAGCTTGCGGAAGACTACACCGAAGAGCACGAGCAGGATCAGAATGATCGCGAATGCAATCGCGAATTGGACTGCTCGTGACGCTTCGATACCGAAAAGAGATGACACGATGTACTCTCAAGTGTTTGCAGGCCTATACAGGCCAGTTCTGTGGTGGTTGTACCACATTGACCGTCAAAGCCAGCGGCAAGGTTAACAGATGGTTAACGCATGCTGGCTTCAGAGAACGGGCATGTGGATGAGGATAGGTCCTCAACGATGGCACCAAAATGGGTCTGTTCGCGACTTCATCAAGGAAAATAGGGATTTACTATGGCGAAATCGTCCTGCAACGGCTTCACTTGACCAGTTGAGCCCTTGCATCCGCTCATGGCTCCGCCTTAGAGGTCGATCAATAATTAGCGTGTAAGATGAGCGACAAAGATCGAGCGGCTGGCTGCAACATTGCAGTCGGTGCCGTAAGGCACATCCGCCTCCGTTGAGGATGTTGACATTTCATGGCTTACGAGGGCGACACGCCAAAGGGCTCGGCCATCGACCGTTCTGACCGCCACGGCCACATCGGATGGGTCCTGCTTCTGGCCGGAGTTCTGGTCGGCGCGACCTTGAGCCTGCGTTTCCTCGGCATGGAGCAGACTCAGCCTCTGATCCTCGGACTTCTTGCCTTCTTCGCCATGGCTGGCGTCTTCTTCCTTTTCGCCATGGCCATCGGCGTCGTCCAATTTTCAGGGCAGACGGCGCGCAACGATATCACCAAGCTCATGGCTGATACATCGGGCGACGGTCTCGTGGTGATCGAGGATGACGGGCGCATCACCTATGCCAACGAGTCCTACCTTTCCTTCGCAGGATTGCAGGGCGGGGAGGTACGTCCCGTGGAGCGCCTGTTCATGGGCGCGCCCGAGGTTTCGGAGGCGATCTATCGCTTGGCTCAGGCCACGCGCGAACATCGCACTGGCTCCGAGGAAATCCGCCTTTCGCCCTCATTGAACGGCGCTCAGGAATTCGGCTGGTATCGCGTGCGCGTGCGCCCGGTTCCGCGTCCTAACGGACGGCAGGCGGCACTCTGGACCATCTGCGAAGTCACGCACGAGCGCGAGCGCCAGGAAAACGTCTTCCAGGAACTCCAGCACGCCATAGACTATCTCGATCACGCCCCGGCGGGATTCCTGTCGGTCGATCCCGAGGGCTCGATCATCTACCTGAATGCGACCCTCGCCTCGTGGCTCGATTACGATCTCGCCCAGGTCGGCTCGGGAGGATTGAGCCTCACCGACATCGTGCCTCGCGATGTGGTGTCATTGATGGCGTCGTTCTCCGGCGAGCCGGGCAGCGTGCGCACGGAGATGTTCGATCTCGACCTGCGTCGCCGCAACGGCCAGTTCCTCCCGGTGCGCCTCTATCACCGCATCGCTTTCGGGCAGGACGGCCGGATGGGCGCTTCCCGGACGCTCGTTCTCAACCGCTCTGCGGGAGGAGAGGTCGACGAGGGACAGCGTGCCGCCGAAGTGCGCTTTGCCCGGTTCTTCAACAACACTCCCATTGCCATCGCGACGGTCAATCAGGCCGGTCGGATCGTCCATGCCAATGCACCCTTCTCCAAGCTGTTCGGCACGCTTGCGCGCACGGGTGAGGGCGGTGCCAACGGGGCATCCATCCTCGACACGTTCCGCGAGCGCGGACCCATCGAGGCCGCCCTCAAGGCGGCGGCGGAGAACAAGGGGGACATTCCGCCCCTGGAGCTTCAGACTGCGGGAGAAAACGGCGGCTCCGTCCGCGTCTGGGTGACGCCGGTCGGGGACACGGGAGCGGAAGGCGAGACGGCGATTCTTTACGCTCTCGACACCACCGATTTCCGTAAGGTGGAGGAGCAGCTCGCCCAATCGCAGAAGATGAATGCGGTGGGGCAGCTCGCCGGCGGCGTCGCGCACGACTTCAACAACGTGCTGCAGGCGATCATCGGCTACAGCGATCTGCTTCTTGCCAACCACCGGCCGACCGATCCGTCCTTCCAGGACATCATGCAGATCAAGCAGAACGCGAACCGGGCCGCGAGCCTGGTGCGCCAGCTGCTCGCGTTCTCCCGCCGTCAGACCTTGCGGCCGGAGGTTCTGAACCTCAACGACCGGCTCTACGATCTCTCCATGCTGCTGAAGCGTCTGCTCGGCGAGCGCGTGGAACTGGATCTGAGCCATGGCCGCGATCTCTGGTTCGTGAAGGCGGACGTGAACCAGTTCGAG
The DNA here is from genome assembly GCF_044784385.1 of Microvirga sp. RSM25. Taxonomy (NCBI): domain Bacteria; kingdom Pseudomonadati; phylum Pseudomonadota; class Alphaproteobacteria; order Hyphomicrobiales; family Methylobacteriaceae; genus Microvirga; species Microvirga sp. RSM25. The sequence continues at coordinate 2,685,133 of NZ_CP173039.1, read as the reverse complement.
CAGGTGGTCGTAAACCTCGCCGTCAACGCGCGCGATGCCATGCCCAATGGCGGCAAGCTCGCGATCCGCACCGCGAATGTTTCGGCAACGGAGGCTGCTCGCCTCAACGTGAGCGCGATGCCGCCGGCCGATTACGTGGTGGTCGAGGTGTCCGATACGGGCTCTGGCATGACGGCGGAGGTTCTGGAAAAGATCTTCGAGCCGTTCTTCACCACCAAGGAAGTGGGCAAGGGCACGGGCTTGGGCCTTTCCACCGTCTTCGGCATCGTCAAGCAATCGGGCGGCTATATCGACGTGAATTCGAAGCCCGGCGAGGGCACGACCTTCAGCATCTACCTGCCGCGCCATATCCCGGACGTTCAGGAGGTCCCCGAGGAAACGAAGGCGGATGTGCCCAAGAAGCCCGCCGCCGACATGACCGGTCAGGGCACCATCCTCCTCGTGGAGGACGAGGATCCGGTCCGCGCCGTCAATGCCCGGGCGCTCTCCGCCCGTGGCTATACGGTGCTGGAGGCCGAATCCGGCATCGCGGCACTGGAAATCATCCAGCAACGCGGCGCACCCGTCGATCTCGTGGTCTCCGACGTGGTCATGCCGGAGATGGACGGCCCGACGCTGCTCGGCGAACTGCGCAAGCTCTACCCCGACCTCAAGGTGATCTTCGTCTCCGGTTACGCGGAAGAAGCCTTCCGCAAGAACCTGCCGGAAGGGGAGGATTTCAACTTCCTGCCCAAGCCCTTCAGTCTGCGCCAGCTGGTCGAGACCGTGAAGCAGGTGATCGGGCAGTAAGTCTCTGAATTAACTGTATTTTAACCCTGCGGCATCGTGACCTGCACGAGATCTGTGAATTCCCGAACGAGAACGAAAAAAGAACTTGTAAGGGGGAACAAAGTGAGTACATATATTCTCTCAACACCGCGTTGAGATTCACTCCTCCTCCATGCCATAAGGATGTTAAGTCATGTCACAGTCCTCATTGAGACTGGTGGAAAGCTCATCAATGGATAAAGAAAAAACGAAAGCTCTCGACGCGGCGCTCTCCCAGATCGAGCGCGCCTTCGGCAAGGGTTCGATCATGCGGCTCGGCAAAGGCCAGCAGCCCGTAGAGATCGAAACTATCTCGACGGGTTCCCTCGGGCTCGATATCGCGCTTGGCGTCGGCGGCCTGCCGCGCGGCCGCATCGTCGAGATCTACGGGCCGGAATCCTCGGGTAAGACGACGCTGGCCCTGCACACCATCGCCGAGGCCCAGAAGAAGGGCGGCGTCTGCGCCTTCGTCGACGCGGAGCATGCGCTCGATCCGGTCTATGCGCGCAAGCTCGGTGTGAACCTGGACGATCTTCTCATCTCTCAGCCCGACACGGGCGAGCAGGCACTCGAGATCTGCGACACCCTGGTGCGCTCCGGCGCCATCGACGTGCTCGTCATCGACTCGGTGGCGGCGCTGACCCCTAAGGCCGAGCTCGACGGCGAGATGGGCGACGTGCAGCCGGGTCTCCAGGCCCGGCTCATGAGCCAGGCCCTGCGCAAGCTCACCGGCTCGATCTCCCGATCGAAGACCATGGTGGTCTTCATCAACCAGATCCGGATGAAGATCGGCGTCATGTATGGCTCGCCGGAGACCACCACGGGCGGCAACGCTCTGAAGTTCTATGCGTCCGTCCGTCTCGACATTCGCCGTGTCTCGACCCTAAAGGATCGTGACGATCCGATCGGAAACTCGGTCCGCGTCAAGGTCGTCAAGAACAAGGTTGCTCCGCCCTTCAAGCAGGTCGAATTCGACATCATGTTCGGCGAGGGCGTCTCCAAGGTGGGCGAACTCATCGATCTCGGCGTCAAGGCCGGCATCGTCGAGAAGTCCGGCGCCTGGTTCTCCTACGACAGCCAGCGCCTCGGCCAGGGCCGCGAGAACTCGAAGCAGTTCCTACGCGACAACCCCGAGGTTGCGGACAAGATCGAAGGTCTCATCCGCCAGAATGCAGGCCTCCTGGCCGACCGTATCCTGGAGCAGGCAACTCCGACCGCCGACGATCTGGACGAAGGCTCCGCCGAGTAATGCCGAATAATGCATGGCCCGGATAAGGGTAATCCGGTCATTCGATAAGGCCATGCACAAAAGAGGTTTGCTCTCCTTCAAGGGCAAAGAGAGGCCGTCGCGAGAGATCGCGGCGGTCTTTTCGTTGTTCTCCTCACCGGGACGCTGTCCTCCCGGCGGCGCAGCAGAACCCCGGATCGCCTGTCCGGGTCCGGGATGACGAGAGGTATTAGACGACACGCCGCCTCGACAGCGCGGGCGCGGGCGGCTAAAACCGGCCACCACCAAGACCTTGACGGGCCTTTGGGCCCCTATCCCTGAGTTTGAGAACCCATGAGCGGCGTCAACGAAATCCGGTCGGCCTTCCTCGATTACTTTGCCAAGAACGGCCATGAGGTCGTGGCCTCGAGCCCCCTCGTGCCGCGCAACGACCCGACCCTGATGTTCACGAATGCCGGCATGGTGCAGTTCAAGAACGTCTTCACGGGCGTCGAGAAGCGGCCCTACAGCACGGCCACGACGTCGCAGAAATGCGTGCGCGCCGGCGGCAAGCACAACGATCTCGACAATGTGGGCTACACCGCGCGCCACCACACCTTCTTCGAGATGCTCGGCAACTTCTCGTTCGGCGACTACTTCAAGGAGCGTGCTATCGAGCTTGCGTGGGGTCTGATCACCAAGGAATTCGACCTGCCGAAGGACAAGCTCCTCGTGACCGTCTATCACGACGACGACGAGGCCGCGAACCTGTGGAAGAAGATCGCCGGCTTCTCGGATTCCAAGATCATCCGCATCCCGACCTCGGATAATTTCTGGCAGATGGGCGATACCGGCCCCTGCGGCCCGTGCTCGGAGATCTTCATCGACCAGGGTGAGAGCCTCTGGGGCGGCCCTCCCGGCAGCCCGGAGGAGGACGGCGACCGGTTCCTCGAGTTCTGGAACCTCGTGTTCATGCAATACGAGCAGATCGAGCCCGGCAACCGCATCGGCCTGCCGAGGCCCTCCATCGACACCGGCATGGGCCTGGAGCGCATCGCCGCGATCATGCAGGGTGTGCACTCGAACTACGACACGGATCTCTTCCGCACGCTCATCGAGGCGGTAGCGCATGCCACTGGCGTGGCGCCCGAAGGCGACCGCAAGGCTTCGCATCGGGTGATCGCCGATCACCTGCGGACCTCCTGCTTCCTCGTGGCCGATGGGGTGCTGCCCTCGAACGAGGGCCGCGGCTACGTGCTCCGCCGCATCATGCGCCGCGCCATGCGCCATGCGCAGCTCCTCGGCGCCAAGGACCCGCTGATGTACCGCCTCGTGCCAGCCCTCGTGCGCGAGATGGGGCAGGCCTATCCAGAGCTGATCCGCGCCGAGGCGCTGATTACCGAAACGCTGAAGCTGGAAGAGACCCGCTTCCGCAAGACCCTGGAGCGTGGCCTCTCGATCCTCGACGAGGAGACCCGAGCTCTGACGAAGGGACAGAACCTCTCCGGCGATACGGCCTTTACCCTCTACGATACTTATGGCTTCCCGCTCGATCTCACGCAGGACGCGTTGAAGCCCCGCGGCATCGGCGTCGATACGGACGCCTTCAACGCCGCCATGGGGCGCCAGCGCGAGAAGGCGCGCGCGGCCTGGTCCGGTTCGGGCGAGGCGGCGACGGAGACCGTGTGGTTCTCCGTCAAGGAACGTGCAGGCGCGACCGAGTTTCTGGGATACGACACCGAAACCGCCGAAGGCATCGTGCTGGCTCTCCTCAAGGACGGCCAGGAGGTGACGGAGCTCAAGGCCGGTGAGACCGGCCTCGTGGTCCTCAACCAGACCCCGTTCTATGGCGAATCCGGCGGTCAGGTCGGCGATACCGGCGTGATGCAGGGCGAGGGCGCCCGCGTGTTCGTGACCGGCACCGAGAAGAAGCTGGGCGACCTGTTCGTGCACCATGTCACCGTGGAGCACGGCTCCCTGAAGCTCAATCAGTCGCTGGAGCTGATCGTCGATCACGAGCGCCGCTTCGCGGTGCGCTCCAACCATTCGGCGACCCATCTTCTGCACGAGGCCCTGCGCCAAGTGCTCGGCGATCACGTGGCCCAGAAGGGCTCGCTTGTGGCACCCGACCGCCTGCGCTTCGACTTCAGCCATCCGAAGCCCATCGAGGATGCGGAACTCAACCAAGTCGAGGAGATCGCCAACAAGGTGCTGCTCCAGAACGAGCCGGTCATCACCAAGCTCATGGCGGTGGACGAGGCCATCGAATCCGGCGCCCGCGCCCTGTTCGGTGAGAAGTACGGCGACGAGGTTCGCGTCGTTTCCATGGGTAAGGGCGAGACCAACAAGACGTTCTCGGTGGAGCTCTGCGGCGGCACGCATGTGAACCGCACAGGCGATATCGGCGTCATCACCATCGTGGGCGAGAACGCGGTTGCGGCAGGCGTCCGCCGCGTCGAGGCCATGACGGGCGATGCCGCGCGCCGCTACCTCGCTGATGAAAGCCGCAAACTGCGCGAGGTCGCAAACATCCTCAAGACTCCGGTGGACGAGGTCTCCTCACGCCTCACGGCCCTTTTGGAAGAGCGCCGCAAGCTGGAGCGCGATCTGGCCGAAGCGCGCCGCAAGCTTGCCATGGGCGGCGGTGGAGGCGAGGGCGATCCGGTCAAGGATGTCGCCGGCATCAAGCTTATGGCCCGCGCGGTCACCGGCGTCGAGATGAAGGATCTCAAGAGCCTCGCTGACGAGGGCAAGAAGCGCCTCGGCTCCGGTGTCGTCGCCATCGTCGGCGTCGCCGAGGACGGCAAGGCGGGAATTGTCGTTGGCGTCACCGAGGACCTGACGGCGAAAGTCGATGCGGTCGCCCTCGTGCGCGTCGGCTCGGAAAAGCTCGGCGGCAAGGGCGGCGGCGGACGCCGCGACATGGCCCAGGCCGGCGGCCCCGACGGGGGGCAGGCGGAAGCCGCGCTCGCCGCCATTGAGGCGGCCCTGGCGGCAGCCTGATCGGTTAATTGAAAACGATCCCGGACGGCGAAGGCCAATCCGGGATCTCGCTCAGGACCCGGCGCCTGAAACGCGACACCGTCATCCCCGCGCAGGCGGGGATCCATAACCGTAATGTTTCAAGGATTGGCGAGCGGCGTCGCGCGTCGTCCTGTCCTGTCGGCGTCTATGGATCCCGGGCTCTGCTTTCGCGACCCCAGGATGACAGCGGGAGACTCACGCCTCAATCGTGATCCGGATGCTGGCGCGAGGTCATGCGCTTCATCTCATCCGGAGAGGCGCCATCCTCCGTCCGTTCGCCGGGCAGGGTATGCAGCATTTCGAACACCGGGATCTTGCTCTCGATCCCATACTGGATCTCGGGCGTGATCCGGCCCGGATCGTCGAGGCTGCCGATCGAGACGGTGATGCGATCCCGATCGACGTAACCAAAGGTCAAAGGCGTACCGCAATCCCGGCAGAAACCACGCTCCACAGCCTCCGAACTCTTGAAGATGCCCGGCTTCCCCGTCGTCCAGACCAGATCCTTTCGCGGCACGCCCGTGAGCGGCGCGAAGTAATTGCCGAAGGCCTTCTGGCACATGCGGCAATGGCAGATGCTGGCATGGGTCGGCTCGGACATCAGCGCGTAGCGGACCGCGCCGCACTGGCAGCCCCCGGTCATGACTGACTTCCTGGCGTTGGTCATGGTATGTCCTCTGACTTGATCGATCAGTTCGATCCAATGACTCCGGTGTCAACGTGATCCGCCGAATCGGCTGGGCTGGAACTGGCAGTTTATGGAAATGATCCAGTATTTCGACGACTTCTCAACCCTTTCGGAATTGCCGAAGTGACCCGGGCGGATGGTTATGCTGCAGCTTCCGAAAGCCACCTTTCACCGGCGCGCCGGCTGCTCGTGATCCACAACCCGACGGCTGGACGAAGACAGCGTCGGCATCTCGCAGCCATTTTGAGCGAAATCGAGAAGCACGGGGCTCAGTTCAGGCTGCAGGAAACGGCAAGTGCTGGCGATGCCGAACGGGTGGCGCGGGATTGCGGCTCCGATATTGACGTGGTGGTGGTGGCAGGCGGCGACGGCACGATCAACGAGGCGATCAACGGACTGATGGCGAGGGAGCAGTTCCCGTTGCCGGCGCTGGGAATCATCCCGATCGGCACCACCAACGTGCTGTCGCGGGACCTGCAAATTCCAAGACAAGCCGATGTCCTGGCGCGCCTCCTTGCCCATGGGCAAACTCGGGATATTCATGTCGGCTGCGCGAACGGGCGATACTTCTCGCTCATGTGCGGTGTCGGGATGGATGCGCATATCGTCAGTCGCACCAGTCTTCGTTTGAAGAAAAATATCGGCAAGCTGGCCTACGTCGTGCAGGGTCTGCGCGAACTCGTGGCCGGGGTGCCGCGTCGCTACCGTGTCGAGATCGATGGATCGGAGGTGGTGGAAGCAAGCTCCGTCATCGTGGCGAAGAGCCGGTTCTACGGCGGCGAGTTTCAGCTTGCTCCACACGCCGCCATCGGCAGGCCCGAGCTCCAGGTCTGTCTCTTCCTGCGTGGCGGGCGGTTGAGCACGCTCATCTACGTCGCCGGCATGGGGACGGGGCATCTCGACCGTATGCCCGGGTACCGCGTTGTCGCAGCCTCTCGTGTGCTGATCACCGGCCATGATGGCGACCCGGTCCAGTTGGATGGTGATTCCAGAGGTTGCGTCCCGCTCGAGATAGGCTTGGGTGAGCGTCCGCTCCCGGTGGTCGCGCCGTAACGAACCGCAAAAGAAAACGGCCGGGCTCGCCCGGCCGTCACCATCATCTAATCTCGCGGTGGAGATCTTACGCGGCCATGGCCTTTTTGAGGTTTTCGTCGATCTTGTCGAGGAATCCGGTGGTGGAGAGCCACTTCTGCTCGGCGCCGACCAGGAGCGCTAGGTCCTTGGTCATGAAGCCGGCCTCGACCGTGTCGACGCACACCTTCTCCAGGGTCGCGGCAAAGCGGGCGAGCTCGGCATTGTCGTCGAGCTTTGCCCGGTGCGCGAGGCCGCGGGTCCAGGCGAAGATCGACGCGATCGAGTTCGTCGAGGTCTCCTTGCCCTTCTGGTGCTCGCGGTAGTGGCGCGTCACCGTGCCGTGGGCGGCTTCCGCCTCCACCGTCTGGCCGTCCGGCGTCATCAGCACCGAGGTCATCAGGCCGAGCGAGCCGAAGCCCTGCGCCACCGTGTCGGACTGCACGTCGCCGTCGTAGTTCTTGCACGCCCAGACATAGCCGCCCGACCACTTGAGCGCCGAGGCCACCATGTCGTCGATCAGGCGGTGCTCGTAGATAATGCCCGCGGCATCGAACTTCGCCTTGAACTCGTTCTGGTAGACCTCTTCGAAGATGTCCTTGAAGCGCCCGTCATAGGCCTTGAGGATGGTGTTCTTCGTCGAGAGATAGACCGGGTACTTGCGGTTCAGGCCGTAGTTGAGCGAGGCGCGGGCGAAGTCGCGGATCGACTCGTCCAGGTTGTACATCGCCATGGCGACGCCGGCATCCGGGAACTTGAACACTTCCTTCTCGATGACCGTGCCGTCCTCGCCCTCGAACTTGATCGTCAGGCGGCCCTTGCCGGGTACCTTGAAGTCCGTGGCCTTGTACTGGTCGCCGAAGGCGTGGCGGCCGACGATGATCGGCTGGGTCCAGCCGGGCACGAGGCGGGGCACGTTCTTGCAGATGATGGGCTCGCGGAAGATCACGCCGCCGAGGATGTTGCGGATCGTGCCGTTGGGCGACTTCCACATCTCCTTGAGGCCGAATTCCTGCACGCGGCCCTCGTCCGGCGTGATGGTGGCGCACTTCACGCCGACGCCATACTTCTTGATCGCCTCGGCGGCCTCGACCGTGACGCGGTCGTTGGTCGCGTCGCGATGCTCGACGCCGAGGTCGTAGTACTTCAGGTCGAGGTCGAGATAGGGGTGGATCAGCTTCTCTTTGATGAAGTGCCAGATAATGCGGGTCATCTCGTCGCCGTCGAGCTCGACAACCGGGTTGGCAACCTTGATCTTCGCCATGATCTCACCTTGCGCTTAAGGGCTGGAACAGTCCTGCCTGCGGCAGGATGGTTGCGGGGGCTATAGCGCGGTTAAGGCCGATGGGGAAGGTGGGGGCAGGGCAGGAATTCAGCGCTTTCCCGCCTGCTAAGGTATTTTGGAGTTCTTGGTGCACAAAGTTGCGCTGAACAGCGAATTGACGGTCGCTGCCTTGCTCCGGACCGGCTCCGGGGTTTGAGAGCTTCTGACGATAGAGGCTGTCGCCCTGAGGATGGCTCAATCGCAGATGCAGGAGCCGCGGACGTGTCGCTCGTAGCAGAGATCGTGGTCCCGGCAGGCGACGTCCAAGACATCGATCGGCGAGGCTCGGTTCGCGTCGCCCACGCCGCACCAGTTGCCATGGAAGAGCGGAGGCACCGCCACGACCGAGATCCTTATCGAAGGTGCGGTCGAAGCAGGAAATGTGAGCCCCGGGACAGGCAAATACTCAGAGCGAGAGCACGCAACAGGGTCACACGATACTACGTGACGTTGGGGGACGGTCGTGATATTATGATGTTATAACTGCAGGAAATAAGGGATAGCCACGGGTCTAGGTTCCTCTTTGGGAAAATTCACCACGCCACGTGTGCTGTCGCACGGAAAGCCAGGCTTATCCGTAGTTCAGATCCCTTCATTCCGGCGGTTGCCTCAGAGGCATCGGATCCGATTTTTCGGATCGAGGACGTCGCCGGAGGGACTTTGTTGAACACAAAAGGGAGCTGACATGCGTCTTGCTATTATTCTCGGAACGGCAGCACTGGTTCTGGCAGGCTGCCAGACGGCCGAACAGTCCATGGCCAATGCCGATTCCGTCTGTATGGAATCGGGCCTGAAGCCCGGCACGAAGAACTACGAGCGTTGCCGCAATGCCAACTACCGCAACAACGTCGCGCAATCGAACGCGGCCGCCAGCCAAGTGGCCGTCGGCACCGCCGTCGGCGTCGTCGGCGGCGCGGCCATCGGCGCGGCGGCCCGTCCGCATTACTACTGCGGCTGGGGCTGCTGGTAATAGGCCGGCCGAAATATCGGTTCGGTGTCTCAAGGCCTCTCCGGGCATGCTCGGAGAGGTTTTTCATGAGATGCCGTCAGGAGCCGTCGTGCATCGACAGAGCTAGTCGTGACATCGGTTTTGACGCTATGGGAGAGCAGCGCTCATCCAATCTGACCGAACCTCAATGACCCGTCCGATCATCATCCTCGTGGAACCCCAACTGGCCGAGAATATCGGCATGGTGGCTCGGGCCATGGCCAATTTCGGCCTGTCGGAATTGCGCCTTGTGTCGCCGCGCAATGGCTGGCCCAAGAAGGGCGCGCATTCAGCCGCCTCCGGTGCGACCCATGTACTGGAAGGGGCGAAGCTCTATGACACGGCCCGCGAGGCCATTGCGGATCTGAATTTCGTCTTCGCCACCACGGCCCGCGAGCGGGGACAGATGAAGCGGGTCTTCGCGCCGGATGCGGCCATGACGGAGGCGCACCGGCGCGTCGGGGCAGGGCAAGGCGTCGGCATCCTGTTCGGACGCGAACGCACAGGGCTCGAGAACGACGAGGTGTCGCTCGCCGATGCCATCGTCACCTTCCCGGTCGACCCGAAATTCTCCTCGCTCAATCTCGCCCAGGCCGTCCTTCTCGTATCCTATGAATGGTACAAGCTCGCCACGGGAGGCGCGCTGCCCTTCGAGGGCGGCAGGACCTCTCCACCGGCGCCGCGCGAGATGGTGACGTCGTTCTTCGACTACATCGAGACCGAACTCGATGCGGTGAATTTTTACCCTGAGGACAAGAAGCCGACCATGACCCGCAACATGCGGGATATCTTCCACCGCCTCGAAATGTCGGAGCAGGAAGTCCGGACTTTGCGCGGAGCGATTCGCGCCCTTGCCGAAGGGCGCAGGTTGAGAAAGCCTTAATCAAATCGTGGCTTTATAACAATTGGGCCCTATCTGCCCGATTGACCCTGGAGTTCGAGACGACGATGCGCCGCTCCCTGCTGCCAGTTCTGCTCCTTGGCGTCTCTCTCGCCGCCCCATGGGCTCACGCGGCAACGCCGCCGCAGCAGCCCGAGCAGGGGCCTGGCGGACGCGACTACAAGTCGACCGAGGTGGTGAAGCGGGCCATCGGCACGGCGAGCGCCGGGACGTTCGTGTTCCATGGAGCCGATACCCCCTCGAAGCCGCGCCCCGTCGTGGTGTTCCTTCATTCATGGGGCGCCGTGAATCCGGGCCTCTATGGCGGCTGGATCGATCATCTCGCCCGCAAGGGCCTTCTCGTGCTCTTTCCCCGTTTCCAGGACGTGAACCGTTCCCGTCCTGCCGACGCCTCGAACCTCGCCGAGGACCTGATCCAGAGCGCTCTTGCAGCGCTAGCGGACGATCCGAATGCCAAGCCTGATATGGAGCGGGTCGCGTTCGTAGGCCATTCCGCCGGGGTGCCGATCGCGCTCAATCTTGCGGCCGGGGTGAGCTCGGGCAAGGTTCCCGCTCCGAAGCTGATCTTCGGCCTGATGCCGGGCGGCATCGCCTCCAACGAGAAGGAGCGCGGCATCCTCCTGCGGGATCTCTCGGCTGTCGATCCGGCAACCCTGATCATCGCCATGAGCGGCGACAGGGATTATCTGCCGAGCGATAGGGCCTCCCGTTTGCTCCTCCAGCAGGCCAGCGCCGTTCCCTCGACCCGCAAGCTGTTCATGCGGGCAGCGTCCGACGATCACGGCTTCCCGGCTCTGACGGCGACGCTCGCATCCCCTGGATCACCGAAGGCCGATTACGATGCCTCCGCCATCAAGCTGCCATCCGATCCGCCGCGCGATCCCAAGCAGAGGAACACCTGGCGCTGGAGCGCCGACATGGCGCTCAGCGGGCCGCAGACCATCCTGACCCAGCAGCTCGGCAACAACGGTACCGATACGCTCGATTTCCTCGCTTTCTGGAAAACCTTCGATATCGCCTCCGAGGTGGCCTTCGCCGGCAAGGATGCCACCGCACTCCTCCGCGATCCCAAATTCGTCGACATGAGTACCTGGAGCGACGGCTGGCCCGTCAAGCGCCTCTCGGCACAAATGCCGAAAGGAGAGGGGCCGGAGAGCAAGGAGGAGCGGGGCCCGCGCCGCAGGCTGAACATGGCGCCCCCGGAAACCAGGCAAGGATTGTCGGACTTTCTCACCAAGTCGCGTTCGTAAGGGTTAGTCATGCGTGTCGATCTTCTGGCAGGGGCAACCTATAATCCTGCCATCATGCCGTCTCCCGTCCCCACGATCCTCGTCTTCGATTCCGGTCTCGGCGGCCTCACGGTCTTCTCCGAGATCCTGAAGGTTCGCCCGGATGCGCGCTATGTCTATGCAGCGGACGATGCGGGATTTCCTTACGGGCGCCTGAGCGAGGCGGTTCTGGCGGAGCGGGTCGTGGCCGTGATGGAGCGGCTGATCAGGCTTCATGATCCGAATATCATCGTGGTGGCCTGCAACACGGCATCGACCCTTGTGCTTCCCTATCTGCGTGAACGATTCTCCATTCCGTTCGTCGGCACCGTTCCGGCGATCAAGCCAGCGGCCCAGACGACGCGGACCGGCTACATCTCCGTTCTCGCTACCCCGGCCACCGTGGCGCGGGACTATACCCGCGATCTCATCGAGACCTATGCGGCGGGCTGCAGGGTCAATCTCGTCGGCTCGCGCCGCCTCGCCGGCTTTGCGGAGGCGGAGCTTGCGGGCAATCCTGTCCGGGACGAAGAACTGCTGAATGAGCTTCGTCCCTGCTTCGTCGAGGATACGGGCGGCAGGACAGACGTGGTGGCCCTCAGCTGCACCCATTACCCGCTGCTGCTCTCGCGCTTTCAGGCCTTGGCGCCCTGGACCGTGACCTGGATCGACCCGGCCCCGGCCATCGCCCGCCGTGTGATGCAGCTGATCGGCCAACCCGTTCCCGGCCATGAGGCCGATGAGAACGAGGCCATCGCCATGTTCACTAGCGGAGCCGGGATCAGCCTTGCCCTTCGCGGAGCCTTGCAGGAGAAAGGGCTGCCGCTCGTGGCCGTCGAGGACATGCCGCTGCTCGTGGGCTGAGGGAATGGGTTTATCTCTGATTGACTTTCCCGCCTTTTCCGCCTAAATGCCTCCCGTTCACGCGGTCCTCACGGGCCGCGTAACTTTTTACGCTCCCGTGGCCCGGCTCTAAGTCGGCCTGTCGTCCCGTCCCTCGAGACGGCCCTTTGGGCCTCCTCGGGCATGATGGGAAGAGGAGGGCGCGTTCCTCGCAAATTCGACAACAAAGAGGAACAGCGATGTCGAAGCGCATTCAGGCCAAGCACAAGCTTGACCGCCGCATGGGTCAGAATATCTGGGGCCGCCCGAAGAGCCCTGTGAACCGCCGCGAATATGGTCCTGGCCAGCATGGTCAGCGCCGCAAGGGCAAGATGTCCGACTTCGGCACGCAGCTGCGCGCCAAGCAGAAGCTCAAGGGCTACTACGCGAACATCACCGAGAAGCAGTTCCGCCGCTACTACGCGGAGGCGATCCGCCTGAAGGGCGACTCCGGTGAGAACCTGGTCGGCCTGCTCGAGCGCCGTCTCGACGCGGTCGTGTACCGCTCGAAGTTCGTCGCGACGCCGTTCGCCGCCCGTCAGTTCGTCAACCACGGTCACGTGAAGGTCAACGGCCGCCGCGTGAACATCCCGAGCTATCAGGTGAAGGCCGGCGACGTGATCGAGGTGAAGGACAAGTCGAAGCAGCTCGAGGTCGTCCTCGTGGCGAGCCAGCTCGCCGAGCGCGACGTTCCGGACTACATCGAGGTCGATCATTCCAAGATGACGGCCCGCGTGACGCGCATCCCGACCCTGTCGGAAGTGCCGTACCCGGTCCAGATGGAACCGAATCTCGTGATCGAGTTCTATTCGCGCTAATTCGCGAACAGCCGGTTTCGAATACGGAAAGGCCGCCCAGTGGGCGGCCTTTTTGCTTGCTGTCGGACGTTACTGCTGCCGCACGGGGCCGCGGGGTCCGCCCTGATGCATCCCCATGCGATGATGGTCGCGGCCGTGGCCGCGGCGCCCGCCGCGGTCATTCCAGCGTGGGCCGTCGACATCGACAGCCTCGCGCAGGAGACGCGGCGCAATCCGCTTCTGGTCTTCGCTGAAGGTGTTCCAGAGCGGGCGCAGGGCGGTGGTGACGGCGGCCGAGCGCTGCGCGCCCTCGGTCCTCATGGTGCTACGCTGCTCGAGGCGCTGCATGAAGTCCACGGACTGGCGCTGTTCGCGGGTCGGGCGCTGCTCGAAGCGGGAGAAGCGCTCGGAGGCGGAGGTGCGGATGGCGGTTTCCACGGGTGTCCAGAGACGCTCCTGATCGGCGGAAAGCTTCAGGCCGGCCTTGATCGAGGCGATGCGGGCATCGACGAGCCGGTTGAAATCGTCCTGGCTCATGCGGGGACGGGGGTCCTGGCGCCCTTGATCCTGGGAGGCTGCCGTCGCATCCGGAGCAGGTGTCTGCTGAGCGAGGGCATAGGTGCCCGTGCCTGCCAGCAGAGCGGCAAGGGCGATGGTGGCAAAGGTCTTCATGCGAATATCCTCCGTGGTGGCGATAGGATTAGATTGCTCCGATCCTGCTCTCACTCAGGTGACTGGCGCATGAACTTTTCGTCATGTGGAAAAGGTATTCGAAGAACCCTTCCGGCCCGCTGACACTGTCATTTCGGGGCGAGCGTCGGCGAGGCCAAGAATGACAGTGGAGAGGAAGCGGCGGCGCCTCAGAGCCGCTTCAGGAACCCTGCGAAGCGCATCAGCCCCTCAGGCCAGGGACCATGGCCGCTTTCCGTGTTGAGGTGGCCCGCATCGCCCGCATCCACGATGGCCGAGCCCCAGGCATAGGCGATGTCTTCCGCCTTGGCATAGTCGCAATGAGGATCGGTCCGGCTGGCGATGAGAATGGAAGGGAAGTGGAAAGGCTCGCGCGGGATCGGCGCAAAGGCCCGGTCGATGGCCGGGATGAAGTCCGGCCTCTCCACGTCCGGCATGCTGACCAGGAAGGCGCCCCGGACCTTGCCGCCTGCGAGCTGCGGCGCCGCATGGGCGATGGCCAGCACGCCGAGGCTGTGGCCGACGAGCACGACGGGCTTCTTGGCCCGTTCCACGTCGCGCACGATGCGCTTGACCCAGGCGTCCTTATCGGGAGCGTCCCAGTTCTCCTGCTCGACGCGCCAAGCAGTCGAGAGCTGGCGCTCCCATCGGCTCTGCCAATGGTCTTCGCCGGAATTCGTGTGGCCTGGAACGATGAGGATGTCGCAATCGGAAGTTTTCATGCCTCGGAGATAAAGACCCATCCCGACCGGTTCAAGCGCTCCGCTTCAACTCCATATTCTGCTCCGCCTCCTTCAGGGCGGTCTCCCGCTCTGCGATATAATCGCGGGTCAGGGGCACAACGTCGTTGCGCCGGGCGAGCTGGAACTGGAACACCACCGCATCCTGCCAGCGGAAGGCGGATTCGGACATGGCGAGGTAGCATTCCCACATCCGGCAGAAACGCTCGTCGTAGAGGCGCAGCACCTCCTCGCGATGAGCTATGAAGCGCTCGCGCCAAGCCTTCAACGTGAAGGCATAGTGCAGACGCAGGATCTCGACATCCGTTACCGCCAGTCCTGCGTGCTCGATGGCGGGCATTATCTCCGACAGAACGGGCAGGTGCCCGCCGGGGAAGATGTACTTGGTGATCCAGGGATTGGTCGGATAGGGCGTGCCCGATCGCCCGATGGTGTGGAGGAGCATGACGCCGTCCGCCTTCAGGAGATTCCGGCAGGTCTGGAAATAAGCGTCATAGGAAGATACGCCCACATGCTCGAACATGCCGACCGAGACGATCCGGTCGAACGAGCCCTTCGTGAGGCGATAGTCCTGAAGCTCGAACTGCACCCGATCCTGAAGGCAGGCCGTGGCGGATCGCTTGCGCGAAACCTCCAACTGTTCCTCCGAGAGCGTGACGCCCTTGACCGAGCCTGCTCCGGCAACCTGAGCGAGATAGAGCCCCATACCGCCCCAGCCCGAGCCGATGTCCAGGATGCTCTGGCCTGGATCAACCATCAATTTGGCCGCGATGTGCCGCTTCTTGGCCATCTGGGCCTCTTCGAGGCTCACATCCGGATCGTCGAAATAGGCGCAGGAATACTGTCGGTCGCTGTCGAGGAAGAGGGAATAAAGCCGACCGTCGAGGTCGTAATGGTGGGCGACGTTGCGCTTGGACCGGGCCGCATTGTTCTCGGCACGGCGCATCATCCTGGCGCGGATCTTGCGCAGGCGATGGAGAGGGAGCTCGTCGAGTTCCCCATGGGTATCCTGGAGAAGGAGCTGGAGCAGGTCGAGGATGGTGCCGTTCTCGATGACGAGGCGACCCTCCACGAACAATTCACCGAGCTTCAGTTCCGGATGAAGGCAGAGCGCCATCTGGGCCGGGGCGTCCGTGAAGCGGATCGATACCTGGGGTTCAGTCCCGTCTCCGAAGGTGAAACGCCGGCCACCGGCCGTCGTCATCTCCAGGGAGCCGTGTTTCACGGCCCGCGTGAATGCAAGATCGAGAAGCTTCTCCGACAGCATGGCAACAATCCCCGCGCCGTTGATCTCCCAGCGCATCGGACGGAAAAGTGGCCCCGGTTTTCCGCATTGGACGATGCGCTCTTCAAGAGAGGCATCGGAGCCGATCCCAAAAGTGGATTCCACTTTTGGGTCCGATGCCCTGCCAGGGATTCTTGCTCATTGTGGAAAAATTTCCAGCCCCCCAGCTATGCGCCGCTCGCGCCGAAGACCCGCGCGAAGATCGTATCCACATGCTTGTAGTGGTAGCCGAGGTCGAAGCAGGCCGCGATCTCGTCCGCCGGCAGGTACTTCGTCACGTCGGCATCGTTCTTCAGAAGGGTGAGGAAGTCGCCTTCGCCGCGCCAGACAGGCATGGCATTGCGCTGGACGAGCCGATAGGCGTCCTCGCGGGAGGCGCCCTTTTGGGTCAGCGCCAGAAGAACCCGCTGCGAGTGAACGAGACCGCCGAGGCGGTCCAGGTTCTTCTGCATGTTCTCTGGATAGACCACGAGCTTGTCGATGACGTTGGTGAGGCGGGCGAGCGCGAAGTCCAGGGTTACGGTCGCGTCGGGACCGATCATGCGCTCGACGGAGGAATGGGAGATGTCCCGCTCGTGCCAGAGCGCCACGTTCTCCATTGCCGGCATGGCATAGGCCCGGACCATGCGGGCAAGTCCCGTCAGGTTTTCGGTGAGCACCGGATTGCGCTTGTGCGGCATGGCGGACGAGCCCTTCTGGCCCGCCGAGAAGAACTCTTCCGCCTCCAGAACTTCGCTGCGCTGCAGATGGCGCACTTCCGTGGCCAGCCGCTCGATGGAGGAAGCGATGACGCCGAGCGTTGCGAAATACATTGCGTGCCGGTCGCGGGGAATGACCTGGGTCGAGACCGGCTCGACGGACAGGCCCATCTGCTCGGCCACATATTCTTCGACGCTCGGGTCGATATTGGCGAAGGTTCCGACGGCGCCGGAGATGGCGCAGGTGGAGATCTCCCGCTGCGCCTCGATCAGCCGGACCTTGCAGCGCTCGAACTCCGCATAGGCTTGGGCAAGCTTGAGGCCGAAGGTGGTGGGCTCGGCGTGAATCCCGTGGGAGCGGCCGATGGTCGGCGTCATCTTGTGCTCGAAGGCGCGGCGCTTGATGGCGGCGAGGAGCTCGTCGAGATCACGCAGCAGAAGGTCGGAGGCGCGGGCGAGCTGCACGTTGAAGGTGGTGTCGAGCACGTCCGAGGAGGTCATGCCCTGATGGACGAAGCGCGCCTCGGGACCAACGATCTCGGCCAGATGGGTGAGGAAGGCGATGACGTCATGCTTCACCTCGCGCTCGATGGCGTCGATCCGCTCCACGTCGAAGGTGGCCTTGGAGCCCTTCTCCCAGACCGTCTCCGCTGCCTCCTTGGGCACGACGCCGAGATTGGCGAGTGCCGTGGTGGCATGGGCTTCGATCTCGAACCAGATGCGGAACTTGGTTTCCGGCGACCAGATGGCCACCATCTCGGGACGGCTGTAACGGGGGATCACAAGTCTTCTCCTGCCTGCGGGCGCCGCACTCTTCCAACTTGCCTTGGAGAGGCATGAGCAACCGGGTTGGCCTGAACGGTCGGATCGAGGCTGACGATCTTGGCCTGATCGCTATTGGATGCACGTCTCGAATTCAAGCGCATTCCCACATCGAAAGCGTCCAAGCCCTGCGCGTCTTCGGGCCGAAGATCAAGCTTGAACTTGTCTTGATTTTGCCTCAAACGCCTGTTTGAAAATCATACGTGCGTTTTATTTCTGATGAGGAACCCGCATGCGTGCCGCCTTCAAGAGAGTCATTGGCAAGGTTGCCGAGATCGGCGAAAAGCTCGTCCTGCAGATCACGGTCTCCATAGCCGCGACGGTCTGTGTCGCGGCGATCACGAACACCTATCTGGGCAACAGAACGGATGAAGTGGCCGTTGCACCTCAGGAACTGTCACACGCCGAGCCGCACCTCGTGGCGAACCTCCTGCAGGCGAATTTCGTTGCCGATGGCTTCCGCTCCCGGGTCGCGAGCGTCGACGAATTCGCAGCCGTCTTCGGGCCGAACGAGACCCTCGCCTTCTCGCCGCCGATCGCACGCGAGTGGTCCGTTGCGACGGCCGATCTGAAATCCGACACGCCGGCTCAGCCGAAGTCGCGGCAGGTCGTTGCCTCCGCGTGCGCCGACGAGTGCAGCCGTCTTCCGGTCACCGGTATCCTTCCTCCGGTTCGCCCTGCCGTCGATCAAGCCGTCGAAGTCGCGCAGGCCACCGTGCCCTTAGCGGAAGTCCCCGAGCAGCAGTCGTTACAGCTTCTGGGCGTCTCGCTGCCGAACCTTGTCCCATCGCCTGGGCGGATCCTTACGACAGTGACGTCCTGGGGCGGAACCCTGGCCGATCTCGTACTGAAATGAGCCGCGCCTCCGAGCGAACCAGGGAGGCTCTGGTCGAGGCCGCCGCCGTCGTGTTCGCCGAGAAGGGATACGAGGGCGGCTCGGTCCGCGATATCACCCGCAGGGCCCACGCGAACCAGGCCGCGATCAACTACCATTTCGGCGGCAAGGAAGGCCTTTACCGGGAAGTGCTGCGCATGGCCTTTGCGGCCTTGAAGGAATCCGACGTCTTGGACGCCGAAAGGCTGGATTCGCTAGAGCCTACGGAGGCGTTGCGGCTCTTCGTGCGGCAGATGCTTCTGCCGCTCCTGAAACGCAGCGTCCTGGCCCGCTACATCAAGATCCTGAACTGGGAGATCCTGCAGCGGACGGACATCTTCCAGGACTTGGCCATGGCGGAGAACGCGTCGCTGGTCACGTCTGCGGAGCGGCTCGTGCGTCGGTTCCTGGGGGAGAGCGCCAGTGCCGAAGAAGTGGCGGTGGCGAGCCTGTGGCTCCTCCACCAGGGCTTTATTTTCGTTCGGGATTACGAATATCTCACCCGTCCACCGCATAACCTGAAGGTCGACGACAGCTTCGTCGAACGTCTGGCCGATTTCCTCACCCGCCTTCTCGCATCCGGTCTGGCCGGAGTGAGGTCCTGAAAACGCCAGTCGGTCTCAACGCGCCTTTGCCGCCGCCTCGCGAACGGCCGCCATGTTGGCCGCATAGGCCGAGGGGCCGCCCTTGAATGTGGCGGAACCGGCGACGAGCACATTGGCCCCGGCTTCGGCCACCAGCGGAGCGGTCTCGGCGGTCACGCCGCCGTCGATCTCGATATCGATGTTCCGGTCGCCGACCATCTCCTTGATCCGGCGCAGCTTGGTGCAGACGGAGGGGATGAAAGCCTGCCCGCCGAAACCGGGGTTGACCGTCATCAAAAGGATCAGGTCGACGTCGTCGATCACAGGCTCGATCGAGCCTTCATGAGTTCCGGGATTGAGGACGATGCCGGCCTTCTTGCCGAGCTTTCGGATGGTCTGAAGCGAGCGATGCAGGTGCGGTCCCGCCTCGGCGTGGATGCTGATGATGTCCGCGCCCGCCTTGGCGAAAGCCTCGAGATAGGGATCGACCGGCGCGATCATCAGGTGAACGTCAAAGGGCTTGGACGTATGAGGACGCAGCGCCTTCACCACATCGGGGCCGATGGTGATGTTCGGCACGAAATGCCCGTCCATCACGTCGATATGAATCCAGTCCGCACCGGCAGCGTCGATGGCGCGGATTTCCTCACCGAGCTTGGAGAAGTCGGAGGCGAGGATGGAGGGGGCGATGAGAAGGGGGCGTGTCATGCCGCGCCGGTAGCACGAGCCTTTTCCGGCCGCAACGGGGCATTGCGCCACGACGGCTGTCATCAACCAATCTAAGACCACTTGGCTGGGGAGAGGCCGTTCCGTGACAGGAAATCCATGGACGGCCTCGATCCAACGGGAGTAAAGATGGCCTCGTCACAAAGGATACGAGCTCGCTATCCTTGATCGGAAGCGACTTTGAACGGGGCTGAGCTTTCATGCGTAAGGATGTGGTTGTTCTTGGGGCCGGCATCGTCGGCGTGTCGATTGCCGTGCATCTGCAGAAACGTGGACGGTCGGTCCTGCTGGTCGACAAGCGCAAGCCCGGCGAGGAGACCTCCTTCGGCAATGCGGGCCTGATCCAGCGCGAAGGCGTCTATCCTTACGGCTTCCCGCACGATTTCGGCGCCCTGCTGCGCTACGCCCTGAACAACACCATCGATGCTCATTATCATTGGGCGGCGATTCCGAAGCTCGCCCCCTTCCTGTGGCAGTACTGGATGCACTCGCGTCCCGCCCAGCACAAGGCGATCGCGCGGATGTATGCGCCTCTCATCGAGCGCAGCGTCACCGAGCATATGGCGCTGGCGGAGGAATCCGGCTCCACGCACCTGATCCGCCCGACCGGCTGGATGAAGGTGTTCCGCGACGAGAAGAGCCGCGATGAGCAGTTCAAGGACGCGGAAGATGTGAAGCGCGATTTCGGCGTCAACTTCGATGCGCTCGATACCAGGGCCGTCGCCGAGCGCGAGCCGCACCTCAAGGTGGAGACGAAGGGCGGTATCCATTGGACCGATCCTGCCTCGGTCTCCGATCCTCACATGCTGACCATGGGTTATGTCGGCCTGTTCGAGCGCCTTGGCGGCGAACTGGCATCCGGCGATGCCAGGACGCTCGAGGAAACGGCAACCGGCTGGCGCGTCCAGACGGAGAAGGGACCGGTCGAGGCCGGAGCCGTCGTCATCGCTCTGGGTGCCTGGGCAGATGTGATCACGACAAAACTCGGATATGACCTGCCACTTGCCGTCAAGCGCGGCTACCACATGCACTACAAGTCGGCGGGCAATGCGGTGCTCAACCGGCCGACGCTGGATTTCGACCGGGGCTATTTCCTGGCGCCCATGTCGAAGGGCATCCGCCTCACGACCGGCGCGGAATTCGCCAACCGCGACGCGCCGAAGACCCCGGTCCAGCTGCAGCGTGCCGAGCCGATCGCGCGGGAGTTCTTCCCGCTCGGCGAGCGGGTCGATCCGGAGCCGTGGATGGGCATGCGTCCCTGCACGCCGGACATGATGCCGATCATCGGCAAGGCCCCCCGGCACAAGAACCTCTGGTTCGGCTTCGGCCACGCCCATCACGGCCTGACCCTCGGCCCGGTAACCGGACGGCTTTTGGCCGAAATGATCACGGGCGAGACGCCGGTCGTCGATCCGAAGCCCTATCGGGCAGAGCGGTTTTAAGCGCGCGGGAACCGGTCCCCCCAGGCCGGCTGCGCGCCCGGATAGGGCAGGGCCGTTGCCTCGTAGACGCCGCGCGCAATGGCGCGGGTGAGGCAGTCGGCTGCCAATGCGGTGAGTTCCGTGAACTCCGCCGCTTCGTCCCGGAGTGGCTTGCAGCCCGTGGCGGCGGCGAAGATCGTGTCGCCGTCGAAGAGCGCGTGGGAGAAGCGCAAGGCCCGCGCGAGACCTGCATGGGCCGCGATGGCAAGGCGCTTCGCCTGAGCCTTCGTCAGAACGGCATCGGTCGCGATGAGCGCGATGGTGGTGGCGGGCTGGGGGCCGCCCTTCCAGACGAGCTTGCGCATTTCGGGCGTGATCCGGGCGGGAAGCCCGTGGCCGCCGAACTCGTCACCTTCCTCAAGGCCACCCGCCAGGAAATGCGGGCCATCCCCGATAATTGCCGGGGCCACGCTGTTCACCACGACGAGCGCGCCGACCGCGTGACCGGAGGAGGTCACGGCACTGGTCGAGCCCAGGCCGCCCTTCAGGTTCGCCGTCGTGGCGCCGTATCCGCCGCCGACCGATCCGAGGTCGAAGTCCAAGCCAGCTCGCTGAGCGGCCTCGTACCCGAGCTCCCGGTAAGGCGGATAGCGGCCCCAATCCTTGTTGCCGCCGTTGATGAGATCGAAGATGGACGCCTGCGAGACCAGAGGGACGAGCGCCTCCCTGACGGCAAAGCCGATCCCCTGTTCCCGCAGATAGGCCTGGACGCCGCTCGACGCATCGAGGCCGAAGGCGGAGCCGCCGGAGAGGACGACGCCATGAATGGAGGGCACCATCTTGTCCGGGTCGAGCAGGTCGGTCTCGCGGGTGGCCGGCGCCCCGCCCATGGCAAAGACGGAGGTGACCGCCGGCTCGTCGAAGAGAGCGACGGTGACGCCGGAGCCGAGAGCGGTATCGTGGGCATTGCCGACGCGAAGGCCGGCGACGTCGGTGATGAGATTGCGGCGCTGTGTCATGGGGTGAAGCAAACCGAAAATTCGTGGTCTTCACAAGCTGGAGAACCGGCCTTTCACCGCCTTTCTCAAGCGGACGTGAAAGGATAGAAGGCTTTCATGCTCAATGTTTCTTATCCGGCCGCGGCGCTCGGCGGCCTCATCAGCTTCCTAAGTCCCTGCGTCCTGCCGCTGGTGCCGCCTTACCTGTCCTTCCTGGCTGGCACCACCTTCGACCGCCTGAGCGCGGGCGATGACCGCGCCGTCCGCCAGCGCGCTGTCCTGGCGGCGCTGCTGTTCGTGGCGGGCTTCTCGACCGTCTTCGTGCTGCTGGGCGCGACCGCCTCGGCTCTGGGCCAAGTCATCCGGCAATATCTCGATGTGCTGAGCACGGTGGCGGGCATCGCCATCATCGTGATGGGCCTGCATTTCCTCGGGCTGTTCCGCATCGGGCTGTTCTACCGCGAGGCCCGTTTCAATGTCGCCAGGCCGGTGGGTCTCTGGGGCGCTTATGTCATGGGCCTCGCCTTCGCCTTCGGCTGGACGCCCTGCATCGGTCCGGTCCTGGCGGCGATCCTGACCGTGGCGGGCTCCGAGGACAGCGTCTCCCACGGAGCCTTGCTGCTCGCCGCCTATTCGGCTGGCCTCGGCATTCCCTTCCTGGTGGCGGCCTTCGCCATGAAGCCCTTCGTGGCGCTCCTGAAGCGCATGCGCTCGCGCTTCGCCATGGTCGAGAAGGTCATGGGCGTCCTTCTTGTCCTCACCGGCATCGCGTTTCTCACCGGCTGGATCACCAACATGTCGTTCTGGCTGCTCGAGACGTTTCCGGCGCTCGGCCTGCTTGGATAAGTCGGCACAGGAATCGGGTCGCTCGAAGGCGCGTTGTCGGTCATCCTGTTGGTCTCACACGGAGATCGCTCATGCCCTTCCAAGTCCGCGGCCTCGAGGCCGAGCCGTTTGCACCGCTGTTCCAACTGAACGATGCCGACCTTGCGGCCATCGGCGCCCACCGGGTCTATGCCGATGAGGCCGATGCCTATCCCTGCCGGGTGTCGCTGACGCGGGTCTCAGTCGGGGAGGAGCTTCTGCTGCTCAACCACGCCCATCAGACGACCTCGACCTCACCCTATCGCGCAACGGGGCCGATCTTCGTCAGCCGGTCCGCGAAGACGGGGGCGTATCGGGGGGAATTGCCGCCGATGCTGCGGGACCGGCTTCTATCCCTGCGCGCCTACGATGCCAATGCCTTCATCGTCGATGCCGAGGTGGCCGAGGGTGGGGACGTTCTGCAGATGATCGAGCGGTTCTTCGTCAATCCCCAGGTGGCGCATATCGATGCCCATTTCGCCCGGCGCGGCTGCTTCGCGGCCCGGATCGAGCGGGCCTGATCAATTCTCGTTTCGGAACGAATGTCCCGCGTCCTCAAGAGCCGCGACAGCCTTCTCCGTATCTGCCGTCTTCACCAGCACGTAATCGGTGCTGAAGGTCGAGGTGGCGAAGATGCCGATGCCGGCTCCGGCCAGAGGAGCGAGGACGGAGGCCAGGATGCCTGGAACGCTGAAATCGAAGCTCTGCTCGATCCGAAAGCAGCGCCAGCCTGCATCGATCTCGGCCTCGGGCGGGGCCTGATCGAGCGGACAGACGAGGGTCGTTTCCTCGGCCGCCTGGACCAGAAGCGCGAAGGGGGACGGCGGCGGAGCCGCGACGGATGTGCCTGCCGGGAAGCGGCAGACCGCATAGGATGCTTCGAGCAGGGACAAACTGAGAGCGGGCATGGTCAAGACATTCCTGAGGCTGGCTGGAAACTCACATCCTTTGTCATCACCGGCCTTGTGCCGGTGATCTCGCTTAAGGAAAGCACAGCGCGTTTCCGAATCGGGATGGCCGGGACAGGCCCGGCCATGACGTCCGAGTTGGGCCGGGAAGCCCCCGGTTTCCTATTCTTGGCCGGATCTCGAGCGATACACCATGAGAAAACCCGCCCTGTTGCCAGGGCGGGTTTCGGATCGTTGGCCTGTGGCCGTCGATTACATGGCGAGTTCGTTGCCGGAGTAATCGATCTTGCCGTCGGCGCCCTTCTTCCAGACGTACATGATGTAGTCCGGACGGGTGATGTCGCCCTTCTTGTCGAAGGAGATGTCGCCGATGACGGTCTTGAAGGGCTTGCCCGACTTCATGGCGTCGGAAACCTTCTTGCCGTCCGTGCTGCCGGCCTGCTTTGCTGCCTCGGCCAGGATCTGCGTCGCAGCATAGGAGTAGAGCGTGTAGGCTTCCGGCTCGTAGTTCTTGGCCTTGAACTTGGCCACGGCGTCCTTCGCGTTCGGGTTCTTGCGCGGATCCGGCGAGAAGGTCATGAGGGTGCCTTCGGCGCCCGGGCCGGCGATCGAGACGAACTCGGCCGACACGATGCCGTCACCCGACATGAGCGGGGCGTTGAGGCCCTGGTCGCGCATCTGGCGGATGATGAGGCCGGCTTCCGTGTGGAGGCCGCCGAAGTAGACGACATCGACGCCGGCCTGCTTCAGCTTCGAGACGAGAGCGGAATAATCCTTCTCGCCCGGGTTCACGCCTTCATAGACGACTTCCTTCAGGCCCTTTGCGTTCATGGCCTTCTGGGTCTCGTCGGCAAGGCCCTTTCCGTAAGGGGTCTTGTCGTGAACGACGGCAACCTTCTTGCCCTTGAACTTGTCGGCGAGATAGCCGCCGGCAACAAGGCCCTGCTGGTCGTCGCGACCGCAGGTGCGGAACGTGTTCCACATGCCGCGCTCGGTAAATTGCGGGTTGGTCGAGGCCGGGGTGACCTGGACGATGCCAGCTTCTTCATAGACCTGCGAGGCCGGGATCGAGACGCCGGAGTTGAAGTGGCCGACGACGAACTTCACGCCTTCAGCGGCGAACTTGTTCGCCACCGACACGCCCTGCTTGGGGTCGGATACATCGTCGCCGACGACGATCTGCAGCTTCTGGCCATTGATGCCGCCAGCTGCGTTGATGTCTTCGACGGCCTGCTCGACGCCGTTCTTCAGCTGGGCGCCGAAAGCCGCGTTCGGGCCGGTAACGGGGCCAGCAACGCCGATTTTGATCTGGGCGCTGGCAGCGCTGGAGAAGGCGAGGCCAAGACCAAGCGCCACGCCGGTCAACAGCATTTTTTTCATGAGGTCACTCCTCTGGGTGGTTTTATAGGCCCCTCTTCCTTGTGGGGCCGGTTTGGCGGGGGGACCCCGCCTTCCGCGGAACATCATGCTTGTTTTTAAGCGGATGTCACCTGGGAATCTTTTTGGCTTAGCCCTTGGTAGCAGACGCCTTTTCCCGCCAGGAAAACGGTCCGGTCCGCTCGTAGAGCCAGCGATATTGGGCGGTCATCATGCGGGCGCGGCGGTACTGGAAACCGAGCGCCCCGATGATCAGCAGCACGATGGTGTCGACGGCATAATAATGGATCGACACCAGCGTTCCCCCGAACAGAGCGAAGTGGATGAAGCGTACCGCTGCGCCCAGGATGAACAGGTAGAGGATCAGGGTCCAGAAGGGGCGCCAGGTGAGGGCGATGGCCCGACCTGTCATCCAGGCGGCCCAGCCGCCCATGAACACGGTGATGAGGAGAAAGAGCCAGACCGACGGCTCTTCGTAGAGGATGCCCTGCATCAGTGATGCCCCCCTTCGAGATAGGCCGCTCGGACCTGAGGATCTTCGAGCAGTTCCTTGCCGGAGCCGCTCATGGTGATGTTGCCCGTCACCATCACGTAGCCGCGATGGGCCAGCCTGAGGGCATGGTAGGCGTTCTGCTCCACCAGGAAGACGGTCATGCCGTCCTGCTCGTTCAGCTCTTTGATGATCTGGAAGATCTGCTTCACGATCAGGGGCGCGAGACCGAGGGATGGCTCGTCCAGAAGGAGGAGCTTCGGGCGGCTCATGAGCGCGCGGGCGATGGCCAGCATCTGCTGTTCGCCGCCCGAGAGGGTGCCACCGCGCTGCTGCAGGCGCTCCTTCAGGCGCGGGAACAGGGTGCAGACCCGCTCGAGATCCTGGTCGAAATGGGCCAGTCCATTCATGGACGCGCCCATCTGCAGGTTCTCGAACACCGTCATGCGCGGGAAGATGCGTCGGCCTTCGGGAGACTGGGCGATCGACAGGCGGGCGATCTCGTGGGTCGGCATCTTGGTGATGTCCTTCCCGGCGTAGGTGATCGTGCCCTCGCGAGCGCGCGGGCTGCCAAAGATCGTCATCATCAGCGTGGACTTGCCGGCCCCGTTGGCGCCGATCAACGTGACGATCTCGCCTTCATTGACATCCATGTCCACCCCTTTCAGGGCGATGATGTTGCCGTAATAGGTCTTCACGCCGCGCACGCTGAGAAGCGGCTGGCGGGCGGTGGAGGCTTGAGGGCTCTGCATCGCGATATTTGCTCCAGCGGTGCTCATGCGCCAATCTCCGCTTCGACCTTTTCGATCTCATCGTCGGCCACGCCGAGATAGGCGGCGATGACCTTGGGGTCGTTCCTGACATCGGAGGGCGAGCCGTCCGAGATCTTGATGCCGTAGTCGAGCACCACCACGTGATCCGAGATCTGCATCACGACCGACATGTCGTGCTCGATCAGCAGGATCGAGGTCCCCTGATCCCGGCGGATCGACAGGAGGAGTTCGTTGAGCTCGTGCGACTCGCGTGGGTTGAGGCCCGCCGCCGGCTCGTCGAGGCAGAGCAGCAGCGGGTCCGTGCACATGGCGCGGGCGATCTCCAGGCGGCGCTGGTCGCCGTAGGGCAGGTCGCCGGCCGGGTCGTCGGCCCGGTGGATCAGCCGGGCTTTCTCCAGCCAGAACTTGGCCTTCTCGATGGCCTCCTTCTCAGCCTTGCGGTAGCCACCGATGCCGAGAACGCCGAGGAAGGTGAAGCCGGAGGCGATCATCAGCGGGTTGTGCTGGGCCACCAGCAGGTTCTCGAGCACCGTCATGCCGGAGAACAGACGGATGTTCTGGAAGGTGCGGGCGACCTTGCCCTTCCAGTTGATGTCGTATCCCGGCAGCCGCTCCAGGAGCAGGTGCGAGCCGTCGGGCTTGCGAAGGGCGACCATGCCCTCGGTCGGCTTGTAGAAGCCGGTGATGCAGTTGAAGACCGTGGTCTTGCCCGCACCGTTCGGGCCGATGAGGGCGGTGATGTCGCCGCGCCCGGCCTGGAAGGAGAGGTCGTTGACGGCGACGAGGCCGCCGAAGCGCATCGTGAGATGCTGTACGTCGAGGATGGGATCCTGCAGCCAGCGCATTAGCCGTGTCCTTCCTTCACGAGCGAGCCGGAGATGGCCTTGCGCTCTTTCAAGATCACCGAGGGTTCACGTTCCGAGATCAGGCCGCGTGGACGCCACACCATCATCGCCACCATGCCGGCGCCGAAGAGCAGCAGGCGATACTCGTTCGGATCGAAGCCGGATCCGAAGACGGCCTGCAGGAAGGTCAGGTTGCGCAGGACCTCGGGGCCGCCGACCAGCACGATGGCCGCAATGGCAACGCCGATCTGCGAGCCCATGCCGCCGAGCACCACGATGGCCAGGATGATCGCCGATTCCAGGAAGTTGAAGCTCTCCGGCGAGACGAAGCCCTGGCGGACCGCGAAGAAGGAGCCGGCAAAGCCGCCGAACATGGCGCCGATGGCGAAGGCCGTCAGCTTGGTGTTCGTGGTGTTGATCCCGAGCGAGCGGCAGGCGATCTCGTCCTCGCGCAGGGCTTCCCAGGCACGGCCCACGGGCAGCTTGCGCAGCCGCATGGTGACGAAGTTGGTCAGGAGCGCCAGGAACAAAATGAGATAGTACAGGAAAATCATCCTGTGCATGCCATTGAACTCGAGCCCGAAGGTCGCCGCGAAACCGCCTTCGCCCGCCGTGAACGGGATGCCGAAGAAGGTCGCGCGCGGGATCGAGGAAATGCCGGCGCCGCCGTTGGTCAGGTCCACCCAGTTGATGAGAACGAGGCGGACGATCTCGCCGAAGGCGAGGGTCACGATGGCGAGATAGTCGCCGCGCAGGCGCAGCACGGGGAAGCCCAGGATCATGCCCCAGAAGGCTGCGAGGATGCCGGCGAGGGGCAAGCAGATCCAGAACGACAGGCCGAAGGTGGTCGACAGCAGGGCGTACGAATAGGCCCCGACCGCGTAGAAGGCCACGTAGCCCAGATCGAGCAGGCCGGCGAGGCCGACCACGATGTTGAGGCCCCATCCGAGCATCACATAGGTGAGGATCAGGATGCCCAGATCGACCCAGTAGCGCGACTCGTTCAGTCCGCCCTGGATCAGATAGATCAGGAACGGGAAGGCGAGCGCCACGCCGAGGAAGAAGGGAATGGCGAAACGCGACACGTGCTGGAAGGCGCTCGGCTCCCCATGGACCGGCTCCGTCGCCTGATGGGCGCTGGGCGTCGCCTGGCGGTAGGCCCGCGATGCCGTAAAGGCATGAAGCACGAGGCGCAGGCCGAAGACGATCGCGCAGATGATCGCCACCAGACCCCAGCGAGGCGTGAGGAAGAGATCGGCGCCGGACTGATCCGTTTTGTAGGCCAGGATCGGGATGGACAGACCCAGCATGATCAGGGCCGTCTTGAAGGCGTCCTTGAGGGCGGCGCCCAGGTCGAAGTTCCGCGTCACGGCCTGGGTCTGGCCCGCGGTGGTGATGGAAGGAGCATTCATGTTCGTGGCTCCTTAAACCTTCTCGACCTCAGGCCGTCCGAGGATACCGGAGGGCATGAAGATCAGGACGATGGCGAGGATCGAGAACGCGGCCACATCCTTGTACTCAATCGAGAAGTAGGCCGACCAGAAGACCTCGATCAGGCCGATGATCAGCCCGCCCAGGACGGCGCCCGGGAGCGAGCCGATGCCGCCCAGAACCGCTGCCGTGAAGGCTTTCACGCCCGGCACGAAGCCGTCGTTGAAGCTCACCACGCCATAATACAGCAGATACATGGTGCCGGCGACCGACGCGAGGGCGGCGCCGATGACGAAGGTCAGCGAGATCGTCCGGTCCACGTTGATGCCGAGGAGGGCTGCCA
This sequence comes from Microvirga sp. RSM25, assembly GCF_044784385.1. NCBI lineage: Bacteria > Pseudomonadati > Pseudomonadota > Alphaproteobacteria > Hyphomicrobiales > Methylobacteriaceae > Microvirga > Microvirga sp. RSM25. Next base: position 2,656,307 of record NZ_CP173039.1, on the reverse strand, counting down.
TCTTGCGGTCCTGCTCGCAGGCGCGCTGGGCGCGGCCAAGGGAGGTCTTCTGGACGAGATACCAGAAGATCGTCAGCAGCACCGCGGTGACGACCATGATGATGACCTGCTTGTAGGAGAGGGCGACGTTGTAGCCGCTTTCGCCCTGGAACAGGACGATCACGTCCTGGACCATCGGCGGGGTCGGCTTGTTGCGCGCTCCTTGCGCCACCTGGACGAAGTTGGACAGGAAGATCGAGACGCCGATGGCCGAGATCAGCGGCGCCAGGCGGAACGAGCCACGCAGGGGCCGGTAGGCGATGCGCTCGATGGCCCAGCCCCACAGGGAGGTGAGCACCATCGCAATGACGAGCACGATCAGCAGCGCCACCGCGACGGACGAGATCCCGAGCCATGTGGTCAGGATCAGGAAGAAGATGAGCGAGATGAAGGCGGAGAGCATGAAGACGTCGCCGTGGGCGAAGTTCACCATGCCGATGATGCCGAAGACCATCGTATAGCCGATGGCGATGAGGCCGTAGATCGACCCTAGAGTCAGCCCATTGATGAGCTGCTGCACAAAGATTTCCATGTCCTACCCTTGCCCCTCTGGAACGGGGTCATTCTTGGGAAACACTGCAGGAAAGCACGATGCCTGAGCAACGCCAAGCCTGACGTAAGATGCTGGTGTCTCTAGCAAACGGATTTCCGTTCGACAACTTTCTGTTAAGTTTCCTATTACCTCTTATGATGGAATAAGCGGCAAGGGCTGATGCAATACTGTGCAAGGCCGGTTCTGCCTACCGCTTCCAAAGGATAAGGCCAGGGACCATATGGGTTTGAACAGCCTTGTGCTCTGCCTGAAAGAGTGGAAGAGGCTTGTCCCGGATCACGATGTTGAAGTCTCAAGCCACTCCCAATTCAGCCGCCACAGGCGCCACCGGCCCCGATGCCGTTCTCTTTCGGGAGGGCATGAGCCGCGCGGCGGCAGCCGTTCATGTGGTCACAACCGATGGATCGGCCGGACGCGCAGGCTTTACGGCCACGGCGGTTACGCCCGTGACGGACAGCCCGGCCTCGCTCCTGGTCTGCATCAACACGGCCTCACGGTCGGCGCAGGCGCTTCTGGCCAACCGGGTTTTCTGCGTGAATACGTTGAGTGCCGCGGATCTGGCTCTTGCGGACGTCTTCGCGGGACGTTCCAGCCTCCAGGGGCAGGAGCGCTTTACCATCGGTCAATGGGAAAAGCTGGAGACGGGCTCGCCCGCCCTGACGACGAGCCTCGTCGCCTTCGATTGCCGCATCAGCGATGCCCGGGTCGTCGCAACCCACCATGTCATCATCGGCGAGATCGTTCGCATCCGGCTCGGCGAGATGAAGCCGACCCTGATCTATCAAGGACGGCACTACCACAAGCTCTGAAATCTGTGGACAGAAAGCTGAAAGGCCTCCTCACCCGCCGTTGCCGACAAATGAGGAGGCCTCCCGGTCCCGAAGGCCAACAGGATAGCCTTCAGGGGGGCAATGATCGAGGCGGGGTAGGGTTTCAGCTTGGCCGAACATGTCCGTCGGACATGTTCGGCCAAAAGTAAGGGCCCAGCCTTGCCGAGGGATAGCGAAGGGGCCCAAAGTTTTTCGAAGGACTGTAGGTGAACAATACCTCCATTGGGCTAACCCGAAAGGGTTAGGGAAGTTTCAGCGCGGCCGCGGATTTCCGGGCTGGATAAAGAAAAAGCCCTTCACAGGGGACAGTGAAGGGCTTTGAGGGTCTCGAAGACCTGGGGGCATTGGCCTTCGTAAGGAAGTAATGCCGCAACGAAAATTTGGTTCCCAATCATGCGGCGAACACTTGGCCTGAAAGCACGCTCGAAACCTTGTATCAGCATACAAGCTTGGGCGGGAACGAGTCCCGTTTGCGGGTAATCCGGCGATCTCTTGATCGCTTGTCCATTGGCCTTATGTCTTCAGGTTACACCTGACGCAGTCCGTCGAGCCAAGAGGCAGGAGATGTCCGCAAGCCCGAACAGATCCATCCCTGTCCTGGCATCAAATACCCGTCATCGGACTTGCTCCTGCCAAGGAACTTGCTTCTGCCAAGCCATCGAAGCTGCAGGCACTTGTCGTCGAGCGCTCGTCCGATGAACGACATCGCCTTGAAAGGGACATCCCCTCGGACTTCGGGACTTAAGGAAGATAAGGCCTCGCAGGCTCGAGGAGCATCCCATTGGCCTTCGATCGGCGGCGAGATGGGAGAGCGCATTCGTTCCCATGACTGGGCCGCGACATCGCTGGGGCCGATCCAGACCTGGCCGCAGAGCCTGAGGACCATGGTCGATCTCATGCTGGCCTCGCAGCAGCCGGTCTACATTGCCTGGGGGCCTGAGCTGACGTCGCTTTACAACGACAGCTATGTTCCGATCCTTGGAACCAAACACCCGGAGGCGCTTGGAAAGCCCTATCTGGAGGTGTGGCCGGAAATCTGGGACGAGTACCGTCCCATCGTCGCAGCGACGATGGCAGGAGAGGCGCAATATTTCATCGACCGCCTGGTGGCCCTGGCGGGCCGTTCGGGCCGGCCCATGAGTTGGTTCAGCTTCTCCTGGACGCCGGTCCGGGATGAAGCTGGCAGCATTGCCGGCTTTTATTGCGCTGCGACTGAATCAACGGACAAAATACTTACCCAAGATGCCCTGCGAGAGAGCAGGGATGCTGCGCTTCACGAGACCGGAACACGCTATCGCGCCCTCTTCGAGGCGCTCGATCAGGGTTTCTGCATTATTGAACTGGTCTTCGACGAACAGAACCGCCCGGTCGATTATGTGTTCGTCGAGGTCAATCCGGTCTTCGAGGAGCAGACAGGGCTGCGGGATGCGGCTGGCAAAAGCATGCGCTCCCTCCATCCCGAGCACGAGCGTCACTGGTTCGACATCTACGGCCGGGTCGCGCTGACCGGCGAGTCGGCTCGTTTCGACCATAAGGCTTCTTCGCTGGGACGCTGGTACGACGTCGTCGCTTACCGGATCGGCGACCCAGAGCGGCGGTGCGTCGCGATCCTGTTCGATGACATCACCGAGCGAAAGTTGGCCGAGGACGCCCGCCGTGAAAGCGAGGAGCGGCTCAGGCAGGTGCAGGAGGCTGCAAGGATCGGCAGCTTCGAATTCGACCGAAGAACCAGGAAGGCCGTCGCATCGCCGGAGTACCTGGAATTATACGGGCTCCCCGAAAACCTCTCCGGCTTCTTCTCCTACGAGGACTGGATTGCTCTCGTTCATCCGGAGGACCGGCCGTGGATCGAGGCGGAAACGCGGGCCGCCGTCGCCGATCCAACTCGTCGTCAGCTCGATTATGAATTTCGAATCTTTCGCGCCGATACCGGTGAGATGCGTTGGATCACCGCGCGGACCAAGCTCATCCGCGATTCCGGAGGACGCTTCGTGCGTTCGCTCGGCGCTCAATGGGACATAACCGCCGAAAAGGACGCCCAAGCGGCCTTACGGGAGAGTGAACAGCGCTATCGTTCGTTCATCGCGCACAGCACCGAAGGCATTTGGCTTTTGGAGTTCGATCCTCCCCTCGACACGTCCCTGCCGGTCGAGGAGCAGGTCGAGCTTGCCTACCGCAACGGGCGCTTCGTGGAATGCAATGATGCCATGGCCGAAATGTACGGTCTCGCGCGGGCCGAGGACCTGATCGGCAAGACGTTGGAATTTTCATTGCCTTCGTCGAATCCTGAGGCGAGGGCATACCTTGCCGAGGTCATCCTCTCCAGCTACAGCGTGGCCGGCGTCGAGTCGGTCGAGCAGGACGCCTCGGGAAACCGCAAGCACTTCGACAACAGCATGGCCGGCATCGTCGAGGACGGTCAGCTGAAGCGGCTCTGGGGGATCCAGCGCGACATCACCGACCGGAAGCAGGCGGAAGAGCAGCGCACCCTTCTGATCCACGAGCTGAATCATCGGGTGAAGAACACCCTGGCCACCGTCCAGTCCATCGCCTCGCAGACCTTACGCAATGCTCCGACCATGCGGGATGCGAAGGAGGCTCTCGAGGGGCGCCTGATCGCCCTTGCCCGCGCTCATGATGTGCTGACGAGAGAAAGCTGGGAGGGAGCCGAGCTCAAGGATATCGTCGGCCAAGCCATCGCCCCATACACGAGTCGAGATGAGAACCGCTTTCATGTGAGCGGACCCGAGATCCGCTTGTCACCCCGCATGGCTCTGGCCTTGGCCATGGCACTTCAGGAGCTCGCTACCAACGCTGTGAAGTACGGCGCATTGGCGAATGCCACAGGGGAGATCAGGATCACCTGGGATGTCGAGCCGGCCCTGCCCAAGCCCCGCATTCACTTGCGGTGGGAGGAGAGCGGGGGCCCGCCCGTTCGGGCCCCAAACCGCCGGGGCTTCGGCTCCCGGCTGATCGAACGGAGCCTGTCCCAGGACCTCAATGGGATCGCGCGCATCGAGTTTCGCCCCACCGGCATCGTCTGCACCGTGGATGCTCCGCTGGCATAAAATGGAGGAGAGCTCGATACGGACAGGCCTGGAACCTTCGAGGTGGCACCGTCCTTGAAAGACAAGAACCATTCTTCAAGGACATCTCAATGTTCAAGCTTATCAGAAATCTCCTCATCCTTCGGCAGGCCTGGAGGATCGTGAAACGTCGACGTTAACTCCGGAGCAGCTTCCCCTCGAGTGAGGACGCTACTTTCCTCTCGCCGGTCCCGGTGCATAGGGACTCCAGCCCGTGACCTGGATGAAGCCGTCGCGCACGGCGACGACCATGTGCTTGCGGTGCTTGTGGACGAGGGTCCCCGGTCGGTAGCGGTGCTGCTCCTCCCAGCCGGTGGCTTCCCACACGTAGACATAACGGGAATCGATTTGGGCGAAGGCTTCGATGGAGCCGAAGGCGCGGACGGTGCCCAGGACGTCCCGGATGCCTCCCGTCCAGTCGACGGTCCGCTGCGCCTGCGTGATCCGGGGCCAGTAGGTTCCGAGACCCTGGGGTCTCGCTTCGGCCCAGAGCCGGGGAAGATCATCGGCCAGCTGCAGAGAAATCTCCTTGGCAGCGATCTGGCACTTGGCGAGCAGAGTATCGTGCGTCTCCGCGCCGCTTAGGGAGAACCGCTTCTGGGCCACAATGGCGCCCGTGTCGAAGGCGGGCTCGAGCACATGGGCCGTCATGCCCCATTCGGGAAAGCGGTCCAGGATGGCCTGGAAGAGCGGGTAGGGCCCCCGTCCTATCGGGAGCGGGGATGGGTGGAAGTTGATGGCATAGGGCAAATGCCGCTCCCAGCGAGTGATCAGCCAGGGATAGCCTGCCACCACCAGGGCCTCGCAACCCATGGCTTTCAGGCCGGCCAGATCGGCGGGAAGGATCCGCGACATCTGGATCGGCAGCCTCAAGGCGCGGGCGCGGGCGACCGTCATGTCGTTGAAATCGTAGACACTGTCGCAAGGGCGGCTGAAGAGTTTGACCGGCTCCCAGCCCTTGGCGATCAGCGTCTCGAAAACATCTCCGAGAAAATCGATTCCGGCGAAGGCAAAGCGCATTCCCGGTGATCTCCCTCGTCCGGTATTTGCGTTCAGGCTCGCTTCTAGCGCATCGTGCGGACCCAGGGGGCCGCGTCAGCGAAAAGTGGACCCGGTTTCCCGCATCAACGATGCACCAGCCAAGAGGAGGAGCGTCGGATCGATCCTGAAAGTGCAAATCCACTTTCAGGTCCGATGCTCTGCAATCAACGCAAGATCGCGTGGATGTGCAAGTCCGTCGACTTGCAGGAACTTCAGTATGCACTCAAGATTTAGCCTTGAGCATAGGGCAGGAAACCGCCTGTGCCCTTGGGGCGGACACCTGTCGGAAGGGCTCGCTGGAGCTTGAGAGAAGGAGTTCGCATGGTATCCAAGGACTTCATCCGCCAGATGGAAGGCTACGGGCTGACGACCGCCAAGATTCTGTACCGCATGCCGGACCACCCAACCTTCCTGCAGACCTATATCTGGCAGGAATACGATCTGGCTCCCCGCTTTCCCGTCCTCATAGACTTTCTCGATTTCTGGAAACGCGAGCTCGCCGGCCCCTTGCACTCGGTTACGATCACCCATGCGCAACTGATCAAGCCCGCGGAGTTCCGGGCCATCGAGGGAGAAATCAACATTCACTGAGGCGCTTTGACCCCGGAGCCTTGGCCCCGGACCTTAAGTCAGGTAGAGAGGCGCCCTGAGCATCCCCGAACCTGCCAGGGCTCCTTGTTTTCCAACGCGCGCACTTCTCAAATTCTGCTCGCTCTTGCCTCCCAGCCAGGCGAGCGCCTGACCGTGCGTGAGATCATGGCGGTGCTCCAGGATCGGGCCTTCGCCCTCCTGATCGTCCTCCTGGGCCTGCCGAATTGTCTTCCCATGCCGCCGCCGATCCCGCTGGTCTGCGGTCTGCTCCTGGCGCTCGTCGCCATCCAGATCATCTTCGGCCGGGACGCGCCTTGGTTGCCGCGTCAACTCCTGAACCGCTCGGTCGCCCGTACCGATGTGGAGCGGGCTGTCGGACGCGCGATCCCGGTCTTCCGCCGGCTGGAGCGCTTTTCCCGCCCGCGCATGACCTTTCTCGACACGCCGCTGACCATGCGTCTCATGGGCGCGGTCATCCTGGTTCTGTCTCTGGGGCTCCTCTTCGCGCCGCCTTTCGTGGGGCAGATTCCTTTAGGCCTCGCCGTGTGTCTCGTCGGCTTGGGCCTTGTCGAGCGCGATGGCCTGGTGGTCGTCGGGGGCCTGATCCTGGGCTCCATCGGCCTCACCTTGAGCCTCGGCTTCGTCTACGCGATTTTCACCGGGATCGAGACGCTGATCTAAAAAGCCGCGACCGTCATCCCGGGCTCGCGCCAGAGGCGCGCCCCGGAATGACAGTGGTGGGACGTTTCCCGACGAAGTCTCAATCGTTGTCGTCGTCGAACTCGGGCGCAGACTTGAGTTGGTCCAGGGGTGTGGTCAGGACGATGCGCATGTCGTCGTCGTTCCGGGCGGCCGATGGGGTTCCGGTCTGGACGGACCCGGTGGTCGAAGCATCGGCGGCATTCATCTGGAAGGCGCTCAGCGGCAGGGCCACCGTGCGGTCACCGAGGCCTTCATCGATCTCGACGACCAGGGCCACAACGCGGCCGTTGCGGTCGAGCACGACATCCTCGACATCGCCGATGTCCTTGTTGTCCGCCCCGAGAATGTCCTGATCCATCAGGTCGGAAACGAGCATGGAGCCGGGGCTCAGCCGGGTGATGAACTCGGATGAACCCGAGGCTGGGGCGCTCGGCTGAGGAGCGGGCGAGGTCTGGGCCATGGCGGCAGAGGTCAGCAGAGCGGAGCCGAGCAGGCCGGCCGTGATCAAAGTCTTCCTCATAGGTTCAATCTCCCAATTGCGTTTTCGGTAGAAGCGTAACGCAACCGAGATGGCTTGGTTCTCAAGCCAAGCTCAGATGGACCGCAGGCTTTTTAGGCTCGCGTGGCCCTCACGGCCAACGATGTATGAGGCGCACTTGCAATGCTTCAAAGTAACTATATAACAAGTAAGCCAGCTTGTGCTGGTCTCTTAGAGGAAAGTCCGGATGAGCAATTTTCTGCGGATTGCTGGATTGACTGTCGCGCTTGCTGCAGCGTCGGTTGCCTTGTCTGAGGGCGCCTTTGCCTTCTCCTGGGGCTCTACCCAGCAAGGTGCGGGCTGCTGCCGATAAGATCGCAAGGCTAGTCCCGAACTGCTTTCGGTGAATCCAGCGTCTCTCCTCTGGAGAGACGCTTCTTCAAGACCGGGCAGCCGGTAGGCACTGATGCGGCTGCCGTCCCTCAATTGGCTTCAGATCAGCCTCAGGCCCTTCAGGCTGGCGTGGCCTTCGCGACCGACGATGATGTGGTCGTGGACGGTGATCCCCAGGGGCTTCGCGATGTCGATGATCTCGCGGGTCATCTTGACGTCGGCGGAGGATGGCGTCGGGTCGCCGGAGGGGTGGTTGTGGACCAGGATCAGCGCTGACGCCGAGAGCTCGAGGGCCCGCTTGATCACCTCGCGCGGATAGACCGGCGTGTGATCGACCGTCCCCGATTGCTGCACCTCGTCGGCGATGAGCGCGTTGCGTTTGTCGAGGAAGAGCAGCCGAAACTGCTCCTTGTCCATGAAGGCCATGGCGGCCCGGCAATAGTCGATCACGGAGGTCCAGGAGGACAGAACCGGCCGTTTCGCCACTTCGCCCCTGGCAAGCCGGCGGGCGGAGGCTTCCATGATCTTCAGATCGGTGACCACGCTCTCGCCGATGCCCTCTACCTCCATGAGCCGGGCGGGGGAGGCCGCCAGCACCTCGGCGAAGGTGCCGAAACGCTTCATGAGTTCCTTGGCGATGGGCTTCACGTCCCGGCGCGGGATGGAGCGGAAGAGGACGAGTTCCAGCAGTTCGTAATCCGGCAGCGCATCGCCGCCCACCTCCATGAAGCGGGCGCGCAGCCGGTCGCGATGGCCGTGATAATGGGGAGTCTCGTCGCCGCTCATGCCCGCCCGTCGCTGTTGCCAAGCGATGCTCCGGGACAGCCCCTGGAGCATCGATGTTACTTTGTAGGCTTGAAGCGATGCAGCAGGCTAGTGTCAAGCTGCAGCGTAAGGGGGCTTGTCCAGACCCTTCGGCGAGAAGGTAAGGACCTCGACACCGCTCTCCGTCACGCCGACCGTGTGCTCGAACTGAGCCGAGAGGGAGCGGTCGCGGGTCACGGCGGTCCAGCCGTCGGAGAGCACTTTCACCTGAGGCCGGCCCAGATTGATCATCGGCTCGATGGTGAAAAGCATGCCGGGCTTCAACTCCACGTTATACGCCGGCTCCACATAGTGGAGGATCGTCGGCGAATCGTGGAACACACGGCCCAGGCCATGGCCGCAGAAATCCCGCACCACCGAGCACCGCTCGGCCTCGGCATAGGATTGGATGGCTGCCCCGATATCGTTGGTGGTCGCGCCAGGCTTGACCGCCGCGATGCCGCGCAGGAGGCACTCATAGGTGATCTCGCAGAGCCGCTGCGCCCGGCGCGACACCTCGCCCACATAGTACATCCGGCTCGAATCCCCGTGCCACCCGTCGAGGATCAGGGTCACGTCGATATTCATGATGTCCCCGTCACGCAGGGGCTTGTCGTTGGGGATCCCGTGGCAGACCACGTGGTTGATCGAGGTGCAGATCGTCTTCGTGTAGCCGCGATAGTGCAGGCAGGCCGGGTAGGCGCCATGGTCGCGGATGAAATCGAAGGCGAGCCTGTCCAGGAATTCGGTCGTGACGCCGGGCTTCACGTAATCGGTCAGCATGTCGAGGCACTCGGCCGTCAGGCGGCACACCCGGCGCATGGCCTCGAAGGCCTCCGGCCCGTGGAGCGGGATCTCGGCGGCACGCTTGCGCTCGACAATCTCGGTTTCAGTCATTTTCGATCCTTGATCTGATGCCCGGAATGTAAGGATCGCTGCGCGCGACGCAAGCAAAGACCTTATGCCCCGCTTGCGATTGGCGTCCGAGGGTGTCATGAGCAACCCTGTTCATCCATTCGACGGCTGTGGATTCCCGCTTAATGAACGATTCTCGCCCTTTCGGCGATTTTGCGCCTTCAGGACTCGCCCGCTGGGTGATCGACCGCACGCGCGGGCTGCCCGAGGGATGGGCGGGCCGCCGGCTGGCCCTAATGCTGCGCCGCCTGGCGATGAAGAGCCTGAAGGGGCTGCCGCTCGACCTGGAGACCTTCGGCGTCCGCATGCGGCTCTACCCCTATAAGAACGTCTGCGAGCGGCGCATCCTGTTCACGCCCCAGTATTTCGACACCGATGAGATCAGGATCCTGAGCTCACGGATCGCGGACGGCTTCACCTTCATCGATGTCGGCTCGAATGTCGGCTGGTATGCCCTCTCGGTCGCGCGGGAAGCGGGAGCCGTTCCGACGCGGATCCTGGCCGTGGAGCCGCAGCCGGAGATCTTCGACCGCCTGATCTACAACATCCGCCAGAACCCCTCCTGCACCATCAAGGCCGTGGACTGCGCGGTGGCGGACAAGACCGGCGAACTCACTCTGTTCCTCGATCCCCTCAACCGGGGCGAGGCGAGCCTGAAGATCGTGAATTCGAGCCAGACGGACGCGATCCGCGTCCCGGCCGTGACCATGCTGGAACTCCTGAGCCGAGAGGGCCTGACCCGCGTCGACGCGATCAAGCTCGACGTGGAAGGGGCCGAAGACCTGGTGCTCGACCCGTTCTTCCGGGATGCGCCTGCCTCGCTCTACCCCTCGCTCTTCGTCGTCGCCAACGTCCCGGAACGCTGGCAGATCGACGTGGTGAAACTCCTGAAGAGCAAGGGCTACCGGCAGATCCTCGAGACCAAGATGAATCTGGCCTTCGAGCGGGGCTGAAAGTCCGACCCAAATCGGCACTCGCCGGGTTCTCATCCTGTCGTCATCACCGGCCTTGTGCCGGTGATCCCAATGGCTTGAAGCGCAGCGCTTTTCTTAGTCGAGATGGCCGGCACGAGGCCGGCCATGACGGGGGAAGTGCATGACGAGCCAGCCTCTCAGGGTGAGGGTGGTGGTTTTGAGCCAGCTGTTGAGTCGTTCTATCGCGGGGTCACGATCTCGACCGGGCGGTCGATCGCCACTTCCTCCGTCGTAATGCGGCAGACATAGGCATAGGATTCGACACCGGCCGCCAAAGCGTGTCGGAAGGCCTTGTCGTAGGCGGGGTCGATGTCGCGGGCTACGTCGAAACGGTTCGCATCCATCTGGATGACATAGACGAGGGCGGCTCTCGCACCCACGGCCACCATGTCGGCCAGCTCGTAGAGGTGCTTGGCGCTGCGGGCCGCGACGCAATCCGGGAACTCGGCAAAGCCCGCCTCGCGCATCATGTGACAGTTCTTCACCTCCAGGTAGCAGGGCGGCTCGCCGTCTTTTTCGAGCAGGAAATCGACCCGGCTGTTCCTGCCGTACTTCACTTCCGGCCTGACGCGCTCGTAATCCGCGAAAGGAGCGAGACGCCCCTCCCGCAGGGCTTCGGCGACCAGGAGATTAGGACGGGAGGTGTTGATGCCGATGAGCTGCCGGGGACCGCCGCCGGCCGCGACCTCCACGAATTCCCAATTGTATTTGAGCTTGCGGTTCGGATTCGTCGCCCGGGAGAGAAAGACCCGGCTGCCGGGTTCCTTCAGGCCCATCATGGCTCCGGGATTGGCGCAATGGGCCGTGACCACCTCGCCCGTATCGAGCTCGACATCCGCCAGAAATCGCTTGTAACGCTCGATGAGACGGCCCTCGAGCAGGGTTTCCTGAAAACGCATCAAATTCCAACGCCTGAACGAAAAAATCGTCGTATCAGAGGAGAAGGCGGGGGTTCAACTGAACCCTCGCTTGAGAATTGCCGTTTCTGACGCTAAAGGCCCCTAAAAGGATCGCTGCGCATGGCCATCTCCGTCACAGCCGCTCTTCTCATCATCGGTGATGAGATCCTCACCGGGCGCACCAAGGACAAGAATATCGGCTATATCGCCGAGTACCTGACCGGGATCGGCATCGACCTGCGAGAGGTTCGCGTCGTGCCCGACGTGGAGGAGGAGATCGTGGCGGCGGTGAATGCCCTGCGCGGCCGCTACACCTATCTCTTCACCACCGGCGGGATCGGTCCCACTCACGACGACATCACGGCGGATTCCATCGCCAAGGCCTTCGGCGTCGGTATCGGCGTCGATCCGCGGGCCGTCGCCCTGCTGCAGGAGCGCTACCAGCCGCACGAACTGAACGAGGCGCGCTTGCGCATGGCCCGGATTCCCGAGGGCGCCGATCTCATCGAGAACCCGATCTCCAAGGCTCCGGGCTTCCGGATCGGCAACGTCTTCGTCATGGCGGGCGTGCCCTCCATCATGCAGGCCATGCTCGACATCATCGCGCCGTCGCTCCAGACGGGCGCCCGCATGATCATCGAGACCATCGAAGCCGAGGGGTTGGCCGAGGGCATCTATGCCGAGGGCTTGGGCCAGATCGCCTCGTCGAACGAGGGCGTGTCGATCGGATCCTATCCATCGTTCTCGACAAGCGGCTTCCGCAACCAGATCGTCGTGCGGGGCAAGGACCCGGAGGCGGTCGCAAGCGCTGCCGCCGCCATTCGCGAGCTTCTCGGTCGCCTCAAGGGTGACCGGGCGCCCCTGTAAGAGTTATTGTCGTCACCACAAAAGCCGAAGAGCACATCGATGTCCCCGACCTCTCCGAAAGCCTTCCCCGTCTCCTGGGATCAGTTCCACCGCGATTGCCGGGCTCTGGCCTGGCGCCTGGCTTCAGCCGGTCCCTTCGAGGCCATCGTCTGCATCACCCGCGGCGGCCTCGTGCCGGCTGCCATCGTGGCGCGCGAGCTCGATGTCCGGCTCATCGAGAGCGTCTGCATCGCGAGCTACCACGACTACAAGAACCAGGGCGAGCTGCAGGTGCTGAAGGACATCGCCCCTGCGATCAAGGCCTTGGGCGATGGGACAGGCAAGGGCGTTCTCGTGATCGACGACCTCACCGATACGGGCAAGACCGCCAAGATCGTGCGCGACATGCTTCCCAACGCGCATTTCGCCGCCGTCTATGCGAAGCCCGCAGGACGGCCCCTGATCGACACCTTCGTGACGGAAGTGAGCCAGGATACCTGGATCTACTTCCCCTGGGATATGGGCCTGGCCTATCAGGCCCCGATCCGCGAAGGCTCGGCGGGCTAACAGAGTCAAGGAGCGCCCGTGGCGGAGTTCGATATCGCGCGGACGCGCAACAGCCTCTTCGGCGCTCTCCTCGAAGCGAGGGATCGGTTCGGTCGGAACAAGGTCGCCCTCGAGGACCTCGAACGTCAGCCGATCACCTTCGGCCGCCTCGTCCTGGGTTCGCTCGTTCTCGGCCGCAGGCTGGCGAGCCTGACGGATGAGCGCGAACCTATCGGCGTGCTGCTGCCGAACGTTCAGGCCATCGCCGTCACTCTGTTCGGGCTCAATGCGTTCGGGCGCGTTCCAGCCTTCCTGAACTTCACGGCCGGGCAAAAGAACCTGAAGGCGGCCTGCGAACTGGCCGGGATCAAAACCATCGTCACCTCTCGCCGCTTCGTCGAGCAAGGCAAACTCGACGACATCGTCGCAGCGTTGGGGGAGGGGCGGCGGATCCTGTGGCTCGAGGACGTTCGTGCAAAGCTGACGAGCTTCGACAAGCTGCGTGGGCTGATCGATTCCTGGATGGCGCGGCGCGTTCACGCCGGAGCCAAGGTCGAACCCGACGATCCCGCCGTCGTGCTCTTCACGTCAGGGTCGGAAGGCATACCGAAAGGCGTGGCGCTCTCGAACGCCAACCTGATCGCCAATGCCTATCAGGTCAAAGCGCTTGCCGGCGACGTGTTGCAATCGGACGACGTGTTCTTCAACCCCCTGCCGATCTTTCATTCCTTCGGCCTGACCGCAGGGCTCCTGACGGCGGTTCTCAACGGCATGAAGTCGGTGCTTTATCCGAGCCCGCTTCATTACCGGCAGATCCCGAAGCTCGTCGCCGGCACGCGCGCCACGATCATGCTCGCGACGGACACCTTTCTGCAGGGCTATGCCCGCGCCGCGGGCGAGACCGATCTGGCGAGCGTCCGTTACGTCATCGCCGGCGCCGAGCGGGTGAAGGACGAGACGCGCAGGCTCTGGGCCAAGCACGGCACTGTGATCCTGGAAGGCTACGGCGCCACCGAATGCTCGCCGGTCATCGCCGTCAGTTTGCCGGATCGGAACAGGTCCGGATCGGTCGGGCCGATCCTGCCGGGAATCGAATGGCGCCTCGATCCGGTCGAAGGAATCCATGAAGGTGGGCGCCTGCATGTGCGCGGCCCGAACGTGATGAAGGGATACCTCGATTCGACGGCTCCGGGCGGCATTCATCCTCCCGTCGATGGATGGCACGACACCGGCGACATCGTCACCGTCGATGACGGGATCGTCACCATCCGGGGGCGGGCGAAGCGCTTCGCGAAGGTCGGGGGCGAGATGGTGTCGCTGGCCGCCATCGAGGCGACCGTTCAAGGCCTGTGGCCCGACAACAGCCATGTGGTTGTGGCAATTCCGGACCCGCGCAAGGGCGAGCAGATCATCCTCATCACTGATAAGGCGGATGCGGACCGGGACCTGCTGCTGGCTCATGCCAAAGCCCAAGGTTTTCCCGAGCTTTGGATGCCCCGCTCCATTCTCGTATCGGGAATTCCGGTGCTGGGTTCCGGCAAGACCGATTACGCCGCCGCCGTTGAGCTGGCGCGGCGGCTGCAACCGATGCTCTAGGCTAGAGCTCTCGTTTCTTTGAAGAACAACCTTCAACGTTGCCGGTAACCAAGCTCGGCTTTCCACGTTGTCATTCGGGACAGCTATTCCCTATGGGCATGTCTGGATGAAGGGTTCTGAGATGAAAAGAATTGCTCTTGTTCTGGTCGCATTGGCCTATACATCGAGCACATTGGCTCAGTCCCGGCCCTCCACACCTGGTATGACCTGCAATCAGGCGCGCGGGATCGTGTTCTCGCGCGGCGCCATTGTCCTTGGCACAGGCACCTACACCTACGACCGTTACGTCCGGGACCGCACCTTTTGCGAGTTTAACGAGACGATCGAGCCCGGTTTCGTGCCAACGAGGGATACCCCGCAATGCCCTGTCGGATATCTCTGCCGGGATACGGATTATTTCTTCGACGACTAAGGTCGCGACCGTCGCCTTGATTCCGTGAGCGCTTTGCGCTGTCTCGTATCCTCCGGATTTCCGGAGCGCGACGGTTGGATTGAGGATTAATCAGGCATCGCCATTCAGGGCCTTCCCGAGTGGGCGTCCGCGCTGTTGAAATAATGACACACTGTTCAGGATAATCACGGGTGTCTTCCAAATTTGCTTATCTTTTCAGCAGATTGCGCGACTAATGAGCGAACATGGCGTTTACCTCGGTTGCGTCAGACTGCGGCATGATTATGGTCACGTTTGTACATGGGTCATGGACTCAGGAATTTTTGGAGAAAACCATGAAGCTCGCTAAGAGCCTCTTCCTTGGATCGGTCGCAGGTCTCGCGGCTGTTGCAGGGGCACAGGCCGCCGATCTCCCCGCGAAGAAGGCCGCTGCTGTCGAATACGTTCGCGTCTGCTCCACCTACGGCGCAGGCTTCTTCTACATCCCCGGCACCGAAACCTGCCTCCGCGTCGGCGGCCGTGTTCGCGCCGAGTTCCAGTATCTCGAGCCGACCGATCGCGAAGATGATGCCATCGGCTTCCGCGCTCGTGGTCGTCTGAACATCGACGCCCGCACCGCCACCGCCTACGGTCTGCTCCGCACCTTCGTGCGCTTCGAGATGACCCGCGACACCGGCGTGTACGGCTTCAGCTCCACCTCGGCCAACGTTGACCAGGCCTTCATTCAGTTCGGCGGCCTCACCGCCGGTCGTACGGTGTCGTTCTTCATGAACAGCGACCTTCCGAACGATAACTGGGGCACACTCCGCTTCTACGACGCTCCGACGGTGAACGTGTTCGCCTACACCTTCTCCTTCGGCAACGGCTTCTCGGCCACGATCGCGGCTGAAGAGGGTACCTATGCCACGAGCCTCTTCACCGAGGCTGGCCAGACGATGCCTGACCTCGTCGCTAACCTGAAATACGCCGGCACCTGGGGTTCGGCTCAGCTCGGCGGCGCTCTGCACCAGTTGCGCAGCGATACCCTGTTCGGCACTGAGTACCCCGATTCCACGCTTGGCTGGGCTGTCACGGCTCAGGGCTCCGTCAACCTGCCGATGCTTGCGGAAGGCGATGCCCTCTGGATCGCAGCAACCTATGCTGACGGTGCTCTCGGCTATCTCGGCTTCGATCCGGATGTCGGAGTTGGTAATGCTTCCAGCACGGTCGTCGACGCTTACATCGGCGCTGACGGCGACATCGATACCGGCCGTGGCTGGTCCATCGCCGGTGGTCTGAACCACTACTGGACTCCGACCATCCGTCAGAACATCTTCGGTTCTTACGCTCGTGTCGAGTACAGCGCCAATGCTCCTGCACTGGCCAATGACTTCAACGAGTGGCGCGCCGGTTCGAACGTGATCTGGTCTCCGGTCTCCGGTCTCGATATCGGTGTTGAGGTTCTCTACTCCAACCTCGACCCGCGCGGCATTGTCGGCAATGACGACGATGACGCTTGGGAAGGCCGTCTGCGCGTTCAGCGCGACTTCTGATCGACTTATCTTTTTGGACTGGAAAGCCCCGGTGGTGACACCGGGGCTTTTCTTTTGGTGTTGAGCATCGGACCCGATAGCGGACCCACTTTTTGGGATCCATTCGATGCTTCCATTCTTGAAGATCGCATCGTTCTCCGCTGACGCGGACCTTCGGTTCCGCACGATGCGCCAGAGCGGCGGATTGCCGTAGCGGAAATACTGCCTATAAGCCCACGAGTGATCGTCCAGTTTCAAAAAGATCGGGGTCAACGATGTTCAAAGCCTTCAGAAATCTGGCTTTCGCTGCGATCCTCGCGCTTGGGTTGACCGGATGCGTAGGAGCCGCTGGCGTTTCCACCTGGGAATACCAATCCGGGCAGGGCTATGAAACTGAGCGCGTCTATGACGGCCGCATCCAGGCGGATACGAGCCAAGGCTTCACGCGCGAGGCCTGCACAACCGTGTCGAGAAGGCAGATCGGCCCGTCAGGGGGCGGGGCAGGCGGAGATGTGACTGCCTGTGCTTCCAATTAGCCCGATGCACCTTGACCGAAGGAACGAAGGCTCACCTTGACCGTTGGCATGGAGTCAATTCCACCGTCAGGAGAGCATCATCATGAACAACATCATCTGGCTCATCGGAGCGATCGTGGTCGTCCTCGCGATCTTGTCGTTCCTCGGGTTGCGCTAGTCCATTCTATGAACCTGCAGGGCAGCTTATCGTCTAAAGCGCCCTGCAGTTCCTCATGTCTCCCCGGAAGACCTGCGGCGGCAGGATTGTCGGCCAAGGGACCTATTCCATCAGAACCAAGACGACTGACGCGACGTTCAGGATGGCCAATACGCCGAGCAATGTCGGAATCAAAGGAATCCCAAGCCGCCACGCTGCTCGATCACAGGCCACTTCGGTGTGAGCTTCGAGATGGGAATCCTTGATGGCCATGCCTCATCCTCTTCGTGACCTGACCTTGCGTTAGACGGGTGCCACCATGGACCTTGAGCGCATCATGCGAGGTGTGCTTCCACACATGGTGCAGCCTGCATTCGTCTTTGTTTAGTGCCGTGTGGCGCTCTTCTGAATTTGGAGAAGCTGGCCTTCGATGGCGCGCATCCGGGTCATCAGGCGATCGAGTTCTGTTAAAAGATGCCTCTCGTCCTGTTTGGCCTTCTCGATGAGATCCGGGGAGGAACCGTGGCGAATGCGCTGAAGGGCGTCCGCGAGTTGGCGATCCAGAAGCCGCATGTGGTGCTCCAGATCCAAGAATTCTTGGTGAAGCTGGGTCTGCTTGAACACGGCAGGGATCTCACGTGAGAACGGTCGGTTCTAAGCTTAAGCTACAGCGCGAAGGCGTGTTCCTCCAGGCGAAAAAAGAGGTCGCGGCAAATTTCTTAAAGGCCAAGGTGAAACGGAGGACAGCGTTCACCGTTCTGTGATGAGGGCTTTCACCCGATGGTCACACCACCGGGAATTCAGAATTTGTAAACAGCCTCAAAAAGAAGCGTTTCCAGTAGCTGCGTGACAGGAGGCAGCTTTGTATCGCGTTTGGCTTCGTCACGCCGACCACCCGCTTTGAGTTTCCGGGCCGGTCTTTCCAATGATCATAGAGCCTCAAGGGTCGTTGCGCCCGCAATGGACTCCAAGAACAGCAGCCGGATAATAGAGGAGATGGCCGGATGGGACAGGCGATAGAGCCTTATCGTGTAGCCTTGATCGTCGAAGACGATTTCGAAGTCAGGGGCTTAGCGGCAGCTCTGCTTGAGGAGACCGACCTCAAGGTCGTAGAAGCCTCCAGCGCGGAAGAGGCTCTGGATTATCTGCGGCTGCATTCCGACGATGTGGCCTTTCTGTTCGCCGATGTCCGTCTTCCCTGCCTGATGGATGGCCTGGACCTGGTTCGCACCGTGCGCCTGAAATGGCCATGGGTCAGGACAGTGCTGACCTCAGGCAGACCGCTCGACCAGCAAGAAGGCGATGTTCCCCGTGACGTCCGGTTCATGCAGAAGCCCTGGAGAGCGCTCGAAGTCCTGATGGAAGCTGAAAAAGCGGCTCAAGCTTATCGGCGGAACTGAAGCAGGACCGCGCAGGCAATTCGGGGTTCGCTCCTTGCATCCTATCCGGCGGAGACGTGGAACCTTGGCGCTTGCCAGGAATTGGCGTCAGCAGTTTGAAAGGATTGACTGATGCCGCATACGTCCGTTGCCACAGGCAGGTTCTCGTCCCGCAAGGAGGCCAATCAGGCCGTTCAGCGTCTGGTGTCTGGTGGATTCGCCCGTAACAGCATTTCCGTCCACCAGCACGACGACGATGAGGGATACGATCTGGAGATTCATACCCGGCGCGAAAACCTCAGGCGCGCGGAGCGCCTGATCCACGATTCCGCGCCTCTATACGTCGTCAGGGAGAAAGCGTCCCAGGTGGCCCACACAGCCGGGGCCTATCCACTGGTTCTGCTCGGGGCGGGGATTCTAGCCGGGTTCCTGATCTACAACCTCATCCCACGCGAAGCCGTATCCGACCGGAGAAACCGTCGTAGGCGCTGAAGCCATCGTTGCTGGAGCGAGGACGGATCTCGGAGAGTGAGCCAGATCCTAGAATTCGCCGTCCTCATCGTGGTGGCGGGTTCGCTCCAATCGCTCCAGCAACTGCTTTATGCGATCGGGAGCAGGTTCTTTCAGGACGTTCTGATAGTTCTGTTGCAGCTGCCGGCCGAGATCCTTCAGGAGTTCGGACTGTCCAGAGGCGGTCAAACTGTTGGCGCCGACGCTCCAACCTCTATGGCCCTCTGCGACATAAGAATGGTGCCGCTTTGGCATCCATATCCTCCTTCTGTTGCTATCCTTGAGCCTGAGAACGGGTGAAGTCGGATTGAGTTGCAGCTAAGTTTCTGAAAAAGAAGAATTTTTTGATGGATGGGCCATTCACTGCCGGCAATGGGATGAGCTTCCCTTGCTTTTAGTCGTAGTTTGGAAGTTCCACTCCGAGGAATGAGGCGACCGCCGGTCGCATTGGATTCATCCGAACACTGCGCCAAAGCTCGACCTTAACGACGAAGGCGGCTGGGTTCATGCGTGAAATTCTCATGGTCTATTTGTGCGGTGTGATCCTGCTGTTGGCGGTGTCAACCATGATCGAAGGCGAGGAGGGGATAGGCCTCGACCACATTCTGATCGCCGGCTTCGGTTGGCCGATCCTAACGCCGATCCTGGCCTTGCGAGCCTGGACCAGCCGCTGAGAGACGCTCCTTCTCTCGGTCCCGCCATGGCTGGCGCGCATTTCCCTGCGTCATCTTTGTTGCTAACCTGAACCTTGACGTTTTTGGATGAACCTATGGCCAGAGCGATCCTGACCGCTGCAATCTACTTGGCTGGGCTCGGCGCAGTCCAAGCCCAGACGAGCTGCTATCCCCGCATAGGCGCCTATAGCGGCCAGTATGAGGGCCAATGCCCCAACTCCAGCCTCAAATGGACAGCGGTCGAGAATACGATCGGGGCATATGGACGAAACTGCAGCGATGAGCCGTGGACGTATAACCGCACGGAGAAGACGTTCTACAATCCCAAGGCCAATGAGAATTTTGCCATGCAGGATTGCTATGCGGCGAGCCGTGATCAGCTTGCGAGCAATCCGAAAGCGAGCACCGGCACCGACATGGCCCGTCGCTTTCACGAAAACAAAATTCAACGGCCCGGGACGCCGGCTGAGCAGCCGGTCGCCAATCGCTGAAGCCACTCGAACAGGGAAGGGAGCGGTTGAGCGCTTGCTCAGCATGCTATCGCTCTGATTGCGGGAAGGTACCTTGCGGGTCGCACAGCGAGATGCGATCGGACATTGAGCCGTGTCCACCGTCGGGACCCACGCAGGGTCGGTCGTCTCGCCTAAGACGCAATCGCAATTGCCTCTCGGATATCTTTCATAAGTGAGAGAGCTTGTATTGAGGACGATGGATCCTTGCGCGGCAACGAGACCTCGTGCCTGAGCGCATGATATTCTCGATGTGAGAGGATGGCTTTGCGCCAGAGCATCTGCGCTCAACCCGATGAGTGCCACGCAGGCAAGGCGATCTGGCAAAGGACGATCGAACCGGGCGTCATCGTTCATCTCCCGGAGAAGGCGATCTCAAACCGCTCTCGCAATCTATGCGGAGGTTGGCTCGAATGCGATGCGAGTCCGCGCATCGCATGGATTCATTGGCCGAACCTGCATCTGGCTCCTGCGCGGGCGATCATTCGCGCGAGCTCGGGCAGGAACGACACGATCCGAAAATCGGCGTAGGTCACTTTCAATCCTGTGGCGAGTTTCGCAAAGGCGACCTGTTCGGCTGCGCCCGTGCCGTCAGAGTCGTAGTAGGGAATGCCATCATCGCGATCGTAGATGACGTGGTCCGCTGCATTCTTCGCTGCTCAATGAATGGCCTGCGCTCTTTATCCGGCACGGGAAAGCGCATCTGCATCTTTGTGTTATGCGCTATCGTTCACGATCACGATCGTCACGATCCGTAAGGATACGTGAATTGACCATCATGCCTGACGGGGGGACACTGATTGCGTGGCCGACAGCATTGGTTGCTCCCTCTGAGAAACTGAGGCCCCTTTCGGGGCCTCTTTTGTTGGCTCGGTTTCTCGGCGAGGACGTCAGGTCCTGAGGCTCTCCAGAAGCTTCTGATAGGGCTCGCGGCGCTCCCGATACTTCAAGAGCAACTGCATTTCGATATGTCGCCTTTGCTCGACATCGATATCGCTCCGGTCGAGACTGAGTATGTCTTCTCCGTATTGAAAGTCTATGTTGGTGAGCGTTCGTGCCACCCAAAGTATCTTTAAGTCGTTTTCCGTTATCATGCTTCCATGAGCGTCATTCATGGTGCACTGTCGCGTCGAAGCGTCTTTGGCGACTGGCATGGTCCCCCTCCAGCCTTCTGAGTCTATGAGGGAATAATATCGCTCCGGCACGTTGATCGGCAACGAGCGCAGCCTAAGCTTGCGGATTAAAGACCAGGCTCCAAGTCGGTAATCCCAAGGAGTAGGGCGCCATTGCGCTCATTTTCATATCGAGACTTCGCGGCCCCGATCAAATCGCTCTAAAGGTCGGTGCTGCCCGAGCTTAAAAAACCTTAACGCAAGCTTTCGCCGGCGATGCCCTTAGGGAGTAGCGCGTACCCCTTAATGGCTAGACCGGTGGGTCTAGCTCTTGATCAAGTTAGCTCTTTGCGTCCTGATAGATATGACGGGCTTATTGCGTAGAGTTTATCCAAGGGGCAAGCAATGATCAAAGATCATCTTAGACATGCCGTGACGTCTGGTTTGCCGGCAAATAGTTTTGAGAACGATTCTACTCAACTTGTTGCAACAAAGTTGCTTTGCGGGAACGCATTGCTGCAGGCCGGTCTCACACAGCTCTTGTCGGGCACATGCTTCGATGTGCTCACGCCGACTTCGAATGGGCTTGCGACCTCGCAGCAGTCCACTCAATCGGAGCCTGCCCTCTACATCGTGGATGCCACCGGTTCCTCCGAGCAAGCGATCGAGTTCATCCGACACGCCAAGAGACAGCATCCTGCTGCGCGGGTCATGGCGATCGCCAATCAGTTCGATTGTCAGGCCGTGCAATCGGCAGTCTCTGCCGGCGTCGACAGTTTCTGCCTCGCCACAAGTGCCCGCGAGGTTCTGATCAGGATTCTCGAGCTCACGATGCTGGGCGAAAGGATCCTTCCCGGATCCTTCGTTCGGACACTCCTCAACCAGGAACTGGCGCATTCCAGCACGGCTGAGATCATCCCGTTGGCAGAACGCCGGCCTCCCGATCTGAAAGCTCAGAAATTGTCACCCCGTGAGACCGTGATCCTGCAGTCGCTGATGGGCGGCGATGCGAACAAGGTCATCGCGAGAAAGCTCGAAATCACCGAGGCGACGATCAAGGTCCACGTCAAGGCGATCCTGCGCAAGATCGGCGTCGCCAATCGCACTCAGGCTGCCATGTGGGCAACGGGAAACCTCAGGGAGACCGGTCCATCGGCCGGAGAGTTCCATGAGGTGCGGCGGTTGAGCTGAAATATCGGCTTGGGACTGCCCTTCGAAGTCCACTCACGGCTTGCGTGATCCGGGCTTGCGAAGTCGGTGCGGCCGGCGGGGATCCCACGTTGCCGGGCGATCATCTTGAAGGACGAGATCTTTAAAGGGACACCAACGATCTCTCTTGTCGTTCGTCATTGGGTCGGGGCAATAACGCTTCTTCGGATTTCAGTGCCCTTGCCCGCTTGAGTGCATCGTCATCCCGGAAGCGCAGCAAGCAACGATAAGATGGTGGCCGTGACATTCATGCCCACGATGATAAAAAGCAGGGCAACCGACACGGGGAAGGGCCGCGCTGCTGGTTCGCGTTCCTTCTGGAGATAGTTCGTCGTCTTCATAGCGTCCTCCTCTCGGCCTCAGACAGCATGCAAGGTGACGCAATTCGGCCAATGACGCTGTGAAGTGCTTCACAGCATCACGCGCCTTCTTAAGAAGCTTGCCGGGACATCGGAACGCAGAGGCAACCGCAAGACACGCAGGATATCATCGGTGTCTATGGAACTCGCATCGTCGCATGAGGGATGGTGGCGATTGTTGCTTGGCGGATCGTGCGGAGCCGCAGGTCAGCGTCAGCGAAGAGTGGACCCGGTTTTCCGGATCGACCGATACGCTCATCCAAGAAGGAGCATCGATCCCAAAGTGCAAGTCCACTATCGGGTCCGATGCTCTAGGTCATCTCAAGACCTGTCGAGACAGGGTCGGCTTCAGTTGGATGATACGGAAGCCTTTCCAGCCTCAAGGCCCACTGCCGCGGCTGACGGACACACATCGGGAACCAACCAGACACTGGAAAACATCCTTTGTTCGAGCCCACCCGGGTCCCGGCACTTCACCCAGCCCACAATAAGCGCCGGATGCCACATATCGGTCGTAGGTTGTGGCGCTCGTGTTGAGAACAACAGCGCCTTGGGCAGCGACAAGGCCTTGTGCCTGATGACAAGCCATCGCGGTGGTCAGCGGATGGCTTTGGGCCATTGCACCAGAGCCGATGCCAATGAAGCCGATGGCAGCACACATCCGTTCCATGTGTTTCATAACCATCTCCATTGACGAGCAGACCGAGCCACAATTCGCTGTCAGGAGACGGACAGAGCCATCAGCGAGAGGACGGCTGCGAGGACATTCATCGCCACTGCGGTTGCTGCCAGACCCAGGGACACAGACAGGCGGTGCCGCTCCAGGTCTGAGTTGTTTTCAGCGTAGGGTAAGGCCTTGATAGAAAGCTGGGTGCCTCTCCTGGTCACTGTCCGTCTCCTCCAAAGCAGAGATCAGGCGATAACGATCTGAAGAGGATGCGCCTGAGCCGTCCTGTCGGCGGTGCGTTCCCGCACGTCAGACTTCAAGCCGCGTCCTGAGTCCTCAGCCTCAAGGGTCTATCAAAGCGGCGCTGGTCCTCCACTCAAGCTGACACGGTCGAGCCATATTGGTCCGTTGTGCTGTCGTAGTCGTTCACGTGACCATTTTCAAAAAGAGGGAATGATGGCTTTCATTCAATGGGATAAACCGTTTTTCGTGGACCCCTCGACGGGTGAAGTCGTCCTTGCCGGCACGGAGGGGGCCGTCGCAGTGCCAACCTACGGAAACTACGGCGGAGGAGGTTATTCTGCCGGCAAGTTCGGAGGGGAATTGCCCACGGCGCTGTCAGGCGAGCCACTCAGTCAAGAGCAACTCACGCAGTCGAAGATCGACTCCGAAAACCCGGTGGATGATCTGGACTATCTCTTCTACTTACATGACCTAGCATCGAACGATGTCGGCGAGGCCTATGACTCGGAACAGGCGAAAGCTGACGCGGCCCTGATCGATCAGTTGATCGACCTGGACGCGAGCTATGACCCTGAAGCCAGTTTATATGCTGCTGGCGCAACCTTCGGGATGATCGGCCGGCTTGCTCTTAACGACCAACTTGACGCCCTTCCCCCGGAGGCATTGGTCGCTGCAACGCAGGATGCTGTTGGCGACCTCGAATATGCCCTCGAGAACCTGCCTCAGCAGGAACTCGTGACAGCACTCGGTATCCTGTTCGAGCCAACCTCCCAACAAGGCGAGTTCGCGTTCGACTTCGAGGTTACGACCACGTCTCTCAAACAGGAGTTCATCGAGTTCGTCGCATTGAATGCGTTGAACGACGCCATTGATTTTGGTGAGGCGGACGATGTTCCCCTCGATACGGGTTTTCCCATGAGCGGAGTGAGTGAATATCAACTCACCTTCAACGTGGTGACCCGTGACCTCGACTTCGCGTCGGTCTAGCGAGAAGGATTGACGATGGTGACCCTTCCGGTTGCTCGCGAGGGCTTCCGGATCGGGTCGCTGGCTTTGGGACAGCGAGAGCGTGCGGTTCCCTTTGGCGTAGGATGCGGCCCGGACTCTTGTTTGGGCTTCTGAGCGCTCCCTGCTTTTCCAAGCCAACCTTCGGGGAGCCGCGCGTTTTCGGTCGCAGTGGTGCGGACGGCGGGGGTCGAACCCGCACGGGCAAAGCCCGAGGGATTTTAAGTCCCTTGCGTCTACCAGTTTCGCCACGTCCGCGTTGGAATGAGGGTTATCGGGCCAAGGCCAAGTGTGCAAGGGCCAAGAGTTATTCTCTCCCGCCGTCACTCAGGGGTGCGGAAACCGTAGAGCCAGTCGTAACGCCGGGTCATGCCCTCGGGTCCGAGATGGCGCATGACCTGATTGCGCCCGAAGCCCACCAGGCCCCCAGCATGATAGATGCGCCCGTTCTTGCGGGCTTCATTCTGCACGCGGCTTGCGCGCCCGAGACGCAGCTTCTCATAGGCCGAAAGAGTTTGAGGAATGTCCTGCCGCACTTGGTCCAGGAGGCGCACTTGGTCCAGGAGGCGCTCTTGGCCCAGGAGGCGCTCTTGGCCCAGGAGAAACGCAAGCGTCGCCGCATCCTCGATGGCAAGAGCCGCACCTTGCGCCAGGAAGGGCAGAATGGGATGGGCGGCGTCACCGAGAAGGGCGACACGACCCTTGGCGAGGCGCTCGGCCGGGTGGTCGAACAGCGACCAGCGCAGCCATTCCCGCGGTTGCGACAGGAGCGTGCGCAGGGCAGGGGCGGCCGAGGCATAACGGGCGAGCAGCTCGTCCCGGTTGCCCGGTGCGGCCCAGCCTTCGACGGGCGTCGGGCTTCTCTCGATCGCCACCACATTGACGAGCCTGCCGCCGGCGATCGGATAATGCACCACGTGCCCCTGCGAGCCGAGCCACAGGCCGGTCTCATTGCCTGCAAGTTCCGGAGGCGCCGCGTTCCGCTCGAAGGTGGAGCGCCAAGCGATGGTGCCGCGAAAGGCAGGCGGCTTCCCGCTGCCGAGGGCCTGCCGGACCTTCGACCAGATTCCGTCGGCTCCGACGATCATGTCGGCCTCGATCGTCTCCCGTGCGCCGCCGGCGGATATCCAGGTGAGTCTGGCTTTCTGAGGCCCGTTCTCCACCTCCTCGACGGACCGGCCCATGACGAGTCGGATCGCCGGTTCGGAGCGGACGGCGTCGAGGAGAATCGTCTGGAGATCGGCCCTATGCACGACCCAATAGGGCGCTTCGAAGCGCTCGCGCATGAAGGGCCCGAGGGCCACCTGTCCGATGGGCTTGCCCGAGCTAATGGCGCGCACGACGACCCGCTGCGGCTCCGTCACGACCCGGCGCAGGGCAGGGCCGAGCCCGAGCCCGATCAGGATCCGGCTGGCATTGGGCGAAAGCTGGAGACCGGCGCCGACCTCGCTGAAGCCGGTTCGGCGCTCGACGAGGGTGACCGCATGGCCCTGCCGCGCCAGCGCCAGGGCCGCCGTCAGGCCGCCGATGCCGGCGCCGACGACCGCAATCGAGAGGCCGGTCACTCAGAGCCTCGGGGCCAAAAGCGGAGCCCGTTTCCGGGATCCATCGGGCGCCCGCTTTCTCGAGGAGCGCATCGCTGGATCGGAATAACCGGGGCCGTCTGTCCGCATGGTGCGTTAGCGCGAGGCGGGATCGGTCGCGAAATCGGGCTCCCAGACGCACTCGGCCGGGCGGGCCTCGTCGGCCTTCAGGGACGGATCGTACTTGAACAGGGTCGAGCAATAGGAGCAGACGGTCTCGCTGTCATAGCCCATGTCGATGAAGATGTGGGGGTGATCGAAGGGCGGAGTCGCTCCGATGCACATGAACTCCTTCGAGCCCACGTGAATGACGGGAACGCCCGGATCGTTGTGGAAGTGGGGTGTGCCTTTGTCAGCCATGGCCGTTGCTCTTGAGCGATGAAATTTGCGCGCACCATAATGGCCGATCGGCCATGCGCCTAGAGCCTTTTTCGGCGACGGGGAAGGGACCCGGTCCGCCATCTCCGCTCGTCATCCTGGACGAAGCAACCGATCCCGGATCGGCGGCAGAACGGGATGCGGGATCCGCGACGCTGTCATCCCCGCGCAGGCGGGATCCAGAATCGCGACGTCTCGGGAAAGGGCGAGCCGCGTGACGCCTCCGTCTGCGCCGTCAGCGGCCATGATCTCGGGCTTCGCCGGGACGACGGTGCCGGACCGGTTCTCACGATCCCGGACGGCTTGCGCCGTTCGGCCCTTGTACCCTCCGACTGCACCCTCCGGCTCATCACCGGCCCTTTGCCGGTGATCCCGATCCGTCAAGCGCAGCGCCTCTCAGCATCGGGATGGCCGGCACAGGCCCGGCCATGACGGGAGATGGTGTCATGACCGATGGTGCGTTGAGCAGGGCCCCCACTTGCAGAAACAGCTCTCTTTCCGGTTCGCCGCATTTCTGACGACGAACCGGGGTCCCCTTCGCCGAAAAATGCCCGGTTCCGCACGCAACGCATCGTGGGGCGCGGAAAAACCGGGTCCCCTTTTCCGCACGATGCGCTAGGGTGCGCCGCATCCGGCAACCTCCGTTTGGTCCCATGCGCTATTTCAATTCCGACGGCGTGAGCATCGCCTATATCGATGTCCCGCCCCACGAGGGTCAGGGCGACCCGATCCTCCTCATCCACGGCTTCGCGTCGACCCACGCGGTGAACTGGGTCAACACGCTGTGGGTCAAGACCCTGACGCGGGCCGGATACCGGGTGATCGCGTTCGACAATCGCGGCCACGGGCAGAGCGAGAAGCTCTATGACCCCGTGGCTTACGATTCCTACCGCATGGCCGAGGACGGGCGCCGGCTCCTCGATCATCTCGGCATCGAGCGCGCCGACGTGATGGGCTATTCCATGGGGGCGCGGATTGCCGCCCATATGGCGCTCGCCACGCCGGACCGCATGCGCTCCATGCTGCTCGGGGGCTTGGGCATCCATCTCGTCGAGGGCGTCGGCCTGCCGCTCGGCATCGCCGATGCCATGGAGGTGCGCTCGCTCGACGAGCTGACCGATCCCATGCAGCGCATGTTCCGCGCCTTTGCGGAGCAGAACGGGAGCGATCTGAAAGCGCTCGCCGCCTGCATCCGCGGCTCGCGGCAGGTGCTGTCGCGGGCCGAGGTCGCGTCCATCACGCTTCCCACCCTGATCTCCGTCGGCACCGCCGACGACGTGTCGGGCTCGGGTCCCGAACTGGCCGCTCTGATGCCCCATGCGACCGCGCTCGACATTCCCGGGCGCGACCACAACCTTGCGGTCGGCGACAAGGTGCACAAGCAGGGCGTGCTGGACTTCCTGGCCGGACGGCGATGACGGATCCGAGCAGGAGACGCGCATGACCCGGCTCGACAGTGCCATCCGCCGGCTGACGGCCCAGCGCGATCTTCTCGACTGGGCCGCGCAGAACGTCGGCCCCGCCGGACTCGTGCTGGAAATCGGCCTCGGCAACGGTCGGACCTACGATCACCTGCGCGCCAAGCTGCCGGGACGCGAGATCCATGTGTTCGAGCGCTCGCCCGCCGCCCATCCCGATTGCTATCCGCCGCAAGGCTACCTGATCGTCGGCGACCTCTTCGACACCCTGCCGCCGTTCATCGAACGGCACGGACGGGGCTCGGCCGCCCTGATCCATATCGATATCGGATCGGGCGACGAGGAGGCGAACCGCAGCCTCGCCCGGCACCTGTCCCCCTTGCTCGAAGCCCTGCTCCAGCCGGGCGGAATCCTGCTGGGGGACCGCGCCTTCGACATGCCGTCGAGCCGGGATATTTCGGCCGAGACGAAGGTGCCGGAAGGGCGCTATTTCGTGTACCGCCGGGAGGGGTGAAGGGGCGCAAAGTCGACATGGCGCGGTCGATCATGCGATAAATCGCGCCCTCACACGTCATCACCGGCCTCGTGCCGGTGATCCCGATGATCAAAAGCGCCGCGCCTCAAACAATCGGGATGGCCGGCACGAGGCCGGCCATGACGGAAAGGTCGGATCTGGCCTAACGGCCGGCGAAGACCGGATTGCGCTTCTCCAGGAAGGCATTGCGTCCCTCGATGGCATCGGCGCTGTCGAAGCACCGGTCGGCGAGGGTGACCGGATCGACATCGGGATGCATGACGCCGGCCGCTTCGTCGATGGCCGCCTTGGCGGCCTTGATCGTCAGGGGCGCGTTCTGTGCGATCGTCTCGGCCAGAGCCAGGACGGCCGGTTCCAGCTGCTCCTCGGCCACCACCTGCCGCACGACGCCCAGGCGTGCGGCTTCCTGCGCGTCGATCCGCCTTGCGGTGAAGAACAAATCCTTCGCGGCCGGGGCACCGACGGCTGCCGTCACGAGCTTCATGGCTCCGGGGGGATAACCGATCCCGAGCCGCGCCGCCGGAATGCCGAAGACGGCGCTCTCGGAGGCCACGCGCAGGTCGCAGGAGAGAGCCAGGCCGAATCCGCCTCCCAGGCAGAAGCCGCGGATCATGGCGATCACCGGCTTGGAGCAATGGGCGACCGCCCAGAAGGCGGCCTCGTTGGTGGCCTCATACAGCCTCCCGCCTTCGGCATCGGCGCGCAACGTCGCGAACTCGCCGATATCGGCCCCGGAGGCGAAGGATTCCCGCCCGGCACCCCTTAGGACAATCACGCGCACCTGCGGGTCCCGATCGAGGGCCGCCATGATGTCGGGAAAGGCTTGCCACATCTCCAGGTCGAGCGCGTTGTGCTTGGATGGATTGTCGATCGCCAGCGTCGCAACGCCGTCGGAAAGCGAAACGACAAGCTTGGACGTCGACGGTGAAAAAGAGTAGGTCATGGGTCGCTTGGATCTATGGTAAGGGGCTCGCGCTTCTTATCTATGCTGAGGCGATAGTGAAGCCGGCAAGGAGACTATCATGACACAGACGCGCCTGAAGGCGGGAGCCCCAGATGCCGTGGCCGGAAAGGTCGATCCGGTCTGGAACCGCCTGCGCTCGGAGGCCGAAGCCATCGTTCAGGCGGAACCGTCTATCGCCGGCTTCGTGCTCAGCGCGGTCCTGCATCAGCCGAGCCTGGAAGCCGCGGTCATCCATCGGGTCGCCTCCCGCCTCGGCCATGCGGCGGTTCCGGCCGACATCATCGAACAGATCTTCCTCGAAGCAGTGGAGCACGATCCCGCCATCGGGGCAGCCATGCGGGCGGATATCAGCGCCGTGATCGACCGGGACCCGGTCGTGACCCGGGCCATCGAACCCGTGCTCTACTTCAAGGGCTTCCACGCCATTCAGACCCACCGCCTGGCCCACTGGCTCTGGAAGAGGGGACGGCAGGATTTCGCGCTCTATCTTCAGAGCCGCTCCTCCGACACTTTCCAGACCGACATCCACCCGGCTGCCCGCATCGGCCGGGGCATCTTCCTCGATCATGCCACGGGCCTCGTTGTGGGCGCGACCGCCGTCATCGAGGACAACGTCTCCATGCTTCAGGACGTGACCCTCGGCGGGACCGGCAAGGAGCGCGGAGATCGGCATCCCAAGATCCGTCACGGCGTTCTCATCGGAGCCGGCGCCAAGATTCTCGGCAATATCGAGGTCGGCCATTGCGCCAGGATCGCCGCCGGATCCGTGGTTCTCAAGCCCGTGCCCCATAATGCCACGGTGGCCGGCGTCCCGGCGAAGGTCATCGGCACGGCCGGATGCGAGGAGCCTGCCCGCTCCATGGACCATTGCTTCTCGGAGATGGACGGAATCTGAGGGGAGGGCTCCCTTCGGGACCTAACCCCGCTTGCTCGCGTTTGCCGGGCATGGCAAGTGCAGCATCCGTGAAATCAAGAAAGGACCTGTAGTGGACAAACCCGAGATGGCTAAAGTCGAGCGCTACCTGCGCCAGACCTTTGCGAACCACTCGATCCGCGTCGTCGGTCGCCCGAAAAAGGCTGATTCGGCGGAAGTTTACATCGGTGAGGAATTCGTCGGCGTCCTGTTCCTCGATGATGAGGACGGTGACCGCTCGTTCAACTTCACCATGGCCATCCTCGATACGGATCTCGAGGATTAGGCGGTTTTTCGCAGCAGGACCTGTCCCGGGTTCTGCTGCTTTTTCCTTTGGGATCATCGATGCCGATCTACCGCCTCGACGACACCGCTCCGATCCTTCCCGAACCCGGCCGCTTCTGGATCGCTCCGGACGCCCATGTGATCGGCAGGGTGCGCTTGGGGCTGGATGTGGGAATCTGGTTCGGGGCCGTGTTGCGCGGCGACAACGAACTGATCGATATCGGTGAGGCCACCAATATCCAGGAAGGGGCTTTGCTCCACACGGATATGGGCGCGCCGCTCACCGTCGGAGCAGGGTGCACCATCGGGCACAAGGCTATCCTGCATGGCTGCACGATCGGCGAGAACTCCCTGATCGGCATGGGAGCCACCGTCCTCAACTATGCGCGCATCGGTGCGAACTGCTTGGTGGGGGCCAACGCGCTGGTCACCGAGGGCAAGGCATTTCCGGACAATTCGCTGATCGTCGGCGCGCCGGCCAAGGCCATCCGCGTGCTCGATGAGGATACGATCGAGCGGCTTCGCTGGTCTGCCAGGAACTATGTGGACAATTGGCAGCGTTTCGCAAAAGGAATGAGGCGGATCGACTGATCCGCCCGATGCTCATTCCTGAATCAGCGCATCGTCGAGAGCAGAAAACCGGGGCCACTTTTCGCTGACGCGAACCTCCGGTTCCGCCCGATGCGCCGGCGCCGGTTTGGTTTCTAGCGGTTCGCGGTAGTGGTCGGCGACGAGACGATGCCGCCGAGCGACACCCAGCCGACCGTGTCCTGGCTCTCGCGCTTGATGTAGACGTAGCCGGTGCGGTGCCAGGGGAGAACCGAAGAGGTCTTGTTGTCGAGGACGAAATCGCCCCGGTTGGTGCGGACCATCAGGACGGCGTGACCTTCGCCAAGCTCGTCGATCACGACCGTCATGCGCATGGCGCGGCGGGGCAGGCCAGCTTCGGCAAGGAGCTTGCGCTTCAGGAGCTGAAAATCCTCGCAATCGCCGCGGCCGTCCTCGGGGAAGCCCCAGACATCGACGACGCCCCAGTGATCGGCATCCGTCACGGCCTTGATGTTGGAATTCACGCGCTGATTCACCGAGACGATCGTCTTCCAGACCTGGGCGGTCAGGTCGATCGTATCGGGCTCCGCCACATTCACGGTGCATTCGGACCGATAGTTCTCGCAGAACTGCGACCAGCCCTGAAGCGGCTTGGCCGTGCCGACGCTCGTGATCGGAGCGGTGGAAACGGGCAGGGCGGCCAGGGTTTGAGCCTGAGCGGCTGTGCCGAAAAACAGGAGAGACAGGCCGAGAAGAGCTGTTTTGATGAACTTGCCGAAAATGGCAGGCTTCTCATTTGCGCCACAGAAAAGGCCGTTCTTGAAATAATCCTGCCGCATGCCCCACCAGCCGGTTAACGTTCTTTTAACCAAACTGACATGGTTGCATTTTAGGCTCAAGAGGAAAGTAAAAGGTGAGTTAACGCGTCGCGCCTCGACCGGTTCCATTATGGTTAACAAAAAGTTCGGGCGCCCAAAAGGAGAATGGAAAGTTTTCCTCCAGGGCAAGCTTGGCCGTTGCTAACCTGTTGGTTTTTCTCGACTGCGGGCCCTGATTGAGGCTAGCTGAGAGAATGAACCAAACGCAGCCGGCGTAACGATTTAAGCCGGCTTCCAGACAAAAAGTTATTCATGTCTCCACAAGCACCCCGCCTTCGAGAGCCGATTCTCAACCTGCCGGCGGCCATCAGTGTGTGCCTGGCCGTGCTGATCGGCATCCACGCCTTTCGGATGTTCCTGTCCGATGAAACGGATTTTACGCTGATCATCGACTGGGCCGTGATTCCCGCGCGTTGGGCCGTGGCCTTCGGGGGCGTTCAGGTCGATGAGATCATGAGGTCCCTGCGAGAGGGCGTGCCGGAGGACACGATCACGCCGATGATGGCGTTGGCGCAATACGTGCTGGCCCCCGAGGAGGGGCGGCCCTGGACCGTGCTGACCTATGCCTTTCTCCATGGCTCCTGGGCGCATGTGCTGATCAACAGCGTCTGGCTGGCCGCTTTCGGCACGCCCATCGTCAGGCGCTGCGGCGCCGGGCGATTCGTCATCCTGTCGGCGACCTCCGCCGTGTGCGGAGCCGTTTTATACGCATTCATGAACCCCTTCCAGATCCTCCCCATGATCGGCGCGTCCGGGGCCGTCTCTGGCCTGATGGCGGCAGCCTCCTGGTTCATGTTCGCTCCGGCCTCGTGGCATTGGGAAGGGCGCCTGACCCAGCCGCACGAGAGGCCTCGTGAAACCCTGGGACACATGGTGCGCAACCGGCAGGTTCTGATCTTCCTCGGGATCTGGTTTGCCGCAAACTACGTGTTCGCCTTCATCCAGCCCCTGGGGCTCATGGATGCGAGCATCGCCTGGGAGGCCCATATCGGCGGCTTCCTGGCCGGTCTTGTCATTTTCCCGCTGCTGGACCCGCTTCCCGCAAGGCCAAGCCGCATCTCGGCTTGAAACCGACACGGTTTGCCTCAATCATCCTTAGGCTGACGTAGGGTTCTCACCCCAATGTCATGGGGAGCGATACCCAGCTTCGGCCTTGCGGGCGGGAGGCACTGACGGTCCTCGCCGTTCGCACAACGGGAGGGAATAAATGATCGTCAATCGAATCCTTTCGCTCAAAGGCCGCGAGGTCGCCACCATCGAGCCGGGCCGATCTTTGAGCGAAGCCGCCAGGTTTCTCGCAGAGCGCAGAATAGGTGCCCTTCTCATCGTGGACGGTGACCGGCCGGTCACCGGGATCATCTCGGAGCGCGACATCGTGCGCGCCGTTGCCATGCACGGTGCCAAAGCGCTGGATGAGCCGGTCTCCCGTTTCATGACAGAGAAAGTGGTCACCTGCACGGGCGAGACATCCATCAACGATGTGATGGAGCTCATGACCCAGCAGAAATTCCGCCACATCCCCGTCGTCGAAAGCGGGCGTCTGTCCGGCATCGTCTCCATCGGAGACGTGGTGAAGCTGCGCCTCGAGGAGGTCGAGGCGGAAACTCAGGCGATCAAGGAATATATCGCGACGGCCTAGAACATCGGCCCCCAAAGTGGAAACCACGTTTTAGGATCCATCCGATGCTCCTTCTTTTGGCTGGCGCATCGTCCGGAGCGCAAAACTGGGTCCACTTTTCGCACGATGCGCTCGTCAATTCGTCTGCGTTTCCTGCAGCAATTCGAGAATATCCGGCAGGGCGCGTTCTGTGGCCTGCCGGCCCAAGGTGATGCATTCCTGAGCCCTGTGGAACTCGAACAGGCCCATCTTGGCGAGCTTTGGCGCCACCATGATGTCGGGCGGGTCTCCGGCAAGCCTCGAGCGGGCGATGCGATCCTGGGTGATGTTGAAGGCATCCACCATCACCGTGGCAAGCCCTGGCGCATTCGGCTTGCGCGGCTTGTCCGCTCGGGAGCCTGGGAAGATGCCCCAACGCCGGGGGGCATCGTCGATGGCCTCTTCGATCTCCTGCTCGTCGCTCGTCCCGGCATCGTAGGATTGGATGACGGTGCCGCGCACCCGGACCTCGCCGTTGAGGTTCACGCAGATGACGATGTCGGCGCCGAGCGCCCGGGCGGCGGTGATCGGGATCGGATTGACGAGAGCGCCGTCCATGAGCCAGCGCCCACCGATCATGACGGGATCGAACACGCCAGGAAGGGCGTAGGACGCTCGCATGGCCTGGACGAGGGGGCCGCGCGTGAGCCAGATCTCATGGCCGCTCACGAGTTCGGTCGCGATGGTGCAGAATTTGACGGGGAGCGTTTCTACCCGTTGGTCAGTCAGGTCCTGATCGAGCAGGCGCTGCAGGCGCCCGCCGGCGATGAGGCCCGCGCCGCTGAAATGGAAATCGAGAAGCCCCATGACGCGCCGCTTGGTCAGGGACAGGGCGAAGGCCTCCAGTGCGTCGAGCTTGCCGGCCGCGTAGCAGCCGCCGACCACGGCGCCGATGGAGGAGCCGGCAATCACATCCGGAACGATGCCGGCTTCCGTGAGGACGCGGAGCACGCCGATATGGGACCAGCCGCGGGCAGCGCCGCCGCCCAATGCCAAGCCGATGCGCGCCCTCGTGCGAGGTGTACGCTCGACAGGTGCCTTGATCTCCGTCACTCCCCCACCGCCCCCCGATCCGGCGTTGCGCCGGGCGATATTGTCCCACAACATGGCGAACTCCAAGGCATCCTGTCCCATTCATGCCGGCGTTCCGTGAAAGCCGCGTGAACGATGCCCTCAAGTTTCAATTAGGACTGGTTCAGGAAAACTGAACAGTGGAGCGCTGCAGAGCCCGCTGCGACAAAATGATGATGACGAAGGCGAAGACGATGAGCAGGCCCAGCATCGCGCGAAGGCTGAAGATTTCTCCGCCGAATCCGATCAGCGGGGGACCGAGAAGCAAGCCGCCATAGCCCAAAGTTGCCACCATGGCGACGCCCATGCTCGGCGGAAAATCCTTCATCTGCCCCGCCGTGCTGAACAGGACCGGCACCGTATTGGCTAGGCCGATCCCAACGAGGGCGAAGCCGATGGAGGCGGGCAGGGGGTGTGGGAGGAGCATCGCCAGGGCAAGGCCGAAGGCCGAGAGCAGCCCTCCGAGCTGCAGGGTGCGCACGCGGCCGAGATGCCGGACGACGAAGTCGCCCATGAAGCGGCAGACCGTCATGGTGAGGGAAAAGGCGGCAAAGCCCGTCACGGCAGCCTCGAGGCTCGCCCCGGCGACGGTCTGGAGATAGATCGCCGACCAGTCGACAATGGCCCCCTCGACGATGAAGCAGAACATGGCAAGCACGGCCAGGATAATGACGCTCCCCCGCGGCCAGGCGAAGCCATGTCCGTCGATTGCCCGCTCCTTTTCTCCGAGCATCCAGAAGGCTGCCAGCAGGAAGAGAAGGCCCATCCCGAGGCAGGAGATCAGCAGCGTCGCGACAATTCCCACGTCGAGGGCGATGAGGAGGCCGGAGGCTCCGGCTCCCGCCAAGCCACCCAAGCTGAAGAAGGCGTGGAAGGACGACATGATGGCCGAGCCCCAGGCCTTCTCGACCACCGTGGCGTTGGTGTTCATGGCGATGTCCATGGTGCCGTTGCAGGCCCCCGCCAGGAGGGCGGCCACGACGAAAAGGCTGAGGTTCGGCGCGAGGCCCGGGAGAAGCAGGGTCGGCGCGAAGGAGAAGGCGGCGATCAGGGTCATGGTGCGGCTGCCGACCACCGCCACGGCCCAGCCGATGATCGGCATCAGCGCCACCGCGCCGAGAGAGAAGGCCAGAAGACCGAGGCTGAGCTGACCGTCGGACAGGCCGAGCGACTCCTTGAACCGGGGAAGCTGGGCTGCCCAGGTGCCGATGCCGAAGCCGTTGCCGAAGAAGATGGCGCTGGCGGCCACCCGCGCGGGGAGAAGGTCACGTCGTGTCATCGGGTCTTCCTAACCCGGACCTCCGAAAACTGCACCCGTTTCCTGGACGATGGCAGCCCTGCATTCCGAGAGGGCTGCCGGTCTCAATCGATCACGAGGCGAGGTTCGCTGCCGGAGGTCTCGACCTTCCGGTAGAAGCAGGAGCGGCGCCCGGTGTGGCAGCAGCCGCCATCGCCTGCCACCTGGACCTTCAGCAGCAGGGCGTCCTGATCGCAATCGACCCGCATCTCCTTGACGGTCTGGATCTGCCCGCTCGTCGCACCCTTGTGCCAGAGTTCGCCGCGCGAGCGGGACCAGTACCAGGCTTCGCCGGTTTCGATCGTCCTGGCCAAAGATTCGGCATTCATGTGTGCGACCATGAGGATCTCGCCGGTCGCGAAATCCGTCGTGATGCAGGTGATCAGCCCGTCTGCCCCGAAGCGAGGCGACAGGACGGTTCCCTCCTCGAGCTCGGCCTTGGAGCCGGGCGCGGGAAAAGAATTGAAGCTTGTCGCGCTCATGGACGGCCTCAGCCTCTGCTGTTCCGCACGAGCGTAAGAAAGCGCACCTGCTCGGCCGGCTCTTCCTTGAAGATGCCGGTGAACTGGGTGGTCAGCGTCAGGGCGCCTGCCTTCTGGATGCCGCGCATGGACATGCACATATGCTCGGCCTCGATCATGACCGCCACGCCGCGTGGATCGAGCGCTTTGACCATGGCTCTGGCAATCTGAGAAGTCATGGACTCCTGCGTCTGCAATCGGCGGGCATAGGCATCTACGAGGCGAGCGAGCTTGGACAGGCCGACGACGCCCCTGGTGGGGTAATAAGCCACATGCGCCACGCCAAAGAACGGCACCATGTGATGTTCGCAATGGGAGTGGAAGGGAATATCGCGCACGAGCACGATGTCGTCGTAGCCTTCGACCTCTGCGAAGATCTTGTCGAGGATTTCCGATGGATCCTCGCCATAGCCGGAGTAGAACTCCCTGAAGGCCTTGGCGACACGCTTGGGCGTGTCCAGCAGACCTTCGCGGGTCGGATCGTCGCCTGCCCATCGGATCAGGGTGCGAACTGCCGCCTCGGCCTCTTCCCGGGTGGGGGATGCAACTGGCTTGTCGGCGGCTGTAGTCAGACGCGTGGACAGGGACTTAACCACATCACTCACGTGGAGCCTCTTTCTCAACTTTTGAACCGTGGAAGCTTGGCCGCCCGGCAGTTTCATTTTCTTTCCGGACAGAGTTCCGAAGACTGCTGTCGCGGAACTCTGTCACAGCGCTTATATAGGTATATGAGCACATTCCCAACCGTCATGTCATAGGCCGATATGCTGAACGACATCTATAGCCGGCGCATTCTCGAGCTTGCCGCCGACATTCCGCACTTAGGACAGCTGTCCGAACCCGATGCGTCCGCGACGGCTCGGTCCAAGCTCTGCGGCTCGACCGTTACAGTCTATGTGAAGCTCGAAGGCAACGTCGTGACGGCATTTGCTCATGAGGTGAAGGCGTGCGCTCTGGGACAAGCCTCATCGTCGATCATGGGGCGGAATATAATCGGCGCGACCATAGCTGAGCTTCGCGAGGTCCGCGATGCGGCAAGTCGTCTGCTCAGAGCCGATGGAGAGCCCCCTCAGGGGAAATGGGGAGACCTTAAGGTCTTGGAACCATTAAGGGATTACAAGGCGCGCCATGCCTCGATCCTTCTCACCTTCGATGCCGTCGTGGATGCACTCGACCAGGTCGAGGCTCGCCGGATCGAGAGCGTTGGATAAATGCCTAGCCCAGTCCAGCGGATGGCCCAATGGGCCATCCGGGGCAATCAGCTGAGCCTGTCAGGGCTTGCGAGGCATGAAGCCCTGGCGTTCCGCGCGGGCCGCTCTTCAGGCAGGAACCTGCACCCCTAGGCCGCGACGCGCGATCGCTCTTGATCGTCAGGGGAGCCGTAGCGCCGGTCCAGGATGCGGGTCGTGTTCGCCCAGTCGGACATGGTCCGAACTGTTTCCATCTGCTCGGCGACGAAGGGATCGGAGCGCCAAGCCTGCGCCCGTGGCCACAGAACGTCCAGCGGCTCATGGAGAACATTCCCAACCTTCGCTTCGTAGATCGGAAACGCGCGAAGCGCTCCATCGGGCTCGATCTGCAGGATATCGAGATCGACCAGGCTCGCCCCTGGTCGAGGCAGGAAATACCGGACATCGGTCACGGTGATCTTGGGACCGTTTTCGTGGCGAGAGGCAATGCGCCGACCGACATCGATCAGATCGACCAATTCCTCGATCGTGAGAAGTCCGGTTGTCTCGAACTCCCGCTCGGCCCCGAGGCCGGACGGAACGACTGCGCCGAAGCGGATGAAATCGAGCCTCGGGAACCGTTCGATGGCGGCCTCCACGAATCGCTCCAAGTCCGCTTCCTTCGCACCCGGACGAGTCAGCGTGTAATCGATCCCCAACGTGAAGCATGTCTGTCCGGCGGCCCGGCGCTCGTCTTTCACCCGGTGCAGGGCGTCCAACGCTCTCATCCCGCGCTCGAATGCGCCGGCGCGCCCGCGGACGGCATCGTGGATATCCGCGTCGGCGCCATCGATGCTGACAGCCACGC
The DNA here is from genome assembly GCF_044784385.1 of Microvirga sp. RSM25. NCBI lineage: Bacteria > Pseudomonadati > Pseudomonadota > Alphaproteobacteria > Hyphomicrobiales > Methylobacteriaceae > Microvirga > Microvirga sp. RSM25. Next base: position 2,617,687 of record NZ_CP173039.1, on the reverse strand, counting down.
CCGAGACCGCATCCGCGAGGGCGGCGGCCATCCTGTCCTGGATCGACCAGCCGGTCGTGAACACCGTGACCTCGATGCCTGCGTCATGCAGACGCTTCATGGCCTCGACGGCCCAACGGACCGACATCGGTTCGCCACCGCTGAACATCACGTTTTTCGCCTGCGCCGCGAGCATCACGTCGACGACACGCATCGCTGTGGCCCGGTCCAACGTGCGAGCGGACCGGCGTCCCGATTCCGAATAGCAATGCCCGCACCTCAAAGGACAGGAGTAGGTAATATCCCAGATGAATTTGCTGATTTTTACGGTCATTATTCTTGCTCCAAATGCCGCTTCGCGACTCGGCGGGCGAAACAACAATGAAATGAAGTATCGTGTAAAAATCTAAGCGCGCCACTATGTGGTGGTTGAGTCTTGCACAGTTATATACGATATAACGAATACATCTCAGGTTGTGTCACCAGGGGAATGCCGTAGAGTCGTGGGTGCTTTCATCCTGTCGCAACCTTACGTGACACGCCGATCGATCGAGGATTGAAACTGAGAAACAGACCCCAGGGGACAACAACGAGGCATTTCCCCCGTCGGATCGCCCACATGGCGATCCGCGGCTACCAGCTGAGCCTCTCCGGCCTAGTCGGTCGCCAGTGCCGCCATCTGCCGTCCTGCTCCGAATACACGGACGAGGCGATCCAGCGGCACGGCTTCTGGCCAGGAGGGTGGATGGGGCTCGCCCGCATCTGCCGCTGCGGCCCCTTCGGCACTCACGGCATCGATTGGGTGCCTGAAACATTGCCCGACGGCTCGGCCTGGTATAAGCCCTGGGCCTATGGTCGCTGGCGGGGCGTCAACGCTCCCCCGATCACCTGCGAGGCAGTCGAACCTGACGGCGACTGAGTTCGCTCACATCTCAACGAACCGTCGGCCCCCGCTTACCTGCTCCGTTGGCAGGAGTGAGCCAGGAGAAACATTTGATGATTACCCTGACATTCCCCGATGGCGCCCAGCGCCAGTACGAATCCGGCATCACCGGCCGCGAGATCGTGGAAGGCATTGCCAAGTCGCTGGCCAAGCGCACCGTCGCCATGGCTCTCGACGGCACGGTCGCCGATCTCGCCGATCCGATCACCAAGGACGCCAAGATCGAATTCCTGAACCGCGAGGATCCGCGCGCACTGGAATTGATCCGGCACGATGCCGCGCACGTGCTCGCGGAAGCGGTCCAGGAGCTGTTCCCCGGAACGCAGGTCACCATCGGTCCGGTCATCGAGAACGGCTTCTACTACGACTTCGCCCGCAACGAGCCCTTCACGCCCGAAGACTTCCCGGCCATCGAGGCGAAGATGCGCGAGATCGTCGCGCGGGACAAACCCTTCACCAAGGAGGTCTGGAGCCGCGACAAGGCCAAGCAGGTCTTCAAGGAGAAGGGCGAGGCCTACAAGGTCGAGCTCGTGGACGCGATCCCGGAAGGACAGGATCTCAAGATCTACTCGCAGGGCGACTGGTTCGACCTCTGCCGCGGCCCGCACATGACCTCGACGGGCAAGATCGGCAACGCCTTCAAGCTCATGAAGGTGGCGGGGGCTTATTGGCGCGGCGACTCGAAGAACGCGATGCTCACCCGCATCTACGCTACCGCCTGGGCGAACCAGGAAGACCTCGACAACTACATCCGCCTGCTCGAGGAAGCCGAGAAGCGCGATCACCGCCGCCTGGGCCGCGAGATGGACCTGTTCCACTTCCAGGAGGAAGGGCCGGGCGTCGTCTTCTGGCATCCGAAGGGCTGGACGGTGTTCCAGGAACTGATCTCCTACATGCGCCGGCGCCTGAAGGGCACCTATCAGGAGGTCAACGCGCCGCAGATCCTCGACAAGGCCCTGTGGGAGACCTCCGGCCACTGGGGCTGGTATCGCGAGAACATGTTCGCGACGCAGACCGAGGACGATCGCATCTTCGCCATCAAGCCGATGAACTGCCCAGGCCATGTGCAGATCTTCAAGCACGGTCTGAAGTCCTACCGCGATCTGCCGCTGCGTCTTGCCGAATTCGGCAATGTGCATCGCTACGAGCCCTCGGGCGCGCTGCATGGCCTCATGCGCGTGCGCGGCTTTACGCAGGACGACGCGCACATCTTCTGCACGGAAGATCAGCTGGCGGCCGAGTGCCTGAAGATCAACGATCTGATCCTCTCGACCTACGCCGATTTCGGCTTCGACGAGATCGTCGTGAAGCTCTCCACCCGTCCCGAGAAGCGCGTCGGCACGGACGAGATGTGGGATCATGCGGAAGACGTGATGACCCGCGTCTTGAAGCAGATCGAGGATCAGTCCGGCGGGCGCATCAAGACGGCGATCAACCCGGGCGAGGGCGCGTTCTACGGGCCGAAGTTCGAATACGTGCTGCGCGATGCCATCGGCCGTGACTGGCAATGCGGCACCACGCAGGTGGACTTCAATCTGCCGGAGCGTTTCGGCGCGTTCTATGTCGACCAGGACGGCCAGAAGAAGACACCCGTCATGGTGCACCGCGCCATCTGCGGCTCCATGGAGCGCTTCACCGGCATTCTGATTGAGCACTTCGCCGGGCACTTCCCGCTCTGGCTCGCGCCGGTGCAGGCGGTGGTCGCCACCATCACGTCCGAAGGCGATGAATACGCCATGGAGGTGGTGCGCGCCGCCGAAGCCGCTGGGCTTCGCGTCGAGGCGGACCTGCGAAACGAGAAGATCAACTACAAGGTCCGCGAGCACTCGCTCGTGAAGGTGCCGGTGCTTCTCGTGGTGGGTCGGAAGGAGGCCGCCGAGCGGACCGTGTCCATCCGCCGCCTGGGAAGCCCGAACCAGCAGAGCATGACCCTCGATGAGGCCCTGAAAGTTCTTGCCGCCGAGGCCGTCACCCCTGACCGCAGGCGCGCGGCGAAGGCGGTGTCGGAGCCGGAAGGGCACGTGACGCTCGACGGACATCACGTGGTCGAGCGGACGATCGCGTAATACCTGTCTGCACGAATGAAGGCGGCGCTTACGAAATGAAGCGCCGCCTTTTTGTTGCGGTCGCTCGACCTCGTCCTGAGGGGCCGGCCCGGCAGATGTTAATCACCCACGCCATGGCCGGGTTTGTCCCGGCCATCTCGATTGTGTGAAGCGCGGCGCTTTTCGCAATCGAGATCACCGGCACGAGGCCGGTGACGACGTCGCAGGTTTGCAAGTCAGATCGACAAGCTGGCTCAGGTCGTCTGCCGCTGGCGACCTGTGGTGCGGCCACCGGGGGCAGTGCCGGCAGTCGTTCCAGCAGTGCCGACTCCGGGATTGCCTGTGGCAGCACCTGCGTCGCCCGCCTCCGTGCCGGTCGCATGAGTTCCCTGGCTCTGCCCGACGCGCAGATTGTTCTGCACGTGACTTACGCCTGACACGGATTCCGCCACATCCTCTGCGCGCCGCTTCTCGTTGCGGTCGCGAACCGTGCCCGTGAGGGTCACTTCCCGATTCTGGACCTGGACCTCGATCTCCGATGCGTCGATCATGGCATCGTCGGTCAGCCGCTCGTTGATGTCCTCGCGGATGCGGTCGTCCGAGCGCTGGTAGCCCTTCGGCCCGCGCCCCTGATGCTCGCTCCGGCGCACCTCGCCGCGGCTGGCGGTCGCGTCGTTGCCGAAGCGGGTGTTCCCGGGACCCATGCCGTAATTGCTGTGGTCCCGGCGCTCGTTCACGAGGCTCCAGGTGCGCTCGCGATCCTGCATGCGGCGATCGTTCTCGTTGCTGTCATCGCCGGGACGCGCGCGCTCACCGGTGATGGTGGAGGCGCCATAGCGCTTCGGATGATAGCCTCTGCCTGCGGAGCCGCGGCCGGCATATTCGTCTCCGTAGCTCTGGTAGCCGTCGCCGCCGAAGCCGCCGCGCATGCGCGCATTGCGCGCTCCCTCCTCGCCGGGATAGCCGAAGCTGCCGAAGGCCGCGCGCACGTCATCCTCATCGCGGAAACGGAATTGCTCGCGGCCATGATTGCGCGAGCGGTCGTCCTGGCCGCGCCGATCGTCGTGATAGTCGTGCGGGCGATGGCGCCAGTCGTCATCGTCGCTCCTCAATCGCCGATCGAGCTCACGGCGCTCGTCACCGGTCAGGCGGGCTTGTCCACCGCCCCGGGTCTGGTCGGCCCGAGATGACGTCGGCGTACCCGTGCGGTCGGGTTCCGAAGGCGTGGAGATGCGGTGCAGCGCGCGGGACGCTTCACCCTCGCTGTCGGTTGCGAGATCGCCGAGCGCCACGATGCCGACCAGGTGCTTGTCGTGATCGACCACCGGCAGGCGCCGGATCTGATGATCGCTCATCAACTCGACAATGTGGCCGACGTCGTCGTCATCGAAGCACCACCACACATTGTCGGACATGATATCACGCACGCGGGTCGTATCGGGAGGGAGGCCTGCCGCCGTCGCCCGGACGGTAATGTCCCGGTCGGTCACCATGCCGCGCAGGCGGCGTCCGTCGCAGACGGGCAGGACGCCGACATTCATTTCGTCCATGAGACGCGCCGCTTCCTGGATGGTCCGGTCCGGACTCACCACGCGCACGTTGCGGGTCATGATCTCTGCGATTTTCATGAGCTTCCTCTCCAGCAAGGTCACGCCTTGGGAGTTCAGGCTCATGCGCGGCGCGACCGGTGATTGGCCATCGGTCAATGCCGCCGAGACGGAAAGGTTCAGCGGTTTTACGGGGTGGCGATGATCTCGATGTCCCGGTCGAGTCCGCTCTCGATCTTGAACTCGCGGGTATAGACCTTGCCCTCGTGGCGCGCGATCAGGACGTATTCACCCTCGGCCAACGTGACGGACGGAAAGGCCCCGATGGCTTCGCGGATCACGTCGCCGCCAGGGGTGAGCACGCTGAAGGCCGTGCCGGCAAAGGCCTCGCCGCCGGCCGAACCGACCAGCTTGAGGGTCACGGTTGCCGCGCGGTGATTGAGGGTCGCTTCGGTGACGCGCCCCGATTCCACCTTCAGGTCGCTGCGCATGATGGCGTTGGCGTCGCCATAGGTGGAGACCACGTGATAGGTGCCCTCGGGCAGGCGGATCATATCGTTCGCCTTAGCATCGGCGATCACGAGCCGGCCTTCGGAATTCTGCGCCTCCGGCACGTAGACGGAAAAGGAAAGGCGGTTGACGGCGATCGGGGTTCCGCCCACGGCACCCTTGAGCTGGAGGGCACCGGCATTGATGGCGAGCCGCTCGTTGAGATTGCCCCGCTGCATGCTGATGCGTTTCGAGGCGCTCGCAAAGCCATAAGCCACGTGGATGATGTAGTTGCCCGGGGAGAGGGTGAAGCTCGGCATGGGGCTCGTGGAGCGGGCCACGATATTGGGCTGGGATGCGTCGCCCCGATCCTCATAGATCCGCCAGACCAGCCCCGAGCGGATCGGCTCGTTGCTTCCGGCAAAGTTCGCACCGGCATTCAGCGTCACCTGCCCGATCGAGATCGGGGGAGGGCTCTGCGACAAGGACGGCATGGCCGGCGACTGAGCCGAGGCGGGGCTGGCTGCGACGAGGCCGAGCAGGCAGAGAATGGGAAAGGGATGTTTCACAAATAAGGTCATCGATTGAAAATCGGCTCTCATTGGAGCGGGGAGGCAATCGCGGTCTGAATCGGCCTCTCCTCGCTTTTCACGAGATCGGAGGCGGCCGCAACCAGATTCTCGAGCGACATCGGGCGGAAATGGAACTCGACCCGGTGGCGTCCGGGGCCGATTTCGACGCCGCGGAACAGGAGATTGGCGCGCAGGATCGGCCGGCGCTCGCCGTCGACCCATGCCTCCCAGCCGGGATAATGGATGTCGTGCAGCACCAGCACCCCGTTCTCGCTGTTCTCGACCTCCAGCGTGACCGAGTTCCGCTGATAGCTGACGATGCGCGCTTCTCCCTTGGCCTTGTCGCGGGCGGAGCCCGCCGGCGTGTAGGAAGCCTTGAGCTGCGACATGCTTTCATCATCGATGAGAGCTTCCGTCTCACGGTTGAACTCCGGCAATTCCTCGAGACCCAGCACGGCTTCGGAATCCACGGGCGTCACATGATGCGCCACGTAGGCGCGCGGGACGGAGGTATTCAGGCGGTAGATCCACATCCGCCCGGTCCCATAGACGATCTCGGCATCGGTCAGGCGCGGGAAATGGCGCGGCAGCTTCTCTACCGGACGGTCGAGCACGATGTAGTCGAGCCCGAGCAGGCTCGCGAGCTCGCACTTATAGCCCCGGAAACTCGTCGGGAACCGGCGCAGATTGGGATCTTCCGCGTTCTCGCCGGGGCCGATGGCACGTTCGTAATCGGCCAGACGCAGGGGGTTGTAGCCGATGATGTCCTCGATCCCGAGGACCATCGACGCATTCTGCCAGGCGCCCTTCAGGCCAAGGATCTCGACGCGGGGATACTCGCCGCGCGCATTGCGTTCGGCGAGCTCCCTCTTCAGGATCTGCAGGCCCTGCAGCTGCTCGGGCGGCAGTTTCGTGAAGACGGTGTAACGCTCGGCAGGTTCCGCATTCAACGCGGAAGCCGCATGGCGACCGATCAGCTCCGCACCTGTCAGGGTCACGAGCACGAGGGCCATAGCCTCGCGCCAGCGCGATGCGCCGCTCGTCCTGGTGATCACGGCGATGGCCAGGGTTGCCACGGCGAGGCTTATGCCGATCTCAATCAGGGCGGGGGTGACATGCCCTCCCTTGATGGCGAAGGCGAGGGCGCTGGCAATGGCCGCGACCAAGAGGCCCAGCGCCAGCAGGGGCAGAGCGGCCCAGAGCCGCCCGAGCGAGGCCCTGTTCCACTTTGGCAGCCCTTCCGTCGCATAGCGATGGACAAGGTAGCCTGCGGCAAAGGCCAGGGCGATGTTGATGAGGAAGGTCGCGTCGGCCGGCCTGCGGTAGAGATTCACGCCCGGGATATGATCGAAGATGACTTCGAAGCCGGGCGTATAGCGCCCAAGGGCATAAAGCAGGGCGACTATGCCGACGACGAGGAAGAACCGGAACTCGCGCGCGAACAGGCGCCCGCCTGCGATGCCGTGCCACAGGAGGAGGACAGCCGGGATCGTGCCGATGAACAGGTAGTTGGTCGCCCGGTCGGTCCATGTTCCCTCGGACAGGCTGTGCCAGTCAGGTCCCCAGTAATCGTATGTCCAGCGCAGGGAGCCGAAGACATTGCCGAACAGGATCGTCGCCAGGCTCTCCGGGGGCAGGGACCCCATGGCGGCCACTCCGAAGCCGAAGGAGGGGCGCGTCGAGGTGGCGAGGAACTGCATCGTCAGCACGATCGGCACGGCGAGAAGTGCGCCGCCGACCAGCCCCATGAAGACCAGGAGCCCGAGGCGGGACTTGAGATAGGCGAAGGACTGGGGTGCCATCCAGATCCGCTGCACGGCCAGCGCGATGAGCGTCAGGGCGCAGAGAAAGGCGACCTGATCCCGCCCGACGACCATCATGGCGGCGCTGACGGCGAACAGCAGTCCGTAAAGGTACGAGCGGCGGTCCAGAGCCTCCTCCAGAAGCCAGAAGGCGAGCGGGAAGAAGCCGTAGCTGAGGATCATGCCCGTGTGCTGGAGCCGGGCCGTGGCCGAGCCGCCGAGCATGAAGATGAGCGCGGCCACCACGGCGCCCGCCGGATGCCATCCTCTCCGGCGGAACAGGGGCACGAAAGCGAGCGCTCCGGGGAGAAAATGGGCGAACACGACCCCGTCGAAGAGCTGCATGGACGGCTCGGGGACGAGCCAACCGAACAGCAGCATGGTGGGCGTGAACAGCAGGGACTGGGGATCTGCCGCCGAAGGGTGTCCGCCGAAATGGTAGGGGTTCCATAGGGGGAGCTCGCCATGGGCGAGGGCGCTGCCCAGGTAGCGCAGGGTCGGATAGAACTGGTTCTTCGAGTCCCAGGGAACGACGGTTCCGGTCAGGGGCCATATGGAAACGGCCAAAGCCCAGGCCGCAAGGATGAGGGCAAAGGCCATCAGCGCCTGGCGCTGAGGCCAGGCTGTCAGGGAAGGGGGACTGTCCAGTCCGGAAATCGATGTCTGCATTGCTCTCAAGCGGCGTCTCGCCAACTTAACCTCTTCCCACGGGACCACCGTTCGGCCTGCCTTAAGCATGCCGCCGGGTCTGCCACGGGTTGAAACCTGCTTGGCGTCTGACCGCACTCCCCCTATACATCCGCTGCTGTTTCTTTTGTGCAGCGGCGCGTCTTTGGGATGCCCGTGCTCCCTCAAGCGCAGCAAGACGGCGAGACAATGGCAAGCCGGGGCTTGCTTGGCTCGCAGCCTTCGAGAGCATCCATCTATATTGTTTCACATTATTCGAGCCGGATGAAGATCCCATGAATGAGTGCCTCTCCCGCCTTCTGCAGCGCCGCTCCGTTCCTCCGCGCTGGCTGGGCGAGCCGGGCCCGAGCGACCAGGAGGTCGAAAATCTCCTGAAGATCGCGTCCCGGGTGCCGGATCATGGCAAGCTGGTTCCCTGGCGTTTCATCCTGATCCAGGGCGAGGGACGCCGCCGCCTCGGCGATGTGCTGGCTGCTGCTTTCCAGGCAGACAACCCTGGCGCCGATGCGGAGAAGGTCGCCGTCGAGCGGGAGCGCTTCACGCAGGCGCCTCTCGTGATCGCGGTGGTGTCCCGTGTGGTCCCTCATGTGAAGATCCCGGACTGGGAGCAGGTTCTCTCGGCAGGCGCGGTCTGCATGAACCTTCTCACCGGGGCGACCGCTCTCGGCTACGGAGCGTCCTGGCTCTCGGGCTGGGCCGCTTTCGACCGTCGGGTGCTCGATGCTCTGGGGCTGAAGCCCGAGGAAAGAGTGGCCGGCTTCGTACATATCGGTACGGCCAAGGAAGTGCCTGCCGATCGGGACAGGCCTGATTTCGCAGATATCGTGACGCGGTTCTGATACGTTCGTTCGTCGCATTGTCTCGCGGCGAACCGGTACCCCTTCGCCGGATAATTGCCCCATCATGTTCTACGAAACCTCGACCAACGCCCACGGCCTCCCGCACGACCCGTTCAAGGCCATCGTCACGCCTCGGCCCATCGGCTGGATCACCGCCATGAGTGCGAAAGGGGAGGTGAACCTTTCCCCTTATTCCTTCTTCAACGCCATCTCCGAGCGTCCGCCCATGGTGGCGTTTTCCTCGGCGGGCAAGAAGGATGCGGTGACCTTCATCGAGGAGACGGGGGAGTTCGTCTGCAACCTGGCGACCTATGACTTGCGCGAGCAGATGAACGCCACATCGGCCGTTCTGCCGCGCGGCGAGAACGAGATGGCGCATGCTGGGCTGACACCCGCGCCCTCTCGCCTCGTGAAGCCGCCCCGGGTAGCGGATGCCCTCGCCGCGCTCGAATGCAAATGGCTGCAGACCGTGCCGCTCAACTCTTTGGGCGGAGGCGATCCGTCCTATTACCTCGTGATCGGACAGGTGGTCGGCATCCACATCGACGACCGCTACATCGTGAACGGCCTCGTCGACACCGCCGCCATGCGCCCCATCGCTCGCTCAGGCTACCGGGATTACTTCGTGGCGACGCCCGAGACCAAGTTCTCGATCACACGTCCTGGCGGCTGAGGCACTTCCGGTATGGCGCGAGGAATTTGCCGCTCTAGAGCCGGCCAGCGCGCCTCAGGAGTCGCTCGGCCCGCAGAAGGTGAGGGCGATCAAGCATTTCGCCGTTGACGCCGACGACGCCTGCTCCCGGATTGGCCTTGAACGCCTCGATCACGGCCTGTGCCCGCTCGACGGCCTCGGGGGACGGGGTGAAGGCCTCGTTGATCACCGGCACCTGAGCCGGATGGATCGCCATCTTGGCGACGAAACCATCGCGCCGCGCCGCCCGGCACTCGGCTTCGAGGCCGGCCATGTCGCGGAAGTTCGTGAAGACGGAATCGATTGCATCGACGCTCGCCGCCGCGGCACCCAGAAGGGCGAGGGAGCGGGCGAGCCGGTACGGATCCGTATAGGCGCCGTCCTCTCCACGATTGGCCTCGGCGCCGAGATCGGCGGACAGGTCCTCGCCACCCCAGGTCAGGCCCATGAGACGGTGGCTCGCGCCTGCGAACGTACCCAGCGCGAATACGCCGGCGGCATTCTCCGTTCCGATGGCGAGGATCCGGGTAGCGCCATCCGCCAAGCCGAATTCCGCCTCGCGCACCGCCAGCTTGGCGCCAAGATGGGCCACGTCCGCTCCGCCGACGGTCTTGGGCAGCACGATCCCGTCCGGAGCGGATCGCATCACGACGTCGAGATCCGCATCGATGAGGCCTGTCGTCAGTCCGTTGATGCGAACGAAGAGACGGGGACGTTCAGCGTCCTTGCTCTGCTCGGAGAGAAACGCGGCCGTGATGCGTCGGGCCTCTTCCTTGGCGTCGAGTGCGACCGAGTCCTCGAGATCAATGAGGAGCACGTCGGCTCCCGATTTCATGCCTTTCTCGAGCTTCTTCGGGCTGTCGCCCGGCACGAAAAGCAATGACCGCATCAGGCGCTCCTCTTGCGCATGAAGGCCTGCCGACGGCATTCGGCCACGAGCGTGCCGTCCTGCTTGTAGGCGCGGTGGATGAAGTCGACGATGCCGGCATCGGGTCGGGACTTGGACTCGCGCTTGGCGACGATCTCCGTCGTCGCATTGATCGTGTCGCCTTCGAAGAGCGGCGCGGGAAACTTCACGTCCGTCATGCCGAGATTCGCGATGGTCGTGCCCACCGTGGTGTCGTTGACGGAGATGCCGATCATGAGGCCGAGCGTGAACAGGGAATTCATGAGCGGCTTGCCCCATTCCGTTTCGGTGGCGCAGAAATGCGCATCGATGTGGAGCGGCTGCGGGTTCAGCGTCATGTTGGAGAACAGCATGTTGTCCATCTGCGTCACCGTCCGGGTCAGGCGGTGCTCGATGGTCGTGCCGACGACGAAATCCTCGAAATAGAGGCCGCCCCTCGGGTGCCTGTTCTCATCGTTCATGACGTTGCCTCATCGTTTGGACCGGCATGTTGGAGCCCATGCCTTTGCTGCCATCAATAGCCGAATTGTTCCCGTAAGATTCGTTCGTCCAGGCTGTGGCCGGGATCGTGCAGCATCACGAGATCGACGCTGCGATCCATGGAGACATGCACGTGGGAGACGTTGCGGAATTCCGTGTGGTCGGCCACCGCGCTGACCGGGCGGTTCTCGGCTTCAAGACCTCGATCTGGATCTTGGCGTAATCCGGCAGAAGCGCCCCGCGCCAGCGCCGGGGGCGGAAGGCGGAGATCGGCGTCAGGGCGAGCAGGGGCGCATTGAGCGGCAGGATCGTCCCGCCGACGGAGAGATTGTAGGCGGTCGATCCGGCCGGCGTCGAAACCAGGATGCCGTCGGCGATGAGCTCGGGGATTCGCACGTGTGAATCGACGCTCACGCGCAGCTTTCCGGCCTGGTAAGTCTGCCGCAGCATGGAGACTTCATTGATCGCCCGCGCCGTATGGGCCACGCCGTGCACGTCCCAGGCCACCATCAGCAGGGGGTGAACGACGCCGCGCTCGGCCGCTTCCAGCCGCTCGAACAGGTCTTCTTCCCGGTAATCGTTCATCAGGAAGCCGACCGTGCCCTTGTTCATGCCGTAAATGGGCTTGGCCGTGCCCATGAACCTGTGGAGGCTCTGCAGCATCAGACCGTCGCCGCCGAGCGCCACGATGGCATCGGCCTCCTCGGGAACAACGTGGGGATAGCGGCTCTGCAAGGTCTTCAGGGCGCCCTGGGCGTCGGGCGCGGCGCTGGCGACGAATGCGACATTGTTGAAACGGCGGGCCATGCCCAGTTACCCTCGTTGCGTCCGACCGGATGCGGAGGAAAGGCATAGCATGGATCGCCCGCTTCTCGTCTATACGACCTTTCCCGATGTGGACATCGCCCTGTCGCTCGGGGAGGGACTTGTCCGGGACCAGCTGATCGCCTGCATCAACGTGCTGCCGGGCATGCGGTCCGTCTATGCCTGGAAGGGCAGCATCGAGCAGGGGCAGGAGGCGGTTGCCATCCTGAAGACCCGCACGGGCCTTCAGGATCAGGTGCACCGGGCGCTCAAGGAGAGGCATCCTTATGAGACGCCGGTCATTCTCTTCATCGAGCCGACCGGCGCAGATGCGGCCACCCTGGAGTGGCTTCTCACGGAAACGGCTGGAAGCCAGCCGACACCCTAGACAGCCGGGCTCCACTGCACCGGCACGAAGCGGAACCCGCTGCCGTCCTTCGCAATATGGCCGGTCGCCGGGAAGGGCGCATGATAGAAGGCGACCTGTGCCCGCTCGGAGGCGGCCATGTCCAGCATCTTGTAGCGGGTGGCCCGGGCCTGGTCGGCATCCATGTCGAAAACGGCCGACCAGTCAGGATTGCGGACGAAAAGGGCAGGATGGTTCGCCGTATCCGAGAGAATCAGCAGCCGGCCCGAGCCCGACGAGAGCATGTAGGCCGTGTGTCCTGGCGTATGGCCCGGCGCGGCGATGCTCGTCAGACCCGGCACGACCTCCTTGTCCATCTCGTAGTGCTTCACATCCTTCGCGATGGGGCCGAACACGCGGCGGGCGCCCTGAAAACCGCCCCTGGCGCCTTCCGGAGCTTGGTTCATGCGGGCGTCGTCCATCCAGAAGGCCCATTCGGCCGCCGGCACCAGGACCTCGGCATTCGGAAACACGGCCGTGCCATCCTTGCGGCGAAGGCCGTTGATGTGGTCGCCATGGAAGTGGCTGATGACCACGGTATTGACCTGTGACGGGTCGAAGCCGGCCGCGCGGAAGTTGTCGAGCCAACGGCCCGTCGTGGGAGCGCCCGAATCTCCATTTCCCGTGTCGATCAATGTCACTCGGCCACCTTGATTGAGAACGAGCGTGGTGAAGGAGTTTTGAATGGTGTCCTGGGGCATAAATGCCTCGCGGGCTGCCTGCTGGACGGCCGAGAGTTCCGCGTTGCGGATGAAGCCCTCGAGAGCACGCGGCGCAGAGCCGTCATTGATGGCCGTCACCTCGATATCGCCGACCCTGTAGCGATAGAAGCCGGGCGCTTGGCGGGTGCCGGATCCCTGCGTCGGAGCCGGATTCGAGGTGGCGGATTGGGCCAAGGCGGGACCTCCGAGGGTGCGGCAGCGAGGGCGGTGCTGGCAAGAACGGTGCGGCGTGTGATTGTCATGAGAGTCTCCAGGCGTGGGAGCAGAAGCCTAGAACGGCTACGCTTGGAGACAAGAGAGCCGCTTTTCACAAGTCAGCGAGCGGAATTGCCATGTCAGTCATCTCGGGAGAGATGATGCAAGGCAATTCCGCTCGTGGTTGCAACATTCAGGGAATCGAAGCCGCCGCTCATCGGGATGGATACGGTTCTGGTTCGTGCCAGCAGTTCCGGAGGCAGCCCGGGTCCTTCGGCTCCGAGGAGCAGAGCAGTTCGCGGGAAAGGTTTGACTCGCGAGAGGATCTCTTTGCCAGACGGGGACAAGGCAATCACGTCGAAGGACGCCGCCTGCAGGGCCTGCACCATGGCCTCCGCCGAGGCGACCCTGGTGAAAGGCACTACCAGAGCCCCTCCGACCGACACACGGACGGCCTTGCGGTAGAGCGGGTCGCAGGTCTCCTGGTCAAGCAGAACCGTCCCAACGCCGAAGGCCGCCGCATTGCGGAAAATCCCACCGACATTGTCATGGTTTGCCAAGCCAATCAGGCCGACCACCAGCGCATTCCCGGGCATCTGCGAGAGCAATTCCTCGACCGGCTGCAGGGGAGCCCGATGGGCGATGGCCAGGATGCCCCTGTGGATCGGAAAGCCGACGATGGCATCCATCACTGTCCGGTTCGCCGTGTAGACCGGAACCTCGGGAGACAGCAGATCCAGTGCATCGCCCAAGGTCCCCAGCCGGCTTTCCGCCAGCAAGAGAGATTCGATCCTGAAGCGGGACTGCTTCAGGAGAAGCCTCAGGACCACTTCGCCTTCCGCGACGAAGCGATGCTGTCGCCCAACGAGATCGCGCTCCCGGACGGCACGGTACGGCTCAATCCGAGGGTCGTCGGGGTCTGAGATGGCGACGGGCATAGGGTCTCTACGAGCTGGAGGCGGCCTGGATATTCTCGTCTGTCTAATGCCGGAAAGCGCCTTTGCCTATGCATCGCATCGCCGGGAACAACGACTTGGCATTCCGGTTAGCCCCTTGAGAACGCTGGGATCGCCGGGTGCGGTCCTTCGCAGGGAGACGATCGATGGATTGGGATATAGCCGACGGTTGGGTTTGGGCCCTCGTGATTATCGGCGGGCCTTTGCTGATCGGCATCTTCATGGCCGTTTACAGCAGCCGGCGCCGCAGATTGACGCGAACCGAGCAGAAGCTGTCCGATCAGGCCGCTCACGAAAACTGGGGCAAGGAGCGCATTCGTTAGGAAGACGCGGATCTGACGCGGATGGCGCCGCAGCGGAGATGAGAACCGCTTGAATGTCGGTTCACGATAAGCAGGCCCTACGCCTGTCGGTGATGAAGGCTCAATGGCCGGGCCATGAGCCGGAGGCCGGCTCGTCACGCGACAATCCGGCAAGCTCTCTCGACAGCCGGGTCGCCATGACCGCGGCCACGACGGCGGAGGCTATGGCGGCTGAACCCATCACATTCAATAAGAGAACATCCACATGTGCCTCCACCACGACATGGAGCGTGCAGCCTAAGCCTCGTGCCTGGAAACTCTGCATGGGCAGCGGGACTACCTCGGCGGGCAATCTGCCGTCGACGATTGGGTAGGGCGCCGATCCTGTTCGCTCTCGATGATGTGACCCGTCTTTCGTCGAATGTGCCCCTGGGCAGGCGGCGGCGCGGAAACATTCGAGCGGCTCATCCGTCGACAGGAAACCTGGAGAAACGAGGACAGAATGATGAAAGCGATTACGGCGCCATTGCTCACCGTGCTGTTCCTGGCGGCCTCGCAGGGTGCCGCGATGGCTCAGGGGGATCCCGCGACGCGAGCCTGCATGCAGGGCGAGCAGGAAATCGGAGGAACCTGCCAGCCGCTGACCAGATCGCCCGGTCGGTCGAGCAGCAGTGGTATGGATTCAGGAAATCCCGGCAGCACTGGCAGCACCAGTGGCGGCAGCTCGCAGGGCGGACAGAATTCGGGCGGTTCCGGAGGGCAGGGCAACGGCGGATCCAGCGGGAGCGGAGGCACTGGCGACGGTCAGTGAACGCTTCCCACACGGGGGCATGAAGCGGGTACCAATGGAGTTTTCACGAATGGTCCGGCGGGAGGAGGTTCCTCCCAGCGGAGGAATGGTGCCGGTGGAGAGGATCGAACTCCCGACCTTCGGTTTACAAAACCGCTGCACTACCGCTGTGCTACACCGGCTGACGTCACGGTGCTCAGGTAGCAGTCCGCGAGGCGGGACGCAAGTTCCACACAAACGTAAATATTAAGTGTCCCAGCACACCGAAACCAACCCTGATTTCTGGAATTGTCAGGAAAACCTGATCATGGAGTTGGTGTTATGAAGGCTTTAGGGGCTTCTGCTCGGAAAAGGATCTCGCCGCTCAGCGGCGGCCTCAAAGTTATGGCCGTTCTGGCGGTTGCCATCGGCTTCGGTCTTGCCGCGGAGCGTACGGATGCCGCTTATGCGGGCCACGCCGTGGAGGCCAAGCCTGACAAGCAGACGGCGACATCCGTCGCGGCGAAGGATGTGGAGACCACGTCCTCGATCGAGACAAAATCCGTGAACGACGTTCCTTGCGACATTTCTCGCAAGCGCCTCTTCGTGGAGGGCGAGGGTTGGATCGTCCGCCGTGTGACGACCTGCTACTGAGCGGCGACTTCGCCTGACGCGAAATGAAAAGCCCCGCCGTGAGGCGGGGCTTTCCTGTCAGGGCCTTTCGAAAGCTTAGCGCTTCGCGCCGAGGCCATCGAAGGTCAGGATATCCCGGTCCTTGGTCTCCGGTACGAAGAGGAGACCGACCACGAAGGTCACGAGGGCGATCACGATCGGGTACCAGAGGCCGTAGTAGATGTCGCCGGTGGCTGCCACCATCGCGAAAGCTGTCGGAGGCAGGAGGCCGCCGAACCAGCCGTTGGCGATGTGGTAGGGCAGGGACATCGCAGTGTAGCGGATACGGGTGGGGAAGAATTCCACCAGAGCCGCCGCGATCGGGCCGTAGACCATCGTGACGTAGATCACGAGGATCGTCAGGATGCCGATAGCCTTAAGGGCTTGCGTGTTGCCAAGGGCGTCAAAGAAGCCGCCGACCTTCAGGATGGTCGGATCGCCTGCCTTTGGGTAACCCGCTTCTGCAGCTGCTGCCGTGAAGGCCGTGATGTTGGCCGGAATGGCATCGGCAATCGGAGTTTCCTTGCCGTTGAAGGTCACCTTCGGGGCGCTGCCGGCAGCAGCCGGAACGAGCTCGTACTTGACCGCAGAGCGAGCCAGGGCCACGCGGGCGATGTCGCACTTCGCAGTGAAGGTGCGGATGCCGACCGGATCGAACACCGAGCCACAGGTGGCGGGATCGGCTACGACCTGGACCTTCGCGGTCTCAAGAGCTTGGTTGAGGCGAGGGCTGACCACGCTCGTGAGGGCGCCGAAGAGCGGGAAGTAGGTGATCGCCGCGATCAGGCAGCCACCGAGGATCACCGGCTTGCGGCCAATCTTGTCCGACAGCGCACCAAAGAAGACAAAGCCACCGGTTCCAAGGATCAGCGACCAGGCGATCAACACGTTCGACGTGAGCAGATCGACCTTCAGAATGCTCTGGATGAAGAACAGGGCATAGAACTGGCCCGTGTACCACACCACGGCTTGGCCGATCGCGAGACCGATCAGGGCGATGAGCACCATCTTGAGGTTGCTCCACTGGCCGAATGCCTCCTTCAGCGGAGCCTTCGACTGCGTGCCCTCTTCCTTCATCTTCTTGAACGCCGGCGATTCCTGCATCTGGAGACGAATCCAGACCGAGACGCCGAGAAGCACGACGGAAAGCAGGAACGGAATACGCCAGCCGGCGATCGGCCAGCCCTCGCCGGTCTGGAAGCCCTGCTCGCCCATCCAGGTGCGAAGCACGAGGATGACGACGAGGGAGAGCAGGAGACCGACAGTTGCCGTGATCTGGATGAAGCTGGTGTAGAAGCCGCGACGTCCCACTGGTGCATGTTCCGCCACATAGACCGCAGCGCCGCCGTATTCGCCGCCGAGCGCGAGACCCTGGAGCATGCGCAGGGCGATCAGGACGACGGGAGCGACCCAGCCGATCTGAGCATAGCTGGGCAGCAGACCCACGAGGAAGGTCGAAAAGCCCATGATCAGGATCGTGACCAGGAAGGTATATTTCCGGCCGACGAGATCGCCGATGCGGCCGAAGAAAATTGCGCCGAAGGGGCGGACGAGGAAGCCCGCCGCGAAGGCGAGCAGCGCGAAGACGTTACGGGTTGTCACGTCGAAGGCGGAGAAGAACTGCGCGCCGATGATCGTGGCGAGAGAGCCGTAGAGATAGAAATCGTACCATTCGAAGACGGTACCGAGAGAGGAGGCCAGAATGACCTTCTTTTCCTCCCGCGTCATCGGCCGCCGCGTTGCGGCAGCCGAATGAGGCGTGGTAGCTGCTGTTGCCATAGGGTTCCCTTCCATTCGTATGCCCGGTGATCCGGGTTCTGAGCCGCAAGCCATGCAGTGCAGGCCTGGGCCGCGGCATCGTGACTGCGCATGGCAGCCAAGAATCCAACGAATGGGAGGCTACCTCCGGGCTTCCTTTCCACAATTCACAATTGGTATTTGCGACTTCCGTCTAAGAAGCCGTACAACCAAATAAATTACTGAATAGCGGCAGATGGTTAGCCGTCATTCCGGCTTTACTTCCGAGCGCTTCTGGAAGCCCCCTTGACCACAGCATAAAGGCAGACCGCGGCGGCGTTGGAGACATTCAGGCTCTTGATGGCTCCGGGCATGTCGAGGCGGCCGATGACGTCGCAGCAGTCCCGGGTCCGCTGTCTCAGGCCCTTGCCCTCCGATCCCAGCACGAGAACCACCGGCAGACTGATCTCGATCTCGTCCAGACTGACCTCGCCCGAGGAGTCGAGCCCGATCCGCTGGAAGCCGAGCTTGCCGAGCGCGGTCAGCGTATCGCCGAGGTTGCGCACGATCATGAAGGGTACATGCTCGAGGCCGCCGGACGCCGATTTGGCGAGAACGCCCGTGGCGGCCGGGCTGTGCCGGGCGGTGGTGATGATGGCCTCGACATCGAAGGCGGCGGCCGTGCGGACGATGGCGCCGACATTGTGGGGATCGGTGATCTGGTCGAGGGCCAGGACCACACGCTTGCCGCTCAGGGTGTCGACGGACGGGGAGGGCAGGGGATCGGCCTCGGCATAGAGGCCTTGATGCACCGCATCCGGCTCCAGGAGGCGGTTGATCTCATCCGGGCGGACGATCTCAGGTTCGATAGGCAAGGGAGCATCCAACTCTTCGCTCAGGCGTCTGGCAGAGTTCTCCGTGGCCAGGAGCCGACGAATCGTTCTTTTGCCATTGCGCAAGGCTTCCGCAACGGGATGCCAGCCATAGAGAATGGTGGTGTCGATCTCGAAATTCGGCCGTCTCGCCTGAGGGTCGCGGCGACCGGGTTTCCCGTGTGGGCGCTGGAATCTCGGCTTGCGGGACTGGAAAGGACGGTCGCTCATGATCGTTGGATCTCGTGTGTTGACGGAAGGGGCCATAGCACAGAGTGAGTCCATTCACGACCCGCCGATTTCGTTGCGCTTTGAGGTTGACACCGGCCATGCAGGTCACCATAAGAGCGCCACGGAACGCTCAGCCACGGCGAGCGCTCTGCAGAACAGCCTCGGCGTTTTGCGTTCGGGTTGGGCTCTATGGGGGAATGTCCCGAGCGGCAAAGGGGGCGGACTGTAAATCCGCTGGCTATGCCTTCGTAGGTTCGAGTCCTACTTCCCCCACCACCCAATCAGAAGGGCATGCGGGTGTAGCTCAATGGTAGAGCAGCAGCCTTCCAAGCTGAATACGAGGGTTCGATTCCCTTCACCCGCTCCAACCCTTCAATCCGATAAATCTCCTGTAATTCTTTGCCGCCGCCGCCGGTTTTTTCGTTCTGAGAAGCGTCGTTGTAGCACTCTTGTGTGCGTTTCTGAGCGGATGCCTTTTCCGCTCCATGACTTGGCTGTTCAAGATCTCAGTCGGTACAGGATCGTCGAGGTTGCCGTGGAAGGGGTCGAGATCATTCGGTCCTGGTCGATGGAGGAGGAAGGGCTCATTCAGCCCAGGGCTGCCGATACCGCAACCGCCGACCGGATCAGGATCGAGCCTGCCGCGAATTTTCGCAGCTGATGGCGCATTTCGTGCAAGTTCTGACGGCCCGGGCGACGGATGAATTCGTCAGCTTGATCGCGCTGGAAATCAGCCGGCCTCGGCCGCAGTTCGTCTGAAAACGTTCGATGTCCCGTTGGGTCCTCGTCGACAAGGCGACGGGTTAACTTATTCTGGGGTCAGAATGGACGCTTGGAGGCGAAACTGGTGATCGTGGCGTGGCGACCGGGATCGTGCTGGCTTTCGAAAGGCGGGATCCTGGTAATTCGATGATCACAGATTATCTGTCCGCCTATCGAAACTGGCTCTTGCGTAACTGAGCAAAGAGCCCTATTGGGCGGCACGAGTTTGCCGTTCAGGTATCAAAGCGTGTCGAGGATCTAAGGACATGGCGAAGGAAAAGTTTCAGCGCAATAAGCCGCACTGCAACATTGGGACGATTGGTCACGTGGACCATGGCAAGACGTCTCTGACGGCGGCGATCACGAAGGTTCTGGCGGAGTCCGGGGGCGCGACGTTCACGGCGTACGACCAGATCGACAAGGCGCCGGAAGAGAAGGCGCGCGGCATCACGATCTCGACCGCGCACGTGGAATACGAGACCTCGAACCGGCACTACGCCCACGTGGACTGCCCGGGCCACGCCGACTACGTGAAGAACATGATCACGGGTGCGGCGCAGATGGACGGCGCGATCCTGGTGGTGTCGTCGGCCGACGGCCCGATGCCGCAGACCCGCGAGCACATCCTGCTGGCGCGTCAGGTGGGCGTTCCGGCCCTGGTGGTGTTCATGAACAAGGTCGACATGGTCGACGACGCCGAGCTGCTCGACCTGGTTGAGCTGGAGGTGCGCGAGCTTCTGTCGAAGTACGACTTCCCGGGCGACGACATTCCGATCGTGAAGGGCTCGGCCCTGTGCGCTCTGGAGGACCGGTCGCCGGAGATCGGGCGCGAGCGCGTGCTCGAGCTGATGGCCGAGGTTGACCGCTACATCCCGCAGCCGGAGCGTCCGGTGGACCTGCCGTTCCTGATGCCGATCGAGGACGTGTTCTCGATCTCGGGCCGCGGCACGGTGGTGACGGGTCGCGTCGAGCGCGGCATCGTGAAGGTCGGCGAGGAAGTGGAGATCGTGGGTCTGCGCGACACGCAGAAGACCACGGTGACCGGCGTCGAGATGTTCCGCAAGCTGCTCGATCAGGGCCAGGCGGGCGACAACGTGGGCGTGCTGCTGCGCGGCACGAAGCGCGAGGACGTGGAGCGCGGCCAGGTGCTGTGCAAGCCGGGCTCGATCAAGCCGCACACGAAGTTCAAGGCCGAGGCCTACATCCTGACCAAGGAAGAGGGCGGGCGTCATACGCCGTTCTTCGGCAACTACCGCCCGCAGTTCTACTTCCGCACGACGGACGTGACCGGCGTGGTGACGCTGCCTGAGGGCACCGAGATGGTGATGCCGGGCGACAACATCACCATGGAGGTGACGCTGATTGCGCCGATCGCCATGGAAGAGAAGCTGCGCTTCGCCATCCGCGAAGGCGGCCGCACCGTCGGCGCCGGCGTCGTCGCCGCCGTGATGGACTAATACCGATCCAGGTGGCGGGTTTCCGCCACCTGTTGACCGCCGGAGGAGTGTAGCTCAATCGGCTAGAGCACCGGTCTCCAAAACCGGGGGTTGGGGGTTCGAGTCCCTCCACTCCTGCCAGCGGTCGACAAAGCGGGCGTTTTGCGTTAGAGAAGCGCCCCATAGATGGTTTGAACAGGTGGCGCGAGGCTTGGAAAGCAGCCTCGCGCCCCTTCAATTTGGGCTCAAGCGTGCCCTCAGAGGACGTTCGCAGCCGCTCTCAAGGTGATGTGGACGTAAGGAAATGGCGAAGACGAACCCGTTCGATTTCATACAGCAGGTCCGCTCGGAAGCCGCGAAGGTGACCTGGCCGACGCGCAAGGAGACCATGATCACGACCGCCATGGTGTTCGTGATGGTGGTGGTCGCTAGCGTATTCTTCCTGGTCGTCGATCAGGCGATCGGCTGGGGCGTTCGCTCAGTGATCCTTGGGCTTGGCGGTTAAGGGGTGGATGCAATGACGAAGCGTTGGTACATCGTCCACGCCTATTCGAATTTCGAGAACAAGGTCGCTCAGTCGATCAAGGATCAGGCGGCGCAGCGCGGCCTGGAAGACAAGTTCGACGAAGTGATGGTCCCGACCGAGAAGGTCGTCGAGGTGCGCCGCGGCCGTAAGGTCGACACCGAGCGCAAGTTCTTCCCGGGCTATGTCCTGGTGAAGTGCGACCTGACCGACGAGGTCTATCACCTCATCAAGAATACGCCCAAGGTGACGGGCTTCCTCGGGGCCGACAAGTCCAAGCCGGTTCCGATCCCGGATCGGGAAGCCGAGCGGATCAAGGGCCAGGTGGCCGAGGGTGTCGATCATCCGAAGCCGTCCGTCAGCTTCGAGGTCGGCGAGCAGGTCCGCGTTTCCGACGGTCCGTTCGCCTCGTTCAACGGTGTCGTCGAGGAAGTCGACGACGCCCGGGCCCGCCTCAAGGTGGCGGTTTCCATCTTCGGCCGCGCGACGCCGGTCGAACTCGAATACGGTCAGGTCGAAAAAATCTGACCGGAAGGGAAGTGGTACCTTTCCGGTAACACTTTCCAGGTCCCTTGATAGGGGCCTTCATCCGCGGGAGGTCTGCCCGGTCGCCAGCCGGGGTCCTCAGACTGCACCGCGATCTGCAACTGCCATTCCGCTCGGTTGGCGCCGGGCGGTTGGTCCATTGGGAGCAGTCCTATGGCAAAGAAAATCTCGGGCTACGTTAAGCTTCAAGTGCCCGCAGGCGCAGCCAACCCGTCGCCGCCGATCGGTCCGGCGCTCGGTCAGCGCGGCCTGAACATCATGGAATTCTGCAAGGCCTTCAATGCGAAGACCTCGCAGATGGAGAAGGGCACCCCGATCCCGGTGATCATCACCGCGTATCAGGATCGTTCCTTCACCTTCGAGATGAAGCAGCCTCCGGTCTCGTACTGGCTCAAGAAGGCCGCGAAGATCGACAAGGGGTCGCAGACTCCCGGCAAGGGCGGCAATGTCGGCCGCGTGACCCGCGACCAGATCCGCGAGATCGCCGAGAAGAAGATGGTCGATCTCAACTGCGACACCGTTGAATCCGCCATGGCCATGATCGAGGGCTCCGCGCGCTCGATGGGCATGGAAGTGGCGTAAGGAGGGCATGATGGCTGTTAAGGAAGGTAAGCGCATCCGCGCCGCCCGCGAGGGCATCGAAGTCACCAAGCTCTACCCGATCCAGGACGCGGTGAAGCTGATCAGGGAACGCGCCAAGGCGAAGTTCGACGAGACCATCGAGATCTCGATGAATCTCGGCGTCGATCCCCGCCACGCCGACCAGATGGTCCGCGGCGTCTGCAACCTGCCGAACGGCTCCGGCCGTACGGTCCGCGTTGCCGTGTTCGCCCGCGGCGCCAAGGCCGACGAGGCCAAGGCTGCCGGTGCCGACATCGTCGGCGCCGAGGAGCTGTTCGAGGTCGTCAACGGCGGCACGATCGAGTTCGATCGCTGCATCGCCACTCCTGACATGATGCCGCTCGTCGGCCGTCTCGGTAAGGTTCTCGGCCCGCGCGGCCTGATGCCGAACCCGAAGGTCGGAACGGTCACCATGGACGTGAAGGGTGCCGTGGAAGGCGCCAAAGGCGGCTCCGTCGAGTTCCGCGTCGAGAAGGCCGGTATCGTCCACGCCGGCATCGGCAAGGCTTCCTTCGACGAGGGCAAGCTGGTGGAGAACATCAAGGCTTTCGCCGACGCCGTCTCCAGGGCGAAGCCCAGCGGCGCCAAGGGCACCTACATTCAGCGCGTCGCCGTTTCCTCGACGATGGGCCCGGGTGTGAAGGTCGATCCCGCCTCGGTGATCGGCGGCTGATCAAGCCCATTGCCAGAAAATCGGAAAAGCCCGGCCCTCGTGCCGGGCTTTTTCTGTGTGCCGAGCATGTTCGACAGCTCGGAGGTGTAAGTCCTCTACCCAGCCTGATGATGGCGAAGGGTTAGCAAAGCGCAAGGGCGTCATCGTGAGGTGGGGTCTGAAGGAAGCGTGGAGCAAAACCGCGACCTGATGGACAAGAACCGGATATGAGGCCGCCGCGGCCGGACGAGCAGGCAGATGACTGCGAAGTCCAGAGTCATCAAAGACCGGGGCGGTAAATCCGGCAGGTGTGCGGGGAAGGCGGTCGAACTTACCTCGGGAGATCTCCACCATGTCCGGTCTTCCGGACTGAGCGGGCTGCAAGGCCCGTGATCGTGGCGGAGAAGTCAGCAGACGGCATAGTAGGTCGCAAGATCGAAGGCCCGAACGTCAGAGAGGGCGAGTAGAACGGGTGTCTCGACGGACCAAGCGGCAGAAACACCAACTTGAGTTGGCTTTCGGTGGTGGGGCAGAGGGTGAAACCCCGAGCCCACTCGCCGGAGGAGCCGAAGTCCTGTCGGCGGCACCTGCCCCCGAAAGCCCAGCGATCCCGGTGGGATCAATGATGGAGAGGATTGTCGCCCGCGACAATCTGAAGAAGGCGCTGGCCCAGGTCAGACGCAACAAAGGCGCGCCCGGCGTTGACGGCATGACCGTCGACGATCTGGCCGCCCACCTGAAAGACCACTGGCCCGAGATCAGGGCTCAACTTCTCAACGGCACCTACCAGCCGCAGCCGGTGCGGCGCGTCGACATTCCGAAGGCATCGGGAGGCACTCGCGGCCTCGGCATTCCGTCGGTGCTCGACCGCTTCCTCCAGCAGGCAGTGATGCAGGTGCTGCAAGAGGATTGGGACCCGACCTTCTCGCCGTCGAGCTATGGGTTCCGGCCCGGACGCTCGGCGCATCAGGCGGTGGCCGCCGCTCAGCAGTTCATCGCTGACGGTTGCCACACCGTCGTCGATCTCGATTTGGAGAAATTCTTCGATCGAGTGAACCACGACATCCTGATGGGTCTGGTGGCCAAACGGGTGCAGGACCGACACCTGCTCCGGCTCATCCGCCGTTATCTGACGGCCGGTGTGCTCGTGGGTGGGATGGTCGATCCGATGGATGAGGGAGTCCCGCAAGGGGGCCGCTCTCGCCGCTGTTGTCAAACCTCATGCTCGATGTGCTCGACAAGGAACTGGAACGGCGCGGCCACCGATTCGCAAGATACGCCGATGATTGCAACATTTATGTTCGCAGTCCTCGCGCAGGCGAACGGGTCATGGCCAGCGTCACCCGGTTCCTCGAACGGCGTCTCAAGCTGAGGGTGAACACGGCCAAGAGCGCTGTGGCCTCTCCGACCGAACGGAAGTTCCTCGGTTTTAGCTTCATGAACCAGGGCCGGCTCAGGCGGAGCATCGCGCCGCAGGCGCTCGCCCGATTCAAGAAGCGAGTCCGAGAACTCACGCCACGGACAGGTGGGCGCAGCCTCGCGCAGATTGCTCTGGCGCTATCACGCTACCTGATTGGGTGGCGCGGGTACTTCGGCTTCTGCGAGACACCAGGGATCTTGCGTGGGCTGGACAAATGGGTCAGGCGACGGCTCCGTGCCATCGTCTGGAAGCAGTGGAAGTATGGGCGTCACCGCTTCGCGGAACTGCGCCGTCTTGGTATCGGAAAGGATCTGGCGGCGCAAACCGCCGGGAGCCCTCACGGCCCTTGGCGGATCAGTATCAGCCCAGCACTGGCTACGGCTTTCCCGAATGCCTTCTTCAAACGCCTCGGCCTCGCCTCTGTCTACGTCAAGCCGGTCGAGTAATCCGACGAACCGCCGTATACGGACCCGTATGTACGGTGGTGTGGGAGGGGAGGAACCGCGAGGTTCCCCCTATCCCGATTTTCCGAGTCCCTTTTCGAACCGTCCTGGTGCAAAAATCTTTCGACGGGATGTCGATCCCGCCGAGGCTCGTTCGTCATACAGACAGGAGAGCCTGGAGAGCCTCCGTGGTTCAGAGGAGATGAGACGATGCGTGTGATGGTGATGGTCAAGGCGACCGAGGACAGCGAAGCGGGTGTCATGCCCACGGCCGAGCTTTTCGAGGCCATGGGCCGGTTTAACGACGAGCTGATCAAGGCCGGCGTCCTCCTGACTGCGGACGGGCTCAAGCCGTCCTCACAGGGCAAACGGGTCGCCTTCGACGGCCCCAGCCGCACCGTCATCGACGGGCCTTTCGCCGAGACCCGCGAACTCGTCGCCGGCTTCTGGCTCTGGGAAGTCAAGGACATGGACGAGGCGGTCGAATGGGTGAAGCGTTGCCCCAACCCGATGTTCGGCCCGAGCGAGATCGAGATCCGGCCGTTTTACGAGATGTCCGATTTCGGCGATGTCGTGACACCGGAAATCGCCGAGCGGGAAAGGCAGCGCCGCGAGAGGACCTCAGGCCAATGAGCCTCGCCTGTCGGGGGCCCGGGCGTCCGGCGCCCCCTTGAGCGAGATCGTGGCCGCAACCGAACCTCACCGGGCGATCGAGGCGATCTTTCGGATCGAGCGGGCCAGGCTCATTGCACGCCTGGCCCGGATGGTGCGGGATGTAGGCTTGGCCGAAGAGCTGGCGCAGGACGCCTTCGTCACGGCCCTGTCCGAATGGCCGAGAGCCGGCGTTCCGGCCAATCCCGGCGCCTGGCTGACCGCCACCGCCAAGCGCCGGGCCATCGACCTCCTGAGGCGCGACCGGATGCTTGCGCGCAAGCACGCCGAGATCGGTCGCGACCTCACGGATAGGGACGACACCGGCATCGAAGTGATCGAGGCGGCGATGGACGACGATCTGGGCGACGAGTTGCTGGGCCTGATCTTCGCGGCCTGCCACCCGATTCTTTCCCCCGAGGCGAGGGTCGCCCTGACCCTGCGGCTGATCGGCGGGCTGACGACGGAGGAGATCGCTCGTGCCTACCTCTCCAGCGAGCCGACCGTCGCCCAACGCATCGTCCGGGCCAAGAAGACGCTCGGGAGGGCAGGTCTGTCCTTTGAGGTGCCGCGCGGACAGGAGCGGCAGGAACGCCTCTCCTCGGTGCTGGAGGTGATCTATCTCATCTTCAACGAGGGCTACTCGGCCACCGCCGGCCAGGATCTGATCCGCCCGGCTCTGTGTGCCGAGGCTCAGCGGCTGGGCCGCATCCTTGCCGGTCTGGCGCCCGACGATTCCGAGGTCTTCGGCCTCCTCGCGTTGATGGAACTCCAGGCCTCCCGCCTGGCGGCCCGCGTCGGCCCGGATGGAGTGCCGATTCCCTTGACCGAGCAGAACCGGGCTCGCTGGGACCAGCTTCTGATCCGCCGGGGCCTCGCGGCCCTGAAGCGCGCCGAGGCCCTGGGCGGTGCCGCCGGGCCCTACGCCCTCCAGGCTGCGCTCGCCGCCTGCCATGCACGGGCCCACCGGACCGAGGAGACGGATTGGCGCAGGATCTCTGGCCTTTACGACATCCTCCGCTTGGTCATGCCTTCCCCCGTGGTCGATCTCAACCGAGCCGTTGCCCACAGCTGGGCCTTCGGCCCGGAAGCCGGCTTGACGCTCCTCGACGACATCGACCAGGCCACCTTGCGCCACTATGCTCCGCTGCCGGCGGCGAGGGGAGATTTCCTGTTCCGGGCGGGCCGGCTGCCTGAAGCCAAGGTCCAGTTCGAGCATGCGGCCAAGCTTAGCCGCAATGGGCCTGAGAAAGTCTTTCTTCTCGGAAGGGCAGCAGCCTGCGCCGCTCGAACTGACATGGTGTAGCGCAGACAAACGACCTGAGGCCGGACCCGAAGGCCGGAACGGTCATCATGGACGTCCGCGGCGCCGTCGAGTTTCGCGTCGAGGCGCGGCATTCGTGCCGGGCTTTTCGTTCTGGTGCCTCTTGAATGTGAAGCTTCCAGCCATCACATTGTTGCAAGAGGGCACTTTCGGAAATCTGTAGCATTCTCAAAGCGGTCGGATCAGGTGGCGAGGTCGGCCGTTTGATCGGGCGCTTGTATCGCTGTCGGTTTGATCCGTCCGGGCGACCTGACGATCCGCGACCCGAGAAAGAAGAAGAGCCGGCTCCAGCATTCCGCAGAGAGCTGAGCGAATAGAGCCGGATCGCCCGCATATGAAATTACGTATCGTAAATTAACGCGATAGGCCGCCGAAAAGCCTCTTGGCAAATGCTTCAGAAAGGCTTAATAGAACGCGTTGAGTTTCAATATAGGCCGAGGCTCCGCTCGTGCGTGGGCTTTTGGCTGCGAATCCGTCCCGGAGACGGGGCGGTGACAAGCCGGCGAGCCAAAGGGCAACCTTTGGCGCGTTCCGGCTATGTCCTGTCCGAGACTGCAGGTGCTGGCTTGCCAGTTTAATTCGAAAGATCCTGCATAGACGGGGAAGCCGAGTTTTACGCCTGTTAACGCAGGCGACAAGGATCGGTTCGAACCATCTCACCCGGTGCGCCGCCAGGCGTCATTTGGGGGACAGGGCTTGCGAGAGCGTCGTTCAAGATGCCTCGGATGCAAGTCCGGGCCTTGAGCGGCAAATGCAACCGGCGGATATTCCCGCCAACCGGAGAGAGCCCTGTGGAAAGAGCAGCAAAGCGCGAGCTCGTCTCGACTCTCAACGACGTGTTTAACACCACGAGCGTTGTCGTCGTTGCCCACTATGCTGGTCTCACGGTCGCCGATATGCAGAAAGCTGCGCGCGCAGATGAAGCAGGCCGGCGCCACCGTGAAGGTCGCAAAAAACAGCCTCGCCAAAATCGCTCTCGAAGGCAAGGACGTCGCGTCCATCTCGGACCTTATGAAAGGTCCGACCCTGATCGCTTATTCGAGCGATCCGGTCGCGGCGCCCAAGGTCGCTGTCGATTTCGCCAAGGGTAACGACAAGCTCGTGATCCTCGGCGGCGCAATGGGCACGACCGCCCTGAACGTGGACGGAGTGAGGGCGCTTGCCACTCTGCCGTCCCTCGATGAACTGCGCGGCAAGCTGGTCGGCCTCATCCAGGCCCCGGCTACCAAGATCGCTCAGCTCAGCACTGCGCCGGCGGCGAAGCTCGCCCGCGTATTCGGGGCCTATGCCAAGACAGGCGAAGCGGCGTGAGGCCGTAACCTCAACCATCAAACTGTTCGAACTGAACTTAAGGATCTAAAAAATGGCTGATCTTGCCAAGCTCGTTGACGATCTTTCGTCGCTGACCGTTCTCGAGGCTGCTGAGCTCTCGAAGATGCTCGAAGAAAAGTGGGGCGTTTCCGCTGCTGCGGCCGTTGCCGTTGCCGCTGCTCCTGGCGCCGGCGCTGGCGCTCCTGCCGCTGAAGAGCAGACCGAGTTCACGGTCGTCCTGGCTGGTGCCGGCGACAAGAAGATCGAGGTCATCAAGGAAGTCCGTGCCATCACGGGCCTGGGCCTGAAGGAAGCTAAGGACCTCGTCGAAGGCGCGCCGAAGCCGGTTAAGGAAGGCGTTTCCAAGGACGAAGCCGAGAAGATCAAGGCGACCCTCGAGAAGGTCGGCGCCAAGGTCGAGCTTAAGTAATTTTGCGGCCGTAAGGCTGCAGGGTTACCCCCGAGCGATCGGGTTCAAAAACACACGGTCCCGGGCGTTTTTGCCTGGGGCCGTTGTGTCGTCAAAGAGGTCCGGCTTCCTGCAGTCGCCTTGGCGGCACGTCAGGAGGTCCGAAAGCGGACCTGAATTCTTGCGGTTAGCGGGCGGATTGAGCCGCCGGGCGGCTAATCGAGGAGCCTAGTCTCTCGGGGTTCTCGATTAGCCGTGTATGAGGAACGAGGTCCAGATGGCCAACACACTGATCGGCCGGAAGCGCATTCGCAAGTTCTTCGGGAAAATCAAGGAAGTGGCGGAGATGCCGAACCTGATCGAGGTTCAAAAGGCATCCTACGACCAGTTCCTGATGGTCGAAGAGCCAAAGGGTGGCCGGCCGGAAGAGGGCTTGCAAGCCGTTTTCAAATCGGTTTTCCCGATTTCGGACTTTTCTAATACTGCCCTGCTCGAGTTCGTGAAGTACACGTTCGAGCCGCCGAAATACGACGTCGACGAGTGCCGTCAGCGGGGCATGACCTTCGCTGCGCCGCTCAAGGTCACGCTGCGCCTCATCGTGTTCGATGTGGATCCGGATACCGGCGCCCGCTCGGTGAAGGACATCAAGGAGCAGGACGTCTACATGGGCGACATGCCGCTCATGACGGACAACGGCACCTTCATCGTGAACGGTACCGAGCGCGTCATCGTCTCCCAGATGCACCGTTCGCCGGGCGTGTTCTTCGACCACGACAAGGGCAAGACGCACTCGTCGGGCAAGCTGCTGTTCGCGGCCCGCATCATCCCGTATCGCGGCTCCTGGCTCGACATCGAGTTCGACGCCAAGGACATCGTGTATGCGCGTATCGACCGTAAGCGTAAGCTTCCGGCGACGTCGCTGCTTTACGCTTTGGGCCTCGACGGGGAAGAGATCCTCAACACCTTCTACAACCACATCATCTACACGCGTGACGGCGATGCCTGGTCCGTGCCGTTCGACGCGGAGCGCATGAAGGGCTTCAAGGCCGCCGTAGACCTGATCGACGCCAAGTCCGGCGAGGTCGTGCTCGAGTCGGGCAAGAAGCTGACCGCCCGCACGTCCCGCCAGCTCGCCGAGAAGGGCCTCAAGAACCTGCGCGCGACCGATGAAGACCTCTACGGCCAGTACATCGCGGAAGACCTCGTGAATCCGTCCACCGGCGAAGTCTACGCCGAAGCGGGTGACGAGATCACCGAGAAGCTGCTGAAGGGGCTGCTCGATTCCGGCTTCGCCGAGATCCCGGTTCTCGACATCGACCACGTCACGGTCGGCCCGTATATCCGCAACACGCTGGCCGTCGATAAGGCTTCGTCCCGCGAGGACGCCCTGTTCGACATCTACCGCGTCATGCGTCCGGGCGAGCCGCCGATCCTCGAGACGGCGGAGGCCATGTTCAACTCGCTGTTCTTCGACGCCGAGCGCTACGACCTCTCGGCCGTGGGCCGCGTGAAGATGAACATGCGCCTCGACCTCGACGCCGAGGACACCGTGCGCACCCTTCGCCGCGAGGACATCCTCGCGGTGACGAAGGCGCTCGTGGACCTGCGCGACGGCAAGGGCGAGATCGACGACATCGACCACCTCGGCAACCGCCGTGTGCGTTCGGTCGGCGAACTCATGGAGAACCAGTACCGTCTGGGCCTCCTGCGCATGGAGCGCGCGATCAAGGAGCGTATGTCGTCGGTCGATATCGACACCGTCATGCCGCAGGACCTGATCAACGCGAAGCCTGCCGCTGCCGCCGTGCGCGAGTTCTTCGGCTCCTCGCAGCTGTCGCAGTTCATGGACCAGACGAACCCGCTCTCGGAAGTCACGCACAAGCGTCGCCTCTCGGCCCTCGGCCCGGGCGGTCTGACCCGCGAGCGCGCCGGCTTCGAGGTGCGCGACGTGCACCCGACCCATTACGGCCGCATCTGCCCGATCGAAACGCCGGAAGGCCCGAACATCGGTCTGATCAACTCTCTGGCGACTTTCGCCCGTGTCAACAAGTACGGCTTCATCGAGACGCCGTTCCGCCGCGTGCGTGAGAGCCGGGTGACGGACGAGGTGATCTACCTCTCCGCCATGGAGGAGGCGAAGTACAACATCGCCCAGGCCAACTCGACGCTCGATGCCAACGGCACCCTCACGGAAGATCTCGTGATCTGCCGCCGCGCCGGTGAAAACATCGTCGTGGCTCCCGATCGCGTCGACCTGATGGAAGTGTCGCCGAAGCAGCTCGTGTCGGTCGCGGCCGCGCTCATTCCGTTCCTCGAGAACGACGACGCGAACCGCGCCCTCATGGGCTCGAACATGCAGCGTCAGGCCGTTCCCCTGGTCCAGGCGGACGCTCCGTTCGTCGGCACCGGCATGGAAGCGGTCGTGGCCCGCGACTCGGGTGCCGCCATCGCGGCCCGCCGCACCGGCGTGGTCGACCAGGTGGATGCGACCCGTATCGTCATCCGCGCCACGGAGAACACGGATCCGACCCGTCCCGGCGTCGACATCTATCGCCTCCAGAAGTTCCAGCGCTCCAACCAGTCGACCTGCATCACGCAGAAGCCGCTGGTGCGCGCCGGCGACATGGTGCGCAAGGGTGACATCATCGCCGACGGTCCCTCGACCGAATACGGCGAGCTGGCCCTCGGCCGGAACGTGCTCGTCGCGTTCATGCCGTGGAACGGCTACAACTTCGAAGACTCGATCCTGCTCTCCGAGCGGATCGTGAAGGAAGACGTCTTCACCTCGATCCACATCGAGGAATTCGAAGTGATGGCCCGCGACACGAAGCTGGGTCCCGAGGAAATCACGCGCGACATTCCGAACGTGTCGGAAGAGGCGCTGAAGAACCTCGACGAGGCCGGCATCGTCTATATCGGCGCCGAGGTCCATGCGGGCGACATTCTCGTCGGCAAGATCACGCCGAAGGGCGAAAGCCCGATGACGCCGGAAGAGAAGCTTCTGCGCGCCATCTTCGGCGAGAAGGCCTCCGACGTTCGCGATACCTCGCTGCGCGTGCCCCCGGGCGTGACCGGCACCATCGTCGAAGTCCGTGTCTTCAACCGTCACGGCGTCGACAAGGACGAACGCGCCCAGGCCATCGAGCGCGAGGAGATCGAGCGTCTCGCGAAGGACCGCGACGACGAGCAGGCGATCCTCGATCGCAACACCTATGCGCGCCTTGCCGAGATCCTGTCCGGCAGGAGCGGCGTTGCGGGCCCGAAGGGCTACAAGAAGGACGCAACGATCACCCGCGAGCTCCTCAACGAGTATCCGCGGTCGCAGTGGTGGCAGTTCGCGGTCGAAGACGATGCTCTGATGACCGAGATCGAGGCCATGCAGAAGCAGTACGACGAGTCGAAGAAGCGTCTCGAGCAGCGCTTCCTCGACAAGGTCGAGAAGCTGCAGCGCGGCGACGAGCTTCCTCCGGGCGTCATGAAGATGGTCAAGGTCTTCGTGGCCGTGAAGCGCAAGATCCAGCCGGGCGACAAGATGGCCGGCCGTCACGGCAACAAGGGTGTCGTGTCGCGCATCGTGCCGATCGAGGACATGCCGTTCCTCGAGGACGGAACCCACGCGGATATCGTGCTCAACCCGCTCGGCGTGCCGAGCCGCATGAACGTGGGTCAGATCCTCGAGACGCACCTCGGCTGGGCTGCTGCCGGTCTCGGTAAGCAGGTCGCTCAGGCGGTCGATGCCTACATGAAGTCGGGCAAGTCCAACGCGCTGCGCGATCAGCTCGTCTCGATCTACGGCAATATGCCCGAGATCGAGGAGGCTTCGGACGAGGAACTCGTCGAGCTCGGCA
The DNA here is from genome assembly GCF_044784385.1 of Microvirga sp. RSM25. Taxonomy (NCBI): domain Bacteria; kingdom Pseudomonadati; phylum Pseudomonadota; class Alphaproteobacteria; order Hyphomicrobiales; family Methylobacteriaceae; genus Microvirga; species Microvirga sp. RSM25. Next base: position 2,585,094 of record NZ_CP173039.1, on the reverse strand, counting down.
ACAAGCTGCGTCGCGGCGTTCCGTTCGCCACGCCCGTCTTCGACGGTGCGAAGGAGGCGGACATCGAGGCCATGCTCGAGAAGGCCGGTCTGAACCCTTCGGGCCAGGTGACGCTCTATGACGGACGCACGGGCGAAGCTTTCGACCGCAAGGTGACAGTGGGCTACATCTACATGCTGAAGCTCCACCACCTCGTGGACGACAAGATCCACGCCCGTTCCATCGGCCCCTACAGCCTCGTCACCCAGCAGCCGCTGGGCGGCAAGGCCCAGTTCGGCGGCCAGCGCTTCGGCGAAATGGAGGTCTGGGCTCTGGAAGCTTACGGCGCAGCCTACACCCTGCAGGAAATGCTCACGGTCAAGTCGGACGACGTGGCCGGCCGTACGAAGGTCTACGAGGCCATCGTTCGCGGCGACGACACCTTCGAGTCGGGCATTCCGGAGAGCTTCAACGTTCTCGTGAAGGAAATGCGTTCGCTCGGCCTCAACGTGGAGCTGACCAACTCCAAGAAGGCCGCCAACGAGCCGGGGCAGCTGCCTCCGTCCGAGGCGGCCGAGTAAGCGCCCTGAGCGCTTCAAGTTCGACGTTTGGCCGCGGCTTCGAAGCCGCGGCCCCATGCAATTGCCGGTGCGGGTGCTTATCTAGCGCCCTTCAGCCCAGGAGACGGCGATGAATCAAGAGGTCATGAATCTCTTCAACCAGACGGCCCAGCCGCAGAGCTTCGATCAGATCAAGATCTCGATCGCGAGCCCTGAGAAGATTCTGTCCTGGTCCTACGGCGAGATCAAGAAGCCTGAGACCATCAACTACCGTACGTTCAAGCCCGAGCGCGACGGCTTGTTCTGCGCGCGCATCTTCGGTCCCATCAAGGACTACGAGTGCCTGTGCGGTAAGTACAAGCGCATGAAGTACAAGGGCGTGATCTGCGAGAAGTGCGGCGTCGAGGTGACGCTGGCCCGCGTCCGTCGCGACCGCATGGGCCATATCGAGCTCGCCGCGCCCGTCGCTCACATCTGGTTCCTGAAGTCCCTGCCGAGCCGCATCGGTCTGCTGCTCGACATGACCCTGAAGGATCTGGAGCGCATCCTCTATTTCGAATCCTACATCGTCGTCGATGGAGGCCTGACGCCCCTCAAGGATCGTCAGCTTCTCACCGAGGAGGAGTACATCCGTGCTCAGGACGAGTACGGTGAGGATTCCTTCACGGCCATGATCGGCGCGGAGGCCATCCGCCGGATCCTGCAGGAACTCGACCTCGAGAAGACCGCGCAGGAGATCCGCGAGGAGATTGCGGTCACCACGTCCGAGCTGAAGCCCAAGAAGCTCATGAAGCGGCTCAAGATCATCGAGGCCTTCGTCCAGTCGGGCAACAAGCCCGAATGGATGATCATGACGGTCGTTCCGGTGATCCCGCCGGATCTGCGCCCGCTCGTGCCGCTCGACGGCGGCCGCTTCGCGACCTCGGACCTGAACGATCTCTACCGCCGCGTCATCAACCGCAACAACCGCCTGAAGCGCCTGATGGAGCTGCGTGCGCCGGACATCATCGTCCGCAACGAGAAGCGCATGCTCCAGGAGGCTGTCGACGCCCTGTTCGACAACGGCCGCCGCGGACGCGTCATCACCGGCGCCAACAAGCGTCCGCTGAAGTCGCTCGCCGACATGCTGAAGGGCAAGCAGGGCCGCTTCCGTCAGAACCTGCTCGGCAAGCGCGTCGACTACTCGGGCCGTTCGGTCATCGTGGTCGGTCCGGAGCTCAAGCTGCACCAGTGCGGCCTGCCGAAGAAGATGGCGCTCGAGCTGTTCAAGCCGTTCATCTACGCCAAGCTCGACGCCCGCGGCCTGTCCGCCACCGTCAAGCAGGCGAAGAAGCTAGTCGAGAAGGAAAAGCCCGAGGTCTGGGACATCCTGGACGAGGTCATCCGCGAGCATCCGGTGCTGCTCAACCGCGCCCCGACGCTCCACCGCCTCGGCATCCAGGCCTTCGAGCCCACCCTCATCGAGGGCAAGGCGATCCAGCTGCACCCGCTCGTCTGCGCCGCGTTCAACGCGGACTTCGACGGTGACCAGATGGCCGTCCACGTGCCGCTCTCGCTCGAGGCTCAGCTTGAAGCCCGCGTGCTGATGATGTCGACGAACAACATCCTGCACCCGGCCAACGGTCAGCCGATCATCGTGCCGTCGCAGGACATCGTTCTCGGCCTCTACTATCTGTCCATCGTCTCCGACGGTCAGCCCGGCCAGGGCAAGGCCTTCGCCGACATGGGCGAGATCGAGCATGCCCTGAACGAGAAGGTTATCACGCTCCACACGAAGATCCGCTACCGCTGGGAAGGCCTCGACGAGGACGGCAAGCCGGTCTCGAAGATCGTCGACACCACGGCCGGCCGCGTGATGCTCTCGCGCCTCCTGCCGAAGCACCCGATGCTCCCCTTCGAAGTCGTGAACAAGCTCATGACGAAGAAGGAGATCTCCAACATGATCGATGCCGTCTACCGGCATTGCGGTCAGAAGGAATCGGTCATCTTCTGCGATCGCATCATGGGCCTCGGGTTCTACAATGCGTTCCGCGCCGGCATCTCGTTCGGCAAGGACGACATGGTGATCCCGGAGAACAAGTGGGAGATCGTCGAGGAGACCCGTGCCCTCGCGAAGGACTACGAGCAGCAGTACCAGGACGGCCTCATCACCCAGGGCGAGAAGTACAACAAGGTTGTCGACGCCTGGGCGAAGTGCTCCGACCGTCTCGCTGCCGAGATGATGAACCGCATCTCCACGGTGCAGAAGGACGAGCACGGCCGCGACAAGCCGGTCAACTCGATCTACATGATGTCCCACTCGGGCGCCCGTGGTTCGCCGGCCCAGATGAAGCAGCTCGCGGCGATGCGCGGCCTCATGGCCAAGCCGTCCGGCGAGATCATCGAGACGCCGATCATCTCGAACTTCAAGGAAGGCCTCGACGTTCTCGAGTACTTCAACTCGACCCACGGCGCCCGTAAGGGCCTGGCCGACACCGCGCTCAAGACGGCGAACTCAGGTTACCTGACCCGCCGCCTCGTCGACGTGGCGCAGGACGCGGTTATCCGTGAGCCGGATTGCGGCACCGAGAGGGGCATCAAGATGCGGGCCATCATCGACGCCGGCCAAGTGGTCGCGTCGCTGGCTTCCCGCATCCTCGGCCGCTCGACGGCGGAGGACCTGCTGGCCCAGGACGGCACCGTCATTGTCCCAACGGGCACGATGATCGAGGAGCATCATCTCGAGGCCATCGGCGCTGCCGGTATCCAAGAGGTGAAGATCCGCTCCGTGCTCGTCTGCGAGTCGAAGAACGGCGTCTGCGCCACCTGCTACGGCCGCGACCTGGCCCGGGGTACCCCGGTCAACCACGGCGAGGCAGTGGGCGTCATCGCAGCGCAGTCCATCGGCGAGCCGGGCACGCAGCTGACCATGCGTACCTTCCACATCGGCGGCGCGGCCCAGATCGCGGACTCGTCCTTCATCGAGTCGAGCTTCGAAGGCACGATCGGGTTCCGCAACAAGAACATTGCGCGCAACTCCGACGGCGACCTCGTCGTCATGGGCCGCAACGTGGCTGTTGTGGTCATCGGCTCCGACGGCACCGAGCGGGCGGTCCACCGCCTGCAATACGGCTCCCGTCTGAAGGTGGACGAGGGTGACACGATCAAGCGCGGCCAGCGTATCGCCGAGTGGGATCCGTACTCCCGTCCGATCCTCACGGAGATCGACGGTACGGTGGGCTACGAGGACCTGGTCGACGGTGCATCGATGATCGAGTCGATGGACGAGTCGACCGGCATCGCCAAGCGCGTGGTCATCGACTGGCGCGGTTCTCCGCGTACGGCCGATCTGCGTCCGGCGGTGGTCATCCAGGGCGCCGGCGGCAAGGTTGCCAAGGTCGCCCGTGGTGGCGATGCCCGCTACCTGCTGCCGGTGGATGCGATCCTCGCGGCCGATCCAGGCTCGAAGGTCAAGGCCGGCGACATCCTCGCCCGCGTCTCGACCGAGAGCGCCAAGACCCGCGACATCACGGGCGGTCTGCCGCGCGTGGCGGAGCTGTTCGAGGCCCGTCGTCCGAAGGACGCGGCGATCATTGCGGAGAAGTCCGGCACGATCCAGTTCGGCCGTGACTACAAGAGCAAGCGTCGCCTGACGTTGAACCCGCACGACGGCTCCGAGCCGGTGGAGTACCTGATCCCGAAGGGCAAGCACATCCACCTGCAGGATAACGACGTGGTCGAAGTCGGCGACTTCATCGTCGACGGCAACCCGGCTCCGCACGACATCCTTGCGATCAAGGGCGTCGAGGAGCTTGCCGCCTACCTCGTGAACGAGATCCAGGAGGTCTACCGCCTCCAGGGCGTGCTCATCAACGACAAGCACATCGAGGTGATCGTTCGCCAGATGCTGCAGAAGGTCGAGATCACCGATGGCGGCGATTCCGAGCTTCTCAACGGCGAGCAGGTCGATCGTCTCGAACTCGAGGAGATCAACGAGCGTCTCGTGGCCGAGAAGAAGAAGCCCGCCGAAGGCGTGCCGGTTCTGCTCGGTATCACCAAGGCCTCGCTGCAGACCCGCTCCTTCATCTCGGCGGCGTCCTTCCAGGAGACCACCCGCGTCCTCACCGAGGCGGCGGTCAACGGCAAGGTCGACACCCTCGAGGGCCTCAAGGAGAACGTCATCGTCGGCAGCCTCATCCCGGCCGGTACGGGTGCGCTGACCGCTCAGGTCAAGGCCGTCGCTACGCATCGCGACGAGCTGATCCTGCAGCAGAAGCGTTCCGAGTCCAAGGCTCAGGTCAGCGAGCTGCCTCCGGCGGCAGAATAACCTGGCTGGGCTCTATTGAGATTGGAAAGGCCGCCTCTGGGCGGCCTTTTCGTTTTCATGGCGTGGGGTAGGGCGCTTGACCGCAGCCTGGGCTCGCTTTGCCTTACCTTGGAGAGCGTCGGACCCCGTGGGCAGCAAAGGGCAGGGAAAGCGCTCATCGTCCTCTTGCACGGGCCATAAGCCATCCCAAATAAGACCCGAGCCCGGCGCCGAGGTCCTCAAAGTCGGAACCTTTCCGATTGGTTAGCGGAAACCTGTTGACTTTCCGCGACTCGGAGGCTAGAGAAACCGGACTTTCCGGCTGGCCGTAGGTTTTCGCCAGTCGAAGCGCCTAGCTTCGACCGATGCCACCTAAACGCTGCCGAACTCAACCTTGACTGACACATGTCAGATTTAGGGCACGACCGCGGTCTCGATATCGTGGTCCTCTGCAACCGCACCGCGCCAGGGGCTTATCCAAGTCAATGGCGTGGCTTCGTTTTGTGCAACCTAAAAAGGTCCGCAGAGGCGAAGCGCAGCGTTCAACCGTTGAAGACACTCAAAGGCCACCGGGTCGGTGGCTGGTGAAAGAGGGCACAGGATGCCAACGATCTCTCAGCTGATCCGCAAGCCGCGGACGGCGCAAAAGAGCCGGAATAAGGTTCCCGCGCTTGAGGCCTGCCCGCAGAAGCGCGGCGTGTGCACGCGCGTTTACACGACGACCCCGAAGAAGCCGAACTCGGCTCTGCGTAAGGTCGCCAAGGTTCGTCTGACGAACGGGTTTGAAGTCATCGGGTACATCCCGGGTGAGGGTCACAACCTTCAGGAGCACTCCGTGGTCATGATCCGCGGCGGTCGCGTGAAGGACCTTCCGGGTGTCCGTTACCACATCCTCCGCGGTGTCCTCGACACCCAGGGCGTGAAGAACCGTAAGCAGCGTCGTTCGAAGTACGGCGCGAAGCGGCCGAAGTAAGCCGTTAACATCAATTCAGGTCGGAGCTAGCTCATGTCCCGCCGCCATAGCGCCGAAAAGCGTGAGATCATCCCGGATCCGAAGTTCGGGGATATCATCGTCACGAAGTTCATGAATTCCATCATGTACGACGGCAAGAAGTCCGCTGCAGAGAGCATCGTCTACGGTGCCTTCGACAGCATCGAGAACCGCGCCAAGGCGAACCCGCTCGAGGTCTTCAAGCAGGCCCTCGACAACGTCGCTCCGGCGATCGAGGTTCGTTCCCGCCGCGTCGGCGGTGCGACCTACCAGGTCCCGGTCGAGGTTCGCACCGAGCGCCGTCAGGCCCTCGCCATCCGTTGGATCATCCAGGCTGCTCGCGGCCGCAATGACAAGACGATGGTCGAGCGTCTCTCAGCTGAGCTGCTCGATGCCTCGAACAACCGCGGCAATGCCGTCAAGAAGCGCGAAGACACCCACCGTATGGCGGAAGCCAACCGTGCGTTCTCGCATTACCGCTGGTAACGGCCCTTAAGGAGCTTAGCGATGCCCCGCACGCACGCGATTGAGGACTACCGCAATTTCGGCATCATGGCCCACATCGATGCCGGCAAGACCACGACGACTGAGCGCATCCTGTACTACACCGGTAAGTCCCACAAGATCGGTGAAGTGCACGACGGCGCCGCGACAATGGACTGGATGGAGCAGGAGCAGGAGCGTGGCATCACGATCACTTCCGCTGCCACTACCTGCTTCTGGAACGACAAGCGCCTGAATATCATCGACACTCCCGGCCACGTCGACTTCACCATCGAAGTCGAGCGTTCGCTGCGTGTGCTCGACGGCGCCGTCTGCGTTCTCGACGGTAACCAGGGTGTTGAGCCCCAGACCGAGACCGTGTGGCGTCAGGCCGACAAGTACGACGTTCCGCGTATCGTGTTCGTCAATAAGATGGACAAGACTGGCGCCGACTTCTTCAAGTGCGTCGCCGACATCATCGACCGCGTGGCCGGCAAGCCCGTCTGCCTTCAGCTGCCGATCGGCGCTGAGAGCAACTTCCAGGGCGTGATCGACCTCGTCAAGATGAAGGCGATCGTCTGGTCCGGCGAAGCGCTCGGCGCGAATTTCGAGGAAACCGACATTCCGGCCGATCTTCTCGACCAGGCCAAGGAATACCGCACGAAGCTCGTCGAGGCTGCCGTCGAAATGGACGACGACGCCATGGGCGCCTACCTCGACGGCCAGGAGCCCGACGACGCGACGTTGCGCCGTCTCGTCCGCACGGCCGTGCAGCGTCGCGCCTTCCATCCGGTTTTCTGCGGCTCGGCCTTCAAGAACAAGGGCGTTCAGCCCCTTCTCGACGCAGTCGTCGACTTCCTGCCGTCTCCCGTGGATCGCGGCGAGATCAAGGGCATCGACTACAAGACCGAAGAAGAGACCGTTCGCCGTCCGTTGGACGAAGAGCCCTTCGCCATGCTCGCCTTTAAGATCATGGACGATCCCTTCGTCGGCACCATCACGTTCTGCCGCGTCTATTCGGGCAAGGTCGATGCAGGTTCATCGATCCTGAACTCGACCCGCGACAAGAAAGAGCGTGTCGGTCGCATGCTTCTCATGCATTCGAACAACCGCGAGGACATCAAGGAGGCTTTTGCCGGCGACATCGTTGCCCTGGCTGGTCTCAAGGACGTCCGCACCGGCGACACGCTCTGCGATCCGATCAAGGCCGTGATCCTCGAGCGCATGGAATTCCCGGAGCCGGTCATCGAGATCGCGATCGAGCCGAAGTCGAAGGCCGACCAGGAAAAGCTCGGTCTGGCTCTCTCGAAGCTGGCTGCTGAGGACCCGTCCTTCCGCGTCTCGACCGACCAGGAGTCGGGACAGACGATCCTGAAGGGCATGGGCGAGCTTCACCTCGACATCAAGGTCGACATTCTCCGTCGTACCTACAAGGTCGATGCGAATGTCGGCGCCCCGCAGGTCGCCTATCGCGAGACGATCACGAAGAAGGCCGAGATCGACTACACCCACAAGAAGCAGACCGGCGGTACCGGCCAGTTCGCTCGCGTGAAGCTGGTCGTCCAGCCGAACGAGCAGGGTGCAGGCTTCTCCTTCGACTCGAAGATCGTCGGCGGTTCGGTTCCGAAGGAATACATCCCCGGCGTCGAAAAGGGCCTCCAGTCGGTCGTGGGCGCTGGCGTCGTTGCCGGCTTCCCGGTGGTCGATCTCAAGGTCGAACTCATCGACGGTGCCTTCCACGAAGTCGACTCGTCGGCCCTGGCCTTCGAAATCGCTTCTCGCGCCGCTCTCCGTGAAGCCCTCCAGAAGGGCGGATCGGTTCTGCTCGAGCCGGTGATGAAGGTCGAGGTCGTGACCCCTGAAGACTACACGGGTTCGGTCATCGGTGACCTGAACTCCCGTCGTGGCCAGATCCAGGGTCAGGACATGCGCGGCAACGCTGTGGTCATCAACGCGATGGTCCCGCTCGCCAACATGTTCGGCTACGTGAACACCCTGCGCTCCATGAGCCAGGGCCGGGCCAACTACACCATGCAGTTCGACCACTACGAGCAAGTGCCGTCGAACGTGGCTGCCGAGGTTCAGGCGAAATACGCCTGAACCCACTAAGCGAATATTTGAACGATCAAAGGAACGGGTGCCACGATGGCGAAGGAAAAGTTTCAGCGCAATAAGCCGCACTGCAACATTGGGACGATTGGTCACGTGGACCATGGCAAGACGTCTCTGACGGCGGCGATCACGAAGGTTCTGGCGGAGTCCGGGGGCGCGACGTTCACGGCGTACGACCAGATCGACAAGGCGCCGGAAGAGAAGGCGCGCGGCATCACGATCTCGACCGCGCACGTGGAATACGAGACCTCGAACCGGCACTACGCCCACGTGGACTGCCCGGGCCACGCCGACTACGTGAAGAACATGATCACGGGTGCGGCGCAGATGGACGGCGCGATCCTGGTGGTGTCGTCGGCCGACGGCCCGATGCCGCAGACCCGCGAGCACATCCTGCTGGCGCGTCAGGTGGGCGTTCCGGCCCTGGTGGTGTTCATGAACAAGGTCGACATGGTCGACGACGCCGAGCTGCTCGACCTGGTTGAGCTGGAGGTGCGCGAGCTTCTGTCGAAGTACGACTTCCCGGGCGACGACATTCCGATCGTGAAGGGCTCGGCCCTGTGCGCTCTGGAGGACCGGTCGCCGGAGATCGGGCGCGAGCGCGTGCTCGAGCTGATGGCCGAGGTTGACCGCTACATCCCGCAGCCGGAGCGTCCGGTGGACCTGCCGTTCCTGATGCCGATCGAGGACGTGTTCTCGATCTCGGGCCGCGGCACGGTGGTGACGGGTCGCGTCGAGCGCGGCATCGTGAAGGTCGGCGAGGAAGTGGAGATCGTGGGTCTGCGCGACACGCAGAAGACCACGGTGACCGGCGTCGAGATGTTCCGCAAGCTGCTCGATCAGGGCCAGGCGGGCGACAACGTGGGCGTGCTGCTGCGCGGCACGAAGCGCGAGGACGTGGAGCGCGGCCAGGTGCTGTGCAAGCCGGGCTCGATCAAGCCGCACACGAAGTTCAAGGCCGAGGCCTACATCCTGACCAAGGAAGAGGGCGGGCGTCATACGCCGTTCTTCGGCAACTACCGCCCGCAGTTCTACTTCCGCACGACGGACGTGACCGGCGTGGTGACGCTGCCTGAGGGCACCGAGATGGTGATGCCGGGCGACAACATCACCATGGAGGTGACGCTGATTGCGCCGATCGCCATGGAAGAGAAGCTGCGCTTCGCCATCCGCGAAGGCGGCCGCACCGTCGGCGCCGGCGTCGTCGCCGCCGTGATGGACTAATTTTTAGAGGATCAAAGGACAGCGGCCGGGTTTCGGCTCGGTCGCTTCCCTTGTTGAATGGATAAGCCATGAACGGTCAAAACATTCGTATTCGCCTTAAGGCGTTCGACCACAGGATCCTCGACGCTTCGACACGCGAAATCGTGTCGACTGCGAAGCGGACCGGCGCTCAGGTGCGCGGGCCCATCCCGCTGCCGACGCGCATCGAGCGCTTTACGGTGCTTCGCTCGCCGCACATCGACAAGAAGTCGCGCGAGCAGTTCGAGATGCGCACTCACAAGCGTGTTCTCGATATCGTGGACCCCACCCCGCAGACGGTTGATGCTCTGATGAAGCTCGATCTCGCTGCTGGTGTGGACGTGGAAATCAAGCTCTAAGCCCGCCGGGCTCGGAGCTTTCGGTAGACACGCCGAGAGGATACGCACATGCGCTCAGGCGTCATTGCACAGAAAGTCGGGATGACCCGCATCTTCACGGATGCCGGCGAACATATCCCGGTCACGGTTCTAAAGGTCGACAGCTGTCAGGTCGTCGCCCACCGGACCATGGAAAAGAACGGCTACACCGCGCTGCAGGTCGGCGTCGGCAAGGCCAAGGTAAAGAACGTTTCGAAGGCCGAGCGCGGACGGTTCGCCGTTGCGCAGGTTGAGCCGAAGCGCAAGCTCGCGGAATTCCGCGTCTCCGAGGATGCTGTCATCCCGGTCGGCGCCGAGATCACCGCTGATCACTTCATTGCTGGTCAGTTCGTGGATGTCACGGGCATCACGACCGGCAAGGGCTTCGCTGGCGGCATGAAGCGCTGGAACTTCGGCGGACTGCGCGCCACGCACGGCGTGTCGGTCTCCCACCGCTCGATCGGTTCGACCGGCGGCCGCCAGGATCCAGGCAAGACGTTCAAGAACAAGAAGATGCCGGGTCACCTGGGTGTCGAGCGCGTCACCACGCAGAACCTGCGTGTCGTGTCGACCGACGTCGAGCGCGGTCTGATCCTCGTCGAAGGCGCCGTCCCCGGCGTGGCTGGCGGCTGGATCTTCGTCCGCGATGCGGTGAAGCGCAAGCTGCCGAAGGAAGTGCCGATGCCCGGCTCGTTCCGTACGGCCAACGACGCTGCGCCGGCCGCCCAGGCTGAGCAGGCCCAAGAGGAGAATGCGTGATGAAACTTGATGTCACCACGCTCGAGGGCAACACCGCTGGTTCGGTCGACCTGAACGAGGCCATTTTCGGTCTCGAGCCGCGCGCCGACCTGCTCGCCCGTTGCGTCCGCTGGCAGCTCGCGAAGCGCCAAGCCGGCACGCACGCCGTCAAGAATCGTTCGGCCATCGACCGGACGACGAAGAAGGTCTACAAGCAGAAGGGCACCGGCAGCGCCCGTCACGGCGCCGCGAGCGCTCCCCAGTTCCGGGGTGGCGGTCGTGCCTTCGGCCCGCAGGTCCGCAGCCATGCTCACGATCTGCCCAAGAAGGTTCGCGTCCTTGCTCTGAAGCACGCGCTCTCGTCCAAGGCCAAGGATGCCTCGCTCGTCGTGATCGACGACGTGAAGCTCTCCGAGCCCAAGACAAAGGCTCTCGTCGAGCGCTTCGGCAAGCTCGGCCTCGGCAACGCCCTGATCATCGGCGGCGCTGAGATCGAGACGAACTTCCAGCGGGCTGCTCGCAACATCCCGAACATCGACGTCCTGCCGGTGCAGGGCATCAACGTCTATGACATCCTGCGTCGAGAGAAGCTCGTTCTCACGAAGTCGGCTGTCGATGCGCTGGAGGCGCGCTTCAAATGAGCCTGGACCCGCGCCATTACGATGTGATCGTAAGCCCGGTCATCACCGAGAAGGCCACGACCCTGTCCGAACAGAACAAGGTCGTCTTCAAGGTGCGGCTGGATGCGACGAAGCCGCAGATCAAGGAAGCGGTTGAGAAGCTGTTCGATGTCAAGGTGAAGAGCGTCAACACGCTCGTCACCAAGGGCAAAGTGAAGATGTTCCGCGGCACCCGCGGCCAGCGGTCGGACGTGAAGAAGGCGGTTGTAACCCTCGCTGAGGGCCAGACCATCGACGTCACGACGGGCCTCTGATCGGTTGAGAGAGTGATCCGATGGCTTTGAAAACCTTCAAACCAATCACCCCCGGCCTGCGCCAGCTGGTGATCGTCGACCGCAGCGAGCTCTACAAGGGCAAGCCGGTCAAGAAGCTGACGGAGGGCAAGAGCTCCTCCGGCGGCCGTAACAACATGGGTCGCGTGACCGTCCGCTTCCGTGGCGGTGGTCACAAGCGCACCCTGCGCCTGGTCGACTTCAAGCGTCGCGCCCGTCTGGGCGATGTGGCCGCCGTGGAGCGGATCGAGTACGATCCGAACCGCACCGCCTTCATCGCTCTGATCCGCTACGCCGACGGCGAGCAGTCCTACATCCTGGCTCCGCAGCGTATGGCTGTCGGCGACCAGGTGTCGGCTGGCGAGCAGGTCGACATCAAGCCGGGCAACGCGATGCCGGTCGGCAACATGCCGGTGGGAACGATCATCCACAACGTCGAGCTGAAGATCGGCAAGGGCGGCGCTCTCGCCCGCTCCGCCGGCACCTACGCTCAGATCGTGGGTCGTGACCAGGGCTACGTGACGATCCGTCTGAACTCCGGTGAGCAGCGCCTGGTCCATGGCCAGTGCTTCGCCAGCGTCGGCGCGGTGTCGAACCCGGACCACATGAACACCTCGATCGGTAAGGCTGGTCGTAACCGCTGGCTCGGCAAGCGTCCGCATAACCGCGGCGTTTCCATGAACCCGATCGACCACCCGCACGGTGGTGGTGAGGGCCGCACCTCCGGTGGTCGCCATCCGGTGTCCCCGTGGGGCGTACCGACCAAGGGCAAGAAAACCCGTTCGAACAAGCGGACCGACAAGTTTATCGTGTCGAGCCGTCACGCTCGGAAGAAGTAAGGATAGAGGCACGTCATGGCACGTTCGCTTTGGAAGGGTCCGTTCGTCGACGGCTACCTCCTCAAGAAGGCCGAGGCTGCCCGTTCCTCGGGCCGCAACGAGGTTATCAAGATCTGGAGCCGCCGCTCCACGATCCTCCCGCAGTTCGTGGGCCTCACTTTCGGGGTCTACAACGGTCAGAAGCACATTCCCGTCAACGTGAGCGAGGAAATGGTGGGTCACAAGTTCGGCGAGTTCTCGCCGACCCGCACTTTCCACGGCCACGCGGCGGACAAGAAGGCGAAGAGGAAGTAAGATGGGTAAGGCCGCGACTCCTCGCGCACTGAGCGACACAGAGGCTCAAGCCGTCGCTCGCATGCTGCGCGTCAGCCCCCAGAAGCTCAACCTTGTTGCGGCCCTTATCCGCGGCAAGAAGGTTTCTGCGGCTCTCGCCGATCTCGAGTTCTCCCGCAAGCGCATCGCTCGCGACGTGAAGAAGTGCCTCGAGAGCGCCATTGCCAACGCCGAGAACAACCACAATCTCGATGTGGACGATCTCGTCGTCAGCCAGGCTTTCGTCGGCAAGGCGCTCGTCATGAAGCGCTTCCACGCCCGGGCCCGTGGCCGGGGTGCTCGTATCATGAAGCCGTTCTCGAACCTCACCATTGTGGTTCGGGAAGTTGCCGAACAGGCATAAAGGAGAACCAGATGGGTCAGAAAGTTAACCCGATCGGTCTTCGGCTCGGCATCAACCGGACCTGGGACTCGCGCTGGTTCGCCGGCAAGGGCGAGTACGCCAAGCTGATGCACGAGGACATGGCGATCCGCGAAGCTCTCATGAAGCAGCTGAAGCAGGCCGCCGTCTCGAAGATCGTCATTGAACGTCCGCACAAGAAGTGCCGCGTCACCATTCACTCGGGTCGCCCGGGCGTGGTGATCGGCAAGAAGGGTGCCGACATCGAGAAGCTGCGCAAGCTCGTCGCCAAGATGACGGACGCGGATGTGACGATCAACATCGTCGAAGTCCGCAAGCCGGAAGTCGACGCAACGCTGGTGGCCGACTCGATCGCTCAGCAGCTCGAGCGCCGTGTCGCCTTCCGCCGCGCCATGAAGCGCGCCGTTCAGTCGGCGATGCGTCTGGGCGCCGAGGGCATCCGTATCAACTGCTCGGGCCGTCTGGGTGGCGCTGAAATCGCCCGCCTCGAATGGTACCGCGAGGGCCGCGTTCCGCTGCACACCCTGCGTGCGGATGTGGATTACGGCACGTCCACGGCCTTCACGACCTATGGCACCTGCGGCATCAAGGTCTGGATCTTCAAGGGCGAAATCCTTGAGCACGATCCGATGGCCCAGGACAGGCGGATGAACGACGAAGGAGGCCGCTCCGGTGGCCGCCGCGAGCAGGCGGCGTAACCGAGAGGTCAGGAGAGGTTTGCCATGTTGCAACCGAAGAAAACCAAGTTCCGTAAGCAGTTCAAGGGCCGCATCTCCGGCACCGCGAAGGGCGGCACGGACCTCAACTTCGGCCAGTTCGGCCTGAAGGCGATGGAACCCGAGCGTGTCAACGCTCGTCAGATCGAAGCGGCTCGCCGCGCCATCACCCGCGCCATGAAGCGCGCGGGCCGGGTGTGGATCCGCATCTTCCCGGACGTGCCGGTGTCGTCGAAGCCGACCGAAGTGCGTATGGGTAAGGGTAAGGGCGCTCCCGAATTCTGGGCGGCCAAGGTAAAGCCTGGCCGTATCATGTTCGAGATCGACGGCGTGCCGGAGGACATCGCTCGCGAGGCTCTGCGCCTCGGCGCCGCGAAGCTCCCGATCAAGACGCGCTTCATCCAGCGCATTGCCGAGTAAGGAGGGGATCATGAAGTCTAACCAGAGAGCCTCCGACCTCAACGCGATGTCGAAGGACCAGCTGTCGGATGAGCTGCTGAACCTGAAGAAGGAGCAGTTCAACCTCCGCTTCCAGCGCGCTACCGGCCAACTCGAGAACACCGGACGCGTCCGTGAGGTCCGCAGGGACATCGCCCGCGTCAAGACGCTGCAGCGCCAGAAGTCGGCTGCGGCGAAGGCTTAAAGGGGATCAAGATGCCGAAGCGCGTTTTGCAGGGCGTCGTTGTCAGCGACAAGCAGGACAAGACGGTCGTTGTGAAGGTGGAACGCCGTTTCACGCACCCGGTCATGAAGAAGACCGTGCGTAAGACGAAGAACTACCATGCTCATGACGAAAACAACACAGCCAAGGTGGGCGACACGGTCTTCATCGAAGAGACCAAGCCGCTCTCCAAACTCAAGACCTGGGTGCTCGTCGACCAAGCGAAGGCCTAAAAAGCTTTCCCTAGGGGTTGTCTAACGGGGGCGGTTCGTGTATACGGCCGCCTCTCTCGACATTTGAAGGGCAGGGGACGTGAGATCCCCGTCAGGCGTAGTCCGGGGGGCAATCCTGCCTTGGCCCGGAAACCTGTCTGAAACAAAGGAAAGGATCAAAGCCATGATCCAGATGCAGACGAATCTTGACGTCGCCGATAATTCCGGCGCCCGTCGCGTGATGTGCATCAAGGTTCTCGGCGGTTCGAAGCGTAAGTACGCTTCCGTGGGCGATATCATCGTCGTATCCGTAAAAGAGGCTATTCCGCGCGGTCGCGTGAAGAAGGGCGATGTCATGAAGGCAGTCGTCGTTCGCACCGCGAAGGACATCCGCCGCGCTGACGGCTCGGTCATCCGATTCGACCGCAATGCCGCCGTTCTGATCAACAATCAGAAAGAGCCGGTCGGCACCCGTATCTTCGGCCCCGTTCCGCGTGAACTGCGTGCCAAGAACCACATGAAGATTATTTCGCTTGCGCCGGAGGTGCTCTAATGGCCGCGAAGATCAAGAAGGGCGATAAGGTCGTCGTCCTGACCGGTCGCGACAAGGGCAAGACCGGTGAAGTCGTGCAGGTGCTCCCGAAGGAAGAGCGCGCGGTCGTCCGTGGCGTGAACCTCGTGAAGCGCCACCAGCGCCAGTCGGCAAACTCAGAGGGCGGCATCATCTCGAAAGAGGCGGCCATCCATCTGTCGAACCTGGCCTACGCGGACCCGAAGGACGGCAAGCCGACCCGGGTTGGTTTCAAAGTTCTCGAAGACGGTCGCAAGGTCCGTTTCGCGAAGCGTTCGGGAGACCTGATCGATGGCTAAGGCTCAGGTGGACGGCTATACGCCGCGGATGAAGAAGCACTACGAGGAAGTGGTGCGTCCGAAGCTCATTGAAGAATTCGGCTACAAGAACCCCATGGAAGTGCCGACGATCGAGAAGATCGTCCTCAACATGGGCGTTGGCGAATCGACCGCGGACTCGAAGAAGGCTACGGTCGCTGCTGGCGATCTCGCACTCATCGCCGGCCAGAAGCCGGTGATCACGAAAGCCCGCAAGGCTATCTCGCAGTTCAAGGTCCGCGAGAACATGCCGATCGGTGCCAAGGTTACGCTGCGCAAGGCTCGTATGTACGAGTTCCTTGATCGCCTCGTGACCATCGCTCTCCCGCGCGTCCGCGACTTCCGGGGTCTGAACCCCAAGTCGTTCGACGGCCGCGGCAACTACGCAATGGGTATCAAGGAGCACCTGGTGTTCCCTGAGATCAATTACGACAGGGTCGAGCAGGTTTGGGGTATGGACGTCATCATCGCCACCACGGCGAAGACCGACGAAGAAGCCCGCGCCCTGCTTCGTCACTTCAACTTCCCGTTCCGGCAGTGAGGATAGCTGTCCTCAAACGCGGACACTGGAGATAAAAGCATGGCTAAGAAAAGCGCTATTGAGAAGAACAAGCATCGTCGTGAGCTGGTGAAGAAGTTCGCCGGCCGCCGCGAGCGCCTCCTGGCGGTCGCCAACGACGAGTCGAAGTCCATGGAGGAGCGCTTCGAGGCGCGCCTCAAACTGGCTGAGCTGCCGCGCAACGCGAGCAAGACCCGCATCCGCAACCGCTGCGAGATCACGGGCCGCCCGCGCGCTTACTACCGCAAGCTCGGCATGTCGCGTATCGCTCTGCGCGAGCTCGGCAACAAGGGCCTGATTCCAGGCCTCGTGAAGTCCAGCTGGTAAGGGGGAGGGCATCATATGATCAACGATCCGTTGGGCGATATGCTCACCCGTATCCGCAACGCGCAGATGCGCCGTCGCGGGTCCGTTTCCACCCCTGGCTCGAAGCTCCGCGCTCGCGTCCTCGAGGTTCTCAAGTCCGAGGGCTACATCCGCGACTACTCGCAGACCGAGTTCGGCAACGGCCGGACCGAGTTCTCGATCGAGCTGAAGTACTATGACGGTCAGCCGGTGATCCGCTCCATCGAGCGTGTCTCCAAGCCCGGCCGCCGCGTGTATGCCTCTGTCGACACCATGCCTCGCGTGGCTGACGGCCTCGGCGTCACCATTCTCTCGACGCCCCAGGGCGTGATGTCTGATCACGAGGCTCGCGAGAAGAACGTGGGCGGCGAAGTGCTCTGCAAGGTCTTCTAAGGCCAAGCACCCGCACAGAACCACGGAGATTCGAAAATGTCCCGAGTAGGCAAGAAACCCGTTCCGGTTCCGTCAGGTGTGACGGCCACCGTTGACGGTCAGATGGTAAGGGTTAAGGGCGCGAAGGGCGAGCTTTCGTTCGTCGTTCCCGAAGAAGTGTCGGTTGCTCTTGAAGACGGCGCCGTGTCGGTGAACCCGCGCGACGAGTCCAAGACGGCCCGTGCGAAGTGGGGCATGTCCCGCGCTCAGGTGTCGAACCTGGTCGAGGGCGTGTCCAAGGGCTTCGAGAAGCGCCTCGAAATCAACGGCGTCGGCTACAAGGCCGCCGTTGCCGGCAAGGTGCTGAAGCTGTCGCTGGGCTACAGCCACGACATCGACTACGCGATCCCGGCTGGTGTCACGATCACGACGCCGAGGCCGACCGAAGTCGTCGTTGTCGGCATCGACAAGCAGGTCGTCGGCCAGACCGCCGCCGAGATCCGCGGCTATCGCGGTCCGGAGCCTTACAAAGGCAAGGGCGTGAAGTACTCCGACGAATTCATCTTCCGCAAGGAAGGCAAGAAGAAGTAAGGACGACGTATCATGGCTGAGAAGAAAGGCGCTGAAGATCGCCGCAAGGCTCGTGTGCGCCGTGCGATCAAGAAGGCATCGAATGGCCGTCCGCGTTTGTCGGTCTTCCGTTCGTCCAAGCAGATCTATGCCCAGGTCATCGATGACGTGCGCGGCCACACGGTCGCTTCGGCTTCGACCCTCGAGGTTGACCTGAAGGGCAAGCTCAAGACCGGCGCCACTGTCGATGCGGCGAAGGAAGTGGGCAAGCTCGTGGCCGAGCGCGCGGTTCAGGCCGGCGTGAAGCAGGTCATCTTCGACCGCTCGGGCTACCTCTATCACGGTCGCGTCAAGGCTCTGGCCGACGCTGCCCGTGAAGGCGGTCTGGATTTCTAACGGCGGGTTTATCCAAACAACCCTTAGCGAGCGGGCCCGCCGCCCGCGCAAGTGAGAGGTCTCATGGCTAGAGAACCAAGAGAACGTGCTGATCGCGAAGAGCGCGACAGCGAATTCGTGGACCGCTTGGTCCACATCAACCGCGTCGCGAAAGTCGTGAAGGGCGGCCGTCGCTTCGGCTTCGCTGCTCTCGTCGTCGTCGGCGACCAGAAGGGCCGCGTCGGCTTCGGCCACGGCAAGGCCCGTGAGGTGCCGGAGGCGATCCGCAAGGCGACCGACGCTGCCAAGCGTTCGATGATCCGCGTTGCCCTCCGCGAGGGCCGCACGCTCCACCACGACGTGAATGGCCGCCACGGCGCCGGCAAGGTCGTGCTGCGTGCCGCTCCCCAGGGTACCGGCATCATCGCCGGCGGCCCGATGCGCGCCGTCTTCGAAGTGGTGGGCATGCAGGACGTGGTCGCCAAGTCGCTCGGGTCGTCGAACCCGTACAACCTCGTCCGCGCGACTTTCGACGCGCTCAAGAACGAGGACAGCCCGCGTTCGGTCGCTGCTCGCCGTGGCCTGAAGGTCTCGACGCTGCAGGCTCGCCGCCGCGATGCGGATGTCAGCGAAGCCGCTGGCGCAGAAGCTTAAGGGAGGCTTTGACAATGGCAAAGAATCCAGCCGCTTCTGGCAGCACCGTCACCGTTGAGCAGATCGGCTCGCCGATCCGCCGCGAGGCCAAGCAGCGCCAGACGCTGATCGGTCTCAAGCTCAACAAGCTTCACCGTACTTCGACCTTGGAAGACACGCCGGCAGTTCGCGGCATGATCGAAAAGGTCAAGCACCTCGTGCGCGTTGTCGACGGGCAGTGAGGAGAGCGTCATGAAACTCAACGAAATTCGTGACAACGAAGGTTCCACCAAGAACCGCATGCGCGTGGGCCGTGGTATCGGCTCCGGCAAGGGCAAGACCGGTGGTCGCGGCGTGAAGGGTCAGAAGGCCCGTACCGGCGTGTCGATCAAGGGCTTCGAAGGCGGTCAGATGCCTCTGCACCGTCGTCTGCCGAAGCGCGGCTTCAACAAGCCGAACGCGATCGTGCTGAACGAGGTCAATGTCGGCCGCATTCAGCAGGCCGTGGAAGCCGGCAAGCTCGACACGGGCGCTGCCGTCACGGTCGAGACGCTGGTCGCTGCCGGTGTGGTCTCCAAGCCGCGCGACGGCGTGAAGATCCTCGGTGTCGGCGAGCTCAAGGCGAAGCTTTCCTTCCAGGTCCATGGCGCGTCCAAGTCGGCCGTCGACGCGATCGAGAAGGCTGGTGGCTCGGTCACCCTGCTGGGTGCCGTTGCGCAGGCGTGAGCCCGCGCCCACATTGACTAAGATCCAAGCGGCGGCCCGCGTCTGATCGCGTGGCCGCCGTTTGCGTGATGACCATCACGTATCAGGTATTTCGGGGACACCACTATGGCCTCAGCAGCCGAACAACTTGCGGCAAACATCAATTTCGGCGCCATCGCCAAGGCCGATGAGCTGAAAAAGCGCATCTGGTTCACTCTGGGCGCACTCATCATCTACCGTCTCGGAACCTACATTCCGCTGCCCGGCATCGATCCGGAGGCTCTCCGGCAGAGCTTCCAGGGCGCCAGCGGCGGCGTGCTCGGCCTCTTCAACATGTTCTCGGGCGGTGCCGTGGAGCGCATGGCGATCTTCGCCCTGAACATCATGCCGTACATCTCGGCGTCGATCATCGTCCAGCTCCTCACCTCCGTTCTGCCGTCCCTCGAGGCGCTCAAGAAGGAAGGCGAGGCCGGCCGCAAGATCCTGAACCAATACACCCGCTATCTCACAGTGCTCCTCGCCCTGTTCCAGTCCTGGGGTATCGCGGTCGGCCTACAGAGCTCCGGCACCATCGTGCAGGCGCCCGGACCGTTCTTCCTCATCTCGACCGTGATCACGCTCACGGGCGGGACCATGTTCCTCATGTGGCTCGGCGAGCAGATCACGTCGCGCGGCATCGGCAACGGCACCTCGCTGATCATCTTCGCGGGCATCGTGGCCAATCTCCCGACCGCCATCGCCGGCACGCTCGAGCTCGGCCGCCAGGGCGCGATCTCGACGGGTCTGATCATCGGCGTGATCGTGATGGCCGTCGCCATCATCTACTTCGTGGTGTTCATGGAGCGCGCCCAGCGCCGTCTGCTCATCAATTATCCGAAGCGCCAGGTCGGCAACCGGATGTATGAGGGCCAGACGTCCTTCCTGCCGCTCAAGCTGAACACCTCGGGCGTGATTCCGCCGATCTTCGCGTCCTCGCTGCTGCTGCTGCCGGCGACCATCGCCAGCTTCCAGACCAGCACGGACGGCACCGGCATCATCTCCATGCTCACGACTTATCTGGGCCATGGGCGTCCGGCCTACATGTTCATGTATGCCGCTCTGATCGTGTTCTTCGCCTTCTTCTACACGGCAATCGTTTTCAATCCGACGGAGACGGCGGACAACCTGAAGAAGCAGGGCGGTTTCATCCCGGGCATTCGCCCCGGCGAGCGCACGGCGGATTTCATCGATCAGGTTCTGACCCGCATCACGGTGCTGGGTGCCGCTTACCTGGTGATCATCTGCCTGATTCCCGAACTGCTGGTGTCTTATGCGGCTTTGCCATTCTACTTTGGCGGCACTTCGCTTCTGATCGTGGTGTCTGTTACCATGGACACGGTCGCCCAGGTGCACGGCCATCTCTTGGCTCACCAGTATGAGGGCCTCGTCAAGAAGGCGAAGCTCAAGGGCGCACGCAGACGCTAAGATTGAAGCATCTCGCCAAAAGGCGGGCACACTCGACGAAGTCAGGGGGGCGTCGATGAGGATCATTCTGCTGGGGCCGCCGGGAGCCGGAAAAGGCACTCAGGCTGTTCGTCTGGTCGAGCGGCTGGGGATTCCCCAGCTTTCAACAGGCGACATGCTCCGCGCAGCCGTGGCTGCCGGCACGCCGGTCGGCCTCAAGGCCAAGGCTGTCATGGACCGGGGCGACTTGGTGTCCGACGATATCGTCGTCGGCATCATCGCCGACCGAATCGAGGAGCCGGACGCCAGGAGCGGCTTCATCCTCGACGGTTTTCCGCGGACGGTGGCCCAGGCCGAAGCCTTCGACGCCATGCTGGCCGCCAAGGGCCTCAAGCTCGATGCCGTCATCGAGTTCAAGGTGAACGAGGCCGAGCTGGTCGACCGGATCGTCAAGCGGGCCAAGGACACCGAGGCCCGCGGAGAGCCGGTCCGTAAGGACGACAATCCCGACGTGTTCAAGACCCGGCTCGAGGCCTACAGGAAGCAGACGGCCCCGCTTTCGGCCTATTACGACAGCAAGGGCATGTTGAGGACCGTCGATGGCATGAAGCCCATCGACGAGGTGACTGACGCGGTCAAGGGAATCCTGGGTCGCTGAAGGAGAAGGGCTTGACTAAGGGGTTAATTTCCGTTAGGGGCAAGCTCTTGCACAAGAACCTGCATATCCAGAGGGCTTCGTGAGGGGCCGCTCTGGATTGTTGTGTTTCGCATAAGCCCGCGCAGGGGCCGGCCTCCACCGGACGCGCGATAACCAAAACCCGAAGCATTTGCTTCCTACATGGAGATGGACGATGGCCCGTATTGCAGGCGTCAACATTCCGACTGCCAAGCGCGTTGTGATCGCGCTTCAGTATATTCACGGCATTGGGCCCAAGAAGGCTCAGGAGATCGTCGAGAAGGTCAACATCCCGGCCGAGCGCCGCGTGAACCAGCTGACCGACGCCGAGGTTCTGGCCATCCGCGAGACGATCGACCGCGACTACATCGTGGAAGGCGATCTGCGCCGCGAAGTGTCCATGAACATCAAGCGCCTCATGGATCTCGCCGCTTACCGTGGCCTGCGCCACCGCCGCAGCCTCCCGGTCCGGGGCCAGCGCACCCACACGAACGCCCGCACCCGCAAGGGCAAGTCGAAGCCGATTGCCGGCAAGAAGAAGTGATCGTAGGGCGGCCTGCCGCCCAGGATCATTCCCGGGCCTGACCCGGGAATCTCGTGCCGAGTCAGGCGCCAGAATTTGAATGCGATGGCCGGGTCAAACCCGGCCATGACGAAAGTTGAAACTCCCGAGCGCCTGGAACGACGGGCGCGCTTGAAGGATCTTTGGAATGGCTAAAGAAGCTACCCGCGTCCGCCGCCGCGAACGCAAGAACATCGTTTCCGGCGTGGCGCATGTGAACGCCTCGTTCAATAACACCATGATCACCATCACCGACGCCCAGGGCAACACGATCTCCTGGTCCTCGGCCGGCGCCATGGGTTTCAAGGGTTCGCGTAAGTCGACCCCGTATGCGGCGCAGATCGCCGCTGAAGATGCGGCCCGCAAGGCTTCCGAGCACGGCATGCGTACCCTCGAGGTCGAGGTGTCCGGTCCCGGCTCCGGTCGTGAGTCGGCTCTGCGCGCCCTCCAGTCGGCCGGCTTCACCGTCACCTCGATCCGTGACGTGACGCCGATCCCGCACAATGGCTGCCGCCCGCGCAAGCGTCGCCGCGTCTAAGGTTATCCTGCGCGTGGGTCTCCACCCACGCGCGTTCCGGTTTAAAGGGCTGGCCCAAAACCTCCCTTCAAGCCGTACCTCATGAGGTGTGGTTGTGATCCAAAAGAACTGGCAAGAGCTGATTAAGCCGAACAAGCTTGAAGTCGCCCCCGGCGACGATCCGAAGCGCATTGCGACGGTCGTTGCGGAGCCGCTTGAGCGTGGCTTCGGTACGACGCTCGGCAACTCGCTGCGCCGGGTCCTCCTGTCGTCGCTCCAGGGCGCGGCAGTGACGGCGGTCCATATCGACGGCGTGCTGCACGAGTTCTCGTCCATCCCGGGCGTCCGCGAGGACGTGACCGACATCGTCCTCAACGTGAAGACGATCGCCATCAAGATGCAGGGCGAGGGCGCGAAGCGCATGACGCTCCGCAAGACAGGCCCCGGCGCCGTGACTGCCGGCGACATCAACACGGTCGGCGACGTGCAGATCCTGAACCCCGAGCTCGTGCTCTGCACCCTGGACGAGGGCGCCGAGATCCGCATGGAGTTCACGGTCGACACCGGCAAGGGCTACGTTCCCGCCGAGCGCAACCGTACCGAGGACGCCCCGATCGGCCTCATCCCGGTCGACTCGCTCTACAGCCCGGTGAAGAAGGTCTCCTATCGCATCGAGAACACCCGTGAGGGCCAGATTCTCGACTACGACAAGCTGATCATGACGGTCGAGACCAACGGCGCCGTGACGCCTGAGGATGCCGTGGCTTATGCCGCCCGCATTCTGCAGGATCAGCTCCAGGTCTTCGTGAACTTCGAAGAGCCGCGCAAGGAAGAGGCTGCCGCTGCCGCACCGCAGCTGCCGTTCAATCCGGCGCTCCTCAAGAAGGTGGACGAGCTCGAGCTGTCGGTCCGCTCGGCCAACTGCCTGAAGAACGACAACATCGTCTATATCGGCGACCTCATCCAGAAGTCCGAGGCGGAAATGCTCCGCACCCCGAACTTCGGCCGCAAGTCGCTCAACGAGATCAAGGAAGTTCTCGCCGGCATGGGCCTGCATCTCGGCATGGACGTGCCGGGCTGGCCGCCGGAGAACATCGAGGACCTCGCGAAGCGCTTCGAAGAGCACTACTGAGTTTGTAGAAGCCGCCTTTCATTCGGAAGGCGGCTTCTATTCTGCCCCCCGTCAACAGGGCGGGGATCATAAGAGAGACGGCCGTACCTTGGCACGGCGGCCGTAAAATCAAGGAGAAAGCCAATGCGTCACGGATTCAGTGGTCGTCGCTTCAACCGCACGACCGAGCACCGCAAAGCAATGTTCGCCAACATGGCGGCTGCGCTGATCAAGCACGAGCAGATCGTCACGACTCTGCCGAAGGCGAAGGACCTGCGTCCCGTCGTCGAGAAGCTGATCACCCTCGGCAAGCGCGGTGACCTGCATGCCCGCCGCCAGGCCATGTCCAAGCTTCGCGACGAAGCCATGGTCAAGAAGCTCTTCGAGGTGCTCGGTGCCCGCTACCAGGACCGCCAGGGTGGCTATACCCGCGTCCTCAAGGCCGGCTTCCGCTATGGCGACAACGCCCCGCTGGCCGTGATCGAATTCGTGGATCGCGACGTGGATGCGCGCGGCCGGGATTCGGGCCCGACCATGAAGGACGAGCTCGTCGAGGCAGCCGAGTAAGCTCTCGGCTCCAGGAATGTCATTCAGGGCGGTCTTCGGGCCGCCCTTTTTGTTTGCAACGGTCCGATGCTCCTTTTCCTGTGGGACGCATCGTCCTTCGCGGAAAACCGGATCCACATTTCCGAGCGACGCGCTAACGCTGCGGAACTTGGTATTTCGGGTTCTGCGTTTTATCGAAAGACGTCGCTGAACAAAGGATTCGCCCGCTATGCGCTTTTCGCCGTTTCGCCTGTCATTGTCCGCTGTCCTGTTGGCTCTCGGAGTGGCGGGGGGGCAGGCTCAGACCCAGCGCGTCGTCCCAGACAGCAAGGCGCAGGTCCAGCTCTCCTTCGCGCCCGTCGTGCGCCAGACGGCGGGATCCGTCGTGAACGTCTATGCCACCCGCTCGGAGCGTCGGCAGAACACCGGCATGGAAGAGTATTTCCGGCGCTTCTTCGGCGACAATGCGCCGGGCGTTCCCCGGGGACGTTCCCAGAGCTCCCTCGGCTCCGGCGTCATCGTCGACCCGTCCGGCCTCGTGATCACGAACAACCACGTCATCGAGAACATGAACGAGGTGAAGGTCGCACTCGCCGATCGGCGCGAGTTCGCGGCTGACATCCTGCTGCGCGATCCACGCACCGACATCGCCGTGCTGAAGCTCAAGGACGCCACGAACCTTCAGGCCGTCGAACTGGGCGATTCCGAGGCTCTGCAGGTCGGCGACCTCGTGCTTGCCATCGGCAATCCCTTCGGTGTCGGGCAGACGGTGACCCAAGGCATCGTTTCGGCCCTGGCCCGCACCCAGGTGGGCATCTCCGACTATCAGTTCTTCATCCAGACCGATGCCGCCATCAATCCGGGCAATTCGGGCGGCGCGCTCATCGACATGAACGGCCGCGTGATCGGCATCAACACGGCGATCTATTCACGCTCCGGAGGCAGCATCGGCATCGGCTTTGCCGTTCCCTCGAGCATGGTCCGGGTGGTGCTGAACTCGGCCAGGGGCGGTGCAAAGAATGTGGTCCGGCCCTGGCTTGGCGCGCGCCTCCAGCCCGTGGATGGCGATATCGCCAACGGCCTGGGCCTGGAGCGCCCGACCGGCGTTCTGGTGACCTCCGTCTACGACAAGGGACCGGCCGCAGAAGCCGGACTCAAGCGGGGCGATGCGATCCTGTCGGTCGACGGACAGTCGGTCGATAATCCGGATTCCTTCGGCTATCGCTTTACCCTGAAGGGAACGCAGGGACAGGCTCCTCTCACCGTGCTCCGGGGCGGCAAGCAGACGACCATCCAGGTCAAGCTGATGCCCCCGCCGGAGAATCCCTCGCGAGAGCCGGTGCGGGGCCGGACCCGGACGCCGTTCGCCGGCGCGACGCTCGTGAACATGTCGCCTGCCGTCGCCGACGAGCTGCAGATCGAGATTGCGGATGACGGGGTGGTGGTTGCGGACCTCGACGAGCGCAGCGTTGCGGCCAATGTCGGCTTCGAGAAGGGCGATCAGATCGTGGCCATCAATGGCGAGCGCCTGGCGTCCACCAAGGACGCGGAACGCGTCATCGACCGGAACAGCGGCTATTGGGAGATCACCGTTAGCCGGGGCGGACGGGTCTTCACAACGGTGCTCGGCCGGTGAGTGCCTGGACCATCTCGAACGAGCTGTCACCGAGGGATATCGAGACCGCCTATCGCTGGATTTCCGCTGAGAGCTACTGGGCGAAGGGGTTGCCGCGGGACATTTTCGAACGATCCGTCGGGAATTCTCTGTGTTTCGGCCTGCGCGATGCCGCCGGTGATCTCCGCGGCTTTGCCCGGGCCGTGACCGACCGTGCGACCTTCGCGTACCTGTGCGATGTCTTCGTCTGCCCGTCAGTGAGGGGGCAAGGGGCCGGAAAAGCCCTGATCCAGGCGGTCGTGGAGCATCCGGACCTCCAGCTCCTCCGGCGCTGGATGCTGATGACCCGGGATGCCCACAGCCTTTATGAACCGTTCGGCTTCAAAGCCCTGGAAAATCCTGAGAGATTGATGGTTCGGCTGGACCCTGACGTCTATGCCCGCTTAAGCTCTGAAGGACGATGAGCGACCTGTTTTCATCCGCCGGCCTCGACCAGAATGCGCCTCGTCCGCTGGCGGACAGGATGCGGCCGACCAAACTGCCGGAAGTGGTCGGCCAGGATCACCTCGTCGGGACGGATGGCATCCTGAGCCGGCTCATCGCATCCAAGACCTTAGGGTCCCTGATCTTCTGGGGGCCGCCCGGCACCGGCAAGACCACGGTCGCGCGCCTGCTCGCCCATGAGACGGATCTTCACTTCGAGCAGATCTCGGCGATCTTCTCAGGCGTGGCGGATCTCAAGAAGGTCTTCGAGGCGGCCCGCCAACGCCGCTCGATCGGCAAGGGCACGCTGCTTTTCGTCGACGAGATCCATCGCTTCAATCGCGCCCAGCTCGACGCCTTCCTGCCGGTCATGGAAGACGGCACCATCACTCTCGTAGGCGCGACCACAGAGAATCCGTCCTTCGAGTTGAACGCTGCGCTTCTCTCACGTGCCCGCGTGCTGCTCTTCAAGTCACTCGACGAGCCGGCCATCGGGCAGATCCTGGCTCGCGCCGAGGAGGTCACGGGAAAAAGCCTGCCGCTCGACGAGGAGGCGAGGGCGTCCCTCGTGCGCATGGCGGACGGCGATGGACGTGCGGTGCTGACGCTCGCCGAAGAGGTCTGGCGCTCAGCGAAGCCCGGTGAGGTTTTTGACGCGGAGCAGCTGCAGGAGATCATCCAGCGCCGCGCGCCGATCTACGACAAGGGGCAAGAGGGGCATTACAACCTCATCTCCGCCCTGCATAAAACCATCCGCGGGTCCGATCCGGATGCGGCGCTCTATTACCTCGCCCGCATGCTCGACGCGGGCGAGGACCGGCTCTTCATCGCCCGCCGGCTGGTGCGGGCGGCGGTGGAGGATATCGGCATGGCCGATCCGCAGGCGCTGGTCATCGCCAATGCGGCGAAGGACGCCTTCGATTTTCTCGGGTCGCCGGAAGGGGAACTGGCGCTGGCGCAGGCCGCGGTCTATCTCGCCACCGCGCCGAAATCCAACGCGCTCTACACCGCCTACAAGGCCGCCACGCGGGTGGCGAAGGAGCACGGCTCCCTCATGCCGCCCAAGACCATCCTGAACGCCCCGACCAAGCTCATGAAGCAGATCGGCTACGGCGAGAGCTATCGCTACGACCACGACGAACCGGACGCCTTTTCCGGTCAGGATTACTGGCCCGAGAAGCTGGGGCGGCGGGAATTCTACGATCCGGTGGATCGCGGCTTCGAGCGGGAGATCAAGAAGCGGCTCGACTGGTGGGAGAGACTACGGCGTGATCGGCAGGGCGAGGACGAGCAGGAATAATCCATGAAATCCTATCTCCTCGTCTTCCTGGGCGCCGGAATCGGCGGCGCGCTCCGGCATGGGGTGAATGTCGGCTGCGCCCGGGTGTGCGGAATGGCGTTTCCGTGGGGGACGCTCACGGTGAATGTCCTCGGCTCCTTCCTCATTGGAGCTCTTGCCGGATGGCTTGCCTTCAAGGCGAACGAGGGATGGAGCCAGCCCTTACGGCTCTTCCTCACCACCGGAATTCTCGGCGGGTTCACCACCTTCTCGGCCTTTTCCCTCGATGCAGTGCTGATCTGGGAGCGAGGGCAGAACGGGCTTGCCGCGACCTATGTGGCCGCTTCGGTCCTTCTCTCCATCGTCGGATTGGTCGCCGGTCTCGGCCTTGTCCGGACGATCACGGCCTAAACCTCGATTGCCGCCTGCGCGGCGCTCTGGTACCCACAGATTCATGAGAAAAAGCGGTTCAGGACAGAATGGTGCCCGCGGCGGGCGCTCGGGTGCCCGGCAGGGTTTTCGCTCGCGCGAGGACAAGCCGGCACGCAAGGCTTCATCGACCAAGGCTCCGTCGACCAAGGCTCCGTCGGCGAAGCAGGGCGGGTTGAAATCGGCTGCGGGCAAAACGCGCGCGGCGTCGGCTTTGCGCGAGAAGCCGGCTGCGCGGCCGAACCAGGCAAAGCCCGCGACTGCGGAGGCTCCACGCCAGCCGACACGGGCTCAGGCCAAGGCGGCCGCCCAGGAAGTCCTGGCAACGGGCGTGCAGACCCTCGTGGTCGAGCCCGACGAGGCCGACATGCGCGTCGACCGTTTCCTGGTCGCCCGTTTCCCGCAGCTCGCCTTCACCCACATTCAGCGCATCGTCCGTAAAGGCGAGCTGCGCATCGATGGCAAGCGGGCGCAGCCGAATGACCGGCTGGCGGCCGGCCAGAAGGTTCGCATTCCGCCCTTGAAGCTCGATCAGCAGCGGCCGATTTCCCGCAATGCGGCCAAGGACCAGGACGACCGCGAGTTCCTGAAGTCGATCACGCTCTATGAAGACAAGGACGTTCTCATCATCAACAAGCCGATGGGGCTCGCCGTCCAGGGCGGATCGGGCACCAAGCGGCATGTCGACGGATTGCTCGAGGCGCTCAAGGACGACGAGGGACAGAAGCCGCGCCTCGTGCACCGCCTCGACAAGGACACGGCGGGCTGCCTCGTCATCGCCAAGACGCGCTTTGCCGCGTCCACCATGGCGAAATCCTTCCGCGCGCGCACCACGCGCAAGATCTATTGGGCGCTCGTCGCCGGCGTGCCGCGTGTCCGGCAGGGCAGGGTGTCGACTTACCTCGCCAAGGAAGGCGACGAAGGCGATTCCCGCATGCGCGTCGCCCAGCATGGCGACGAGGGTGCAAGCCATGCGCTGACCTATTACGCGGTCGTCGATACGGCGGCGCAGAAGCTTGCCTGGCTGTCGCTGAAACCCGTCACCGGACGGACGCACCAGCTGCGCGCCCACGCGGCCCATATCGGTCATCCCATCGTCGGCGATCCGAAATATTTCGACATCGAGAACTGGGAGCTGCCCGGCGGCATCCAAAACAAGCTGCATCTCCTGGCGCGCCGCATCGTCATCGCCCATCCGCGGACTGGGAAGCCCATCGACGTCACCGCGCCGCTGCCGCCTCACATGCAGCAGAGCTTCAATCTGCTCGGGCTCGATACAAGCCGCTACGATCCCATTGTGGAGGCCCCTGAAGAGTAGCTTTCATACCTCCTTCGATCCTTCTCCCTGTCGCACTTTCGCCGCGCATGGCGAGCAGCATCGGACGGATCTCAGAAGTGATGTCCACTTTTGGGTCCGATGCTCCAGGCAAGGAGGAGATCGATGGAACACAAGCCTCTTGATCAGCTCCGTAGCGTAGCCGACGTTCAGCCGAGACCCCTGTCTCGCGAGGAACGACTTCAGCGTTGGATCGACCTGCTCGAACGGGATCCCAAACGCCGCCTGAACTCCCTTGGTGAAATCGAGTACAAGCCGCCGGCAGAGCGCGCCCTGGTCCGCGAGGACAACTCGCCGCTCACGGTCGCGTATGACGACCCCGTCCTGCGTGCGGACGGACTGGCGAGCGACCGGCTCGGTGATGCCATGCGGTACTTCGCGCTGTCGGACGGTCAGGCCCATTATGCCCTCTGCTCATGCCTGAGCGGACGCACGATGGAAGCCGTGACCTGTGCTCAGAGATTGCGGAACGCGACAGGCAACGTCGCCTGGCAATCGGCCGTCGGCGCCTGGGTTCTGGCGGCACTGGCCGTGAGTCTGCCGGGCCTCGTCTACCTGCTGAGCTGAGCGCTATCGAACGAAAAACAACCACGTCAGGAGGCTTCGAAGCCTCCTGACGGTGCCTTGGCCATTGCAGGCCGTCCCTGAATCGGGGACAAAGCGGCAGACCGCAAAAGGCACTTTCTCCATGCTGCACATCGAGCCCGTCACCCTCTCCACCGACCGATTGACCTTGCGTCCGTTGAGCCTCGCCGATGTGCCGGCTCTGGGCGTCGCCGCCAGCGATGGCGAGTTGTGGGAGAAGAAGACCACGACGGTGCCCCGGCCCGAAGAGTTCGAGGCTTACGTGCAGAAGGCCCTGGAGCTTCAGGCTGCAGGTCTCGCTCTCCCTTTCGCAACGGTGGTCAACGACGGCAATCGGGTTGTCGGCTCGACACGCTACATGAATATCGATGTCGCCAATCGCCGGGTCGAGATCGGCACCACCTGGATCGCAACGTCCTGGCAGCGGACTTTCGTCAACACGCACGCGAAGTTCCTCATGCTGCGGCATGCCTTCGAGGTTCTGGGCTGCCTTGCCGTCGAAATCCGCACGCATGCCCGCAACGACCAATCCCGTGCCGCCATCGAGCGCCTGGGCGCCAAGCTCGACGGCATCCTGCGTCAGCACATGATCATGCCCGACGGGCATATCCGCGACACAGCGGTCTACAGCATTGTCCGGGAGGAATGGCCTGCGATGAAGGCGAGACTCGAGCCCCGGCTGGCTTCGGCTTGAGGATGTGAGGCTCAGATAAAGCCGTGTTCCCGCAGCCGCTCGATCGAGGCGGCTGCATTGCGATGGTGGATGAAGATGCCGCCTGCTCCTTCCCAGAGATGGCGATACTTCTCGCGATCGTCGACCAAGGCATCTCCGGGACGGCAATGTTCGCGCTTCAGGGCGGCCGTGGTGGTGATCACCTCGACGCCGGGAAAATGCCGCTCGGCCCAGCGTCGCTTCTGCGGCTCAGCCCAATTCCCGCGGGGCAGACCCGTCAGAATGACAGGGTTGAGGTGGCGAACGGCCTCGAACAAATCCATGGCATCGGGGAGCGGCTCAAGGGTGTTGAAGAAGTCCGGGGTGGCAGCAATCTCCGACCAGAAGCGTTTCAGGCCGAACCGGCGTTCGTATACGGCCGGAGGCATGCCGAAGATTTGGGCCGCGCCTTTGTCGAAGTCGGCCAGGACACCGTCGCAGTCCAGGAACACAGCCGGCATGCCCAACCTCTCTCGATCATCCCAGTCCGAAACCAGCCATCGTTCGGCATTGTTCCTGCCTGTACCCCAAGCTTCGCCGCTCCCGGAACGCCGTCGGCCGAATCACGTTGGTCTCTGACAGGTTCCATAAGGTGAGTTGAAGCATGAGCAGCACTGTTCGCGACAACGTCGCCCGCCATCGATTCGAACTGGAACGAGACGGGCAGATCGCTTTCGCCAATTATGAACGGCGCGGGTCCGATCTCGTGATCCGGCATGTGGAGGCTGCCATCCCCCTGCGCGGCACTGGCGCCGCAGGCGACCTGATGCGCGGCGTGGCCGAGATCGCACGATCGGAAGGGCGGTCGATCACGCCACTTTGCGGTTATGCCTGGGCCTGGATCCGCCGTCACAAGGAATACAGCGATCTTCTGAACTGAGCGGAACCTCCCCGTTCGGTGGGTGTGCCCATTCGCCGTACTGCGATCTGCGTCAAAATAGACTAAACAGCGGCTCCTCCAAAAAACTTCATACTGCGCTATGGGGGCGCCGCCTGTGACCAACGTTCTCGAAAAAGCTAGAAGGGTTCTGACCAAGAAGAGCGTGGCTGTTTCAGCCGCCATCCTTGCCCTAGTCATTGCGGCCGCCGTGTTCATCGGTCCCCGCCTGCTCGCAGAGCCTGCTGTCGAGATCACCTATTCCGAGTTCACCCGGCAATTGGCTGAAAAAAAGGTCCAGAAGGTCCTGATCGAGAGCGGCGGCCTCTCCGTCTCGATGGCGGACAGGAACGTTCTAGTGCGCATGCCCAATGGTCTCGTGAGTGCCGATTACATCGAGCGGATCACGGCATCCGGGGCAGAGGTCGATTTCAAGAAGCCCGGCTTCGATGCAGCCCATCTGGCCAGCATTCTGGTGCCGCTCGTCCTCGTGGGGGCCGTGCTCGTGATGCTGGCGATCCAGACCGATTTCAAGCCGACCTCGCGCTGGCCTCGTGTGATCCGGAGCATTCCCAACCGCTTCGACGATGTCGCCGGCCAGGAAGAGGCCAAGGCCGAGCTGCAGGAGGTCATCGCATTCCTGCGCGATTCCGATGCCTTCAAGAAGGTGGGAGCCCGCATCCCCCGCGGCCTCCTGATGGTCGGACCACCCGGAACGGGCAAGACGCTCATCGCCAAGGCGCTGGCCGGTGAGGCGGGGGTCTCCTTCATGGCCGTGTCAGGCAGCGACTTCTCGGCGCCTCTGATTGGCATTGCCAAGGGTCGTGTGTCCAAGCTCTTCGAGCAGGCCCGGAAGAAGGCGCCTTGCCTGATCTTCATCGACGAGATCGACGCCATCGGTCGCAAACGCGGGGGCGGCGGATCGGCAGCCGATCGTGAGTTCGAGTCGACGCTGAACCAGCTCCTGGTCGAGATGGATGGCTTCAACACCACCGCCGGCGTGATCGTCATCGGCGCCACGAACCGCGTCGACGTGCTCGATCCGGCTCTCCTGCGCCCCGGCCGCTTCGACCGTCAGGTCCATATCGGGTTGCCCGATATCGGCGGCCGTGAGGCGATCCTCAACGTTCATGCCCGCAACGTTAAGCTCGCGGAAGGTGTGAGTCTCGCTTCCATCGCCAAGGGCACGCCCGGCTTCTCGGGAGCCGATCTCGGCAATCTCCTGAACGAGGCTGCGATCTTTGCGGCTCGCGAGGGTGGCGAAGCGGTCACGCGTGACCATCTCGAGGCAGCCCGCAACAAGATCATCATGGGTCTCGAGCGGCGCTCCCTCGTGATCTCGGACGAGGAGCGCAGGCTGGTGGCCGTCCACGAGGCGGGCCACGCGCTCTGCGCCTGCCTGCTGCCGGCCTCCGACAAGGTGCACAGCGCCACCATCATCCCCCATGGCCAGGCGCTCGGCCTCGTGATGCGGCTGCCCGATCACGACCGGTTCTGCATTCCGGTGGAGAAGCTCGAGGCGGACCTGATCGTCGCCATGGGCGGCCGCGCGGCCGAGGAGGTCGTGTTCGGCCCCAAGAAGGTCACGACCGGGGCCGCCAGCGACATCGCTCACGCCACCAACATCGTCACCAAGATGGTCACTGAATGGGGCATGAGTCCGGCCATCGGCATGGTCCGCGTGGCGCGCTCGGGCGATAGCCTCCCGCGTGAGGTCGAGCAGGAAATCCGCCGCATCATCGACGAGATGTATGCGGCGGCCAAGACCTGCATCGAGGACAACCGCGATGCGCTCGATGCCTTGACCAAGGCGCTTCTGGAGCATGAGACCATCGAAGGCGATGAAGTCCGCCAGATCGTCGCGAAGCAGGAGACGAGACTGGCTGCCTGAACCGGCGGCAAGACGTCAGATATTCGCTTCGACCTTCAGATGCTGGCAGCTTCCCGGTTCATGTCATCATCGTCGTTGAGCGGCGCATGGATCGTACAGACGACGCCGGTCGGCGCGAAGGTGATGGTGACATCTCCGTTGAGCTCCTGAGCAAGGCTGCGCTCGATCAGGCGCGTGCCGAATCCCCTGCGGCTCGGTTCGGCGACAGGAGGACCACCCTTCTCCTTCCAGGCCAGTTCCAGCCTCATCCCGCCGGCTTGCTTCGTCATCGACCAGCTGATCGCGATGCGTCCCGTCTGGTTGGACAGGGCACCGTATTTGACCGCATTGGTGCCGAGTTCCTGGAGCGCCATGGCGACGGCAAGGGCGATGCGAGGCGGCAGGCGCACATCCTGACCGTGAAGATCGAAACGGCTGTGCCCATGGCCTTGGAAGGGTGCGATGGCTTCCTGGATGACTTCGCGCAGATAGGCCCCGTCCCAGTTCTCGCGGGTCAGCACGTCGTGAGCGCGGGAGAGGGCAAACAGACGGCCCTCGACTGCATCGCGGGCCTCGCTCGCTGTCCCTGCGTTGCGCAGGCTCTGGGAGGCAATGGATTGAACGGTCGCAAGGGTGTTCTTCACACGATGATTGAGCTCGTTGATGAGAAGCTGCTGGTGCTCCTCGGCCCTCTTCATCTCCGTAATGTCGAGCGCCACGCCCAAGGTTCTGGTCGGTATGCCGTCCTTGACGTCCTGCATCTCCGCCCGAAGCAGGAGCCAGTGCTGGGAGCCGTCAGGCCAGACCACCCGCAACTCGGTCTCCACATGTCGATCCCCGCGAGAGAGGGCCTCCGCGACAGTGGCTCGAAGGCGCTCACGTTCGCCGGGATAGTAGCGAGCCCTGATGTCCTCCGTAGACAGGGTTGCATCCGGGGGAAGACCGAGCAGCCGTTTCAACTCCGGTGAAACCGTCAATGTGTCCGTGGCCGTTCCGACCTCCCAGACGGCCATGCGCCCGGCATCGATGGCGAGGCGCAGACGAGCCTCACTTTCGGACAAGGCCGCCTGCGACCGCTTGGTTTCGGTGAGATCGGCTGCCAGCACGTAGAATCCCGCGACGCGGCCATCGCTCCTGCGGTCTGGAATGTACTCCGATTTCACGTAGCGAATGCCCGAGGGAAAGGGCGCCCACCATTCATGGCCTGTACGTTCGCCGGCCAGGGCGGCCTCGATATAGGGCCTTACCCGTTCATAAGTCGGTGCGCCGACGGCATCCCTCAGATGAACCCCGTACAGGCTTTCCGGCGTCTGCCCGATCCAGTGCTCATAGGCCATGTTGTTGAAGCGGTAGCGCTGATCTGCATCCACATAGGCAATGAGAGCCGGCAGATGATCGGCGATTTGTTTGAGCTGTAACTCGCTGGCGTAATCGGATGAACGGCCGGCGATGCGGTCGGAGCCTTGCTCATGGAGCCGTGCTCGCAGCTCTCGGTTCTCGCGTTCCAAGTCCGCAAGTCTGTGCAGCAGAGCGTCCCTGTCCATGGGCTCGGTCGTCATCATTTATTCTTCTTGGCCCATTTTCCGGACAAACCCTATCCCGCTCTTGGTCTAGGCATGGATATAGAACGCCAGCAGGAAAAAACCGGGTGCAGAGGATTGTTTCCTGGAGACGCCTTCTGGCAGCGGCATGAAATATTGAATAAGGTGCCCGCCCATAAGGGGGCTCCCACATGAAGCGCATCATTCGTGTCACCGCCGTCATCGGTCTCGGCCTGCTCGCAACGGCCTGCGACAAGTGCGGCAATTGGAATATGAACACGCCGCAGTTCTGCCACGCCGACAAGCCGCAGAGCTAAGCCGCTGGCATCTCCATCCGACTGGGAAAGACCCTTGAAGCTCGTTCTCTTCGATGTCGACGGCACGCTGGTCGACAGCCAGAACATCATCGTCGCCGCGCAGCAGATGGCGTTCGCTGCCCATGGGCTGGAGCCGCCGAGTCGGGAGCGTTCGCTTTCCATCGTCGGTCTGTCCCTGGCGGAGGCTTTTACGGTTCTGGTGGGGCCGAAAGGCCCTATCGACAGTTTGGTCGAGGCCTACAAGGACGCGTTCCTCACCCTGCGCCAGGATCCGACGAATGCGGAGCCTCTTTTTCCTGGTGTCGAGCGTTGCCTCGAATGGCTTGATGGCCGCGAGGATGTGCTGCTCGGGATTGCGACCGGCAAATCCCGGCGCGGCGTTGCCCACCTGCTTGACCGGCACGGCTGGCATGACGTCTTTTCCGTGATCCAGACCGCCGACGATGCGCCCTCCAAACCCCATCCCGGCATGATCCTGCAGGCGATGCGGGAGACCGGGGCCGGCCCCCATGGCACCGTCATGGTGGGCGATTCGAGTTTCGACATGGCCATGGCCCGTGCGGCCGGGGTGCTGCCGGTGGGCGTCTCCTGGGGGTTCCAGCCCGTAGCCGCTCTGACCGAGGCGGGAGCGGGCCCTATCGTGCATTCCTATGCGGAGCTCGAGGCTGTGCTGCAGGAATTCCTGGACCCACCCTCGAAGATTTCCGCTTGAACTCCTATGTCACGCCCATGACAGATTCACGCGACTGGTTTCCGTCGGAAGAGGAAGCGAACCCCATGCGCGCGGCCCAGGCCGGCATGAAGCCCACGTTGCCCAAGCGCTTCTACAAGGAAGCCGGCGTCGAGGAGCGGGACGGCCTGTTCTTTCTGACCCTGGACGGGCGCACCGCCAAGACGCCGAGCAAGCAAGCCTTGGCCGTGCCTACGCGAGTCCTGGCCGAGGCGCTGGCCGAGGAGTGGCAGGGGCAGGGGGCCGAGATCGATCCTTCGACCATGCCGATTACCCGCATCGTCAATTCCGCCATCGACGGCGTCGCGCCCCGGAAGGCGGAGGTCGTGGACGATCTCGTCCGCTATGCCGGGTCCGATCTGGTCTATTACCGCGCCGGCGAGCCCGAGCGCCTGGCCAAGTCCCAGGAGGATGCCTGGAGCCCGGTTCTCGACTGGGCGAAGGATGCCCACGGCGCCCGCTTCACTCTGGGCGAGGGCGTCATGCATGTGACCCAGCCCGACGAGGCCGTCGCGGCCATTCGCGGCGCCATCGAGAAGGTCAGGTCTCCCGTCGCTCTCGCCGCCCTGCACGTGATGACTACGCTCTCCGGCTCGGTCCTGATCGCGCTCGCCCACGCGGCGCAGCAGATGGACGTAGACCAGGCCTGGGCCGCCGCCCATGTGGACGAACTCTACCAGGAGAGCGTCTGGGGCCAGGATCACGAGGCCATGGAGCGCCGCCGCCGGCGCGAGGCCGATTTCAAGGCGGCCTCGGCCGTTTATCGCTTGGCTCAGCAATAAGTCGACGTGAGCCCCGGCTCCGCCTTTTTCGGGCAATCCTGTGAAATGACGCCGGGCCCAAGCCGATAGTGGGATTTTGAGCCTCGCACGGCTGTGCTAAGCGAGGGGAAACATTCCCCCGGCATCCAGGGATTCCCAATGAAAGACATGCTTGAACGGCTTGAGGAGCGGCGTGCACAGGCTCGCCTGGGCGGTGGCGAAAAGCGCATCGAGGCGCAGCACGGCCGGGGCAAGCTCACCGCCCGCGAGCGCATCGAGCTCCTGCTCGACAAAGGCTCCTTCGAGGAGTTCGACATGTTCGTCGAGCACCGCTCCACCGATTTCGGCATGGAGAAGGTCAAGATCCCCGGCGACGGCGTCGTCACCGGCTGGGGCACGGTCAACGGCCGCACAATCTTCGTCTTCGCCAAGGATTTCACCGTCTTCGGCGGCTCGCTCTCCGAGGCGCATGCCCAGAAGATCATCAAGATCCAGGACATGGCGCTCAAGATGCGCGCGCCCATCGTCGGTCTGTTCGATGCGGGCGGCGCCCGCATCCAGGAGGGCGTAGCGGCGCTCGGCGGCTATGGCGAGGTGTTCAAGCGCAACGTGATCGCCTCCGGCGTGATCCCGCAGATCTCAGTGATCATGGGCCCGTGCGCCGGCGGCGACGTCTATTCGCCCGCCATGACCGACTTCATCTTCATGGTGCGCGACCGCTCCTACATGTTCGTCACCGGCCCCGACGTGGTGAAGACCGTCACCAACGAGTCCGTGACCTCGGAGGAACTCGGCGGCGCCAAGGTCCATACCAGCAAGTCGTCGGTGGCCGACGGCGCCTATGACAACGACGTCGAGGCGCTGCTGCAGGTGCGCCGTCTCATCGATTTCCTGCCCGCCAACAACCAGGACGGCGTACCGGAAATCCCGAGCTTCGACGATCCGAACCGCACGGACGACAGCCTCGACACCCTGATCCCGGACAACCCGAACAAGCCCTATGACATGAAGGAACTGATCCTGAAGGTCGTGGACGAGGGTGACTTCTTCGAGATCCAGGAATCCTACGCGAAAAACATCATCACCGGGTTCGGGCGGGTCGAGGGCCGCACGGTGGGGTTCGTCGCCAACCAGCCGATGGTGCTGGCCGGCGTGCTCGACTCGGACGCCTCGCGTAAGGCCGCGCGCTTCGTGCGCTTCTGTGATGCCTTCAACATCCCGATCGTCACCTTCGAGGACGTGCCGGGCTTCCTGCCGGGCACGGCGCAGGAATATGGCGGCTTGATCAAACACGGCGCCAAGTTGCTGTTCGCCTATTCGGAAGCGACCGTGCCGCTCGTCACCGTCATCACGCGAAAGGCCTTCGGCGGCGCCTACGACGTGATGGCGTCCAAGCATATCGGCGGCGACATCAACTACGCCTGGCCCACCGCCCAAATCGCCGTGATGGGCGCCAAGGGCGCGGTGGAGATCATCTTCCGCCAGGACATCGGCGACGTGGACAAGATCGCGGCGCGCACCAAGGAATACGAGGACCGCTTCATGTCGCCCTTCGTGGCGGCCGAGCGCGGCTACATCGACGAGGTGATCATGCCGCATTCGACAAGACGGCGGATCGCCCGGGCGCTCGCCATGCTGCGCCACAAGGAGAGCGAGCGGCCCTGGAAGAAACACGACAACATTCCTCTATAGGCATCAAAAAGCCCCGGTCAGGCAGCCGGGGCTTTTCCTTGCTGCTGGAAAAACAGGTACTTACTGCGACGCTCCGTTTACGAGCTCCGGCCGCCGAACCGTCTGGAACACGTAGCGCATGGCATCCGGCAGCAGCTGCTTGAACGCATCCCAATTGTGGGCGCCGTCGATGATGCGCAGTTCCGCCGGAATCTTGTTGTCGCGCCAAACCTTGTACAGGTTGGTGGCGTGGTATTCGATCTGGAAATCGTCGTGGTCCCCAGAGCTGAAATGGACCGGCATGCTGATCTTCTTCGCCAGGAAGGCATCGAGCAGGGTCGGATAGTTCAGCGACTTCCAGACCTCAGGATCGTATTGCTCAGCGCCAAAGACACCGACACGGCGGGCCGATGAGGTTTCCGGCGGCTCGGGGACATAGATCGCGGGGCTGACAAGAGCCACGGCCGCAAACATCTCAGGGTTCTTGAGGGCGAAGCGCAGAGAGCCATAGCCACCCATCGAGACGCCGCCGATCACCCGTCCCATGCGGTCGTTCATGATGCGGAACTTGCCTTCGACCTCCGGCATCAGATCCTTGAGGAAGGCCGTTTCCATCGGCTCCTTGCGATCCACGTACCACGTGGTGGTTGCGGAGGGGAGGACGATGACAGCAGGAGGCATCAGGCCATCGGCGATGAGCTTGTCAATGGTCTTCTGGGCCTCGCCCTTGGCGACCCATTCATTCTCGTCGCCGCCATTGCCGTGCAGCAGATACATCACGGGATATCGCAGCTTGCCCGTGTCATAGCCGTCGGGAAGATAGACGTTGTAGACCCAGTCCCGCTTCAACGTCGGTGACTGGAACTTCTGCGACACGACCGTGCCCGCGTCGGCGGACCAGGCCGCCATCGTGACGGCCAGTGCGGCGACAATCCTGCTCAGGGCTCGTGTAAATCTCATGGCTTCCTCCCGATTCATCTGATTGAGGGGGAAGCCTAGCATTTGATGCCCTTACGGCAATCGCCTTCGTTCGAAGGGACCATGTCCCGAGAAGCGGGACCCCGTTCGGGCATGGGCACCTTGCGTCCCGTCCCATGCGCACTTACCAAGATGTCCTATGAACACGCCCTGTCCCCGCTCCTGGGTCTCCACCGCCATCCAGATCATCGAGGCGGATTTCAACCGCTCGTCGGACACGCATCTGCTGCGAGTGCCGCTGCCGGCGGCGCCGGGCATCGAGTTGTACCTCAAAGACGAGTCGACCCATCCCTCGGGAAGCCTGAAGCATCGGCTGGCACGATCGCTATTTCTCTATGGGCTCTGCAACGGCTGGATCGGGCCTGAGACCACGATCATCGAGGCATCGAGCGGGTCCACGGCCGTGTCGGAGGCCTATTTTGCCCGGATGCTCGGCCTGCACTTCATCGCGGTGATGCCCCGTTCCACGTCGGCCGAAAAGATCGCGCAGATCGCCTTCTATGGCGGCGAGAGCCATT
Organism: Microvirga sp. RSM25; assembly: GCF_044784385.1. NCBI lineage: Bacteria > Pseudomonadati > Pseudomonadota > Alphaproteobacteria > Hyphomicrobiales > Methylobacteriaceae > Microvirga > Microvirga sp. RSM25. The sequence continues at coordinate 2,545,249 of NZ_CP173039.1, read as the reverse complement.
TCGTGGACAGCCCCGCCGAGATGTATGCGGAGAGCGCGCGTCTCGCCGAGGAACTCGGCGGTCATTACATGGACCAGTTCACCTATGCCGAGCGGGCCACGGACTGGCGCGGCAACAACAACATCGCTGAATCCATCTTCAGCCAGATGTCCCACGAGGAGCACCCGGTTCCAAGCTGGATCGTCGTGGGGGCAGGGACCGGCGGCACCTCGGCGACACTCGGTCGCTATATCCGTTACCGCCGCCTGCCGACGCGGCTGTGCCTTGCCGATCCGGAGGCGTCCGTATTTCACCGACACCTCGCGGACCGGTCCGTGTGCAGTGTCTCCGGGCCGCCATCGGTGATCGAAGGTATCGGCCGCCCGCGCTGCGAGCCGTCCTTCGTGCCGGACCTCATCGACCGCGCATTCGCGGTGCCGGATGCCGCGAGCATCGCCGCCGCGCGGGTGCTGTCGCGCCGCATCGGCCGGTCCTGCGGCGGCTCCACCGGAACGAACCTGTGGGCGGTCGCTCGGATCGTCGGCGAGATGGTGCAGAACGGCGAGCAGGGCTCCGTCGTGACGCTGCTCTGCGATTCCGGCGAGCGCTACCGCAGCACGCATTTCGACGATGCGTGGCTTGCGAGCCGGAGCATCGATATCGGGCCGGCCAAGGATGCCATGGAGCGATTCTTCGAGACCGGGGTTCTTGGCACTAAGTAAGACGCGGATGGCCGGGACGAGCCCGGCCCTGGCGGGTCAAGTCATACTCTCTCTGTCATTCCGGGGCCGCGCAGCGGAGCCCGGAATCCATAACCGCAACGGCGCAGGGAAGTGTGTGACGCCGAGAGCCTCTTCCTGAACCGTGGATGTTGATGGATCCCCGCCTTCGCGGGGATCCATCAGAGGCTTTGAAAACACCTATTCGGCAAACCACTTCACCAGCAGGCTCAAGTCCGACTGCGACAGGTTGTGGCCCGTGGGCAGCATCTGGTGCTGAACCTCTGCACCGGATCCCGATAACGATGCGGCGAGCCGGTTGGAGTTATCCGCCGGAATGATCGGATCCATGGCGCCGGAAATCATCAGCACGCGCTTGCCCGCAAGGTCCACCTGCGGTGCGCTCGACAGCGGCACCATGGCCCGCAGCAGCGCTGCGCCGGCAAGCGCCTCAGGCCGAAGCATCAGCATGGCGGCGGCGATGTTGGCGCCGTTGGAGAAGCCCACGGCAACGGGTGCCTCGAGCCCATAGGCCTTGCGGGCCTCGGCGACGAAATCCGCCAACTCGTTCGCGCGGAATCTCACATCCTCCTCGTCGAACACGCCTTCCGCGAGACGACGGAAGAAACGCGGCATGCCGTTCTCGAGGATCTTGCCGCGCGGGGAGAGCAGGGCCGAGCCGGGAGAGATCATGCGGCCGAGGTCCTGAAGATCGTTCTCGTCGCCGCCGGTGCCGTGGAGCAGCAGGAGCGGCGGACGTTTCGGATCCGTGGCGGGTTCATAGCGGTGGATGAAGGACAGCTCGGTCATGGTTTTGTCTTTCTGTCAGGCAGACACGTGTGCGCTTGTTCCCTCCCCTTGCGGGGAGGGCAGGGAGTCAGGCTGAGTGCGCCACCTTCCACACGTCATGGCCGGGCCTGTCCCGGCCATCTCGATCGGTGGGGCGCGGCGCTTTTCCGTATCGGGATCACCGGCACAAGACCGGTGATGACGAGGGAGGAAGAGGCTTGGGGCCTGTCGATCACGTATGAGCTCCGGCTTTCCGACCCCCGCCCTCAATCCCTCCCCGCAAGGGGAGGGGAAGAAGGTTGGCGTCAGTTCAAGCCAGCTCAGGCAGGCGAGACTCGATCTCGCTGCGCCGAGGCTCCAGGAACGCCGGCAGCTTCAGCTCGGCGCCCAAGCTGTCCTGCGGCTCGTCCACTGCAAAACCGGGCTCCTCGGTGGCGATCTCGAACAGAATGCCGCCCGGCTCGCGGAAATAGACGGACCGGAAGTAGTTGCGGTCCTTCTGCTCCGTAGGCTGCAGGCCGTGGATCTCGGCGAGCTTGCGTACCATCTCGGCCTCCTCGGCATCGTCCTTGGCACGGAACGCTACGTGATGGACGGAGCCGCCGCCCATCCGGCCCGGCAGGAAGCCGCCGGCGCTGCGGATGTCAACCGTGCTGCCCATCAGGGCGTCGGTCTTGTAGCGCACGAGGGAGCCGTCGCGAGCAGTCTCGCGGAAGCCGAACACATCGGTGAGGATCGCACCCGTCCGCTCGCCGTTTTCGACGAGGAGCGTGACACCCTCGAGGCCACGAACGGCATGCTCCGCTGGGATGCCTTCGACCGTCCAGGCGGGCTCGCTCTCCGCGTTGGGAGTGCCGACGAGCGCGAGGCTGGTGCCGTGCGGATCCTTGAAGGTCAGCACGCTCTGACCGAAGCGCTTCTCCACGGTGCCGTGCTCGACGCCCTGCTCGATGAAGCGATGCGCCCAGTAGCCGAGAGACGCCTCAGGCACCCGGAACGAAGTCTCCTGGGTCGAGCCGATCCCGTTGCGTCCGGGTGCGACATGCTCCCACGGGAAGAATGTCAGAATCGAGCCCGGCTGCCCAAGGCCGTCACCGAAATAGAGATGATAGGTGCCGGGATCGTCGAAGTTGACGGTCTTCTTGACGAGGCGCAGGCCGAGCACGCGGGTGTAGAAGTCGAGGTTGCGACGGGCGGGACCGGCAATGGCAGTGACGTGATGAATACCGTGGTGCCGCATGGGACTATTCCTTAACGGGCGAGCGCGGATTTGCGCTGCGTTGTCGAGAACATAGGTATCATCGAAGACCGCTGAAGTGCGGAAAGGGTGACCTTGCGGCATTGCAAAGCTACAGGTCCCCGGCATGCAACTGCGCGTGATTCCTGGAGAATTCGGTTCGGCAAGATTCCAGCAACCAAAGTCTCTCAACAACGCTTAACCTCAACGGCGATTCAGTATGTCGTGTTAACGGTTTGAGCCTGCCATCCGTGTGAGAGTCATCCTCGGACAAGCGATCAACCGGCAGCCAGCCAATGAAAAGCCGGCGGGAGTCAAACGGATGATGAAGGATCAACTTCGCGATTTCATCGACAGGATCACCGAGGCGAACCATGTTTCGGATGATGACGTGAAGATGCTTCAGGGCGAGATCCTGGACACTGGCATCACGAGCCGTCTCGAGGTCGAATCCCTGCTGGCGCTCGACCGCGTCGTCGATGCCGCGGAGAGCTGGGGCCCGGTCCTGACCAAGCTCGTGGTCGATTTCGTCGTCTGGAACCGGGCGCCCCACGGCGTGGTCAGCAATGACGACGCCTTCTGGCTCGCAACCCTGCTCGAGATCAGCGGTCCGTCTCCGAATGCCATGAGTATCGCCTACGCCATCCTCGACGAGGCCGGCTACGTCGATGTGGCGCTTCTCGATTTCATCATGCGCGGCCGCCAGCAGGCGAGGCTCTCCCAGATGGCCGCCTGAGGAGAGCGCTCTATCTAACGCTAAATGCTGACGAAGCCCCGCTTCCCCAAGGCACGGATGTGCAGTAACGGAGGTGGGGTTTAGTTTTGTTTGGGTGGAGCGTTCGAGGGTTCATGTTCGACAAGATCCTGATTGCGAACCGGGGCGAGATCGCGTGCCGGGTCATCAAGACCGCCCGGCGCATGGGCATCAAGACCGTTGCCGTCTATTCCGATGCCGACCGGGACGCCCTCCACGTGGAGATGGCCGACGAGGCCGTCCATATCGGACCGGCCGCGGCCGCCCAATCCTACCTCGTGATCGAGAGAATCATCGAGGCCTGCAAGCAGACTGGCGCCCAGGCCGTGCATCCCGGCTACGGCTTCCTCTCCGAGCGCGAGGCCTTCGCAAAGGCTTTGGCTGAGGCCGGCATCGTCTTCATCGGCCCCAACCCCGGCGCCATCGCCGCCATGGGCGACAAGATCGAGTCGAAGAAGGCGGCAGCCGCCGCGAAGGTATCCACGGTTCCAGGCTATCTCGGCGTGATCGAGGGGCCGGAGCAGGCAGTGACCATCGCCAACGAGATCGGCTATCCGGTCATGATCAAGGCCTCCGCCGGCGGAGGAGGCAAGGGCATGCGCATCGCCTTTTCCGCCGACGAGGTGGCCGAGGGGTTCGCGCGCGCCAAGTCCGAGGCGGCTTCGTCCTTCGGCGATGACCGTGTTTTCGTCGAGAAGTTCATCACCGATCCGCGCCACATCGAGATCCAGGTGCTCGGCGACAAGCATGGCAACGTGATCTATCTCGGCGAGCGCGAGTGCTCGATCCAACGCCGTAACCAGAAGGTCATCGAGGAGGCGCCGTCGCCGCTCCTCGACGAGGCCACCCGCCGCCTCATGGGCGAGCAGGCGGTCGCGCTGGCCAAGGCCGTCGGCTACGACTCGGCCGGAACGGTGGAGTTCGTCGCCGGTCAGGACAAGTCGTTCTACTTCCTCGAGATGAACACCCGCCTGCAGGTGGAGCATCCGGTGACCGAGATGATCACCGGCATCGATCTGGTGGAAGAGATGATCCGCGTCGCCGCCGGCGAGCGCTTAAGGCTGGGCCAGAGCGATGTGAAGCTCAAGGGCTGGTCGGTGGAAAGCCGCATCTATGCGGAAGACCCGGTGCGCAACTTCCTGCCCTCGACCGGTCGCCTCGTCACCTACCGCCCGCCGCAGGAGGGCGAACGCCACGGCGTCACGGTGCGCAACGATACCGGCGTGTACGAGGGCGGCGAGATCTCGATCTACTATGATCCCATGATCGCCAAGCTGGTCACCCATGCTCCGACGCGCCTCCAGGCCATCGAGGCCCAGGCGACGGCGCTCGACGCCTTCGCCATCGACGGCATCCGCCACAACATCCCGTTCCTCTCGGCCCTGATGCAGCATCCGCGCTGGCGCTCAGGCAAGCTCTCCACGGGTTTCATCGCCGAGGAGTTCCCGCAGGGGTTCAAGGCTCCGGCGCCGGAGGGCGACGTGGCTTTGCGCATGGCGGCGGTGGGCGCTGCCATCGATCACCTGCTCAACGAGCGCAAGCGCCACATCTCGGGCCAGATGCGCCAGGCCTCCAGCGTGCAGTTCGACCGCGAGCGGGTGGTGCTGCTGGGCAGAGAGCGGCATGAGGTGGTGATCGAGGACATCGAGGACGGTTTTGCGGTCGTGATCAACGACCAAGCCTGGCCCATCGTCTCGGGCTGGGTGCCCGGCCAGCCGGTCTGGACCGGCACGGTGGGCGGCGAGTCCATTGCCGTCCAGGTGCGGCCGATCCTTAACGGCGTTGTACTTTCCCATGCAGGGGCGGCGGCCGAGGTGAGGGTTTACACCAAGCGCGAGGCGGAGCTGACGGCCCTCATGCCGGAGCGGCTGGAGGCCGACACGGGCAAGCAATTGCTCTGTCCGATGCCAGGGCTGGTGAAGGCGATCAGCGTGAGCGTGGGCCAGGAGATCAAGGCAGGGGAGCCTTTGTGCATTGTCGAGGCGATGAAGATGGAAAACGTGTTGCGTGCCGAGCGGGACGCCACCATTTCCAAGATCCACGCCAAGGAAGGCGACAGCCTGGCGGTCGATGCCGTGATCATGGAATTCGCGTAAGGCGGTCATATTCGGTCGTTGTCCTGAAGACCGGTTCATAACCGCCGTCCTCATCCTGAAAAACCGGCCAGGAATCGGAAAAGGTCGGCTAGCCTTCTGTAAGGCAGAGACTGGACGTCATGGCCGGGCTTGTCCCAGCCATCCCGATACGAAGAGCGCCGCGCTTCAGACAATCGGGATCACCGGCACAAGGCCGGTGATGACGAGGGAGGGACGTGTCCGGCCAGCCTCTCAGCATGAGACGCATCAGCACTCGAGGAAGCGCTTAGATCATGCCCCTCTATTTCGCCTATGGGTCCAACATGGACCAAGCCGCCATGCTTCAGCGCTGCCCGGCTTCGAAGCCGGTCGGCATCGGGCGGCTCATGCGGCACCGCTTCATCATTTTCGACGAAGGCTATGCCTCCGTGGTGCGCGATCCGCAGCGCGCGGTCTGGGGCATGGTCTGGGACCTGGCCCTGGCCGACGTGCCCGCCCTCGATCGATATGAGAGCCTCTCGACGGGCCTCTATACCAAGGTGGTCCAGCCTGTCGTGACCGAGAAAGGGCCGCGTCGGGCCGTCGTCTATATCGGGCGGAGCGCCAAGGCGGGCACGCCGCTTCCGGGTTACATGGAAGGGGTGGTAGAGGCGGCCGGGCATGCGGGCCTGCCGGAGGACTACATCCGAAGCCTCGGAATCTGGCTGCCCAAGGCGCAGAGTTCGGCCCCGATTCAGCAGAGCCCCAAGGTTCGACCGCTCTGGAATGCCCCTTCCGGAACGGTTCGCCGGGGTCGCTGAACGAAGGAGAGGTTCCCGGCATGAAAGCCAAGATCGATCGGATTTTCGGGTAAGCCGGACCCTGAGAAGGGAGAACGCATTATCCAGACGCTCGATGAGGATTACGCCGGGCGTCACACCGATGCCCGCCATGCACACCGGTAAGGTACGATGGCCGAGAACCGAACTTCACACGTTCTGATCCATGGACGCGTCCAGGGCGTGAGCTTTCGCGCCTGGACGCAGCATCAGGCTGAATTGCATGGGCTCAAGGGCTGGGTGCGCAACCGGCGCGACGGTACGGTCGAAGCGGTGTTCTCGGGTCCCGAAAACCTCGTCGACGTGATGCTGAAGGCCTGCCATGCGGGACCCACCGGCTCGCGGGTGGAAAAGGTCGAAATCCTGGCTCATGGCGAACCCGACTTCGATGCTTCCGGCCGCTTCGAGATTCGGAGAACGGCTTAGCCCTTCGACGGCTCGGCGGTCTCGACAGGACCGCCCGCATTCTTCCAGGCGGTAAAGCCGCCCTCCACATGAGCAACGGGCTTCAACCCCATGTCCTGTGCCGTCGCGGTCGAAAGGGCGGAGCGCCAGCCGGCGGCGCAGAAGAACACGTAGGTCCTGTCCTGAGCAAAGACCGGCTTGTGATAGGGGCTTTCCGGATCGATCCAGAATTCCAGCATGCCGCGCGGACAGTGGACGGCGCCGGGAACGCGGCCCTCACGCTCGAGCTCTCTTGGGTCGCGCAGATCCACGAAGACGACATTCTCGCGGCCATGCAGAGCCAAAGCCTCGGCGACGGGCAGCGTCCTGATCTTTGCATTGGCCTCGTCGAGCAATGTCTTGTAGCCGCGTGTGATGGATTGAGGCATGAAGGCCATTCTTCCCTATGAGCTCTTCAACAAACTGGGCAAGATAGCGGCGGAGTCAACCGGAGGCGACGGGTGCTGGGTTTCACCGATCTCGATTATGTGGCGCTGGCATTCTTCATCATCGCCTGGTTCGGCTATCACGCGGCGGTCGAACTCTCGCCTGCCGGGCAGAAGAGCTTGAACAAGCTCATGAACCAGTACCGCTATCGCTGGATGGAGCAGATGGTGGTGCGCGAGAACCGGATCGTCGACACCACGATCATGGCCTCGCTCATGAACGGCACCGCGTTCTTCGCCTCGACCTCGCTGATCGCCATCGGCGGTGTGCTGGCCCTTCTGCAATCCACCGACTCGGTGCTTCCTGTCTTCGCCGATCTGCCCTTCGGGGAGCCTCCGACACGACTGGCCTGGGATGTGAAGGTGGTGGGGCTGGCGGTCATCTTCGTCTATGCCTTCTTCAAGTTCGCCTGGTCCTACCGGCTGTTCAACTACATGGCGATCCTCGTCGGAGCGGTACCCGTGCTGAAGGAGAGCAGCCGCGAGGAGGCGCTGGCCGTCGCCCGTCAGGCCGGCGCGATGAACGCGGTGGCCGGCAAGCATTTTAACCGGGGACAGCGGGCGTTCTTCTTCTCGCTTGCCTATCTCGGCTGGTTCGTCAGCGCCTATCTCTTCATCGGGGCGACGGCCGGCGTGTTGCTCGTGATGTGGCGGCGCCAGTTCCTGTCAGATGCCCACGATGCAGTCTTGAGGCAAACCGATGTCTAAAAGCGCGAGTCCCGAGGAACTGGAAGCTGCCGTGCTGGCTCTCCTCAAAGAGCGTGGCCCTGGCAAAACAATCGGCCCGGCCGATGTGGCCCAGGCCATCGGCGGCAATCAGCCGGATGGGTGGGGTCCTTTGATGCAGCCGGTCCGGAAAGTGGCCGTGCGCCTCATGAAGGACGGGCGCATCGTCATCCTGCGCAAGGGCCGTCCGGTCGATCCAGACGATTTTCGGGGGACCTATCGGTTGGCGCTGCCGCCGGAAGCGGAAGCCTGAGGGCCGGGGAAGAGCCTCGGCGTGCGGTTCGTCGCATAATAACCGATTAGGCCCGCCCATTCCTTCGCGCCCAGATCAAGGCGACGCAAGCCTTCCGAGACGAAGGCGAAGGGGCGGTGATTGTTGCCCCCGCCGCCGGTCCGGAAATCCACCGGATAGGGTGTGACGGGGAAGCCCGCCTTCTCGAAAACGCCGACCGCACGCGGCATGTGCCAGGCCGATGTCACGAGGAGCCAGCGCTCGCCTTCCCGAGGCTTGGCGAGATCACGCGAAAAGACCGCGTTCTCGGATGTGGTGCGCGAGCGCTCCTCCACGAGGATGCGGCTCGGATCGATGCCGACACTTCCGAGATAAGCGGCGATGATGGGAGCCTCGGCCGCGCCGTCACCGAAGACCGTGCCGCCTCCGCCCGAAATCAGGATGAGGGCCTTCGGATAGCGGTGGGCGAGCTCAATCGTGTCGAGCACACGCTCCGCCGATTCATTGGAGACGATCATGCCGCGCGAAGCAGAATCCGCTGCCTCCACGGAGCCGCCGAGAAGGACGACCCCGTCCACCGGCTTGCCATCGTCGCGGAAGGGTAAAAACCGCTCTTCCAGCGGCAGCAGGATGTAGCTGGCGATGGGCAGGAGGCCGAGTGCGATGGTCGCCAGCGTGACGACGAGGCTCATCCCAATCCCGAAGGATCTCAGCCGCTTGAACAGAGCGAGAATCAGCCCCAGCAGAATGAGGCTGATCAGGAGATTGGACGGAGTGGCGAAGAACCACGCGACTTTCGAGATGGTGTAGAACACCCGCCATCCTTATTCTTGGCGCTTCAACGCAACATCTTACAACCCATCACCCTCATCCTGAGGAGCCTGCGCAGCAGGCGTCTCTAAGGAGGATCCAGTGTGCGCTGGAGGCACCCTGATCCTTCGAGACACCGCCTTCGGCGGCCCTCAGGATGAGGGCTATCAACAAGCGTTGTTAATTCAAGACTTGTTCAACTCGGCCTCGTAGCGGGCCTTGGTCTCGGCGTTGGGCGGATACAGACCGGGGAGGGGGACACCCTTCTCGACCTCGCGCATGACCCAGAGCTCATAATGCTCCTGAGCCACTGCGGCTTTGGCAACCTCTTCCACCATGGCGGCGGGGATCACCACGACGCCGTCGCGGTCGGCGACGATCACGTCATCCGGGAAGATGGCGACGCCGCCGCAGCCGATGGGCTCCTGCCAGCCGACGAAGGTGAGGCCCGCCACCGAGGGCGGAGCGGCGACGCCCGCGCACCAGACCGGCAGGTTCGTGCCCTCGACGCCGACCGCATCGCGCACCACGCCATCCGTGATCAGCGCGGCCACGCCACGCTTCTTCATGCGAGCGGTGAGGATGTCGCCGAAGATGCCGGCATCGACGACGCCCATGGAATCGACCACCGCGATGCAGCCTTCCGGCATGTCCTCGATGGCGGCGCGGGTGGACGTGGGGGAAGCCCAGGATTCCGGCGTCGCCAGGTCCTCGCGGGCGGGCACGAAGCGCAGGGTGAACGCGCGCCCGACCATCTTTTCCGTGGCATTGAAGGCCGGCATCGGCCCCTTCATCCAGCAGCGGCGGACGCCCTTCTTCAGCAGCACGGTGGTGATTGTGGCCGTGGAGGCGGCGCGCAGGGCATCGGCGATGGTCTTGTCGAGGGTCATGGCTGTTTCCTGACGTTGAGGTAGGCTTTCATAGCGGGCCACGTCCTTGCACGCTACCGCAGCGAAGACCCTTCGAACGCAATCCTGTCGTGCATCAGTCGCGGTCCGGGGCGCCGAGCGGAAAGAACCGGCGGTAGGGTCGGGCCTCATCGACGGCACGGGCAAAGGATAGCCGGGCGAGGAGCCTACGGCGATAATCCCGGACACGCGCGAAGGCCCCGGGGATGGGATGGGCCCAATCGGCATAGAACAGCGATGGCGCTGCCGCACAATCGGCGAGGCTGAACGTGCTGCCGGCGGCCCATTCGCGCCCGGCGAGTGTCTTGTCGAGCCAGCCATAGGCTCTGTCGAGCATGGTCCTCGCCTCGGCGACGCCGTAGGGGTCACGATCTGTTTCCGAGCGGATTCTATCGAACACGATCTTCTGCATCGGGGTCATGACGTAATTGTCGAAGAAGCGGTCCATCAGCCGCACGTCGAGCGCCTCCTGCGGGTCTTCCGGGATCAGCCGCACGGGTCCGGGGTGATGGAGTCCGAGATGCTCGATGATGATCGTCGCCTCCATGGTGGTGCGGCCATCGTCCACGAGCACGGGGAAGCGCTTGATGGGCCAGAGCGCCTCCAATTCAGCGCCGCTTTGCTCATCGCCAAGCACACGATACGCGAACGGCGTGCCGTTCTCGTAAAGCGCGATCAGGACCTTCTGGCAGTACGAGGAGAACGGATGGGCATACAGCGTTAGGGTCATTCGGGTCTCGCGACTGTCAATGAGTTCCTCACTGTAACCGCTTCTGCCGGAATGAAAATCACCACCGTAGGGGCATGGCGAGGCGGTCAAGGGCAATCCCCGACCGCTTCCCGCCGGGGCGTTTTCACGCCGACTTGGCGAACAGCTCGCGCCCGATCAGCATGCGGCGGATCTCGCTGGTGCCCGCGCCGATCTCGTAGAGCTTCGCATCGCGCAGCAGGCGGCCGGTCGGGTAATCGTTGATGTAGCCGTTGCCGCCGAGCAGCTGGATCGCGTCGAGGGCCATCCTGGTGGCGTTCTCCGCCGCGTAGAGGATGGCGCCGGCGGCGTCCTCGCGGGTCGTCTCGCCCCGGTCGCAGGCCTTGGCGACCGCGTAGACATAGGCCTTGGCCGCATTCATGGTCACGTACATGTCGGCGACCTTGCCCTGCACGAGCTGGAACTCGCCGATGGCCTGCCCGAACTGCTTGCGCTCGTGGATGTAGGGCAGCACCACGTCCATGCAGGCCTGCATGATGCCCGTTGAGCCCGCAGCCAGCACGGCGCGCTCGTAGTCGAGACCGGACATGAGCACGTTCACCCCCCGGCCCACCTGTCCGAGCACGTTCTCCTCCGGCACCTCGCAATCCTCGAACAACAATTCGCAGGTGTCGGAGCCGCGCATGCCGAGCTTGTCGAGTTTCTGGTGGGTGGAGAAGCCCTTGAAATCCTTCTCGATCAGGAAGGCGGTCATGCCGCGCGGTCCTGCCTCCGGGTCGGTCTTGGCATAGACGACCAGGGTGTCGGCGGTGGGACCGTTGGTGATCCACATCTTGTTGCCGTTGAGCACGTAGCGGTCGCCGCGCTTCTCGGCCCGGGTGCGCATGGAGACCACGTCGGAGCCGGAACCCGGCTCGGACATGGCGAGCGCTCCGAGATGCTCGCCGGAGATCAGCTTAGGCAGGTAGCGGCGCTTCTGATCCTTATTGCCGTTGCGGCGGATCTGGTTGACGCAGAGGTTCGAATGGGCCCCGTAGGACAGGCCGACCGACGCGGAGGCGCGGGAGATCTCCTCCATGGCGATCACGTGCTCGAGATAGCCGAGGCCCGCGCCGCCATACTCCTCCTCGACCGTGATGCCATGCAGGCCGAGATCGCCCATTTGGGGCCAGAGATCGCGCGGGAACTGGTTAGTGCGGTCGATCTCCTCCGCCCGAGGGGCGATCTTCTCCTGCGAGAAATCGCGCACGGTTTCGCGGATCGCGTCGGCGGTCTCGCCGAGATCGAAATTGAAGCCCTTGGCGGCGTTCGGCAGCATGGTGTCCTCCCAATTCCATTCATCGACCCGAAAGAGTACGCGATGGATCGCTTTTTCTCTCCGATCATTTTGGTCAGCATTGCTGCCCTTATCAAGCGGGGAGGCTGGAGAAATTTTGTCGAAGGGAGCACAAACGAAAAACCCCCCTGCGGGGCAGGGGAGTTTGGAAGCCTTGTTTTGAGATTTCGGTCAGAGAACGAAGTCACTCAGATCAAGCATGTTCGGCTTGTTCTTGAGCTGGATCTGGAACTCTGCTGCCGCATCCTTGTCCGTGTTGCCGGAGAGAACACCCGTCTTGCTGTCATAATGAAGCTGGCCGGCCTTCGTGAAAGGCTTCCTGCCGGTCAGGAGGGCATTGAAGGCGTTGTTGCCGGCGGCCTTTGTATTGGCGTCGATGCCGCTCAAGTCGATGGTGTCGACGCCATGCTCGAAGTTCAGGATCACATCTGCGCTCTTGCGAAGGCCTGCCATTTTGGCGCTAGCGAACTGGAACACATCCGCTGCCGTGTTGCCAGTGAACAGCTCCTTTCCGGCCTTGCCTGCCACGATAGTCCGTGCAGGCGGGCAGGGACCGGCGATCTCAGGTTCCTCAGGTATGTTCGTTTGAGAACCGTTGCTATCTGTGGATTGAGGGGGAGTGTCTTGCGGCGGTGTCGTTGTTTCCGAGCTTTGCTGAAGCACGGCTAAGACATCGGCCATGTGCCATACCGGACCATCCATGAACGCGATGTTCTCGACATGGCCTCCATTCTCTCCTGTGACGAAGTAATTCTTTATGACGAGGGAGAGACCGGTGACTTGGGTGAGGGTGAGGTCGTTTCCGTTCCGGAAGATACCGCTCAGATAGCGAAAGACGTTGACGCCTACAGTGTCGTCGCCACTAGCGTCGTCAATGACTTTGTTCCCGTCGATCATGTACTCGTAGAGATCGTTGCCGGTGCCGCCTTCAAGCGTTGCGTTTCCGTTCGCCAAGAGGCGATCATTTCCGGCGCCGCCGCGGACGATGTCATTGCCCATCCCGCCGTCGAGATAATCGTCGCCAAGACCACCGATGATGGTATCGTTTCCGTAGTTACCCCAGATAAAGTCGTTGCCAGAGAGGCCATCAATGAAGTCATCTGAAGAGTAGGTAATCCACCGAGAGTTCACCTCATCCCATTCGATGTCCCCTGCTTCGAGAATCCTGTCGCTTCCATCGGTGCCGGTGCCTATGGCGTCCGTGCCGATGATGATACGGCCCTCTCTCTCTACAATTACAATTGGCACTCCCTTATCCTCCGGTGGTCTGCGTCGAAATAGGTTAAGGAATGATATATTGTTACACGAACTATTAGGTTGTCAATCCTAACTTGGATCCTGGTGTCCAAAGGGTTTCGTGCTGTGCAGTGTTACAGGAGCCCGCTTCAGCTCTAGGTTCAGCTCTGCTGGTTTGTCGGTGGAGAGCCAATTGGTTCTATTAATTTAGATAGCAAACCGCCCATTTTACATGGAAAACGCCGGGTAATCTCTGAGTTGGTATCCACAATGGCGTGCTAGGGTCCTGTTGGTCCCATTCGCAGTTTCCATGAAAATAAAAGCCCTTCTCCCGCTGGAAAAAGGGCCTCAAGTGTTTAGGTTCGCGCCGGTTGCAGGCCAGTCTCGCTGAGATAGTGCGCTCGAATCCTCACGTTACTGAAAGGGTCCAGCCGTCCTTATCCACCGATTCTCTAGTCTACTTATTCGCCGATGCTCGCCGTCTGCACCGCATCCATGTCGCGGCAGACACCCTGCTGGCTGAGGCGGCTGTGGTCGCGGGGGTCGCAGGCACTCTGGACGAACATGCGCCACTGGTTTTCCGTGCCGTAGAACGTGTTGCGGTCCACGTCGCCCCTCACGCCGGGCACGCGGCCCGTCGTCGTGAACTGCCAGAAGGTCCAGCGGCGGTCGTTGTAGCGCACATGGGGCTCGGCGGCCGTGCTGCGGATCCAGTAGGGGTAATCGTTGAACTCGCCTTCCAGGATCTCCTTATGGAAGGTGATGTCGGTATAGATGATCGGCCGCTTGCCCGTATGGGCTTCCATCTCGCGCAGCATCACGTCGATCATGGCGAGAGCCTGCTCGCGCGGAACCTTTTTCGGGCAGTTCACCGATTGCCCGTTCCACTCCACGTCGAGAACCGGGGGAGGGCATCCGGATCCTGCGGCACGTTCCGCTTGAACCAGGCCGCCTGCTCGTGGGCCGGACGGCACCAGTACACGAAGTGGTAGGCGCCGCGCGGCACGCCCGCCTTCTTGGCCTCCCACCAATTCTCATGGAACTTGCTGTCGATATGGTCGCCGCCCTCGGTCGCCTTGATGAAGGCGAACTTGGTGCCGGCCTGGCGCAGCGACGCCCAGTCGACGTCGCCCTGCCACTTGGAGATGTCGACCCCATGGATCGGCAGCCGGTGAGCCGTCGCGACACCCTCATGGGGCCGGGCATCGCCCTTGGCCGGATAGCGGCTCGAAGGAGCAATGGCGCAGGAGGCGAGCCCAAGGGCGATTGCAGCGAGCGCGCTGAACCGGACAGCCCGAACGAACGTCGTCAGGCCGGAACTCTTGGAGCGGCTGGAGGAGCGGCGGCGAGTCTTCATCGGTTCAACTGTATTGTACGCAGGACGGGATCGCACCAGAGATGCCCGAAGAGCGTTAACAGGCTCTTACGAGCGCGGCGCGAAACAAGCTTACAGATGAAACCAGGCGGTTGCGATACCTAAAAAGGCGAAGAAGCCGACGATATCCGTGATGCTCGTGACGAAGGGGCCTGACGATACGGCAGGGTCGACGCCGAGCCGGTTGAGCGTCAGGGGTACGAAAATTCCCCCGAGCGCCGCGAAGACCAGCACCGTGACGAGCGCAAGCCCGATCACGAAGCCGAGCTGGGGAGACTGGAACCACAGACCCGCCAGGGTGCCCAGGATGATGGCGAAGACCAGCCCGTTGAGCAGTCCGACCGCCGCCTCGCGGCGAATGATGCGCCAGGCGTTGGCGCGGCCGAGTTCGCGAGTGGCGAGGGCACGGACGGCTACCGTCATGGTCTGGGTGCCGGCATTACCGCCCATGGAGGCGACGATGGGCATCAGGATGGCGAGCGCCACCATCCGTTCCAGGGAATCCGAGAAAAGCCGGATCACGCCCGCGGCCAGGAAGGCGGTGCACATGTTGGCGAAGAGCCAGGGGAAGCGGCTTCTCTGGATGTAGAGGATCGTGTCCGAGAGCTCTTCGTCCGATTTCACGCCGCCGAGCTGCTTGATGTCCGCATCGGCCTCTTCCTCGAGCACATCCACGATGTCGTCGACGAGGATCACGCCGACGAGACGGCCCGCGTCGTCCACTACGGCGGAGGAGACGAGGTTGTAGCGCTCGAACAGGCGCGCCACCTCCTCCTGATGCTCGGTCGCCTCCACCCGGTCGGGCTCGTCGTCCATGATCTCCTGGATGGTGACCGGACGTTTCGAGCGCAGGAGCCGGTCCAGGGCAACAGCTCCCAGCAGATGGCCTGCCGGATCGATCACGAAGATCTCGTAGAAGGTTTCCGGCAGATCCGCCGTCTCGCGCATGAAGTCGATGGTCTGCCCCACCGTCCAGAACGGCGGCACGGCAATGAACTCGGACTGCATGCGCCGTCCGGCGCTGTCCTCGGGATAGTCGAGGGAGCGCTGGAGCGCTACGCGCTCGATGGCCGGCAGCTGGTCGAGAACCTCCGCCTGCTCTTCCTCGCGCATGCTCTCGAGGATGGTGACGGCGTCGTCGGAATCGAGCTCGCGCACACCTTCGGCGACGGTCGCGGTCTCGAGCTCCTCAAGGATCTCCTCGCGGACCGCTTCGTCCACTTCGGTCAGCGCGGCAAAGTCGAAGGATGCGCCGAGAAGTTCGATGAGGCGAGGGCGCTGATCCGGCTCAAGGGCTTCGAGGAGATCGCCGAGTTCGGACTCGTGGAAGTCTTCGACGAGCTTCTGCAGGCGCTCGACTTCCGAGGCCTCAATGGCATCGGCGGCGGCGGCCAGGAATTCCGGATTGAGCTCGCCCTCCTCATCCCTGAAGGCCAGGGATTCGGTTTCAGGCCCATCGGGCTTCGGAAGCGGCGTCTTGTCTTCGACTTCCAGCATCAGCCGTCCTCTGAAGGTGGGTTGCCCGCCTTTTAGGTGCGTGCGCCGGCTCACGCAATGCGCCCAAAAGACTTTCTGGGAGAATCGGTTGGTGGCTGTTTCTGCCACATCGATGCAAATGCGTGAGGGAGCGATTCAAGTCGCCTGCGCGGGCAGATATGGCCAACAAAAAAGGCCCCGGAAAGGGGCCTTTTTCGTCTTCGGCACGAGAGTGCCGAAAGTTGGTGCGGTCAAGAGGACTCGAACCTCCACGGGTCTCCCCGCTACCACCTCAAGGTAGTGCGTCTACCAATTCCGCCATGACCGCGAACTCGGTTTCAGGACTGGTTTTCCTGAAGAGGTCGCCGCTCTAGCAGATCGATTGGGCCGCCGCAACCCCCTCCGTGGAGCTTGCGGCGATTGAACGGAGCGAATGCCTCGCTTGCCGAAGACGGTATAGGCGATAAGCGCCTGTAACGACTATATAAGCGGGAGTTTTTCGAAGAGTGCGAGGTTGACCCGTACTCCTTCAAGGGACCGGAGCATTCCTGCTCCGTTTCCGCTACACTTAAGGTGAATCGGTGTCGAACCTGCGAGACAGCTTGACCGTTCAGTTCCATGCCGAAAGCGGCTCCGCTCCGGTGGAGTGGACCATCACGGAGGGTCTTATCGGCTACGAGGAGGCCGTTGCCTTCATGGAGGCGCGGGCCGAGGCGATCGCAGCGGGCGAGGCGCGGGAGCTGGTGTGGCTGGTGGAGCATCCGCCGCTCTATACAGCGGGAACCTCGGCCAAGACGGCGGACCTTGTGGAGCCGGACCGTTTTCCGGTTCACCAGACGGGACGGGGAGGGCAGTACACCTATCACGGTCCCGGCCAGCGGGTGGCCTACGTGATGCTCGACCTCAAGCGCCGCGCTCCCGATCTGCGCCGCTACGTGACGGCCCTGGAGGCCTGGCTCATCGCGACGCTGGATGCTTTCAATATCCGTGGAGAGCGGCGGGAGGACCGGGTCGGCGTGTGGGTGCGGCGACCGGACAAAGGCGAGATCGTCGAGGACAAGATCGCAGCCATCGGCATACGCGTCCGCCGCTGGGCCACCTTCCACGGCATCAGCCTGAACGTGGAGCCGGATCTTTCGCACTTCTCCGGCATCGTTCCGTGTGGCGTCACCGAGCATGGGGTCACGAGTCTGGTCGATCTCGGCATTCCCGTCACCATGCCGGAGGTCGATGGAGCGATGCGGAAGGCCTTCGAGGAGATTTTCGGGCCGACCGTGCGGGTGGAGATACCGTTGCTCTTGAGCCACGGCGTCTAGGATTTTCACACAGGATACGGCAAGGCTTCTCCCCAAGGCCGCTTCATGCTCTAAGCTGGAGCAAACGGCTGATCATTGGCGGAACTTCCATGCAACGTGTCCTCTTAGCTTCCCTCGTCGCCCTGGCCGCCTCGGCCTGTGCCTACCGGCCCGAGCCGACGGAGCTCGTCAAGATCGTCGATTCGCCGGCGGATGTGCGGGTCTGCACGCGCCTCGGCGAGGTGAGCCCCGTGACACCGACGACGCCTGGAACCCACACGCCCGTCAATGTGGGCTTCGGCGTGACCCTCGGCCGTTCCACCTTCGGCTACGCCACCGAGGAGATGCTCCAGGCGACCGTCGCGCTCGGCGGCACGCATCTCTACCTGCAGCAGGTCTCCCAGGACTGGTCGCTCGTGCGCGGCATCGCCTATCGCTGCGGACCGGGTGTCGTGCGCCAGGAAACCGTCATTCGTGCGAAAGGCTGACGTGACGGCCTGATGAAGCCAGTTGCGCGGACTCCCCGGTTCCAGAGCATCGGCCCCAAAAGTGGACGGCACTTTTGGGATCAATCCGATGCTCCTTTTCTTGATCGGCGCATCGTAGAAAGCGGAAAACCGGACCCACTTTTCCGCACGATGCGCTAGTACTGACGTTTGGGCCCACGGCTTACCGCCGCCGCAGGGGCCAAAACCAAGAATACAGGGAGTCATGCGCCGTGCCCGTCATCGCCACCTCTGCCGATCTGACCTCGGACACCGCGCGGGCGAACCGTGCCGCCTGGGCCGAACTCGCCCAGGATCTCCAGGCCAAGCGGCAGGCCGTGGCAGAGGGTGGCCCTGCCAAGGCGCGTGAACGGCATCTTGCCCGCGGCAAGCTCCTGCCACGCGAGCGGGTGATGCGGCTCCTCGATCCGGGCACTCCGTTTCTGGAACTCGGCTCGCTCGCCGCTCACGGCATGTATGAGGACGCGATCCACGGCGCCGGCATCATCACCGGCATCGGACGCGTCGAAGGCCGCGAGGTGATGATCGTCTGCAACGACTCGACGATCAAAGGCGGCACCTATTACCCGATGACGGTGAAGAAGCATTTGCGGGCCCAGGAAGTGGCGCGCGAGAACCGTCTGCCCTGCATCTATCTCGTCGATTCCGGAGGCGCGAACCTGCCGCATCAGACGGAGGTGTTCCCGGACCGCGAGCATTTCGGACGCATCTTCTACAATCAGGCCACCCTGTCCTCGTTGGGGATTCCACAGATCGCCTGCGTCATGGGCTCGTGCACGGCCGGCGGCGCCTATGTGCCGGCCATGTCGGACGAGACGATCATCGTGCGCCGTCAGGGCACCATCTTCCTCGGCGGACCGCCCCTGGTGAAGGCGGCGACCGGCGAAGTGGTTTCGGCCGAGGACCTCGGCGGCGCGGATGTCCATGCCCGTCAATCCGGCGTGGCGGATCATTACGCCACGGACGACGTGCATGCGCTTGCCATCGTGCGCCGTATCGTCGGCACTCTGAACACGCGTAAGAGCATCGAGATCGACATCGCCGAGCCGGTGGAGCCGAAATATGCGATCGAGGATCTCGACGCGATCGTGCCCACAGACCTCAAGAAGCAGTACGACATCCGCGAGGTGATCGCGCGCCTGGTCGACGGGTCCGAGTTCGACGAGTTCAAGCGGCTTTACGGCACGACGCTGGTCACGGGCTTTGCCCGGATCTGGGGCATGCCGGTCGGCATCATCGCCAACAACGGCATCCTGTTCTCGGAGAGCGCGCAGAAGGGCGCGCATTTCATCGAACTGTGCTGTCAGCGGCGCATTCCGCTCCTCTTCCTTCAGAACATCTCCGGCTTCATGGTCGGGCGTCAGTACGAGGCGGGCGGCATCGCCAAGGATGGCGCGAAGCTCGTGACGGCGGTCGCCTGCGCCCAGGTGCCGAAGGTCACGCTCCTCGTCGGCGGCTCGTTCGGCGCCGGCAATTACGGCATGTGCGGCCGCGCCTATTCTCCGCGTTTCCTCTTCACTTGGCCGAACTCCCGCATCTCGGTGATGGGCGGCGAGCAGGCGGCGAGCGTGCTCGCCACCGTGCGGCGCGACAATATCGAAGCCGAGGGCAAGGCCTGGACCGCAGAAGAGGAAGAGACCTTCAAGGCGCCGATCCGCGACAGGTACGAGCAGGAGGGTTCACCCTACTACGCCACCGCACGCCTCTGGGACGACGGCATCATCCTGCCCTCGGAGACCCGGCGTGTGCTGGCTTTGGCCTTCTCGGCAGCCCTGAACACGCCCGTTCCGGAGACGAAGTTCGGCGTGTTCAGGATGTAGTGAAACCGGCTCCTCGTGCTGTGGAACCAGAGCGGCCTGAAGGCGCTTTCAAGGCATGTCCCAGAAAGGGTCTGACAGTTATCGTCGCGCCTATGCCGGGCAGATTGCCCGGTTGGCGAATGTTCGCGATGAACGCATCGAGCGGGCCTTCGCGACCGTCCCGCGGGAAGCTTTTCTGCCGCCGCCGCCCTGGACCGCCATCAGCATGGGTGCGGCCCTGGTGACGCGTGAACTCGCCGACATCTACGACAACGTCCTCGTCGCCATCGATCCCGAGCGTGGCATCAACAATGGCGAGCCCGCGCTCCATGCCGCCTGGATCGATGAGGTCGGCCCGCAGCCGGGCGAGACCGTGATCCATGTGGGTGCGGGCACGGGCTACTACACGGCCATCCTGGCGCTGCTCGTTCAGCCGAACGGGCGTGTCGAGGCCTTCGAGTACGAGGCGGATCTGGCTGCTCAGGCGGCGCAGAACTTGACCGCCTGTTCCAACGTGAAGGTTCATGCAGCCTCCGCCTTCGGGCGGGTCTTGCCGACCGCCGATGTCATCTACGTCAATGCGGGGGTCGTCGCTCCGGATGTGCAATGGCTGCGGGCGCTCGATCCGGGAGGACGTTTGATCTTCCCCTGGCAGCCGTACAAAGGCTGGGGACCGGCACTTCTGGTGACGCGGCGGGCAGGAGGGCTTAGCGCGCAATCGCTCATGACCGTCGGGTTCATCTCCTGCAGCGGCACAACGGAGCGAATCTCGGTGGCTCGCCTACCGACCGAAGCCGATCTTGCTGCTGTTCGTTCGATCTGGATCAGGAGCGACCGGTCTCCCGATTCCAGTGCGGTCGCGGTCTACGACGACGTCTGGTTCTCGTCCGAAGAAATTGGCGACTGAAAGAGCGTGATCGGACGCAGGAAATTCCATCGATAGGGTCAGAGGGTTCTCGAGTGAGCGGAATCCTATCCCAAAAATGTTGCGGTGAAGCAACACCCTCAAACCTTCAACATCTTGCCCCTCTTGGCCCAAGCTCCGCCGCGATGCCGCCATAAACGAAGCGCTACTCCTGAGGCAGGTTAAAGTGCTTCAAAACCAAAGCTTTACGGCACAAAACCCGGGGCAAAACCTGGATTAAGGCTGTTGGGTGATCCTTCGTAAGGATCGTTGCATCGGTGGCGTAGCACATGGCAGATCACGGGAGTTCCAAAGGGCTTGGATCTCCTTGTGAGGGCCGGGTGGGAAAGAGTGTAGACCATGGATGCGCGGTTAATCGACAAGTCGAAGCTGCCGAGCCGTCACGTGACGGAGGGGCCCGCTCGCGCGCCGCATCGCTCCTATCTTTATGCCATGGGACTGACCAAGGAGCAGATCGCCCAGCCACTCGTCGGAGTCGCTACCTGCTGGAACGAGGCCGCTCCCTGCAACATCTCCCTCATGCGCCAGGCCCAGGCCGTGAAGAAGGGCGTGGCCGCCGCCCGCGGGACCCCGCGCGAGTTCTGCACCATCACGGTGACCGACGGCATCGCCATGGGCCACCAGGGCATGAAAGCATCGCTCCCATCCCGTGAGGTGATCGCGGATTCGGTCGAGCTGACCATGCGCGGCCATTCCTACGATGCGCTCGTGGGCATGGCCGGTTGCGACAAGTCTCTTCCGGGCATGATGATGGCGATGGTGCGCCTCAACGTGCCGTCGATCTTCATCTATGGCGGTTCGATTCTCCCAGGCTCCTTCCGCGGGCGTCAGGTAACCGTGCAAGATCTCTTCGAGGCGGTCGGCAAGTACTCGGTCGGCGAAATGTCGGACGAGGATTTGACCGAACTCGAACAGGTCGCCTGTCCCTCGGCCGGTGCCTGCGGCGCACAGTTCACCGCCAACACCATGGCGACCGTCTCCGAGGCCATGGGTCTCGCCTTGCCGTATTCGGCGGGCGCTCCGGCGCCTTACGAGATCCGCGACCGGTTCTGCGCCGCGGCCGGTGAGCAGATCATGGATCTGATCGCCAAAAACATCCGTCCGCGCGATATCGTGACCCGCAGAGCCTTGGAGAACGCCGCAACCGTGGTCGCGGCCTCCGGCGGCTCGACCAATGCGGCTTTGCACCTTCCGGCTATCGCGCACGAGGCGGGAATCAAGTTTGACCTGTTCGATGTCGCCGAGATCTTCAAGCGCACGCCCTACATCGCGGATCTGAAGCCCGGTGGGCGATATGTCGCCAAGGACCTGTTCGAGGTCGGCGGCATTCCGCTGCTCATGAAGACGCTTCTCGATCACGGCTACATGCACGGCGACTGCATGACCGTGACCGGCCGCACCATGGCTGAGAACCTCGCTTCCGTGAAGTGGAACGACGATCAGGACGTGGTCTACCCGGCGAACAAGCCGATCACGCCCACCGGCGGCGTCGTCGGGCTGAAGGGCAATCTCGCTCCCGAAGGCGCCATCGTGAAGGTGGCCGGCATGGCGAGCGACAAGCAGGTGTTCCGGGGTCCGGCCCGCTGCTTCGACGGCGAGGAGGCCTGCTTCGAGGCTGTCTCCACGCGCCAGTACAAGGAAGGCGAGGTCCTGGTGATCCGCTACGAGGGGCCGCGTGGCGGTCCCGGTATGCGCGAGATGCTCTCTACGACGGCGGCGCTCTACGGCCAGGGCATGGGCGACAAGGTCGCTCTCATCACCGATGGTCGCTTCTCGGGCGCGACCCGCGGCTTCTGCATCGGCCATGTGGGGCCGGAAGCGGCGGTGGGCGGCCCCATCGGCCTGATCGAGGACGGCGACATCATCGCGATCGATGCCGTCAAGGGCATCATCGACGTGGAGCTCTCAGGCGAGGAACTGGCCAAGCGCCGCGCCGAGTGGAAGCCGCGCGAGACGAGCGCCACCTCGGGTTATCTCTGGAAATACGCACAAACCGTGGGTCCTGCGCGGGATGGGGCTATCACCCATCCGGGCGGAGCCGCAGAAAAAGAAACCTATGCGGACGTTTAAACTCGTTGCAGCCACGTTGTGGGTGGCCACTTTCGGCGCCGGTGCAGCCTTTGCACTCGATGCTGCGCCGCGTCCGCAACCGCTCACGCCTGCCCTTGCTCCCGTCCTGGCTCCTGCCACCAAGTACGGCTCGGTGCGCGATGCGCTGCGCAGCGGCATGCGCGACTACAATGCCGGCGACAAGATCGGGGCCGTGCATGCGCTCGAATATGCGGCAGGCCAGGGGCATTCGCTTGCCCTCTGGAAGCTCGGCCGCATGTATGCCGATGGCGACGGCGTCCAGCACGACGACCTGAAGGCCTTCGAGTATTTCTCCCGGCTCGCCGACCAGCACGCGGACGAAAGCCCCGATTCTCCGAACGCGGCGGTCGTCTCCAGCGCCTTCGTGGCGCTCGGGAGCTATTTTCTGGATGGCATCAAGGACACCTATGTCGGCGCCAATCCGGAGCGCGCCGTCGAGATGTTCAGCTACGCGGCGTCCTATTTCAGCGACTCCAACGCGCAGTACAATCTCGCCCGCCTCTATCTCGAGGGAACCGGAGTCCAGAAGGACGCCCGTCACGCTGCGCGCTGGTTCAACCTGGCCGCCGAGAAGGGGCACACCGCCTCGCAGGCGCTCCTGGGGCATCTCTTGATGACGGGGCAGGGCGTTCCGCGGCAGCGGTCCAAGGGGCTCATGTGGCTGACCCTCGCGCGCGAAGCTTCGACCGATGGACCCAAGGATCAATGGATCGTATCGCTCTATGATCAGGCCTTCGCAGCGGCAGACGAAAGCGATCGCAAGCTCGCGCTTGCTCTCTTGGAGCAGTACATCCAGTCGCGCCGATAAGTGACCGGCGATCCAGCACCGCCGGTCACCAGCTAATCGATGTCGAGATCGGCGATCACCGGCACATGATCGGACGGCTTGTCCCAGCCGCGCACTTCCTTCCGGATCGAGGTCGTCCTGAGCCTGTCCTGGGCCTGAGCCGAGAGCAGCAGGTGGTCGATGCGGATGCCATTGTTCCGCTGGAAGGCGCCGGCCTGATAATCCCAGAACGAGTAGAGTCCCGGCTGGTCATTGCAGGCGCGCACCGCGTCCAGGAGGCCGAGATTGAGAAGTTCCCGGAACTTGGCCCGGCTCTCCGGCTGAAACAGGGCGTCATTGGTCCAGGCGGCCGGGTCGAAGGCATCCTCGGACTCAGGGATGACATTGTAGTCGCCGCACAGGACCAGAGGCTCCTCGAGCACGAGAAGGCTCTTTGCATGGTTGCGGAGGCGTTCCATCCAGGCGAGCTTGTAGTCGAATTTCGGGGTGCCGATGGGATTGCCGTTCGGCAGATAGATGGAGGCCACCCGCACGGCGCCGGTGGAGGTTGAGATCACTCCTTCCAGATACCGCGCCTGCTCGTCGCTCTCGTCCCCTGGCAGCCCGCGGCGCACATCCTCAAGCGGGCGCTTGGACAGGATGGCGACGCCGTTATAGGCCTTCTGGCCATGGGTGACGACGTTGTAGCCGAGCGCCTCGACCTCCGCGCGAGGAAAGGCCTCGTCCACACATTTCAATTCCTGAAGGCAGACCACGTCCGGATCAGCGCTCTTCACGAATGTGGCGAGGTGGTCCAGCCTCTGCTTGATGGAGTTCACATTCCACGTCGCTATAAGCATCTTTTCCTAATTCCTTGTAACCATTTGATTTTATTTATCATTCGCTGGTCGATACCCCCAATAATACCCCCAGCATTCCTGTTGATAACTTTTACGCCTTCAATATCAGCGCCTTAGCGCGCGCCCTACCGACACGATGCCCACGAGTTCCTGAATCGCAAAGTGGAATGTGCATCCAAGCAACAAAGTTCCATTTGGGAACTCTGATGTGATAGTATTCCTTTCAGCGCGTCGCATTGGGTGAAGCGCATAACGGAAGGGACGTATGAACGACAAAGAAATCGAGCAGGAAATCCAAGCCAAGGGCCTGACCGCACCGCGCGTGACCCCGGCTGACATCGAGGCGAACATCAAGAGCGAGCACTACTTCACGGCTGGAGACGGCGTGTTTGGCCGCGAAGTCGCCGCCTGCGGCACCCCGTACACCAACGAAGTGTCTCTGAACCTGCTGACCTTCTGCGTGCTCACCCTGCAGAACGGCTTCACCGTGACCGGTGAAAGCGCCTGCGCCAGCCCGGAGAATTTCAACTCCGAGATCGGCCGCAGGATCGCGCGCGAGAACGCCATCAACAAAGTCTGGCCGCTGATGGGCTATCAGTTGCGTGAACGACTTTCGCAGTCGGCCTGAATCGGGGTTTTTATCTAAGTATCCAGCAGCCCGCGTGGCTGCGGGCTTTCCCCGAATAATTCAGGGAGAGAACTTGGCAGCGGCATTTCCTTAATCCGCTTCTCGAACAGGTCGCGGTCGAACTGCCCAATGCGAGTTACCAGCGCCTTGATGTCAGACGTTAGCGCCTCGATATCCTCCACCTCGATCATATCGCGGCTATATGGAAACATCCCTGGCTTGCTGACCTTCTCCCGCTTCATGCGGTATATCTTTTGTTCCTCGCCTTGCTGCCAGCCAAGTGGGTTGTGCGCAATATCGTTGCGCTTTACCGCCAGACTGCTGTACTCAATCAGGATCGCGGACAGCGTGGCAAGGTCGCTCTCATCGCACCGCGTGGAAACCTTGGCCACAGACAGCAGAACTTCCTTTTGGTTCGGGACTGACCTGAACATCCTGAACACAGTAGCTGCCATCGTGTGGTCCATGCCGGTCAAATTCCCGAACACGTTGGCTAAGTGAACCTCGGCATGTGCCCAGTGGCTGACGGCGCGGCCAACAGCCATCGCAAGTTTGTCGTTATCGTCTATCGGATTAGGCATTGGGGAAGGGGTATCACATATGGTTTCGATACCCCCAGGAATACCCCCAAAACCTGCTGGTACAAAGCCTTTGTGCAGTAAGGGTTTTGACCTGCAAAACGCCGAAAAGCGTTGTTTTTACATTGACTTAGGATGACGTCGGATGAACTGTCATGATAGGACAATATGACAGTGCATACTTCACGTCGCAATTCGCATCCCGGCACTCTCGCTTTTCCGTCCTCCATGCTTCATCGGATGTTCGTCCTCGGCTGGCAAGCTGGAACTGGTCACCATCCCCACGGTAGCGCCCCATGCCCGAATCCTGGCTCACACCCATCGACAGCTATTGCGAACGCCCGGGACCCGGGTTCTGGGCCGAGCCGCTGAATGCCGTGACCAACGCCGCCTTCATCGCGGCCGCCCTCTATGCCCTGGTGCTCTGGCGGCGGGCGGGAGCCAGGGACTGGCCGGCTCTGTGGTTGATTGCCGTGACCTTCATGGTCGGAACGGGCAGCTTCCTGTTTCACACCTTCGCCAACCAATGGTCGCTTCTGGCGGATGTGCTGCCCATCGCCGTCTTCATCTACAGCTATTTCCTGCTCGCCATGCGCCGCTATCTCAGCCTTGGGCTGGTCGCCGCCATTGCCGTGACGGTGCTGTTTGCCGCCTTCAACATGTCGTTCGACCGTCTCTGGCTCGGCATTCTCCCGGGCATGACCCTGAACGGATCGGTCGGGTATGTCCCGGCGGCCTTGGCGCTGTTTGCAGTCGGGATCGTCTGTGGGGTGTCGGGTATGAGGGATGCGGGCAGGGCGCTTCTGACGGCGGCATGCGTGTTTGCCTTATCCCTGCTTTTCCGCTCAATCGACGACACGGTCTGCGCGAGAATGCCTGCAGGCACCCATTTTCTGTGGCATGTGCTCAACGCGCTGGTGCTCGGCCTTCTCATGAAGGCCGCCATCGTTCACTCCTCTCGGAAAAGCCCGACTCATGTCCAAGGTTGAAATCCACGGTTACGCCATCGTCTCCGACAACGACTGCATTGCCGATGCCTCCGGGCAGACGCCCGATGTGCTCCGCAACGATTCCGACTGGGCCTATTTCCAGGCCGAACTCAACAAGTCGGCCGTGACGGTGCTCGGCCGCTTGGGGCACGAGGCCAATTCGAATCCAAAAGGCCGCCTGCGGATGATCCTGTCCTCGTCCTCGACCGGGTTGGAACGGCGCGCGGATGGCTGGTGGTGGAACCCGGAAAGACAGCCCTGGATCGAGGCGATCCGGACCGTGTTGCCGGATGGAGGACGTGTGGCCGTGCCCGGAGGGCGTCAGGTGTTCGACCTCTTTCTCGGGATCGGATACGACGCCTTCCACCTGACCCGGGCGGAAGAAACGTACATCCCGCACGGCGTGCCTGTGTTCTCGGATTGCGAGGACGATAAGAGGGCTGAAACGATCCTGTCTGAACATGCACTGAGACCGGAGCCCCGCCAGATCCTGGACCCGAAAGGTCCGGTGAGCCTGACAATTTGGCGGAACGGTCACCAAGACTCGTGAGTTTGCTTGGAGTTGACGTGCAACAGCGACCCGAGAGGAGGAGCCGATGCGCCACTTTACAACAACGACCGCACTGCTCGCGGGCGTTCTGATCGCCGGATCGGCCTGGGCACAGGGATCTTCGGGCGGCTCCGGTGGAGGAGGCACAGGTGGTGCCGGCGGCGGCTCGTCCTCGTCGGCTTCCCCCTCCAGCGGTTCAACCGCCTCTCCCAGCAGCGCGACACAGCCCAGGGGATCGACCATGCGGCCGCCTGCACAGGGTGCTCAGGGAAGCGCCGATCCTGGAAATAGGGGTAGCCGCGTCGGCGGCACCACGGGAAACACGGGGACGGGCAGTCGGGAAACCACCACTGGCCAGATCCCGCCTCCCGGTACTGAAGGCAGTACGGGAGGGACCGCTGCCGGAGCAGGAGGCGCCACCCAGACCGGTCCCGCCACTACGGGGACGGTATCCGGAGACGGCCGCCTGCAACCGGGTGAGCGCTCCACCGTCAGCCCCAGCTCACGAGAGGAGAAACTCCTCGAAGAAGCCGACAAGAGGGTTAAGCGCGGGATCTGCCAGGGTTGCTGAGGGCCTAGGCCGCTTCGTCCAGACCCGGATAGTCCGTGTAGCCCTTGACACCGCCGCCATAGAAGGTGGCACGGTCGGGCTCGTTGAGAGGCGCATTGAGACGGAAGCGCTCGACGAGATCCGGATTGGCAATGAAGAGGCGGCCGAACGCGACGAGATCGGTACGTCCGCTGGACAACGCCTCGGCGGCCATGTCGCGGCTATAGCCGTTATTGGCGATGTAGGCTCCTCGGAAGGAGCGGCGCAGGTCCTCGTAATCCACGTCGACGGCGTTCCGGTCGCCCTGGGTGGCGCCTTCGATCATGTGGATGTAGCCGAGCCCCAGTCCGTCGAGCTTTTCCACTACATGGCTGAACAAAGCCTGCGGGTTGGAATCGGCGGTGTCGTTGACCTTGGCCGGCGACAGGCGGATGCCGACCCGTCCCTTGTCCCAGATCTTGAGCACGGCCTCGGTCGCTTCGACGGTCAGGCGGGCCCGGTTCTCGATGGAGCCGCCATAAGTGTCCGTGCGGTGGTTGGAGCCGTCCTTCATGAACTGGTCGAGCAGATAGCCGTTGGCAGCATGGATCTCGACGCCATCGAAGCCGGCCTCCTTGGCGTTGCGGGCGGCATGCTCGTAGTCGCGCAGAATGCCCGGTATCTCCGAGAGGTCGAGCGCACGAGGTTCGGACACGTCGGCGAAACCCTCCTCAAGGAACGTCTTCGTTTGAGCGCGAAGAGCCGAGGGGCCAACGGGCGCGCCGCCACCCGGCTGAAGCGAGGTGTGGGACACACGGCCCACGTGCCAGAGCTGGATGAAGATCCGCCCGCCGGCCTTGTGGACCGCATCGGTCACCTTGCGCCAATGCGCGATCTGCGCGGGCGAATAGATGCCGGGGGTCCGCAGATAGCCCTGGCCCTGATGCGAGATCTGCGAACCTTCCGAGATCAGGAGGCCGGCGCTGGCGCGCTGGGCGTAATAGGTCGCCGTGATGTCACGGGCCACATCTCCTTCTGCCGCCCGATTCCGGGTGAGGGGAGCCATGACCAAGCGGTTGGGCAGGGTCAAGTCACCTAGTTTGAAGGGCTGGAACAACGCATTGGCATCAACGCTCATCGTAAAACCTCGTTTTGCCCTGTGGAATTATTGGAAGCACAGGTCGATACGAGATAATCGACCCTCCGTTCGATGCAACGGAGGGCTGCCATGCAAAAATTCGATGTCTCAGCTCGAAACGGCCGGTTCAGGCCGGATTGCTGGCTCGATCGAGTTGCGCGATGTCATCATTGTCGAGGAGCACCTTCGTCGCCTGCACGAGGTCGCGGATCTGCTCCACGCTCGTGGCGCTGGCGATCGGTGCCGTGATCCCCGGACGCGCCATGAGCCACGCCAGCGCGATCTGGGCCGGCGTCGCATTCTTCCGAGCAGCCACCGCGTCCAGCGCCGCTAGAATGCGCCGGCCGCGATCATCGAGATAAGCGGCCATGCGCCCGCCACGCACGCTTTTGCCGAAATCCGCGTCCGACCGGTATTTGCCCGTCAGGAACCCGCTGGCGAGACCGTAATAAGGAATGACCCCGATCTCTTCCCGACGGCAGAGCGGCTCGAGTTCGGCCTCGTATTCCGCACGGTCGGAAAGATTGTATTTGGGCTGCAGGCTTTCGTAGCGCGGCAGCCCGAGTTCGGCGCTGATGTCCAATGCTTCCTTCAGCCGGGCCGCCGTGAAGTTCGATGCGCCGATAGCTCGCACCTTTCCATCCCGGATCAACTCTTCATAGGCGCCGAGCGTCTCCTGCTGTGGAGTATCGAGATCGTCCCGATGGGATTGATAGAGATCGATGTAGTCGGTCTGGAGACGTTGGAGAGAGGCCTCCACGGCAGAGCGGATATAGCTCTTCGACAATCCCTTCTGGTTTGGGCCCATCTCCGAGCCGACCTTGGTGGCGATCACGAGCTTGTCGCGATTGCCGCGTGCCTTCATCCACTTGCCGATGATGACTTCCGACTCGCCGCCTTTGTGGCCAGGCACCCAGGTGGAATAGACGTCCGCCGTGTCGATGAAGTTGAGGCCGGCATCTGCGTAGGCGTCGAGCACCTTGAACGACGCTGCCTCGTCAGCCGTCCAGCCGAAGACATTGCCGCCGAGGCACAGGGGAGAAACCATCAAGTCCGAGCGGCCGAGCCGACGCTTTTCCATCTTCATCTCCATGATCCGCTGCCGATTTGGGGCGGATAAGGGCACTGGCAAGATGGCGGGTCAAGCGCATCGTGCGGAATCAGAGGTTCGCACCCGACAATGCTATCATCCGAGAAGGACCATCGGATGAACCCCAAGAGTGCAAATCCACTTTTGGATCCAGTGCTCAGGATGCGGCGTCCGATCCCGTGTCATCGGACGCCGTTTCCGCTGCCGATCAGGCGGCAGCGCTCAATGTAATGCCGCGTGCTTCCGCAAATGCAAAAAGCTCAGATTCGCTGCCGACGCGATGACGCTGGTCGATGGTCCAGCCGCTCTCGTCGCGCACCACGATGTAGCCCCGTGCCTGAAGCCGGGAGACCACCGCCTGAATGCCGCTCGACTCGTTTTTCGTGACGCCGCGCTCTGCAATGAAGCGCTCGATGGCGGCCTGTGCGGCCTGAGCGAGATCGATCGCATCAGCACGGTTTGCCGGCTTGGCCTTTGCCTTGGCCTGAGCCAGAACGCGGGCAGGATCCCGGCGAACGGATTTCCAGCCGCCGCGCCCAGATGTCTGGGCGTTGGCGGTGTCCGGCTCTGTCGCCCGAGTGGCGGCGGGAGCCTCGCTGACGACGATCCTCGGTACGGAAGGAGCAACGGCCTGCGGGGCAGGGCGGGGAGCCGCAACCTGAGAGACGCCCCGCACTGCGGGAAGGACAGCTTTTTTCACGTCCGCCTTGGGTTTCGCCGCAGGCTTCGGAGCTGCAGGCCGAACCTTCTCCTGAAGCGCCTTCTCCTCTTGCGCTTGGCGTGCCGCATCTGTCGCCTTCCGCTCGGCCTCAGCGTCGACTTTCCTCGCCTCCATAGTCTGACGCTTTGCTTTCTCCTCGGCTTTCCATGCCTCCGCTTCGCGACGGGCAGCGGCCTCGGCCGAGCGCTTGACACGGACCAGGAGGCGTTGGTCGATGCGCGCCTTCTCGGCGATGGCCGCCCTGGCGGCTCGGATCATCCCCGCTTCCGTGCCCGCGACGAAAGTCTTCAGCTGCTCCGCCATGGCCGTTTCGAGGGCCTTGAGTGCTTGAGCGAGCGCCGCCTCGATGTCGATGGTCGGCAGCGCGATTCGCTGTACCGGCACAGCAGATCGCGCAGACATCTCGGCTCGGCCCACAGATGCGCTGCGCTCCAGAGGAGATTGCCGAGGTGGGTTTTGAGTTGCGGGCTTTGCCGCCGCGGGCTTTGACGATTGCGCCTGCACCACTTTCGGGCGAGCCGTTCCTGCGGCGGTGATTTTCGCCAGTTTGGAGAGATCGCGCACGCCGATCAGGCCAAGATCCTGCATCTTCCATCGGATCTGGGTCACGGTTCTTCCAAGCTCGGCGGCAATGCGCTTGTCCGTCATCGGCGGGTCGGCCGAGACGAGTTCGCGCAAGCGCGCGACGGTGGCCTCATCCCAGGATTGATGGGGTTGAACAAGGGTCCCGATCAGCCGCGCTCTGGCATAGGTTGCCGGCACGGGCCTTCCCAGTTTCGCAGCGGTGACGGGAACCGGGATCTTGGCTTCCCTGTCGCGGCGCAGAATTTCAAGTTCTTCTTCGGTCCAGACCCTGTTCATTGCAGGGCTTCTCCTTTTCTCAGCAAGGCTGGGATCCGGCGAACCTGCATCGCGAGAAGAAGAGCGGATGCTGAGGAAAGTAAATTCGCCGGATCGTGCCGGCGACGGGATAACCGTTAGACCGACATGCAGTGGAAAGGCACCTGATCGGCGGTGCCGGTTCTGGCGGAACTCGCCGTTGGGGACCGCAAGGCGGGCCCCGGATCGGGTCGCAGCTCATGATCGCGCATGATGCAGCAGCCTCTCACGAAGCGTATGCTTCGTGACGAGGACCATTGCGGTCGCTTGAGATCGAGCTGCAGGTGCATGACGAAGATTTCAAATCAAGAATGCTAGAGCACCGGACCCGAAAGTGGACATCACCTTCGGGATCGATCCGATGCTCAATCCCTTAACTGGCGCGTCGTTCGGGCGGGAAAACCGGATCCACCTTTCCGCACGATGCGCTGCGAGATGTAGTCGGCTTCCGATCAAATCTCAATGCTTGAGATGTCCGTAACGGAAAGTTTCCTCGCAAAGCCGGAGAGCCTTGTGGAACAAGGCTTCCAGCAATCTTTTCGACAGGCGTGTAACAATTGGTTAACCATGAAAGTGCATTGTCGATCCTGTGAGTCCCTGGGGATTTCACGCATGCCTGACAGGGGAAGGCTCATGGCCGACAGCACCATTACGCAAACGATCAATGAGAGAATCGAAGCCGTAAAGAAGGTCGTGAATCTGATCGCTCAAGCGGGCAGGGAAGACGACCTGCATGATCTGCGGGTCCTCCTGATCAACACCATGAGTCTGCTCAAGCGCGACCCGGGCATCGAGGCTGCGGTGGACGATCTTTATGCATCGGCCGCGTCCCTCGTGCAGGATGCTTCATCCGGCACGCCTCCCAATGCAAGGTCGCTCCGCCTCCTGCTCTCCGCCTCGGACCGCTTCTGCAGCCGCCTCACCACGGCTGTGGACCGGATCGTTCCCGAACCCGAAGTCCGTCTCAAAGGATTGGAAGCGGCTTATGCCGTGCAGCTCGAGCGGTTCTCCCTGAACGCCGATCTGGATCCGATCGGTCAGGTCGCTTGACGCGCTCGAGGCAGGCGCCTTTCTCGTAACCGTTCAATATCATCCGTCGATACGGCCCTCTTTGCATGCAGCATCGAGGGCTTTTCTGTTTGATCGGCTCACGCTCATGGATGCCGAGATGATCTCTCATGTGATTTCGAGAGCAAGGAGCTGCCGTCGGCTCCCGGACAAGCAAAAACCCCTGACGCTATTCGCTGTCAGGGGTTTTCAGTGTCGGTGGTTGCGGGGACAGGATTTGAACCTGTGACCTTCAGGTTATGAGCCTGACGAGCTACCGGGCTGCTCC
>NZ_CP173039.1:1977500-2510000 GCF_044784385.1 Microvirga sp. RSM25 | reverse complement strand
TCCTCCAGTGCGTGTTACCGCACCTTCAACCTGCTCATGGCTAGATCACCCGGTTTCGGGTCTAAAGCAACGAACTCAAACGCCCTGTTCAGACTCGCTTTCGCTGCGCCTCCACCTATCGGCTTAAGCTTGCTCGTTACTTTAAGTCGCTGACCCATTATACAAAAGGTACGCAGTCACCCAGGACGAACCTTGGGCTCCTACTGTTTGTAAGCATCCGGTTTCAGGAACTGTTTCACTCCCCTCGTCGGGGTGCTTTTCACCTTTCCCTCACGGTACTAGTACACTATCGGTCGCTGAGGAGTACTTAGGCTTGGAGGGTGGTCCCCCCATGTTCAGACAGGATTTCACGTGTCCCGCCCTACTCAAGTCCTGCAATCACGTTGATCCGTACGGGGCTATCACCCGTTCTGCCCGCCTTTCCAGACGGTTCCGATGACGTGTCATGCAGGCACTGGCCTGGTCCGCGTTCGCTCGCCACTACTAACGGAGTCTCAATTGATGTCCTTTCCTCCGGGTACTTAGATGTTTCAGTTCCCCGGGTTCGCCTTAAACCCCTATGTATTCAGGGCCTAATCCCTTCATCTGACCCTCCGTAGTGCCAAAACAGGATCGCTCCTGCCCTGACAATACAAAGGATCGAAGGGGGGTTTCCCCATTCGGAGATCCTTGGATCAAAGCTCGTTCGCAGCTCCCCAAGGCTTATCGCAGCGTACCACGTCCTTCATCGCCTCTCAGCGCCAAGGCATCCACCAGATGCTCTTACGACACTTGATTACTCTCATGATCAATGTCCGCTCGGCTACAAGCCGGACATGACCAAAAAAGAAAGACCTGTCTTTGGATTTCTCCAAAGACATGTTTTGCTTGCCAAGCATATCCGACGCACACGGCTGCGGGCCGTGGCTGGTTCGCGGGACTAGGTGCCCGCTGGTCGAATATGCTGCCTCTTTACGATTTCAAACATCCGCGCTCACCCCCAAAGAGGGGAGGCGAATTAGACATCATCCACGGCCATGAACACGTCATGGCCTCTGGACGTCCGGATCCATAAAAATGGTGGAGCCTGTCGGGATCGAACCGACGACCTGAAGCTTGCAAAGCTACCGCTCTCCCAGCTGAGCTAAGGCCCCTTGATACCTGGCCTCAGGCGCCGGCGAAAGCGTCCGCTTTCTTGGCTGTCCGCGCCACGGGGCGCGGCGGCCGGTCGGCCTTCGCAAGAAGAGCAGGACGGCGTCTGAGGCTAACCAAGATAAATGGTGGGCCTGGGACGACTCGAACGTCCGACCTCACCCTTATCAGGGGTGCGCTCTAACCACCTGAGCTACAGGCCCCAATCGGAGTGGAAACCCCGACCGATGTATCCGGAATGAGAAGAGAAACGAAGACGGCAGCGTCCCGCATAGCGAGACCTGACTGGTCTCTTTTGTTCCAAGCGATCCGATAAAACCGACCGAGGTCGGCCTTGAGGGATCGTCCTTAGAAAGGAGGTGATCCAGCCGCAGGTTCCCCTACGGCTACCTTGTTACGACTTCACCCCAGTCGCTGACCCTACCGTGGTCGCCTGCCTCCTTGCGGTTGGCGCAGCGCCGTCGGGTAAGACCAACTCCCATGGTGTGACGGGCGGTGTGTACAAGGCCCGGGAACGTATTCACCGTGGCGTTCTGATCCACGATTACTAGCGATTCCGCCTTCATGCACTCGAGTTGCAGAGTGCAATCTGAACTGAGACGGCTTTTAAGGATTAGCTCCCCCTCGCGGGTTCGCTGCCCTTTGTCACCGCCATTGTAGCACGTGTGTAGCCCAGCCCGTAAGGGCCATGAGGACTTGACGTCATCCCCACCTTCCTCTCGGCTTATCACCGGCAGTCCCCTTAGAGTGCCCAACCAAATGATGGCAACTAAGGGCGAGGGTTGCGCTCGTTGCGGGACTTAACCCAACATCTCACGACACGAGCTGACGACAGCCATGCAGCACCTGTGTTCCCGCCAGCCGAACTGAAGGATCCTGTCTCCAGGATCCACACGGGACATGTCAAAGGCTGGTAAGGTTCTGCGCGTTGCTTCGAATTAAACCACATGCTCCACCGCTTGTGCGGGCCCCCGTCAATTCCTTTGAGTTTTAATCTTGCGACCGTACTCCCCAGGCGGAATGCTTAAAGCGTTAGCTGCGCCACTGACGAGCAAGCTCGCCAACGGCTGGCATTCATCGTTTACGGCGTGGACTACCAGGGTATCTAATCCTGTTTGCTCCCCACGCTTTCGCGCCTCAGCGTCAGAACCGGACCAGTTAGCCGCCTTCGCCACTGGTGTTCTTGCGAATATCTACGAATTTCACCTCTACACTCGCAGTTCCACTAACCTCTTCCGGTCTCAAGCCATGCAGTATCGAAGGCAATTCTGTGGTTGAGCCACAGGCTTTCACCCCCGACTTACAAAGCCGCCTACGCGCCCTTTACGCCCAGTGATTCCGAACAACGCTAGCCCCCTTCGTATTACCGCGGCTGCTGGCACGAAGTTAGCCGGGGCTTCTTCTGCGGGTACCGTCATTATCGTCCCCACTGAAAGAGCTTTACAACCCTAAGGCCTTCATCACTCACGCGGCATGGCTGGATCAGGCTTGCGCCCATTGTCCAATATTCCCCACTGCTGCCTCCCGTAGGAGTTTGGGCCGTGTCTCAGTCCCAATGTGGCTGATCATCCTCTCAGACCAGCTACTGATCGTCGCCTTGGTGGGCCATTACCCCACCAACTAGCTAATCAGACGCGGGCCGATCCTTCAGCGATAAATCTTTCTGCTCTCGCACGTATCCGGTATTAGCCCAAGTTTCCCTGGGTTATTCCGAACTGAAGGGCACGTTCCCACGCGTTACTCACCCGTCTGCCACTCATCCCGAAGGATGCGTTCGACTTGCATGTGTTAAGCCTGCCGCCAGCGTTCGTTCTGAGCCAGGATCAAACTCTCAAGTTGAAAGAATTTGATCTCGACTAAATCTCTACGCAAATTGACAGAGTACCTCCATCTCCAGGTTTCCCTGAAGCGGTGTACTCACCAAAGCATAGACATGGTCGATGTTCTCATTCGATCGCCCCGAAGGACGATCCGCAAGGACACCGCCGCCTACGCTTCTCTTCTCTCTTCACTTGTCAAAGAACAGGTGCCTCACGCAGAGACACAAAAACAACCCCGGGCCACCTCACCCATCCCTTGCCAGGATGGCCAGGCCCCGAAGCCTCCCGACGCCGCGCTCGTTGAAGAACCCCGCCGCCGATGAGACTGATCTAGTCTCTGTCGCTTCCGCTGTCAACCGGCATCGTGAAAGTTTTTGTAAGCTTTCGCGACGTCGTTCTTGGCCTCTCACAAGTAAAGACCAAGCACTCCCGTTCACAGAAACGCTGCCGCTTCTGCGTTGACCGTGCCGCAGGATCGAAATCCCGCAGCCCATGCTGGAAAACACCGCCAGAGGAGCCCGCAACACCGCCGACGATCCCGCCGAACCTTTGCCGCTCATGACCAGAGCCAGATCAAATCAAAGCTCACACCAGTCGGACCCGCCCGAAACATCGCTGCTCCGGAGCCGTAGAAATCCAACTGGTCGAAAATCCCCCAGCGCCAAACCGCACCAGGAAGGAGGCGCCGATATAAACGCTTCCAAGACGATTGCAAGAGACATCTTCAATGTCTCGTTGCGTGCAAGGGAGGGAATGTGGGGGGATGCCTTAGTTCTTAACAGATATGGGGAGGATGTCCCGGTTTTTAAAGGGTTGTGAACAATATGTCATGCTGGGGACAAGTACGGGCAGCCGTGCTTCGCGTTCGCCTCCTAATCCTCTTTTTACCTTTGGCAGGCGTAATCGGAGCGAACCTCCTCTCGGGCTGATTGACTCAGCCCCAACATCATAACAGACAATGCATTTCAAACGACGGTCTCCATCTTCCGCCGCCCATGGTTATGGCTCTCTCAAGCGGGAAGATGACAAACATCCGGAATTTGATGGCCACGGAGAGAAAGAGCCATCTGTCAGATCTGCGCAGGCTCCTGCGGCGGGGGCGCGCCAAGCGTCGTTTCAAGACCCGTCCCAATCCTCTTCCCAAGCCTCTTCCTTCGAACCTCATCGGGAGATCGATAGCGTATCCATGGGCGCTTCCGACCGCGGATTGAGACAGGGGCTGTCACGGCCAAAAATGGCTGACGAACGTTCCCGCTCCCGGGAGATCGTTGTGGATCGGGCTTTGCGGGATAGAGGCCCCAATGGCGCTCCCCGCGGAGACGTCTGGGAGCAATCGTTTTCCATGTCTCCGGATGTCCGCTTCACACGCACGCCCGAACGCGTTCTGAAAGAGCGCAGGATGCAGACAACTCCCCAATCGACACCGGATATTGCGGAAAGGCAGGCAAAAGAGATCGCGTCCGTCCGAGCGGCCGATCCTGCTCCTGCGGTCCAGGAGAGGTTGCTCGCGCTCCAGACCAAAGCGGCCTCGCAGGAGGTTGGTAACGGTGCACCACGCGCTTTCACCCGCACCCCTTCTCATGCGCCGGATCAGGCCAAGCGGGCCGTTCCCGTGAGGCCACGGGGAGAAGCTCCTCAAAGGAACGTGCCGGTCGCCGCGGAACCTATCGCTGCGCCGAAGGCCATCGAGCAGGCAGTTCTTCCTGCAACGAGCAGCGCTGCTCCCTATGAGCTTCCTGCCGTTCAGCAATCTTATAGCTTCATGTGGCAGCCGGGGACTTATCTGCTGGATCCGACGCTGCCGACGGCCTCGGCGCCGGCCCCTGCGACTGCGCCCGTTCAGGTCAAGCGAGAGGAGAGGGCTCCGGTCGTAAAGAAAGCAGCGCCAGCGGTTGCGGCTTCGCCACGCGTTCCAGCGCCGCCTCCGGCTGAGCCCGAAGTGCTGCCGTGGGAGGATGACGAGGACGCCTCCGAGGGTCTCATGGACGATGAGGACGTCATCGAGGTGCCGCCGCGGCGCGCAGCCGTCGTAACGCAGCCACGCGTCAACAAAGGTCCGATCGTTCCGGCCCCTGCCAATGACAGCTTCCGCCGTGACAACTATGCATCGGTATCGGTCGGCGTCTCCGCGCCTGTGGGAGCCTCGTTCGCGTTCGAGCTTCCGGCCTTGGATCTTCTGGCGGAGCCGAAGATCTGGGACAGTGCAGAGGTGCCGGTCGAGATGTTGCAGGAGAATGCTGCGACCCTCGAGAACGTGCTGTGGGACTTCAACGTCAAGGGCGAGATCATCAACGTTCGTCCCGGTCCGGTTGTGACGCTGTACGAGCTTGAGCCTGCGCCTGGGACGAAGTCGTCGCGGGTGATCTCGTTGGCCGACGACATCGCGCGCTCGATGAGCGCGGTCTCGGCCCGCGTGGCGGTGGTGCAGGGCCGCAATGCCATCGGCATCGAGCTGCCCAACCACAAGCGCGAGACCGTGTTCCTGCGCGAGCTCCTCGCCTCCCAGGACTTCGAGACCTCGAAGCAGAAGCTGGCGCTCTGTCTCGGCAAGACCATCGGCGGCGAGCCGGTGATCGCCGACCTCGCCCGCATGCCGCACCTCTTGGTCGCCGGCACCACCGGGTCGGGCAAGTCGGTGGCGATCAACACCATGATCCTGTCCCTGGTCTACCGGCTCTCGCCGGCCGAGTGCCGCCTGATCATGGTCGACCCGAAGATGCTCGAGCTCTCGGTCTACGACGGCATTCCCCATCTGCTCACCCCCGTGGTCACCGACCCGAAGAAGGCGGTCGTCGCCCTCAAATGGGCGGTGCGCGAGATGGAGGACCGCTACCGCAAGATGTCGAAGCTCGGGGTGCGCAACATCGACGGCTTCAACGCCCGCGTGGTCGAGGCCAAGGCCAGAGGCGAGACCATCACCCGCACGGTGCAGACCGGCTTTGCCCGCGAGACCGGCGAGGCGATCTACGAGGACGAGGTGATGGATCTCGATCCGTTGCCCTACATCGTGGTGATCGTCGACGAGATGGCCGACCTGATGATGGTGGCCGGCAAGGAGATCGAGGGCGCGATCCAGCGCCTGGCCCAGATGGCGCGCGCGGCCGGCATCCACGTGATCCTGGCGACCCAGCGCCCGTCGGTGGACGTGATCACCGGCACGATCAAGGCGAACTTCCCGACCCGGATCTCGTTCCAGGTCACCTCGAAGATCGACAGCCGCACGATCCTGGGCGAGATGGGCGCCGAGCAGCTCTTAGGCCAGGGCGACATGCTGTACATGGCCGGCGGCGGCCGGATCACGCGCGTACACGGGCCGTTCTGCTCGGACGAGGAGGTCGAGAAGGTGGTGGCGCATCTCAAGCGCCAGGGCCGGCCGCAGTACCTGGACGCGGTGACGGCCGACGAGGACGAGGGCGGTGGTGCACCTGACACAGCCGTGTTCGACCAGGGCGAGTTCGGCTCCCCCAGTGGTGACCTGTACGATCAGGCGGTGGCGGTGGTGCTGCGCGACAAGAAGGCGTCGACGAGCTACATCCAGCGCCGGCTGCAGATCGGCTACAACCGCGCCGCCTCGCTCATGGAGCGCATGGAGCACGAGGGCATCGTCGGCCCCGCAAACCACGCCGGTAAACGCGAGATTCTGATCAATCATCTCGACCTGGACGATTGATTGCTCGCCCGATGGCAATGAAAGGAAGGCGGCTGGTGACAGCCGCCTTTTTCGTTGTGCAGGGAGACCTCGATCTACTGAATGACCTGAACGACCGTTCGGGTGTCCGGATCGACCAGGACGGTCCTGTCGTTCACGATCGTGTAGCTGTAATTGTCCCGAAGCCCGACGCTCGGGGGAACGTCATAGAGCCGCACGCGCGGCGGGATCGGTTGGCCGACGACGATTTCTTCGGAAACACGCATCGTGGGACGGCGTTGGGCGACCACATAGGTGCGGACCCGGGTCGATTCCTCGGCCGAGAGAACGCCTCCTACGGCTGCACCGGCAACGCCGCCGACAACGGCACCGATGGGACCTCCAATGACAGCGCCGGTCACCGCACCGCCCGCAGCGCCAGTTGCTGCACCGGTTTCAGTGCTGCTCTGGCATGCGGCAAGGGGAAGAGCCAGAAGTGTCAGGAGGGCAGCCGAGCTTAGGACGTGATTGCGCATGACGGATTCCTTTCCGGGTACCACCATGCGAACGCGGGAAAGCTTGGCCGGTTCCCATCGCGGTCCAATGGACAAGCTCCTCATTTGAAAGGTGTGGGCAGGCAAACCTTTTGTCCTTGCCGTTCATGACCTCGAATGCTTTTTCAAGACGGACAGAAACATGGGTTGGGAGGATACGATGGCGGAACATTCCAAAGTTGCAGTCGTGACGGGAGCTGGGACCGGAGTCGGCAAGGCGATCAGCGCAGGTCTCTTGAAGGCCGGCTATAGAGTCGTCATGGCTGGGCGGCGGCGGGAGGCCTTGGAAGCTGCCGAGCGGGGGATTGCTGAAGAAGGCACCTCGACTCTCCTCGTGCCGACCGATGTGACGGACCCTGCCTCCGTCGCAGCTCTGTTCGCCGAAACGAAGCAGGCCTTCGGGAGGCTCGATCTCCTCGTCAACAATGCCGGGATGGGCTCTCCGGCCGTTCCCTTCGAGGATATTCCCTTCGAGCAGTGGCAAAAGGTGGTCGATACCAATCTGACCGGGACGTTCCTGTGTACGCAGGAGGCATTCCGGATCATGAAGGACCAGAGCCCGCGCGGCGGGCGTATCATCAATAACGGTTCCGTTTCGGCCTATGCCCCGCGCCCGTTGTCGGCTCCCTATACCGCGACCAAGCACGCAGTTTTGGGGCTGACGAAGTCGATCTCCCTCGACGGCCGCGCCTATGACATCGCCTGCGGGCAGATCGACATCGGCAATGCCGCTACGGACATGACAGCCAGGATGACGGAGGGCGTGCTGCAGCCCAATGGGACGCTCGCTCCCGAGCCCAGGATCGACCCCAAGCATGTGGCCGATGCGGTAGTCTACATGGCCGGGCTGCCGCTCGACGCGAATGTGCTCACCATGACCGTCATGGCGACGAAGATGCCGTTCGTCGGGCGCGGGTGAGACACATTGCCGTGAAAGGGGCATTCCCATCTGGGAAGTAAGCTGGACTGCTCCATCTCACTGGAAGGGCGGTCCTAAATCAGCCGCGATGTACGGTTTCTATTCAGCTTGTTCCAAGCAGGATGCGAACCGGCGGCGGAGCACGTCCTGAACGGTCGTGCCGATTGCCTTCCCATGGAGTGTAGTTTTTCGATGACGGCGACGGAATGAGTGCGATCCTCGTCAAGATCTTTGCAACCGCCCTGACCTTGAGCCAGGTTCTCGTCGATCCGGACTCGGTCAGGACGAGCTTCGATCCTGCGCGGGATCAGGAACAGGTCTCGCAGATCCTGAAAAACGGCTGCACCCATATGCGGCGCGCCTTCGACATCGAGGACATCAATCTCGACGATCTCATCACCACGGCCATGGACGACCCGCAGGCTATCGCCGGCGATCTGAAGGTGCTGCAGGGATTGAGCTTCAACGACCTGCATGCGAGCTATCGCCAGTTCTGCAAGGACGAGAAGGTCGAGCCGTCGCCTGTCGATCTCAGCGAGGTCATTTCTTACTATAATGCGGCCGTCGCCGGGCTTCCCGATGCCGGAAAGCTGAAAGGCCTCAAGCTCCCTGGCGTCAGCGTCATTCTGGACGGAAACGGCAAGCGCTTCGCCGAGGTGTACGAGCCCGATCACCGGCGCATCTGGGTTCCCTTGTCGGACGTTCCTAAAAGCGTGCAGCAGGCCTTCGTCTCGGCGGAGGACAAGCGCTTCTATCAGCACAAGGGCGTGGACGAGCGTGGCGTGATCCGCGCCTTCGTGGGCAACCTGGCCAATCCTGGACGGCCCGCGGGCGGCTCCACCATCACGCAGCAGGTGGCGAAAAACCTGCTCGTCGGCGACGACGTGACCTATGATCGCAAGATGCGGGAAATGATCGTCGCCTCGCGCATCGAACGCGTGCTCAGCAAGGCGGAAATCCTCGAGATCTACCTCAACTCGATCTATCTCGGCCGCTCCTCCTGGGGGATCGAGATGGCGGCGCGGAGCTATTTCGGGAAGAGCGCCAAGGCGCTGTCGGTCTCCGAAGGGGCGCTGCTCGCGGGCCTGACCAAGGGGCCGAACTACTACAGTCCCGACACGAAGCCCGATCGCGCTCAGGAACGCATGGCCTATGTGCTGAGCCGCTTGCAGGACGATGGATTCCTGAAGTCCGACCAGGTGCAGCAGGCAATCGCCTCTCTGCCCCCGAGGGTGCCGTTCGAGCGCATCAGGCGCACGACGGGCTTTCACTTCGTCGATCATGTGAGCCGGGATGCCCGCGCGATTGCCGATATCGAGAGTCTGAGTGCGGGCGGCTATACGGTGCGAACCACCATCAACCCCGCTCTGCAACAGGCAACGGAGGCTGCCTTGCAGGAGGGACTTGCTCGCTATGAGTTGAGCATCGGACGACAGCGCTACCAAGGCGCCGAAGCCAATCTTGCGCAGGCCGTCAAAGCGCTCGAACTCACGAAGGATGACGCACCGGCCTGGAAGCGGGCTTTGGAGGCGGTGCGATTGCCTCTCTATGACGTGCACTGGTCGGCGGGTGTCGTGATCGAAAAGGGGAAGGACCGGAAGACTGGAGCCAATATCTTGCGGGTCGGCCTCACGGATGGGCGCGTTCTGCCGCTGAATGCCTGGGAGGCGGCTCGCCGGGACCTCAAGCTCTATGACGTGGTGCGTGTCCAGGTGATCGAGCAGAAGGGCAGGGGTTCGGTTCGCGCCGATTTGAGGACGCCTCCGTCCGTGCAGGGCGGAGCGGTCGTTCTTGAGAACAGGACCGGCCGCATCCTCGCCATGACGGGCGGGTTCTCCTATCCATTGAGCCAGCTCAACCGAGCGACGCAGGCGCACCGGCAGCCGGGCTCCGCCTTCAAGCCGCTGACCTATCTTGCGGCGCTGTCGAAGGGCTTGCAGCCCAACACGTTGATCTGGGATGCGCCCGTAACGCTGCCGCCCGTGGGCGGCGAGGCCAATGCAAGGGGCGACTCGTGGAGCCCGAAGAACTTCGACGGCGGGCGCTCCGGTATCATGACCCTGCGTCGGGCGCTCGAAAACTCGAAGAATTTGGTGACGGCACGTCTGCTCGACGGCGGTATCGAGTCCTCTCCGGAGCAGAGCCTGAAACGGGTGTGCGAACTTGCGATCGAGGCGCAGCTCTATCTGGAATGCACGCCGCATTATCCGTTCGTTCTCGGCGCGCAGCCGGTGCGGATCCTCGATCTCGCCGCTTTCTACGCGGCCATTGCCAATGAGGGCGCCATGCCGGTGCCTCATGCCATCGAGACCGTGGAAGAGAATGGACGTGCCATCTACAGCCGCAAGGCCAATTCGCTGGTTCGGCTCGGTTCCGCCGATGCGGCCGCCTTCTTTCAGCTGAAGACCATGCTGCAGGGCGTGCTGGAACGTGGAACGGCCCGTTCCCTGAAGGCGCTTGCGCCCTATGCTGCGGGCAAGACGGGAACCTCGGACAACGAGAACGATGCTTGGTTCGTGGGTTTCACCAACGACGTCACCATTGCCGTGTGGGTCGGGCATGACAATGCCGACGGCAAGCGCCGGACGCTCGGCCGTGGACAGACCGGTGGCAAGGTGGCGGCTCCCATCTTTCAATCCATTCTTCAGGCGGCCTGGGAGCACCATGCGCCGAAGGCACCCTCAGCCCGCCATCGCCCCAGGCGGCCAAGCAGCTCATCGCCCTGCCGATCGATCTCAATACCGGCGACAGGCTGACCGACGGGCAGGGCAGGGGCTTTACGGAATACTTCCGCCTGAGCTGGTTCGGCCGCTTGAACGAGACGCAGTTCCGCCTCGTACCCCAATCGGAGGTGTATGCGTTCCGCAATCCCGATCCGTGGAGCGATGGCGAGGAGAGGGGTGGACCGGATTATTACGAAGACGGTCCCTATGCGCAGGGGCCGGGCTGGCTGGACAGCCTGCGCCAGAATGCTCCCCTGTCACGCCGCCAGGCCGAGCCCGACAGGGGCTTTCGCTGGTGGTGGGAGGATGAGGCTCCCCGTCGGCCCCGGCGGGTGGACCCGGACTATTTTTGGCGCAACGGACAGGTTTACTGATGACATCGACGAAGCCTTTCGGACGGGTGCTGACCGTCCTCGCTGCTCTTTTTGTCTCCGCTGGAGCGCTCGAAGCCCAGGAGTTCAAGATCGACGAGGTGCCATCCGTAACGGCGATCGCGCCGTCAAAGCTGAAGCCAAAGACCATCGTCTTCAGCGATCATAAGGACGACAAGCTTGCCGATACCGGCACGGGCCTGATCCGGTTCGAGGATTGGGCGCGCGAGAGGCCTCTGCAGAAACAGCTTTTGAGCCTTTTTCCGGATTATATTGAGCCGACCATCAAGGTCTCGGTTCATGGGATCCCGAAGTCCTACACCGAGAAGCTCCACATGTATGTAGTGGAGGCACGCTTCCTGATCGGCAAGGCGCCTGGCGCCATCGATCTTGGGCGCTACACCCGGCTCGAGGTGCTCGAAAAGATAGATCCTTCCATCAAGCACCGCCGCATCGATGCGGAGCAGGCTGCACCGCAGGCGGATCCGCAAAGCGCCTACAATCGTCATCCGGGCCGCCGCTGGTGCGAGGCTGAAGGCAGCCTGTGCATCGAATCCCGCTATCCGTTGGAAGGCAAGCTGCCAGTCGGAATCCGCCTCGCCAACAAGCTTGAGGAGGGCGGCAAGAAGATCTCGGAGTTCATGGAGTTTCAAACGGAGATCCGTACGCTTCCGCCTGAGGAGATCGAGCGCGCCGGCTTCGCCAAGCTCACCGGCCTCGATGCCCCCGTTGCCGGGGTGCTGGAACAGACGATCTTTCACGTCAATCAGGTCATGCAGTTCGGAAAATTGCTGGCGGTCCTCCAGCCATATCCCGCTGATGCCGGAAAGACGGTGGCAACCGTGTTCATGACCCTTGCGGTCGAAACCGATGTTCTGGAGCGCAAGAAGGAATTCGAGAGCGTTCCCGTGCTGCGG
This sequence comes from Microvirga sp. RSM25, assembly GCF_044784385.1. NCBI lineage: Bacteria > Pseudomonadati > Pseudomonadota > Alphaproteobacteria > Hyphomicrobiales > Methylobacteriaceae > Microvirga > Microvirga sp. RSM25. Next base: position 2,497,937 of record NZ_CP173039.1, on the reverse strand, counting down.
AACCTGATCCCGGCCCAGGTTCTGATGGGCAAAAGCTCGTTCAACTCCGGCAGTTCCATCAGCGCTGGTCTTCCGGACTATGTCCGCAACCGCATCCGGTCCATCGCCGGGCAGTTCGAGCAATAATCCGGATTGCAGGGGCTAATCTGATGAAAAAGCCCCGTTCCAATCAGGCCGAACGGGGCTGCAGAGTGTGCGGAGGCGACAAGGGGTTGCGGGGAATGGTGCCTCCGTACCAAACCAAGCATTCAGCTTGATCAATGTTCCTTCGGAAATGCCATTCTCGAACCTTGGCAGGCATCAATTTTCCTTGATTGCGCCATGATCCGGGCTCTCACTGAGTTTTCGGATTACTGACGAAAGGTGTGGTGGAACGCCGCATCTGCGTAACAATCCGGTTTCAAGGATGTTGGAGCCGGGCAGTCAGCGTTTCTTCCTCCCGAACTTGCCTTCCTCGGCTCCCGCCGGGGAAGGCTTTTTGTTGGGTTGCAGGCGGCCGTTCATCGGCGAGCTTCGACGTTCTTCCGTTCCGTGCTGCGCCCTGTTATCTCCAGGACCGGTTGATTGATGTGGGGTCCCCTTTGCCGGAGCAGGTGGGGCGATCAACTCTGAAGAGGTTCCTTTCCATGGCCAAGGCCATTCATTCGATGATCCGGGTGCTCGACGAGCAGCGCTCCCTCGCATTCTACGACAAGGCGTTCGGCCTCCGGGTGGCGGAGCGACTGGCGTTTGAAGACTTCACGCTCGTCTACCTGGGCAACGCAGAAAGCGAGTTCGAACTGGAACTGACAATCAATCATGGTCGGACGGAGCCCTACGTGCTCGGCGACGGGTATGGGCATCTGGCATTTTCGGTCGACGATCTGGAGGCAGAGCACGCCCGGTTCGAATCCCTCGGCCTTAGCCCGACACCGCTCAAGGAACTCGAACTCGAGGGCACGCCTCTGGCGCGCTTCTTCTTCGTGCGAGATCCGGACGGGTACAAGATCGAGGTGCTTCAGCGCCGCGGCCGCTACAAGTAGCCCCAACCCGCATATCATCCGTCAGATTCCCTGCCCAAGTGAGGTCACGTGGCCATCCGTCCGATCGTCCGCTTTCCCGATTCTCGTCTGCGTCAAAAGGCCGAGCCGGTCGGCGATATCGATGAAGACGTGCGGGCACTCGCCCGGGATCTGGTGGAAACGATGCATGCCGCACCCGGCATCGGCATCACGGCGCCGCACGTTGGCGTTCTCAGACGGCTCGTGGTCATCCAGTTGGAATCCGACCTCGAGCCACACATCTATGTCGATCCGGACATCGTCTGGTCCTCCTCCGACATGATCCGGCATGTGGAGGGGAGCGTCTCCATGCCGGGCGTCACCGACGAGCTTGAGCGCCATGCCCGGGTTCGGGTGCGCTACCGAGGTCTTGACGGAGTGGGACGTGAGGAGGAGGCGGAAGGCCTGATGGCTGTCTGCCTCCAGCATGAGACCGATCAGCTCGACGGCATCTTCTGGATCGACCGTCTATCGAAATTGAAGCGGGACCGCCTTATCAAGCGGTTCGAAAAGCTCCAGCGCATCAGGGCGTGATGGTGGAGTTGCTCTGATGTTGGAGTTTTTAAAGCCGTGTTCGAAATCTATCGTATTGAAACCGTGGCCTCGGACGAGGCGGGCGGAGGCGTCATCCGCCGGATCATGGTCCGCACCGATTCCCTCGACAAAGCGAAGGAGCGGGCCCTGAAGGTGTTCTCCCTGGCCCGCCGCCCGCAATCCCGCGATCCCGAGGTCGAAGCCGTGCGCGTTCTGAATGGGGCCGGTCATGAGGTCTTTTCGATCAGCACCAGAGACTAGTGTCGGCTATTGAGGATCCGGCTCCTGCCTGTAGCACAGGCAGGGTTGGGGATAAGCCAAACATCATTTGACACCGTGCGCATTCACCGGTACTTGCGCGCCTCCATCGCGAGAAACGCCACTTTCGGGCAGGCGATGCGAGAGAAATGCGCGGGCGTAGCTCAGTCGGTTAGAGTGCCGGCCTGTCACGCCGGAGGTCGCGGGTTCGAGCCCCGTCGCCCGCGCCACTCTCCCCACGCTGCGATGGCGGTACACGGTCCCTAACTTTAACAACGGCATCAAGAAACGCGCATCCATGCGCGCGAAAGAGCAAAGGAGCCGCAATGGGCTCCTTTGTCGTCTTGGTGCTTTGGGTTTTGCTCAAACCGTCAGGCGATCTTGCCGCCTCCCTGCTTCGTGACGACGAGCAGGGAAGGGCGCGGCGGCATTCCGTCCTTGAAGTCCGGCCAGCGCGTGATGGGATTGTCAAAGCTCACAGGTGCGCCTTCTTCCGCCTCGCCGGGATGCTGGACGGCCAGGAAAAGCGTCTCGTCATCGGGCGTGAAGAAGGGACCGCACATTTCCGCGCCGACCGGAACCCGGAAGAAGTGCTTGGACGTGCCGCGCATCTCGCCCTCGGTTTCCATGGCCCACAAGCCGTCCGCACGGCCTGTCGCCTTGGCGTTGTTCCCGTCAGTGGTGATCCAGAGGCGACCCTGGCTGTCGATGGCGCAGTTATCGGGCATGCCGAACCAGCCGTTCCTGGTCGTTTCGGACGAGAAGGTCGCGCCGACCGACGCCACGGACGGGTCGCCGCACTTCACCAACACTTCCCAGGTAAAGGCGGTAGAGGCGTGATCGCCACTGTCCGGCATCATCTCGACGATGTGGCCGAAGGCGTTGTTCGCCCGTGGATTGGCGGCATCCACCTGGTCGTCCTTGCGGCGCATGTTGTTCGTCAGCATGACGTAGACGCGGTTCGTCTGAGGATTCGCCTCGATGTCCTCGGGGCGGTCCATCTTGGTCGCGCCCAGAAGATCCGCGGCGCGCCGGGTCTCGATCAGCACGTCGGCCTGGCTCTTGAAGCCGTTGGCCTCGGTGAGCGGTCCCTGTCCATGCACCACCGGAAGCCACGTGCCCTTGCCGTCCGGATTGTACTTGGCAACGTAAAGGATGCCCTCATCGAGCAGGCTGAAATTGGCGGCCCGGTTCCGCATGTCGACCTTGCCGGCGGTAACGAACTTGTAGACGTAGTCGAAGCGCTCGTCGTCGCCGAGATAGATCACATAGCGGCCGTCGCTGTTGGTGATACCGGCAGCGCCTTCATGCTTGGTGCGACCGAGCGCGGTACGCTTCTTCGGCACGAAGGTGGGATCGAACGGGTCGATCTCGACGACCCAGCCGAAGCGGTTGGCTTCGTTCGGCTCCTTGGCGAGGTCGAAGCGGTCATGGAACTTGCCCCAGGCGTAGGCCGGCGTGCCGATGCCGTAGCGCTTGTAGTTCCTGGCCTCTGGATGAGTGTCGCCGAGTGCGCCCCAGAAATAGCCGTTGAAGTTCTCCTCGCAGCTGAGCCAGGTGCCCCAGGGGGTCACGCCGCCGGCGCAGTTGTTGATCATGCCGCGCACCTTGCGGCCGGTCGTGTCTGCGGAGGTCTTCATGCGGTCATGACCGGCGGCGGGGCCGGTGATGTCCATGGGAGTCTCGGCCGTGATCCGGCGGGTGTACTTGGAACCCTTGACCACCTGCCATTCGCCGTTCATCCGACGGATCTCGACCACGGTGCCGCCATGGGCCGCCATTTCGATATTTACCAGGTCCTTGGTCATCTTCGCGAAGGCGACGTCCTTGGCGTCCTGGATGCCGACGCCCGAGAACATCAGTTCCTCGTTGGTGTATTCATGGTTCGCCACGAGGAGGCCATGGTCGCTGGAGCCGTCGATCGGGATATAGCCGACGAAATCGGTGTTGTAGCCGAACTGGCGCGCCTGCTTCTCGGGCGTCTGGCTTTTCGGGTCGAACTCGGGCGCATCGGGAAAGAGGGGGTCGCCCCAGCGCAGGAGCACCTTCGCATCGTAGCCTTCGGCCACGTGGTGGGTATGGTCGACGCCCGCTTCGATCTCCTTGAAGTCGAAGGAGAGACCGTTCGCCTTCTTGGCCGGCTGCTCATTGGCCGCCAGCGCGCGGGTGCCCACAGTCGCAGAGATCGCCGCGACCGCGAGCGAACCGCGCAGAAGGTCGCGCCGGTTGAAGCGAGTGGCGATGATCTCGCCCATCGTGAGATTTTGCGTCGGGTTCACTCCGACATCGCCTGAATCTTCCAGTTCGCTTGCGCGAAGGCGGGCCTTGTGCTCGTCCATATCGGCTTCTCCGTCTCTTGGGGACGAGAAGCGCATTAGAACGGTTCTATGTAAGCTTGGTGACAGAACCACAGGAAAGGGGTCCCCAGGGGACATCCCGAGCCGGATCATGTATGGTTGGCCGATGAGCAATGATATTTCCGAACTCCGAGAGCAATTGTCCGATCAATGGCAGAAGGTCGCCATCGATCTGATCCGGAAGGGCATCCCGGCCGATCTGGTCTTCGAGTCCCTCCTGACCGTGGGGCTCGCCGGGCAGGTCGAGCTTCAAGGCAAGCACATGATGGCCGGCAAACTCGTGGCCATTGCCGAGCAATTATCCGACCAGCTCAAGCGGGAAAAGGAGGCCCTGCAGGAGGCCTCCAATGCGACGAAGAACTAGCCGTCCATCGCGGCACATTCGACTTACGGCTAAAGCGTCGTCAAAATTCCACGTGAGGCATTTTCCAGGTGAAACGTCTGGGGTTATTGTCGCGTTAGCTCGGCGAAGTTCCTTGAAGCGGCTTTGGCCGCTTCTTCGCCCAACAGACACAATGGGGTCGTGCCCTCATGCAGCCGGCGCTCGACAGCAATACCCTAGACCGCTTGATCGCCCTTGGTCGCAAGCAGGGCCATCTCACGAACCAGGACCTCGAAGCCAATCTGCCGATCACTTCCATGAGTGCGGAGGAGATTGCCCTTGTCGTCGTTCACCTGGAAGAGACCGGCATTCCGGTCGAACTGGAAGACAGCCTCATTTCACAAAATGCGAAGCCCAATCCGGCACCTGCCAAAAGCGCCGAGATCATTCCTTTCCCGGATCGCGCCGCAGCTGCGCGGATGAAGCGGCGAACGGCTCCTCTTCAGAAGGTGCATCCATCTCAGCCTGAAACCGCCAAATCGGCACCGCAGGGGAAGCGTACTGCCCATTGGGCCGTCGCCTTTTCCGGCCTGCTGGTTCTGGTGCTGCTGGTCGGCCTCGTCATGATGCTGGGCGTCTGAACTCCCCGTCTCTCAGCAGTTCAGCCTGAGCTTCACTTACGATGGGAAGCGGTTTGACGGCCGGTCCTGTGAAACGCGTGGCGCTGAGCTCATGCTTGGCGTGGGATTCGAAGCCAAGATCGAGAAAGGCGGTTCTCGGGTCGAAGAGAGATTTTGCCGCTGCCGTCTCGTCGTAGCCGAGAATGGCTGCAGGTCCGGGAACGATCCTCGGGGCGGGTGCTGAGACAATCGCCGCAAGCGCATCCGAGGCTGCGTCCGGCATGATTGCGGTGGCAAGCTTGATGTCCCGCGGTCGTTGCGGCGGAAGAGGGGCTGTCGGAACAATCTCCTTGAGGCTCTCCGGATCGGCCGAAGCAACCATCGTCGATGTGCTCGGGGCTGGAGTCTCCGCCTGCGGCGGCTGCGCGGCGTTCTTGCGGCCGAAGAGATTGGCAAACAGATTGCCGATGGAGGGGCCGCCACCGGCCGAGGCCTGCGTGGCGAGGGAGGCATTGCGAGAGAGGATCTCCGCTTTCGCCAGTTCGTAACCGGCAAGCGGCTTGCCGTTGGAGGGAAGGTGAAGGGTCTTCCCGTCGGGGAACAGTTGCACCAACTGCTGCTGCGTCATGCGGGGCCAGGCTCGCACGTTGCCGGTATCCACATGGACGAAGGCGGAGGACGCGTAATAGCCCACGCCGCCATATTGCATCTTCATCGCGACGGCGCGCAGACGGGCCGTGTCCACGTCCGGCAGACGGATATCCATGGCCTTGCCGAGCATGTGCTGGCTGTGCTCGGCGACCCCGCTCGACCGGCGGCGCAAGGCACCGTTGGTTTCCGGAGACCGATAGGCGGAGATGATGTTGATGGGCTGTGACGAGCCGGATTCCCGATAGACTTCCCAGAGGATGTCGAACAGGCGTGGGTCCATCTGCGCCGGCTTCTCCACGCGCCAGTCACGCAGAAACCAATTGAGCTGCTGCAGGGCGCCTGAGTCATACTGCCCGTTGCTGCGGAAGGTGACTGTCAAGCTTTCCCGCGTGTGCGTGTGGAAGAAGGTGAGGGTGCGCGTCTCTCCGAATGCGGCGGCGTCCTGAGTGCGAACCGTCGCCATCAGGAGAAAAGAAGCCGCACTCAAGAGACCGAATGCCAGATATGAAGCGCTCTTCCTGCCGGGCAGGTAACTGTGTCCGGATGCAGATACCTTCCTGCATCCGCCAGCCGATCGTTTGGATCGGGCGAAAATTCGCGCCATGGTTCGTTATTTCCCGCGTCCCTAAGCGACGTGTGATCGTTAACCATGGCAAAAATAGGCGCGAACCGTACCTTTTTGCTTAATCAGGCACAGCCGCAGTCTGATTGCGCCTCGGGCGGCCCGATGGCGATGACAGCACTACCACCTTCGTGCCCGTCGGCGTGTGATTGTAGAGGTCGATCACATCCTGATTGATCATGCGGATGCAGCCGGATGAAACATTGGTGCCGATGGTCCAGGGCTCGAAGGTGCCATGGATGCGATAGAGCGTATCCTTGTTACCCTGCCAGAGGTAAAGCGCTCGGGCGCCGAGCGGGTTGCCGGGGCCGCCGGGCATGCCCGGACCGCCGGGTAACTCGCCCATCTGCTCCATAAGCTCGGGCCGCCGTCCGAACATCTCCTTCGGCGGATACCAATCGGGCCATTCCTGCTTATCTCTGATGGTGGCCGTTCCGGCCCAACTGAAACCGGCCTTACCAACGCCGACGCCATAGCGTACGGCCATGCCGTCGCGCATGACGAGGTACAGATAACGCGATCGAGGATCGACTACGATGGTTCCCGGCGGCTCAGCCGTGTCATATTGGACAACCTTGCGCAGGTAGGCCGCGTTGATTTTGGAGAGATCGATGCCTGGAATCGGGAAAATATCGTCATCCACAGGTCCATACATCCCTTGATACGGGGACATGCCTCGCATCGATTGCGCGAAGCTGCGATGGATCGGCAGACCGACGCTGCCGACAGCGGCTGAGGCTCCAAGCAGGAAGGTTCGGCGGCTGAGGTCCATTGTGCTCTCCCCGGGCAGGCTTAACTCGACAATAAGAAGACGCAGGACCACGCGTCTCGGTTTCATGGTAGCTGCTATGCTTCACCGGTAGGAGGAAGCCTGACCGTTCACATTCGAGCGAGCGCAGGGCAGGGGCAGCTTAATATGATGATTGAAAATCTCTCATGGTCGTGGCTCGCAGGAATTGGCCTGCTCGGCATTGTGTTCGTTCTGGTCCTCTTTTGGACCCGCAAGCCACGTTATCGGCGCCATTCGATCATGACCGAAAACGAGAGGGAGTTCTACCAGCGCCTTCTTGCGGCATGCCCCGACTGCCAGATATGGCCTCAGGTTCCCATCCTGGCGCTCGTCCGGCCCGATGCCAAGGAAGGCAGCCGCGCCTTCTGGATCGCCTTCAAGAGGATCTCGAACACGCGCGTCGATTGGGCAGTCGTTCAGGATATGGAGGTGGTGGCGATCATTGAGCTCGACGACCGCTCTCACGACGCTCGAAAGGATGCTCAGCGCGACAAGGTTCTGAAGTCATGCGGCTATCGCGTCATCCGGTTCAATTCGAGTCGCAGACCCGATGCGAGACAAATCCACCAAGCGGTCTTCCAATTGGAATAGACGATCAGGCTCGCATCGCCTTTCGATCGTCGACGCGAAAGCTCTCGAACACCTCCTCCCGGAGGACGTCCGGCTCCGACAGGTAGCGGGCCGAATGATGGAACGGCGTGATAAACCTGACCCCGGCTTCACGGGCGATCGATCCGGCTTCCCACGCCGTCAAGTGAAGAGACGCGAGAGCCAGGGGACGGTCGCGCTCCAGAAAGACGGCCTCGATGAAGAGTTGGTCGGCCGCTCGGGCGAGTTGAAGGATTTTAGCTCGGTTTTCCGGATGGGGCGCCGCGTCGGTCACGTAGACGACCGCCTGGCCGGGGGCGATGCGCAATGCACGGCCCTTCAGATCGCCCAGACGAATACTTGGCTTCCCCGGAACATCGACCGGATGATCGTCGGGCAGGCCGAGGCGGACCGCCCGCTTGGCCTCGTTGAGCCAAGGACCGGGCGGGAGATCCAACTCATTCAGCACACCCCGCCACACATTCACCTGGAGAACCTCCCTCAGAGCGAAGGCGAGGGAAGGGATGCCGTGGTCCAGGGCAACGGCCTCGATCCTGAACTCATCCTCCATCCAGGCAACGCCTTGCGGAAAAACCGGCAGATCGAACTCTTTCCGGGCGAAGGCCTCGCGGGCATGAAACACGGCAGCTTCTGTCAGGTTTTTGCCGTCGTAGTCCATGGCACGCAGGCAGAAATCGACCGAGTTCTCATCCAGAAGGTTCCACGTGAAACCTCGAATCCGGTGCTCCACCTGGGCCGCGAAGCCCGGCGGGCCGATGAGAATCAGCGGAAACGGGCGATGAAGGCACAGCCGAAACAGCCGATCGAAGCCGGCCATGTGATCCACGTGGGTGTGCGAGACGAACACGTGGCTCACCCGCAGCAATTCGCGCGGGGAGAGAGCACTGACGTCGCCCAGATCGAAGAGAATGGCTCGGCGGCCATAGCGAAAATCGAGATAGACACCTGGGTCGCTGAAAGGGTCGTTCACAAGGCGGGGTTGAACAAGCCAACTCATCTCGGGCCAACGACCCTGACCTGCCCGGTGTTCCCCGTCGACCCGCCGAGCCCGGACGGTCCGGGCTCGGCCTTGTTGCTGTCGTCCGGTCGGACGTGTGTCCTGAATGCGATCTCTCAGTCTTCGTCGCCCTCATCCGGATCGGTCACGTCGACCAGGAACATGATGTAAGGACCTTCTTCCCCATCATCGTCATCATCCTCGTCCTCGTCGAAATCCGCGTTCTCGAACTCGGTCTTTTCCTCTTCCGTCGCAGGTCTGACGTTGAGGGTTGCAAAGCCGTCCCATAGGGCAGCGCCTTCGCTCTCCAGAACCTTGAGATCATCTTTGAAATCCTCGCTCATGAGGAGCTCGCGGGCCTCATCCTCATCGGCATTGGTGATGGCAACCGGCTTGTCGCTGATCGTAAGCGTGAACATGATTCGTCCTTTCCATTCGCCCGCAAGGGATATCCACTAACGCTCGACACTGCACGTTCGTGGCAGAGGTTCTGCACATGAAGCGATATGAAGAAGGCCGGAGGTAGGCCCTGCCACGGATGTAACAAGCTCCACTTACGGAATGCCCTTATTCTTCAGCCAGGTCTCCATTTCGGCGATCTCGCGCTCCTGCTCACGGATCACCTCGGTGGCCCATTTCCGGATCTGCTCGTCCTTGGTGTGTTGAAGCGCCACCTTCGCCATGTCGATGGCGCCCTGGTGATGGGGGATCATGCCGCGCACGAAATCCACATCCGAGTCGCCGCTGAACGTAATGTCCATGTTCCGATGCATCGTCTCGTTCGCTTGGCGGTAGCCGTGGGTAGAAGGCGCACTCGGCGTCTGTGCCGTTTGTGCCGGCGTGGAGTGTCCTGAATGCCCCCCATGCGCACCCTGCGCCAAGGCAAGGGTGGGAAGAGCGCTCAGCGCAGCGGCAAGGACAACGGAACGGGTCCTCATGATCGAAAATCCTTTCTCCTAAGGTCCTAAATGGCTCTGGACCTTGCCACCATGGGAAGGTCAAGCTGATCAGGGGCATAAGGGTTATATGCTGTCATCAGCATAAAGGATGTGATTGCGGCAGCTTATCTTCTTCGAGTAGCTCTGTTATCGCGGATAAAGATACGGAACTTTTTCAGGAGTAGCCGACAGTGGTCGGGAAGGGCGGTATGAAGGTTATCACCCATAGCGGCACATTCCATGCCGACGATGTCTTTGCCTTCTCCGTTTTACGGGAAGCCTTGGGGGCTTTCGACTTCGCTCGCACTCGCGATACAGCCTTGATCGAGGCGGCCGATCTGGTTTTCGACGTGGGTGGTATCTACGATGTCGCGCGGGGGCGCTACGATCATCACATGCGGGATCTCCCGCGCCGACCCGATGGCACACCCTATAGCTCAGTCGGCCTGATCTGGCGTGATTTCGGGCGCAACACCCTGCCTAAACTCATCCCGGGGATCGATGAGGACCTGTTGGATGCGGTCTGGCAGGATATCGACCTCGGCTTCATCCTTGCCATCGATCAGGCCGACAACGGCGTCGCGTCCGTCAGCCAGGGGCATCTTTCCCTCCTGATCGAAGCCTTCAATCCCACCTGGGTCAGCGACCAGTCCTATGATGACGCGTTTCTCGAGGCGGCCGATTTTGCCAGAGGCATCCTGGTTCGGGCATGCCGGCAGGCTCACGCGGAAGCCGAGGCGCAGTCGATTGTGCTGTCCGCTGCCAGAAAGGCGCGGGACCCCAGGGTTATCGTCCTCAATAATAAACTGCCCTGGGAAAAGGCTGTCTTCGAGGGTGGATTGCGCGACCTTCTCTTCATCATCTATCCGAACGAGGATTCGACATCCTGGTATTGCCGAACCATCCCGCCTGAGCCCAACTCCTTCGGCCAGAGACTGCCCTTGCCGGAAGCGTGGCGGGGCTTGCAGGAGGAGGAGTTTTCTCGGGTTGCTGGAATCACGGACGGCGTCTTCTGCCACCCGAGCGGCTTCATCTGCGGAGCGCGGTCGCAGGAATCTGCTGTTCGACTGGCCGAGAAGGCGATTGCCGCCGGTCAATAGACGAGCCTCATCCGCGAGGGTTGAGTCATGAAGCAGGTGCCGATCGTTTCTCATCCCGTCTACGAGGCCGTACTGCCGAACGGTCATCGCTTTCCCATGCGAAAATACGGGCGTCTGGCGGAGGTCGTTGCGGAGAAGGGGCTTGCATCCAACGGCTTCGTGAAACCGGAGGAGGCCTCGGCTGAACTGATCGCTCTGGCTCATGATCGCGCCTACGTGGACCGGGTCTTCGCCTGCTCCGTTCCCCGCGAGATCGAGCGGCGGATCGGTCTTCCCGTCACTGAGAGCGTGGTGCGCCGCGCGCGAGCATCCGCCGCGGGGACATTGCTCGCGGCAAGACTGGCGCTCCAGCACGGCCTTGCAGGCAGCACGGCCGGCGGGAGCCATCATGGGCAGCGGGAGACCGGGGCCGGCTTCTGCGTCTTCAACGATGTGGCCATTGCAGCAAAGGTCCTCCATGCCGAGGGCGCTATTCAACACGCGCTCATCGTCGATCTCGACGTGCATCAGGGCGACGGCACCGCCGATTGCCTGCGCGATGAGCCTGATCTCTTCACTTTCTCGATGCATGCCGAGAAGAACTATCCCGTTCGCAAGATCCCCAGCGATCTCGATATCGGGCTGCCGGATTCCCTGGAAGACGACGCCTATCTGGAGGCGCTTCGGGCCCACCTGCCGCGCCTTCTCGATGCGGTCGAGCCGGATCTCGTATTCTTCAATGCAGGCGTCGATCCCCACCGGGAGGACAAGCTCGGACGCCTTGCCCTCTCCGACGAGGGCCTGCGCCGGCGGGACGATTATGTGATCGAGCAGGCGCGCAGCCGTCGAATTCCGCTCGTCGCCGTCATCGGCGGAGGCTACTCCATGGACATCGAAGCTCTGGCCCGGCGGCATGCCATCGTTTTCGAGGCGATGGCGGCCTGGAGCGAGAACGAGTAGGGCGCTCAGCGCGTCAGCGATACCGCAAGCTGCGCGGCCAATGCGGCATTGTTCTTTACCAGGGCAATATTGGTGGCAAGGCTTCGCCCAGCTGTCCTTTCGAACAGGTGGGACAAGAGGAAGGGTGTCACGGCCTTTCCGACAACGCCACGCGTCTTCGCCTCGGCCACGGCCGCGTCGATGAAGGCCTTCATCTCGTCCGCGGGGATTTCATTGGCGCTCGGAACGGGATTGGCAACCAGAACGCCGCCGTCGAGCCCCAGCGCCTCCTTGGTGCGGATCAGATCCGCCATCGCATCCGGGCTGTCGAGCCGCAACGGGACGGACAATTCGCTCGTCCGACTCCAGAAGGCTGGAAAGCGGTCTGTCCGGTAGCCGACCACGGGCACGCCGCGCGTCTCGAGATATTCGAGGGTGCGTGGCAGATCGAGGATGGCCTTTGCGCCGGCGCAGATCACCGCGACAGGGGTGCGGGCAAGCTCGTCGAGATCGGCCGAGATGTCCATGGTGTCCTCGACCCCCTGGTGGACGCCGCCGATGCCGCCAGTGGCGAAAACACGGATGCCGGCCAGATGGGCGCAGATCATGGTCGCGGCTACCGTCGTTGCTCCGTTCCGCCGGGAGGCGACCGCATAGGGCAGGTCGGCGCGGCTCAGTTTCATCACGTCCTTGGCGGTGCCGAGCCAGTCGAGCTCTGCATCTGAAAGACCGATCTTGAGGCGTCCTTCGATGATCGCAATCGTGGCGGGAACGGCACCGTTCTCCCGCACCACCGTCTCCACCTCGCGGGCCGTGGCGACGTTCTGCGGATGGGGCATGCCATGGGTGATGATGGTGGATTCGAGCGCGACGACCGCTCCACCCGCGACGAGCGTGGCCTGTACCTCGGGAGCGATATCGAGGAAACGGCTGGCGGTGTCGTATTTCATGAAAGCTCCCGTTTAAAAGTCTGCTCGGCTCTAAGCGACGATGTGGATTCCAGCAAGGCGAGCGACAGATCGGGCCGGACGCTTACAGGGCTCTCCACCGTCAGGGTGGCTGCGACCGTTCCGAGTGTGACTGCCTCGACTAGTGATGCATCCTTCAGCATGGCCACGAGAGTGGCGGCGATCAGGGCATCTCCTGCACCCGTTGCATCGACAATCTCGGCCTTGAACGCAGCAATTGTTGCGATTTCAAAGGAATCTGCTGCGACAAGCCCCTTGTCTCCCAATGTGAGGACGACCTGTTCCGCGCCACGGGCGAGCAGTGCTTCCGCCGCTGCTTGCGGCGAAACCTCGGGGCGGTCGAGATAGGTCCGGGCCTCGTCGAGATTGAGGAAGAAAATGCCGACGCCCGTCAGATCGCGCGGAAGGCGCATCACCTTCGGGGTCGAGACGGCGTCGATCGCCAGCATGAAGGCTCGTCGGCGGGCAAGGCCGATAAGGTCGTGAAGTGTCTCGGAAGGCAGGTTGCAGTCGGCGAAGACCCAAGCGGATCCGAGTTCGGGTCGGATCCCGCGCAGCAGGGCAGGAGTGATCTCATCGAAGATCGCCATATTGGCGAGCCCGACGGCAAGCTCCCCATCCGGCTGCAGCACGGCGACGTATTCCGCCGTCGCATGCGCTTCGGATAATGTCACATGCCGGGTATCGATGCCGAGCCGCTCGAGATCGCTGATTAGCGCGAGGCCGTTATCGTCGGTGCCCACGATCGAAACCAGCGAGACCTGGGTTCCGAGCCGGGCGATATTCTCCGCCACATTGCGGGCAACGCCGCCGAACGAGCGTTCCGAGGTGACGGGATTGGATGTACCGGGCCGGACCGTGGCCAGGGCGCGGTATTTGCGGTCGACGGCGGCTCCGCCGATGCAGACCACTCTGCTCGTTTCCGGCTCCATGTTGCAGACCTATCCTTCGACCGTATCGCTGTGCAGACGATATGCCGAAAGGCCGGCCATGCCGCAATGGGCCGGAGCACATCGCCGCGCTCCCAAGTCCTCTCCGCGGGTGCCGACCCTTATTTGCGATGGATCAAAGACGGAGCCGCACATCCCTCTAGGCTTGCCATGACAGCATGGAGGTAACCATGAGTTTGGGTGCGGCGATCAAGCGATGGCAATCAAACTGGATGCGGGCGCAGGAGCTCGATTCTCGCGACCAGGATCAAAGGGACGCGCTCGCCCGCGACATCGGGGTTTCGACAGACATGCTGCCTGTCCTCGTTGCCCGAGGTCCCGAGGCGGCGGAGCTGCCTCGCCTCATGAATGCGCTTTCTCTCGATAGCGACCGGATCAGGCATATTCATGCAACATTGATGCGCGACATGAGTCTGACCTGCTCGGGATGCACGGCGGCAGTTCGCTGTCGGAACGATCTCGATCAAGGGCAGGCGCGCGCTCATTATGGCGAATACTGCCCCAATGCCGAGACCCTGAAGGAGCTGCAAGACGAGAACGTTTCAAAGCCGGCGCACGCCTGAGGTCGAGGGGAAAACCCAGGCCGCCTCAGGTGTATCAGCGGCGCGATCAAGGGATCCTGCTCGCATAACATATGTTTATTTTCACGCCCAGTCATGGCATTGTGTCGTTGCGGCATGGTCGTGCGGGGAAGTCGGTTTCGACCTGTCCCGACGCGCGAGGCTGCAAGACATCGTGGTGGGCCGGGCTTCGCTTCAGGGTTTACCCTTGGATCTCTCCGGAATGGAGCGATGCATCGGTGAGGCCGGCGCCCCATCCCTGCGAGGGAGGTGGCATGCCTGCTGCAACTGCGGCTGGGCCTCATGTTGCGTCAGGGGTCTCATCATCCAGAACCCGTAACCGGATCATCCTTGCGGCCGCCCTCACGGCCGGTCTCGCGTTCCTGATTGCCTCGGCGGTGATCTACTGGCATGCGATACAGGACCGCCACGGCATCGTTCACAGAGGTCTGTCGGCATCGGCGGCGGCATCCCACATTCTCGACCGCGAGGCCGAGGCGCTCGGTAACATCCTAAAGGGACTTTCGGCATCGCCGCTTCTGGAGATCGAGGATCTCAAGCCCTTTCACCAGCAGCTCCTGGCAACGCCTCGCCCCGAGGGATCCCGATTCGTTCTCTGGAATCGGGAGCGCCTGTTCCTCAGCACCGCGTTCCCCTATGGGGCGCCCATGCCTCCCGTCACATCTTTCCCGGTTAGCGATCAGCGGCTCCAACTGCTCAAGCGTGTCGGACTCACCCTGTCGGAACGTATCTACGCACCGCGGACAAAAGAGTGGATCATCGGGGTCAGCCTGCAACTCGCCAGCCCTAATCCCGGAGGCGAGCGGATTCTGACGCTGGCGGTGCCAGAGGCTCATTTCGGTAAGGCAATCCGCGACAGCAACCCACCGGCCGGCTGGACCAATTTCATTCTCGACTACAAGCTTCAGCAGGTGAGATGGAGCGAAGCGGAACTCCCTCTCGCCTCGCAATTGCGACCGCAATTGGCAAATGCACTGGCGAATGGCGATCGGAACGGGCATTTCGAGGTCGATGGCGAGGGCGGTGCCATCCTCGTGGCTTTCGAGCGCTCAAGCAATACCGGCTATGTCGTCCTGTCGACAATACCGGAAGCCCTGATCGACGAGCCGCTTTACTCGGCTCGTCGATGGATCTGGTCTGCAGGGATCGCCCTGGCCTTGATGGGAATCGCCTCAGCCGGGATTACCCTGAGAAATGTCGGTTCGATCGATGCTCTGACGGTTACCGCCGTGTCGACTAAAGCGGAACTCGTGGAAACGAATGGACGTCTCGCAGCCATCCTGGCGAGCGTCAGCGATTGTTATCTCACTCTCGATCACGCCTACCGCATCACCGACATCAATGCTGCGGCCATGCGCTGGTTTGAGCTCCCGCGAACCGACGTGATCGGACATTCCTACTTCGCTGTCGTCGGGCATCACCCGCAATTTGACGCTGCCTTGAAGCAGGCCCTGGAAGGACGCACCCCATTTCACGGCGAGTTCCCATCGACGTACAATCCTGGGAAGCAAATCGATTATCGAGTGGAGCCGACCCCGAAGGGCGTCAGTGTCTTCTTCCGGGACGTCACCGAACAGTACCGGGCCCGGCTTTCGATCATGCAGGAGAGAGAATTTCTCCAAGCTTCCCTGGACGCGCTCTCGGCCCACATCGCGGTTCTCGATGATGCGGGAACCGTCATTTCCGTCAATGAGGCCTGGCACCGGTTCGCTCGGGACAATGGATATTCCGACCGGTCTCACGGCCTCGGCATGAACTATCTCGATGTCTGTGCCCGTGCCGAGCAGGATGACCCTGCCGTGACGCGGATCCATCGAGGCCTCGAAGCCGTCATATCCGGAGAACGGCGGGACTATCGGGATGTCTATCGCTGCGATGGGCCGGATGGGCCGCACTGGTTCCAGGTGAGAGCCATGCGCTTCATGACGGGCAAGGTGTCACGCATTATCGTGACTCACGAGAACATCACAGAGTTTGTGGCCGTCAAGGCTGAGATCACCGCCCTGTCGGGACGTCTGCTTACTGTCCAGGAGGAGGAGAGGGAAAGGATTGCCGTGGAGCTACACGACTCGACGGCGCAGCATCTTGTGGCCGTCAGTCTCAATCTGATGCAGGTGGAAAACTTCCGCCTCCCTCCCTCCGGGCGCCGCATCCTCGGCGAGATCGACCGCTCGCTGGAGGAGGCCCTGAAAGAGCTGCGCATCTTCACCTATCTGCTTCATCCTCCCAGATTGGAAACCGACGGCCTCGTGAGCACAGTGCAGAACTTCGCGGACGGCTTCTCGAAGCGGACGGATCTGCGGACGATCCTGCGCTTCGACGAGGCAGCCGATGGGCTGCCTGTCGATCTCCAGCGCGCTCTGTTCCGCATCGTCCAGGAGGGACTGGCCAATGTCCACCGTCATGCCAAGGCTTCTCAAGTCATACTCAACCTGCGCCTGACATCCGATCAGGTCATCTTGTTCGTGGCGGATAATGGACACGGTATGCGGAGCCGGCGGGGAGAGACAGGAGTGCGGCAGGCGACCCTTGGCGTCGGAATCCCGGGAATGCGCATCCGCCTCAGTCAGTTCGGAGGCAGCCTCCGGATCCGCAGCGGTCGGCGCGGCACCATCATCCGCGCGACCGCGCCGCGCCTTATGCCGGCTGTCATGGCTCTCGAAGCATGACATGGGAGCGGCAAAGGGACGTCACCTGTTCGATGGGAAGTTACCCCAGGTGTTTTCAGGGTTTCCCCTGGGTTCCACGGTCGAACTTTTGGGCTATAAGAAAGCTTTACGGGAAGGGCGCATTCGGCCATGACGCGCATCCTGATTGCCGACGACCATGACGTGGTTCGCTCCGGACTCAATGCCATCCTGAGCAGTCAATCCGGTTGGGAAGTAGTCGCCGAGGCTGAAGATGGCCGCAAGGCTGTCGAGCTGGTCGCCGAGACCAGACCGGACGTCGCCATTCTCGATTATCAGCTTCCCTTCCTCAACGGTGTCGATGCGACACGCGAAATCCGCATGGTCCGGCCGCAGACCGAAGTTCTGATCTTCACCATGCATGAGAGCGAGCTGCTGTTGCGCGAAGCGCTCGAGGCCGGAGCCCGCGGATACCTTCTGAAATCCGATGCCCGCAAGTTCCTCATCGCAGCGGTTGAATCCCTGTCGCAGCACAAGCCGTTCTTCACGGGGCGTGTGTCCGAGGCCCTTCTGAACGCCTTTCTGTCACAGGGACATGCCACCGACGGCGTGCTGACCGCCCGGGAGCGGGGCGTGGTTCAGCTCATCGCGGAAGGCCACAGCAACAAGGAGGCGGCCCAGATTCTCGGCCTCAATCTGAAGACGGTCGAAAGCCATCGGGCTTCTGCCATGCGCAAGGTCAACGTCAATTCGACGGCAACCTTGGTGCGATACGCAATCCGCAACAAACTGGTCGAGCCTTGATGCGCCCCTTCCGAGGCAGGCGTTTCATCCCATCCAGGGCTCTCGATGCTAGATCCCTAAAGCAGCGCATCGTTGAAAGCGCAAAACCGGATCCACGTCGCCGAAAAATGCTCTACGGCGTGAGCGCTCCCGACACGGCCTGCCCGAGACCCTCGACGTGTTCCTGGAAATTCTCGCGCGTCCGCGGGTCGATGACCGCAACCGGGGCCGAGACGGCAAGGCCCGCCGCCGTGCCGACGGCCGCCGCGGCCCCAGCCGTGACCTGAATGATCCGGTCGCCGACGCCGACCCGGGAATCCGTCAATGTCTGACCTTCGGCCAGCTCCCGGCCGATGATGCGCACGACCTCCGGGCTTTCGGCGAACTTGGAGTGGTTCAGGGGATCACCCGTCCTGAGCTTCGACAGGTTCAGGACGGTGATGCCGGACTTGTCCAACTCGCTGCGATAGGGCTCCTGATCCGGGTCGATCGCACCGAGCCGCACCGCATCGCCCCAGATCCGCCGTGAGATTGCCAGCGCCCGATCGTCCTGGGAGACGAAGAGGGTGAAGCTCGGGCGGGATTTGCCCATGTCCAGGACGGCTTCTCGGAACAGATCGACGTCCACGTCGGGAGCGGCGAGGAGCACGTTGCGGATCTTCTGAGCGACACGCCCGTCTCGGATCGCCATCTGGCGAAGCGCTTCCAGGGTGACCCAGTTGCCCATCGAGTGCGCGAGGATCGAGATTTCCCCGACCCCCGGGTCACTGGCCAGGGTCCGGAGCGTGCTCTCGAGCGCGTTGCGGGAATAGGTGTTGCTCTCGCGGTCGTAGCCATAGGCCAGCACGCTGCCGCGCGAGGGCCAGGTGAACAGCACCGGCACCACGGGCGTGCCGGCATCGTGCACGATCTGTGCGAAGCGGAAGACCGCATCGTCGAAGCGGTTGTTGAAGCCGTGGATGAACACGAGCACGCGCCGCTGGGGCACCGTCCGGACGGTGCGATTGAACCAGGCAACCGCCTGCTTGCGGTCGATCACGTCGGCCTTGAGGGTCACGAAATCCGTCGCGGGATTGCCGGGGACGCTCTGCGGCCACTGCACCTCGCCTTCCTTGCGGTTGGCTGCGGGCGGGATCGAGACCGTGAATTCGGCAAAGGACAATTCCGGCCCACGACCGCCCGAGTAGAATTCCTGCGGGTCCGTCGCGCGCAGGCGCGTCGTGGCGATCAGCATGTCGACCTTGCTCGCGCCGGGGACCGTGTCGGGCACCGGAACCAGTGTGCCCTTGATGCTGGCGCATCCGGCCAGGCCGAGCGCAACGGCGAATGTCACGACGGAGGAGGCAATGGGAGCGACGGTGCTCAAGCCGCTCTTCAGACGCTTGACGCTGACTCTGAGCCTCACGACCGGCGCACTATCGTCGCCATCCTGTCTCGATCGTCGCATCGGGCTCACGGTCCTTCGGTATCCTGCTGGGGCAAATCTCCATCAGGTTGTCGGCCTTGTCGAGCATGGAAAGAACAAATCCCGCTCTCCCCTGCGCAGACGGAGCCGCCGCCGTTCGGGTTCAGCCTGAAACTTCCGCCGAAAAATCCTGGGGCTGTGCTTCCGAGGCTGTGATCGAGAGGCATCAAACATTCAGTCTCTGTTCGCGTGGAGCCACGCGCGGGGCTTCTCGCATATCGGATGCTTGCGCGCAGATGGCTTCAAGAATCGATGTCAAAGAGCCAGCACCCGTAGGCCCAGGGCTTGGGAGCCCTGAGCCGTGGGGTGATCGAGGGTGGTGCGCTGGGCAGCCCGGCTCGATGGGTATGGGAATGGGAAGAGCCGGACGGCGCCTCGCACGCGGGACTGTTAGGCGTTTACACTTGGACCAGCCCAGGGGCTGCCAAGGGCCTCCCGCCAACCGGCGTGCGAGGCCTGCTGCAGGACCGCTCCCCGCCCCACTCTTGCGACGCCTCGCGAGCGCGCCCCCGTCGGGCCGGGATGAGCCAGGGTCTAGCCCGGATGATACACAGTGTTAAGAACAAAGTGAGAACATAGTCCGCAGACCTGGTTAAACCCTCCACGTCATCACCGGCCTTGTGCCGGTGATGACGATCCGTAAAGCACTGCGCCTCACCGGGTCGGGATGGCCGGGACAAGCCCGGCCATGACGGGAGAGGTGGCCAGGACGAGGAGAGGGTCCGGCCGCTTTCATTCCGCGGCGCACCTGTAGTGCGAACCCGGAACCCATCCCTACGCGTCCCAAGACAGAGTGAGCAGCGTTGCGTTCAATCCTGCGTCGTCAGCGGCTATGGCTTCCGGGCTCCGCTGCGCGGCCGCGGAATGAGGGCGGAGGTGTCATGCCCGGCCGGAGAGGGCGCCGCCATCGCAAGGGGACGGAAATCCATAGCGTAGGGCGTTTCAGTGGATCCCGTCCCGGCCTGCGCCCGCCGGGGATGACACCTGCACCGTCATGGCCGCAAGCCAAGCGGCCCTATGCGCCTTGTAACCTGTCGTCGAAGAGACGGGGCCTGGAACAAGTTCCGGCATGAGTGAAACGCCGATCAATCCTCGTCGTGGAACAGCAGCGTCGTGTTGCCGCCGATGCCGCTGGAGGCGACGGGGCGTTTGGGGCTCAGCACCGTCTGGGCTTTCGGTGAGGCATGACGGCTCTCGTGGATTTCGAGCCAGGCGATGCGATGCGGCGGCACGGTGCCGTCACCGGGATAGGGCTCCTGCTTGATGCCGGTGGCCGTCTCGAAGAAGGAGGGATCGTCCAGGGATTCGACCACACGATTCACCAGCCTGGAGAGGGCGCCGCCGTGCTCGGCATAGAGATTGATCCCCTGGCTGTGCGCGAGCTCCGCGGTGGCGACCAGGGGCTCGGCGGCGAAGATGTGATAGTCGCGGGCGCGCTTGCCGCGGTTGATCTCGAGCGGGAGCGTGCCCTCCGGCGTGATCTGCGCGAGACCGATCCGGGCGCTGTCGATTCCCCAATCGGTCAGCCTCCTGTCGCCGCTCGCGATGCCCGCGGCCGCGGCGCTCAGGCCCGCCCAGTAGCGGTGGTTGTTCCTGCCCGAGACGCCCTTGCCGGTCTCCTTGGCGTCGACGATCTGCCGGCCCAATGTCTTGAGCCAGGCTTCGACGCGCTTCTTCTGCTCGTCCGAGAGGTCGGGAGCATTGCGGATCTGCAGATAGGCCAGCGCGAAACCGCCGAGCGCCTGGCCCAGATTGAAACGTGCCTGTTTCGAACGCAGATCGGTCATGGCTTTCGCCGATGCCCAATGATCGAGCCAGGTAAGGGCACAAGCCGCCGCCGCCGTGTTCTTCGGATTGGATTTCACATAGGCGTTCGCGATCCGCGCCAGAGTTTTTCCATAGGCGCGCAGCGGCTCCACGGCGTCGGAATAGGTGTCCTCGGCCTCTTCGTCGATGGTCGCGCGCTGAGCGTCGTCCTGCCTGTACTTGCTCTGCGTATCGAGGGTGATCACCGGCGCATCCGGCGCGTCGCATTCGTATTTCGGCTTCGCCTGCACGTTGTCCTTCGCCGGCGCCGGCACGAGATAGCCGACGCTCTGCGCCCGAGACGGTGCGTTGCTCAGGAATGCAGCGAGAAGGACCGCGACGGCGAGGGTCGGCCGAAACACATGACGCGACACAATCCATCCCATCGTCGCCCCTGAAACCCCCGTCATGCCGCACTCCCTCTGGCGAAGCCGATCATGAACTAGGCGCTTGGGAGCGCAAAGCCAGACGGCCGAACCTTTGGAGGTAGGGCGATCCATTGGGGGTAGATACGGTTCCGTCCGCGTCATGGCCGGGCCTGTCCCGGCTATCTCGATCCAGTGAAGCGCTGCGCCCTTCGCATCGTCATCACCGACACGAGGCCGGTGATGACGAGGGGATGGGGTCTGCTGCCCGGCCGGCGCGTTCCGCCTCAGATGGCGCGCGCGGAACGCCGGAGATTGCTCCTGTTGACCATGCGGGGGAGGAGATCCTGTCCGCGTCCGGCGGTGACGATCAGGCGCTTCACGTCGCCTCTCAGATAGGCCTGAAGGAACCGGTCGTAATTCTTGAACGACACGCACCCGTTCGAGTCCCCGCGCGGGCCCAGCATATAAGTGTGGGCGAGAATGCCGTCGCGGCCATGGATGGCGGCGCTGCCGCCGACCGGTGTGAGACGAAGCGCCCGCACGCCGTGGAAGAGCGCTTCGCGTTCGGTGACGACGTAGGTGCCCGGCGGGGTCGCGCCTTTCATCCGCACATTCACGTAGCGCGGATTGTCCATCATGTCGCCGAGACCGGAATGCGCCTCCAGCCTCTCGCCGTTCGGCATGATGACGACCTGGGCGGTGATGTCGTAGACGGCGGTTCCCCCGCTCCCGAGATCGGGTGCGGGGACGAAGCGCGATGTCGGCGCGATGCTGCCGGTGCCGTTGTCGAGGGATGCATAGCTGAGGGCGGCCTCGGGCGGGGAGGCGGGCTTGATGCCGAAGAGCCTCTCGAGGAATGAGGGGTTGTCGGCCGGCGCAATGGCCGCAACCGCTGTCCTTTGGGTCATCGGCACACGCGCCGGTGCGCTCGCCATCTGCATCGATGCTGCAGGCTTCGGAGGCTGCAGGTCGGCGGGACGCGGCACGGGCAGGGGAACCGGCGCGGGCAGGGGAACCGGCGCGAGAATGGGTTGCGCGGCTTCCGCCATCTCCTGAATAGGCGCCGGCTGAGCGGGCGCCTCGGGCATCGGATGCGCCACCGGCGCGATGCTCGCATGACGCTGCGCCGGTGGCGACCTGAAGGCCGCCTGGAGCGGAGCGTTGTGGGCGAAGTGAAGAGCCTCGGTCTTCATGGTCGGCTTGGGGTCGACCAGCGTCGCGTCGTAGGCAACCACTGCCGCTCCCTGCGAAGGCGCCGGGGTGGCGGTGCTGCTCACGTGTTCGACGGGAGGCTCGTCGCTCTGGTGGTGGAAATCGACGAAATAGGCGAGAGGGCTCATCGAGATCGCCACAAGCGCTGCAGTCGGAAAAAGATTGCGCCGCTTTCTGCGCGGGGCGCGACCGCCTGACGGATAGGATCTGTGCAACATGGCGAACTCTACGCAACAACTCGATGGCGCATGACATGCCTCGGATCCGTTATGGCGCAGGAAAAGAGCGCCGGAGCGATCGAGGCCTTCATGCGTGAAGCAATATCTTCACAAGACCGATTAAACGACGGCTTGGTTAAATTAAGAATAATCGGGTGCGCTGCTGTTGAGAGAATGCGGCGCCCGTCGTCATCGACGGATGCAAGCGAGACGGCGTGCGCTGGCTCACAGATCGCAGCTCCGGCGCAGGTTATGGATAGGAAGGGGGCGTCTTTTCTAATCTCAAACGGGAGGACCTCGACATGGGGTTCTATGCACGTCATATCGGCCCGCGCTTCGTCAGCTGCCTGTGCTCGATGGAAGTCATCGCGGCCGAGCGCGAGAAGGTCGTCCCGCAGGCCGCTGGCATGGTGCTGGAGATCGGGATCGGGCCGGGGTTGAACCTGCCGCTCTACGATCCGGCGCGCGTCACGGGCGTGATCGGCGTCGATCCCATCGCGGAGTTTCTGGATCTCGGCCGCGAGCGCCGTCGTCTCTCGCGCGTGCCCCTGAAGATCATCCAGGCGCCGGCCGAGTCATTGCCCCTGGCCGACGGCATCTTCGACACCGCGGTGATCACCTACACCCTGTGCTCGGTGGAGGATCCGGTGCAGGCTCTTCGCGAAGTGCGCCGCGTGCTGAAGCCGAGCGGACGCGTGCTGTTCCTGGAACACGGCCTGTCGAGTGACGCCGGCGTGGCGGCATGGCAGCATCGGCTCAACCCGATCTGGCGCAGGCTCGCCGTGGGCTGCAACCTGACGCGCCCTGTTCAGAAGCTGCTCGACGAAGCGGGATTCACGATCCAGCGCATCGAGTCCTATTATCTCGACGGCGCGCCGCGACCGGTCGGCTTCCAGTGCCAGGGCATCGCGCATGCCGCACAGGCGGTGCGCGAAGGCGCGGTCTCTCCGCGCCATTCGCCAACTCGTCTCGCGTCGTGAGAACACGAGCCCCGGAGGCCTTTGGTTGAGGCCTTGGGGATGGGTTAGTGAGAGGCCTGGCGGGCGACCGCGCGGATGTCGCGGCGACCGAGGCCGAGATCGGCCAGTTCCCGGTCGTTGAGCGCTTCGAGCTCGCGGAAGGTCTGGCGGTAACGGCGCCAGGAGGCGAGGCGGGCGAGGATCATGGATGTGATCATGGGTGTATCTCCGTAAAAGCGGGTTCCGGCGTTCCGGATTACCAATCGAGGTGCGGGTGACGGCGGGCCGCCTCGCGCTGCATCTGGCGGGCTTCGGACAGGATGCTGCGGAAGAGGCGGAGGAAGCTGACGATGATCATGGTGATCTCCTGAATGCGTGTTTCGGCTCGGACTGGATCTCAGACGCGGTCGGCCAAAATGCCGTAGCGGTGGGCGACCCGGGAGATCTCGCGCGCGGCTCTCCGGCGATTGGTCTCGGCCACGGCATCGACCACGGCACGGAGGACGCGCAGCACCGGTCCGGGACGCCGGGCGTCGGCGGTGGTCTGGATCGTAAGGGGGGCGCTGATCTGCAACGTGCTCATCGGGTCTGTCCTGGTTCGGCCCAGCGGGGCCTCATACTTTCGTATAGGTAATATGAGGGTTTTTGTGCGCTGCAAAAGGCGGCTTGGCGGCATGTGTCCTATGCGCTTATCGCATGTCACAAAGGTAAACGCTTTATTGCTATGCGCTGGGAGCCTGTTTGTGCAGCAGAGTGCTTTGGGATTGAGCATTCAGGCCAGCAGAGAACCAGTTCCGCCTGCCCAGGCGCTCCGGCACGGTCACGCTCACGGAAATCGCGGCGGATTTCACGCTGTGGGCTGCTGGAGCGAAGCATCGCACCCGTCAGGCGGAGCAATTGGCCCGACGGCCTTTTCCGCCTCATGAACCTTGTCGGCAGGAACGCGGTTGTTCAGTCGTGGAAGGCTGTCTGCACATCCACCATGAGCGAGGCCGAGGATGACGAAAGTCCGTGAGGCGCTGGTGAGCAGGATGTGGCGCGGCCATGATCCGTTCCTGAACTATCCCGCCCGCCTGTACCGGCAGGATCATCAGGGCTGGGGCTCGAGCCATCCTTACCTGACCGAGGCCATCGAGGGATTGCGACCGGCGGTGGTGGTCGAGGTGGGCGTCTGGAAGGGCGGATCCGTCATCTCGCTGGCGTCCAAGATGAAGGAGATGAACCACGACGGGGTCGTGATCGCCGTCGATACTTGGCTCGGGGCCTGGGACCACTGGAACAACGACGAGTGGTTCGCACACCTCAACTTCATCAACGGCTTTCCTGCCCTCTACCACACCTTCGCGGCCAATATCGTTGGGGAGGGGCTGCAGGATTACGTCCTACCCCTGCCGCTCGACTCGGTGAATGCGGCGCACGTCCTGCGGCACAACGATGTGCGACCGGACGTGGTCCACATCGATGGCGGCCACGACGTTCACGCCGTCACGTCGGACCTGCGCGAATGGTGGCCGATGATCCGGCCCGGAGGCGTGCTGATCGGCGACGACTACCCGCATTGGCCTGGTGTGAAGAAGGCCTTCGACGACTTCTTTGCCGCCGAGGGCAAATTCCCCTTCGAGTTCGATCCGCCGAAGTGCCGGATCTTCAAGTAGGGCCTCTCCGGCCCGGGCCGCATTGCTATTGCGACTTGCGCGGATCGTCCGCCGGATTCACGTAAGCGATCGACCAGGGACCGCGCGTGCTCAGTTGCACGACCGTTTCCTTGCCGACCTGCGCGTAATGCTGCGTCCCCGGCGCCATGGCGATGACACCACCGGTGGTAATGGCTTTCGTCTTCGCCGGATCGAACGCGGCGCCCATGCCGATACTGAACTCGCCGCTGACGACGGTGATCACCTCATCGGTCGGATGGGTGTGCGCCGGAATCTTGTAGTTCGCCGGGAACTTCAGCCGCATCACGAACATGCCGTCCTTTGCCGGGTCTCCATAGAGAAGCGACATCTGTGCCCCCTTGGGAAGGGACGGAGGCGCGTCCTTCCAGGTGATCTCGTCCGGATTGACCATGGTGTGCTGATGCTGCTGTTGCGCATAGGCCGGTGCAACGACGAGGGCAAGGGCCGAAACGCAGGTGGTGGCTCGAAGCATGAATGACTGCATCGCGACCTCCCGAAAGGGGTGATGTGGCGGACGCAAACCGGAGCGGTCAGGAAAAATCATCTGCCGCCTCTTCGAGGCTCTGCCTCTCTCCATGGCTTGTCAAGGAAATGCCGGAGGCGAGCCGCAGGCATCGATCCTTGATGACGCTCTAGAGTTCGACGAGCGCCTTAATCACCCCGGCCTCGGGGGCCGACCACATCGGAATGAGTCCCGGTGCGTCGTCGAGGCCGCCACGGTGGCTTGCCAGCGCTGCCGTCGGCACTTTGCCCCTGCGCATGGCCTCGAGCACGGTCTCGAAATCCTGCCGCGTGGCATTGCGGCTGCCGAGCAGGGACGTCTCGCGCTTGTGGAATTCCGGGTCGTTGAACGTGATGTCGGCGCGCACGATCGACAGGAGCACGTAGGTGCCGCCGTGGCCGACATAGGAAAAGCCCGTCATCATCGCCTTGGGGCTTCCGGTGGCATCGATGACGATGTCGAAAAAATCGCCGTCGGTGGCCGCCTTGAGTCGATCGTCGATGCCGGACGACACCTCGAAGACATGGTCGGCGCCGATCTCGTCGCGGCAGAAGGCAAGCCGCCGGGCGTTCATGTCGAGGACCGAAACCTCAGCGCCGCGGGCCTTCGCGAAGATCGCCGCCGCGATCCCGATCGGCCCGGCGCCTACCACGGCGACCCGGCTCGCCGGGCCGGCCCCAGAGCGGCGCACGCCATGGGCGCCGATCGCCAGGAACTCGACCATCGCCGCCTCGTCCAGGCCCAAGCCCGTCGCCGGCACGACATTGCGCTCCGGCACGGCAATGTACTCGCAGGCCCCGCCGTCGCGGTGCACCCCCAGAACCTGCAGGTTCTGGCAGCAATTCGTCTTGCCCTGCCGACAGGCGCGGCACGTGCCGCAATAGAGATAGGGTTCGATGCAGACGATATCGCCGCTCTTGAACGAACTGCTGCTCGGCGCCTCGGCGATCTCGCCTGCGAGTTCGTGGCCGATCACCCGCGGGTATTCGAGATAGGGCTGATTCCCCTGGAAGATATGATAATCGGTTCCGCAGATCCCGACCCGCCGGATGCGCACCAGCACCTCACCTGGACCGGCGCTCGGAACGTCCCGCTGGATAATGGTAAGCCGGCCGGGCTCGTCGCATCGAAGGGCTTTCATCGGCGTTTTCTCCCAACGGGTAACTTTTCGTATCCTGCAAGCTTAGGGCGAGAACGCGAAAGCGCAAAGCCGATCGGTTTTCCGCATCGATGATGCGCCGCCTTTAGGATTGAGCAACGAATCGATCCCAAAAGTGGAATCCGCTGTTGGGATCGACGCTCTGGTCCCCAGAACGATTCACACGAGGCGGCCGATCCGGATGTCAACCTGGCGAGACGAGAAGAACCAGAAGGCACGCGCCCGGCTCGAGAAACGTCTCTCCGCGCTTTTTCCGGCCTGCGTTCTGTCCCACGCGCTCCGGCAGCCATTGATCCCGCCGACTCAGCGCCGCGCCGTGGAATCCTACTGGCGGCATCGCCCGCTCCTGGCCGACCGGCTCGCGCGGGCGCTTGCGGTTAAGAGCGGACAGCCGGCAGGATGGCAGTGGCGTCTCGGCTCCGACAAGGAAGCCGGTTTGCCGATGTCCTTCCGCACGCCCCCGGCACCCTATCGGGAGGCGGCCTTCACGCGCGGGCCGGGGCATTGCTGCGTCTGTGGGCAGCCCGTGTACCGGCTGGGCTGGCATTGCGACCTCTGGGGCGACGACAAGCCGAACAGGAATGCCACGTGGCACGCCGCCTGCGTCGTGGCCTGGCAGCTCTGGACGGCACCGCCCGACCATCTCAGGATCCTGAAGCTGCGCCAGCAGCGGCGATGCGCAACGAGCGGGCGCCGCTTGCTCAAGACCGCCGAGGTCGACCACCGCGTTCCGCTCTTCGCCGTCTGGTCCGAGCATCGCTCGCGGCCCTGGCCCGAACTGCTCGCCTTCTGGGGCGCGCCCAATCTTCAGGTGATCAACAAGACGGCCCACCTGGAGAAATGCGCCGAGGAAGCCGCCGACCGGGCCAGGCAGCGGACAGGTTTGGTGATCCCGAACGGGAGCAACCTGGGCGAGATGCCGTCATAGCGACGCATGCTCAGGTCAGACGCACCATTTGAGCATTGGATCCAATGCTTGTTTCCTGGAAGGCTGGCTTGAAGATGAGGCACTCCTGAACCCTCATCCTTAGGGGATTGCGTCAGCAATCCGTCTCGAAGTATCAGGGCGTTTCCAGTGTTCTCCGGATCCTCCTTCGAGACGCCTGCCGTGCAGGCTCCTCAGGATGAGGTGTGAGACTGATGAACCAGCCTCAGGGGAGCAGATCGTCGGGCGCGGAAAATCGGATCCTCTTTTGTAGCCTGATGCGCTGGAAGAAGTGCGCTGCGCCCCTTGCGGATCGAAAAGCGATCCCCATATCAGACTGACCCAGCGGACATTGTTGTGGACTTCGACAGCGGCGGGCGTCACCGCCAGCGTCGATGAGATCGTGCCAGGACGGATGTACTCCGGCATGGTCCGTTCCTGCGCTTGCCTGACGATGCAGGCGCCCGTCTGGACCCTATTAGCCCAGGCCCGTAGCAGGCGAGGCGAGAGATGCGAAGGCATCCCGCCCGTTCGCCCCGGAGCCTGGGCTTTTTCATGTCTGGCGACGGAGAGCGGTCCAGCCTCTGAAGCCATGGGCTGCTTTTCCCGCCGCCTTGAGGCGAGGGCAGGGCAACCGGGTGAAATCTTCCCGTCATGGCCGGGCTTGTCCCGGCCATCCCGATCATGAGAGGCGCTGTGCCTCACCTATCGAGATCACCGGCACAAGGCCGGTGAGGGCGTGGAAGGAAAGGGCGGTCCTTATGATTGCGAAGCAAGCCGGGCCAGGCGCATGCGCTCCATGATGTGACGGCCGGAACCGCTGACATGCCTGGCGATCACCTGTGCGGCACCCTCGGCATCCTGCGCCTTGATGCAGGCGATCAGCTCCTGGTGCTCCTCGCGCACGTTTGTCTGCCGGCTGAGCGACGTCGGGAAGCGACGGCTGATCGCCCAGAGAATTTGACGGTGGCGCACCCACAGGTCGACCGCGTGCCGATTGTAGTGACGGTCGTACATGAGCTGGTGGAACTGCAGGTCGAGATTGGAGTGTTTCATCTCGTCCGCGAAATTCAGCGCCTCGATCTCCGCCTGAATGCGCTCCAGCTCGTCGATTTCGGCCTTGGTGACGATCCCGACGAACCACCGGGTCAGCGCTGGCTCGATGAGCACTTCGATCTCGCAGATGTCCCGCACGAACTCCTCGTCGATGGGCCGGACGCGGGCGCCGCGGTTCGGCGTCATGACGACGAAGCCTTCGCCGCGCAGCTGCTGCAGAGCTTCCCTGACGGGGTTGGTGGACGTGCCCATGCGGCTTGCAAGCTCGGACACCTTGAGGCGCTCGTTCGGTTTGACGCGGCCATGAATGATGTCGTCCCGCAGGCGGTCGTAGACCGAGGAATTGGTGTCCTCGTCCTCGGGGGCAGCGTGTCGGATGCTGGCGATCGTTCTCATAAAAATGTTTCTTTATTCACTCTGCGCACCCTTGCCAAGGGCGAACCATCTTAATCGATACATTCATATTGACAAATAATGTACGATTTGAAAGCTTTTCAGTGCGAGGGCCGGAAAGGCTGTCGTTCGGGAGGAAGCCGGCAAAAAGCCGGCCAAGAGGAGAAAACGCTATGGGCTACCAGCACAAGCTGCCGGGCCTCGTCATGTCGACGGGCCTGTTGGGCGCCATGCTTTTGGGGGCGCTGTCGCCGGCCGGGGCGGCTGATTACAAGCAGGCTCCGATGCTCGATGAGCAGGTGAAGGCAGGCAAGCTGCCCGCCGTCGCCAGCCGCCTCCCGGAAAATCCCTATGTGGAAACCATGATCGACGGCGTCGGCAAATATGGCGGCACCCTGCGCACGACGATCCTCGCCAACGGTGACCAGTACAATCTGACTCGCACCATCGCCAACGAGCTGCTCGTGCGCTGGGACCCGCAGTGGAAGAAGGTCATGCCGTCGCTGGCCGAGGAGTTCAAGGCTTCCGACGATGCGACCACCTACACGTTCAAGCTCCGCAAGGGCCTGAAGTGGAGTGACGGCCATCCGTTCACGGTCGACGACATCATGTTCTGGTACGAAGACGTGTTCATGAACAACGCGCTCTCGCCCGCCAAGAACCCGACCTTCACGGTGGCCGGCAAGCCGGTCAAGGTGACCAAGATCGACGACCAGACGGTGGAGTTCAAGTTCGAGTCGCCCTACGGGCTCTTCCTGCAGCAGCTTGCCTATGGCCAGGGCCACCTGCCGGTCATCTATCCCAAGCATTACCTCAGCAAGTTTCACGAGAAGTACAACAAGGAAGGCATCCCGGCGCTCCTGAAGGCCAACTCGGCCGCCGGCGACTGGGTGGCGCTGTTCAATTCCAAAGTCTCGCTGACCTTCCAGCCGCCCTTCTGGCAGAACCTCGAACTGCCGACCCTCAATCCCTGGGTGCTGACCGTTCCCTATGCCGACAGCGAGCGCGTGGTCGCCACCCGCAATCCCTATTACTGGAAGGTGGACACGGCCGGAAACCAGCTCCCCTATATCGACGGCATCACCTGGGCCAAGCTCGACGACCCGCAGCTCATGGCTCTCAAGATGACCTCGGGCGAGTTCGACTTCGCATTCCGACACATCAACAATTCCACCTTCAAGTCGGTGCTCTTCGACGGCCAGAAGACCGGTAATTACCGCTTCGTGGACGTCAAGGACCTGCCGGCGAACGACGCGGTCATCCTGCTCAATCTGAACTCGACCGATCCGGTCAAGCGCAAGATCTTCCAGAACAAGGATTTCCGGATCGCGCTCAGCCATGCGATCAACCGGCAGGAGATCATCGATCTGGTCTATGTGGGGCAGGGCGCTCCGGCACAGGTGGCCGTCCAGCCCGAGCACGAGCTCTTCAACGAGCGCCAGGCGAAACAATACACCGAGTTCGATCCCAAGCGCTCGAATGAAATCCTCGACAAGATCATGCCGAAGAAGGATGCCGAAGGCTTCCGTCTGGATGAGACCGGCAAGCGCTTCACCATCAACTTCATGGTGGCCGATGTCTTCGGCCTGTCCTATCCGGACGTCATGCAGATGGTGCAGCAATATGCCAAGGATATCGGCGTCGACATCCAGCTGCGCACCACCGACCGCGCCCGCCTCAACACCATGTGGTCGGCGAACGAGCAGGACGCCTACATCTGGAACTGCGTGGGCGGGCTTTCCGAAGTCTATACGGATCCCCGCTGCTACATGCCCTTCCAGAAGGCCGACATCTTCTTCGCGATGAAATGGAGCGAGTGGTATTCGAACCATGCCACGGGCGAGGAACCGCCGGAGGCGATCCAGGCGCTCATGGCCGCCTATGACAAGGTCAATGCCGCCGTCACGGACGACGACCGCCGCCAGAAGATGAAGGACTTCCTCAACCTGTCGGCCGACAACTTCCTCAACATCGGTATTTCACGCCCCATGCCGAAATACATGATGACCTCGAACAGCCTGAAGAACGTCGTCAACGGCATCCCGATCACCGGCAACCTCTGGCACCCGGCTCCGACGCTGACACAGTGGTATTTCGACAAGCCGGCCAAGTAGGGCCACTTCCGGTGCCGACGGCGGCCTGCGAGCTGCCGTCGGGTACCCCTTCGATCCCATCGAACGGTCAGGTTCATGCTCCGCTACATCGCCAAGCGAATGGTGTTCGCGATTCCGACACTGTTCGCCGTCTCCATCGTGGCCTTCATCATCATCCAGCTCCCGCCGGGAGATTATCTCACGACCCTGATGGCGGACTGGGCAAGCCAGGGCGGCGCCGTGGAGGCGGGCACGGTCGCCGCTATGCGCGAGCGCTACGGCCTCGATCAGCCGATCTATTTCCAGTACTACAAGTGGATCGCCGGAATCCTGACCCGCGGCGATTTCGGTATATCCTTCGAACTCGGCAAGCCGGTCACGGAGCTCATCTGGAACCGCCTCGGCTTCTCGCTGCTGCTCTCGGTTCTGACGCTCTGCTTCGTCTGGGCGATCGCCATCCCGATCGGGATCCTGTCGGCGGTGCGCCAGTACTCGATCTCCGATTACACGGCGACATTCCTGGCTTTCTTCTTCCTGGCCGTGCCGGACTTCCTGATGGCGCTCTCGGCCATGTACGTCATGTCCGCTTGGTTCGGTCAGAGCGTCGGCGGGCTGTTCTCGCCCGACTACGTCGATGCGCCGTGGAGCCTCGGCAAGCTCGTCGACTTCGCCCAGCACGTCTGGCTGCCGGTCGTCGTCATCGGTCTCGGATCGCTCGCCGCGCTGGTGCGCATCATGCGCGCCAACCTGCTCGACGAACTCTCGAAGCCCTATGTCACCACCGCGCGGGCCAAGGGCATGTCCGAATTCGAGCTCCTGCTGCGCTATCCGGTGCGCCTTGCCCTCAACCCGCTGATCTCGACGATCGGCTGGATCCTGCCGGCGGTCATCTCGGGCGAGATCATCGTTTCGGTCGTCATGAGCTTGCCGACCACCGGGCCGCTGCTGCTCCGCTCGCTGCTCGCCCAGGACATGTATCTCGCCGGCTCGCTCATCCTGCTGATCTCGGTGCTCACCATCATCGGCACGCTGATCTCGGACATCCTGCTCGCCATCACCGACCCGCGGATCCGGCTCCAATGACAGACATCACCAGCCTTCCGCCCGAAACGACGACGTCGCTCGATCTGCACCGCAGGGACATGGCCGTCGCCGGCCAGTGGCGCCTGTTCTGGCTCAAGTTCAAGAAACACAAGATCGCGCTCGCGAGCCTCGTCGTGATCGTGTTCATGTATCTCGTCGCGGCCTTCGCGGATTTCATTGCGCCGTTCGATCCCAATGCAACGAACGCGCGCTTCACCTATGCGCCGCCCCAGGGCCTGTCGCTGATGCTGGACGGCTCGTTCCGGCCGCATGTCGACCAGCTCAAGATGACCCTGAACACCGAGTCGATGCGTCGGGAGTTCATGCCCGATCCCACGAAGCCGGTCTCGGTGTCCTTCTTCGTGCCGGCGCAGCAGCCCTATTACCTGCTCGGCTTCATTCCGATGCAGACCAAGCTCTTCGGCCTCACGAACCCGAAGCCGGGCGACAGCATGTACATCTTCGGCGCCGATCGCCTCGGTCGCGACATCTTCTCGCGTGTCGTGCATGGTGCCAAGATTTCGCTGTCCATCGGCCTCGTGGGCGTCTTCGTCAGCCTGATCCTCGGGGTGACCATCGGCGGCATCTCCGGCTTCTTCGGAGGCTGGATCGACCTTGCGATCCAGCGCTTCATCGAATTGCTGCGCTCGATCCCGACCATTCCCCTGTGGATGGGCTTTGCGGCTGCGATCCCCGTCGGCTGGCCGCCGCTTCGGACCTATTTCGTCATCACGCTGATCGTTTCGCTCATCGGCTGGACGAGCCTGGCGCGCGAGGTGCGCGGCAAGTTCCTGTCCTTGAGAAACGAGGACTTCGTGATCGCCGCCCGCCTCGACGGCATGAGCGAGGTCGGCATCATCTTCCACCATCTGGTGCCGTCCTTCATCAGCCACATCATCGCGACCCTGACGCTGGCGATCCCCTCGATGATCCTGGCCGAGACGGCGCTGTCCTTCCTCGGCATCGGCCTGCAGCCGCCGATCATCTCCTGGGGCGTTCTCTTGCAGGAGGCCCAGAATATCCGCGCCGTCGCCCAGGCGCCGTGGCTGCTGTTCACGCCGGCCGCCGCCATCGTCATCTCGGTTCTTTCCCTCAACTTCCTCGGCGACGGCCTCCGCGATGCCGCAGATCCCTACGAGTCGGTGTCATGAGCACGACGAGCGACACGATCCTCGAGGTCAAGGACCTCAAGACCGTTTTCCCAACCCGCACGGGCATCTTCAAGGCGGTCGACGGTGTCTCGTTCGAGCTGAAACGCGGCAAGACGCTGTGCGTCGTCGGCGAATCCGGTTCCGGCAAGTCCGTGACAGCGCGGTCGATCCTGCAGATCGTCGACAGGCCCGGCCGCATCGAGGGCGGCTCCGTCCTTCTAACGCGTGCCGACGGCTCGACGACCGACCTCGCCAGGCTCGACCCGCGGGGCCGGGAGATCCGCAGCGTGCGCGGCAAGGAGATCGCCATGATCTTCCAGGAGCCGATGAGCTCGCTCTCGCCGGTCCACCGCATCGGCACGCAGATCGGCGAGGCGCTGCGCATCCATTTCGGCACGCCGAAGCACGAGCAGCGCGAGCGCGTTCTCGAACTCCTGCGGCAGGTCGAGATTCCGCGGCCGGAAACGGCCATCGACCGCTATACCTTCGAGTTCTCGGGCGGAATGCGCCAGCGCGTGATGATCGCCATGGCGCTCGCCTGCAACCCTTCCGTGCTGATCGCCGACGAGCCGACGACGGCCCTCGACGTGACGACGCAGGCCGAAATCCTCGATCTCATCAAGAAGTTGCAGCACAGCCATGGCATGGCCGTGCTCTTCATCACCCATGACATGGGGGTCGTCGCCGAAATCGCCGACGAGGTCCTCGTCATGTATCGCGGCAAGGTGATGGAGAGAGGATCGGTCGAGCAGATCTTCCATACGCCGCAGGACGCCTACACACGCCGGCTGATCGACTCCGTCGTCAGGCTGGAGAAGAAGGCGGAGCTCCGGCTGACACGACCGGAGATCCCGGCGGGGACCCCGCCGCTCCTCGACGTCCGGAACCTCTCGCTCACCTTTCCCTCCGGCCTCAAGGCGGTGGACGACGTTTCGCTGATCGTGCGCCCGGGCGAGACGCTCGGCATCGTCGGCGAGTCCGGCTCCGGCAAGACCACGATGGGACGCTGCCTGCTGCGCATCTACGACGCACAGTCCGGCGCCATCGATTATCGTCGCCCGGATGGCAACACGGTCGACATCCGCACGGCCGACAAGGCCGCGCTGGTGAAAATCCGCAGCGAAGTCCGCATGATCTTTCAGGATCCGGTAGGCTCGCTCAGCCCACGCAAGACCGTCGGCCAGATCATCGCCGAACCGCTCAAGATCGCCGGCATGAAGGGCAGGGAGCTCAACGACCGTGTCGCCGACCTGATGCAGCAGGTGGGACTGGAGCCGGCCTGGCGGGAGCGCTATCCGCATGCCTTCTCTGGCGGCCAGCGGCAGCGCATCGGTATCGCCCGCGCCATTGCGCTGAACCCGCGCCTCATCATCGCCGACGAGGCGACCTCGGCGCTCGACGTCTCGCTGCGCTCCCAGATGCTCGACCTCATGATGAAGCTGCAGGACGAGCTCGGCCTCTCCTATGTCTTCATCTCCCACGACATGTCGGTGATCCGCTACATGTGCGACCGCGTCGCGGTCATGTATCGCGGCAAGATCGTCGAGGTAGGGGAGACCGATCAGGTCGTCAACAACCCGGCGCACGGCTACACGCGGGCGCTGCTCTCCGCCATTCCCCATCCCGATCCACGCAATCGGCGCATCCACAACCGGTTCCGGTACGATGCCGGCCGCACGGTTTCAGCCAACGGATAACGCGATGAAAATCACCGACGTCAAAATCATAATCTGCTCGCCGGGGCGCAACTTCGTCACCGTCAAGATCTTTACGGACGAGGGGCTGACCGGAGTCGGCGACGCGACGCTGAACGGCCGGGAGCTGGCGGTCGCCGCCTATCTGCGGGACCATCTCGCACCGTTGCTGATCGGCCGCGACCCGAGCAGGATCGAGGACATCTGGCAGTATTTCTACAGGGGCGCTTATTGGCGGCGCGGTCCGGTCACCATGGCGGCGATCGCCGGCATCGACACCGCGCTCTGGGACATCAAGGCCAAGGCCGCCAACATGCCGCTCTATCAGCTTCTCGGCGGCGCGAGCCGCGAGAAGGTGTTGTGCTACACCCATGCCCAGGGCCGCGACATCGCCGAGGCGGTCGAGGCCGTAAGCCACCGCAAGGAGCAGGGCTACAAGGCGATCCGCGTCCAGGTCGGCATTCCCGGGCTCCCGGACGTCTACGGGACGGGCGCGAAATCGGTGACCAACAACGCCCTCGACGATGCGGTCCCGCATGAGGAAACCTGGTCGACATCGAAATACCTGCGCTATGTCCCGGAACTCTTCAAGGCGGTGCGGGAGGCCCACGGCTGGGACATCGAGCTTTTGCACGACACCCATCATCGCCTGACGCCCATCGAAGCGGCGCGGCTCGGCAAGGACCTGGAATTCGCGCGTCTCTTCTGGCTCGAGGATGCGGTGGCCGCCGAGCACCAGGAGGGTTTCCGGCTGATCCGCAAGCACACCACCACCCCGCTCGCCGTCGGAGAGGTGTTCAACACCATCTGGGATGCGCGGCTTCTCATGGAGGAGCAACTCATCGACTACATCCGCATGACGACCGTGCATGCGGGCGGCGTCACGGCGCTTCGCCGCATCATGGATTTCGCGAGCGTCTACAACGTCCGCACTGCCTGCCACGGAGCGATGGACATGTCGCCGATCTGCCTCGGCGCCAACCTCCACCTCGACCTGTGGGTCCCCAATTTCGGCATCCAGGAATATTCCGGCTATCTGCCGCAGATCCTCGAGGTCTTCCCGAGCGCCTGGAGCCTGTCCGACGGCTACCTGCATCCGGGCGAGGCCATCGGCCATGGCGTCGATATCGATGAAAAGCTGGCGGAAAGATACCCATATCAGCGCGCGTATCTCCCGGTGAACCGTCTCGAAGACGGCACCCTGTGGCATTGGTAATTCGAGGACACGATGAAGATCACCGCGATCAAGAGCTACGCCGTCAAGGTCGGCATCCGGAACCAGCTTCTGGTGAAGGTCGAGACGGACGAGGGCATTTTCGGCTGGGGCGAGAGCGGCCTATCCGGCCGCGAGAAAGCCGTCGTCGGCGCGCTCGAGCATTATGCCGAATTCCTGCGCGGCCGCGATCCGTTCAAGATCGGTGCCTTGTGGCAGGAGATGTACCGCAGCCAGTATTTCGAGGGCGGCCGTGTGCTGCAGGCCGCGATCTCGGCCATCGACATCGCGCTCCACGACATCAAGGGCAAGGCTCTCGGCGTACCTGTGTACGAGCTCCTCGGCGGCAAGCAGCGCGACCGCATTCCGACCTTCGCGACCACCTTCGCGGAGCCTGGTCCGGCGATGATCGAACAGGCGCAGATGCTGGTCGAGCGTGGCTGGACGGCCATGCGCCTCTCACCCTCCGGCCACGAGCACAAGGACATCTACGAGCCGCGTGAGCATATTGCGACGACCGCGAAGTGGTGCGTGAAGGCCCGCGAAACCCTTGGCGGCGATATCGTCCTCGGCATCGACTATCACCATCGCCTCAGCGTCGCGGAGGCCGCGAGCTTCTGCCAGAAGATGCCGTCCGGCACCCTCGACTTTCTCGAGGAGCCGATCCGCGACGAGTCGCCGAGTTCCTACGAGGCGCTGCGTCGCCTGACCGACATTCCCTTCGCCATCGGTGAGGAATTCGCGTCGAAATGGCAGTTTCAGCCCTACATCGAGCGCGATATCCATCAATACAATCGCCTCGATGTCTGCAATGTCGGCGGCCTGACGGAATCGATGAAGGTCGCCGCCTGGAGCGAAACCCATTACGTCGACATGATGCCGCACAATCCGCTCGGGCCCGTCTGCACCGCGGCGACCATCCATTTCTCGGCCGCCGTCCCGAACTTTTCCTGGCTCGAAACCCGCGCGAGCCCCGCGGAAACGCATCTCGGTTTCGACAACTCGGACTTCTTCCCGGTTCAGCCGCGGTTGGCAGGAGCGCATTATGTCGTTCCCGATGCGCCCGGTCTCGGTATCGAGGTCAACGAGGAACTGATCGCGAGGCAGAGCTTCGAGTTCTGGGAGGCGCCGCATCTGAGGAGGCGGGACGGCTCGGCGACCAACTGGTGACAGCCGACGGCGGCAGGGTGATACTGCCCATCGAACATCATCACGGAGGGCCGTTCGATCATGACTTCCTTGAAACCGGGTCGCTCCGTCCTCGTCACGGGCGCGGGAGGCAATCTCGGCCAGAAGCTGATCGCTCATTTCTTGGCACAGGACTGGTGCGAGCGGATCGTCGCACTCGATCGCTCGACGCCGTCATCCGTGACGCCCGCGGATCGGGTGCAATGGGTCGCGGGTGATCTTGCGGATCCCTCCGACGTGCGATGGCACGAGGCCCTGGCCGGGGTCGATGCTGCGGTGCATTTCGCAGCCCAGAATCCGTATCCCGACGCGCCCTGGAGCGATGCCAGCGCGTCCTTCGACATGACCCTGGCCCTGCTGGCGGCGGTCGGCCGGGCCGGACTGCAACGGATCGTGTTCGCCTCATCCAACCACGTGATGGGGCAATACAAGGACGCGCCCCTGGCCGATGGCCTGACGCCCGGCGCCTTGACGACGTCCCTGCCGCCGGGGCCGGGGACGCGCTGGTTCAACGGCCGGGAGATGCTCCAGGGCTTTGCCTATGCGGCGTCCAAGCTGATGGGCGAGCGCGCCTGCCTCGCCGAGGCGCACCGGTCGAACGGCAGGCTGACCAGCGTCTGCGTTCGGATCGGCTGGTGCCAGCCGGGGAGAACAGGCCGGAGACGATCAACACGTCCGGCCTGCCCGGCGAGGAAACGAATGCCGGCCCGGACACCGAGCGTGATCTGCGGTGGTTCCGCAACATGTGGCTCTCGAACCGGGACTTCGCGGCCGTCATGGAACGGGCGCTTCTCGCCGATGCGGAAGCCTGGCCGCAGCCTGGGATCGTGGTCAACGGCATGTCGGCCAATCGAGGCATGCCATGGGATATCGAGACCACCTGCCGGCTCATCGGCTACGAGCCGCAGGACGATATCTGGGACCATGTCGTTTGAGGCTCTGTTTGGATTTAGGAAGCAAGGCCCCTCGAGCCTTATGTGCACAAGCCCTGGATGTCATAGGCGGGCTTGTCCCGGTCATCCCGATCCGATGAGCACAGCGCTTCAACCAAACGAGATCACCGGCACAAGGCCGGTGATGACGAACGACGTGAAGAGCACTGGCCCCAAGGCCCGTGGGAGCATGGCAGGCCTTCCGACGCGGCATTTGTGGTGCAGGCTGGGGCCGAGTTATCCATCATCATGACTCTGCGTGATTTCTCCCTGATGCTCATGGTCTGCCTCCTGTGGGCGGCTCACACGGTGGTGAGCAAGATCGTCGTCTCGGACATGGCGATACCGCCATTGTTCTATGCGGCCATCCGCTATGGCATCGTCGCCATGCTGGCACTGCCCTGGCTCCTGCCCATGCCGCGACCGACCTGGCGCATCCTTCTGGTCGGGTTCCTCATGGGGGAGGCGGCTTTGCTCTCTTCTTCCTGGGCATCCGGACGGCGAGCCCGTCGAGCGCTGCCATCGTGTCGCAGCTCGGCCTGCCGATCACGACCCTTCTGTCGGTCGCGATACTGGGAGAGAAGGTCTACTGGAAGCGCGGCCTGGGCATTACGCTGACGTTCGTGGGCGGCGTGCTCGTGATGTGGGATCCCGCCGGCGGCTTTCCGATCTCGGGCGGCCTCGCCCTGATCCTGGGATCCGCGGCCGCCGGCTCGCTGGCGGCCGTGATGATGAAGCAGATGGAGGGCGTGCAGCCGCTGCGGTTCCAGGCCTGGATCGGCCTCGCTTCCGTGCTGCCGCTGACCTTCCTCACCGCGAGCCTCGAGGCCAACCAGATCCCGCGCGCGATGGAGGCCGGCTGGACCTTCCTGGCGGCTCTGCTGTTTTCAGCCCTGATCGTGTCCCTGGTGGCCCACACCATCTATTACGGGCTCATCGGAAAATACCCTGCCAACCTCATCGCGCCCCTGACCATCATGAACCCGCTGATGACCGTGGCGCTTGGACTTCTCATCACGGGGGATCACTTCGACCTGCGAATGGGGATCGGCACAGGCATTGCGCTCTGTGGCGTCCTGATCATCACTCTGAGACGCAACCACGTCATGCCCCTGGCGGCCCTCGTGTGGGATCGCCAGCGGTAGCGCTCGCTCCGCTCAATCCAGCGATGCCTCGACACCCAGGCCACGGGCCTTCGCCTCATGCCAGCAATGGGTTGCGCAGGCGAGGTCCTGCGCGGCGATGCCGAGCGAGCGGTAGAGCGTGATGTCGCTGGCCGCCTCACGCCCTGCCGCCTTGCCTGCAAGAACCTCGCCGATCTCGGCCAGCACGTGCTCACGTTGGATGCGGCCGCTCTCGAGCGCATGGATGACTTCGCCGGCCTGCGCGAAAGTGGAGGGCCGGTAGTCGACGTAGAGCCGGGAGCGCGCCACCATCTCCTCGTCGATCTCGCGCTTCGAGGGGATCGAGGCGCCAACCACGTTCAGATGGGTGCCCGGCGTCACCCACTCGCCCATCAGGATCGGCTCGGGCGAGGACGTGACCGTGCAGACGAGGTCGGCTCCCTCGACGGCGGAGCGAACGTCGTCGAACACGCTGACGGCGAGGCCGGGATAGCGTTCAGCGGCATGGGACGCGAAGGCATCCGCCTTCTCGCGCCGCCGCCCGACCATCCGCACCTCCCGGATTGAAGGCCGCACGCAGAGCATGGCCTCGAGGTGATGCTCGGCCTGTTCGCCGACCCCGACCATCGCGAGCGTGCCGCAATCCGGCCGAGCGAGCGCCCGCGTCGCCACCGCGCTCGCGGCGGCCGTGCGCACTGCGGTCAAAAGCCCGGCATTCATCATGGCGATCGCCGAGCCGTGCTCCGGCTCGAACAGGACGATCGCTCCCTGATGGGACGAGTATCCGGCATCGGGATTTCCGGGGAACAGGCTCACCAGCTTCACGCCGAAGCATGCCTCGACCTGATCATTGCCCGGCAGGAAAGCGCCCGGCATGACACCCATCATGTTGGGGGCGCCGACATCGATCGCCGATCGCAGCGGCAGGTTGGCCGCGCCGGCTGAGACCGCGATCATCGCTCGCTGGACGAACTCGATGGCGTCGGTCATCGGCAGGAGCGACCGGATTTCCTTGTCGGAGAGGATGATCATCGCGCGCGCATTTCCCCTTTGCCCCAGCCGTCACCCGTGACGGGCAGGCCGAGCTGCTCTTCGAGCAGCGCCACATAAAGATCCGGTCGCACGACATAGGGAAAGTGTCCACCCCATTCGAAGCGATAAGCCACTGACGGGTTCAGCCGCGCACGCACGGCATCGCGCATCTGCGGCGGGATCAGCGGGTCGTCGGTGCCCTCGATCGTCGCAATCCGTTCGCGGGGCAGAGCGAGCGGCGGCAATTCGGGCCCGCGCTTCAGCGCATTCAGCCGCGTGCGGAGCTCCGGCTCGGGAATGCGCCCGGCCACTTCCGCCATCAGAAGGTCGATTACCTCCGCCTGTTCAGGATGCGCCTCGCGCCAAGCGCCGAGACCGCGGCCGAACCCCGCGCGGATCTCCTCGATCGGGGCGTTGTCGAGGTCCGAGGAATAGGGCGGGCGGGTCGCGACATTGGCGACGGAATGCAGCGTGTTGGCCGCGATGAGCCTCTCGGTGAGATCCGGGTAGGTCGCGGCGAAGTACTGTGCCACGTATCCCCCGAGGGACGAACCGAGCACGGTGACGCGCCCAAGATCGAGCCTGCCGCACAATTCTGCGAGATCGCTTGCCCACTCGATCACGCCGCCGCTCCTGGGATAGGTGACGGCGACGATGCGGGCGCGGTCCTTCAGCGCCTCGATCTGCTGCCAGAAGATGTCGGCGCGGCCAAGGGTGCCGGGGATGAGCAGCAGCGCCGGTCCTCGGTCGCCCGCCTGCACGTATCCCCATTCGAGGCCGCCGATGGCGATCCGCTGTTCGGGATGGAGTTTCGCGAAGCGGTCGCGGTCTGCGATCAGACGGTTGGGCATGCGGACGGATCCTCCACTTTCGGCTTGGCGCGCGCTCCTCTTCGGGGACCGCGCGTATCGCCGGAAGGCGCAGTGTACACGAAACCGAGGCGCTGCAGGCACAAGTGCTGGTGACGGTTCCGGGGGCTCAGAGATAATAGTTCGAAATTCTGTGGCCGCGGACGTCCTGGATCTCGACGTCCATGTCGTAGACGGCGCGAATGACAGGCCCGGTCATGATCTCGGCCGGGGTGCCATGATGGACGACGGCACCGTCGCGCATGGCGACCAGATAATCCGAGTAGCAGGACGCAAAGTTGATGTCGTGCAGCACGAGCACGATCGTCTTGCCCAAATCGTCGGCAGCCCGGCGCAACAGCCTCATCATGCCGACCGCGTGCTTCATGTCGAGGTTGTTCAAGGGCTCGTCGAAGAGGACATAGTCGGTGTCCTGGCAGAGCACCATGGCGACGTAGGCCCGCTGCCGCTGGCCGCCCGACAACTCGTCGAGAAAGCGGTCGGCCAAAGGCTCAAGATCCAGGTACCCGATTGCCCTGGCGGCGTGGGCGCGGTCTTCCGTCGTGAGGCGGCCCTTGGAATACGGATAGCGACCGAACTCGACCAGATCCCGGACCGTCAGACGGGACGATACCCGGTTGTCCTGCCGGAGAATGGACAGCCGTCTGGCAAGAATGTCGGACGGCGTCCGCGTGACGTCGAGTCCGTCGACCGTCACCGTGCCGGCACTCATGGGCAGAAGGCGGCTGATCATCGACAGAAGCGTCGATTTGCCGGCGCCGTTGGGGCCGATGATGGAGGTGACGCCGCGCCGGGGAAGCCGCAGCGACACGTCGCGCACGACGATGGCGTCGCCATAGGCCTTGCTGACTTTGGAGATCTCGATCAACGGGCCGTTCCTCTGATCAGGAGGGCAAGGAAGACGATTCCGCCCACGAATTCGATAACGATGCTGAGCGCCGTGTCGAAGGCGAAGATCTGCTCGAGAGCGAGCTGTCCGCCGACGATGCAGATGATCGCGAGCAGGCTCGCGACAGGCAGGATGAAGCGGTGCTTGTGGGTTCCGGCAATTTGATACGCCAGATTGGCGACGAGAAGCCCGAAGAAGGTGACGGGTCCGACGAGAGCCGTGGACACGGAGACGAGGACCGCCACCAGCATGAGCACGACACTCGTCACCCGGTTGTGGTCGACGCCTAAGTTGACGGCGGTCTCGCGACCCAGAGCCAGCACGTCGTAAGTGTGCATGAGCCGCCAGCCGATGACGGATACGGCGGCAACGGCTGCAGAGGAAACAGCCAGCAGGTTGCCATCGACGCTGTTAAAGTTCGCGAACAGCCGGTCCTGCAGCACGACGAACTCGTTGGGATCGATGATCCGCTGCATGAAGCCGGACAGGCTGCGAAACAGCACGCCGAAGACGATGCCGACGAGAAGGAGGAGATGAAGGCTGCGGCTGCTGCCGGAGAACAGCCAGCGGTAGAGTACGCTGGACAACGCCATCATCGCGGCGACCTCGATCCCGAACAGCAGGCGCGGATCGAGGGCCGCCAAGCCGGCCGATCCCAGGGTGAAGATAAGGCCGGTCTGGATCAGGACGTAGAGGGCGTCGAAGCCCATGATCGAGGGCGTCAGAATCCGGTTGTGGCTCACCGTCTGGAACAGCACGGTCGAAACCGCGATGGCATGGGCGACTAGGACCATGGACAGGACCTTCATGCCGCGGAACGGGAGGATGAAATCCCACCGTCCTTTGGCATTCAGCGTCATGAACAGCACGACCACCGCCGCCGCGACGGCAGCGAGGATCAGGAGCACGCGGATCGGTCGCAGGTCTTTCTTACGC
The DNA here is from genome assembly GCF_044784385.1 of Microvirga sp. RSM25. Taxonomy (NCBI): domain Bacteria; kingdom Pseudomonadati; phylum Pseudomonadota; class Alphaproteobacteria; order Hyphomicrobiales; family Methylobacteriaceae; genus Microvirga; species Microvirga sp. RSM25. The sequence goes on along the minus strand of NZ_CP173039.1, from coordinate 2,454,329 downwards.
AAGGCGCTCGCGCCCTTTGAGCAGAAGAACCAGGAAGAGGGCACTGCCGACGATTCCCATGATGGTGCCGATGGGAAGCTCGTAGGGGTAATACACGACGCGGCCGACCACGTCGCAGGCCAGCACGAGGCCCGCGCCCATCACGGCGACCCAGGGCAGGGCGCGGCGCGTGTTGTCGCCGATCATCATGCTGACGACGTTCGGAACGATCAGGCCGAGAAACGGCATCATGCCGACCGTGACGACGATGGTCGCCGTGACCATGGACACGATGATCAGGCCGAAGGACACGATGCTGCGGTAATGCAGGCCGAGATTAGTGGCGAAGTCCCGTCCCATCCCGGCCAGGGTGAGCCGGTCGGCGGCCGCATAGGCCAGAAGGGTCAGGACAAGAGTCACCCACAACAGTTCGTAGCGGCCGCGCAGAACACCGGAAAAGTCCCCGGTCGTCCAGGCATTCAGAGACTGCGTGAGGTCGTACCGGTAGGCGAAGAACGTGGTGATCGCGCTGATGATGCCGCCGAGCATGATGCCGACCAGCGGCACGGTCAGGACAGAGCGCAGAGGCACGAGGCGGAGGATCCGCAGGAACAGGGCCGTTCCGGCGAGCGCAAAGGCTGCGGCCACCAGCATCTTCCCGATCACCGGGAAGTCAGGGGCGAAGAGCGTAACGACGAGAAGTCCGAGACTCGCCGACTCGACCGTGCCCGCCGTGGATGGCTCGACGAACCGGTTCTGGGTCAGCATCTGCATAATCAGTCCGGCCACCGCCATGGCCGTGCCGGCCAAGATGAGGGCAACGGTTCTGGGAATGCGGGAAACCACGAGGATCTGGACGGCGCGCTCTCCCTCCTGAGGAGAGAAGAGGGCGGCGAAGGACAGATCGCTCGCGCCGATCAGCAGGCTGATCAGAGCCAGGATCATCACGGCTGCCAGGGCAGGAAGGAGGAGTCTCACGTTCGCTCGGGGGCTTCAGGCGGGCCTTGGCCCGGCCCGGGGTTCCACATGCAAAAGCGGATCGCTCAGGGAGCGACCCGCAGTCGGTCCGTATCCGGAAAAGCGGCTTACTTCTTCGTCACGGCCTTGGCAATCTGGTCGACGCTCGCTTGCAGAGCCGTGGGCCCGCCGCCGACGAGATACCAGTTGACCGGATCGAGATACACGACCTGGCCCTTCGTCCAGGCCGTGGTCTGGGCCACAAGCTCGTTCTCCAGCACCTTCTTGGCCGCGCCGTTGCCCTGGCCGGTGACCACGTCACGGTCGATCACGAACAGCCAGTCCGGATTGGTCTTGAGGATAAATTCCGCCGTCACGGCCTGACCGTGGTTGGTGGTGGCCAGCCCCTCGACCGCGGGTACGATCCCGAACTCGCCGTGCAGCACGCCGAAGCGCGAGCCCGGTCCATAGGCGCTCATCTTGCCACCCGTCGTCAGCACCAGCAGGCCCTTGCCGGCCTTGGCCGCATCCTGCCGCAGGTCGGCCATGGACTTCTCGAGCTTCGCCAACTGGGCCTCGGCTTCCGCCTGCTTGTCGAAGATTTTGCCTAGGAGCTGGACGTTGCGCTTCACGCTGCCCAGGAAATCCTTCGGATCGACTGTCAGATCGATGGTGGGGGCAATCTTCGCCAGATCGGCATATTTCGCACTGGAGCGGCCACCCACGATGATCAGGTCCGGATCGGCCCCGTTGACGGCCTCGTAATCCGGCTCGAACAGAGTGCCGACCTTCTCGTATTTGTCCGAGCCGTACTTCGCCAGATATTCCGGGAACCGTGCGGTCGGGACGCCGGAGACCTCCACGCCCAAGGCATTCAGCGTGTCGAGCGAGGCCATGTCGAAGGCGACAACCTTCTTGGGCTTTGCGGGAACGGTCGTCGCACCCTTGGCATGCTGGATTGTCAGGTCCTGCGCATGGGCGCCGATCGTCAGAGGGGCAAGAGCAAGAGCCCCGGCGACAAGGGCTGCCAGGGGACGGGGGCAGCGGGCAGAGAAAGTCATCATCACTCCAATTCTCCGGTTATCGATCTTCCTTCGGCCTTCGGGAGCTCAGTCGTCCACGTGGTCGTGTCCGCCGATCCGCCCCGGACGCCAATAGCCTTCCGATGAGATCTGATCGCGGGCGAACCCGCGGGCCAAAAGGGTATGGCGCTGGCGGCGAACATTGCTGGTTTCGCCGATGATGTAAGCGTGGCCGTTGCCCGGTGGCAGGGCGAGATCCTGTAGCATGCCGTTCATCAACTCGCTCGGTCCGGCCGGTGCGCCATTGCGATGCACCCAGCGAATGACCGCATCCGCTTCGGTCTTCAGATCGAGCTCGCCATTCCGATCCTCGACCTCGATGAAGACGAACGCCTTCGCCCCGGCCGGCATCATCCCGAGGATATGGGCGAGGGCCGGAATGCAGGTCTCGTCGCCCGTCAGGAGATGCCAATCCGCATCCGGGCGCAGTACGGTGCCTCCACGCGGTCCGCGCGCCTCGATCGTATCGCCGGGCTTCGCCTGCCGCGCCCAGGCGGGTGCCGGCGTATCGCCGTGGAGAACGAAATCGACGCTGATCGTACCCGCCAGGCGGTCCATGCCGCGGATCGTATAGTCACGCCGTCCCGCCTCGCCGTCGGCCAAGGGGATCATCAGGACGATGGCCTGGCCCGGCTTGTAGGCGAACTCGCCGATATCCTCCGCCGTCAGGACGACGCGGCGCATGTTCGGTTCCACGTCGAAGCCGTCGACGACCCGAAAAGCCCAGCTCCTCAGTGGAGGCCGCTGGCGGGGCCTCTCGTGGATGTCCGGCTTGCTGTCCTGTATCATGCCTGTTCCTGTTCGCGGCTGTCGCGTGGCCGAAGCGGTCGGGGAGGGGCTTCTCCAGGGGGTTAGAAGGTCGCTGACATGCCGACCCAGAGACGGCGTCCTTCAACCACCGTGTCGTAATCGGTGGGCTCGATCTCCTTGTCGAAGAGGTTGTAGATGGCGGCGTTCAGGGCGAGCTGCTCGGTGAAGTTATAGGTGAGGCCCGCGTCCATCGTGGCGTAGGCATCGTATGTCCGGCCGGAGGCGCCGTTGATGATGACCGGCGTGCCGTTGGTTCCGATGCGTGCGCCACCCACGATTTCGGAACCGTGATAGTTCACCGCCGTCCATGTCGAGAGGCCCGCCACGGGCGTGACCCAATCCAGGCGCGCATTGGCCATGTGCCTTGGCGTGCGGGCGAGGGGGAAGCCGGCGAAGTCGCCGGTCTGCTGCTCGGAATCCGTGAAAGTGTAGCTGCCGCGGATCGAGATTTCGTCCGTCGCCCGCCAGCTGGCGGCCAGTTCGACGCCCTGGATGATCGCATCGTCGATATTGTAGCTGTACCACAGGCGATAGTTCGGATCTTCCGACCAGCGCACCGGATTGCCGGCATCGTCCAGCACCAGCGAGTTGCTGATCTTGTCCTTGAAGTCGGTGTAGAAATAGGTCGCGCTCGCGGTGAACCCGTCGAGATTGTCCCAGAGAGCCGCGACCTCGTAGCTCGTGCTCGTCTCCGCCTGGAGATTGGGATCGGCCAGGATCACGCCGCAGGTTCCGTTGGGACCGTAGGTGCAGCCGCCGCCGCCTGTGGTGTAGGCGTAACCCGGCGCGATCTGGCGGCTTTCTGGAGCCCGGAAGCCGGTCGAGACACCGCCTTTCAGGGTCAGGTTCTCGGTGGCATGCCAGACCGCGTAGCTGCGGGGGCTGTAATGGGCGCCGTAGATCTCGTGATAATCCATGCGCAAGCCGTTCGTGAGCGAGAAGGTGTCGGTCAGACGCCATTCGTCCTCTGCGAAGAGCGCCCATTGGTTGATCGTGAACGTCTCATCGATGCCGGTGCGCCGACCCGGGTTCTGGTCGTTCAGCGAGGCGTTGGACCATTGGCCGCCGGTCACCAGGGTGTGGTCGCCGAGAAGGTCGAAGGGAGTCGTGAACTTGCCGTCGACGATGGTGTTCCGGATCTCAGGCGAGCGTGGGTTCTTGTCGAAGGCGAACGTGCGCGGATTCTCCGTGTAGCTCCGGCGTTCCGCCCATTCCTGCAGAATGGAGAAATTCGAGGTCGTAGGGCCCCACCGCCCTTCATGAGTCAGCGACCAGTACTTACGATCGTTGTCGTTGTACGTGTCGTTGGCGGAGGTTTCGAGCGTTCCCCATTTGGAGGCGTTCCGGCGAATGCGCGTGAAGCCGCTTTCGACCATAAGGTCATGGTTCTCGTTGGGCGTGAAGGTCAGCCGCCCGCCAATGTTGCCCTCCCGTGCCCCCGTGATGCCGCTCAGGAAATCGTCCTCACTGCGACCGAAGCCGCGTCCCCAGAGCTGAAGGCCCAGCATGCGGTGGATGAGCGGGCCGCTCGTATAGAACGACCCTTGCGCCGAATTGCCAAAATATTGGTGCTGCTGGAGCGTGCCGTCAGCCGTTAACGAGGTCGTCCATTTGTCGGACACCTTCCGGGTGATGATGTTGATGACGCCGCCCATGGCATCGGAGCCGTACAGGGAGGACATCGGGCCGCGCACGACCTCGATACGGTCGATGGCCGAGACCGGGGGGATGAAGCTCTGCTCGAAGCCCGAATTGCCGTTGGTGCGGGCATCGCGCGTGCTTTGCCGCTTCCCGTCGACGAGGATCAGGGTGTAGGTGCCGGGAAGACCACGGATGAAGATGTCCTTCTCGTTGGCGACGCCGGTCACCGTGACGCCTTGCACTTCCCGCAGGGCGTCCGTCAGGTCACGGAACGAACCCTTTTCGAGCTCTTCGCGGGTGATGACGGAAATGCTCGCCGGCGCATCCCTCACGGTCTGCTCGAAGCCCGCCGCCGTCACGACCACCTGATCGAGGTTGATCACATCATCGTTACCCGCAGCCGCGTTGGTGTCGACAGCCTGCGCAATGGCGGCACTCGGGCCGAGGAGGAGAGCGGTCGACAGGCTGGTGCAGGCGAAGAGCGTGGTAAGCATTCGGCCCGTCCGGCTTCTCGCATCCTGCCCATGTCGCGCGGCGGATTTCGGCTTCTCGACACGGAGGGCGCGAGGTGTGTGGGCTGCAAGTCCTGTCCCGGAATCCTGCCGAACCGAGGCATCAATCCCTTCCATCTATCTCCAAGCCCCTCACATCACTGAACGATGAGGCAGCTACTAGGTTCGGCGGGAGCGCATGGTCAACGCCTATGTTTGAGACTCATTCTGAGTTCAGAAAAACGCAAGTTATAATAGCTCTAAAGTTGTCCTGTGCGGCTTGAAAGATCTACCGTAATGAGGAATAGCCACTCTGCCTTGTGAAATCGTCATGCGATTGTCCGGCGGTTTTTGAATGGGATCTGAAGACAGAACAATTGTGGCTCCTGCACCCGAAGAACCTTTCCTGAAGCTGGGTCGGCTCCGTCTCCTCTTGGCGCTCGACGCCTTGCTCATTGAGGGGAGCGTCAGCCGAGCCGCCGAACGGATGGGTATGGGTACGCCTGCCATGAGCAGGCTCCTCGGTCAGATCCGCGAAGTCTACGACGACCCGATCTTCATTCGCTCTTCCAGACGGCTCATTCCAACGCCGTTTGCCGAATCCATGCGCCAGCGCATTCGCGCTCTGGCGGCCGAGGCCGAGGCGCTTTTTCAGCCGCATGTGAGATCATCGGATGGCTTGATCATCGATCCGGCAGCATGGTCGGGAAGTCCCGTCATCGAAGCGGCGCCCTTAACGACGAGGCCGAGCATCCTGCTTGAGGGCGAGCCGCTTCCGGAGTCCTTTGCGCGCAAGCTCGCCGTCATCGGGAAAGCGAACGATGCACGAAAGCGGCTTGCAAAACATATCGCGACGATCGGAGCCGGGATCGGGCACAGCCGCCCTCTGATAACGAGCGAAGCGGAAGATGCATTCTCCACCATTCTCGAAGGAAGAGCGGATCCGGTGCAGGTGGGTGCTCTGCTCTCCGTAATGCATTTCAGGGGAGAGACTGCCGCCGAACTCGCTGGTTTTGCGCAGGCGGCCCGCACCCATATTGGAGCGACAGATCTAAGGTCATCCTCCGTCGACCTGGACTGGCCGGCTTACATCTCTCCGAAATCCAGAAGAATGCCCTGGTTCCTTCAGGCTGCATTGCTGCTCGCGCAGTCCGGCTACCGCATTCTTCTTCATGGCAACGATGGAGCCGATAACATTAAAGGCACGCTCGTGTCCGCGGCGCGGGCCATCGGCATACCGATCTGTGCAAGCCGTGCCGCTGCCGCCGATGCCATCGAAGAGCACGGGATCGCCTATATCCCGGTAGCGGCTCTGTCCTCGCAAATTCATAGTCTGCTGTCGCTCTACAGCGTGCTCGAGACGCGCTCATCGATCAATTCCCTGATGCCCCTTCTCAACCCGCTGGGTGCAACCACGAGCATGATGGGCGTCGTGCGCCCAGCCTATCGTGAACTGCATCGCGATGCTGGAGCACTTCTCGGATTCAGGAACATGACCATTCTCGGCGCAAGCCGTGACGCTGCCGAGGCAACACCCTTCCGCTCAAGCACACTCCTGCGCCTTGTCGACGGCAGAGCAGAGGATCTCTTCGTCCCCGCACGGCCGGAGCCCAAAGCCTATCCTCTGACCGGAATGACAGGTCTGGAATACTGGCGCGCCGTTTGGGCGGGCAAGGTACGCGACGAGCGCGTCACGGATATTGTTACTGCCACCGCCGCGACTGCACTTCTGTCACTGGCAAGAGGAAATGCAGGCCAGTATGAGACATGCCGGTTGCGGGCGAGAGAACTCTGGGATGCCCGACGAAAATGTACCCCCTGAAGGCGCAATGCTTCGGCAGGTGGGATAATCCACCAGATAGGTCACGCTGTCCCGCCGCCCAGCTCCATCGCTCGCTTTAACGATTGAGCGTTTCCTCTCGCGAAGCGTTAAGATGTTGGCCCTTTGAGATGCGATGGAGGGAATGATGGCTGTCAGACACGGATTGTTCGTTGCTCTGGTGTTGCTCGCCGGAATCGGAGGCGCAGTCATGGCACCGGCCGGTGCCGCCGCCTTTACCTGCCCTGAGACCACCGCCGCAGGCGCGCCTGGAACGGCTCTCTCGCTCAGCGATCTGTACTCGGGAGCCAACGACGTCACTGCGGGTAATCGGCTGGGGGAACTCATGACCGATCTGCGCAGGAGCGGGATGAAGCCTGCACTCATCGTCGACCACCTGATTGGCGCTTATTGTCCGCTTGTCGCCGCCGACGGCACCCTCTCGGACCAGCAGAAAGCCGACCGGGTTCGTCGGTTTGCGCGTTTGGTGACGGGGCTGGCCTATGTGCCGACGAATCCCGATGAGGTGGATGTTCTCGTTCAGACGGCCTTGACACCGGATCTGCTCAGACAAATCGACGAAGCAGCGGGACGGGCTGGAGTAACGCGTGACGAATGGATCGAACGGGCGATCGACCGTCAGCTGGCGAATCCGTGACCTGCCGGTAGAATCGCCGGCGGACACGCGATGGTGCCGCTCGTCGTCGGAAACGCTCTCACGTCAGGTCGCCCGAATACTGAATCGTCGGAAGCGCCGTTCGGAATGGCGCCGCACGTTGTGTGACTTTCATCGCAGAGCGATCCGCTCCTTCCGGTTAACATCGACGTAATTCAGGAGGTCGGCATGTGGGTCATCTCTCATATCGTGTTCGCGTATCTGCACTTCGTTCCAGGCGGTAATGGCGGCTGGACGCAAAGTAACGATTATCCTCGGTTCTCGACGGACGACCGTCGAGACGTCGCGATCCCATTCGAAGGCTATTGGCGGCGCGTGAGCTAAGGGATGGCAAGCCGATCGGCTCAACAGGGCATCGCTGGACGATGATTGACGATGCCGGCTGGAAGCCCTGCAGAACGAGATCCTGATCCTTCCTGCGAGAATGCAGACCTGTCAGATCTGTCTCAACAACCTGCGATGCATTGTAAGATGTCCCACGAGATCGCTGCGCAACGGCAATTCGATCGTGGATCGGAGCCGATATGTCGCGATGCACATCCCTGGCGAATACGATCTTGGGAACAGTCGCGCGTGATCTTCACGTGATTTCAGCGCCCCATGGTGAGAAATCTCGACTGAAGGACCTGATGGTTCAGGTCCCGCTCTTATTGACGATCGACAACAGTTTCTTAACCGTTCTTTCTCGGCAGAAGTCCAGCTTTGACATCCGCTGCCGTGACAGCCTTGCGGAATACGGCTTCGCGAAGGTAAATCGAGTCGAAGACCGATTTAGAATTGCCTTTCCGGATGGATACGAACGGCTTCCGATTGTGCTTCATGATATGCTCCCATGTCAGGATAAGATCTTTGTATCCCGAAACCCGCTGGAGGACTGTGGCCGCCGTCACAGTTCGGAGCAGGGATCTACCTTCCGCTCGAGTGGGATAAGGCTCAGAGTTCGGCGACCGACCTGTCGCGTTGTCGATCTGGCACTGTGACGCCGGGCACAGATCCCGGTGCGGCTCTTAGGGCATGAAGATTCAATCTGAATTCTCGACACCCAGGAGTGGATGCCATGGACAAGTGCAGGCGTTACTGGACCCGCTACACAATTACGATGACATTGTCGCGCAAGGTTACAGATCCTTCGAAGCGTAGAGTGTTGATCCGGGAGGCGTACGTCTGGCTTCAGCGGTATTTCGATGCCGAGGAGCAGGAACTTGCCCGACGGAGCATCGTTCTGGCGCAGAGGTGACATGACTTAACGGAGCAGGGGTTTCTTCCATCGTATCCTGCAGTGCTGGGTCGCCCGCTGGCGCATCGTTCGGAGCGAAGAGCGGATCCGCGTTCGGATTCCATGCCCTGGTCCGATGGAAGTGCGGCCTCGCCATCGGGCGGCGCAATACGGATCAATCCTTTCAACGACAAACCCCGGCATCAAAGCCGTATCGACCGATTTCGGACATTGCTTCGTCGAAACCTGCGCTTCTGAACGGAGAGCCCGATGGTCAAGGCCTCTGAGCGGCCGGACCATCATGGTCATCATTGTCGGACAATGACTATCGCCGGTGTGATGGGAGCAAATACCCTGACTGATTGGTTTATCAGGCCATGAGCAATTCAATATTGATGCTCTGGCCGAAGAGATGATTCCACTCGCGTGGAATCATCTCTCCTTGGTTTGTCGCATTTCTGATGACGAACTGGATCCACTCCACCGAAAAATGTTCTCGCGCCAAGTATTACCAGCGGTGATCCCGCACGACCGGACGTGGACGATGGTCCCGCACGATTGGACCACGAGAGGTGTCGGTCACAACCACGCCCCCGGGATAGGCGTCAACAGGACGACGATGGTCTCGCACAACGGGGGCTGGCCTGTCCCATAGGTCCCCGGGACGTGTGGTGACCCGAGGGTCGCACGCTGAGGCACTCGTAGCGCCATATCCGCTCAAGAGTATGAGGGACAGCACGGCACCAACCCGCGCCCGATAAGTCTTTGTCATATTCAATCTCCTTTGAAAGGGCCATTGCACCCTCCAACCATACACAGAAGGACAGCCTGCCAATGTGAGGCCCATCACAGAGGTAAAAGTGAACGGACCGATGACGCCGAAGATGCTGACGATCCCTGAAACCTAGAAGGCAAGGAACTCCGTATCGAAGGCGCAGCGCTCTGGAAAATGCCAAAAGAAAAGCGCCCGAAACGAGATCTGGGCGCTGAGTTGACAGGGAGGAACCCTCTTAAATTAACCCAATCACCTTCAATTGGCTGTGCGCTACATCACACCGGGACTTATGTGACGGTCGTCACGGAACGACGGAGCTCTCCGAGCCATGATGGACTCCATTGAAGGAGTCCGACATGACGCTCAACATTCTCGATCCCCGGACCGGTCAGCAAGTGACCATTACCGTTCCCGACAAGCCGACAGGCTTCGTCAGGACGTGATTGACGCAAACGTATCGGGGGCTGTGGTCCAGGCGCGTCCTGCGGGAAAAGAGTATGAATCTCAATCAGCACTACCAGGAGAAGGCCGCCGGGGCGGATCGTCTGGCGGACGATCCGTACCAGAAGGCGGACATGCGCGTGGAACTCCGTTCAATGGCGCGCAGATGGCGTCATTTGGCCGAACAGTCCGACTGGCTCGCCCGCCGGCGTCGATATCCGAAGCTGTGACGTCCTTGGCGCGAGAGTTCCTTCAGCAAGATAGCGCTTTATTTCCGCGCAATGAAATCGTTGCCTGGGAGTGCAGCGCCGACATAGGGAATGGTCGATCTTGCCTGAATTCCGGTATCAGCAGCGATCCGGGACGGCGTGAGGGCTTGGAAGGTTTCGACTGTTGTAATGGCTATGACCAGAAGCGCCCAAAGGGCGAATTTTCAGTCGCAGGCTACGGAGAGGCAGGATGACGAACCTCGGCCTTAAGAGGGGCTGAACTCGCCCTGCATCCTGCGAGCCCCTCCTTAGTGGATGGTCGGCATGACGGCGGAAAATGGGATCAGCAGGATTTCGTCATCGTCCTCGTCACTGACATAGACGTGCCAATCCGAGAAGTCGTGCGTGCCGTAGGCTCTCTCGACGAGTGCTCGCGCCAAGGTAAGTGCCCAATCGCGAGCCTCTATCAGGTCGAGAACCTCTGTTCCGTTACGATCAATCAGGATCTCGCCAGGACCTGCGCAGTGAAAGTACAGATAGAACATTTGAGCCTCCATCTCGATAGCTCCACTCTTGCACGGGTCGCTCCCGGCTTCTGTGCTCACGATCACGGTTCTCAGCAGAGTCCGGTGGCATGGTCAGCCTCACATGGAGCCCGATCATGTCCCGTCGCATCCTATGCCTCCTCGCTCTCCTCTTCGTGGCCGACGCCATTGCCGTGAACGGCCGTGCGCCGAGACCCGTCGTATTGTCCGGCAAAGAGATGCTCGATGTGACCCGGCTCACGCGTCTGCAGGTTTCGCTCGCCGTGTAAGCCAATCTCACCTCTGTGACCATCGTCACAGAACCACGGTCCGGTTTCAGAGATCATAGGAGCGAATTCAGGAGGTTATCATGGTTCTCATCGTCCTGGACCGATCGACCGATCAGCCGGTGATCGTCTCCGTCCCGATCCGGCCTGCCGTTCGGAAGGCAGAGCCCGCAACTGTCATCCATCCCCGCCAGTTCGCCAGCAGGAGGCCGCAATGAAGCGTTCGAAACTCTCCGCCATGCGGCGCGCGCGGCGCTGGATCTTGCAGGAATTGACCGGAGCTAAGCAGTAGCCAAAATGGTGGATGAGCCAGACGTGCGTAGGATTCGACCCGTCCAGCTTCTCCGCAGGCTTGGCCTTGCCGGGGACCGGCACGCGAAGCACTCGCCTGCCGGATCAGAGGTATTTCGCATTCGCTTCAACATATGCCGCGTCTGCTCAGGCACTCCGCTCGCCGGTCGAACGGCGCAGGAATAGGCCTCCATTCCTGGGCTCCGCCGGGAGCGCGGATCCTACACATAGCTTTCACTCCGTGGTCGGCCTTTGAGACAGAACCCTGTCCTGTCAGGTTGAGAGAATCCCTAATTCATATATAATTGCTTGGCTTTCGGCTTGGGTTGCGAGTTCCATTCGCGAGACCATTCTGGGGAGGCACAGCAGTGCGTCTCGGTGGAGAACAGATCCAAAGGGATTTGCCGTTTTTCTCGGCTCTCTCCGTGAGTTCCTTTTTCTCCGCGCTCGGTCCCGACGCGATCGCACAGATCGCGGCCTTATGTACATCCCGAAAGATGCTCGATGGAGAAACGTTGTTTCTCAAGGGCGACCCTGGGGATGCTCTCTACGGGGTAAGGCGGGGGCAGATCGTCATCACGACGACGACCGATACAGGCCGGCAGTTCACGCTCAATATCCTTGGGCCTGGCGACATCTTCGGCGAGATCGCCCTTTTGGATGGGCAGCCCAGGAGTGCCGATGCGGTTGCCTCTGGCAAAGTCGAATTATTCATGATCCGGCGTAGTGATTTTCAGGATCTTCTCAAGCGGCAGCCGGAGATCACGACCAGGATCATCGAGTTGCTTTGCGAGCGCCTCCGCTTCTCGAGCGAACGGTTGGAAGAGGCATCGCTCCTGTCCCTCAAATCCAGGCTGGCGCGACGCCTGTTGAAGCTTGCCGAGGATTTCGGGGAGGAGATCGACATCACGCAGGAAGAGCTCAGCATTCTTGTCGGAGCCGGACGGGAAACGGTCAATCGGCAGCTACAGAAATGGCGAAAAAGCGGAGTCGTGGCGCTTGGGCGGGCCCGCGTGAAGATCATTGACACACGGCGCCTGCAGGAGGAAGCTGCCGAGCGCGACCGGGAGTCGGAATGAGGCGCCCTTGAATTCCGTCTGGCAACATGAGGGCGAGTGGTGATGTACCATGCCGCCGATCAGGCTCGGACGTGCGGACAACCGATGCAATAGGCCCAACGGTCATCTATCGTAAGAGGACGTGAGTGATGTGCCGGCCGGATCGAGAGTAAGATAAACCCAACCCGTCGTCTCGGCACTTTCCCGCTTGATATATCTGTAGTTCGTCCTGAACCACTCCAGCACCTCATCCGACTTGTTGTCCAGGATGAGATCCCCGCGATCCGTGCGTACGGTCAGAACCGCATGGCCTTCGCCGTTCTCGTCGATGACGACCGTCATCCGCAGCGCCCGGCGCGGCAGGCCTGCGTCGATCAGCATTCTGCGCTTAAGGAGCTGGTAGTCCTCGCAGTCGCCTAATCCGTCGGTCGGATAGCTCCACAGATCGATGACGCCCCAATGGCTATGATCGGTCACAGGTATCAACGCACGGTTCACGGAGAGATTCACGGAGGAGAGGAGGGCGGCAAGATCCGCCGTCATCGGGAGTGTTTCCGGCTGCCGGAGATCGACGCTGCATTCTTCCGGGTTTCGATTGCAGAACTCTACCCAGCCTGGGAGGGGCGGAGCTTCGTCATCTCGAAAGAGATGTGGACCGGCATTCACGGAACTCATCGCCGACAAGAGCAAGGCCAGAACGATCCAAATCCGTCTTCCCATTTCGACCTCCCGCGGGAGATGGTGGCGGTCAGACCGAATGGGAGAATTCCCCTCGGCCTGAACCGCTCATGGGATCAGACTGACTTTTTTCGTACGTTTGTTCTGTGCCCGTGGTCACAAACTTCAGCTTGAGCTGGATCGATGGCCTGGTGCGTATGCCAGCGCGCCACGTGAAGAGCGGTCCGCGGTTACGTGAATCTGAGGATCGTCACGGCGGTCAGGACAGACGACGGCCAAGACATGTCGTGAAACTCTCTCTCACGCCTACAGATATTTGTCCCGGATATCGATGGATGACTTGATCCCGACTTTCGAGAAATCGTCCCGCAGCCAGGCATCTGCCTTCTTGCGGCCGATCGTGTACAGATCTGTGAGAAAATCCCAATCAGCGTTCAGTTTCGAGGCCGCTCCAAGGCGCTGCATGACTTCGTCGGCTTCGACGGCATGCAGGCGCACCTGCCTGATATCGGGTGTCAGGATGCGTCCCTCGTCGACAAGTCCGTTCAGGAATTCGACCGCACGCACCTCCCTCATCAAGGACGAGTTGAAGCTGATCTCGTTGATCCGGTTGAGGATCTCGGCAGCCGTCGTCGGAACGGTGGGCCTGCTGATGGGATTGATGTGAATCACGACGATGTCGGAGGCCTCGCAGTGGTAGATCAGTGGGAAGAGAGCTGGGTTTCCCATGTAGCCTCCATCCCAATAATACTCCTCGTCGATTTTGACGGCCTGAAAGATGAACGGCAGGCAAGTCGATGCAAGCACGACCTCGGCGCTCATCTCGTGGTTCTCGAAAACCCGGATCTTACCGGAGCGAACATTCGTGGCCGAGAGAAACAGTTTGACCTGAGGACTGCGTCGCAAAAGCTCGAAATCGACGACTCGTTCAAGCACGTCGAGAAGCGGATTATAGTTGAACGGATTGAGTTCGTACGGCGAGACCACTTGCGTCAGCATGTGAAACAGAAGAAAGACCGGCGATGACTCCAGACTGCGATTTCCCGTTAGGCGATCAAGGAAGGAGGGTTGAATGGGACTCAAGAGAGCGGCACGCGAGATCTGTTGCCAAAACTCCCTCAGGGCCTGGCGGGCTCCCCCGCGTCCTCCCTTGATCAACCCGTAAGCGCAGACGACGGCATTGACCGCTCCTGCGCTCGTGGCGCTGATTCCATCGAAGGCAATGGCGTCCTCTTCCAGCAGGCGGTCGAGCACGCCCCACGCAAAGGCTCCGTGTGCTCCACCGCCCTGGAGTGCCAGATTGACGGATTTCACCTCCTGCCTCCGCGCAGAACGTCTCCTGCGTGAAAAGCTGCTCTCAGCCCTGTTCATGGTCGCCCCTTGGCGTAGGCATCGTCCAGGTCCTGGTCGGGGAGATCTTATATGGCTTCCGTCCTCGATGACGAGGGTGCGAACTGGGTAGGAAACTCTGCCCGTGTCCGGCCAGGGAAGCTGCCCAGGTCACGATCCGTAGGCCCTGGCCGCTCGCGCATGATCCTGCGCGGCCGCCAGGGCGTCAGATGAGAGTGTCCCGTCACTACTCGCGGAAGGTGATGGCAAGCTTGTCGGTGAGCGGCTGCGTCAGATAGGTGATGATGCGCCGAGAGTCGCCCCGGATCAGTACTTCAGCGGGAAGTCCCGGTGTCAGTTCCTTCCCCTCCAGCTTGCGCCGTTCTCCCGGAGCGATTGCGATCGTGACGGTAAAATAGGCCTGTCCGGACTGATTGCTGACAACCTGATCCGGAGAGACATTGGTGACCAATCCTTCGAGCTCCAGCGGCACGGGGAGTTTGAACGAGCTGATATGGATGGTCGCCGGCTGGTCGAGATGCACCTGATTCACCTCGTCGGGCCGGATTTTTGCATTCACGATCAGCGGTTCCGCGCTCGGGATGATCGACATCAGCTTCTGACCGGGGGCGACAATGCCGCCGACCGTATGAACCATGAGCTCGTGGACCAGTCCCGTCCTTGGTGCACGGATGTCGAGCCGCTGAAGACGGTCCCGGGCGGCCGCGAGTTGCTCTTCGGTCTCGGCGAGACTAGCCGTGACAGTCTGAAGCTGTCTCAGGACCTCCGAGCGCGAATTCTGGGTGAGCTCGGCAATTTTAAACTGAATCTCCGTGAGCTGCGAGCGGGCGCCCGCAATGCGGGCTTCGATGTCGCCCATTTCGCCTTTCAGGCGGCTCACCTCGCGTTCTGTCTGGCGCAGCACAGGGCGTCGGATCAGGCCCTTGCTGTCGAGCATTCGCTGGTCGGCAAGCTCGGCCGTCACCTGGACGAGTTCTTCCTTGAGCGCCTTGTATCTCTCCCCGAACCCGTCAATCTGCCGCTCGACCTGATGCTTGCGCTCCTGGTGCTGAGAGAGCTGGCTCATCCGCGTGAAGCGCCGCTCGTTCATGAAGTTTTCCTCGGCAGCGAAAGCTGCTCTCAATGCGCTTTCCGCCTGCTTGGAGGGAATTGAAATTTCAGGTCGCGTGATCGACGTACGGTCCAGGTTCTCGGCCTCGAGGCGGGCCTTTTGGGCGGTCAGATCGATCAGCTTGCGTTCGAATATGCTCGCATCGGCTGTAACCTTTGCGGCATCGAGCCGGACAACGACTTGCCCTTCCTGCACAAGCTCGCCCCCCTTGACGAGGATCGCTCCGATGACACCGCCCTCCAGATGCTGAACGGCCTGGGCACTGGATTGAACCGCAAAAGTACCCGATGTCACGACCGCACTGTCGACTTTGGCCGCGACCGCCCAGCCGCCGATCCCGAAGAACACGATGAACGAACTCAAGATGAACCAGCGCATCAGCCGCCGCATGGAGGAGGAATTGGCGACGAGGTCAGCTTCGAACTCGGTCATGGCGCACTCCGCTGTGTGGGCTGCCGTCGCCTGCAGGGCGACTGGTGGATCCGTCTTCAGGCTCTCGCGCAGGTCATGAAAGCCCGACGCTCATTCCTGAAACACGTTGGCACGCTGCGCGACCCGATGCTGTGGCCCAGGTCACAGTTCCTAGCTCACATGGCCATTTCATCGTTGCGCCCGGGTTGCATCCAGGCTGGTGACGGTCGCCGTGGCAGGACTGTCCGTCCGGGTCGAAGGTCCCACACCCGGCACCTCGGGTTCGGATTGCGTGGACGGCGTGGGGTGCAGCTCGGAGATAACCCCACCCGTTGCGGCGACCGGCCCGGGCTGTGTGACCGCTGTTCCGCCGCCTGACTGTGGGCCCATCATTTGAGATGGCTTGTGCGGCTGCCCGATGCGAGGGAACAAGGCGGCAAGGACCTGCTCCTTCGGGCCGAACATCTCGGCGCGGCCGCCGCGGACCGACAGGATCTTGTTGGCGGCAAAGATGGCGCTCGGCCGATGAGCCACAATGACGACGATCTTCCCTGCCTGGCGCATCTGGTGAATGGCGTCGTTAAGCGATTGTTCCCCAAGCGGATCGAGGTTGGAATTGGGCTCGTCGAGCACGATGAGGAACGGATTTCCGAACAAGGCGCGGGCGAGACCGATGCGCTGGCGCTGACCGCCGGATAATGTGGCGCCGCCTTCTCCGACAGGCGTGTCATATCCCAGCGGGAAGGCGAGGATCATGTCGTGCACGCCCGCCAATCGCGCGGCTTCGATCACCTGTTCGGTGGTTGCATCCTTGCGAAAGCGTGCGATGTTCTCGGCGATCGTGCCATCGAACAGCTCGATGCTCTGGGGAAGGTGGCCGATCGCATCGGCGAGAGCGTCCGGCGAGTACTGGCCGATCAAGGCATTGTCGAAGCGAACCTCGCCACGGGCCGTGGGCCAGGCGCCGACCAGGGCGCGGACGAGGGTGGACTTGCCGCAGCCGCTCGGGCCGATGATCCCAAGGGCGTCGCCTGCCTCGATTTCGAACGATACGCCGGCGACGGTCGCGACTGCCCCACCCGGAGGAACGATTGCGACGTCCCGCACTGACAGCGCGTGGTGCGGACGCGGCATGCCATGCTGCTGCTGAACTGCCTTCGGAAGCTTGGAGGTGAGGAGCCGCAGCCGCCGGAGGGCCTGCAAGGCGGCCGATGTGTTGCGCCAGTTCCCGATGACCTGATCGATGGGCGTGAGCGCGCGGGCCAGGATAACCGAGCTCGCGATCATGGCACCCGGCGACATCTGCGCCTCGATGACGAGATAGGCGCCGAGTGCGAGCATAGCCGATTGCAGGACGTGACGAACCGTTTTGGAAATGGCGCCAAAGACGCTGGCGTGGTCTGCGAGACTGCGTGCATGGGAGATCGAGTTCACGTAGCTGCTGCCCCAACGCTTGCACAGGTCGTCTCCCATGCTCATGGCCGCGGCCGCCTCGGAGTTGCGCCTTGCATCAAGCAGCAGGGTCATGGTTGCCGAATGCACCTGAGTTGCGGACTTGATCGTCCCTTTGGTGACGTATTCGTTGATCAAGCTGAGGATGACGAGAAACGAAGCGCCGGCAGCGGCAGCGAAAAAAAGGATCGGATTGACCAGAAGCAGGATCGTGAAATAGATCGGCATCCATGGGAGATCGAGGAGAGCGGCCGGGCCAGGACCCATGAGATAATTGCGAATCGACGCCAAGTCCTGAAGCGGATCATGATTGCGGGCATGCGGTCCGAAATGGAGCGGCAGCTTCAGCGTTGCCTCGAACAGGGTTGGAGCCAGCCGGTGGTCGAAGGTGATGCCCACACGGGCCATGAGCCTGCCACGCAGCCCCTCCAAAAGACCATAGAAGGCATAAAGCAGCAGAGCGAGCAGAGAGAGGGCCACCAGTGTCGGGAGGCTCTTGCTCGACAGCACCTTGTTGTAGACCAGCATCATGAAGATGGGGCCGGTCAGCATCAGGACGTTCCCGAGGCAACTGATGGCGCTGATGCCGATTAAGGGCTTCCTAAGCGTGCGAAGAGCGTTACGGAGTTGGACTTCGGCGCTGTTCCTCATTCCTTGCTTCATCGCGAGCGTCCTTGTTACGAGCCATCCGGGCGAGCTGAAACCGTGCAAGCTAGGTCAGGCCAATTGGCGTCTGTGGTGCGATCATGGGCGAACTCCGCGCCAAACGCTGTGACATGCTTCACAATCTTTCAGTTTGGGGCTTGGTCCCCGCGGATTGTTCAATCGGCCGGGCCGGCGGAGCGGGAACGGCGAGGCCAGAGAGGAAGAGCGCCACCGGCGCTCAGCCGATGATGCCCTGGGAGAGGATTGCCGGTATGCGGAGAACTCGTAATAAAGAAGGAGAGCCCCAAGAACGGGACCCATCAGTGCACGCAGGAGGATTACCGCGTTTTCACATCGCTCAAGCGAAGTCCGGAAGGTTCATGAATCCGGTCGATTGTTCGACCGATGCTGACTGGAAACCGTTCGCATTGACATCGCCGCCGATATCGATGGAACCGCCGTCGGACGCGTTCAGGAAGACAAGGGTGTTCTGAATCTGCGTGGTCTGGATCAGGGTATTGAATTCCACATCGAGGTCGTCGATCGCGAAGACGATGATCGGCGGAAAGCCCCCGGCAGGGCCAAGCGTGTCGGACAGATGACTTAAAAGCACCGCCTCGAACCCGCCGGCATCGTCCCAGGCGGCATCCCAGCCAAGATTCCCGCCGTCATGCGGCTGCACCGAGCCGTCAAGAGAATCGTCCTGATCTCGCCCGCGATCGCCGTAATCGTTCCTGAGGTGGTGCTCTGGCGGATCGTCCCGGTTTTCATGGATGTCGCTTCGGCCCCCGCGGGAGCGCACATGAGGTTCATCATCCTGATAGGAGGCGTGGTGGGGGGCGCCGGGATGCCGCTCCGAATTTTCATCCCGTCCATTCCAGCTCTTGTGCCAAGTGCGATCGGACATCGGGCTCTCCTCGATTGCGGCCCGATCGGTCGATCATGCTGATTGCCCAGCGAAATCGGGCACGGAGCGCCAGATGTACCACCCGTGCCCAGCAGCAGACAGTGATCTACGTCACACATGGCCTTGCTCTACGGTTTGTCTTTGCACGTAGTCCGGTGGACGTTATGCTCGGTGGCCTTGTGCTCCACCCCTGTGGGAAATCGACCATGGCAGAGATTCAAGCGTCACATGCGGCGACCGGCGCAGACAAGGCGGTCAAGCTCGAAGCGCTCGATATCTTCAAGGCCATTGATCCATCGACTGTCGAACAGATTGCCCGCAGAGCTCAGCTTCGAACGCTGGAGAAGGGCGAGCTGCTGTTCAATGTCGGAGATGCCTCCGATGCGCTTTATGTCATTGCCGATGGGCGAGTTCGGATCTGGACGGTCTCGGCAGCAGGTGCCGAAGTCACGCTTAACGTCCTGACCAATGGAGCCGTTTTCGGCGAAATCGGCATGCTTGACAGTGGCGTGCGGACTGCGGGTGCTTCCGCCATGCTGCGGACGCGCCTGATGAGCATCGCTCGGCGAACGTTCTACGAAGCGCTGGATCGTGATCCGCAACTGGTGCGCAACGTAATCGACCTGCTGTGCATGCGCCTCAGATGGACCAGCGCCCGGATGGAGGATGCCACCCTGCGCCAGGCGCCCCAGCGCCTCGCGCGCATTCTCGGCCATCTTGCCCGGGATCATGGCAAGGCCACGCCTAAGGGGATCGAAGTCGTTCTCAAGCTGACCCAAAGCGAGATGGCCCAATGGACTGCGATGTCACGCGAGGGCTTGAACAAGGTTCTGAACCGGTGGGCCGAAGAGCGCCTCCTGACTCAGAACCGAGGCGGGCTGATCGTTCACGACCTCGAGCGGATCGACGAAATTGCAGAATTCGGCGAGTAGAGGTCAGCGGCGCCGTCGCGCCACAACCTGTTGAGCGCGACTGAGAAACTGCAGGCGCTCGTCCTTTGCCGGAATCTCGCGGGCAAGATCCTCAACAAGCTTAGCAAGATCCGTCAGTGTCGCGGCATGCCGCTTGACGAGCAATCCGGCGACAGGCCCGAGATAGGTCGTCAAGGTCTGAGCAAGCTCCGCAAGACAGGCCTGAAAGGCAGCGGAGTCCACAGGGGCCGAGCGGGCAGGGGGCTCTCCGGGACAGCTTCACGACCAGGTAGCGAAGCCGGATCCGCGGAGCGGACTGGGACGACGAGAGGTGCGGCCTTCGGCAATGATATGGTCTGCGGCTCCGGGCAGGCAGGGGAAGGCGATGGGAGGATGACCCTCTCTTCCTTCCTTGCCGGAGCCACCGACAGCACCGTCCGGTCGAGCGGCTCGATCAGGCTCAAGGTCGCATTCATATCGGACGACGCGGGGGGCATCGCCACGCTGAACGTCGTGATCCGCCGCGGACTGTGCTTGAGGTCGAACACACCGCGCTCACCGAATGTCGCCGAGATGCGCGGCGCCACGGCCTCCATGACGGCTGCCGATACGAGAATCCCCCAGGTTCCGCGAGACTTTCCAGACGCGCTGCTATGACGAGCGTTTCGCCGAAAGGAAGATCCTCTTGGAACAGAACATCGCCGAGATGGATGCCGATCCGCAGGCGAACCGCGTCGAGTTTCGTCATGGCCGCAAGGCGCGCCTGCGTCTCAAGTGCGCAACGAACGGCATCGACTGCACTCTCGAAGAGCGCGAAGAGGCCATCTCCCGGCATCCCGAAAAGCCATCCGCCGTGGGCCGCAAGCTCCTCTCGGGCAATGCGCCGGGTTGCCCACAAGGCATCGAGGGTGTTGGTCTCGTCCACAGAAACCAAGCCGCCAAAATTTGCCATGTCGGCCGCGAAGACCGCTCGGAGGCGTCGGATTCGTTTGCCGGCAGGCTGCGGTGCATCGGGTGCCAGATTGTCCATCACTCTTTCATCGATGACCTACATGTCACTATTTGATCTCGCTGAGTTTACCACGAATCTTGAGAAAGCTCGCGCGGTCCCGTTCGCTAGGAATGAAGTCTGAAAGACGGCGGTAGAAATCATCCCGGCCGACCGATTTTTCCGCTTGGCGGGCGACAAGCGTCGGAGCAACCGGACCGATGAGAGGCAGCAGAACCTCGGTCACCGCTCGAATTTCCGTCTGTGAGATGACGGCTTCCATCTGGGCTATCTTGAAGCCCTTGTCGTCACGCAGCACCTGCTGGGCCGTTTTCCGGAAGGTTGCCGCTTCGGCCTCGGTTTTGATTTGCTGCACGAGCAGATCGAGGAACGTATCGACATCCATGGTCTCGTGGGAGGCCTGTTTCACCAAAAGGTGCCCAATCGGACCAAGCGAGTGCGCGAGAGATCGCCCAAGCGCATCGATCGTGCCGGGAGTGAGCACTTCGGCCATCGTTTGATTGAGATGTTCCTTTGCCGGTGCAGGCTGTTCCTTTCCCGGTGTGTGGGAGAGCTCGGTCAAATCGAGCGGTGGGAGATCGGCGCTGGGGCGCATTTCGATCGATGCATTGAGTGCAACGACGAATTCATCCGCTGTCTGGAAACGATCCTCGGGGTTGCGAGCCAGAGCCCGCTGCACTACCGCGTCGATTTCCGGCCAGAGTTCAGGCCGGTAGGTCATGATCGGTGGCGGTGAATCGTTCATGAGCTTGCGCATCAACTCAGGCAGATCGGCAGCAATGAACGGCTTCGCGCCAGTCAGCATTTGAAAGAGGATGACTCCGGCGGAGAAAAGATCGGCGCGGGCATCGGCTGGACGCCCGAGAAACCGTTCCGGAGCCATGTAGTTTGGCGTGCCGATCGGGATGCCGCCCGGCTTCGTAAGATCGAGGGCCTCGACATGGGCCACACCGAAATCGGAGACTTTGATCGAGGCTGCGGAAGGGCAGAGGATGTTGGCGGGCTTGACGTCGCGGTGGATGACCCCCTTGGAGTGAGCGTAGCCGAGGGCGAATAGCAGCTGAGCCATGATCTCGCCGACCTGCCGAATTGGCAGCAGCGTGCCCCGCCGGATCACATTCTCCAGCGTGCCTGCATTGACATACTCCATGATGATATAAGGCGCGCCATCATGCTCCACGAAGTCAAAGACTGTGACGATGTTCGGGTGCAGGCACCGTGCAGCGGAACGCGCTTCGGTGGCGAAACGGCGAAGAAGCTCGTCGTTCTCGCTCAGGTTCTCCAGAATTTCGGGACGAAGCGTCTTGATCGCCAATGGCCGATCAATCTGTTCATCATAACCTTTGTAGACGACGCCGATTGCACCGCGGCCGACGACATGGTCAAGGCGATACTTGCCAACCCTGGCGGGCATTCCACTTGCTCCGCCTTGGCTACTTCCTGTCCTCAGATCCTTGTCTGCGGCCATCGGAGAAAATTCCCTGACGAGCGGTAATCTGGTTCTGTTGGGCCAGGGATCAATCGTGTTGATCACTTTTCGAGCATCTTCAATGCGCTATCCAAGCTCCTGCGCATCCGGTTGAAAGAGCGTGACAGGGAGGCGATCTCGTCCGAACCTGGAAATTCGAACTCGGCAACGGATGCATCGCCCATGCTGACGGCCTCTGCTGTCTTCGCCATCCGCGTGACAGGGCTGATCACATACCGGTTCAGCAGGATGTTGAGCAGGATCAGTAGAACCAGAAAGATGACGCTCGAGGTGCCAACGAATAGTCCCAGGTTCCGCCAGATCGATCCTTCGGCAATGTCCATGGGCACGGAGATGATCTGCGCTCCGATCGTCTCGTTAAGCTTCCAGCCGAAGCCGTTCTTATTGCCATAGAGCGCGACCATCGAGGGGGAGCCCTGTCTGGAGTCGAATGGCAGGTCAGACAGGACTCGTCTTTGATCACCAGGGGATAGGTTGCCGTGTAGTGGGAGCGATTGTCGATCGTCTGAAAGCTGACATCCTTGGTCAGATCGGAGTTTGCCCGAAGCTTCTCGATGACTTCTCGCTCCCAGTCGCGTGCAAGATCGGCGGGGTTGGTCGGGTTGAGCGCAGCTTCCTTGTAGAAGAATTGCGGGTAAAATCCTCGGAAGTTGCGAAATGCCGTCTGAGCCGAAAAGGATGGAATCGTCTGCGGCAGGAACTGGACGCTCGAGTGCTCGGCGAGTAAAGGCTGAATCTCTTCCGAGGTATAGCGACGTATGGAGAGCGCTTGAGCTCGCAGAACATCGATCTGCGACTGTAGCTGATCCATGGCTTCTTGTCTGGAAATTTGATAAAATGGATAGATCGACAGGCTGAGCCCAAGCAGATAGCAGACGGCGAGAATGATATTGAATTTCAGCCGTAATCCCACGGGAGATCTCCAACGGCTCGTGAGGTGAGTTCGCGTAACAACTACCGAATTTCATGATAGTGCAAGTCGTGGAGCCGTGCCATGCATTTCGGACAAGCAGGTGGGTTTGCGGGCCGTTCCTCTGTGCGCAAAAGCACATTGGCAGAGCTTGGTTGGGCGCACGCGATACTCTTTTTGGGGAGTATCATCTTTGCGTTGTTCTTGCTTCTGATGAGCGTCGCCACTGCTCGGGCTGCCGGGAGGATCGCTTTAGTCCTAGCATCGGAAGATTATCAGAAACTTCCGAGATCCGGCATCGGTGCGAAGCGGGGTGCCGAGATCGCAGAGGCCCTCAAAGCTCGTGGCTTCGAGGTGATCGTAAGCCCCAACCCGAGCAATGCTACAGCCAGAGCCAGTCTGCGCGATTTCGCAGCGAAGGCGGAGGGAGCCGACCTTGCCTTCGTCGTCTTGATCGGGCACGGCGTCGCTTGGGGCGGCCAGACTTTTTTCCTCGCAACCAACACTGAACTCGGACGAGCGACCGACCTTCTATCGCGCGCTCTCTCGATCACCAATATCGCGCAGATCGTCGGGCGAGCGCAGACGGGTGGCGTATTCTTCTTCATGACGTCGCCGACCTTCGAGACTCCCATTGAAGGATTGGATGCCAGGCCTCAGTTCACCAGCGAAGCTCCAAAAACGCCGTCACCATATTCTCCAGCTCGGCTCGCATTCCGGTATCCCGGATCGACGCAGCAGGCGAACAGGCCGCGGACGCGCTGACCAAACTGCTCCAACAACCAAGTCCGTCGCTCAGTGAGGCGGTAAAAGTTGCATCGAACGGCAGCATGGGGGCCGTGTTTGGGCGCGTTGACGAGCTCAGCCTCGCAAAGCCCGCTCCCGCACCTGTCGCGCAGTCGGTCGCCTCGACCACCCCACAAGTCGCCTCCACCGCCCAGAAGCCGGACGAAATCGAGGGAAAGCTGGAAGCGGAGCGCCGAGCGCGTGAGCAGGCCGAAACACGCGCTCGCGATGAGCAGTTGAGAGCCGAGCGGGCACAGGCCGAGGTGCTGAAGGCTCAAGCTGATGCCAAGAAGGCACAGGCCGATGTCGAGAAGGCTCAAGCCGACGCTGAAAAGGCAAAGCAGGAAGCCAAGCGCGTCGAAGCACAGGCCCAGATTGCAGCCGCCCAGGCTGAAGGGTTGAGACATGCGCCGGTAGCGACCCCCATCGAAGACACGCAACTCGGACAAAAGCAGCGCCGTCTGATTCAGCAACGGCTGCGGGAGCTCGGCCTCTACACGGGTCCGCTCGATGCGATCATGGGACCGCTGACTCGGGAAGCGATCATGGGTTACCAGAGAAGTCGCAGCGCGGCAGTCACAGGTTACCTGACGCCCGAGCAGTTCGATGCACTCCTCCCGAACGAACCGCAGTGATCGAACCTTCCGCCTTCGTCGGAGGGCCGGGAGCTGCATCGAATGAATCCGTACCCTGACGATTTGCGGCGTGAGCGAATGGTCATGCCGCCGCCCGCTCATGGATCGGAGGCATTCATCACGTTGCTGCGATTCCGTTTCCGAGGATCTGGCATGAGGGCAGGGCTGGTTTATCCTCAGGATCACTGAACCAAGTCCGAGGTTCCGATGGCCTGTCCGTCCCTTGCGCTTCTCGATCGGCGATCCCTGTTGCTCCATGCGGGCATCGCAGCGGCGGCTGCGGTCGCTCCGAAGATCCTGCTCGCCGCCGAGCTCGTCGCGACGCCGGGGCAGACCGAGGGGCCTTTCTATCCCGTCGAGTTTCCGCCCGACATGGACAACGATCTCGTCCGGGTGACGGGCCAGGCCGCGCGGGCACTGGGGCAGGTGATCCACGTGTCGGGGCGTGTGCTCGATCTGCGCGGCCAGCCAAAGCCCGGAAGCGTCGTCGAGATCTGGCAGTGCGATGCCAATGGCATCTACCGTCATCCTCGTGCGGCCGGACAGGGGCGCATCGATCACGCCTTCCAGGGGTACGGCCGCACGCAGGTCGACGAGCAGGGGCGGTATCGCTTTCGCACCATTCGACCCGTGCCATATCCCGGTCGGACGCCCCACATTCATTTTGCCGTGCATGTGCCGGGGCAGGGACGGCTGGTCACGCAGATGTATATCGAGGGCGAAACTCTGAACGCCCGCGACGGCGTCCTGAACCGTATCCGGGACCCAAACGCGCGCCGCAGCGTCATCGTGCCGTTGCTCGCGGCGCAATCTCCGGAGCCCGGCGCGCTCCATGGGCAGTTCGACATCGTCGTGGCGGCGTGAACGCCGGCATGCCTATTCCGGCACCGGGCGCTCCGCCCTGCGGGATTGAATGCGGATCCGACCGTGGACGACCGCTTCCGTCCTTTCGGCGCCCGTACTGTCGGTCCTGGACCGGGCCATCTCCGAAGATCCGGTGAGGTCGCCCGCTTGCTCCGCGGCAGCGGGGCCCTCCCAACCTTCGGAGCGCCAGGCGGCCTGCTGCTCGTCGAGATCCAGCACGCCTTCTTTGTCCAGAATGCCGACGACCTCGTCGACCGCGGACGCATCGCATTTCACGATCACAACGGTGCCGCCGCGGATCACGCCTTCGGCATAGGCATGGGCATCCGTTCGCGAGACGCCCAGATCCTCCAGGAGAGGCGCGAGATTGTGCGGGGTGGTCCAAATGTCGATGTCGTCGGCCGGAATGCCGGCCTGCTTCAGGTGGCTCGCGGCGGCGGTCGCGTGATGCTCGCTATGGAAGAGGGATGTGACGGTCTTGGTCATCGGATCGATCCCCTGCAGGCGGCGGGCCAATGTACCACGTCGCACCCGGATCCACCACCAGCCCGCATCGGCGCTTGCGGAGCGGCGCGTGCGCGTTACATCATGGCAACGTCCGGAACTGTTATGCGTTGGATCGTCATGGCAAACCCTCTCAAGCTCGTCTCCGTTCAGCCCAAGGGCGTGCCTGGCGTCGTCGCGTCGGCAGTCTATGCGGGCGGGCGGCGCGTGCTGGAGATCCCGATCGAAGAGGCCGGGGAATGGTCGCGCAAGCCCGGGCACGTGGTCTGGATCGGCCTGCACGAGCCTGGGCTCGATCTCCTGAGGACGGTCCAGGCGGAGTTCGGCCTGCATGAGCTCGCCATCGAGGATGCCCTCAAGGCCCATCAGCGACCCAAGATCGAGCAATACGGCGATGCGCTGTTCGTCGTCGCCCGGACGGCCCAGATGGTGGAGGGGCGCATCGCCTTCGGCGAGACGCACCTGTTCGTCGGGCGCGGCTACGTGGTCTCCGTCCGCCATGGCGCCTCGACGACCTATACGCCGGTGCGGGAGCGCTGCGAGGCGGCGCCCAAGGCGCTCTCGGAGGGCGAGGACTTCATCCTCTATGCCATTCTCGACTTCATCGTCGACAACTACATTCCGGTCATCGAGACGATCCAGGAAGAGGTGGAGGAGATCGAGGACAGCATCCTGACCGCGAACCAGCCGCAGAACCAGATCGTCCGGCTCTATCAGCTGCGCCGGGATCTCCTGCGCCTGCGCAATGCCGCGGTGCCGCTGGTGGAGGTGTGCCGGCGTCTCGAGCAGCCGGGGCTGCCAGGAGTGGATGCCGCGATGCAGCCGCTCTTCCGCGACGTCTCCGACCACATCCGCCGGGTGCAGGAGGAGATCGAGTCGCTGCGGGAGGTGCTGGCCTTCGCGTTTGAATCGAGCCTGATGACCGGCCAGTCGCAGCAGAACGAGATCACCCGCAAGCTGGCGGCCTGGGCGGCCATCCTGGCGGTGCCCACCGCAGTGGCCGGCATCTACGGCATGAATTTCGACGTGCTGCCCGAGCTGCATTGGAAATACGGCTACCCGTTCGTGCTGACGATCATCGTGGTGACCTGTACGTGGCTGTATTGGCGTTTCCGCCGGAAGCAGTGGCTCTGAACAAAGCATGGGCCTGCGGGCCCGCAGCTTGCGCTGCGAGCCGTGTAGTGATCGAGGGTGGTGCGACGGGCAGCCCGGCTCGATGTGGATGGTGGAATGGGAAGAGCCGGACGGCGCCTCGCACGCGGGACTGTTAGGCGTTTACACTTGGTCCAGCCCAGGGCTGCCAAGGGCCTCCCGCCAACCGGCGTGCGAGGCCTGCTGCAGGACCGCTCCCCGCCCCACTCTTGCGACGCCTCGCGAGCGCGCCCCCATCGGGCCGGGATGAGCAACGGTCTAGCCCAGATGAAACACAGTGTCAAGAACAAAGTGAGAACATTACACACACCCTCCCGTCATCACCGGGCTCGTCCCGGTGATCCCGATCCACAAAGCACAGCACCTCACCGGATCGGGATGGCCGGGATAGGCCCGGCCATGACGGGGAGCAAGACAAAGGAGCAAGACAAAGGAGAGTGTGACGAAGGCGGGTGCAAGAGAGGACGCGGTGGCTCGCGCTGTGCTCCTTCTTCATCGTCAGCGATTATGGGTTTCCACGCCTGCGGCGCTGCCCTTTGAACCGGCCTCCGCCGCGCGGCCCTGGAATGACGGCGTGGAAGGAGCCATTCCCGGACGAAGCTTTGCTTTTTTGATTCAAGCGGACAGAATTCCTGCCAGAGTTAACGGAATAACGACCACTCCTGGTGAACTCTGGCCGAGATCGTCGCTCAAGAGCCCGAAGCGAAGCCATTTTGCCAGATTACGTGATCATCTCCCTCAGCATCTTGACCGCGGCGATCGGGATCATCGGTGCTGCCTTCCTCTTCGCGCGTGGACACAACGACGATCTCGCCAGAGCCGAGGGTGATCTGGCAAACCTTGCCCTTTCTCTTCAGGAGCGGACCGACGGCGTCTTCCAATCCGTCGAGAACGTCATGCGGGATGTGGTCGGCCGCATCCCGCAAGCCTGCCTCAAGGCGCACGAGTTCGACGGGTTCTCCGCCTCGCAGGCCACGAAGGCCATTCTGGTCGGAGCGTGTCATTCCCTGTCTCAGATCGTCCGCATCGATCTCGTCAATGCCCGGGGGCGGATCGTCGGCTCGTCGACACCCCGCCCGATGTCGGATCCGATCTATCTGAAGGATGCCTCCTACTACCGGGCCCTCGCGACGGATCCGTCACTCACATTGTATCTCGGCGAACCGATGAGGATCCGGGCAACCGGCAAAAAGGTTCTCTCCCTCGCCCGGAAAATCGAAGACACCGACGGAAATTTCCTCGGCATCGTCGTCGCCACGATCGATCTCAGCCATTTCGAGCAAATCTACAAGGATCATCTCAGAACGCACTCCCAGGCGATCACGCTCTATCGGCGCGACGGCATCATCCTGGCGCATTGCCCGATCTCGGAGAGGGCACTCGGGCGCCGTGTGTGGAGGCCCAACACTCCCCTGCAGCGCCTGATTGCCAAGAACATCGCGACGCTCATTCGCGATGTCAGCTGGATCGACCGGAAGGAGCGCGTGGTCGCTCTTCATCCTCTCGCCCATTATCCGGGAGGCATCGCGGTCAGCCGGACCGTCGCGGAACTCATGGCCGGACGGCGCCTTGAAAGCCGCCTGATCGGGTTCGTCGCCTATCTGATGGACATCGGGATCGAGGCCGCCACTCTGCTCGGGTTGAGGCATGTGCGAACCGGTATTCTGCGGGCGGCCAGCGAGAGCTACCTGTCGCGCCACGACGTTTTGACGAAGCTTCCCAACCGACTGCTCTTCGCCGAGGACCTGAAGCGGACATACCTCGCATCCCAGAGATCCGGCACGGACTTTGCCCTGTTCCTTCTCGATCTCAACCGGTTCAAGGACATCAATGACACTTACGGCCACGTGGTGGGCGACGAGATCGTCCAGACGGTGGCACGGCGCCTGCGCGAACGTCTCAGAAAGACCGACTTCATCGCGCGCATTGGCGGCGATGAGTTCGCGATCATTCAACGGCCGATCAGAGGCCGGCAGCAGGTCATAGACCTTGTCACGGCTATTCAGGCCGCCATGAGGGTCCCGTGCACGGCCGGCAACACGGAGATCGATGTCGGCCTGTCCATCGGTGCTGCGATCGCATCCTCCGACGGCAAGACCTCGACCGAGCTCATGAAAGCGGCCGATATCGCCCTCTACGCGGCAAAGTCCGATTCCAGCAGCAGCTATCGGCTCTACGACGCGGACATCAAGGATTCCCGCGCGGAACGTCGCGCGCTCGAGGGCGCCCTGAAGATCGCTCTTGATAACAAGGAGCTCGAACTGTTCTATCAGCCGATCCTCGACCTGGCGACAAATCAGCTGTGGGGCTGCGAGGCCCTGGCGCGTTGGAAGCATCCGACGAAAGGCATGATCTCGCCTCTGCAGTTCATCCCGACCGCCGAAGAGTCGGGCCTCATCGGCCCGATGGGCGACTGGATCCTCGAGGAAGCCTGCTCGACGGCCATGACCTGGCCCCAGCCGTTCAAGGTCGCGATCAATCTCTCTCCGGTGCAGTTCAGGAGCCGGGACGTTCTCGCCAGTGTCAAGGCGGCCTTGGAGATTTCCGGCTTGCCGGCCCAACGCCTGGTGCTGGAGATCACGGAATCCGTCAAGCTCACCGATGAAGCGACCGCGACGCTCAAGCGGCTCAAAGCGCTCGGAGTCTCGATCGCGCTCGATGATTTCGGCACCGGCTATGCGTCGATGAGCTATCTCAGCAGCTTTCCCTTCGACAAGATCAAGATCGATCAGTCGTTCGTGCGCGGCATGCTGGACTCCCCGGACAGCCGCGCGATCATCAAGGCGACGATCGGCCTTGCGAAGGACCTGAAGATGAGCACGACCGCCGAAGGCGTCGAAACGGAAGAGCAGCTCAACGCCCTTCGCCTGGCCGGCGCCTCCCAGGCCCAAGGCTACCTCATCGCCAAGCCGATGCCCCGCGAAGCCATCGCGGCCTTCATCACTAACCTTCAAGGCACGCAGCCGAACAAACGCGACGAACAGGCGCCGGTACGGGCGGTTGCGTAAGGACACTGGTGTGCTCCTCCGACGTCGCGTCCGGCGCTGGACCTGATCCGGGAATCATGCCGGCCATCCTGACGTGGAATGGCTCGGCGTCTCACAGGATCGGGATCACCGGCACAAGGCCGGTGATGACGTGGAGGACGGGTAGGCTCGTGTCGCGAGGCTTGGACCCGTTCACTTTTCCGTTGCGCTGCAGGGCGTGCAGGAACGGGATGCGCTCAAGGGCGGGGTAGGCGCGTTAGGTCGATCCGCGGTGCGCTCAAGCACTGGAACTTGCCGATGCGCGCCTCGGCCGCTTTGCGGCTGAGGATGTGTTCAGTGCCACGGCGGCGCGAATGAGCGCCTTCAGCGCCTCTTCGTCGATTGTGTCGCCCTCACGGATATCGATGGCGCGCCGTGTATTGCCGTCGAGGCTGGAGTTGAACAGGCCTGAAGGGTCCTCCAACGAGGCGCCCTTGGCGAAGGTCATCTTCACGACGCTCTTGTACGTCTCGCCGGTGCAGATGATTCCCGCATGCGACCACACCGGAACGCCTCTCCACTTCCACTCCTCGACCACGTCGGGGTCGGCCTGCTGGATGAGAGCGCGGATCCGGGCGAGCGTCTCGCCCCGCCAGTCAGCCAACTCCTGGATTCTCCCATCGATCAGCCGAGAGGGAGAGTCTTCTCCTTCCACCGAGCCGCTCTTGCTCTTCTGCATGGCTGCTGTCGCCTTCGTCATGGTTGTTGTCGCTCCCCGTCATTCGCGTATCGCCGGTCCGCGCGTGCTGCCGTCGCGCCCTGGTGCGATGACGCCACGCTGCTTTTTAAACAGGGACTGGGGGAAGCGCCAGTGAGCGCTCTTCTGAACATCCCGCCCGCCATGACGGGCAGCCTGAGATCAAGGTGATGGCGCTCGGAGCAGGCTTTCGCTTGCCGGAGGCGCATCGCATCAGTCGCGGGACCTCCGGCGCTTTTCCGCTCGGTCGGGCACTAGATTGCGCCGCAAGCCCATCCATAAAATCACGACAAACAGAATGGACATGGCCGGCCAGTGGAACCAGATTTCGTGCAGTCCGCTGAAGAGGTTGATCAGGAACAGGAACACGGAAATCACGATGGCTGCCCGGAGCGGGCGCGGCAGGTCCGCCAACCGCCCGGAAAGGCCGCGCACCGACGTCATTGACCCGGCATTGTCACGAGGCGATGGAGCGCCTCCGGCATGAGCGGCTCTTGCCGCGGATTCCACCCCGTCATTGGACTCGGGTCGTCCGAGGGTTGTGCCGCCCAAGGTCACACGATAGCTCGTCACGAGAGCCGTGACGTTCTTGACCTGCTGCTGGCCCAGATAGTCGAACCCGACCGACAGTTTGTTGTAGACCTGATCATAGACCGGGCCGGAGATCAGGATGCCTCCAGGCTCGGACAACTCCTGAAGCCGCGCCGCGATGTTGACGCCATCTCCATAGATGTCCGCGCCATCCACCATCACGTCGCCCAGGTTGATGCCGATGCGAAAGCGCATGCGCTGCGCCTCGAGCAGATGAGGGTCCTGGGAGGAAAGCTCCTGCTGGGTCTCGATGGCGCACTGCACCGCCTCGACGACGCTGGGGAATTCGGCGATGACGGCGTCCCCCCAGGTATTGACGATCCGCCCGTCATGGCGCTCGATCAACGATGCCATGGCAGTTCGATAGCGCTGCAGGGTCGCCAACGTGCCGGGCTCGTCCGCCTCCATCAGGCGGGAATAGCCGTGCACATCGGCGCAAAGAACAGTGGTCAACCGCCGTTTCAGCTTCTCGGTCATGACAGGCATGATAGCGCGGAATCTTCTGAAGCGCATGGGCTGCCGCAATCCGTGCCCGGGCGGAACACCGACACCCCTTTCCCGCCGTGGCAAGTTGGCGTATCCTGTTCACATAGGTAAGGTCCCGTAATGGCCCTGGGCTTAGACGAGCCCCTTTCATCGACACCCCTGTCGACTTCCCTCCTGTACCGCGTGGTTTGCGTAACCCGATAACGTAATCGGTTCGGCTGCAAGCCTCTGCTCGGTCCACGCCCCTGGACGTGTGTCGCCGCTCGCAAGGCTCCCGAACCAAGGAGCGAGACATGAGCATGACTCAAGTGCGCAGCGAAACCGCGATCGAGGCCCCGAGCGCGCGGACGGTCGACATGAAGCTCGAGGTCGTCGTCATCCCGGTTGCGGATGTCGACCGCGCCAAGCGCTTCTACAGCGACCTCGGTTGGAGGCTCGATGCCGACTTCGCCACTGATGACGACTGGCGCGCGATCCAATTCACGCCGCCCGGTTCCGGATGTTCGGTCATCTTCGGCAGGAACGTGACCGCGGCGGCACCTGGCTCCGCGCGAGGATTGTACCTCGTCGTCTCCGACATCGAGGCCGCCCGTGAGGAGCTGCTCCGTCGCGGTGTCGAGATCAGCGAAGTATTCCACGGCGCCGACGATGTGCGCGCCGGCGCGGACGAGCCCTACGTGTTCGGGCGGCTCCGGATCAGCGGCCCGGATCCCGAACACCGTACCTACCGCTCGTGCGCCTCGTTCAACGATCCTGACGGCAACGGCTGGCTGCTGCAGGAGGTCACCGCGCGATTGCCCGGACGCGTGGATGCGGACGGGACGACATTCACCTCGTCGACCGAGCTCGCGGCGGCGCTCCGCCGTGCAGCAACCGCGCACGGCGAGCACGAGAAACTGATCGGCCACCATGATGAGGAATGGCCGGACTGGTACGCCGAGTACATGGTCCGGGAGCAGGCCGGCAAGGAACTGCCGTCATGAGCGGCGGGCCCCAGCGACGGGCGGAGCGGACAGAACCTCGGGAGCCGCGGGCCTCCCGGATGCCCTGACGATCGACAAGCATGCCGATCTCACCGCCCGGCACGCAAGCTCGCTTGGCGACCAGAGAGTTGCCGACCAGGGAGAATGACGATGTCCTTTCTCACGACCTCGGTTGCAGTGCTTCTGGCCACGTCGGCCGCAGCGGCCGCCGTCGGTCTGGTTCCCACGCCGCTCGCCGCGCAGCCCGCTACAGCGCGCACGGCGGTTGAAGACACTGCAATCCGCCCCTTCCGCGTCAACATTCCGGAAGAGGCGCTGGTCGAACTCCGCCGCCGCATCGCGGCGACACGGTGGCCCGATCAGGAGACGGTCGCCGACCAGTCGCAGGGCATCCAGCTCGCGAAGATCAGGCCGCTCGTCGAACATTGGGGCACCGGCTACGACTGGCGGAAGGCCGAAGCCAAGCTGAATGCCCTGCCGCAGTTCATGACCAGGATAGACGGCGTCGACATCCACTTCATTCACGTCCGCTCGCCTCATCCGAACGCTCTGCCGCTGATCATGACCCACGGCTGGCCGGGCTCGGTGTTCGAGCTGCTCAAGACCGTCGGTCCGCTGACCGATCCGCCGGCTCACGGAGGAGGTGCGCAGGACGCCTTCGATCTCGTACTTCCCTCGATGCCGGGCTACGGCTTTTCGGGCAAGCCGACGGACACCGGCTGGGGGCCCGACCGCATTGCGCGGGCCTGGGCGGAGCTGATGAAGCGCCTCGGCTACACGCGCTACGTCGCCCAGGGCGGGGATTGGGGCTCTCCCGTGTCCGGCGCGATGGCGCGCCAGGCGCCGGCCGGACTGCTGGGCATCCACATCAACCTGCCGGCTGTCGTCCCGCCCGAAGTGGCCGCGGCGCTCGCCGCCGGCGCGGGCCCGCCGGCGGACTTGTCCGAGAAGGAGCGCGCGACATTCGACGAGCTCAGCACCGCCGCGAAAATGGGGAACCGCTCTTATGCCTTGATGATGGGCACGCGGCCGCAGACGATCGGCTACGCGGTCGCGGATTCTCCGGCCGGCCTTGCGGCGTGGATGCTCGGGCATCCGGGCTTCGGGACGTGGACCTACAGCAGCAGCGATCCCGAAAAGTCGCCGGACGAGGTGCTGGACGACATCTCGCTGTACTGGCTCACGAACACCGCAGCCTCTGCGGGGCGGCTATACTGGGAGTCCGGCGGACGCAGTCCTGCTTTTTCGGTTCCGGAAAGGACCGCCGAGATCTCGCTCCCGGTGGCCATCACGGTCTTTCCGGGGGAGAGCTATCGCGCCCCGGAGACATGGGCCCGGCGCGCCTATCGCAACCTGATCTACTTCCACGAGGTCGACAGGGGCGGGCACTTCGCGGCCTGGGAGCAGCCGGACCTCTTCACCAAGGAAATCCAGGCGGCGTTCAGGGTGCTGCGCTGATCGCTCCGAAGACTGGAGGCCCCGCAGGGCGAGTTTCTGATCGTCAATCTGCCGGAGGTTTAGAACGGCTCACGAGTTGAACGCGTCCTTGGAAGCCGAGCCGACAACGGTCGACTGACACCCCCATCGACCAACACGCAGGGAGGAACACGATGTCTCTTGTCACCACCTCAGCCATGCTTCTCGCAACCTCGGCAGCCGTGTTCGCCGTCAGCCCGATCCTCACGCCTCTGGCCGCGCAGCCCGCCCTCGCGGGCACGGCGGCCGAGGACACCACAATCCGTCCGTTCCGCGTCGACATTCCCGACGAGGCGCTCGCCGACCTTCGTCGCCGCATCGCCGCAACCAGGTGGCCGAAGCGGGAAACCGTCACGGATGCATCGCAAGGCGTGCAGTTCGCGACGATGCAGAA
This sequence comes from Microvirga sp. RSM25, assembly GCF_044784385.1. NCBI lineage: Bacteria > Pseudomonadati > Pseudomonadota > Alphaproteobacteria > Hyphomicrobiales > Methylobacteriaceae > Microvirga > Microvirga sp. RSM25. The sequence continues at coordinate 2,419,606 of NZ_CP173039.1, read as the reverse complement.
ACTCGCGCGCTATTGGGCGACAGATTACGACTGGCGCAAGGTCGAGGCGAGGCTGAACGCGCTGCCGCAGTTCACGACCAACATCGATGGATTGGACATTCATTTCATCCACGTCCGTTCGCCTCACCCCGATGCGTTGCCGGTGATCATCACGCACGGATGGCCCGGATCGATCATCGAACAGCTGAAGGTCATCGATCCGCTGACCAACCCTACGGCCCATGGCGGAAGTGCGTCGGATGCTTTCGACCTGGTGATCCCGTCGCTGCCGGGCCACGGGTTCTCAGGACAGCCCACGGCTCCCGGTTGGGATCCGCAGCACATAGCCCGCGCCTGGGTGGCGCTGATGAAGCGCCTTGGATACACGCGTTTCGTTGCGCAGGGCGGCGATTGGGGCGATGCGGTGTCGGAGCAGATGGCCGTGCAGGCGCCTCCGGAACTGATCGCCATTCACACCAACATGCCGGCCACCGTACCCGATGAGATTGCCAAGGCCCTCCAATTCGGCGATCCGGCTCCGTCGGGGCTCTCGGCCGACGAGCGGCATGCCTACGATCAGCTCGACTTCTTCTACAAGCACGGCCTGGCCTATGCCCAGGAGATGAGCAACCGCCCCCAGACGCTGTACGGGATCGAGGATTCACCCATCGGTCTTGCCGCCTGGATGCTCGATCACGACATCCGCAGCTACGAGCTCATTGCACGGGTCTTCGACGGTCAGCCTGAGGGCCTCACGCGCGACGATATTCTCGACAACATCACACTCTACTGGCTGACGAACACCGCAGTCTCCTCGGCGCGTCTCTATTGGGAGAACAAGCTCGCATTCTTCGCCCCGAAGAACATCACCATCCCGGTTGCCGTAAGCGTCTTTCCCGACGAGATCTATGCGGCCCCACGGAGCTGGGCCGAGAAAGCATTTCCCAGGCTGGTCCACTACAACCGGCTCGAGAAAGGCGGACACTTCGCGGCATGGGAGCAGCCCGAGACCTTCGTTCGGGAACTCAGGGGTGCGTTCAAATCATTGCGCTGACGGAGAGGCGATGGAGCGCAATTATGTGATGCGCCCCATCGTCGCCTGCCACGCGCAGCATCAGCGGCCTGGAGCTATCTGGAGACTGGACAATGTCCGAACGATACGATGATGATCGCCGCCGCCTGCTGCGCACGGCGGCTTTGACCGTTGCTGCGGCCGGGCTCGGTGTGGCGGGGCCAGCGAAGGCACAATCCAGCGGAGAAAGATCGCTCGATGCGTCCGGAAGCAGGCCGGGGACGAACACGTCGTTCGGCCCACTGAAGCAGATCGACGGGGGCGTCCTGAACGTCGGATATGCCGAAGCGGGTCCCGCCGACGGTCCCGTGGTCATTCTGCTGCATGGCTGGCCCTACGATATTCACAGCTATGTCGATGTGACGCCTCTGCTGGCCTCGGAGGGCTACCGGGTAATCGTGCCTTATCTGCGCGGCTATGGGCCGACCCGGTTCCTGTCCGCTGAAACGTTCCGGAACGGCCAGCCGTCGGCGCTCGCCGTCGATGTCATCGCATTGATGGATGCCCTCCGGATCGAGACGGCGACGCTCGCCGGTTTCGATTGGGGAGCGCGGACGGCCAACATTGTCGCGGCGCTCTGGCCGGAGCGGTGCAAGGCCATGGTATCCGTGAGCGGTTATCTGATCGGCAGCCAGCAAGCCGGCAGGATGCCGTTGCCGCCCAAGGCCGAACTCGAATGGTGGTACCAGTTCTACTTTGCCACGGATCGCGGCGAGGCCGGCTACGATCGGTACCGGCACGATTTCGGCAAGCTCATCTGGCAGCTCGCTTCGCCGAAATGGGAGTTCGACGATGCCACGTTCGACCGCACTGCGGCGTCCTTCGACAATCCGGATCACGTCCCCATCGTCATCCATAACTACCGATGGCGGCTCAGCCTCGCCGCCGGCGATCCAAGGCATGACGAACTCGAAAAGCGGCTCGCCGAGTTCCCGGTCATCACCGTGCCGACCATAACCCTGGAGGGCGATGCCAATGGTGCCCCACACCCGGACGCCAGTTCCTATGCCAAAAAGTTTTCCGGTCGGTACGCGCACCGGGTCATCACGGGTGGGGTAGGGCACAATCTGCCCCAGGAGGCGCCGCAAGCCTTCGCGGAGGCGGTGGTCGACGTGGGGCGCTAGCGCATCGTGCGAAAAGTGGACCCGGTTTTCCGCGCGAAGCGCTAGCCGAGGAGCTTCAGGAGTTCTCGAGCCGCTGCGGTCGACGAGGCAGGATTCTGGCCGGTGATCAAGCGTCCATCGACGATGGCAAAGCTCTCCCAGTCCGCCGCTTTCTCATAGCGTCCTCCGAGCCGCTTCAGTTCGTCCTCGACGAGGAACGGCACGACGTTGGTGAGCTCGACGGCTTCCTCCTCGGAATTGGCGAACCCCGTGACACGCTTGCCCTTGACGATCGGCTCGCCCTGGTAGGTCGCGCGGTGCAGGACGGCCGGCCCATGGCACACGGCAGCGACCGGCTTGTTGGCGTTGTAGACCGCCTCGATCAGGGCGATCGACGTCGGATCGTCAGCGAGATCCCACATCGGGCCGTGTCCGCCCGGATAGAACAGGGTGTCGTAGTCGTCCGCTCTGACGTCACTGAGCTTGCGGGTGTTCGCCAGAACCTCCTGCGCGGCGGGATCCGTCTTGAACCGTGCCATCGCGTCGGTCTGATTGCCGGGCTCGTCGCTCTTGGGATCGATCGGCGGCTGGCCTCCCTTGGGCGACGCGACTGTGATCTCGGCGCCGGCATCCTTGAAGACATAGTAGGGCGCGGCGAATTCCTCGAGCCAGAAGCCGGTCGGCCTGCCCGTATCGCCGAGCCGGTCATGCGAGGTCAGTACCATCAGAATTTTCATGGGTGTATTCCTTGGTTGGCTCGCGGAAGTGTCAAAGTCGGTCATCAACGGTTACGGGCAGACGAATAACCGCCATCTATGGCGGGGTGATGTCGCGGTGGAGCGGCGGGCGCGGTTCGAGGCCATGCCTCAACCTTGCCGGATCGCAGCGCGCGTCGACGATCTGTCGGAGACCAACGCACCGGCATGCAGGACCCTCGGGTGACGCGTACGTTTTTATCAAGTAGCTTGAGACGCAGTGGTCAAGTGGGAGGAAACATGTCGAGATCACCTGGAGGACGGCGCCCGAGCGATCCCTTCAAAGCTGCCGAGGCTGCCTTCAAGAAGGCGACGACCAAGCCGATCGAGGAGCCGCCCAAGGCTTCGTCCATCCCGGGCGTGAAGGAGGCCGTCACCCTGCGAATAGACCAGGACGTGCTCGAGTACTTTCAGCAGGATGGTCCGGGCTGGCAGGACCGCATCAATGCGGCCTTGCGGAAGGCGGCTGGCAAGTGAGGAGGCACCAAGCTCTTCGTACGTGGCCCGTCCTGGGCAGGACCATACTGGCCGCGCTCCTGCCGATATGCGCCATCGCAGGAGCGGCAGCCCAGGATCTGAAACCTGTTCACTACACTTGTGTGGATGGCACAAAGCTTCAGGCCACGTTCTCTCCCCCAGGCGCATCAATGGGATCGGTAAAGCTTGTCTATGCCGGGTCCTCGAACCAGACGACGCTTCCACAGGCCCTTTCTGCCGATGGAGGTCGATATACGCAGGGCGATGTCGAGTTCTGGATCAAAGGAAGAAGTGCAACCCTGACTCGAGCGGGACGATCGACGACCTGCGCGGCCGACGTCTAGCTCCTCATCATGTGGCGCGCCAGGCCCGTGCAAGCACCAGGCAGTCGAGCACGGCACCATAGTGGCAGCCGGCCGCGACGAGGACGAAGGTGTGCCAGATCGCATTCTGGAAGCGCAGGCTCTCCCAAAGGTGGAACACCACGCCGGCCGTGTAGAGGATGCCGCCGACGGCAAGAAGCCAGAGGGTGGAGGCGGGAAGCATGCCGAACACGGATTCGTACGCCATAACGCCGCTCCAACCCAGGAGCAGGTAGAGCAGGATTGAGAGGCGGTCGAAGCGGCCCGGGAAGGTGAGTTTGAGTGCGATGCCTACCGCAGAAGTAAGCCACACGCCGACCAGCAGCGCCAGGGATTCGGCGTTTGCCTTCATTTGTGTGATGAACGGCGTGTAGGTGCCTGCGATCAGGAGATAAATGGCCGAATGGTCAAACCGGCGCAGCGTCCATTTGATCGGCGAGACCGGCCAAAGGTTGTAGAGCGCCGAGACGGTGAGAACCGTCAGAAGACCGATGCCGTAGACCAGAAGGGATGTGAACTCCCAGGCCCCGACGGCTGGAGCGGCCATGATGAGCAGGGCGATGACGGAGGCGGTTCCGAATGTCACGCCTACAGCATGCACAATGCCATCGGCGATGATCTCCTTCATGTCATAGTCCCATTTCAAGGTCGTCACCTCTGAGGAAGGGTTGCGTGCAGGATACACCCGCAAACCATGCGGTGTGAATTCGTCCAGGTCTGCCGGATGAGCGGACCCTAACCAATGTAGTGCTGGCACGCTCGGGAGCCAGGACCTGCGACAGCCTTGCCTGCGACAGCCTTGACGCTCTACCGCCTTTCATTGGCAGTCCATCGGCATTTGCGCGATGAGCAGACCTTTTCAAGACAGCGCGTGACGGCTGCTTCCGATGCCGAGCAGATATTCCAGGTCACGAGTTGCATCTTTCGTCTGAACGTCTCGGGACGAGGCAGAGTTGGCTTGTTCCGAGGTCTTGGTGGGACTCATCGACGGATCCAAGCCCACATGACGAGTGGTGGTTGTTAACGGACCGCTCACCATGCCGAGCGGAAGGCGTCTTCCGTTGTGAACGCCTCGTGCCGGCTCGGGGTTAGACAACCGAACTCCCGACGGAAGAGGCCCCGCATGATCCTGATCCCAACTCTCTGGAATCGAGCCGCCCAGACCGCGTGTGTAACCCCAGAGGCAAGTCCCACCCACGTTCTCGTGGTCGAGGACGATCTGATGGTTGGTGCGGCGGCAGCCGAGGCCCTGGAAGAGGCCGGGTTTGCGGTTTTGACCGCAGCCAGTGCCGAAGAGGCCGAGATCATCCTCGGTCAGGAGACGGTCGATGTCCTGTTCACGGATATCGATCTGGGTGGACGCGATGGCTGTGACCTCGCCCATCGAGCGCTCAGAGTACAGCCTGATCTTTCGCTCATCCTTGCCTCGGGTCGCTCTCGACGGTGTCACGAGAATCGCATTCCAGCGGGAGCGGCCTTTCTCGCCAAGCCCTACCGCCTGCCGCAGATGATCCGTGAAGTGCATCGTGCCGCGCAGGGACGATCATTTCCATAGTCGTCAGTCTCGGATCCGCTGCGACAGGGTCCGGTTACACTTTAATCCGAAAGGGAAATATCCATGCGCTTTGTTCTCGCCGTTCTTGCCAGCACGATCCTCCCGGCCGCATCGGCTCTCGCCCAGGCGCCTGCCGAGGTCGAGGCGTGCCGCCTGTCGGGACTGGCTGCCCTCAAGGAGCGATCGCCCTCTCTCGAACACCTGACCTTCGACATGGAATCGCTTGCCATCTCGAAGGCAGCCACCCGGGTCGAGGATACGCCGATCCGGATGGTGGTCATGGGAGACGCTTACCTTCAGCGCGAGAAGAGCGACAAGCCGAACCGGTTCGTGTGCCTCATCAGCGACAAGGGCAAGGTCGTTCTCACCTTCTTCACCGAGCAGTAGGGACGAACGGATGCCGCCGGGACGTGTTGTCCCGGCTACCGGCGCGCCAGGACGATCTCGGAGGTCTGCTGCGTAGGCCCGCCGGGCGTGAGATTATCCGCAATCGTAATGCGCAGCGTGCCGCGGCCCTCGTTCCGGATCACCATGGCGGCCTGCGTGTCGCCGTTGACCGGGCGCGGCCACTCGATCCTGAGGTTCACGGCATCGCCGCTGCGCGTGCCGCTGAGGCGGGCCGGGCCGATCCGCGCGCCGGTGTAGGTGCCGCGATAGGTGCCGGAGCGGGGATCGAAGGCGAGCTCGACCCCGATCGAGCGAGTGAAGATGAGGGCGGCGCGGCAGGTGCCCTGGGCGCTGATCCGGTTCTCGGCAGGGCTTCCCGTGACGGAGCAGGTCACCTGCCGCGGCTGGGAAGCGCCCTCACGCTGGACCTTGCCGGAGCCGGACCAATTGCCCCGGAAGCGATCCAGAAAATCGGTCTCGGCGGCCGACACGGCCCCGCAGGTAAGTGCGGTGACGATGTACGACAGGATGGCGGCTGCGATCAGGCGGGGCGCGACGATGCTCATGCAAGCGGTTCCTGTGACGCGGCATCAACGCGGGCTACCTTTGGCGGTTCCTCGGGGCACGGGCCGCGCAGGAAGTCCGGACCTTACTGGCAGATCCGGTATCGGTCGCTCGAGCCGTGCTGCAGGATATCCACATGAAGATGGTCGTGGTGGGCCTCGTCCGATCCGGGACCCAGGATCGTCGTGAACCAGCCGCAGGCGGCGGTGCGCAGGCTCGCGAGAGCCTGGTCGGGCGCCGCGCCGGGATCGGGCTTGACCCGCAGAAGCGAACCGTTCGCGAACTCGAATGCCGCGATGTCGATCGCCAGGCCCTCGGCATGGGCCGACAGCTTGCCTGTCGCGGCCCCGTTCCGGTTGCGGCACTCGAACCCCGGGCCGGTCTGTACGCTTTTGAGTTCGGTGTTCAGGCTGCCGGCTATCACCGGAGCGACCAAGTCCCCGATCCAGTGACCGAACTGCCCGGCAAAACGACAGGCGAGCACGGGCTGGGCAGCCAGGCGGACCGTGGTTCCCGGCCGCGATGGCACCGGAACCGCCTTCAGCCGAACCGGTGCGTCGATCCGGCAGCTTTCATTCGAGGAGGACGGTTGCTCCGCCGTCTCAATGTCGAAGCCCGCTGCTTTGAGTTCGGTCAGGCACGTGCCGGTTTCCGCCTGAGAGGGTGCCGCAGCCTCGCTCGGAGGGGCCGGGGGCCTCTCGGGTTGGGGGGCAGGCGTCTGCGCGGGAGAGGGAGCATCGCTGGGCCGAGGCGGGGGCAGGGGTGGCGCCGGCTGCGCCGCAACGACGCTGCCCCACACTATGAAAATAGCGGCCAATCCCTGCCGGGTATGCACCATGACCCTCGCCTTGCTCCGAGAAGGTAACGCAATGGTCACGCTTATGGTTCGCTTTTTTGCCGCTGATGCCGGAGTTCGGCAAAAGGCCTGAAAAGCGCTGTTTCTGCCGCCACGCTGAAACCACCCCGTGAGTTCGCGGTTGCCCTGTTTAACGTATGTTAGCCTGAACGTCCGTGTTGCCGCGGCAGGCTGACGGGAACAGCCCAGGAGAAAGCCGATGCCCCACGACGCCCCAGGCGACGTGCGCCTGCCCCATGTTGCCGACGTCTGCCCGGACGTCGCCACCTTCATGATCGCCCGTGCCTTTGCCGAGGTGTATCGCGATGTGCTTGCAGAGCCGGTTCCCGAACCGCTTGCGGCCATCCTGCGACGAATGGACAGCCGGGAGGCTCGGCATGACCACGATGCAGCCTGAGCCGCACATCGCCTTGATCGTCGAGGACGATCCCGATGTCCGGGAACTCGCAGCAGCCCTGCTGGAGGAAACCGCGCTCGATGTGGTGGAGGTTGAGAGCGCCGAGGCGGCGCTGGACTGTCTCCAGGAGCGCGGAGGGGAGGTCGCGATGATCTTCGCCGATATCCGTCTGGCCGGCATGATGGACGGCGTGCAGCTCGCCAGGGCGGCCTGCACCCTCTGGCCGACGATCCGGATCGTGCTGACCTCCGGTGCCGCAAGAGATCGGCTGGACGAGTTGCCGGATTGCGTCACCTTCATGCCGAAGCCCTGGCGTGGCCTCGACGTGCTGGTCGAGGCGGACAAGGCCATGCGCGAACCGCAGCCGCCGGTGACCTAAGTGAGGCCCGGTCAATCCAATCACTCCACCTGTGGTCCTCGTGGTCGAGGACGAGCCGTTGGTGCGCATGACCGCCGTCGATGAGCTGGACGAGGCCGGCTTCCCGGTTCTGGAGGCCAAGAACGCCGACGAAGCGCTGGCGGTGCTTGAAGCGCATTCCGACGAAGTGCAGGTGCTGTTCACGGACGTGGATATGCCGGGATCGATGAACGGCATGGCCTTGGCCGAGCAGGTCTATCGGCGCTGGCCCCATGTGCTGCTGCTGATATCCTCCGGCCATGCCCGACTACGTCCGGACGAGATCCCCGATCACGGCCACTTCCTGCCCAAGCCGTACCGCGCTGCGACTCTCGTGCGGCATATCACGGAGATGATGCAGATTCTGCGGGGATCGTAATTCAAAAAACAAAACGGGGCTTTGTGTCGACAGGGGTTCATCGGCAGCCCCTGGCCATTCGAACAGGCATGCCGTGCCAACGCAGGCTTCGAGTGTGCATTCTGCCAATGAGCACTGCCACGCGGTTGGGGAGCTATTCCCAATGACACGCTAAACTCGAACCAGCGGCGTGCCAAGAACGTTGACAGCATACTTGACAGCTGTTCGTTACCTGGAGAGGAACAAGCGGCGCTTACCCTTAACGAGGAGTGGACACATGCCGACACGACCAGGGCAAGATGACGAGCAGACCGAGAAGGTTCAGGGTAGCACCCCCCAGCTCGACCGCCTTGAGAAGCTTGCGAACGCGGCGGCAGCGACCGCCCAGGCCAAGCAGTGGCGGGCACGCCAGAACGGCCTCCGGGACCAGGACGAGCCCTCGGAAGTGCGCAACCTTAATCATGATGCAGAAGCCAGGGCTCAAGCGGAAGCCGCGATGCAGCAGATGATGGCGAAACCGAAAGGAAAGGGGCGCGGTCGATGACAACCGCGAGGGCCCGATAGTCGGTTCGCATCAGCCACTCGAGCATCGGCCCCAAAAGTGGAATGCACTTTTGGGGCCGATGTACGCGTTGGGTCCGTAGTCGTGCTGGATCGCCGCCGGCTGCCGGACCATCCGAAGCTCCTCGCACCCACCGTAGACTTCGTGCGCCTGCCCAGGGCTGCCGGCTGGTGGCACTGTGATGCCGTCATCCGTACGCTTGAGACCACGATGCGTACGGCCGGGTCGACAGCAACAAGGAAGCGGCCCAGATCCCGGTCTCAACCTGAAGACGGTGGCAAGCCACCGCTCCGCGGCCATGCGCAAGGTCAACGCCAATCGAAGGCGACCCTGGCGCGGTAGGCGGTCCGGAACAGGCCCATCGAGCCCTGATGATGGATTTCGTTCAGGAAGTCCCGGGTCCGATCTCAGGGTTCTCTCCTGTTTAACCGAGGGTTTATTCCTCCGCCGATGGGATTGCTTCTTCACGAAGGCCGAAAGATGCTCGACACGAGAGGGTGAGCATCATGACGAACCACGGTGACGGGCTTCAGCACGGGCGGGTCTGCGGGGGCGTCGACATGCAATTCTCACGCGACCGACGGGAGGCCCCGATGCCGAAGGAGCCACGGAAGACGCTCGAGGATGAGGAACGCGAGGCCCTCGACCGCGAGCTGGACGAGGAACTCGACGACACCTTCCCGGCCAGCGATCCGCCGAAGGTCACGCGAGTTCCACGCCGCAGCCGGATCATCGACGACGAGGACGGCCCTGGCGATGGCCCAGGGGAGCGAACGGGCAACGGTTAGGACTGGAACCACCGGATGATCGAGGAAGCCCTGATGGCACGTGGTGAATACGAACCCGCTCCCGTGACGACGGTGAGCCGGAGATGGCGCGCCGCGTCCGTTGGGATGGCTGCTCTGTTCCTGCAGGCCCTGTCCGGAGGTTTCGCCACGGGGCCGGCCCATGCGACGGAGGGCGGCGCCGGTCTCTACGTTCCCGGGCTGCGTGGGCCCCTGGCCGGGGTCGTGCCGCCGCCCGGCTTCTACTTCAACAACGATGCCTACTACTATTACGGCGAGTTGCCGGGTGCCCGGCGCCTCCAGATCGGCGGCGCCGTGGTCAGCAACGTCAAGCAGCGGGCTTATGTCGACTTCGTCACCCCGATCTGGGTCACGCCGCTGGAGATCCTCGGCGGCAACCTCGCGTTCTCGGTCAGCCTTCCCTTCGGCGCTCCCTATGTCAGCGCCGGCGCGGACCAGGTGCCATTCAGGATCTCGGCGCGGGGACGCTGTCCGCCGTGACGGGAACTGGGTCGTCGAGCGGCGTTCGATGAGGCTGCGCCTGTGCGAGCGCGGCAGGGCCGACGACCGCAAGGCAGGCTGCGATCATCAGAATTCTTCGCATCGTCTTCCATCCTCCCGCGTTGCCTATTTCATCATCGTCACGGGCGCGGGCTGCCATCCACCCCGCTTCACGATGTCCTTCGGCACATAGGTCCTGAATGTCAGGGAGAACGGCAAGCCGTCAGGGGCCGGCAACCAGTTGGAATCCGGCACGCCCGCGACAGGTTTTGATCCGATCCCGATCTTGAGCGAACCGTCCGCCTCGCGTTGCATCGGCGAGTGGTTGTTGAAGTTGAAGCGGTTGAGCGGGTTGGGCACGACACGATAGTCGGGTACGCCGACCAGGATCACTGACCAGTAGGCATCGACGGCCGACTGGGGCAGCCTGTCGGCTGGGAAGTGCATGATGTAGCTGCTGCTGCCGTTGAGCGGCTTCTCGTCGGCATCGCGGGTCGCCACGAAATAGATCACCTCGTCGGTCGTGTTGGCCCAGATGCCGGCGAAGTTGACGACCGAGCGGAGTCGGTAGTCCTTGCCGTAGTTGCCCGTCGTGCCGCCACCGATCCAGTGATTGCGATACGGCGCGCTCCTTGTGAAGGCATATTCCTGGAACTCGGGGACGACCTTGCGCAGTTGTGCGTCCACGGTCGCACGGGCCTCATCGCTTGACGCCACGAAGGCCGCGACGGCGCGGACCTTCTGCTGCATCTCGGCAGCGTTAGGCGCAACGTCGAGCGCGCTCGCCAGCGTCAGGTCCACGTCATCGAAGATCTCGACGCCGATCAGGTCCTTGTTCCCGAATGCCGGCATGGCTGGCGGCGGTGCAATGACGGGTGTTCCGAGCGGAGACGCCTTGAACGCGCGTTGCAGCTTCAAGGCACCCTCTGGGTCTCCCTTCAATTCGACGCGGGCCAGCATCTTGGCCTTGCTGGAATGCAGCTCGATCCGCGAGACGTCGTTTGGCAGCACGCCGCTCCAGCCGGGCTTGACCAGGGCGAACTTGCCGAAGGGTTTGGAGCGAAAGGTCCGCTCGTTGATGTTGACGATGACCTCTCCCCACTCGTCGAGGATCTGGGCCGTGTAGTAGCGGTCCTGAATGTCCGGCACCTCCAGGATCACGGGCGTGCGGTCGTCCACCGCGAACCACGCTTCCAGGTAGGCAACGTCGAAGTTCGGGTTGACGAAGTCGGCCGATCCGAGCGGATTGTACTTGATGGCGTTGTAGGCGAAGCCCGGCGCCTTCCGATCCATGTGTTCCTGCCGGATCACCAGGGCACGGCCGAGCAGATAGATATAAGCATCGCCAATATCCTGCTCCTGAGGGCGCGGCAGGAGTCCTTGCGCGAATACCGACGTCGCTGCGCAGATCAACGCGAGTGCTGCAAATGCTGTTCTGTTCATGGCTTACCTTCCCGTCCTTCACTGTTCGGGGTGTCGATGCTCCGTGATCGTCATGGGAAGACGGCGCGCCAGTCGCGCTTCATGTCGACGACCGTCCAGCCGCGCGCGGTCGCCTCGTCGAGCGCCTTGTCGAGCCTGCCGATATGGGACTGGCGGTCGTAAGCCCATTCGCGCTCGGCGTCGGTGTGGTGCACGATGCCCATCAAGCGCGGGCCGTCGCCCGCCGCCGTCCATTGCAGCATCTGCTGGTCACCGTCGGAATTGCCGAAGGCGAGGACCGGACGACGCCCGATGAAGCGATTGATGCCGACGGGCTTGCCCGGACCGTCGTCGATGAACTCGACCTCCGGTTCCTTCAGCAGCACGGGCTTGCCGTCGGATCCCATCTCGAACTTCGTCACGCCGGACGAACCGACCACCTGCTCGGGCGGGATGCCATAGATGCGTTCCGCGAAGACGCGCATGAACTCGACACCGCCGCCGGACACGATAAAGGTCTTGAAGCCGTTGGCCCGCAGATACCTGAGAAGCTCGATCTGGGGCTGGTAGACGAGGTCGGTGTAAGGTCGATCCTTCGTCGGGTGGCGTGCCGTCGCGAGCCAGTCCGCCACGGCCTTGTTGAACTCCTCAGTGGTGATCCCGCTGTGCGAGACGGCCATGATCTCCAGCAGGTCCTTCTCGCCCGCGGTTAACAGGGCCCTCAAGTCCCCAGCGATGACGGATCGGAAGGGTTCCTTGTCCTTCCATTTGGGGAACTGCGGCGCGAGGCGCTTGACCTCATCGAGGGCAAACGCGACCTGGAAGTAGATCGGCTGCTCGGCCCACAGCGTTCCGTCGTTGTCGAACGTGGCGATGCGCTCAGGCAGCGGCACGAAGTCGGGTCCGCCTTCCCGTGTCACCCGCCCGACGAAATCGAGGATCGCCTGCTTGGGCGCGCCATCGTTCCAGGACGGCAGTGGGTCCGGTTGCGCCAGGGCATAGGAGGGCAACCCAAGGGCCAGCAGGCCGGCTCCCAGCAGCGAGATCAGTTGGCGGCGGTTCATTCCTGCACTCCCTTAGGCTCCTCAAGCCTCCGTCGCTCCGTCTGGCGCTCGCGGATGTCCGCCAGATCGCGCTCCAGGAAGTAGTTGAGGAAGGTCCTGATCACCGCGATGGCGGCGATCCGTCCGACCGCCTCCCAGTCCGTGGTGACCGATGTCTCGATGATGTCCGCCGCGAGCTGGAAGGTCAGCCCGGCAACCAATGTCCGGCCGTAGCGGAGCCAGACCTCGCGCTTCTCGGCATCGCTTGCCGTCCCGGTGATCATTAAGCGTAGACCGGAAACGAAGGCCTCGACAGTGCCGAAGACGATGACGACCAGCGCCATGGCATCGATGACCAGGATGGCCGTCTCGGTGGCGAAGATCAGCCATTCCCTCATCGCCGCACCGGTTGCGTGTCACGACGTCGGGCGGCTGGCCGCCGCGCCTGCGCCGGTTTCCGGAAATACGGTCTTCCAGGCATCCTTCATGCCGACCACGGTGATCCCATACTGGTCCGCCTTGTCGAGCGCCTCCACGAGGGGGCTCAGGCGGAACTCGCGGTCGTACGCGAACTCGCGATCCGCATCATCATGATGCAACAGAAGGCCAAGCCGGGCGCCCTTGCCCGCCAGGGTATAGCGCAGCATGGCGAGATCCCCGTCGGAGTTGCCGAACGCCAGGATCGGGCGCCGTCCGATGTGCAGGGCGATGTTCGCCGGCTTCACCTCGCGGTCGTCAAAGCTGTTGAGTTCGGACAGCCGCATGAGATCGACATGATTGTCCCCAGCCTCGAAGCGCAGCTTGACGCTCGACCCGATCACCTGCTCCGGGGGATGCCGTAGGCCTCCTCGGCGAAGGCCCGGATCAGGTCGATGCCGCCGCCCGAGACGATGAAGGTCTTGAAGCCGTTCGACCGCAGATAGGCGAGGAGTTCGACCTGCGGCTGGTAGACGCAAAGGGGGAAGGGGCGATGCAGCTTGGGATGCCGGGCCACCGCGAACCAGTCCTGGGCAATCGCCGTGAACTGGTCGGCGGTCATGCCGGCATGGGTGGCGAAGGCGATCTCGAACGCCGCCTGCTTGCCGAGCGCATGGATGGCAACGACATCCCGCTCCAGGAAGGCCTTGAATGGCTGCCGCTCGCGCAAGGCAGGATCCTTGCTGGCGAGCGCCTCCAGCCGGTCGAAGACGAAGAAGAACTGGTTCTGCAACGGCTGTTCGCACCACAAGGTGCCGTCGTTGTCGAAGGTGGCGATGCGTTCGGCCGGCCGCACATAGTCGGAACCGCCCTCCGTTGTCACGCGGGCCACGAAGTCGAGGATCGCGGCCCTTGCCGGTCCTTCGTTCCAGGATGGGAGCGCCCGATCCGCCATGCTCAGCCCTCATGATATGGAGGTCGACGGGCGGCGGAAGCACCGCCCGTCGGGATTTTCTCAATCCACGCTTGCTGCCTCCGTCATCTTCGCCATGGCATCGTCGATGGTGAAGGTGTTCGGCTTCTGGACAGGCGGGAACTCCCTGAAGGTCTCGGCGAACTTCGCCGCGCCGGCCTGCGCCACGTAGATGAAGTAGGCGTTGTGCAGGAACCAGTCGTAGTAGGTGTTCGAGGTGATGTCGGCGAACTCGTACGGGTCGGTGCGCAGGTTGAACATCTTCGGCATCCGCAGCGGGGTGAAGGGATCTGCCCAGACCGCCATGGTGCCCTTCGTACGCTGCTCCATGAAGACGATCTTCCAGTTGTCGAAGCGCAGGCCGAGCACGTCGCCGTCGTCGCTGAAGTAGAAGAAGAAGTTGCGCGGGCTCTCCTTCTGCTCGCCCGTCAGATACGGCAGCAGGTTGAAGCCGTCGATGTGGTTCTTGTAGGTGCGGCCGATGGCCTGATAGCCCTGCTTCAGCTTGTCGACCACGTTGGGGGCTCCGGCCATGGCCAGGAAGGTCGGCAGCCAGTCGTGATGCTGCACGATGCCGTTCGCCACGGATCCGGCCTCGATGTGCCCCGGCCAGCGCGCCAGCAACGGCACGCGGAACGCGCCTTCCCAGTTGGTGTTCTTCTCGCTGCGGAACGGCGTCATGCCGCCGTCCGGCCAGGAATTCCGGTGCGGGCCATTGTCGGTCGAGTACTGGACGAAGGTGTCGTCGGCAATGCCGAGCTCGTCGAGCAGGTCGAGCATCTGGCCGACGTTCCTGTCATGATCGATCATGGTGTCGTGATAGTTCGACTGCCAGCGGCCCGCCTGCCCCTTGCTCTCCGGCTTGGTGTGCGTGAACAGGTGCATGTGGGTGGTGTTGAGCCATACGAACCATGGCTTTCCGGCCTCGTTCTGCCGCTTGATGAAGTCCGTGGCCGCGGCGATGAAATCGTCGTCGCAGGTCTCCATGCGCTTCTTGTTCAGAGGCCCGGTATCCTCGATCTTCTGCTTGCCGACGCGGCCCCAGCGCGGTTCCTCCGTCGGATCATCCTCCTCGGTCGCCCAAGAATGGATGACGCCGCGCGGACCAAAGTTCTTCTTGAAGTTCGGAAAATCCACTTCCGATGGGTAGTCCTCCATCTCCGGCTCTTCCTCGGCATTGAGGTGGTAGAGATTGCCGTAGAACTCGTCGAAGCCATGGTTGGTCGGCAGCATCTGATTCAGATCGCCGAGGTGGTTCTTGCCGAACTGCCCGGTGGCGTAGCCCTGCTCCTTGAGGAGCGCCGCGATGGTCACGAGCTTCTCGTTCATGCCGACGGGCGCGGCTGGAATGCCGACCTTGGACAGGCCGGTTCGGTAGACGCTCTGACCCGTGATGAAGGATGAACGCCCGGCGGTGCAGGATTGCTCGCCGTAGGAATCGGTGAACAGCATGCCCTCCCGGGCGATGCGATCGATGTTCGGGGTCTTGTAGCCCATCAGTCCGTGCGTGTAGCAACTGAGGTTGGACTGGCCGATGTCATCGCCCCAGATGACGAGGATGTTGGGCTTACCGTTCTGCTTCTTAGGCTGCTGTGCCATGAGTGGCTCCCTGGACGTGAAGGCGTTGCAAGGGGACGGGCTGGTGCCTCCTCAACCGAATGGCCCGACCTGGAAGATCATGCTCACGATGGCCACGACGCCGATGACGAGCAGGACGACGGCGGTGATCAGCGTGAGCGAAACCGGAAAGTGGCTCTCACCGTGGACGAGGCCGGCGGCTTTCATTGCCTCGCGCTCGTGGCGCAGGCCGAGCATGAACTGCACGTGATAGACGATTCCGATGACGAGCATCGCGATGCCGAGCGCGACCAGGGCGACGCCGAAATTGCGGGGCGCAGCGGCATGAGCGATGGCACCGGCGTCCCGCAGCTTTTCGAACACCTGGTAGATCGTGAAGCCGAAGCTGATCAGCGACAGCGAGGTGCGGATCACCGACATCAGCGTCCTGTCGGCGCTCATGCGCGTACGCTGGAACGACATCCCCGTGCGTCGCGACGACAGCTCGACCGAGATCCGGTCCGGATCGGACTGCGCGGTGACGGGAGGCTTTCCGGTCGGGGGGTTCATGGCGTTACCTCGCGCTGCCGGAGGATGGACGGACGAAACGGCGAGCAATCCGGCTCACCGGTCCGCGCAACAGGAGGTACGGGAGGACAGCCAGCAGCAGAGCCACGAGCAGCGCCTCTCCGGGATAGAAGGTGTCCAGCACCCGCCACTGGTAGAGGACATCCATGCCAAGTCCGATGAGCACGAGGCGGGCCGTCGCAAGCAGCCCCTCTTGCAGTCGGCCGGCCCGTTCGGAGGGGTTGCTGAGGACGGTCCAGAAGTAGGGCGAGCGGCCCGTGCGCGCGTCCTGGACGCCGTCGTGGATGGCCGCGATGACCGCCATCGCGGGCTGGAGCAGGAAGCGGAACGACATCGGGCCGCCGGGACGTTCGGCGATGTCGCGCCAGATGCGCTGGTGCACCTCGGTCGAGAAGCCGTACCAGGCGAGTCCCAGCACGACCAGCGCGGCCACGAGCACAACCACGAGCCAGGCCATGATCCGAGCGCCCCGTGGTGCCGCCTGGCTGTTCACGAGCTCGCCTCCTGCCGGGACACGCACCGGAAGCCGATGTGGCTTGTCGAGGTGTCGACGGGATGTGCGTGGCGGGCGGCGGGCCGATAGCGGCGGCAGTAGTTCGGGGCGCAGAGATGCGAACCGCCTTTCAGCACCTTGCGCGGAATCACGATCTGCGGCTGGCGCGGATCGTAGCTGTCGGCCTCGCGACCGCCGCGGGGGTTCTCCGGGATGCAGCAGGCCTTCGGAGCATCGGCCGGATGCTTGGGTGTGTACCAGTCCGAGGTCCATTCCCAGACATTGCCGATCATGTCGTGCACGCCGTAGCCGTTCGGCGGGAAGGCATTGACCGGCGAGGTGCGCTCGTAGCCATCCTCGCGCTTGTTCTGGAACGGGAACGCGCCCTGCCAGGTGTTCGCCATCTGGCGTCCGTCCGGGGTGAACTCGTCGCCCCAGGCGAATTCCGCGCCATCGAGTCCGCCACGGGCAGCAAACTCCCACTCGGCCTCGGTCGGCAGGCGTTTGCCGGCCCATGCCGCATAGGCACTGGCATCCTCGTAGGCAACATGCACGACCGGATGGTCGTCCAGGCCCTTGATCGATGACTTGGGTCCGTAGGGCCGACGCCAGGTCGCCCCGAAGGTGAAGGCCCACCACTGGCTCCAGTCGCGCAGATCGACCGGATAGTCCGGCGGGCTGAAGACGAGGGAACCCTCCTTGAGCATCTCCGGCAAGGCACCGGGATAGTCGTCGGGGTCAGGCTTGCGCTCCGCGACAGTGACGTGACCGGTCGCCTCGACGAAGCGCCGGAAATCCCGATTGGTGACTGGCGTCGGGTCGATCCAGAAGCCGTCGACGGTCACGCGGTGAATCGGGGACTCCTCGGGATAGTGCTGATCCGATCCCATGCGGAATGTGCCGCCGGCGATCCAGATCATGGCCGGATCGGACGGTTCGCGTCGAGATCGGACGGCGGCAGCCGGATCGAGAATGGTGGCCGTCATGGCGTCAGGTCCTCCAAGTCGCGTCGTTCCGAATGGTCTCCGTCCGCAGGAAGCCCATCGTCTCTCTTGTTCGCCGATGCTAGCGGGCCTCTTCGAAGTCGCCGGGCTTCCAGCTTCCATCGAAAGTCGCTGCCTCCGGGCCGTAGATGCGGAAATAGACGAACCAGCCCTTGCCGGGGATCGTCTCGATCCGATGGCCTTCCTCGCCACTGGGAGCCCTCGGACCGAAATGCAGCTCGACGGATGAACCTTGCAGGTCTTTCAGTTCGAATAGGGAGCGGAGCGCCGCCTTCTTCTGTTGGGTCTGGATCTGCGAGCGCGTGTCGGAATCGTAGACCGTCACCGACCAGAAGAGCTTGCCCGGTACGGGCAGGGGGACAGAGAGCTTGTAGCTCTTGCCGCCGTCGAGATACTCGCCTTGATTGTCGCGCAGACCCAACCAGTAGAGCGAGCCTGCGCTTGCATCGCGCCGGAACATGGCCGGCGATGCCCCGACAGCCTGATAGAACCATTTCTCGCGCGCTTCGCTGTCGAGATGGCTCTTGGTATTGAAGTCGCCATCCTCGAAGCGCAGCGCCGCCCATTGCCATTGCCGGTCTTTCCAGACCAGGCGATCGGGACGGCGATCGCCGAAGGATTGCACGCGCATCTGCGCGTTGCCGACCCGCGCCGCTTCCTCCAGGATTGCCTTCATCCGCGCATCGGGCTTGAACGGCTTGCCTTTCTCGATGCCCAGCGCGGCCAATTCACCATAATAGGCGTGATAACCGGCAAAGGCCGGCTCCGTATCCACCGTCTTGTGCAGAACCTCCCAGAAGGCGAAGTTGTCTTCCCACTGAAGCGGCGTGGTATCCTGCTTTTTGCCGGTGACGTCGAGCCATTGGGGCTCCGTCCAATCGGCGTTGGGTTTCAGCGGATAGACCTTGATGGTCGCGAGACGATCCTTCGCGGCCTTCACGTCACCGCCGACCGGCAGCGAGCGTGCTCCGACGATCTGCTGGTTGCTGCTGGCTCTGTGGACATAGTAGCCGGCAGGTTCGTCACCTTCATAATCGGGCGGCAGGAGCAGATGCTTGCCTCCTTTGCCCGCATCGGGACCGGGCAGGCCCATATCGGCGACCCAGCGCTGATTGATGTCCATCGAGCAGACGATCAGGGGCCCTGGCGGAAGCTCGACGACCAGGGGTCCGATGCTCAGGTCCAGCAGCAGCGGGCCGTATGGCGTGTCGGAATTGGCCGTGAAGACGAGCTGCTCGGGCGCGCAGTCCAGGATGCCGAAGACCTTGTTCGGTACGACGCCGATTTCGTGATTGCCCTTGACGATCGCGGCGCCGGAGACGGTTGGGTAAAAGAACCGGTAGGCCTGGATCGCACGGTTGAGATCGGCATCGTCGTAGGCCTGCTGGACGGTGTTGCCCACCGGAAATCCGCGCTCGAACTGGTAACGGCTTTCGTGCGCGCTATCGATCCTGCTTGCGGCCGCCTGTGCCATCGCATTTCCTTTCGCATTGGTTGACGCATCCGACATCATCGAATGGCGATCTTTGTCCGTCAGCTTCCTCAGTCCCGAGCCATCACCGCTGCGAGCTGGCGCTCCAGGTCGACATAGACGTCCTCCGCGACGTCGTAGACGACCTTGACCACCCGCCCGCCGGTGAACGGGAACTTGGGCTTGTACTCGCTGCTGACCGCGTCGCTGCCGTCGTAGCCGATGCAGAGGCCCTCGCCGCACAGGGCGTAGTGGCCGGTCTGGGTGCGGAACGGCCCTGTCGCGACCGCCTCCTCGTCGACGTAGAGCGTCATCTGGCCCTGCGCCTCGCCGTTTTCGCCGATGCGTTCCTTGATGAACTCGACGCCAACGATGTGCCTGCCGAGAGGCGGCGCCGCGCAAGTGAGGCGCTGCTCGGGCGGAATGCCGAGGAAGTTGTAGACGAAGAAGAGCTTGCCGCCCTTCACGAACATCGTGTAGCCGCCGAAGCGCGAGCCCTGGGCGAAGATCACGCCCTGCGAGTCGCCAGTGAACTCGACCTCCGCGAGGATCTTGAACGACACGCCCAGCGTCCTTGCGGCCGAGGCCTCGGGGATCTCGGTCGTCCCAGGATAATAGGCATACCGGCCGCCCGCCGGAGGCTCCGCCTTGAACTCCAGCTGGTGGAATTCGTGGATGCTCAGGTCGTTGAGCGGCAGCACGTTGTATTTCTGCGCCTCCGCCAGCCACAGCTCTGAGAGTTCCTTGACCTTCTCCGGATGACGGTCGGCGAGATCGGTAGCCTCTGAGCGGTCCTCGTCCGTGTGGAAGAGCTGCCAGCGGTCCTTGTCGAAGTGGCCGAGGTCGATGGGGACCGGTCCATGCTCGGTCACCGCCTTCCAGCCCTGGTGCCAGATGCCGCGCGTGCCGAGCATCTCGTAGTATTGGGTCTCCTTGGTCGTCGGCGCCTCGGCGGCGTCGAACGAGTAGCGCATCGACACGCCCGGGAGCGGCGCCTGCTTCACGCTGTCCACCACCTCCGGCATCTTGAGCCCGCAGCATTCGAGGATCGTCGGCACGATGTCGGTGCAGTGATGGTACTGGTGGCGCACCTCGCCCCGCGCCTTGATCCCCTTCGGCCAGTGGATGATCAGCGGGTCGACGGTGCCCCCGCGTAGCCGGAATATCGCTTGAACATGCGGTACGGTGTGGAGAAGGCGACCGCCCAGCCGGTGGGATAATGGTTGTAGGTGTCGGGCGACCCCAGCTTGTCGATCATTGCCAGGTTGCGGCCGACATCGTCCGGATAGCCGTTGAAGAACAGGTTCTCGTTGACCGAGCCGCTGGGGCTGCCCTCGCCGGAGGCGCCGTTGTCGGCGCAGTAGAGGATCAGCGTGTTGTCGAGCTGGCCGGATTCTTCGAGATAGTCGATGAGCCGGCCGATCTGCACGTCGGTGTACTCGGACATGGCGGCATAGACCTCCGCCATCCGGCAGAAGAGCCTCTTCTCGTCATCCGACAGCGTGTCCCAGGGACGCACCAGGTCACTCTCGGCGACCGTGCCCGGGGTCATCGGGTTGATGGGGGTGAGCTCGGTGCCTTCGGGCAGGATGCCGCGCTCGATCATCCGGGCCAGCACCCATTCGCGATAGGCCTCGTAACCGTCGTCGAACTTGCCCTTGTACCTGTCGATGTAGTCCTGCGGCGCATGGTGCGGGGCGTGGTTGGCGCCGGGGCAGTACCACAGGTACCACGGCTTTTCGGGCTGCGACTGCTTGGAGTCGCGGATGAAAGAGATCGCCTTGTCGGCAATGTCCTTCGAGAAGTGGTAGCCTTCCTCGGGTCCGCAGGGCTGCTCGACGTAATGGTTATCCTCGATGAGCTGCGGGAACCACTGGTTCGTCTCGCCGCCGATGAAGCCGTAGAAGCGGTCATAGCCCAGGCCCCGGGGGCCAACGCTTCTTGGACGAGCCCATGTCGAACGCGTCGACGGGAACGTTATGATTCTTGCCGACCCAGAACGTGCTCCAGCCAGCGTCACGCAGCACCGTCGCGATGGTGGCGTTCTCCAGCGGGATGTGGCCGCTGTAGCCGGGGAAGCCGACGGCGGACTCTGAGATCGAGCCGAAGCCGTTCTGGTGGTGGTTGCGGCCGGTCAGGAAGCAGGAACGGGTCGGCGAGCAGACCGACGTGGTGTGCCATTGCGAGTACGTCAGTCCGTTCCTGGCCAGCCGGTCGAGCGTGGGCATCTCGATGCGTCCGCCATAGGGCGACCACGCCGCGCAACCCGTGTCGTCGTACAGGATGACGAGCACGTTGGGCGCGTCCTTCGGCGCCTTACCGGCGAGGAACGCTTCCCAGTCCGCCTCGGAGTCGCGGATGTCGAAGCTGATCTTGCCTTTGAAAGGTCTGGCCATCGTATCTGCTCCTTATTGCGGAATCGGGCTTGCTCCGAGGAAAGGAGCCGCGTCCGCAGGTGACGGAAGGCAGGAAGACATCGCGAGGGTGACGGCAACGGGCAGCGTAGACAGCTTCATGAAGGCGCTCCCTGCCGCGGGCGGTCCGGGCTACTTCCGTGTCTGCGGAAGGGATCGGCTTCGGCACCACAATAGCTTAGCGCCGCAGCCACCAATCGGAATTGGGGGAACACCTGAGGGGCGATCAGGAAAACACTGAACGAAAGCCACGATGCCCTGAGGAAGCGTTCCACCCCCGGCTCTCATCCCTGAGAAGGGTGAGGTCAGTTCAGTCGGTGGCGCGGGACCGAACCCGACATCATCCTGCGCTCGTAGGCCAATGCCGCCTGGACAGCGAGCCAGCGCTCCTCCGCGGCGGCAAGCCTCGCGGCCGAGTGCTTGTATGCCTTCAGGGCGGCCTCCTCCTCGCGGAAGAGATGCTCGAGCGGACCGAAGGACTGGCGCCGGAAGGCGTCGTCGAGAACACCGTCCAGCCTCTCCCGGATCGTCATCAGCCTGTTCCTCGCCGCCTTGCAGTCGCGCTGGACCCGTTCGAGTTCCCCAAGGGTCTCGGCAAGCGCCGGCAGGCAGACGAGTTCGGCTACCGCCCCATGTCCATTCTCCGTCGCATCGGTCCGTCGTCGCAAGGAGTGGAGCGTCCGCTCGCATCTCGATCAGGCGATTCAGGAGTGGAGTGCCCAGAATGCAGCCCCAGCCTAGCAGGCGCCTGCGCGGGACTAAATCGGCGGTTTCCCCGAAATTCCGGGAGGGAATGCCTGACCGGTCCGGCTTTTTTCGCGCCCTTCGACGTTCCCCGCAGCGATACCTCTCAGGAATCATCCCGCCCCGGTTCAGGTGTTTCCCCAGTGGTCAACGTTCCGGAATGGGAGGAAACTACGGTCCAGGCGGCCGCGACCGATCCACGAGCATGCACGATCCGGATCTCGATGCGCCGTCATCCGGGCATGCCTCATGACCGGACCGCCTCATCGGGATGCCGTTCCGCCGCCCAGGAGCAGGTCATGGACCTCCACAACAGTCACAACATCCACCGATGCGTCGCCGAGGGGATCGGCACCTTCTGGCTCACCTTCGCCGGCTGCGGCAGCGCCGTGATCGCCGCGGGCTTTCCCGAGGTCGGCATCGGGCTGCTCGGCGTCTCGCTCGCCTTCGGCCTGTCAGTCGTGACCATGGCCTATGCCATCGGGCACATCTCGGGCTGCCATCTCAACCCGGCCGTCACAGTGGGGCTGGCTGCCGGAGGGCGCTTCCCGAGGCAGGACATCGTGCCCTACATCGTGGCGCAGGTGATGGGTGCCATCGTGGCAGCCGCGGTTCTTTACACCATCGCCATCGGGGCGCCGGGCTTCGATCTCGCCAAGGGCTTCGCGGCCAACGGCTATGGCGCGCATTCGCCAGGCAGCTACAGCCTGCTCTCCGGCCTCGTGGCCGAGGTCGTGCTGACGATGATGTTCCTGTTCATCATCATGGGCGCCACCCACGGCAAGGCACCGGTCGGGTTCGCCCCCCTCGCGATCGGCCTGGGCCTGACGCTGATCCACCTGGTCGGCATTCCGATCACCAACACCTCGGTGAACCCGGCCCGCAGCACGGGGCCTGCCCTGTTCGTCGGCGGCTGGGCGCTGGCGCAGCTCTGGCTGTTCTGGGTCGCACCGCTCATCGGTGGTGCGTTGGGTGGGATCCTCTATCGCTGGCTCAGCGAGGAGCCGTCGGCGCTCGTCACGGGAGTGACCCCGGCGACGCCTGCCGAGTAGCGGGATTCGCCGCCAAGTCCCTGATCGAACGGGCGCCATCGCCCGGCACGGTACCGGCTTCCCTTCCCGGGCGGCCATCGGAATGCAGGTTCAACAGGAGGACACGATGAGCATCTTCGGCCGGATCAAGTCCGCGATCTTCGGCTCCGCGGCCGCGAAGGAGTCGTCGAAGGAGTCTTCGCCGACACCAGCCGCCGCAGCACCGCCCGCGCAGGAGGCTGCCGCCCCGGCCCCGGCGACCGCGTCGGCCGCGGGCACGGCCGCACCGATGGCGCAGGTCGACGTCGAGGGGGTGCTGACGAACCTCGCCGCCCGGAAAGGGCAGCAACTCGACTGGCGCAAGTCGATCGTCGACCTGATGAAGCTGCTCGATCTCGACAGCAGCCTCGCCGCGCGCAAGGAACTCGCGAATGAGCTGAACTATACCGGCGACACGTCCGATTCCGCATCCATGAACGTCTGGCTGCACAAGAAGGTCATGAGCAAGCTCGCGGCGAGCGGCGGCAAGGTTCCCGACGATCTCAGGACGTAAGCCACGCGGTGGTGGGCACGATGAACGTCATCGACATCTTCGCCTGGATCGTGCTTGTCGTCCTTGTGGGAACTCTGGTGGCGGTCTTTGTGGCGCTCGGGACGATGCCGGGTCGCATCGCTCGAAAGCGCGGGCATCCGTGGCCGGAGGCGGTGGCGGTCGGAAGCTGGGCCACCCTGATCTGCGGCTTCGTGTTGTGGCCGCTGGTCCTGATCTGGGCCTATGTCGACGTGCCGGCGCGCCGCGAGACGTCCCCATGATCGTCGTCCTGCTCAACGCCTACATCGCCCTGCTGGCCCTGTTCGTCTGGCTCCGGTTCATTCCCTTCAACACGTTCTGGAAGCTGTCGCCGATCCTGGTGCTGCTCGTCCTTCTGGTCGGCCTGTTCATCCCCATGGGATGGGGAGCGCCTTCCGGGCCGGCGGCGGTGATCCGCAACTCGGTGCAGATCGTCCCTTCCGTCGCCGGCGAGGTTGTCGACGTGCCCGTCGCGGCGAATACCCCGGTGAAGGAAGGCGACGTCCTGTTCCGGATCGATCCGACGACCTATCAGGCTCAGGTCCAGGCCATCGAGGCGCAGCTCAAATTCGCCGAGCTGCGCCTCGGCCAGTTCTCCGAGCTGCAGCGCCGGGACACCGGCCGGGCCTTCGACGTGCAGGAGCGCGAATCCGAAGTCGCGCAACTGCGCGCCCAGCTCGACGGCGCCCGGTGGAATCTCGACCGGACCACCGTGCGGGCGCCGGCCGACGGCTACGTGACCAACCTCGCGCTGCGCAAGGGCGCCCGCGTCACCGGGCAATCCCCGGTGATGGCCTTCATCGACACCTCGGAGACCATCTTCGGGGTGGAGATCCAGCAGATCAGCGCACGCTATGTCGAGGTCGGGCAGCCCGTGGAGATCACGTTCAAGGCCTTCCCGGGCCAGGTCTTCGCCGGAAAGGTCGAGACGGTGCTGCAGGCCATCGCGACCGGGCAGTCGCAGCCCGGCGGCCTTGCCGTCATGCCTTCGGAGGTCCAGGCGGCGCCGTTCATCGTCCGCATCACGCTCGATGACCGGGAGACGGCGAAACGCCTGCCGGCCGGAAGCACCGGCCTTGCTGCGATCTTCACCGAGCGGGTCAAGGCCAGCCATGTCATCCGCAAGGTCGTGCTGCGGCAGATGGCGATCCTGAACTACGTCAATCCGTTTTGACCCGACCTCCTCGCCAGGCGATTCGCTTCTCCCGACCGGCGCATCGCTCGTACCCTCCGACGTCATCGCCGGCCTTGTGCCGGTGATCCCGATGGATCGAAGCACCGCGCGTCTGATCGGGATGGCCGGGACAGGCCCGGCCATGACGGGGTGGGGATGACGCTTTGCCGGCATCGTGCTGTTTCAAAGAGCCAGCACCCGTAGGCCCAGGGCTTGGGGGCCCTGAGCCATGAGGATGATCGAGGGTGGTGCGCTGGGCAGCCCGGCTCGATGGGTATGGTGGAATGGGAAGAGCCAGGATGCCTCGCACGCGGGACTTTTAGTCGTTTAGACTTGGACCAGCCCAGGGCTGCCAAGGGCCTCCCGCCAACCGGCGTGCGAGGCCTGCTGCAGGACCGCTCCCCGCCCCACTCTTGCGACGCCTCGCGAGCGCGCCCCCCGCCGGGCTGGGATGAGCAACGGTCTAGCCCGGATGATACACAGTGTCAAGAACAAAGTGAGAACATAAACCTGGATCGGTCGCTCCTGCAGCGTGAGCCATGAAACCATGAGTCATGAAACCGTGGGTCACGAAAAAGCCTGACAGGCGCGCTATAACACCACCATGAGCAAGAATCCCACCGGGTTAGCCCAGGGCATTCTGAATGCCCTCTGGAAGGCCGCACAGGCCCTGCGAGGCCAGCCTGCTGCCCCAGGGCGAGCGAAGCTCAACGGCCGGCGTGGCTATGGGGATGGCGACATCCCGTCGCCGGACCGCGAGCACGACACCTGATCCAGGGCGATGCCGGGCGAATGCCCGGATCCATGCATCATGCTTCCGAAGCGGACCCGATTTTTCGCCGATGCGCGCCTCCGGTTCGCGTCGAAAGACGCGCTCGTTAGGAGAGGGCGTCGGATGAATCCCAAAAGCGCAACTACGCTCTTGGGTCCGAGGCTCTAGCACTACTTTGGCAGGTATGAGGAACCGGGGGAGCCCCACCGGTTTTTCCGCTGAAGGATTTTCCGCGGGAGGTCGTCATGAGCACCTCAGTTGCGTGGGAGCACGAACTTCAGTCCTGGCTCGAACCCTTCCTCAGCCATCTGCATCACCCAGCCCGTCGGCGCATGTGCCCGCTCTATGTGGCAGGCCTGATTGGCCCCGGTGAGCGCAAAAGCCTGCAGCCCATCGCGGCTCGGCTTGCTCCTGTCGGCTACGACCAGCTGCATCACTTCGTGTCCGTGGGGCCGTGGGATGAGGCTCCGCTGGAGGCTGAACTGCTGGCGCAGGCCAATCGGCTTGTGGGTGGCCCTGAGGCTGTCCTGGTGATCGATGACACCGCTCTGCCGAAGAAAGGCACCCACTCGGTGGGTGTTGGTCCGCAGTATGCCGGGGTGGTGGGCAAGAAGGCGAACTGCCAGGTGCTGGTTTCCCTCACGCTTGCCAAGGATGAGGTGCCGATCCCAGTCGCCTTGCGCCTGTTCCTGCCTGACACCTGGATCAAGGATCCCGGGCGCCTGCAGCGCGCCGGTGTGCCCGAGCCTTTCTGGACGGAGTGCTCGAAGCCGCAGATCGCCCTCACTGAGCTCCAGCGTGTCATGCAGGCTGGCGTGAGCTTCGGGGCGGTGCTGGCCGATGCCGGCTATGGCATCAGCGCACCCTTCCGGCAGGCGCTCTCGGCTCTGGGGTTGCGCTGGGCTGTGGGCACCGTGCGCATTCAGAAGGTTTATCCGGCCGATGTGCAGATGGTGGCCTCCACCACCACGCGCGGACGACCCCGCAAGACGCTGATTCCGGATGTCGAAGCGGTTTCGGCCGAGGCTATGCTGGCTAAGGTGTCATGGCGCCGGGTCACCTGGCGGCGTGGCACCAAAGGCCCGTTGCAGGCGAGGTTTGCCACTACGCGTGTGCGGGTGGCTGATGGACCGGCGGTTCAGTTGCGCGGGCATGCCGCCCAGCACCTGCCAGGCGACGAGATGTGGTTGGTGGGTGAGCATCGCTCGTCGGGGGAGCGCAAGTACTACCTGTCCAACCTGCCGCCCGACACGCCATTGAAGCAATTAGCGTCTCTCATCAAGGCGCGCTGGGTGTGCGAGCAGGCGCATCAGCAGTTGAAAGAGGAGCTTGGGCTCGATCACTTCGAGGGCCGCTCTTGGCAGGGTCTCCATCGGCATGCGCTGCTGACGCTGATCGCCTATCTGTTCCTGCAGCATCTGCGGCTGCGGGCAGCCAAAGGGGAAAAAAGAAAAGCCAGCGGACCACCGCCGCAACCCAGCCTGCCGGCCATTCGGCGCCTGCTGCTTGATCATCTGGCACACGCCATGCGCCTGCGATGTCCGTTCTGTCGGGCCCGCTTCAGCCTCGGCTCACTGATGAAAGTGCCAAAGTAGTGCTAGGAAGTCCTGATCATCAGAATGTAGACCGCCAGAACCACGGCGATCAGCATTGCGGCATAGAGGGATTGGGACAGCATCACATGAATCCCAGGATCACCGCTCCGCAGAACAGGAGCGCCAGACCGGCGACGACAAGCGCTTCGTTCTCGAACGAGATGTAGGACTTGATCCGCGTCATCATGGCAGCCTCCCGGATATCCATCATCATGCGCGCATGACGGCCGGAAAGATATGACTATCCTGAGAGCCCGTCGGGCCGAAGCGTTCCGGGCATTCCATCCTCCGGGTGCCGGGTGGGGGCGGCGGCAGGATCGATCGGCCGCCGCTCCTCGCCCGCGGCTGCGATCAGAGGCAGGTGTGAACGCCCGACTTCACGATCTCCTGCCATTCAGCACCAAGCGCCTGCCGTGCGTCGAGCTCTCCCAAGGATGGACGGGAGGAAGCGGCGGTACCTTCCACAGGGAGCCGATCCCATCGGCCGAAGGCCGGACGATGGCTCACGATCCTGCTCATTTCGTCCTTTGCCCAAGAGCCGGTTCAGGGACGCGATGCACCGGAGTTTGTGCAGGGGCGTTCCGCTCGGGCCATTGACCCTGCACCACTCATCCGTGTTACCTCGTTTCCGGAGCCGGACGCATTCGGCTCTGGGCGTGAGAACCCCGACCCATGGCGGCCGGTATCGGCCGTCAACGATGACTTCCCAACCTTGTGGTCGGGGAGGCGCTGTCGCATGTCCAGGGCGAAAGCCTAAAGGTCGTCGCGGCCGTCCTAGCACGGCTTCTCAACTCCCCGGCCACCTGCCTCGCTGGTGGTCACTTCACTCAAGGCGCTGGAACCAAGACTAGTACAGGCGAGCTGCTTTCCCACGCTTGTGTGCGCTTTCATTGTAGTAATTTGCCGCTTGCTGCATCGAGCGATGTTGTGATTGCTGCATCGCTTCAACAAGCGAGACACCATCCTGTGCAGCCTGCGTCAAATATCCCGAGCGCAGTCCATGGGCGCCGAACAGCGATGGATCAAGCCCTGCTTGGCGGCAGCGTCGTTTGACAACGTCATTGATGCCATCGCCCGTAATCGGGCTGTGACGAACATGGCCCCAGCGATCGATCGCCCGAAACACCGCACCAGCGGTGATCCCCGTACGCTCGAGCCAAGCCGTTAGTGCCTCCGTTGGACGGCCAATCAGGAGAACTGGGTTTATGGCATCGGCGTCAGCGCGCTTGGTGCGGCCGAGTTGAATCATCAGGCACGGAAGCTTGGTTGAGTCTGGATCCTGCGGATCTGCGGGCACTGGAGAGCATGCTTTGATTTGCCCAACGCTGAGCGAAGCCAGTTCCGAGCGCCGACGGCCGCCAGACGCAAATGCGGTCAGGAGCAGTGCGCGATCTCTGGTATCAGCGAGACAGTTACGGGCAAACGTGGCGAGGAGTTTATCCAGCACGTCGCGTGTGATCGCTTGTTCGCTCTTGCGTTGCTTCGGACGCGTGCTGGCTCGTACTGCCAGACGAAGGGCCGTTTTGAAGGCTGGCGTCATGAAGATGGTGTTCAATCCCCGCCAGCGGTGGCGAGTGATCCAGCTGGCCAAGCGCCGTCTCACGGATGCGGGAGCGTGGGGCTGATCCGTACGTAGTAGGCCGACCGCTTTCAGCTGCCTCCTGACAGGGGTGGGTATGCCGTGACTTGGCTCGAGTTCCCGTTTAGCCGGATCCCAGAGGTGATGCGCAATGAGTTTGAGGGCGAGGGCTTCTGGTCGAGGCCAGGGGAGAGGGCACCCGGTCGCTGCCAACGCCTATCCCTCAAGGTAGCCGAGGTCGGAGGCTAGAGCCCGTAAAGTGTTCGCTCCCATACCTTGTTCGGCCAAGTGTTTTAGGGTGGCAACGTCCTCGTCGGTGAGAAGTGCAGCAAGGGCTTCTCGCTGGCTCGCCGGAACGATGCCTGCGAGGGCGTCGAGTTCGTTTTCGCGCCGAAGTTGCTGATCCTCCGCATGCTCGAGACCGGCGGTAGTCATAGTTGCTCCTCTGCGGGACACAGGGCAGGAGCGGTCTGCTCTGATGATGTCACGGTGGGGATAAGCACCCCAAATAACGATTGCTGAAGTGACAATGCCGTTGCTGAAGTAACAATGCCGTTTAGAACGGGCCGAGGCTGATTATGTCGCCTGAATTGCGGATTGGCGCAACACTCCCGATAACAGGTAGTTACCGGGAGTGAGAGGCACGAATCGCGCGCGTTTTCGAGCAGCGTAGTAAGTGCCAAGATCAACGCCTTCGGCGCGTAAAATGGTCCGTATTATAATGGCTTATAGAGAACATTCAGTATGGTCATTGCGCCAAGGTCCCGAAGGGCCCAAGCAGCCTTCAGTCGTACGACCAAGCCCGCTCGCCAGAAAGTCTGTTTCCTTGTCGAAGGCATTGGGAGCGCCACTCGGCCTGCTGGACCCATAGCGGAACTGGACGGTTCACCAGACTACGAATTTCGGGCCAGCCGTTCGAGCAGTGTCGGGCGCGCCAATAGGCAACGCTCTGCAGCAATCGTGATTGGTATAAACATTGCGCGTGCGCCTACAGCGCGATGATCGGGATCGTGGGCTGACCGTCAACTGCTGTTGCGCGTCTTCATATCGTTGGGCCGCCCAAATCGCCAGGCTCGAGGGTCCGTGTGCTGCCACTCCGACCAATCAAAGTGCAGCACTCCTGGAATGTGCCGATTTTTTCAGCAAGCCTTTGGTTGACAGCGATCCCGGCTTCGCGCAGCTTGTAAACCGGTTAACAAAACTGTGAGGCTGGTGTGGGCAATGGCCGGGTCACAAGTCTGAAGGATGTTGCCGGTGCGGCTGGTGTGTCCGTCGCGACTGTCTCCCGGATGCTGAACGGGACCCTAGATCTGCCGACCGAAACAAAGAAACGCATCCAGGACGCGATCCGAGATCTGAACTATCAACCCAACCCGCATGCGCGGCGGTTAAGCCTGGGCCGGTCAGAAACGATTGGCCTCGTAGTTCCTGATATAGCCAATCCCTTTTTCGCGATGTTCGTCGCGGCAGTCGAAGAGGAGGCAGATCGGAGGGGATTATCAGTGGCTTTGAATGCGACGCTCAACAGGCCCGGACGTGAGATCGCGTATCTTCAGTCGATCGCACGCAATTACATTGATGGCCTCATCTTCCTGACGAACCATCCCGATGACGGGCGCCTCGCAGACCTGATCAACAGTACAGGCAGGGTCGTCGTCGTTGACGAGGACGTTCCCGGCGCGAAGGCTCCGAAACTCTTCGGCGACAACGAGGCGGGTGGACATTTCGCCGGAGGTCATCTCGCGGAGCATCGTCACAGGAGTGTTCTCTTTGTCGGGGGGCCAGAAGAGATGGTCAGCACCCGTCGGCGCTTCAGTGGGTTTGAGCGTGCCATGCGCAAGGCCTTCGGGTCTGACGCCACTATCGAGGCCTATAGAGGTGACTACACAGCGAGCTTCGGCCGTCATGCCGCCCGGCGCTTCATTGCTGAGAAGTGCCGGGCAACTGCGATCTTTGCGACCTCCGATGAAATCGCCGTCGGTTTGATGGAGGTGTTCCAGACGGAAGGCGTTCGTGTGCCTGACGATGTCTCCATGATAGGCTTTGACGATGTGGGCCCTCTGCATCTGTTCGCGCCGCCGCTGACGGCGATCCGCCAGCCTGTCCGGGCGCTCGGACAGCGGGCCTTGTCACTGCTTCTCGAAACGAATTGGCAGGAGAGGGAACCTCACGCAACTGAGGAGATCCTGCCGGTCGAAATCGTCGTGCGGAAATCCGTTGCGCCGCCGTCGAAACAATAACTTGCGATGGAAACCAGACAGAGGATGTGACTATGACCATGAAACGCAGAACTTTCGCCGCTCTGGGCCTCACCGCCGTCGCGGCTCTCACAATCGGCACGACCCAGGCCGACGCCCAGCAGAAGAAGACCTTTGCACTCGTGCAGATCAATCAGCAGGCCCTGTTCTTCAACCAGATGAACGAGGGTGCCAAGAAGGCAGCGGATGCCGCGGGCATCAATCTGGTCATCTTCAATGCCAACAACGATCCCGCAGCGCAGAACAGCGCCATCGAGACCTACATCCAGCAGAAGGTGGATGGTCTCGCGGTGGTCGCCATCGACGTCAATGGCATCATGCCGGCCGTCAATCAAGCAGCCCAGGCGGGCATTCCGGTGGTCGCCATCGACGCGATCCTGCCGAAGGGGCCGCAAAAGGCGCAGATCGGCGTTGATAACGCGAAGGCAGGCGCCGACCTGGGTAAGTTCTTCCTCGACTACGTGACGCCGAACATGAACGGTAAAGCGAAAGTCGGAATCGTCGGCGCTCTAAACTCGTTCATCCAGAATGTTCGCCAAGAGGGCTTTGAGAAGAGTATCAGCAGCGCCCCAGGCATCACCAAGGCAGGTGTCGTCGACGGTCAGAACATTCAGGACAATGCCCTCGCGGCCGCCGAGAACCTGATTACCGGCAATCCTGACATGACAGCGATCTACGCCACCGGCGAGCCTGCTCTGATGGGCGCGATCGCGGCCGTGGAAAGCCAAGGCAAGCAGGAAAGCGTCAGGGTGTTCGGCTGGGATCTCACCGCACAAGCTATCGCTGGTATCGACAAGGGCTATGTGGCGGCGGTGATCCAGCAGGATCCTGCCAGCATGGGCGCGGCCGCTGTGACTGCCCTGAAGACGCTCTCAAGTGGCGGCACCGTGGAGCCGACCATCTCGGTTCCCGTCACTATCGTGACCAAGCAAAACGTCGAACCCTACCGGGCCGTGTTCAAATGATGATCGAACGACAGCACCAGCACGCTGTCACCGGAGCCGAGGGGCCTATGCTCCCTCGGCCTACCGGATCCCAGACAGTTCCGCCGCGGGTTTCGCTCCGGGGCATCCGCAAGTCGTTCGGATCGCATCAGGCGCTCCGCGGCGTCGACCTCGATCTCTATACGGGCGAGTGCCTGGGGCTCGTCGGCGACAACGCTGCCGGCAAATCGACCCTGACGAAGATCATCTCCGGTACCTACATCCCGGACGAGGGCACGATCGCCATCGACGGCGAGACGGTGCGCTTCTCCGGTCCCGCCGATGCGCGCGCTCGTCACATCGACATGGTGTTCCAGGACCTCAGCTTGTGCGATCACATCGATGTGGTCGGGAACCTCTTCCTGGGCCGCGAACTCACCAAGGGTCCCTTCCTTGATCGGGCGCGGATGCTCCTTGAGGCGCGGCATATGCTGGATTCGCTGGAGATCCGTATTCCACGCCTGACCGCGAAGGTGGAAAAGCTCTCCGGCGGCCAGAGGCAGGCCATTGCCATCGCCCGCGCAGCCTCGTTCAACCCAAAGGTCCTGATCATGGACGAGCCCACGTCTGCGCTCGCCGTGGCCGAGGTGGAGGCGGTGCTCGCGCTGATCAACCGGGTGAAGGCGCGCGGCGTCTCGGTCGTGCTGATCACCCACCGATTGCAGGACCTGTTCCGCGTTTGCGACAGGATCGCCGTCATGTACGAGGGCACCAAGGTCGCGGAGAGGGAGATCGGCAGGACCAATCTGGAAGATCTCGTGAAACTGATTGTCGGCGAGGGGACCAGACAATGAGCACCTATACGGAGCGGCAGAAGGGCTCGCCGGTTGCCGACTTCTTCGTCGAACACGCGCAGGTCCTTTCCATCGCGTTCTTCTTTCTGGCTTGCTGCGCCTTATTTGCTATCACGACCGACACATTCTTGACGGTCGGCAACATTCTCAATGTCGTGCGTCAGGCCGCGCCGATCCTCATCGTCGCCGTGGCCATGACCTTTGTGATCGTCACAGGCGGTATTGACCTGTCCGTTGGCTCACTTGTCGCACTCGTCAACGCCGTTGCCGCCATCGTTCTCAGCATGGGCGTTCCCTGGCCCCTGGTGGTCGTGGCGATGCTCGCGCTCGGCGCCCTCATCGGCTTCGTCCAGGGGTGGTTCGTGGCCTATCAGGGGATTCCCGCCTTTATTGTCACGCTTGCAGGCCTGTCGATCCTGCGCGGATTGGCGCTTTATCTCACCCAGGGCTATTCGATTCCCATCAACAACGTGCCGGGCTTCATCACCATTGGCCGCGGCGAGATCGTCGGCTTTCCTGTTCCAGCATTGATCGCCATCGGCGTGGCGCTCCTCGGCTATGCGGTGATCACCACGACCAAATACGGCCGCCAGGTCGTGGCGGTCGGATCAAACATGGAGGCGGCGCGCCGGGTCGGCATGCCGGCGAAGTGGATCGTCGCCTCGGTCTATCTGATCGCAGGCGTCGCCTCGGCCCTCGCGGGATTGCTGATCGCCGCCCGTCTCGGGTCCGGTTCGTCCAACGCCGCCGTCGGCTTCGAACTTCAGGTGGTAGCGGCCGTGGTGCTCGGCGGCACCTCCCTGATGGGCGGGCGCGGTACGATCCTGGGCACGGTTCTGGGCACCATGACCATCGCGGTCATCGGCAATGGACTCATCCTGATGCACATCTCACCCTTCTTCACGCAGATCGTCACCGGCGCGATCATTCTCCTGGCGATCTGGCTCAACACCCGCATCTTCTCGGCGAACTTCCGCTTCGTCACCAGAAAGGCCAGGTGAGTGATGGGCCAGGAACTCTCGGACGCGCATGTGCGCTCCGGCAAGGTGATGACTGTCACGGGACCCGTGGCGGTCGATCAACTCGGCATGACGCTCATGCACGAGCATATCCTCAACGACTGCCGCTGCTGGTGGCACGCACCGAAGACACGGGAGCGGCAATACCTGGCCGAGAGTTTCGTTTGTATCGAAATCCTCGGCGAGTTGAGGCAGGATCCTTTCGTTAACAAACACAACATCACGCTCGACGACGAACCTCTCGCCATCGCCGAGCTCAAGGCCTTTGCGGCGGAGGGCGGGCGTACCGTCGTCGAGCCGACCTGCCAGGGCATTGGCCGCGATCCGCGCGCCCTCCGCCGCATCTCTGAGGCAACGGGGCTCAACATCGTGATGGGCGCCGGGTACTACCTTGGTTCGTCGCACCCTGAAAAGGTCGCCGCCATGACCGCTGAGCAGATCGCCGACGAGATCGTTCGCGAGGCGACGCAAGGAGTAGATGGCAGCGACGTCAAGATCGGGCTGATCGGCGAGATCGGTGTTTCATCCGACTTCACGGCGGGGGAGGAGAAGTCCCTGAGGGGCGCGGCGCAGGCCCAGGTGCGCACCGGCCTGCCCCTTATGGTGCACTTACCCGGCTGGTTCAGGCTCGGGCACCGGGTCCTCGACGTGGTGGCCGAGGAGGGTGGCGATCTGCGGCATACGGTGTTGTGCCACATGAATCCCTCCCATGACGATCAGCCCTACCAGCAGGAGCTCGCCGCGCGTGGCGCCTTCATTGAATACGACATGATCGGCATGGATTTCTTCTATGCCGATCAGCAGGTGCAATGCCCCAGCGATGAAGAGGCGGCGCGTGCGATCGTAAAACTGGTGGAGGCGGGATACACCGATCGGATCCTCCTGTCGCACGATGTTTTCCTGAAGATGATGCTGACCCGGTATGGCGGCAACGGCTATGCCTATATCCCCCGCCACTTCCTGCCACGTCTGCGGCGGCACGGGCTGAACGAAGCCATTCTCAATCAGATGATGCAGGACAATCCCCGCAGCGTCTTCCGTGCGTCCTGAGTGTCCTTGCCCGAACAGATCAACTTGACGATGGTTATGCTATGACAAAGAAAGTTCTACTCGTCGGCGAAAGCTGGGTCAGCTCCGCCACCCACTACAAGGGCTTCGACCAGTTCGGCAGCGTCACTTTTCATCTCGGTGCCGAGCCGCTGGTGAAGGCCCTGGAGGGCAGCGAGTTTGCGCTGACCTACATGACCGCCCACGATGCAGTCGAAAAATTCCCCTATGACATGGCGGGGCTCGACGCCTTCGACGCGATCATCCTGTCGGACATCGGCTCCAACTCCCTGTTGCTGCCCCCGGACGTGTGGCTTCATTCGCGCACGGTTCCCAACCGCCTGAAGCTGATCAAGGCCTGGGTGGAAAAGGGCGGGGGCCTGCTCATGGTGGGGGGCTACTTCTCGTTCCAGGGCATCGATGGCAAGGCTCGCTGGCGCCGCACGCCGGTAGAGGACACTCTGCCGGTCACGTGCCTTCCCTACGATGACCGCGTCGAAATGCCTGAAGGCGCCGTGGCGTCGATTGTACGTCCGGATCATCCCGTCCTGGCCGGTCTTGAGGGCGACTGGCCGCTGCTGCTCGGCGTCAACGAGGTCGAACTGCGCGACCGTGCGGACGTCGAGGTCCTGGCACGCCTGCCCGACGATCAGGGTGGCCACCCACTGCTCATTCTCGGCACCCACGGGCAGGGACGCACGGCAGCATGGACGTCGGACATTGGTCCGCACTGGCTGTCGCCCGCGTTCTGTGCGTGGGAAGGCTATGGCCGCCTCTGGAAGAACCTGCTCGGTTGGCTCACCGAGGCTCGGTGAGATGCATCTCTACAGGTCGAGGATTGCCGCGAGCTCCTCGGCCGTCGGAAAGGCCGACTGAGTTCCGGGGCGGCTCACTGTGACGGCGCTTGCTCTGCTCGCATGCTCGATGGCTGTTCGGTCGAGAGCCGTGCCGCGCAAAGCGGACGATGCGAGCGCGGTCGCCATGAAGGTATCGCCCGCGCCGGTGGTATCGGCGACCGGGCAGGTAACGGCCGGAACGCGGATGATGCCGTCCTCGGTCGCCAGCATCGCGCCGTCGCGGCCTAAGGTGAGCACGACCGTTTTCACGCCGGCGGCGAGCAGCTTGCGCGCCGCCTCCTCTCCGCTGGCGTCCGTGAGGGTAAAAGCTTCCCCCTCGTTGAGAAAGGCGATATCGATGAGACTCCAGAGATCGCCGAAGAAGGGCCGCAGAGGCGAGGGGTTGAAAGCCGTCACCATCCTGCGCGAGCGGGCGGCTTCCAGAACGCTGCGCGTGACCGCGTCCGTCAGGTTTCCCTGCAACACAGCAAGATCGCCGGGCTTCGCGTCGTCCAGGGCAGCGACGGCCTGCGCGACATCCAGGTTCTGGGCGCAATCGGTTGTGGTGACGATGGCGTTCTCGCCATCGGGCGTCGTGAGAATGATGGAGAAGTCTGTCGACCGGCCGGTGATCGGAACGAGATGCTCGGTCACTGGTTCCGCCGCAAGGCGCTGGCGCAGCAGATCGCCGCGCAGGTCGCCGCCCACGCCAGCCACGAGATGCGTGCGCAATCCGCACCGCGCCATGACAACTGCCTGGTTAGCACCCTTGCCGCCGAGGTCGCGGGACCGCTCGGTGCCGAGAATGGAAGCGCCTGGTTTCGGCATGGCGTCGACGGCGAGGGTTTCGTCGATGGTGACATTGCCGATGACGTAAGCGTCCATGGGTTCACTTCCAAAAAGGGATAAGAAATGAAGAACATCTCAGGCAAGGCTGCAAGCGCTATAGGAGAAATATTCGGCACTGACAAGGTTCTCATCGGCATGATCCATTGCCCGGCATTCCCGGGATCGCCGCGCTATCAGGGTGCCGCCATGGGGAGCGTTTACGATGCCTGCATGAGGGATGCCGAGATGCTGATCGAGGGAGGCATGCATGGCCTCATAATTGAGAACCACGGCGACATACCTTTCTCGAAGCCGGAGGATATCGGACCGGAAACCTCTGCTTTCATGGCCGTCGTGACCGACAGGGTCGCGCGCGCGACGGGCGTTCCGCTCGGCATCAGCGTGCTGGCCAATGCGCCCATTCCCGCATTTGCCATCGCCATGGCAGGCGGCGCGAAGTTCATCCGGGTGAACCAATGGGCCAATGCCTATGTGGCGAATGAGGGATTTATAGAAGGACGCGCCGGAGAGGCGTTGCGCTATCGCTCCCTGCTGCGGGCGGAGCACATCAAGGTCTTTGCCGACAGTCACGTGAAGCATGGCAGCCACGCGATTGTAGCCGATCGGTCGATCCAGGAGCTGACGCGGGATCTCGCCTTTTTCGATGCCGACGTAGTTATCGCCACTGGACAGCGCACAGGCAACACAGCTACCGTCGCGGAGATCGAAGAGATTGGTTCAGCCACGCACCTGCCGCTTCTGGTTGGATCCGGTGTCGACAAAGACAATGTGGCGGAGATCCTCAAGCGTACGAACGGTGTGATCGTTGCCTCGTCCCTCAAGCAGGAAGGCATGTGGTGGAACCCGGTCGATCCGGAGCGCGTGCGTGCATTCCGTGTTGCAGCCGAGCCAGCGCTGGAGGGATGAGACCGTGGCCGAATCCCTTTCGCAACAGATACTTCGCGAAAACCGCGCCGTCTTCGATGCCATGATCGGGCATCGCTTCGTCGAAGACATCAAGCACGACAGGTTGTCGACGGGCGTCTTCGAACGCTACCTCGTCTATGAGGGCGCCTTCGTCGATACAGCTATCTCCATCTTTGCCTATGCGGTCGCCAAGGCCGAACGGATCGAGCACAAACGCTGGCTCATCGCCGTCCTCGATGCACTCGCCAATCAGCAGATTGCCTATTTCGAGAAGACCTTCGCGGCGCGTGGCATTGACCCTGCGAGCTTCAACGTCAGCCTGCCGGAGGTAGCAGCATTCCGGTCAGACATGCTTGAGATCGCCCGCGACGGCACGTTTCTCGATATCGTGGCCGCCATGTTCGCAGCGGAATGGATGTATTGGATCTGGTCGAAAGAGGCCGCCTGCCGTCCGATTACCGACCCGACTCTGAAGGAATGGGTTGATCTCCATGCCCATGAGGATTTTGCCGCCCAAGCCCTGTGGCTGAGGGACCGGCTCGACGAGGCTGGTGCGACGCTCGGTGAAGCAGAGCGCACCAAGCTCAGCCAAATCTTCGGGCAGGCTCAGAGCCTGGAGATCGCCTTTCACGACGCGCCCTATCTTTGAACTGTGCGGAGAATCACATGCCCCATCAAGCGCAGGTCAACGCCGAGAGGCTGCTGAAGCGCCTCGACGATTTCGCCGCCATCGGCGCCACCCCCGCAGGCGGCGTGAACCGGCAGGCTCTGTCGGTGAAAGACCGCGAGGCGCGGCGTCTTCTCGCGGAACTGGCCTTGGCGCGAGGCTTTCAGGTGTTCCTGGACCCGATCGCCAATCTCTTCGTCCGGCGAGACGGGAAACGAGGCGATCTGCCGCCGTTCCTGATCGGCAGTCATCTCGACAGCCAGCCCACGGGCGGACGCTTCGATGGCGCGCTCGGCACTCTCGCCGCCTTCGAGGTGCTCGAAAGCATGGAGGATGCCGGGATCGAGACGGAGGCGCCGCTGGAGGTGGTTGCCTGGACAAACGAGGAGGGAAGCCATTTCTCCCCAGGCTGTATGGGTTCGATGGCCTTCTCTCTGAAGGCCATCCCGGCGGAGTGGAATGATCTGCGCGCAAGCAACGGAGACATCTTCTCCCAAGAGCTGCACGCAACCCTCGAGGCGTTGTCAGAAGCGCAGATGCGGCCGCTGGGCTTCCCCGTTGCAGGCTATCTTGAACTGCACATCGAGCAGGGGCCTTCCCTGGAGCGGGAGAACATCCCGGTCGGCATCGTCTATGGCATTCAAGGAACCCGCTGGCTTGACATCACCATCACCGGTCAAGCGTCTCATGCGGGCACAACGGCACTTGCCTTTCGCCGCGATCCGATGACCGCGGCGGTGGCGGCCCTGAAGCGGCTCTTCGATACAGTCATGCCGCAGGACGAGCGCGCGCGCTTCACAGTGGGGCGGTTTGCCGTTGATCCGGGATCTGTGAACGCCGTTCCAGCGTCTGTCACCTTCACAGTGGATCTTCGGCATCCCGACACCGAAACCCTCGATGCATTGGAAGCTTTAATCGAGAAGACATGTGCTGATGCGGCAGCTTCGGTTAGGTGTGAGGCACAGAGCCGCCGCTTCTTCGACATGCCTCCTGCCACCTTCCCAGAAGAGTTGCTCGCCTGTCTCGACCGTGCGGCTGAGAGACAGGGGCTTACGACCACGCGCATGCTTTCGGGGGCTTTTCACGATGCACTGTTTGTGAACCGAGTTGCACCTGCTGCAATGATCTTCGTGCCTTGCCGGGATGGCCTGAGCCATAATGAAGCCGAGTATGTTGAGCCTTCTCACAGTATCGCTGGTGCGCGAATGTTGTTGGCATCGACCTTGGAGGCGCTTGCTTCACTTGGGAGCAAATGAGGTTGAGGCAGTGCCTAGGACGCATCGAGTCTTGAGATCACCCGACGAAGACCACGATCCCGACTGCGATCTCCGGATACGAATGGGCAGGATTGTTTGGATCCAGGAGCAAAGCGGAACTTT
Organism: Microvirga sp. RSM25; assembly: GCF_044784385.1. NCBI lineage: Bacteria > Pseudomonadati > Pseudomonadota > Alphaproteobacteria > Hyphomicrobiales > Methylobacteriaceae > Microvirga > Microvirga sp. RSM25. Next base: position 2,379,910 of record NZ_CP173039.1, on the reverse strand, counting down.
AGGAAGTCCAGAACTTGGACCGATTTTGACCCGAAGCTGACGTTAGCCGGTTCGGGACCATATGCCTTGTGCGCAGCGCAGTCTCCAAGATAGTCCTAGTGCCGAACGACAGGGCCTGTTCCCGGCGAGCATGCCCTTAGCGGTTCCGCTACGCGGAGTCGGAGATCATTCCTCTGGCGGGAGCGTCGGATCGCCCTAGATCATCGCGGGTCCGATATCTTGCCGAGCCACGCAATGCCAGAGAAAAGCAAGTTCCGATCTCCGACGGCCGTGCGGGAAGGAACTGGGTTTGTCCGCGTTCGCGGGGCCCGCGAGCACAATCTCAAGAATATCGATCTCGAAATTCCTCGCGACGCCCTCGTGGTGTTTACAGGCGTCTCCGGTTCCGGAAAGTCGTCGCTCGCCTTCGGAACCCTTTATGCCGAGGCGCAACGGCGATATCTCGAGTCGGTGTCGCCCTATGCGAGGCGACTGTTCCATCAGATGCCCGTCCCGGATGTGGACGACATCGACGGTTTGCCGCCCGCCGTCGCGCTTCAGCAGCAGCGCGGATCGCCGACCACGCGCTCCTCCGTGGGCAGCGTCACGACCTTGTCCAACCTGCTGCGCATGCTTTATTCCCGCGCCGGAGACTATCCGCGCGGCCAGGCGATCCTCTATGCCGAGTCGTTCTCGCCCAATACTCCGGAGGGGGCTTGTCCTGGGTGCCATGGCCTCGGCCGGGTCTATGAGGTCACCGAACGATCGATGGTGCCTGACGACGCGCTGACCATTCGCGAGCGGGCGATCGCCGCCTGGCCAACCGCCTGGCATGGGCAGAACCTGCGCGACATCGCGGTCACGCTCGGCTTCGACGTCGATCGGCCCTGGCGGGATCTGCCCAAGAAGGATCGCAACTGGCTGCTCTTCACGGACGAGCAGCCGACCGTTCCGGTCTATCCCGGATATACGCAGCAGGAGGTTCGGCGCGCGCTCAAACGCAAGGAAGAGCCCGCCTATCAGGGGACGTTTACGAGCGCCAAACGCCACGTGCTGCACACCTTCGCCAATACGCAAAGCCCGCTGATGAAGCGGCGGGTGGCGCAATACATGGTAAGCACCGAATGCCCGCTGTGCCACGGCAAGCGCCTGCGCCGCGAGTCCCTGGCCGTCAAGTTCGCGGGGCTGGACATCGCCGACATTTCCAGTCTGCCGCTGGCCCGCCTCTCCGACATCTTCCGCTCCTATGCGGATGGGACGGCCTCACGAATGGCAAAGATCGAGGCGGAGCATCCGGAAAAGGCGGTGGTCGCACAGCGCATCGCGCAGGATCTCGTCGCCCGGCTCGACGTCATGCTCGATCTCGGGCTAGGCTATCTCGCCATCGAACGCAGCACCCCGACGCTTTCGCCCGGCGAGCTCCAACGGCTGCGGCTCGCCACGCAGGTGCGCTCGAACCTGTTCGGTGTGGTCTACGTGCTCGACGAGCCGTCGGCCGGGCTTCATCCAGCGGATACGGAGGCGCTGCTGAATGCGCTCGAGCAGCTGAAGGCGTCCGGGAATTCGCAGTTCGTGGTCGAGCACAATCTCGACGTGATCCGTCAAGCCGACTGGATCGTCGACGTGGGTCCGGGTGCCGGCGAGCAGGGCGGCTTCGTACTCTATAGCGGTCCACCGGAAGGGCTCAGACAGGTCGAGACCTCGCAGACACGGCGCTTCCTGTTCGGCGAATGTCCTATCCGTTCTCGGGAGCCGCGCCTACCGAAAGACTGGCTGCGCCTCGCCGGCGTCACGCGCAACAATCTGGATGGGCTCGATGTCGCATTTCCCTTGGGCGTGTTCACGAGTGTCACGGGGGTATCCGGCTCCGGCAAGTCGAGCTTGGTCAGCCAAGCCCTGGTCGAACTGGTCGCGGAACATCTCGGCCATGACATCCCTGCGCAGGAGGAAGAGGGGGAGGAGCTCGAACGGGCGGCGGTCATTCCCGCCAGCGGCCGGATTGTCAGCGGCATGAAAGGGATCAAGCGCTTGGTGCGAGTCGATCAGAAGCCGATCGGGCGCACGCCGCGTTCGAATCTCGCCACCTATACTGGCCTTTTTGATCATGTCCGAAAACTGTTTGCCGCAACCAAGCAGGCACGGGCCCGTCGCTACGATGCGGGACGCTTTTCCTTTAACGTCGCTAAGGGACGTTGTCCCCATTGCGAAGGTGAAGGCTTCGTGATGGTGGAGCTGCTGTTCCTGCCGAGCGTCTATGCACCCTGCCCAACCTGTCACGGGGCGCGGTACAACGCTGAGACGCTCAAGATCAAATATCGCGATAAGTCCATCGCCGACGTGCTCGGAATGACAGTCGATGCGGCCTGGGAGTTCTTCGCCGGCGAGCCGCATCTGCATCGGTCCCTCACGATCGTGCGCGAGGTGGGTTTGGGCTATCTGCGGCTTGGCCAACCCGCGACCGAATTGTCCGGAGGGGAGGCTCAGCGGATCAAGCTTGCGACCGAGCTGCAGCGAATCCAGCGCGGCGATACGCTCTACGTCCTCGACGAGCCGACCACCGGATTGCATCCGGCCGATGTGGAAAGGCTTGTGGCTCAGCTCGACGGGCTCGTCGAAGCTGGCAACACCGTCATCGTGGTCGAGCACGACATGCGTGTGGCGGCGAGAAGCGACTGGGTCATGGATCTCGGTCCGGGAGCCGGTGACGAGGGCGGACGGCTGGTTGCATCGGGGCCGCCAGTCGAAGTGGCAAAAGCATCAGGCAGCCGGACGGCGCCTTATTTGGCGTATGCACTCGCTTGATCCGGAGCTGCCTTTAGCAGATCTGAGGCATATGGCTTGTGTACAGCACAATTCCGGCAGCAGGGTTAGCGCCACCAGCTCCACGGCCGTTCGTCAATATTCGTACCCACATTGGGTCGGGCAGAGCGGCCGTATAAACGAGCTCTTTACTGCCTCACCGAGACGAATGCCGATGGCAGCTTTCGAATATGCTCAAACGGCATCTATTCCGACAATTCCAGAGCCTTAAACATTGTTATGAGGATCACGTCGGTTTCAGGGAATGAACACAGAGCGGACGCAACCGTCCTCCTTGTGCTTGAACATGGCGTAGCCACGCGGTGCATCTTCGAGCGAGAATCGATGCGTCGCCAGGAACGATGGGTTCAGCTCTCCCTTCTGAGCATGGTCGAGCAGGCGGTCCATGTAAGCCTGCCCATGCTGCTGGGCCGTGCGCACCGTCAGGCCCTTGTTCATGATCGCGCCAATCGGAAACTTGTCCATCACGCCGTAGACGCCCAGGATCGACAGTGTTCCCCCCTTGCGGCAGGCCAGGATTGCTTCGCGTAGCGCTTGGCCGCGATCTGTGTGCATGTACATGAGCTGCTTGGCACGGTCGTAGGCGTATTGCAGACCGGTGCCGTGCGCCTCCATGCCGACCGCGTCGATGCACGCGTCGGGGCCACGGCCACCTGCCATTTCCTTGAGCACCTCCAGGACACTGTCGACCTCCTCGTAGTTGATGGTCTCGGAGCCGACATGCTCGCGGGCCATCTGCAGCCGCTCGGGCAGGCGGTCGATCCCAATCACCCGCTCGGCTCCCATCAGAAAGGCGCTCTTCTGGGCCATCAGGCCGACGCCGCCGCAGCCCCACACGGCCACCACGTCGCCGGGCTGAATGTTGCAGAAATCTGCCCCCATGTAGCCGGTCGGGGCCGCATCAGACAGAAACAGCACCTGCTCGTCCGGCACACCATCCGGCACCTTGAAGCAATCGTTGTCGGCAAACGGCACGCGCACATACTGGGCGTGCGCTCCGGCATAGCCGCCGAATGCGTGGGTATAGCCGTAGATGCCGGCGGTCGGATAGCCGAAGACGGGTTCCTGCAACTCGGGTTTGGGATGGGTGTTGTCGCACAGCGAATAAAGTTTGTTCTTACAGTACCAGCACTGGCCGCAGGTGATGAAGGACGGCACCACGACCCGATCCCCCTTCTTGACCTTCTTCACCTCAGGCCCGACGTCCTCGACCACGCCCATGAACTCGTGACCGATCACGTCACCGGCCTTCATGGTCGGGATGTAGCCGTCGATGAAGTGCAGGTCCGAGCCGCAGGTGGTCGACATGGTGACCCGCAGGATGCAATCATGCGGATTGACGATCTCGGGGTCCTTGACGGTCTCGACACGCAGATCGTTGACGCCGTTCCAGATGAGCGCACGCATGAGAAGCCTCCTCGTCAGCGCGGGTCGGGCCGAGCTGCCGGCTGGCGCTCGGTGGTCGGGATCTCGCCGGTCTGGACGAGGGCCTTGAAGAAGTGCAGCGACTTGCTCGCAAGCGCCGCCGGTACCGTATTGCCCAGCATCTGGGTGGCAATCCGGCCGAGCATGCCACCGGGCGGATCGAGGCTGGCACGCAGGACCACCACGGTGCCGCGGTTGCCGGTAGCGGGGCGGAAGCGCACCGACGCTTCCCGGATCAGAGCGCCGTCGCCTTGTGCCTCCCAGCGCATGAACTCGCCAGGCTGGTCATCGGCCAAGCGCATGTCCCAGGAGCCGAGATTGTGTCCGGCGCTCCAGCGTGTCTGCCCGTCACCCTTGGGCTGGACATCGGCAAAGGGCGCCATGATCCGCCTCAAGGTTTCCGGATCGCGCCAGCGACGGTAAAGTTCGTCCGCGGGAACGTCCTCGATCGTAATCGAGCGCTCGACTTCCGGCTCGTGCCCAGCAGCCGATCGTCGGTTCGGACCTGTCCTGGTCCGACTCCCGTTATGGCGCATTTGGGCGCCGATCAGACCGACGGCGGCCACGCCGGCGGCCGCCGCGAGGGCGAGCCCAACGATGCCAGGGCTAGAGCGGTCCCCGGGAGCATCCTGTCGACGTCGCCGTTGGTTCGGCCAGGACTGCGCGGCTCCCGTTGCTTGAGTGTGAGCCGCACTATGGCCGCGATCCCGTTGGGGCCGTTCATCGTGTTGGTCCGTCATGGCACACCTTAGTGGCGTCGAGGGATTTCGGTAGCGCCCAACCTGATGAGATCGGATGGGTTGACGCTAACAATCGTCGTTCTGCGGAACTCGTGGAGGGTAACGATCGTAAGGGCCTATACGCATACCGGTCGATTCCTGAGGGAAGATACGTGGCTGCGAACCAACCAGCGTGGGCTGGCCTCCTTCAGCCCACACTTACATCGCTGAACAGCCAATGCGGTCAGGTGCAGCAGGATTGGCCAGGGAAGACGCGCAGCCGTAGTCCCGTTTTGAGAAGCCGCCCTCACAACCGTTTAGTTTTGTCGGAAAGGCCGCTCATGATGTGCTTCGAGGGAGAATGGAGATGAACGTGGCGGAAGGCTTTCCCAACGGCAGCATCATGGGCGAACGCGTGCGACACCACGACTGGGCTTCGACGTCCCTCGGTTCCATCGCAACCTGGCCCCAAAGTCTGAAGAGCCTCGTCCATCTGGTTCTTGCGGCGCCGCTCCCGATGAACCTGTTGTGGGGGCCAGAGCTCATCCAGATCTACAACGATGCCTATGCGCCGCTCATGGGACTGAAGCACCCTGCCGGCTTGGGCCAGCCCGCGGCTGAGTGCTGGCACGAGGTCTGGGAGGTCGCCGGGCCGCTCTACTTGCGTGTGTTCGCGGGCGAGACGGTGGTCCTGGAAAACAGCCAATGGATCTTGAACAGGCATGGCGTTCTGGAAGCCGCATGGTTCGACAACTATCTCATCCCGGTCCTCGATGAGAACGGCGCGGTCGGCGGCGCACACGTCATCGCGTTCGAAACGACAGGACGGGTCAAGGCTGCGGAGGAGCGAGACCAGTCTGAGCAGGCGCTGCGGGCGAGCGAGACCCGGCTCCAGTCCGCCATCGATCTCGTTGGCCTGTCGCCCTACACCTGGGATCCGGCCACCGGTGCGCTGGACTGGGATGCCCGGCTCAAGACGATGTGGGGGCTGCCCCCGGATGCTCATGTCGACTACGAGGTGGGGCTATCCGGCATTCATCCCGAGGATCGCCCGCGCGTCGAGGCCGCGCTCGCGCATTGTGTCGACCCCATGGGTGATGGTGTCTACGCCATCGAATACCGCGTGATCGGGATTGAGGATGGGGTGGAGCGCTGGGTCTCCACCCATGGCCGGACCACCTTCGAAAATGGCCAGTCGGTGGGGTTCATTGGCGCCGCCTTGGACATCACGGAGCGCAAGCGGGCCGAAGCAGCCCTGCGTGAGAGCGAGGAGCGCTTCCGGCAGTTCGCTGAGAATTCCAGCAACGTGCTGTGGATCCTCGACCCTGCGACGATGCGGCTCGAATACCTGAGCCCCGCCTTTGAGGTCATCTTGGGCGAAACAATCGAAAGCACGCTTGGCGATCCCAGCCGGTGGAGCCGCTTCGTCCATCCGGATGATCGAGAACGCGCGCGAGGCGCGGTTGACCTGGTCAGGCTGGGAGAAGCCATCACGGAAGAGTTCCGCATCATCCGCTCTGATGGGGCGGTGCGCTGGATCCGCAACACCTACTTCCCCATTCGCGACGCTCAGGGCCAGATCCGCCGCGCCGGCGGCATTGCCCAGGACATCACCCGCCATGATGGGCGTTTCGTGTATGTTGTCGATGCCGAAGAGACCGCCCACCGAGGTCTCTCCCATTTACTTCGCGACGCCGGCTACAGGGTCAGAGCCTTTTCGTCCGGCAAATCCTTCCTGGAGGCGGTCCCGGCTCTCGCGGCCGGGTGCGTTATTCTCGACATTTGCCGGTCTGGCGCTGGTGGTCTGGTCATTCCGAGGGAGCTCAAGGCCCGGCGCATCGGCCTGCCGGTCATTGTTCTGGGGGATGCCAAAGGCGACGTGACCTTTGGGGTGCAGGTGATGAAAGCTGGAGCCGTGGACTTCCTGCCGGTCCCGTATGGTTCGAACCAGCTTCTGGCCGCCGTGGCGTCGGCCGCAGCCAGCAGCCGTGAGGGGGATGAGCAGAACCAGGAGGCAGATCGGGCGCGGCTTCGGATTGCCGAAATGTCGGAACGGGAGCGCGAAGTCCTGGCAGGCCTGTTGGCCGGCAAGACCAACAAGGAAATTGGACGGGACATCGGCCTCAGCCCTCGGACGGTAGAGACCCATCGGGCCCACGTTATGCAGCGGCTTGGGGTGCAGACCCTGTCTCAAGCCGTGCTGGTCGCAACCTCCGCGGGATTCCAGTCGCCCAGCTCAGGGCAGAACGTGCCTCAGGGGTCGGGCTCGCCCGAAACCTGACCGCCTGGCAGGAATGTCCCACTCATATTGCTGTCCTCGCTTAGGTGGGCAAAGCGGGAGGGCAGCACTGCATGAAACGGAGCGGAATGTCCCTCAGGGATCATCCGCAGCACTTCCCCGCACTGTAGACGTTCAAACGCCACGAGCCCTGACAATCATTCCCGCAGAGACCTGCCCCGTGCCGTAACGAGTTGCGGACGCAGTAGCATCTGCATCTTCGTTGGACGAGAGGAGGAGGAAGACATGCGAGCCCTCGTTTGGCACGGCAAGGAAGATATCCGCTGCGACACCGTCACGGACCCTGAGATCGAGCAGCCGCGCGACGCCATCGTCAAGGTGACAAGCTGCGCCATCTGCGGCTCGGACCTGCACCTGTTCCACAACTTCATCCCCGCGATGCTGCCCGGCGATGTCATGGGACATGAGATGATGGGTGAGGTCGTCGAGGTCGGGCCGGAAGCCAAAGGCAAGCTGAAAGTCGGCGACCGGGTGGTGGTTCCGTTCACAATCATCTGCGGCGAATGCGATCAGTGCAAACGCGGCAATTTCTCGGTGTGCCAGACCACCAACCGCAAGAAGTATCTCGCTGACAAGGTCTTCGGCCATGCGACCGCAGGCCTGTTCGGCTACACGCATCTGACCGGCGGCTATCCGGGCGGGCAGGCTGAATATCTCCGCGTTCCCTTTGCCGATGCGACGCACATCAAGGTGCCGGATGGTATCCCGGACGAGAAGGTTCTCTTCCTCGGCGACATCTTCCCGACGGGCTGGCAGGCGGCGGTCCAGTGCGACATCCAGCCGACCGACACCGTTGCGATCTGGGGCTGCGGTCCTGTCGGTCAGATGGCGATCCGCAGCGCCGTCCTCCTCGGCGCCAAGCAGGTGGTTGCCATCGATCACCTGCCGGAGCGCCTGGAAATGGCGGAAGCCGGTGGCGCCATCACCATCAACTTCGACGAGGAGAGCGTGGTCGAGCGCCTGAACGAGATCACCGGCGGCGAGGGCCCGGAGAAGTGCATCGACGCCATCGGGATGGAAGCCCATGTCTCGCCCTCCATGCCGGATACGGTCTACGACCGCGCCAAGCAGATGCTGGGAGCCGAAAGCGACCGGCCGCATGTGCTGCGCGAGATGATCTACGTCTGCCGCCCGGCCGGGGTGATTTCGATCCCAGGGGTCTATGGCGGGTTGGTCGACAAGATCCCGATGGGGCAGGTGATGAACAAGGGCCTGACCATCCGGACGGGCCAGACGCACGTCAACCGTTGGACCGATGACCTTCTGCGCCGCATCGAGGAGGGGCAGATCGATCCGTCCTTCGTTATCACCCACACGGTCAGCCTCGATGAGGGGCCCGAGATGTACAAAGTGTTCCGCGACAAGCAGGACAGCTGCATCAAGGTGGTTCTGAAGCCCTAAAGACCCGGGAGAGAAGACATGGCTTATTACATCTCGAACATTGCCCGGTCCAAGGGCGACCCGAAGGTCATCCACTCCGGCCCCAGCTCGCTGGGGGGCGCTGACCGCCTAGCCAAAGCCCTCGGCTGGTTCAGCATCGGGCTCGGCCTGACGGAGCTGATTGCGGCGGAGCGCATCACCCGGGCGCTTGGCATGGAGGGCAAGGAAGCCCTTGTGAGGGCCTACGGCGTCCGTGAAATCGGGCACGGCATCGTCTCGCTCTCCCCAGACAAGCACCTTGGCCTGTGGAGCCGGGTGGCCGGAGACGGGCTCGACATCGCCACCCTGATGGCGGCCATGCGGCATGACAATCCGAAGCGCGACAATGTTGGGATTGCTCTTGCGGCGGTGCTCGGGGTGACGCTGCTCGACATCATTGGCGCGCAGGGGGTCACGGCCCGCCACAGCCGCCCCCTGGCCGGCCACGCTCCTACAGGGATCGGACAGGCTTCCCGCAGGGTGTCCAGGCGGCGCGAGGCGCAGCCAAGGACTTCCAGGTGCCTCCGGACATGCGGGCCGCACCACCCCTCGCAGCGGTGTCCGATCGTGCCCCGCAAGAGAGGGCACGTCCTCACTGAACTCTCGACGATACGGCTGCGGTCGAGCGGCGTTCACGCTGTGAGGCGCAGCCGTATCCCACACGATGGAGATGAACATGCTCAGGTTCACACCAGTGACCCTGCTTTTCGGAACGCTGCTGGCCACCACCTCCATGGCACAGCAGAGTGCAGCACCATCTCAGGGTACCGCGCAACTGCAGCAGGTCGCCAGCTTTGAACACCAGGTGACCGGGGTGACCGTTTCGAAGGATGGACGCATCTTCGTCAACTTCCCGCGTTGGACGGAGGATGCACCGATCTCGGTGGCCGAGGTGACGCGCGACGGCCAGATCAAACCGTATCCGGATGACGAGTGGAATTCCTGGCGCAATGCCAAGAAGAACCTGATGTCAGCCAGCGATCACTTCGTGTGCGTCCAGAGCGTCGTGGCCGATGCGCACGGCAATCTCTGGGTCGTCGATCCGGCCGCGCCAGCCACAGCACCCGTTGTGCAAGGTGGGCCCAAGCTCGTCAGGATCGACCTGACGGCGAACAAGGTTGCGCAGGTGATCCGCTTCGACGAGACGGTCGCGCCTCAGGGCAGCTACCTGAACGACGTGCGGTTCTCGCCGGACGGGCGGCATGCCTACCTGACCGATGCCGGGGCCAAGGGTGCTCTCGTTGTTGTGGATCTCCAGAGCGGCAAGGCTCGGCGCGTCCTTGACGGCCACCCGAGCACCCAGCCGGAAAAGGACGTGGTGGTGAAGACGGATGGGCAGGAGTTGCGCCGGCCCGACGGGCGCGGGGTCGAATTTGCCGCCGACAGCATCGCGCTCTCTCCCGATGGGCGCACGCTCTACTGGAAAGCCCTGACCGGCCGGACCCTCTATCGCATCACGACGGATGCGTTGGAGAACCCACGTTTGTCTGCGAAGGACCTCGAAGCTCGTGTGGAGCGTATCGCCGAAACCGAGCCGACGGACGGTCTTTGGATCGACGGGCGCGGGCGGCTTTATCTGAGCGCGATTGAGCAGGATGCCGTGAAGGTTCGTGAGGGGGATCGCATCACCACACTTGTACAGGACAAGCGGCTGCGCTGGCCCGATACATTCTCGGAGGGACCCGACGGGACCATCTACGTCACCAGTTCCCGCATCCAGGACATGAGCTGGTTCAAACCCGAGACAGGCCCGCGCCTTGAGACGCAGTTATGGCGCATCGAGCCTGGACCGAACGGGGAGGCGACCGGCTCGACCGGGCAACCGCAACGTCCCTGACGGAGCAGCTGGGATGACAGGAGGTAGCCATGATGGGGCGACTGGAGCAGGTCCTTGGCATACTGGTGATCCTGATCATCTTGCTCGATATCTTTCTGACTGTGCTCTACGCCCGGATCGGCACCAGCCTCATCGGATCCAGGGTCGGGCGGCTGGTCTGGGCTTCCTTCGTCAGAGCCTCAAAGGGTTTTGGCACCAGACGAGGAGTTGTTCTGTCCGTCTGTGGTCCGGTCATCCTCGTGCTGCTGGTCGGGGTCTGGGCTCTCGGGCTGACGCTTGGGGCGGCGTTGATCATGCACTCGGAACTCGGCACGTCTATCCGCGCCACCAACGGCGAGACGCCCACCGACTTCGTCACCGCGATGTATGCCGGTGGCACCAGCATGGCGATTGTCGGCGCGAGCGACTTCACCCCGCACACGAGCCCGACACGGCTGCTCTTCCTGTTCAACTCGCTGATCGGCATGTCGGTGATGTCGCTGACGCTGACCTACCTGATGCAGGTCTATACGGCGCTCCAGCGGCGCAACGTGCTGGCCATGAACATTCATTTCCTCTCAGGGTGCACAGGCGATGCCGCCGAATTGCTGGCCCGTCTTGGACCTCAGGGGCAGTTCAGTGGAGGCTACACGAACCTGTCGGAACTCGGTGTCGAGATGACCATGGCCAAGGAGTCGCACCACTTCTACCCGGTGCTGTTCTATTTCCGCTTCAGTGATCCATACCACTCGGTGTCCCGTTCCACGCTGGTCGCATTGGACACGGTGAGCCTGATCAAGAGCGCCCTGGATGATCAGAAGTACCGCTGGCTGAAGGAGGCAGGAGCCGTCGCGCAGCTCTGGGAGGCGTCAATGATGCTGGTCACTACCTTGGAGGACACCTTCCTCCCTTCTGGAGCACCAGAGCGCGAGGCTCAACCGGACCAGCAGACCCGGGACCGCTGGCGAGCACGCTACCACGACGCCCTGCTTCGGCTTCGACAGGCGGGGATCGAGATCACGGCTGACGGGCAGGCCGGTGCCGAGGCCTACATCTCCTGCCGCATGCAATGGGATCATCACATCACGAACCTGGCTCCCTCCATGGCTTACAGCATGGAGGAAATTGACGCGGCAATGAGCGGTTTAGGATCGAAGGACAGCGCGAACGATCCCCGGCCCCGCCTACACGTGGCCGAATAGCAGAAGTTGATCCGATGGAGGCGGGAATGCCGCTCAGCGAGACGGCCCGCGAGATCCTCGAGTTCTTTCGTGAGACACACCGAAAACCTGGCGCCCGCATAACAATGGCAACACTGGATGCGCACTTCGGAACAGATCCCGCTGTTGCAGTGGCTATTTCGGAGTTGAAGCAGCTCGGATATGTGACCGTGCCGGACGGTGGGACAGTCGAGCTGACGGACCTCGGCTTCGACGCAATCCATCGTGGCGTCGCATGAAGGTCTGCTTCTGGCACATCTGAGACCTAGGCCCGAGGGCCGTTAATCTGGCAGAAGCGGACATTGGACAAGGGCAGGGGATCGCCGGAGGTTGACCCAAATCACAGGGTCATAGCGTTTTGAAGATCTTTTCGAGCCGCTCCAAGGCGTTTAGAACCGCCTCGGCTTCCGGCCCGAGCGCGTCCAGGATGTGGCATTCGAACGCCACGGCCTTCGGGACGATCTCTCGGTAAGTCTTCTGGCCGAGGGCTGTGAGAGACAGGATCTCCTCGCGCCGGTCCTCCTCGCTCGGGCGGCGCCTGAGCCAGCGCCTCTCCTCCAGAGCCCGCACCGCCCGGCTGACCTTGGTCTTGTGCATGGATGAGTGCTGGCCGATCGCCTTGGCGCTGATCGCCTCAAACTGGCCCAGCGTCGCCAGCACCCGCCATTCCGGGATCGTCAGGTCATGATGCGGACCATAGACCGAGCGGAAGTCTTGGGAGACGGCCGCCGCGATCCGGTTCAGCCGGTAAGGGAGGAAGTGTTCGAGTTCGAGTTTGATCATTGGTTGTTGGTTACAAAATGGACAGTTACAGTCGTGACCAACTCTAGGAGGTCGCGACCATGAATGTCCAGAACCCGTCCTTACAGACCCAGGCCGCCGGCCGGCTGCAGAGCGCCATCCAGCCCGGCTACATGTCCGGCTTCGGCAACGGCTTCGAGACCGAGGCGCTGCCCGGGGCGCTGCCGATCGGGCGCAACTCCCCCCAGAAGTGCTCCTACGGGCTCTATGCCGAGCAGCTCTCCGGCTCGCCCTTCACGGCGCCACGCACCACCAACGAGCGCTCCTGGCTCTACCGCATCCGCCCGACCGTCTCCCATTGGGGCCAGTTCCAGAAGGCCGATATCGGCCTGTGGCGCACGGCGCCGGCCGTCGAGGTGGAGGTGCCGATCGCGCCCATGCGTTGGGACCCGATCCCGATCCCGAGCGAGTCCGTCTCGTTCCTGGAGGGCATCCGCACCATCACGACGGCGGGTGATGCCGGCAGCCAGGCGGGCATGGGCGCACATGTCTATCTCATCACCCGCTCGATGGCGGACGAGTATTTCTACAATGCCGATGGCGAACTGCTGTTCGTGCCGCAGCAGGGCTCCCTTCGGCTGTGGACCGAGTTCGGCATCATCGACATCGAGCCGGGCGAGATCGCGGTGATCCCGCGCGGCGTGAAGATCCGGGTCGAGCTCACGGGCGGTCCGGCGCGCGGCTACATGTGCGAGAACTACGGCGGCGCCTTCACGCTGCCCGAGCGCGGACCGATCGGCGCCAATTGCCTGGCCAATCCGCGCGACTTCCTCACGCCCGTGGCGGCCTACGAGGACAAGGACGCCCCCTCCAAGATGTATGTAAAGTGGGGCGGCTCGCTGTGGGTGGCCGAGATGGACCACTCGCCGCTCGACGTGGTGGCCTGGCACGGCAACTACGCCCCGTACAAATACGACCTGCGCCGCTACTCGCCGGTGGGACCGGTTTTGTACGACCATGCCGACCCGTCGATCTTCACGGTGCTGACCTCGCCGTCGGAAACGCCCGGCACCGCCAACATCGATTTCGTGCTCTTCTCCGACCGCTGGCTGGTGGCGGAAAACACCTTCCGGCCGCCCTGGTACCACATGAACGTGATGAGCGAGTTCATGGGTCTGGTCTACGGCGTGTACGATGCCAAGACCGGCGGCGGCTTCGTGCCGGGCGGCATGTCGCTGCACAACACGATGCTCCCGCATGGGCCTGACATGGATGCGTTCGAGAAGGCCAGCAATGTGGAGCTGAAGCCGCACAAGCTTGAAGGCACGATGGCGTTCATGTTCGAGACGCGCTTCCCGCAGAAGGTGACGGCCTTCGGCGCGAACACCGAGTCGCTGCAGAAGGATTACGGCGCCTACGGACACAAGCTGAAGAAGCATTTCAACCCAAACCAGCGGTGATCGAAACGATGGCTCAACTCGATCACACGCATGATTCGAAGCTTGAAAGCTGGGTGGTCTCTGCCAACGGTCACTCCGACTTTCCGATCCAGAACCTGCCGCTGGGAATCTTCAGCCCCGGCGGCGGCGCTCCGCGCGGTGGCGTGGCCATTGGCGACCGGATCCTCGACTTGTCGGCTGCCTTGGCAGCCGACCTCTTCACAGGGGAGGCTGCGCGGGCAGCGGAAGCAGCCTCCGGTTCGGTGCTCAATCCCTTCCTGGCGCTTCGGGCAGGACCCAGGCAGGCTCTGCGCGCAAGACTGTCCGAACTGCTGAAGACGGGCAGCCCTGACGAGGGCAGGGTGGAGCCGTGCCTGCAACCAGCCTCCGACTGCGCGCTGCACCTGCCGGCGCACATCGGCGGCTACACGGACTTTTACGTCGGTATTCATCATGCCACCAATGTCGGCAAGCAGTTCCGGCCCGACAATCCGCTGCTGCCGAACTACAAGCATGTCCCGATCGGGTATCACGGCCGCGCGTCATCGATCCGCCCCTCGGGTGTGCCAGTGCGGCGGCCGCGGGGGCAGACGAAGCCCCCGGATGCGTCGGAGCCGGGCTTCGGGCCCAGTCAAAGGCTCGATTACGAGCTGGAGCTGGGCGTCTGGATTGGACCCGGCAACGAACTCGGCGCGCCCATCGACATCGGCAAAGCATCCGAGCACGTGGGCGGCTTTTGCCTGCTGAACGACTGGTCGGCGCGCGACATCCAAGCTTGGGAATACCAGCCGCTCGGTCCGTTCCTGTCCAAGAACTTTGCCAGCACCATCTCGGCCTGGATCGTGACGCCGGAGGCGCTGGCGCCGTTCCGCATCGCGCAGCCCGGGCGACCTGAGGGCGATCCCGCGCCCTTGCCATACCTGACGAATGAGGCGGACCAGCGCGAGGGTGCACTGGATCTGGAACTTGAGGTTCTGCTTCTCACCCCGGGCATGCGGGAAAATGGACTGCCGCCGCATCGGCTCGCTCTCTCGAATGCAAGGCACATGTACTGGACGGTGGCCCAGATGGTCACACACCACACCAGCAACGGCTGCAATCTGCAGCCTGGCGATCTGTTGGGCACGGGAACGATCTCGGGTCCCGATCAAACCAGCTGCGGCAGCATTCTGGAGGCGACCCTGGGCGGGAAGAGCCCGATCAACCTCGCCTCGGGAGAGGAGCGCCGCTTCCTGGAGGATGGGGACGAGGTGATCCTGCGGGCCCGCGGCCGCCGGGATGGCTGTGCGCCGGTCGGCTTCGGCGAATGCCGGGCCGTGATCCTGCCGGCTGCGTGAGGGTGCAGGCATGAAGCTCTATACGTATTGGCGGTCTACCTCCTCCTACCGGGTGCGCATTGCCTTCGCCTTGAAAAAGCTTGAGGCGGAGCAGGCCTTCGTTCATCTGGTCCGCAACGGGGGCGAGCAGAATGCTCCCAGCTACCGGGCGATCAACCCGCAGGGCCGCGTGCCGGCGCTCGAACTCGATGACGGCAGCATTCTCATCCAGTCTCCTGCAATTCTCGAGTATCTTGAAGAGATCTATCCGACACCGGCGCTTCTGCCGTCCGATCCGGTGGCAAGGGCCAAAGTCAGGGCAGTGGCGTCGATCATCGGTTGCGATGTTCATCCGCTGCACAATGTCGGTCCGCTCAACCATCTCAGGAAAGTTTTCGGTCGTTCAGAGCCGGAGGTACCCGCCTGGATCGCCACTTGGGTGGGGCAGGGGCTTTCGGCCGTTGAAGTCCTCATCGGCGATGAAGGCTTCTGCTTCGGTCCGGAGCCCACACTGGCCGATGTCTTTCTCCTGCCGCAACTCTACGCAGCACGGCGGTTTGCGGTGCCGCTGGAGGCCTTCCCACGCATTCTCCGCGTCGAGAAAGTCGCCGGTGAGCATCCAGCTTTCCTCAGCGCGCATCCTGGCAACCAGCCGGATGCAGAATAGGATGAGTCTGCAGGGTTTCTGAAACGGGATTCTGTCCTTCGAGATCTTCACAGCGGCCGCTTACGCTATAAGCGGCCGCTTTCGCTTTTGAGCGATATCTAGACGGCTCTCCCTGAAGGCACGCTGTCACCACTACCAAAGTCAATGCATTCGTCTATTGCAAACGCATTCGCTATTCGGTACTTATATTGGTAAGCTCTGGCAAAAGAGCGGACGATATGAAAGACAGAAGGGAAGGAACCGCCCGAAAGCCTATCCCGGCATTGCCGGAAACGGTGCGGATGGCGTGAGCAGGCGAAAGTCGGCACTCCTCTTTCCTCCCTTGGACCTTTGAGAACTGGCGGGCCCTGCCTGCCCAAAACTCGGACGGGTTGTGCGCAATGGGCGTGGTACCCGCGGCCGAAATCGTACCCTTGAGGGAAGGAAAACCATGACGCCAAAACATACAGCCCTGAAAGCAGCTCTCCTTGGTAGTGTGCTCGCCATGTCGTCGGCGGCCTATGCCCAAGAGATCAAGATTGGTTTTAACGGCGATCTTTCCGCTTCGCCGTCCGCACAGAGCGGGCAGGCTGGCGTGCTCGGCATCCAAGCCGCCATTGAGGATATCAACGCAGCCGGGGGCGTACTTGGCCGCAAGCTGACCCTTGTCGTGCGCGATGACCTCTCGCAGCCGCCGAAATCAATCCAGAATATGAGCGATCTCATTGACAACGAGAAGGTTGTGGCGGTTCTCGGCCCGACCAATTCCGGCAATGCACTCGCCTGGAAGCACATCCCCAACCAGAAAAAGAATCCGTCTATCGGCTGCATCGGCTCCGCCACCGACATCACCAAGCCTGCGAGTGCCAACGCTGAAAACTACATGTACCGCGTCTCAATGGTGGATCGGGCGCAGGTCGCTGGCCTCATTGCCTATACGAAGAACAATCCGGCAACCAAGAATGTCGGTTTTCTTGTTGAGACCACAGGGTATGGCCAAGGTGGTTTGAAGGATCTCCAGGAACTCGCCGAAGCCAAGGGCCTCAAGCCGGTGGCGACTGAGAAGTTCGGTGTCAACGACACCGACATGACTTCCCAGCTGAACAAGCTGAAGAGTGCCGGCGTCGATACGGTTCTCGTCTGGGCGCAGGGCACCCCGATCGGGCAGCTCGTGCGCAGCATGGAGAAGATCAACTACTTCCCCGTGACGCTCACCTCCTGGTCGTCGGATAACGCGAGCTTCTTCGATACCGCAGGCAAGACGCTGGCTGAAAAGCCGATCTTTATGCGCACCATCACCGAAGATCGTACCCCCAAGCAGCAGCAGCTTTACGATCGTCTGGCTCCAAAGATGGCTTCCAAGAGCGCCTTCAGCTTCGCGGCTCATTGCTATGACGCACTCATGATTACGGCTGCTGCGATCAAGCAGGCGGGCAGCACCGAGGGGCCGAAGATGCGCGAGTCGCTCGATAACCTTCAGTCGCCGGTCGAAGGCATCATGAAGACCTACAACAAACCATTCTCCGCGTCCGAGCACGAGGCGCTGACGGCCGCCGACTACCGCTGGACCCGCTGGAAGGACGGAAAGCTGGTCACCTATACGGACGATGTGGTGAAGGCTCTCAAGCCAACGGACTTCACGCAGTAGGGCTGCAACTGCCCAGCCTGCCGGTTCTCCCGGACCGGCAGGCGTCGACACTTTGCACGTTGGAGCTTTCATGGACGTCTACATCCAGACTCTCCTCAGCGGACTTGCCGTCGGTGGCGTCTACGCCCTGATCGCGCTTGGTTTCAGCATCACCTTCACAACCACCAAGACGCTGAACTTCGCTCAGGGCGAGTTCATCGCGTTTGGTGCCTTTATCGGCGTGACGATGCTCCTGCTGTTGTCGGGCCTAGCGAGCACAACGACGGCTGTTCCAAGCGAGGCGGCTTCCGCCTGGCGATATCCAGCGGCGGTCTTTGTCGCCGGAGCGGTCGCGGGCTTGATGGGGATCCTCATCTTTCTGCTTGCGGTCAGGCCCTTCGCCGGGAAGGGGGGCATGAACTGGGTGATGAGCACTCTCGGGTTCGGCGTGATGCTCCAGAGCATTGGACTTGCCGTCTGGGGGCCTGCGCCCGTCATGGTGCCGTCTCCGCTGGGAGATGACGTGCTGCGGATCGCCGGAGCCGGCGTCCGCCCGCAGGAGCTTCTGGTTCTGGCCTGCGCCATCCTGATCATGGTGGCGCTCGATCTGGTGATGCGCCGCTCGCGCATTGGCAAGGCCATGATGGCCGTGGCGCACTCGCCCCAGACCGCGAGCCTGATGGGTATCAATGTCAGCCTTGTCATGATCGGCGCCTTCGCCCTGTCAAGCGGTCTCGCAGGCGTGGCGGGCGTTTTGATTGCTCCGATTGCCTCTGCCTCCCTGTTCATGGGCATGGGTTTCGCCCTCAAGGCCTTTTCAGCGGCGATCATTGGCGGCCTCAATAACCCACGCGGCTGCATCTATGGCGGGTTCATCCTGGGCGTGCTGGAGTCTGCCGTCGGCCTCTGGCAGGCACAATGGCGTGAGATTGTGGTGTTCGGCCTGATTATCCTGGTTCTGGCGTTTCGCCCGGCGGGCCTCTTCGGCCAGGCTGCTGTCGACAAGGTTTAACTCTCATGCGCCACTTGATTGGATCTGTCGTTTTCGCAGCCGTGATCGCCGCAGTTGCATTGTTCATCGACAACGAGTTCTATCTGCGCACCCTGTTCATGATCTGCGTCTACTTCCTGTGTGCAGCGGGCATGAACGTACTCCTGGGCTTTGCTGGACAGAAATCACTCGGGCAGGCCGGCTTGTTCGCGGCGGGTGCTTATGCTGTGGCCATGCTGACAACCCGCTTTGAAGTCGGTCCCTGGCTATCCCTTCTCTTGGCGTGTGGCGTTTCGGCCGTCTTCGGCATCCTGATCGCGATGCCGTCGCTGCGCGTGAAAGGGCCGAGCCTTGCGATGGTCACCCTGGCCTTTGGTATCGTGATCGAGAAGGTGGTCACGGAAGGCTCCGAGGTGTTCGGCGGCGCCATGGGCATTTATGCGATTCAGCCGCTCAATATCGGCGGCGTGCCTTTCACGATGCTGCAGTGGGTCTGGTTCGGGCTGGGGCTCTGCCTCGCCGCCCATCTTCTCCTGCGCAACCTTCTGCAGGGCCGGTTCGGACGAGCCTTCCTGTCGCTGCAGGCTGACGAGGTTGCGGCCGGCGCAGTGGGTGTTGCGGTGTACCGCTACAAGGTCCTTGCCTTCGTCATCGCCGCTGTGACCTGCGGGTTGGCAGGCGCGCTCGTGGCCCAGCAGAACCAGTACATCAACTCTGACTTCATCAATTTCCACCTGTCGATCTTCATCCTTCTTCTCGTGCTGTTCGGCGGCAGCGGCTCACTCTATGGCCCGCTCCTCGGATCGGTAACCCTCGTCATCATCGGGGCGCTCGTGGCGCGCTGGACCTGGATTGAGCATTTCGTGAACGGCGCGCTGCTGCTGTTCGCCCTCTACGCCATGCCGAAGGGACTGGCCGGCGTCTTCGGCTCGCTCTTCAGGAGGTTCGGGCTTGGACACAGCCCGGGCAGAGGCGCTGAGCCGGGCCGGGCTGCATCAAAGCTTCCGAGCCGATCCGTCCCCCAGACGGTTGCGGGAAGCCTGCTGACAGCCGACAGCCTCAACAAGGCCTTTGGCGGCGTCGTTCCCGCCAAAGATGTATCTGTCAACCTGACGGTCGGCCATATCCACGCCCTGATCGGGCCGAATGGCGCGGGCAAGAGCACCTTCATCAACATGCTGACCGGCATTATTCGGCCCGATCGCGGCAAGGTGACGTTCCTGGGCCACGACATCACGCAGCAGACGGTTCACGGCATCTGCGGCCATGGTGTGGCGCGCACCTTCCAGAATCTCAGGCTGTTCAAGGATCTGTCCGTCCGCGAGAACGTGCTTCTTGGGCAGCATTCCCGGATGCAGAACGGATTTGTCTCATCGCTCCTCGGATTGCCCAAGGCGCTGCGGGAGGAGGCCAAGGCGCTGCAGAAGGTCAACAATATCCTTCAGTTTACTGGGCTCTTGCAATATGCCGACGCTCCAGCGGGAAGCCTTGCTTACGGTCTTCAGCGCCGCGTCGAGCTGGCGCGGGCACTGGCCTCGGAACCTCTGCTCCTCCTCTTGGATGAGCCAGCTGCCGGTTTGAATCCGCAGGAAACGGCGGAACTCGGACAACTGCTGGTGCGCATTCGCAACGAGGGAATGACCATTCTTCTGATCGAGCACCACATGGATCTCGTCATGACGATTTCGGACCACGTGATCGTGCTCGATTACGGCCAGAAAATCGCCGAGGGCACGCCGAGCAAGGTCCAAGCCGATCCAAGGGTGATGGAGGCCTATCTCGGCACCTCCGTCGAGGCAGCCTAGGGCAGGGGGCACGCACATGCTGAAGCTGAGGGACGTTGATCTGGCCTATGGACCGATTGCGGCGGTCCGCAAGGCCTCCATCGATGTGGAGGCCGGCGAGGTCGTCGCCATCGTGGGCGGGAATGGGGCTGGCAAGAGCACCTTGCTCAAGGGCATCGCTGGGCTGATGCCTGTAGGATCGGGGCAGATCGTCTTCGATGGCGAGGAGATTTCGCGGCTTGCGCCCCACAAGCGGGTGGCGCGGGGGATCGCCCTTTCACCGGAGGGGCGTCAGGTTTTTCCGGACCAGTCGGTCTACGATAATCTTACTTTGGGAGCCTATTTCCGGCGGCTGTCCAACGATGCTCTCGATGCCGAGGTGGAGGCGCAGTTCAAGCTTTTTCCGCGGCTGCGGGAGCGGCGCGATCAGCTCGCTGTCACCCTGTCAGGCGGTGAGCAGCAAATGCTGGCGATCGCGAGGGCCTTGATGGGAAAGCCCCGTCTGCTTCTGCTTGACGAGCCTTCCCTTGGCCTCGCACCGAAGATCATCCAGGAGATTTTCGACATCATCGTATCCCTACGTAAATCCGGCATTACCATCCTGCTTGTGGAACAGATGGCCAATATGGCACTTGCTATTGCGGATCGGGCCTATGTGCTCGAAACGGGGAGTGTTACACTGTCTGGCACCGGGCAGCAGCTCCTCCACGACCCCAAGGTCCGCGCGGCGTATCTCGGGATTTCCCACAACGCCGCGTGATGCGGGGCGGATCACAAACACTGAGCAGGTCATGAGCATAGAAGGACGCGGCGTACAATCGGTCGAGGTCGGGGGGCGTATCCTCTCGGCTTTGGTCAAAGCGGGAAAGCCCCTGATGCTGCGCGAACTCGCAACCTTGGCCGATGTTGCCCCCGCCCAAGCCCATGCCTACCTCGTGAGCTTCCGTAAGCTCGAACTCGTTGAGCAGGATATCGCAAGCGGCCGTTATCAGCTTGGTCCCTTCGCCCTCCAGCTCGGCATCGCACGGCTGCGCAGCTTCGATCCCCTGCGGCTCGCAGGTCATGCCATCGTCGAGTTTGCGGAACAGATCGACCACATGGTGACCATCGCCGTGTGGGGAACTCATGGTCCTACCATCGTGCAGGTCCAAGAGGGTAGCGATCAGGTCCACGTGAACGTGCGCACCGGCACCGTTTTTTCCGTCACCGGCACCGCGACCGGAAAAGTCTTCGCCGCCTTCATGTCGCCGAAGGTCATCGAAGCTCAGTTGGCCGAGGAACTGCGGAAGGGAGCTCGCATTCAGGGCGTGGGTACGGCAACGTCGCGCAAGGAGCTTGAAGCCGAGATCGTAACCGCGAGAAGGCTTGGCTATGCCTCCACGGAGAGCAAGCCCGTTACTGGCATCAACGGTATCGCGGCTCCCGTCTTCGACTACAGCGGACAGATGCAGCTCGCCATCACCGTCATCGGACCGACTGGCGTTCTGGACATTCATCCCGAGAGCGCCGACGCCAAGGCTCTGCTGGCGTTCACGCGCAGGTTGTCAGCCCAGCTCGGTTACATGCCCCACGCCATCGGCGAGATGCCTCAGGTGGAGGCCGCGCAGAATGCCACTGCCGAAGCTCCCGTAAAGCGTCGCCGCCGGGCATAGCTTCTCCCCCCAGCCGCTTTCGATCCAACGCTGGTGCTCGGCAGACTCTGTCGTCGCGCAGGCACGCTCTTGCCCGCGCATGGTGGCAAGTTCAGGCGCTCGGCGCATTTACGACTATTCGCTATTTGCGAACGCATTCGTCATATGCTTATATGAGGCTAGCGCCGTCGCGATCAAAGGGGCGGTGTTCTCAATCAAGTCAGGGAGCCGGAACGAATGCTGCTCAAAGGGCGTATTGCGCTGGTCACAGGCGCCGGTCAGGGCAATGGTGCTGCCATTGCGCGAGGCCTAGCGAAGGAAGGGGCGCGGGTCATCGCGACCGATCTGAACGGCGAGGCGGCATCCCGCACGGCCGCGGGAATTGTGGACGAGGGCGGAGAGGCCTGGTCCTATGCCCTTGATGTTGCCAATGCAGAAGCCTGCAGTGCTCTGGCACGCGATGTGGAAGGCTCCATCGGGCAGGTTTCCATTCTCGTGAACAATGCCGGCATATGCCCGCGCAACACCATCGACAGCCCCGATGTGATGCGCTCCTGGGATGCCGCGATGCAGGTGAACCTGAACGGCACCCTGAACGTCACGCTTGCCTTTGTTCCGGCTTTGCGCGCGACGAAAGGCACGGTCATCAACATGGCCTCCATTGCCTCCTTCGTGTCGACTGCGACATCGATCAGCTACTCGACGTCGAAGGCTGCCGTGCGCATGCTCACCCAGAATCTCGCGCAGGAACTCGCCAAGGATGGTGTTCGCGTGAATGCCATCGCTCCAGGCACCCTCAACACTCCAATGACCGAGGCGACGCGCACCAATCCTGAGCGGGCAGAGCGTTTCCTGTCTCGAATTCCTCTCGGTCGCTTCGGAGAGCCGGAGGAACTCGTCGGTCCGACCGTCTTCCTCGCGTCCAGCATGTCGAGCTACGTGACCGGCACGACTCTCGTCGTTGACGGCGGCTATCTAGCGGTCTGAGGAGGCCAACATGATCGTTCGCATGGGACTTCTCCGCGCAGGCCTGGCGTGACTCAGGCCGAGTTCAGACGCCACTGGCGCGAGGTGCATGGCCCTCTCGCCGCGCGCCTGCCGGGACTGCGACGCTATCATCAGAACCATGTTGTCGACAACCGCCAGCTTGCCATCGATCATGCCCGGGGAGCTTGGTCCATCGACGGCATTTCAGAGCTGTGGTTCGACAGCGAAGACGACATGAAGAGGGCCTTGTCTTCCAATGAGTACAAGGAGGTCGCACGCGACCACCACCTCTTTGTCGGTCCAACGGCGCTGATCACCGCCGTACAGAATGTGGTCGTGCCCGTCGATCCCTCCGCCGGGCCGCTCGTGAAACGCATGTCGATACTGACCCGAAAGCCGGGTCTCACCCCCGAGCAGTTCAAGGAAGAGTGGTGGGGCTTCCACGCCGAAGCCGTCAGCAAGTTTCCGAACCTGATGGGGTATACCCAAAATCTTGTGACCGGGCGAAGCTCAGGCCTGGGCCAGCCCGCCTCCTACGAGGCTCTTCCCATCGATGGCATGGTGGAACTGTGGTTCCGCTCCGTCGCAGATGTCGAGGGCGCGTTCCACTCCCCGGCGGCGAGTGTCTCGCAGGCGCATGCACTCAGCTTCATCGCCGAAATCACAACTTTCCTCGTCGAAACCCATGAGATCGTCCCAGCCGGAATGAGCCAGAAGTCGAACGCGTGAGGCTTGCGAAATATCTTGAATGAGCGAATGCGTTCGTCTAAAACAAATTAACGAACGCATTCGCGTATGCTGAATCAAAGATCTCCCGGCGCATTTGACCAGCCGGTATGAGATGCGAGGAACGCCATGACGCCAACGAAGATGGTTACCTGCGATGTCCTTGTTGTCGGATCGGGAGCAGGCGGTCTTGCGACCGCGCTGACGGTCCGTCACCATGGACTCGACGTCATCGTCACGGAGAAGGAGCCGGTCTTCGGCGGAACGACCGCACGCTCCGGCGGCTGGATGTGGATTCCCTGCAATCCGCTGGCACAGAAAGAAGGATTCAAGGACTCCAAGGAAGCGGCGCGCACCTACCTCCAGCACGAAGCCGGCAATCACTTCGATGCGGGCCGTATCGATGCCTTCCTTGAGAACGGCCCGAAGATGGTTGAGTTCTTCGAGAAGAACACCGAGATGGAGTTCACCCTTGGGCCTGCCTTCTCGGACTATCATCCCGATGCGCCGGGCGGCACGCCCGGCGGCCGGTCGATCGTGGCGACCCCTTACGATGGCCGCAAACTCGGCAAGGAGATCGCGCGCCTCAGGCCGCCGCTCAAGGAAATCACCTTTCTCGGCATGATGATCGGCTCCGGTAAGGAACTGCTGCACTTCTTCAACGTCACCCGCTCTGTCAAATCGGCAGCTTATGTGGGCGTGCTTCTGGCGAAATACGGTCGGGATCTGGCCTCTCACGGACGTGCGATGCGGCTGACCAACGGCAATGCGCTGATCGGGCGTCTCGCGAAATCCGCCTTTGACCTGAACGTTCCGATCTGGACCTCCTCGCCGGTGAAGGACCTGATCGTGGAGGATGGTGCGGTCAAGGGCGCCCTGGTGCAGACTGAAGATGGTGTAACCGAGGTCCGCACCCGCCGCGGCGTCGTGCTTGCCGCTGGCGGCTTCCCGCAGGATGTACTGCGCCGCAAAGAGCTGTTCCCGCATGCTCCTACTGGACAGGAGCACTGGTCGCCGGCGCCTCCCGGCAATACAGGTGATGGTATCCGGCTCGGTGAGAAGGTTGGAGGCCGCGCGATCGAGGGTCTGCCGAATGCGGCGGCCTGGGTGCCGGTTTCGCTGGTTCCGCGCCGTGACGGAACATCGGGTCCGTTCCCGCATTTCATCGACCGGGGCAAGCCGGGCGTCATCGCCGTCACCAAGCACGGCAAACGCTTCACCAACGAATCCAATTCCTACCACGACTTTGTGCAGGCCATGATCGGCGCCTGCGGGGGCGATCCGGAAAAGGCGGCGTGGCTCATCGTCGATCATCCGACGATCCGCCGCTATGGCCTCGGTTTCGTGAAGCCGTTCCCTGTGCCCCTGACCCCCTATCTGCAGAACGGATACTTGCTCAAAGGACGAACGCTGCGCGAACTCGCGCAGAGAGCCGGCATTGACCCTGCTGCCTTCGAGCAAACCGTGGAGACATTCAACCGCGACGCTCGGAAGGGCGAGGATCCGCAGTTCAAGCGCGGCAGCACCGCCTATAACCGCTATCTTGGCGATCCCGACCAGAAGCCAAATCCCTGTGTCGGTCCGATCGAGCGCGGCCCCTTCTATGCGGTGAAGGTCGTGCCGGGCGATCTCGGGACCTTCGCGGGTCTTCGCACCGATCCGAATGCGCGGGTTATCGACGAGAGTGGACAGGTCATTCCAGGCCTCTATGCCGCTGGCAACGATATGGCGAGCATCATGGGCGGCAACTATCCAGGCGGCGGCATCACGCTGGGCCCGGCCATGACGTTCGGCTACATCGCCGGCCGACATCTGGCGGGCGTAACGGAGGAGAGCACTTCCGTCACGAGCAGGCCAGCGGCGTGAGCCGCCCGCGTGCTGCAGCCGAAGAAGGTAGAAGTGTCATGACGTCACCGCACCGGCCGTGCCTTTTCGAGCCTCTGCGCATCCGTGGCATTGAACTCAAGAACCGGGTGGTCATTTCGCCAATGTGCCAGCATTCAGCGGACGAGCGGGGCTGCGCCGGCGCGTGGCATCTGGTTCATCTGGGCAAGTTCGCCCTTGGTGGCGCGGGGCTGATCTTCGTCGAAAGCACCGCTGTGGAGCCGGGCGCGCGGATCGGCGTTCGGGACGTGGGGCTCTGGTCGGATGAGCAGGTCGCACCGTTCCGGGCGATCGTCGACTTCGTGCATCAGAACGGCGCGGCTATCGGTGTCCAGCTTGCCCATGCTGGACGCAAAGCCGGATCGCAGGCTCTGTGGGAAGGCGGGCGCGCCTTGACCATGGAGCAACTGAAGGAAACGGGCGAGCCTTGGCGCCGCATCGGTCCGAGTGCCCTTGCCGCGGGCCCTGAGTGGTCCGTTCCGGAGGCCCTGAGTTGCGCAGGCATCGCCGAGATCAGGCAAACGTTCATTGCCGCGACCGAACGGGCCGACCGGGCCGGCTTCGACGTTCTCGAGCTGCATTTCGGTCACGGCTATCTCGTGGCATCGTTTCTGTCGCCGCATTCCAATCGCCGCGAAGACGATTATGGCGGCTCCCGCGATAACCGCATGCGGCTCGCCCTTGAGGTCGCGCGCGATGTCCGGGCGGCGTGGCCTCAGGACAAGCCGCTCTTCGTGCGTATCTCCGCGGTCGACGGCACCGAGGACGGCTGGGGGCTGGACGACTCCGTTGTCCTCGCGCGCGCGCTCAAGGCC
Source organism: Microvirga sp. RSM25 (assembly GCF_044784385.1). Classification (NCBI taxonomy): domain Bacteria; kingdom Pseudomonadati; phylum Pseudomonadota; class Alphaproteobacteria; order Hyphomicrobiales; family Methylobacteriaceae; genus Microvirga; species Microvirga sp. RSM25. The sequence goes on along the minus strand of NZ_CP173039.1, from coordinate 2,353,626 downwards.
ATCGGCGTTGACGTGATCGACTGCTCGTCAGGTGGCCTCTCCGACGAAACGCGCAACATGAACGTTCCAAGAGGACTGGGCTTCCAGGTTCCGTATTCGGAGCGCATCCGCCGCGAGGCCAATGTCCTGACGCAGGCTGTGGGAGTCATCCTCGATGGGCCGCAGGCGGAAGCCATCCTGCAAGAGGGCAGGGCGGACCTGATCGCGGTTGGCCGAGAGGCGCTCTACGACCCCTACTGGCCTCATCACGCGGCTCACGATCTTGGTCATGACCTGCGGTTTGAGGACTGGCCTATTCAGCATGGGCCATGGCTCGCCAAGCGCGCGCCTCTGATTGAAAAACTCCGTTCCGCGGACAACAGCGCCAGAAGCCTGACAGGCTCCGGCCGGTAATCGGGAGAAGCAGACAATGTCCAGCAAAGCCTTCGCCTCGACAGGAGATCTGTCGGACAAGACGGTGTCATTCACCGAAATCGGGCCCGATCTCTACGCCTATACCGCTGAAGGCGACCCGAACACAGGCATCATCATCGGCGATGACGGTTGCATGGTGATCGACGCTCAGGCCACCCCGGCCATGGCTGAGGATGTCATCGCCCGTGTACGCAGCGTGACGGACAAGCCGATCAAGTACGTGGTGCTGTCCCATTACCACGCGGTGCGGGTACTCGGCGCCTCGGCCTACAAGGCTGAAGCCATCATCGCCTCGAATACCACCTATGACCTGATCGTTGAGCGCGGCGAACAGGACAAGGCCTCCGAAATCGGGCGATTTCCTCGCCTGTTCCGGGGCGAGAACAGCATTCCGGGCGGTCTGACCTGGCCGACGCTGACCTTCGAGAGCGGCATGTCGGTGTTTTTAGGAAAGCGCGAGATCAAGCTGTTTCATCTCGGTGCAGGGCATACCGCCGGCGACATCGTCGCCTGGGTACCGGATGCCGAGGTGATGTTCACAGGCGACCTCGTCGAATATCACTCGGCCTGCTACTGCGGCGATGCCCACCTGCGCGAGTGGCCGCAGACGCTCGACGCCATCCTGGACTTCCAGCCCAAGGCGATCGCGCCCGGCCGCGGTGATGCTCTGCAGGGCGAGCGGCAGGTGCGCGAGGCCGTGGCCATGACGCGAGACTTCGTCACCTCGCTCTATGGCGCGGCGGAGCTGTCGGTGGCGCGCGGCCGCTCACTGAAGGAGACTTTCGCGGCCACCCGCCAGGTCATGGACCCGAAGTTCGGCTCGTTCGCCATCTACGAGCACTGCCTGCCGTTCAACGTCGCCCGCGCCTTCGATGAGGCCTCCGGCATCGACCATCCGGTTATCTGGACCGCCGACCGAGACCGGGAAATGTGGGCGGCCCTGCAAGGCTAGAAGCAGCTGCCACAGCAAAATCACCGAGAGAGGGAACAGTCTGGACTGTTCCCTCCTGAATGCCGCCCCGACAGGACGCCCAGAAGACTGGACTGGCCCGGATCGCCTGGACCGAAGAGTAAGCGCCAATGTTCTCTTGCGACCTCAAACAGGAGTGAAGCATGATCATTCGCAGCGGGTTGATCCGCAAACGCGACGATGTCGACTTCACTCATTTTTCCGAGCACTGGCGTCATGTGCACGGACCGCTCGCGCTGCAAGTCGCGGCCATGCGGGCATATCGGCAAAACCACATCCTCGCTCGTCGTCCCTCGCCACAGGCCGCAAGGCTGCACCGCGTGGATGGCATCTCGCAACTCTGGTTCGACGACATCGAGGCCATGCGGGTGGCCATGGATTCCGCCGAACAGCGCGCCTGTGTCGAAGACTTGCACACGTTTCTCGATGGCGTAACCATCGTAGTGCAGCAGCAGGGAGACACGCGGCAACACGGCAACACCAGCCATTTGCCGGCAAAGTTCGTTTATCTGCTGGGTGGCCCCGATGCTGCTCTGAAGTTTTTGGACGAAGAGCTCTTCGCCTTACTCGCCGCCCTTTGGAAAAGCATGGCACTCCGCACCAATCTGGTCATCAACGAGGAACACTCGGCCGATCCGGCCGTCCGGTCGGGTCGCCAGGTCGTCGACGCCGTGCTGGAAGTCTGGTTACCGGAAGGCGCGAACGATAATGCGATGCAGAGTGCGCTCGCTGATACCACCGATATTAATGTTATCGGAGCGTTTCAGGTTGATGAGTTGACCCTGAAAGATCTCAAGCGGTGAACGATTGTGGCTTGATGACTCCCATTTGAACAACCAGGCGGCGCGTATGAAGGCCACACCATGATGTCCCTTGCCCGAACGACTACTATCCAGCCAAAGGGTCAGAAATCGATGGCTACAGGCATTTTATGGGGGCTCATCGCGGCATTCGCTTGGTCAGGGTACAATGTTGGGTCGCGCCTCGGCCGGATGGATGGGCTTGCCCCAATGGATATGTCGATGCTCCGGTTCGGCGTCGCAGCCATCCTGTTGGCGCCGTTTGTCGTCTCGCGCGGCATGAAGCACAGCTTCGGATGGCTGCGCGTCCTTACACTCGTGGCTTTGGCAGGGCCATTGTTCGGCCTCCTGATCAATACCGCGTTCGGCTTGGCACCGTTGTCGCATGCAGTGGTGCTAACCGCCGGTGCCACGATGGTAAGCAGTTCCACGCTGGCATGGATTCTCGATCGTACGAAGCCCTCTCCGTTCCGACTGCTGGGGATGACCATCCTTATCGCCGGGTTGCTGGTGATCGCCACGGGCCAGGATGTGAGCCCCCAGTCACCAGGCCTTATCTGGTTAGGAGATTTGTGCTTCGCCGCCGCTGGGACACTCTGGGGCACGTTTACGTATCTTCTCGGGCGCTGGAAGGTCGAGCCTCTGGCGGGCATCGGGTACGTCTCGCTCCTGTCGACTCTCGCTTTCCTGCCGTTCTTTCTGGCATGGCACACCAACGGCCCGGTACCTTCTAGCGTGTGGGTCAGCCAGGCCCTGTTTCAGGGAGTGCTGGGCGGATGCCTTGCGCCTGTGGCGATTGCCAAGGCGGTTTCCTATCTTGGCGCGACGGAGGCGTCGCTGTTTCCCTCGATCGTACCATCGGGCGCACTTCTGCTCGCGGTTCCACTGCTCAACGAGTGGCCAACCTCATCGGAGATCTTAGGAGTTGCCATCTGCACGCTAGGTCTGCTTACCGCATTGAATGTCATCCGGATTGTCAGTGCGCATCCTGCCAACCAGCCAGATCCAAAGTAAGCTTTACACCCCCGGTTCTCATGCATTCAGAGTGAAAAGGCCGCCTGCACCGGACAGGCGGCTCTTCTTGCGAAAGATGAAGAACATTCGGTGCTGCGGGCGACTAAGCGCAGCCAGGGTCGAATTACCCCCGAGGCCAAGTAGCCTTCATCGACTCGCGCTCAGCGAACACTCCGTACCAATCGGCCAGGGCATTGCGGCCTGTGCGCCAGTCCTTGTCGGCGAAGCGGAAGTCCAGGTAACCGAGCGTGCAAGCAACGGCGATGCTGCCGGCGGAGACCGAGCCTTGCAGTCTGCCCAGCCAGTTGCGGGACAGGTCATCAAGGCCGCTGTCGATCTTTTCCATCTGGCCGTTGTACCAGTCGGCCCAGCGCTTCTCTTCGGGGCGCATAACCGTCTCGTAGCGGCAGAGCAGAGCTGCATCGAGAATGGAATCCGCAAGAGCCTCAAGCGTCAGTACACGGAACCGCTCGTCATGTGACGTCGGCACAAGACGCGGCGTCTCGCTCAAAGTATCTACATAAGCGCAGATCACACGGCTGTCGAAAAGAGGCTGGCCGTCCGGTAGGACGGCCGTCGGTACCTTGCCGGATGGATTGTGAGGAATGATCGTTTGGTCGCGTTTGACTGGGCCTGCCGCCGATGGCAGCAACTCGATCTGATGCGCGACGCCTTTCTCATGGGCACTGACCAAGACCTTGCGGACATATGGAGAAGCAGGCGAGTGGAAGAGTTTCAGGGTGGTCATCATAACTTTCCGTTCTTGCGGGACTTGAGGAACCCATTCGAGGTCTTGCTCTGCGACATCAGGACTCCGCGTGGATCCATTTCGAGCCTCTCGGCCAAGAGCTTTCCTGCGAAGATAACGTGCTCGATCATCAGGTTCTCGGCTCGGATACCCTCATTTTGAGCAATCGCCTTTGCAATCCGATGATGGTCGTCATGGGAGCGATAGATGATATCGTAGTTGTCCCAGAGAATGATGCGATCCGATACCAAGGGAACGTTGTGTGTTTGTCGCACGAAGCTCTCGATCCAGGAGTTGCCTGCCAGAGATATGATCAGTTGATGAAACTCGACATTCATGCGTCGGTAGGCGGGAAGTAAGGAAGGGTCCAGCGTTCCGCCGGACAGGAGGCGGTCTCCCTCCGTGACCAGCGCCTCAAATCTGGCGATCGTCGCGTCCGGGATCTTCCGCTCAGCTGCGCATCGACAGGCGAAACCCTCGAGTTGCGCCCGGACGGCAAAAGCATCCCGCACCTCGGAGATCGAAAAGGCTCGGACGCGATAGCCCCGATTGGCCTCATACTCGATGAGTCCCTCCTGGGCGATCATGGCCAAAGCCGTCCGAAGCGGCGTGCGGGATACGCCCAGCATGTCGGACAGATGATCCTGCTGGAGCCTTCGGCCCGGTTCCAACTCACCTTCCAGGATCTTCTCGCGAATGGTTTTCGCGACAAGATCGGCGCTGGTGATCTCCGCAGGGAGTGATGTGGTTGCAGTGCTCATGCTCCAAAAATACTGCGCGCCGTAGCAAGTGCAAGTGGTCGCGACTTAGCTGTGGATCCAATTTTAGCGATTTAAGACGAAAGTCTGGTTGTATAGGGCGCGAATTGGATCCAATCTGGCGATACATCAATTTCGCAAGAATGTATCAAGGGAGGATCCATGACCAATTATGCCCTCGTGACTGGGGCTGCGGGCGGAATCGGTCGAGCTATCGTTCAACGTCTTGCCAGCGATGGCTTTCCTGTCATCGCGACTGACACCAATGAGGCCGGTGCAGTTGAGGTCGTGGCGTCGCTGCCCGGCAGTGGGCACAAGGCTCTTGCCCTCGACGTGACGGACGAAGCGAAGGTCCACAAACTCTTCAATGATGTCGAGACCAATGGGGGCAAAATCGGCCTCGTGGTCGCTGCTGCCGGCATTCTGCTGCTGAGGGATGGTGGGCAGCGCCCGCCGCTGACCGAGATTTCCCTGGATGAGTGGGACCTGACACAGCGAGTGAACAGCACCGGAACCTTCCTGCTTCTGCGTGAATACCTGCGCGCCCGCACGCGAGCCCCGGTTGAAAGTGGCCGCTTCGTGGCATTCTCGTCGGTTGCGGCGCAGCTGGGCGGGTACCGTTCGAGTTCTGCCTATATCGCGAGTAAGAGTGCTGTTCTTGGTCTCGTGAAGGCTGCCGCCCGTGAGGCTGCTTCCATGGGTATTACGATCAATGCGGTCGCTCCCGGACTGATTGATGCACCCATGCTGCATCAATCGCTGGATCCCGAGAACTATGCCTCGGTCACCGGAAACATTCCCCTCCAGCGGGTCGGCAGCCCCGAAGATGTCGCCGGCGCCGTTGCTTTCCTGCTGAGCAAGGATGCCTCCTACATCACCGGCGCTGTGATCGACGTCAATGGCGGATACCGGATGCAATAGCGCGGATCAGCGCCACGGAGGAGACGATGGTAAGGCTTGCCGAAAAGCTCACCCAACTGCTGGCTTGGGTTTCCGGGCTAGTGATCCTGCTGATGATGATCCACGTCATGATCGACGTGCTGGGAAAATACCTCTTCAATGCTCCTCTGCCCGGTACGGCTGAGGTCGTGGCCGCCTACTACATGATCGGCGCCGTCTTCCTTCCGCTCGCCTATGTGGAGGCGGCGGGCGGCTCCATCGTCGTCGAGGTGATTTACGAGAAAGTCTCCCCGCGCGCTCAGAAGTTTATGCTCATCGCTGCGGATATCATTTCGGCAATCTACTACAGTGTGCTGGCTTGGTTCTCTTGGGATCTTGCGGTCCGCGCCTGGAGAATCAACGAGACAGTTGACGGCATCTGGCGCATCACGACTTGGCCGGCCAAGTTCCTGCTACCGTTCGGTTTTTGCCTTGCTGTTGTCGTGCTGGTGATGCGTGTTCTCCGGGGAGAGCGTGGACGCGCGACCGACCCTAACTCGACAGTAGAAATCTGAGGAAGCTGGGATGGAACGTCTCGAGATCGGCTTAATCGGCGTTATCGCCATCCTTGCGCTGATCGGCATCCGCGTGCCAATTGGCGTCGCCATGGGCGTCACCGCCTTCTTCGGCATCTGGGCAATGATGGGTCTCAGCGCTGCGGTCGGGATCTCGAAAGCGATTCCGTTCAACCTCATCGGCGATTGGAATCTCTCTGCAGTTCCGATGTTTCTCTTCATGGGGTTCGTGGCCGTTGAGGCGGGCCTAACGCGAAGTTTGTTCGGGGCAGCACGCATCTTTCTTGCTCGAATCCCAGGCGGTCTTGCTTCTTCTACCGTCTTCGCCTCTGCGCTCTTCGGAGCCGCGAGTGGCTCGAGCGTGGCGACCTCCGCCGCCTTCTCACGAATTGCCGTTCCTGAGATGCTGGACAGCAAGTACGATCCTGGTCTCGCGACCGGATCCGTGGCGGCGTCCGGAACCTTGGCTGCGCTGATCCCGCCGTCGGTTTTGATGATCATCTATTGCCTGTTGGTCGATACTTCGATCAATACGCTCTTCATAGCTGGATTCGTGCCAGGTATCCTTACAGCCGCAGTGTTCATCGTGATGATCACCGTGCGCTGCATGATCAATCCGAACCTTGCTCCCCGCTACGTCGATAAGACGACGAGGGCGGAGAAGTGGTCTCTCCTGCGCGATGCTTGGCCACTGCCGGTGATTACCTTCATCGTGATGGGCGGCATCTTCACCGGTGTCTTCACCGCAACGGAATCTGGCGCCGTGGGTGCGTTTCTAGCCTGTATAGTCGCGGTCCTTCGCGGTCGCCTCAACTACCGCATGCTCCGACGCGCGCTCATCGATACCGCTTCCGGCACCTCGTCCATCTTCATGATCGTGCTCGGCGCGGCGCTGTTCGCCCGCTTCGTGGCGCTTGCCACGATACCGACCTGGGTGATGGGCTTTTTCGATGGCTATGACACCATGACCATGATCATTCTGGTGTGCGTCACTCTCGCTTTGATGGGTACTTTCATGGAGGAGGTATCCATCATGCTGCTCACCATGCCGGTGCTCGCGCCCGTCCTTTCCAGCCATGGGGTCGATCTCACCTGGTTCGGGATCCTGGTCATCAAGCTGATGACAATAGGGCTGATCAGCCCGCCGGTCGGAATGAATGTCTTTGTCATTAAGTCTTCACTCGGCGGTCGGGTCTCGCTCAATCAGATCTTCGGAGGTGTCACTTGGTTCATCATCGTTGACCTGTTCGTGCTTGCGGCACTAATCGCCTTTCCAGCTCTCAGCCTGTGGCTGCCTGAACTCATGGCGAGATAAAATGCCAGGAGACAAGTCGCGACACACGAGGCTGCGTCCCGCCGCTCAAACAAACGAAACCTTTAAGGGAGAGAGACAATGAGGAAGATCCTGACTGCCACCGCTGCTTCGCTAGCCTTGATGACTGGGGTGGCCCATGCCGATAAGTATCAGGCGACGACTTGGCTGGCGCCGAGCCACATCCTGACCAGCGTCGGTTACGTGCCATTTCTTGCCGATGTGAAGGCCGCTACCAACGGCAAGGTCGATTTTGAGCTTTATTCATCGGGCTCACTTGTGCCGGCGCAGACCACATTGGGGGCTCTGGGTGACAATGTGGCCCAGCTCGGGCTCGTAGCCACTTCCTATACTCCGTCAGAACTGCCGATCTCAGGTATGATCAACGACCTTGCCTTTGTGGCAACGAATGACATGGCGACCGCCTTTGCCCTAACCGAGACCGTGCTTACAAATAAAAGAATACAGGATGAATTTGCCAAGCACGGTACGGTCGCTCTGGCAGGCTACTCCACACCGACCTACCTGATGTTGTGCATGCGAGACGTGCGTGACCTGAACGCAGTCAAGGGCCTCAAGATCCGAACAGCCGGCACGGCTCAGAACGAATGGGTCTCTTCTCTTGGCGCCGTCCCGGTGGCTGTCACGGCTGCGGACGTCTATTCCGGCCTTGAGCGTGGCTCAATCGACTGCACGCTGACGGACCCGACCAGTCTCGAAACAGGCCTTAAGCTCTGGGAAGTGGTCAAGACAATCACCATGCTTGAGCAGGGCACCTCGCTCGGAGTCACCTATGTCTATAACAAGGACTTCTGGTCTGACATTGGCCCGGAGAACCGCCGCAAGCTGCTCGACGTGACCGCCCGCAGCGTCGCTCGCGTGCAGATTGCCTATTCTCAGGCTGTCAGCAAGGCTCTGAAGGGGTCTCAAGAGCGTGGATTGAAGATGAACCAACCCGACGCCTCACTTGTCGAGGCCTTGGCCAAGTTCCGCGCCAATGTGGTCGACACTTATCCCGGTCGTACTGCCAAGGAACGTCGCGTGCAGGATCCGACCGATGTTGCAAAGGGATTTCTTGCACTGCAGGCCAAGTGGACCAAGCTCCTTGAAGGATTTGACGTCAATAACGAAGATGCGGTCGCCAAGCTGGTCGCCGATGAGATCTTCTCGAAGGTCGATGAGAAGAGCTTCGGCCTCTGAGCCTGAACTCGGAGCGGCGCGCCTGAGCGCTGCTCCCCCGACTGGGACTGCTGAACGCGATAGATCTGCAGTTTCCTTCTGTTGCACGATGATGTCGAGCAAGGTCGCACGATTTTGCTCGGCAAGGCAGAATCCGAGGAAAAATCAATGTCAGAACGCAGTCTTCAATCTGCCATCGTCACCGGTGCAGGTTCCGGAATCGGTCGCGCCATCGCACATCGTTTGGCAGAAGACGGCTTCTTCGTGATCGTAGCCGACCGCGCCAAAGCGCCCGCGGTCGAGACCGTAGACCAGATAACGTCCCGGGGCTTCAAAGCACGCGCCGAAATCGTCGATATCACCGATCCGATCGCCACACAGGCGCTGATTGATGGTGCAGAGAACCTGCAGGTGCTGGTGAACAATGCCGGCATCTTCAATGTAAAGGCTTTTGATGAGCTGACTGCCGATGACTTTCGCCAGATGTATGAAGTCAACCTCGTGGGCATGTTCCATCTCTCCCAGCAGGCGGCACGCAAGTTGCCGAGATGGGGTCGGATCATCAATCTTTGCTCACGAGCGGCATTCGGGGCACGCAACTATGCACATTACGTTGCATCGAAAGCTGCTGTCGCTGGCTTTACAAAGGCTTTGGCGCTCGATCTGAGCGACATGCAGATCACGGTGAATGCTGTGGCGCCGGGCGTAATCCAGACAGATATGCTGCTGGCGCGCTCGGACGTGCACTTGCTCCGAAGCCAGCAGCCCACCGGGGAACTGGGAATCCCCGAAGACATCGCCCATGCCGTAGCCTTCTTCGCCGATAAGCGGACTAATTTCGTCACGGGGCAGGTCCTGATCGTCGACGGTGGTCGGTCGGTCGGCGGCACCGCGGCATTCTGAGGTAGCTGTCATGAGCTTCGACATCACGACTCTTGAAGGTCGCACCGCCATTGTGACCGGCGCGGGCCAAGGCATCGGTGAAGCCATCGCCGAAGGTCTTGTGGCCGCCGGCGCGACGGTGATCGCGGTCGATCGCGAAGAGGCCGGCATCAACGCGCTCGCAGCCCGCAGATCCCGTGTGATCTCAATACGAGGCGACGTGACCGATCCAGGACTTACCGCCAAGCTTGGCGCCGAGCTTTCCGGGAACGGCCTCACGCTTTCTATTCTGGTCAACAATGCTGGTATAGGCCGCGGCTCGCATGCAGTCGAGACTACGGATGAGGATCTGCAGCGTTATTTCGATATCAACGTCAAGGGCGCCTTCGCGCTATCCCGCTGGGGAGTGCCGCTGATGATCCGTGCAGGCGGCGGAGCGATCGTGAACACGGCCTCAGTCTTCGGTCTGATTGGGGCCTATAACTCGGCGGCCTATTCTATATCGAAGGCTGCGGTCGTTGGCATGACGCGCCAAATGGCGACAGATTTCGGACCCTCCGGTATCCGCGTGAATGCTGTCGCCCCTGGTCTTATCGAAACGCCCCTGACTGCCGAGCGCATCCGGTCAGAGCCCTGGCGCCGCCAGATCATGATCGAGCAGACCCCACTTGTTCGGGCGGGCACACCGCTCGACGTCGCCCGTGCTGTGCGGTTCCTCGCCTCGGATGAATCGTCTTTTGTCACGGGCCAGGTCCTCGCCGTCGACGGCGGTTGGACCATCGGGCGCTTCCCAAGGCAGGAGCCCGTGCATGTCGACTGAAGAAGTGCTTCCTGCCGAGTGTGACCTTCTGGTTGTCGGCTCCGGCGCGGCGGGACTGGCGGCTGCGATCAGCGCAGCTCATGCCGGCCTGAAGCCTGTAATTATCGAAAAGTCCGAGTATTTCGGCGGATCCACGGCGGTATCCGGTGGCGCGATCTGGGTGCCGGATAATCCGATCATGCGTGCGGCCGGTATGGAGGACGATCGCAGGGCAGCACGTCGCTATATTGAGTTGGAAACCGGAAATCGATTCAATGCGGAACTGGTTGACGCCTTCCTCGAAAACGGTCCCGCAGCCATCGACTTCTTCAACAAGAACACTGCGTTGAAGATGACCCATCGCCCTTATTCACCGGACTACCATCCGGACAAGGAAGGCGCTGCGCTCGGGGGGCGTGTGCTGGATGCGCTGGAATATGACGGTAGGGCGTTGGGTAAAAACCTGAAGCGGCTGCGCCCGCCAATCAAAGAGTTCACAATCCTCGGCGGCATGCAACTCGGACGCGCGGACCTCTTCCATTTCGTGCGCATGACGCGCGAGTGGCCGTCCTTCGTGCATGCCACCAAGCAGGTGCTCCGATATTTCAGGGACAAGGTGGTTGTTGGACGCAACACACGGTTGAGTCTGGGTGCAGCGGTCGCGGGCCGATTGGCTGAGACAGTTTTCGCCTTGAAGATACCACTTCTCACCGAGCACGAACTCGTCTCGCTCCAGCGAGATGGAGCAGGACGCGTGACAGGTGTCATGGTGCGCACGAACCATGGCAACACGGCGATCGCAGTCAAGGAGGGCGTAGTCCTCGCCAGCGGCGGCTTTCCTCACGATGCTAAGCGCCGCGCTGAGAGGTTTGAGCATGTCCGCCGTGGCTTGCCTCACTACAGCATGTCACCTTCACCAAATACGGGTGGAGCGATTGCTGCCGCTGAGGCGATTGGTGCCGCATTCGTGACCACCAACTCAGATGCCGCTTCTTGGGCGCCGATCTCATTAATTCCGCAGCCCGATGGTTCGAAGCGGCCGTTTCCTCACCTGTTCATGGACCGCGCGAAGCCTGGCATCATTGCGGTCGGCCATGATGGCCGGCGCTTCACCAACGAGGCGGCAAGCTATCATGATTTCGTGCAAGGGTTGGTGGAAAAGCTACTGGACGATAACGAGAGGTCGGCCTTCCTGATCTGCGATCAGGCTTCCCTACGCCGCTATGGGCTGGGGGCGGTTCCCTGTTTCCCGGGCCGGATCCGCCTCTATCTGAAGTCTGGCTATCTCAAGCGCGGCCGGAGCGTGGAGGAACTGGCTGAGACATGCGGTATCGATGCCGGATCCCTAAAAAGGACGATCAATCGGTATAACGGGTTTGCAGCTCAAGGGGCTGATCCCGACTTCGGCAAGGGATCGACTCCCTACCAGACCGCTCTCGGGGATCCGGATCATAAGCCGAACCAGTGCCTGAAGCCGCTTGAAGGTATGCTTTACGCGGTCGAGATATTCCCCGGCGATATCGGCACAACAATGGGGCTGGACGTCAACGCCAACGGCCAAGTGCGCGACACCCGTGGCCAGATAATTGAAGGCCTCTATGCTTGCGGCAACGACATCAACTCGATCATGAGCGGGTCGTATCCCGGTGCCGGCATTACTCTCGGGCCAGCGCTGACGTTCGGCTATGTCATCGGACGGCACGCCGCATCGTGATACGGATCCTTCAGCGGGATATGGCTTCATTTGCTAAACCGGGTCTCTCACAAGAGAATTGGCCAAGAGCAAAGTTGATTTCCGTAGAACTGCTGTCACGGCCGGGTAGGGAGCAGACACAGCCGGAACGGGATTGGATAAAATCCTTCTGCATTCGCTCAAGAATTATTGACAAAGTAGTGCCGGACCTGCTGGATTGTATCCAATGGCGGCACCTGATCGCCTTTGGAGGAAACGGTGACGTCTCAGATCCGAAGATTTGTGCCGGTGACTGGTAGCGCCAAAGGCATTGATGCTGCGGGTTGCCGGGCGCTGGCAGATGACAGCAATGCGATGGCGCAGTCACTCGCTCGCACGGTGGCCGCCAAGTGCATCAGGGTCAACGCGATCAACCCGGGCCTGATCGACGTACCCATACCTCCCTTTTCACGTGATTCCGCCGACGCTGAAAAAGCGTCGTCAGCCGTTCCGCTTGGTCGCTTTTAGCCATAAGGCGACTTGGCTGCCGTATGCTTTCCAATGCATCCGGCGCCTTCGTACATCACGAGCGTTCCCACCGACCCGAATGGGCCATCGGATGCAACCGTTGTTAAATCAAAAAGGGAGGAAAAAATGAAAGACAGGATAACTTGTGTGTGGCTTGGAGCGGCGCTGCTCGCTGCCGGCTTCATTCACTCCGCAGGAGCCGCTGCGCAGGAGCCAGGCCTAACCGAGAAAACAATTAAGATCGGCGTGTTCTCACCGCTTTCCGGAGCGAACATGGCCTATGGCTTCGACGTGATCAACGCGGCGAAGATGTATTACAACAAGGTCAACAAGGAAGGCGGCGTCCACGGCCGTCAGATCGAGCTCGTCATCGAAGACGACCGCTGCAACGCCAACGATCTCGTCTCGGCGGTCAAGAAGCTCGTAGAGCAGGATCAAGTGTTTATGCTCAACGGCGGCTCATGCTCCGCCGCAGCTGTTGCGGCCAAGGATTACGTGGTTCGGAGCAAGGTTCCGTGGGTGATGCTGAACGCTTCCGCGGACGGCGCTCTCTATCCGCCTACCGATTACATTTTTGGCGCCTTCTCGATCACTCAATATGCCGTTGGCGGCTCCGTTGTGGATTTCGGACAGCAGCACCTGAAGGCGAAGAAGATCGGCTACATCAATCATGATGACGCCTACGGCGCCTGGAACCTTGAAGCGGCTCAGGTCACCGCTAAGGAGGTTGGCGTTCAGCTCGCAGTAGAATCGATCAATCCAAACATTACAGATGTGACCGCTCCTCTGGTTAAGTTGAGGGCTGCCAATCCTGACATGATCGCGATCACGACCTATGCCAAGCCTGCGGCCCTGATCATCAAGAAGGCGCATGAACTCGGCATCACGAAGCCTATCGTTCTCACGGTGACCGGCACCGCCAACATGTCTCAGCTTGTGGAGAACGTGGGCAACAGGGATGCCCTCAAGAACTTCTACGTCCAAGACGTTCTCGCGGATGCGCCCGGCGGCCCCAAGATCAAGTGGGTATATGACATGTATAGGGAGTACTACCCCGATCTCGATGCGAAGCCGGATCACCCCCAAGCCTACATGCCGTATGGCATCGCGCCCGCCATGTCGGTCGTCAAAGCCCTGCAGGATGCGGGTCCCAATCCGACTCGCGAGAAGGTGGCCGACAACCTGAGAAACCAGAAGTTCGATTCCGGTGTCATGGCTGGTCCCATCGAATTCGGGCCGAACGATCGCGCGGCTCAGGAGTCGACGATCTATCTGAAATTCGACGGAACTCAGCAGACCCTCATTCCTGGCTCCTTCCAGAGCCGCTGGAAATACAAGGGATAGGCTCCTCCCGCACTGCCGCGGGAGCGTGATTGTTCCCGCGGTCTTTTCACGTCAACGAGGGCAGCATGACGCTCGACGTAGTCTTCCTCTTTTTGCAGCAGGGTGTGGCCTCTGGACTTGTCATTGGCAGCGTGTACGCGCTGCTCGCCCTCGCCATCGTCGTCATCTTCAAGACATCCGAAGTGCCGAACTTCTCGCAGGGTGAGATGGTCATGGCTGCCGGATATATTGCGCTCTATCTTCTGGTGTTCAGGAGCATGCCGCTCTGGATCGTCATGCCTGCGACGATACTTGTGGCCTATGCCGGAGCGGCTCTGTTTCGCCGACTGGTGCTGAACCAGGTGGCGCGGGCCAATGGCAGTCCGGTGAACCTCGTCATCGCGACGCTCGGCCTCTCCTATGTGCTCAGGGGATTCGTGCGGCAAACTGGCTTCGGTGACACGCCACGATCTTTCCCGCCGGTGGTCGAGCCGCAATCGATCATGATCGGGCAGGCGGCCGTGACGACCCTTGACCTCGTGATCTTGGCCACCGCCGTTGTCGTCATGGTGGCCTTTTTCTGGATGTTCAAGTACACCAAAATCGGCAGAGCTATGCGCGCCGTAGGCATGAACCCCAAGGCGGCGCAACTCGTCGGCGTCGACTTGACCCGCATTCACATGATCGTCTGGGGGCTGTCAGGCGGCATCTCGGCCATCGCTGCTCTTCTGATCTCGCCCAAGGTGCTGATGACAGCCGACATGGGCTCGATTGTGACTCTGGGCTTCGCCGCTGCGATCGTGGGCGGCTTCACCAGCCTGCCCGGCGCCGTGGTGGGCGGCTTCCTCATCGGCATTATCGAGAACCTCGTCGGCCTATTCATCTCCTCCCGTGCCATCGTGCTCGCGCCCTTCGTCGCGATCATGCTCGTGCTCGTGATCCGTCCTCAGGGGCTGTTCGGCGGGCGAGTGGAAATCAAGAAGGTCTGAGACCATGTCCGACAAGACAGTCATCATTATCCCGGGATCCGACACCGAAAGGCCGGGCCTGGCCGCACCGGAGAGGATGCCGGCAACGCAGATCGCCCTGCTGGCTTTGGCGGCCGCGGCCCTGGTCGTCCTTCCCTTCATGGTGACCGGCTATGTTCTCTACATTGCCAATCTTCTCCTGGTTTTCATCGTGCTCTGTCTCGGTCTCCACCTGGTGATCGGAGAAACCGGACAGTTCGCCCTGGCCCATGCCGCCTTCTACGGCATTGGCATCTATACGAGCGGATTGGCCGGCAACGCCTTCGGATGGCCGTTTCCGTTGTCCATGCTGCTGGCGGGTCTTGTTGCGGGAGTGGTCGGCATGGTGATCGGAACCGTTGCCCTGCGCATGCGAGACATCTATCTCGCGCTCGCCACCTTCGCCTTTGGTGAGGCCATGCAATGGGTTTTCCTGAACTGGGATCCGGTGACCGGAGGGCCAAACGGGTTGCGCATCAGCCCAGCCCGCCTCGGCGATCTGGAATTTCTCACCGACAGGCAGGCGTATCCCGTGGTGGTGATCGTGGCCCTGCTGATGATTGCCCTGACCATCGTGATCTCCCGTTCCCGCGTTGGACGCTCGTTCCGGGCGGTGCGTGAGTCCGATGTGGCAGCGATGGCCATGGGCATCCCGGTGCGCAAGGCTAAGATCACCGCTTTCGGTCTGTCCGCTTTCTACGCGGGTGTGGCGGGCAGCATGTTTGCGACCTTCTCCACTTATATTCATCCGGATAGCCTCGGGTTCCAGACCACGATCCTGGTGCTGACCATGGTTGTTGTTGGCGGCCTTGGCTCCATCGTCGGCGCGGTGGGCGGCGCGATCGTTTTCGGTTTGATCTCCGAATTCCTGCGTCAGACACCCTCGTATCAGGAGATCATCTACGGCCTGATCCTGATCGTCTTCATGATGTATGCGCCACGCGGCCTCTTTGCTTTCATTCGCGACCAAGTGGGGAGGATAACCCGTGGCTGAGCACCTGCTTGAGGTCACCGACTTGACGGTCAAGTTCGGTGGTCTCACCGCCGTGAACAAATTCGACATCGCCGTGAAGCGTGGCACCATTCATGCGCTGATTGGACCGAATGGGGCGGGAAAATCGACCACCTTCAACTGCATCTCACGCTTCTATCAGCCCACCACCGGAAGTATTATCCTGGACGGCGTCGACGTGACAAGGATGCCCGCAAGCGCCATGGCAGGCCTTGGCGTTGCCCGAACTTTCCAGAACTTGGAGCTGTTCGGGGAGCTGACCGTCTTCGAGAACGTAATGATTGGCGCTCACGTCCATGCGGGCAGATCCTGGGTCGAAGCCTTGTCAGCACGCCCGTCCGGCGTAGTAGAGCATGTCGAGCACCTGCTAGAACGTACCGGCCTCACCGCTTATCGCAACACGGTTGCCCGCAATCTGGATTTCGGCCACCAGAAGCTTCTGGAGCTGGCGCGTGCTCTCGCCATTCGCCCGCGCCTTCTCCTTCTCGACGAACCTGCAGCCGGCCTCCGCAACCGGGAGATCGCCGCACTGGATGCGCTGCTCACGGATCTTTGCCGGCGGGAGGGGATCACAATTCTGCTGGTGGAGCACGTCATGCAGCTCGTGATGGCGATCTCAGATCGCGTCACAGTCCTCAACTTCGGCACCAAGATCTCGGAGGGAACGCCCGATGAGGTGCGCAACGATCCTTGCGTCATCGAAGCCTACTTGGGACAGGAGATGGCCCATGCGTGATCTGCTCGAACTCACCGGCGTGTCCGCATCCTATGGACGTATCCAGGCCCTATCCGGTGTTTCGCTGAGCGTTCCAGAGGGAAGCATCGTCGCGCTGCTCGGCAGCAACGGCGCCGGTAAGACAACAACCCTCAACACGATATCCCGCCTCGTTCCCGTGCAGTCCGGCAGCATTCGCTTCGACGGCAAACCCATCGAGAGCATGGCCTCTCATAAGGTTGTCGAAGGTGGTGTGGTGCAGGTCCCCGAAGGTCGTGAGGTTTTCCGCGACATGAGCGTGCGCGAGAACCTAGAGATGGGCGCATATCGGCGCAAGGATGCAGCGATGGTCCGTGCCGATTTCGACCGTGTCCTCGATTACTTCCCCAAGCTGAGGGACCGCCTGCTGCAACGGGCCGGCACGCTCTCAGGTGGTGAGCAGCAGATGCTCCTCATCGGCCGGGCATTGATGGCAAGACCCAGGCTGCTTCTTCTGGATGAGCCGTCGCTAGGCCTCTCGCCCGTGCTCGTGCAGCAGATCTTCGGCATCATCGACCGCCTGAACAAGGATGGCCTGACGATCCTTCTTGTCGAGCAGAACGCTGCCGTGGCTCTGACCACATCGAGCTACGCCTACATCCTCGAGAACGGCGAGATGGCCCTGCAGGGTGCATCCGAGCAGCTGCGGCGCGACGACAGCGTGCGTCGGACGTATCTCGGACATTGAAGCACAAAGCGCTACGGCGGACAGTCATCTCCGAGCACGCGAGCCACTGGCGCGTAACAGGATCAACTCGATAAGCCGGCGCGCGTCGTTTCGGGAGAAGGTCGATCCATCTGCGACAAGACGATCGAGGATCGCGTTGGCCTCCAAGCGAGTCTGCACATTCATTGCTTTCTCCTGATGGACTCAGCCATCCTTCACCGCGACTTCCAAGAATCCTGACAAGTTTCGGGTGCGTTCACAGGATCTGCCCTCAATCATGATGCTGGCGTTTTGCAGCTCGTCTGTTCGCAACCTCGTTAGCCACCAGGGCGGAGCAGGACCGCCGCAGGAGCCCCGGCGCTGAGGAGAAACAACGCTTCGTCGATGTAGCCGACGCGCAGGGCAGCCCAGCCACTAAGCAAAAGGATGGCTGGCGCGAGGGGATAGACGAATAAGATCTTGGCTGAACGGCCCTGATGCGGTCGCCGTTCACTCCGCTGGTTGGCGATCTCATTGGCCACAACAGCGGCCCACGCCAGAACCATCACGGCTGCAGGCGTGCCGAAAAAGGCCAGGAACTTGATCTCAAGAAAGTCATCGCCTTGCAGAGCAAACCAACCCACGGCCAACAGAAGCGCTGGCGGGATCAGGAGACCAAGAGCGTATTTACGAATCACGACGTGCTCAGCGACTAACCCCACGTGAGGCAAGACCAAGTCAAAGATTGCACATGATATCTGGATCAGGCCAGTGGTGCATAACGTTACTCCCGGACAGTGTTCGTCTGATCCTGATCGAAGAGATGATCCCAGTTGCCTGTTTTGAGCTCTGTGGAAGGGACGTCGAGCCTCAGCGTCACCCGTGCCGCGGCCCAGAACCGGAAATCCGCTATTCTCGTTCGGGCATCAATCTTGTGCGTCAGGCTCAGAAGTTCCTGAAGCTGAACGAAGGGGGCAGACACGTCCGTCGGCGCCTGAATGCCGACGCTGCCCTGCATGGCGCTCTCCAGCCATTCGAGCCCGATCCAATCGACAATGAATGCCACGACCGCTGGCGTTCCCTCGAAGGAAGCGATCCGTGTTGTTCCGTTCCGGTTGGGGCGCTTACGTTCCACGACCCGGCCGTGTCCGCGACACCAGTGCTCGAAGTCATACTGCCAATCGTCGCGGTCACGGTCCGGCCCTTCGGCGGAGATTGTGACCTCGTATGATTGCCGTATCGCATGCCTGCGGCCTGCGATACCGAGCACGGCTGCTGTTCCAGGACCTTCCTGGCCGATCCTACAGACGTCAGCCAAACCATCACGAATGTGGGCATCAAGAGGTTGGGAATTTGGGCCGCCCGGACATCGCGCCGATTTGTCCGCGCACATATCCGAACGACAGGGCGGCCGCCAACCGTTCAATTCGTTGTTCCTGAATGAGCTGCTCGACGAGAAGGGCCTTGATAGCAATTCTTGGATTGCCGCCGCAGGCCTCGATCACGGCCGTGACATTCGCTTCCAGCGGATCCGCGTCGCATGCCGCCTGTTCCTGATCAGTCATCGTCCTCTCCCTTGGAAGTCACGATGCTACTGCTTCGCGCCCTGGATCACCATAAAAATGTTCTTGATTTGTTCTTAATCTGTGGAATGCGTGGACATCCATCGATGGGTGGTCAGGAGGCTCTCCCGTCGCTTCCTAGGACCTGTGCTGGATCTGCTCCGTTGATCCGGTGCGAGCAAGTTTCGAGGAGGTTCCGATGGAGGTCATACTGCGCCTGCAATGTGACGACGTACTGGGCGGCCGGATCGAGCGGGAGACGCCAACCGGGCTTGTGACGATCGCCACGGTTGCTCGGGAGGACGACGGTCTCGCGGTCCATGTCATCACGGGCCAGGCGGTGCAGAGCCTGCAGCATCTCCAGGGTCTTCGGGCACGGGACTGTAATGAATTGCAGCGGCGGATGGGCCGAACGGATGTGACGGTGACGATGCCGACCGGATAAAGCAAGGTCTAAGCAGGAGCCGTACCCAAGCAGGCGCTCAGCGCAGGAAGAGCGGCAGGTAGAGAACGCCGATGGTGCAGCCCAACGTGAAGACAGCGGTGATCGCTGCTGCTAACGAAAACCGTTCTCTATCGTCCTGTATGGCACCCTCCTTCATAATCGCGTGCAGGGTGTGGGATACCGCGGCGGCCGCCGGTCGGCAGTGCGGCCCCGCACGCGTCTGTGGGGGCCGTCTATCTAAGAGGCCAGCTGTTTCACCGGACCGTGCGCGGCTCAGACCATCTCGGAACCCCTGAGCGGTGGGTGAGCCGTCTCGAGATGCGGTAGGCTCGGTTCGCTCGTGCGTGCTAGCAGTCGGCAGCGATCACCAAGCTTCGGGTGGTGAGCGCATCTCCCGTCGCGGCAAACGCCGCCGTGTTGTCGAAGATGCACCACGTTTCAATTCCCGCAGCGGCATTCCGGGCGAGCACCTCTGCTATGGCGGCCAGATATTCCGGACTGTAGGCCGAGTAGTAGATCTTGGGCGAGCCGTGCAGCCGGTAGTACGACAGTCCGCGCCAGCCGCCTGGCTCGTCCGCGCCTGCGACTGGAGCTGGGTCGGCCGCGACACGGGCGATCCGCAGCTCGGTGAGCAGCGCCTCGACTTCGGGCGTGAACCAGGAGGCATGGCGGGGTTCGCAGACGATGCTGCCTTGGACCCGGCTTCTCAGCTCGCTCAGAAAGCGATCAGCGATTCCGCTCTGGAAGCTTAGGCTCGGAGGCAGTTGGACGAGCAGCGGCCCGAGCTTGGGCCCGAGGCCTCCCGCCTCTGACAGGAACCGGTCCAGCAGGTCGTCGACATCCGCCAGCCGGCGCTCATGAGTAATGGCCTTCGGGATCTTCACAGCAAAGTGGAAGTCCTCCGGCACCGATGCGGCCCAGCGCTCATAGGTAGCTGTCCGGTGTGGGCGGTAGAACGAGGAGTTGATCTCCACTGCATTGAGAACAGCGGCATAGCGCTCCAGGTGGGATCCCGCCACGGGGAAGGGGGCGGCATGCTCTCTCGGGATGCTCCACGCCGCGGTGCCGATCCGCACCGCGGCGCCAATTCTGTCCGAGGATGAACATGGTGTGCGGGATATCAGGCGAAGTGTCTCCGGAAGGATGTGCATGCTCCTCTCAGTGCAACCGCCTCGCTGTGCCAACGCAGGTGCCGATCAGCCGTTCCGGCCGTGGGTCCTGGCATTCGCTGGCCGCGCGGGACAAGACAGTGCACTTTCCGTAGGCTGACCAAAGGCCAAATCCATAGGCGGGCCTGTCAGTAGTCGCTCCGGATCCCCAGATGAAGGGCATGAGCCAGGAACTTCGCCGCCAGGAACCGCTTCCAGCGACCGCAGGCCACGCCGCGCCACCCGAGATCGCCCTCTCGGACGAGGACCGCGAGGCTCTGCGGCAGGCCGTGCTCGCGCTCGAGGGGCCGAGCTACGTGGCTCGCCTGTCGGCACTGGCGGGCCGGCCGATCGAACTGCTCGGGCAGGCGCTTCCGGTGCCGGTCTCCGGCGTGATCTCGAAGGCCACCCAGACGGCGCTCACCCGCGCCCTGCGGTATGCGCTCCGGACGATCCCGAAGGAGGGCAGGGATCCCGAGATCCGTGTTCACAAGGCGCTCGCGGTCCTGTCCGGGGCCATGGGCGGCGCGCTCGGCATCTCGGCGGTTTTGGTGGAGCTCCCGATCTCGACCACGATCATGCTGCGCTCCATCGCCCGCATCGCCCAGAGCGAGGGCGAGGACCTTGAGGATCCCGAGACGGTGCTGGCCTGTGTCCAGGTCTTTGCCCTCGGCGGGCATTCCGGTTCGGACAACCTGCACGAGGCCGGCTACTTTGCCGTGCGGGCCGCGATGGCGAAGTCCGTCACTCGCGCCCTGCAGCAGATGGCCGGGCGCGGTGTCGTCGACGAGAGCACCTCGGCCATCGTGCGCCTGCTGGCCCAGATCGGAGCCCGCTTCGGATTGGTTGTTTCGCAGAAGGTCGCCGCCCAGGCGGTTCCGGTTGTCGGGGCGATCGGCGGTGCGGCCGTCAATGCCGCCTTCATCGATCACTTCCAGACTCTGGCCCGCGGGCATTTCACCGTGCGTCGGCTGGAGCGGATCTACGGCAAGGGGACCGTTCGCGCGGCCTATGATCGGATTCGGGCCCAGGAAGGCCTGTGAGCACGCGCGCAGGCCGAAGTCGTCGCGGAAAGCAGAGATCCCGTCGCTGCATGAGAAGGGCCCTGCCTTGGCCACACCCCTGTCGTCTGCGTTCTTCGCCCGGGATGCCGTCACCATGGCCCAGGATCTTGCCGGGGCCACTCTGCTCGTCGATGGAATCGGCGGCGTGATCGTCGAAACCGAGGCCTACACGGGCGACGATCCGGCCTCGCACAGCTTCCGCGGCCCAACCGCACGGAATGCAGCCATGTTCGGTCGGGCCGGGCATGCCTACGTGTACCGGTCTTACGGAATCACTGGCGCCTGAACGTCGTCTGCCTGCCGGGGAGCGCCGTCCTGGTCCGGGCATCGGAGGCAACCGCCGGGCTCGGGATTATGGCGGGACGTTGCTGCAGGGCATGTTCCGGCGCCCGGATGGCTGAGGGGGCGTCATCCTCAGGTTGAGCGTCGCGAGGAAGGGGATCCGACACCTTTCGTCACCTCCCTGGTCATCCTGGCCTGGTCATCCTGGACGGAGCCAGCGATCCGGGATCGCGTGAGGAGCGTGTCGCCTGACCCACAACATTGTCATCCCCGTGCAGGCGGGGATCGAGAATCGCGACGTACCAGGAAAGGGCGGGCCGCGTGACGTCTCCGTCTGCGCCGTCGGCCGTCAGGGATCCCGGGCTCCGCTCAGGCGGCCCCGGGATGACGGTGCCGGGCTGGTTTTCACGCTCCCGGATCGGCCTGCGCCGTTCGGCCTCGTACCCTCAGCCCTCGTACCCTCCGACTGCACCCCGCGCCGTCATCATCGGCCTTGTGCCGGTGATCCCGATGGATCAAAGCGCTGCGCTCGTCCGATCGGGATGGCCGGGACGAGCCCGGCCATGACGGGGGGTGTCTAGGGCGGTGATCCCCATCGAAAAGGCGCAGCGCCTCACCGGACAGGGATGGCCGTCACAAGGCCGGCCATGACGGGAGGGGAGCGACGGGTATCATTCCCGACCGACCAAGGCACTGAGGCGACAAGGATCGCGGCATGCTCGTAAGGGCGCGCCGCGGCTGGCGCTTCGGCCATTGACCCTTCACCACCTTTGCATGTTATCTCAGTGCCGGAGCCGGACGCATTCGGCTCTGGGGCGTGAGAACCCCGTCAGGGCGGCGCAAGCATCCGCCGCAACGATGCCTTCCCAGCCTACGGCCGGGGAGGCGCTGTCGCATGTCCAGGGTGAAAGCCTAAAGGGCAGCGCGGTCGTCCCTGACGGCTTCTCAACTCCCCGGCCACCAGGGTTCCTGGTGGTCGCTTCTCGCAAGGGAGTTGCCGCGATGGACCAGCCGTACAGTATGTGGGCCGATTGGCTCTCCAAGTTTCACAGCTCGCCGCAACTCATCCAAGGATTGTGGCTCGTCGCCGTGCCGCTGACCCTGCTCGGGATCACATGGCTCGTGATGCGCGGCATCGGCGATCTCGTCCGCCTCGCGCGCCGCGAGCGCCGCTGGCGCCGCGAGCGCCGCTGGCGCCGCGAGCGCCGCCATTGGCGCGGCCACCTGATCTACGGCGTGTATCAGGACGGGGAAGGCCGCTGGATGGTCTACTGGCATGGCCGCGCGCCCGAGGCGGTGGACTGGACCAACCCGCCGCCGGAGCTGATCGGACGCGGGACGGTGGTGCAGGGCGTGTTCCGCAGGCCGGAGAGGTGAGGGGGCTCGGCATACCCGCCTCGTCATCATGGGCGTCCCCTCCCTCGTCATGGCCGGGACAAGTCCGGCCATCCACGTCTTCCCGTCCCGGTCAACACCTCGTCATGCCCGCACGTGTTGTGGGCACCCACGTCTTTTTCGCCGCTCCGGTCATGCTCGTCTCCGGACGTGATCCGGGATCGGGCCCATGCACCCACGTCTTCCGTCACCTCACCCGTCATGGCCGGACTTGATCCGGCCATCCATGTCTTGAACTCGCCGCGCAGAAAAAGCCGTGGATACCCGCGACAAGCGCGGGCATGACGATGGAGGAAGAAAAGCAACTGAGTATCATCGTGCCATGCACAAGGGCGGTTGGGTCTACCTCATGACGAACCGGCAGAACGGCACGCTCTACCTCGGCGTGACGAGCGACCTCGCCCGGCGCGCATGGGAGCATCGCGAGAGCCTGATCGACGGCATCACCAAGCAATACGGCCTCACGCGCCTCGTCTGGTACGAATGGCACGACGACATCCGCTTGGCGATCCAGCGAGACGACCATGAAGCACTGGCCCCGCGCCTGGAAGGTCCGCCTCATCCACGCCATGAACCTGGATTGGGACGATCTCTATGAAACGCTGAACCAGTGAGCGCGCATGCGTTTCACATCCGCGTCGTCATGCCCCCGGACTTGATCGGGGATCGTGCCGCGCATCGCCGCCTTTCCACACCGACCGAGACAACGCACCACCGTCATGGCTGCTTCGAACTTGATCCAGGGATCCGTCCCGTCCCGCGCGTCACCGCTCCCCGTCATGGCCGCACTCGTTGCGGCCATCCACGCCTTCAAAGCGCAGTGGATTCCAAGAATTAGATGGCCGGGACGCGCCCGGCCATCCAGGGCACTGCTTAAGCTACTTTTCTGACGTTCCAATTCTCCCGAACATACGTAGCAACTTCAGGTGACAAGTTGTGCCATGCTGCCTGACTGTTAGTTGCATCTACTACGTACAAGCTGTCGTTAGCGTCGATGACGTTTAGCAGCGCATTCCGAGCTTGCTCTGCAGTAAGAGGGCTTTTCACATACCAGAAGGAATAGTGAATCTTCGCCCAGCTTCCCAACTGCATGATTGCTCCCGCAACTTTATCGTATGTCTGCCCCGGGCTGTTGAGGTCATATGAGATATGAAGGTTGTTAGGCATAGTTGGCCTTTTCTGTTGGAACGCAGAAGCTCCGCTGGACGTTGAAAAGGCAAGACGCTAGTTTCCCAGTCCCCACCGGAAAGCGAGTCTCGCTTTTCGTCGCCCCCACAAGTACTTCTACAGCTACTTCGTGGGCATCAAAGCCGAAGCTGTCGCTTCGGCTTTGATGTTTCTAGAATACGGGATTCCGCAAACCAGGAATTCTGATCATGTTCTGTTCCTCGCAATCCACAGGGCTGAACATCATTGGATCAGCCGCGCCTAGTTGTGCTGCCACACGTGCCGCATCTCATAATTTGACCCTCGCAAATCAGATTGAAGCTACCGCACTCCGAGCAAAGTCCCGCCATTGCTTGGCGATTCTCGCGATCCTGTATCTGGGCTAAACGCATCGACGCTGTCGAAGGATCGACGTTGCACATCTCAACGATTGCATCGGTGGAGCGAAGCATCTCGACGATTGCATTGGGCAGCAGGAAATAGAGAGCCCATGTGTTGGCTTGCCACTCGACGGACTGCTCTTTGATGAACCAGCGTTCCTCGTGATCATTGAATGGCGAAAAGCTATTCACTCCATCGCTATGTAGGCGCAGGTGAGCAATCTCATGTGCAACGACGAGGCGGGCGTATCCATTACCATCTTCCGCGGATCGGCGAATCTCCCGTGCAATGTGAAGCTCTAACGGGTTGAACTTCACATATGCAGGATCAGCGGCATCCGTCAGTTCAAAGTACTTGACCGGAACGGAACGGGTAAAGGTCAGCTTGGTCAGGCAATCAAGGATGTCGAACGACAACGTGTTGTCGCGGTATCCGTGCTTGCGTCGCACCTTCAAGGCGTCTTCCGCAAGCTGTCCTTCACTCCACTGATGTCGAGCCTTGAAGTCCTGCCCCATTGAAGGGTGCTCCTATTAAGAGCACCCCGTCGTGCTGCCACATGTATCACATTTTAAGCATGTACCATTCCGCACCAGCGTGAAGTTGGCGCATTCGGGGCAGGATTCGCCGACATAGCCCTTCATCTTGGCCTCGGCGCGCCGGTCGGCGACCGAAGGTGCCGCGAAGGCGAGCTTGGACATTTCGGCTTCGCCGACCTTCTCCTCCATCGGAGCGGCCGCGGGAGCGAGTTCGCCCTTCAGGGCGTTCGCGCCGACGGTGAGACCGGGGGAGCGCTGAACACTGCCTCCGGCGCTGCCGCCACCGCCCGGGATCAGCATGAGGCGGTCGGAATTGCCGCGCACGAAGCCGCGGGACACGATGGCCGTGGCGGGGGCGGGCTCCGGCGCCTTCGACTGGGCCTCGCCCGAGCCGATGGTGGTGGGGCCTGCTTCCGACGGGTCGACATGGGCGAGGTCGTTGCGGGAGAGATACGAGACCGCGAGCTCGCGGAACACGTAGTCGAGGATCGAGGTCGCGGACTTGATGCGCTCGTTGCCCTGGACGAAGCCCGCCGGCTCGAAGCGCGTGAAGGTGAAGGCCTCCACGTATTCCTCCAGCGGCACGCCGTATTGCAGGCCGAGCGAGATCGCGATGGCGAAGTTGTTCATCATCGCCCGGAAGGCGGCGCCTTCCTTGTGCATGTCGATGAAGATCTCGCCGAGGCGTCCGTCGTCGTACTCGCCCGTGCGCAGGTACACCTTGTGGCCGCCGACGACGGCCTTCTGGGTGTAGCCCTTGCGGCGGTCGGGCATCTTCTCGCGGTCGCGCAGGGCCACCACGCGCTCGACGATCTTTTCGACGATCTTTTCCGACACGTGGGCTGCTTTTGCTGCGGCCGGCATGGCGGTCAACGCTTCCACCGCGTCCTCCGCATCCTCCTCCTCATCGGCGATGAGAGCGGAGTTGAGCGGCTGCGAGAGCTTGGAGCCGTCGCGGTAGAGGGCGTTCGCCTTGAGCGCCAGCTTCCAGGACAGCATGTAGGCGTTCTTGCAATCCTCGACGGTGGCGTCGTTGGGCATGTTGATGGTCTTGGAGATCGCACCCGAGATGAAGGGCTGCGATGCCGCCATCATGCGGATGTGGCTCTCGACCGAGAGATAGCGCTTGCCGATCTTGCCGCACGGGTTGGCGCAATCGAACACCGCGTAATGCTCGGTCTTCAGGAAGGGGGCTCCCTCGAGAGTCATCGCTCCGCAGATGTGGATGTTCGCGGCCTCGATGTCGGCCTTCGAGAAGCCGAGGAACGAGAGCAGGTCGAAGGACGGATCGTTGAGCCTGTCGGCCGGCACCTTGAGCGTGCCGATGAGGAAGTCCTCGCCGAGCGTCCAACGGTTGAAGACGAACTTGATGTCGAAGGCCGATTTCAAACCTTTCTCCACCGCGTCGATTTTCTCGTCGGTGAAGCCCTTGGAACGCAAGCTGCCCGGGTTGATGGCAGGAGCCTGCTTCATGGAGCCGTGGCCGACCGCATAGGCCTCGATCTCGGCGATCTCATGCTCGCGGTAGCCGAGCGCGCGCAGCGCGTCGGGCACCGCCCGGTTGATGATCTTGAAGTAGCCGCCGCCGGCGAGCTTCTTGAACTTCACGAGCGCGAAGTCGGGCTCGATGCCGGTGGTGTCGCAATCCATCACGAGGCCGATCGTGCCGGTGGGCGCGATCACGGTGGATTGCGCGTTGCGGTAGCCGTTCTTCTCGCCGAGCTCGAGCGCCTTGTCCCAGGCGGATTTCGCATGGGCGACGAGATCCGCATCGGGGCAGGAGGCATGATCGAGCGGGACCGGGTTGACGGCGAGGCCCTCGTAGCCGGCCGCCTCGCCATGCGCCGCGCGGCGATGGTTGCGGATCACGCGCAGCATGTGCTTCGCGTTGGCCTTGTAGTTCGGGAACGGCCCGAGTTCGCCCGCCATCTCGGCCGAGGTGGCATAGGACACGCCGGTCATGATCGCCGTGAGCGCGCCGCCGAGCGCACGGCCCGCATCGCTATCGTAGGGCAGGCCCATGGTCATGAGCAGGCCGCCGATGTTCGCGAAGCCGAGGCCGAGCGTGCGGTACTCGTAGGAAAGCTGCGCGATCTCCTTCGACGGGAACTGCGCCATCATCACGGAGATCTCGAGCACCACCGTCCAGAGGCGGCAGGCATGCTCGAACGAGCCGGCGTCGAACTTGTGGTTCTTCCGGTCGAAGAACTGCAGCAGGTTGGCGGAGGCGAGATTGCACGCCGTGTCGTCCAGGAACATGTATTCCGAGCAGGGATTCGACGCCCGGATGCGGCCACCGGCGGGGCTGGTGTGCCAGTCGTTCATGGTGGTGTTGAAGTGCAGGCCCGGATCGGCCGAGGCCCAAGCGGCGTGGCCGATCTGCTCCCACAGGTCGCGCGCCTTCAGGGTCTTCACGACCTTGCCGTCCTTGCGGGCGGTGAGGTGCCAGTCGGCGTCGTTCTCCACCGCGCGCAAAAAGTCGTCGGTGAGCGAGACGGAGTTGTTGGAGTTTTGGCCC
Organism: Microvirga sp. RSM25; assembly: GCF_044784385.1. NCBI lineage: Bacteria > Pseudomonadati > Pseudomonadota > Alphaproteobacteria > Hyphomicrobiales > Methylobacteriaceae > Microvirga > Microvirga sp. RSM25. Next base: position 2,325,856 of record NZ_CP173039.1, on the reverse strand, counting down.
GACACCGTCAGGTAGGCTTCCGAATCCCAATCCGTATCGTAGATCGGGAAGTCGATGTCGGTGTAGCCCTGGCGCGCGAACTGGATGACGCGCTTGATGTAGTTGTCCGGGATCATCACCCGGCGCGCCAGCTTGATCTCCTTCTTCAGGGCCGGATTCTTCTCCGGATCGAAGCAGGCATCGCCTTCGGCCTCGCAGTTCACGCAGGCCTTCATGATGGCCTTGAGGTGCTTGTTCCCGAGCTTGGAGCCGGTGACGAGCGCCGCGACCTTCTGCTCCTCCTTCACCTTCCAGTCGATGTAGCTCTCGATGTCCGGGTGATCGACGTCGACCACGACCATCTTGGCCGCGCGCCGCGTGGTGCCGCCGGACTTGATCGCGCCGGCGGCGCGGTCGCCGATCTTGAGGAAGCTCATGAGGCCGGACGAGCGTCCGCCGCCGGAGAGCTTCTCGCCTTCGCCGCGCAGCTTGGAGAAGTTGGAGCCGGTGCCGGAGCCGTACTTGAACAGGCGCGCCTCGCGGACCCACAGGTCCATGATGCCGCCCTCGTTCACCAGGTCGTCCTCGACGCCCTGGATGAAGCAGGCATGCGGCTGCGGGTGCTCGTAGGCCGACTTCGACTTGGTCAGCTTGCCGGTCTTGTAGTCCACGTAGAAGTGGCCCTGGCCGGGACCGTCGATGCCGTAGGCCCAGTGCAGGCCGGTGTTGAACCATTGCGGGGAGTTCGGCGCCACCATCTGGTTGGCGAGCATGAAGCGCAGCTCGTCATAGAAGGCCTGGGCGTCCTCCTCGGAGGAGAAATAGCCGCCCTTCCAGCCCCAATAGGTCCAGCAGCCGGCAAGGCGGTCGAAGACCTGCTTGGAGGAAATCTCGGAGCCGAGGCGCTGATCCTCGGGCAGCTGGCTAAGCGCCGCCTCGTCGGGCACGGAGCGCCACAGCCAGCTCGGGACGTCGTTTTCCTCGACCTTCTTCAGGCGGGCGGGAACGCCGGCCTTGCGGAAGTACTTCTGGGCCAGCACGTCGGAGGCCACCTGACTCCAGGTCTCCGGCACCTCGATGTTCTCGAGCTTGAAGACGACCGAGCCATCCGGGTTGCGGATCTCGCTCGTGGCGAGCCGGAAGGCGAGGGAGGAATAAGGCGATTGGCCGGTTTTCGTATAACGCCGCTCGATCCGCATAGGTCACATTCCTAAGTACTGGGGACAAACGTCCCCATGGCCGCGATTTGCCCCGCAGCTCATCAGCCCACAATGATTGTTCGACGCCCCAACGATCCATTCTTCCGGATCGCCACACGCAACACGCCCGAGTTACGGCCTCCATCAGGCGTCACGGGTCGCGCGGCAACGGATTGCCACGGGGCTCTGACGCTTACTCTGGGGAGGTTTCAACCGCCCTTTTCAGGTCGGTCGCCGGTCTCTGGTCGGTACCCCGGCAAGCTAGTCGTGTTGCGAGCCTTACGTCAAGAACTTGTGTCGCGGCTCACGGTTCCAACTATATATAGTGTGAAGAGTGTTAAGAATGTGGAAAACTAGCTAAGCCACAGAGACTCCTCTGAGAATCCGTTCCGGGATTCTGCAATGGCCAAGCCTGGTCGTCCCAGAGTCGTGTCGAAAAGGCACGCGATGTTGTGCCGGCGCATCAATCGAGGCCGGGACGAGCGGAGCCATGGAAAATCCTTGGAAGCGCCGAAATCCAAGGGATTCCGCGGATTCGGGCGCTGGATCGTCTCGGACGAATCGAGCGCGTCAATTCTGATTCCTGCAATCAGGGAAGGATCTTCCATCAGCCTGCGGCAGGTCTCGGTCATACCGAGCTTGTTAAAGAAGACGTCGAGAGGCAAGTCGCGGTTCGAGACGTGAGCCATGGTGTGCAGGTCGTGCATCGGTGCGTCCGTTTGGCGCCCCGCGTGACGGCGCATTGGCGGCACAGGTTAAAGCGGCGCCTGCAACAGGACCAAAGCCTCTCGTTGATATCGGCCCATCGAACAGAGCCACTCGCCTCCGGACACTTGAGCTTTTATTGAAACAACATATCATATCATATGCGGGAGGACTGCAGGATCTTTCTGCTGCAGAGAGGAGAACGAAACGTGGCATTCAATCTTTGGGAAGAGATGGAGAATCTTGAGCAGCGGGTGCTTGCCGGTACGGTATTGGCCGGAACCACCGTCATTGGCGGGCCGACCGATGGGGGTAGCACCGGATCCGGCGGCGGGTCTGGCGGGAGCACCGGGGGAGGCTCCGCCGTAACGCGCGTCGATCAGATTCAGATCGGAAGCAAGGTCTATGACGTGTACGAACTCGGCGGCCATCGATATGCCGTCGATCCCGAGCATCCCAACTCTGCTACTGTTTTTCGTCTTGAAACAGGTGCCAATGGCGTAGAGATGGCTTCCCCTGACTTCACCTTCCACAGCCGTTATCAGCTCATGGAGCCGATCTACGGATCTGGGGGTACCGACGGCGGCGGCGGGACTACCGGCGGCAGTGATGGTGGAACCTCAGGCGGCAGTGATGGTGGAACCTTAGGCGGCGGAAGAATTGACGGTGGAACGACCGTTCAACAGACCAATGTCGTCTTCAAGTTGGCAGACGGCAGCTATTCCACCGCTGCGGTCACGGTCGGCACGATCGGCAACGATTCTCTCCACCAGGCCGGCTTCGTCTTCGGTGGGACGGGTGACGACAGCATCATCGGCTATGGTAGCAACGATGTGATCGACGGCGGCGTCGGCAACGACTGGCTCGATGGCGGTGCCGGGGCTGACCTGATCGACGGCGGCGAGGGCTGGGACGTGGTCTCCTACATGAGCGCCACCGGTGGTGTCACCGTCGACCTGACCAGCAATGCGAACAGCGGGGCGGCTTCCGGCGACACGATCCTCAACATGGAAGTGCTGCAGGGCTCGAACTTCGCCGACATGTTGACCGGCCTCGACCGTGGCGGCGGCAGCGGTGTCCAGCTCTACGGCGAGGGTGGCGACGACGGGCTCACCGGCAAGGCCGGCGGCGATGCCCTGTTCGGCGGCGCCGGCAACGACTGGCTCGACGGCGGGCCGGGCGGCGACATCCTCGACGGCGGCGCCGGCTGGGACGTGCTGTCGTACCAGAGCGCCACCAGCGGGGTGGTGGTCGACATGACCGGCAACGCCAACGGCGGCGCGGCTACTGGTGACGTGATCTCCAACATCGAGGTGCTGCAGGGCTCGAACTTCGCCGATACCCTGACCAGCCTCGACCGCGGCGGCGGCTCGGGCGCGCAGCTCTACGGCGAGGGCGGCCACGACACGCTGCTCGGCCGGGCCGGCGGCGATTATCTCTTCGGCGGGGCCGGCAACGACCTGCTCGACAGCGGCTTCGGCGGCGACGTGCTCAACGGCGGGACCGGAGCGGACACGTTCCGGTTCTCGACGGCGCTCGGGGCCGGCAACGTCGACACGGTGCAGGACTTCTCGGGGGCCGAGGGCGACCGGATCGTGCTGAGCCGGAGCGTGTTCGCGGCGGCAGGCTATGATGCTCTGGCGGGCTCGGCCTTCACCCTCGGGGCTGCGGCGAGCACGGCGGCGCATCGCATCGTCTACAACCAGAGCACGGGCGATCTGTTCTACGATGCCGACGGAGCGGGGGCGGGTGCGGCGATCAAGTTCGCCGTGATCGCCAACCATCTGCAGCTCAGCGCCTCAAGCTTCCAGATCCTGTAAGCGGTCCGGCGGCAGGCTTAGGTCCAGTACGCAACAACCGCACGAGCACGGCGCTGAGAACGAGCGATCTGCAGGTGGTGTGCAGCCGGCCACCACAACACACCCATGACAAACACTCGAGGTGCGGCCGCAAGCTGCGCCTCGTCTCATGTGAGGCTGAAAGGGTCACGTCCATTCAGCGCGTCCCCACACGTCCTAGTTGCTTTTGAAGCAACGTTATTTAGTTTTGCTTGCATCCCGCACGATGCACAAGGAAACACCCATGGCTCTCGCTAACAACACCTACGCCCTCCTCTCAGGCAATTCCTGGTCCACTCCCGTCCTCGGCTATTACTTTGCAGATTCCCTGGACGCTTATCGCTACAAATATTGGTTCATGGATGGTTTCGCACCCGTCGGAGCCGGGATCCAGCAAGCGGTCCGCAACATTCTGCAAGGGCCTACGTCCGCGCCCCAGTCCGGGGATTACACGACACTCACCTCCGTGAGTGCCGTGGCCAATCTCCTTTTCTATTCGACGGGCAGCTCACGTTCCGACATCGCAGTCGGGCGATCGTCACAGCTGGAACGGCCGACGGGCTATTATCCGGAAGCGGCCCCGTCCGATGGGCACGCCGGCGACGTTTGGCTGCACGACGGCGTCACGTCAGGAGGGGTAGAAACCTATAGTTACCACACGCTTCTGCATGAGCTGGGTCATGCGCTCGGGCTCAAGCACGGTCATGAACAGGGTAATACCCACAATCCCTTCGTTCTCACCCCCGATCGTGACTCCATAGAATTCTCGGTCATGACCTATAAAGAGTATATCGGCGATGACGATCCCGAGGGTAACAGTGCTGCGATCTTTCCTCAAACCTTGATGATGTATGACATCGCGGCCCTGCAATATCTCTATGGCGCCAACTTCGACACCAACAGCACGGACACCGTCTACAAGTGGACGCCTGAGAGAGAAACCTTCGTCAATGGTGTCCAGGTCGGCTACGCCTATAATATTTTCATGACGGTGTGGGACGGCGGCGGCATCGACACTTACGACTTCAGCAGCTTCGATCTGGGGATGACGATCGACCTAAATCCTGGAGCGTGGTCGATCGTTTCAACCCGTCAACTCGCGCCGCTTGGCGATAATAAATTTGCCCAGGGCAATATTTTCAATGCGCTGCAGTACAATGATGATCCCCGCTCTCTGATCGAAAACGTCATCGCCTCCTTTGCAAACGACAGGATCATCGGAAACACCGCTGACAATCGGCTCGATGGCGATTACGGCAAAGACAGTTTGTCGGGCGCTTCGGGGAACGATACCCTCATCGGAGGTGTCGGCAACGATTGGCTCGATGGCGGCGCCGGCGCCGACCTGATGGATGGCGGTGCGGATTGGGACGTGGTGTCGTATCGGAGCGCCACGAGCGGCGTGACGGTGGATCTCACCACCAACCTCAACGGCGGCGCGGCGGCCGGCGACAAGATCCTCAACGTCGAGGTGCTTCAGGGCACGAACCACAACGACCTGCTCATCGGCATCGACCGCGGCAACGGCCATGGCGTGCCGCTCTACGGCGAGGGCGGCGACGACGGGCTCACCGGCAAGGCCGGCGGCGATGCCCTGTTCGGCGGCGCCGGCAACGACTGGCTCGACGGCGGGCCGGGCGGCGACATCCTCGACGGCGGCGCCGGCTGGGACGTGCTGTCGTACCAGAGCGCCACCAGCGGGGTGGTGGTCGACATGACCGGCAACGCCAACGGCGGCGCGGCCACTGGTGACGTGATCTCCAACATCGAGGTGCTGCAGGGCTCGAACTTCGCCGATACCCTGACCAGCCTCGACCGCGGCGGCGGCTCGGGCGCGCAGCTCTACGGCGAGGGCGGCCACGACACGCTGCTCGGCCGGGCCGGCGGCGATTATCTCTTCGGCGGGGCCGGCAACGACACACTCGACAGCGGCTTCGGCAGCGACGTGCTCAACGGCGGCGCGGGGGCGGATACCTTCCGGTTCTCGTCCAGTCTCGGGGCCGGCAACGTCGACACGGTGCAGGACTTCTCCGTGGCCGAGGGTGATCGGATCGTGCTCGGCAGCGCCGTGTTCATGGATGTGGGCACGGGAGCGCTCTCGAGCGCCTATTTCAACCTGGGCGCGGCCACAAGCTTCGATCATCACATCCTGTACGATCAAGGCACCGGCGAGCTGTTCTACGACATCGATGGCTCGGGTGGCGTCGCGGCGATCAAGTTCGCCGCCGTGAGTGCAGGCACGGCGCTCAGCGCCGTGAACTTCTTCGTCGTATGAGCCGTCCGGCCTAAAGGCAGGAGCCGGCAAGTCGCAATCCCAAGACTGCGGCCCAGACAAAGACGCGGCGTGGCTCACGAGGCCACGCCTTTCTCATGAGATGAGCCCTGTCTTTGATTGCGGACAGGCGCAAACCCGGCGTAGGGCCGGTTGAGGGGATCGTATCCGAGCCGCTTCAACGCTGGGCCGGGCAGGGGTGCCGGGGCATCTTTGCCCTGGACTTCCCTGCGCGCTATAGCCATATTCCGCCAAAATTGATGGACCCCACCGGCAGCAGCAGCGATGAAACAGTTTTGGACCCAGTTCTTTACCTGGTGGAACGGACAGACCATCGGCACGCGATTCTTCACGTGGCGCAAGGGGCAGTTCGTGGGTGAGGACGAGTTCGGCAACCGCTACTACCGCTATACCCAGGCTGAGGCGATCGACTCGAATGTGGGCGCCGAGCGCCGCTGGGTGGTCTACAACGGCTATGCCGATGCTTCGAAGGTGCCGCCCGGCTGGCGCGCCTGGCTCTGCCATAATGGCGATGTGCCTCCGAGCGAGGAGACCTACAAGCCGCATTCCTGGGAGAAGCCCTACGTGCCCAACATGACCGGCACAACCCAGGCCTATCGTCCGCAGGGCTCGAGCCTCTCGGCCGGGAAACGTCCCGCTGCCACCGGCGATTACGTGCCGTGGACGCCAGGGGAGTGAGGCTCCAAAGAGCCTCGCTTCGACAAATGTCATGCTGAAACGAACTCAAGCCCGTACCTGCGTCGAGTGTGGCCTCGCCTATGGCCACCCCGATTTCAGCTACCATTACGGCCGAACCGAGAACGGCCCGTCCTACTGGTCGGATCGCGGGCTTCTGTGCTCCCATGCCTGCTCCCTCGCTCATTTCGAGCGGCGCGAGAAGGAGGGGGACCCCATGACGGAGCCCGCTTCGAATCCCCTGGAGCAGGATTGGTCCTGACCGGGTTCAGCCCTTCGGATGAAAATAGGACTGGCGCCGCATGACGGCCTCGGCGAAGAGGCCGAAGGCCTGGATGACATGGCCTTGCGGTACCTCGATCCCGCGCGCGACGCCTGAACCCTTCAGAACACCGCCACGCTCATCCGGCTCGGGATCGCGATAGGTCCCGCCATCGCCCAGGATGCAGTTCTGGCAGCGGATGGGGCCGAGGATCTGAGCGCCCCGGCCGATTCGATTCGACAGGGTCAAAGAGCCTCCGCCCAGGAGCCTGGCCCCGTCCCCGATTTCGATGGTCTCGCCGGCGCCGGCCTTGAGGGTGAAGCCGCCTTCCTCTCCGATCTCAGTCCCGGCGCCGACCGTGACCGATCCGCCCGACGCGACGATCCGGGTTCCGGGAAAAAGGTTGGTTCCCGGGCCGATCGTGATGCGGCCGCCAGCGGAAATCTGGAGACTGACGTTGGGCCAGAGAACCACGTCTTCCGCGAGCCGCACATCGCCCGAGACCAGCACCGAGCCCGGATCCAGCAACATGACGCCGAGGCGGGAGAGAGCGATCGTTTCCGCTTCGGACAAGAAGCCAAAACGCTCGCGGGCAGCGTCGCCCGACCTGTGAGGCTCGTGCATGGTGTCTTTGCTCCCGTCGCCCGGTGAAGCGGATACCTTAGCTGTACGGGGTCAGGGACGCATAGCCTTGTCCGCAGGCACAGATGGCAATCCCCTCTATGGCTGGCCACTGCCTCCGGCGGCGCCGTAGACCTGCCCGGTCGCATAGCTCGCATCCGCCGCGGCGAGCTGGACGTAGATCGAGGCCAGTTCGACAGGCTGACCGGGGCGACCGAGGGGCGTGTCTCCCCCGAATTGCTGCAGCTTCTCCTGTGTCGCGCCGCCGCTGACCTGGAGGGGCGTCCAGATCGGTCCAGGTGCGACGCCGTTGACGCGGATGCCCTTCGGTCCGAGCTGCTTCGCCAGCGACTTGGTGAAGTTCATCATCCCCGCCTTGGTCATGGCGTAGTCGACGAGATTGGCCGACGGATCATAGGCCTGCTCGGAGGTGGTCTGGATGATGGCCGATCCCGGCGTCAGGTGCGGCAGGGCGGCCTTCGTCAGCCAGAACATGGCATAGATGTTGGTCTTGAAGGTTGCGTCGAAGTCCTCCGACGTGATGTCCAGGAGCGATTGCCGCTGCTGCTGGCGGGCGGCGTTGTTGACGAGAATGTCGAGCCCGCCGAGCTCCCGCACCGCATCCGCCACGATGCGGTTGCAGAGGGCCTCGTCGCGGATGTCGCCGGGAAGCGCCACGGCGATCCGGCCTTCCTTCTTGATCAGGTCGATCACCTCCCGCGCATCGAGCTCCTCGTCCGGGTGATAGCTGATGGCGACATCGGCACCCTCCCGGGCGAAGGCGATGGCGGCGGCCCGGCCCATGCCCGAATCGCCCCCGGTGATCAGCGCCTTCCGGCCCTGCAGCCGTCCCGACCCCTTGTAGCTCGTCTCGCCGTGATCGGGCCGCGGCTCCATCTGACCGGCCAGGCCCGGCCATGGCTGCGACTGCGAGCGGAACGGCGGCTTCGGGTATTTCGTGGTGGGGTCGTCCTTGGCCGTTGCGCTGCCCGAGGGGGTGCCTGCGGTCTGGGCGCTGGCCGAGCCTGCTGCTGCCGAGGCGAGACCGGCCGCTGCCCCACCCATCACCCCGCGCCGGGAAATCGAATTGCCGTCACTCTGGTCCATGTCCAGCTTTCCGTCATTGATCCAGCCCCGTTAACAGGCGGCAGGGCGTGGGGTTCAGAAATTTCTCTGACGTTCTCCTGAGGGAGATCCCGACATTCGCGTGGATCTCCTGGGGCTTCTTTCCCGGCTTGCCCTTTTTCCATCTTGGTTCGCGTGTTATCGCGTTGCCGGGACAAGGGGTTGCGGCCGGTCAGGCCGGACAGGAACCGCCAAATCGGACTTGGCTTGGATCATATGATGAAACTCGGATGGACGCGGGCGACTTTCGTGCTCGCATCGGTAATCGGCGGCCTCGGTACGGCTCAGGCGGACCGGATCAAGAATCCCACGGCCGTCTTCTCGGGGCTCGACAAGATCACCGGGCGCATCGTGTCGTTCGAGGTCGGGATCGACGAGACCGTGCAGTTCGGCGCGCTGCAGATGACCCCGCGGGTCTGCTTCACCAAGCCGCCGACGGAAACGCCGAACACGACTTCCTTCATCGAGGTCGACGAGCCCGCCACCGACGGAAAGACCAAGCGGGTTTTCTCGGGCTGGCTGTTCGCCGCAAGCCCGGGCCTGCACGGTCTGGAGCATCCGGTCTACGACATCTGGCTCGTCGACTGCAAAGGCGGCACGGAGGTGATTGCCGAGCCGAAGGAGACGCCCGAGGAACTGCCGCCGATCCAGGATACCGCTCGGGCGCCGAGCGATGCAGGACGGCCGGGCGACATCATGGCGCCCACCGGCACCACGGCGCCGCGCCCGCCTGCCGTCGAGACTGCACCTCTGCGCCAGCCGGCACGGCGCCAAGGTCCCGCGGCGCCGATCATCAACACGGATCGCTAGGGTACGGACCCACTTTTCGCTGACGCGGACCTTTGGTTCCGCACGATGCGCCAGGTCAAGTGGCGATGGCCGCGAGCGCTTCCTCACCGCTGACGTTCTTGCCTCTCGGCCAGGAATTCCAGTTCGCGGCATGCTCCATGGCATTGCGCAGCATCTGCTTGTAGCTGCGCCTGGGCACCTCCATGGCGCCGAACTGTGCCAGATGCGAGGTCACGAACTGGGTGTCCAGAAGCGAGAACCCGCCCCGGCGCAGCCGGGCCACCAGGTGAACGAGGGCGACCTTGGAAGCATCCCGTTCGGTGTGGAACATGCTCTCGCCGAAGAAAGCCCCGTTGAGGCGCACGCCATAGAGGCCGCCGACGAGGCGATCGTCCCGATAGACCTCCACCGTATGACAATAGCCGGCATCGAAGAGTTCGCCGTAGAGCTCGCGGATGCGCCGGCTGATCCAGGTCTTCTCCCTGTCCACGCCGGGGGCGGCGCAGCCGGCGACCACCCCGTCGAAATCCTGGTCGACCCGGATCTCAAACTGGTCCGAGCGGACCGTACGGGCCAAGCGCTTGGAGATGTGAAAATTGTCGAGAGGAATGATCCCCCGCTCACGCGGCTCGACCCAGAAGAGTGAGGGGTCGTCCGCATCTTCCGCCATGGGAAAGATGCCAGCCGCATAGGCTTTCAGCAGGATGTCGGGGGTAATCTCGATCGCGTGGTCGGGAGACCGGGTCATTCACTCACTTATCCGATCATTCGGGTTATCCTTCATAGAATAGGATAACTGAGACGCGAAGTCAGATTGGTCTTAGGTAGATTTTGCCGAGTTGGTGGATCTCTTCGTCCGTCTTCTCAGCCTTGGTTGCGAGACGCCATGAAATCATACCGTTTTGGGCGGCGAAGTCCGAAAGCCGACATGAAGAAAGCGAGGCATGGTCTTTCATGGCCTCGCTTTCAAAAACGACGCCCTCTGTTCCGACAGCGCCAGAATAGAGGATGTGATATTTTGTAACGACTCTATTCGTTTTCGCCTAGACCGCCTGTCTTCAGGAAATTCTCGAGCCAATGGATGTCGTATTGGCCGTTCTGGATCTCAGGATTGCGCACGAGGGTGCGGAAGAGCGGCAGGGTGGTGTCGATGCCGTCGACCACGAATTCATCGAGAGCCCGGCGCAGGCGCATGAGGCACTCGTTGCGGGTGCGGCCATGGACGATGAGCTTGCCCACGAGGGAGTCGTAGTGCGGCGGGATGCGGTAGCCCTGGTAGGCCGCCGAATCGACGCGCACGCCCAAACCGCCCGGCGGGTGGAAGTAGCTGATCGTGCCGGGCGAGGGCCGGAAGGTCGACGGATGCTCGGCATTCACGCGACACTCGATGGCGTGGCCCTCGATCTTGATGTCTTCTTGCTTCACCGACAGCGGATGGCCTGCCGCCACGCGGATCTGCTCGTTCACCAGGTCGATCCCGGTGATCATCTCCGTGACGGGGTGCTCCACCTGGATACGGGTGTTCATCTCGATGAAGTAGAACTCGCCGTCTTCGTAGAGGAACTCGATGGTGCCCGCGCCCGCATATTTGAGGTCCTGCATGGCCCTGGCCACGACGCCGCCGATGCGCTCGCGCATCTCGACGTTCAGGGCCGGCGAGGGGCCTTCCTCCCACACCTTCTGGTGGCGGCGCTGCAGGGAGCAGTCGCGCTCGCCGAGGTGGATGGCGTTGCCCTTGCCGTCGCCGAGAACCTGTATCTCGATGTGGCGCGGCTTCTCGAGATACTTCTCGATATAGACCGCGTCGTCGCCGAAGGCGGCCTTGGCCTCGGTCTTGGCGGTCTGGAGGGCGTGGACGAGGTCGTTCTCGTTGCGCGCCACCTTCATGCCGCGTCCGCCGCCGCCGGCGGCGGCCTTGATGATGACCGGGTAGCCGATGTCCTTGGTGACCTTCCTGGCCTCGGCTTCGTCGCTGATACCACCCTCCGATCCGGGCACGCAGGGGATGCCGAGGCGCTTGGCGGTGCGCTTGGCCTCGATCTTGTCGCCCATGATGCGGATGTGTTCGGCCTTCGGGCCGATGAAGGTGATGCGGTGATGCTCCAGCACCTCCGCGAAGCGCGCGTTCTCCGACAGGAAGCCGTAGCCGGGATGGATGGCGTCCGCGCCGGTGATCTCGCAGGCGGCGATCAGGGCCGGGATGTTGAGATAGCTGTCCCGGGCGGCCGGAGGACCGATGCAGACGCTCTCGTCGGCGAGGCGCACATGCATGGCATCGGCGTCGGCGGTGGAATGCACCGCGACGGTGGCGATGCCGAGCTCCTTCGCCGCGCGCAGGATGCGCAGGGCGATCTCGCCGCGATTGGCAATGAGGATCTTATCGAACATATCGCGCCTTACTCGATGACGAGGAGGGGTTCGCCGTATTCAACAGGGGTTCCGTCTTCGACATAGATGGCGGTCACGGTGCCGGCGCGGGGCGCCACGATCTCGTTGAAAGTCTTCATCGCCTCGACGAGCAGAACCTTGTCGCCGGCCTGGACCTTGGAGCCGACCTCGACGAAGTCCTTCGCGTCCGGGGAGGGCTTGCGGTAGGCGGTGCCGACCATGGGCGAGAGCACAGCGCCCGGATGGGGGGCTCCGGTCTTCGCTGCAGCCTCGGCCAGGGCTGCAGCCGGAGGCGGTGCAATGACGGGAGAGGGCGCTAGAGCGGCGGGAGCTGCGACCGGAACGGTGACGGCGGCGGTGACCATGCGCGCCACGCGGATGCGAAGGTCGCCCTTCTCCACTTCGATCTCGCTGAGATCCGTGTCGGCGATCAAATTCGCCAGCTCACGGACGAGATCGGGATCGAAAGGGTTATCCTTGGCCATGGGCTTACCTCTACTTCTTGAGGAACTAATGCTGGGAGGGCTTCGCCTGACGGGCCCGCTCGACCATCACCTGGTGAACCGCTTCCAGGCCGAGCAGGTAGCTCATGGGCCCGAAACCACAGATCACGCCGATGGAGACGGGCGCTATGAGCGAGCGATGGCGAAAGCCCTCGCGAGCATGAACATTCGAAATGTGGATCTCGACCGTTGGAGCGCCGCTGCCGGAGATGGCATCGCGCAGAGCGATCGAGGTGTGGGTATAGGCGCCAGCATTGATGACCACGCCGGCTCCTTGGACTCCTGCTTCCTGGATCCAGTCCACCAGCTGTCCCTCGTGGTTGGACTGGCGGAACGTGATCGCCGTCCCCAGGGTCTCGGCCTTCTCGCGCACGAGCTTCTCGATGTCCTGCAGCGTCGTGCTGCCATAGACCTGGGGCTCTCTGCGGCCGAGGAGATTGAGATTGGGTCCGTTGAGGACGAAGACGTTGGTCATCGCGAAAGGAGCGTTCCTTGAAGCTCCGCCAGGCGGAGCAGAAACGCCCTCTTAGCCAAAAGGCGAGCAGGGGGGAAGGGGAAAACCAAGGCTTTCCCACTCTACCCCACTCCACGCGAGGTTTCCGTAGCGTGAGAAGACCTGTTTTACGTCATGGCCGGGCCTTGTCCCGGCCATCTCGATCCTGTGAAGCGCTGCGCTTCGATCCATCGGGATCACCGGCACAAGGCCGGCGATGACGTGGAGGGGATGAGAGCAGGCGGCGCTACGACAGGGTCATAGAGCTTACCCGCAGTTCGCCTTGCCGCACTGGCGGACATTGTCCACGAGCTGCTTCAGGGGATCGAGACCGACGGCGCCGGGGATCACGGTCTCGCCGACGATGAAGGCCGGCGTTCCGGTCAGGCTGAGCTTGTCGCCGAGAGCCATGTTCTCCTGGAGGGCATTGCGGACCTCAGGGCTCTCGATGTCCTTCTGAAGACGGGCCATGTCGACGCCCATCTCCTTGGCGACCGCCATGGCGCGCTCGCCGTTCACCCGGCCGCGGCTCTCCAGGACCTTGATGTGGTAGTCGAAGAGCTTCTGGCCCTGGAGCTGGTTCTTGACCGCCAGCGCCACGCGGCTGGCCTCGACCGAATCGGGCCCGAGGACCGGGAAATCCTTCAGGACGACGCGCAGCTTGGGGTCGCTCTTCATGAGCGTCTGGACGTCGGAGAGTGCCTTCTTGCAGTAGCCGCAATTGTAGTCGAAGAACTCCACCAGGGTGATGTCGCCCGAGGGGTTGCCGACCACATAGGAGTGGGAAGCATTCAGGAGCGACTGTTTCGTCTCCTTCACCGCACCGGCCTGGGCGACCTGCTGCGCGTCCGCCTGACGCTTCTCGAGCTCGGCGATCACCTCGGTTAGAACCTCCGGGTTCTTCAGGAGGTAATCCTTCACGATCTCGCCGATGGCCTGCTTCTGCTGCTCGTTGAATGCCGTGCCCTGCGCCATCGCGGCGGGAGCGATCGCCAGAGCGCCGAGCAGAGCTGCGGTCCGGCCGATTCTGAGAAGCGAAAAGCGCATATTCGGTCCTTTTGCGGAAGTCTTTGTCGACCCAGCCTCTAACGATGGTTCGAGGCGGAGTTGAGACCCATTGTTCTATCGTGAGTTAGCGGCTCGGGGAGTGCGGCGTCAAATCACGGCTTCGTATTGTGAGACTAATACCCTCCACGTCATCACCGGCCTCGTGCCGGTGATCCCGATGGATCGAAGCGCTCCGCTTCACAGGATCGAGATGGCCGGGACAAGCCCGGCCATGACGCGGTGGATGTCATCCCCGGCGGCCGCAGGCCAAGAAGGGGATCCACGATCAGGCACAGCGCTATGGATTCCCTTTGCCCGCTGACGCTCCAGCCGCGAAGGACGCCCAATGAAGAACCGTCTTGAGACCGCCCTTGCAACCGGCTACGAGCCTCTTCATGACCAAGACATCCGCCGATCTCCATTCGCCCCTCATCGCGCGTCGCATGGACCGCGTCGCTTCCTTTCTCGCCATGGACGTGCTGAGCGCGGCTGCGGCCAAGGAGCGGCGCGGCGACAGCGTCATTCACATGGAGGTCGGCCAGCCTTCCGCGCCGGCGCCCCGCGCGGCTCGGGAGGCGGCCAAGGCCGCCCTCGATCTCGGCCGCATCGGCTACACGGAAGCGCTCGGCATCTCGGCCTTGCGGGAGCGGATCGCCCGGCACTACCGGGAAGCTTACGGCGTGAGCATCGCGCCGGAGCGGGTCGTGGTGACGACCGGCTCCTCGGCCGGATTCGTGCTGGCGTTCCTGAGCCTCTTCGACCCCGGTCAGCGGGTGGCGATCACCGCGCCGGGATATCCGGCCTATCGCAACATCCTGGAGGCGCTGGGCATCGAGCCGGTGACGATTCCGCTCGCCAAGGCCGATGGTTGGATCATGACGGCTCAGGCGATCGAGAAGGCCCACGCGGAAAAGCCCCTGCACGGCATCCTCGCCATGAGCCCGGCCAACCCCTCCGGCACCATGATCGGCCGCAAGGTGCTGGCGGAATTGGGCGAGACCTGCCGTCGCCTGGGGCTGTGGTTCGTGTCCGACGAGATCTATCACGGTCTGACCTATGGCGAGGTCGCGTCCACGGCGCTCGCCTCCGACGACGATGCGGTCGTGATCAACTCGTTCTCGAAGTACTATTGCATGACCGGATGGCGCATCGGCTGGATCGTGGTGCCGGACCGACTGGTGCGGCCCATCGAGCGGCTGGCGCAGAACCTGTACATCTCGCCGCCCTATCTCTCGCAGGTGGCGGCCCTCGCCGCCTTCGACGCGGCGGAGGAGCTGGAAGCGGTGAAGGCCGGCTACGCCCGCAACCGGGCGTACCTGCTCGAAGAGCTGCCCAAGGTCGGCATCACGGAGATGCACCCGGTCGACGGGGCCTTCTACATCTATGCCGACATCGCCCGCTTCACGAACGATTCCATCGGCTTCTCCAGGCGCATGCTGGAGGAGGCGGGCGTCGCCGCCACGCCCGGCCTCGATTTCGACCCCATCGAAGGCTCCCACTACATGCGCTTTTCCTTCGCCGGATCGGAGAACGACTGTCGCGAGACGGTGGCGCGGCTGAAGGAGTGGCTGAGGTAAGGGCGCTTGCGCCGTCATTCCGGGGCGGCTCGTCGGAGCCGCCCCGGAATGACGGTAGAGCCGAAAGAAAAATGCCCGGCCTCAGGCCGGGCATTTCTTTTGAACTTTACGACCCGCTCAGGACCGACTTGGCCTTGGACCACCAGCCGGCGCGCTTCGGGCGCTCCGGATCGGGCGGGGTCAGCACGACGGCGACCGGTTCCGGCTCGGGAATGACGGGAGCCGGCGGCGGCACTGGAGCCTCGGCCACAGGGCGGGACGGAGCAACGATATGCTCGCTTTCGGCTGCAGGCCTGGGTTCTTCCGCTTCTGCCTCAGCCCTCGCCTCGGCCGGGATGGGCTTGTCCGAAGCCGGGGCGGCCTGAGCCTCGTCGGGAGCCACGAAGCCTTCTTCCATGGCGAACTCGACCGCCTCGTCACGGCCGCGTCCACGACCGCCGCGGCGACCGCGACGGCGGCGGCGTCCGCCGCGCTCGTCCTCGGATTCGCCTGCCTCGGTCGTTGCAGCTTCCGTTCCCGAAGCCGCAACTTCTGCCTCTTCCTCGTCGGATTCGCCCTCAGTCTCTCCGGATTCCTCGCCTTCCTCGCCCTGGGCTTCGCCCGCAAAGGCATCCCGGTCGCGGCCGCGACGGCGGCGGCGGCGGCGGCGACGGCGTCCGCCACCTTCGCCCTCGGCTTCCTCGCCGCGCTCTTCGCCGCCCTGAGCTTCCTCGGCGGTCTCCTCTTCGGCCTCCGCCTCGACCTCGATGTCCTCGTCGGGTTCATCGGGTTCGTCGACAGGGATGATGGCGTCGATCTGGATGCCGGTCGCGGCCGACTTGTGCTCGAGCTTCAGGGCGGGCTCACCCCGCTCGATGGCATAGGTCGTCGTGCCGTGGAGGCTGTCGTCGGCGACGATGGAGATCGCGACGCCGAAGCGGGTCTCCAGCTCACGCAGGTGGATGCGCTTCTGGTTCAGGATGTAGAACGCCGCCTCCGTCCGCGTGCGGACGACGAGGTTGTAGCCGGAATTCTTGATGAGGGTTTCCTCGATCGAGCGCAGCACCTGCAGGGCCACGGACGGTGTCGAGCGCACGAAGCCGGTGCCGGCGCAGTGCGGGCAGGGGATCGACGAGGATTCCAGCACGCCGGTGCGGATGCGCTGGCGCGACATTTCGAGGAGGCCGAAGGGCGAGATGCGTCCCACCTGGATGCGGGCGCGGTCGTTCTTCAGGCACTCGTTGAGCTTCTTCTCGACGGCGCGGTTGTTCCGCTTCTCCTCCATGTCGATGAAGTCGATCACGACGAGGCCGGCAAGATCGCGCAGGCGGAGCTGGCGGGCGATTTCCTCTGCCGCTTCGAGGTTCGTGCGCAGCGCCGTGTCCTCAATGTTGTGCTCGCGGGTCGAACGGCCGGAGTTCACGTCGATGGAAACGAGGGCTTCCGTCGGGTTGATGACGAGATAGCCGCCCGATTTCAGGGTCACCACGTTCGAGAACATGGCATCGAGCTGGGACTCGACGCCGAACTTCGCGAAGAGAGGCTGCGGATCGCGGTAGGGCTGGACCAGTTTCGAATGGCTCGGCATGAGCATTCGCATGAAGTCCTTGGCCTCACTATATCCTTCGTCGCCGGAAACGAGGACGTCGTCGATGTCCTTGTTGTAGAGGTCGCGGATGGCGCGCTTGATGAGCGAGCCTTCCTCGTAGACCAGGGAGGGGGCCGCCGACTTGAGGGTCAGCTCGCGCACGCTCTCCCAAAGGCGCATCAGGTATTCGTAGTCGCGCTTGATCTCGGGCTTGGTGCGCGAGGCGCCGGCCGTGCGCAGGATGATGCCCATTCCCTCGGGCACCTCCAGCTCCTGGGCGATTTCCTTCAGGCGCTTGCGGTCGGCCGCATTGGTGATCTTGCGGGAGATGCCGCCACCCCGACCCGTGTTGGGCATGAGCACCGAATATCGTCCGGCGAGCGACAGATAGGTGGTCAGCGCTGCACCCTTGTTGCCGCGCTCTTCCTTGACGACCTGGACGAGAAGAACCTGGCGGCGCTTGATGACTTCCTGGATCTTGTACTGCTTGCGGGGCGTGCGCCGGCGCTGGGGAAGATCCTCGATCGCGTCGTCACCGCCAAGCTGCTCGACGATCTCGTGCTCTTCCACGTCGTGATCGTCTTCGTCTTCGTCCTCGTCTTCATCGGCTTCCGTGTCGCCTTCGGGCGAGCGGGCTTCGGCTGCTTCTGCAGCCTCGTCGCCCTGGGCAGTCTCGACATGGGCCGAGGCTTCAACCGCCTCGATGGCGGCCTCTCCTGCGTTCTCGCCGGGAGCAGCATCCCCGGCCATCACCGTGGCGAAGGCCTCCATGGCGTCAGAGGTCGATGCCTCGCGCTCTTCGCCAACGCTCTCGGGGCTGTCGGAAGCATCGCCCTCACGAGCCGCTTCCACACCGTCTTCGGTGCCGGCCTCGGCTTCGGTCGAGACCACGGTCTCGTCGTTCTCGGTCCGCCGCTGCGAGGAACGGCGGCGGCGGCCGCCGCGGCTGCGGCGCTCTTCCTCGTGCTCCTCCTCGCGCTGTGCTTCCGCCTCGGCCTCGAGCAGAGCCTGACGGTCGGCAACCGGGATCTGATAATAATCGGGATGGATTTCGCTGAACGCGAGGAACCCATGGCGGTTTCCGCCGTATTCCACGAAGGCCGCCTGGAGCGACGGTTCGACCCGGGTGACCTTGGCGAGATAGATATTCCCGCGCAGCTGCTTCCGGTTAGCGGATTCGAAGTCGAATTCTTCGACCTTCTGACCGCGTACCACCACGACCCGGGTTTCTTCCGGGTGTGAGGCATCGATGAGCATCTTGTTTGCCATGTTGAACTCTCGACATGGCGATCGAGGGCAGGACCTGAGGCAGGGGCCGCATTGTGGGCGGATGGGCACGCCGCAAGTAAGGGCGGCGGGCTGAAATTGCGTTAGGAGTGCTGTCGATCGCCATCGTGCGCCGCGTGCGGGCGCATTCTGGGTTGAATTGGGCCGGCTCTTGGCCGGAAAGGGTGGAGCTTGGGCGTGCGCGGGATGTAACACGCGATTCGAACGGTGCAGAAACGAAGGTCAAAGCTGACTTCGCGTGCGCAACCATTCGACACGGCCCTTTCGTAGATATCGATGGACCGGAAGCCGGCCATCGGCGAGTGGCGACAAGCGTCGCCATATGGTCCTGTCCGTGAGCCTGTCGAGGGTGACGGGTCTCCTGAAGGATCGGTCAACACAACCGTCTCCTCCGGATCCGCCGTCAGATTCGGCCATGCCGGACGGGATCAAGATCATTACAGAGCGATTGGGGCATTTGGCAAGATCCCGTGTCACTGTGCCATGAATGCAACAGAGTCTCATTAAACCGCCATGCGACGTGAGGTTCCGTTAACCAAAGGCCGTCTATCAGTATAGGAAGGACGCTAGAACCGTCAGCGATCACCGATGCCCTTTTCCCCTGTCATCCGCCTTGTCAGCATGTGCCTCCTGGCGGCCCTCGTGGCCGCGTGGTCCGGTCACGCCCGTGCTGCCGGAGAGGGCGCAAAGGCCGGTTCTCCCGCCATCGCCGCCGCCGTTACGGTCGAATCGGATGGGGCGAAAACCCGTTTTAAGGTTACTTTGTCGAAGGCGGTGACGGCCCAGGTTTCCCTGATGGAACGCCCGGACCGGGTCATCATCGACCTGCCGGAGGTGGCGTTCCATCTCCCCCAGGAGGCCGGGCGCAGCAAGGAAGGCCTCATCGCATCCTACCGCTACGGTCTCTTCGCTCCGGGGCGGTCCCGGGTGGTGATGGAGCTGACCCAGCCGGCAATGGTCTCCGGGATGACGACCGTGCCCGATGCCACGGGCGCGGCAACGATCCTGACCATCGAGCTCTCCCGCGCCGAGCGCGAGGAATTCCGCAGGGTTGCTGTCGAAAACGCGGCCGCGACGAAGGAGGCCTCGGCGGCGCCGGTCGCACAGGACACCAAGGATGCCCGGCCGGTCATCATGATCGATGCCGGCCATGGCGGCATCGATCCAGGCGCGGCGGGGTCGGGCAATGTGGTGGAGAAGGATCTCGTTCTCTCCTTCGCCCAGAGGCTGAAGAAGAAGCTCGAAGAAGGGGGCCGCTACAAGGTCGTCATGACCCGCGACCAGGATGTGTTCGTCTCCCTCGGCGACCGGGTGCGCGCCGCCCGCGCGGCTCAGGCCGATCTCTTCATCTCCGTCCATGCGGACTCGATCTCGGGCGGCCAGGACGTGAGGGGACTGACGGTCTATACCGGGTCCGAGCGGGCGTCCGACGCCGATTCCGCCCGCCTCGCCGATCGTGAAAACAAGGCGGACGCGATGGCCGGCGTCGAATCGGGCGACATGCCGGACGACGTCTCTGACATCCTGATGGAACTCACCCTGAGAGAAACGCGGGGCTTTTCCCACAATTTCGCCAGCCGTCTCGTCGGTGAGTTCGATTCCGTCGCCCGCCTCAACAAGAACCCCCACCGGCAGGCACGCTTCCAGGTGCTGCGGGCGCACGACGTGCCCTCCGTTCTCGTCGAACTTGGCTATCTGTCGAGCCAAAAGGACCTGGACCTGTTGATGTCCGAGGAATGGCGCGTCAAAATGGTCTCGGCCATGTCGGTCGCCGTGGATCGCTTTTTCGCCGCGCGGTTCGCCCGCAGGGGCACTGCCGCAGTTTTACCATAGATAGAGTGTGGATACCCGTAGCGGGGGCGCGATTCATCGGGTAACGAGGGTCCGCGTTTCAAGATCTGCATAAACAGGCGCCATGGGCGCCGTCATGGAACACCTTCGGATGCGCTTCGTCCTACGATTTTTCGGCTTCCTCTTCAGTGTTGGAGCGATCTTCTTCCTGATCGGCGCTGTCGGGCTCGCCTATGGATTCTGGTTCTACTCGAAGGATCTGCCGGATCACGCCCAGCTCGCCAACTACGAGCCGCCGGTGATGACCCGCATCCATGCGGCCGACGGCAGCCTCATCGCCGAATATGCCCGCGAGCGCCGGCTCTACGTGCCGATTCAGGCCGTGCCCAAGCTTGTGATCGGGGCTTTCCTCTCCGCCGAGGACAAGAATTTCTACAAGCATGTCGGCATCGATCCCGAGGGCCTCGTGCGCGCCGTGGTGGTCAATCTCCGCTCCGGCGGAACGCGAGAGCAGGGTGCCTCGACGATCACCCAGCAGGTGGCCAAGAACTTCCTCGTCGGCAACGAGCGGAGCTATGAGCGCAAGATCCGTGAGGCGCTGATCGCCCTGCGGATGGAATCGACCTTCTCCAAGGACAAGATCCTCGAGCTCTACCTCAACGAAATCTTCCTCGGCACCCTGACCCCGGGCCGCAACCTGCACGGCATCGCCGCTGCGGCGCTCGACTATTTCGGCAAGTCCATCCACGAGCTGACGATTGCCGAGGCGGCCTACATCGCCGCGCTGCCCAAGGGTCCGAACAATTACCATCCGTTCCGCCAGCGCAAGGCCGCCGTCGAGCGCCGGAACTGGGTGATCGAGCGCATGGCGGCCAACGGCTATATCTCGGAGGAGGCAGCCGAGGCGGCCCAGAAGGAGCCGCTCAACGTCAAGCCACGCGTGGTTTCCCCGAACAGCATCGCCTCGGGCTATTTCGCCGAGGGCGTGCGGCGCGACATCGCCGAGCGCTACGGCGAGGAGACCCTCTACGAGGGCGGCCTGCTCATCCGTTCGACCCTCGACCCCAAGATGCAGGCCATGGCCCGCAAGTCCCTGGTCGACGGCCTCGTGCGCTTCGACGAGGCGCGCGGATGGCGCGGCGCCCACCAGAAGATCGACCTCGCCGGCCGCGAATGGGGCTTGGCCCTGGGGGAAGTGCCCGCGATGGGCGACGTACAGCCCTGGCGTCTGGCCGTCGTGCTGGAAGTCGCCGGCGGACGGGCCAAGATCGGCCTGCAGCCCAAGCGTGAGGCGTCCGGTCAGATGGTCAAGGACCGCGAGACGGGCACCGTGACGGCCGATGGCGCGAAATGGACCCGCCGGCCCGTCGAGCGCGCCGTTGCCGTAGGCGACGTGGTCTATGTGGAGCCGCTGGCCGACAGGCCTGGACAGTTCCGCCTGCGCCAGATCCCTGAGATCTCGGGCGCCATCGTGGCCATGGACCCCAATACGGGGCGTGTCCACGCCATGGTGGGCGGGTTCTCGTATGACCAGAGCGAGTTCAATCGGGCGATCCAGGCCATGCGCCAGCCGGGCTCCTCGTTCAAGCCTATCGTCTATGCGACGGCACTCGACAACGGCTACACGCCCTCGAACCAGATCATGGACTCGCCCTTCGTGCTCGATATGGGCCCCGGCCAGGCGGCCTGGGCGCCCTCGAACTACGACGGCAAGTCGGGTGGCCTGCGGACGCTGCGCTACGGCGTCGAGCATTCCAAGAATCTGATGACGGTGCGCCTTGCCAACGAGGTCGGCATGCCGACCATCTCGGAATATGCCCGCCGCTTCGGCGTCTATGACGACCTGCTGCCGCTGCTCTCCATGTCGCTCGGCGCCGGCGAGACCACGGTCATGCGCATGACGGCCGCCTATTCCATGTTCGCCAACGGCGGCCGCCGCATCAAACCGACCCTGATCGACCAGATCCAGGACCGCAACGGCCGGACGATCTACCGCCACGACGACCGCAAATGCGCGACCTGCAATGCGGAGAAGTGGGACGGCGGCGGCGCGCCCAAGCTGACGGAGACCCGTGAGCAGGTGCTCGATCCGCTGACCGCCTACCAGATGACCTCGATCCTCGAAGGCGTGGTCCAGCGCGGCACGGCCCAGACGGTCAAGGCCGTGGGCAAACCGCTCGCCGGAAAGACGGGCACCACCAACGACGCCAAGGACGTGTGGTTCGTCGGCTTCTCGCCCGATCTCGCCGTCGGCGTGTTCCTCGGCTACGACCAGCCGAAGTCTCTCGGCAACGCGGCGACGGCCGGCCAGTATGCTGCGCCCGTGTTCCGCGACTTCATGCAGCTGGCGCTCAAGGATAAGCCTGCGACGCCGTTCCGCGTGCCCGCCGGCATCAAGCTGATCCGCGTCAATTCCGCCACCGGCACCCGCACGGGCGGGGAGGGCGGTGGCACGATCCTTGAAGCCTTCAAGCCCGGCCAGGCCCCGCCGGAATACGTGCCGCCGGAGCCAGAGGAAGCGCCGCAGGCCGAGTACTCGCCGGCTCCTCCTCCGGGAGCGCCTCAGCGGGCTGTCGGCGTGGGCCCCAGCGGATTGTATTGACCGGCTCCTCCCCCATATAGAATCCGCCCTCCACACAACGGAAACGGATTGCTTCTCGGCCGAAGTTTTGGTCGCGGGACAAACCGTGGCCTTGGGGGCGGAGTTCCTTTGACACCCGGCGACGGTCCCCTTAAGACCCCGCCATCACAAGGCACGGACAGCAAAGAAACGATGCGCGCCGAAATCCAACATCTCGTAGAAGAAACCAAGCAGTCAGTCGGGCTGCTGAGGAGGCATCTTTGACTGGGATACTGCCCAGCGACGCCTCGCGGAACTGAACGCTCAGGCCGAGGACCCCAACCTCTGGAACGATGCGGACGCCGCGCAGAAGATCATGCGCGAGCGCACGTCGCTTGAGGACCAGATCTCGGCCGTGAAACGCCTTGAGCAGGATCTCGAGGACGCCGTCACCCTGATCGAGCTCGGCGAAGCCGAAGAGGACGAAGCCACGATCCAGGAAGGCGAGGAGATCATCCGCAACCTTCAGGCCGAGGCGGCCCGCCGCCAGGTCGAGACCCTGCTCGCGGGCGAGGCGGATGCCAACGACACCTACGTGGAGGTGCATTCGGGCGCTGGCGGCACGGAAAGCCAGGACTGGGCCAACATGCTCCAGCGCATGTATGCCCGCTGGGCCGAGCGCCGGAAGTACAAGGTCGAGCTTCTCGAAATCACCGACGGTGAAGAGGCCGGCATCAAGAGCGCCACGCTCCTGATCAAGGGCCTCAACGCCTATGGCTGGCTCAAGACCGAGTCGGGCGTGCACCGGCTCGTGCGCATCTCGCCCTATGACTCGAACGCCCGTCGTCACACGAGCTTCGCCTCGGTGTGGGTCTATCCGGTGGTGGATGACCGCATCAACATCGAGATCAAGGAATCCGACTGCCGCATCGACACGTTCCGCTCCTCGGGCGCGGGCGGCCAGCACGTGAACACCACCGACTCGGCGGTGCGCATCACCCATATCCCGAGCGGCATCGTCGTCGCCTGTCAGCAGGAGCGCTCGCAGCACAAGAACCGGGCCACCGCCTGGAACATGCTGCGCGCGCGCCTCTACGAGGCCGAGTTGAAGAAGCGCGAAGAGAAGGCCAGTGCCGAAGCCGCCGCCAAGACGGAAATCGGCTGGGGCCACCAGATCCGCTCCTACGTGCTGCAGCCCTACCAGATGGTGAAGGATCTGCGTACCGGCGCCCAGTCGACGAGCCCGCAGGACGTGCTCGACGGCGACCTCGATCCCTTCATGGAAGCCTCGCTCGCCCAGCGCGTCTATGGCGGCGACGCGGAAGTCGAGGATATTGATTAAGACGAGAAGGCCCGCTCGATCGAGCGGGCCTACTCGACTGCAGGCAATCATCTACACGATCAGAAAATCGGAGAAGTTGATCATCGGCGTTCCCAGGAAGCTCGCAAAGCGCACTGCGGCCAGAGGGCCAGAGCCGTCCGGGTCGTAAGAGAGAAATTGGCTCTCTAGATTGAACACAATCCTAGTGTTCGCATCAATCGCAGCCGTTCCTGTGACAAGCGCCCGCGGGCTCAAATCGCCTTTCTCAAGGGTGCGGAAGATCGTTGAGGACAGAACGATCTTGTCCTTCCAGTTTTCGAAGTCCACGATCTGATCGACATCGTCGATCCCATTGAACGAAGTATCGAAAACGAATCGATCATGGCCCGTGCCCCCTTTCAGGGTATCGCCGCCCGCGCCTCCCTGAAGGTCGTCGTTGTCAGAGCCACCGTCCAAATTGTCGTTGCCGTCTCCGCCCTTCAGGACATCCGCGCCGTCCCCGCCGCTCAGGACATCGTCGCCCGCGTCTCCTTGCAGGTTATCCTGGGCGAGTCCCCCGTCCAAGGTGTCGTTGCCTTCACCTCCGTGCAAGGCATCGTCGCCATCTCCGCCGCTCAGCATATCGCCGTCAGCGTCGCCGTACAGGAGATCCTTGCCATTCCCGCCATCCAAGCTGTCGTGGCCCATAGCGCCCTGCAAGGTGTCGTTCTCATCCCCGCCCTTCAGGACATCGTTATCCAAGTCTCCATAAAGAACATCGTCATCGTCCCCGCCGTTGAGGAAGTCGGCGCCTGTGCCTCCCTGCAGCGTATCCTCACCGTAACCGCCGCTCAGGATGTCATTGCCCGAATCTCCAGAGAGGTTGTCGCCACCATAGCCGCCGCTCAATGTGTCGTCGTCGGTTCCTCCGAACAGAACGTCGTCATCGTCCCCGCCGCTCAGGATGTCGTTGCCGGTCTCCCCGTATAGGGTGTCATCGCCCTGGAAGCTGTAGATCCTGTCATCGCCACCACCACCCTTGATGAGATCCTTGACGGCGACACCGTAGATCACATCCGCATTGCTCTTGCCGATCTGGGTCAGGGTCTGCTTGGACTTGGTCCAGCTCCACTTCGCGACCTGACGCCCATCCTGCGAAGGACTGCCGTAAAGGGCACGGATGGCCTGTATGTCCAGAGATCCAAGCCCGGTGGACTGCATGTTCAAATCGGCCCCGGTGTAGCTCATTACGGTATGCTTCACGTGGTCCAAGTCCGACCTCAACAATTGCTTGTTGTAAGGCATCTTGTGAAAAGGATGCTTGAGGCCGAGCGCATGGCCAATTTCATGGAGAAGAACATATAATTCGAAGGACTTATGTGCCCTGAGTTCCGAGCGGTAGCGAGCGTTGAGGTAGATGTTGCCGCCGTCCTCGTGCCGAACGACACCTTCATCATTGAAAGTCTCCCGCTCAAGTTTCGGGAATTCGGCCCGGCCGGAAAAATCCCCAAACTCCCACTTCCATTGGAACTTCAGCTCAGCATCTTCACCCTTGACCTCAAGGAACCGGATACCTGAAGCGTCACCCCACATCTTCAGGGTTTTGCGCGCCAGGGCCTTGTCGGCACTACCGAATTTCGTGGAGCCCCACTGCGGACCATTGAAGGTATAGGTCAGGAAGACCGGCCTCTTGTTGGCCTTAAGACTGGAGAGGGCATTCCAGCTTTGACCCGAGAGGATGGCTTTGTAGTCAGGCATTGCAACACGAGGTGGGAAAGAGGCCTAGATTTGCAACTATAAAACACTAATGCAAGTTTATTGCAATGGAGTGACATGTCCTATTCCAAGGCCTTTGCCGCCTCCAGCACTTCCTCCGCATGGCCCGGCACCTTCACCTTGTTCCAAACCCGAGCGACGTTGCCCTCGCGGTCGATCAGCACCGTCGTTCGCTCCACGCCCATGTATTTGTGGCCGAACATGCTCTTCTGGGTCCAGACGCCGTAGGCCTCCAGCATGGTCCTTGCCTCGTCCGACGCGAGGGCGAAGTCGAGGCCGTATTTGGCGCGGAACTTGTCGTGGCTCTTCAGTGAGTCCGGCGAGACCCCGACGATCTCCGTATCGGCCGCCGCGAAATCCTTCCTGAGGGCCTGGAAGTTCTGCGCTTCGAGAGTGCAGCCGCTGGTGTTGTCCTTGGGATAGAAATACAGCACGACCTTGCGGCCTTTCAGGTCGTCGAGACGGATCTCCCGACCATCTGTCGCAGGGAGGGAGAAGGCCGGAGCTTTGGTTCCGATGCTAAGAGACATGAGTCGCCTTCCTTTTGGCGGAATGTACTGGTTGGAAACCTCTACAGCATCGGACGCAAAAGTGGTCTCCACTTTTGGGATCGACCCGATGCTCGTATCTAGAAGCAGCGTATCGTTCGGGCCGGAAAATTAGGACTATTTTTCCGCACGATGCGCTCATGTGCACGATTGAAAGGGACAGTCGCGGGAGACCCCCGGGACAGTTAAGGTCTCTTCTCTGATTCCCTGATGAGCGCTCGAGCGCAAGAACCGGATTACCTAACGTCACAAGAATGAAGCTGCCATTTCGTACCACGTTGTCCCGGCGAGATCCGGTCAAGCGGAGCCTCCTCAAGCGCGTTCTTCGTGGTACTCTCTATGTGAAGCTTGGGCTTATCGTTTTTGCGACTGCTGCGCTCGGTCTGCTTTACCTGCGTCTCTCCGCGGCCCCGATGAGCTTCGGACGCCTGCCCGAGCGGGTCGCCGAAGCCTTGGCGGCGCGCATCGGACCCGGCTGGAATGTGACGTTGCGGAATACGGCCATCGAGCTGCACGAGGGCTCGCCGGCCCTGCGGGCGAACGGCCTCGATATCCGGGCTCCAGGTGGCGATCTCGTGCTGCGAGCCCCTTACGCGATCTTCAGCGTCGATCTCACCTCGCTTCTGACCGCCAACCTTCAGCCCAAGGCTATCGAGGTGCGCGACCTGCAAGTGCGGGTCCTCGTCAACCGGGACGGCTCGCTCGCCTTCTCGCCCGTGCAGGCGGTGGAGGCCGAGTCGGGTGCTTCGCCTCCGCCCGTCGCGCCGGAGCCGTCCAAGGAAGCTGCAGCGTCGCTTGCTCTCGATGCCAACGGGCCTTCGCCGGTGTCGGGCGTCGTCGGGTCGCTGCTCGAACTCATCGTCGGCCCTGGAAGCATCCTCAACTCGCTCGGGCAGGCCGAGCTGACCAATGCGCGCCTCGTCTTCGTCGATGCGGACGGTCGCGAACGCGCCAGGTTCCAACGCGTGGATGCCGTCTTCGACTGGACGGAGAACGGCGGACGGCAGTTCGCCGCGACGGTCGAAGGGGATCAGGGGGCTTGGCAACTCAACGGCGATGCCGTTGTGGAAGGCAACGGCGCCTACCGGGCGGGCGTGGTCGCGAATGAAGTGCCGATCAAGGACATCCTTCTGCTCGGAGGGGCTTCCGATCTGCCGGCGGCCACGGATCTCGAATTCTCCGGGCGTTTCGACATCGCCTATGCGGATGGTCGCATCACAGAACTGAAGACACGGCTCGCGAGCAATACCGGCACGTTCCAGATCGAGGACAAGGACACGTCGCCCTTCCCGGTGGAACGCGCAACGATCGAGGCGCAATGGAACGAGGCCGAGAAGGCTCTCGAGCTTCAGGAACTCGGCTTGAAGGGCGGGGACACGAATCTGCGCCTCCAGGGACGCCTCGCGACTCCCGTCGCGGACAAGCCTTGGCGTTTGTCCCTCGGTGGCCGCGATATCGTGTGGTCCGGCGCGGCAGCGGGAGACAGCCCTCTCCGGGTCAGCGAGTTCGCCGCCGACCTGTCCGGCCCGGACGGCGTCACGATCAACAGCGTCACGCTGAAGGGGCCCGAGCTGTCGGCCCGCATCAGCGGCCTTCTCGGAGCCTCCGCGGACCCGAAGGGCTTGAATCTGGATGTGCGCGCGGACAAGACGAATATCCGCTCCGCCCTGCGCGTGTGGCCCGAGGCCGTTGCTCCCCCGGTCCGCAGGTTCCTCGTGTCCAACCTGAAGGCGGGCATGCTGGACTCCATCGATCTCAAGGTGGCGATGACCGGCGCGGACGTCGCAAAGGCGGTGACGGGCGGTCCGACACCCGATGAGTCCCTGAAGATCGATTTCGCCATTTCCGATGGTGTTCTCCGGGTGGCGGACGGCCTTCCGCCAATCTCCGGGATGAACGTGACCGGTCACGTGACAGGCAGGAAGGTTGCCGTGCGCGCGTCGACAGGTCTGGTCCAAATGGCGGACAGCCGCTTCCTGGGAGCTTCCGACGGGGCGTTCATCCTGGACAATTACTGGGATGACAACGCTTCGGCCCGCATCGACTTTCGCCTCACCGGCGGAGCCGACGGTTTGGGCGCCCTGCTGCTTGAACCACGCATCAAGGAAATCGCCGGTTTCAACATCGATCCCGCCACGATGAAGGGGAAGACGGATCTGCGCGTCGGCATGGGCCTTGCCGTGCATAACATCCCGGCCTTCGCCGACCTGCCTCTCAAAGTGAGCGGAACGGTCAATGATTTTGCCGTCGACAAGTTCTTTGGCAAGGACCGACTGGAAGGCGCCGACCTGACGATTGCTTACGACCGGGGCGATCTCGCCGTCAAAGGCGACGGCAAGCTCGCCGGAAGCCCGGCTGCCATCGATCTGCACAAGAACAGGCAGGGCGGGCAGGCCAGCGTTGCGTTCTCCCTCGATGAGGCGGCGCGCAGCCGACGGGGGCTCTCCTTCGGCTCCCAGCTCACGGGAACGATCGGGCTCAAGGCGAGCCTGCCTCTCGGCGCATCGGCCCCGACGAACATCCTCGTCGAAGCGGATCTCGCCAAGGCCGGTGTGGATCAGCTGATCCCCGGCTGGGTGAAGCCGGTCGGACGGCCCGGAAAGCTGAGCTTCACCATGGTCGAAGGGCCGACCAACGAGATCCGGGACCTGCAGCTCGACAGTGGCACCGTGCAGTTGAAGGGCAATGCGACGCTCTCGAGCGAGGGAAGCCTGGAGAAGGCCGAACTCTCGACCTTCAAGCTCTCGCCCGGCGACGACATGCGCGCCCAGATCGAGCGCGCCAACAACGTCTACAAGGTCGCGATCCGGGGCAATGTGGGCGATGCCCGACCCTTCGTGAAAGGTGGCGCGACGGGCTCCGCCACGCCCAGCCGGACTGCGGCTGCGCAGAAGGACGGCAAGGATTTCGATCTCGACCTGAACCTCAACATCCTCACGGGCTACAACGAGGAGGCGATCACCAACGCGGCGATCAAAGCCTCCGTGCGCAAGGACAACCTTCGTCAGCTCGATATGAAGGGGCGGCTCGGCGCGACCGACATTATCGGACGGACCCTGCCGGACGCCGGCGTTCCCGTGGTGATCCTGCAGGCGGAAGATGCCGGGGCTCTCTTACGCTTCACCGATGTCTACCGGCGGATGTCCGGCGGCGATCTCGTTCTCCAGCTCGCCACCGGAGACGGCCCGCAGGCCGGTCATGTCGTCCTGCGCTCGTTCGCTCTGGTCAACGAGCCGGCCCTTCGCCGGATCATCCCCACCCAGACTCAGATTGTCGCCGGGCAGGACCGGGCCGGCAATCCGCAGGCCGTCCGCGTGGATGTGAACGAGGTGCAGTTCACCAAGGCCCGTCTCGAATTCACCCGCAATGCCGGTCGGCTCGATTTCAAGGATGCCGCCATCTGGGGCAACCAGATCGGATTCACGCTGGGCGGCTTTATCGATTACGCCCGCGACCGGCTCGACATCACGGGCACCTTCGTGCCGGCCTACGGGCTCAACAATGTGTTCGCCCAGGTGCCGCTCTTCGGGCCGCTCTTGGGCGGAAGTCAGTATGAGGGGCTGTTCGCCGTCAATTTCCGGCTGAACGGTCAGGCGAGTTCGCCGTCACTGACGGTCAATCCGCTCTCGGCGGTCGCTCCCGGCTTCCTGCGCAAGCTCTTCGGTGTGGGAGCGAGCGTGGAACCGCAGACAGGATCGCTGCCGGCCGTTCCGGAGCGTTAAGCGGTCAGACGGCGCGCAGGAGAACGTGCTTCTTCTTGCCGAAGGACAGCTTGATCACGCCTTCTGCCGTAATATCCGAAAGGCTCAAGGTGCCACGCTCGTCCGAGACGGTCTGGTCGTTGACCTTCAGGCCGCCGCTCTTCACCTGCCGGCGCGCCTCGCTCGACGAGGGCACGAGCTTCGCGTAATCGGGCCCGAAGGCCGCCAGGATGCCGAGGCCTCCCGCGAGGACATCGGTCGCGATCTCGACCGTCGGCAGGCTTTCCGCCAGCGCTCCCTGCTCGAAGGTCTTGCGCGCGGTTTCCGCGGCCAGCTCCGCAGCCTCGCGGCCGTGGAGGAGGGCGGTGGCTTCCGTTGCGAGAACCTTCTTCGCCTCGTTGATATCCGCGCCCTGGAGCGCTTCGAGCCGCGCGATCTCGTCCATCGGCAGGATGGTGAAGAGCTTCAGGAAGCGGCCGACATCCGCATCCTCGGTGTTGCGCCAGAACTGCCAGTAATCGTAGGGGCTCAGCATGTCGGCGTTGAGCCAGACCGCGCCGGATGCGGTCTTGCCCATCTTGGCGCCGGAGGCGGTGGTCAAAAGAGGGCAGGTGACGGCATAGAGCTGCGGCGTGCCGAGGCGGCGGCCGAGATCGATGCCGTTGACGATGTTGCCCCATTGATCCGAGCCGCCCATCTGCAGCACGCAGGCGTAGCGCCTGTTGAGCTCCACGAAGTCGTAGGCCTGGAGGATCATGTAGTTGAATTCCAGGAACGACAGTTCGTGCTCGCGCTCGAGGCGCAGCTTCACGCTGTCGAAGGACAACATGCGGTTGACCGAGAAGTGACGGCCGACATCGCGCAGGAACTCGATGTAGTTGAGCCTGGTCAGCCACTCGGCATTGTCGGCCATCATCGCATCGATCTTGCCTTCGCCGAAACTGATGAAGCGCGAGAAGACCGTCCTGATGCTCTCCTTGTTGGCTTCGATCTGATCGACGGTCAGCAGCTTGCGGCTCTCGTCCTTGCCGGAAGGGTCACCCACCCGGGTCGTGCCGCCGCCCATGAGCGTGATCGGCTTGCCGGCCCCGGTCTTCTGGAGCCAGTGCAGCATCATGATCGAGAGCAGATGGCCCACATGCAGGGACGGCCCGGTGCAGTCGTAGCCCACATAGGTCGTCAGCCGGTTCTCGAGGGCCGCGGCATCGATCCCCTCGAAGTCGGAGGTCTGGTGGATGAAGCCTCGCTCGGTGAGCACCTTCAGGAATTCGGAACGTGGCGCGTTCATGCGGGCCTCTTGCTTTGTGAGATAGCGGAAACAGTGGCTTTGGTGCCGGGCTATCGCATCCAGACGTTATGAGTGACCTATGGGAAGTGGCACGGCTGTATCGGTGGACGTCAGACCGAGCCCGCGCCGTCATAGCACGAAGGGGCTCGCCGACAACAGAAATCAGGTTCCTGCGACCGGAGCGAATCGTTGATCAGAGGCAGCATAGGTCGATGCCGTGTTCTTGGAAGCAACAGAGCCTCACAGGTCGGTCCCGTCCAATCTCAAGTTGCATCCGGCGGTTCGGAAGCGATCAGCCGATCTTATGAGACGTAGCTTTCTTTCATAGGTTTTCTCGTTCGCGCGAACCGAGCGGTTGCAATCAGGAAGCGTACCTAACCGCATGTGCCACAGCGCACTTTGAAGATGCGATGTTATGATGCAACATTACAATGGTCGCGCAGAGAATGCGCGGCTTCAGTGGCAAGGCGGGTCGCTCCTCGACAGAGGTGGATCCGCACATACGGGGGTTCACGATGACATTCTCGCTTGAGCAGGCGTTAGAGGCGTTCTTCAACAACAGTGGCGGCGGAGGCGCCGGGTATGGCGGTACCTATGTCGTCTCTGGCCCGATTACCGGCGGAGGTTCAAGTTCCGGCAATGGCGGAGGCGGCGCAGGAGGGACGACGAACGACGGTGACACCAACGGCGACGGCGTGCCCGACGGCCCTAACGGCCCAAGTGAATCTGATGAGGGAACAGACGTTCCGACCGTAGGCTATGGCGAATACATCTACATGACCTTCATTGACCCGTATGAGCCGATCCCTAGCTATGCGATTTGGCAATACGGACAAGAAAGCACCTGGACCGTCCTAGACAACCCGCAGACTCCGATCTGGGATGATTCAGACACCTATGAACCCTATCGCCTTTTCTACAATGACAGCTCGCTCGCTTGGCATACGATCAATCACCTGTTTCCGGAGCTCGTTCCGGAGCAGCCGGATGATCTGCCAGATTTGAGTTCCCCGTCGCAAGATCTCTGGAACGGTTATCAAAAGGGCGTCCTTATTATCCCGGGAGAAGGCAGCTCAAATATTGTCATAACGACCAGCTTCGGTACGGCGGGCAATGACGCGTTGTCAGGCGGCGGAGCTTTATTCGGTGGCGCCGGGAATGACGGTCTCACCGGTTCGGCAGGCGCCGACATGCTGTCCGGCGGCACGGGCCACGACTGGCTCGACGGTGGCGTGGGCGGTGACGTGCTCGACGGCGGCGAGGGCTGGGACGTGGCCTCCTATATGAGCGCCACCGGCGGCATCACTGTCGATCTGACCAGCAATGCGAACAGCGGCGCGGCTTCCGGCGACACGATCCTCAACATGGAAGTGCTGCAGGGCTCCAACTACGCCGACATGCTCACCGGCATCGACCGCGGCAACGGCAGCGGCGTGCAGCTCTACGGCGAGGGCGGCGACGACGGGCTCACCGGCAAGGCCGGCGGCGATGCCCTGTTCGGCGGCGCCGGCAACGACTGGCTCGACGGCGGGCCGGGCGGCGACATCCTCGACGGCGGCGCCGGCTGGGACGTGCTCTCCTACCAGAGCGCCACCAGCGGCGTGGTGGTCGACATGACCACCAACGCCAATGGCGGCGCGGCCACTGGTGACGTGATCTCCAACATCGAGGTGCTGCAGGGCTCGAACTTCGCCGATACCCTGACCAGCCTCGACCGTGGCGGCGGCTCAGGCGCGCAGATCTACGGCGAGGGCGGCAACGACACGCTGCTCGGGAAGGGCGGCGGCGACTACCTGTTCGGCGGCGCCGGCAACGACCTGCTCGACAGCGGCTTCGGCGGCGATGTGCTCAACGGCGGCATCGGGGCGGATACGTTCCGGTTCTCGACGGCGCTCGGGGCCGGCAACGTCGACACGGTGCAGGACTTCTGGGTCTCCCAGGGTGATCGGATCGTGCTGAGCCGGCAGGTGTTTGCGGCGGCGGGCTACGATGCTCTGGCGAGCGCGGCCTTTGCGCTCGGGACAGCGGCGACGACGGCGGCGCATCGCATCGTGTACAACCAGAGCACGGGCGATCTGTCGTACGATGCCGACGGAGTGGGGGGCGTGGCGGCGATCAAGTTCGCCGTGATCGCCACCCATGCGCAGCTCAGCGCCGCCAGCTTCCAGATCCTGTAAGACAACGATCAGGCTGCAGGCTCGCGCCTGCCGCTCGACAACAACCACATGGGGCGCGGCTACCGCCGCGCCCTTCGCGTGAGAGGTGTTGCCGTTTTTACCCGCCCTTCGTGATCGAACGGCGCTGATCAGGCCGCCTCTTCCGTGGTTCCCAGGCGCTTGTTCAGGTACTCGTCGACGGCGACCATCAGCTCGTCGACGCGACCATCGAAGAAGTGGTTGGCGCCGTCGATCACGGCGTGTTCGAGCTTCACGCCCTTCTGGGTCTTCACCTTCTCGATCACGCTGACCACGTCCCTGACCGGGGCGACGCGATCCTCCGAGCCGTGCACGAAGAGGCCGGAGGAGGGGCAGGGAGCGAGGAAGGAGAAATCGTAGCGGTTGGCCATGGCGGCGATCGAGATGAAGCCTTCGATCTCCGGGCGGCGCATGAGGAGCTGCATGCCGATCCAGGCACCGAAGGAGACCCCGGCAATCCAGCAGGCGCGGGCGTCCGGATTCATGGCCTGGGCCCAGTCGAGGGCTGCGGCGGCATCGGAGAGCTCGCCCTGGCCGTGATCGAAGGCTCCCTGGCTGCGGCCGACGCCACGGAAGTTGAAGCGCAGGACCGAGAAGCCCCGCTTCACGAAGTCATAGTACAGGTTGTAGACGATCTGGTTGTTCATCGTCCCGCCGAACTGCGGGTGCGGGTGCAGGATGATGGCGATGGGAGCGCCCTTTTCCTTGGCAGGCTGGTAGCGTCCCTCGATGCGACCGGCAGGACCTGTGAAGATGACTTCAGGCATATACGCGAACCTCTTGCTCACCTCTCGATCGGGAGAGGGAAAACCCCGTAACGACCTTGACTTCAGGTCGCGAATTCTCCTAAAAGAACCCTTAGAACTATTCTAAATTGTTCCAGTGTTTCATTTCTCCCTGGCTGTTTGGCCACCGGGGAAACATCGGACAGATGTGGTTGCGGTGCTTTAGCACGGCAACCAGGGTCGATTGCAAGAATTTCGTGAGGTTCCAAGTAGCTATGGCGTCCAGCCAGCGCACATATCTCGATCATAACGCGACTTCGCCCCTGCGGCCCGAGGTCGCCGAGGTCGTCCTGCGCGCTCTCCAGCTTCCTGGAAATGCCTCGTCGGTCCATGCCGAGGGTCGCGCCGCGCGAGCCGAGATCGAGTATGCCCGCGAAAAGGTGGCCCGTCTCGTCGGTGCCAGGGCGAAGAACGTCGTCTTCACCAGCGGTGGGACCGAGGCTGCCAACCTCGTTCTGGCGCCAGGCTTCCGTCGCCTGGGGCAGGGGGGAGCGACGAAACTCCTGGTCGGGGCCGCCGAGCACCCTTGTGTCCTCAACGGCCATCGCTTTTCCTCTGATACTGTCGACATCATTCCTGTCGACAGCCGTGGAATCCTTGATCTTGCCTGGCTCGAAGCCCACTTGGAGAAGGCGGGGGATGAGCGGGTTCTGGTCTCCATCCAGCTCGCCAACAACGAGACCGGCGTGCTGCAGCCGGTGGCCGAGGCCGCCCGACTGGCTCACGAGTATGGCGGATTGATCCACACCGATGCGGTTCAGGCGGCCGGCAAGATTCCGGTCGACATCGCCGGGCTCGGCGTCGACGTGATGACGCTCTCCGCCCACAAGATCGGCGGGCCGAAGGGAATCGGGGCTGTGATTCTGGCCTCCGACCAGTTCGAGATCGCCGAGAAGCTGATCCGGGGCGGTGGCCAGGAGAAGGGTTTCAGGGCCGGCACCGAGAATGTGGCGGCCATTGGAGGCTTCGGTGCTGCGGCCGAGCTGGCGCTGGCGAGCCTTGAGCAGGAATCCGGGCGGCTTGGGGCCTTGAGGGCCGAGGCCGAGGTGCAGGTCCGCCGGATCGCGCCCGATACACTTGTTGTGGCTTCCGCAGCTGAGCGGTTGCCTAATACTTTCGCCTTTGCCATACCCGGCCTCAAGGCCGAGACGGCATTGATCGCCTTCGATCTGGCAGGGGTGGCCCTGTCCTCCGGTTCGGCCTGCTCGTCCGGAAAGGTCAAGCGATCGCATGTGCTCGACGCCATGGGCGTTGAGCCCGCCCTTGCTGAGGGCGTTTTGCGTGTGAGTTTAGGGTGGTCGACCACGCATGAGGACGTGATCCGCTTTGCGGAGGCGTGCGAAAGGGTGGTCGACACCTTATATAAGCGGAAGGCGAGCGCGGCCTGAAAGAGGCCTCACCCGCATTTCCAAGTCATCAACCCGCGGCCCTTGAAGCCGTGAGCGGTGGGAGAGACAGATGCCTGCAGTGCAGGAAACGATCGATCAGGTCCGTTTGATCGACGTCGATCAGTACAAGTACGGCTTCGAGACCGAGGTCGAAATGGAGAAGGCGCCGAAGGGCCTCTCCGAGGATGTGATCCGCTTCATCTCGGGCAAGAAGGGCGAGCCGGAGTGGATGCTCCAGTGGCGCCTCGATGCCTACAAGCGCTGGCTCACCATGAAGGAGCCGGACTGGGCGCGCGTGTCGTACGACAAGATCGATTACAACGACATTTATTACTATGCCGCGCCGAAGAAGAACCCGGCGCCGAAGTCTCTCGACGAGGTGGATCCGGAGATTCTCAAGACCTATGAGAAGCTCGGCATTCCACTGCGCGAGCAGGAGATCCTGGCCGGTGTCGAGCCCGCGCGCCGGGTCGCCGTGGACGCGGTGTTCGATTCCGTTTCGGTCGCGACGACCTTCAAGGAGGAGCTCGCCAAGGCCGGCGTGATCTTCATGCCGATCTCCGAGGCGATCCGGGAATATCCGGACCTCGTGCGCCAGTATCTCGGCACGGTCGTGCCGGTGACTGACAACTTCTTCGCCACCCTGAACTCGGCCGTGTTCACTGACGGTTCGTTCGTCTACATCCCGCCGGGCGTGCGCTGCCCGATGGAGCTGTCGACGTATTTCCGCATCAACGAGAAGAACACGGGCCAGTTCGAGCGCACCCTGATCATCGCGGACAAGGGCTCCTACGTCTCGTATCTCGAGGGCTGCACGGCTCCGAAGCGCGACGAGAACCAGCTTCACGCCGCCGTGGTCGAGCTGATCGCGCTCGACGATGCCGAGATCAAGTATTCCACGGTCCAGAATTGGTATCCGGGCGATGCCGAGGGCCGGGGCGGCATCTACAACTTCGTGACCAAGCGCGGCGACTGCCGGGGCAAGAACTCGGTCATCACCTGGACCCAGGTCGAGACCGGCTCGGCCATCACCTGGAAGTATCCCTCCTGCATCCTGCGCGGCGACAACTCGCGCGGCGAGTTCTACTCGATTGCCGTGTCGAACGGAAAGCAGCAGGTCGATTCCGGCACCAAGATGATCCATCTGGGTAAGAACACCAAGAGCCGGATCATCTCGAAAGGCATCGCAGCGGGCAAGTCCGAGAACACCTATCGCGGGCTCGTTTCAGCGCACCGCAAGGCGACCGGCGCGCGCAACTTCACCAACTGCGACTCGCTCTTGATCGGCAACCAATGCGGTGCGCACACGGTGCCTTACATCGAGTCGAAGAACGCGTCCGCCGTGTTCGAACACGAGGCGACGACATCCAAGATCTCCGATGATCAGATGTTCTACTGCCGGCAGCGCGGCCTCTCGGCGGAGGAGGCGACGGCGCTCATCGTGAACGGCTTCGTGAAGGACGTGCTGCAGCACCTCCCCATGGAGTTCGCGGTCGAAGCGCAGAAGCTGATCTCGATCTCGCTCGAAGGCTCGGTCGGTTAATTCAGGAAACAAGACGTGGGTACCCGGGACAAGCCCGGGCATGACGCGAAAATCTTCTAGGCCCGTCATAGCCGGACTTGATCCGGCCGCCCACGCTCAAACATTGGAAGTTTAAAATGCTCGAAATCAAGAACCTGGTTGTCCAGATCGAGGACAAGCGCATACTCAACGGCCTCAACCTCACTGTGAACAAGGGTGAGATGGCGGCCATCATGGGACCGAACGGATCGGGCAAGTCGACCCTGTCCTATGTGATCGCCGGCAAGGAGGATTATGAGGTCCTCGACGGCGAGATCCTGCTCGACGGCGAGAACCTGCTTGAGATGGAAGCGGACCAGCGCGCCGCAGCCGGCGTGTTCCTGGCCTTTCAGTATCCCCTGGAGATTCCTGGCGTCGCGTCGATGACGTTCCTGAAGGCCGCTCTCAACGCCCAGCGCAAGGCGCGCGGCGAAGAGGAGCTGACCACGCCGGACTTCATCAAGCGCGTCAACGTCGCAGCCACCCAGCTTGAGATTCCGAAGGACATGCTCAAGCGCGCACTCAATGTCGGCTTCTCTGGCGGTGAGAAGAAGCGCATGGAGATCCTGCAGATGGCGCTGATGCAGCCGTCCTTCTGCATTTTGGACGAGACCGATTCCGGCCTCGACATCGACGCGCTTCGTATCGTGTCCGAAGGCGTCAACGCCCTGCGCTCACCCGACCGCTCGTTCCTCATTATCACCCACTACCAGCGCCTCCTGAACCACATCGTGCCCGACACCGTGCACGTCATGTCGGGCGGCCGCATCGTGAAGACGGGTGGCAAGGCGCTGGCTCTGGAACTCGAGGCGACCGGTTACGCCGATTACCGGGAAACTGAGGCTGCTTGAAATGGCTGACGTCACTCTCATGAAGACGCCGGCGGAAACCGCGCTGGTGCAGGCGTTCGAGAGCGCCAAGACGGCGCTTCCCGGCGAGGCTGAGTCGCGTGCTCAGGCCTTCGAGCAATTCACCCAGCGCGGCCTTCCGCACCGCCGGGTCGAGGAGTTCAAATACACCGACTTGCGGGCTTTGCTGCGCGAGGTTGCGCCTTTTGCGGGCGTGCCTTCGGCCGACGAGGCCAAGGCGGCGCTGGCGAGTGCAAAGGCCCTTGCAGGAATCGAGGCACTTCAGGTGCCGTTCGTGAACGGTCATTTCGTGCGCGAGGCCGTGGACTTCCACAATCTGCCGGAGAACGTCGAGATCGTTCCTCTGGCCGAGGCTCTGGCGAATGGCCACGAATGGCTGTCGCGCTTAAGCCCTGTGCCGTGGGCGAACGACAATCCGGTCTACCAGCTCAACACGTCCTTCATGGCCGATGGCGTCATGATCCGTGTGGCTGGGCCCGTTGAGGTGCCGGTCCACCTGCGCTTCGTTACGGCGGCCAGTTCCGCCGTTGCCACCGCGACCCGCATTCTCGTGGTCGTGGAGGAGGGCGCATCCGTGACCCTGCTCGAAACGCACGAGAGCACCGATGGCGCCAACCATCAGCCGAACGACGTGATGGAAGTGATCGCCGGTGACCGCACGAATGTGCAGCACGTGCGTGTGAACGCTGAAGGCGACAAGGGTCTGGCTCTGTCGACGCTCGCCGCCAAGATCGGCGGAGAGGCCGTGTTCAACAGCATCAACGTGACGGCGGGATCCGCGACCTCGCGGCATCAGGTTTTCGCCATTCTCGATGGCGAGAACACGAACCTGCGAGTCAACGGCGCGACGATGCTGAAAGGCGCGCAGCACGGCGATTCCACGCTTGTGGTCGAGCATGCGGCTCCGCATTGCGAGAGCCGCGAGCTGTTCAAGACCGTGATCGACAACGAGGCGACCGGAGTCTTCCAGGGCAAGATCATCGTTCCGCATCACGCCCAGAAGACCGACGGTCGCATGATGTCGGCGGCACTCCTCCTCGCGGAGGGCGGTTCCATGAACAACAAGCCGGAGCTCGAAATCTTCGCCGACGACGTGCAGTGCGCCCACGGCGCCACCTGCGGTCAGCTCGACGAGGATCTCCTGTTCTACCTCATGGCCCGCGGCCTGCCGAAGAATGTGGCCGAGAGCCTCCTCGTTCAGGCGTTCCTCGGCGAGGCGCTGGAGTTCGTCGAGAACGAGGCTGTCCGCGAGTCGCTCGTCGGCACGGTCGAGAGCTGGCTGAAGGCTCGCTCGTAAAACTCATCTCGTCATGGCCGGGCTTGTCCCGGCCATCTCGACCAGAAAGGCACGACGCCTCTCCGATCGGGATCACCGGCACGAGGCCGGTGATGACAATGGAGAGGGAAGCATCACGCAATGAACGCACCTGTGAAGCCATATGACGTCGAAGCGATCCGGGCGGAGTTTCCGATCCTGACGCAACAGGTCTATGGCAAGCCGCTCGTCTATCTCGACAATGCCGCCTCGGCCCAGAAGCCGCGCGCGGTGATTGACGCGATGGTGAACACCATGCAGACGGGCTACGCCAACGTTCATCGCGGCCTGCATCACATGGCGAACGTGGCGACCGAGGGCTTCGAGCGTGCGCGGGAAACCGTGCGAGAATTCCTCAACGCCGAGTCCATCGACGAGATCGTCTTCACCAAGTCGGCGACGGAAGCCTACAACCTCGTGGCCGATTCCTTCGGCCGCATGGCCATCGGGGAGGGCGACGAAATCATCCTCTCCATCATGGAACACCATTCCAACATCGTGCCCTGGCATTTCCTGCGCGAGCGGAAGGGTGCGGTGATCAAATGGGCACCGGTAGACGATGAGGGCAACTTCCTCATCGATGAGTTCGAGAAGCTCATCACGCCTCGCACCAAGATCGTCGCCATCACGCATATGTCGAACGTGCTCGGCACGGTGACGCCGATCAAGGAGATCATCCGCATTGCCCACGCGCACGGGGTTCCCGTTCTGGTGGACGGGGCCCAAGGCGCGGTGCATCTCCAGGTCGACGTGCGCGATCTCGATGCGGATTTCTACGTCTTCACCGGACACAAGGTCTATGGGCCCACGGGCATTGGCGTCCTCTACGGCAAGCGCGAATGGCTCGCGAAGATGCCGCCCTATTCGGGTGGCGGCGAGATGATCCGCGAGGTGCGCCAGGACGCGA
The DNA here is from genome assembly GCF_044784385.1 of Microvirga sp. RSM25. Classification (NCBI taxonomy): domain Bacteria; kingdom Pseudomonadati; phylum Pseudomonadota; class Alphaproteobacteria; order Hyphomicrobiales; family Methylobacteriaceae; genus Microvirga; species Microvirga sp. RSM25. Next base: position 2,285,524 of record NZ_CP173039.1, on the reverse strand, counting down.
TCACCTACAACGACCCGCCGCACAGGTTCGAGGCGGGAACGCCCCCGATCATCGAGGCTATCGGCCTCGACGCGGCCCTGCGGTTCATGATGCAGCTCGGGCGGGAGAACATCCAGGCACACGAGGCGGCGCTCTCGGCCTATGCCCATGAGCGCCTCGGCGCCATGAACTCGGTGCGCATCATCGGCCGCGCCAAGGGCAAGGGCGCCATCCTGGCCTTCGAGATGAAGAACGCGCATGCCCATGACGTGGCGACCGTCATCGACCGGCAAGGCGTGGCAGTCCGGGCCGGCACCCATTGCGCCATGCCGCTGCTCGAGCGCTTCGGCGCAACCTCGACCTGCCGCGCTTCATTTGGTCTCTACAACACGATGCAAGAAGTCGATAAGCTGGCGGATGCCCTGCAGAAGGCGGAAGCCCTGTTTGCTTGAGGATTGACCTGTGAATGACATGACCCCGACCCAGGATGGGCCCAACGCGCCGCAGGTGTCCCCGGGCTCCACGATCCCGCCGGAAGAGCTCGACCGCATGACGGATGACATCATCGCGGCGCTCAAGACCGTCTACGATCCGGAAATCCCGTCCGACATCTATGAACTCGGCCTGATCTACCGGGTCGACATCGATGACAACCGCAACGTCACCATCGACATGACCCTGACCGCGCCCGGCTGCCCGGTTGCTGGCGAGATGCCGGGCTGGGTGGAGAACGCCGTGTCCACGGTTCAGGGCGTCCAGAGCGTCCAGGTGAACATGGTCTTCGATCCGCCGTGGGATCAGAGCCGCATGTCCGACGAGGCCCGCGTCGCGCTCGACATGTGGTAAGCCTAACAGGCTGCACCTTTCAATCGCATCGCATCATGGCCGGGCTCGACCCGGCCATTTTTCGTTCGAGCACCATTGTCCTTCCGGGGGCCTTCCGGGGCCGCGCCGGAGGTGCGCCCCGGAAGGACGGGTAGGCACTCACGTCCGGTTGATGGAAACGCCTCCATCGACCAGGAGAGCGGTTCCCGTCGTGAAGCTGGAGGCATCTGAGGCGAGATAAAGCGCCGATCGGGCGATCTCCTCGGGACGAGCCCGCCGCTTCAGGGCGTGCAGGCCCTCGACGAAGGCCAACGCCTCGGGTGTGCTCACCCAGGCTTCCGCCAGAGGCGTATCCGTGCCGCCGGGCAGCAGGGCGTTGACGCGGATGCCCTTGGGACCGAACTCGCTGGCAAGCGATTGCGTGAGTCCGATCAACCCGGATTTGCTGGCCGCATAAGCTGCCACGCCCGGCATTCCGGCCGTGTAGCCGACGAAGGTGGAGGTGAAGATGAGGGAGCCCCCGCCGCGGTCGAGCATGGCCGGAATCTGGTGCTTCGCACCCAGAAAGGCGGCCGTGAGGTTGATCGCGAGCGTCTCGTTCCAGCCGGAGAGCGACAGGCCCGGTGTCGGCCCCATCTCGCCATTCGTGCCCGCATTGTTGAAGGCGATGTCGAGCCCACCGAATTGACGGATCGCCGTGTCAACGAGCGTTTGTGCCAGAGCCTCGTCCCTGATGTCTCCGGCAACGGCAATGGCGCGTCCGCCATCCCTTTCGATCTCGGCAACGAGCGCGTGCAGCGCATCGGACCGCCGTGCCGTTACGATGACGTTCGCACCTTCCCGCGCAAACAATCTGGCGGTCGCATAGCCGATTCCGGAGCTTGCTCCCGTCACGATGGCGGTCTTGTTCATGAGCGTGGTCACGGTGAATCCCTTCCTTCATGAGCTCAGTGCTCGGGATTGGGATCTCAAATCGCGCCTTCACTTCCGACCCGTTTCCTGCGCCCGATTTCTGTGATGAAAGCGACGCGATACCGGAGCGGCCGACGTGCCCGGGTCAGCGCCTGCAGGTTCGGAACCGGGTGCCTGACAACGGAAGGGGACCCGTCTCAGCGCCCTGGCTCGCTCGCAGGCTGGTGCAATGTCCCTTGTTCCGGCGCGCTTGCGCCCGTTTGATCGGAACGGGTTTCAGACCGGAGCCCGTGCGTTGATGGCTCTTCAGTACAGTCGTGCTCCGATCCACTCCCATCCTGATCATCGTCAGCGATCTCGCCCGCCTCCGCGACGGAGGACAGCACGGGATCGCGAGGGGCATCCGGCACGGAGGCGAACATCGCCCGGGCGATTTCCTGCTCTCCCATCACGACCTTCGTCGCGCCGTACTTCTCGACATGCTCTTCCTGCGCTGAGGAATGCACGCGCACGATGATCGGAAGGTTCGGGCTGATCCCGCGGGCCTGTTCCACCACCTGACCGCTTTCGAACGCGTCCGGGATGGCGACCAGGAGACACCGGGCTGCCTTGACGTTGGCGGCAGCGGCGATCTCCGGATCGGCGGCATTGCCGATAATGATCGAATGGTCGTCCATGTGGAGATCGGACACCTGATTCTTGTCCATTTCGATAACCAGGAACGGCGTTCCTGAAGAAACCAGCTTGCGGCTGATGAACTTGCCGACCCGGCCATGTCCCACGAGGATCACGTGATCGGTCAGAGGCGTGACCGGAAGAGGCTCCCGTGCGGCGGCGGCTGCCGCTTTCTCAGCGGCAGCCGCTTCTTTCTCGGCCGCGATGGCCTCGGCCTTCGCGGTTTCCCGTCTCATGAACCAACGGTCCAGCAGGGTGAACAGGAAGGGATTGACGAGGATCGACAGGATGGCGCCCGCGAGGATCAGGTCGCGGCCCTGTTCCGGCAGAAGCTGAAGGTCGACGCCGAGGCCGGCGAGGATGAAGGAGAACTCGCCGATCTGGGCCAGACTCGCCGCGATCGTGAGGGCCGTGGAGTTCGGGTGGCGGAAGAGCCGGACGATGGCGAAGGCGGCGAGCGACTTCCCGACGACGATGATCAGGAAGGTCGCAAGGACCGGGCCGAACTCATTGATCAGGATCATCGGGTCGAACAGCATGCCGACCGAGACGAAGAACAGCACCGCGAAGGCGTCGCGCAAGGGCAGGGTTTCGGAGGCCGCCTGATGGCTGAGTTCGGACTCGCTCAAGACCATGCCGGCGAAGAAGGCGCCAAGGGCGAAGGAAACACCGAACAGCTCCGCCGCCCCGAAGGCAGCGCCTAGAGCTATGGCGAGCACCGCCAAGCGGAAAAGCTCACGGGAGCCGGTATGGGCGACGTAATGCAGAATCCATGGAATGACCCGGCGTCCGACGATCAGCATGATCGCCACGAAGGCAACAACCTTGCCGAGCGTGATGCCGAGGGAGATCACGATGGATTCGATATCGGCAGAGGCGCTGGACGTGGCCTCCGCGAAGGCGGGCAGCAGCACCAGCGTCAGGACCATGGCCAGATCCTCGACGATCAGCCATCCGACGGCGATATGGCCGCGCTCGGTTTCGACGAGCCGGCGTTCCTGGAGAGCCCGCAGCAGCACGACCGTACTGGCGACGGAGAGCGCCAGGCCGAAGACGAGGCCGCCGCCGATGCTCCAGCCCATCAGCCAGGCAAGCCCCATGCCGAGTGCCGTGGCGCTGGCGATCTGGACCATCGCGCCGGGAATCGCGATGGCCTTAACGGAGAGGAGATCCTTCAGCGAGAAATGGAGGCCGACGCCGAACATCAGCAGGATCACGCCGATCTCGGCGAGTTGGTTGGCGAGCCCCTGATCCGCCACATAGCCGGGGGTGAAGGGCCCGGCGAGGACGCCGGCCAGCAGGTAGCCGATGAGCGGGGAAAGGCGGAACCGATGTGCGACAGCGCCGAGAGCAAATGCCAGAACCAAGCCGACGACAATGGTTGATATCAGCGGCGTGTGATGCGGCATCTGCTCTCCTTTAGATAGGTTATTTCGGGGCGGGATATTCCCGATATGGTCGACCTCGGCCGTTGCGGCAACCAGGAACGGTCTCGACGTTTGCCCTTTCACCTCTTATCTATAGAGAAACGAACTCGTTCTGCCCGGGCCTTGAACCCGGCTGTCAGGAGAGAAGGCTTATGGCACTACCCGGATTCAAGGTCGTCACCGTGACCGACGCGGCGGCGAACCGCGTCAAGGACATCATCGGCAAGGCGGACCGTCCCATCGTCGGCGTCCGCGTTGGCGTCAAGAACGGCGGCTGCGCTGGAATGTCCTACACCATGGAATATGCGGAAAGCGTCAGTCCGCTCGACGAGGTGATCGAGGACAAGGGCGTGACCGTCCTCATCGACCCCAAGGCCGTGTTGTTCCTGCTCGGCACGGAAATGGATTTCCAGACGACCAAGATGTCGTCCCAGTTCGTCTTCAACAATCCCAACCAGACCTCGGCCTGCGGCTGCGGCGAATCGGTGGCGATCACGCCCGCTACCCCTGGCGCACTCCAATCGGCCGGTTAAGCCGTGGATGCCGAGGATCTTCGTGATATCTTCCGTGGTCTCGGCCCCGTTCAGATCCGCCGGATGTTCGGCGGGCAGGGCGTTTACCAGGGCGAACTGATGTTCGCCTTGGTCGCTTCCGACGAGCTTTACCTCAAGGTCGACGACGAGAGCATCGGGTTCTTCCGCGACCTGGGCTCGCGCCCTTTCGCCTATGAGACGCGTGATCGCCGCAAAAGCGTCATGAGCTATTGGCTCATGCCCGAATCGGCCCTCGACGATCCCGACGAGGCGGCCGAGCTTGCAAACATGGCTCTGGCGGCAGCCCGGAGGGCGAAATCCGCCCAACCGCGAAAAGGCGGCAAGGGCGCGCCGCGCCGGCGCGCTCGGACAAAGGCGTCCGAGCCCGTTACTTAGCCTTCTTGGCCGTCACAGGTCGCATGAGGAAGGCCGGCACGTGATCGCCGAGACCGATCACCGGCTCATCCGTGTCCTCGTCCCGACGCGAGCGTCCCTGATAGCCACGGTCCGACGAACGCTCATTGCGCTCTTGCCGGGGCCTGCGGCTCTGTTGCTCCTCGCGCGGAGGCTGGCGCTCCTCGCGCGGAGGCTGGGCCGCGCGTGCGACAGGAGCCACTTCCCGCGGCTCCTCCGTACGTCCGCGGCTCCGGTCCGACGACCGAACCTTGACCTTGCGCCCGCGCGAGCGCTCGTCGCCCCGGCCGCTGCGACGGCGGGAGGAGCCTTCTGATTGCGGACGCTCGGCCAGAGTCGGGCCCTGCCACTCGACCGGCTGGCCGATCAGCTTTTCAATGGCAGCCAGAGATTTCTCCTCGCCCGGGCTCACGAGTGTGAAGGACTGACCCGAACGTCCCGCCCGGCCTGTGCGGCCGATCCGGTGCACGTAATCCTCGGCGTGGTGCGGAATATCGTAATTGAACACATGGCTGACGGCCGGAATGTCCAGGCCGCGGGCCGCCACGTCGCTGGCCACCAGGATGGGCATCTCTCCCGTACGGAAGCTATCGAGCGCCGCCATGCGGGCATGCTGGTCCATGTCGCCGTGAAGAGCGACCGCTGCAAAGCCGTGGTTCTGCAGGGAGCGGTGGAGCACGGCCACGTCGCGCTTGCGGTTGCAGAAGACGATGGCGTTCTGGAGATCCGTGGCGTTCCGGATCAGCTCCCGCAGGGTCTCGCGCTTCTCGTAATCCTCGCGGCCTGTCGCCACGAGGCGCTGCGTGATCGTCGAAGCGGTCGAAGCGGCGCGGGCGACCTCCACCTTCACCGGATTGTGAAGGAAGGCGTCGGCCAGGCGCTGGATCTCCGGCGGCATGGTCGCGGAGAAGAACAGAGTCTGGCGAGTGAAGGGCACGAGCTTCACGATGCGCTCGATGTCCGGAATGAAGCCCATGTCGAGCATCCGGTCCGCCTCGTCGATCACGAGCAGCTCGACACCGGTGAGCAGGAGCTTCCCCCGCTCGAAATGGTCGAGCAGGCGGCCGGGGGTCGCGATCAGCACGTCGACGCCCCGGGTGATCTTGGCATCCTGATCTCCGAAGGACATGCCGCCGATCAGCAGGGCGACGGAAAGGCGATGGTTGATCCCATACTTGTCGAAGTTGTCCTCGACCTGAGCCGCCAGCTCGCGGGTCGGCTCGAGAATCAGTGTGCGGGGCATGCGCGCACGGGCCCGGCCGGATTCGAGCAGGGTCAGCATCGGGAGCGTGAAGGCCGCCGTCTTGCCCGTGCCGGTCTGGGCGATGCCCAGCACGTCGCGGCGTGAGAGGACATGAGGAATGGCCTGGGCCTGGATCGGCGTCGGCTCCGTGTATCCAGCGGCAGCGACGGCCTGTTGAACTTTATCGCTAAGTCCGAGTTCGGCGAACGACATGAATGCTAATTACCGTTGAGGGCTAGGCGCGCTCTAAAGTGCCGGCCGCGCTCTACGGCAACAAACAGGCGCGAGACTGGTTTCACCTGAGGCTCTTGCTCAAGTTGAGGAGTGGCGGGACCATAGGACAAGCTATGCGCTTGTCAATCCAGGGAAACTTGCCGAGAGACGACAAAGGACGGATTGAATGGCTGAAACACTTGTTCTGATTCCCGGATTGGCTTGCACCGCGCGGCTTTTCGAGCCCCAGATCGCCGCCCTGTCAGCAGGACGCACCATCGTCGTCGCGGATCATACCCAGGATGATTCTGATTGCCGCCATCGCCGCGCGGCTTCTGCGCGAAGCGCCTGGCAGGTTTGACCTCGCGGGGCTCTCCATGGGCGGATACATTGCCATGGAGGTCATGCGGCAGGCGCCGGAACGGGTGGAGCGGCTTGCCTTGCTCGACACGAGCGCGCGTCCCGACACCACGGAGGCGAGCCAGGACCGCAAGCGGCTGATTGCACTGGCGGAAGCGGGCCGCTTCGAAGAGATCCATTCCGCGCTCTGGCCGCGTCTCGTCCATCCCGATCGTCGGGACGACCAGGCTCTCCAGGATATTATGTTCGGAATGATGCGGGCAACCGGTGCCGAGGCCTATATCCGGCAGCAGCGGGCGATCATGGCGCGCGCCGACTCACGCCCTTTGCTTCCGGGAACCGAGATCCCGACGCTGGTGCTGGTCGGGGAGAGCGATGCCATCACACCGCCGGAAATTGCCCGGGAGACGGCCGAGATGATCGAATGGGCTTCCCTGGTCGTCGTTCCCGAGGCCGGACACATGTCGACTCTCGAGCAGCCGGAACGGGTAACCCAGGCCCTGCAATTGTGGCTGGGCCAGAATTAACCATCGATCTGCTCACTGCTTGCGAAGCTCCCGAGAAACATGGTCAATGATTGGTTACCGGTCCCGGCAGGCGCCGGGCACTCGTCCAGAGGCGCGAATAACTTCTTGAAATGATAGGCATATCGCGAGTTCAGGATCGTGGAAGAGAGGGCTGTCGCTCCCGCGGTGCGGGAGTAGGATCCGCCCATCTTCGGTTGCGGACGCGAAAAGCTGCGCTTCTCGCCTTAACTGTGGCAGGAAAGTGACAGACGCTTGGTCAAGTCTAGGCTACAAGCTGCATCACATCCTTCTAACAGACGGACGAAGACAAATGAAAAAGATCCTCCTCTCCTCGGTTGCTCTGCTCGGCCTCGCCTCTGGCGCCATGGCTGCTGACCTTCCCTCCCGCCGCGCTCCGGCTCCGATCATTGCCGCTGTTCCGGTCTTCACCTGGACGGGCTTCTACGTCGGTGTGAACGCCGGCTACGGCTGGAACGCCAATGACAGCATCACGGTCGGCGGCGTGCGCTTTGACCTCGACGACGAAGGCGGCTTCGTCGGCGGCGCTCAGGCTGGCTACAACTACCAGATCGGCTCGTTCGTGGTCGGTCTCGAAGGCGACATCCAGTACGCCGACTTCGGTGGCGACGACCGCTTCGACTTCGATCGCGACGGCATCGCTGACGACGACTTCAACAACAGCGACTGGTTCGGCACCGTGCGTGCTCGCGCCGGTGTGGCCTTCGACCGCGCCCTGATCTACGCCACCGGTGGTTTCGCCTTCGCGGACGACGCCACGGGCTGGACCGTCGGTGGTGGTCTCGAGTACGCCTTCACCAACAACCTGTCGGCCAAGGTCGAAGGCCTGTACGTCAACCTCGACCAGGACGACAACTTCCTGGGCATCGACAGCGACGCCGAGTTCGGTGTGGTTCGCGCCGGCCTGAACTTCCGCTTCGGCACCTACTAAGATCCGTCTCCTCGGAGACAGACAAGGCCCGGGTCAACACCCGGGCCTTTTTCGTTTTGCACTGTGAAGATGCCTCGCATCACGGATAATAGACAGTATCGGCTCTGCGGGAATTTTCGAAGCGCAAGAAACCCTCTCCGGCTCGTGGGAACTCAAGCGCTTTCAAGCCGGGTGAATTTCGCTCAAGGTGAAAGGGTTCGCGTAATCTGAACCCATTGCCGGAAGGCTCGCTGTTGAGCCGAGGCATCTCAACATGGCGACCAGATAAAAGATTGCGATGGACGCGATAAAGAGGTCGGACGCCGTGGCGATGTTCTCCACCAGGCCTGTCCGCTCCCTGTTGCGCCGGTGCTGCAGGCCTGTGAGACCGTAGAAAACCGCGCCGACAATCGCGGCAGGCATTATCGAATCGGTCCAGTAAGTTGAGAGAAGTGCCAGCAGCGCAATCGAGATATTGCCGAAGCGCAGCTCCATGACGATCTTGCGCGCATCCGGATCGGTAAGTTTGAAGATCGCTTCGGCCGTGAGGGCTGGATTGAAGATCTGGCAACGGCCCGGCGAGCATGAGCCGAACTCCCACGGCCCAGAACACCAATCATTTCCGATCAGGAAGCCAAGGGCAGGAGCCCCGTGGTCGGGATGATCAGTCCTAAATACATCGAGGCTCCCTCATCGGAATGCGCGTCGCGAACTCTCCCGGCCTGACTTTGCGTGGAAAGCGAAGCCTTGTGACCTGCTCCGACGCAGACAACAAAAAAGCCGGAGCTCGATGAGCTCCGGCGAAGGAAGGCCGCCGTTGAAGCGACCGGGAGGAAAGTCTGTTCCCGTTAGACGGAGTAGTACATCTGGAACTCGACCGGGTGCGGCGTCATCTCGAAGCGAGCGACCTCCGCCATCTTCAGCTCGATGTAGCTGTCGATGAAGTCGTCGTTGAAGACGCCGCCGGCCTTGAGGAACGCGCGGTCCTTGTCGAGGCTGGCGAGAGCTTCGCGGAGCGAGCCGCAGACGGTCGGGATCTTCTTCAGCTCGCGCGGAGGAAGATCGTAGAGATCCTTGTCCATCGCCTGGCCGGGATCGATCTTGTTGATGATGCCGTCGAGACCGGCCATCAGCATCGCCGCGAAGGCGAGGTACGGGTTGGCGGTCGGATCGGGGAAGCGAACCTCGACGCGCTTGGCCTTCGGCGAGGTCGTCCACGGAATACGGCAGGAGGCCGAGCGGTTACGGGCCGAGTAGGCCAGCAGCACCGGAGCCTCGTAGCCTGGGACGAGACGCTTGTAGGAGTTCGTCGACGGGTTGGTGAAGGCGTTCAGGGCCTTGGCGTGCTTGATGATGCCGCCGATGTACCACAGGCATTCCTGGGACAGGTCGGCATACTTGTTGCCGGCGAAGAGCGGCTTGCCGCCCTTCCACAGCGACTGGTGCACGTGCATGCCCGAGCCGTTATCGCCATAGACCGGCTTCGGCATGAACGTAGCGGTCTTGCCGTAGGACTGGGCGACATTGTGGATGCAGTACTTGTAGATCTGCATCTCGTCGGCAGTGCGCACGAGGGTGTTGAACTTCGTGCCGAGCTCATGCTGGGCGGAAGCCACCTCGTGGTGGTGCTTCTCGACCGTCACGCCCATGGCCTTCATGGCAGCCAGCATCTCGCCGCGCATGTCCTGAGCCGAATCCAGCGGCGGAACCGGGAAGTAGCCGCCCTTGGTCGGGATGCGGTGACCGAGGTTGCCGCCCTCGTAAGACGTGTCGCCGTTGGTGGGCAGCTCGGAGGAATCGAGCTTGAAGCCGGTGTTGTAGGGGTCGGCCATGAACTTCACGTCGTCGAACACGAAGAACTCGGCCTCGGGGCCGACATAGACCGTGTCGGCGATTCCCGTGGACTGCAGATAGGCCTCGGCTTTCTTGGCGATGCCGCGCGGGTCGCGGTTATAGGGCTCGCCGGTCGCCGGCTCGAGAATGTCGCAGTTGATCGTCATGGTGGACGCCGAGAAGAACGGGTCCATCTGGGCCGTCGTCGGATCGGGCATGAGGGTCATGTCGGATTCGTTGATCGCCTTCCAGCCGGCGATGGACGAGCCGTCGAACATGATGCCGTCGGCGAACATGTCCTCGTCGACCATCGAGACGTCGAAGGTCACATGCTGCCACTTGCCGCGCGGGTCGGTGAAACGGAAGTCGACGTATTGGACGTCGTTATCTTTGATCGCCTTGAGCACATCCTTGGCGGTCTGCATGATCGTCTGGTCCTCTTCTGCCCTTAGAGATTGTCCTTGGCCCGAAAGGCCTCGGCTTGGGAAAGCGAGCTTAGATCGCGTCGGATCCAGTCTCGCCCGTGCGGATGCGAACGGCCTCTTCGACCGTCGAAACGAAAATCTTGCCGTCGCCGATGCGCCCGGTCTGAGCGGCTTTGCGAATGGCCTCGATGGCGCTCTCGGCCATCTCGTCATTCAGGACGATTTCGAGCTTCACCTTCGGCAGGAAGTCCACGACGTATTCCGCACCGCGATAGAGCTCAGTATGGCCTTTCTGTCGGCCGAAACCTTTCGCCTCGATCACGGTAATGCCCTGGAGGCCAACTTCCTGGAGAGCTTCTTTGACTTCATCGAGCTTGAAGGGCTTGATGATGGCTTCGATCTTCTTCATCCCGGTCAACCGTTTCGTTCGAGGTTTTGCCGCTTTTAGCACCAGCCAGAAGGGCCTTCCATGCGTTCGTCGATTCAAAGCAGCCCATTTTGCCGACTTGAGAGGCATATTATGATCAAAGTTTGTGCAGTTGCGAAAATCGTCGCCAAATCCTCGAAAACGGGCCCATTTTGCTCCCATGACAGCCCCTGAACTCGTTCTGACCCCATCCGAGATGAGGCAAGCCGACCTGGAGGCCATCAGGAGGGGCACTCCCGGCATCGAACTCATGAGACGGGCGGGGCGCGCCGTCGCCGATTCTGCCGAAAAATTAGTCTCCAGAGGAGCCCGGATCGTCATTGTCGCCGGGCCTGGGCAAAACGGGGGCGACGGCTTCGTCGCAGCCGCCATTCTGGTTGAACGGGGCTACCGGGTGAGCCTCGGCTTCCTGGGGACTTTGAACCGCCTGACGGGAGATGCAGCGGAAGCGGCGCGGGACTGGAAGGGAGAGGTCGGCCCAGCCGAGGATGCTCCTTTCCAGGAAGCAGACCTCATCATCGATGCGCTCTTCGGCACCGGTTTGTCCCGCAATCTCGATGGCGCGGCGCGGCATGCCGTCGATCGCATGAACGGTTCGGAACGCCCGATTCTGGCCGTGGACCTTCCCTCCGGCATCGACGGCGACACCGGCGAGGCGCGGGGCATTGCGGTGAAAGCTGCCTGCACGGTCACCTTTGCCGCCCGCAAGCCTTGCCACCTCCTGATGCCGGGACGGGCCTTCAGCGGGCCCGTCGAGGTGGCGGATATCGGGATCGGACGGGAGATTCTCGCAGCCAAGGGCGGGAGCCTCTTTGCCAACAACCTCGCTCTCTGGCTGCATGCGCTGCCGAAGCCGGGGCTCTCCTCCCATAAGTATGAGCGCGGCCACACTCTCGTCGCGTCGGGCGGCGCGACCCGGACGGGCGCGGCGCGGCTGGCGGCTCGGGCGGCCCTCAGGATCGGCTCCGGCCTCGTCACGGTGGCTTCGCCACCGGAGGCGATCGGGGTCAATGCCGCCCACCTGACCGCCATCATGCTTAAGGGCTGCGACGGCCCCGAGGGGCTACACACCATTCTTCAGGATGCGCGCCTCAACGCCCTCGTCCTCGGGCCGGCTCTAGGCGTCCATGCGGGCACACGCGCCATGGTCGCCGTCGCCGTCCAGGCGAGGCGGAGCCTCGTCCTGGATGCCGATGCGCTGACCTCCTTCGAAGGCTTGGCGTCGGAGTTCCACGGGGCGTTCCGTCACGCCCCGACGGTGCTCACGCCCCATGATGGCGAGTTCAACCGCTTGTTCAAAGGCCACCCGGACATGCTTGATCCGGAATCAAAAATCGAAAAGGCCCGCCGTGCCGCCGCCTATACCGGAGCCGTGGTGCTGCTGAAGGGGGCGGACACCGTGATCGCCGCTCCCGATGGCAGGGCGGCCATCAACGAGAACGGCACGCCGTACCTTGCGACCGCCGGCTCGGGGGATACGCTCTGCGGCCTCATTGCAGGATTGATGGCGCAGAATGTATCTGCCTTCGAGGCGGCTTGTGCCGGGACCTGGATCCACGCCGAGGCCGGAGCGAGCTTCGGTCCGGGGCTGATCGCCGAGGACTTGGCGGAACTGGTGCCAGGAGTACTGCGCAGCTTGCTCAAGTAACCTCGATCCAGGTCCACAGACCCGCGTCGAACCGTTCCAGGACGGTCGAGGCGATCAGCCACTTGCCGGGATTGTCGGCCACGAAGGCGATCCGAATCGTCTTGTTCTCCGGCACCTGCACGGTATCGAGGAAGTACGGCTCCCAACCGTCATCGAGGGGATGCAGCAACCGGAAGGAATGGCCGTGCAGGTGCATGGGCTGGACGAAGGCCGTCTGGTTCGTGAGCGCCAGCACCACCGGGGCGCCCCGCTTCACCTTGACCAGGGGTGGACCCGAGGGGCTTCCCGCCGCGCCGTTGATCGTCCAGGAACCATTGGGAGCCTTTGGATCTCCCTTGATTGTCACGTCCTTGCGGGTGGCGCTCTGAAGCTTGATGGCCTCGGGCAGCTTCGGATTGGGCGGCAGCGGGGTGATGGCGGGCAGTTCAGGTCCCTTGTCCCCAGCGGTCATGATCTCGACGAGCGGCATCCCGTCTCCGATCAGGGCCATGACGGCACCGGCCGTTCCCGCCTCGGGGGCGAGGTCGACCAGCAGGTCGTAGCGGGTGCCGGGCGCGAAAGGCAGGGAGGCTTTGAGTGGCTCGAACGTGCTTGTCGGCTGGCCGTCGATGGCGATGACGTAGGCTTTCAGGCCATCGAAGCGCAGGCGCATGGTCCGGGCGTTGCAGGCATTGGCGAGGCGCAGGCGCAGGCGCCCGCCAGGGAGCGCCTCGATCCGCTGCGGCGCCCCGTTGCCGTTGACGCTGAGCCAGCTTCCAAGCCGCCCGGCGGGGGCGGCTTCCGTTGGCTTCTCGAAGGGAGCGAGAGACCCGTCATCGTTCAGGCGCCAGTCGTCGACGAGCAGGGCGAGGTCCTGATCGACCTGCGGCGAATGTGGCTCCTCCACGATCAGGAAGCCCGAAAGGCCGCGTTCCGCGGGCTCGGCGCTGCCGCCAAGAACACAGGGGCGGATCAGGAAGGTGCCGGCATCGGGCGGAGTGAAGCGGTACTCATGGCTTTTTCCGGGGGCAGCCGGCTCCTGGGTCAGGCCACCGACCCCATCCATGGCATTCGGACCTCGCACGCCCTGGAAATGAAGTGACAGGGGCAGGGCGGTCTCGTTCTGCAGCTTCAGGCGGAGTTCCGATCCGTGCTTGATGCGCAGAGCGGAGCTCAGGCTCCCATTGAAAGTCCAAATGTCTGCCTCAGCGACCGCATCCGGGCGGAGCTTCTTCGGCGTAAGCTTTGCCGTCAGGACCTGTTCGGGGCCGTCCGGGATCTGGGCCCGTGACTCGCGGGAGAGGGCGACCAGGGTCGTGGCGAGACCGGCGGTGACGGCGCGGCGGGTGATCATGAGGGCAGGCTCGTCTCAAGGCTTGCAGATGCTGGCATCGGTACAGCGTTGAACGTGAACGGCCAAGATTGGTTGCCATTTGGCCGCACACGAACTTTTTTGATGCACGCTTCGTCAACCATGCTATAGAGCCGCGTCCCGGAAGAGGGGTGCGCCCGCGCGCCGCTCCCGCGCGGGCGTGGCGGAATTGGTAGACGCACTGGATTTAGGTTCCAGCGACGAAAGTTGTGGGGGTTCGAGTCCCTCCGCCCGCACCAATCCCGCCAGGGTTGGTTATCCGGAGGCTCCGAGTGGCCTGGTTGACGGCATGACGCCGCATCGGCCGGAGCCTGACAGAAATTTTTCGAGTGGATGAAGGCGAATAAAACCATGCAGGTGACGGAAACACTGTCCCAAGGCTTGAAGCGAGAGTTCAAGGTCGTGCTCCCGGCCACCGAGTTGGAAGAGCGCCTGAACAGCGAATTGTCGACCCTCAAGGATCGCGTGCGGATCAACGGATTCCGCCCCGGCAAGGTGCCGGTGGGACATCTGCGTAAGGTCTATGGTCGCTCCGTCATGGCGGACGTGCTGCAGAATGCCGTCAACGAGGCCAACCGCAAGATCGTCGAGGACAACAATCTGAAGCTCGCCCACGAGCCGCAGATCCAGTTCCCCGAGAGCCAGGAAGAGGTCGAGAAGGCCATGGAGGCCAAGGGCGACCTGGCGTTCACCGTCGCTCTCGAGGTCCTGCCGGTCTTCGAGCTTGCCGATCTCTCCGACGTGACGGTCAAGAAGCCGGTGGCCGATGTCACCGATGCCGAGATCACCGAATCGCTCGAGCGGATGGCCAAGCAGAACCGCTCCTTCGAGCCGAAGGAAGGCGCTGCGGTCGATGGCGACCGGGTGGTCGTGGATTTCGTGGGCCGTATCGACGGCACCGAGTTCGAGGGCGGCAATGGCGAGGACATCCGGGTCGAGCTCGGCTCCAACACCTTCATCCCCGGTTTCGAGGACCAACTCCTCGGCCTCAAGGCCGGCGACACCAAGCTCGTGAAGGTCACCTTCCCGGTGAACTACATGGCGGCCCATCTGGCCGGCAAGGATGCCGAGTTCGACGTGACCGTGAAGGAAATCGAGGCTCCGGGCGAGCTGAAGATCGACGACGAGATGGCCAAGGGCTTCGGCATGGACTCTCTGGACAAGCTCAAGGACGCGATTCGCGATGCCATCAAGCGCGATTTCGACGCCCAGTCCCGCCGCAAGGTGAAGAAGGATCTCCTTGATTCCTCGACGCCAAGTACAGCTTCGAGCTGCCTCCGACCCTGGTCGAGCAGGAGTTCGCTGCCGTGTGGTCGCAGGTCGTCGGCGACATGAAGTCGAACAACCGCACCTTCGAGGACGAGAGCACCACGGAAGACGAGGCCAAGGCCGAGTACCGGAAGATCGCCGAGCGTCGTGTTCGCCTCGGCTTGGTCCTTGCACAGATCGGCGAGAAGACCGATATCAAGATCTCCGACGATGAGGTGACTCAGGCCCTCATCGAACGGGTCCGTCAGTACCCCGGCCAGGAGCGGCAGGTTTGGGAGTTCTACCAGAAGAACCCACAGGCCCTCGCTGAAATCCGGGCTCCTCTGTTCGAGGAGAAGGTCGTCGACCAGATCCTGTCCCAGGTGAAGGTGGATGAGGAGACCGTCTCCAAGGATGCGCTCTTCAGCGATGAGGACGAGGACGGAGAGAAAGCCGGCAAGGGCGAGTAACGCTCCTTTAAGCGTCTCGCTGCTTGCATGAATTGCACGGCCGCGCACCCGCGCGGCCGAATTGGAGCAGTGAGACAATGAGAGATCCGGTAGCGCTCTTTAACAATACGCTCGTCCCGATGGTGGTTGAGCAGTCGAACCGCGGCGAGCGCGCATTCGACATCTATTCGCGCCTCCTGCGCGAACGGATTATCTTCCTCACGGGTCCTGTCGAAGATTATTCGGCCTCGCTGATCGTGGCACAGCTTCTGTTCCTCGAGGCCGAGAACCCCAAGAAGGAAATCTCCTTCTATATCAACTCGCCCGGCGGCGTCGTGACCTCGGGCCTGTCGATCTACGACACGATGCAGTTCATCCGCTGCCCGGTCTCGACCCTCTGCGTTGGCCAGGCCGCCTCCATGGGCTCCCTTCTGCTGACCGCCGGCGAGAAGGGAATGCGCTTTGCCCTCCCGAACGCCCGCATCATGGTCCACCAGCCCTCCGGCGGCTATCAGGGCCAGGTCACGGACATCATGATTCATGCCCGCGAGAGCGAGGCCCTCAAGCGCCGTCTGAACGAGATCTATGTCGGCCATACGGGCCGTAACTACGAAGAGATCGATCGGGCGCTGGAGCGCGACAACTTCATGACCGCCGAGGCGGCCAGGGAGTTCGGCCTCATCGACCAGGTGATCGAGAAGCGTCCCGAGCCGGCCGCCACCCCGGCGTAACCCTTAAAACCTGGGGACAATATTCCACCGGGTGCGTCTTTTTGCCGGGTAACCCCGTTTCTATTGATCGCGCGGCCTCCGCGTGATTGCATGTGGATTCGGGAGACAGGGCGATTTGGGCGTTCAACTCTTAGCGACGGAACATTTTATTAGGTCCGTCGCCTATAACTTAAGAGTGTTGGGTCGGCAGGAGCTGTCCCGGCACGGATTGGAGATGTGATAATGACCAAGGCTGGCGGCAACGACTCCAAGAGTACGCTGTACTGCTCCTTCTGCGGCAAGAGCCAGCATGAGGTTCGCAAGCTGATCGCTGGCCCGACGGTTTTCATCTGCGATGAATGCGTCGAGCTGTGCATGGACATCATCCGCGAGGAGTCGAAATCGTCTCTCGTGAAGTCCCGCGACGGGGTTCCGACCCCGAAGGAAATCAGCCGCGTTCTGGATGACTACGTGATCGGCCAGGAGCACGCCAAGAAGGTGCTCTCGGTGGCGGTCCACAACCATTACAAGCGCCTCGCCCATGCGACGAAGCACAACGACGTCGAACTGGCCAAGTCGAACATCCTGCTGATCGGGCCCACCGGCTCGGGCAAGACCCTGCTCGCGCAGACCCTGGCCCGGATCCTGGACGTGCCCTTCACCATGGCGGATGCGACGACCCTGACCGAGGCGGGCTATGTCGGCGAGGATGTGGAGAACATTATCCTCAAGCTGCTCCAGGCCTCCGACTACAATGTCGAGCGGGCACAGCGCGGCATCGTCTATATCGACGAGATCGACAAGATCTCCCGCAAGTCCGACAACCCGTCCATCACCCGCGACGTGTCGGGCGAGGGCGTGCAGCAGGCTCTCCTGAAGATCATGGAAGGCACCGTTGCCTCCGTGCCTCCCCAGGGCGGCCGCAAGCACCCGCAGCAGGAATTCCTGCAGGTCGACACCACGAACATCCTGTTCATCTGCGGTGGCGCCTTCGCCGGGCTTGAGCGGATCATTTCCGGCCGCGGCAAGGGTACGTCCATCGGCTTCGGTGCGACGGTCCAGTCCCCCGACGACCGCCGCACGGGCGAGATCTTCCGCGCCGTCGAGCCTGAGGATCTGCTGAAGTTCGGCCTCATCCCCGAGTTCGTCGGCCGTCTGCCGGTTCTGGCGACGCTCGAGGATCTCGACGAGGACGCCCTCAAGAAGATCCTGCAGGAGCCCAAGAATGCCCTGGTGAAGCAGTATCAGCGTCTCTTCGAGATGGAGAACGTAAACCTGACCTTCCAGGACGAGGCCCTCTCCATGATCGCCCGCAAGGCGATCGAGCGGAAGACGGGTGCCCGCGGTCTACGTTCGATCATGGAAGGCATCCTGCTGGAGACCATGTACGACCTGCCGGGTCTCGATTCCGTCGAGCAGGTGGTGATCGGTCCCGAGGTGGTCGAGGGCAAGGCCAAGCCGCTCTTCATCCATGGCGAGCGCAACGATCAGGCGGCAAGCGCCAGCGCCTAAGGGGCAGCCAGGGGGCTCCCTTCATGAACCGATGTGTTGTGGGCAATCTTCTTGAAACAGTAAGCCCACAACGCCACATTATCTCTTGCGCCGGTGCTGTTCGCTCATGTTGCGAGGGAGAGCCCGGGGTACCGGATGCAGCCCATAACAAGAGCCTGAGCATTCCGGTTATTCGTCTGACATCCAGCTCATCCGAGGGGATCGCCGGACGCAGTCAAAAGGATACCGTCTCATGACACAATCGAAGCCACGTCAGCCTGTCGTTCCAGGCTCGACCGGAACCTATGCGGTTCTGCCTCTGCGCGACATTGTTGTCTTTCCACATATGATCGTGCCGCTCTTCGTCGGCCGTGAAAAGTCGATCCGCGCGCTTGAGGAAGTGGTTAAGGGGGACCGTCACATTCTTCTGGCCACCCAGATCGATGCGACAGATGACGATCCGTCAACGGATGCGATCTACAAAGTCGGCACCCTGGCCAACGTCCTGCAACTGCTGAAGCTGCCCGACGGCACCGTGAAGGTGCTGGTCGAAGGCGCGAGCCGCGCCCAGGTGAATGCCTATACCCGCACGGATGAATATTACGAGGCCGAAGCCGAAGCGCTTCCGGATGCACTCGGTGATCAGGTGGAGGCCGAGGCTCTTGCCCGCTCCGTCGTGTCCGAGTTCGAAAACTACGTGAAGCTCAACAAGAAGGTGTCGCCGGAGGTCGTGACCGCCGTGACCCAGATCGACGAGCCCGCAAAGCTCGCCGACACGATCGCTTCGCATCTCGCCATCAAGATCGCCGACAAGCAGGCGATTCTCGAAACCGCTACCGTCGCCCAGCGCCTCGAAAAGGTGCTCGGCCTGATGGAGAGCGAGATCTCCGTTCTCCAGGTCGAGAAGCGGATCCGTACCCGCGTCAAGCGCCAGATGGAGAAGACGCAGCGCGAGTACTACCTCAACGAGCAGATGAAGGCGATCCAGAAGGAGCTCGGCGACGACGAAGGTCGTGACGAGCTGGCCGAGCTCGAAGAGAAGATCGAGAAGACCAAGTTCACGAAGGAAGCCCGTGAAAAGGCGCTGGGTGAGCTGAAGAAGCTCCGCCAGATGTCGCCCATGTCGGCGGAAGCCACCGTCGTGCGCAACTATCTCGACTGGCTGCTCGGCATTCCGTGGAACCGCCGCTCGAAGATGAAGAAGGACCTCAAGGCCGCCCAGGATCTGCTCGATTCGGATCACTACGGTCTCGACAAGGTCAAGGAGCGCATCGTCGAGTATTTGGCCGTGCAGCAGCGCGCCAACAAGCTCACGGGCCCGATCCTCTGCCTCGTCGGTCCTCCCGGCGTGGGTAAGACCTCGCTCGGCAAGTCGATCGCCAAGGCCACGGGCCGCGAATTCGTGCGCATGTCGCTCGGCGGCGTCCGTGACGAGTCGGAGATCCGCGGTCACCGTCGGACCTATATCGGCTCGATGCCCGGCAAGATCATCCAGTCGATGCGCAAGGCCAAGACGTCCAACCCTCTCATCCTGCTCGATGAAATCGACAAGATGGGCATGGACTTCCGCGGCGACCCGTCGGCGGCCCTGCTCGAGGTTCTCGACCCTGAGCAGAACTCGACCTTCAACGACCATTACCTGGAAGTCGATTACGACCTCTCCAACGTGATGTTCGTGACGACGGCCAACACGCTCAACATCCCGGCCCCGCTCCTCGACCGTATGGAAGTGATCCGCATCGCGGGTTACACCGAGGAGGAAAAGGCCGAGATCGCCCGCACCCACCTGATCCCCTCGGCCATGCAGAAGCACGGTCTGGCGCAGAAGGAGTGGAAGATCGGCGATGAGGCTCTGCTCATGCTGATCCGCCGCTACACCCGCGAGGCGGGTGTGCGTAACCTGGAGCGCGAGCTCGCCAACCTCATCCGCAAGGCCGTGAAGGAGATCCTGATCTCCAAGGTCAAGGCCGTCGAGGTTACGACCGACAACCTGCCCGAGTTCCTGGGACCGCCGCGCTATCGCTACGGCGAGGCCGAGACTGAGGATATGGTCGGCGCCGTCACGGGCCTGGCCTGGACGGAGGTCGGCGGCGAGCTTTTGACCATCGAAGGCATCATGATGCCGGGCAAGGGCAAGATGACCGTCACGGGCAACCTGCGTGACGTCATGAAGGAATCGATCTCGGCTGCGGCGTCCTACGTCCGCTCCCGCGCTCTCGATTTCGGCGTCGAGCCGCCCCTGTTCGACCGTCGGGACATCCACGTGCACGTGCCGGAAGGCGCGACGCCCAAGGACGGCCCATCGGCCGGCATCGCCATGGCGACCGCTATCGTCTCCGTCATCACCGGCATCCCGGTTCGCCGCGATATCGCCATGACGGGCGAGGTGACGTTGCGGGGCAGGGTGCTTCCGATCGGCGGCCTGAAGGAGAAGCTCCTGGCGGCTCTCCGCGGCGGCATGAAGAAGGTGCTGATCCCGGAGGAGAACGCCAAGGATCTGGCGGACATCCCGGCCAGCGTGAAGAACGGTCTGGAAATCGTGCCGGTCTCCATGATGGATCAGGTTCTTCAGCATGCGCTTGTGCGCATACCGGAGCGCATCGAATGGGATGAGGCTTCGGAGCTCAAGGGTCACAAGCCGGGCGTCGAGGACGACTCGGCCGGGGTGATCGCCCACTAAATCCAAACGCATGACGTTACGGTAGAAGCCCCTGGACCCCGGTCCAGGGGCTTCTTTTTTGATGAAAACTGCAAATAATCGGCTGATTTCAGCCACTTCGGGGCTTGCTTACGGACAAGCTTTGCGCCAAACGAGTTGTCCCTGAAACGGTGGACCATTTCCTTTGCGACCGCCGTGATCACTGGAGGATATGACGATGAATAAAGGCGAGCTCGTTGCGGCAATCGCCGACAAGGTGGGCCTTTCGCGTGGCCAGGCTGGCGACGCGATCGACGCCGCCATCGAGGCGATCACCGGCGCTCTGAAGAAGGGCGACGAGGTGAAGATCGTCGGTTTCGGCACGTTTGTGGTGACAAACCGCGCTGCCGGTGAGGCGCGCAACCCGCGCACTGGCGAGAAGGTCAAGGTTCCCGCTTCCAAGACCCCCAAGTTCCGTGCTGGCGCGGGCCTGAAGGATGCCGTCAACGCGAAGTAATCGCATTTGAGCGGTGTTCGCCTGCGTATCGCGCGGAAAAGCGGATCCGGTCTTCTGCACCGTACGATGCGTCATTAAAGAGAGTTAACATCGGATTGATCCCGAAAGTGCATTCCACTTTCAGGTCCGATGCTTTAAGAGGGCCGACGACGCTTGCGTTGTTGGCCTTCTCTTTTTATGTCAGGCCCATCGGGCGGTTAGCTCAGTTGGTAGAGCTTCGGTTTTACACACCGCAGGTCGGGGGTTCGAGTCCCTCACCGCCCACCATCTCCCACAGGATGAACAGCCTTCATCGAGCCCGGCTCTTCAGGGCTAATGGCTGTCTTCGTCTTCGGTCAGTCTGTCGAGCACTTTCTCCGGCGCGACGTGCCGCTCCAATTCTTCCAAGGTGGGATCGTTCGCCTCTCGGATGCCGAGGTGCTCGGCAATCGCACGAGTCAGCGTCAGCAGGCGCGTGATCTCATGCTCCGAGAGCAGATTGGTCTGAAGATCCAGTTCCGAGCGCCGATCAGCCTCTGCAGAAGCACGATTCTGGCTGATCAGCACGAAGGTCGAGAGGAAGATCGCCTCGACGGAGGCGAAGGTCGCGAGGATGACGAAGGTCGGGTCGAAGGCCGGCACGCCGGGGACGAGGCCGAGATTGGCCGCGACCCAGCCTGCCACCAGCCCCAGGTGGACGTAAACGAAGGCCATGCTGCCGGAAAAGCGGGTAATGACCTCCGCGATGCGATCCTGCAGACTGGCCTTCTTCTCCTCGTCCTGCCGCTTGCGCCGCAAGGCGTCTATGTTGCGCTCGAGAACGGAGGTGAAGCCGGGAGGCTGAGCTGGAGGGGCGCTCGGACTGTCCTGCCGTGCGGTTGCTCGATATTCCACGTTGCTTTTCGTCACGGTGATGTCCTTCTCCAAGCGTCACCTAGCCGAATAAGAACGACCGGTTCTGGCAAGAGTTCAGGCGTGAGAGTGCAAGCAGAAGGCTTCGGGCGCGGCATCCGGAACGGGAGGTCCGCGTCAGCGAAATGCAGGTCCTGGTTGCCGCATCAACGATTCGCCGCATGTCGATGAGAGCATCTACCATGGGTTGGAACGCCGCACCTCGGCTCATGAAACATTCCGGCTTGGACTGGGTTGGGGAAGGATCCCTCCAAGGATTGCTCCTGAGACTCACCCGCTCCAGCCTCGACTGGGGCGGGCTTTTTCGTATCTGAGGTCGTTAAGCCGACCGCACCTTATCGCAAGGTCTTCTGCATCTCTTCGAGCATGGCGATATGCTCACGGATATGCCCGCGGGCCATCTTGGCGACATTCGTGTGCTCGCGGTTCTGAGGGTTCGACTGCAGATAACGCTCCTGCACTTGGAGCAGGTCGCGGTGGCCTTGCAGCTGGGCCTGCAGGTACATCTTGTCGAATTCAGCTCCGGCTTGCTGGTTCTGCATCTTCTGCATCATGTCGTGGGCTGACGCGTCCATCTGCATGGGCGGCACGTTCATGCTGGAGGGATTAGACTGGCTGCCAGTCGATCCCGTTGCCGCCGTAGCGGCAGGCTCCATCATCGAGTGCAGCACCTCCGAGAGCGTGGTCTGCTCCTGGACCTCGAAATTCGCAAAGCGCTTCAGATCTTCGCTGCGTACCTTGTTCATGGCGACGCGGCTCGATTCCAGGGCCACCATGCCAAGCTGCAACGTCTGCTGCATGTGCTGCATATCGGCTTGACTCATCTGCCCACCTGTCTGGTTCATCGGCATGGTTCCGGATGAGCCTGACGGCATGGCAGGGGAGGAGCCGCTCGTCTGGGCCAGGGCTGGGGCAACGACAAGCGCGGCGAGGCCGCCGAGTAGGGCACGACGATCCATCTTGTTCTCCTGCTGAAAGTCCCGGCTCGGCCGCGACACGCTGGAGAAGCGCTCGACTCTGGGCCGCCGTCAGGGGCCGAACGCTATGAGTGCTGCTTTGTTTCAGCTGGACTGAAAGGAGAGCGTATTCTGAGGCCTCGCCCGGCCCCACACGGCAAAAAGCCAGCCCTGCGGCCGGCTAATTCAGCTTCAGCAACTCATGGAAACGAATGGTCGGAGCGAGAGGATTTGAACTTTATATGCGGTCGACCTGTTCAGTGTGTATGTTCATTCGCCGGTTTGTAGGTACTGCGGGTGAGCGTCGGCTTCAGTCATTCCGACTTGGATGCTAAGCCCACCCACTGCTCTCAAATACTCCTTAGGCTGCGGTATTCTGATCTGTACGGCACCACTTTGGGGCCGTCCGCTTCTCTCGCATTCCGAGGATGAAATAGGAGGAGAACTCGCTGGCGGCTTCGGTCACATCCATCCCGGCAGGGATCAGTTTCGATGCCTGAACGGCATCAGACATGGCCTGGGCGACGCTCGGATACTCATAGTGCTCAGGCTTTTCGGGTGCATAAGTTGCCTGGTTGGCTGCATCCGCGAGAATGACGGTCTGGATCATCCGCAGGAATTGCTCGGCCTTGCTGACGACTGTGTAGTCATGCCGTTCGGAGCCATATCTAGCAAACCAACCCGGGTTCGGACGCCGGTCATTATTCGCGGCTTCCCAGAAGTCACAGAACTCCTTCGCAGCTGTCGCGCCATCCGTTTCGTCAGGGATGAGGCTCGCAGCGCGGACGGCCTCATCAATCCGGATGAATGTGCCAGTGCCCGTCGCCTGCAAGGGACGCTCCTTCGTCGCTCTACGCCCTTGCAGGCTGTGCGCGTCAGCGGTGGCGGGACGCCGCGACGGCGGCTCCGGGGATCAGGCTCAGTTCACCCCAACCTCGGACGGGACGTCCGATGGAACTTTCCTGGCGCACGGATCGGTCCACAGCGAACTACTGCATGCGCCTTACTGCTGGCAGCCGATACGATCCGTCGAGCACCGGCGTCTCCGGCCCGTAGAGGCGCATGGTGAGATTGAACGGGCCGGACGGCGCAGGCAGCCAGTTCGATGTGTCGGCGGGACGGTCCTTCTGGATGAGGATCGTCAGCGACCCATGAGCGTCAGGCTTCAGCCCGTCCGTCGTGCTGCCGATGCTGTAGCGGTCGAACTCGTTCTCCACGAACAGCATGTCGGAGCCGTACATCGCCATGTTCCAGAACACGGAGACGGGCGGCAGCTTGCCGGCATCGAAGCGCAGGACGTACTTCCGTTCTCCCGTCAGGCCCTCGCCTTTGTCGTCGACGGCCGTGTTGGGGTAGAGCACCTGGTCGGAGAGCTGGGCGCCAAGCTCGTACTTGATGAGCGCCGCACGCAGGCCGGGATCATAGCCTGCGCGTCCGCCGGAAAAGGTGTACTTCCAGCCGTTGGCGGTCTCGCCCGCCGCCTCCCACTTCCTGTCGACGATCTGCTCGCCTGCCTTCGCGGCGCGGGCCAGGCCGCGCCGGGTCGGCTCATCCAGCGTATGCCACTCGAACCCTTTGCCGACGCTCAGTCCGATCTGGCGGAATGAGGCGACGAGGGTGTCATCGGAGTCGGCCGAGGCCGGCAGCCTCTGGCTCATCGCATACCCGAGTTCGTCGAAGAAGCGGAGGTCCTGCGGGGCCTTGCTGTCGTTGGTCGCCATCAGGGGCCGCTCGGCCGGTGGCTTGTGGGCCAGCCCATCCCTCAGGTAAGCGGACAGCGGCATCAGGTGAAAACCCTCCTGGGCCTCGACGGCCTTGGGCAGATCGGCCGCGCCCTTAGCCAGGATACGCACTGCGGCCACGCCGATCTTGGTGCGCAGTCTCACCTCGGTCATGTCACCGGGCACGGCCCCGGCAAAGTCCGGGCCGGTGATGACATAGACGCCCGGCTGCGGTCCCTTGATGCCGCCGATGTTGCGGGCGACCTCGTCGAATGAGTCGCCGATCTGGACCAGATACCAGCGCGGCTCCGTCAGGGCGGGCACGAACACCACGACCGGTTCGGCCGTGAGATCCAGCGTCCCATAGGCATCGACCGTGACGTTGTTGGGCGTGACGACGAACCTGTCCTTGGCCGTCTTGAGTTCCGGGAACCGACGGAAGTCGTTGATGTAGGTGCCCCCGGCCACGATGCCCTTCGGAGTCGAGAGGCTGTAGTAGCGGAGCGGATAGCCCCACAGGAAGGCTTGCAGGCCGAGCGCGTAGGCATTCTCCTCGCGAGCCTGTTCAGCGGACAGCGTGGTGCTTGGCGAAGTCTGGGCGTGGACGGCTTGCGACATGACTGGAATCGCCAGCAGGAAGGTTGCCCCGATCGTCGCGATGGTCAATTTGTGCATGACATGGTCTCCGATCATTGCGCCGCGACCTTCTCGATGTCCGGCAGCGTCCAGGTCTTCTCGAACAGCGGCTTCCCGGGGCCGTAGAAACGGACGAGCACCTCGAACCGTCCGGCCGGATCGGTCTCCACCCAGTTCGAGTCCTTGCCTGCCGGAGGCCTGGGGCCGAAATAGAGATCGGTGGTCCCGTCCGCATTCTTCTGCAAGGCAGGATCCTGCGAGGAGCGGCTCAGGCGAGAGGCGCCGCGGATCAGCGTATGGGTCTCACGGTTGTAGACCACCGCCGACCAGTATTGGGACGCCGGCACATTCGCCGGGACGGCGAGGCGGTAATGGCTGCCGCCCTCGAGCGGTTGCCCCTGCCGGTCCTTGCTGCCCATCAGGTAGAACTGGCCTGCCCCGAGATGCTTGACGGTCGAGAACGCCCAATAGTCCGTCAATCCGCGCGCATCGGTGGGGTAGCTGTCGGGCGTCTCGTAGAAAGTCGACGAAGCCTCGACCAGGCCGGGGGCGGCGGGAAGCGCCCATCGGGCGCCTTCGAAATAGGGCACGAAGACGGTGTCGAAGCGCAGGCTGAGCCAGGCTTGCGCCTCCTTGGCGGCGGCTTCGATCAGCAGTTTCGTCCTGTCGTCCGGATTGAACGGCTTGCCCTTCTCGATGCCGATCGACTTCAACATGTCGATCATCACCTTGTCGCGCTCCAGCCATGGCTCGGCCTGCACCATGCGGTCCAGCGACTGGAAGAAGCGCAGGTCGTAGGGGATCGTGGAATCGAACACGATGCCGGCCGCGTCGATGAACGTCGTCGCCGGCGGGTTGTCGGCCTGGGACAGCGGGTAGAGCTTGATCCGCCTGCCGTACGCAACCGCCTTGGCGACGTCCGCGTCGCTGCTGCTCTTCACGATGGACCGCAACAAGGCGTAGCCCTGATACGTCATGGACGGCAGCGCGATGTAGCCAGCCGGCACGTCGCCTTTGTAGTCGGGCGGCAGGATCAGGTACTTGCCGCCCTTGCCCTTGTCGACCCCCGCCGGGCCGACGTCTTCGAGCGCGGCCTGCCAGGAATCCATGATGGTGCCCGTGATCGAGCCATCGTCGACCGGGGGGATCTCCAGGACGATGGGCCCGACATCCTTGGTGTTGAAGAACGGCTTGAAGTAGGTCGTGTCGGGATTGGGTGTCAGGGTCTGGTTCTTTGAATCGAGGAACCCCGACCAGTAGACGATCTGGTTGAAGTCGCCCTTGGCGTCGCGGATCATCGCCTGGACCATGCGGTCATAGTTGACCGCCGGGATGCCCCAGTTGACGGCCTCGACCGCTCGCCGCGCGATGGTGCGGTCGACCAGATCTGAGGCCGTCGATGGCGGCTGCCCTTGTGCCACGGCCGAGAGGCTGGCCATGGCTGCGAGGGCGGGTATTGCGAACAGGATCCGTGTCATCGTGACCTCCGAATTGTCTCCCGAGCAGGAGCGTTCGCCAGATCACGGCATGTAAGGAGACCAGTGTGCCTCGGTGCCCGGCTCAATCATTTTCAAGATAGGCGACTTGCTGATGTCAGGTATCGGGTGAAACCCTGAGATCCGGACAGATTCGACCTGAAAGCTCAGGCGCCGTGAATACCGGCAGCCTCCGACCGCAAGGGCACCGCAACGGGATCGGGATCGCCGTGGGATCCCGTCTCGGTTCGGTGACACACCTCAGACGCGGGACCGTTTCGCCGTCGACTGGGATCGTCATGGCGCCGCGCATTGATCAACTGGACCGAACCTGCCGGTCGCGGGTTCCGGCGAGCAATGCCAACGGAAGGGACAAACCAGGGTTTGCCCCAATCGGTTTCAGGGCGAACCCCCATAGACCCGGGCCGCGGATGATCCGACACTGCCGATGGGCCAGGACGGGAGCAACCGCCCTTGCGGTCCTCATCGGTCAAGTGGATGTCCCGCGGGGTCGAGCAAGCTCGGATGGCTGGGTTACGATGCGTCCCGACAGGAAGGTCCTGATCGTGTCCGCCAGCGCGTCAGCGTGGCAGCGAACGCCCTCTCAAGGACGGATGCCATGGCTGATGCGGATTTGGTCAAGCGGAACTGGATCGCTGGCGTACTCGGTCGGGGAACTTCCATCGGAACGCGCCCATCAGGCTGAACTCAACGGAGGCGACGGATGAAGCCAATCGGACTTCTGGCAGCAACCGCGGTCTGCGCCGCACTGGTCCTGCCCCGCCCGGCCGCCGCCTAGACGGCGCCAGCCATCCCGCCCTCGGTCACCACACCGGACAGGATCGAGACCCGCATCGGCACGCTCGATTTCAAGGACGGCGCACCGAGCGCTTCGACCCTGGAGAAAGCCTATGACGCCATCGACTTTGCCAACGCGCAGCGCGCGTTCGCCGACACCCTCCAGGGCGTAAGCCTGCACGCGATCCACAAGGGCTTGCAGAGCGTCGGCGTCAAGGACAACGAGGCCATCATCTTCTCCGAGTTGATGGACGCCAAGTCGCTGTGGCTGACCACCAATGCCGACACGATCTACGCCGTCGGTGCGCTCGATCTCACCAAGGGCCCCATGGTGCTGGAGGTTGCGCCGGGATTCCTCGGCGCCGTCCAGGACCATTGGTTCCGCTGGATCATCGATGTCGGTCTGCCCGGGCCTGATCGCGGCGAGGGCGGAAAGTACCTGATCGTGCCGCCGGGCTACGCCGGTCCGCTGCCGAACGGCGGTTTCTCGATCGCCCACTCCCGGACGAATGTCGCCCTCTGGTTCGCACGCTCGTTCCTGGCCGATCACAAGGATCCCAAGCCGGTGGCCGACACCATCCGGAAGTTCACCAAGGTCTACCCGTACGAGGCCGGCGGTGTCGGTACCCCCATCGCCGAGTTCCTGGAAGGCAAGGCCCCGCTCGGGCGCATCAGTCCGCCGCCGCCGCTCGTATTCCACGAGGCCAGCGGCAAGGCGATGAACACCCTTCCGCCGAACGACTTCAGCTACTTCGAGATGCTCAACGAGATCGTGCAGCAGGAGCCGGCCACCTCGCTCGACCCCGAGCTGATGGGGCCGATTGCCGCCATCGGCATCGTCAAGGGCAAGCCGTTCGCCCCCGACGAGCGCATGAAGACGATTCTCACCGAGGCGGTGGCGCAGGCCAACGCGATCTCGCGCAGCCTGTTCATGCATCCGCGCGATCCGAGCTGGTTCTACTATCCCGGCTCCGCCTGGATGAACCCGCTCTTCGTGTCCGGCTATGAGTTCGAGACGCCGATCCCGGACATCACGCGCGAGGGTGCCAAGCCCTTCCCCGCGACGGGCTACCGGCAACTGGACGCGCGTCGATGGTACTTCTACGGCGTCACCGGCATCACGCCGGCCATGGCCATGCGTGTGACGGGCATCGGCTCGCAGTATCTCTTCGCCACGCTCGATGCCGACAAGCAGTACTTCGACGGCGGCAAGACCTACAAGGTGACGCTGCCCAAGGACATTCCGGAGGCGAACTTCTGGTCGTTGACGCTCTACGACAACCAGACGCGCTCGATGCTCGACACGCCGCAGCGCTTCCCGCGTGCCGGCAACCAGAGCTATCCGTCGCCCGCCACCGAGCCGAATGCCGACGGCTCCACGACAATCCATCTCGGCCCCACCCAGCCAGCCGGCATCGCGCGGGGCAACTGGATCCAGACGATGCCCGGCAAGGGCTGGTTCGCGATCCTGCGCCTGTACAGCCCGCGAGAGCCGTTCTTCGCGAAGGAATGGCGGCCGAGCGAAATCGAAGTGGTCGCCCGATAGTGCCGATCCGGCGGGGATATGTCCCCAGACACCTCGAAGAGAGGTCGAGGGCGGCAATCCGATGTGGCAGGACCCGCGCGGGCCAAGCAAAAGGCCCCGGTCCCGCGCCGATGCTAACGCCTGCCAGAGGATGCCATGAGGCTGCCCGTCCGCATCGTCCGCGCCGACGCGACACCCCCCTGACGGGCCAGTGAGGAACTGCAATGGACAGCGGCGGGCAAATAGGTTGACATGGCTCCGCACCTGGCAGGGGCGGGCGGCGGCACTGCGGAGGAGAGCTTTCAATGAATGGACTCATGCGGTGGGCGTTGGGCCGTTTCGGCCGGGGTGTCGCGGGCGGCATCCTGCCGGTGGTGGCGGGCCTCGCGCCGGCGTTGGCGCAGGATGCGGATCTTGCCAAGAAGCTCAGCAATCCAGTCGCTAGCCTGATCAGCGTGCCGTTCCAGTTCAACTACGACGGCAGGATCGGCCCCAACGACGGTGGGCGGGCGACCCTGAACATCCAGCCGGTCATTCCCATCGCGATCAATCCCGAATGGAACATCATCTCGCGGACGATCCTGCCGGTGATCTCACAGTGGGGCCTCGCGCCGGGCCTCGGCCGTCAGTTCGGCCTGGGGGACACCGTTCAGAGCCTGTTCCTGTCGCCGCAGGACCCGGGGCCGGGCGGCCTCATCTGGGGCGTCGGCCCGGCCGCTCTCCTGCCCACCGCGACGGACGACCTGCTCGGCCAGGGCCGGTGGGGCGCGGGCCCGACCGCCGTCGTGCTCAAGCAGTCCGGCCCGTGGACGGTGGGCGCCCTGGCCAACCACATCTGGTCGGTCGGCGGCGGCACCCGCAGCGGGACCGACCCCGTCAACTCGACGTATTTCCAGCCCTTCATCTCCTATACGACCGCCGATGCCTGGACTTTCTCGCTCAACACCGAGTCCACCTACGACTGGGCAAACGACAAGCTGACCGTTCCGGTCAACGCCGTGATCGCCAAGCTGATCAAGGTGGGGACACAGCCGGTGAGCGTGTTCGTTGGCGCGCGCTACTACGCGCTCTCGCCGGAGGCGGGTCCGGAGGGACTTGGAGTGCGGGCCGGGTTCACCCTCCTGTTCCCGAAATATGGGGAGCCATCCACGCCCCGCCGCTTGTTCCGTGGCCTTGTTGCAAGATGCCTTGCACGATTAGGCTGACGGCCTCCACGGCCAGCGGAAGCCCACCTTACGCGCTTCGGATGCCCAGGGACGGGTCAAGGCGATCTGGACCGCCTCTGGATCCCCGACCAGCACGACCTGCTTCTCCGCCCGTGTGATAGCCGTAGAGAGCCAGGCCGGGTTGAGAAGCGCCGTCCTGTAGACCGGCACGATGATGCGCCCCGCTTGGCTTCCTTGGCACTTGTGGCAGGTGACGGCGTGGGCCAGCGCCATGTCGATCAGGCTCCCCTCGGACGCGGCCGCATCCGAAGTTCCCTCCGCGGAGAACGTGATCTCCCGCTCATCGAACCGAGCCACGACCCGGCGGGCGCGCTCGTCGACGGAGACGACCCGGCCCATGCTGCCGTTGAAGAGGGCGAGGCTGTAGTCGTTCCGGAAGTGGATGCATGGGTCGCCCGGGCTGAACCACTCGCTCAGGTGCCCCTTCACGCAGGCGAGGTTCTCCCCATCCACGCGCCTTCTCTGAAACAGCCGGTTGAGGGTGGAGACACCGGCCCAGGAGGCTGCCGTGCTGTAAGCCATCAACCTCGATGACGATCTCTCGCCGCTTGTGGTCGCGTCCGGCGACGAGACGGTCACCTTCTCAATCGACATCGATGCCACGGTGGACTTTGATGCGGAGTTCAGCTTCTCCGGGAAGGACGGCATCGACCGGGATCATGTACCGTTGGGATCCTCGTCCGCGAGCACGACGGAGGTCATCAAATTCCCGATGGTGATCACGGTCACAAGGAGCGTCGATCCGTTGCCCGAACTCGTGGATGCTGAAGTGAAACGGACCAGAATCACCGCCAATTTCGGCTATGTGGAGCCGGATTGGTCTGAAGAAGCCTACGAAGAGTAGCACTCCCAACCGGCCCGGCCGCACAGCGCCACGGCGAGGGCGACCAGGGTTGGGTTGCGAAGCGCCCGCCGAAGCCGACTTGCCGGCATCATGCCCCTCGAACCTGCGAAGCCGAAGTGGCGTGCGATCACGCCCGCTTGGACTGTTCAGACCGCATGCTTCTGTCGGATTCCAGCTGAACAGGCAGAACCTTCTGGTTTCCTTACCCGCACAGCGTTTGCGCGGTGGCTGAACAGCCCCGAGGACCCCGGATAAATGCGACCGACGTCCTCGGGCGCAAGGGATCGGACGCCTTCAGGGATTGCTGGCCGAGAAATAAGAAAGGGCCGGGTCGACCGTGTCGACCCGGCCCTTTTCGAGAGCGGCGAAATCAGCTAAGTGCTTTATTTCATTACTTTTTTCGTCCGAGCGCCGAGATTTTAATTCGGGACCCCTAGTCCCCCAGACTCAAATACTAAAGGGGCTAAGTCATTGTGATTCCACAATGTAAGTGACCCCGAAAGTGCCAACCTTGGGACTTTTGGAGTCCTTATACGGCCTTGCGCGGCCTTATACGGTCTTAGTCGACTCTAAGCGGCACTCCACGAGTCTGCACGGCAATCGGTGACAGTAATTCTGGTAGTAAAAATCAATGGCGCTGCTGCAGTCATAGTGTAGGTTTCTCATGTTAAAGTAATTGCCTGCGCGACTTTTGAAAGAGAGCAGATTGTTTGTACTATCTCGGCCACCGAATGTGACATCTAGTGGGGCCAATAACTAATGAATAATCAGGAATATGAATGAGCTGGCTCTTTTCGCAGGCTCTGGTGGAGGAATACTCGGCGGGCACTTGCTTGGATGGCGAACAGTCTGCGCAGTTGAACGTGATGCCTACGCCGCTTCGGTTCTAGCGCAAGGACAAAACGATGGATACCTCCAGCCTTTCCCGATTTGGTCTGACGTTGAGAGTTTTGACGGAAGACCGTGGCGCGGCGTTGTTGACGTCGTTTCTGCCGGCTTCCCCTGTCAGGACATCAGCAAGGCCGGCAAGGGAGCCGGCCGGGCCGGAGAGCGGAGCGGGCTGTGGTCGCACATGGCCGGGATCGTTCGCGAGATACGACCGCGCTTCGTCTTCGTGGAAAACTCCCCAGTACTCACTTCTCGAAGGCTTGGACGAGTTCTCGGTGACTGGCCGAGATGGGGTTCGAGGCGGAATGGGGTGTCATATCTGCCGCCGCCGTTGGCGCTCCCCATCTTCGCGAGCGGATCTGGCTTGTCGCCCACTCCAACAGCGAGCGATTGGAGGGGCAGCACGGGAGACGGCTCCAGGTACGGGACGCTGGCGGAGTTGGTCGCTATGAGGGATGGGCAGGCATCGACAGGAAAAGCTTACCCACACCCTATGCTCTGCGAGCGGGTCATGGGCTGGCCAACTGGATGGACAGAATTAGAGCCACTGGGAACGTCCAAGTTCCACAAGTGGCAGCAACAGCATTCTCCATTCTCGCTGCCAAAGCAGATGAAAGCGGCCGCCTGAAATGAGCGATCTCGACGAAATTCTGCGCGTCGGTTCCGACGACATTCTCTACCGCTTGCGCCAGGAGGAGGCCGAGCGGGCCGACGAGATCCGGCGCTGGCGGCGAAACTCGCACAGTGGGAGCATAGCCCAGGCCGACCACTACCACGATCTGGCTGGCGATGCTGCGCGCGAGATCATCCGTCTGCGACTTAAGCTGAAGGAAGCCGGGATGGGGTACATGCCGGAGAACCCGCGCTAGGCCGCACCTTGGATTCGGTCGTACTCGGCGTGGCTGAGTTTCAGCTTCACGGGAAGGCGTCGCCAACTCGGGTGCTGAAGCGAGCGCCAGAGCAGAATGAGCCAGGACGGTAGGTCATGATTTTCGGGCCGCCGATCCACGGCTAGGATCGGCAGGTACTTTGTTTCCTCTGAGTTCAGAATGAACTCCGGGGCCACACCAACCGAAGCATCGACAGCCGAGTCGACCGACGAGTCCTTCCAAACCTGGAACAAGCCTGTTGTCGCCTCAATGCCGAGAACGTGGACTTTGTGCTCGGCCGTGTTTGTGACGGCTACATGCATATAGACGTTCGCGCCGAACCGTTCCGGGCAAAGCTGCATGCTCGGCTGGTCCTTGAGAGCCAAGTCGAGCGCCTTGCCCAGAAGCGAGATTGCTGGGCCTGCCAAACTGTAGACCGGCACTTCCACTACTCCCCTACGTCCTTGGCTCACACCATAGCTTGGCCTTAACAGCCGGGGAACGTCAGCCTCAAAATCCTTGGGACTTCCTTGGGACTTTCTGCGGCGTAACGTGCGATTCCGCGGCCTTTTGCGGCCAAAACAGGAACGGCGCCACATGGGCGCCGATGCAAATTTCTCTTTTTTCAAGGGGTTTAATGGTCGGAGCGAGAGGATTTGAACCTCCGACCCCTAGTCCCCCAGACATGCCATACGACATGACGGGAATGGACGCGACATGACGAAACCATTGCGTGGCAAGGGTTTATCATGACATAAGACGACACGAGACGACAGCAAAGGACATCATCTTGTGTCCCCAGCGTGTCCCCAGCCACTCTTGCCGTCGGTCGCCTATGCCCAAGATTGCCCTCTCCGAAGCCGTCCTCGCCAAGCTCAAGCCGCCCGCTGAAGGCCGTCTAGACCTGACCGACGCCAAGGTGCCCGGTCTGACCCTGCGCGTGACACCGAGCGGTGCTGCTTCGTGGTGCCTGCGCTACCGCCCTAAAGGCGGAAAGCCGGAGAGGCTGACCATCGGCCCGCTAGCCGCCATTCCACTCCACGAAGCCCGCAAACGCGCCAAACGACTCATCGGCGAGATCGCCGATGGACAGAGCCCGCAGGCCATCCGCCGCGCCGCCTCCGGGGCCCTGTCGTTCGAGGCTATGGCCGACCGCTACCTCGGCGAGTACGCCAAGCCGAACAAGTCCAGTTGGAAGAACGACGAAGGCTATCTCAGGCGCGCCAGAGCGGCCTGGAAGGGTCGCACGGCCGAGAGCATCACCCGGTCCGACGTGGTGGCGCTTCTGGAGATGATCCGAACCACCGCGCCGGTCTCTGCCAACAGGACGAGAAGCGTGCTGGTCACCCTGTTCAACTGGGCCGTGGAGTCAGGACTCGTCGAGATCAGCCCTGCCAGCGGCGTGAGAGCCAGGGCGAAAGAAGCCCCGCGCGAGCGCGTGCTGACACCTGACGAGATCGAGGCGTTCTGGGACCTGACCGCACCCGAAGGCGGCATGGACCCGAACGTTGCGGCAGCCCTGCGTTGCATCCTGCTGAGTGGTCAGCGGCCAGCCGAGATCGCCGGACTGATGCACTCCGAGATCCGCAACCTCGATGATCCGACCAATGCCCGCATCGAGCTTCCGGCACAGCGGATGAAGGGACGCAGGCCACACGTCGTGCCGCTGGCCCCGATAGCCGCAGGGCTTATCGACGTCGGCCTCGCCCGCAACCTCGGCTCCGAAGCGGTGTTCGCCAGCGCCTTTGCTAGCCGGGTCACCCTCGCCCGCCACAGCCTGTCCCAGGCGCTGCGGCGCAAGGGGCTCAGCTACACTCCGCACGATCTGCGCCGCACCTGCCTGACCGGGCTGGCCAGCCTGGGTATCCCGCGCGAGGACCGTCTCGCCGTGGCGGCGCACGCGCCCTCCGACATCCATGGAGCGCATTATGACAGATACGAGCGCCTTAAGGAAAAGCGCGCGGCGCTCGAAGCCTGGGAAGCACGCCTCCGCGAGATCGTAAAGCCGGATGAGACGCTATGAAAAAGGCGACGGCGAAGCGATTGGCGGGCTTGGCGGACGTGCTCGACGCCTATCTCGGCTGCGGTTCCGCCCAGGCCGCAGCCCTTGCCAGAATCATCCTGGACGCCGCAGCCGCCGAGCATGGCAACCCCGGAGCCGCGTTCGTCAAAGAGCGCAAGGCACTGCACAGGGTTCTGGCCGAGGCCGAGCAGGCGCTCAAAGCCCAGGCCAGGGCCATAGACGCCTTCGACCTGCCCGCCGCCATCGCCATCCAACAGATGCGGGTCGTCCGCGAGGGCACACCCCTGCCGCCCTCCCGCACCGGCCGCCCGTGGGCCTGGGGCCGGACGTGCCTGTGGCCAATCCTCGCTGCGATGTGGTGCCGATTCCATATCGACGTGGATCGTATCCCAGCCACGGAAAACAGTCCCTTCGTCGGCCTTGTCGACGCGGTCCACAGCGCGCTCGGCATCGATCCACCTAATGAGCGAACAGTTTGCCGGGCGATCCCGCTCATCAACCGCAACCTGCATTTCTGGCAGATGCTCGCGCCCGACTTCAGGACTCTCGCGGTGTTCTATCACCGCAGCTAGCGACCGACCGGCAAAACGACTTTCGGGTTGTGCCGGTCAAAGGGGTTTCCGGTTCTGGCAGGGTGAGGTCTTCGATCAACGGAGGCCCGTATGACCGACACCAGGAAAGGTGCAAAGCACAGCATGGCCGGTCGGGAAATCCCCTTGCCTCGCGATGTCATCAATCTGCTGCTCGCGGGATTTCCCGACCGCGCCATCGACCGGGAGACGGTGAGCTTGGCGACCGGCCTGCCCGCGCCGACCCTTGTCGAAATGGTTCACGCGGGTACGTTCCCGCCACCCGTGCGCCTCGCGCCGAACCTTCACGGCTGGCGCGTGTCGGACGTGGTGGAATGGCTGCGGGAGCGACCGTTCGTGGAGCATCTTGCTGACAGCGGCTGGGCTGAGCGGAGGCGGGCATGAGCGCCAAGACGGCAAGCCCAACCGCCCAGAACGGCAATCCCCGCAAGCTCGTCAGCCGCAAGCAACTCGCCGAGCGGCTCGGCGTGTCGGAGCGCACCATCATGCGCCTTGAGGAGAGCGGCTACCTGCCGCCGCCGGTCCGGGTCGGACAGCGCCGAGTCGGCCACTGGGAGGACACCGTGCCCAGGCAGCCCAACGGCCACAGCCTCTGAACGAGAAAACCCGCCGCAGGCTGATGGGCAGCGCCGCGACGGGGAAGGATCGTCTCACGGAACAATCCTACCCCGGCAACGTCCATCCGTCACCTGCGGCTTCCCGAGACCTTCGGTGAAGCCCATGACGATCAGGACCAGCCAAGACAACGATTTCGCCGCCCTAGGCCGGGCCTGCCTGCCGGGACTGGAGGCGCGCGTGCGGCAGGCTCTGCCGGACGGCCATCGCGAGGGGCATGAGTGGGTGGCGAGGAATCCGCGCCGGAATGACCGCAGGCCGGGCTCGTTCAAGGTAAACCTGCGCACCGGACGCTGGGCTGACTTCGCGTCGGAGGCCAGAGGCGGCGACTTCATCAGCCTCCACGCCTACTTGCACGGCCTGTCGCAGATCGAGGCGGCATGTGAGATCGCGAAGGATCTCGGCTTGCAGCGCCGAGACGGCGTGCCGGTTCAAGCCCGCGCGTGGCCCGGCCCAATGCCGCCGCAGACCATGCGCGCTGCTCGCCGGGACAGTGCTTGCGCCTCGGCCTTCGCCCAAACTTTGTGGCGCGAAGGCGTCGATCCCAAGGGCACTCTGGGCGAGATGTATCTCACCGGGCGCAGGCTCATCCTCATCGACGACATGCGGCTGCGGCTGTTGCGCTTTCATCCGAGCTGTCCATTCGGCAAGGACGACGGTGGCCTAACGATCCGGCGGCCCTGCCTGCTGATCGCGTTCCAGCGGCCGCGCGGAGACCCCAACGAGCGCGAGCCGCCGCCCGCTATTCACCGGATCGGCCTGAACCCGGATGGCTCGAAGATAGGCAAGATGATGCTCGGCCCGGTCGCCGGGCTCGTGATGAAGGTCTCGCCGGACTGGCGGGTCGAGCAGAGCTGCGGCCTTACGGAGGGGCTCGAAACGGCACTCGCCGTGCGCCTATCGGGCTGGGAACCGGTCTGGGCGGCAGGCTCTGCGGGTGCGCTGAAATCCTTTCCGGTGCTGCCCGGGGTCGGCAGCCTGACCGTCTTCGCCGATCCCGGCGCGGCAGGCGAGACGGCGGCCAGGGCCTGCGCGGATCGCTGGGCGGCATTCGCCGACGTCACCATCAACATCGCCCCCGACAACGGGGATTGGGCCGACGAGGATTGATCATGCCGCGCGCTAGGCATCCTGACGATTATCCCAGGCTGGCCAAGCGGCACAAGGTCATCCCACGCCGGGACGAGCCGCAGCCGAACGGCCCGGATCATCCGGGCACGGCAACGTCATCGAACGGACCCAACCCCAGCGAGCCCGACAGCATCCCGGTCCCGAACTGGCGCGAGCGTTACAAGAGCCGACATCCGAAGCCCTCGCTTCACAACGCCCGCCTCGCCATCACGGCGATCGGAGTCGCGTGCCGCAACGACCTCTTTCACAACAAGCTCTTATTCGGCTACCAGAGCGACTCCTTCCACCACGCCCTTCACCGGCTCATCGGCGAAATCTCCGACCACGGCATCGTGCGCCTGCGGACGATCCTGTCGGACCGGTTCGGGTTCGACCTGACCGAGAAGCATGTCCGCGACGCTGTCACATCCTTGGCGCTCGAGCACTGCTATGACCCGGTCGTTGACATGTTGGCCGAAGCCGAAGCCGCCTGGGACGGCGAGGAACGCCTCGACCGCATGGCCGTCGATTACTTCAACACGGAGGACACGCCCTTCAACCGGGCGGCCATGCGCAAGCTCATGATTGCTGCCGTGGCCCGCGTGCGCGAGCCCGGCTGCAAGTTCGACACCATTCCCGTCCTGGAATCGGAGGAGGGGCTCGGCAAAAGCACAGCCCTGCGGCTGCTCGCCATGTCCGACGACAACTTCTCCGACGCGGCCATAATCGGAAAAGACAGCCGCGAGGTGCAGGAGAACTTGGCCAGCGTCTGGATCCATGAGAATGCCGAGCTGGGCGGCATGAAGAAAGCCGAGGTCGAGCAGGTCAAGAACTTTGCCAGCAAGCGGTACGACGAGGCACGACCGGCCTACGGCCATTACTGGAAGAGCCAGCCGCGCCACTCCGTCGAGGTGGGCACCACCAACGCTGACACCTACCTCCAGTCGCAGACCGGCAACCGGCGCTTCTGGCCATTGAAGATCCTGGCGCGGATCGACCTGGACAAGCTGAAGCGGGATCGTCTCCAGCTCTGGGGCGAGGCCGCCTACTGGCAGAGCAAGGGGGAAAGCTTGGTCCTGGACGAAGACCTGTGGACGGCGGCCGGTGAGGCGCAGGAGGAGCGGCGGGTCAAGGATCCGTGGGAGGACGCGCTGGCGAACATTCCGAAGGTGGCCAGCGTGTGGAATTCCGAACTGTACCAACACGAAAACGTCCAGATCATCCACGTTGTGGGCGGACAGGAGAGGGTCGCTAGCGAGGATCTCCTCGCCCATGTGTTGAAGATTCCAGTCGGCCAGCAAACCCGGAACGACGCCATGCGGCTCGCCGAAGTCATGAAGACTCTGAACTGGGAGCGGCCGCCGCGCAACAACAAGATGGCGATCCCCGGCAAGCCTAAGCAGGTGCGCGGCTACTTCAGGCGCGTGCCGATCCCGCCCGAAGGTGAACAGCTCAGCTTCTAAACCCACCTAGCCGACCAACCTATCCGTTTCCTTGGAGGTGTGTGTTTTCGCGCCCCTCCGGCACACCCTTGTAGGGGCATTTGTGCGCCCCGTAAGTCTTCGACATATAGGTTGGTTACGTTGGTTAGGTTGGTAATGTCGAGGGATTGCATTGGCGTACGTCAACCAACCATGCGGCTGGAGGTTGGTCGCGGAGGAGGCGAGGTTGGATTTTTCCGCAAAACGCGGAGATGAAGCGGGAGCCGGGCGATGATTGATCGTCGCGCTGGGTCTTCTGCGGAGAGCATCGAACCCCTCTCGGCCTCTTCCGATGTTGGTTAGACCCGGCGGGACGGCATGGTTCGCCATGAAAGGCGTGATCCTGTTCTGGCCGCGGATCGAGGGCCTAATCCGAAGCCCGATCTCAGGCCCTCCGCCCTGCTTGCCGCGGCTGCGTCAGCTCCTCGACGCATGGGTGTCAGGTGGGGTCGGACGGGACCAGCAGCGGCGCCATGGGACGATTTCCAGACCGGTCCGACCCGTCGCATCCGGTCAGAGGCGGATGGCCGGAAGCCTTGAAAACCCCGCGACAGAATGGGACCTTGGAGCCGTCACCTTCAGTCCCTTTCACACTTGAATAGCACGAGGACACCTTACCTCATGAGCCCTGAAGCCGATCTCGTCATCACCCTGAGACCAAGCCGCAGGGGCTTCTTCTTCGCCGCATGGGGCAGCGACGAGCTTCTATCCTGGCCCTCGCGGCAGGCGCATCTGGAGGCCGCCAGCGTGCTGCACCACAGCCGTGGCGTCGCCCCTGACAAGGTCATCGCTTTCAAGCACGGCGACGGTCCCATCACCCTGCGCGCCCTTCTCGCCGACCTCATCAGAGAGGCGCGCTCGCCCCAGACATGGCGCTCGGGCCTAACAGTCGTATCGCGCTGACGCTCTCCAGCACGGCCTTCAGGCCCATGTTATCGTGACCGATCAGCAGCGGACACGAGGAGAGACAGCCGGTGGCAGACCGTGAGCAGCAGGCCCTGATTCTGCGCGGGCCGGGCGGCCGGTTCCTGCCCGGTCAGCGGCCGGGGCCAGGACGCCCGAAGGGCACGCCCAACAAGTTCCCAGCCCGCTTTCTCGCCGATGCCCACGCGGTCTGGGAGACGCACGGTAGGGCCGCCCTGGAGAAACTCGCCGAGACCGATCCGGCGGCTTACGTGCACGTGATGGCGGCGGTGGCCATGCACACACGACCGCGAGCGCGTCCGATCTACGTCGATCCCGAACAGGACAGCATGGTCATCGAGGACGCACCCGACAGTCCCGGCGGCTGAGATTCGCTGTCTCGCCTGTTCGGAAAGCGACGCTCAGAGCCTCCTCAGAGCCTGACGTCTTCCCCCTGGTGCTGGAGCCAGAGGCGGCCCGCGAGCAACCGCACACGCGGGCTCTTGTGGCCCCGGAAGGCGGCGAGAAGGTTCTCCAGCACCCGCTCATGCACGAAGGCCCGGAGGTCACCTCCGCAGGTCTCGCAGGGCTCGCGGCCGGAGAGCCGGATCACGTCCGCCCATTCGGCCTCGGTGACCTGCATGAGCAGGGCGCAGGCGTCGATCTCGGCGAGGGACCAAGGACATTCCCCAGCAGCCTTCACGGCAGGAGCCGGGACAGGAACCGGTGTCCGGTCCCGCTCTGTCGGCATCGAGCGCAGCACCGTGCCGGTGGAGGTCATCCGCGTGCCGGGGCTAGGACCGGCCTTCCTCCCGCCCTTCGCCTTCCTGGGAGCCAGCAGGCGCTGCAGCAGGGTCGAGGCCGACCATGCCCGGGAGCCCCGGCGCAGGCGCTCGCGGCCTGACAGGGCCCAGTCTGCGTCGGTGAGGGCCAGGAGCGTGATGGGATCGGCGTGCGGATTGTCGATGAACCGTCCGAGAAGCTCGCCCTTCAGCCGGTCCCGCTCCTCAATCAGCAGGTAGCCGTGGCGGGCGAGAAGCTCGGTGCCGTCGATGCCGAGGCGGCGGGCAACGAAATCGAGCGGCACGAGGCCAGTGGCCGCGATCTTGAGCAGGGTGGGATCGAGCGGCTCGCGGCCGTCGTAGGGCCGGGTGCGGAGAGGTGTGCACAGGGTCATTGGTTGCCTGCCTCCCCGGCCGTGCCCTTGGCGGCGGCCATGTCGCGCTCCAGGCGGGCGATCTCGGCGTCGATCTCGGCCAGATTCATGTCGTTGATGTCGGACTCGCTGGTGCTCGGGGCCGGGGCCGCCTCGCGCCAGGAACGGACGCGAGGGCCGAGCAATGCCTGGTTGGCTCTCAGGCTGACGCCCAGGTCGGCGCGCTGGTGGGCCAACCACAACATGTTGTTCGAGGCTTCGATCAGGGCGAGGTCGGTTCCGTTGTCGATTTCGTTGCGGTAATGGCGCTTCAGATCGGCGCGGCTGATGCCGACGAGCGCGGCGATGCGGTCGAGAGAAAGATTGTTGAGTGTGCCCAAGACAACGAGGCGACGACTCTCGGCGGTGGGCGTGTGCGGGTCGTGGCCGTTGCCGCCGGACACGACGGTGAGGGCTCGTCGGGGCATGAACACCTCCTCGGGACGAACGTCGCGATGGGAGCGAGCATAGCACCGAATCGATTGGGGAGAGCTGTCGGGACGGCGTGACACTGTGGATGAGGATGCCCTCGCTCATATCGTCTGACGCAGTTGCGGGTTAGAACGATGCTCAGCCATTCAGCAAGCCGCAACCTCGATCCGTCCTGACATGAAATTTTTCCCGAACGGCCCAGACATACCCGATGACCTTCTCGTCGCTCGCGATGCTGGCGACGTCATCTTGTTTTGCGGAGCCGGTGTCAGCCAGCAGAGCGCGAAACTCCCGAATTTCCCCGTGTTGGCCGACCGGGTCATTCAAAGCCTGGGCGCGGCTCAGAACAGTCGCGCCCGTGCCCTGCTGAAAAAAGCATCTGAGATCAAGCCAATGCCAGATGTCGGCGGCCTCGTCGCAACCGACCGGGTGTTCGGACTTCTTGAGCAGGAATTCGAGGTGGCAGACGTTCGGGCGGCCGTTGCGGAAGCCATCGAGCCTGGGCCTGACGCCAAGTTCGACACCCACCGAGTGTTGCTCAATCTGGCCACCACGCACGGCGTCACCCGCTTGGTCACGACAAATTTCGATCTTCTGTTTGAGGCTTGCGACCCTACCTTGCCCAGTGCCGGGCCGCCGAACCTGCCCGATCCCCACAGTGACCGTGACTTTCGTGGCATCGTGCACCTGCATGGCCGTGTCGATGCTGACTATCGAGCAGCGCAGGATGAAGAGTTCGTCGTCTCAAGCGCCGACTTCGGCCGGGCCTATCTCTCGGTGGGTTGGGCAACGCGCTTCATCCAGAGGCTCCTGTCGCGGTACCAGATTCTCTTCGTTGGCTACACAGCTGACGATCCGCCCGTGCAGTATCTTCTGGAGGGGCTGAACCTCACCGCTGGTACGCGCAACAGACTCTACGCCTTCCAGAGCGGTGAGCAACGTTCTGCCATCGCCCTCTGGGAGCATCGGGGCGTTCAAGCCATCCCGTTCGACGCCAGCCAGGGCTTTACGCTCCTGTGGGATACGCTCTCGGCTTGGGCAGACCGGGCTCGAGACCCCCGACAATGGCATGAAGCGGTGCTTTCCCGAGCGGCAGTTGGTCCAGAACACCTCAGGCCGCACGAACGCGGACAGGTCGCCCATATCTTTTCAACCCCCGAAGGGGCTCGCCGCCTGACGACGGCGGCTCATCCGCTCCGCGCCGAATGGATACTCGTCGCCGATCCGGCCCAAAGATACGCCAACCCGGAGCGGCGCGGCTCGGAAGATGAAAATCTGACATCCTTCGATCCGTTTGACGCTCTCGGCCTCGATAGCGATCCGTCACCTCAGCCTGTCGACCCTGAAGACATCTTTAAGAAGCGAGACGTCCCTTCGGAGGCACTCGACGTTCTGGTGCCGAACCTCCTAGACCGAGAGCAGGGGCTCCATCGCTTTCGGTACGGGATACGCGGATCTTCCAGTCACTTCGACGCGGACCTTCCGCCTCGTTTGCTCGCTCTTGGAACGTGGGTGCGCCAAACAGCGCACGAACCTGTCGCATTATGGTGGGCCGCCCAGCAGCCTGGGTTACACCCCGCGATCACGCGGGACATCGAATGGCGCTTGCTCCGTGAAGCTCAACGCTTCCCCGATGCAATCCTGCGCGGATGGCGACTGCTTATTGCTGCGTGGCGCGATCAACGTGTCGACCCGATGATGCGGTGGTACGACATCGAACAAAGAGGCGAGCAGGAGGGTTGGACTTACTTTCTCGTCCGTGAACTTGTCCACCTGTACCGTCCCAAGCTGATCGTGGGTCCTGCTTCTAGCCTCGCGCATCCTCTTCTCTGGGCAAGCGAGGGGCCGCCTGATGACGTCATTCACGCCCACATTGACTATCCACGACCGCACAAGGGCGTCTCCGTGCCGGATGAGTTCTTGCCCTATGCGGTAGAGTGCTTTCGAGCCAACCTCGATCTTGCGCTTGCACTGGAGCGTGACATCGGCAGCTCCGATTGGGTCTACCTTTCGCCGAGTCGTGGGCCAGAGGGAAGTTCCGAGACGACGGGCTCGGATTATGGCCTGACAGGTCTCGTTGCCCGTTTTCAGAAACTCGTGACCCGCCTCGCGAGCGTAAACCGCGAGGCGGCTCTCAGTCAGATTCTTTCGTGGCCGACGCAGGACGATTTCGTTTTCGCACGCTTGCGGATCTGGGCAGCAGGCACCGGACTCCTGAATGCACGCGAAGCTGGAGCGGTGATTCTGACACTTTCTGAGCAGGCGTTCTGGGGCTTCGCGCACCAACGTGACCTGCTGTACGCGCTGAAGGATCGCTGGTTGGAACTTAACCCGGAAGACCGCGCGGCGTTAGAACGCCGACTCCTGACAGGGTCGCGTCCTCGTCCTGAGGACGTTAAAATAAGTGAAGAAGCGAGAACACACGCCCGGCTGGACCGACTGCACTGGTTGTCGTCCCATGGTGTGACGTTTAGCTTTGACATCAGTGAGACCCTGCGTGCACTCGGCGCGGCCGCCCCGAAATGGACGCCCGATAGCGGTGACACGGCGGCCGATTGGCATGAGTCGGAGGTCTACTCGGTTCCGACGGATAGCAGCCCGGGCCCGCTCGTTGAGACTCCAAGGCCGGACATTCTCCGTCTCGCGAAGGCCCTTGGGGGCTTTGATCCTGCCGCACGAACAGAACGTGATCCATTTCGTGGCCTCGCTGAGCACAAGCCATTACTCGCTCTAGGGGCTCTAACCCACGCGGCACGGTCTGGCGATGCACCACGATGGGCTTGGTCTGCGTTTTTGCGCACCGAAAGCCGAACCCGTGATCGAGTTCGGATGATCAGGGCGATTGCCGAACGTCTGATCAGGTTGCCCCCCGACAAGCTTGAGGACATTGCCTATCCGGTTTCCGAATGGATGGAAGCGATTGCAGACCGGTTTTACAGCGATGCGGCAGGCGTGCTTCCGAGTCTGTGGGCAGCTTTGATGGCCGCGCTTCGTGCCTCTGCGACCGAGCCACGTCACCGCGATGATCGCTCCTGGGCAAATGACGCCCTGAATGCGCCGGTTGGAAAGTTATATGACTTCCTGGGCAAGGGTCTTGCCAAGAATAATCTAGTGGTGGGAGGTGGCCTTCCTCGCGACTGGGCCCATCGCGTTGAGGACTTACTTGCTCTGCCAGGAGACATGCGGCGGCACGCGCTGGTCATGCTGGCTCATCGATTGGATCTGCTGTACGCGGTTGATCCCCACTGGACTGCGC
This sequence comes from Microvirga sp. RSM25, assembly GCF_044784385.1. Classification (NCBI taxonomy): domain Bacteria; kingdom Pseudomonadati; phylum Pseudomonadota; class Alphaproteobacteria; order Hyphomicrobiales; family Methylobacteriaceae; genus Microvirga; species Microvirga sp. RSM25. The sequence continues at coordinate 2,241,317 of NZ_CP173039.1, read as the reverse complement.
AGCATCTGCTTGCGCATGTGGCGGACCAAGGACCTGATGGCGATGCCATCTGGGATGGCATCATGTGGTCACCGAGCGTTTCAGGAAAGCTCTATCCTTCCTTGAAGGGCACGCTGGTTAAACGTGCTACGGCTCGGCAACGGCGTCGACGCGAGGAGAGCACGGTTCTCGCCGGACTGCTCCTACACGGTTGGGCTTTGAGAACCCCATCGGACGAGCCCCTGGTCAGTGATATAGAGTTGAGAGAAGTCCTGATCCACGCTGATGATCAGTTCCGCCAGCGGCTCCTCTGGAAACTTGAGCAATGGTGTTCAGAGCCGGACAGCAATTTGAGAAACCGGGTCGAACCCTTTTTCGCCCATGTCTGGCCTAAGCAGCGAGCCCTGCGCACGCCGGAAATATCTGGACATTTGGCGAACTTTGCGCTGGCAAGTGGCGACCTCATGCCGAGCGTTGTTCAACTGATCCTGCCTAGGCTCGTGCCCACACGGGATGCGCCGCTCCGATTGTGCCTAGAGGACCTAGAGCCGGATGGGCATCCTGCCATCGCGCATCCGTCCGCGACGCTCGATCTGCTGTGGGCTGTGCTCGGTGAGGACACGGCGGCGTGGCCTAACCGCATCGAGCCGGTCCTGGACGTCCTGGCGCAGACGCAAGAGACCGCATCCGATGCGAGATTGTCCGAACTCCGGCGACGCCTTGATCTGTCCTAAAGCTCCGTTCCTGCTGGGCATCTGATCTGAATTAACGAACAAACGCTCGCATTGCTCAAGCGTCTGATTGATGACAGATAGCGGACGGTCAGACACCTCCACTCTATATCTCGGGTTGACCCACGCGGGCGTCGGCTCACGTCACAAGCTCGGAGCCTGGGATCGGAGCAGCTAGGGCACGTATCCACGTTGCGATCAGCGCTTGCCACCTTGCGGAGCGAAATGGTTGCGATGGGCGCTACAATTTCTGCGAATGCAGTGATCCCGCTTATTGACTTTGACAGAGCTACCAAGTATCATTCTTCTGCGAGAATGCCTCAGTGCGCTCACGCGAGACACAGTGCGGTCGCCCTGCTCACCCAAGAGCGCATCATCAACGCTAGCAAAAGAATACGTCTGTGCGTTGACGAAAGAAGCATCCCAAGCCTGAGAAGTGTAATCAGCATGACGGGTGGTCGGCCGATCCGACCGCTGCTTGCGCCGTTGGCATGCCTATCGCTGCCAACTCCAATGGTACGACCTACACCCTTCAATGAGTTCAATCAGAGCTTTAAAGGAGGAGTGCCATGACCCTGCTAATCAAGACGCTTGCCGCTGTCGCCGCTGGAACCATGCTCGCTACGAGCGCCTTCGCCCAGAGCGCAAGGGAGGTCCGCGGCGCTTCACCGTTCGAGACCATCGAGAACGAACCCCCAGCCAAATTGATTATGGACCCACCGCTTCCCCCGGCGCTGGCCCAGGGCCAATTCCTGTCCCAGTACCGGGTGGAGAACGTGCGTCTTTTACAGGCGTTCGGGCAGGGCGCCCTCAGCGTGTCCCCACGCGTCGGGCATCTGCACATCAACGTCAACGACCTGCCTTGGTTGTGGGCGGATGCGAGCGACAACAATACAGTCGACATAGCTGGTTTTCCGCCCGGCGAGCACAAGGTGAAGATCGACTTGGTCGACGCTAACCACGAGGTCTTAAATGGACAATCGGTGACGCATACGTTCACCGTGCCTCCCATGGTTGCCAAGCCCAAAACAGGGATGGGGCAAGTGCACATGCACAAATAGCTCTGCATCGCTCGCGACAATCAGAGATGCAGCTTCCTTGCCTGCGCCGACTAAAACGCAAAAACCCGCCCCACTTGGGCGGGTTTTTGTTCTTTCATAACTAACGTACCGACGTTTTGATTGGGCGCAGAGGATACTTCTCAGTGGTTCGGCGAGCAACCGGCCATGCTGAGGTGTGCTCCATGGTGGTCGGTCCCAAGACCGCGAACGGCCGCTGCCCGCTATGAGCCGACAGTAAGGCGAAAGATATTTTTACTGGGATCGTCGGCTTTGCCTGCGCTACACAGAGGATGACCCGCTGGTTGCAGGTTGCTCACTCGCTTGCATCCAGCTCAGCGCGCGTGGCACGCAGGAGGTTGTCACGGATGCTTGCCACAGTTTTCTGCGCTGCGGGAAAGTCCTCGCCAAGTCCGGTGGCTTCAACCAGCGATGCGCCCGGATCCATTTCAAGCAGTTGGCGGCCCCCGGGCGTCAGGCTCACCCGCACCTGCCGTTCGTCGGCGGGGTCACGTTGACGTCGGATGTAGCCGATCGACTCAAGTTTCTTGAGGATGGGCGTCAGCGTGTTGGATTCCAGGAACATCTTCTCGCCCAGTGCCCCGACGGTCTGGTTGTCCTCCTCGGAGAGCGCCACCAGGGCGATGTACTGGGTGTACGTCAGGCCAAGCTTATCCAGGACCGGCTTGTACGCACGGCCAAAGGCCAGATTCGCGGAATAGATCGCGAAGCACAGATAATTCGCAAGCTTTTGGCCTTCTCCATTGGCCTTCGGGGAACGGGATCCAGGCTGGTCTGGGGTCTTCGCTGTTCGTGTCTTGGACATGGGTATTTCTAGGCCTTTGCTGTTCGGCTTCTATATAAATCGCATCCGATTAAATCGGAAGTGCTTGACATAGGATTTTCCAAGGAGTATTTCAATCGCATCCGAATTAAGCGGATACGATCTAATCTAATCAGAAAGGATTTTGCTATGACTGCCAAGGTTCGTGACATGACCCTACTCATCAAGACGCTTACCGCTGTGGCCGCTGGAACTATGCTCGCTACGAGCGCCTTCGCTCAGAGCGCAAGGGAGTTCCGCGGCCCTTCACCGTTCGAGACCTCCTTTGGTGTCCCCATCCAGAACGAGCCCCCTGCCAAATTGATTATGGACCCACCGCTTCCCCAGGCGGTGGCCCAGGGCCTATTCCTGTCCCAGTACCGGGTGGAGAACGTGCGTATTGTACAGGCGTTCGGCCCGGGCGCCCTCACCGTATCCCCACGCATCGGGCATCTGCACGTCACCGTCGACGACCTGCCCTGGACGTGGGCGGATGCGAGTGACAACGGTACAATCGACGTAGGCGGGTTTCCGCCCGGCGAGCACAAGGTGAAGATCGACTTGGTCGACGCTAACCACGGGATCTTAAATGGACAATCGGTGACGCATACGTTCACCGTGCCTGCCATGACTGGCGAACCAGGGATGGGGCAAGTGCACATGCACAAATAGCTCTGCATCGCTCGCGACAATCAGAGATGCAGCTTCCTTGCCTGCGCCGACTAAAACGCAAAAACCCGCCCCACTTGGGCGGGTTTTTTGTTCTTTCATAACTAACGTACCGACGTTTTGATTGGGCGCAGAGGATACTTCTCAGTGGTTCGGCGAGCAACCGGCCATGCTGAGGTGTGCTCCATGGTGGTCGGTCCCAAGACCGCGAACGGCCGCTGCCCGCTATGAGCCGACAGTAAGGCGAAAGATATTTTTACTGGGATCGTCGGCTTTGCCTGCGCTACACAGAGGATGACCCGCTGGTTGCAGGTTGCTCACTCGCTTGCATCCAGCTCAGCGCGCGTGGCACGCAGGAGGTTGTCACGGATGCTTGCCACAGTTTTCTGCGCTGCGGGAAAGTCCTCGCCAAGTCCGGTGGCTTCAACCAGCGATGCGCCCGGATCCATTTCAAGCAGTTGGCGGCCCCCGGGCGTCAGGCTCACCCGCACCTGCCGTTCGTCGGCGGGGTCACGTTGACGTCGGATGTAGCCGATCGACTCAAGTTTCTTGAGGATGGGCGTCAGCGTGTTGGATTCCAGGAACATCTTCTCGCCCAGTGCCCTGACGGTCTGGTTGTTCTCCTCGGACAGCGCCACTAGGGCGATGTACTGGGTGTACGTCAGGCCAAGCTTGTCCAGGATTGGCTTGTACGCGCGATTAAAGGCCAAGTTCGCCGAGTAGATCGCGAAGCATAGGAAATTCGAAAGCTTCTTGCCTTCCCTCGTGCCCTGCGGGGACTTGGAGGGCATGTCGGTGGTCTTCGGTCTTGGTTGGCGGGGCATGGGCTTCTCCGAGGGTTACGTTGCTGCACTCAATATAAATCGTATCCGATTAAATCGGAAGTGCTTGACATAGCCCTTTCCTGAGCCTATTTAGATCGCATCCGAATTGATCGGATGCGATCTAAATTGTTCAGAAAGGATAGTGCCATGACTGCCAAGGTTCTGTTCACCGGAAAGACCCACAACACGAGCGGCCGCGACGGCGGGACGCGCAGCAGCGACGGCCTCCTCGACCTCAAGCTGTCACAGCCGCACCCAGCCGCCGAAAACCTCTTCGGTGCCGCCTGGTCGGCCTGCTACATGGGCGCGCTCGAGCATGCCGCCGCTCAAAGGAAGATCACCCTCCCGACCGCACCGGCGGTTGACGCCGAGATCGACCTGGTCCTCGACAGCGGCTCCTACTTCCTGCGTGCACGCCTCAACGTCAGCCTGCCGGGTGTCGACCACGAGGTTGCGCAGACGCTGGTCGATGCAGCGCACGAGATCTGCCCGTACTCGAAGGCGACGCACGGCAACATCAATGTCGAGACCAACCTTCTCTGAACCGGATCGGCCGGGCCTGCCTTATCGGCTGGCCCGGCTCCCTCGGACGAGGCGCATTGGAGACCTGCACCCCATCGGCAAGGCGTGACGCCACGTTTGCCGTTGCACGCTGATCTGGAGAACCCTCAATGGTCAACAGCCCTGCACACCCTCCCCAAGCATATAGTGAGTTCTCGTCGGTGCTCGACCCTTCCATCTATGAGCCCTTGCCCGATGATTGGCTCATCGGGATCACGGACGTCATTGACTCGACCCTAGCCATCGGAGCGGGGCGCTATAGAGACGTCAACTACGCAGGTGCCTCTGTAATTGCCGCTCTTGGCAATGCGTGGGGTACGTTCGATTTCCCGTTCGTGTTTCGTGGCGATGGGGCTGCATTTGCGTTGCCGCCACAGGGCATCATGGTCGCGACCTCGGTGCTCCGACAGGTTGCGAGCTTTGCAACAACCAACCTTGGTCTCGCTCTTCGAGTTGGGCTGCTGCCTGTGAGCGAGATACGTGCCCGGGGACGTGACGTGAGAATTGCCCGATATGCAGCCTCGGAAAAAGCAACCTATGCGATGTTCGCCGGGGGAGGGCTGAAATGGGCGGAGCAGCAAATGAAGAGTGGGCGGTATCTGGTAGAGCCGGATCAGCACACGACCACGCCGGACCTGACTGGGCTTACCTGTGACTGGACCCCCATTCCAAGCCAGCAGGGCGAGATTCTATCGCTGCTGGTCGAGCCTCATGATCATACCAGCCCAGAAGTCTTTGCTGCGCTTGGCAGGCGTGTGCTTGCCATTTTCGACGCTGGGCCGCGCCAATCTCATCCTGTTCCAGTCGACATGGCCATTCCTGAGAACGCCGAGACGTATCTTGATCCGAAAAGTTGGTCAGGGGTCGCCGCGAACTCGGACTTTCGCAAATACGACGATGCCTTGCGTCTGACGCTCGACTGCACCTCCGAACAAATCGACACCGCTGAAGCCATACTTGTTGCGGCAAAGGCGCGTGGCGAGATCAACTTCGGACTGCACCGCCAGTCTCATGCACTCATGACCTGTCTTGTGCCGTCCGGCAGGCCGGATGCGCATCTGCATTTTCTCGACGGAATGGGCGGTGGGTATGCAAAAGCCGCCGAGATGATGGAGACAGGTGAGCACCTCATGATCGTGGGCGCTGGCGGGAAGACCGCGATGTCCGCCTGAGGCGGTGCTGCAAGCCGCCGTCCTGAAGGTTTGGCCTTCCACAATAACTGAATGCCAGTGCGCTCGCGCTTCCGTGCGGTGTCGCGCTGCGGTTTTTGAGGTGCCAAGTGCACAAACGGGAAACCCACAATGAACAATGCCGCAATCCATCGTGAGTTCGCGGATGCGCGTGATCAACTGACCGGACTGTACCAGCCTGATATCGGCAGCTCCACCCTTGGGGGAGAGGCTGCAGGCAGCCCGCCGCGCGAGCGCATCCTGATCGTCGCGACCAATGCAGACTTTCAAAGCAGCCTCGCCCTGGTGCTCGGCGAGGCTGGCTTCAAGGTGATGACCGCCACCACAGGGGAACAGGCGTTTCGCCTTCTCCGCGACTGGCGGCGCCCGATCGACTGGCTCTACACCCAGGCCATCCTGCCAGGGCTGATCGACGGCTGGATCCTTGCCGACCAGCATCGCGACAACCACCCGGACCGGCCCGCGATCATCGGCGCGCGCGAGGTTGGCTGCTCTGCGCAGGGAGACATCGCCTTGAAGGAACCGACAGCGGCGGTCCTACTGGGCGCTGTCCGCCATATCACCGTGTCGGCGCAACCCCAAGCCTGGTCGAACCCGTTAGCGCCGACCCGAAGAGCCTTGCCGCATGGGAAGGCGCCAACTGACACGGATGACCCGAGGATGGGTCATCAAAGCAGGGCGATTTTTAGGAGACGCACGTGACATCTAAGCAAGGAGCGGCGCAACGCGCCGCACGCTGGGATGAGAACTCCCTTTCGTTGGACCTCTGTACCGATGAAATTGAGCAACGGATGATCCGGGCCTACATCCAGCTTGTGTTCCGGCCGTACGATGCCGACGGCTCCCGATCCGTCATGGCGATGCGATTCGGAACGCTTGAGGTGCAGCTCACCGAACTTCTACCGGACAGCGTCGCATCTGGTATACCGCCGTTCTGGTTGGAGGTCTTCTCCGTTGCAGGCCATGAATCCATCGACAGCTACGCGTGCTTCGAATTCGGCGAGATCGAACTGGCGTCGGCAGTCAACCTCGTGCTGGAGGCGGCGAGGGCACTGCCGTTGCGGCCGAGCGCCCAGCCGGAACCGCCGGGACATTTAATCTGACACTTTACCCCCTCAACTAAAGGAGAACGGCCGATGAAAGCCTATCACAAGAACCCCGAGGCCGTGTCCTGTCTGACCCCGGAACAGTATCGGGTGACGCAGCAGGACGGCACCGAGCGGCCCTTCGGCAATGCGTACTGGGACAACAAGGAACCCGGGCTGTATGTTGACGTCGTGTCGGGCGAGCCCCTGTTTGCCTCGTTCGACAAGTACGACAGCGGCAGCGGCTGGCCTAGCTTCGTCAAACCGCTCGATGCCGGAAACATCGTCGAGCGCCGCGACACGAGCTACGGCATGGTGCAAACCGAGGTGCGGTCGGCCCAGGGCGACAGCCATCTGGGACACGTGTTTTCCGATGGACCATCTGAGGCTGGCGGATTGCGCTACTGCATCAACTCGGCCTCGCTACGTTTCATCCATCACGATGACCTGGACAGCGAGGGCTACGGCGAGTTTCGCGGGCTCTTTGTAGCAAAAGGAGAATGAACATGACTGGTGTAACTGAGCGGGCCATCTTGGCCGGGGGCTGCTTCTGGGGCATGCAGGATCTCATCCGGCGCCTCCCCGGTGTCGTCTCCACCCGCGTCGGGTACTCCGGCGGGGACGTGCCGAGCGCGACCTACCGCAACCACGGCACGCACGCCGAGGCGATCGAGATCATCTTCGACCCGGAGAAGACAAGCTTCCGCGACCTGCTGGAGTTCTTCTTCCAGATTCACGACCCGAGCACGAAGAACCGGCAGGGGAATGACCTCGGCCTGAGCTACCGCTCGGCGATCTTCTACACCTCGGACGAGCAGCGGCGGGTGGCCGAGGACACGATCGCCGATGTCGATGCCTCGGGCTTGTGGCCAGGCAAGGTCGTCACGGAACTCGCCCCTGCGGGTGACTTCTGGGAGGCGGAGCCGGAGCATCAGGACTATCTCGAGCGGCTTCCGAATGGCTACACCTGCCACTTCGTCCGCCCCGGCTGGAAGCTGCCACGCCGCGGAGACGCCGAGTAGAACCCGCAACATATGGCCGCCGCAGACTGGTTTTAACCGGTGATCCAGTTTGGGACGCCCCGCCGGATCCGACCATAACTCTGGACAATAAGCCATGGACCGCAACAATGAACGAGGCACGGCGGCGGCCACTACCGCCGTGCTCGTGCTGATCGTGACGGTCGGCGTGCTCTACCTGCCGCTGTTCGTCTGATGGTGGATGACAGGAAAGCGGAGTTTGCAGGCTCTGCGGGCCAAGAGATCAGGGTTATAGCCCCGATCGCGCCAGACCACCTTCAAATTCCTGACGAGGCTTCGAGGCCGGATGTGACTCCTTTTTGAAGCAATCACCGCAAGCCATTCGAAGTTTGCAATGAAGAAGAGGGGGGGTGGCTGGCGGCCGAAGGACGGCATAGCTTTGGGCGCAAGATTGGGAGCGAGCTCAAAGTGAATCCTCTTGGCACGGAGCCGAAGTAGACGAATGTCCACTCGCTGGGCAGATCGAGATGTTTTGTGGAAGGCCCAACCTTAAGCAAGCCGCGAAGCAGGACCGTAAGATCAAGCGGGGGCGCATGTTTGAGCTATTCGGCGCGCCTGACAACCCGCCGCTAATCGTTGGCAGCGTCACGGATCAAGTCGGACGCCAACTATTGGAATGCGATCTTTTCAAGTTGCTTCAGTCGAAGTTCATAGGTGGACGAAATGCAGTCCGCGTCATCCTCACATGCGTTCCGCATGCGATACCAGTTCCGCTGGCTCGTCCTTGTCTTGTCAGCGACGGACTTGGGAGCGGTCTTCAGGATATGTGAGTAGAGTGCTGACATGGCCAAATCGCTGGCGGACAGGTCCTGCCTCCCGCAAACGGCGTTCTCGGCCACAGTCGATGCCTTCCGACAGTCGAAGGAAGGTGATCGAACGACTGTTCTCCCCGTCTCGGCCACCTTGCGCACGGCCTCGACACAGCTTGCGAGAAGTCCGCTACGGTCCCTCAGGTTGCTGACCGCCTCCATCTCGTAGGAAAGGAGGCGCCCGAAATTCTCTCCTCCGAAGGCATCGTGCCCTTCCTTGAACGTCTGCTCCCCGAGTGACTTCATCTCAGCGGCATCGAGACCGAACAGGTTGGAGCAGGTCGCGGACAGCTCGATGTAGCCCGCCCCGAGCCTGACCATGGCATCGAGGGTGGGCTTCGAGCTTGGCGGGGTGACGGTCGTGCCGTCCTGCTCGAAGATGTCGATGCCAAGCTCGCGTGCCTTGTTCGGTGTGAGCAACGAGACCTCATCTGGTGGGGACTGCGTGATGAACTGGATCGCCTCGCGGCGCAGCCCGAGATGCGTGAGGTAGGAACCGATGTCGGCGTTACCCATGCCGGTCTCGCGGACTTCGCCGTTCTCACGGATGTACGCCGCGTGGAATCCGATTTTGGATCGCGGGGAAATGTAGCGCCGGTTCGCCGATATCCAGATCAGCGCGCAGGCCGAGTAGCACTCCTGGTCGGGCAGGACCATGGTTGCGTAGTTCCGTTGCCGGATCTGCACGCCCATGTTCAGTGCCTCCTTGACGAGTCCTCCTGGCGATATGAGCACGATGCTGGCCTTGGGACGCGGCAATCCTTCCAGTATCCCTGCGAACCGATCCGCATCCCCACTCCTGATCGGCCCCTTCACGAAAACCATGCTCACGTCGATCCCGGGCGGGCTGAAGACGTCGAACTCGGCAGACCGGGCAGCACAGACTCCGATCGTGAGCAAGATGATCGCCGTCGATAAGCTTGACCAAGGGCGCGACAAGAAGCCCATCATTGCAGCGATTCGGGCCGTGAGCAGCAGCGGTCGTGTCCCCGGTGCGTCCCCAAGCCGCCCTTCCATCGGGCGGAGGTCTCGAACCTGCATGCCTAACTCGTTCTAAAATTTGGGATTTTAATGGTCGGAGCGAGAGGATTTGAACCTCCGACCCCTAGTCCCCCAGACTAGTGCGCTAACCGGGCTGCGCTACGCTCCGACTGCCGAAAGGCTTGGTTCCTCTAACTTTTAACGGGCGCTCGCGCAACCCCTGAAATTAAGCGCGACAGGGAAAGACATCGTTGCCGATTGCCCGGAGCCGAGGATCGTGAGATTTGGGATACGAAACGGACAAGCTGCGCGAGACTTAGGAGCGGGGGTCAGTCCAGGCCTCGATGGCCTGCTTCAGACCTTCGGGCAGATCGGTCGCTGTCTCGATGTCTGGTGTTGTCCCTGAGGCAGCGAGCTCCGAAAGGAGTGCCCGGTACTTCTCGGTCTTCTCCTGGGTCGCATCGAAGCCTTCCGCCGATGCATCGTCCGGCAGGCCTGAGAACAGGCAAAGGAGAGCGAGAATAGCGCGCATGTTGTGGCTCCGCTGATGACGTTAGGGAAGTGAAGCCAAGGTGGCATTTCCACGGCAAGAGAGGTGTGCGCTAAGACACGTCAGCTCCGAACCGGAGTCTGAACGAGACGGAAGCTTAACCATTTCCGAGAAGAAGGATAGGTAACGGCGCCGAGCCAGGATACAAATTCCCGTGAGAGCGGCCCACGGCGCCCCCAAGTGCCACAGCGCTCTCGGCAGTGGTTTCATGTCCGCTGCCCCACTTTGTGTCTTTGCACACCCCGCCATCGTGCGGGGTTTTTTATTGGCGATTTCAGAAGGGTCCGCGTTTCGCAAGAGCCTCGAAACCACCCCTCAGCTGCAACAGGCGATCCTCATAGGCTTTGCCTAGGCAGGTGCGGTCGCTGCCACAGCCCTCGCGCCGCTTGAGCCAGGCAACTTGCGCGTCTTCCATGTCACCGCGCGCTCCCATGCCGAGAAGAGGCTTGAGCTGCGTGTAGAGGACGGACATCTCGACATCTAGATCGTTCAAAGCTCGGTCCGCACAGACCGTTTTCTCGTCGGCCGTCTCAGCCTTGGCGCAATCAAAGCTCGCCGCTTGGACGGGCTGCCGCACCGACGTCAGGAGAATCGAGAGGACGGCGAGGCAGAACGCTTTTCCATTCATGAAATCTATCCTCGAAAGAACTCAGGCTGCAGGGAGAACGATTCCTGCCTGAGGAGGCTCCATGAATGCCTGGAGTCCTTCGGGATTGGCTTAATGGAAGGTAAATCGGACGCAGTTCAGCGGCGGAATGCCGAAGCATCGCCCGACAGGGCGAGACGCAGGCCAAGTCCGACCATGATGAGACCCGCGCATCTCTCCTGCCATGCGATCAGGCCCGGCCGACGAGAAAGCCATTCGCCGAGCGTTCCAGTCCCGATCGCGACAGCTCCGAGAATGAAAAATCCTGAAGTCTTCTGAACACCTCCCAGAAACAGCAGCTGCGCCGTGACGGGCCACCCATTGTTCGGATCCACGAACTGAGGAAGGAAGGCGAGCATGAAGACCATGGCCTTCGGGTTGGTCAGGTTGTTGATCATGCCCTGGCGTAGCGCCGCGAGGTCCGACACCGGCTTCGGGGCTGTGCGCACAAGGCTATGGGGACCGAACGAACCGATCAAAAGCTTGGCGCCGAGCCACACGAGGTAGGCCGCGCCGCCCCATCGAAGCAGCTCGAAGGCAAGTGGCGAGGCCTTTATCAGGGAGGTGACGCCCAGGGCCAAGAGAGGAAGCTGGATGAGGCCGGCCAGCAAGGTCATGCCGATTGCGGTCAGGACGGCTGTGCGCCGGCCCTGTCCGACGCCGCGGCTCAGCAGGAGAATCATATCGGGGCCGGGGGCGAGCTGCAGGGCCAGCACGGCGGCATAGAACGTGAGAAAGGTCGAGAGGTCCGGCATGATGTAGTCTCCGCGCCAGCCATAGGCCTGCGACGGGGATCGAGGCAAGCTCTTCGAGGGCCGCCAAGGCGTCGATTGAGTTGGTCTACCGGCGCCAGGCGTCGAGGTCGTCCAAAGACAGGTTGGAGCCGCAGAGCACGAGGCCGATGACGCTGTCATCCGGCAGGGATGAAACGACCGTCTCGGCAGCGGTCAAGACGCAGGCCGCGGCTGGCTCGCAGAGCAGCTTTTCCGTCTGGAGGAGCCAGCTCACATCGGCGATGACCGGCTGGTCTTCCACCAGCAAAATCTCCTTCAGGAAGAGTTTGGCGGCCGCAATGGTCCGGTGCGTGGCGAAGGGAGCGGCCAGGGTTCGGGCGATGGAGGTCGGGCGGATTGTCACCGGCTGATCGGCCTTGAGAGCCTCAGTCATGGTTTGCGCACCTGTCGGTTCCACACCATAGACGGTGAGCGATGGCCGTTTTGCTTTCAGGGCTGCCGCCACGCCGGACATGAAGCCGCCGCCGCCGATCGAGACGAAGACGTGGGTGAGGTCCGGAATATCCTCGAGGAATTCGAGGCCGAGGGTGCCGTGGCCTGCGATGATGGCAGGATCGTCATAGGGATGGACGAAGAGCCGGCCCTGGCGCTGATAATCCTCGGCTTTGGCGAAGGCTTCCGCCGCATCGTCGCAGAGTTCCACGCGAGCGCCGAATTTCGTGGTCAGGTCGATGTTGAACCGCGCGGCCGTCTTCGGCATCAGAACGAGGGCATCGAGACCAAGCGTTCCAGCGACCCTGGCGACGGCGATGGCATGATTCCCGCCCGAGACCGTGACGAGGCCGCGTCGGCGCTCCTCGTCGCTCAAAGTCAGCACCTTGTTGAAGACGCCTCTGACCTTGAAGGAGCCGGCAAGCTGCAGCGCTTCCATCTTCAGGGCGGTGCGGCGGCCGAGGCGGGCCGACACGTCGGTGCTCTCATAGGCAGGGGTGCGTCTGACACGCCCGGCAATCCGGCCACGGGCGGCTTCGATGTCGGGGAGCGTCACGTCGAAAATGGTCATGAAGGTGTCCGTCGGGCAGGGCGCGCTTGAGGAGTGAACGGCTGATCGGTCATGGCGGGCAGCGCGATCATGCGAGCGACGTCGTTGCTTAGTCAACGGGCACCGGGCGAAATGAACGCCGATAAAACCGGCTTGACCGCAGGCTCGATAGGATCGGATGCTTACATCTAACCCAAGGAGCTGTGCCCGATGCCCCTGTCACCCCGCGAAATGCTCGCGCGTCTGGTTGCCTTCCCGAGCGTTTCGACCAGCAGCAACCTCGACATCATCGGGTTCTGTCGGGACTGGCTGAACAGCCATGGTGTCGAAAGCCATGTCGTCATGAGCCCGGAGGGTGACAAGGCCAATCTCTATGCCACCATCGGACCGCAGGTCGAAGGCGGGATCGTCCTGTCTGGCCACACCGATGTGGTGCCGGTCGAAGGGCAGAACTGGTCGACCGATCCGTGGACGCTCACGGAGAGAAACGGTCGCCTCTACGGACGTGGCGCGACCGACATGAAAGGCTTCGATGCCCTCGTTCTGGCGCTTGTGCCCGAGATGGTGCGCGCGCCGCTCAAGCGGCCGGTTCACATCGCCCTGTCCTACGATGAGGAGATTGCCTGCCGGGGTGCGCCGTCGATGGTGCAAGAGATGGCACGGTCCATCCCTGCGCCTTCGGCCGTGATCGTCGGTGAGCCGACACTCCATGCAGTGGTGACGGGGCACAAGGCTTCCGTGCAGCTGCGCACCCAGGTCACGGGATATGCCGTTCACTCAAGCCGGATCGACCAGGGTGTGAGCGCCGTCATGAACGCAGCGCGCCTGATCACCTGGCATGAGGACGTGATGGAGGAGAATCGCCGCCGGCTCGATCCGGAGAATCCGTTCGAACCGCCCTACACGACGCTGCATTGCGGCATGATGGCCGGCGGCAATGCCGCCAATGTGGTCTCGTCCTCTGCCTGGTTCTTCAGCGACATTCGGGCGATCCCGACGGAGAGCCCCATGGATTACCTGGCCCGCTACGAGGCTTATATTCGCGATGTCGTCGAGCCCCGGATGAAGGCTATTGCTCCCGATACGGGCATTGCCGTCGAGCTCATCGCCGAGGTGCCGGGCCTGAAACCTGAGACGGACGGCGCGGCAGAGCGCCTGATGCGTCGCCTGACCGGCGACAACGGCACCCACGTCGTGTCCTACGGCACGGAGGCGGGACTGTTCCAGCGCGTCGGCTGGTCGACCGTGGTGTGCGGACCCGGTGACATCGCTCAGGCCCACCAGCCGGATGAATACATCGAGATCAGCGAGTTCCAGGCGGGGGAGGCGATCCTGCGCCGTCTGATCGCAGATCTCTGTGCCTAAATGCTGAGCAAGATGGTCCAAGTCGGGGCTAGACCGTCGGCCACTTTCCTGCCTAACTTCTTCCCTTGCGGAAGACACAATGGAGAAATCCGGTCTTCCGACAAGAAGAACATCGCGCAAAGACGCGGGACATCCAGAGGAGAATGACACAACATGACAATCCGTTCGAAGTTGCTCGTCGCGACCGTTGCGACCCTCATGGCCGGCGTAGCCGTTCCGGCGATGGCCGTGACTCTGCGATATGCCAACCAAGGCGATCTGAAATCGCTCGATCCGTATACGGTGAATGAGACGACCACCAACGCCCATCTTGGCCATGTCTATGAGGGCCTGACGCGGCGCGGCAAGGATCTGGCTATCCAACCCAGCCTCGCGGAGCGCTGGGAAATCAGTGAGGATGGCCTGACTTGGCGTTTCTTCCTGCGCAAGAACGTCAAGTTCCACAACGGCAATCCTTTTACTGCCGATGACGTGATCTTCTCGGCGAACCGGGTGCGGGCGCAGGGCTCCAACTTCCAGACCCGCGTGCCGACAACCTCGGAATGGGTGAAGATCGACGATCACACTATCGACGTGAAGCTCAAGTCCCCCAACCCGATCCTGAACTCGCAGTGGGACACCTGGTACATCCTGGACAAGGAATGGGCCGAGGCGAACAATGCAGCGTCGCCTACACCGGCGGCAGCAACCACTCCGAGCTATGCGTCCCTCAATGCCAATGGCACGGGCCCGTTCAAGATCGAAAGCCACCAGCCGGGCGTGAAGACCGTCTTCAAGACCAACAAGGAATGGTGGGACAAGGCCGAGCATAACCTCGACGAGATCGTCTTCACGCCGATCGGCTCCGACGCTACCCGCGTTGCGGCTCTGCTCTCCGGCGAAGTGGACGTGATCGAGCCGGTTCCGCTCCAGGACATCCAGCGGGTCAACAGCAGCGCGAATGCAAAGGTGCAGTCGGGTCCCGAGCTGCGTACGATCTTTCTCGGCATGGATCAGACTCGCGACGAGTTGCTGTTCTCGAATGTGAAGGGCAAGAACCCATTCAAGGACAAGCGCGTCCGTGAGGCATTCTTCAAGGCCATCGACATCGAGACCATCAAGTCGCGCGTCATGCGCGGCATGTCGGCTCCCTCCGCCCTCATGATCGCGCCGGAACTCTTCGTGCACGGGAAGGATTTCGTGCGTCCGAAATACGATCTCGAAGGCGCCAAGAAGTTGCTCGCAGATGCGGGCTACCCGAGTGGGTTCGAAGTCGGCATGGACTGCCCGAACGATCGCTACGTCAATGACGAAGCGATCTGCCAGGCTGTCGTCAGCATGCTGGCCCGCGCGGGCGTCAAGGTGAACCTGATGGCTCAGCCGAAGGCTCAGTACTTCGGCAAGGTGCTGAAATCGGGCAATTACAACACCTCCTTCTACCTGCTCGGATGGACGCCGGGCACCTTCGACAGCCACAACGTACTGCACGATATCGAAGGCTGCCGCGACAACCCGCAATCGTCCCGTGGCGAGTCGAACCTCGGCAATTTCTGCAACAAGCAGCACGATGAGCTGACAGACAAGATCCTGGTCGAGAGCAACAAGGAGAAGCGCGACCAGATGATCAAGGAAGCCTTCCAGATCACCTTCGACGAATACGGCTACATTCCGCTGCACCAGCAGGCACTGGCCTGGGGTGTCTCCAACAAGGTGAAGCTCAGCCAGCGTGCCGACAACTCGGTGCTGCTGTACTGGGCCAAGAAAGAGTAGTCCGCGCCTGATCGCTTGTCCCGGGCAGCATGCTGCCCGGGACAAATCATTGAAAAGCCTCAGGTGATACTGTCGCCGGGGGCGATGCGATCAAGAGATTGTAAATGTTCGCTTTTATTGTCCGACGCGCCCTTCAGGCCATCGGTGTACTTTTAGCCGTCGGGATCATTTCATTCGCGATGTTCCGCTTTGCGGGCGATCCGGTGAACCAGATCGTATCGCTCGATACACCGGCCGCGGAGCGGGAGCAGGTTCGCCGTTCTCTTGGCCTCGACGATCCCGTGCCCTTGCAGTTCGTGCGCTATCTCGCCAAGGCTGCCCAGGGGGATTTCGGAGTTTCCTACCAGTTCCGGCAGCCTGTGGCGGATCTGCTGGCCGAGCGTATGCCGGCGACCCTTGAACTGGCTTTCTGCGCCACGCTCTTTGCCACCGGATTCGGTGTTCTGATGGGCGTCTATTCAGGATTGAAGCGGGACAGCTTCCTGGCGAAGGTGTTCCAGACGATCTCGCTGATCGGCATCTCGCTCCCGACCTTCCTGATCGGGATTCTTCTAATTTATCTTTTCTCCGTAACCCTCGGATGGCTGCCGTCCTTCGGGCGCGGCGACACCATCCGTCTCGGCTGGTGGTCGACGGGGCTTCTGACGCTGTCGGGCCTGAAGGCGTTGATCATGCCCTCCATCACGCTGGGCCTGTTCCAGATGACGCTGATCATGCGCATCGTCCGCGCCGAGATGCTGGAAGTTCTGCGGACCGACTACATCAAGTTCGCGCGGGCGAGGGGGCTCACGACCCGCGCCATTCATTTCGGGCACGCGCTCAAGAACACTCTTGTGCCGGTCATCACCATTGTGGGCCTCCAATTCGGCTCCGTAATCGCGTTCGCGATCATCACGGAAACGGTCTTCCAATGGCCGGGCATGGGACTTCTGTTCGTCCAGGCCGTGCAGAATGTCGATATCCCGATCATGGCGGCCTACCTCATGCTGGTGGCGCTGATCTTCGTTGCGATCAACCTTGCTGTCGACATTCTCTACACCATCGTCGACCCTCGCCTGAGAACGACGATCCGGCAGCCGGCCTGAGGAGGCAATCATGGCGGAAGCAATGCAAGTGGCGCCCACGCCTCACTCTCAACCGACGACATGGGCCGGCCGCTTCTTCGACAGCGATGTCTGGGCGAGCTTCAAGCGTTCCAAGCTGACGATGGCGGCCGCCTTCCTGACATTCGTCTTCATGGCCGCTGCCGTTCTTGCGGGCGTCGTATCTCCGCAGGATCCTTTCGACCCCGCTCAGCTCGACCTGATGAACAGCCGGCTACCGCCAATATGGGATGCGGAAGGGCTGATGCCCTTTATTCTGGGAACGGACGAACAAGGCCGCGATATCTTTTCGGCCATCCTCTACGGACTGCGGATCTCGCTTGCGGTCGGCATTCTGGGTGTCGCATTCTCCGCGACGCTGGGGATCACCCTGGGCCTCGTTGCCGGTTACGTCGGTGGAACGGTGGATGCCATCATCATGCGTATCGCCGACGTGCAACTGACCTTCCCGGCAATCCTGATCGCCCTACTCGTGGACGGCGTGGTGAAATCCGTCCTCGGCGGTCAGCTTGATGAGATGACGACGCTGTCCGTGCTGGTCTTCTCCATCGGCCTGAGCTTCTGGGTGCAATATGCCCGGACGGTACGCGGCTCGGTGATGGTGGAGAAGAACAAGGACTACATCGCCGCCGCCCGGCTCATCGGCCTGCCGGCTCCGGTGATCATGTTCCGGCACGTCCTGCCCAATGTGCTGGGTCCGGTGCTGGTCATCGCCACCATCAATCTCGCGCTCGCGATCATCACGGAGGCGACCCTGTCCTTCCTCGGTACCGGCATGCCGGAAACCATGCCCTCGCTGGGCACCCTGATCCGCATCGGCAACAACTACCTGTTTTCCGGCGAGTGGTGGATCGTGGCCTTTCCCGGCATCGCGTTGGCGCTACTCGTCCTTGCCATCAATCTTTTAGGGGATTGGCTGCGCGATGCGCTCAATCCGAAGCTGCGATGAGAGAGGGAACATCCATGGCGCAACCCGTCCTCTCCGTCCGCGATCTGCGCGTCGAGTTCGTCACCCGGCGCGGCATTCTGAAAGCCATCGACGGGATTTCCTTCGACATCGGCAAGGGCGAGGTGCTCGGCGTCGTGGGCGAGTCCGGTGCCGGCAAGTCGGTGACGGGTTCTGCCGTCGTCGGCCTCATCGATCCGCCGGGGCGGATTGCGGGAGGCGAGATCCTGCTCTCGGGCATGCGTATCGACAACCTGCCGCCGGAGGAGATGCGCAGGGTGCGCGGCAAGCGCATCGGCATGATCTTCCAGGACCCGCTCACCAGCCTCAATCCGCTCTACCGGATCAGCGAGCAGCTGATCGAGACCATCCGCACCCACACGAATCTTTCCGCCTCGGCGGCGCGCAAGCGTGCCATCGATCTTCTGGCGGAGGTCGGCATTCCTGCCCCGGACAGGCGGATCGACAGCTACCCGCACGAGTTCTCGGGCGGCATGCGTCAGCGCGTCGTGATTGCCCTGGCGCTGTGTGCCGAGCCTGAACTCATCATCGCCGACGAACCGACGACCGCTCTCGACGTCTCGGTTCAGGCGCAGATCATCGCGTTGCTGAAGCGGCTCGGGCGCGAGCACGGCACGGCCATCATGCTGGTCACGCACGATATGGGCGTGATCGCCGAAACCGCGGATCGGGTCGCCGTGATGTATGCCGGCCGCATCGCGGAGATCGGACCTGTGCGTGAGGTGGTGCAGAACCCGTTGCATCCCTATGCCAAGGGGCTGATGGGCGCGATCCCGTCCCTCGAGAGCGACTCGGAGCGCCTCGTGCAGATTCCCGGCTCCATGCCGCGCCTCTCGGCGATTCCGCCCGGATGCGCCTTCAATCCGCGCTGCCCCTATGTGTTCGACCGCTGCCGGGTCGAGCGGCCGGAGCCCGTCCAGCACAGCGAGCATCGCGTCGCCTGCCATCTCTACGATCAATCTTCCGTCCGGTCGGAGGCCGTCGCGTGACCGAGAACTCTTACGTCGAAGTCAAAGACCTGCGCCGCGTGTTCGACGTCTCCAAGCCCTGGCTCAACCGGGTCCTGGAGGGCGGCGAGAAGCAATACCTGAAGGCAGTCGACGGCATCTCCTTCAGCATTGCCAAGGGCGAGACCTTCGCCCTCGTCGGCGAGTCCGGTTCCGGCAAGTCGACCGTGGCGCGGATGGTGGTGGGCTTATTGCCACCCACGAGCGGGGAGGTGGCGATCGACGGCGTCTCCATGTCGAGCAGGGCGGCTCTGGCGGAGCGCCAGCGCCTGCGGCGGCGCATCCAGATGATCTTTCAGGATCCCTATGCCAGCCTCAACCCCCGCTGGCAGGTCGACCGCATCGTGGCGGAGCCGATCAGGGCCTTCCGGCTGCTCGAGAGCGAGAAGGACATCGGCGACCGGGTCGGCGAGCTTTTGTCTCTGGTCGGCCTTCACCCGGCGGATGGCCGGAAGTACCCGCACGAATTCTCCGGCGGCCAGCGTCAACGCATCGCCATTGCCCGCGCGCTCGCCTCCAATGCGGAATTCATCGTCTGCGACGAGCCGACCTCCGCTCTGGACGTGTCCGTGCAGGCGCAGATCCTGAACCTCATGCGCGACCTGCAGGATCGGCTGGGACTGACCTACCTGTTCATCAGCCACAACCTCGCCGTTGTGCGCCACATGGCGAGCCGCATCGGCGTGATGTATCTCGGCCGCATCGTCGAGATCTCCAACGGCCGCGAACTCTTCGCCCATCCGAAGCATCCCTATACTCGCATGCTCCTCGATGCGGTGCCGGATGTGGGCATGACCGGGCGTCAGCGCATTCCGGTGCGCGGCGAGATCCCGAATCCGATCAACCCGCCGACCGGCTGCACCTTCAACCCACGCTGCCCCTTCGCCAACGATCGGTGCCGGACGGAAATTCCGCCGCTGCTGGGAGGTGTGGCCTGCCACGCGATCCATGAGGGGCGTCTTGCTGTCGATGCGGCGGCCTAAAAAGCAGGGGCATCCACCGGACGCATATAGTTGACTCAGTCAACGATATGCTAGACCCTGCTCGGCGGGGAGGCGGCCATGTCTCACATGCCGAAGTTGCCGATGGACGAGCAGATCGAGAAGGTCAGGAGCTTCAACCGCTTCTATACACGGCATATCGGCCTTCTGAACGAAGGGCTGCTCGAAAGCGCATTCTCGCTCACTGAAGCCCGTGTGCTCTACGAAATGGCTCATCGCGGTCCCGTGACCGCAGCCGATCTGGGCCGCGAACTCGGTCTCGATGCGGGCTATCTCAGCCGTCTCGTGAAAAGGTTCAACGCCCAAGGTTTGATCCAACGCTCGCCGTCACAGGGTGACAGGCGTCAGTTTCTCCTGTCTCTGACCGAAAAAGGCCTTGCGGCCTTCGCACCGCTGAACCAAGCCTCTGCAATCCAGGTTGCAGCCATGCTGTCAGGCCTGTCTGTCAGCGAGCGGGAGCGGCTCGTTCAGGCCATGACCACAGTCGAGCGTCTGGTCGGCGGTGGCTTCGAGCCCAATCTTCCTTACATCCTGCGCTCTCACCAGCCCGGAGATATCGGCTGGATCGCTCATCGGCAGGGCCTGCTCTATGCCCGGGAATACGGCTGGGACCAGACCTTCGAAGCGCTTGTGGCGGAGATCGCTGCGGTGTTCGTCAGGAACTTCGATCCGCAATGGGAGCGATGCTGGATCGCGGAGCGGGCCGGGGAGGTGATCGGCAGCGTTTTCCTCGTGCGCCACTCGGATGAGGTCGCAAAACTCCGGCTGCTCTATGTGGAGCCTTCCGCCAGAGGGCTCGGACTCGGGCGTCGGCTTGTCGATGAGTGCATCGGTTTCGCCAGGGCGAAGCGCTACAAGACGCTGACCCTGTGGACCAACGACGTGCTTGTGGCGGCTCGCAACATCTATCAGGCGACCGGCTTCCGGCTTGTGAAGGAGGAGGCGCACCATTCCTTCGGAAAAGATCTCGTCGGGCAGACCTGGGATCTCGATCTGTGAAGCGTCAGGAGGCGCTTGCTCTCATGGCCGCTGCGGCAACGGGCGTCCAGGTCGGCGCCGCCATGGTGGCCACGCGCTTCGTGGTCCATGACATCGGTCCGGCGTCATTGGCTTTCCTGCGCTATGCCGTTGCCGTTCTCTGTCTCGTTCCGCCCGTGCTGATGAGCGTGCGGGTGCGGTTTGCCCTGCGTGACCTTCTGGTCGTCATGGCTCTCGGCATCGTGCAGTTCGGCGTTCTCATCGTGCTCCTGAACCTCGGCCTCCAATTCATCTCGTCCACCCGCGCGGCTCTCCTGTTCTCGACCTTCCCGCTGATGACCATGATCATCGCGGCACTTCTCGGACGTGAGCGCCTGAGCCCGACGAAAGTTGCCGGGGTCGTTCTGACCATCATCGGTGTCGGAGTGGCTCTGGGCGAGCGGCTGATCACGGAGAGGGCAGCCGGCGAATGGATAGGAGCCCTTCTGGTGCTCGCCGCTGCATTGTGCGGCGCCGTATGCTCGGTGCTGTACCGGCCGTATCTGGCCCGCTATCCGACACTCCCCGTCGGCGCTTGGGCCATGCTGGCATCGGTCATATTCCTTGCCGCACCAGCAGGCGTGGAGGGGCTTTTCACAGAGGTGCCGCAGCTTGATCCAGGGGCTGGATGGCCGTTCTGTTCATCGGCCTGTCGAGCGGGATTGGTTATGTTCTGTGGCTCTGGGCGCTCAAGCACGCGGCGCCGACGCGGGTGACGGTTTTTCTCTCGCTCAGCCCGATCACGGCGGCTCTGCTTGGGGTCGCGCTTCTTGGCGAACCGTTCACGGTTGGGGTGCTGCTCGGTCTCGCCGGTGTCGTTGCCGGGTTATGGCTTGCCACCAGAACGGTGCCGGCTCTCAAATGATCGGAACATTCGACCCAGCACGCGATCGTGGGTTGAAGCAATGATGAAAAATTGGTCACAAATTTAGAATGAGTATAGTGTACTTCGCTTAGCGGCAGGCATTGTCGTGAGTAGAACCACCAGAATGCCTTGCAATCTACGGATTTCAGGCTGATCAGTTCTAAAGCTTTGCTTTAATCGGCTGCGACAATCACAACTTTGTGCGCTGAAATTACGTTTGGAAACCATCAACGTTGAATGCGTTTAGCCTCTGTCACGCGTGGCAATCGGCCATGTTCAAAAAGCACAGGAGGCATTTATGAAGAAACTTGCGGTCTTCGCCGGCGCTGGATTCATGGTTCTCGGCGGCATGGGCGCCGCTTTTGCGCAATCTTCCCCGATGGTTTCTGGAACGCCCGGATCTCTCTTTCCGGAGGCGGCTCCGCATGAGATTCGCTACATCAATGGCGTGCCCTGCCGCACGATCCTGGACCCGAATAACCGCGACACACGCATTCCGGTCGCCTGTGCCGGTCAGGTCAGTGGCGTTGTGGCGCCCATGGCCGGTGACGTCGTGACGACCGGCAGCATCGCTCCCGCTGCGGTTGGCCCCATGATGGGCGCTCCGGTGCCGATGGGATCGCCTGATCCCTATGCAGCTCCGCACGAGATTCGTATCATCAATGGCGTGCCTTGCCGTACGATCCTGGACCCGAATAACCGGGACACACGCATTCCGATCGCCTGCGGTCAGTAAGCACTCCTTCTTCGACAACAAGGCGCGGGCCTAACGACCCGCGCTTTTTGTATAAGCCGCATCCAAGAAGAAGCCCCACGGCATATCGGCATGTCATCATATCGGCATGTCATGGGGCTCTCATTGTCGTGATCACGAGCCCTATTCGGCTGCCTGTCTCAAGGGCAGGAAGCCGATGGACTGGCGCTGCGGTCCTTCCTGCTTCAGCGTGCGGACCATATCCTCGTATTCCCGCTCCATCTCCGGCGTGACGGAGGGACGGGTTTCACGCAGGGCCTGTTCGAAGTGAGCCATGGTCACGTGCTCCGCCTGCAGCGACTCCCTCAGAGCGAGGAGACCAGCGCGGCGGGTGAGGTCTTCCAGGTCCGCCCCGGTGAAGCGGCTCGTCCGTTCGGCGATGAGGTCGAGATCCACATCCGGGCCAAGCGGCATGTCCTTCGCATGGATGCCAAGAATGTGGCGGCGCCCGTTGGCGTCGGGAACCGACACGTAGATCAGTTCATCGAAGCGACCGGGCCGGAGCAGGGCAGGGTCGATGAGGTTCGGCCTGTTCGTGGCCGCCATGACAACGACGCCTTGCAGTTCCTCGAGGCCGTCCATTTCCGCCAGGATCGTGTTGACGACGCGCTCCGTCACCGCGGGCTCTCCAAGACCGCCACCGCGAATGGGTGCAAGGGAGTCGATCTCGTCGATGAAGATCACCGTCGGAGCGACTTGACGGGCGCGGGCGAAGAGGCGGGATACCTGCTGCTCGGATTCCCCGTACCATTTCGAGAGGAGATCGGAGGATTTCGTCGCCACGAAATTGGCCTGGGCTTCCCGAGCGACGGCTTTCGCCAGGAGCGTCTTTCCGGTACCGGGAGGACCGAACAGAAGGAAACCCTTGGCCGGGCGGATGCCGAGGCGGCGGAAAGATTCCGGGCTCTTGAGGGGCAATTCCACGCCCTCGCGCAACCGGGTGCGTGCCTCTTCGACGCCACCGATATCGTCCCAGGTCACGTTGGGCACCTGGATCATGATCTCGCGCAGGGCCGAGGGCTGAACGCGCTTCATGGCATTGGTGAAATCCTGCCGGGTGACCTGCAGGCTCTCGAGCACATCGGAGGGAATGCCGTCCCGGAGATTGATGCCCGGCAGAATGCGCCTCAGGGAATCCATGGCCGCCTCGCGGGAGAGAGCCGCGAGATCGGCGCCGACAAAGCCGTAGGTGGTGCGGGCGACCTCGTCGAGATTCACATCCTCAGCCAAGGGCATGCCGCGTGTATGTATGCCGAGGATCTCGCGGCGGCCGGGCTCGTCCGGAACGCCGATGACGATCTCCCGGTCGAAGCGGCCCGGACGGCGAAGAGCCTCGTCGATGGCCTCACGCCGGTTCGTCGCGCCGATCACTACGATGTTCTGGCGCGGCTCCAGGCCGTCCATGAGAGTGAGCAATTGGGCCACGATGCGCCGCTCGACCTCACCCGTGACCTCCTCGCGTTTTGGCGCGATGCTGTCGATCTCGTCGATGAAGATGATGGCGGGCGCGTTCTGCTGTGCTTCCTGGAAAACCTGTCGCAGCCGCTGCTCGGACTCGCCGTAGTGGCGGCCCATGATCTCGGGGCCGGCGATATGGAAGAACTGTGCCTCCGTCTCGTTGGCGACGGCCCGCGCCAGCCGGGTCTTGCCTGTGCCGGGAGGGCCATAGAGCAGCACCCCCTTCGGCGGATCGATGCCGAGGCGCTGGAACAGTTCCGGATGGCGCAGAGGCAACTCCACCATCTCGCGGACCTGGTCGACCGTGCTGCCGAGGCCGCCGATATCATCGTAGGTCACGTCGGCACGGCGGGCCTCGCGCGGCTCCTCGAACTGCGGGCGCAGTTCGATCTCGGTCTCTGCCGTCACATGCACGATGCCGCGCGGCTGGGTCGAAACCACGACGAGACGGATTTCCTGCAGGCCGTAAGCCGGAATGTTGAGAAGGCCGCGCATCTCTTCCGGCAGCCGTGGATCTGCCGAGCGTTGCGAATAGACCGAGGTGGAAATCACGTCGCCAGCCGTGAGCGGGCGATGATAGAAGGTGCGTTTCAGGGCATCTCCCGAGCCCTGCAGGCGCAAGCCCTTCTGCGCCGGGGCCAGCACGACCCGGGTCGCGGGGCGGACCTCGGCCCGTTTCACCTCCACGTGATCGCCGCTGCCAACGCCCGCATTGACGCGTTGCAGACCGTCGAGGCGAACGATGTTCAGGCCTTCATCCTCAGGATAAGGCGTGACGGCGATGGCCGTGGTGTGGCGCTTGCCGATGATCTCAATGGCCTGGCCTTCCTGAACGCCAATTTCGGCAAGAGCCTGCCGGCTCATGCGCGCAATGCCACGGCCCGAATCGTCCGGCCGGGCGTTCGCGACCTGAAGGCGTACACTCTGCCCATCCTCTGCCATTGCTGTATTCCCATCGTTCGAGCGTTTTGATGCGATGGCAGGCGAGGGGAAGAGGCTTTAGGGTTCAGGGCTTCCCGAGTGCCACGCGTTCGGGGTTTCGCAGGCTGCTGCGAGCCGCGAGACCGCAGGGCCAACGCCACATGCCTGGAATTGTTGCAGGTGCGATTCCAAGGAGCTGGGAGGAGCGCTAAGACGAGATCCGGTTGGCCGGCGCCCAGAGCTGCCTGAGCGATGCTTCGATCTCGACCTGGTGCTCGTCGGAATGCGAGCCGAGCAAGGCGCCGGTCGCGGGCATGAAGGGTGCGATGGTGGGCATCTTGACGGATCCATCTGCCCCCGCTTCGGGAGCGTCCGAGGGCGGATCGATCAGTTCCCAACTGTCGAACAGATCCATGGACGAGTGGCCTGGAAGATTCGGTCCTAGATAGGGCACGATTTCGATCCAGGGCCTGCCATTGGGACGCGGCGTGATCTTGGTGACCCGTCCGAAGAAGCGCGTCAGAGGACAGCGGACGAAGTCGCCGGGGATGGGCATGCGTGCCCTTTCGAACTCCAATGCCGCTTCGGCTTCCTGCAGCTCGGTCCGAAGCCTGGCAACGCGCGCTTCGAGTTCCATGACGCGCTTCGTGCAGGGGCTCTCATGCTCCTGGTTCAGCGACGAGACCAACGACAGGCTCGTGTCGGAACCGATATCCGTCACCGGAAATGCCCTCATGACGGTCCTCCTCTGATCTATCGATTTTGGAGCGTCCGGCTACGAGTGCAAGACACTCAGAAGATTGAGGTGGAACGCAACCTTGGCGCATGAGGGTTATAGACAGGACGAGCTTGAGAATAGGAGCCGACATGGGTCTTCGACGCCGCACTGGAGGACATGTGGGCAGCATCATCGGTGTGATGCTGATGCTTGCTTCTGCCGCGCTGGCTCAGGATCCTGCACCGCCGCTGCCTCCGCCGAGGCCGGATCGTCCCGCTGAGCCACAGCCGGAGCGGCGGGCGGAAAAGGTGCCGCGGAACGAGACCCCTCTCGAGAAAGCGGATCTTGGCAGCAATGCCAAGGATGCCTGTCTCCAGCGCCTCGCGCAGCTCGGGCTGCGCTTCGAGAGCCGTCCGCCGGTGAAGGAGAACAGTTGCGGGATCGAGAATCCGGTTCTCGTCTCCGCCCTTCCTGACGGCGTCGCGGTCATCCCGGTGTCGTTGATGGCCTGTCCCGTGGCCGAGAGCATTACGCGCTGGATGAGCGAAGCGGTCGCTCCCGAAGCCCAGCGCCAGTTCCAGAGCGCTCCGACGAAACTTCTCATCGGGACCTCCTACCAGTGCCGCGATCAGCGCAATGGGCAAAAGCCGAGCGAGCATGCCTTCGGCAACGGCCTCGACGTGATGGGATTTGAATTCGCCAAACGGTCGCCGCTGGCGATTGGCAGCCATACGGAAGGTTCTCCCGAAGCGACCTTTCAAGAGGCGGTCCGGAAGGCCGCCTGTCCGGTCTTCAACACGGTGCTCGGTCCGGGCTCGGATGCCGACCACGGCGACCACCTCCATCTCGACCTGCGTCAGCGCAAGGGCGACTACCGGATTTGCCAATAGATCCAGGGGAACAGGGACGCAGCCAGAGCTTTGTTTGTCCATGATATTCCGGTGGAGCCGTCTCATGAAAATCGTTGCGTCTGTTGCCCTTGTAGTAGTTGGACTTCTGAATCCGGCTCTGGCCGCACCCCGGAAAATGGACCTGGAAACGGTGAACAAGGCCGAGTGGTCGGCCAAGGGCGATAAGGGGAAGGAGATCGATCCGGCTCTTGTCAAGACACAGATCCTGCTCGACTGGGCTCATTTCTCACCTGGTGTCATCGACGGACACAACGGCGAGAACCTGCGGAACGCCATCAAGGCTTTTAGGAAAGAGCGCGGCCTGAATCCGGACGGGGCCCTCGATGGGGACGTTTGGGCAAAGCTCAATGAGGCGTCGTCGGACCCGGTTCTGGTTGAATACACAATCCGGGATGAGGACGTGAAAGGCCCCTTCGTCACGATCCCGGACAAGTTGGAGGAGAAGGCTGACCTCGATCGGCTTGGCTACTCGAGCCCGGAGGAGCTTCTGGCTGAAAAGTTTCATATGGATGTGGATCTGCTCAAGGCCCTGAATCCCGGCAAGGCCTTCGACAAGTCCGGTACCTCCATCGTCGTCGCCAATGTTGAGGCAAAGCCGGCGTCCGAGAAACCGGACAAAGCCGTGAAGATCGAGATCGTCAAGAGCGAGCACATCCTACGGGTGCTCGGAAAGGACGAAACCGTGATCGCGGTCTATCCGGCCTCCATCGGCAGCGAGGAAAAACCCGCGCCCAGCGGGGCGCACAAGGTGCGCGCCATCGCGCCGAACCCGAACTATACCTACAACCCGGATTATGCCTTCAAGGGCGTCAAGGCCAAGGAGAAGTTCGAGATCAAGCCAGGCCCGAACAACCCCGTCGGGAGTACCTGGATTGACCTCTCCGTCGAGTCCTTCGGCATCCATGGAACGCCCGAGCCTGAGAAAGTCGGCAAGGCCTATTCCCAGGGCTGCGTGAGGCTGACGAACTGGGATGTCGAGGAATTGTCGAAAATGGTCGAGAAGGGGACGCCGGTCGAGTTCATCGATTAGACCATTCGCCCAGATCTTGGCTCAGTCGTCGTTGGCGGAGTTCAGCTGATCGGGCCTCAGGCCCTCGTCGGTCTCGGCATCGTGTGCCCTGACAAGCCATTCCAGCTGCTCCTGGACGAAATCGGGATCGCTATGGAAGCGCATGGCGCAGGCCACGAGAAAGACCGCGATCTCAGGCAGGTCCTCGTCACCCAGATCCGGAAGAACCAGCTCGAGCTCCGTCATGTTGCCGGAAGTCAGGATGGCGGCCTCGTTGGGAGGAAGGACGGTACCGGTGCTGTCAGAGTCTTGAGCCATTGAGCTGATCCTAAGCCTTTCATGTGGGAGGAATGCGGCGTTGCCGCAGGAGGTTGCCATCGCAGCCATGGCGCGCCGCCATGCCAGCGAATTATCCCGCATTGTTCTAACGCGTGGGCGAGCAAGGTAAAGGATCGACCGCCGCACTGGATCGAGGCCCAAACGAAGGCCCCGCCGCATGTCTGCGACAGGGCCGGGATGCTGTAAAACTGCAGAGCTTACGGATAGGTGCAGACGTAGCGCATTCCGTTCGTCGCCAGGAAAGTTCCCGTTCCCGGATCGTAGGAGCGGTATTTGCGTGCGCAATAGGCTGCGACCTGCGGATCAACCGTGCCCGGAGGTGCCGGGACGGCAGGCTGCGCCTGCGCCTGGTTAGCAATTGCGCCGGCGATCAGCGCGCCTGCCGCAATTCCTGCAACGCCGGCGGCAACAGCCGCGCCATTGTCGCGACGATAGTAATACCGGTCACGGTAATAGGGGCGGTAACCGCGGCGATAATACTGGGCGTAGCTCTCGTTCGGGTACGCCTTGTCGATCTGGGGCAGGGGCCGTGTCTGGAGAGAGGTGGCGCTGGCGGGCAATGCCGACACGAGCACTGCTGCACCGACCAGGGCCGTTACGAATTTGCGCATATCAAATTCCTCGGTTGCGAAAACTCCGGCAGAGGGTCTGCTGAAAGTCGGGCGAAATATAGCGCTACCGGCCAAGCTCGCACAATCCCGATCTTGCCCGAGTTATGAAGCTGATCATTTCGCTGGTATCCGTAGTTTCGTCGCAGATGTGAGACAAAACAAGCCGCTTGTGTGCTGTAAGTCATCCGCTGTTCAAGGTTCCTACCTGTTATTGCTCAAAGTTTAGGGCCGATATTGTGTAGAAATGTACTGCCACTGGAACGTAGATAGGTCATCATGCCAGTATTCTTATTATTCCAAGGGAACGCCCCAAGGGGAGAAGGCTGTTCTTTCCCAAGCGTGGCACTGGATTTTTTGCAATATGTCGCCAATGATGTAAGCGTTCTATTATAATCTCTCGCGGGTTGGGACCTCATGCTCCGCCTCACGTTCCTCGTGTCTGTGATTGCCTTTCTCGAAGGCGGGGCGCCTTCCGATGCGGCGGAGCCATTGCCTCCTGCAAAAGGAGCTGTCTTGCTGACGGCTTCGGGAAAAATCGAGCAGACGAACGGTCCGGGGCGGGAAGTGTTCGACAGGACCTTGTCGGACGGGCTGGCACGAGGGTCTTTCAGGGAAACTTTAGCCATGATCGGAGAGAGGCGTCTGACTGTGGGTGTTCCTCTGAGGGCCGTCCAGGGGGACGGGGATCTGTTCAAGGGGCGGGACAGGGGGCCCCTATGGATCTCCTATTCACGGGACGATCACGGCACTTTGCGCTATGACTTCCAGGACTCCCGCTCGGTTGGGCCGTTCAACCGGCTGCAGATCGTACCGCCATGAAGCTCAAGCTGAGAAATTACAAGGCTTCTTTGATCACCCTTGCGGCGATTGGAGTGCTGGCAATTTCGCTCACGTTTACTGTGTGGCGATTGCTCGCGGTCGGGGAGGATTCTCGAGCCGGCGATAGCTACAGCAATCTATGGGAAATTTCCCAAACGCAGTTTGAAGCATCGGTCGTGGCCGAGGCTTTGGCCCGAACCGCCACGGGAGAAAGCTTTGCCAGTCCCGAAGAGACCCCTGGCTTTCGACTGGCCATCTTGATCAGACGGCTGTCGGTTCTCCTGGAGGGCGAGCAGAAAAATCTGATCGCTAGGGTTGGGGCTCTCGAAAGCCTCCAAGAAACCTATCGGCGTCTGACCGACGCGGAGCCACTTCTGACGAAGGCGATCGATGCACAGACTGCCGCGAGGCTGAGGGTACAGGTTCACGATCTTGCCAACCAGCTGAGAGGCATCGCCAATCAGGCCATGCTGCTAAGCCATGAGGAAAAGGCGGAAAAGCGCTCACTGTACCTGCGCTACGTTTTCGAGAGCTTCGCATTCATTATCGGCATAGCGATCAGCGCGGCGTTCCTTGTGATCCGCCTACTCAAGGGCATGCAGGAGACAACCCAGGCCAGGCAGCTTCTCAAGCAGGAGCAGGAGCTCTCCGACCTAGTCATCAACAATATCAGCGATCAGGGCATCGTCATGTTCGACGCCGAGCTTCGTTGCTTGCTCTGGAACCCGGGCATGGAGGACCTGCTGAACATAAAGCCTGACCAGGCAGTCGGACAGCATATGCAGGATCTCGATCCGATCTTTGCTCAGGCGGATGCAATCGGCTCGCTCATGCGGGCAACGGAAGGAATGAGCTCGATCTTCGAGAACGAGACATCCTCTCCCGATGGGCAGGACCGTTGCCTGGAGATCAACTGCTTTCCCGTCTATATGGCCGAGCGCAGGCTCGGAATCGCTTTCATGCGCGATGTGACCGAGCAGTGGCTGGCTCGCAAGCAGGCGGAGCGCCAGAACTTCGATCTCGAAATCAAGGTGCTCCAGCGGACCGCAGCCCTGCGCCAAGCGGAACGACGCCTGATTGCGGCGATCAATTCCGCATCGGAAGGATTCGCGGCTTTCGATTGGACGGGAAAGCTTCTCTTCGCCAATGAACAGATCTGGGCTGCCGCTCCCGTGGCCCTATGGTGCCAGGAGGAGATGGGACTCTCCAACTTCCTACAGTGCTTCGCCATGTGCGAAGGCGCCGACACGCGGCTTGTAAACGCGAAGTCTCCGTTCGAGGAAATCGAGTTGGATCTCCTGGTGAAGAAGGATACTTGGGCCCGTCTTTCCCTAACGAAAGCCGATGGGGCCACGATCTTCGTGCGTCTGACGGATATCTCGGGCTACAAGCAGGTTGCGAAGGTCCTTGAATCGGCCCTCGAACGCGAACGCGAGACCACGAACGCCTACCGGAACTTCGTGTCCATGGTGTCCCACCAGTTCCGGACGCCGCTCGCCATCCTGGACTCCAGCGCCCAGCGCATTCTGCGCCGCGGGGCAGAACTGACGCAGGACGAGCTTGTCACGCGCATCCAGAAGATCCGAAACGCCGGCACTCGATTGACGCGTCTCGTGGAAAGCGTTCTGAACGCGGCCAAACTCGATGCCGGAACGATCGAGGTCAATCCGGCCTCCTACAATCTGGTCGATCTCGTCATGGACATTTGCGAACGGCAGCGCGAGGTCAGCTCGCAGGCCGATATCCGCTTCGATGTCCCTGATGTCCCTGTCAGGGTCTATTGCGACGGCATGCTCATCGAGCAGGTGGTCGTCAATCTCCTGTCAAATGCCATCAAGTATTCAGGCGATACCCCAATCGTCGAGATCAAGATCTGGATGGACGGATCCCGCGCCTTCTGCTCCGTCCGTGACTGGGGCATCGGAATTCCTGCGGACGAGATATCGAAGATCTTCGATCGTTTCTACCGGGCTCGCACGGCAACAGGTATTGCCGGCACGGGTATTGGATTGAATTTTGCCCAAAGAATCATGCACTTGCATGGGGGTGACATTCAGGTTGAGAGCTATGAGGCGGCTGGATCCTTGTTCACCTTCGATCTGCCCATAGCCAATGCCGATCAAGCGCAACAGGCTGCATGAGTGACCGACCCCAATGAATGATCAAAAAACAATCCTTTGCGTTGAAGACGAAGACGATCTGAGAGGCGATATCGCCGAAGAGCTGGAGGCGGCCAATTACCGCGTGCTCCAGGCTGCCGACGGCGACGAGGCGCTCGGTCTCCTGGAAGTGCATCGACCCGATCTCGTCCTCTGCGACATCACCATGCCGGGCCTTGGGGGCTACGATGTGCTCAAGGCATTGCGCGAGCAGGGCACCATGGCCGATGTCCCCTTCATCTTCCTGACGGCCCTGGCCGAGAGAAATGACGTTCTCAGCGGCAAGCAGGCGGGAGCGGACGATTACCTCGTCAAGCCGATCGACTACGAGATTCTGCTGGCCCTATCGCAGCCCGTCTCGATCAGGTCACTCGCGTTCAGACGAGCGCCGTCAACAGGGCCGAGGAATCCTGGCAGGAAATCCTGAAATCCTCCAAGGGGCGTACGGTCGATGCTCTCTACACGGCGACCTTCGCCTTCGACCGCTTTCTCGTCGGTGTCGTAATCGTCGACGAGACCGGTGCCATCCGCGTGATGAACAAGGAGGCGCAGCGCATTCTGGCCGAGGACGACGGCCTGGTTGCCTCGCAAGGCATCTTGAAGGGGTCGGTGGCCAAGCAGAACGGCAAGCTCTATTCGGCTATCGAGAAGGCCTTCGAAGAGGAGTCCCTCGACGAGATCGTGTCGTTCCCGCGAAACTCGGGCGGTCGGCCGTACCTCGTTCTGATCCCCGGACAGCGTTTCTCCGTGGAGGATAGGCCGGAGGCCGTCGTTGTGCTCGTCATCGACACGGAGCAGCGTGCCAAAGTCTCCGGCGATACGCTCGTCCGGCTCTATAACCTGACGCCCTCCGAAACGCGGGTGGCCCTCATGCTGATCGACGGCAAGCGCCTCGATCAGATTGCCGAAGAGCTCGAAATCGCCCAGACCACGGTTGTCTTCCACCTTAAGAACCTGTTCCGTAAGACCGATACCAACCGTCAGGCGGATCTGGTCCGCGTGCTGCTGTCGGTGCCGCTGCGCAGCGCCGGCACCTGACGGGTGTCGGCTGGAATCGTTAAGGGACGAGCAAGGGCTTTAAGAGCTTGATCACCATTCCGGCAAGATTGGCTTCAGTCCAAGCTTTGCCACATTCTGTTCAGCTTTCAGAGAGGTTTTGAACAGTATATCTCATGACATGAAGAGGAAGGCAGGTAGCCTCCCTCCTGTCGTAGGTGATGATCATGAAGATCTTCCGTCTTGCTTCCGGTACTGCCGCGGCTCTGGCGCTGGTCACCGGCCTGGCTGCCGCTCAGCCGGCTGCAGCGCGTGATCGCCTGTCTCCCGGTGCCGCCGTGGCTCTCGGGGCTCTGGGAGGTCTTGCCGTCGGTGCTGCAGTTGGAGCGGCCGTCGCCCAGCCTCAGCCTCCGGTTGTCTATCGGGCTCCTCCGCCCCCGCCGCCGGTTTACGTCGAAGAACAGGCGCCGGTCTATTACGAGCGCCCGGTTCGTGAAGTTTATGTGGAGCGCTGCACGACCGAGCGTTATCGGGAATGGGTACCTGGCTGGGGCTGGGAGCACCGGTCCCGCAGGGTTTGCCATTAGCGCATCGTGTAGAACCGAAGGTCCGCACCGGCGAAAAGCGGACCCGGTTTTTCGCTTTCGACGATGCGCTCTTCAAGAAGGGGAGCATCGGTTGGATCCCAAAAGGCATATCCACTTTTGGATCCGATGCTGCAGCTTCGAGATGGCCCGCTTCCGGCGGGCCTTTTCTTTTCCGGTCAGGCAACCCGGATTCCGCCTCCGCGTTGATCGCATGTAACCTTACGCGAGCTTAGCCATGACCAGCACACCGAAAGATCAGGCCGGTTCCGATCAGACGAAGCTGAATCCCGGCGATCAGGCCGAGCCGGGAACTCCTGGAGCGGGCGAGAACGTATGCCCCGAATGCAAGGGCAGCGGCCGCATCGGCGTCACGCCATGCCCGATCTGCGGCGGCACGGGCACGATCATCGAGGGAATCGGCGGCGCCTAGAGCATTGGACCCGAAAGTGGCGCCACTTTTGGGACCTGTCCAATGCTCAGTTCCTCAATGGGCCATCGTTCGGTGCGACCCGAAGGGCTGCCTTAGCGAATAACCCGGTCCACCTTTCGCTGACGCGGACCTCGGGTTCCGCGCGATACGCTAGGACTTGTCCAGCTTCGCCATCCAGCGGACGAGCGGCATGAGCGGGACGATCCAGATCAGGCCGAGCACGATATAGGCGACGGTCTGAAGCAGCTTCGGCGCCTGCGTGATCCGGCCTTCCGCAATGGCCATCGCGAACAGCGCATAGAAGATGATGAAGGCGAGCATCACCACTGTGCCGATCAGCTTGCGCAAGCGAATGCCCATGGCCGAAATCCTTATCATCAACATCGCGCCGTAACGGTGCGTCACCGGCATGAATTGCGTCCTGGACGCATAGCCTCTATGTGACGTCCGTATCCTGGGTTCAAGCCCTAATCGACGATGAGAGTGAGCATGGCTGTCGCAGCCTCCACCGAGGGCGTGTCTTTGGCGCGCGTGCCTCAAAGCCGATCCCTGTCCGCCGTTCGCACCTGGATCTACTGCCTCGCCGCCTTGGTTGTCCTGATGGTCGCGGTCGGCGGTGCCACGCGCCTGACCGGCTCCGGTCTCTCGATCACGGAATGGAAGCCCGTCACCGGCGCCATTCCGCCGCTGACCGAGCAGGCCTGGATGGCGGAGTTCGAGAAATACCGGCAGATTTCGCAGTATGAACTCGTCAACAAGGGCATGACCCTGTCGGAGTTCAAATTCATCTACGCCTGGGAGTGGGGGCACCGGCAGCTCGGCCGTTTGATCGGCCTTGTCTTTTTTCTGCCCCTGGTCTGGTTCTGGGCGAGGGGAGTGATCAAAGGCAGACTGGCACTGACCGTTCTCGGCATCGGAGCCTTGGGAGGCCTTCAGGGCGCCATTGGCTGGATCATGGTGGCATCCGGCCTCGAGCCGGGCATGACCGCCGTCGCGCCGATCAAGCTGGCGTTGCACCTGACGGTGGCCAGCATCATTCTGGCTTGCCTCGTTTGGGTGGCAGCGGGCCTGAAGGATCGTTCCGACGCCGTGCGGCAAGAGGCACCGGCAGGCTATGCACCCCGTATTCTCGTCGGCCTGATCCTGTTCCAGATCGCGCTGGGCGGTCTCGTGGCCGGGTCGAAGGCCGGCCTGACCTATAACACCTGGCCGTTGATGGATGGCGCTCTCGTTCCGCCGGCCTCTGCCCTGTTAGTGGTCAAGCCCTGGATCGAGAATTTCGTCGACAACGTCATCCTGGTTCAGTTCAACCACCGCCTCGTGGCCTATGCCATCGTGGCTTTTGCCGTGTGGCATGCCTGGACCATCCGCCGGCAGGCCAAGTCTTCCAGGACTGCCGGTCGCGCGACGGGCATGGCCGGTTTGGCGCTGGCCCAGATGGCTCTCGGGATCGTGACTCTGCTGCTCGCGGTGCCGCTATGGGCCGGATTGGCGCATCAGGTTTTTGCCATGGCCGTGCTCGCCATGGCGGTCGTCCATGCCCGCGTGAGCACGATCTGACATAAGAAAAGGGCGGCCGTCGAGGCCGCCCTAAACTCGTCTCCGCCGTAGCTTAGCGGACGATCTGGACGATGCGGCGGGTGCCGGGCTCGACCAGAACCGGAGTGTCGTTCACGACGGTGTAGCGGTAGTTGCTCACGCCATACTCGGACGGAACTTCATAGTACTGCACGCCGGAAGCCGGGAGAGTCGCGCCGACGCGAACCTCTTCCGTGTAGCGGTAGGACGGAACGCCCTGGGTCACCACATACTGGCGGAAACGCGGCTGCTGCTGATCGGCGAGACCGCCCACGATCGCGCCCGTCACGCCGCCGACCGCCGCGCCGATCGGGCCGCCAACGATGGCGCCGCCCACGGCGCCGGTGGTTGCACCGGCAGCGGCGCCGCCGGACTGAGCGAAGGCGCCAACGGGCGCGAGGGCCACAAGAACAGCGCCTGCAAACAAGATTTTCTTAGACATTTGTCAGCTCCTAGACTGGTGAAGTCTGGAGCTTAACGGCCAAGCAGGAGGGTGGTTCCGACTCTGAAAACGTGTTTCAGCTTAGGAATTCATGGCAAGCTTCGGGGACATCAATCCATCGCAAAGCTTGAACGGCGGGTCGAGCAAGGAAAATCGATCTTGGACTGACCTCGGTAATTCCGGCCGGCCCTCTCCCTCCCGGTTTTTCTAAGGATCGGCTTTCTGAAGAGGCGTTTCTCGACTCAGGTCGGGAACTTGGCGACTACGTTCATGAAACTGCGCAAATCCAGCGTGGTGTTGATAAATCGCTCCGGATTGAGCAATCGAAGTCATCGTGCGAGAAAAATCGTAGTGGGAATACGGCAGGAATTAGGAAATCAGTACTTGCTCTGCTACAGGTGAACAATATTAAGATAGGCTTAACCCCTAGGTTCAGGGCTGTAGGAACAGGCTTATGAGGAGTCAGGCATGAATGTGCTGGTCTTTGCTTCGCGGAAAGGCGGCTCGGGTAAGAGCACGCTTGCTGCTCACCTCGCGAGTTATATCGCCAACCCTTCGCGCCCCACATTGCTGATCGACAACGATCCGCAGGGCTCCTTGTCACTCTGGCACAAGATCCGCAATCAGGAATACCTGGGCCTCAAGCACAATGTGCGCAACATCGCCGAGGCCCTCAGGGAGGCGAAACGCGAAGGTTACGAGTGGGTTCTCGTCGATACGCCGCCGAACAAGTCTTCGATCGTTGCCGAAGCGATCAAGCAGGCCACCCTCGTAATCATTCCCGCGCGCGCGAGCCTGTTCGACATTGCCGCCCTGCAGGATACGGTCGCCCTCGCTCGCGAACATCGCAAGCCTTACGCCGCGGTGATCAATGCCGCTCCTGCCAAGCACGGAGATACCGAGGCTCATGTGGTCGCCGATGCGCGCGGCGCCCTGAACGCGCTCCAGGTTCCGGTCTGGGCCGGCCAGATCACGCATCGCCCTGAACTCACGCTCTCCCTCGCAACGGGTGAGGGCGCGCGGGAATACGATGCGAATTCCCAAGGAGCCGACGAGATCGGGCGCCTTTGGACGGCCCTCGAGCGTTCGCTCAACGCGATCCACAACACCTACAAGAAAGCCGGCACTTCTCGCGCTGCGTGAGTGGCGAGTTTCATCTCAGAAAAAAGGGCGGCTCTCGGGCCGCCCTTTTTGTTTGCCAAATCATCGTAGGACGACTCTTTCCCGCCCGTCGTCACCGGCCTTGTGCCGGTGATCCCGATCCGAGAGGCGTGACGCTTCCCATCATCGGGATGGCCGGGGATGATCCCCGGATCAAGTCCGGGACGGCCATGACGAGGTGAGGCTTTGAAAGGGAGAATGGAGACTACGCAGCGTCAAGAGCCTGGTTGAGGTCGTCGATCAAATCCTGCGTGTCCTCGAGGCCGATGGAGAGACGCACCACCTCCGGCCCTGCTCCCGCCTGCGTCTTCTGCTCATCGGTGAGCTGGCGGTGAGTGGTCGAGGCCGGGTGGATCACCAGGGAGCGCGTGTCGCCGATATTGGCCAGATGCGAGAACAGCTTGAGATTCGAGACCAGTTTCACGCCGGCCTCATAGCCGCCCTTGAGGCCGAAGGTGAACACCGCGCCGGCGCCCTTGGGGCAGTACTGCTTGGCGAGGTTATGGTAGCGGTCCGAACGCAGACCTGGATAGCTGACCCAGGAGATCTTGCTGTGGCCCTCCAGATGCTCGGCGACCGTGAGGGCGTTATCCGAGTGGCGCTGCATGCGCAGCGGCAGGGTCTCGATGCCGTTGAGGATCAGGAAGGCGTTGAACGGCGACAGCGCCGGGCCGAGGTCCCGCAGTCCGAGAACGCGGCAGGCGATGGCGAAGCCGAAATTGCCGAAGGTTTCACCGAGCACCATGCCGGCATATTCCGGACGCGGCTTGGACAGCATGGGATAGCGGTCGTCGCCGGCGAAGTTGAACGAACCGCCATCGACGATCACGCCGCCGATCGAGTTGCCATGGCCGCCGAGGAACTTGGTGGCCGAATGGACGATGATGTCCGCGCCGTGCTCGAAGGGGCGGATCAGGTAGGGCGAGGCCATCGTGTTGTCGACGATGAAGGGGATGCGGTGCTTCTTGGCGATGGCCGCGATCGCCTGGAGATCGACGATCACGCCGCCCGGGTTGGCGATGGACTCGACGAAGATCGCCTTGGTCTTCGGGGTGATGGCCGCCTCGAAGGACGACGGATCGTCCGAATCGGCCCAGACCACGTTCCAGGCGAAGTTCTTGTAGGCGTGGTTGAACTGGTTGATCGAGCCGCCATAGAGCTTCTTGGCGGCGACGAACTCGTCGCCGGGCTGGAGCAGCGTGTGGAACACCAGGAATTGCGCCGCGTGACCCGAGGCGACGGCCAGCGCCGCGGTGCCGCCTTCCAGGGCCGCGACGCGCTCCTCGAGGACGGAGCAGGTCGGGTTGCCGATGCGGGAATAGATGTTGCCGAACGCCTGCAGGCCGAAGAGCGAAGCCGCATGGTCCACGTCGTCGAACACGAAGGACGTGGTCTGATAGATCGGCGTCGCGCGGGCACCAGTCGCAGCATCAGGAGCCGCTCCGGCGTGAATGGCGAGCGTGTTGAAGCCTGGCAGACGGTCGGTCATGATCGGGGCGTTCCTCTAGGAAATGGATGCGTTCTATTTAAAGAACGTATTGTTCGTCCGTCAAGGAGTGTGTTGGGCAGCCCCAGTGTCGACCGCGGCCCTGTGCGGGTGGAGCTGTCGTCTCTCGCTCCACCCTCATGCCGAAAGACCGGCTTCTATTCTGTGCTCTCCTACGCCCTTCGAGACGGATTGCTTAGACCATTCTCCGCAGAATGAGGGCCGTAAGACTGACGGCGTGAATCGGTGGACTACGTTCGGCCCTGACATTCTCCGGCGTCATCACCGGCCCTGTGCCGGTGATCTCGATAGATCGAAGCGCTGAGCTTTTCCGGATCAGGATGGCCGGGACAGGCCCGGCCATGACGGCAGAGGGTGTCGAGGGCCGTGGTCTCGATCGTCTCGCTCGGCCTCATCCTGAGGAGCCTCTGCAAGCGGCGTCTCGAAGGAGGTGTTCAGTGCTCTCCGGACACTCCTTCGAGACGCAGCCTCACGGCTGCTCCTTAGGATGAGGGCGATGGATCTGAAAGCGGATGGCCGGGACCGATCCCCGTATCGATATCAGGGCCGGCCATACGGGAGAGGGTGTCCAGGGCAATGATCCCGATGGTCTGAAGCGACCGCGCCTCACAGCGTCGGGATGGCCGGGGCAAGCCCGGCGATGACGAAGGCGGATACGGGTCGGGGAGAGTGCGACCAAGGATCGAGCCACTGCCGCACGGACATGCAGCCGAGAGGATGGGAAACCACTCACACCCTCCGCGTTACGGATTTCCCTCAAGGCCGGTTGAGGCTGAGCTTCTGGAAGCCCTTGCCGGAAAGAACCGGCTTTTTGGAGCTCAGCATCCGTGAGTTCACGCCCTGCCAGGAAATCTCGCCGGAGAGGCGTCCGAACTCGATCTTCGGGCAGCGGTCCATGACGACCTTCAGGCCCTTGGCCTCGGCCTTGGCGGCGGCTTCGTCGTTGCGAACGGAGAGCTGCATCCAGAGGACCTTGGGCAGCGGTTCGAGGGCCAAGGCTTCGTCGGTGAGCGGGCCGGCGGCTTCCGAGTTGCGGAAGATCTCGACCATGTCGATGGGGAAGGGCACGTCCTTCAGGGAGGCATAGACGGGCTTGCCGAGAAGCTCGCCGCCGGCGAGTCCCGGATTGATCGGGATCACGTCGTAGCCTCGCTCCAGCAGGTACTTGGTGACGATCCAGCTCGGACGCGCCGGGTTTGACGACGCGCCGACCAGCGCGATGGTCTTCACGCTGTTGAGGATGCCGCGGATATATTCGTTCGGGTAATTGTCGTGGCTCATGGGGGGAACGTATGGGATAGGGCAGGGCAGTTCAATGAGCATCGCATATTAATGTCATCCCACCATCCGATCATGACCCGAGACGAGCTCGCGGCCTTCCTCGACCGGGAGTTTCCGCAGATGCATGAGGGCGGGCGCA
Organism: Microvirga sp. RSM25; assembly: GCF_044784385.1. Lineage (NCBI taxonomy): Bacteria > Pseudomonadati > Pseudomonadota > Alphaproteobacteria > Hyphomicrobiales > Methylobacteriaceae > Microvirga > Microvirga sp. RSM25. The sequence continues at coordinate 2,201,701 of NZ_CP173039.1, read as the reverse complement.
GCTATGTCGTGGACGGGATCGGGCCTCTTTCGGCCCGGATGCGCATGGAATACCACGAGCGCCACCTGCGCCCGGGCGGCACGATCTCGGGCCCGGCCATGATGGCGCTGGCGGACCTCGCGCTCTACGCCGCGATTCTCGCTCATATCGGCCCCGTGGCGCTCGCCGTCACCACAAGCCTCAACTTCAATTTCCTCAGGAAACCCGAGCCCCGCGCCCTGATCGCCGATTGCCGCCTGCTCAAACTGGGCAAGCGGCTCGCGGTCGGCGACGTGTCGATTTATTCCGAAGGCAGCCCCGACATGGTCTGCCATGCGACCGGGACCTATTCGATCCCGGATCGTCGTTGAACGTGTCGACGCTCAGGTCTTCGGGGGCACGAGTGCATCGTCGATTTCCCTTGCCCGAAGGGCCGCGGGACGCGTGCTGATCCGCTGCCAATAGGCCTCGAAGGCGGGCCGTTTCTCCAGCGTGCCGAACATCATGCCCCAGCCGATCTGCGAGCCGACATAGACGTCGGCCGCACTGAAGCGGTCGCCTGCTATGTATTCGGATTGGGTGACGGCATAGACCAGGGTATCGACGACGTTCTCGATGCTGCCGTAGCCGATGGCCCGCTGCCGGTCGGCCGGCACCTCGAAGCCGAAAGCCTTGTTGCTCAAGGCCGCTTCCACAGGGCCGGCCGCAAAGAACATCCAGCGGTAATAGGCGGCTCTGTCATGGGGCGGCGGAGCGAGGCCGGCCTCGGGAAAGGCATCGGCCAGATAGGCACAGACCGCGGCCCCCTCGGTGACGATCTTTCCCTTGTGGAGGATCGCCGGCACCTTTCCCATCGGATTGACCGCCAGATAGCCGGGGGCCTTCATGTCCGGGCCGAATGCGAGGATTTCCGTTCGATAGGCGCAGCCCGTTTCCTCGAGCATCCAGCGGACGATGCGGCCACGGGACATGGGATTGGTGAAGAAGATCAGTTCGTCGGTCATCGGGAGCCTCTCGGAATCGGCAGAACGGGATATGCCGTCACGGGCAAGCATAGCGGCTATTCGCGAAGAACCAAAAATCAGTACGGTATTAGAGTACCGCTAATGCGGTATATAAATACCACAGGTGCGCTAAGGCTTGTTTTATAAGGGTTTTACGCGTCTTGGGCAGCCGAGAATAATGTTGACTTCCAGGTCCCGTGCCACTAAACAGCTGTCACTCGCCGCCGCATCTCGTGGCGGTTTGTCGTTTCAGAACCTGAGCCATTTGGCTCCAACGGGATACAGCGCAATGAAGACTACGACTTCGCTGAAGCCCGCCGATGTCGAGAAGAAGTGGGTTGTGATCGACGCGAAGGGCCTCGTTGTGGGCCGCCTCGCTTCGGTCGTTGCCATGCGCCTGCGTGGCAAGCACAAGGCGAACTACACGCCCCACGTCGACTGCGGCGACAATGTCATCGTCATCAACGCCGACAAGGTGGTGTTCACCGGCCGCAAGCGCGAGCAGAAGGTGTACTACCACCACACCGGTTATCCGGGCGGCATCAAGGAACGCACCGCCAAGTTCATTCTCGACGGCCGCTTCCCCGAGCGGGTGGTCGAGAAGGCTGTGGAGCGCATGCTCCCCCGCGGTCCGCTCTTCCGTCAGATCCTGGGCAACCTGCGCGTCTATGGCGGCGCTGAGCATCCGCATACGGCTCAGCAGCCGGAAACGCTGGATGTTGGTGCCCTCAACAGCAAGAACGTGAGAGCATAATCATGGCGACCCTCCAGTCTCTCGCCGATCTCGGCACCAATGCCCAGGCCGCCGCTCCGGAAGCTCCGAAGCACGTCCAGAAGCTCGACTCGCTCGGCCGCGCCTATGCCACCGGCAAGCGTAAGGACGCGGTTGCCCGCGTGTGGATCAAGCCCGGCTCCGGCAAGATCGTGATCAACGGCCGTACGGTCGAGGTCTACTTCGCCCGCCCCGTGCTGCGCATGATCCTAGCTCAGCCGCTCCAGATCGCCCAGCGCGAAGGCCAGTACGACATCACCGTCAACGTTGACGGCGGCGGTCTCTCCGGCCAGGCCGGCGCGGTCCGTCACGGCCTCGCGAAGGCGCTGACCTACTATGAGCCGGAGCTTCGCGGCCCGCTCAAGAAGGAAGGCTTCCTGACCCGCGATCCGCGTGTCGTCGAGCGCAAGAAGTACGGCAGGAAGAAGGCCCGCCGCAGCTTCCAGTTCTCGAAGCGCTAAGGCCTCATCAGGCAGACATTTCGGAAAGGGCGGCCTCGCGCCGCCCTTTTTGTTTTGGGGGGCATTTGCCCATCACCACGGTCGCAGGCTCGTCGCGACGAAACGGTCGCGCTTGTTGACAGGATTGGTCGCCTGCCCCATACAAATTCCATGAACAACGTCGCGCTGATCCTCCGACGCCGATCGAACGCTGCCCTGGCGCGAGCGCGATAACGGCGGTCTGAAGCCTGACCGCAAGCCGCGCCGATGCGCGGCTTTTTTGTTTCTGAAACCTTGTGGGGCGCAAGCGTTTCGCCCTATCTCCAGCATCGACGACAGATTGGATCGACCATGACCGCGACGCTCGACAGATCATCAGGCCTCAATCAAAAGACCAAAACCGTTTTCATCGACGGAGAGGCAGGTACGACCGGTCTTGGCATCCGTGAGCGCCTCACGGACGTGTCCGGTGTCGCCGTCCGCAGCATCGATCCTGCGCGCCGCAAGGATCCGGCGGCCAAACGCGAGATCCTGGCCGATGTCGATCTCGTGGTGCTCTGCCTGCACGACGATGCGGCGCGCGAGACGGTTTCCCTCGTCGATGACTTGAGCGGCAGGAAGCCGAAGATCCTCGATGCGAGCACTGCGCACCGGGTCAGCCCCGGCTGGGTCTATGGCTTTGCCGAGCTTGAGCCTGCTCAGCGCGATGCGGTTGCCGAGGCGGAGCGGGTGGCCAATCCCGGCTGCTACCCGACCGGCGCGATCGCCCTTGTCCGGCCTCTGGTCGACGCGGGCCTCATCCCGGCCGATTATCCGATCAGCGTGAACGCCGTCAGCGGCTATAGCGGCGGCGGGCGCTCGATGATCGAGGCCTACGAGGCCGGCACCGCGCCTTCCTTCGAGCTCTACGGCCTCGGCTTCGAGCACAAGCACGTGCCCGAACTGCAGAAATACACCGGCCTGACCCGGCGGCCGATCTTCATCCCTTCCGTCGGCAATTTCCGGCAGGGCATGTTGGTGAGCGTGCCGCTTCACCTCGACCTGCTGCCCGGCAAGCCGAGAGCCGCGGATCTCGAGGCGGCGCTTCTGAAGCACTATCGGGGCGGCGGCCTCGTCAGCGTCGTGCCCACCATCCGGGACGGCAGGAAGATCGAGCGGATCGAGCCGGAGGCCCTGAACGACACCGACCGGCTGGAGCTCTTCGTCTTCCAGCACGACAGCTACAACCATGCCGTGCTGGTGGCGAGGCTCGACAATCTCGGCAAAGGCGCTTCGGGCGCAGCCGTGCAGAACATCCAGCTCATGCTGGGATTGATATAAGGCCGATCCCCGGTTGCCGCAGGTGGGACATGCCACCTCCCATGTCATCACCGGCCTTGTGCCGGTGATCCCGATCATGAGAAGCGCGGCACTCTTCCGGTCGAGATGGCCGGCACAAGGCCGGCCATGACGTAAGCCGTTGCGTTCCGTCCGTCAGTGCCCCTTCCAGCTCTTGCTGGTATCCACCGCATGTCCCTCGAAGGCGACGAAGCGCTGGCGCTGTTCGCCGAGGCCCTCGATGCCGAGCGACACGACATCCCCGGCCTTGAGGAAACGCTGTGGCTTCATGCCCATGCCGACGCCGGGCGGGGTGCCGGTGGTGATCACGTCGCCGGGCTCCAGGATCATGAAGTGCGAGACGTAAGAGACGATCTGCGCCACGTTGAAGATCATGGTCTTGGTCGAACCGTTCTGCGCGCGCTCGCCATTCACGTCGAGCCACATGGAGAGGTTTTGCGGATCGGGGATCTCGTCCTTGGTGACGAGCCACGGGCCGAGCGGGCCGAAAGTCGGGCAGCCCTTGCCCTTGGTCCAAGTGCCGCCGCGCTCCAACTGGTATTCACGCTCGGACACGTCATTGCAGACGCAGTAGCCGGCGACGAAGTCGAACGCCTCGTTCGCCCCGATATAGGAGGCCCGCTCGCCGATTACGATGGCGAGTTCCACTTCCCAGTCGGTCTTCTGGGACCCGCGCGGGATGATCACGTCGTCGTTGGGTCCGACGATGCAGGACGGGGCTTTGTTGAACACGATCGGTTCTGCCGGAATCGGTGCTCCCGTCTCAGCAGCATGATCGGCATAGTTCAGTCCGATGGCGATGAAGTTGCGCACCTGTCCCACGCAGGCGCCCAGGCGCTGGCCCGATGGGGCGACGGGAAGGGTGCTCGGATCGGTCTTGCGGATGCGATCCAGGGTCTCGGTCGACAGGGTTGCTCCGGCAATATCGGGAACGAGCCCTGAGAGATCGCGAATCTGCCCACTGGAATCGATAAGTCCCGGTTTCTCCCGTCCAGCATCCCCAAATCTCACCAGCTTCATCAAGCGCTCCTCTTGTTACGGCATGGGCATAATTGGCGCGAATGCGCCCCGCTACAATGCACGTTCTAGACGCAAATATGTTGCTGTTTTGCCACGAGCGCGCACAAAGTGTGGAATTCCCACTCATCCGTCGGAGGTACCTGAATTCAAGATGAAAGCCGACTATACATCGGTTTACATATGAACAATCCGTCGGTACTTTAAAATTTCTCGAAGTTAATAAAGCATTCTGAAGTAGAATTTAGTAATTGCAGGCTTACTTTAGAAAATTTTAACGTGCTGTTTGAGACTCATGAAAAGATTGCGGCCAAATTTAAGCATTGGCACATTGCACTCATGACGGGATTCTCCCGTACAAGAAAATACCAAGGGCAGGAAAACTCCATGGGTCTTCTCTCTCGTTCTTTGTCGCTGACCGCGGTCTCCTTGGCAGCTCTCATCGTCGCTCAGGGCAGCGCCCAGGCGGGTGCCTTCGCGCTCCGTGAGCAGAGCGCCACGGCGCAAGGCTACTCCTTCGCCGGTGCCGCGTCGGGCTCCGGTTACCTGTCCTCGATGTTCTGGAACCCGGCCGTCATCACGATGGCGCCCGGCTGGCAGAGCGAGTGGCATACTTCGGTGATCATTCCGCGGGTCGACATCAACCCGCTCCCGTCCGTTCCGACCTTCGCACTGGGCAGTTCCGGCGATATCGGCGAGGACGCGGTCGTTCCGGCAGGATACAGCTCCTACCAGATCAACGACATGTTCTGGGTCGGTGTGTCCAGCACCTCGCCCTATGGCCTCGTCACCGATCCGCGCGAGAACTGGTCCGGCCAGCTCTATTCGCGTTCGTCTCGGATTTTCTCCGTGAACGTGAACCCGGTCCTGGGCGTCAAGGTGAACGATTGGTTCTCGTTCGCGGTCGGTCCGTCGCTGCAGTACTTTGACATCCGCCTCAAGAGGGCGGTGCCGTTCCCGGGCGCTCCGGCGGCCTCTGCGACGTTGCCCGGCGCTCCGAGCGCGATCCTCGACGGTGACGACGTCGGTTTCGGCTTCACGGCCGGCGTCACGATCACCCCGTTCGCCGGGACGACGATCGGTATCGGCTACCGTTCGCAGGTCGAGCACGAGCTCGAGGGCGATCTGTCGGCTCCCTTCGGCTCCATCGGTCCTTTCGCCCGGGTTCCGATCACCGCGAAGCTCAAGACCCCCGATCAGCTCACGGTCGGCATTTCGCAGGTGATTACGCCCGCCATCACGGTTCATGCCGGCTTCGAGTGGACGAACTGGAGCGTTCTCAAGACGCCTCTCGTGATCGGTCCCGGCGGCGTCGCCGTCACTGATATTCCACTCAACTACGAAGACGGGTTCTTCTACTCCGTCGGTGCGGACTACAAGCTGAATGATCAGTGGACCCTGCGCGCCGGTGTGGCCTACGAGGAATCGCCGATCGATACAGAGATCTGTTCGACCCGTCTGCCCGACAACGACCGCATCTGGGCGTCGGTCGGCGCCAGCTACCAGTGGAATGACAGGCTGTCCTTCGACGTCGCCTACACGCATATCTTCTCGAAGGAGACGGATATCCGGATCGTTCCCGGCCATCAGGACTACGCAGGTCTTCCTTACCTGGCCGATGTGGACTCGGCGGTGGATATCGTCTCGGCGGGTCTGCGCTATCGTTGGGACGACCCGAAGGTCGCGATCCCGGCGGTTCCGCTCGTCCGCAAGTACTGAGCGCTCGCGAAGCGACACCACAAAGGCCGGCAATTCTGCCGGCCTTTCTTTTTGACGTTCCCGTTCCGCCGAAGGCGGAGCCGGAACCAGTCCCCCGAACGTCACCCGAGCCCGTGACACGCTCTCACGTCATCATCGGCCTTGCGCCGGTGATCCCGATCGGAAAGGCGCCGAACCACAAACAATCGGAATGGCCGGGACATGCCCGGCCATGACGTGGAGGGTGTCAGTGCCCGGCAGATGACGACGACCGAGCGTGTACCTCATGGGAGCTTTATGATTTAGCCAGAACGTAGGTTCCCGGTGCGTCGCAGAGCGGTTCCAGCTTGCCGCTTCCAGGCTCTCGCGCGGTTACCGTCCGGGGCGCCTGGGCCTTGATCCATTCGAACCAATAGGGCCACCAGGAGCCCGACGTCTCCGTCGCCTGCTTCACCCAGTCTTCCAATTCTCCCACGACCGGACCGCCGGTCCAGAACTGGTATTTCGGCTTGTTGGGAGAATTGACGACACCGGCGATGTGCCCGGAGCCGGCAAGCACGTAATCGACCGGCCCGCCGAAGGCCTTCGATCCGACGAACACGGAGCGGGCAGGGGCGATATGATCTTCCTTCGTCGCGAGGTTGAAGATCGGCACCTTCACCTTCTTCAGATCGAGCTTCACGCCGGCAAGCTCCATCTCGCCCTTGGCGAGCTTGTTCTCGAGGTAGCAGTTGCGCAGGTAGAAGGCGTGGTTTGCCGCCGGCATGCGGGTCGAATCGGCATTCCAGTAGAGCAGGTCGAACGGGAGGGGCGATTGGCCCTTCATGTAGACATTGACCACATAGGGCCAGATCAGATCGGTGGGTCGCAGCATGTTGAAGGCATTGGCCATGCGCGAGCCTTCGAGATACCCGCGCTTCTTCATGGTGGCCTCGAGGCTGCGGACCTCCTCCTCGCCGGCGAAGACCTTCAGGTCGCCTGCATGGGTGAAATCCACCTGTGCGGTGAAGAAGGTGGCGCTGTCGATCCGCTTGTCGCGCTTGGCCGCCATATAGGCGAGGGTGGTGGCCAGCAGCGTGCCGCCGACGCAGTAGCCGATGGCCGTCACCTTCTTCTCGGCCGTCGCCTGTTCGATGGCATCCAGCGCGGCGAAGATGCCATCCACCATGTAATGCTCGAAGCCCTTTTCGGCATGCTGCTCCGCAGGATTGACCCAGGAGATGCAGAAGACGGTCAGGCCCTGCGAGACTGCCCACCGGATGAAGCTCTTCTCCGGGTTGAGATCGAGGATGTAGAACTTGTTGATCCAGGGCGGTACGATCAGCAGCGGCCGCTTTAGCACTTTCTCCGTGACAGGCGTGTATTGGATCAGCTCGATCAGATCGTTGCGGAAGATGACCTTGCCAGGCGTGGTGGCGATGTTCACGCCGACCTTAAAATTGCTCGGATCGGATTGCCGTATCTTCAGTTCGCCGCCGCCGGCCTCGATATCCTCCGCCAGCATCGTCATGCCGCGTACGAGATTGGCGCCGTTCTCGCGCAGCGTCTCGCGTATCAGCTCCGGATTGGTCAGGAGAAAGTTGGAGGGTGAAAGCGCGCTGGAGAGCTGCTTGAGGTAGAACTGAGCTTTATGCCGGGTGCGCTCGTCGAGGCCTTCCGCATTCTCCACGAGATCCTCCGCCCAGCGGGAGGAAATGAGGTAGGCCTGCTTCAGGAAGTCGAAGATGGGGTTCTCGGACCATTCAGGATCCTTGAAGCGGTTGTCCTTTGGCTCCGGCTCGGCCACCGGTTCCGTGAGCTCCCCCTGAGCACGTTTCAAGGTCGAGGCCCAGAGAGACAGGAACTGGGTTCCGAGGCGAGACTGAGCCTCAAAGCTTTTCTGCGGATCACTCATCCAGATTTCGGCCACCCGACCGAGCGATTTGACCGCCTCCGAAACGTCTCCCGCAGCCGGGGGCTGGCCTTCTTGGACGGGCTTGAGGTAGGCGGCCGCCGCCTTGCCTGCTCCCTCGATGAAGCGGGCCGTATTGCGGGAGAGTTCCTCGAAGTCCGGGACCGGGCCTTGAGTCTTCTCTTCACCGTATGGCTTGTCCATAAGGCGATCTCCCTCTATCGCAGCAGCATTGCTCGCAAGCCGCATTTCCGACATCTTAGCGTTCGAGCTGTCGGATATGCCAGAGCCATGTTGCAGGTCTTAGGTATCACAATGCGTACGAAGCCCCTTTCGATCCGCCGCATCTCGGTCGTTGGCCTGACGATGCTTGCCGCCGCGTGCCTTTCCGGCTGCAATGGGAGCTTCAATCCCGTCCGGGATGTGGCAACGGCCGTGGGGGCCGGTCCGCAGATGGCTGCGACCCCGGACTTCGTCGCGCGCTCCCGTCCGGCCGACCTGGAGTACATGCCGATCGGAACGCCGGCCGTGGAACGCCCGACCGCGGCGCGCACGGCTGATGAGATCAAGGCGGCCGAGGCGGAACTCGATGCCCTGCGCTCCCGGAACGAGGCCGCGGGAGCCGCGGCCGCGGAACTCGGCAAGACGCCGCCACCGGAGCCGGTCAAGCTACCGGCCAACACGTCGCAGCAGACGCGTCAGAAGACGAATTCCAAGAGAACGCCTTAGAACCTATACCGGAATCATGTGATTCCGCTCGAGGACGAGACCCATGCCTGACTTTTACCGGATTAAGCGCCTCCCGCCTTACGTCTTCGAGCAGGTCAACCGCATCAAGGCCGCCGCGCGCGCCAATGGAGCGGACATCATCGACCTCGGGATGGGCAATCCGGACCTCCAGGCCCCCCAGCACGTCATCGACAAGCTGGTGGAGACCGTCGGCAAGCCGCGCACCGACCGCTATTCGGCCTCGAAGGGAATCGGCGGCCTGCGCCGTGCCCAGGCCGGCTATTACGAGCGCCGCTTCGGCGTGAAGCTCAATCCCGATACGCAGGTGGTGGCGACGCTCGGCTCCAAGGAGGGGTTCGCCAACATGGCCCAGGCCATCACCGAGCCGGGCGACGTGATTCTGGTGCCGAACCCGAGCTACCCGATCCATGCCTTCGGCTTCCTGATGGCGGGCGGCGTCATCCGCTCGGTTCCGGCCGAGCCGACCCCTGAGTTCTTCGTCGCGGCCGAGCGCGCCGTCGCCCACTCGATCCCCAAGCCCGTGGCGCTCGTCGTCTGCTATCCGTCGAACCCGACGGCCTATGTGGCTTCCCTCGACTTCTACCGGGATCTCGTAGCCTTCGCGAAGAAGCATGAGCTGATCCTGTTGTCGGATCTGGCCTATTCGGAGGTCTATTTCGACGAATCGAACCCGCCGCCCTCCATCCTGCAGGTGCCGGGCGCCATCGACGTGGCGGTGGAATTCACCTCCATGTCCAAGACCTTTTCCATGGCCGGCTGGCGCATCGGCTTCGCGGTCGGCAACGAGCGCCTGCTGGCGGCCTTGGCGCGCGTGAAGTCCTATCTCGATTACGGCGCCTTCACGCCGGTGCAGGTCGCGGCCACCGCCGCCCTCAACGGCCCGGACGAGTGCATCCGTGAGATGCGCGCTACCTATAAGCGCCGCCGCGACGTGATGGTCGATTCCTTCGCCAAGGCCGGCTGGACCGTTCCGGTGCCCACCGCCTCCATGTTCGCCTGGGTCCAGATCCCGGAAAAGTTCCGGTCGCTGGGCAGCCTCGAATTCTCGAAGCTCCTGGTGGAGAAGGCCGACGTGGCGGTCGCTCCCGGCATCGGCTTCGGCGAGCACGGCGACGATTATGTCCGCATCGCGCTTGTGGAAAACGAGCAGCGCATCCGCCAAGCCGCGCGTAACATCCGCAAGTTCTTCGACAATGCCGACCAGACGCTCCACAACGTGGTGCCTATGGTTCGCCGGGGCTGACCTCCGGAGAGGAAAGGCGCCACATCGGGATTTCGCGTCCGCATGGACAGGACACCTTGGCGGTCGTAAAAGCAGCCCGACATTTTCAAGGAGCTGTTGTTCGTGACACGTCCCCTTCGGGTCGGCATTGCCGGCCTCGGCACCGTCGGCGCATCGGTCATTCGCATTCTCGACCGCCAGAACGAGGCCGTCGCCCAGCGCGGCGGGCGGCCGGTTGAGGTCGTGGCCATCTCGGCCCGCGACAGGACGAAGGACCGGGGTTTCGACCTCTCCCGGTTCACGTGGTTCGACAATTCGGTGGAATTGTCACAGGCCGCCGATCTGGATTGCGTGGTTGAGCTGGTCGGCGGCGCCGACGGGGCTGCTCTCGACACGGTGCGGGCGGCCCTTTCGCTCGGCAAGCACGTGGTCACCGCCAACAAGGCGCTGCTCGCCAAGCACGGTCTCGAACTGGCGAAACTGGCAGAGGAGAAGGGCGTATCCCTGGCCTTCGAAGCCTCCGTGGCCGGCGGCATCCCGATCATCAAGACCCTGCGCGAGGCCCTGCCGGCCAACCGGATCTCGCGCCTCTACGGCATCCTCAACGGCACCTGCAACTACATCCTCTCCCGCATGGAGCTGGAGGGGCTGACCTTCGCCGAATGCCTGAAGGACGCCCAGCGCCTCGGCTATGCGGAGGCCGATCCGACCTTCGACGTCGAGGGCTTCGACACGGCCCATAAGCTCGCCATCCTGACCAGCCTTGCCTTCGGCACCGAAATCGACGCTGAGGCGATCTATGTGGAGGGTATCTCCTCCATCACGCCGCTCGACCTTGCCATGGCGAAGGAGCTGGGCTTCCGCATCAAGCTCCTGGGCGTCGCCGAGCGCACCAAGACCGGCATCGAGCAGCGCGTCCATCCGACCATGGTGCCCCGGACATCGTCCATCGCCCAGGTCATGGGTGTCACGAATGCCGTCACCATCGATGCCGATGCGGTGCGGGAGCTGACGCTCATCGGACCTGGGGCAGGGGGCGATGCCACGGCCTCCGCCGTCGTGGCCGATATCGCCGACGTCGCTATAGGCACCGTGCAGCCGCTCTTCGGCTCCCCGACGGACCGGCTCGAGAAGGCGCCTCGCGCGCCCATGCAGCGCCACGAGGGCGGCTATTACGTTCGCCTGACGGTCCATGACCGTCCAGGTGTAGCCGCCGGCGTGGCGACCCGCATGGCCGAGGCCGACATCTCACTGGAGAGCATCCTGCAGAAGCGCTCGGAGATCGCGGCAACCAAGGACCCGCATGGGCGTTCGGGCGCACCGGTCTCGCTGGTGCTCATCACCTACGCGGCCACCGAAGCCTCGATCCGCTCGGCTCTGGAAAAAATCTCAGGGGATGGTCTTATCGCCGAGCCGCCCCAAGTCATTCGCATCGAACGCGAATAAACCCACGACCGGGCCTTTCAGGGCCCCAGACGATCACAAGAGGGAGACGACACGTCCATGTCGCAAGGCATTACCGTCCAACCGGGCCAAATCATCGAGCGCATCCTGACCCTGGAGCTCGTCCGCGTCACCGAGCGCGCGGCGGTGGCCTCCGCCAGGCTGCGTGGCCGCGGCAATGAGAAGGCCGCCGACCAGGCCGCCGTGGACGCCATGCGTCGTGAGCTGAACAAGCTCCCCATCGACGGCACGGTCGTGATCGGCGAAGGCGAACGCGACGAGGCGCCCATGCTCTTCATCGGCGAGAGGGTCGGCAACAAGCAGGGCCCGAAGGTCGACATCGCCGTCGATCCGCTTGAAGGCACCACGCTCTGCGCCAAGGACATGCCGGGCTCCATCGCCGTCATGGCCATGGCCGAGGCGGGAACTCTGCTGGCGGCTCCCGACGTCTACATGCACAAGATCGCGGTCGGGCCGGGCTATTCCGCCGGCGTCGTCGACCTCGATGCCTCGCCGGAGGAAAACCTGCATAGCCTCGCCAAGGCGAAGGGCGTGAAGGTGAACGAACTCACCGCCCTCGTGCTCGACCGCCCGCGCCACGCGGACCTAATCGCGGCCATCCGCAAGACCGGCGCAGGTGTCCGCCTGATCTCGGACGGCGACGTGGCCGGCGTGATCTTCACGACCAAGCCCGAGGAAACCGGCATCGACATCTATCTCGGCATCGGCGCCGCGCCTGAAGGCGTGCTGGCGGCCGGTGCGCTGCGTTGCATCGGTGGCCAGATGCAGGCCCGCCTGATCCTCGACACGGAGGAGAAGCGCTCCCGTGCCCTCCAGATGGGCGTTACCGATCCCAGCAAGAAGTACGACATGACGGACCTCGCCCGGGGCGACGTGATCGTGGCGGCGACCGGCGTGACCGACAGCGCACTCACCCGAGGCGTCCACTTCGGCAAGGAGGTGATCACCACCGAGACGGTGGTCTACCGCTCGGCCACCGGCACCGTGCGCCGCATCTACGGCGAGCACCGGGAATTGGCGAAGTTCCACCTGGACTAAGCCGGTCCAGGGACGGAGTACAATCCACATGCGTCATGGCCGGGCTCGTCCCGGCCATTTGCATTTTGCCTGCCTCTGCACGCATCCTAAGAGACTGGCTGATAACGGATCTGCCGCATGTTTCCCTCCCCTTGTGGGGAGGGCCAGGGTGGGGGTGCCGGCGCCTGACCTGCATAGGCTATCGCTCACACCCCCACCTCCAACTCCTCCCCACAAGGGGGAGGAGGGTTGCCAGCGCTTTATCAGCCTGACACTGAGACCGATGCCTGTAGGAATGGAAAACACAATGCTTCAGATCCGCCCCTTCACCGCAGACGACCGGAAGGCCTGGGAGCCTCTCTGGCAGGGTTATCTGACGTTCTACAAGTCGTCCGTGCCGCCCGAGGTCACGGAGACCACGTGGCGTCGGTTTCTCGATCCCGCGGAGCCCATGTACGGTCTCGCGGCTGTTCTCGACGGCAGGATCGTGGGCATCGTCCATACGATCTATCACCGCTCCACCTGGAGCACGGCCGATTACTGCTACCTGCAGGATCTGTTTACGGCCGAGGAGGCGCGCGGGCGGGGTGTGGCGCGGGCCTTGATCGAGGCGGTGTACGAGAGGGCGAAAGCTCAGGGTGCGAGCCGGGTCTATTGGCTGACGCACGAAACCAACACGATGGCCCAGGCGCTGTACGACAAGGTCGCTGCCCGCAGCGGCTTCATTCAGTATCGCCATCTGTTCGGCTGATGCCCCGGTCATCCCCGGCGGCCGAAGGGCCGGGAATGACACCCTCCTCCGTCATCACCGGCCTTGCGCCGGTGATCCCGACACGAGAGACGCGGCGTTTCACAGGATCGGGATGGCCGGGACAAGCCCGGCCATGACGAGGACGAAGTAGCTCACCAACATCCCAGGATGCTTTGACCACAATTCGCGGATAAGACTCCCGCTGTGACCGAATCATCTCCTCTTCTCCTGCCCAAGCCCTTCCTGGGCGTCACCAATTCCGCCCTCGGGCGCACCTGGGTCGAGCGCTGCGATGCCGCCCAGGGGACGATTGCGCTCGCCATCGCCCAGACCCACGGCCTGCCGGATGTGCTGTCCCGGGTGCTCGCAGGGCGGGGTGTGGGCATCCATGACACCGAAGGTTTCCTGAATCCGCGCCTGCGGGATCTCATGCCGGATCCGCATAGGCTCACCGATATGGAGGCTGCGGCCTCCCGGCTGGCCGATGCGGTGATGCGCAACGAGAAGGTGGCGATCTTCGGGGATTACGACGTCGACGGAGCCTGCAGCGCGGCGCTTCTCGCCGAGTATCTTCGCGCCTGCGGATTGGACTACGCCATCCATATTCCCGACCGGATCACGGAGGGCTATGGCCCGAATGTCGATGCCATCCGGGCACTGAAGGAGCAGGGCGCGGACATTCTCGTCACGGTCGATTGCGGGACCGCGAGCATCGAGCCCTTGGCCGAAGCCAAGCGCCTTGGCCTCGATCCCATCGTTCTCGACCACCACCAGGCGCCCGAGCAGCTCCCGGAGGCGCTCGCCATCGTGAACCCGAACCGGCAGGACGACCTGTCGGGGCTCGGTCATCTCTGCGCGGCCGGTGTGGTGTTCCTGTCCCTCGTCGCTCTCAACCGCACCTTGCGCTCCCGCGGCTTCTTCCAGGGACGAGCCGAGCCGGACCTGATGGGCAGCCTCGATCTCGTCGCCCTGGCGACCGTTGCCGACGTGGTGCCTCTCATCGGCCTCAACCGGGCCTTCGTGCGCCAGGGCCTTGCCATCATGAAGAGCCGCCGCCGGGTGGGGCTGGCGGCGCTTCTCGATACCGCAGGCCTCGCCGAAGCCCCGGAGAGCTGGCATCTCGGCTATCTCGTCGGACCGCGTATCAACGCAGGCGGTCGCATCGGCGATGCGGCTCTGGGATCGCGGCTTCTGCTGACGGAGGATCCCGTGCAGGCCGGGAAGCTGGCAACTGAGCTCGACCGGCTCAACCGGGAGCGTCAGGCCATCGAGGTCATCGCCGTTGCGGAAGCCGAGGCACAGGCGATGATGGCGCTGGAGCGCATGCCGGATCTGCCGGTTCTCGTGACCGCCTCGGCCGAGTGGCACCCCGGCGTGGTCGGCCTGATCTCCGCCCGCACCAAGGAGCGGTTCCGCCGCCCGGCCTTTGCCTTCACCCTCAACCAGAACGGCACGGCGACCGGATCGGGCCGCTCCGTGCCCGGCGTGGATCTCGGCTATGCGGTGCGCGCTGCCGTCGAAGCGGGGCTCGCCATCAAAGGCGGCGGCCACACCATGGCGGCCGGCGTGACGATTCAGGCTGTCGATCTGGAGCGCTTCCTCGCCTTCGTCACCGAAAAGCTCACCGAGCCGGTGAGCACCATGCGCCTCGGGGACAATTTCGCCGTCGACGCGACCCTGACGGCCGCCGGCGCCCAGCCTGCCGTCGTGACGGCTCTGGAGCGGGCAGGGCCGTTCGGTCAGGGCCAGCCGGAACCGGTCTTCGTCTTCCCGCAGCATCGCCTCATCGAGGCGCGTGAGGTCGGCAGCGGTGGGCATATGCGCGTGAAGCTTCGCGGCGGAGACGGCAGTTCCATTGGCGGAATCGCCTTCCGTGCCGCCGGTCAGCCGCTTGGAAATGCGCTGTCGCAGGCCATCGGAAATCCGCTCCATGTGGCCGGGACGCTCTCCATCGATCGCTGGGGCGGAAACGAAAAGGTCGAGGTCCGGATCATGGATGCCGCGAGGCCGGAATAATCCAATTCTGGTGCTTGCGATGCATCACGAACCCATCTATAGGTTCGCCCACTTCGGCGGCACCGCCCCGAATGACCCGCGCCCTTCGTCTATCGGTTAGGACGCCAGCCTTTCACGCTGGAGAGAGGGGTTCGACTCCCCTAGGGCGCGCCACTTCACAATCCTTGAAAATCAGCTTATCCGCCATCAACGGGCACGGCAGCGCTGTCGAAGGTTCGATAGATGCTTGATCGCTACGACAAGTCGCGTGACGACCCATTAGATCGGGTTGCCTTTGATCTTGGTCACCATTTCCCAGTTGTCGCCGGCGGCGATCAGGCAGGCTTTGCCGTCCGGCATGGTCATCACCATCGTCCATGATCCGTTCGAGGAGGCGAACACTTCGATCACCTGTCCGGGCTGCGCGAGGCCCATGCCGACCGGATCTTCCTTGTACTGATCGGCAAGCATCTTCACGAGCTGTTCGCGCGGGCCGCATGAGGATTGCGCGCTGGCTGGTGTGCTCCCAAGCGCGATGATCGCGCCAAGGATCGCGAAGGGAACGAGGGGGTACGGATCATGACATATCCCTGACAGTTGACCCGCGATTACCCTTGGCGTGCCCATCAACGCGTTCTGCCTGAAAAAGCTCCATCCGCTGAAGCGACCATCTCCGGTTCAGAGCGTTCCGAGGCGTTCCTCAAGCCCTTCGCAATCCGTGGCAGGCTCTCAATAGGCGTCATCATTTCTGGAAAATCTGTGTATATGAGAAGGGCAGGCGTCGGATTGAACCTGCCGCCTGCAAGGGCGTTCTTACCGCCAAACTCTCTATCGAAGCTGAACTCCCATGCCGCGATACTTCTTCAATATCCGTGACGGCTACGACGTCGATGAAGATGAGGAGGGGATCGAGCTTCCCGACCTCGAAGCGGCCCGTGCCGAGGCCCTGGCCACGGTCGAGGAGCTTCGGGACGAGCTGGCCGATGCGGGCAATATCGAACTGGAAATCACCGATGAGACCGGACGACGGCTTCTCACCGTTCCTTTCTTCCGCAGGGGGCAGGGCGGCCGACGCGGTTAGACCCGTTGCAAACGAAAGGCCCAGCGTGAAGCCGGGCCTTGTCTGGTGAGGACACGAGCCTGATCAGCACTCGGTCTTCTTCTTGGTCGTCGTATCGCCGAACTCGTCCGTCTTCTGCTTGGTTTCCGTGGTGCAGCCCACGGAGCCCGTGCTGGTTGTGACCGAGGTGGAAGACGTCGTGCTCGGCTCCGTCTTGCGCTCGATCGTCGTCTGGCTGCCCAGGATGCCTTCTTCCTTCTTGATGGTCGTGGTGGTGTCCTGAGCGAAGGCGGCCGTGCTGAGAAGCGAAGCCGCAAGAATCAGTACCGTTTTCTTCATCGTGAACTCCATGAACAATCTTCCTCCTGAGAACGGCTTTCGCCCAAAGGGGTTCCTGCTCAGGTCGTTCATACGAGCTGCCGGTCGTGGCTCAGGCTGAGCGCAGCTCTTGCCAAGCTGCCGCGAAATCACGGGCATTGCGGCCGATCTCTTCGACCGACATGGCAGGCGTGAAGAGCGCGGAGCCGAGCCCGAAGCCGTTGGCGCCCGCATCCACGTAGGGCTTCATGTTGTCCGGCTTGATGCCGCCGACGGGAAGGACCAGGGCGTCCTTCGGCAGCACGGCCCGCCAAGCTTTCACGACGGCGGGAGGAGTGGCCTCGGCCGGGAAGATCTTGATGGCGTCTGCTCCCGCCTTTAAGGCTGCAAATGCCTCCGTAGGCGTCGCCACGCCAGGGGTGCAAACAAGGCGGTTTTTCTTGGCGCAGCGGATGACGTCGAGATCCGCATGGGGCATGACGATCAGTTTGCCGCCCACATCGTGGACGCCGATGACCTGGTCCGGGTCAAGGACGGTTCCGGCGCCGACAAGCACATTATCCGGCATGGTCTTCGACAAAATCTCGATGCTGCGAAACGGCTCCGGCGAGTTCAGCGGGACCTCGATGATCCGGAAGCCGGCTTCGACCAGGGTGTGGCCTACAGCCTCGGCGTTCTCAGGCTTCAGGCCTCGCAGAATGGCGATCAGAGGAAGGTCGGTCAGATAATCCCGCAGCACAGCAGCACCTCCAATCCCGTCGTGAAACGGGAAGCATCTCATCGAGCCCGTTATCGATAGGCGCTACTAGTTGGCAAAGATGGGAGCCGGTTTCAACCTTTTGCGGCCTGGGGATCGAGAAATCGCATCAGGTAGGAAACGGCACTGCGAAGGGTGTCCCGGCCATCCGGGCTGTGCTCGATGAACCAATCCTCGAGAGCAACACCCGGATACAGCGCCTCGACACCGGCAAAGAACTGCACAAGTTTCATGGAATCGAAGATGAGAGAATGCGTCAGTGACGTGTCCAACGCGATCGCTGTCTCGCTATTTTCGTTGAGCGACCGGCAAAGCGCGAGGACGTTCTCAGCGACATTCGCTTCCGAGAGAAAACTCACTGTTGCTGCCCCTTTGCCGTTGACGTTGAGTCATATCGGCTGGGATCGTCGTTTCAATAATGAAACGATATAAAAGTTGTGTACAACAACATGAAATTACATTGCAATTTTGTAACAATATCTTTCTATGACGTGCCCTGGTTCTGCAAGCTCTCGGCCAGGCACCGACCGGTCAAGGCTCCGTCTCAGCCCTTATGTGGAATTGCAAGGCTCGTGCCTCGTAGGATAGAGACCTGACAATCTGTCACCGGACCCGTCTCGTTTCTGGGTCCCGACCGGGCTGAACCATGAAGCCGCCTTCGAAGCTGCTGAGCCGCAGCGTCAAACCCTCTCTCGATCGCATCGATCTAATGATCCTCGACGCGCTCCGCGACAACGGGCGCATCACCTACCAGGCTCTGTCCGAGCGGGTCGGCCTTTCGGCGCGTCCCTGTCTCGAACGGGTCAGGCGTCTGGAGCAGAAGGGCGTGATCCGCGGCTACATGGCCGTGATCGAGCCGGCTGCCCTCGGACATGACATCATCGCCCTGGCGGGGATCAGCATGCGCGATCCTTCGACCGGTACGCGGCAGCGGCTCGAGCGTGCTTTGACAGCCAATCCTGCTGTGATCGAGCTGCAAGTCGTAAACGGCGAGTACGACTATATCGCCAGGATCGTGGCACCGACCCTTGCTGCTTACGAGACCCTGACCGAGGCGTATCTCGCCGATCCCGGGTTCGGAATCGGCCGTGTTCACACGACCTTCGTCCTAAAGACCCTGAAAGATTTTGAGGGTTATCCGGTGGCCGACAACCGGGATTGAGCCCGCGTGCGTGGCTAAACGACAGATACGGCTGCGGCCAAGCGAGATTTCAGCCCCAACGGGAACGCTATGTTCGTAAGCTTGTCCATGGAGGACTTCCATGGATTTCATTGCTCTCGAACGATCCGTTACTGCCGCCAATTACGATTCCCTGCCTGTCGTCCTGAGGGAGGCGAAGGGCGTCTGGGCCACTGATACGGAAGGCAGGCGCTATCTGGACATGATGAGCGCCTATTCGGCCGTCAGTCTCGGCCATGGTCACCCGCGCATCCTGAAGGCGATGATGGAGCAGGCCTCGAAGCTCGCCGTCACCAGCAGGGCCTATCACACGGAACTTCTCGGGCCCTTCCTGGAGCGCCTCGTCCAGATCACCGGCCTCGACATGGCGTTGCCGATGAACACGGGCGCCGAGGCCGTCGAGACCGCCATCAAGGCAGCCCGGCGCTGGGGTTATGCCAAGAAGAAGATCGCCCAGGACCGGGCGGAAATCATCGTCGCGAACAATAATTTCCACGGCCGCACGACCACGATCGTGGGATTTTCGTCAGATGAGTCCTATCGCGAGGGTTTCGGCCCCTTCTCCGGCGGCTTCAAGCTGGTGCCTTTCGGGGATGCAGGAGCGATCGAGCAGGCGATCACCGGCAACACCTGTGCCGTCCTGATCGAGCCGATCCAGGGCGAGGCGGGCATCGTGGTGCCGCCGGAGGGTTACCTGAGAGACCTGCGTGCCATCTGCGACAGGCACAACGTTCTGCTGATGTTCGACGAGGTCCAATCGGGTCTCGGCCGCACGGGCCGCTGGTTCGCCTATCAGCATGAGGGCATCAAGCCGGATGGCCTGATCCTGGGAAAGGCCTTGGGGGGTGGCGTTTATCCGGTCTCGGCCTTCGTGGGCACACACGAGGTCATGAGCGTCTTCAATCCCGGTTCCCACGGCTCGACCTTCGGGGGCAACGCCCTGGCGGCCAGGATAGGGCTGGAGGCGCTGGCCGTGATCGAAGAGGAGCATCTCGTCGAGCGCAGCGCGGAAATGGGCGGCTACCTCCAGGATCGCTTGCGCGCCATGCGAAGCAACATCGTGAAGGACGTGCGCGGCCGCGGCCTGTGGGTCGGTGTCGAGGTGGATGCCAACGTGGTCTCCGCACGAACGGTCTGCGATGCGCTGCTCCAGAACGGCGTCCTCTCGAAGGACACCCACGGCACGGTGCTGCGCTTTGCGCCGCCTCTCACCATCACCCGCGATGAGATCGACTGGGGGATGGAGCGGATCGAGCGGGTTTTCGCCCGCGCCATTCATTGATGCACAGGGACGAAGATTGATGGCACAGAACCTTAAGAAAAAGACGGAACCTGCAACCCGCGAGCAGCGCCTGGAGACTTATCAGCCCTTGTCCGGAATGGTAGTGCCGCGCTTTGCCGGTATCTCGACCTTCATGCGGCTGCCCTATCTCGCGCCGACGCACGCCCCGGGCGAGATCGACATCGGCATCCTCGGCATTCCCTTCGACGGAGCCACCACCAACCGTCCCGGAGCACGCCTTGGGCCGCCAGGTGCGTGACGCCTCATCGCTCATGCGTCTGGTCAATTACGGGACGCTGGTAGCGCCTTACGATCTCTGCGCCTGCGCCGATGTGGGCGACGTGCCGGTCAATCCCATCGATGTGCAGGACACGCTCCGCCGCATCGAGGCCGAAGTCACCTATCTCTACCAGGGCGGCGTAACGCCTCTCTCCATCGGTGGCGACCACATCATTTCGTATCCGATCCTGCGCGCGCTCGCCTCGAAGAGCGGTCCCATGGGCATGATCCATGTGGATGCGCACAGCGATACGGGCGACACCTACTTCGGCGGCCAGAAGCTCACGCACGGCACGCCGTTCCGCCGGGCCATCGAAGACGGTGTGCTCGATCCGAAGCGCATGGTGCAGATCGGCATTCGGGGGCACATGTATTCCGCCGACGAGCGCGAATGGGCGCTCGACCAGGGCATCCGCATCATCGACATGGAAGAGGTGGCGGAGAAGGGCATTCCCTATGCGATCGCCGAGGCCCGCCGGGTGGTCGGCATGGAGTCGACCTATTTCACCTTCGATATCGATTCCATCGATCCGGCCTTCGCTCCGGGCACCGGAACGCCGGAGATCGGCGGCTTCACGAGTCGTGAGGCGCTGCAGCTCGTTCGCGGCTTCCGGCACCTGAACCTCGTGGGCGCCGACATGGTCGAAGTGTCGCCGCCGCTCGATCAATCCGGAGGCACCGCGCTGGTAGGGGCTTCCATCGCGTTCGAACTCCTCTGCCTGCTGGCGGAGGCGAGGGCGGAGCGCACCTCGAAGGAGACCCGGCTGAACGTGGTCTAGACCGCCCCCTCGGCATCGCCGGTTCGAACAATCCACTTCGTCATCACCGACCTTGTGCCGGTGATCCCGTTTCGGTGAGGCGCAGCGCTCTTCCAATCGGGATGGCCAGGACAGGCCCGGCTATGACGGGAGGGGAGTGCGATGGACCAAATCACGATGGCGGGCTTTGGCGCATGCATTGTTGCGCGGCGCGCGAAATCCGCGTGTTGTCCTCGGCGGCGGCTTTGTTGGCGAGGAGCCTTTGCCAGAGATCCCGCTCCGGGACCTGCTGCAGAATGCAGGAGCAGACGGACGGGCACAGCGCCGGGTTGCCGTTCTGCATCAGGCAGATCTGTCGGCAGGCCGCCGATGGGTTCGGGCCCACGATCTGCGCGATGCCGTAGAGGAGTCCGAGCAAGATGATCTGGTGGGTGAGATAGATCGGCAGGCTCTTGCGCCCGGCCCATACCAACAGCTTGAAGAATGGGTTGTCCGCGCGCCAGCGCGCAAGGCTGAGCGTCTCGCGTTGTGCCAACAGCAGCTTCCCGGTGACCACGCCGATCAGCACGAGCCCGAACCACGGAAAGATCGGCACATAATCGTTCGTCACCGGATCGGAAGCGCCAAGACCGAGCCAGTCGAGCCAGGGCGCATCGAAGGCCGGACTCGTGAAGAGCCAGGGGGCGATCAGGCAGAAAACGGCAAGGACGATAGTGAGAGCGGGGTTCAGTCGTAGGAAAGGCAGAGCCAGAACGCTCGAGACGGCGATGCAATGGAGGATGCCGAAGAAGATATAGCTTTCGGGAAAGGCAAAGTAGGTCACCAGGGTCACGGCCAGAGCCGCGCCGCCGACCTTCATGAGGCGCTTCAGGAACGGCATTCGCCGGAAGCCCTGGACATGGGCCAACGCCAGTCCAAAACCCGCAAGAACCAGAAACGAACCAGCGATCCCGCGCGCAAACCAGCGCCAGGCCGGGATCTGGAGGATGTTCGTCCCGATCAGCTGCAGGAAGCTCAGGTCCCAACTGAAATGGTAGACGATCATCGCGGCAATCGCGATGCCACGGGCGACATCGATGGCATCCCAGCGCTGGGATGCGGCGGTTCGGGCTTGAGAGGAGATGGCGGTCAAGTCTGTTTGTCTCATGAGTAAAGGCATTCCCTCCCAGTCCGTAAGCCTTATGTGAGTGAGATGACCGAGAGCCTCGATGCATCAATCGCCACATTACAGGACATGATTCAAGACGCTCGTGTCGTTGCGGGCTTCACCGGGGCTGGGATCTCGACCGAGAGCGGCATCCCCGACTTCCGCTCTCCCGACAGTCCCTGGATGCGCCACAAGCCGATTTCCTTCGAGCTTTTCCTGCAAAGTGCGGAAGCACGCCGGGAGGCATGGCGACGAAAATTCGCCATGGACGATCTCTATCGCGGCGCGCGTCCAAGCTTGGGGCACCTCGGCTTCGCATCCCTTGTCGCGGCGGATCGAATGCCGGCCGTCATAACCCAGAATATCGATGGGCTTCATCAGGAATCCGGCCTCGACCCGGATCAGGTCATCGAGCTGCATGGAAACGGCACCTATGCCAAGTGTCTGGCCTGCGGCAGCCGCCACGAGCTCGACTGGGTGAGACGGTGTTTCGATGCTGACGGCGAGCCACCCGATTGCCGGATGTGCGGGGGAATCCTCAAGGCGGCGACCATCTCCTTCGGACAGGCCATGCCGGAGGGGCCGATGCGCCGGGCCCAGAAGCTGACAGCATCGTGCGACCTGT
The DNA here is from genome assembly GCF_044784385.1 of Microvirga sp. RSM25. Taxonomy (NCBI): domain Bacteria; kingdom Pseudomonadati; phylum Pseudomonadota; class Alphaproteobacteria; order Hyphomicrobiales; family Methylobacteriaceae; genus Microvirga; species Microvirga sp. RSM25. The sequence goes on along the minus strand of NZ_CP173039.1, from coordinate 2,178,957 downwards.
TTCTGGTCGCGGGCTCGTCCCTGGTCGTCTATCCTGCGGCGGCTTTTCCGGCCTTCGCCAAGGAAAACGGAGCGCGGCTCGCGATCGTCAATCGGGAGCCGACACCCCTGGATGAGGCTGCTGATCTGGTGATCCATGCGGAGATCGGCTCGGTCTTTTCAGTATTTGTGTCGTAACTTCAAGAACATGCAGGCTGCCGAAAATTTCATCGCCCTCTGATGCGCGTTTCTGGCTTCCCCTGATTCAGGACGATGTTATCCTCTTATTAAGAATCGGGTTCATGATTCGAGTTTGGGTAATTTCATGACTGGCGATTACGGCTCCAATTCTTTCAGTCTCCGCGAGGAGAATCCCTCTATTGATCAGGGCCACCGTGAGGTCGCTCACCCGACCTCCGAGGAGGCCGCCCTTGAGCTCGTCCAGGTCAGCGGCCGGATCAAGTGGTTCGACGTTGCCAAGGGGTTCGGTTTCATCGTTCCCGACAATGGCATGTCCGATGTTCTGCTCCATGTGACCTGCCTGCGACGGGATGGCTATCAGGCTGCCAACGAAGGTGCTCGCATCGTCGTCGAGGCGGTCCAGCGGCCGCGTGGCCTTCAGGCCTTCCGCATCCTCTCGCTGGACGAATCCACCGCGCTGCATCCCTCCGAGCTGCCGCTGCCCCGGACGCATGTCCACGTGGTGCCGACCAGCGGTCTGGAGCCCGCGATCGTGAAGTGGTTCAACCGCCTGCGCGGCTTCGGCTTCCTGACTCAGGGGGAGGGTAAGCCGGACATCTTCGTCCATATGGAAACCCTGCGCCGCTACGGTATTGCCGAGCTGAAGCCGGGCGAGCGCGTCTTCGTCCGCTTCGGCGACGGCTCGAAAGGCCTCATGGCCGCCGAGGTTCGCTTGGCCGACATGGCCCTGCCGCACTCCCACTGATGAGCTTATCCGTGCTGTCGCGTATCCGGCCGGCGTTCTCGGCCTTAGGCTTTCTCGTTCTGATCGCCGGCGCGGTCTACGCGCAGGCGTTCGAGACCCTGTCCATCGCCACACAGGCCGGGCAGCGGCAGGCTTTCAGGGTCGAAGTGGCCCGCAACGATGCCGACCGGGCGCAGGGACTGATGTTCCGCCGATCCATGCCGGCCGACCAGGGCATGCTGTTCGATTTCGGCCGCGTCGAGCCCGTGTCCATGTGGATGCAGAACACTTATCTGCCCCTCGATATGCTGTTCATTCGGGCTGACGGTACAATTGCCCGCATTGCGCCTAATACAGAGCCTCTGTCCACCCGAACCATCCCCTCGGGCGAGCCGGTTCTCTCTGTCCTGGAGTTGAATGCTGGTACAGCGGCCAGGCTTGGGATCAAGCCAGGCGACCGGGTGGAGCACCCGATGTTCAAGCGTTGATGCAGGCCGCGGCCTGAATGCTCGGCAAGTTGGGGTGTCTGGCCACTTTCATGATTGTGGCTGTTCTGCCGGTTCCGGCGATGTCAGAGGTTGGTCCGCACGCCGTGATCAACGTCTCTCAAGACCTGCTTCGCGCCTACAAGGCTGAAGATGCTTCAGCTCTCCACGGACTTCTCGCTCCGGCATTGCAAGCAGAATACCCTGTCGAAAGGCTTCGCGTGATCCTGACCCGATGCCGGGCCCTGACTCATGAGATCGACCGTTTCAGCATTCCTTCCTGGGGAGCGCGCCACTACGGGTTCTTCGGCGTCTATGCGGAAATTTCCGTGTTCGAGATGATCCTCGAGATCGACGAAAACGAGAAGATCGTTCATTGGGTGATCACGGACGACGTCATATCGATCAATCAGCAATGCATCGTCAGCCGCGTCTGACAGGTCCGCCGGTTACACTAGCGTCGAGGTTGCCACCTGGTTCCGTCCGTCGTTCTTCGCCTGGTACAGCAGATCGTCGGCCCGCCTCAAGAGGCTCGACAGATCCTTCTCATCGGGATCGCGCTCGACGACTCCGAAGCTTGCGGTCACCACGCCAGGATCGAGCCGAGCGATCGACTGACCGGAAAGGCCTTTCTGCATCTTCTCAGCAAGGCCGAAGGCCTCGTCGAGCGACGTTCTGGGCAGGATGATGCAGAATTCCTCCCCGCCTGTCCGGGCAAAGAGGTGGGATGACCGCAGTTCGCCTTTCACGAACCGAGTGACGCCGACGAGAACGGCATCGCCCTTGGCATGGCCATAACGGTCATTGATGGCCTTGAAGCGATCCAGATCGAAGAGAATGGCGCAAAGCGGGGTTTGTGTCCTCTGCGCGCGGGCAATCTGCTCCTCCGCATGGCTGACGAGCCAGCGCCGGTTCCCGATCTCGGTCAGTGGGTCGGTCTCTGCCGCTCGTGCCAGATTGTTCAGCGTGAGATCCAGTTCCTCGAGGGTCTCTTGAACCTGATCGAGCATATAGCCCGCTTCATCGGAGAGCCCGCGGGGCAGGGCGGGCAAATGCTTGTTTTGGCGATAGTCTCCGAGAGCCTGGGACACGACGCGGACAGGGGCCAGCATCCCGTGGACGAGTAGGAAAGTGATCGCTGTGCCGACAAGCGTTGCCAGCAGCAGCACGAGGAGGTCTGCCCAATTCTCCTGGCCGAAGGCCGGATTCTTGACCAACGCCCAGATCACAAACGTGGTGAGAGGAATGTGGGTGCCGACAAAGCAGATCAGCAGAACACGACCTGCATAGCTGCGGGGGCGTCTCAGCTTGTTGAAGAGACGGTAGATTCTCATGGGCTGCCCATCCTGCTCACGGCTGCCGGACGCAATGAATGCGCCCTAGCGGAAAGTGGTCTTCTACGCGAACCACTTCTTCTTGGGAAGATTACCCTAAAAGCAGGACGAAATTGGGAAATATGACGCCGGCTCTCAGTCCGTGAACCTTGCCCCGTAATGAATCCCGGTGGTCCACACCAGTCGGACATTCGCTTTCGCGTCCTCCGACGGAATCTGCAGCTCGAATTCCAGCGGAACATCGGCAGGTGGGGACACCACCAGACGCACCCCGGCCTCCGACAAGTCCCAGACCGTGCATTCGATCGGGGCCTGAGCGGTCTTGCTCGCAATCCGTCCTTCCAGGTGGGCAAGATGGCGCTGACTTGCTCGACGCTCGGGTATCCGATGGCTCATCCTTGAGATCCTGCCTTTGAGGAAGAAGCCCTTCTATAGCGGGAAGCTGGCGTGAAAATGTTTTTCGCATTCGCATGCCATGAATAGCGGGCAGGTCGGATCCGATGACGCCAAAAAAAAGCGCCTCCCAACGGTTGGCGCTTAGTGACGATCCGTAGGGGCAAACCTGGATCGGGGTTGGGATTATGGCCAGATCCGTCGAGGAGGGAAGGATCTGGCTCATGGTCATGAGAGGTAGGTGCATCTCGGAAGAATAAGGCATTTGGGATAGCCGCTGTCCGCCCGGACGCCCCCAGAGAAGTTCGTGAAGGGAATGAGGTGACGAGGGGGAGCCCCACATACTCTTTTCAGCCCCGTGCAAGCTTGGCGCGGTATTTCCCCGCGGCCTGGATCCTGCGCGTCAAGGGGGCGCGCGCCTCTCACGGTCATGTGGGCAGGCCAATGAAGCAAAATGTCTGAAAATGCATCTGGCGCGCCGAAGTTGGCGCACGCTCTTTCGGGAGTCGCGGGTCGATTCTATGCGGGAATGATCGCCGGCATTCTCGCTCTCATCGCACTCTCGATCTATGGCTCCGTCACGATTTCGACGGTTCTGACGGAGCGTAAGCAGGCAGAACTGAAGAGCCTGACCGAGGTTGCAATCAGCACCGTTGCCGATCTGGAGACTCGCGCCCGGAAGGGGGAGATATCGACGGAGGAAGCCAAGAAGCGTGCTTTGGATGCCCTGCGCAGCATGCGTTACAACGGCTCTGACTACTATATCGCGTTTGACTATAAGCATGTCATTCTGGCGCATCCCAATCCGGTCATGATCGGAAAGGATCAGACTGACGCCAAAGACTCGACCGGCAACCTCTTCACTCAGCAGCAGGTCCAAGTCGCCAGATCGGGTGGAGGGTTCGTCCGTTATCTCTGGCCCAAGCCAAACGAGACCCAGCCTTCTCTCAAGATGACCTATTCGTCTGTCTTTCCTCAGTGGGAGTGGGTCATCGCGACCGGTGTCTACATCGATCAGCTGGATGCCATGAATGCGGATTACCGCAACACTCTGCTCAAGATGGTTGCTGTCGCGGCCATGATCATGCTCCTGATCGCCTTTGGTCTCGGACGCAGCATCTCCAAGCCGATCCAGAAGCTCGTGGCGAACATGCGCGCGCTCGCCAGCGGCGATCTTGGCGTGACGATCGAGGGAACCTCCCGCCGCGACGAGATCGGCGTGATGGCCGGCTCGGTTCAGGTGTTCAAGGACGCCATGATCGCCAAGAAGCAGGCCGATGAGGCCGCAGCCCTGGAGGCGGACGCCAAAACCCGCCGGGCCGAGGTGCTGGACCAGCTCACGAAGCGCTTCGAGCTGAACGTCTCGGCCCTGACGCAAGGGCTGTCCTCGGCCGCCACCGAGATGGAAGCCACCGCGCAGTCGATGACGGCGATCGCCGGCCAGACCACCCAGCAATCGGTCACCGTCTCGTCGGCGGCCCAGCAGACCTCGGCCAACGTGCAGACGGTAGCGGCCGCCACCGAGGAGCTGTCGATCTCGATCCGTGAGATCGCCTCCCAGGTGGCGCAGTCCTCGCAGATCGCCGACCGCGCCGTGCAGGGCGCGCGGCGTACCGATGCGGCGGTGCAGGACCTGGCCGCGACCGCGGCCAAGATCGGCGACGTGGTGCAGCTGATCAACACCATCGCGGGCCAGACCAACCTGCTGGCGCTCAACGCCACCATCGAGGCGGCACGCGCCGGCGAGGCCGGCAAGGGCTTTGCCGTGGTGGCCACCGAGGTCAAGGAGCTGGCGAGCCAGACGGCCAAGGCGACGGAGGAGATCTCGGCTCAGATCGGCTCGGTGCAGCAGGCGACGCAGCAGACGGTCTCGGCGATCCAGGAGATCGCCCGCACGATCACCGAGATGAGCCAGATCTCGACCTCGATTGCCGCCGCCATGGAGGAGCAGGGCGCGGCGACCGCCGAGATCGCCCGCAACGTGCAGGAGGCGGCGCGCGGTACGGAAGCGGTGACCGGCAGCATCGGCGACGTGCAGCAGGGCGCCGGCGAGACCGGAGCGGCGGCGAGCCAGGTGCTGGGCGCGGCGCAGGAGCTGTCGCGTCATTCCAACGATCTCGGGCGCGAGGTCGAAACCTTCCTCCACGGCGTCAAAGCAGCCTGACCCGGTCCACACAACCACGGAACATCGCACGACAAGGGCCGCTGCAAACAGCGGCCCTTGTCTTTCGGCCCTCAACGATCGACCGCGCACCCGTAACATTCGATTGGAGGGGAACAGGCCCGGATCATTCGTTGGGGCGTCTTATCGCTACGATGATCAGCACTGGAACGCGGCAGGAAACGAGGGGGCGGCTGTTCTCTGGTACAATGCCCTTGATGCCGTTTACTAGGCCAAAGTCTTATTCCAGTGGCGTGAGAGTTTTTCCAAGATCCCAGAGAACCGCGGGATCATCCGGCTTGAGGAAGCGCCGTTGAAGATATCGCTTTAAGACCGTTGTTGGGCTTTCACCACGGAACTGCAAGGCGAGCCCAATCACTTTGGCTAACTGCCGGCAGACAGCACCGGTGCAATCCGATGCGATGTGCAAGCCTCCGTCGCTCAGATAACGCTTAAGGCCCCCCTGCCAAGTCTCGTATCGTCTCGGGATGCTCAGGAACGCCATTCCGTGTTCCCGGCTCGAAGACCGAAGGGATTTGTTGAAGAAGCGGCGGGCTGCGATGCGTTCCTTGAGACTGCCATAGACGGGATAATCGGCATTCTTCCAGATAGGGTCAGCCGGGGGCACGACGCCGCAAATGACGGCGTTCCGAACGCCGTGGCCTTGGCAGAACGCTGAAATGGCAGCCATGTAGCGGGAAGCTGTATCCTCGATCACTTTCTCTCTTGGGGAGCCTTGCTCATCTGCGACCTTGAGCAGATGGCACCGGAGGTCGATCTCTCCGAACACGAACACCGCCCAATCATCCGGGCCCAGGGTGACCTCATCCTTGACGAGAGATTGAAGCCCGTCCCGGCCAACGCGATGCATTGTGACCGGCCCCAACCAATGAATTTGGGCACCTTTAAATCGTTCGAACAGAAACTTGGAATGGCCGTCGCCGAAGACGTGCAAGGTCATAACGGTTTCTAGATCACCTATCCCTGCCAGATCAAGCGGCGCTTGCCTCGCTTCGGCGCGCCTTTTTCATATTCCCATTACGACGACATCATGACGGTAAGCCGTGCAGCTGTTGCTGCCCTGGCGCTGGCAACTGCTGCTCCGCCGGATGTCCACGCCACTGAGATCCCCACCAAGGCCGCTTCCGAGCGGCCTTTTCTTTGGAGCAAGAGATGACTGCTGAGAACTACCCGGCGCTGTTCGACCGGGCGCTTGGCCATGAGGGCGGCTACACGAACGACCGGCGCGACCCGGGCAATTGGACCGACGGCAAGGTCGGGGTAGGGGTGCTGAAGGGGACGAAGTTCGGCATCGCCGCCAACACCTTCCCGAACCTCGACATCAAGAACCTGACCGCTGCCCAGGCCCGCAAGATCTACAAGGACCTGTACTGGGACAAGGTGAAGGGAGATGAATTCCCGGCCGGCATCGACTGGGCCGTGTTCGACTATGCCATCAACTCCGGGCCCTTCCGCGCGATCGTCGGCCTGCAGCGGGCCCTTGGCGTGGCGGATGACGGGAAGATCGGGCCAGTGACCCTGGCGGCCATCCAGAAGGCGAACCCGCGCAAGCTCGTGAACGCGCTTTGCGACGAGCGGCTGAAGCTCGTGAAGAGCTTGAAGCACTGGCCAACCTACAGGAACGGCTCGAGCCGCCGGGTGTCCGAGGTTCGCGCAGCCGCTCTGTCCATGACGGACGCTCCGCCGACCTTGCTTGCCCGGGCGACATCGCTCCTCAAGCGAGTGGCCTGACCTATCCCCAGCCGCCGGGGCTAAGGCGGCGAATCCCTGAAAACCAAAGGACCAGACATGTTCAGACTTCTCGGCTTGGCCGCGCTCGCCGGCGCGGCTTTTTCGTGCCGGCGCTCGCGAGCGCGGCCGAAGGCACCTCCGTCGTCATCCGGTATGGTGACTACCTCGTCGAGCTCCCCCAAGTGGTCGGCAGCCTCGCGGTCGCTCTCTTCCCGGTAGCAGTGGCCCTCCTGCCGGCGCCCTTGCGCCTGGTGGTCTCGGCTGTCTTCGGCGAGCAACCCATCCGCGACGCCGGCGATTATGCTCTCAACGCGATCGAAGGCGCGGCCAAGGGCAAGATCCTCGCAGTCGATGTCGGCAACCAGGTGCTGGCTCAGGCCGTCGAGTACGCGGTGAGGGAAAGGGCTCACTGGCTGGTCCGCTTGCTCGGCGGTCCTGAGGGCATCCGCCTCAAGATCTTCCGGCTCCTGGATCACGATGAGCAGGCCTCCGCCGAGGAGCTCGGCCTCGCGGTTCCTCAGAAGTAACAACACCACAACCGAGCGGAGCCGCCCATCAGAGGTGGCCAGCTTATGGGGCAACAACGGTTCATGAGAAGATTACGACTGCCAGCGCCTTGGGCGCTGCGGCTACCCCGGCCTGGCTGCCATGGCTGGCCGATGTCTCGTAGATTTGCGCCACCGTTGCTCCGATCCTCGGCGTGGCGTGGCTGCTGTTCCAGTTTGGGCTCAAGATCCGGGACGAGATCCGGAAGGAATGACTACAAACGTCATTGTGACGCCAAGGTTGACGGGGAGGGTGCGCCTCCCGCGGCGATGATTTTCATCACCAAACGTTAGATCCCCCGCTGGCCTCAGGGCTGGCGGGGCTTTTTGCTTTGGCCGGCTCAAGGAAGTACGACGCCGTCAGTTTTCGAGTAGAGCTCACAGACGTTGATCATCATCTTGATCTGCCGGGCGCCGCACCGCGAGCAACTAAGCTCTAGGGTCATGTCAGAGCTCGGGAAGTTGATCCTGCGAGGAAGGGCCGAGTGGCGGCTGTGGAAACAGTGGACAGTGCGGCCGCAGACACGGGACACCGCACGGCCTGTTTGGAGTTGCAGTTATGCCACGACCCGAGACTCTGCTCTGCCGCACCTTGCTCCCCTAGCGGCAGGCAAGTAGACGATAAATTCGCCTGAAATGGGGGAGAAATTGAAAGAAGCATACGCGTCACGAAGACAAATTGCACTAAGAAGTCTAAGGGCTTCGATTTGTAGTCTCGGAGCATACATTTTGCTTTGGCAGCAGTCCGTCTTCGACGGTTCCTACATTCTCGTTGCTACTATAGTGTTCTTTTTGGCTATGACGAGCCAATCCCAACGCCTGGTCCAATTTACTCTCGGTGTCTTGTTCCTAATGGCCTTACTATCGGACTGGATGCTCAAGCTGAGTACCAATCTCACTTAGACCGATTGTCCAGGTGAGGACCGGAACTCGCGTATCTAGTTTCGTTTGCGGTCCTCACTCTACGCCCACGCGGACATCCTTCATCCGCCTCAGGAAGACCAATGAGGGAGGTTTGCGCTCAGCTTACGGTCCACATTTCGAATGCGCGATAACTGACTATAATCCCGCGATAGGTGCGTGAACCTTAACAACAGGAAGAGGATGCCGCATTCCGTAGACCCCCTATGACGCAAATCTAATCGACGGGGGTATGCTGTGACTATAGAACCACTCCAAGGATGGGCGAAATTCTTTAGCCTATCCTTTGACTTCATTCTGCTTGTTTCGGCTCTTGTGGGCGTGGCCGTTGCAGCTCAAAAGACACAAAGGTTGTTTATCGTACACGTCAAAAGATCGGATCGATCAATCTCGATATTGGATCTTAAAGCAGCGATTGCAAAGCGCATGTATCTCATTCTGCCGACGGCAGGATTATGCGTAGTCCTTTTCATCATGTATCGAATCGATAAATGGCAAAGTCTTGATGCCAGAATGGCGACCTTTATTGGCGTTCTTTCGGTTTGTTTGATGCTATTGTTTGGACCAATTTACGAGTACTTCCGCGATATCGAGCAGCGTGAGGACAAGAAATTCGGCTGGATCGGACGCCTGCTCAAATTCCACTGGGGGGTGAATCTAATATTCGCGTTCGCTTCTCTGCTGGCCTTCTTCTGGAAGGCGGCAGAATTCGGCTTCAAAATTAGGAGTTGACGCGGTTCGACGGTATCTTGAGCCATAGTTGAAATGCTTAGAACAAATTTGGAACATCCATGGGACTTTTTCCTGGGACTTTCGGTTCCACAAATGTCCCATGGGTTCCTTTTCGTTCCCTAATCGGAACCGGGGGCCTTGCGTATCGGTTCTCAAATCGCTAGAGAAACCAAGCTGTTGAGGATAACGGGGTGTAGCGCAGTCTGGTAGCGCATCTGCTTTGGGAGCAGAGGGTCGCGGGTTCAAATCCTGCCGCCCCGACCATCTTCACCGGATGAGTCTTGGAGAGAGTCCAAAACCAATGCCTGCACGGATCTACAAGCCCGCCAAGTCCGCAATGCAGTCCGGAATGGCCCGGACCAAGCAGTGGCTTCTCGTTTTTGAGCAGGACAAGCCCCGCGAGATCGAGGCCCTCATGGGCTGGACGAGCTCGGGCGATACCCGTCAGCAGCTCCGCCTGTGGTTCGACACGAAGGAAGAGGCAATCGCCTACGCCGAGCGCGAGCGCATCGCCTACCGGGTCGAGGAACCGCAAGAGGTCAAGCGGCGGACGATTTCCTACTCCGACAATTTCAAGTTCAACCGCGTCGGCCCCTGGACCCACTAGGCTGGGGCCCTCGGCCGGATGGCTCCGTAGCTCAGCTGGATAGAGCAGCCGCCTTCTAAGCGGCAGGTCGTAGGTTCGAGCCCTACCGGAGTCGCCATTCTCCCGAAGAGCTGATGTTCAGACTGGTGACCTCCTCAGGTTGAGGGCTGCCGCCTCCTCGTCCGTGAAGAGGCGTGACCGGGTCAGGAAACGGACGCCGCGGCCGTTCTCGAGGGAGAACATGCCGCCCTTGCCGGGCACCACGTCGATGATCAGCTGGGTGTGCTTCCAGTATTCGTATTGTGACGGGCTCATATGGAACGGCGCCCCGCCGATGGTGCCGAGGAGTACGTCCTCGTCCCCGAGAATGTAGTCGCCCTGCGGATAGCACATGGGCGAGGATCCATCGCAGCAGCCGCCGGATTGGTGAAACAGAACCGGGCCATACTCGCTCTGCAAGGTCGCGATCAGATCGAGCGCGGCAGGCGTCGCCGTCACGCGCAGAATATCGCCGTTCATGTGACATCTCCGGAGAATGGAGACCGGAGCACGGCAATCGCACTCCGGTCCATCGGCGTTATCAGAAGAAGCCGAGGGCCTTGCTGCTGTAGCTGACCAGCAGGTTCTTGGTCTGCTGATAGTGATCGAGCATCATCTTGTGCGTCTCGCGACCGATGCCCGACTGCTTGTAACCGCCGAAGGCCGCATGGGCCGGATAGGCATGATAGCAGTTCGTCCAGACGCGGCCCGCCTGGATGGCGCGTCCGAAGCGGTAGGCACGATGGCCGTTGCGGGTCCACACGCCGGCGCCGAGTCCATAGAGGGTGTCGTTGGCAATCGACAGGGCGTCGTCCTCGTCCTTGAAGGTCGTGACGGAGACGACCGGCCCGAAGATCTCCTCTTGGAACACGCGCATTTTGTTGTGACCACGGAACACGGTGGGCTTCACGTAATAGCCGCCGGCCAGTTCGCCCGGCAGGTTGTTGCGCTCACCGCCCGTCAGCACCTCGGCGCCTTCCTGCTTGCCGATATCGATGTAGCTGAGGATCTTTTCCAGCTGTTCGCTGGAAGCCTGAGCGCCGATCATGGTCGATGGGTCGAGCGGGCTTCCCTGCTTGATCGCCTCGACGCGCTTGATGGCCTTTTCCATGAAGCGGTCGTAGATCGATTCCTGGATGAGTGCGCGGCTCGGGCAGGTGCAGACCTCGCCCTGGTTCAGGGCGAACATCACGAAACCTTCGATGGCCTTGTCCAGGTAATCGTCATCCTCCGCCGTCACGTCGCTGAAGAAGATGTTGGGCGACTTGCCACCGAGTTCGAGCGTCACCGGGATCAGGTTCTGGCTCGCATATTGCATGATCAGGCGGCCGGTGGTGGTCTCACCAGTGAACGCGATCTTGGCGATGCGCGAGCTGGAGGCCAGCGGCTTGCCGGCTTCGAGGCCATAGCCATTGACGATGTTGAGGACGCCGGGCGGCAGCAGATCTCCGACCAGTTCGGCCCAAAGCAGGATCGAGGCTGGCGTCTGCTCGGCAGGCTTGAGGACGACGCAATTGCCGGCGGCGAGAGCGGGTGCGAGCTTCCACGTCGCCATCAGGATCGGGAAGTTCCAGGGAATGATCTGCCCGACGACGCCGAGTGGCTCGTGGAAGTGATAGGCGACGGTATCGTGATCGATCTCCGCGACCGAGCCTTCCTGAGCCCTGATGCAGGCGGCGAAATACCGGAAATGGTCGATGGCGAGTGGTATGTCGGCTGCCGTCGTCTCGCGGATCGGCTTGCCGTTGTCCCAGGTTTCCGCCAAGGCGAGGGTATCGAGATTCGCTTCCATCCGGTTCGCGATCTCGTTGAGGATGCGGGATCGCTCAGCCGGAGCGGTCTTGCCCCAGGCGTCCTTGGCGTCATGCGCCGCGTCGAGAGCCTTCTCGACATCGTCCTTGTCGGAGCGGGCAATCTCGCAGACAACTTTCCCGGTGATGGGAGAGGTGTTCTCGAAATAGCGGCCGTTGACCGGCTCGACCCACTGCCCGCCGATGAAATTGCCGTAACGGTCCTTGAACGGCGCATGCGAGACGCTCAGAAATTCAGGCTTGTTCATTGGTTTCCTCCCTGGATGAACAAGCGGGCTTCTGCAATTTTCGTGCCATCCCGTTGCTATGCCAGGACCCTTTGCTTTTGCAGTGCGGTAAGTTCTTGAAAAGGAACGAGCCGAGCCGTGGCTTTGCTTCTTGTTCTTCCGACGACTTCTTTTTGCCTTAGCTTCGCCTATCATGGAGCCTGTCGCGGAAAGAAACGCATCTGCAACACCTGTTGCAATTTGCGACACCGGGATGGGAGGACGCCCTTGTCGCCAGATGCAATCCAGCATGCCCGTCAGTATTTCTTCTCGCAGAAGGCCGTTCCCGGCGGGCTCATTCCGCAATCCATTCTCCGATCCTGGACCCGCTGTCAGGCACTCGGCCTCGAGGGCAGGGCCAACTCGCTCCCGGAGCCCCTGACGGCTTACGAATTCGCGCTCACGGCTGACGAGGCGGAGGCTTTCAAGCGCCTCTGCCGGCCGGAGGTCGAAGCGCTCTATGCGGATGCTCAAGCCACGGACAGTATCGTCATCCTCACCAATGCCTCCGGCCTCGTGCTGGACACCATCGGGAGTCTCGATTTTGCGGAACGGGCGGCTCGAGTCGCCCTGCGGCCGGGCGTCCCCTGGAGCGAGCAGTTCGCGGGAACGAATGCGATCGGAACGTCGCTTGCCGAGGGATGCCCCATCGAAGTGCGCGGCGCGGAGCATTATCTCGAATGCAACCGGATCCTGAGCTGCTCCGCCATTCCGATCATCGGCCCGCAGGGAAATGTGTTGGGCGTCCTGGACCTGTCGGGTCCGGCCGAGACGCATCATGCGCATGCGCTCGGCCTCGTGAAGATGGCGGCCGAACAGATCGAGCATCGGCTCTTCGAACAGGATTTTGAAGGCGCCGACGTTGTGCGACTCCATGTGGATCCAGCCATGCTCGGGACCTCGCGGGAAGGGATCCTGGTGTTCGAGGATGGGCGGCTCAAAGCGGCCAACCGGCATGGCTTGGCGCTTATCGGACGACGGTTCGATGCGATCGGCGAGGCCTCGTGGACGGACCTGTTCCGCGACCGGCTTGCCGCCCTGGCCGATAGCGGCAGCCTCAAGCGGGAGAACGGCACCAAGCTTGTGGGGCGCCTCGATGGGTTCAGGAAAGTTCCCGCACCGGCCAAGCGGATTGCACGACCTGTTCCGCCCGCAGTCCCAAGACCGATCTTCGACCTTGAAACGGCACAAGCCATTGCGCGCGCCGTCCGGCTGCTCGATGCAGCGGTGCCGGTTCTCATCCGTGGCGAAACGGGAACCGGAAAAGAGATCTTCGCCCGCGCCGTCCATGCGAGAAGCGCGCGCTCGGACAAGCCGTTGATCGCGGTCAATTGTGCGGCTCTGCCCGAAACACTGATGGAGGCCGAACTTTTCGGCTATCAGGCCGGTGCGTTCACAGGAGCTCGGCCCGGCGGATCGAAGGGCTATCTCCGTGAGGCCGCTGGCGGCGTTTTGTTCCTCGACGAGATCGGCGACATGCCGCTCACCCTGCAGACGAAGCTCCTGCGCGCCTTGCAGGAGCGGGAGGTCGTCCCGCTGGGTGGTGGGCGGGCCATTCCCGTCGATTTCATGCTGGTCTGTGCCACGAACCGGAACCTGTGGGACCTCGTCCAGGCGGGGACATTCCGCTCGGATCTCTATTTCCGCATCGCGCAATATACGTTCGAGCTGTCACCACTTCGCCACCGCTCGGATCGCGCGCAACTGGTCGACGAACTGTGGGATTCCCTTGGAGCAAGGACACAGCGAATTGCCCTGGCGCAAGAGTGCCGCGCGCAACTGGTGAATTATGAATGGCCGGGCAATTTCCGTCAGCTCGTCGGCTGCCTTCGAGCGATGCTGGCACTCTGCGAGCCGGGTGAGACGCTCACGGTCGACGCGCTGCCGGCGGATGTGCGCTTTGGCGTCACGATCGCTGAGAAGAACCCGTCTCCTCGTGAAAGGGCGCTGTCGACCCTGGAAGCCATTACGGCTACGGCCATGCTGGATGCGCTTCGGGCCGCCAAGGGCAATGTCTCGCTCGCAGCCCGTCAGCTTGGTGTCAGCCGCAGCACCCTATACCGGCGGATGCAGAGCTAAAACGCCGGTAGCATATCGCGATCATCGATTGCGCTCAGAAGGAGTGCCGTATCAGGCTTGCAGCACATAGGTGCCGGGCGCGTCGCAGAGGGCAGGATAGCCTCGTGCCGGTGCTCCCACTGCCGGTGGTTTCGTGAGTTCGCCGGAATGCGAAACCAGCCATCGCGTCCATTCCGGCCACCATGAGCCCTCGAAGCGCGGCGCGATCTTGATCCAGGTGTCGGGATCCAGGTAATGACCGACCGCGGATCGTGTCAGCACCTGAAAGCTTCCTCCAGCCCTGCTCGGATCGGCGACAATGCCAGCATTGTGACCACCGGTCGTGAGAAGGAATGTCACGTCGGTGTCGGCCAGTAAATGGATTTTGAACGTGGAGCGCCACGGCGCCACGTGATCCCGCTCCGTGCCGACCGCGAAGATCGGGACACGAATGTCGCTTACGGCGACGGGGCGTCCGTCGACCTGGAAACGTCCTTCGGCCAGATCATTGTTGAGAAAGAGCTGCCGCAGGTAATCCGCATGCATGCGATAGGGCATGCGTGTCGCATCGGCATTCCAAGCCATGATATCGTTCAAGGGCGTGCGCTCACCCATCAGGTAGTGCCGGATCAGGCGCGACCAGATCAGGTCATTCGAGCGCAGAAGCTGAAAGGCGCCGGCCATCTGCCGGGTGTCGAGATAGCCCTGGCTGCGCATCAGGTCTTCGAGAAAGTGAAGCTGGCTCTCGTTGATGAAGAGAGAGAGCTCCCCGGCTTCGCGGAAATCATTCTGTGCCGCCAGGAGTGACAGGGTTGTCAGGCGCTGGTCGCCGTCCCGCGCCATGGCGGCCGCCGCGATCGAGAGAAGTGTGCCGCCGAGGCAGTAGCCGACCGCATGGACTTTTCGATCGGGCAAGACGGCATTGACCGCATCGAGCGCCGCCATCACTCCGAGCTCCCGGTAATCGTCGAGACCGAGTTCCCGGTCTTCGGCGGTCGGATTCTTCCAGGAAATGATGAACACCGTGAAACCCTGGTCGGTGAGATAACGAACCAGTGAGTTACCAGGGGAAAGATCCAGGATGTAGTACTTCATGATCCAGGCTGGCACGATCAGGATCGGTTCTGGTCGGACCTCCTCGGTCGTTGGGTTGTACTGGATCAGTTCGATAAGGTTATTGTGATAGATCACCTTGCCGGGCGTCACGGCCACATTGCGGCCGGGTCGGAAGGCCTCGGTGCCGGCCGGAGGCTTCGAACGGACGATCCGCTCCCAATCGTCCAGGAAATTGCGAAGCCCGTGAACGAGGTTCTGCCCGCCCGTTTCCAGAATGCGCCTCTGCACAACCGGGTTCGTGGCGATGAAGTTCGACGGGGAAGCCATGTCGACGATCTGGCGCGTCATGAACTCGACGACGGCCTGATGCTGCTTGGTTACGCCGTCGACGCCTGTCGTGGCGTTTTCCCACCATTGCTGCTGCAGCAGGAAGCTCTGTTGGACGAGGTTGAAGGGCCACTGCGACCACTCCCGTTCCGCAAAGCGGCGGTCCTGAGGAAGCGGTTCGATGCACGGATCACCGGTGCCGCCAACAAGGGCACAACGGGAAGCGAATTGCGTCAGCCGCGCCCATTTGCGCGCGCCCCTGGTGGCGAGTTCGACCTGCTTGCCGGGAGAGATGGCCAGATGGACAGCCCAGTCCATGAACGCATCGACGATGGCCGCGGGCGACAGGCCGGCGGTGAGGCGAGCAAGGCCGGCGTGTGCGGTGTGATCGAGGGCATCTCGGAGCTGATGGAGTTCGGCATCATCCCAAGGCGCCGGGGAAGCTGATGGTGCTGAGATCGGAACGGTTGCTGTTTCCGCAGTGGCTGTCAAAGTCGGCAGTATGGCCGGTTGAGACTTGGAGGTTTGGTTCCCCTTGGGTGTGGAGGATGTACGAGCCGGCATATCAACCTCCCGGGCCTTGGATTTCATTCAAGAGACGAGGACTGCCACATCTGACAGAGACCGTCGCTTTGCGCGTTGCGCTCGATCGAAGGATCGTTTCCAATTTCGTCCACATAATGGTCATGCTGAAGGTACGAGGCTTGGCGTCCCAACAGCAGCGCAAGGCACTCTCGTCATCATCTCATAAGTCCGTCTCAGCAGAGCAAGCGGCGGGTCGACAACGATATATTGCGTCTTCGTTTCAGTAGAAGATGCAAAAACTGGTAAGCACAAATACTTAGTTGTTCACTTTACAGCTTATTATGATTTTGGCTCCACCATGACGTGGAAATATATGCGGAACCTTGTTGTTATTTTCGTCTCGTCCTGGGTGCCGGAGTCGATCCATGTTGGGTTTATTGTCTCAGTCGCAGCTTGAAGTCAAAGCTAAACTTGAAGCACTCGATAAGGCCCAAGCTGTTATTGAATTTAATCTCGATGGATCAATCATAGCGGCGAATGAGAACTTTCTCCGCACAGTGGGCTACTCCCTTCCGGAAATTCAAGGCAAACATCACAGCATGTTCGTCGAGTCAGCGTTTCGCGAAACGGCTGCCTATGCGGAGTTCTGGAGAAGACTGAAGACTGGAGAGTATCAGGCGGCTCGCTACAAGCGCCTCGGTAAGGGTGGCAGGGAAGTCTGAATTGAGGCGAGCTACAACCCTCTGCTCGGCCGCGACGGCAAGCCGTTCAACATCGTCAAGTTCGCAACGGACATCACCACGCAGATGGAGGAACAGGCGGAGCTGAAGGGACAAGTCGAGGCGATTGGAAAATCGCAGGCTGTCATCTCATTCGATCTCGACGGAAATATTTTCGACGCGAACGCGAATTTTCTTGCGGCGGTCGGGTACTCCCTTCCGGAGATCCGGGGCAAGCATCACAGCATGTTCGTCGAGCCAGGAATGCGGACCAGTCCGGAATATCTTGAGTTCTGGTGCCGGCTCAAGAACGGCGAGTTCCAGGCGGCCCAGTACAAGCGGATCGGCAAGGGCGGGCGCGAGATCTGGATCGGGGCCAGCTACAATCCTATCCTCGATGCGAGCGGGCGTCCCTACAAGGTCGTGAAATATGCAACCGATGTGACGCAGCAGGTCGGTCTTCTGATCAATCTCAGGTGCATGATCGAGACCAATTTTGGCGAGATCGATGCGGCTGTCGGCCAATCCACCCAGGAGGCGAGCTCCGCGAGCCAGGCAGCAACCGCCACTTCCAGCAATGTTCAGATGATGGCATCTGCGGCCGAGGAGTTGGCCGCCTCGGTGAGAGAAATCGCGCAGAGCATGGCCACCTCTCGCGTGGCGACCGATATTGCTTTCGCCGAGGCGAAAAGCGCGAACGAATACACGGACAAACTCTCTTCTGCTGCAGAGGCGATGGGAGGCATCATCAGCCTCATTCAGAGCATCGCCGGGCAGATCAACCTCTTGGCCCTGAACGCGACAATCGAATCCGCCCGAGCGGGTGAGGCTGGCAGGGGGTTCGCGGTGGTCGCAAGCGAAGTGAAGAACCTGGCGTCGCAGGCGGCCCGAGCGACCGAGCAAATCTCAACGGAAATCGATGCCGTTCGTAGCGTATCGAGCGGAGTTGTCGAGGCGCTCACGAAAATCCGCAATTCCGTTGAAACCATGCGGAATCACGTAGTGGGAGCGGCATCTGCCGTCGAACAGCAGAGTGCTGTCACACAGGAAATGTCCTCCAACATGCAGGATGCGTCCCATGCCGTGACACGCATTGCCGGCAATATCGGAACCATATCGGCGGCAGTCGGAAAGGTGTCCCTGGCCGTTGATACGACGAAGAACGCCGCACGTGTGCTCGCCCGGTAGAAACTTGCGCCCCCCAGGAGCAGCGTCGTAGCCTTTCTCAGATGAATGTCGTCTCGATCCGCTCCCGCAGGGCTGCGAGTTCCTGAATGTAGGGCGCCCGCTGCTCCCGGTGCTGGCGCCAAAGACTTGCGATCATCTCGCTCTTGCGCTCTTCATCGGCCGGGCTGTGCTTGATGGTCTCGAGGCTCTTCTCGAAGGCGATATCGATATCGGCGAGATCGGCCAGAACGGTCTGGAGCAGAGGCAGAATGTCCGGGGAGTAGACTCGATTTCTGTTCGGTGCCTTCTGGCGACGGGAATGCTCGACGTGTGTGGCCATAGCGTCCTCCGATGATATTCTGGCGGCGTGAGCTTCCTTCGAGCGGTTAACACAAGTTAAGATCATCACTTTGGTAAGGATGGGGCAGCTTGGCCTTGTATCGGTAGGGACTGCCCGAATTCTGAAAGAATTGTTCAAGGACCTGACCGGACCGAAATTGACTCCGGTCAAACGATGGAATGGAATTCCTACAACAGGATCGTCCGGTTCGACAGCTAATCTGTAGGAAGCTTCGGACTATGCGCAGGGGCCGTGGAGGCGCTCATGATCAGCTGGATCGTTCGGATATTGATGCTTGCAGCAGGTGTCGTCACGAGTTGGTTTGTCGCCAAAGACGCTCCGATCTTCGGAGTGGCTCAGGTGATGGTGGCTCTCCTCCTGCTCACGTTCATCGTGGCGGTCCTGGCTTTCTGGCCGCACCGCTGGACAATCGCCCTGAATCGTTCGGAGAAACAGCACTGACCGGATCGCCACGGGGCGTCATGGGCCCCTGGCTGGAAGCCAGGGGCACAACGTCGGTTGGGATTTAAGCTGCTCGGCTGACCCGCTCTGCGAGGTGTTTCACCTCGACTGTCGCAGTCCGGGCAGCTTCGTCCGCCAGCTGCATTGTGAGTTCGGCCATGCGCCGGCTGTTGTCGACGGTCTGCTCCAGATTGTCTCGGATGAGGGAGCTTTGAACCGCAACGAAGTCGTTCATGGTCCGGCAGCGGGCGAGGGCGTTCAACCCTTCCAGATTTGTCTGCAGTCGCTTCTGGCTCAGCTCAAACCATTCCCGCGACACGTCCTGAAAGCCTCGCACCAGGACAGTGTTGGATTGAGCCACGGTCTTCAGGCTTTCCGAGGCTTGATCGGTGAGCCCGCGGCCCTCTCCATCGGAGCGACCGAACATCTGCATGGCCTGACCTGTCGAGCGGCGGGCCAATTCAGAAAATACGCCGAAGCTGTTCTGCACGACCTGCTGCATCGATTGGGCAATGTTTTGGGCGTTCTCCGTCCCTGCCCGCACGGTTTCGCCGAGATCGTCGGCTACCCGCTGGACCGTATCGATCTGCTCGCGGGCACGGCGCGCCTCAAACCGTTTCGTTTCGTCGATCGCGGCCATTTCATCCTCCACCTTCTCGACAACAGCTTCCGCTTCGTCGTCGCTTAGAACCTTGAGCACGGCCGGGAGGAGTTCCTTCCTGTCATCGCGAATATGCTGCTGGAACACTCTTCTCAGTTCCGCCACCTTGGCGAGAAACTCACCATTGTTCTTCGGCATGCGCTCGAGATCGGTCAGAAGCGCAGTGGTCTCCACATTGTCGTCGAGGACTTGCCGGACAAGGTCCTCCATCCCATGCCGTCGAAGGACCGGCAGGAGATGCTGCTCCTGAAGGGTCGCCAGCAGCGTCAACTCCTCCTGCAGATCCGCGAACAGACGCTCACGGGTTTTGATGGCACTATCAGAGGTTGCAAGAAGTTTCTCGAAGAGATCCCGCGCCTTGTCGGGAGGCGTCTGATTGAATTTTCGCGTGGTCATCGTTCGCTCTCTGGGTTCAGTTAGGGCGTGATTCAACGTCGAACGAAGATGTTCCGGCGCTGAAGGGTGAAGGGATCCTGCCTAATGCTGAAGGCCTAACGGCCAGGGCGCAAAGAGGTTCGGCCGTCTCCACAGGACGAAATGGTCCTGAGCGGCGAGATCCAGGCTGGTGTCTTTTTCCAATAATGCAATTTGAGCTTCGATGGCTTTGAGCTCGCGCTCAAGCTTGGCTGTCCGGCGAGGCTCAGAAGCAATGGGCCTTCTCTTCTTGCTCTTCATCAAGCACTCCATGGTCCGGCGCAGCCCGCTGCCTTCTATGAAGAAGCGGACGGCGTACGGATGGCCATGATGGTGCCCCCTGCGATTTGTTCATTCTGTGTTTGGGGCGAATGATACCGGAGCGCAGCTGTTCGTCTGTCAGAAACCCGACACAACGGCAGAATTTGTTAACACAAGTTAATTTGCCGCAGGCGGCATGGAAGCAGCCCGGTCCGTCGCGGAACCCGCGCACGGTCAAGATGTTCATGCCCTAAGGGTGGAGATCTGCGGCCTGCCGTTCCCCCGTGATGCGCCGATGAAGGCCAGCCCCTTCGACGGGGCAGTTCGTCCCAAAGGATCCGGAGGGCAAAGTGGTCAAGCGCATCCTCCTCATCGCCGTGGCCGGTCTGGTTCTCGCTGCAGGCGTCTACTTCTTCATGTTCCGTTCGCCCCGAGAGACGTCAACGCGGCAGACGGCGGCTTCCGCGCTGCCGACGCCTCAGGTCGGGATCATGGTGGTCCAACCCGCCGAGGTGCCCTATCCGGTGGAGTATGCCGGCCGCGTCTCCGGCTTTCGCGATATTGAAGTCCGCGCGCGCGTCGGCGGCCTTCTGCTCAAGCGCGAATTTGAGGAGGGGGCGCGGGTCACGCAGGATCAGGTGCTTTTCCGGATCGATCCGGCATCCTACGAGGTCGCGGTGAGTCGGGTGGAAGCCCAGTTGCTGCAGGCCCAAGCGGCCGTTCGCCAGGCGGAGGAAAATTTCAACCGGATCGAACAGCTTGTCCGCCGCGGCGTCTCGACAGAGGCACAGCTCGAGGATGCGCGCTCCCAGCGGGACCAGGCTCGGGCTGGCGTCCAACTCGCCGAGGCCGAGATTCAGAACGCGAAGCTGAACTTGAGCTACACGACCGTGACGGCGCCCGGGACCGGGATCACGGCTTTGGAGTCGCCGCCCATCGGCGCACTCATCCAGGCGCAGCAGACGCTTCTGACAACCATCTCGCAGATCGATCCGGCTTATGTGAACTTTTCCTTCACCGACGAGGAGGGCAGGGCCTTCCGTGCCCTGAACGAGCGGCGAGAGAAGCCGATCTCGGAAAAGGATCTGACCGTCGAGCTGCAATATGCCCGGCAGGCGAAGTACCCGCAGGTCGGCAGGATCGATACGGCCGCCCAGCGGGTCGATCTGCAGACCGGAACGATTCAGGCGCGAGCGATCTTCCCGAATCCGGATGGCCTGTTGCTGCCGGGCCAGTTCGTCAGAGTGCGCCTCATCGGCATCACCCTGCCTAATACGATCGTCGTTCCACAGCAAGCGGTGAGCCAGGGGCCCCAGGGGCCACTGGTCTATGTGCTCGGCGAGAACGACATCGCTCAGGCGCGCCCGATCCGCCTGGGACCCGAACTGGCGGCGGGCTGGGTCGCAAGTGAGGGGCTGAAGGGTGGCGACAGGGTGGTCGTCGACGGCGTGATCCGCGTCCGTCCGGGCCAGCCCGTCAGGCCGGTGCCGATGGATCCCAAGGCCGCGCAGACCACAGGCACCCCAAACGTCTCCGCACCTGGGGCCCGGCCATGATCTCGAAGTTCTTCATAGACCGCCCGATCTTCGCGTCGGTCCTTTCCATCGCCATCGTGCTCATCGGCCTGATCGCAATGCGGGTTCTGCCCGTTGCGCAATATCCCGAAATCGTCCCGCCTCAGGTCGTGGTGTCGGCCACCTATCCGGGAGCGAGCGCCGAGACCATTGCCGAAACCGTCGCCGCTCCCTTGGAGCAGCAGGTCAATGGGGTCGAGGACATGATCTACATGCAATCGACCTCCACCGGTTCGGGGACCATGAGCCTGTCGGTGTACTTCCAGACCGGGACGAACGCCGACCAAGCAACCATCAACGTCAACAACCGTGTCCAACGTGCGACGGCCGTTCTGCCCGAGGAGGTGCGGCGGCAGGGTGTGACGGTAACCAAGCGATCGTCCTCGATCCTGCAGATCGTAGCCCTGTCCTCACCCGACCGGCGTTACGACACGATCTACATTTCCAATTACGCGCTCATCAACATCATCGACGAGCTGCGCCGCACGCCCGGGGTCGGCGACGCGTCGCTCTTCGGGGCCTCGGACTATTCCATGCGCATCTGGCTCCGGCCCGACAAGGTCGCGCAGTACAATCTGACGCCCGGTGACGTTGCCGCCGCCATCCGCGACCAGAACGCGCAATTCGCGGCCGGGCGCTTTGCGGAAGAGCCGACGCCAAGCCGGCAGGCCTTCACCTATTCGGTCACGACCCAGGGACGGTTCGCAGACCCGCGCGAGTTCGAACAGATCGTCCTGCGCTCCGACGAGAACGGCGGCGCGCTGCGGCTGAAGGACGTCGCGCGGGTCGAACTCGGGTCTCTCAACTACTCCACAATATCGACCCTGAACGGGGCCCCGACGGTGCCGATCGGGGTCTATCTTCAGCCTGGCGCCAACGCTCTCGACGTCTCGGGAGCCGTCGATGCGGCGATGAGCCGGCTCGCCCAGCGTTTCCCCGACGGCCTGCGCTACGACGTGCCCTACAACACGACGAAGTTCATCCAGGTCTCCATCGAGGAGGTCGTCAAGACCTTCATCGAAGCCATCGTGCTGGTCGTGATCGTGGTCTTTCTCTTCCTGCAGAACTGGCGCGCGACCTTGATCCCGCTTTTGGCCGTGCCGGTGTCCATCGTCGGCACCTTTGCCGGCATGTATGCGCTGGGATTCTCAGTCAACCTCCTCACTCTCTTTGGCCTCATCCTGGCCATCGGGATCGTGGTCGACGATGCCATCATCGTGCTGGAAAATGTCGAGCGCATCATGTCGACGGAGCATAAGCCGCCACGGGGGGCCGCCATCCAGGCCATGCAGGAAGTGAGCGGTCCCGTCATCGCCGTCGTACTCGTTCTCTGCGCCGTGTTCATCCCCGTGTCCTTCCTCGGCGGTCTGGCCGGCGAACTCTATCGCCAGTTTGCCGTGACTATTGCGGTATCGGTGGTGATTTCCGGTATCGTGGCGCTCACGTTGACTCCCGCCCTGTGTGCGCTCCTCCTCAAGGAGGGACACAGCGAACCGTGGCTGCCGTTTCGCATCTTCAACCGCGGCTTCGACTGGGTGACGCGCACCTTTACCTCCGGCACCGCCTTTTTCCTGCGCCACGCTTTGATAGCCCTTGTTCTCATAGGCGGAATGCTCGGGGTAACCTGGTTGCTGTTCGAGCGGGTGCCGGGCGGCCTCGTGCCGGCGGAGGATCTGGGAAACGTCTTCGTCGTGACGGCGCTGCCGCCTGCAGCCTCCCTCGACCGCACCCTCGACATCACCGCAAAGGTGAGCGAGGAGCTCAAACGCAATCCCGCCGTCGCCGACGTGGTGACCATTGCCGGGTTCGATCTCCTGTCCGGCGCTCAGAAGACCAGTGCCGGGGTGTCTTTCGTGACCCTCACGGATTGGTCGAAGCGGACGGACCCGCGGCTCGACGTGCGCAATCTCGCTCCGGCTTTCGCGGCTCTCAACGTCTATTTCCGTGACGGAGTCGTCTTCGGCTTCAACCCGCCACCGATCACGGGAATGAGCACGACCGGCGGCTTCGAGTTCTACCTGCAGGACAGGTCGGGCGGTTCTCTCGAGAGCCTTTCCCAGGCGGCGCAGCAGGTGATCCAGGCCGCAAGACAGCGGCCGGAGCTCTCGGGCGTCTCCACGACCTTCAACACGAACGTGCCGCAGTACCGGATCGACGTCGACCGCGATAAGGCAAAGGCGCTCGGCGTCCCGATCTCGGCCATCTTCGACACGATGCAGAGCACGTTCGGCAGCCTTTACGTCAACGATTTCGGCCTGTTCGGACGGACCTATCGGGTGAGCCTCTCCTCCGAGCCCGAGTTCCGAATGACGCCCAACGATCTGCAACACGTGTTCGTCCGCTCTGACAAAGGCAACATGGTTCCGCTCAATGTTCTCCTGTCCACCTCCCGCATCGTCGGGCCGGATGTCGTCGATCGATTCAATGTGTTCCCCGCGGCCAAGATCCAGGGCAATCCGGCTCCAGGCTACTCCTCGGGGCAAGCGATTGCCGCAATCGAGCAGGTGGTGTCGCAAAACCTGTCCTCCGACTACTCCATCGGCTGGACGGGATCGGCCTATCAAGAGCTGCAATCGGCGGGAACCGGGTCGCAGGGTTTCCTCCTAGGTCTCGTGATGGTGTTCCTGATCCTGGCCGCGCAATACGAGCGCTGGTCCCTGCCGTTCGCCGTCATCACGGCCGTGCCCTTCGCCGTCTTCGGCGCCATCCTCGCCATCTGGCTCCGCGGGATCGAGAACGATATCTATTTTCAGGTCGGACTTGTCACCCTCATCGGGTTGGCAGCCAAGAATGCGATCCTGATCGTTGAGTTCGCGGCCGAGCGCTACAGGGCAGGGGAAACCGTCTATGATGCGGCCTTGGATGCGGCTCGTCTTCGGTTCCGCCCCATCGTGATGACCTCTCTCGCCTTCATCCTCGGTGTCGTGCCGCTTGCAGTCTCGACGGGTGCAGGCTCGGCAAGCCGTCACTCGGTTGGTACCGGCGTCATCGGCGGTATGCTGGCCGCGACCTTCCTGGCCATTCTCTTCGTCCCGCTGTTCTTTCGTTTGGTGACGCGCGAGCGGAAGCCGGCGGACAAGGCAGCCGCGCCGGTCATGCCTGAAACTGCGCCTGCGAAAGAGGTTTAGAGTTGGAATGGGGCAGGCGATAACGCTCGGGCTGTCAGCGTTTGCGCAGCCGCTCGATGGCTTCCTTATGGGCGGCGGGATCGACATCGTACTCTTCCGCCAGACGCCCGATCTCGGCTTGCCTCTCCTCCACAGAGAGCTTGGGACTGAGACTTGCCACGGCGGCCAGGAAGGAGGCGCCGGCAAAGACCGGGTCGCGACGTCTCGCGGTCTGATCACGCTCCTTCTTCAACTCTACCTGACGCTGCTTATAGGTTTCGAGCGGTCCGAACGCCCGCAGGGCCCGATTGCGCAAGGCCTGGACCGGAAGGTCATGCTCGCCAGCGATATCCGGCAGGGCCTGTTCCGGATCTTCGCCGGCCGTCAGGGCTTCGGCAAGCTCTTCGAGTGCGGATACAAACGGATCCATGGCGGCCCCTTACAAATGGTTTATCGTCAACGGATGGTGATCCGTTCGGTTCTGCTCAAAGTGTTGCCCATGGCTCGGGCCGACCAATAATCCCTGTCATCGATTCTCGCCCACCTGATGTCACCAACCTGAACGGAATCCACCATTATGGCCGAACGGATGCAGGAGCGCCCCGACCCCTATCTCAGGCTGGAGGATGTGGAGGGCGAGGAGGCACTCGCCTGGGTGCGTGCTCACAACGAGATTACGAAAGCTGCCCTATGCGACGCATCCTTCGAGGCCGACAAGCGGACGCTCTACGAGATCTCGACCCGACCGGACAACATTCCCTTCATCACCAGAAGGCGCGGCCAGCTCTACAATTTCTGGCAGGACGCCACCCATGTGCGCGGCCTGTGGCGGCGCACTTCGATGGAAGAATACCGCACGGCGGAACCGTCCTGGGAGACGGTGCTCGACATCGATGCATTGGCCGACGCCGAGCGTGAGGACTGGGTCTGGAAAGGCTGCGGCACGCTCCAGCCGGAACAGCGCTACGGCTTGGTCAGCCTGTCCCGCGGCGGGGCGGACGCCGTCGTGATGCGCGAGTTCGATCTCGTCGAGAAGCGCTTCGTCGATGATGGCTTCGCACTGCCCGAGGCCAAGGGCGGTGCCGCATGGCTCGACAAGGATCAGTTGCTGGTATCGACCACGCTCGGCGCGAATGCAGCGACCGCTTCGGGTTATCCGCGCAGCGTCCGCCTATGGCAGCGTGGCTCGGATTTTCAGCAGGCTCCGCTGCTCTTTCAGGGCGAGTTCAACGATATCTACATCTCCGCATCGGTCGACTTGGAGCCGGGCTATGAGCGAATCTTCTACCGGCGGCAGATCACCTTCGAGGAGGGGATCAGCTATCTCGCGCAGGAGCAGGGTGATCCTTTACTTATCGACCTCCCGCTCGACGCGCGCTTCGATGTGGAGAAAGATTGGCTGATCGTGAAACTAAAGAGCGATTGGGCCCTGCCGGAGCGCATTTATCCGGCCGATGCGCTTCTGGCGATCAGCTTTTCCCGTTTTGTGGCAGGAGACCGCAGCTTCGAGATGTTGTTCGAGCCTGGTCCCAGACGGGTCCTCTCCGGGTTCTGGTGGACCAAGTCCCGGCTGGTGCTGACGGTGCTCGACAATCTGGCAAGCCAGATCTGGCTTGGCACGCCAGGTACGGACTGGCACCTGGAACGTCTGGAGGGGCTGCCGGATACCGCATCGGTTCACACCATGTCGCTCGATGCGGGTCAGCTCGAACGTACGGATGAATTCCTGCTGTCGATCTCGAGCTTCATTGAGCCCACGAAACTGGCTCTCGTGACCGAGGACAAGCGGATCGAGGTGCTCAAGGAATCTCCGCCAGCTTTCGATGCTTCGAACCTGGAGGTGACGCGGCACGAGGCTGTTTCCGTGGATGGAGAACGCATTCCCTATTACCAGATCGGTCCGAAAGAACAGGGCGGTCCGCGCCCGACGGTGCTCTACGGCTATGGCGGATTCTCGGTCTCCATGACACCGGGCTATCTCGGTGGCATCGGCAAGACCTGGCTGGAGCGCGGCAATGTCTGGGTCGTGGCCAACATCCGTGGCGGTGGCGAGTTCGGGGCCGCCTGGCACAAGGCGGGCATGCGCGAAGGCAAGCGCCTGTCCCACGACGATTTTGCCGCCATCGCCCGTGATCTTGTGAAGCGTGGCGTCACCACGGAAGAGCGGCTTGCGGCCTATGGCGGCTCGAACGGAGGCCTGCTCGTCGGCAACATGCTCACTCGCTATCCGGAGCTTTTCGGTGCGATCTGGTGCACGGTGCCGCTTCTCGACATGCGTCGCTATACGAGGCTGCTGGCGGGGCCTAGCTGGGTGGCCGAATATGGCGATCCCGAACGGCCGGAGGACTGGGCCTATATGGCAGGATTCTCCGCCTACCAGAACCTTGAGGAAGGGCGGGCCTATCCTCCCGTTCTGCTCGTCACCTCACGGCGCGATGACCGCGTCCATCCTGGCCATGCACGTAAGATGGCGGCGAAGCTCGCCGCGATGAAGCAGCCGGTATTCTTCTACGAGCCCGATGACGGCGGGCATGGGGCAGCCAACAAGGAGCAGGCGGCATTTCTCACGGCGTTGGGGCTTGCTTTTCTCAGGAAGACGCTCGCCGGCGAGGGGGACGTCTGAGGCGTTCTCTCATTCAGCCGGGGATAACCTATGGCAAATAAGGACTGTCTGTAGCCGTGGATCCCTTGATATTGCACCCTGCCGTAGACACATAGGAACGAAGGAAAGAGTTAGCGGATCAAGGCCTTAAGCCTGATCCTCCCGGTCTTGGCCCAAACCTGAACGGGCCGGGCGGCATCTCCGAGTGCGGTCCCCGAAAACATCTGAGCCTTCCGCGAGTTTAACCCTGGCTCATGCCAGAGCGGCAGGTGCACCCATGAACGAGGCCGGAGCAGCGACAAACGCGCTCCGCCATGCGGAACTGTGAATGTCCAAGAAGTCTAAGAACCTTGTCAGCCTCAATCACCTACCGGGAATTCTCCTTGCCAGCGCAGCCGAGTGCGAGCGCTGGATCGAGACCGGGCTGATCCCAGTGGCTGAGCGTCGGACATTCCAGAAGCGTGGGCGCGCCTTCGAGGCTCCCATGTTCGATCCGGAGGTCGTTGCGCAACTGGCGGCCGAGGTGCCGGCATGGCGGGAGCAGGGAGGCGAGATCCTTGAGAGCGCTCCCCATGCTCCCCGAGGCGGAGGCGATCATCAGCCTCTCGACGATGCCGCCCATCGGCGCCGGCAGAGCGTTCTTGCGCCCGTCCGCCGAAATACGGGCATCTACGTCGCCGAGGACATCCGCAGGATCGAGAGCGGCCGGTGGAAGCCGGAGCGCGTCTTTGCGGGCTACAGGGCGGTGTTCAGCAAGCCGATGCAGGTTCTGCCGGACAGTCCCCCTATCGATATCGCCGTCGAGTTCGCCTTTACCGAACCTCTCGAAGTGGCAGCGGTCGTGTTAGCTCCGGCGCGCGTGGAGCGCGCCGAGCTTGCTGCGGCGTCAGAAGCTCTCGAAGCCAAGATCATTGAGCTGCGAGACGCAACCTTCGAGGCCTGCGAGCAGGAGCTGGCAAGCTGGCGCGACGAGCTTGAGACTTATCTGGCTGCTTACGAAGATGCGGACGAGCGTCAGGCGATCCTCGGCGGTATTCAGGTTGCTCTCGAGAAGCTCGACCGGATCCACGCTTCAGACAAGGGTGGGCCAGGCGGCGCAGGGCGTAAACTGCGCCAGAAACTCGACGATTATCGTTCCAAGGCCGCCGCCAGACGACTCCGGCACCTTCGCGAGGCGCAGATCCGCGAGGCGTCCGGCTATGAGCGCTATGCGGCCATCTTTCCGGTCGCGCGCTCCCTGAACCGCCGATTCCTGTTCCTCGCAGGGCCGACCAATTCGGGCAAGACCTACGAGGCTCTGAAACTCGCCGGAGAGGCCGAAACGGCCGAGATTCTCTCGCCCCTGCGGCTCCTTGCGCTTGAACATTATGAGCGCATGAGCGAGGAGGGACTCGCGGCCGGCATGGTCACGGGCGAGGAGCGCGTTCTGCCGGACGACGCGACCCATATTGCCCGCACAATCGAAACCTTGGATCTGCACCGCGTCGTCGACGTCTGCGTGATCGACGAGGTCCAGATGCTGGGAGATCCGAGCCGCGGCTGGGCTTGGACTCAGGCCATGATCGGAGCGCCTGCAAAACTCGTGGTCCTGACCGGCGCACCGGAAGCGATCCCTCTGGTCGAGCATCTGCTCGCGATGACCGGCGAGCCGCTTGAGGTGAAGATCCTCAAGCGCAAGGGCAAGCTGCGCGTGGAAGGTGTCCCGGCCAATCTCAACAAGCTGTCGCGTGGCGATGCCGTCGTGGCCTTCACCCGCCGCGACGTGCACGATCTGCGCACGCGTCTGGTCTCGGCCGGGCGCACGGTTGCGACCGTGTATGGTGCCCTGGGACCTGAAGTCCGCCGGGCGGAGGCGGCGCGCTTCCGCAACGGCGAGGCGGAAATCCTCGTCGCTACGGATGCCATCGGAATGGGCCTCAATATCGGGCCGCTCAGGAGAGTCGTCTTTTCGACTCTGCGCAAGTTCGACGGCGTGCGCGAGCGTCAGCTCACGGCCATGGAGATCAAGCAAATCGCCGGCCGGGCAGGGCGCTTCGGCCACCATGACGAAGGCCTTGTGACGGCACTGCCGGACGCCGGCGCATACGCCCAGGTCGAGACTGTCATCGGCAGTGCGCTCAAGGGCGATGCGGCGAAGCTGCGGGGCAAGGCCTATGTCCGCCCGAACCACGAGACGGTGCTGTCGGCGAGCGAAGTGCTGCAGACCGACCGGCTCGGCCGCATTCTTCGTCACCTGAACGACACCCTCGTTGCCGGGCATCCGGATCTGCGTATGGCTGATATGGAGGAGATGATCGAGCTGGCGACGCTCCTGGATACGGTGGACATGCCGATCCTCGACCGCCTGTCTTATGCGATAGCGCCGGTCGACGGGCGTGAGCAGCTGGCTGTCGAGCTCCTTCTCGATTGGGCTCGGCAGCATGCTCTGCATGGGCGTGTTCATGCGCCGGACTTCGGCGTGAACACGGATCTTCTGAAGCTCGAAGCCAGGGTAAAGATCGCCACCAGCTGGCTGTGGTTGGGTCAGCGCTATCCGGACGTCTTCGACGATGTGGAAGCCGTGGTTGATTTGCGGGCAAGCCTCAACGCCAAAATCGAGGAGAAGCTTGTTGCGACCTCCGTCTCCCATCGCCGGAAGCCGGATGAGAAATCTCGCCGAGATAGAAGCAAGAAGACCCAACGCCAGAAAAAGAACAGACGCGGTTGGATCGATGCCGATGTCGGTGAGACCGAGCCCTCCCGCGTCAGGGGGCAGTAGGCTTCAGGTTGCGAGCTCCTGCTCCACGAGCGCAATCCAGAAGGCAACGCCGGTCGGAATCGCGTCGTCATTGAAGTCATATGCTGCGTTGTGATGCAGCGCTCCATCGACGGCGGGTCCATTCCCGAGCCAGACATAGGCTCCGGGCGCGGCATTGCCGAAGAAAGCGAAGTCGTCGCCAGCCGTCGAGGGCTCGAAATCTGTCACGACATTGGAGCCGCAGACGGCCCGCGCCGCCTTGAGTGCGCGAGCCGTTGCATCTGCATGGTTGATGACCGGCGGAATGCGGCGGCGGAATTCGTATGAAACCTCGATGCCGAACATGGCGGCGACGCCCCGCCCCAACCGCCCGATTTCCATTTCCAGCTGATCGCGCACCTCGGCCGAATAGGCCCGCGCGGTTCCGCCGATCTCGACGATATCCGGAATGACGTTGAGCGCCCGCGGATCGCCGGCCTGGATAGAACAGGCGCTCACCACGGCGGGCTGCAGGGGATTGACCACCCGTCCTACGATGGTCTGCAGGGCGGAGAGGAAATGCCCGCTCGCGGTGATCGGGTCCTTGCCGAGATGAGGCTTGGCCCCATGGGTGCCTACCCCCTTGAAGGTCACGAACCATGTGTCGGACGAGGCAAGCTGAGGACCGGCCGTCACCGCCATTTCGTCGGTGCTCAGACCCGGCATGTTGTGCAGGCCATAGACGGCATCGCAGGGAAAGATGTCGAAGAGCCCATCTTCGACCATCTTCTTTGCCCCGCCACGGCCTTCCTCCGCCGGCTGGAAGATGAAATGCACCGTCCCGGAGAAATCCCGGGTTTTTGCCAGATGGCGCGCAGCCCCGAGCAGCAGCGTCGTATGCCCGTCATGTCCGCAGGCATGCATCTTTCCGGCAAACTTCGATTTGTAGGGACGCTCCGCCTGCTCCGGCATCGCCAGTGCATCCATGTCGGCGCGAAGGCCGATGGTTCGCATGCTGTTGCCCACCTGCAGAGTGCCGACGACGCCCGTCTTCCCTAATCCGCGATGGACCCGAAGTCCGGCCTCTTCCAGAAGTGAGGCGACGATCCCGCTCGTCCGCTCCTCCTCGAACCCCAGCTCCGGATGAGCATGGAGGTCTTGGCGGAGGCTGCGCAGGAATGGTAGGTCCGCCTTGATGAGGTCCTGAAGGGGCATCGCGCTGTCGTCCTGGATGGGCTGGCCAAGCCCGTTCGATAGCGCGATGCCGGCTGGGTCACAATCATTCAGTGCCATACCAATGAGAGATACGAGCGATGCAGCCTCATGATTTCTGGCAGGAGATCCATTCGCCTCACACCTTCGAGCGGCTGCCGGCTGAAGGGCATCGCGGGTTCTTTCCTGCGGAGTTCGAGGATGGCCGTCAGTTGCGCCTTCCGATCCGGGAATTGGCGGATGGGGAGCACGCTCTCGCATCCCTCATCATCAACCAGGCCGGTTTTGCCGTCGAAGAGGCCTTGTGTGCCAGCCTTGCTGAAAAGGTCCGGCACTTCGAGCCCGAGGTGGTGGTCGGTCTTCCGACGCTGGGGCTTACCCTGGCAAGTGGCACGGCGAAGAAACTGGGACACGGCCGCTATGTCCCACTCGGGACCTCCCGCAAGTTCTGGTACCGCGAAGACCTCTCGGTTCCAATGACGTCCATTACCAGCCCGGAGCAGGTTAAGCGTCTCTATCTCGACCCTCGCATGGTGCCGCTGATCCAGAACAGGCGCCTCCTGCTCGTGGATGACGTCATCAGCAGCGGGCGCTCCGTTGTTGCAGCTTTGAGCCTTTTGGAAACCTGTGGGATCAGGCCCGTCGCCATCGGAACGGCGATGTTGCAGACGGATGTATGGCGGGAGCAGCTTGCCGCCACCGACCCAGGGTTGCCCGAACGCGTTGTGAGTGTCCTGAGGACGCCGCGCCTCAAGAGGGTGACGGGCGGATGGACTCCCGAGTAGATCAGCTTCGTTTTGCAGGTTTTTTGGGCAGAATGGCGGTAAGGTGGGCAGAGTCCTTGGCGGGCGGGGCTTTCCCGAGGCCATGGTTGTGCTAATGCGTGGAGCCTGTAGGGCCGTCATCCCCTTGTGAAGGATATCGGCACCCATTCCTCGGCTGTGAACTAATGGAACCTAGGAGATCCTGAGATGGTAGGGCGTTGGTGGAAACCGATTGCGGGCATGGCTCTTGTCGCCGGAGCGCTGACTGCCGCTCCGGCCATGGCTCAGAACAAGACTCTCACAATCTCCTGGTGGGGCTTCAACGGCGACAAGTTGGAAGAAATCATTCTCAAGCCGTTTCGCGCCCAGTGCGGCTGCGAGCTGGTCTTCGAGACGGGCAACAATGCCGACCGCCTGAACAAGATCAAGATCCGCGGCGGCGGCGGGGTGGATGTCGTCTATCTTACCGACAGCTACTCCCAGATCGGCATCCAGGAAGGCCTGTTCCAGCCGGCCGACCGCTCGAAGATCCCCAACGTCAACGGCATCTACGATCTCGCCAAGGAGCCGCAAGGCAAGTTCGGTCCCGCCTACACCATCGGCCGCGTGGGCGTCATCTATGACAGCGCCAAGGTATCGGCGCCGATAACCTCCTGGAACGACCTGTGGCGCGACGATCTCAAGCGCCGTGTCTCGCTCCCGGGCATCACCACCACCGCCGGCCCGATGACGGTTCTCGTTGCCGCCAATAAGGCGGGCGTCGATCCCTACAAGGACGAGAGTGCAGCCTTCAAGGCTCTCGAGCAGCTGAAGCCCAACGTGGTCAAGAACTACAACACCGGCTCGGAACTCGTGAACCTGTTCTCGACCGGCGAGGTCTCCGTCGCCATGGCGCAGGACTTCACTCTGGCCCAGATCCAGGCGGCGGTGCCGACGGTGCGATGGGCCGAGCTGAAGGAGGGCGATTATGCCACCCTCAACACGGTGAACATCGCCAAGGGCGCTGCGAACCCTGAACTGGCGCACCAATTCATCAACTTCATTCTCGATCCCAAGATCCAGCAGACGCTGGCCGAGCGGGGCGTCGATGCTCCTGTGTCGACTGCCGTGCAGCTGACGCCCGAACAGGCCTCCCGCTGGACCTACGGCCAGAAGATGATCTCGTCGCTCAAGCGCCTCGACTACGAGAAGCTGAATGCGGCGAAGAGCGACTGGCTCGATGCCTGGAGCGAGGTCTTCGGGAAGTAATCCTGACATCATGACATCAAGACATTTCTGGCGCCGGGATGGCGCAACCGGGTGGGCGCTGTCAGCGCCCGCCACGCTCGCCGTGATCGGGTTCCTGATCGTGCCGATCGGAGCGGTGATCGCGGGAACCTTCATGGATCCGCGCGGGGCTTTCGCCCCCTACATCTCCTATTTCAACAGCGGCTTTCGCACGACTGTCCTGTTTCGGACGCTGCAGATTTCGGCCTTCACGACGATCATCTCCCTGATCTTCGGCTTCATGACCGCCTATGTGGTGTCGCGTGCGCCGGGCAAACTGAAGAGCCTGCTCATCGTGGCGGCGGTGTTTCCGCTTCTGACGGGCGTCGTGGTCCGCGCCTTCGCCTGGCTCATCATTCTTGGCCGCAACGGCATCCTGAACCAAACCCTTCTCGCGCTCGGCATCGTCAACGAGCCGCTCGAGATGCTCTACACGCAAGGCGCCGTCATCATCGGCATGGTCTATCTCTTCGTGCCGCTCATGGTTCTGTCGCTGGTCGGTGTGCTTGAGAACATCCCTCGCGATGTGCTGCAGGCCTCCTCGTCGCTCGGGGCTTCGCCTATGGCGACGTTCTGGCAGGTCCTGCTTCCCCTGGCGGTGCCTGGCCTCATCGTCGGTGCCGTGCTGGTCTTCACCGGCAGCTTCACGGCTTACGCGACCCCGCAGCTTTTGGGCGGTGAGCGCCAGACCGTGCTTGCGACGCTTCTGCAGCAGCGCGCCATGGTCTCGTTCGACTGGGTCGGCGCCTCGACGATTGCGACCATCATGACGGTCATCACCATCTCCATCGTTCTTGCGATGAGCCACATCGCCCGCCGCATCAACCCCATGGCCACGTGATGTCCGACAGACCTCATCCCATCCTCATCGCTGTCGCGGCGCTGGTCTATCTCTTCCTGATGGTGCCGCTGGTCATCGTGGTCGGCGCGGCACTCAGCGACACGACCTACCTGACCTTTCCGCCGCAGGGGCTTTCCATGCGCTGGTTCGAAAACATCTTCGAGATCAGCGCCTTCCGGCGGACCATCGTCACCAGCCTCCAGATCGCCTTTTTGGGCACGCTGATCGCGCTCCTGATCGGCGTTCCGGCGGCCTACGCCCTCAATCGATTCCGGGTCGAGCTTCCGCGCTGGCTCGGAACGCTGTTCGTGCTGCCGATCCTCGTACCCGAAATCGTGTTCGGTTTCGCGCTTCTGAAGTCGTTGACGGTCGGGGCAGGCCTTCCGATCTTCGCGGCCCTTCTGATCGGTCACACGCTGATCGTGCTGCCCTATGTGGTGCGGGTGATCAGCGCGAGCCTGGCCTCCTTCGATTTCTCCATCGAGGAGGCCGCGATCAGCTTAGGGAGCGCTCCGGTGAAAACCTTCTTCACCATCGTGCTGCCGAATGTGAGGGCAGGGGTTATCGCGGCGTTCATCCTCGCCTTCATCACCTCGCTCAACGACGTGTCGGTGTCGCTCTTCCTGACAGGACCGGGCATCAGCACTCTGCCGATCCAGATCCTGGCGCATGTGGAGCAGTTCTTCGACCCGACGGTCGCCTCCGTCTCCGTCCTTCTGATGTTCCTCACCGTGGCCGTGATGGCCATCGTGGAGCGAACCCTCGGCCTCACCTTTCTTGCGAAGTAGCTTTCCGTGACACAGCCTCTCGATATCAACGCCGTTTCCGCCCATTACGGGACGACCAAGGTTCTCGAAGATCTCTCGCTCTCGGTTCAGGCCGGAGAACTCGTGTCCCTCCTCGGTGCCAGCGGCTGCGGCAAGACCACGACCCTGCGCCTCATCGCCGGTTTTCTATCGCCCACCAGCGGATCGATCCTGCTCGGCGGGCGCGACTTGACGCGGTTGCCAACACATAAGCGCGATATCGGCCTGGTCTTCCAGAACTACGCCCTGTTCCCGCACCTGTCGGTCCTCGACAACGTCGCTTTCGGCCTCAAGCAGCGGGGCCTCGCCCCGGCCGAGCGTCGCAAGCGGGCCTTGGCCATGTTGGAGCGCGTGGGCCTCGCAACTCTCGCGGACCGCGCGCCTGGCGCGCTCTCGGGCGGACAGAAGCAGCGTGTCGCCTTGGCGCGGGCGCTCGTTATCGAGCCGCCGCTCCTGATGTTCGACGAGCCACTCTCCAATCTCGATGCCAAGCTCAGGGTTGAGATGCGCGTCGAGATCCGCCAACTGCAGCGCGCCAACGGCACCACCTCGGTCTATGTCACGCACGACCAGGAGGAGGCGTTCTCGATCTCCGACCGCGTCGCCATCATGGATGCCGGGCGCCTCATGCAGTTTGATCGGCCTGAGGTGCTCTACCGCCGTCCGGCCAATACCTTCGTGGCCCGTTTCGTCGGCTTCGAAAACATCATTCCGTTGAAGGTGGTTGCGCGCGACGGCGATGTCGTGACCGCTGAGACAGCAGGAATGCGACTGCGGCTGTCTCAGAACCTGTTCGGCGCCATCCCGGATACGTTCCTGCTCGCCACGCGGCCGGATGGCCTGATGGTATCGACCGCTTCGGCCGCTGAAGGGCTTCCCGCCCGATTGGGCCTGCGGACCTATCTCGGCCGAGCCTATCAGTACCACTGTGAGACGGCTGCAGGCCATCTGATTGGCAACGGCAGCCTGACGGCGCCGTTGGAGGCAGGCACGAGCGTGAAGCTCGTGCCGGTGCCGGAGCAATCCACCATCCTTGCCTCCGAGGAGGACGAGTGATGGCTGCGATTCTGATCAAGAACGCCTGCCTTCTGCCTATCGATACGACCATGAGCGTCATCGACGGCGGATGGATCCATGTCGAGGGCAGCACGATCCGGGCGCTTGGGTCCGGCGAGCCGCCTCAGGTGGAAGGCGCCGAGATCATTGACGTCGACGGCGATGTGGTCATGCCCGGCATGGTCAATCCCCACGCGCATCTGGCGATGACGCTCTTCCGCGGCCTCGGCGAAGACGTGGACGACCGGCTGTTCCGTTATGTGCTGCCGATGGAGCGCAAGTTCGTGACGCCGGAGATGGTGCGTGTCGGCACGCTTCTCGGCGCGCTCGAATCCATCGAGGCAGGCGTCACCACCATCGCCGACATGTATTATTACGAGACCGAGGTCGGGCGGGCTCTCGATCAAGCCGGGCTGCGCGGTGTGGTCGGCCAGACCCTCGCGACCTTCGATCCGCCCGATCACAAGACCATCGACGAGGGGTTTGCCCTTGTCGAAGAGCTGGTGGCCGAGTTCTCGGGCCACGAGCGGATCGTTCCGTCCATCGCTCCCCATGCGCCGTATTCGACCGACATAGAAGTGATGGCCCGCGTCGCCGGCTATGCGCAGGAGCATCCCGACGTTCCGGTACAGCTCCATCTCGCCGAGATGGACAGCGAGATGGAGTGGTGCCGCAAGAACCACGGCCTGCGGCCCGTCGCGGTAGTCGAGAAGGCGGGGCTTCTGCTGCCCGGACTGATCACGGCCCATTGCCTGCACATTGACCCCTTCGAGATCGAGCGCATGGCCAAAGCGGATGTGCGCGTGGCCCACAATGCCCGCTCGAATGCGAAGGCCGGGCGCGGCATTGCACCTGTCGAGGCGATGCGCGGGGCCGGCATCAAGGTCGGCATCGCGACCGATGGGCCGATGAGCGGCAACACCCTCGATCTGTTCAGCCAGTTCGGACCGGTTTCCATGTTCCAGAAGCTGCTCGGTCACAGCCGTAAGCCCATGCCGGCGGCCCAGGTGATCCGCATGGCGACGCTGGAAGGGGCGCAGGTGCTCGGCCTAGACAGCCGCATCGGCTCGCTGGAGCCCGGCAAGCAGGCGGATCTCATCCGTATCGACCTGTCCGCGCCGCGTCTGCAGCCGATCTACGACATCTACGCCACGCTGGTGTTTTCAGCGATGCCGGCTGATGTGCAGGACGTGATGGTCGGCGGCCGCTGGATCATGCGCGGCCGCAATGTCCAGAGCCTGGAGCGCAAGAAGATCCTGCGCGATGCGGGCCAAATCGCTGCCACGTTCAAGGCCGAGATGGCGCGGATCGACGCGGCGGGCTGATTCTTACCAGACGACCGGGTGCGTCTGTCCGGTCGCTACGTTGACGAAGCCTTGTGGAGCGGCCTCGCACGGCGCGACCAGCACCCAGCGCCAGGGCGCACAGGTGAGGGTCGCGAACTGGAGCCGCTCCGGAAAGCCCGGAAACCAGCGCGGCGAGAAGGTGGGCTCGTACAGCCATTCGATCTTTGCCGCTTCCGCGTACAGCTGCTGCATCTCGGCATCGAGGTCTTCCGCCGGGCGCTGGGTCATCAACCCACCGATCTCGTAGCGCACCTCGGCCAGCACCTTTCCGCCGCTGACGAGAACCCAGCCGCCGCCGATTTCCGCAACGCGGTTGGCCACCATCGCCATGGCTTCGTCGGACGATCCTACGATCCAGAGATTGTGCTTGTCGTGAGCGACCGTGCAGCCGACCGCCGTATCGGGCGTTTTCGGGCCGCAGCCAAGCCAGAACATGCGGGAGATCTTTGCCTCGCCTGAAAAGCGGTCGACGATGGCGAATTTCGTGACGTTACGCCCTGAGTCACGCTGAACCTCAGCGTTCTCGACGGGGAGGTCCATGGTGATGAAGTCGTCGTGCCAGTGGAACGGGCGCAGCAAAGCCGCGTGCATCGTGGCGCGTCCTGGCTCGGCCGCGATGACGAAGTCCTTCGGTTCGACCCGACGACGTATGTTCACTGTCTTCGTGGCCCAGTCGGGCCAGTCGATGGAGGGCAGAGGACCCAGATAATCCGTTCCCTTGGACACTGGCTTTCCGTCCGCCCAGACCTCAGCGATCGAGAGCGTCTCCACGTCGTCGAGAAGCACGATATCCGCGAAGCGTCCTGGCGCGATGCTGCCGACCCAGGGTGTCAGCCGCATGTGTCGAGCTGGATTGATCGTGACGCACTGGATCGCGATCTCAGGCGAGAGCCCCGACTGAACGGCCAAGCGGACATTGTGATCCGTGGCGCCCATCCGCAGCGTATCCGACGCGCTGCGGTCATCGGTGGCGAAAGCTACCTGCGACCAGTCCGAGAGACCGCGCTGAAGCAGTCCCCCGATGATCTCAGGCATCGAATGCGGCCTGATCTCGATGAAGATGCCGTGGCGCAGCTTGTCCCAGACTTCCTCAGCCGTCCAACCCTCGTGATCGGAGGCAAGTCCCGCTGCGGCGAAGGCGTTAATGGAGTTCAGATCGCGCAAGCCCGCGCCGTGACCTTCCACGACACCACGCTTCTCGAACGTCGCCTGGATCATGCCCCAGAGCCGCTTGTGCGAAGGGTTCTCCGGGATCCAGACGGCGGGCCAATCCATGACCTCGTCGAGGCCGGCGACCATGAGGCTTTCTTTCAGAAAGCCCGCCTGCTCGTCGTAGCCGTAATATCCACCGCCCCATTCATAGGCTGTGGGAGGCACGGCCGACCCCGGAAGCGGGAAGATCTTCATCGGCGAGCCGTGTCGCCGGGCAGTGAGCCAGAATTCGAGATTGTGGGGGCCATCCACATTCGAGAATTCATGGCTTGCCTCGCAGGTCCAGGTGTTGCCGTGCGGCAGAACGAGCGCTGCCTCGTATTCGGGCGTGATGTGCGAGCTCTCAATATGCTTGTGCACCTCGCCGAATCCAGGGACAGCGGCGAGACCGCTGCGATCCGCGTGCGCAGAAGCCGTTCCGGGGTAGGTGCCTGAAGGTCCGGTCCAGGCGATGCGCCGGCCGCGGATGGCGATCTCCTGATCCTCGGCCCACGTGCGCGTGTGAACATCGAGCAGGCGACCGACCCGCAACAGCATATCGGCAGGCCGCTTGCCCAGGGCGACCAGAACGAGATCCTGGCGGATGCGCACCTCATCCTCGGCATTCACCAGGAGATCGTCGGGAAGCGAGGCTGAATGGATCACGGAGCACCTGTGACTATGGTCAAGTTCCGTCCGGTGTCGGATAAGCGGCCGAACGGACTCACAGCAAGGTTTCTAACCTCATCATGCCTCACGCAAAACCCCGGCTGATCGTCATCGACACGGATCCAGGCATCGACGATGCCATTGGCATCCTGCTTGCCCTTGCCTCACCTGAATTCACCATTGCGGGCATGACGACGGTTGCAGGGAACATCGGCATTGAAACGACGACACGCAACGCGGGCCGGCTGCTGGCTTTCGCCGGCCGGGAGGATATTCCGGTTTTCGCAGGTGCGGCTACGCCTCTGTCCCGGCCGGGACCTGAGCCGCTGAACCTGCATGGGAAAGATGGCATCGGCGGTGCCGATCTGCCCGATCCCACAAAGCAGCCGGAAAACCAGCCTGCTGTCGCATGGCTGACGGAACTTCTGCTCAACGAGTCGGCCGGTACAGTCGATGTGCTCGCTCTCGGACCGCTGACCAACATCGCCCGCCTCATTCTCGAGAAGCCGGAAGCTGCCAATCGCATCGGCCGGATCATTGCCATGGGAGGCGTGGTTCACGAGGCAGGCAATGTCGGTCCGCGCTCCGAGTTCAATCTGTGGGCCGATCCGGAAGCGGCGGCTGTCGTCGTATCTTCGGGATTGCCCCTCGTGCTCGTGCCGCTGGACGTGACCCGACAGGTGCGCGCCACGCGGGATTTCGCGGAGGCCCTGTCCGCGACCGGGATGCCTCTGGCCGCCATGGTCGCTGATCTCCTCGAGTCCTATTTCGAGACCACGACGCATCGGGAAAGCCGTCCGCTCCACGATCCTTGCGTGATGCTGTTCGCACTGGCACCGGAACTCTTCCGTCTGGAGGATTTGCGCTTGACCGTCAGCACCGGTTCCACGGAGGAAGCGGGAGCGTTGACGATCGGGGAGAAAGGGACGCTGGTTCAAGTCGCCATGAGCGTCGATGGTTCAGCCGTTCTCGATCTACTCGCCGCGAAATTGACCGCTATCTGAGGCATGAATGGTCTCACGAGTCGTTTGGAGCGCAAGATGCAGAATGAACCGCCCAAGCCGGAACTGGACGAGGAGACGATCGCCTTCGCCCAGCGGGTCTTCCAGCATGCCAGGGCAGGGCAGGCGCAGGAGCTCGAGGAATTGTTGCGCATGGGGCTGCCGCCGAATCTGCGCAACGAGAAAGGCGACTCGCTCCTGATGCTGGCGAGCTACCACGGCCATGTCGATGCCGTGGGGGTTCTCCTGGCGCATGGCGCGGATCCGGAACTCGCCAACGATCGCGGGCAGACGCCCTTGGCGGGCGCGGCCTTCAAAGGTGACATGGCAACGGTCCAATGCCTGCTGGACAGTGGAGCGGATGCCAACGGCCGCAGCGAGGGCGGAAAAACCCCGCTCATGATCGCAGCCATGTTCAACCGCACCGAGATCGCCGAGGCCCTTCTCGCGCGAGGAGCGGATCTCCAGGCACGCGATGCGGGCGGCCTTACCGCCGAAGCGCTTGCCGGCGCCATGGGCGCCGTGGATACAGCGGAGCAACTTGCCAGGGCGGCACCGAATTCCTGAGATCAGGCAGGACTTGATGGTCTATGGGCCGTCAGAAGTCCGTAGCGCATCGATCCGGTGGCATAGGCCAGCCAGATGCGCGGAAGGCTCAAGGCAAAGATACGGTTCTGGGAGCGCGCATCGAGCAGGTAGCGCCGATAATGCGAATGGGTCAGGAGCTTCTTCGCAACCCGTCCGGCGCAAAGAGCCCAGGTGCGCCTCACCTTCAGGCTGAGATCCTCGAATCCATCCACGACGAAGCCGGCCGTTTCCGCCCATTCGCGGTATTCCGCCTCGGTGCCCATACCAGGCAGGCGGCCTTCACGACAGATCGGCTCGAGGAGCAGGCGCTCCTCCCAGGGGCGGGCCTTATCGCGCGCGAGCCAAGCATAGATGGCAAGCCGTCCAGCTGGTCGTAGGGTTCGATACGCTTCGTCGAAGAACCGCTGCTTGTCCGCCATATGCTCGGAACTCTCGATCGCGATCACATGGTCGAAGGCGCCATCTTCGAATGTGTTCGCGAGCCAATCCCGCCGCATGAACTGGAGAAGGGGCGATCCGGCCGCTCGTCTTTCTGCCTGCCGAAGCTGCGCGGATGAGAGGGTGACGCCCATGACATGGACACCGTGATGCTCGGCAAGCCATTCGGCCGTCGCTCCATAGCCGCAGCCGATGTCGCAAACCTGCTGCCCGGGCCTTAGCGCCAATGTGTCGGCCAAATGTGCGATCAGAGCCTCGACAGCTTGTTCCGGTGCTTCCCGGCCCGTCGTCCAGAGACCGTGATGGACGTGCTCGCCCCAGATCTCGCGATAGAACGGATCGAGCTCATCATAATGCTCCGCGACAGCGGCGGATGACTGAGGCTCTCTGGGGACGATCATGATGCAGAAAGCGCTCTGCTCATGGAGGCCTCCTGCACACGGGTCAGCGTCGTCACATGCCGCATCGCAGCCGGCCAGATCCGGCACAGATGAAAGACCGCTCGCTGTCCTGCCGCGTGTCGCACGGCGCGGTTCAGGATGGATGCGAGCCGGATCGAGCGGTGGATAT
Organism: Microvirga sp. RSM25; assembly: GCF_044784385.1. Lineage (NCBI taxonomy): Bacteria > Pseudomonadati > Pseudomonadota > Alphaproteobacteria > Hyphomicrobiales > Methylobacteriaceae > Microvirga > Microvirga sp. RSM25. The sequence continues at coordinate 2,137,292 of NZ_CP173039.1, read as the reverse complement.
CGGAGCGGATCCGGCCATGGTAGATCGAACTCACCCTGCCATGCGCAAGAAAAGTTGAGGCGGCAAGACATCCGCTGTGTAGAGCGATCGACATGCCCTCGCCGGTAAAGGATGGAATGACGCCGACCTGATCGCCCAGCCGGAACAAGCCTTGCGGCTCGTTTGGGTCCGGCGCGTGGACAAAGCCGTAGGGAATTTGGAAGATGGACAGCGGGCGCTCGAAAAGCGCCCGCGCGCCTTGGAGGCGTTCCGCGATATATGGACACCCACCGATGATGCGATCGAGAAGGGTATCCCAGCTTCTGCCGACCTGTTCAAAACATTGCCGAGAAACGACGAGGCAGAGATTGGCAACATACTGCTCGACCATCTGGAGCCCGGCATAACCGCCTGAAAAGAGAGTGACTTCCACAGCGCCCTCGAGCGCCTGCTGCTGCTCCTCTGCCAAATGATAATGCATCTTGAAGCCGATGAGGTCGTCCATGGCGCCGGCATGCACTCGCTTCATCCCTCTGACGTCATGCTTGCCCGTTGCCAGGAAAGCAGTCGCCGCAGAGATTTGACCGCTAGACGCAACATCGATGCGGACCTTCGAAGGATCCACAGAGATGGACTTGACAGCCTGGCCTCTGATGATCCGGGCTCCTCGGGATTGGGCCTGCTGCAGCAGAGCCTCGTCCAGGATCCTGCGGGATAATCCTCTGGCGACAAAGGGCAGGCGGACTTTTGTCATACTCCGCCCCTGGATGAGGCGCAGGTGCGAGATGCGGCTTGCTCCAAGTGCGTCGAGGTCGATGCCGAGATGGGCCAAATAGGTCTGAGCCTCGATGCTTAGAAACTCGCCGCAGACCTTGTGTCGCGGCTCCGCATCGCGTTCGATCAGGAGCGCAGGTCGTCCGGCACCGGCGAGAATGCTGGCCGCGGATGCGCCGGCGAGACCGCCGCCGACGATCACGATCTCTTCTGCGCGTCCCTCGCTCATTTCAATCGGCTCACGCAGAGGCGGAAGGACGGATACCAGCGGATTTGAGCAGTTCCGGGCTCAAGACCGGCTGAAGCCAGAATTGTCTCCCAATCCTTCCGGCGGAAGCTGCGGGCTATCGAGATCGGGCCATCATGCCGCACGAAGCGATGCCATCCGGCCGCCCAGGACAAGGCGCGGAAGAAATGGAACGGGATGGGATGACGGTAGAGATCGGCGATGTACCAGCCGCGCGTGGCGACCCGCTCCATCCAGCGGACAAAGCCTGCAAGCTCCTCATTCGACATGTGGTGCGTCGTCTGCGAGCAGATGATGAAGTCGATGGGGCGTTCAGGCTGGAAATCGAAGACGTTGCCGGTCCGGTAATCGATGCCAACACCGGGAGGCGTCGCAGCGCGGGCAATCAGCTCGCTCATGGGGTTGAGATCGACGCCGATCAGGCTGGCGGGCCGGTTCCGACGGCGGCTCCAGGCATGGATCCGTCGCAGCAGGTCACCGTATCCATATCCGACATCGAGGATCGTCACCCGATCCTGTGGGTTCAGGTGGCGGGTGGCGCGGTCGAGCCATTTCAGGATCGGTCCATGGGTCATGGTCACGACATTGACCGTGGCCAGATCCTTCAGGCAGGAGCGGTAGTCGTCGAGACTGACGGCCTCGGTATCCATCCATTCCGTCTCGGGGCTGCGCTCGGCAAAACTCCGACTCATGGGGCTTCATCCGGCAAGGGTGAAGCGGAAGGTTTCGGCCACCAATCCCGGGCCGAATGCCATTCCGAAACCGTTTGAACTCGGAGGGGCATCCTGCATGATCCGGCCGAGAACGAACATCAGTGTGGCGGACGACATGTTGCCGAAGTCTCGCAACACATTACGCGACCAGCGCAACGCCTCAGGCCCGAGGTCGAGACCCTGTTCGACCGCATCAAGGATTGTTCTCCCGCCGGCGTGGACTGCCCAGAGGTCGAAATCGTCCTTGTGCTGGCCGCGCAGGATACCGCCATCATCATTGCGGGTGGCCTCGTGGCGAAGGGCCTTCGTAATCTGCTGGGGAACCTCTCCGGACAGGCTCATCTCGAACCCCGCATCGCCGATACGCCAGGTGATGAGATCGCGGGTATCCGGATCGTCGCGACGCGGAAATCCTTGAGCGCAATGCCTTTCGGTTCGGCCGAGACGAGGCTCGCCGCGCATCCGTCGCCGAACAGCAGGGCGCTGAGGATGACCTCGAGGTCGGAGGTTTCCTGAAGATGGAGCGTGCAGAGTTCCAGATTGACCACCAGGACCCTGGCGCTTGGCTCGGACCGGACGATGTGATGAGAAACCTTCAGAGCGTTGACGGCGGCGGCGCAGCCCATGAACCCTACCATGGTGCGCTCGATGGAGGGATTGAGCCCTAAACGCTCCATGAGCTGCTGATCGAGCCCCGGGGCTGTAAATCCGGTGCAGGAAGCGACCACCATGTGGGTGATGGATGTCAGGTCCTCTTGCAGGCCGAGAGCCTCGATGGCCTGCTGCGCGAGATCGACGGCATGGGTCTCGAAGCGCTGCATGCGGGCACCGGTCCCGACAAACTGTCCAGGTCGGAAAAAGCCTTCTCGGTCAGCGGCTGCCTCAAGGTTATCGCTCGGCGGTAGGGTCGAGTAGCGGTGTTCGATCCCCGACCGCTGGACCATCCGCCTGAAGATCAGCTTGTCCTTCCGCTCAGACAGAAACTGATCCACGAAGCCGATGAAGGTCTGGTGGACATCGTGCTGCGGAACGGCCGTGCCGATCCGGTTGATATACGCGCCTGCCAAGGAAACCACCCTGTCTACCTTGGCCCTGGCCCGGACACCGAGCAATCAGAGCCCTACAAAGGCGGAGATAGGGCGGCTTGGAGATGAGGAAACGAAGGCTGACGCAGAAGTCGCACCCCGAGAAGCTTCAGTGGGGTATCGGGGCGGTCGCCGTTTCGGGCTGGGCAGACTCGGCTGGAGCCGCACCCTGAGGCTGCCCCCGCTTGAGCGTCTGTTCCCGCGCGAAGATGAACAGACCGGCCGCAACGACGATGAAGATGCCGACCAATGCAAGAGCATCGGGCCATTCGTTGAAGAACAGCGCCCCGATGGCCAGAGCCCAGAGGATCTGGCTGTATTGAGCCGCTCCGAGCCGGTCGGCCGGAGCGTACAAGGTCGCGATGATAAACAGGGCTTGCGCAACGAAGGCGGTTGCGGCGAAGGCGAGCAGCAGGATCCATTGATGCATCATCGGCCAGGCAAAGCCCGGAATCATCAGAACTCCGGCCAGAAGTGTCGTTGCCAGGAAGACGGTTCCGATCAAGGTGAAACGTTTCTCGGAGTGACCGATCATCCTGCCCGTAATGACACCGCCTGCCGAGCATAAGGCGGTGGCGAGCGCCGCCAGGTGGCCCGGCAGAAACTCCTTGAAGCCCGGACGCACGATGATCAGCACGCCGATGAAGGCCGCGCAGACGGCAAGGCCACGGCGCCATCGGACATGCTCCTTCAGCACGAAGATGGAGAGGATCGTGACCAGGCTGGGCATGAGGAACATAAGGGCGAAGGCTTCCGCGAAGGGCAGGCTCCGGAAGGCCATGACGCTGAGCGGCGTCGTAATGGCGATCAGGAAAACCCGTAGCCCCATGAGCCAGGGCTTATTCCACAGCACCAGATCGACGAGCCTGTCGCCAGGCTTCATGAAGACAGGCGATAGGAGAAAGGGAATGAGATATCCGAAGAAGGTCACCTCGAAAGGATCGAGGCCGTGCCCGATTTCCTTTACCAACGCGTCGCCCCAGGCGAAGACGGCAAAGGCAAGAAATGCAAGAACAATACCTTTGACCATGGTCGGACAATCCCGCAGGACGGCGGCGGTGAGGATGCGCAGGGACGAGCGGTTGCGCCAGGCGCGTCCGGACGGGGTGAGAGGATAAGGGAACTATCTCGGCATGACGAGGCGGGGGCGCTTGCGCTCGACCACCACGACCTTCGGGCCTTCGCTCCGCTCAGACATGATCATACGCTCGGGCAGGCGCTCGGAACGGCGGGGCTGGGGCACCGACTTCAGCACGACGGGACGCACTTCATCCTCCGGCAGTCCCATGAGCTGTGCGGCGATCTCGACCTGGCTTTCGATGTTATCCGTCAGCCCTTGTGCCGCGACAACCGCCTCCTCGAGGACGGGAGGTTCGACCCGGGTCACGCGCCGGTTCCGGCTCTCGGATGATTTCTTCTTGGCTGGCATTGGGCTTCTCCTGCGCAGACCCCTTAACCCATTGAACCTGGGATTGCGTAATGCGCGATTGAGGCGGCAGGGCTGCATCCAGTGCAAGCGAGGCCGAAACCCTGTCGCTGCTGTTGAACGCTACGCAAGGGAAACTTGATCCATGGTGTGCTGTTAAAATGCCGAAAGCAGCGGGTTTCAGACGGATCAGCAAAGAGGAACCAGGACTGAGATTATCCTATGTGAATAAGGACCGTCTGTTGCCGGTTTGAAAGAACCGGGACTCGACCCTGCGGCCTGTCTCAGCCATGGATGCTTCAAAGCGCTGGCTCTTCTGTACCAGGGGAATTAAGTCTGGCGCGTTGTCACCCAGGCAAAGCGGCCCAAGTCCTGAACGAAAGGCATTACCGTGTTCACAGCCAAGATTCTTCTCCTGGGATCGGGCGAGCTCGGCAAGGAGTTCGTGATCTCGACCAAGCGCTATGGCTGCTACGTGGTGGCCTGTGACAGCTATGCGAACGCTCCCGCCATGCAGGTGGCGGACGAGTCCGAGGTGTATTCCATGCTCGATGCGGGTGCCCTCAGGAACGCTATCGAGAAGCATCGGCCCGATTTCATCGTTCCGGAGATCGAGGCGATCCGCACGGAAGTGCTGCAGGATTTCGAGGACAAGGGATTTACGGTCGTTCCCTCCGCCCGAGCCGCGTCGCTGACCATGAACCGGGACCGGATTCGGGAGCTTGCCGCAACCGAACTTGGTCTGCGCACGTCAAAGTACCGCTATGCGGAAAGCCTGGAGGAGGTGAGGGAAGGTGCCGAGCACACGGGTCTGCCCTGTGTGATCAAGCCGGTTATGTCCTCTTCCGGCAAAGGACAGAGCACGGTGAGAACGCCCGATCAGTTGGAACTGGCCTGGAACGATGCCGTGGCGAACATGCGCGGGGACCGGAAGAAGGTGATCGTCGAGGAGTTCATCGCCTTCGAGTACGAGATCACCCTGCTGACGATCCGCTCGCGTGAGGGCGTCTCGTTCTGCGAACCCATCGGGCATCGGCAGGAGCGAGGCGATTACCAGGAATCCTGGCAGCCGACCCCCATGACCGAGAAGCTGCTCGACGACGCCAAGGAAATGGCCCGGAAGGTCGTCGATAATCTCGGCGGCTACGGGATCTTCGGCGTCGAGTTCTTCGTGACCCGTGACGAGGTGGTTTTCTCCGAGCTCTCCCCCGCCCTCATGACACGGGCCTCGTGACACTTCTTTCCCAGAACCTGTCAGAGTTTGACCTTCATGCCCGCGCCGTGCTGGGTCTGCCGATCCCACAGGTTCGACTGCACGGTCCCACCGCCTCGGCCGTGATCCTGGCCAACCGGGAGGCCGAGCGGTTTACGATTCAAGGGCTGAGCAATGCCCTCGTCTTGGGCTCGGCGGACGCGGACGTGGAGGTGCGTATCTTCGGCAAGCCGACCACCCGCAAGCACCGCCGCATGGGGGTCGCTCTGGCCTCCGGCGGTACGGTGGAGGAAGCGCGCGAGCGGGCGCGGCAGGCGGCTAGCCGGGTCCAGATCGGATACGAGCCCTGAGCGGGCACTCACGCCACTCGCTCGGGATGGCCGCTGCGGCTTTTGAGTGTCGGATTGGTCACAGGTACAGGGTGATTGTCGCGCCCTATGGCACTTGGCTGTGAGCCGCCTAAATACGGACAAACTCTGTCAGGCAACAACGAGGGGGCTGGCGGCCGCCCAGCATAGTGATTGAAGACGATCAATTTCGAAGCGCTCTTCAGCGCGTCTCCGAACCCTTACGTGCTGCTGGACCTCTCGCTCACCATTGTCGGGATGAACGACGCCTATCTCCACGTCACCATGCGCAAGCGGGAGGACCTGCTCGGACGCAACATGTTCGAGGCATTTCCGAGCGATCCCGATTCTTCGAGCCACCGGCAACTGCGAGGTTCCCTTGAGAAAGTCGTCCGGGAGAAGACCGCGGATTATCTATCGTTGATCGAGTACGCCATTCCGCTGCCGAGCGGCCAGGGATTCGAGGAGCGCTACTGGAGTGCGACCCATACGCCGCTCTTCAACCACAACGGCGAGATGACCTTCATTCTCCAGCACACGGTCGATGTTACGGAACTACATCGGCTGCGGAACCTGGCGAGAACCACAATCCTGCCGTCCGGTCCCTCCGCGCTGATCGAAACGGATATGTTCCGCCGCGCGCAGGCCGTGCAGGAAGCCAACCAAGCTCTGAGTGAGGAGCGACAGCACCTGCGAGGATTGTTCCAGCAGGCGCCCGGCTTCATGGCCGCCCTCGGCGGGCCCGATCACGTCTTCACCATGGCCAATGCGGCCTATCTCCAGCTGATCGGTCGTGAGAACATTGTTGGGAAGCCCGTCCGGGACGCGTTGCCGGAGGTGGTAGGGCAGGGCTTCATTGATCTTCTCGACCGGGTTTATCACAGCGGTCAGCCTTTCGTTGGCCGAAGCATCCGTGTTCACTTGAGGCAGTCCTCCGGGGATGTTCGGGAGGAGCGCTTTCTCGATTTCGTTTATCAGCCGATCTTCGATCCCGATGGACAGGTGTCCGGAATCTTCGTGCAGGGTCATGATGTCACTGAGCTGAAACGCAGCGAGGAGGCCCTGCGCGAAAGCGAAGAGAGATTCCGCGCCATTGCCAATTCAATCGACCAGCTGATCTGGGCGACGCAGCCGGACGGGCATCACGACTACTACAACCAGCGCTGGTACGAGTATACGGGCGTTCCAGAAGGCTCGACCGATGGCGAGGCCTGGAATGGCATGTTCCATCCGGATGATCAGGAGCGGGCGTGGGGCGTCTGGCGCCATTGCCTTGCGACGGGCGAGCTGTACCACATCGAATACCGGTTGCGGCATCGCTCCGGTGAGTACCGATGGGTGCTCGGACGGGCCCAGGCGGTTCGTGACGAGGAAGGGCGGATCAAACGCTGGTTCGGAACCTGCACCGACATCCATGATCTCAGGCAGGCTCAAGACGCGCTTCGAGAGAGCCGCGAGCGTGCACTGCGCACCGAGGAGGAAACCCGCCGACTGGCATCGATCCTGGCGGAGCGGGTGACCGAACTCGATGCCGCGAACGAAGAGATTCAGCGCTTCGCTTATATCGTCAGCCATGATCTGCGGGCTCCGCTCGTCAACGTCATGGGTTTCACGAGCGAGCTCGAAGGGGCGCAGGCCGAGATCGAGCGGTTCTACCGGAATGTTCGGCAAACGGATTCCAACCTGATCTCGCCGGAAATACGCGCGGCTATCGAATCCGATCTGCCCGAGGCGATCGGATTCATCCGGTCCTCGACCGTGAAGATGGACAAGCTGATCCGTGCGATCCTGAAACTGTCCCGTGAGGGAAGGCGGGTTCTGGCTCCCGAGCCCATCGATATGGCCCAACTGCTCGAGGCCCAGCGCCACAGCGTTGCGCATCAGCTGCACGAGCGGAGCGCGGTACTGCTGATCGAGCCCCTTCCCGATCTCACCAGCGACCGGTTGGCCATCGAGCAGATCTTCGGAAACCTCATCGACAATGCGGTAAAATACCTTTACCCCTCCGCCCTGGCCGGATTGCGGTCCGGGGGCGGCATCTCGGGGCGAATGTTATCTATGAGATCGAGGATAACGGGCGGGGCATCGATCCGAAGGATTTCGAGAGGATCTTCGATCTGTTCCGGCGCTCCGGAGTCCAGGATCAGCAGGGCGAGGGAATCGGGCTTGCACATGTACGCGCTCTTGTGCGAAGGCTCGGCGGTACGATCTCCGTATCGTCGCGGCTGGGCGAGGGCTCGATCTTCACCGTCGTCCTGCCAAGCTATATCAGCATGAGTTCGGAAGCCGCCTGATGCCCCTCCAACAGCCCGTCACCATCATCATGGTCGAGGACGATGAGGGACATGCCCGCCTGATCGAGAAGAACATCCGCCGGGCGGGCGTCTACAACGAACTTCGCACCTTCACCAGTGGGACGGCTGCCCTGGAGCACCTGTTCAGCGAAGCGGTGCGCAATGCCGGTCCCTTCCTGGTTTTGCTCGATCTCAACCTGCCGGACATGAACGGGGTCGACATTCTCGCCAAACTCAAAAGCGACGAGAAGCTGAAACGTGCTCCGGTGGTGGTGCTCACGACTACGGATGATCGGCGCGAAGTGCAGCGCTGCTACGACCTCGGTGCCAATGTCTACATCACCAAGCCGGTGGAATACGAGTCCTTCTCGCAGGCCATCCGCCAGCTTGGGCTCTTCCTTTCGGTCATTCAGGTTCCCGAAGCCCTATGAGCCAGGGCGTCTCGGAAACCCCACCGATCCGGCTTCTGTATATCGATGACGATCACGGCCTTGGCCGGCTCGTCGAGCGCACCCTGTCACGCCACGGCTTTCATGTCAGACATGCCCTCAGCGGCGATGAGGGTCTGAACCATCTTGCCGCCGAGCATTTCGACGTGATCGCGCTCGATCACTTCATGCCCGGCAAGGAAGGCCTCGAGGTTCTCACCGAAATCCGGACCCTCTCCAATCCGCCTCCGGTCGTCTACGTGACCGGAGCAGATGAGGGGAGGATTGCGGTCGCCGCCCTGAAGGCGGGCGCGGCCGACTACGTCATCAAGGATGTCGGCGGGGTTTTCCTCGATCTCCTTCGGACGGCTGCCGAGCAGGCGCTCGCCGCCGAAAGGCTCCGCCAGGGGAAGGAGGCCGCCGAAAGGGAAATGCGCGAGGCGCGGGAGCGGGCAGAGATGCTGCTCCGCGAGGTGAATCATCGCGTTGCAAACAGTTTGCAGCTGGTCGCGTCCCTCGTCGCCATGCAGCAGCGGGCGCTCGGCAGCGATACCGTCGCGAGAGACACGTTGCGGGAAACCCAAAGCCGCATCACGGCCATCTCGCAGATCCACCGGCGCCTTTACACCTCGAACGACGTGCGGTTCGTCGAGATGGATACCTACCTGCAAGGTCTTGTCGAGGAACTCGAGGGCGCCATGCGTGCCGCGGGGCGCGAGCACACGATTACCTTGTTGGCTGAGACGATTTCGATTCCGACGGACAAGGCGGTCTCCGTTGGCGTGATCGTAACAGAACTTGTCACGAACGCTTTCAAATATGCTTATCCCGCCGGCAGGACGGGGGATATCCGTGTTGCCCTGTCTTCTGCAGGCGGGCATGCGGTGCTTGTTGTCGAGGATGACGGGATCGGGTGGAAAGGCACCGGGGTGGTGCAGGGAAGCGGCCTTGGCACGAAGATCGTGAAAGCCATGGCATCCAACCTGCAATCGGCCATCGAGTTCGATCAGAACCACATGGGGACCCGGGCCAGCCTGTCCTTCGCGATCTAGATCGTTAAATCTGATCGAAGATCAGTTTTGGAAGGCTAGCGCATCGTGCGGAACCAGAGATCCGCGTCAGCGAAAAATTGACCCGGTTTTCCGCAGCCATCGATGCGCTACTTTGGGAATTGAGCCTCGGACCGAAAAGTGGGTCCGAGGCTCTCATGCGATTGCTTCCCATGCTGCACTCGGCATCGCTTCGATCACGATCTTTCAGACGTGCAGGATTCTAAGCTTACCGCGGCTGATTTTTCTTAGAGATCCCGGCACTGAAGCGTGCCCGGATCTCTCCGACGATGATGTTCAGCTCCCGTTGCAGGCGGTTGAGTCGCGAGAGCAACTCTCCGTCCGGCATCCCTGTTGGATTCGGGCGGGATTCTCCGTTGGGGACAGGGTGCGTCATGCTGCGCAACTCTTCCAATGTCGTCGGGCCGATATTGGGGACGGTCAGCCATTGGGCATCTGAAATGCTGGCAACTTCGCGGATGGTGGGACACCGTCCTTGAAATTCCGCCAGAATGGCTCCCCGGACGCGTCCGGAGCATTTCTCAATTGGAAATGGATCGTCCAAACCCATCTCGCGCCCTCGCACACCAACCAGTGAGATACCGTCAATCAACGCCCGAACCGCCTTGGAACTTAGCTTTGTAGGACACTCCATGCGTACCGATTATACGAAGAAAAGAGCAGACGACCTTAAGGGGATGACGGCATGCGTTAGGAGTAGCCAAATTGGTATCGGCTAAGGCTTTGCGGTTTTTGAGTTTATGCCGAAACCCTAATGGCTAAGCTGCGCTGCCTGGCAGGATGCGGGGGCGTCCATGGCGACAAGGTTGAGTTTTCCCGGCTACAGCATCTTCATGAGGGAGCATTCAAGGCGATTTTCTGGAGATTACTCCGGTACATGGTCATTATTAGCCGGCAACCTTATTGCGGTTGCGCCGATTGGTGGGTAAGCAAGAGGATTGTGCCGTATTTCTCGAATCCAGAGGACTGAATGTCTGCAACCTCGGTCTTGATCCACCTTTTCGGTGAGATTGCCCTGCTTCTCTGGGGCATCAACATGGTCAATAGCGGGGTTCAACGCGCTTTCGGCAGCGATCTGCGCTGGATCCTTGGGGTGGCGCTGAGGACGCGCCTGCAAGCCTTTCTCGCCGGTGTCGGTGTGACGACGGTCCTGCAAAGCAGCACGGCGACGGCCTTGATGGTGGCATCCTTTACGGCCGGAGGGGCGGTCGACATCATTCCGGCCCTGGCCGTGATGCTCGGCGCGAATGTGGGCACGACGCTTATCGTGCAGGTGCTCTCGTTCGACGTGTCCCTGATTTTCCCGGCACTGATCTTCGGCGGCTTCGTGGCTTACCGGAGAGGAAGAACAAGCCGGATCAAGGATCTCGGACGAGTGACCATCGGCCTCGGGCTGATGTTGCTGTCGCTTCATCTCCTGAGTGAAACGATTAGGCCTATCGAATCGTCGACGGTTATCAAGGACCTCCTGGCCGTCATTGCGCCTGATCCGCTGATCCTGGTGCTTCTGTCAGCAATCTTTGCATGGCTTGCCCATTCCAGCGTCGCCGCGTTGCTGTTCATCATGTCGCTCGCAGGCGCCGGCGTCATCGATGCTCATTCGGCTCTGGTGATGGTGCTGGGCGCCAATCTCGGCAGCTCTCTCAACCCCTTGCTGGAAGGCACCAGTGGCGATCCCGTCAAACTGCGCGTGCCATTCGGTAATTTCGCCATGCGGGTTATCGGTTGCCTCGTGGCATTGCCGCTGATCGACCCGATCCTGTCGGCAATGTCGATTTTCGACCCGCACCCGGCCCGGCTGGCGGCGAATTTCCACACGCTGTTCAACGTCATGGTCGCTGCAATATTCATCCTGCCGCTGCCCTGGATCGCGCAGCTGTTGCTCAAGGCCTTTCCGGAGAAGCTCCGCGCCTCTGATCCGGGCACACCGCAATACCTCGACAAGGATGCCCTCGATACGCCGTCCGTTGCCCTCTCCAATGCGGCCCGCGAGGTCCTGCGCATGGTCGACACGGTGGAATCCATGTTACGGAGTTCCCAGGATCTCTTCCGCGAGGACGATATCAGCCGGGTCGACCAGGTGAGCCGCACGGACGACGTGTTGGACCGGCTTTTCAGCGCGATTCGCCGCTATCTGAGCTCGATTAACCATGAGTCCCTGAGCGAGACGGAGGCGAAGCGTCTCTCGACATCCTCGCCTTCGCCATCAACCTGGAACATGTGGGGGACATTATCGACAAGAACCTGATGGAATTGGCCGCCAAGCGCATCAAGAACCACCTGCGCCTGCCGAAGGACAGCCTGGAAGACATCACCAGCATGCATGCGAAGCTTCTGGAGCATCTGCAGCTTGCGGCCTCAGTGCTCATGTTCCAGGACCTCGGTTCCGCCCGCAGGCTTGTATCCGAGAAGGAGCGGTTCCGCGATCTTGAGCGCGCGGTCGCCCAGAAACATCTCGAACAACTTCGGTCCGGCAGGACGGTGGGCGACACGAGCGTGCTTCAGCTCGATATCGTGCGCGATCTCAAACGCATCGAGGCCCATATCGCCTCGACCGGACATTCGCTCCTCGAACAGAGCGGAGAGCTCAAGCCAAGCCGCCTGACGTCCTGACCGCCAGGCTATTTCTCGTCCTTCAGGGCGCGCCAATCCATGTAGCGGATCGGTTCAGGGAGGCCGATGTCGCGTCTCTCATGATCAGAGAGTTGGCTCAAGTCGGAGATGATCGGCCTTTTTCTCTGGAAAACGGGCCGGAGCCAGAGCTTCACATGCAGCCAAGCGCTCTCGACGCCGCGAAGGCGGCGGGCATCTTCGTATCTCATGACAGCCTACCGTGGTTGTTTGCCTGGGCTTCAGCGCCCTCGGTGATGAGATTGAAGATGCGCCTGCAGGAGGAGCTTGACAAAGCAAATGCCAATGGGCTGGCATAAGGCAGGCTTATGGGTCGCTATGTCTAAACTGCCGTCGAAACTTCCCCCGATGAGTGCCGTCAGAGTCTTCGAGGCGGCAGCACGCCATCAGAGCTTTACCCGCGCCGCCGAGGAACTCGGCATGACGCAGGCTGCCGTGAGCTACCAGATCAAGATCCTCGAGGATCGGGTCGGGGCGCCGCTCTTCATCCGCTTGCCCCGCCAAGTGACGCTGACGGCGAAAGGGCGCCAACTCGCCCCGGCTGTGACCGAAGCTTTCGAGGCTTTGCGGAACGCATTCGAAGGCGTCGAGGAGATGGTCCAGACGGTTCTGTCGATTACCACCCTCTCGACCTTTGCATCCAATTGGCTTGTGCCACGTTTGGGACGGTTCCGGCAGCTGCATCCGAACATTGCGGTTCAGATCGCAGTCTCGACCGAGATCGTGGAGTTTTCTCAAAGCGAGTTCGACATGGGAATCCGGAGCGGCACGGGCGATTGGCCGGGTCTTGAGACGCGTGTTCTGTTTCCCAACCAGTTCATACCCGTTTGCAGCCCGGAGCTGCTCCAAGGCGTCGAAGTGCGGGAGCCTATCGACATTCTCAAACTTCCGCTCATCTCGCCGAGCGATCCTTGGTGGCAGGATTGGTTCGCTGCGGCAGGAGTGAAGAACGTCGATCTCTCCCGGCGTCCGGACAACTCGCTCGGGGTGCAGCAGTTCGAAGGCATGGCGGCCATCGCCGGTCAGGGAGTGGCGCTCATCAACCCCTTCTTCTTCCCTGACGACTTGGCGTCCGGGCGGCTCGTGAAACCTTTCGATCTGCTGGCCACCACGGATCGGAGCTACTGGCTGGTTTATCCAAAGGCTCGCAGGCGATCCGCCAAGATCGAGGCCTTCCGGGATTGGGTGTTGAGTGAGGTGGCAGGGGACAGCGAAAGAACCTTTCCCGCAGCCCAGACGAAAACCGGAACCTGAAGCCCCGGTTTTGAGAGATCGTTACTCTGCGGCCTGAGCCTCAGGGGGCTTGGCCTTCAGATGCACGAGCATATCGATGAGCGCCCGGTCGTGGAGAACGACCATGCGTTCCTTGTTGTGGAGCCAGCTGACCGCATCCTCGATGGTCTCTGCATCGACGAGTTTGGCTTCCGCTAGAGCCCGTTCCGTCTCGATGACGCCGCGTTTGCGAGGCTGGGCGGACGGAAGCATTTCGATATGGCGCTCCCTCAGGTTCGCATCCGCATAGATGGCCCGGATACTGTCGGCATCGTCAAAGCCGAAGGTGATGTTGCGGGCCTGCAACTCGTTGGCGCGTGTCGCAATAGCCGGCGGCCGATACTCCTCAGGGGTTCGCAGAAGCCCGAGCCGTTTCAGCGCAAGACCGGCACCGAGCTGGCCGCTGAGCCATGAGAGAGGAATGGCAAGCAGCAGGCCGATGATCGTTGGAGACATCCACAGGAACAGGGATGTGGCGATCATGAAGGCGGAGATGCCCGCCAGTGCGCCGAGAACCGTATGGGCCCGGTGGCGGCGGACGATGTCCCTGAAAGGAATGGACCCGTCGTCGCGACGCTGTGGCTGCCAGCCCGTATCGCGTCCGAGCAGGATCTGGAACACGGAGCCCGACTGGATGAGCATCAGGATTGGCGCCAGGAGCGCAGAGAGGATGATCTCAATCGTGGACGAGATGATCAGCCGGATGCCGCCTCCCGAGGCGCGCCGGTCGTTGCCGCGAATGAGCATCAGCAGAAGACCGAAAACCTTCGGTGCCAGCAGGATGCCCATGGTCAGTGCGAAGAGCGCCAAGGCTCGCTCGGGGTCGAACCGGGGCCAGATCGGGTAGAGCCGGAAGTCGCGGGCGAAATATTCCGGCCGGATGTAAGTGGTCTGCAGGACGAGCGCGATACCGACGATCAGTTGGAACAGCCAGAACGGCGAGGCCAGGTAGGACATAATGCCGGTGGCGAAGTGCTGCCGGGTCGGCAGCTTCAGGCCCTTGGCCGAAATGACCCGCGTGTGCTGGAGATTGCCCTGGCACCAGCGCCGGTCTCGGGCCGAGAGATCGATGAGGGAGGGAGGGCTCTCCTCGTACGACCCTTGCAGATCCGCCAGCATATAGACCGACCAGCCGGCGCGGCGCAGCAGCGCCGCCTCGACGAAGTCGTGGCTCAGGATATGGCCACCGAACGGGGGCTTGCCCTTCAGATCGGGCAGGCCGCCATGGGCGGCGAAGGCCTTGGTGCGAATGATCGCGTTGTGGCCCCAATAATTGCCGTCGCGTCCCATCCAGACCGCGAGGCCCATGGCAATGACCGGACCGGTGACCCGGGCGGCAAATTGCTGGACGCGGGCAAAGAGCGTGTTGCGGTTGATGATGAGAGGCAGCGACTGGATGATGCCGGCATCGGGATCTGCTTCCATGGCGGCGGCCAGGCGCACGATGCACTCGCCGGTCATGAGGCTGTCGGCGTCGAGCACGAGCATATGCTCGTAATGCCCGCCCCACCGCGACACGAAGTCGGCGATGTTGCCAGCCTTGCGGTGATGGTTCTTCTGCCGGTGGCGATAATAGAACCGCGCCCCAGGACCCAGACGCTCCCTTAAGGCAAGGAATGCACGCTCTTCCGCCACCCAGGCATCCGGGTGCGTGGTATCGGAGAGAATGAAATAGTCGAACTGGTCGCCAAGGCCCGTCGCCTGAACCGATTCATAGATCGCTTCCAGGGCGGCATAGGTGCGGTCCGTTTGCTCGTTGTAGACCGGCATGACGATAGCGGTGCGCTGCTGCAGCAAGGAAGGCAGAGGTCCCCGATGTCCGGGGCGCCTCAGCAGGGCGAAGAAGCCCAAAAGTGCGCTGGTGAACGCGATCGCAATCCAGGAGAAGTTGACCGTGAACAGCGCAACGAGCACCCACTGGAGTGCAGTCGTACGGCTCACCGACACGACCTGATACATCTCGTAGGTGCCGTAGGCCGTCAGCAGCAATCCGCCTCCGAAAACGAAGAGGCGGGCGAGCCGCGTCCCCAGCTTGGGATGCCGCAGAAGTGGTTTGCGCTCCTCCGATTCCGACCAGCGCCGAAGCGACTGGGTTGGCATGTCGAGGCGCTTTTCGGGGGCATAGCGGATGCGGGCCGCTCCAGGGCGGCTACATTCGGGTTTGAGTCGGGACTTACGGTGTCCAACGATAAAGCCATGTCTCGCTAATCGGTTTCCCGCCTGCTTCGAGGATCAGGCGCATCTCACACGCGTTTTCGTTGCCCGGGTCAAGCTCGAACGCAACTCGTACCGTTTTTCGCTCCGGATATGGCAAAAGTTTGAGGTTTTGGAACGTCCCGGGGCCAACGGTTAGAACCGATTTAAGGTCCGCCGGCAAATTGTCACCTAGAGCATCTCCGGAAAAGTCGACTGTGAAGCGCCGCCTCCGGCCCCCGCTGCCACGGCCGGAGCGCGTGGCCGATACGGTTGCTAGCGGCGGACGCTCCGGTGAGTTCCATCCCCAGTACTGCCGATACGCAACGGCAACCTCGGATCCGGCCGTCATTGGTGCCTTCGGACGCCAGTAGGTGAGAATGTTGTCGTTGATCTCGGCGTCGGTCGGGATCTCGAGCAGCTGAACGCTGCCTTGGCCCCAATCGCCCAGAGGCTCGATCCAGAGGCTTGGACGGCGCTCGAAGTGCTGGTCGTCGTCCTGGAATGTATCATAGGAACGTTCCCGCTGCAGCAGGCCAAATCCGCGCGGAGAACTGTCGACGAAAGCCGAGATCTGAAGCGTTTCTGGATTGTGCAGCGGACGCCACAGCCATTCTCCCGAGCCGTTCAGCATCTGAAGACCGGAGGACTCGTAGACGGCTGGTCTGATATCGTCCGAGTTCAGGAGATCGTTCGGTCCATAGAGGTAAGTCGACGCAATGCCGCCCAGCCCTACGTGCTCCAGATTGACGCGTGGGAAGAGGGTCGTTTCCACATCGACGATGGTCATGTCGCCCGGGCGGAACGTCATGCGCACCGCACCCGTGGTCGATTCCGAATCGAGCACGCCATGTACGCTGATGGTGTTGCTGCCCACCGCGGGGCGCTCGAGCCAGAAAGCACGGAAGACCGGAAACTCCTCGCCGCGCGATTCGGCCGGACGCAAGGTCAAAGCCCTCGCGATTGCGCCGTAAGTCTGGCCGCGTGCGATAGCGCGAAAGAAGGTGCCGCCCTGAACGAAGGCGAAATCGAATGGTCGGCCGTTTCCGAGCTGCGCGATCAGCTTGAAGCCGGAATAGCCGATATCCGGTATATTGTTCGGTAGGTTGATGCGGCCATAATCGAATTGAGAAGGACTAAAGCCGATCCGGCGGACGGCACCATCCTCCACGACGAACAGATCGACCGCGTCCCTGAAGACGAAGCCGCGATGGAGCGGCTCCACGGAAATGCCACGGGCTTCCGTGCTCCAGATTGCCGGCTGGTTGTATCGGATGGCGGAGTACTGCTCCTGATTCAGGTTGGCAAAGACATCCGGCAGATCGTTGGGGGCTGCCACATACGGCTTCTTGGAGAGCTGTCGCGCAATATCGATCACAACCGCAGAATCGAAGCGCTGATTCTCGCCCATCCTTGCCGAAATCGTCGCTTGGGGTGTTTGGGCTCGAGCGGTTGGCGCGTATGCAAGCCCGGCGACGGAGACGCCGATATAGGCCAGCATGTCGCGCCGGCGAGGATGAAAAGGGGATGGACCCCTTGGCGAAACCGGCACAGCGATACTCTTGTGTGAACGAGGCTCTTCAGCCAGACAGTTGGAATGCCCTATACATATCGTCAATCGTGAGCATGAAGTAAACGAGGCCGGGGGCGGAAACCACCTCATTGCTCATGAAATGATTGCCGAAATACCTCTTCTGATTTAGCTCCACGGCAAAGTGCCACCGGATTGAAACTGTATGACCTCGATTGATGCCTTTAAGACGCCCTCTTCCCGGAGCTGTCTCGCCGTCGTGCTGGCGGCGGGCGAGGGCACTCGGATGAAATCCGGAAAGCCCAAGGTCCTGCATCAGGTCGCCAACCGTTCCATGGTCGGGCATGTGCTTGCGACCCTCACGAAGGCTGGCGCCACGAGCGTCGCGGTGGTCATCGGGCCGGATCGCGAGGACGTTGCTAAAGAGGTTCAGAAGGGTTTCCCCGAGGCGCGAATCTTCGTTCAAAAGGACCGGCTCGGCACGGCCCATGCGGTCCTGAGTGCTCGCGAGGCTCTGGAACTGGGAGCGGACGATGTGATCGTCGCTTTCGGCGACACGCCGCTCGTCCTGGCTGAGACCTTCGCCAAGCTGCGGGCGCCGTTGGCACAGGGAGCCGGCGTGGTCGCCATGGGCTTCGAAGCAAAGGATCCCACGGGTTATGGCCGTTTCATCACGTCGCGCGAAGAGCTTCTTGCCATCCGCGAGCACAAGGACGCCAGCGTTGACGAACGGGAGATCACCCTCTGCAACGGCGGCCTGATGGCCATCCGCGGCGACCTTGCGCTAATGCTGCTCGATCGGGTCAGGAACGATAACGCCAAGGGCGAATATTATTTGACGGACATCGTCGAGATCGCCCGAGACCTCGGGCATCGGACGGCCATCGCCATTGTGCCTGAAGAGGAGGTGCACGGCGTCAACGACCGGGCGCAACTGGCAGCGGCCGAGCGCATGATCCAGGACCGTCTCCGCGAGGAGGCCATGGCATCCGGCGTGACCCTCATCGCTCCCGAAACGGTCTTCTTCAGCCATGATACCCAGCTCGGTCAGGATGTGGTGGTGGAGCCCCATGTGGTCTTCGGCCCGGGTGTCGTCGTCGAGGAGAGTGCGGTCGTTCACAGCTTCAGTCATCTGGAAGGTACGAGGATCGCATCGGGAGCGGGTGTCGGGCCCTTCGCGCGCTTACGCCCCGGCGCTAAGATCGGCCCCAAGGCCAAGGTCGGCAATTTCGTCGAGATCAAGAACACGGAACTCGGGGCCGGCGCCAAGGTGAGCCACCTGACCTATCTTGGCGACGCCAGCATCGGTGCCGAGGCGAATATCGGCGCGGGCACGATCACGTGCAATTACGACGGTTTCGGCAAGTACCGGACCGAAATCGGCGAGGGAGCCTTCATCGGGTCGAATTCCTCGCTCGTGGCTCCCATCACCATCGGCAAGGGCGCATTCGTTGGCTCCGGCTCGGTTATTACGGACGATATCCCCGATAACGCATTGGGTCTTGGCCGTGGACGTCAGATTGTAAAGGAAGGCTGGGCCATCGAATTCCGGGATAAGGCCCAGGCCGCCAGGAAAAATAAGCGCTAAAAAATAAGCGCTCTTGTCACAATAGGTTACGCAAGTTGATTCCGTTCTGAGGCGAGGCCTCTTTAAAGAGAGGCCTCAAGCGTAGCGCTGTCGAATTGCATAAGGAAGTTTCTGGGAATGTGCGGAATCGTCGGAATCGTCGGGAAAACGCCTGTCGCGCCACAGATCGTGGAGGCTCTCAAGCGGCTTGAATATCGGGGTTACGATTCTGCGGGCGTCGCAACGCTGGAGGAGGGACGGCTGGACCGCCGGCGCGCCGAGGGCAAGCTGCGCAACCTGGAGACCAAGCTGTCGCAGGCCCCTCTGTCCGGCGTGATCGGCATTGGCCATACCCGCTGGGCGACCCATGGCAAGCCCAACGAGACCAACGCGCACCCACATGCCACCGACAAGCTAGCAGTGGTTCATAACGGCATCATCGAGAACTTCCGTGAGCTGAAGACCGGGCTCGAGGCGAAGGGCATCCGGTTCGAGACCGAGACGGATACCGAGGTGGTGGCCCAACTCGTGACCTACGAGATCCGCCAGGGCCGCCTGCCCATCGAGGCCGTCGCCGTGACCCTGCCGCGCCTGCGCGGTGCCTTCGCTCTCGGTTTTCTATTCTCGGGCGAGGAGGATCTCCTGATCGGTGCCCGTCACGGCGCTCCCCTCGCTATCGGTTATGGCGATGGTGAGATGTATCTCGGCTCCGACGCGCTGGCGCTGGCACCGTTTACCGATGAAGTGGCCTATCTGGACGATGGCGACTGGGCAATCCTGACCCGCAGGGGGGCCGACATCCGCGACGAGACGGGCAAGCCCGTGCAGCGGGTCCGTCACAAGATCCCCGTCGGATCCTTCCTGGCCGACAAGGGCAATTACCGCCACTTCATGGCGAAGGAGATCCACGAACAGGCGGAAGTCGTGGGCCGCACGCTTGCCCACTATGTCAATTTCGCCGCAGAAAGGGTTGAACTGCCTATCGAATTACCGTTCGACTTCAAGGATCTGACGCGTATCTCCATCTCGGCCTGCGGAACGGCCTATCTCGCCGGGTTGATTTCAAAATACTGGTTCGAGCGTCTGGCACGCATCCCGGTCGAGATCGACGTGGCCTCCGAGTTCCGCTACCGGGAGGCCCCGCTTGAGCCGGGCGGGCTTGCGCTGTTCGTCTCCCAGTCTGGCGAGACGGCGGACACCCTCGCGTCGCTCCGTTACGCCACCGCCGAAAAGCAGCACACGCTGTCCGTGGTGAACGTGCCGACCTCGACCATGGCGCGGGAGAGCAACGTCGTCGCGCAGACGCTCGCCGGCGTGGAGGTGGGCGTGGCCTCGACCAAGGCCTTCACCTGCCAGCTCACTGTGCTCCTCTCGCTCGCCATCGCGGCCGGCCGGGCGCGTGGCACGTTGACTGTGGAGGAGGAGAAGGAGCTGGTGAACGCACTCGTCGCCGTTCCCGGCCAGATGACCGAAGCGATGAAGCGTGAGCACCAGATCGAGATCCTGGCCCGCGACCTCTCCAAGGCGAAGGACGTTCTCTATCTCGGGCGCGGCACGTCCTATCCGCTCGCCATGGAAGGGGCCCTGAAGCTCAAGGAAATCTCCTATATCCACGCGGAAGGCTATGCGGCGGGCGAGCTCAAGCACGGTCCGATCGCGCTCATCGACGAGACGATGCCGGTCATCGTGATCGCGCCTCACGACAGCATCTTCGAGAAGACGGTCTCGAACATGCAGGAAGTGGCGGCCCGCGGCGGCCGCATCATCCTCATCACGGATGAGCGCGGTGCCCTCGAGGCCGGGATCGACACCATGGCGACCATCGTGATGCCCTCCGTGCACCCCATCGTGGCCCCGATCCTCAACGCCGTACCGATCCAGCTGCTCGCCTATCACACGGCCGTTTTCATGGGCAAAGACGTGGATCAGCCGCGCAATCTCGCGAAATCCGTGACGGTGGAGTGAGCGTTTCCACGTTCTCCATCCGTCTCGCTCGGCCGGATGATCTGAGCAAACTCGGTGCCGTCGAGCGTTCGGCGGCATCGGTCTTCAGGAGCGTCGGTCTGGCCTGGCTGGCTGACGGCGGGACGATGGACCCCGTGGTCCTGGAGGCCCTTTGTCAGGACGGAACATTGTGGGTTGCCGTGGATGAGCGGGACGAGCCGGTCGGTTTCCTCGCGGCGCATGAGCTGGATGGACACTTCTACATCGCCGAGGTGTCTGTCGGGGGCTCGCATCAGCGTCGGGGCATTGGTGCCCGACTGGTAGAGGCTGCCATCGAGCATGGGAGACGCTTGGGATTCGGTGCCATGACGCTGACGACCTACCGCGACCTGACATGGAACGGACCGTTTTACACGCGGTTGGGCTTCGCCGAGATCGAACCCGGTGAGGCCGGTCCAGGGCACCGTGAGAAGTTGCGGGAGGAGGCAGCGGCCGGGCACGACCCGGCCCGCCGCTGCATCATGGCGATCCGCCTCGATCAGCCGGCCCTCAGCAGCCGGATCGCGGAATCCCGCTCGAACAGATAGAGCAGCACCCGCAGAGCCTGCCCCCTCTCGCTGACGAGATCGGGGTCGCGATCGACGATCAGGCGGGCGTCGTCCCGGGCGGCGCCGAGCAGGTCGCCGTCCACCTCCAGGCGGGCGAGCCTGAAGCCGGGCGTGCCGGACTGGCGGGTGCCCAGAACCTCGCCTTCGCCGCGCAGGCGCAGGTCCTCCTCGGCGATGCGGAAACCGTCCTCGGTCTGGCGCATCATCTCGAGACGGGCCTGGGCGACCTGACCCAGCGGGCCCTTGTAGACCAGCAGGCAGGTGGAGGATTTCGAGCCACGGCCGATGCGTCCGCGCAGCTGGTGGAGCTGGGCGAGGCCGAATCGCTCGGCGTGCTCGATGACCATGATCGTGGCGTTGGGCACATCGACGCCGACCTCGATCACGGTGGTGGACACGAGGACCTTGGTCTCGCCGCTGGAGAAGCGCTCCATGGCGGCGTCCTTGTCCTTGCCGGGCATCTTGCCGTGAACGAGGCCGACCTGATCGCCGAAGAAGCTTTGCAGCATCTCGAAGCGCTCCTCGGCGGCGGCCAGATCGATGGACTCGGATTCGCCCACGAGGGGACAGACCCAGTAGACCTGATCGCCATTCGCGATGGCGCGCCCGATGCCGCCGACCACTTCGTCGAGTCGGTCGATGGCAATCAGTTTCGTGGCGATCGGCTTGCGGCCCGCCGGCTTCTCGCTGAGCACGGACACGTCCATGTCGCCGAAATAGGTCAGCGCCAGGGTGCGCGGGATCGGGGTGGCGGTCATGACGAGAATGTCGACGGCTTCGCCCTTGGAGCCGAGCGCCAGGCGCTGGTGCACGCCGAAGCGATGCTGCTCGTCCACGACGGCGACGCCGAGATCCTGGAATGCGACGCCTTCCTGGAACAGGGCGTGGGTGCCGACCGCGATCTGGATGCTGCCATCGGCGAGCCCCGCCAGAATGGCTTTGCGAGCCGCGCCCTTCTCGCGTCCGGTGAGGAGGGCAAGGGTCAGCCCGGCCTGTTCGGCCATGGGAGCCAGGCGCTCGTAATGCTGGCGGGCGAGAATTTCGGTCGGCGCCATCATGGCGGCCTGGCGTCCGGCCTCGATGGCGCTCGCCATGGTGAGCAGGCCCACGACGGTCTTGCCGGACCCGACGTCACCCTGGAGCAGACGCAGCATCTTCTTGTCGGACACGAGATCGTGCCGGATGTCCTCGATGGCCTGCGCCTGGGAGCCCGTGAGACCGAAGGGCAGGGCGGCTTTCAACCGCTCGACCAGATGCCCGTCGCCCGCATTCACCCGGCCGGGCAGCCGCCGCATGCGGCTTCGAACCAGAGCCAACGCAAGCTGGGAGGCCAGCAGCTCGTCATAGGCGAGGCGCCGGCGCGGGGCGGATTTGGCGAGGGCGTCCTCGGAGAGCTGCGCGGCGTTGTCCGGCCTGTGGAGGGTCAAGAGCGCCTGCCGGAAATCGGGCAGCGCGTTCCGGTCGAGCCAGGCTTGATCCTGCCATTCGGGCAACTGAGGGGTCTTCTCGAGGGCGGCGCCGATGTAGCGGCCGACCATCCGGGAGGAGAGGCCCTCGGTCAGGCCATAGACGGCCTCGACCGCCGGCAGGCTCTCGATGCCGCGCTCGTCCAGGATCCGGTCCGGGTGGACCATCTGGCGCCTTGCCTCCCAGAGCTCGATCTTGCCGGAGACGTAGCGGCGCTCGCCGACGGGCAGCAGCTTTTCCAGACGGGCTTTCTGGCCGTTGAAGAAGATCAGCGTCACGTCCCCGGTCTCGTCCTCGACCAGGATCCGGTAGGGCGCCCGGCGTCCCGGCGGCGGGGGACGGTGCGCGACGACGGTGACGGAGAGCGTTACCGGCTCGCCGATGGGAGCGTCGGCCACCGAGCCCTTCATCTCGCGGGATATGCCGCTGGTCGGCACGTGGAACAGCAGATCCATGACGCGGGTCGGCTTGCCCGGTTCGCCGAGGAGGCGGTCCAGCAGGGGGGCGATCTTCGGCCCAACGCCGGGCAGGGTGTTGGCCGGGGCGAACAGCGGATCGAGAATGGAAGGACGCAATGACATTCAATCGGGTGGCAACGGGGAGGGAGATGGTTATATAGCGGCCAAGCCGCCCTTAGGCGACGCAATCTTATCAGATCGGAGCAACGCCATGAGCGGAACGACACGCAGCAGCGCCGGCCTCGACACCCGCCGCAGGCAGATCCTGTATCGCTCCTGGCACCGCGGCATGCGGGAGATGGACCTGATCATGGGCCGGTTCGCCGATGCGGAGATCGGCGAGCTCTCGGAAGACGACCTCGCCGAATTCGAGCGCCTGATCGAGGTGACCGACCGGGACCTTCTCGGCTGGATCACGGGCGAAATCGAAACCCCGCAGAACTACGACACGCCCCTGTTCAAGCGGCTGAAGGCGTTCCACACCCACACCTCGCCGATTCATAGTTGAAGACCTGCCCGCGAAGGCTCTTCATTCCTTGCTGGATACTTAGAGTAAGAGCACTTGAATGTAGGCTCCCCCGTCATGGCCGGGCTTGTCCCGGCCATCCCGATTGGAAGAACGCTGAACCTCAATCAATCGAGATCACCGGCACGAGGCCGGTGATGACGTGGGAGGACGATGCTCGGTGAGAGGAAGCAAAACACCTCAACAGGGATGACAGGAAGCACGGCGTCGGACTACACCATCCCTCTTTTCTCTCATTCGACGAACCGGGCGGAATCGCCCGCGTTCTTCTTGATCTCAGACCCGATACCTCATCATGAAGCCAGCCCTAACCCGTGCCCTCGATGCCCTGAAGAAGGGTCAAAGCCTGACGCTGTCCAGCGTGCCGGACGGCTTCGACGCGCTTGCCGTCGCCGATCTCGCGCGCGGCCTATCGGGGCAGGTCGAGGGGCCGGCCGTTCTGGTCCATGTCGCCCGCGACGGGCAGCGGCAGCAGAACTTCGCAAGCAGCCTCACCTTCATCGCGCCCGAGATCGAGATCCTGACGTTCCCGGCCTGGGACTGCCAGCCCTATGACCGGGTGTCGCCCAACAGCGCCATCACCGCGCAGCGGATGACGACGCTCGCGCGGCTCGCCCGCTCCAAGACCTCCGAGGACAAGCCGCGCATCCTCTCGACGACCGTGAACGCCCTGGTCCAGCGCGTGCCCCCGAAATCCCGCATCGCGGCCGAGACCTTCTCGGCGGCGCCCGGCAACGTGGTCGACACGACGCAGCTGATCAACTGGCTCGAGGCCAACGGCTTCCTGCGCACGGGCACCGTTCGGGACACGGGCGAATACGCGGTGCGCGGCGGCATCATCGATCTCTTTCCGGCAGGGCTGCCCAACCCGGTTCGCCTCGACTTCTTCGGTGATGCGCTCGAATCGATCCGCGCCTTCGATCCGGAGACGCAGCGCACGGTCGGGACCCTGCGCTCCCTGGATCTCGTGCCCATGAGCGAGGTTCAGCTCACCACCGAGAGCATCAAGCGCTTCCGGCAGGCCTATGTGGCGGCCTTCGGCGCACCGACCCGCGACGACCGGCTCTACGAGGCGATCAGCGAGGGGCGGCGCTATCCCGGTCTCGAACACTGGATGCCGCTGTTCCACGACCATCTCGACACGCTGCTCGACTATTTGCCGGGCATTCCGGTCGTGTTCGATGCGCTGGCCGACGATGCCGCCGCCGAGCGCCTGGCCCAGGTGAAGGATTATTACGACGCACGGCGCGAGGGCATGGGGCAGAACCAGTCCGGCGTCGCGCCCTATCGTCCGCTGCCGCCGGATGCGCTCTATTTCAAGCCCGAGGAATGGTCCGAGCGCACCGCGGGACTTCCCCTCGCGCGGCTCACGCCGTTCGCGCTGCCGGAATCGGCCGGTCGTCTCGTCATCGACTGCGAGGCACGCCAGGGCCGCAACTTCATCGCCGAGCGCGCGGACGAGAACGCCAACGTGTTCGAGGCCGTCATCCAGCACATCCGCGACCTGCAGGCCGCCAGGAAGCGCGTCATGCTCGGCGCCTGGACGGAGGGCTCGCGTGAGCGCCTCTGCCACGTGTTGCAGGATCACGACCTGCGCCAGACGAAGCCCATCGCGCGGTTCTCGGACGCGATGGCCTATCCGCGCAACGAGATCCCGGTCGGTGTCTGGCCTCTGGAATCGGGCTTCGAGACGGCCGATCTCGTCGTCATCAGCGAGCAGGACATCCTGGGCGATCGTCTGGTGCGCCAGAAGCGCAAGTCCAAGCGGCCGCAGGATTTTCTCACTGAAGTCGCGGCGCTGACGCCGGGCGATCTCGTGGTTCACGTGGATCATGGCATCGGGCGCTTCGAGGGGCTGAAGACCATCGAGGCCGCGGGGGCGCCGCATGACTGCCTCGAGCTGCATTATGCGGGCGGCGACCGCCTGTTCCTTCCGGTGGAGAACATCGAGCTTCTGACCCGCTACGGCTCCGAGGAGACGGAGGTCCAGCTCGACAAGCTCGGCGGCGGGGCCTGGCAGGCACGCAAGGCCCGCATGAAGCAGCGCATCCGGGAGATGGCGGGCGCGCTCATGAAGATCGCTGCCGCCCGCATCCTCAAGGACGCTCCGCGCCTGACGCCGCCGGAGGGGCTCTACGACGAGTTCGCTTCCCGCTTCCCCTATGACGAGACCGAGGACCAGCTCAACGCCATCGAGGCCGTGCTCGACGACATGGCCTCGGGCCGCCCGATGGATCGTCTCGTCTGCGGCGACGTCGGCTTCGGCAAGACCGAGGTGGCGCTGCGGGCCGCCTTCGTGGCTGCCATGGGCGGCAAGCAGGTGGCCGTGGTGGTGCCGACGACGCTGCTCTCCCGCCAGCATTACCGCACTTTCTGCGACCGCTTCAGGGGCCTGCCGCTCAACGTGGCCCAGGCGTCCCGCTTCGTGCCGGCCGCCGAGATGAAGAAGACCAAGGAGGGGCTGGCCGACGGATCGGTCGACATCGTCATCGGCACCCATGCCGTGCTCGGCAAGACGATCAAGTTCAAGGACCTCGGCCTCATCATCGTCGACGAGGAGCAGCATTTCGGAGTGTCGCACAAGGAGCGCCTGAAGGAGCTGCGCGCCGAGGTTCACGTGCTGACCCTCTCGGCCACGCCGATCCCGCGCACCCTGCAGCTCGCTCTCACGGGGGTCCGCGAGCTGTCGCTGATCACGACGCCGCCGGTGGACCGCCTGGCGGTGCGCACCTTCATCACGCCCTTCGATCCGCTGCTCATCCGCGAGGCGCTCCTGCGCGAGCGCTACAGGGGCGGGCAGGCGTTCTACGTGGTGCCACGCCTCGACGATCTCGGCGACGTGAAGGCCTTCCTCGACAAGGAGGTGCCGGAGGCGAAGGTGGCGGTGGCGCACGGCCAGATGGCGGCCGGTCAGCTGGAGGACGTCATGACGGCCTTCTACGAGGGCAAGTACGACATCCTGCTCTCCACCACCATCGTGGAATCGGGCCTCGACATTCCGACCGCCAACACGCTCATCGTCCATCGCGCCGACATGTTCGGCCTGTCGCAGCTCTACCAGCTGCGCGGGCGGGTCGGGCGCTCCAAGACCCGTGCCTATGCCCTGTTCTCCGTCCCGGCCAACAAGTCGCTGACGGTTCAGGCGGAGCGGCGCCTGAAGGTGCTGCAGACCCTCGATACCCTGGGAGCCGGCTTCCAGCTCGCCTCGCACGATCTCGACATCCGCGGCGCGGGCAACCTCTTGGGCGAGGAGCAGTCCGGCCACATCAAGGAGGTCGGCTACGAGCTCTACCAGCAGATGCTGGAGGAGGCGGTGGCGCAGCTCAAGGCCGGCATCGAGGAGCCGGCTGAGGATCAGTGGTCGCCCACCATCGCGGTCGGCTCGCCGGTGATGATCCCCGAGAGCTACATCGCCGATCTGCAGCTGCGGCTGGGCCTCTACCGCCGCCTCTCGACCTTCGAGACCGATCAGGAAATCGACGCCTTCCGGGCGGAGCTGGTGGACCGGTTCGGCCCGGTGCCGTCCGAGGTCGACCAGCTTCTCAAGATCATGGCGATCAAGGTGCTCTGCCGCCGCGCCAACGTGGAAAAGGTGGATGGAGGGCCGAAGGGCATTATCATCTCGTTCCGCGACAATTCCTTCGCCAATCCGAGCGGCCTCATCTCCTACGTCACCGAGCAGGCTTCGTTCGCGAAGGTGCGGCCCGACATGAAGATCGTATTCATCCGCGACGTCGAGACCCCGGACGAGCGCATCAAGGCCTCGACCACGATCCTGCGCAGCCTCGTGCGCATCGCGGAGAAGAAGGCGGCATAAGAGGCTGGATCGTCAATCTCAGTCCCCATCCTGAGCGTCTGCCTCTTACCGTACCCCTCCGTCATGGCCGGCCTCGTGCTGGCCATCCCGATCCCATGAGGCGCGGCGCTTTTCGAGCCGGGATCACCGGCACAAGGCCGGTAATGACGATCGAGGTGGATTTCCATCCAGAGCCAGACTCTCAGGACCACAACTGCAGGAAGCAAGCAGAGGAATGCGGCGGCTTCCGAGAGCCGCCTGAGCCTGATTGGGATGGGCGTGTGTCAGAGATCCGGCGCCGCGACGGCGTGCATGCTGAGCTGGTTCTGGAGCATCGTGGCGGCCCCGTTCACGCCACCCGTGATGATGACGGGCGTCCCGCTCTCCGCCAGATTCTTGCGCAGGCGGCTGGCGAGTTCCATGAAGCGGCGGCGCTCGGCCCATCCGGCCTGGCGCGGCATTTGAAGCACCACGGCAGCCGGGCTCGGGATCAGGGCCAGAACGTCGTCAGCCGCCTCGAAGGGGGTCGTGACGCTCGCATATCCCATGCCGGCCAACTCTGCGGACAGGGCGCCGTCGGGAGCACGTTCGCCATTGTCGACGACGAGGACCTTCGGCATTGCGTTCATGACGATACCCTGCGGTTGGACGCGACGGATGAGACTGGAGGTGCTCAACTAACGTCGAAGCGCAGCATTTGTTTCATCATCTACATGAATGGAAGCTCAACAATAGGGGTATGCACTGCCCGTTCGGGTTAGTGCAGCTGACGCCACCATGTATCGATACTGGTCCCCAGGAGCGGCGTCCTGTCCGGCCGTTTCAGGTCGCTGCGATAGGCAAGCCATTGATCTTTCAGGTAAAAAAGAGGAACCACATAGAAGCCTGATAGAAGCGTCCGATCGAGGGCGCGAACGGCGGAGACGAAATCCTCCCGGCTTCTGGCCTCCAGCAGGGCGTCGATGAGGTGGTCTATCGCAGGCGAGGCGACCCCGGCGTGGTTGTGCGAGCCGCTCCGCCCGGCCGCAGTCGAGCCCCAGCGGTTGCGCTGCTCGTTGCCCGGGGAGGGCGTCCCGGCCCAGAGCCACTGCACCATGTCGAAGTCGAAGCGGGCGAGACGGCGCCAGTACTGCACGTCGTCGACGAGGCGCACCCGCGCCTGAATGCCGATACGGCTCAGGGATTGCGAGAAGTTGAGAGCGAGCCGCTCCTGCGAGCGGGAATTGACCAGCATTTCGAAGGCGAAGGGCTCTCCGCTGCCCTTCTTGCGCAGGACGTCGTTCTCGAGAACCCAGCCCGCCTCGGACAGGAGGGCGAGGGCGCGCCGCGCCATGTCCCGGTCCCGGCCTGATCCGTCGCCGGCGGGCGGCTCCCACCGGCCTTCGAGGATGTCATCGCGGACGGCGCCGGGAAACGCCGCCAGCAGGGCGCGCTCCTTTTCATCGGCGGGCCTGCCGGTGGAGGCGAGGTCGGAACCGGAGAAATAGCTGTCGGAGCGGGTCAGCTGGCCGAAGAACAGGTTGCGGTTCACCCAGTCGAAATCGAACAGGTAGCCGATGGCCTCCCGGACCCTGACATCGGCGAACAGGGGTTTTCGGGTGTTGAAGACGAAGCCGTTCATGCCCTTCGGCAGCCGGGTCGACATGGTGTCCCGGACGATGCGGCCCTCCCTGACGGCGGGAATGTCGTAGCCCGTGGCCCACTGGCCAGGGTCGCCCTCGATTCTGAAATCGTAAAGTCCCGCCTTAAAAGCCTCGAACAAGCTGTTGGCATCGCGATAGAAATCGTATCGGATCTCGTCGAAGTTGTAGAGCCCGCGGGTGATGGGCAGATCCTCGCCCCAGTAATCGTTGCGGCGGGTCAGGACGACCCGTTCGCCCGGCCTGACCTCCGTCAGAGCATAAGGGCCGGAGCCGATGGGCGGGGTGAGAGAAGTCTTGTCGAAGGTCTCAATCCTGGTGGCATGGGCGGGAAAGATCGGCATGGTCATGCCGATGAGCAGCGGCAATTCCCGGTCGTTCGAGCCGGACAGATCGAACCGGATGCGGTGCGGGTCCAGGATCTCGACCGATCTGACCTGCCCGAAGCTCGAGCGGTGGAAGGGTTTGCCGTACTTTTTCAGGGCCTCGAACGAGAAGCGCACATCCTCGGCCGTCAGAGGATGGCCGTCGGAAAAGCGGGCCCGGGGATCGAGGTTGAAGGTGATGAAGCTCCGGTCCTCCGGCATCTCGACGGTGCGTGCGACGAGGCCGTAGATCGTGAACGGCTCGTCGGTCGAGCGCATCATCAGGCTCTGGAGCACGTAGCGCGGCACCACGTCCGGGGCGACGCCCAGAACGATCAGGGGATTGAGGCTGTCGAAGGTACCCTGGAGGGCGAGCGTGATTCGGCCGCCTCTCGGCGCCTGCGGGTTGGCATATGGCAGGTGCTCGAAACCCGGCTCGAGCGCGGGCTCTCCATGCATCGCGATGCCATGACGCAGCATCCCCTGCTCGGAGGCGGCGGCGAGCCCCAAGCCTGGTAGGAGAAACGCAACAGCAAGCAGCAGATTCCGTATAAGCCAGCGGCCCATGGCTCTCCCGGTGCAAGACGGCACTTACCTGGGCAATGTTGTACAGAAATTTACCTCAGGTGACTGGAAACCTAGCACACGAAAGGTTAAAGGAGCGCCACACGTCTTGTCTTCGCCACATTAGGCAAGGATTTGGACCCCGTCATCGCAGGTTAAGAACACGCCGGATAAACGGCCTATTCGAAAGCCGATCTTTCGACTGAAGAGGATCTAACGACATGTCATTCGCGACACGCTTCGCGAGCCTGGGGGGGACCCGTGGCCTGGCAACAGCTCTGGCCCTTCTGGTGAGCGCACCCGTTCTGGCTCAGACCGCTCCCGCTCCGAGGCCCGCCGCCCCGGCTGCCCGTCCCGCCGCTCCGGCCCAGCAGCCGGCTCCAGGCGCCCAGCCGCAGCAGAATGCCGGCCCCACGGTCGTGACCGTGAAGGCCGAGCCGTCCCAGCCGGAATGGACCAAGGTCTGCGGCAAGGACCAGAACACCAACACCGAGATCTGCTACACCACCCGCGACTTCGTGTCGGATCAGGGCCAGCCGGTTCTCGCTCTCGCCGTCTATGACGTGAAGGGCCAGCAGCCGCAGAAGGTCGTCCGCTTCGTGATGCCGCTCGGCCTGCTCCTGCAGCCCGGCCTGCGCTTTGCCGTCGACCAGGGTCAGGCGACCCCCGGCCGCTATGTGATGTGCCTGCCCAACGGCTGCTTCGCCGAGGCTCAGGTGAAGGACGACTTCATCGCCGCCATCAAGAAGGGCGCCAACCTGAACGTCAGCGTCCAGAACCAGATGGGCCGCGAGATCACCTTCGCCGTTCCGGCGGCAGGCTTCGGCAAGGCCTTCGACGGTCCTCCGATCGACCCGAAGGTGCTCGAAGAGCAGCAGAAGAAGCTCCAGGAAGAGTTGCAGAAGAAGAGCGAAGAGATGCGTCAGCGCATGCTCCAGAGTGGCGGTGCTGCTGCTCCGGGCGCTGCCGCCGCTCCGGGCGCTCCGGCTCCGGCTGCTCCCAAGCCGTAAGACTCGAGGCATCGAACAAACGAAAACGCCGGGCTCAACAGCCCGGCGTTTTCGTTCGGCTTGACGAGGATCTCAGTTGGCCAGGATCGGATGGGCCTTGTAGCTGCCATTCTTATCCCGGGTGAACATCTCGGCAATCATCGGATTGCGCAGAGGCTCATCGGAATGATCGGGCAGGAGGTTCTGCTCGGAAACGTAGGCGATGTATTCGGTTTCCGCGTTCTCGGCGAAGAGGTGGTAGAAGGGCTGGTCCTTGTGGGGCCGGACTTCCTCAGGGATCGACAGCCACCAGTCCTCCGTGTTGTCGAATTCTGGGTCGACGTCGAAGATGAGCCCCCTGAAATCGAAGACCCGGTGCCGAACCACTTGGCCGAGCGCGAATTTTGCTGAACTCGCTTTCATGGTCTTAACTCCTTGATCTTCATATAGAGATCCTGGCCGGATTCTCCAAATCGGCGGCTCGTCACAATCGAGAGAGCGCAGCCCTTGGAGGGCGGAGCCCTGCATTCCAGGACTGCGGGCCTTCCGAAAGGTGGGATTGTCGCAAGGTTGGAACCTTGCCAGAAGAAGCTCTCACCTCAGGCCTGCCATCGCTGTCACCTGCCTTCCATTCGGAGCCGCCGATGTCCGACCTGATCGGGCTGTTCAACCTCCTTGCCCCCTTCTTCGGCCTCATCGGGCTCGGCTTCTTCTGCGGCAAGGTGGTGAAGCAGCCTGAGGCCGGGCTCGCCTGGATGCAGTTCTTCCTGATCTACGTGGCGCTGCCCTGCCTGTTCTACAGGCTCATCGCCGACAAGCCTCTGGATGAACTGGCGAACTGGCCGTTCATCGCCGCCACCACCTTCTCGACCTTCTGCGCCTTCGTTCTCTCGTTCGCGACGGGCTGGCGCTACACCAGGGACCTCCCGCAATCGGTCATGCAGGGCGTTGCCGGGTCCTATTCGAATATCGGCTACATGGGACCGCCGCTCATCCTCGCGGCGATTGGCGCTTCGGCCAGCGCCCCGGTCGTCCTGATCTTCGTCTTCGACAACCTGTTCCTGTTCTCCGTGGTCCCGCTGCTGATGTCGATGGCGGGTCTGGACAGGCTCAGCCTGCCGGCGACGATCCGCCGGATCGTCTGGCGCGTGGTGACCCACCCCTTCAACGTCGCCACGGCCATCGGCATCACCGCGAGCTACCTGCATCTGCAGCTGCCGGGGCCCGCCGATCAGATGGTCACCTGGCTCTCTGGGGCCGCCGCGCCCTGCGCCCTGTTCATCCTCGGCGTGACCGTGGCCTTGAGACCCCTGCGCAAGATGCCCGGCGAGGTGCCAGCGCTGGTGTTCATCAAGCTGATCCTGCACCCGCTTCTGGTCTGGGTGGTGCTCTCCGCCATCGGCGATTTCGGCCCGTCCTGGACCTACGCGGCCATGATCATGGCGGCGCTGCCGCCCGCCCTGAACATCTTCGTCATCTCGACCCAGT
This sequence comes from Microvirga sp. RSM25, assembly GCF_044784385.1. NCBI lineage: Bacteria > Pseudomonadati > Pseudomonadota > Alphaproteobacteria > Hyphomicrobiales > Methylobacteriaceae > Microvirga > Microvirga sp. RSM25. The sequence continues at coordinate 2,104,677 of NZ_CP173039.1, read as the reverse complement.
ACAATGTGGGCGTGGAGCGCGCCTCGGCCTGCGTCCTCGTCGGCACGCTGGTGTCGATGTTCACGCTGACGGGCGTTCTCTATCTCACCACGAAAACCGGGGCGTTGCCCTACGATCTGTTTCCGTGAGGGTTCAAGCCGACGCCGTTGAGAGCAACATCTACCCGTTCACCCTCATCCTGAGGAGCAGCCCTTAGGCTGCGTCTCGAAGGAGGATCCATTGCACTCTGGAGACGCCTCGTCCTTCGAGACGCTTCGCTCCTCAGGATGAGGCTATCGGGAGCGTCTGCGAGGCAGAGGTTTTTGAACAACGTTATTTCAATATAATAATGGACATCATCGGTGAGAGCTTGGAGGCACATCGATCATGGCCGGCTGTTGGTTTTACATTCTTCGTTGTGCGGACGGCAGTTACTACGTCGGAACGAGCCGTTCTGATGACTTGGAGACGCGTATCAGCCAACACGATCAAGGGACTTTTGGAGGGTACACAGCCAACCGTCGGCCCGTTGCGCTCGTATACTCCGCCCATTTCAATCAAATTACCGATGCGATTGCATATGAGCGGCAGATCAAAGGCTGGTCACGAGCCAAGAAGGAGGCCCTGATCCGTGGTGACTTTGAAGCCCTTCAACAATTGGCGCAAAGTCATCGAGGTGGCAGTCGGCGAGATGTCTAGACAGCGGCCGCATGGCTCACAAGGGGAATCCTAGACCGATGACACGCCCTGCATCAGTCGGGGCACGCCGACGCGGGGGAGCACGCTTTCGCGCATGACGATCCGGCGCAGAGGGCCGATGTTGCTCAAGGCCAGGAGGCCGGCGCCGCGCAGGAAGTCGGTCGGGATCATGCCGGTGAGAAGCGTCCGGTTGAGACCGTCGACCGCCGCCGTGCGCAGGCGGACATCGAGATCCCGGCCGCGCTGATAGCGGGTCAGGGTCTCGTCAGAACCGGGGGATGACCCTCGTCACCTCCATCGACGACGGCGTCTCTCAAGTAGGCGACATCGCGAAAGCCGAGATTGAGGCCTTGGGCTCCAATGGGCGGGAAAACGTGTGCCGCTTCTCCGACGAGCGCGAGGTTTCGCGACCAGTAGCGATTGACCGACAGGCCGCTCATGGGCACCAGCCCGCGCGGACCGTCGATGCGCATGGCGCCGAGATGCGACTGCGCCTGCCGCTCGATGGCAAGAGCCAGGGCCGCGTCGTCGAGGGTCGACAGGCGCTCCGCGTCGTCCTTGCCCGTGACCCAGACGAGACTCGAGCGGCGGCCGGGCAGGGGCACCAGGGTGAAGGGTCCGTGGCGGGTGTGGAACTCGGTCGAGGTTTCCCGGTGCCCCCGGTCATGGGCCAGGATCACCGTTACGGCCGATTGCGGATAGGACCAGGTTTGGGTGCCGATCCCGGCGATCTGGCGCAGCTTGGAATTCCGCCCATCCGCCGCGATCACGAGACCGGCCCGGATGGCGGTGCCGTCGGCCAGCATGATGGAGGCTCCCGCATCGTCCGTTGCGAAGCCGGTCGCGAAATCCGGCACGAGAGTCAGGCTTTCGGACGTACGGGCTGCCTCGGCGAGCTTCTCGACGAGAGCCACGTTCTCGATGTTCCAGCCGAAGGCGTCGAGGCCGATCTCGCCGGCCCGGAAGGCGGCCGGCGGCGGACGGAACAGGCTGCCCGTGTCATCGATGATGCGCATGGTTTCGAGCGGCGCGGAAACGGAAGCGATCGCGGGCCAGACGCCCAGCGCCTCCAGAAACCGGACCGAACCGTTGAGCAGGGCGACGGTTCGTCCGTCGCGGCGCACGTCCAGGCCACCGATGAGAACGGTCCTGTAGCCGTCGCGAGCAAAGGCCAGCGCGGCGCTCAGGCCCACGGCTCCGGCGCCGACGACGGCGATGTCATAGGTGTTCTCGGTCACGGGGCTCTCTCACCACGAGATCTGTTTCCACCTGCGCGGAAGCATCTCTCTTTTGTTGTGCCACATTTTCAATGGCGAACCGCATCCGCTTAGCCGAAGAATGCTCTAGGTTGTGGACGGTTCGCGGACTCACAATAAACCACGGATTCGGCATTGCCGACCGGCGCGCCGCTTCCCTATGATCGTTCCACAACGGAAGCGCACACCCGCGCGGCCCTTGCCAAGAGCCGCGCGGGCGGCCATCCATGTGCAAATTCCTACCCGGCTGCAACCCTTAAGTCAGAGTCGCTTGTGTGAAGGCAGACGTATCATCATCGGGGCCACCCCTCGTCGAACTTCAAGGGATCAGCAAGCGCTACGGCGACCTTCTCGCCAATGACGGAATCGATCTGGCCATCGAGCCGGGCGAGATCCACGCCCTGCTGGGCGAGAACGGTGCGGGCAAGTCGACGCTGGTCAAGATCCTCTACGGCGTCATCGAACCGAGCGCCGGCGAAATCCGGTGGGAGGGCCGGCCCGTTTCGATCGGCTCTCCGGTTGAGGCGCGCAATCTCGGCCTCGGCATGGTGTTCCAGCACTTCTCGCTGTTCGACGAGTTGACGGTCGCGGAGAACATCGCCGTGGCGCTGTCCGGCGACTGGAGCCTATCCACCGTTCGCAGCAAGCTTGGCGAGATCAGCCGGACCTATGGTCTGGCGCTGGATGCCGACCGGGCGGTCTGGACCCTGTCCGCCGGCGAGCGCCAGCGCATCGAGATCGTCCGCTGCCTGCTTCAGAATCCGAGGCTGCTGATCCTGGACGAGCCGACTTCGGTCCTCACGCCGCAGGAAGCCGAACATCTCTTCACCACCCTGGACCGGCTCTCGGCCGAGGGCTGCTCCATCCTGTACATCTCCCACAAGCTCGAGGAGGTGCGCCGCCTCTGCCGCCGGGCCACGATTCTGCGGGCCGGGCGCGTCGTCGCCACCATTGATCCGCGCGCGAAGAGCGCCAGGGAAATTGCAGCCCTCATGGTCGGCAACGAGATTGGCGAGGTTCGCACCGATGCGCCGCATCACGTCCAAGGCGAGATGCTCAAGGTCTCGCGCCTGTCCATGCCGGCGGCCGGACTGCACGGGCAGGCTCTGCGCGAGATCGATCTCGTGGCCCGCGCCGGCGAGGTCGTCGGCATCGCTGGTGTTGCGGGCAACGGGCAGAGCGAATTGTTCGCAGCCCTGTCGGGCGAGCGGCTGGCGGACCGGACGGATGCCGTCGTCATCGCCGGGAAGCCGTCGGGCACGATCGGCATCGACGCGAGGCGCCGCCTGGGCGCCGCCTTCGTGCCGGAGGAGCGCCTGGGCCACGCGGCAGCGCCGAGTCATCGCCTGAGCGAGAACACCCTGATCTCCCACGCAGCAGCGGAAGTGAGCCGTTCGGGCTTCATCCTGGTCAACGCCGCCAAGCGGCTCGCCCGCTCCATCGTCCAGAGCTTCGACGTGCGCACGCCCGAGGGCGATCCGCAGGCCCGCAAGCTCTCCGGCGGCAACCTGCAAAAATTCGTCATCGGCCGCGAGATCATCCGCAAGCCCAAGCTGATCATCGTCGACCAGCCGACCTGGGGTGTCGATGCGGGCGCGGCGCGCCTGATCCGCCAGGCTCTGGTCGACCTCGCCCGGGCGGGCAGCGCCGTCGTCGTCGTCAGCCAGGATCTCGATGAGTTGTTCGAGGTGGCGGACCGGATGGCCGTCATCCATCAGGGGCATTTGAGCCCGCTGAAGCCGGTCGGCGAATGGACCAAGGAAGCCGTCGGCCTCGAAATGCTCGGCGTTGCACAAGCCCCAGGGGGCGCTCATGCGCTTTGAGCTGACGCCTCGTGCGAGCGTTTCGCCGGTCATGCGGGCGCTGGCTCCGGTCGCCGCCTTCGTCACCGCCTTCCTCATCGCGGGCTTCGTCATCTGGCTGATGGGGCGCTCGCCCATCGCGGCCTTCGACGTCTATGTGCTCCAGCCCTTGAGCGACCCCTGGGCGCTGCAGGAGCTTCTCGTCAAGGCGACGCCGCTGGCGCTCATCGCCATCGGCCTGTCCTATTGCTTTCGCGCCAATCTCTGGAACATTGGCGCGGAAGGCCAATACGTGATCGGCGCCGTGCTCGGCAGCTGGCTTGCGCTCAAGACCCACGGCACGGAGGCCGGTTTCTGGGTGCTGCCGCTCATGCTGCTGCTCGGGATCATCGGCGGCGCGCTCTACGGGCTGATCCCTGCCTTCCTGAAGACCCGGTTCGGCGTCAACGAGATCCTGACCAGCCTCATGCTGGTCTATGTGGCTCAGCTCATTCTCGACTATCTGGTCCGCGGCCCCTGGCGCGATCCGAAGGGCTTCAACTTCCCGCAATCGGTGACCTTCGACCCGTCGGCGACGCTTCATCCCATCCTCGAGGGCGGGCGCGTCCACTACGGAGCCGTGTTTGCGGCTGTTGCGGTCCTGCTCACGGCCGTGATCCTCGGGCGGACGCTGTTCGGATACCGGCTGAAGCTGACCGGCGACGCACCCCGCGCGGCGCGGTTTGCGGGCTTCAGTTCGAAGGCGACCACGATGGCGGTCTTTGCCATCTCGGGCGGCCTGGCCGGCCTTGCCGGCATCTCCGAAGTCACGGGCCAGATCGGCCAGCTCCAGCCCTCGATCTCGCCCGGCTACGGCTTTACCGCCATCACGGTTGCCTTTTTAGGTCGCCTCAACCCCATCGGCATCCTGGTCGCAGCCCTCGTCGTCGCGCTGACCTTCATCGGCGGCGAGAGTGCGCAGATCATGCTGAAGCTGCCGCTCGATCTCACGCAGGCCTTCCAGGGCATCCTGCTGCTCTGCGTGCTGGCGGCCGATGCGCTGGTGAGCTACCGCATTCGTTTCGTCACACGGGGAGGGGGCAAATGACTACTTTCGAGGCCATCCTGCTCACCATCGTGACGGCGTCCACGCCGCTGCTGATCGCGGCCTTGGGCGAACTGGTGACGGAGCGTTCCGGCGTGCTCAACCTCGGTGTCGAGGGCATGATGGCGATGGGGGCGGCCTGCAGCTTCGCCGCCGCCGTCACCTTCGACTCGACTCTGCTCGGCGTCGCCGCCGGAATGCTCGCCGGGATCCTGATGGCGGCCCTGTTCGCCCTCGTGGTGCTGGGCTTTGCCGCGAACCAGGTCGGATCGGGCCTGGCGGTGACGATCTTCGGCCTCGGCCTGTCCGGTCTGATCGGCGCCCCCTTCGTCGGCGCGAGGCGCGATCCCGTCGCCCCGCTCGACATCCCGGTCCTGAGCGACATCCCGGTGATCGGCCGCCTGTTTTTTGAGCAGGACCTCTTCGTCTACGCGTCCATCGCGCTCACCATTGTGGTTGCGCTCTATCTCACCCGGAGCCGCTCCGGCCTGACCCTCCGCTCGATCGGCGAGAACCACACCTCGGCCAATGCCCTGGGCCTGCCGGTCTGGCGCGTGCGCCTCTGGGCCATCCTTTTCGGCGGCGCCTGCTCGGGTCTGGCGGGGGCCTATCTCGCCCTCGTCTATACCCGGTTCTGGTCGCCCGGCATGACGGCCGGGCGCGGCTGGATCGCCCTGGCGCTCGTCGTCTTCGCGGCCTGGCGGCCGGGTTGGCTGCTGATTGGCGCCTATATCTTCGGGGCGGCGACCGTGCTGCAGCTCCACGCCCAGGCCGCTCAGTTCGGAGTGCCGCCCCAGGTCCTGTCGGCGGTGCCGTATCTTGCAACGATCATCGCCCTGCTGCTCCTGTCCCTGCGCCGTGGCAGGGCCATCGGAGCGCCCGGTTCCTTAGGGGTGCCGTTCGTGCCTGACCGGTGAGCAAACTGGTGTTAATCTGACCAAAGTGTAGGCAGAGGAATTCTTGCCAGAAGCCTTCAGACCTGCGACGGAATGTTGGAAATCCAAACTCGAGGGAACGAGCATGTTTTCAGGGAAACTCTTCGGAGCTGTTGCGGGGGCAGCGGTCCTGGCTCTGTCCGCGACCGGCGCATTCGCGCAGGCGAAGGACAAGATCAAGGTCGGCTTCATCTATGTAGGTCCCGTTGGTGACTTCGGCTGGAGCTATCAGCACGATCAGGGCCGTCAGGCCATCGAGAAGGCCTTTCCGGGCAAGGTGACGACCACCTTCGTGGAGAGCGTGCCGGAGGCCGATTCCGAGCGCGCCATCGAGCAGCTCGCCCGCACCGGCCACGACCTGATCTTCACGACCTCCTTCGGCTTCATGGAGCCGACCGTGAAGGTCGCCAAGAAGTACCCGAACATCAAGTTCGAGCACGCCACCGGCTTCAAGCGCTCCCCGAACCTCTCGACCTACGCGGCGAAGTTCCATGAGGGCCGCTACGTCACCGGCGTGATCGCCGGCAAGATGACGAAGTCCAATGTCATCGGCTATGTGGGCGCTTTCCCGATCCCGGAAGTGATCTCCGGCATCAACGCCTACTTCCTGGGTGCGCAGTCGGTGAACCCGAACGTCAAGATCAAGGTCGTCTGGGCGAACTCCTGGTACGATCCCGCAAAGGAAGGCGATGCCGCCAAGGCGCTGCTCGACCAGGGCGTGGACATCCTGGCCCAGCACACCGACAGCCCGGCGCCGATCCAGGCCGCCGAGGCGCGCGGCCGTTTCGGCTTCGGCCAGGCCTCCGACATGGAGCGCTTCGCCCCGAAGGCCCAGCTGACCGCCATCACCGACAACTGGTCCGACTACTACGTCGCCCGCACCAAGGCGGTTCTCGACGGCACCTGGAAGTCGGAAGACACCTGGGGCGGGATCAACGCCCACATGGTCGTGATGTCGCCCTACAAGAACATGCCCGACGACGTGAAGAAGATGGCTCAGGACACCGAAGCCGCCATCAAGTCCGGCCAGCTCAACCCGTTCAAGTGCCCGGTCATCGGCCAAGACGGCAAGGAGATCGAGTGCAAGGGCAACGGCGCGCTCTCCGACGAGCAGGTCCTCGGCATGAACTTCTACGTGAAGGGCATCGACGACAAGATCCCGCAATAAGCTCTCATATGCTTGAACTGAAACGAGGGCAGTCGGGCGACCGGCTGCCCTTTGCTTTGCGATCTCTATATTCATCGTTGGAATTTCAGAGGATCAGGAATGCCCGAGCGGGCGATCATCAAGCCGGGTGAGAACGACGTTCTCATCGTCGTGGACGTTCAGGTCGACTTCCTGCCGGGCGGCGCGCTGGCCGTGCCCGATGGCGATGCGGTGATCGCGCCGATCAACCGGCTCGCCAAACGCTTCCGCCATGTGGTGCTGACGCAGGACTGGCATCCGGAAGGGCACGCCTCCTTCGCCTCAAGTCACCCCGCCAAGCAGCCTTTCGAGATGACCGACCTGCATTACGGTCCGCAGGTGCTCTGGCCGGATCATTGCGTGCAGGGAACCTCAGGCGCCGAGATCTCGCGTGACATCGATATCCCGCACGCGCAGCTCGTCATCCGCAAAGGCTACAATGCGGGGATCGACAGCTATTCCGGCTTCAAGGAAGCGGACCGGCGGACCTCGACGGGGCTTGAGGGCTATCTGAAGGAGCGCGGATTCCGCCGCGTCTTCTGCGCCGGGCTCGCGCTGGATTTCTGCGTCGCCTGGACCGCGCTCGATGCGGCCGAAGCCGGATTCGAGACTTACCTGATCGAGGATGCCGCGAGGGCCATCGATACGAACGGGTCGCTCGGGAAGGCGCGGCGGGAGCTGGAAGGCGCGGGCGTTCGGGTGATCAGGAGTGCGCAGATCACAGACGCCTGAGCGCTCCCACTGCCGTCATGGCCGGCACGAGGCTGGCCATCCCGATCGGAAGAGCGCAGCGCCTTACGCCATCGGGATCACCGGGACAAGCCCGGTGATGACGGGGAGGGCGTCTCAAAGGGCCTGCGGGTTGCTTAAACCACCGTCCCGTGCAGGTCGTACTCGTCTGAAGCCTCGATCTTCACGTTCACGATCTCGCCGGACTTGAGCGCCTGGCGCGAGGCCACATAGACGACGCCGTCGATTTCGGGGGCGTCGTACTTGGTGCGGCCGGTCGCGACCGTCGCGCCCTGCTCGTCGATGATGACCGGCAGGGTCTTGCCGACTTTGCTCTTGAGGATCCTGGCGCTGACCTTCTGCTGGGTCTGCATGAAGCGGTGCCAGCGCTCTTCCTTCTCCTCCGGCGTAACGGCGCCGGCGATGTCGTTGGCAGGCGCGCCCTGCACCGGCTCGTACTGGAAGCAGCCGGCGCGATCGATCTTGGCGTCCTTCAGCCACTGCATGAGGAAGTCCACGTCCTCCTCCGTCTCGCCGGGGAAGCCGACGATGAAGGTCGAGCGGATGGCGAGGTCCGGGCAGATCTCGCGCCACTTGCGGATGCGCTCCAGGGTCTTTTCCTGGTTGCCCGGGCGGCGCATGGATTTCAGCACGCGCGGCGAGGCGTGCTGGAAGGGAATGTCGAGATAGGGAAGGATCTTGCCCTCGGCCATCAGAGGGATGACCTCGTCCACGTGCGGGTAGGGGTAGACGTAGTGCATGCGCACCCACATGCCGAGATCGCCCAGCTCCTTGGCGAGCTCGAAGAAGCGGGTGCGGACCTCCCGGTCCTTCCAGAGGCTCGGCTGGTACTTGATGTCGAGGCCGTAGGCGCTGGTGTCCTGCGAGATCACCAGGAGTTCCTTGACCCCGGCCTTGGCGAGCTTCTCGGCCTCGCGCAGCACGTCGGCGATGGGACGGCTGACGAGATCGCCGCGCAGCTTCGGGATGATGCAGAAGGAGCAGCGGTTGTTGCAGCCCTCGGAAATCTTCAGGTAAGCGTAGTGGCGCGGCGTCAGCTTCACGCCCTGAGGCGGCACGAGGTCCACGAAGGGGTCATGGGCCGGCGGCACGGCCTGATGCACGGCCGAGACCACGGATTCGTAGGCCTGCGGGCCGGTGATCGCCAGAACGTTCGGGAACTGGTCGCGGATCTGCTCGGGCTCGGCGCCCATGCAGCCGGTGACGATGACCTTGCCGTTCTCGGCCATGGCCTCGCCGATGGCCTCAAGGGACTCGGCCTTGGCGCTGTCGAGGAAGCCGCAGGTGTTGACGATCACCACGTCGGCCCCGTCATGCTCCTTGGTCAGCTGGTAACCTTGGGCGCGAAGTTGGGTGATGATACGCTCGGAATCGACCAGGGCCTTCGGGCAGCCCAGGGATACGAACGAGACTTTCGGCGCGGGAGCATTCATCGCCACATCCACTTATCTAATCGAAACTGACATCCGTGAGGCGCCCGCCTAAGGCCGCATCAATGCGAATTCTGGCCGGGAAACCTGTCGATCGAGGGCAGGAACACTTGGCACATCCGGCGGCATCGCGCTCAGACCTGCTGGATGTGTCGCCTGGATCGATCCAGCGCCTCGCGCAGGCGCTCCAAGATTAAGAGGAACGCGCGACTTAAGACGCGAGTGTGCCTTTACAACACCGGGTCCGCCTTTACAACATCCGGCGTTGACGCAGGTTTCGGTTACCTTGAGTAAGGTCTCTCCGTTCGTGCGCGGCGATCTCCTGAACAACCTTGTCCGTAACGAGCTGGAGCTAGGCCTTGTCGGTGCGGGGTCGGTGCAGGAGAGGGCGGCAGCGTGGTATCGACCAAGCAGAGAGCCCTGAGGCGATGTCCTTCATGAACATCAGGTGAGCTGTGGCATTGGACCGGATATGGGGCGCGCGAAACGCGTCCCTTCCGATGGAGCTACCCCTGAAAGCACTCTAGCGCCATAGCGGCGCGCGACTAAACTGCCTCTATTGCGGGTGAAGCAGGCGACGACGAGGAGCCACCTCGCTCGGCGGCGGGGCAGCACCGTCCCACCCGCTCCACTTCTCCGACACACCCACGCAACGAGAGAGCGTCGGGTCTCCAGGCTCAAAAAATGCAGCGCTTAAGTCCTGCCTCAGCCGAGATCTCCTGACGCTGATGAAATCTTATTTAAAAGCTGTCAATTCGGGGACGCAGATAATGTTGAAGCAAACAGTCAAGGCGGTTCTGCCGAAATCGATCACGAACCAGTACTTTGAACTCAGAGGGAAGATCCGTCTGCAGAAAGTGCCCGTAAGGACTTTTGATGCGAGGAACTTGCGATCGTTTTCATCCGTCGATCTCTCCCGCGGCTTCTCGGACCCCGAAATCGCCAAGGCCTGGGACGAAGATCACAGGGCCATTTCCACTCTCTACCGAGAGGGGGAACTCAACATGGGCGTCAATCCCGGTGACCGACGCGCCATTTATTCCCTCGTAATGTCTTTACGTCCCCAAAGGGTGCTCGAGATCGGAACCCATATTGGAACATCCGCGATTTACATTGCGGCTGCGCTGAAGCGGCTGCAGCAGGGTGGAAAGCTGACAACCATAGACATTTTTGACGTCAATGATCCTAAGCAAGGGGCTTGGCAACGAGTGGGCCTTCCCACAGGTCCCACAGGATGCGCGAAAGATCTCGGCTTCGCCGAGCAGATCGAGTTTCGTCGAGGGTCGAGCCAGGATTATATGAAGGCGGCGCAGGAGCGTTACGATCTGATCTTCCTGGATGGCGATCATGATGCATGGGCCGTCTATGAGGAGCTTAGCCTAGCGCTGCCGCTTCTCCAAAGAGACGGCACCATTCTCCTCCACGATTTCTATCCTGACGGAAAACCCGTCCGATCAAATGGCTCTGCCATAGGCGGCCCCATTCCGTGCTCTCGCGAGAGTTCGGAAAGAGAAGCCAGCTATACAGGTTCTGCCTCTGGGCGCATTGCCGTGGCAGACACAGCGGGGAAGCAATACGACAACTTTGGCACTGGTATTGAAGGGGAGCTGAAGCTCGTCCTGAATCCGCCCGCGTCAATGCGCTTCGTCGATCGTCTGGCTGCTGCGCTGGAAAGCCGGTCCTCATTCCGAAACGGTCGATGGGACATTTGCTCGCATCCGGGTCACGCAATGCCGAAAATTCCGCAGAAGCTATCCAATCTGCGGATTACAAAGAGCTGTCCGGGTCTGGAATAAGTTGTCGGATATTTCGGGGTACTCCAGGACAGTCGTTACCTAACTATCGTTGTAGCTCCGAGTTGTGCAAACCTGATTATGGCATTGGTCCCAGCGATGGGGCAATGTAGGCCGACTTGCTTTCGAACGGGAGAACCGTTCTCGATGCCACTCTGCTGGACGAATACTTCATGGCTTTGGATCGCGAGGTATCGCCGTGCATTTCGGCAAAGGTCCCGAGCAACTAAAGGCATCGATCCGCTCAAATCTCATCATGATCAGGCAGGCCGACAGGCATGAAATATCAAGAGACTAATGTCATTCCTGATCTTGGCGCAACGACGTCCCCTCCAGGGCATGCGGCCGGCACGGACGGGCAATCCTATCAGACGCCGTTCGTGGTCGGGGGAGCGCGTCAGACTGCATTCAAGACATTTCAGCCGACAGTGGAGAAATTGGAGCCTGAAGGTGCTGGAAATGGCGCTCAGGAGATTCAATCTCACGGAGAGCATAGTTCCGCCGAGCGGCAAAAGCCCAAAGGCAATCTTGAAATCATCCGTAAGGTGCTTGGTGCTGTTCGTCGCCAGATTTGGCTCGTCGCCATACTGAGCGTTCTTTTATCTGTTCTGACCGTCGGTATCGTCCTGATGCTCCCGCCGCAGTTCACGGCAACAGCGCTTCTGGCTGTTGATGGGAGCGATGAGCGTACCCCAGGGCCTAGTGTTTCCGGATACACACTGAACGTCGATGGCGAAGTCGAAGTCATGCAGTCGATGAAAGTCGCACAGCAGGTGGTAAGGCGGCTTAATCTAACCGAGGATTCGAGGTTTGTAGAAAAGCCGTCCTCCTCGCCGTCGCCGACAGGCGGGATCTCGGATTATTTGAAAAAGTTCATGCCAGCGCCAGGCGATCCGTCCGTCAAGCAGACTGAAGCAACCACACCGGGTTCCACGCAGACAAAGGATACTTCTGCCGACGACGATCCGGCGGTTACCCGTGCGGCCGTGGCCTTGCAGAAGATTACAAACGTTCGCAGGCGCGGGCTGACGAGCGTGGTCGCGTTGGATATCACTATCAATGATCCCAAGGACGCCGCTCGGCTGGCGAATGCCTATGCCAACACCTATATCAGTGAGCAGATCAATGCCAAGCTCGGTGCAGCAGGGCATGCGGAAACTGCGCTTTCGCGGCGCGTTGCCGATCTCGGCGAGGAATTGCGCCGCTCGGAATCTCAGATCAAAGCCTTCGCACTTATGCAAGGATCGCAATCCAGCGATGATGCCCCTCGTCGTGGCATTGACCGGCTTCAGGCCAACATTGCGGCTGCTATTCGCGAGGCCGGCTCTCAGGCGGCAAAACTTAGAGACGCTGATAGTCTCCTTGCATCTGGAAACTATGCAGCTCTGGGAAAGCTGCTTGAGGCTCCTGATATCGTGCTTCTGGATGAGCAGCGTCGCTCGCTCGAGCAGCGGGTCCAACGTCCTAGCGAAGATGAAGCGGATCTATCGGGATTGCGGCAGCGTATCGACTTGACCAACTCCCAGCTGCGATCCATCAGCAGCAAGCACGTCGAAAACCTTCGGCGGCAATCGGAGGCAAGTGGCAGCCAGGTCTCCACCCTCCGACAAGAGCTGAAGCAGGTCGTGCAAGAGTCCGATCTCTCAACCGACAACTCCGTTCAGCTCTTCCGGCTTCAACAGGAGGCCGCAACGACGCGGCAGCTCTATCAGGAATATCTCGGTCGATTGAAAGCGGCAGCGCAGCAACGCAATACGGTCGCTCCGAGCGTGTATGTCGTGGCTGAGGCCGGAATTCCACCGAACAGGAGCTTTCCTCCACGGTCCCTGCTGGTTGTCATCGGAAGCCTCGCAGCCATCGCTCTTGCGGTCGGAGTTGGGTATGCGCGCGACAACTACCCGGAAAACATCAAGTTTGTCGATGAATTGGAGGCCGTCTCTCGCGCTCCAAACGTCGGAGCTATCCCAGACTCGAGACGGGCGAAGACGAAAGGGCTGCAGCCCGAGAATTTGATCTACGCGCGTCCCCTGTCGGACTATTCCGAAGCGATCCGGCGGCTGCGCATATCCCTGCAGCTGACCTTCAATCGAGGGGCGGGGTTCAAGTCGCTGCTTGTGACGTCAACACAACGGCGCGAGGGGCGGACGACCATTGCCCTGTCGCTGGCGAGGGACGCTGCGCGAGCAGGGCTCAAAGTTGTTCTTCTGGACTGCGATCTCCGCAACCCGAGCCTGCATTCCAAGATGGGGATCAACAACGATGAGGGTATAAGCGAGATGCTGCTCTCGCCGACACCGGTTGTGACGATGTCTGTGGTTCAGATGGATTCTCAGTCCTCATGCTTCCTCATCCCGAGTGGAGGACTCGGGGACTCCAGTCCTGACCAACCCCTGCAGTCGCCTCAGTTGGGTCGGGTCATCAAGGAACTCGAGGAAAGGTTTGACTTGGTCATTATCGACGCTCCGTCGATCGAAACCGCCGCCGATGCGCTTATCATTGCTCAGCACGTCGATGGAGTGTTGTTGATCGCTCGTTCGACATGGGCACGGCCCAGCAAGATCCGTGATGCAGTGCTCGATATCAACCGCACGAGAAGCGGGAACCTTGCCACCGCGCTGAATGTCGCCGCGAGGCCTGGCCTTTAAGGCGCGGCTGTTCCCTGGATCGCCGCCGATGAGCGGAATAAGAAAGCGGCCCTCGTCAACACGAGGGCCGCTTCGTCTTAGAACGATTAGAGGATGTAGAAGTCGGCTGCCGTCAGCTTGAGGTTCGTGTCAAGCTTCGCGAACTCGACCTGAGCCTTGGAGCCAGTCCCGTCCTTGTCGAAGTACAGGCTTCCGGTGTCCTTGTTGTAGATGAAGCGGTCGGACGAGTCGGTCGCCTTTGCGCCAATCTTGAACATGGATGACGCGAGCGAGCCCCAGCTGACGTCGCCGCCGGCGAATACCGCGTTCTCCACGTGGATCTTGTCCGTGCCGGGGAGGAAGTCGGTGATCTTGTCGACGTTGCTCTTCGGCGAGGTGTCGAACACGAAGACGTCATGGCCCGCGCCGCCGGTCAGAACGTCGTTGGCGCCCTTGCCGTTCAGGGTGTCGTTGCCGCCATACCCGTTGATCGTCTCGCTGGCCGAGGTGCCGTTCAGCGTGTTCGCGGCGTCGGTGCCATTGATCGCCCCAGGCGTCGGAGTCGGCGTGGGCGTAGGCGTAGGCGTAGGCGTAGGGGTCGGCGTCGGCGTCGGCGTCGGAGCAGGAGTTGGCGTCGAGCCCGAGTGAGCGGTGTCGCTGTGGCCAGCGGTTCCGTAGGTGAGGTCGAGGTCCTTGTAGTTGACGGCGAAGCTCTCGCCGCCGGACGGCGCCTTGCGGTAGACGCCCATCTCCCAATGCGACTCGGTGGCATTGGTGTAGCCGATCTTGCCGGTGTAGTTGGCGATCTTGGTGCCGTCGCGCCAGACATAGGCGTGGCCGTTGCTGCCGTTGGCATCGAGCTGGACGTCGATCTCCATGTCGTACCACTTGCCGCGCTGGATGTCGGAGCTGTCGAGGTAGACGGTCTTCTCGGTGGGCGAGCCCGAGGTGCCGTTCTTGATCACCACGGCCATCTTGTCGTTGCCCATGAACTTGATCTCGAAGGGCGGGGTGCCGCCGGTGAAGAGCTGGCCGGTGACGAGCCACTGGGCGGTGTTCTTGGCGCCCGGCTCGATCATCATCTTGTAGGTGGCATGGAAGTGGCTGCCGCTGCCCGACAGGGCGTGGTTGGACGTCTCGCCCATCTCCGAGCGCTCGACACCAACCGCATCCGTCCAATAGGAGGCGCTGAAACGGTCGCCCTGACGCACTTCGAAGCGGTAATTGCTGCCGTCGGACTTGAAGCTATGGGCTTCGTCGCCGGCGACACGCCAGTTATATCCATCCAAAGAGAACGCGTCGCTCTCATAGATGTCCGGCTTCCACGATGTGGCTGAATAAGACATTGGTTAAACCCCTACGTTACCTATCTGAATAGATAGGTTTTTTTGATGTATAATTATTTGGCCCGCCTCAGTGATGCAGGCAGTATTTTTTACAGGTGACTGAGATATTTACTGGAATGTCTGGGAAGACATAGGAAGACATGAGGCGGGTATGCACTATTCATAATTGTTCAAGTGCATGTAATCCGAATACACAGAGCGGGATTGGCCCGTCTTGTGATATGATGACAGTTCTTTGGCAATTCGTGCCAGTCTTCCGGATCGAACCGAGACTATGTCCAAAGCTTGGCATCACTTTGGGAATGATGTGGAGGACCGCCGCCGACAGTAAGGCATACGAGCCGCCAGCCCTGAATCGGCGAGCAGAGAATCGCCTGAGGTCGACTTACGAGATTCGGGGAGCGAGAGGCTGTTCGTCGTCTCTCATTTGACCACGGATACGAGATGAGGCGGATCTCTTCTGGCATTCGCATCGTCAGAGCACCCGGTCTTCAGCGCAACATGATCGGGCAAGTCGTTGCACCTGTGAGCGGAACTCCCGGAATTGAAGTTTGAGGCTGGCGTCAATTCCTATTGCACGTGTTCTAGGCGGAGCATCGCACCATTGGCTTTTTCTTCACCGATGCCGCAACGGAAGAAAAGCATTCATCTCGAACCGGCTCTTGATCGCTCCTCGAGCGAAAAGTTTTTCCCGCATTCGCACCTGATCGAGCCTCTTCGTTCACCCAACTGACACCAAGAAAAAGAGTGTAGTAGGCCTGATTGTTTTGTTGCTCCCGTCCAGTAGTGCGACGAACTATCTTGTCAGTATCGATCAAAAGAGCGAATATTTCCTACTGCTATAGGACCGACCAATGCCAGAGGGTCCGATAATTCATGCGGCACGAAAGGATATAGCTCAACTCCCAACCGCGTCCGGAGTGCTAACGAGGCTTGCCGCCGAGCGCGTCGTCCAAGCAGGAACCGACGTAATATCCCTGTTCAGAAAATCCGGCATCGCGGAAAATATCCTGAGCGAACCTGATGCCCGAGTGTCCGTTCGTAGTCAGATCGAATTCCTGCAGCTTGCCGCGGAGACTCTCGGAGACGATCTGCTCGGCTTCCACCTGGCCAGAGATTCCGACCTGAGAGAGGCAGGGCCTATCTTCCACGTCATGGCTTCGTCCGAGACGCTTGGCGATGCATTCGATCGTGCATCCCGGTATTGTTCCATCATCAATGAAGGAGTTCAGCTTCACCGGGGGCAAAGTGCCTTTACGATCGAATTCGAGTATGTCGGTATCCGAAGACTCCTGGATCGTCACCAAATAGAGTTCTGGATGACAGCCGGTCTTCGTTTGAGCCGTCTCTTCACGGGGCGCGAACTCATTCCCTTATATGTCGGTTTCCTCCACCAGCACGAAGGTGATGTGGCTGAAATGGAGCGCTACTTTGGATGCGCTTTGGATTTCGGAGCGGCTAAGGACTGCATTTCCTTCGAAGCACAGGAAGCGAGGCTTCCACTCATTTTTGCTGATCCGTACCTGAATAAGTTCCTTGTCGACTATTACGAAGATGCAATTTCAGGGCGACAAGTCAGGCGTCAGTCACTTCGCACACGTGTTGAAAATGCAATCACTCCCCGGTTGCCGCAGGGGACAATGACCATCAACAATATTGCGAGCGACCTAGGAATGAGTGTTCGTACGTTGTCTCGGCGGCTCGCCGACGAAGGTCAGACTTTCAGTACAATCCTGGAAGAACTTCGTTCTGACATGGCTAATCGATACCTGCAGAACAGCAGTCTATCCATTTCGCAAATCGCTTGGCTGCTGGGCTATTCTGAAGTGAGTTCGTTCGCTCATGCATTCCAGCGCTGGACGGGGAACTCGCCAACCTCTGTACGCAAGCAGATGGGCGACGGATCTTTCTCAGAGAGAGCGTCGCCGTCAAAACTTGGTATCAACCACTGATGCTTCGGCATTTCTGGTAACTTCCGGAGCTAGCTTTCGATAGCCGGCGCCAGCTGAAATCGCTTCAGAGATAAGCGAACGCAACTCGTTCATGCGCGCTTCTATTGAAAATTCCGTGATGATCCTCTTTCGAGCCGCCTCTCCCATGGCCTGCCGCTCAGATGGATTCTGCGCGAGCTGGATCATGGCCGAGGCGATGGCTTCGCTGTTTCGTTCATCCACGAGGAGTCCTGTCCCAGGCACGACAAGCTCTCTGATGCCGCCGTTCGGGGTCGAGACGACAGGAAGGCCTGCCGCCATGGCCTCCATGAGGAATACCGGAATGCCTTCCTTGTCTCCGTCTTTGGCCGTGACGCTCGGAAGAACTCCGAAATGGTAATTCCCTGACCGAATTCTCTCCAGGAGGGTCTCATGTCCGACTGACCCGTGCCACGTGATCAGATCGCCGATTCCGCTTTGATTGGCTTGGCGTCGAAGTTCAGTCTCGAGCGGTCCGTCTCCAAATGCATCGATATGGACTGCAACACCCCTTTGTTTCGCAAGAGCTACAGCTTCCAAAAGATAACCGTAGCCTTTCTTCTCGGCGAGACGGGCGCCAACGATACCCCGGAATGCGCCTTCCGGCGGGAGCGGTGCAGGCTGTTCCGGGATGTCCACTCCCATTCGCAAGATGATGGGGCGATGCTCATTGTGCTCGGCTTGCTCCGCCAGTTCGCTTGCCCCGCCTTCATCGATCGCACGAATAAACGATGCTGTTTCGAATTTAGTCGGGATCATGTTTCCCTGGGCAATGTCATATCTATGCGCCGTGATGCTGAACGGCACCTCGGCGACAGAAGCGGCAATGAATCCCATTGTTGCCGGAACAGCTATCCAATGAACATGAATGTGCTGGATATCCAGAAGTCGGACCTGGCGTCCCAGCCACAGGCCTTTGGGCCAAACTGCGAGGTTGCGCGGCAGCAGCCTAATACGGCTGCGCGTCAGCACTTTCCATAGAGTGCCAAGTGCCAGGTGGGGTGTTTTGACAAACTGGGCAACTGCGCCGGCGCATATGCTCGGACTTATCAGGAGTTTGTTCAACGTGCGGTCAAGAACGGTCTGTTCAATGCGATGTACCAGTCTGTGGCCATCGAGCGGACATACAAAAACATCCCATCCTGCCTGTATATGACTGTCGATTTCAGGAAGGATAAAGCCCTCATTGTCGCCATAAGGCGCCTCCCTTGTCACATAGAGAAGCTTCATGTTGTCGAGACCTCTTTGACGGAGCGGCTGTTGAGTTGCAAATGATTGCTCACAGGGGAGGCTTTGACACGTTCTTGGACAAATCCGGCCAAGTTCCTGGGCCTTCTTCTGCTGTCAAAATTCGTGAGGCAACGTCCAGTCATCCAAGTATGCCGGGTCTGCTCTAAGAATAAAATTCCCCCTTGGCGTGATCGGGCCCTGAAAAATGGGACATCGGAGGTAGTAAGGGCGGTTGTCAGTCAATCGGCTCGCTGGCCATTTGGCGCGCTTTGAGTTCGGCAGGGTACGGACGGCCAGAGTGTCTCAACGGGACGATTGTTCACTGCTAGCGGAAGGATTGACGGGGCTTTTATCGCTGTGGCCAGCGGTTCCGTAGGTGAGGTCGAGGTCCTTGTAGTTGACGGCGAAGCTCTCGCCGCCGGACGGCGCCTTGCGGTAGACGCCCATCTCCCAATGCGACTCGGTGGCGTTGGTGTAGCCGATCTTGCCGGTGTAGTTGGCGATCTTGGTGCCGTCGCGCCAGACATAGGCGTGGCCGTTGCTGCCGTTGGCATCGAGCTGGACGTCGATCTCCATGTCGTACCACTTGCCGCGCTGGATGTCGGAGCTGTCGAGGTAGACGGTCTTCTCGGTGGGCGAGCCCGAGGTGCCGTTCTTGATCACCACGGCCATCTTGTCGTTGCCCATGAACTTGATCTCGAAGGGCGGGGTGCCGCCGGTGAAGAGCTGGCCGGTGACGAGCCACTGGGCGGTGTTCTTGGCGCCCGGCTCGATCATCATCTTGTAGGTGGCATGGAAGTGGCTGCCGCTGCCCGACAGGGCGTGGTTGGACGTCTCGCCCATCTCCGAGCGCTCGACGCCAACCGCATCCGTCCAGGAAGGCGACCTGTACCGATCGCCTTGGCGCACTTCGAAGCGGAAGGTGTTATCGTCCAGCATTCGGAAATTGTGCGGGCTGGAGGCGGCAATTCGGTAGACTCTACCTCGATACTGAATGAGTTCGTGCTCGAGAATGGAAGCCGTCCATTGTAGAAACGGAAAAGAGAGGTTGGACGTCGCCATGGCTGCCAAAGCACGCGACTGATATCGGATGAGGATAAGGCCGAGAAGGCAGACAAACACTGTAGCGAAAGTTAAGATCGCTCCAAGTCGTCGTCTATCGATTCGCATCATAGCTTTGACCGATCCCTTGGGGTTTCCATGCGTTCAAACCTATTGGTCTCAACACGATCTGCCGTCCTTCAGGGGCTATGATCCTGTTCCCATCTGCCTTCGTGCGCCTTGCCGCACATAGAAAGGAGATCATACGCAATGCTCGTGCCAAGGTAACATTGGTCGAACGCGATCGAAACTGAGTCAAGCAATTTGTATTGGACTACAAAGCACCGGGGATCCGAGGTCGGGCACATCTTGGCCGATCAATCGAACTTACTCCAACCCGTCCGGAGGGTCGCACCGGAATTTAGCTCTAGGCTTCAAGAAACTTTGCCTCTTTATCAACTTAGTATTACCGCGCCAGTATAGTATGGGCCGAGGGTTTTATCTTCTATACACTTTGCTCTCCCGCCCCGGGAACGGTGCCGAGCGTGTCGAAGCAGTTGTCAATTTGCCAAGGCGCCGAACAGCTATGGTGACACATAACGCTGTGATATTCAGTGTTTGGGCGGGGCGATGTTGTCCGATGGTCCGGCCGAGTAATCCTCAACGAGACGAGGGCTCCCCCCGAACCCGAGTGGTGAATACAGATTTATCGGAGCCAACCTAATGCCGCTTCTTTTTCCATCAGTTCGCTCCAGCCTGCTGTCGTTTGCCCGATTGATTGCAATCTTTCCAGCTTTCTTGGTCGTTGAAGCGTCTGATGCGTGGGCGTCCTATGTCGTGGCACCCGGCGATGTCCTTGAGATATCGGTCGTGGGTTTGCCGGAACTTCGTCAGAGAGCGACCGTCAACATGGAAGGTCAAATACCTGTTCCTCTGGTCGGGCTGATGAACGTTGCGGGTTTCTCGCTGAGTGATCTTCAGGGCAAGTTGAGAAATGAGCTGACCAACAAGACGGTCCGCAGCAGGGCTCCCGATGGGAGCGAACGGGCCGTCTACATCTATCCCGAGGAAATAACCGTCACGATTGCGGAGCACCGGCCCATCTATATGAACGGAGACGTCGCAAAACCTGGCGAGCTCCCATACCGGACCAGGATAACGATCCGGCAGGCGATAGCCCTCGCGGGCGGGCTGGATGTCATGCGCTTCCGGTCCGGAGGAGATCCAAGGCTGCAGGAAGTCGATCTGCAGGCGGAGGGTCGTCTTCTACAGTCGGATTATCTTCGGCAGCAGGCGATCGTCTCCCGAATATCGGGAGAACTGAATGGAACGCCGAGCAAAGGGCAGAGCGACGCCGGTTCTGGAAGGCAGGACCCTACGAAAACGCAGCGGGCTCAGATGGAACAGCGCGATATTGCCCTGGATGACTACAAGAAGGAAGTTGCATCTCTTGGAAGGTCCATCGAGCAGACTCAGTCGCAGATTGCCACTCTGGGACGGCTGCGGGAAGAACTGTTGCAAACCTACCAGCAGCAAGCTGCTGAAGTTGCACGACTGAAGTCAAATTTAGAAAAGGGTCTGACCTCCATAGCGCGAATATCCGAGGAGCAGAGGGCACTTACCTTCGTGTCAGAAAGGCTGCTCCAAACGGAGGCGAACCTCACCATTGCCAGGAGAGGCGAGGAGGAACAGAAGCGACAGTTGCAGAGGGCCGACGATCAGCGTCGTTTGCGGCTGGTCCGCGAGCTGGAAGAGGCTGAGAACAGGCTCGGGGAGATCCGGACCAGAATTCAAGCCGCAGGAGACAAGCTCCTGTATGTTGGCTCAATGAAATCTCGTCTTCAGGAGAACTCGGCCGACAAACCGAACCTTGAGGTTTTCAGGAAAAATGGAAATACCTGGGATGGCTTCAATGCGGAGTTTGATACGGAGCTGATGCCTGGAGACGTCGTAGAGGTCATGCTGCCGCGGGAAGTGTTCAAGGCAACAGACTGATCGAATTCGGCCACGGTGCAGAAGCCATTCTCCTGACTGGAGGTCAGCTTTTTGGCAAGTTCACTTGTCCGCCAGGTAAGGCGTACGCGCGATATCGGGGGACAGGATTCCCCCGGTTGTTAACCCCACAATAGCGACTGCCGAAAGTGATATTATCCGGCAGCCGAGAGGAGTCTTCGGTGCTGATTGATCTTAAACAGCGCAGCCTGCGTGTGTGCGCATGGTTCTGCACGATATTGCTTGCCTACTTGTCATTGATCCCTGGCGATCTTCAAGTAAGAACCGGGGCGCCTACTCTGCTTGAGCATTTTGCTGCCTATTTCGGTACCGCCATGTTCTTCATGCTCGGATACCCTCGGAAGAGAGTTCTTATTACTGCATCGCTCATGGTGTACGCAGGTTTTCTTGAACTGGGCCAGCTTATCTCGCCCGGACGATTTGCAAGTATTGTCGATGCGACTGCAAGCATATCGGGAGTTGGAGCCGCAAGCGCTTTGGCATTCCTAATCTCGAGCATCCTTGGGGAGAGGCCGGATTTAGCAAAGCGTCAGTTGAAGGAACAGCCTGATCACTCGTGATGAATCGGATGAGATCAGAGTCTATGCTATAAACATCGATGATGATTGTTGAGAATTAACTTGCGAAGTTTTAAATAAGTCCTTCCGCCGGTGACCTTGAGGACCTTCTTTAGATTCCAAACAACAGCTTCTCGTAATAAAGCGAAACGGCGTCCCGATGCGATCGCAGCTACTCTTGAGATCGGGGTGTGCCGATGGACCGAAAATCGGCCATACACGTGTAACCCATTCACTGTCGTGACATGAGTGGACGGCTCGGATGTGAAGAGGTCTGTCAATCCCGACGCAGCGGCCGCAACCGCGACATTATGTGAGTAGTATCCGCCCGGAACCGATCCTGCTGTCACGGGCGTCTCGAGGATATCCGACAATATCTCCCGGCTTCGCTGCCATTCATCCAAGAGCTTCTGTGGCGGACATGCAGACATTCGAGCGGGATGACTGCAGGAATGTGTGCCGATGATATGCCCCCGGTGGGCCAGATCGCGGACCTGTGCGGCGGTCATGAAGCCGTGTCGGCCGATATAGTCGGTCACGATAAAGAAATGACCGCGCCAACCTTGCTGCTCAAGAGCATCGGCAATCACGTCGGCTGCGCTTACGCCACCGTCATCGAACGTGATCAGCAAGGCTTCGGTTTCATTCGCGTCCGAGGCGCGGAACTCCGGCAACAGTATCGGAGATACCGAGGTGGCCGCGATAGCACCGAGATGGCGGGTAAACTCGTCCTTGGGAAGTTTGTAATGCGCAGGACCACCGCCCGGGAAACCGCTCGTATCGAAGTCTGCCTCGACCACATCGTGATACGTCAGCACGCGCGGCATGACGACTGTTCCCTCCGATCCTGTCAACGCATTCCGAATCATATCAAACATTACTTTTTAGACATTCTAATCTGTATCCCGACAAATAACTAATCCTGCCTGAGAACAATCCACTCTCCCCGATCATGCCAGCGGTTCCAAAACCGCACCAAGCCTACCAAGAAGCCGAAGCCATACGAAAGATGAAGGGCAGCAAAGGCTAACGAGAGGCGCGGCATGAGCTCCCAACCCGCTCGGCGAGCCGTTAGAGCCGAGGCGGCAATGTTCGCCAATGCATAGCTGCCGATAACTATCCCGGCGCCCCAAATCGCAAGATTGAAGAAAGGGGCCAGGAGAACGCCTACTACGAGCGCTGCCGCAAAGAGGGGAGGCGCGAATTGCCGGGGGCGCATTTGTAATGGATGTTTCTGCATGACTCTGATCTTCCAGTAGCCATACTGATAGTACTGTCTCCAGAGCGAACGCGGCGTGCTACGGTTATAATACCTTGACCGGATGTTCGGGCTCAACAGGATCTTGCCCCCGTTCTCGAGAAGACGATAGTTGAATTCGTCATCCTGGTTTCGAACCTGTTCTTCATCGAAGAGACCGATGCGCTCAAATACTTGCCGGGGCCACGCGCCCATTGAAACAGTGTCGCTCCATTCTTCGCGATCGGAGTAGTGAAAGCGACCGTGTCCAACACCGAAACTCGTACCGGTGGCTAAAGACACCGCCTCGCCAAACCGTCCTTCACTGACAGTCTCCATTCGACCGCCGACATGATCGGCACCGGATCTTTGAAGCGCCGCAACACATTGATGGACGTGATCATGTTCAAGGAAAGTGTGGCCATCAACACGAACGATCACGTCGCCGCGGGCCTGTTTGAGAGCGGCATTAAGGCCTGTAGACGCGATCCGGGCCGGATTGTCGATAATCTTAACCGGGATAGCAGGATAAGACGCTGCTACAAGAGAGATGATCTCTCGCGTATCATCTGTCGACATTCCATCTGCGATCAGTACTTCCAGCCGATCGTTAGGATAATCCTGTGCAAGTACGGCGCCAAGGCTTTCCTCGATGAAACGAGACTCGTTCCGGACCGGCATTATGACGCTAACGAAAGGGCGATCCGACAGGGCGGGTTGCCTTTCTTCCGGGTAGCTATCGATAAGGCGTCCATCTATATAGTTCATCGGCTGTTCTCTTTTCTAAAGCAGGCGTCACGTTCGGTCCCGCCGCACCTGAGTCAGATGTAGCTCGGATGCGCGTTGCCATAGTGAGAGCTAAAAAAGACGGCATAAGTCGCACCAGAATGATCGATGCAATCGGGCAATGTGCCATGTGATTGTAACCTCAATTGAGCGCTACTGTCTTTGGCCCGATTGGGGTGCTCCTATGTAAGAGGAGCCAACTTCTGCGCCATATAGACTGCTGTCGCGTGATCCTATGCCTGATGCCTGCATAGGAAGAACCTGATATTACCTGCCTCGAACGCGACTGTTGCATAACGCGAGGCACAGGACGATCTGAGCCAGCGTTGCGCAAGCGCCCGTGACCGAGAACAAAGCGATCGCGGCGACATCGCTATGGAGATACAGCGCGCCAACTGCCAATGCTCCTGCTTTTACTGCAGTTGTACCGATCTCATAGGCTAAAAGTTGGCCTTGAAGCCCCATCAAGGGAACAGCGCTCAGCGTTGGCACAGCTATAAACGCGAGATAGGAAGACAACGATAGCCATCGAGCATACTCGCCGGCGATCTCCCAGTCAGCGCCGAAGACAACTCCGAACAACAAGGGGCCTGTGAAGGCAACTACGCCAAAAGGAAAGATCCCTATTGCCGCAAGGGCTATGCTGCCTCTGAGGAGAATTGGGCGTAGGCCTTGTGACTGATGACTTGCCTTGGCAATGCGGGCGAGAAATACGGGCCCCGCAGCTTCCGCTATCACAGTGTTGGGAAGGTGAATAACACGTGTAGAAAGAAGATAGAATCCGACAGCAACCGGTCCGACGAGGGACGCGAACATGAGCGACGGAATGGTGTAGGACAGATCTCTAAGCCACTTCTGGGGAGCACGAAAGAGCGGGAAATCCCGGTAGCGATTAGCCACTGATCGCAATGTTACAGACGCTGTAGCCTCTTCCGATGAAGGAGCCACAGTTTCCCGTCGCAGCAGGGAGGGACGGGCTCTTAACCATAACAAAACGGTTTGCAGTAACTTGGCCATGACGCCTAGGACCAGGAGTACCGGGGCAGTCGCGGAGACAAGTCCGATCGCAACCTTTGACGTATTGTTCGCAAGCGCTTCTACAATGTTGATACGTGAGATTTCATTGAACTTTCCCTCTCGGTAAAGCCAGTGATGAAGCGGCTGACAGAGGCCGGAGAGCAGGATCAGGAGAGGCGCGAAAAAGAGCAGTTCAGGTGAGGCGCTGAATCCGATCGCCGTCGCAATCTCGTGACGAAAGATCCCGAATCCGAGAAGAGAGATGAGAGATATGACGGTGCAAACGACGGCAGAAAGCTTGAGGAGAGACCGAGCTTCCGCTTCCGACGGGGGCAGCACGATAGCAGACCCATACATGAGGTCTGCAAAGGAAGCGATGATGAGTACAGTTGCTGTGAAGACGCCCACTGCGCCGAACGCTTCAGGGCCGTACAAGCGAGTGATAAGCGGCGAGAAGGCAATGGTGATAAACTGAGCTGCGGCGGCGCCTCCAATAGCCACGCTTGCGCTGCGAATGAATGGATGATTTCTTATATCACGGAAGCGTGTTGACGATCGAAGTACAACGTCGCGCAGCGTCCTGCTTGCAGCGTTTGAGCCGTACGGGCTTTCTTCTAGAGCCGATTGGACCGGAAGTGATAGTTCCGCATTATGAGAGTTGCCGCGCCACATGTGAATTGCTCAATCCTCGTCCGCAGCGATCACCATGCGGAACTGCACTACTCATACGACCGATGTGATCCCAGGAACGACAATTGTCCAGTGTCGGACCTTGGAATGCCGGATAGGACGGAACGCCAATCCAGATCTAATTACGTTCTATGTACTGAAAGCTGCATCTCGACGTACCAAGCCGCGATTTATGCGGTCGCGCCACCAATCGATCGTTCGTTCAAGGCCATCGTACAGAGCAACGCTCGGCTGCCAGCCAGTCTCTCGCGAAATGCGACTGCTATCGGAGAGAAGAGCGCGCACCTCAGAGTTCGTCGGTCGAAGGCGTTGAGGATCTTGAACAATGGGTTTGCTGCAATTGGTCGCCTCCAAAATCATGTTGATCAGGTCGGAGACTGTAACAGCCTTTCCGCTTCCTGCATTATAGGCTTTGCCGAATTCAACGTTAGACGATGATCCGATAGCGAGAAATGCAGCAACAGTGTCCTCAACGAAGGTTAGATCACGAACGGGAGATATATCACCCACCCGTATGTCCGAGCAGTTTCGATCGAGGGCTTGACGGATGATAGTCGGGATGATGGCGCGCTCGCTTTGACGAGGACCAAACGTATTGAACGGTCTGAGAGTGACTACGGGTAAATCGAAGGAGCGAGCAAACGCCTCCGCCATCATATCGGCCCCGATTTTTGAAGCCGAATAGGGCGACTGACCCTGCAGAGGATGCGATTCATTGATCGGCATTGTGATGGCCGTACCATATACCTCGCTGGTCGATGTATGTATGACGCGCCTGACACCAAACTCTCGCGCTGCCTCAAGAACGTTGAGTGTTCCAACAACATTGGTTTCAACGTATGAGTGAGGGGTCGTATAAGATTGAGGAATAGCTATCAGAGCTCCAAGATGGAAGACGATCTCATGATCGCGCACAATACGGCGCACGAAGGCTGAATCACGCAGATCGCCACGTACCAGACTCAATCGAGATCGAGCCTCGTCTGGGATGTCATCCAACCACCCGCAGCTGTCGAATGAATTGTAGAGGCTCAAGGCCGTCACGCGGGCTGACCGAGCAACAAGTGCTTCGGTCAAATGTGAACCGATGAAGCCATCAGCGCCGGTAATGAGAACCTTAGTGTCTTCGTATCTCACGCTTCAGTACCCCGTGTCGTGGCCGCACTATGGATTGCCATGGGAACTTTCGGCCTGGGCAGCAGAACGTGCGGGCTCTCACCATTCACGTTAGATACTTGTGCCCGCGGTAGCCTTGGACCAATCCTCAGAACAGCAAGAACCCCGTAAGCAAGCCATAGAAGGTCGTGGAAAAGGCTTCGGCGGGAATAATACTGTAGATCGATGAGAGCTTTGGCCGGAAAAATCTCCAGGCGGTAGAACTCGCTCGGATCAGAGTCTCGCGGATAGAGGGCGCATTCGTTCCGGAAAGCCACCTGACTTGGCCCAAGAATGCCAGGCTTATGGTTCAGCACTTCCGTGAAGTTGCCGGTGAAGCAGTCTGCGAAAGCGAGAGACTCCGGACGAGGCCCAATCACCGACATGTCGCCTCTGAGTGTATTCCAGAGTTGCGGCAATTCATCCAACTTTGACGATGCCAAGAATTTTCCGACAGCTGTCAATCGCGGATCCTCTTGTAGAGTTAGAGGAGGCCCGCTTGTGCCGCAGTCCTTGTGAAACTTGCGAAACTTGTACATGTAAAAGGGCTGTCCATACCTTCCGAGGCGTACCTGTTTGAAAAAGATTGGACGTCCACTTTCAAGCCAAATGGCGAGAACGATGAGCAAGAGGGCAGGGGAGAGAACGAGGAGAGATAATGATGCGAAGACGACATCGAATATACGTCGTGTTACCTCTGAGATTAGGCGCAGTAAGATAGAAAAACCGCTTTTAACTTGCGAATCCGGCATTTGCCTGCACTCCCTAGCAGCGAATTGACTTCGCAAGTGCATGTGTAATTCGTTCTATATGCACAGCATCGAGACGGGGAAAGAGCGGCAGAGTCAATTCTCGCCTGCCATATTCTTCCGTTCTCGGAAGCTGCTTAGATGGTAAGTGTTCTCGATAGAATGAAAACAGGTGCGCTGGAGGGTAGTGGATCGTTGTTTGTATGCCCGCGTCTCTCATCGATTTTATCACGTGTGATCGATCGGCACCGTCTGGTATGACCACGGGCATAATGTGATAGGATGATACGTCGCCTGCAGTGAAGGGAACAACAACCTCTGGGGCATGCTCTTCGAGCAGCGATCTATATAATTGGGTCAGATGTCTTCTCTTGTGGTTCCAGGCTTCGAGATGCCGCAGTTGCACAATGCCTATAGCAGCCCTCAGCTCATCCATTCGGTAGTTGAAGCCGAGCATAGTCATGTCATAGCCGGGACTTGAACCAGAATGGCGCTGAAATGTGCCGCTCGTCAGACCATGGCCGCGCATTTTCCGTATCTTCTCGCGCAGGTTCTGGTCGGAGACGATGACTGCACCTCCTTCAGCAGTCGTCATATTTTTGTTGCCATAGAAACTAAGAGCCGCAGCGACCCCATATGTTCCGACGTCTTTAAGACCTGTTGCGTGAGCAGCGTCTTCTATGATGAGCAGACCTCTCTGATCCGCGAACTTTTGCCAAGCTGAACGATCAGCAAGATAGCCGGCGTAGTGAACGAGAATAATTGCTTTGGTTTTCTCCGTGCACTTTCTTGCTGCATCATCAAGAGACATCAACGGGTTGTCGATGGTGTCAATATCGACGAGTACAGGAGCGGCGCCGACATACAGGATGCAGTTGATCGTAGCCACAAAAGTCAGAGACGGTACCAGTACTTCGTCGCCAGGTCCGATGCCCAGTGCATGGAGAATGAGATGCAAACCGGCGGTGCAGGAGCTGACTGCAACTGTCTCTTCTACATCATGTATTCTTGCAAGATCCTCTTCGAAGCGCTGGACTCGCTCGCCCATTGTTATCCAGCCGCTGTCGATGACCTCGCATAAAGCAGTCTTTTCCTCATGGCCAAGCACTGGATCTGCCACAGGAATAAAGGAAATGTCTGTGATTGACGTTGATGATGCCACACTATCTTCAACCTCAGGAGCGGACGCCGCTGCAAGCATGATTTTCTCCGGAAAGCATCTCGTTACGCGTGACGTTACGCTTCGAATTCAGGCTTCGATCGCCGCAAGTGATGGAACTTGCTCATCCCAATCGATCTCTTGCGCTTTATGGAAGTCTTCTACACGACCGATGTCGAGCCAGAGACCCTGATGCTTATAGATATGGACGGGAACGCCTCTCTCCATCATGCAGAATACGAGATCATCGAACCCGAATGGCATGCCTGAGGGAATATAACGGAGTACTTCTGGCTCCATGCAGTAAGCACCCATGCTGACACAGTTTGAAAGTGTCGGCTTTTCCCGAAAGCGCGTAACCATACCATCGACATCATCAACAACGCCGAAGTCCATTTTCGTGGTTCTTGTTGTTGTGGCGATCGTCAGCGGGTGAGTATGGCTTCGGTGGAATGAACTAAAAGCGTTGAGACTCAGGTCAGTAAGCACATCGCCATTCAGAACGAGAAAAGTGCAGTCCAGTTTGTCACGCAGGAGCGTCAACGGACCAATTGTGCCGAGCGGCTCCGTTTCCTGCGTATAAGTGATATTCATGCCCCACTGCTTGCCGTCACCGCAGACGCTGCGAATGAGATGTCCTAAATACCCTGTCGTGATATAGATATCTTCTATGCCGTTTCGCCTGAGCCATTTCAGGAGAAGTTCTATAACTGGCTTAGCGCCGATGGGCATTAATGGTTTAGGCAGGACAGATGTATATGGTCTCAGGCGCGTGCCTCTTCCTCCCGATTGGATGACTGCTTTCATTCATGCCTCCCTCTATTTGAAGCCAACGTTTTTGCTTTCGGCAGAATGAGCTGCTTCGTGTGCTAAAGCGTTTGTCGCAAACCCTGACCACAGGCTTGACGTGCTTGGACGACCTAAGTCCATGAGCAAACGTCAATGCGGCCTCGGCGCGCCTATTCTCTAAAAGCCCATGAAAAGATAGCATTGCTGAATGATCGAGCAAAGCAGACCACCGTTCATATTATGAGTTAATCCTAGAGATGAAGCCGATGCGTACGGTGTATTCAGGGTCGCAAATCTTAGAATCTCGACGCGATTCTTGGAATGTTGCGGCGGGATTTAGGCGCTGTGCGGCAGCTACGAATAGCTGGAAGAACTGTCGACATAGGGGATTTGGATTAGACACCTAAGCTCTCTTTCCCGCAAAATCGATCAAGCGGAAAATGATTGACGGACTGAGTTTGGCTGTTGTCTCGAATTTCAGCCGATATTGTACAAATCGCCCCGGGTGATAATGAATGATCGAGTTCTATCCCACTGAAGCGCCGAGGCGTCACATTCGATATGTGGACGGTCCGTCTCGCCCTGCCTGTAGGGGTGGCATATTTGATCTGATTCGTTGCGCGCCTGATAAGTGTTCAGGGCGGTACCTGGTCAGTTACATTAAAATTATTTCCTGGGGCCTATGTCGCAAGGAAGGACCTCCTCAACGCTAAGACCTGTCTTTTCATGTTGCGCCCGTAAAAATAAAGGGCTTTGGCCGTGTCTCGGGCAATGGCGGTTGCTGCTCCACGAGAGAGACGAAACTCCATGAACGGGACTTCTTCACCTCCGTACTTTCGTTTGTATTCACCACCGTTCCCCCAGTAGTGCCATTGTGTGCCGCGCCTCTTCCAGTATTTCATTGCATGCCAGTGCAGGGTCTCGTTGGGACGGAGATGTTGGTACTCTCGAAAGCTGGCGTTCCCCCAGAAGAAAGATATTTTGTTAAATCCGGGGTAGATGCCCGTTGCGATGCATCGTCCATCGGCATTTCGTGCGCGAAGGAGCAGGAGGTCGCCGGTCGGGTAATATCGT
The DNA here is from genome assembly GCF_044784385.1 of Microvirga sp. RSM25. NCBI lineage: Bacteria > Pseudomonadati > Pseudomonadota > Alphaproteobacteria > Hyphomicrobiales > Methylobacteriaceae > Microvirga > Microvirga sp. RSM25. Next base: position 2,074,326 of record NZ_CP173039.1, on the reverse strand, counting down.
TTGATCAGGGCCTCGACGCGCTCTTGCCGATAAGTGGGCGTCAGGTTCTGTTTAGCAAAAACATCAACGAGCTGCTGATAATACTCGGCTGGAAAACTATCTGGATCTGCCTCTTCCACTATGACATCGCTCTTGGCTGCCTTTCGAACGCAGCGGCGGCATGCGCTGTCCATGCGGGAGAACAATTCCTCTTCAGAGAGGGTCAGGTCTGAGCGAAACGTCTGGCCTGTTCGAACATGGAAACCAAGCTTGACCATATCGTCCCCTGCCAGGAACGGATCGGCTATCTCAAAATGATGACAGTTCAAATCGCGGAAAATGAAGGGTATTAGTGCCGAAACGGCTGCGGTTCGTGACACTCCGGGAGAAAGGTTGAATCCCATATAGGGGGTCGTCCAGCCCGGAAACGGGCTGCCCATGATGCTAAAGCCCATCCTTTTGATGAGGACACCCGTGAAAAAGCCAAGCGTTGAACCGGCGTCCTCAAGTCTCGCGACGACGGGTTCTCCGCCTTGGGTTTGGCACACAAAATCCAGCCAAGCCTTTCTCTGTGAGAAAGTCCGATCGGCAAATGTGTCGAGGCGTTCCCAATCAACGAGTTTGTAAGGCTCTCTTGTAAATCTCATCTGGTACCATCGAAAACGAAAATGTCGCTATAACCTCGATAGGTGCTTGCGACCCATCATTCATGCTATTCCGGCTGTGGTCCAGTCGCGATCAGTGGAGACTACACCAAATGCACCGGACCTACATCCAATGATCCTTTGCCCGATGCTTTTGGATGAAGCATTTGGCACTTCTGGAGGACACGTCGCGCCTCGATGTGAGTGCCGTATGTAAAACTGTCCGGTTGATGTTTCGGCTCAAGAATATCTTCTGTTCAACGCTTAAGAATGCCAAACTTCTGGATTCTCTCCAATACGTGAGAAATCAGCCCGTTCGACGCGTAATGTTAGAAATCTGCCTGAAGTGCTTAGCGCCAAGGAGTTACCTCGATATGTTGGTTTCTAGCTAGAATGAGCCGCTGCTCACTTGTGCTTTGATGATATCTTGGCTTCGCTTCGGACAAGATGTGGGTTCTCCACCTAAATCAGGTCGCGAGATGGTCACGAATTGCATCAAGTGGAGCGCCTTTCCAAGGGAAAATCATGTGTGGCATCGTTGGGTTTCTTTTCACGCCTCGAGGTTGCCCTGGCGAGCCGAGTCGAATTCTGGAGCGGATGACTGCAGCGTTAGTTGCGAGAGGGCCCGACGATGGGGGGCACTGGATAGATACCTCTGCTGGAATTGCATTCGGGCATCGACGCCTCAGCGTCGTCGATCTGTCACCAGCTGGTCATCAGCCGATGATCTCCGACAGCGGGCGCTACGTGCTCGTATTTAACGGGGAAATATATAATCATATAGTCATTCGAAAAGAACTGGAAGAGACTTGCCCGGCGGATCAAACCCTTCGCCGGCGCGACGACTCTCTTGGCCGTTCGAGAGGTTGGAAAGGTGGATCCGATACGGAGACTTTGCTCGCCGCTATCGAGAAATGGGGTGTCCGCGGTGCGATCGACCGATGTGTCGGGATGTTCGCATTCGCCCTCTGGGACACACGGGATCGCACTCTGATATTGGCTAGGGACCGCCTCGGAGAGAAGCCTCTGTATTACGGGCACACGAATGGAATGTTTGTTTTCGCGTCCGAGCTGAAGGCATTCCAGACAATTCCCAATTTTTCGCCGTCCATCAACTCGACTGCCCTATGGCATTACTTCTATCAAAGAGCGATTCCGGCTCCCTATTCAATTTACGACGGCATTTTCAAACTGGAGCCAGGTCAGCTGCTTACGCTGCAGGTGAGGGGAGAATCTGCATTCAGTGATATCAAGACCGAGTACTATTGGTCTCTCCAGACGGCACTCGATCGCGATTCATTTCGCGGCACGGTCGATGATGCGGTGGATGAGCTTAGACATCTCCTTGTCGAGGCTGTTCGCATGCAAATGATTGCTGATGTTCCAGTGGGAGCGTTTCTTTCTGGTGGCATCGATTCCAGCACCATTGTCGCTCTCATGCAATCGGTGTCGAACCGTACAGTTCAAACCTATACGATCGGTTTCGAGCAGGATAGCTTCAATGAAGCTCATCATGCTAAAGCTGTTGCACAATGCCTTGGCACGAACCATCAGGATATGACTGTTACGTCGTCTGATGCGCTCGCAGTCGTCCCTCATATTGCTGAAATATGGGATGAGCCATTTGGCGATAGCTCCCAGATTCCAACAGCGGTTTTAGCGCGACTCACCCGCCAGAACGTAACGGTTGCATTAAGCGGTGATGGAGGCGACGAACTGTTCTTGGGCTACAAACGACAACGCACTGCCGCTGCCATTGAACGCATTCCCGGAAAACCCCTTCTTGGTGCGCTACTGTTTGCATTTAACTCACCCTCAGCAATGATGCGACTGCGGGCTCTTCCTGTCGGTCGCTCTTCCAAAGCTGCTGCAAACCGCCTTGGAGCGATAGCCGAGATGTTCGCTTTGGACAATCCTGCTCATCGGTACATGGCATTCTCCTTCCGGCCGGACTACTGGAGCTCAATGCTGAAGGAATCTTCGGCCTATAATATCGAAGCTTTGGATTTTCCGGTTTCCGGCGCGCGTGACATACTCTCGCTCGTGTCTGCAATGGACACAGTGACGTATCTTCCAACTGACATTCTTACGAAGGTGGATAGGGCTGCTATGGCGGTCAGCCTTGAAACCCGATTGCCCTTGTTGGACCACAGGGTCGTCGAGTTTGCCTTCACCCTGCCTTCTTCCTATAAAGTTAGACATGGGTTGACCAAGTGGCCGTTGCGCCAGATCTTGAACGCCTATGTTCCGCATTCTCTCGTCGATCGGCCCAAGATGGGCTTTGGCGTACCTATTGGAGATTGGCTGAGAGGACCGTTGAAGGCGTGGGCGGCAGACCTACTTTTCTCAAAAGATCTCCAAGATGAATTTCTCGACGAGAAGATCGTTGAAAGAATGTGGCAGGACCACCAATCTGGAACTTGGAACTACGCAGACCACTTGTGGCGCGTGCTGATGTTTCGTGCATGGCAGGCACGCTATGGTAGATAAGAAGATCAATGTTCTGTTTTTTCTTCCTAACCTTGTCGCCGGAGGAGCTGAGCGTGTCATTCTGACATTGCTGAGAAACCTGTCGCGGGACCGGTTCGAACTGTCCTTGGTGCTCGTTAATCATAAGGCTGCGGCTCTTATCAATGATCTTCCATCCGATATAAAAATCTATGATCTAGGAGCTTCTCGTCTACGGTTTGGGTTGGTCAAGGTTGCGCGACTTCTATGGAAGTTGAAGCCCGACATGGTCTTTTCAACAATCGATTACTTGAATGTTGCGCTCGGAAGTACTCGTCCTTTTTGGCCAAATGGCACCGCCTTTATCGCCCGCCCCGCAATTCTTTTCAGCGCTGAACTCAAGACACGAAGGCGACCCGTCATTTGGCAGCTGCTCAACAAGGCAGCAGTCTGCAGCGCCGACCTTCTGGTGTTTCAGTCCCGTGCCATGGAGGAGGACTTCCGAGTTGCCCTCAATTGGAAAGCTGGGCGAGCGGTCGTCATACACAATCCCTTGGATTTCGATCTCATTCAGAAACGATCTCGGCAAATTGAGAACACGGGCTTTGATCCCCGCCACTTCAATTTCGTGGCAGCGGGGCGACTTGAGGACCAAAAGGGCTTTGATGTTGCAATCGAGGCAATAAGTCGTTCCAGGAATAAGAACATCACTCTCACCATTCTCGGGGACGGCACCTTGCGTCAGTCGTTAGAACGATTGGTTGAGGAACGAAAACTGCAGCACCGGGTGAAGCTGCTCGGATATATCCAGAATCCATATCCTTATTTTGCGAAAGCTGATGGATTTCTTCTGTCGTCTCGCTTTGAAGGCTTTCCTAATGTGGTGCTCGAAGCGCTGTCCTGCGGTACTCCGGTTGTAGCGACGCCAGTTGCGGGTTTGAGCAGCACGTTGGAGGACATTCCAGAATGCCGCCTCGCGGCGGATTTTAGCGCGTCAGCTCTGGCTTATGAAATCGATGAGTTTGCAAACAAAGGGCGGTGTAGAGTTGGGCCTGAAGCTGTCAAGAGCTTTGATGCGCACCATATAGTTGCAGAGTATGAAAGGGCGCTGGATGCGCTCAACTTTCAACGTTCTCAGCGTCGGGAACTTCTTCAAGCAGTCAATTGCGATTGATTGATGCACTCGGAAGACGTTTCATCAGGTGGCAAACTGTTGTTGCCCAGAATGAGCCGTGATCAAGCGGGAGACGATTAAGTGCTGGCCAATACACAGACGATTGGGTCGCATTCCGCATCGAGTCGATTCCTCAATCCCGTTGGATTGGGATTGTTATTGTTTACTGGATTGAATTTGAACGCCGTTGCCGCAATGTTTCTCGGCGAAGCTGAGATGTTGTCTCCCTTCGTTCTTGCATTGACGGTTATTCTGACTCTTCAATATGCCAAGTTGCGTCATTTATCATTGGTTTACGCTTTGTTCACATTGACTATCCTGTCATATCTTATGATGGGCTCAATGCCTAAGATGGCCACAATAAATATCGATGTATATTATATGAGACTCTATTTTGCTACATTCTTATTAGTTTCCGCGATGTATTTCTGGATTGTTTCTCTTGATGATGCGCAAGTTTCATCTGTTTTGGTCATTTTTAAGTATCTCACACTCATTGCATGTGTTGGCACAATTTTCTCAAGCACCCTGCAACAGTTCCAGGCGGTGAACCCCGCAGACGCGATCTACATGGGACAATTAGAAGAAGATCGTGCATCCGGCCTATTCGAGAATCCGAACCAAGCCGCCACGGCCGCTTTGTATTGTCTTGTTATGGTGGTCGTTCTTCCTGCGCGGAGTCTTTTCTGGAAAATGGTTCAATGCGGTATTGCCGTTATTGCTCTGGTGATGACGTTCTCCAAGGCGGCTATGCTTGGAGGATTGGTGTTGACTGCGGCCTTCCTGCTGACGAGGCGATCGCTGGGAATTACGCTGCTGTTTTCAATAGCGGTTGCTACGGGGGGCATCGCACTCTGGTTCGTCTATGAACATGATCTGTTTCGGCTTTCATGGGATCAGCGGGAGCGCTTGGCAGACGTGCTCAATTTGGCAGGAGGAGAGGTCAGCGCACGAACGACAACGGGGCGTACTGTGCTTCTTGAATTCGGATTTGAGAAGATCAAGGGCGTTTTTCCGTGGGGTGCCGGCTTGGGTGAGTTCCACGCCATGGAAGGTGGAATCAGGAAAATTTCAAATGGAATTGAAACAGGCAGGTGGTTAGGCGTCCACAATACCTTTTTGACGATTTTGGGAGAGAGCGGACTCATTCCTTTCCTAGTGTTTCTTGCGTTCTTGGCCTGGCCTATCATTGCCGGAAGAAACTCAAAGTATCGCGGCATCATCTTTGGGTTTACAATGATACTCATCATCCAGATGTCTGCCGCTCATGACGTTCTGTTACTCCGTTTTGCCGACGCGACAATTGCGATCACGATTGCTGTCGCTGCATTGGCAACTCGAGAAAAGGCGCCATCAAAACTACGTCATTAGATCCTTGCACTCCACCCGAGGAAGGCATGCTTTTGATTTGAGGTGGATTGAATTCTTAATCCGCTCACGTCACAAGTTCCTGACTGTCAGCGTGACGATTGCCGCGGCCCCTTTCGGTAATTAGAAGCTGCCATCTGGGTGGTCCACACAGGACCCGAAATGATACCGGTGGATCGAACCTATCAGCTCCGAAATGGCGAGGTCGCGGCCGTCGTACCCATATCCATCCAGGCTATCAGCTCACGCTTCGGCTCTAACGTCTGAGCTATTGCATGTCCGCCGGCGGATCAAGTTGCCGCTTGAAATTTCCGTGAGATGTGAAGACGCCCGCGCGCGCCGGATCGGCTGAGGAGTTATCGCCGTTTCTGCCGTGCGGCTTTTATGCGTTACCCAAGTGCGGCTCAAACGAAGATGCCGACGATCATGAGACAGTTCTGCCAAACATATTCCAGGCTTTTGAGCTGAAGCGTTATTCGGTCTTAGCTACCGCGAAGTTGCGTTTCGGGCCCGTCGCAGCAGATGCGGACTCTTCGCTTCGGCCTGGCAACTGGGCCCGGTGAAGCGCTATGGACCTAGAGAATAGCCGGCGGCGCTCCGATCGCTATCTCGATGCCAATCAGGACATCGACGCGATTACGTCCAGCATCACTTCCGTTGCGCCACCGCCGATTGACAGGACGCGGGCGTCTCGGGCCATGCGCTCGATTGGGCTCTCGCGCATGAAGCCCATGGCGCCATGGAACTGCACGCACGTATACATGACCTCGTTGACGAGTTCGCCACAGAACGCCTTCACCATCGAGACTTCGCGGATGCAGTCCTCGCCCGCTGCCATGCGCCACGCGGTGGCATAGAGGAACTGGCGGCCCGCCTCCACCTTCGTCGCGAGCATGGCGAGGCGCTCGCGGATCGCCTGCATGTCCCACAGGACTCCCCCGAATGCCCGGCGGGTTCGCACCCAGGCGAGCGTCATATCGATTGCCGCCTGGGCCGCTCCGATTGCCATGGCAGCGAGGACGAGGCGCTCGTTCTGGAAGTTGCCCATGATCGAGTAGAAGCCTTGGCCCTCCATGCCGAGCATATTCTCGGCCGGGATGCGGCAGCCGTCGAAGACAAGCTCCGCCGTGTCGGAGGAACGCCAGCCATGCTTGTCGAGCGCGCGGGCTACCTTGAGGCCCGGCGTGCCCTTCTCGACGAGGAACATCGTGATCCCGTGGCTCCCGGCCGACGGATCCGTCTTGGCGGCGACACAGTAGAGGTCCGCGTAGACGCCGTTCGTGATGTAGAGCTTCTCGCCGTCGAGGATGTAATAATCGCCGTCCCGGCGGGCGCGGGTGCGGATGGCCTTCACATCTGAGCCGGCATCCGGCTCAGTGATGGCAACCGCGGTAATCACCTCGCCGCTGACGATGCCTGGCATCCAGCGCGTCCGTTGCGCCTTGTTCCCGTCATGGAAGACGTGGACGGAGGCCATGTCGGTGTGCACCAGCGTCGCGATGGCGACGCCGCCATAGGTCGAGCGCCCGAGCTCTTCGGCGAAGACCGTTGACGCGACCGCGTCCATTCCGGAGCCCCCGTACTCGGCTGGATAGCGGATGCCGAAGAAGCCGAGTTCGCCCATTCGGCGCAGGACAGGACGAGGAGGATGAAGCCTTCCTCCTCCCAGCGGTCTGCATGCGGCTTGATCTCCTTATCGACGAAGCGGCGCACCTGGTCGCGCAGGAGCTCGTAGTCCCCCGCCGCCCAGGGCAGCCCCGAGCCTCGTGTCACTCCTCCAACTCTGTCCATACTCCTTACTCGCTCTGCTGTCTGGTCATGTACAAAGACGTCGGCCGAAGTGGTTTCACGAGGTCGTTCAAAGATCCCTGCGGGCTAGATCTCGATTTCCTCCCTTGGTCCCTCAGATGTCGAAGGGGCTCTCGACTCTGCCACCCAGAGCATTCCGTCGATCACCTCCGCCAGTCCGGCCACCGTCGGGCGCTCGAAGAGGTTGCGGAGCTGCACGTCGACGCCGAAGGTCTCCCGCATGCGCGACACTGCCCGCATCACCAGGAGCGAATGACCCCCCAGGCCGAAGAAATTGTCGTCGCGGCCGATCGACTCAACCTTCAGGAGATCGCACCATAACGCGGCCAGCATCTTCTCCGTTGCCGTTGAGGGGGCGACGAACTCCTGCGCGGGCTGGATATTCTCTGCCGTCGGCTCGGGAAGCGCAGCGCGGTCTATCTTGCCGTTGGTCGTGAGCGGCATCCGCTCCAGGCGGACAAAGTGCGTCGGCATCATGGACTCCGTCAGCTCTTCAGCAAGGTGGGCGCGCAGGTCCGCCACGGTCACATCCTTCGACGAGACATAGTAGGCCACGAGGCGTGCGATGCCATCTTCGGCCGCGACCGGTTCGACGTAGCCGATCTCGGCCATGATCTCCTTGACGCGGTGCACGTCTATCTCGTCGTTCAGCTCGTCGATCGCCTCATCGCGCGTTTTCTGGCCCAGCCGGACGTCCCAGCTGTAGGGCAGGGCGTAGTTGTGGTGTCCCCGCTGTTTCTTGTGGATGTAAATGCCGACATCGTTGATCAGGCAGTTCGTGGAACGCCCGGTGTCCGCAGGTCGGTCCCATCCTGCCTGCGTCTTCAGGAATTCGAGCATGTCCTCCAGAGGAACGCTCCAGTAGCGATAGAAGTCGATGAATTTTACTTCCTCGAATATAGAATCGTTCCGGAACACGTCCACGTCCAGGTAGCGCGAGACCGCGTCCTCGCGGCGGTGGTACTCCTTGCGCGCCTCAGTGACGAGCGCATCTAGGCGGGCCGGGTCGTAGTCGTCCCGCTTGAAGACTTCCTCGGTCAGCCGTGTCTCGAAGAACTGGCCCCGTGACAACCCGGTCACGATGTACCCGATCCTATTCTCGCGGGCGAAGTTCGTAGCCAGGGTGTAGATCGTCTTGAAGCAGCCGTTGCAGACATTCGCGAACCGTTTCAGGCTGTCGACGAAGATCTCGTTCATGTGCGGCGTGCTTCCCCAATGGTGATCCACGCCGAGCGAGTTTACGAGCCGCCTGATGTTTGCTTTGGCCCCTTCCGAGATAAAACCGTTGTCCAGGGTGAACGTGAGCGGTTTCACTCCCATCGCGACGAGCTTGCACAGCATGTAGCTGCTGTCCTTGCCGCCGCTCAGCAGCACGATGCAGTCATAGGGACCCTTCCGGTTCGCCTGCATCTCCGCGATGAGAACCTGGAGATCTTCCGGTGATTTGAAATAGGTCTGCGCTTTGTCGACATACGTGTCGAACGCTCGGCAGAGATTGCATACACCGGCAGCGTCATACGTCGTGTCGGGCAGCTCGGACGCGAGACCGCAACGTTCGCAATAGCGTGGTTTTGTTACGGGTTTTGCCGCCAATGCTTGGATGACGGCAACTGCGCACTCGTGGATGGCCGGGTGTTTCAGAAGGCGGGCTTCGATCTCACCCAGTTCCACGCGGGCGCCACCGACCTTCACCTGGTGGTCGGCGCGGCCGAGGAAGTCGAGCCGCCCTTCCGAGTTCCAGCGGGCGAGGTCGCCTGTCTTGTACAGTCGCAGCTTTGAAGCCACATCCCGCGGATCGGCGGTCGTGAGGAACCGTTCGGCGGTCAGGTCAGGGCGATTGAAATAGCCTTTCGCGAGGCCAACTCCGGCAATGAACATCTCACCTATAGTTCCGGGTGGGACGGGCTGATGCCGCTCGTTGAGGACGTATATCCCGGCGTTGGCCGCCGGAGCCCCAATCGGTACGGAAGGGGACTGATCGCGGTCAATGTCGAACCGGTGAATCATGCAGCCCACGGTGGCTTCGGTAGGGCCGTACTCGTTGTAGATCTCGACCGGATGGGAAATGGCTTTCGTGATGTCCCGGGCCAACTCGGTCTTGAAGTCCTCGCCGCCTACGATGAATTTGCGCAACCGCGTGGCACGGAGATCACGGTCGCGGATCATCGCGAGATGGGCCGGTGTCAGTTTCACGATATCGACAGCATCATCGTCGATGATTTTGAGCACGACCATGCTCTGCGCGCCGGGATCGCCGCGGTACACCACGATGCGGCCGCCGGTGATGAGGGGCGTGAAGAGCGTCGTGACGGTCAGGTCGAAGGCCAACGAGGAGAACAGAGGCCAGGCGAGGAGTTCGCCGGCGCTGTACACCCGGGCAGCCCACCAGATGTAGTTCACGAGACCCGATGCTCGATCATGACACCCTTGGGCACGCCGGTCGACCCGGACGTGAAGATGATGTAGGCGACGCTGTCCGGCGCGGCCGCGGACGGCTGGTCCGTCTCGGGTTGGGTCGAAATCGACTGGAAGTCGGCATCGAGCACGAGCACGTCGGCGAGGTTGGGCGAAACAGCAGATTGCAGGCGCGCCTGCGTGATCGCGACCGGGGCACGTCCGTCCGTCCCAGCGGCAATATCCGTCAGGATCGTGGCGAGGCGACCCTTCGGCGTGGCCGCATCCACCGGAACGTAGGCCGCTCCGGACTTCAAGATGCCTAGGATCGCGACGACGACCTCGATGGAGTGCTCCATGAACACGACGACGATCTGTCCCGGCCCCACGCCGGTCGAGGTGAGATGAGCGGCCATCTGGTTGGAACGCTCATTCAGCTGCCTATAGGTCAGGCTCTTGTCACCGAAGCGGATCGCCTCGGTATTGGGGCTACGTTCCACCTGCGCGCAGAAGAGATCGATAATGGTCCTGTCCGATGGATAGGGCGCGGCCGTGGCGTTGAACTCAACGACCAGCGCCTGATGATCGCGCTCGTTCAGGAGGGGAAGAGCGACGCTCTCCGTCGCGGACAGCAAGATATGATTCATGAAATTTCCTCGCCTCTTCGAACCGACTGACGATACAGCTCAGCGATAGCCGGGGCGTCCGGCTCCGAGAGCATAAGGGGCCCGTAGCAGCTCTCTGGTCCGTAATAGACCTCGGCCTGGGGCACCGCCTGAAGCCATCGGAGCGGCGCCGCCCCCGATCGCAGCCAAGCCTTGTTCGGCAGAAAAATGCACACGCGGCCCACGTAAGGAGTGGGATTATACCGCCGCACGGCCGTGATGGCCGTGGCTGAGAGCCGGAATCTCCGCGCCAGGACCGGATCCGCCTTGGCCGTTTCGTTGCTTGCGTGAACGTGGGTCAGGAGCGGTCGGAAGCGATTGCCGCGGTCCCGGATGCGGCCGCGTAGATACTGGAGACGCTCGCCCAGATACTGAAGGCGTGCCGCGAACGACGGCTGCTTCGCAGCCTTCTGCAGATGGTGAGTGACTGCGCCCATCCGACGCTTGGCTTCGAAGAGAATCTGCCGGTGCAACGCCTGATATGTGCTGGGGTGAAGGGGGCCGAAAAGGGCCATGCAGCGGACATCTGCCCCGCGTTGACCCAGAAGTTTCGCCAGTTCGAAAGCGGTCGACGCGCCGGAGCAGTAGCCGGCGATCACGTAGGGGCCGTCAGGTTGGAATTCGAGGATCTGGTCAGCGAAGTACTCAGCGATGTCTTCAACACGCTCCATGGGCTCGGTCCGCCCGTCGAGGCCCGGCGGCTCAAGCGCGAAGAACGGTTGATCGTCGCCCAGGCGCTTTGAGAAGGCGGAGAACGAGAAGACGGCTCCGGCGTGTCCGGGCACGGCGTAGATGGGCGTGCGCGTCCCGAGGGACTGGAGTGGCACGATGGCGGGCTGTTGCCGGGCGGCCGCCGTGGCCATGTTCAGGAACCCGATGATTTCGCTCTTTCGGTCCCGCAGCTGGTCGCGGAACTCCGGCGTCAGCGCGCCCGCAGGCGCGCTGCACCGCAGCTGGCTACCCTCCAACCAGACCTTGATGTCCTTCCCCGCAAGGTCGGAGAGGAGGTCCGGGATCGTCATCGCATCCGTGGTCATAGGGACCCTCCAATCACTTCTGAACGACCGCGGTCCCGACATATCCCGGTTTCGGCACGAACGTATGGACGGCCCAATCTCCGTCATCCGAAGGCACCGAATGCCCTAAACCACACCCCAAGGCTTTGGAGATGGCTTCCAGCCGGGTCCAGCGCTGGAGGAACCCCTCGAGCTGGTCCTCCGGCGGGAGGGCGCGATAGGACACGTACTCGGGATTGGAAAAGCAAAGCGCCGCGATATCGTCCGCTTCGGCCACAGGCCGCACCGCCTCGATGTCCACCCCGACCTCGCGCGTATTCGAGAGGGCGATGACGGCCAGATCTTCAGATCGGGAGACACCGAAACGCAACTCTCGAACAGGCATACGACGTGAGAGGCGGGGCTTGCCCTGGGGGCCGTACTCCAGCTCCACGTCGGACGGCGGAATCCCCAGCCTAGAAGCGAGAAGATGACGTAACCGACCCCGCGTAGCCACGAACCGACGGCGGTCGCGTTCCCATGCCAAGCCATCGACGCGCCGACGTTCGTCCTCGGTCAGACAAGCGCCGATCTCACGCACAAGGTCTGGTTCAGCATCGAGCGTGAAGGCCAGGACCTCCAAGCCGTCATTCTCGAGAACCGGCATCATGATCTCGGACCTCAGGTCAGTAGCCAGAGTCATACGTGGATCCCGATCGCTTGGGGGCGCTAGTCCGCGCAAGAGCAATTCACTCCGATGAACGGCAATGCCATTCATACGGAGTTTATCGATCAAACATTCAAGATAGTGTGGAAGCAAGTAGCGCCTGTTGGTTATTTTGATGTATGGGGCCTCTACATCGAAAGATGAAGATAGACATAGATGCATATACACCGTTGCTCGTGGGAGCCGCCGCAGGGCCGTAGAGCTGCACAAATCAACTTGATGAATTGTTGTATTTTATAGCCGACACTACAGTCTCACGCTGCGCTGGTGCTCGAATTATCTGCTGATTTTGCAGGGGATGCTGCCATGGCGGGTGGGGCGAACGAGTAGCCCTTTGGGTTGGTGTGCGGAGTTGCGTCAGGTCAAAGCTCAACTCAAATCTCTGTTTGCACATCCGATTGTTGCGGCCCCGCCGGCCGCTTTCCCTCATACTTTGCTTGGCGCCGAGCGGTCCAAGACAGGTTGTAAGTGCGCGAAAGCCGCGGGCAATCAGACTGCGGCATTCGCAAGCCATGCTCGAGCGCAGCATGGAGGGTTTTTTTGTTTGGTCAGTTCGAACTCGTCAGGGCCAAGTGACAACAAGCATGATCTTGTGGGAACAGAACTGCCGCTGGTGTCTCGGTTGTCCGCTGAACGGGAAAAAGCCAGCTGGCCTGTAGGCCGGGCTTCACGTCTTATGGAAAACTTGGCTATGGAAAGGCGAAGCTACCGACGATCGCTTTCTCACCGAGTTCAGGCTGCCTCTATATGGATATCAGGAGCGCCAGATATTCTTGTATTGGGCCTATCCCGAAGAGTTCAGTTGCTGAAGCGCTGATCATACTCCAAGACGGCGTTCAGCAGGACCTGAGCGCCTGCGGAACACTCCTCGAAAGTCGTGCTTTCCGCCTCATTGTGGCTCAGGCCTCCGGCACAGGGGACGAAGATCATCGTCGTTGGGGCGATCCTTGCGATATAAGCCGCATCGTGTCCCGCCCCTGAGACCATCTCCCGTGCGGGCAGCCCCATTTTGTCGATTCCGGTCCGCACGGCGGCAATACAATCGGGATCGAAGCGGACTGCAGGCGAGTCCCATACCTTCTTCACTTCGGATTCGAGGCCGATCTCCCGGGCGATAGCCGGGACGGATTCCAGGAGCTTGCGCTCCATCTCATCGAGAACCGTGTCGTCCGGATGACGGAAGTCGACCGTGAAGAAAACGTGTCCTGGGATGACATTGCGGGAGTTTGGCTTGACCTCCACAAGACCAACCGTACCGACAGCAGAGGGAGCATGTTCAAGCGCGATCTGGTCCACGCGCTCGATGACGCGCGCGGCTCCGAGCAGAGCATTCGTGCGAAGGCTCATCGGAGTCGATCCGGTATGAGCCTCGCGGCCGGTGAACTCGATCTCGTACCACCGCATGCCCTGCACGCCGGTTACGATGCCGATCACCTTCTGCTCCGCTTCCAGGATCGGACCCTGCTCGATGTGGAGCTCGAACATGGCGCCGAACTTGACGGACCCGGGGACAGCCTCGCCACGATATCCGATGCTCTCGATGGCCTCAGAGAAGGTCGTACCCTGACGATCTTCGCGACTATCCGCAAAAGCCCTGTCAAAAACCCCGGCATAGACGCCGGAGCCGAGCATCGCCGGCGCGAAGCGCGAACCTTCCTCATTAGTCCAGTTGACGAGCATCAGCGGTGCATTGGTCTCGTAGCCAAGGTCATGGAGGGTGCGCATGACCTCCAGCCCGCCGAGAACTCCCAGGACACCATCGAACTTGCCGCCGGTCGGCTGCGTGTCGAGATGGCTGCCGATGGCAATGGGGGCGATGTCGTTTCTCTTGCCCGGCTTGAGTGCAAACATGTTGCCGACTTGGTCGATAGTGATCGTGCAGCCCAGGGCTTCACACTGGCTGCGGAACCAGTCGCGGACATGCCGATCGAGATCGGTCAGGGTGAGGCGGCAGATGCCGCCTTTCTCGGTTCCGCCGATTTGCGCCGTATCCATGAGACTGTCCCAGAGACGCTGCGGATTGATGGTCAGGTTCTGCATGCTCGGATCTCGTGATGAGAATGATCTCTGCCCATGAGCGGGTGAGGGCTCCCCGATGGAGGATCACCGGAGAGAAGGAGGAAGGGCGCTAGAGCTGGAGGCTCAGCGCGCGACTGCCTTTGGTGCAGTCTTGGTTTTCCAGAGGCGCTGCGCCTCGGCAAAAGCCGGGAGCGGGCGACGGGAGACGAAGCGGCCCTGCCCACGCTCGGCCCGGACCTGACCGTTCTCGGCCGCGAGCCGGCCGCGGAGAAAGACCTTCGCAGGCAGACCGGTGAGCTCGAAGCCCTCGAACACATTGTATTCGATCCGGCTGACCTGGTTCTGTGCGGTGATCGTCTTCGTTGCTTTCGGATCCCAGATCACGATATCCGCATCGGCTCCGGGCATGATGACGCCCTTCTGCGGATAGATGTTGAGGATCCGGGCGGAATTGGCGGAGGTCACAGCAACGAACTCGTTGGGTGTGAGCCGCCCGGTGTTCACGCCGGCACTCCAGAGCACCGGCATGCGATCCTCGAGCCCGCCCGTTCCATTCGGAATGCTGCGGAAGTCACCCAGACCCATGCGCTTCTGCTCCATGGTGAAGGAGCAATGATCGGTGGCCACTACCTGGAGGGAGCCGGACTGGAGACCGGCCCAGAGGCTGTCCTGGTGAGACTTCGGCCGGAAGGGGGGGACATGACTCGCTGAGCGGCATGGTCCCAGCTCCTGTTGAGGTAGTCCGTTTCATCCAGCACGAGGTGCTGGATCAATGGCTCGCCGAAAACCCGCTTGCCTTCGGCGCGAGCCCGCATGATTGCCTCATGGGCTGGCTTGCTCGAAGTGTGGACGATATAGAGCGGGCATCCTGCCATATCGGCGATCATGATGGCGCGGTTGGCGGCCTCGCCCTCCACCTCGGGCGGTCGGGAATAAGCGTGAAACTCGGGACCGGTCTTGCCCTGCGAGATGTACATGTTCTGCATCTGCGCGACCACGTCGCCGTTTTCGGCATGGACGAGGGCCGTAGCGCCGAGTTCGGCGCAGCGCTTGAAGGAGCGGAAGAGGATGTCGTCATCCACCATCAGCGCGCCCTTATAGGCCATGAAGTGCTTGAACGTGTTCACTCCGTGGGTGTTGACGATCTCGCCCATCTCGCGCTCGACGTCGTCGGACCACGAGGTGATGGCAAGATGGTAGGAGTAGTCGCCGGCGGCTTTCTCGGATTTTTGACGCCAGTCGCGATAGGCATCGACCAACGATTGCCCCGCGCCCGGTATGCAGAAATCGACGATCATCGTGGTACCGCCCGAGAGGGCGGCCTTGGTTCCCCACTCGAAATCATCGGCCGATACGGTGCCCATGAACAGAAATTCCATATGGGTATGCGGATCGATCCCGCCCGGCATGACATAGGCGCCATCGGCATCGACGATTTCGGCTCCGGCGGGCGCCTCGAGATTCTCGCTGACGGCGACGATCCGCCCTCCGTCCACCAATACATCGGCGCGCCGGCTCAAATCGGCATTCACGACGGTGCCGCCGCGGATGAGAAGGGCCATGATGATCTCCCTTGATTGTTCTTGACCTGTGGTTGATTGAAAGCTCCCCTCCCAGTCCCGAGAGGGGAGTTTCGGGAACGGCTTACATTTTTGCGTCGACGACGACGTGAGACCAGGCGCCCTCGGGCTTCTTGGTGATGACGGGCGCATCGCCGCCGGAGGACAGCAGGGTCGCGACCGTACGGTCGAAGTCGGCTGGATCAAGCTTGCCCTTGGCGGTGTCGAGGAGCTTGGCGATCTCACCCGCCATGCGCTTCTGGTGCTTCTCGGTCTGCGCGCCCGAAGCGTCATTGTCGAGAACGATCGTGGCTGCCTCATCCGGGTTCTGACGCATGTAATCCCAGCCTTTCTGAGAGGCCGCGACGAACTTCGCCATCTTGGCGACGAAGGCCGGATCCTTCAGCTTGTCCTGCACGACATAGAGGCCGTCCTCAAGCGTCGCCACGCCCTGATCCTCATACTTGAAGACCACGAGCTGCTCGGGCTTGAATCCAGCGTCGATGACCTGCCAATACTCGTTGTAGGTCATGGTCGAGATGCAGTCCGCCTGCTTCTGGATAAGCGGATCGACGTTGAAGCCCTGCTTCAGCACCTTCACGCCGCCGGCCGAGCCGTCAGTCTTGTAGCCAAGCTTCGCCATCCAGGCGAGGAAGGGATATTCATTGCCGGAGAACCACACGCCGAGAGTACGGCCCTTGAGGTCCTGTGGGGTCTTGATGCCAGTTTCCGCACGGCAGGTGAGCATCATGCCGGACTTCTTGAACGGCTGGGCAATGTTGACGAGCGGAACACCCTTCTCCCGAGCCGCGAGCGCAGAGGGCATCCAGTCCACGATCACATCCGCTCCACCGCCTGCGATGACCTGTGGCGGTGCGATATCCGGGCCACCCGGCTTGATCGTCACGTCGAGGCCGGCCTCCTTGTAGAACCCCTTGTCTTTGGCGACATAGTACCCGGCGAACTGGGCCTGCGTCACCCATTTCAGCTGGATCGTCACCTTGTCGGCCTGTGCGAAAGCAGCACTCGAAAAGCCGAGAGCGATTGCCCCCGCCAGTAATGTGGTCCTGATCATTCTTCACTCCTCCTAAACGCCGTCCACGATCCCCTTATGTGCGGTACGACGGATGCCAAAAGGTTGCTGCGCGCTCGACGAGAGCGATGATGCCATAGAAGGCCGAGCCCGCAATCGCCGCGAGCGCGATTTCGGCCCACACCATATCGAGGGCCATACGGGCGACCTCGATGGAGATGCGAAAACCCATGCCGACGATCGGCGTGCCGAAGAACTCGGCAACGATGGCGCCGATGAGGGCCAGCGTCGAATTGATCTTCAGTGCATTGAAGATGAAAGGCAGGGCGACGGGAAGCCGAAGCTTGATCAGACCCGTCCAGTATCCGGCTGCATAGGAATGCATGAGATCACGCTCGAGCCGGCCCGCAGCAGCAAGACCCGCGACGGTGTTGATCAGCATGGGGAAGAACGTCATCACCACGACGACCGCCGCCTTGGAGGGCCAGTCAAAGCCGAACCACATCACCATGATCGGCGCGATTCCGATCACGGGAAGCGCGGATACGAAATTGCCGAGCGGCAGAAGACCCCTGCGGAGAAAGGGGATCTCGATCCGCAATGATCGCAACGACAAATCCCGAGAGGCAGCCGATCATGTATCCGGATAGAACTGACTTCATGAAAGTCTGGACGAAGTCACCCCGCAACACAGGCAATGAAGCGGCAAAACGGCTCGCAATCGACGAAGGAGCGGGCATGAGAACGGACGGGACACCGGCCCCGACCACGATGACTTCCCACAAGAAGAACAGGAAGGCGCCAAAAAGCACAGGAACTGAGAGCCCGACTAGTCGCCGCGCTCCCGGGTTCCTCAGGCGAAGATGAGAGAGGCCGCCGAGAGCAAGGCCTGCGGCAACCCAAAGGACGGCGACAAAGACCCAGAAGGCGGGCCCAGCCTGCCCGGCCACGGCAGGACGGTGAACCAAAATCAGGGCATAGAGGCAGCCCAATGCGGCCAGCGGTGTCAGGATCATGGCACGACGGGCAGCGCTCATGCGGCACGAACTCCCATGCGGCTGTTCACGATGCGCTCGCCCAGGCCGACGATGGCGACCAGAGAGGAGGCGAGAACCGCAGCACCGAAGAGCGCAGCCCAGATCTGGATCGTCTGGCCGTAATAGGAACCGGCCAGGAGCCGTGCGCCGAGACCGGCCTGGGCTCCTGTCGGTAGTTCGCCGACGATGGCCCCTACCAGGCTGATGGCGATGGCCACTTTGAGTCCGGCGAACAGGTAAGGCAGCGAGGCGGGAAGGCGGAGCTTCCAGAATGTCTGCGTGCGTGACGCCGAATACGTGCGCATAAGATCGCGCTGCATGATATCGGGGGAGGTCAGGCCCTTCACCATGCTGATAGTGATAGGGAAAAAGCAGAGATAAGCAGAAATGATGGCCTTCGGGAAAAGGCCAGTAATGCCGATCGAGCCCAATACCACGATGATGATCGGCGCAATGGCGAGGATTGGGATGGTTTGTGAGGAGATGATCCAGGGCATGAGGCTGCGCTCGAGCGTCTTCACATGAACGATGAGCACCGCGAGCACGACACCGAGAAGCGATCCCAAGGCAAATCCGAGGAGCGTCGACGAGAGGGTCACCCAGCCATGGAAGAGCAGGTTGCGTCGGGAAGTGACCGGCATGTCGATGACCGTCTTCTTCAACTCGATCAAGATTTGATGAGGCGCCGGCAGCATGGGTCTTTCCTGCTCCAAGGTGGCAAGAAGGATTTCACCAGTGCTGCGTTGTTCGCCGGCGCGTTCGAAGGCGTCAGTTACGCCCTGCCAGTTCATCGCAACGGCGGCCACGTACCAGAGCACGACGACGGCGAGCACGACCACGAGGACGGGCCCCGTGTTGCCCTTCCACAGGCGGGAGGACTTCTGTCTTGCCTGGCGTACAGGTAAAGTCAGCGCCTCAGTCGTCATAGGAATGCCCGGCCCGCAAACCCTCGCGGACTCTGTGTGCGATCTTGAGGAATTCGGGTGTCTCGCGGACTTCCAGCTTGCGGTCGCCCCCCAGGACGCTGGCATCAATGATGTCGATGATGCGCCCAGGACGCGGAGACATGACAACGATCTTCGTGGAGAGGAACACCGCTTCCGGGATGGAATGGGTGACGAAGAGGACGGTCTTTCGAGTCTTTCCCCAGAGCTGAAGAAGCTGCTCGTTCAGGCGGTCGCGGACGATTTCGTCAAGGGCCCCGAATGGTTCGTCCATGAGCAGGAGCTTCGGGTCGAAGGACAGAGCTCGCGCAATGGAAGCCCTCTGCTGCATCCCGCCGGAAAGCTGCCAGGGAAACTTGTTCTCGAATCCCTTGAGATTGACGAGCTCGATCTGATGTCTCGAGCGTTCGCGACGCTCTGCCCTGGACAGTCCGAAGATCTCAAGCGGCAGCTCCACGTTCTTGCGAATGGTGCGCCAGGGATAGAGCGCAGGGGCCTGGAAAACGAACCCATAGTCGCGACGCAAGCGGGCTTCACTCGGGCTTACGCCATTCACATGGATATGGCCTGCGCTCGGTTGCTCTAGATCCGCGATGACCCGCAGGAGCGTGGTCTTGCCGCAGCCTGACGGGCCAATGAAGGAAACGAACTCGCCTTCGGCGATCTGCAGATCCACATTGGAGAGGGCATAGACTGGACCATCTGCGGCCTCATAGGTGAGGGAAAGGCCACGGATGTCGACAACTGTCGCCCGACCCTGCTCCGTGACAGATTTTCCATCCCAGGCAATGGGTGACGGGCCCCCGCCACGTTCCATGATCTCGTGTGTTGCGCGCTTTAGCACTGCTTGTTTTTCTCCAGGCGCATCGTTGTTAGACCATAAGCAAGAACTGTGCCGTTCCGGGCAATCCAGGATATCTGATCCACCTGCCGCTGCGCCGTGCCCAGTTCCTGAGCATCACGCCGCCGCTTTCAGCACGTCGCCGATCGTACCGATGAGTTCGTCGATCTGCTCCTTCGAAATGATAAGCGGTGGCGACAGAGCAATGATGTCGCCGGTCGTGCGGATCAAAACGCCGCGCTCGAAGCATTCCAGGAAGACGGAAAAGGCCCGCTTCGTGGGTTCTCCCGCAATGGGCTCCAGCTCGATGGCGCCAACTAGGCCGATGTTGCGGATGTCGATGACATGCTTCGTGTCTTTGAGGGAATGAAGGGCCTGCTCCCAATATGGCGCCAGTTCAGCCGCGCGAGTGAGAAGACCTTCATCCGCATAGGTATCGAGGGTGGCGAGACCGGCCGCGCAGGCCAGAGGATGGGCCGAATAAGTATAACCGTGGAAGAACTCGATCAGATGCTCCGGGCCGGTCATAAAGGCATCGTGAATTTCCGACTTCACGAACACGCCGCCCATGGGAACGACGCCGTTGGTGATGCCCTTCGCGGTGACCATGATGTCGGGAGTGATCTCGAAGTAATCTGCCGCGAACGGAGTTCCCATACGGCCGAAACCCGTGATGACCTCGTCGAAGATGAGCAGAATGCCGTGCTTGTCACAGATCTCGCGCAGGCGCTTGAGATAGCCTTTCGGCGGGATGAGCACTCCTGTCGAGCCAGCGACCGGTTCCACGATGACGGCGGCAATGGTGGAAGCGTCATGGAGAGCAACGATGCGCTCTAGGTCCTCGGCCAAGTCGACGCCGTGCTCCGGCTCGCCCTCGGTGAATGCATTTTGAACTGAGTCGTGAGTATGCCGGAGGTGGTCGACGCCTGAGAGCAGGGTGCCGAACATCTTGCGGTTGGAAACGATGCCACCGACCGAGATGCCACCGAAATTCACGCCATGATAGCCACGCTCGCGGCCGATCAGACGGGTACGGGAGCCCTGGCCCTTTACTCGCTGATAGGCGAGGGCGATCTTGAGCGCTGTCTCGACCGATTCCGATCCGGAATTGGTGAAAAAAACGTGATCGAGCCCTTCCGGAGAGATCTGCACGAGCCGCGAGGCAAACTCGAACGCCTTCGGGTGGCTCATCTGGAATGCGGGCGCATAATCGAGTTCGGCTACCTGCCGCTGGACGGCCTCGACGATCTTCGGCCGCCCATGTCCTGCATTCACACACCAGAGGCCCGCCGTTCCATCGAGAATGGGGCGGCCATCGTCGGTGTAATAGTGCATGTCCTGGGCGCCCGCGAGAAGCCTCGGCGCCTTCTTGAATTGGCGATTGGCCGTAAATGGCATCCAAAATGCGGCGAGATCGTTGGGAATCGGGCGCTTTAAAGGAACGACATTCATCACATGATCCTCCAGGAGGCAGACGCCATGGCGCCCAGGTTCATAGTTTTGGCGATGGTCTTGCCGGAACGAACCGTCGCGACATAAGGTCTTTTGCAGGAGCTGCATGAAAGGGTTGAGCTTTGGCTGACGAGATTGGGATGAGCACTCGCCCATCCACGCGCAAGACTCGAGCCGGCGAGACGAACACGCAGCGCATTCTCGACGCGGCACTTGAGGTTTTTGCGGCTTATGGCTTTCAAGGGGCGCGGATTGACCAGATCGCGACGGTCGCAGGATTGTCGAAGCCCAACTTGCTTTATTACTTCCGAACCAAGGAGGCTCTCTACACCGCCGTGCTTCGGCGAACCCTGGACATGTGGTTGGAACCTTTGCAGGAACTCGATTCCCTGAGCGACCCCAGAGTGGCGCTGAGCGCCTATATCACGCGCAAGCTCGACTATTCCCGCAGCCATCCGACGGCTTCGCGCCTCTTCGCCATGGAGATGCTGCAAGGTGCGCCGCATTTGAACGTGGCTTTGACCGGCAACCTGCACTATCTCGTCGAGGTCAAGTCCCGCATTATCGAGTCCTGGATCCGGGAGGGGCGGATCAGGCCGGTCGATCCCAAGCATCTCATCTTCGCTATTTGGGCCACGACGCAACATTACGCCGATTTCAGTACCCAGATCCGTTCGCTGACGGGCAAGGGAATCGAGGATGAGGACTTCTATGAGACCGCCCGCAACATGCTGACGAG
Source organism: Microvirga sp. RSM25 (assembly GCF_044784385.1). Classification (NCBI taxonomy): domain Bacteria; kingdom Pseudomonadati; phylum Pseudomonadota; class Alphaproteobacteria; order Hyphomicrobiales; family Methylobacteriaceae; genus Microvirga; species Microvirga sp. RSM25. Next base: position 2,052,499 of record NZ_CP173039.1, on the reverse strand, counting down.
CATTCTTCTTGACGGCGTTCTGCCGTGCGGGGAGGGGCGCCAGGACGTTTGAGGTAGCCATACAGGCAAGGTCCTCCGTGTCAGGTTCGGTAAGGAAACGGCGCCAGAGATCCGGCGCCGTCGTCACGGTCATTCCGCGGGTTCGAGCGGCTCAAGAGGCTTCTTCATCGCCGCCTGAGGATTGTTGGGGTGCTGGGTCCAATTGAGATAGGAGCCGTCCACCAGTCGGCCGGTTCGCCGATCTACCTCGTTCACCAGCGGTTCCATGGTGATGCAGTTCTCGATCGGACAGACACTGGCGCAGAGATTGCAACCCACGCATTCCTCGTCGATCACCTCGAAATGCCGCATGCCATTGACGAGATGGGTGATTGCCTGGTGGGACGTGTCTTCGCAGGCTACGTGACAGCGACCGCACTTGATGCAGAGATCCTGATCGATCCTTGCTTTCACGGCATAGTTGAGGTTCAGATATTGCCAATCTGTAACATTCGGCACCGCTGCACCGACGAAGTCCGAGACGCTCGTGTACCCGCGCTCATCCATGAAAGATTCGAGCCCGGTGATCATCTCCTGAACGATCTTGAAGCCGTAAACCATAGCCGCTGTGCAGACCTGAACGGTGCCGCAACCCAAGGCGATGAACTCCGCCGCATCACGCCAGGTTTCGATGCCGCCGATGCCGGAGATAGGCAATCCGCGGGTCGCGGGAGAGCGGGCGATCTCGGCCACCATGTTCAGGGCGATGGGCTTGACCGCCGGACCGCACATGCCGCCATGGGTGGCTTTCCCGTCCGTATGAGGGTTAGGGATCATGCGGTCGAGATCGACGCTGACGATGGAGTTGATCGTGTTGATGAGAGAGACGGCATCCGCGCCGCCGCGCTTTGCGGCCTCCGCAGGCTTGCGGACATCGGTGATATTCGGGGTCAACTTCACGATAACCGGCATGCGTGAATGGGTTTTACACCAGCGCGTGACCATCTCGATATATTCGGGCACCTGGCCGACGGCGGCGCCCATGCCGCGCTCGGACATGCCATGCGGGCAGCCGAAATTGAGCTCGATCCCATCGGCCCCGGTCGCCTCGACCCGTGGAAGGATACGCTTCCAGGCTTCTTCCTCGCAGGGCACCATGAGGGACACGACGATGGCGCGATCCGGCCAGCGGCGCTTCATGTCCGTTATTTCCTGAAGGTTGATCTCCAAGGGCCTGTCGGTGATAAGCTCGATGTTATTGAAGGCCGTGACGCGCCGGTCCGTTCCGTGCACGACGCCATAGCGCGGCCCCGACACATTGACCACCGGCGGACCTTCCTCACCCAGCGTCTTCCACACGGCGCCACCCCACCCGGCGCGGAACGCACGCTCGATGTTGTAGGCCTTGTCGGTTGGAGGGGCGGAGGCGAGCCAGAACGGGTTGGGCGATTTGATGCCGCAGAAATTGACGCTGAGATCTGCCATGGATCTACCTCCTCACTCTGCAGCCATGGGCACGAAGCCCTGAAGCGCCCGATTGATTGACAACGCGGCCTGCTTCCCATCCTCGACGGCAACCACCGTCAAATCGCGGTCGCCTGCGGCGCAATCTCCACCTGCCCACACGTCGGGAAGAGAGGTGCGCCGCTCGAAATCGACAGCAATCCGCCCGGCTTCGAGGTCAAGCACGTCGTGCGAGCCTTCGAGGACCTGCGGAATGAAGAGCTGGCCGATGGCCTTGAAGAGCTGATTTGCCGGAATTTCGAAGGTCTCGCCTGTGTCGACGAGCCGCCCGTCCCTGTCCTCCGTTGCCGCGAAGCCGACGGAGCGAAGCACGCCGTTCTCGCCGTAAATGGTAGCCGGGCGTGCCCAATGGCGGATCACGACGCCGTGCGTCAGCGCGAGCTCCTGCTCAAAGCGGCTTGCGCCCATCTGTTCGGCGCCACGGCGATAGACGATGGTCACCTCCTCGGCACCGAGCTTCTTCGCCTGCACGGCCGCATCGATGGCCGTCATGCCGCCGCCGATCACCACGATGCGCCGACCGATAGGCAAAGTGGAGAGGTCCGGCGACTGGCGGAGCGCCTCGATGAAGGCGACGGCATCCTCGACGCCGCCCAGATCATCATCGTCGCTTCCAAGAGCGTTCACGGCCTGAAGACCAAGGCCTAAGAAGACGGCATCGAAATCGCGGCGAAGATCGGCAAGCATGAAGTCCCGCCCCAGCATCTGTCCGCAGCGCAGTTCGATGCCGCCAACATCGAGGATCCATTCGACCTCGGCCTGGGCAAAGTTGTTGGGGGTTTTGTAAGAGGCGATGCCATGTTCGTTGAGGCCGCCTGGCTTCGGCCGGCCGTCAAAGACGACCACGTCGTAGCCGAGGGTCGCGAGCCTGTGGGCACAGGAAAGTCCGGCAGGGCCCGCGCCGACGACGGCGACGCGCTTACCTGTTCGCGGGCCCTGCCTGTAGAGCTGCCGGCCGGATGCCATCACGGCATCGGTCGCGTGGCGCTGCAATTCGCCGATGATGACCGGCTTGCCTTCCGCGTCGTTTCGGACACAGGCCTCTTCGCAGAGCGTTTCCGTGGGGCAAACCCGGGCGCACATGCCGCCGAAGATATTCGAGTCCAGGATCGTCTTGCCCGCTCCTTGCACGTTTCCGGTGGCGATCTGCCGAATGAAGAGGGGGATATCAATGCCGGTCGGGCAGGCGTTCACACAAGGCGCATCATAGCAAAAGAGACACCGCTCTGCCGCGACACGGGCCTCGTGTTGGTCCAGCGGTGCATGAAGGTCGCAAAAGGCTTCTTCATATGCGCCAGCCGCAAGCCTTCCAGCACTGATATCGGATGCTGAAGTCATAGGTCCTCCTGCCCGCTCCAGGCGGGTTTCAGGCCATCGATCCGTTCACCTCGGCCTGCTTCTCAAGGAGCAGGCTCTTGATTTGACCATCTGATCAAAGCTTTTCTAAACTGTCAAACGGCCCCTTAAAGGACTTTCGACCTGGGCTCGTTGTCTTGGAGGCGCAAGTAGTTTTGAAAAATCTCCTAGCGAAGGCCGGTTGACGGAAGAGAGATGAACTTCTCCTGGGCCGGACTGCTGCATGTTGTCCGTCTCTCACTTCCGAGAACGCGGTTTCTTCATCCGAAGAACGTCGGAGGTTGGATGGCCGGTACGCGGTGGAGTAGGACATGAGCGGCATCCCCTTCGCGTCAGGGTCTCTGGTGTACAATTGTTGCACAACATTGTTTTTATTGTCGAAATAGCCACGTGCGTATCTTGCTACCGAGCGACAGAAACCTATAAAAGTCCTGGCTCCACCTCGCCTCGATCGGACTGGGCTGACCAAAGTGCCAGCACGTCGGATCGAGCCCTCACATGCTGTCCGCAAACTTCAAAGGCCATCGATGGCACTGGTTAAGACGACCGAACTGCCCGGTAAGGGCAATCTCCGTCAGGTTAATAGTGATTCCGCAACTCAAGCGGCGTCGTCGACATCTCCAAAAGCAGGAAACTCACCACGACGGGCTCTCGAGCGGGTCAGGGCCCGGCAGCAGAAGGCTGCTGAGCGCATCGGCGCTGCCTCGGAGGAATTGGCCAGCGGGGTGACTGAGGCCTCATCTGCGGCGGAGGAATTGCGTCGCTCTATGGAGCAGATTGCCACTGGGGCCGAGGAGGCAGCAGGCGCTTCGCAGCAATCCCTGGCTGCCATCGTGAGCCTCGGCACCTCGTTCTCCGAGGCCCGACAGCATGCGGAGACCACTCGCGCCAAGACCGCCGGTCTCCAAACCCTGTTGATCGAGACCGGGGCTCAAATCGACGCTTCTGTCGCCGCCGTCGGAGCGAACGCGGCGCGCCAGAACGCCATGGTTGAGATCATTTCGCTCCTTGAGAAGCAGGCTGCCGCGATTGGCGAGATTACCCGCACGGTTGGCGATATTTCCGACCAAACAAACCTTTTGGCTCTGAATGCAGCCATTGAGGCGGCCCGAGCCGGAGACAACGGCCGCGGCTTTGCCGTCGTGGCCGATGAGGTGCGAGCCTTGGCGAGCACATCGGAAAGAAGCGCTCAGGATATCCAAACTCTTGCCGAAGGCATCGTCACGGAGGTCCGCTCCATCGCCGAGAGGATCAGGGCCGCAGCCGAAACGGCGTCCGGCGAGGCTCAGGTCGGCCGCGCCACCGTCGCGGCTCTCGACAGGATCCGCTCCGACATGATCCTTCTGGCCAATGGCAGTCAGTCAATTCTCGTTGCCGCCGTCGAGGCCGAGGCGGCCATCCGCGAAGCGCAGCGCGGGGCTGAGCAGGTGGCCAGCGCCGCCGAGGAGCAGGCTGCAGCGGCGGCCGAGGCTCAGCGGGCCGTGCAGCAGCAGAGTGTCGCTCTCGACCAAAGCCAGCAGACCGCGCAGGCGCTTGCCGTCCTGGCTGACGATCTCCAGACGAACAGTGCAGGATCTGCCAGCGCCGAACAGGTCGGATCGGCGGCGGAGGAGCTCTCGGCGGCCATTCAGGAATTATCGGGAGCTGCCGGCGAGATCATGACCGCCGTCGATCAGATCAGCCGGGGGGCTCAGATCCAGGCTGCAGCAACCCAGCAGGCGAATGCCGCAATGGGGCAGATCGACCGCGCCGCCGGCACCTCGCGGGATGTTGCCGGCGCGGCGGTCGAGCGGATCGAGTCTCTTGCCTCGGCATTCCAGGACAATCGCACCGCGATAATGCGGCTCGCCACAGGCGTCGAACAGCGTTTGAAGGAATCCCAGGCCGTCGTAGGATTGATGGGAGGTCTGGACGAGTCCAGCCGGCGCATTGAGAAGATCATCGATAGTATCGCACTCGTCGCTGTTCAGACCAACATGCTGGCCGTGAGCGGCTCCATCGAGGCTGCGCGCACTGGTGAAGCCGGTCGTGGCTTCGCGATCGTCTCCGGGGACATCCGCGCCCTTGCGCGGGATGCCTCCGAGAATGCCGATCGCATCAAAGACTTTGTACGCCAGATTCGTGAGCAGATTACCGTCGTCCGGCGCGACCTGGAACAGAGCGCCGCGATGGCGGAGGCGGAGATCGCCAAGAACACCATGATGGCCGAAAGGCTGAATGCGGTGGAGGCCGATGTCGACGCGATCCGGCAGGGCAGCGCTGCCATCCTGGCGGGATCGGAAACGATCCTAACGGCGGTCCGCGAGGTTCGGCTGGGTACGCAGCAGGTCGCGGCTGTGGCCGAGCAGGCGGGAAGTGCCGCCACTCAGGCCGCCGCCGCGGCTCGACAGCAGGCGCGTGGCGCTGAGGATCTTGCCGCCGCCATTGAGGAGATCGCCTCCCTGGCAGACGAACTCCACATCGCGGAGTCGTAAGATCATGGCCGAAACGGCCCCTTCGGCTATCACTCAGTCGTTCCTGACGATAATGGTGGGTGACGAACGCTTTGCCTTACCCGCCTCCGACGTTGCCGAGGTGATCCGCCCGCCGGCCGTGACTCGCGTGCCGCTCGGCCCTTCGAGCCTCGTCGGGGTCGCTAATCTGCGGGGCGCCGTGATGCCAGTGATATCGCTCCACTGCCTTTTCGGAGGCAAGGAGCGCCCTACAGCGAATGCCCGTGTTGTCGTTATCGATCGCGGCGCTCCAATCGGCCTTCTGATCGACAGGGTAGCATCGTTGGGGAGCGCCGATGCCTCGGAAGTGGATGGCGCATCCGCGCGTTTGATTGATCTCGATGCGCTGCTGTCTCGGGATTTTGGCAACTTCAGCCGCCGTGTGCAGCACCGGCGTGTGTCGGAAATCTCGGAGCCCCAAGCCGGCACGGCGATATCCCGTGACGAAGTGGCCCTCGTCTGCTTCGCGGTCGCAGGCCAGGATTTCGCCCTGCCCCTGGACTCTGTTCATGAGGTCGTGACGCTTCCCCCGGGTGTTGCAGCCGCTCCTCAGGCTGAGGCCGCCATGCGGGGAGTCATGGCTCTGCGCGAGCGCCTGCTCCCGCTGGTCTCGCTCCGTGGACTCCTTGGTCTGCGCGCGGGCGGACATGAAGACGCCAAATCCCGTGTTGTGGTCGCGCGGATCGGCGAGGCATTGATAGGTTTGGTGACGGATGGCATGAAGGAGATCCTTCGCGTTCCCTCCGATGAGATCGAACCTGTGCCTGCAATCCTGACCCGTGGCGCAGCAGAGGCCAAAATTCAAGGCATCTACCGACTTGAGGGAGGGCGGCGATTGGTGTCGGTTCTGTCGACGGACAGTCTGTTTCGCGATCGGGCCTTGGCTGAACACATCGCGCCGCAAAAGGAGAAGAGTCCAGAGATGAGCAGCCCCGACAGTTCTTCGGATGGCGACGAGCAGTTCATCGTGTTTCAGCTGGGGGGTGAGGAATACGGCTTGCCCGTCGCATCCGTGGACGAAGTGGTGCGTGTTCCCGAAACCCTGTCGCGTCTGCCCAAGGCTCCAGCCTTCATCGAAGGTGTCATGAACCTGCGCGGCCATGTCGTTCCGGTGATCGATCAGCGGCGGCGCTTCAAATTCGAAGGACACGGTGAGCGGAGACGGGAGCGTATTGTTGTCGTCACGATCGACCATATGCAGGCCGGTTTCGTCGTCGATACCGTATCGGAGGTCCTCAAGATCCCCCGAAGCCAGCTTCGCCCGACGCCCGATCTGGCAGCGGATGGGAGCCAAATCATCGATCGCATCGCCAATATCGACGTCGAGGGACGAATGATCCTCCTGCTCAATCCACGCGAACTCCTGGACAGAGCGGAGAAGGACCTGCTTGCGGCCATGGGCGATGGTCATCCGGATCGGCCTGCTCCGTGATCCGGCTGCTGATTGTCGATGACTCTCCCCTGATGCGACGTCTTCTCGGCAATGTCTTTGCCGCGGAGGGAGATTTCGAGATTGCCTTCGCCCGCAATGGCGTGGAAGCCCTTGAGCAACTTGCCGGATTTCAGCCGCATGTCATCACGCTCGATGTCTACATGCCGCAGATGGACGGCCTGTCCTGTCTCGATCGCATCATGCTGGAACACCCATGCCCTGTCGTGATGGTGTCGTCTCTGACCGCGGAAGGGGCAGACGTCACGCTTGAGGCTCTGGAGCTGGGTGCCGTCGACTTCATCGCGAAGCCGGAACGGGCTGTCTCGCTGGAGATCGAGACCCTTGCCCCCCTGCTTGTCGAAAAAGTCCGTGCCGCATCGCGAGCGCGCCTGCCGGGCAGTCTGAGATTGGCTGAACGGGTGCGATTGAAGAGTGGCTTGAACCGGAAACCGATGGCGGCACCTCGAAGGTCTCTCCGCCCGGTGCTGGCAGTGCGTGCGACCAGGAGCGCAGTCTCTCCGGCGTATGGCGTTGTTCTCGTCGGCACCTCTACGGGAGGTCCGCCCGCCTTGGATGCATTGCTTTCGCGGCTCCCGTCCGACTTTCCGTGGCCTGTGGTGGTGGCGCAGCATATGCCAGGATCTTTCACCGGTCCGCTCGCCCGCCGGCTCGACAAGCTGTGCGCTTTGACAGTCATCGAAGTCACCCGTCCGATGCCTCTCGAAGCCGGAAACGTCTATATCGGGAAAGGCGATGCGGACGTCATCGTCGGCACCCGTCCGGATGGCCCTATCGTGCTGGCAGCTCCGTCCCTTCCGGAGCATCGCTGGCATCCGAGCGTCGACCGGCTGGTGGACAGCGCCATGCAGCACTTTGCGCCTACCAGGTTGCTTGGGGTGCTAATGACGGGGATGGGCAGCGATGGAGCTGAAGCCATGACGCGGCTTCGGGGGCAGGGCGGTCGCACAATCGCCGAGGCCGAGGAGAGTGCCGTCGTTTGGGGCATGCCTGGCGAACTCGTTCGAAGGGGCGGGGCGGAAATCGTTGCTCCATTAGAGCTGATCGCCGACCGGATCATCGATATGCTGGGGCGCTCATGAGCAAGCCGCAATCGCCGAAAAGGGTTGCCGGAGCGGAGCAAGGATCTGCGACGCCGCTCAATCCGGACGAAATCCGCCGCCTGTGCGAGTTTCTCTACAGCCGCACCGGGATGATCTTCGGTGAAAGCAAGCGCTATTACATCGAAAGGCGCGTCGCCGACCGCATGTCCGCCACCGGAATGCGCACCTTTCGAGCTTATTTCTCGCATGTTCAAGCTAGCGAGAGCGAGGTCGAGCACCTGATCAACATCTTCACGGTCAATGAGACCTATTTCTACCGTGAGGAGCATCAGCTGCATTGCCTGGGTCGTTCGCTGTTGCCCGACATCGTGCGAAATAGGAAACCCGGCGATCTCGTGCGGATCTGGTCGGTGCCATGTTCGACAGGGGAGGAGCCATATTCCATCGCCATCTGGCTCCTTGAGAATTGGCCTATGGTCGATGCCTATCACATCGAGATTGTCGGGTCGGATATCGACACGCGGGTTCTGGTCGAGGCGGAAGCAGGCATTTATGGGGAGCGCGCCCTGTCGCGCCTGCCGCCGGGCATGATCGAGGGTTATTTCGAGCCTCCTCATGAGGGTCAACGCAGGCTTATTCAGGATCTGCGGGAATCGGTGAAATTCACATCCGTTAATCTGGTGGACAGGGCCTCCGTTGCCGCCCAAGGCCGGTTCGACATCGTCTTCTGCCGCAATGTTTTGATCTATTTCGACGACGCCTCCCGTCTCCTCGCCGCGAACAATCTCTACGATGCCTTGAATCCAGGCGGCTATATCTGTCTCGGCCATACCGAGTCGATGAACCGCATTTCGAAGCAGTTCAGTCTCCGCCGCTTCGAGGACGCAATCGTCTATCAAAGGCCGGGGGAGGGTGCGTGATGGACGATCTTCTCCGGCATTTCACTGTCGAGGCGCGAGAATTGGTTCAGCAGGCAACCGATGACCTTCTGGCTCTGGAGCGCGAACCCGCTATCGCCGCCCACCTGGACGGTGCCTTCCGAGCCGTCCACACGCTCAAGGGGTCCGTCGGCCTGTTCGATTTCGCGCCTATGGGACTGGCGCTTCACGCCGCCGAGGATCTCCTCGGCGCTCTCAAAGGCGCAGAAGCAAGGATCGATAGTGATGTGATCGACATCCTCCTCGAATGCATCGGCCAGGCGGAGCGCTGGGTTGGCGCGATCGAACAAACCGGGCAACTGCCGCCCGATGCCGGTGAGGAAGGATATCGCCTCGCACGGGCTCTGCGCTCACAGCTCGATGAAGGAGCGGCACAAGCTGCTCCTATGATCCCGGAGGCGGACGTCGGCTGGATCGATGATCTGTTGGCGGCAGGATCCGATCGAGCAGATTTGAAGGCGCATAGTGTCGGTCTCGTTGCTATCCGGTACACACCGCGAGCCGACTGCTTTTTCGCCGGCGACGATCCTCTCGCGCTCCTGCGCTCGGTTCCGGATCTTGTCGCTGTTCGGACGACAAACAGGGAGCCGTGGCCTCCTGCCGCCGAGATCGATCCTTTCTCCTGCAATCTTCGGATCGAGGCTCTGTCCTGCGCCGAGTTCGACGCGGTGAAGACGGTTTTCCGCTTTGTTCCGGATCAGGTGACGATTCATGAAGTAGCGTGGCGGGATACGGCCGGTACTCATGAAGTCGGATCTGACGGCTCTCCGAGCCGTGAGACGAGTGCAGTCGGTGCGGCCGCCTCGCGGATGCTGCGTATCGATGCGGCACGGATTGATCGTTTGGCGGATCTTGTCGGCGAAATGGTCGTTGCCAAGAATTCGTTGGCGCATCTGGCAGCCTTGAGCGGCGAAGGGACGGATCGAAAGGACCTTGTCCAAGGCATCCAGGCGAGTCAGGCAGCCATAGACCGACTCGTCGCGGACATGCACAGAGCCGTCATGGATGTTCGCATGATGCCCATGCGCGATATTTTTCGGCGCTTTCCGCGCGCTGTCCGCGATACTGCGGGGCAATTGGGCAAGCTCATCGATTTTTCCATGGAGGGTGAGGATGTCGAGGCGGACAAGTCCGTCGTGGAAGGCCTGTTCGAGCCTCTGCTCCATGTGTTGCGCAATGCCGTCGCCCATGGCGCAGAACCAGAGAATATTCGCCTGGAGGCAGGAAAGTCGACCGGAACGAGGATTGTCCTGCGAGCTCGCCGGGATGGTGATCGGATCATCGTCGAAGTGAGCGATGATGGGAGGGGCATCGATCCTGCGTCCATCCGGCGGGCTGCCCAGGAGCGTGGCGTCGCTCCAGGGGATCGGATCGAGCGCATGAGCGATGCCGAGGCCATAGAGCTGATCTTTGCTCCGGGCTTCTCTACCGCGTCGGAGATCACCGATCTGTCGGGTCGAGGGGTTGGCATGGATGCCGTGCGCTCGGCAATCGAAAGGCTAGGCGGCCAAGTCGGTGTGCAGAGCCTGCTGGGACGCGGAACGACAATTCGCTTTTCCCTGCCGCTCACCATCGTCATGACGAAGGTGATGGCAGTCCGGGTGGGTGGCGAGACCTACGGCATCCCCATCGACGGTGTCCTGGAAACGGCCTTCGTGGCGGCCTCACGCATCCTCCCCATTCAGGAAGGCGAGGCCTTTGTGCTGCGCGACCGGACGCTCCCCCTGGTCAGGCTCGTCGATCTCCTGGGGATCTCCCGCGTCTCGGATCCAGGAAGGGGGGCGAAAGTTCTGATCATGTCGGCGGGGGATGAACGGGTCGGGGTTGCAGTCGACGGATTTGCCGAGCGCATGGACGTTCTGATGCGGCCCATGGCCGGCATCCTAGCCGGTATGCCCGGCGTGATGGGGACAACCCTTCTCGGAGACGGCAGCGTCCTCATGATTCTCGATATTCCGGAGCTGATCGGATGAGTGCGCGACTGGATGGCAATATCATCCTGCTAGAAGGGCAGTGTCGGGTGGAAGATGCCGAGCCGCTGCTCGGATGGCTTCAGGCGGACAGCAGCCGCGTTGTGGACTTGACGGACGCCGAGCACCTCCATGCGGCGGTTTTTCAGATTCTCATGGCCCTGAGGCCTCCTATCAGGGAAGGAGAAAAGGATGCCTTCGTCCAGGACTGGCTGATACCCATTCTGAGAGTGGCAAAATCCTCCGACGCAGGGTAGCCGGAGAGCTGAGCGGTTGTCATTATTCCCGGATACTCTAAAAGAACAAATATCCTTTTTCTCTCAAGCGAAACCGGCTGGTCCCGGCAGTCTTAATCCCCCTGGCGGAGCATCTGAGTGGCTACAACTGTTCTGATCGTCGACGATAGCAAACTGGCGCGTATTGTCGCGGGCAAGACCTTGGCTGCTTTGCAGCCAGAATGGGAACGTATCGAGGCCGGTAATGCGCAGGATGCCCTTGAGATCCTGCGCGAGAGGAAGATCGATGTGGCGATGATCGACTTCAATATGCCGGATAAGGACGGTCTGGAATTGGCGGCCGAGTTGCGGGCCATTCACCCGACCATGCCCATCGCGGTGATCACCGCCAATATCCAGGACGAGGTGATTGCCCGGGCAAGAGAGGTGAATGCCACCTTCGTCAGCAAGCCCCTGACTGAGGATGGCCTTAGAGGATTCGTCTCCGGAGCGGCGCTCCGCCTGCGTTCAGGCGGCGCGTGAGCATGATGAACGATGACATTGCTCTGACCGATCTCGAACATGATGCTCTGACAGAGCTCGTCAACATCGGCGTCAGTCGTGCTGCCTCGAGCCTGCGCAAGATGATCGGCGAGGAAGTCCTTCTGTCGGTTCCCTCCATCGAGCTCATGGCTCCTCATAATGCGGCTCGGCTGATCGGGGAGCGTGAGACCGACGAACTCGTTGCCGTTCAGCAGCAATTCGAGGGTGCGTTCTCGGGTCGGGCTCTGTTGATCTTTCCCGAAGCAACGAGTCTCGATCTCGTCAGGGCGATCATTGGGAGCGATGTGCCGTTCGACCAGATTGCCGATATGGAGCACGAGGCTCTTGCCGAAACGGGAAACATCATCCTGAACGGCTGCCTCGCAACCATGGCGAACATGCTGAAACGCTCCCTCAACATCTCCTTGCCGGAAGTGATCCGCGGAGATGGCGCGAGACTCTTCACTCTCCCGCACGAGCAGCCGGACGAGGGGCTGGTTCTCTTTCTCTACATCAATTTCTCGATCCGGAATCGTAATATTCGGGGCTATATCGCCATGCTGATGGATCTGCCGTCGCTTGCCGCGTTGAAAGAACTGATCGCGGGCTTCATCGAGCGGGTTATTGGCGACGAGGCTTGAACGATGATATTCAGGCCTCCCTTAACCAAGTCTTACCAGATATGACGGCCCAAGTCTTGTCACAGGGCGAAGCGAAGCGGACGATCGATATCGCCGTCAGTGAACTGCGGCGCATTGCGGGTCCGATCTTTTCGGCTTTCGAGAAGTCGGGGTTGCCTATGGTTGCAACGGATCCGCGAACCTCTGACAACCCGATCGTTTACGTGAACGAAGCCTTCTCCAGAGTCACAGGCTATTCTCCCGAGGAGGCGATTGGCAGAAACTGCCGCTTCTTGCAGACTCCTGACACGGACCAGGGCGCTGTCGCGCAGATACGGGAAGCGATCACAGCTGGTCGGGCGATCTCAGCCGAACTGCTCAATCGTCGCAAGGATGGTTCACAGTTTTGGAACCATCTCTTCATCACACCCATCTGCGATGGAAGCGGAGAGCCGCAATTCTTCCTCTCAACACAGGTCGATATCACTCAGGCACATCAGTCAAGGACGATGCAGGCCGCGTTTGAGGCGAGCCAAAGAGAACTGGGCCAGACGAACGAGCGGCTTCGCCTCACACTGACTGTTGCCGGAACTGGCGGCTCCTGGGATTGGGACATTCCCAGCCGACGCTTTGCCGCGGATGCACGGTTCGCAGCACTTCATGAACTTGATCCCGCAGAGGCAGCCAAGGGGCTGCCCACTGGGGATTTCTTCAAAGCCATTCATCCGGATGATCGTCGGAGGATCCGTCTTGCCGTTGGCGGCATTCTCAACGGAGCGGAGATCTTCTCGAAGGAATACCGTCTTCTCGCCGCCGACGGCTCGGCCCGGTGGGCTCTTGCGCGGGGACGCTGTCATTTTGATGAAGATGATCGGCCGGTACGATTTACGGGCGTCGTCATCGACATTACCGAACAGAAGCACGTCGAGGAGCGTCTTCGGATCGCGCAGAGCGCCGGCGGGATCGGAACATTCGAATATCTCGATGGCTATGCCACCGTCAACGTTTCGGACGAGTTCTGCCGTTTGCTCGGGCTTCATCCAAGCAATGTTCTCCCGGTTCGGACTGTCAACTCTCTCATCGAGCCGGGCGATCGCGCCATCGTGGAACAGAGCTCCGGTGAAGCTGCCTCCTATGTCGAGTTCCGGATCCGGCGCGCCGATGACAAAGAACTTCGCTGGCTTGCCCGGAGAGGCGAGTATGTGCGCGACACGGAAACGGCAGGATTGCGGTTTATCGGCGTGATCTATGACATCACGGCGGCCAAGCAGTCTGAAGCGAGACTTCGAGACCTCAACGAGAAGCTGGAAGGTCGTGTCGAGGAGCGTACCCGCGAGCGCGACCGGCTCTGGAGCCTATCAAGCGATTTGTTCAGTGTTTGCGACACCGATGGTTATCTCAGTGCCGTCAATCCGGCCTGGTCGGAACTGCTGGGCTACCGAGAGGATGAGATCGTCGGAACCCGGATCGATGCCTGGATCCACGAAGAGGATCGGGCGTTAAGCAACACCCTTCTTCAGACCCTGCAAGGTGGGAAGGCGATCAACGACATCGACGTCCGCGTCCAGGCTAAGGATGGGTCCCATCGGTGGATCAACTGGACCTTCGCTCCGGCGGAGGACGTGTTCTACAGTGTCGGGCGCGATGTGACGCAGCGCAAACAACTCGAGGAGCAGCTTCGGCAAAGCCAAAAGATGGAGGCAGTCGGCCAGCTGACAGGCGGTATTGCACACGACTTCAACAATCTGCTGACAGGAATCGTCGGTTCGCTCGATCTCCTTCAGTCACGTATGGCGCAAGGGCGCCTCGACAGGATTGATCGCTACATCAAATCCGCGATCACATCGGCTAATCGTGCCGCCGCACTGACGCACCGCCTTCTCGCCTTCGCGCGACGGCAGCCTCTCGACCCGAGGCCGGTCGATGCCAATCGACTTGTCCTGTCCATGGAAGATCTACTTCGGAGAACCATGTCCGAAGCGATCCAACTCAGGATCGTTGCATCCGATGACCTTCCATTGACGCTTTGCGATCCGAACCAGCTGGAAAGCGCCATTCTCAATCTCGCGATCAACGCCCGGGATGCCATGCCTGAGGGAGGCGCACTCACCATCGAGACGTCGGTCTCTAACCTGGATCGTATCTATACGGCCTCCCCGCAAGATGTTTCTCCCGGCCAGTATGTGACGATCTGCGTGTCCGACACGGGGACCGGCATGCCTGCCGATGTTCTGGCTCAAGCTTTCGATCCGTTCTTCACGACCAAGCCGATTGGCGAGGGGACAGGCCTCGGCTTGTCCATGGTCTATGGCTTTGCCAAACAATCCGAAGGGCATGTCAGGATCTACAGTGAGCTTGGCAGAGGCACCACCGTGAAGATTTACCTGCCGCACTACACAGGTGAACTGGAAGGGGAAGTTGCCGCTTCAGGCTTAGGCGAGATCCATCGGGCTGAGGCGGGCGAGACGGTTCTGGTGGTCGAGGACGAGCCGGTCGTTCGGTCTCTCATCCTCGAGGTTTTGGCGGATCTCGGTTATCAAGCCCTGGAGGCAGTGGATGGTCCGTCCGGTCTCAAAGTTCTAGAGTCGAAGCAACGGATCGATCTGCTTGTCAGCGATGTGGGGCTGCCAGGGCTCAACGGTCGCCAACTCGCCGATCACGCACGTCTTGTGCGCCCTCATCTGAAAGTGCTCTTCATCACCGGCTACGCCGAGCAGGCAGCAATCGCATCCGGTTTCCTGGCACCCGGCATGGAGATGATCACGAAGCCCTTCGCCATCGAAGATTTGGCCGTCCGGATCCGTGAAATCATAGAAAGGGCCTGACAGGGAGCCGGCGCTCGACTGAGGCTCGGATGAGTCCTACGAGACCTTACAGGATTTCCGAAGATCCTGTGCCGGCAAGACCGAGGGATGCCGTCATGGATGGTTTCGCCGAACTCGCGCCGGTTTCTCGCCGATATCAGTCTCGTTCAAGCGTGTCTCGATCCAACAAGCCTCCTTTTTGAGGAGAGGGGCGATCTCGAGTTGACGCTCGGGACTCAAACGACTTTCCGTCGCTGCGATGGAGAGGGCACCGACCGGTCTGCCGTCCGATCCACGGATCGGAACACCGATGGCCCACGAGTCCGAGAGAAGCATGCCAGGGTTGAGAGCATAGCCTCTTGCCCGCGTGTCCTGAACGAGACCTCGAAGTGCCGAAGGCGAGAACGGCGGATACTTGTCGGCGAGAACGTCTGCATTGGCCGCCAATACTTCTTCCACATCCCCGTCAGGCAAGGCGGCGAGCAAAGCCAAGCCTCCCGCTCCAACGCCGAGTGGATGCCGGTCTCCGGCATGAAGGGCATGAATCCGGATTGGATAAGGTCCTTCCTCGCGATGCACACAGATGGAATAGACATCCCGGGGCACGGAAAGAAAGGCGGTATCGCCGGTCTGCTGGCTTAGTCGTACAAGGGAGCGGAGGGAGATCGAATGAATACCAAAACGCGCGCTCGCCAGCGTTCCAAGAACATGAATTTCCGGGCCTAGATAATAGCGTCTCGTCTCCAGGTCTTGGTCGAGCAGGCCCGCCCGTACGAGCGCGAGAAGCATGCGCCTGACGGTCGGCTTCGGAATACCGCATTGCTCAACCAGGTCGGACAACCGAGCACCTGAAGGTCCTGCCCGCCCGACGAGTAACAGCAGTGTTGCTGCTCTCTCGATTGACTGTGCTCCGTTGGAGGCCGCTCCGTCGATACCCTGGACGGCAATCCTGGCCGAAATCGTCTTCTGGTATTCCAACATATGGACCTTCAATGGCGGAAAATTGAGGAATTCTTCCAAAGAACAATTTTCAATTGACAATGAAGAGTATCAGAGTGCCTCCTTAGCTCGACTTTGGCCATTTCTGGCAGGTGGTTTGGGAGTGCAGAGGCGGCGAAGCGAACGATGCGGTAAGTTGGTGTGTCCCCGCCAAGAGACACGGCCATGCCAGACCTGCCCGCCCGCTTCGCCGCGATCATTTTAGCCTTTGCCCCGCTCTTTCGCTACCGAACTTGGCGCCATGCCGAGGTCCTGCTCGTCGGGGCCATTCTGGCACCCGGCAAGCGCACTGTGACCAGCATCTTACGCATCACCGGCCTCAGTCGCGAGGCTCACTTCGTCAACTACCATCGCGTATTGAGCCGGGCTCGCTGGAGCGGACGTGAGGCCGCCCGTCTGCTGCTTTGTTTGCTCATCCACGCCTTCGCACCAACTGGTCCGATCATCCTCGGCCTTGATGACACCATCGAGCGTCGGCGCGGCCGGCGCATCAAAGCCAAGGGCATTTATCGCGATCCGGTGCGCTCCTCCGATGCTCACTTCGTCAAGGCATCAGGCCTGCGCTGGATCAGTCTCATGCTCCTGGCGCCCATCCCGTGGGCCGCCCGGACCTGGGCCTTGCCGTTCCTCACCGCCTTGGCGCCCTCGGAGCGCTACTGCCGTGAGCGCGGACACCGGCATAAGAAGCTGACCGACTGGGCCCGCCAGCTGGTGCTGCAGGTGCGGCGTTGGCTGCCCGCGCGCGAGTTGATCCTGGTGGCTGACATGGGCTTTGCCGCCCTGGAACTGCTCGCAGCCCTGTCCCGTCAGAATGTGATCTGCATCACCCGGCTTCGGCTGGATGCTGCCCTCTATGAGCCGGCTCCACCGCGTCAACCAGGGACATGCGGCCGTCCCCGCACCAAAGGAGCTCGCCTGCCAACCCTTTCTGATGTGCTGACGCGGACAAGTACGCGCTGGCAACGCGTTACGGTGCCGGGCTGGTATGGCGAAGGGGATCGGCTGATCGAGTTCTGCTCGGCAACGGCCGTGTGGCGCCACGGCGGCATGCCGGTGGTACCAATCCGCTGGGTGTTGCTGCGCGATCCCCTTGGACGCTTCTCGCCGCAGGCCTTGCTGTGCACCAATCCCAGGCAGGCTCCCTTGCAGATCATCCGCTGGTTCATCCTGCGCTGGCAGGTCGAGGTCACGTTCCAGGAGGCCCGCGCCCATCTGGGTGTTGAGACGCAACGGCAATGGTCGGATCGTGCCGTGGCCCGCACCACCCCTTGCCTGTTCGGGCTGTTCTCCATCGTGACCCTGCTGGCTGCCCAACTCAACCAGCGCACCCGAACAGCTGTGCTCATCGACAGCTGGTACCGCAAGTCGCATCCGACTTTTGCGGATGCGCTCGCAACCGTACGACGGCAGATTTGGCGCGAGACAGGTTTGTTTACATCCCGGCACCGGCACAAAACGCCGAAACCCTCACGGGCCCTTCAGCAATGCTTGGTTTACGCACTCTGTCACGCCGCTTGATTGGCCAAAGTCGAGCTTAGGAGCCAACGAAAACGCCTGGCATGTGGCGTGCCAGCAATAACAGAGGTCCGACATATGGACCTGATTCTTGAGGAAGCATGGGGATCCCGAGGGTCTCTAACCAGGAGGGTTAAATGATCTTGTCTCGCCGCCGGCTGCTCACTGTCGGTTCGACCGCTTTTGCCGGTGCCGTTGTCGGAGCGCCATTTATAGTGCGGGCCCAGCAGGCTGAGTTTACCTACAAATATGCGAACAACCTGCCTGACTCACACCCGATGAATGCGCGGGCGCGCGAGATGGCCGCCGCGATCAAGGCCGAGACGAATGGTCGGTTCGATCTCCAGATCTTCCCGAGCAGCCAGTTGGGATCGGATACGGATACGCTTAGCCAAGTGCGCTCGGGCGGCGTGGAGTTCTTCACGCTTTCGGGCCTGATCCTATCCACGCTCGTACCGGCCGCATCCATCAATGGAATCGGCTTTGCCTTTCCGGACTATGCGACGGTCTGGAAAGCGATGGATGGTGAACTCGGCGCTTATGTCCGTCAGCAGATCGCCAAGGCGAACCTCGTGGCGATGGACAAGATCTGGGATAATGGCTTCCGGCAGACGACGTCCTCGACGAAGCCGATCAGTGCGCCTGACGACCTGAAGGGCTTCAAGATCCGGGTGCCGGTCTCTCCGCTCTGGACGTCCATGTACAAGGCCTTCGACTCGGCTCCGACATCGATCAACTTCAATGAGGTCTATACGGCGCTCCAGACGAAGGTAGTGGACGGTCAGGAAAATCCCCTCGCCATCATCTCCACGGCGAAGCTTAACGAAGTCCAGAAATACTGCTCCTTGACGAACCATATGTGGGACGGGTTCTGGTTCCTGGCGAACCGGCGCGCATGGGAGCGGCTGCCTGATGATGTTCGCGCCATCGTCGCCAAACACGTCAACGCCGCAGGCGTGAAAGAGCGCGAGGATGTGGCTAAGCTGAATGGCAATCTTCAGCAGGAGCTAGCCACGAAAGGCATGGTGTTCAACCAGCCCGATCCGGGGCCGTTCCGCGATAAGCTGCGCAAAGCCGGCTTCTACTCGGAGTGGAAGGGCAAATATGGCGATGAGGCGTGGGCTCTGCTGGAGCGCGCAGTCGGCACCCTGGCCTAACTCGACCTTGGATGTCGGGGTTCCGCGCTTGTAGCGAAAGGATCCCGGCACTTCCGTGGCGGTTAGCCAACTCGGCCGTGCTGCGTGGTGAAAACTCATAGGGAATGTTTTGGACATGACATCCTCCGCACAGGCCATTCCTGCATCAGAACCACTCATCGTCGCCGAAAGCGACGAGGTTCGGGCAGGGTCGCGCTTTCTGAAGCCTGTCGAGATTGTCGCCTCGGCTCTATTGGTCGCCATCGTGACGCTTCTGCTGGCGGGCGTGACCTCCCGTTATGTCTTTTCGCTTCCCGTCGTGTGGATCGATGAGGTTGCGTCGATCTGCTTCCTGTGGCTCGCCATGTTGGGATCGGCCATCGCGCTCGACCGCAACGAGCACCTCAGGCTGACATTGTTCCTGCATAAGATGCCGGAACAGGTTCAAGGGTTCATGGAGGCCTTCGCTCTCCTGGTGATCGCAACCTTCCTTCTCTGCCTGATGGTGCCGGCCTTCGACTATGCGCTGGAGGAGTGGTACATCACGTCGCCCGCACTGAACATTCCAAACACCTTCCGCGTCGCGGCCATTCCCTTCGGCATGGTCGTGATGCTTGGAATTGTGATTGCGTATGCGCTGAAAAGCTCATCGTGGCGCGACCTTGCGGTCGCGGCTCTCCTGATCATAGCGATCGCCGGCGCACTCTGGTTCTTCTCGCCCTCGCTTGTGAAGCTGGGGAGTGCTAAGATCCTTCTTTTCCTGGTTGTCTTCGTAGCGGCCTGCCTTGCCGCCGGGGTTCCTATCGCCTTCTGCTTCGGCATCGGTACTTTGAGCTATCTGGCTTTTGCCACGCAGGTCCCAACCTTCGTTATGATCGGGCGAATGGATGAAGGCATGTCCGGCATCATCCTTCTGTCAGTCCCGATCTTCGTTCTCCTGGGTTGCATTCTCGATGCGACCGGAATGGGCAAAGCGATCGTCGATTTCCTGGCCTCGCTTCTCGGCCACGTGCGCGCGGGCATGTCGTACGTACTGCTCGGCTCACTATTCGTGGTGTCCGGCATCTCAGGGTCGAAAGTATCCGATATGGCGACCGTTGCTCCGGCGCTCTTCCCGGAGATGAAACGGCGAGGTCACAGCCCACGGGAGATGATCGCGCTTCTCGCGACCGGCGCGGCGATGGCCGACACGGTGCCACCCAGCATCGTCCTGATCGTCCTGGGTTCCGTTGCAGGCGTCTCCATTGCAGGCCTCTTCACCAGCGGTTTCGTCGTCGCCATGGTTCTGCTCGTGGTTCTTGGGGTCCTGGCGCGCTGGAAGTCCCGTCACGAGAGCATGGAAGGCGTACGCCGGGCTCCGGCTTCACTGATCGGCCGCACGTTGCTCGTCGCAGCTCCTGCGCTCGTCCTGCCGTTCCTCATTCGGAGCACCGTCGCCGGTGGTGTCGCGACCGCAACCGAGGTGTCGACCATTGCCGTCATCTATGCCCTGTTCGTGGGCATCGTTCTCTATGGCGGTATCGGCTGGCGCAAACTCTACGGCATGCTGGTCGAGACGGCAGCGCTGACCGGATCGATCCTGCTGATCCTCGGAACCGCTCTTGCCATGGCCTGGGCGATCACGCAGGCGGGTGTCGCTCAGGGACTTGCGTCCATCATGACAGGGCTGCCTGGAGGCTGGATCAGCTTCATGGCCGTGACCATCGTTGTCTTCATGACTTTGGGTTGTGTTCTTGAAGGGCTACCCGCCATCGTCCTGATGGCTCCCCTCATGTTCCCAATCGCGAAGACCCTTGGGATCAACGATGTTCATTACTCGATGGTCATCGTAACGGCGATGAATATCGGCCTGATGACGCCGCCCATCGGCATCGGCTTCTACCTTGCCTGCAAGATCGGCAATGTCTCGCCGGATGAGGCAATCGGCGCTATTTGGCCTTACCTTGTGGCGCTCATCATCGGCCTCGTGATCATCGCCACAGTACCGTGGATCTCGACGGCTTTTCTCTGATCGCAGCCTCAGTCTCGCGAGGATGATCGTTCAAGCAGTTCGATACAGGGAAAATCACTTATGGCACACGCAGTTATTGCTTGTCTTTGGAAGCGCCGCAAATGACCACCTCCACGCGGATCCCTGCGGGAGGCGTCGGACCTGTGTCAAAACGGGTCATGAACCTAGCCAATTTTCTGCATCAGGCGGCCCGGCGTCATAGAAACGAGATTGGTTTCGTCTGGGGGGCGCGACTTGGACCTGGGGCGATCTCGCGCGGCGTGTCGATGCCATGGCGGCAGCCTTGGCCGCAAAGGGGATCGGGAAGGGCGACCGCGTCCTGGTGCAGTCCAAGAACTGCAACCAGATGTTCGAGTCCATGTTCGCATGCTTCCAGCTTGGAGCCATCTGGGTGCCGGCGAACTTTCGTCAAACGCCGGACGAGGTCGCCTATCTCGCCAAGTCGAGCGGCGCTTCGGCCCTGATTTGCCATCGTGACTTCCCGGAGCATGTCGCAGCAGTGCGTGAGGCTGCTCCCGGCATCCGGTCCGTAATCTCAATCGGATCTTCGGAGTTCGGTGAGGAATACGATGCTCTTGTTGCACGATATTCGGGTGAGAGCGTGCCGATGGCAACGGTCGAGCATGATGATCCATGCTGGTTCTTCTTCACCTCCGGCACGACCGGACGTCCGAAAGCCGCCGTTCTGACTCATGGCCAGATGGCCTTTGTGGTGACGAACCACCTCTGCGACCTGATGCCGGGTACGACACACCAGGACGCATCCCTCGTGGTGGCACCGTTGTCCCACGGCGCGGGAGTCCATCAGCTCACGCAGGTGGCGCGTGGGGTCAAGACCGTGCTGCTTTCGAGCGAGCGGTTCGACATCGACGAGGCATGGAAGCTCGTCGAACAATGGCGGATCACGAATCTCTTTACCGTTCCCACCATCGTCAAGCTGCTGACTGAGCATCCATCGGTCGACAGACACGATCACTCATCGCTTCGCTATGTGATCTATGCCGGCGCTCCCATGTACCGGGAGGACCAGAAGCATGCGCTCAGGAAGCTCGGAAAGGTGCTTGTCCAGTATTTCGGCCTTGGCGAGGTGACCGGGAACATCACGGTGCTTCCGCCGGCGCTCCACGAATCCGACGACGGCACTGATGTGAAGATCGGAACCTGCGGTTATGAGCGGACCGGCATGCAGGTCTCGATCCAGGACGAGCAGGGGCGCGAGGTGGCAGCCGGCGAGACAGGGGAAATCTGCGTCTGCGGACCGGCTGTATTCGCGGGGTACTACAATAATCCCGACGCCAATGCGAAGGCCTTCCGGGACGGGTGGTTCCGGACGGGCGATTTGGGGCATGTGGACGAGGAAGGTTATCTCTACATCACCGGCCGCGCCTCCGACATGTACATCTCGGGCGGCTCGAACGTCTATCCGCGAGAGATCGAAGAGAAGATCCTGACGCACCCTGCCGTTGCCGAAGTCGCCATCCTGGGAGTACCCGACAGAACCTGGGGAGAAGTGGGAGTGGCCGTCTGCGTGCGACGACCGCAGGCGGAGGTCGGCGAGAGCGAGCTCCTGGCTTGGATGGAGGGCAAGGTCGCCCGCTACAAAATCCCGAAGCGGGTGTTCTTCTGGGAGGCGCTGCCCAGATCCGCTTATGGCAAGATCACGAAGAAGGACATCCGGGCGGAGCTGGAATCTCGCGGTTGTCTGCCGTTGGCCCAGCCGGCACCGAGTACGACCTGATGTGAAGATTCCGCTTCGCCACGGAACCCGTGTGTCAGTTCTGAGGAGAGAGAAATATGGCCCAGCAGCAGACGGTGATCGTGACCGGAGGGGCTTCCGGCATCGGGCTTGCGGTCGTCGAAGCAATTCTTGCCGAAGGTTGGCGCGCCGTTGTTGCGGATCTCGAACAGAGGAACCTCGACCGATGCAGGGATGTCCTGTCCCCGTCCAACAACCGGGTTCGGTTCGAGCGGATGAATGTCGCAGACGAAGATGAAGTCGTCCGCACCGTCGCGGCGTGCGAAGCGGAGTTCGGGCCCATCACGGGGGTGGTCAATTCAGCCGGCATCGGCCGCGATGTGCCTGCCCTCAACACAAGCGTCGACCTCTTCCGGAGGATGCTGGAGGTCAATCTGATCGGGAGTTTCGTCGTGTCCCGCGAGGCGGCCAAACTGATGCGAGCGCGGGGAAGTGGCTCCATCGTCAACATTGCGTCGGTGTCCGGCGTGATGGGCAACAGGGGGCGCGTGGCTTATGGCGCCTCGAAAGGAGGAGTCATCACGATGACGAAGGTCATGGCCGTCGAACTGGCTTCCGTCGGGATCCGCGTGAACGCCATTGCTCCCGGTCCGATCGAGACGCCGCTCGTGCAGGAGGTTCACACTCCTGAAGTGCGCGCTGCCTGGATGACGACCGTGCCGCAGCGCCGCTACGGTTCGCCGGATGAGATTGCCGGAGCAGCCATCTTCCTGCTCGATCAGCGCAAGTCCAGCTACATCACCGGACAGACGATCTGTGTCGATGGCGGCTTTTCCATCGCGGGCATTCTCGATCCTGCGCCGAACGTGCCTGTCTCCGAAGCCCCTGGTGCGGACCATAGGTGAGGCCAGGATGGGCGAGCGTTTAAGAGGCAAGATCGCCATCGTGTTCGGGGCCGGATCGTCGGGGCCGGGCTGGGGCAACGGAAAAGCCGCCGCGGTTGCCTATGCGCGGGAAGGGGCGAGCGTAGTTTGCATTGATCTTGTCCAGGCTGCGGCCGAAGAAACGGCCTCGATCATAGACAAGGAGGGAGGCAATGCCCTGGCCATCTCCGCCGATGTAACGGAAATGAGTTCAATTAACGGAGCGGTCGAGAGAGCGGCCGCGAAATTCGGCAGGCTCGACATCCTGCATAACAACGTCGGAGTGACCCATATGGGCGGTCCCGTCGAGCTGAGCGAGGAGCAGTTCGCTGCCGCCCTGGATCTCAATATCGGGCCGATCTATCGGACTTCCAAGGCCGTCATTCCGCACATGTTGCGCCAGGGCGGAGGTGCGATCGTCAACATATCCTCTCTCGCAGCCATCCGATGGACCGGCTATCCCTACTTCGCTTATTCCGCGACCAAGGCGGCGGTGAACCAGGCGACCGTCGCTCTTGCCATGCAATATGCCCGACAGGGAATCAGGGCCAACTGCATCATGCCCGGACTTATCGATACTCCGCTGATCTACAAGCAGATCTCCGGGCAATATGCGTCCATCGACGAGATGGTGAGCGCACGCAATGCGGCTGTCCCACTTGGAAAAATGGGAACGGCCTGGGACATTGCGAATGCTGCCGTCTTCCTGGCATCGGACGAGGCCAAATTCATTACGGGTGTCTGCCTGCCGGTGGATGGCGGTCAGAGCTGTGCCGTGTCGGAGTTTCGTTGACGATCGGGCTAGAGATTGCGGGCGGGGAGTGTGAGGCTGAATGAAGCCTTCTTTACATTCAGGCGATTTGCCAGGGAGCGACACATGACATTGAGAACAATTCGCCACCCTGGCCCTGCATCTCCCGAGCGTTCGGCCGCCGTTGCCGGGTCTGCCGTGCCACTGCAATTCACGCTTGAGCCAGGGCAGGCCGTCGATGCAGCGATCGCCAAGGGATTCGCGAATTCCGGGTGCACCGGTGGGTTCGTGGAATTCGACGGCGGACGATGCGACCCGTTCCAGTTCGTCATGCCGGCCGCCTCTCCGGACGCTCTTCATGCGGCCTGGTACAGCGGAACGTTCGAGCCTGGGGGGTGGGTGACGATCGAGCGCGCCTGTGCCATCGTCGGCTGGCGCGATGGCAAGCTTTTCATCCACTGCCACGGGATCTGGAACTCACGCGACGGCCGGCAGATGGGCCATATGCTCGGACCGGTGACAATCGTAGCGGAGCCGATCGTCGTCACCGGGATCGGATCCCGAACCGCAGCCTTCAAGGCTCTGCCGGACGCTGAGACGAATTTTACGTTGTTCGAGCCGATGCTTGTTTCCGAAGATATGGCACAGGCTTCCCACTCCGGTGTGCTGCTGGCGAAGGTCAGGCCCAACGAGGATATCACCCTCGCCATCGAGGCCATCTGCTCACGGCATGGGATCAAAGCGGCCAACGTCTATGGCATCGGCAGCTTGAACGAAGTTCGGTTCACGGATGGAACCCATGTCGACTCCCATGCGACGGAGGTTCTCATCCGTAAGGGCAGGGTGGTGAGCGTCGACGGCCTGCCGCGGGCAAGCCTCGATATCGACGTCGTCGATATCGAGGGAAGGATCTTCGCCGGCGAGATCGTGCGCGGCGATAACCCGGTCTGCGTCACCTTTGAACTGGTCATCGAACCGAGGACGGATTGACCTTGTCCGGTTTCATGTTCGGCCGGTCGACGAGCTGGCGGATTCCGCAACTGACGGCTCTCGAACATTCCGCTCCGCATAGGCTCTCGCCAGGACCGCGCACACCAGCAGCTGAATCTGGTGGAACAGCATCAGCGGCAGGATGATCGCGCCGATCATGCTGGCTGGAAAGAGAATGCTGGCGATCGGGACGCCGCTGCCAAGGCTTTTCTTGGAGCCGCAGAATACGATGGCGACCTCATCCCGGCGCGAGAAGCCGAACAGGCGGCTTGCCGTCGTGGTGATCACCAAAACGGCGGCAAGCAAGGCACAGCTGAGGAGAACGAGGAGGATCATGTCTCTCGGCTCCAACTGGTGCCACAGGTTGTTGATGGCGGCTTCTCCAAAAGCATAATAGACGATCAGGAGGATGGCACCACGATCTACGATGCCGGTGAATGTCCGGCGTTTCTCGACCCATTGTCCTATCCAGGGGCGCACGAGATGGCCGAGCACGAACGGAACGAGGATCTGCAGCACGATTTCGCCGATGGCCCCGAACGAGACACCTCCCTGGGTCTGCGCGAAGAATCCCATGAGAAGAGGAGTGAGAAAGACTCCCAGGACATTCGAGGCCGAGGCGCTGCACACGGCAGCGGCGACATTTCCGCCCGCGATCGACGTGAAGGTGATCGACGACTGGATCGTGGACGGAAGGAGGCAGAGGTAGAGAATGCCTAAGGCGATGCCCGGAGCCAGGTACGATTGCAGATAGGTCTTCGTGAGCAGCCCGAGAACCGGGAACAGGATGAAGGTCGCGGCGAACACCATCAGGTGAAGGCGCCAATGAATGGCCCCTTGAATGATCGCCTGCCGGGGAAGACGGGCTCCTTGGAGAAAGAACAGGAGCGCGATCGAGCCGACGATGACCATTTTCAGAATGGGGGCCGCCGCACCTGTCGCAGGCAAAACCGTCGCGAGAATGGCTGTCGCCACAAGGGCAATGGTGAAGCGGTCAGGCCGCAGGAGGGAGAGGAAGGCCATCGATTATGCGCTCCGGGTGAGGCTCTTAAGACCGGGGTCCGAAGAAGCGTGCATCCTGCTCCCGCCGCAGCCGCATCAGCGCCGATGCCTCCTGCGGTTCCAGGTCTCCCATCCGGATTTCCTGCCCCTTCGGGATCGTAGTCGTCAATCGGCAATCCGCCGCAAGGTAGAACGGGGCAGGGGCTGTCGCCGTGAGAGGTCCGGCGGGCCGGAACTCGGCCGTCACGCCCGAGATCGTATGGTGGTGTCCTCCCATGGAGAGAACCGTGCCAGCCGGCAGGTCCTCGGTTGCTACGGCGATCAGGTCGTAGCGCGGCCGGTAGTCGGAGCCGTAGCCGGATGTCTGATGGATTGCGGCGTCGAGGATGCTGGTGGCGGCCTCGAGCCCCAGCAGGTGCCGCGGCAGGAACACCATGGCGTTTGCGCCCGTCCGGCTGACGATATGTCCTTTCTGGGCCAGCATGTCCCAACTCTTCGCATCGTCGCAGCGAATGATGACGAAGACGCCACCCGCGAAGCTGATCTCGTCGGGTTTGCGCAGGCAGTGGAAGACGTCAAGACGCCTGGTGCCCGAGAGAATGCCGCCATCATCATGTTGCGAGAAGATCGTCGGAACCTCACTGATGCGCGCAAGGGGCGCATGAAGATCGAATCGGTCGGGCTGCAGACCCGTTGCGTTCGCAACGACCATGAGCTCGCACAGATCCGGCACGGCCCGCTGCGGGAAGCCGGCAATGGCATTGCTTCTGGCGGCCAGGATCTCGCCAACATCCCGTTCGCCGAGTGCCCAATGACCTTCCAGATCCACGTTCTCGGCGGAGCGCTCGTTACTGGTGAGACGGCCGGAGGAGGGATCGAAAACGAAATCGTACTCACTGGACTTGCCAGCGGCAATCACATGAAAGCCCATGACTTCGGCCCAGGTGGCAAGGCCAATGAGCAGGCTCGGTTGATCGCCATCGACTGTCGTGACAATGCGGCCACGTTCGGCGGCAAGAGCTTTGAGGCCCGGGCCGACGACGCTGTCGAGCTCCTTCGTGACGAGCGCAAGGTGCTTTTCGGCCTCGACCGCGAGCAGGGCATGACGGGCTGCCGCTTTCGGCTGACCGGTCGCTTCGACGATCACATCGAAAGGAAGATCGCACACGAGCGCGAGATCCTTGGTTGCGATGTAGTCTCCACGCTCCCACGCGGCCTTCGCCTCATGAGCCGACTCGCAAATCTGGATCTTGCGCGGGTCGATTCCAGCGGCCTTCAATCCCGATGCAGCACTCTCGGCGCTAAGATCGACGGCGATGCGCGCATTCATCAGGGGCACGCGTTGAGCCTGGGCGAGAAAGCTCTGGCCGAAGCCGCCGGTGCCGACGACGCAGGTCTCTACGGGGCGATCCGCCTTCGCGTAGTAATCATGATAGTTCATCGCACGTATCTCCGTTCCGGCAGGCGGTCGTTACCGGGTTGTTGTGCCGCTGAATTTGCCGACTATTTGAGCCGCAGCTCTATCGAAGCAGGTTCCAGGCCTTCAGGAAGAAGTCCGGAGTTCCGAAATTGCCTGACTTGAGCGCAAGCGCGAGGTCGATCCCGGCCAGCGAGCGGGTCCAGGGCACGCCCGGATCGATCTCGGGCCCGATCGCGAGCGCACCGACATCGAGGGCATTCACGACGGCCCCGGACGTCTCGCCGCCGGCAACGATGAGGCGCGTGAAGCCGAGGGCCGGAAGCGCTTTCGCAATTCCCGCAAGGGTGCTCTCGACGATCTCCCCGCATTCATGCGTCCGAGCTTGCTTTGGACCGCCTGAACTTCGTCGGGGGTCGCTGTGGAATAGATCAGGGCCGGTCCGTTGGCAGGCTGTGTTTTCAGCCACTCGAGAGCCGTCTTCGCGGACATGGCTCCCGAGGCGAGCTCCATGGCGTCGAGCTGGAGAGCGGGAACGCCGGCTTCAAGGGCGGTCTTGACCTGCTCCCTCGTGGCGCTGGAACACGATCCAGCCAGGATGATGCTGCGGCCGGCAGGGGCATCGAAGCCTTTTGACGGGGAGGGCGCGGTTGAGCGCTCACTCTGCCGATAAGCGGCAGGCAGGCCCATGGCGACACCCGATCCGCCGGTCATGAGAGGAAAGTCGGCGGCTGCGAGACCGATGGCCCGAAGGTGCGCGTCGTTCAGCGCGTCGACGATGACGATTTGATGTCCCGCAGCCTTTTCGCGCTCGAAGGCTGAGCGAATGGCGTCCGGTCCTGCTTCCACGTCTTCATAGGAAACGAGGCCGACCGAGCGCTTCGTCTGTCGCTGCAGAACCCGCACGAGATTCGAATCGCGCATGGGCGTCAGCGGATGGTCCTTCATGCTGCTTTCGTGCAGTAGCACCCCGTTCACGAAGAGGTGGCCCTTGTAGACCGTACGTCCATTGGCTGGAAAGGCCGGGCAGGCGAGGGTGAAGTCGGCGCCGGTGAAGGCGAGAAGGGCTTCCGAAACGGGCCCGATATTACCCTCGTCGGTGGAGTCGAACGTCGAGCAGTACTTGAAGAACAGGTGTTGCGCGCCGGCCTTTTTGAGAGCCTCCGCCGCGGTCAAGGATTGAGCGACAGCCTCGGGAGCCGGAACCGTCCGGGATTTCAGGGCGACGACGACGGCGTCCGCACCCGACAGGTCGAGACCCGCCCGCGGCACGCCGATCGTCTGGATCGTCCGGAGCCCTTCGCGGGCCAGCATGAGAGCGAGGTCGGTTGCTCCGGTCAGATCATCGGCGACGCATCCGAGCTTCATGTCACAGCTCCACGGCCGTTGGAGGATCGATCCTGGGTCCAGGTTGAAAGCCAGCCGAGGCCGTCTTCCGTCCGGCCGCGCGGCTTGTATTCGGCTCCGATCCAGCCGCTGTATCCCAGACGGTCGAGCGATCGGCAAATGTCGCGGTAGTCGATTTCGCCCTCATCCGGCTCGGCACGGCTCGGAACCGCAGCGATCTGCACGTGGCCGATGAGATCGAGATGGTCCTTGAGCCGCCGTGTCAGATCTCCCTGCATGATCTGG
This sequence comes from Microvirga sp. RSM25, assembly GCF_044784385.1. Taxonomy (NCBI): domain Bacteria; kingdom Pseudomonadati; phylum Pseudomonadota; class Alphaproteobacteria; order Hyphomicrobiales; family Methylobacteriaceae; genus Microvirga; species Microvirga sp. RSM25. The sequence goes on along the minus strand of NZ_CP173039.1, from coordinate 2,023,493 downwards.
GTGTGATAGCAGTCGAACATGATCTTCACGTTCCGGCGGCCGACCTGATCGATGATCGACGCGGCCTGCTCGATGGTGTGAAGGAAGTATCCCGGCTTGTCCCGATGGTTGATCGGTTCGATCAGGACCGTCATGTCAGCCTGGGAGGCCTTGTCGGCGGCAAGCGTCAGGTTCGTCACGAGTGTACGCTCAGCGGCTGAAGCAGCATCCGGAGTGACCAGCCCGGACATGCAGTGAACGGCTGTCGCGCCAATAGCATGTCCGTAGGACACGGCCTGATCGAGTGCCTGTTGAAACTCGGCCTCGCGGCCCGAAAGGGCGCCGAGCCCGAAATCGCCCGCGGCGGCGTTACCGACCGGTGTGTTCAATCCGAGCATGGTGACCTGGCTGCGGCTCAAGGCGCTGCGCATTTCGGCAGCAGGCACCTGATAGGGCCAGTGCATCTCGACGGCTTTGAAGCCTGCTGCGGCTGCGGCCGCAATCCGTTCGATTTCAGGAACGTCAGTGAAAAGAAAGCCTAGGTTGGCCGAGAAACGGGGCATCGGTTCATCCGCACTTGTGGGAATGGTGATGAGGGTCGGAACAGCATTCCTGAGAGCTGTCGGGAGATTCGTCGGCAATCGCCTCGTCCAGCTTGAAATGAGTCACCAGATCCCGAACCTGCGCACGGGTCAGCAGGCGTGGGTTGAGACCGTGGAGGAGAAGGCGCAGCTTCGCGGTCTCCTCCAGTTCCTCAGTGGCATAGACAGCAGCTTCCAGATCCTTGCCAGCCACCACAGGGCCGTGATTGGCAAGAAGTACGGCACTGTAGCGCCCCGCGAGACCCCGGATCGCATCCGCGACGGCTGCATCTCCCGGCCGATAGTAAGGAACGAGGGCCGTCCGGCCGACACGCATGACGTAATAGGCCGTCATGGGCGGCAGTGCATTGGCCGGGTCGACGTCGGGCAGCATCGAAACCGCGACGGAATGGGTGGAGTGCAGATGGACGATCGCGCCTGCATCCTTGCGGGTTGCGTAAAGAGCTGCGTGGAGAGGCAGCTCCTTCGTCGGTGCATCGCCCGAGAGAAGGCGGCCGTCGCCGTCGAGCTTGCTCATGCGGGCCGGGTCGAGAAACCCCAGGGAGCTGTTCGTCGGTGTCGTCAGCCAGCCCCCATCGCTCAAGCGGACCGAAATATTGCCGGACGATCCGGCTGTCAGACCGCGTTCGAACAGAGAGCGCCCGAAAAGGCACATCGTCTCGCGAAGCTGACTCTCATGGCTCATGTCGGGGCCCTTGAAACTTTTGGCGTTGGAACTGGTAGCTGAGTGGCAGCAGCTTTCAGATCGCGTTCCTGACGCGCTCCCAGGTTTTTTCCATATGAACCGTCAGGACCTTCGACAGGCGATTGGCGTCCCGCGCTTCCAGAGCATCGATCATTTCTTCATGATCGGCCACGGCACCGGCCCATTTCTCCGGCCCCTCGTTGCCGATATATCGAATGCGCTTCAGCCGGGCCTGCAGCACGCTGTGAACCGAGACCAAGGCGTCGTTCTTGGAGAGACGGAGAATGGCCGAGTGAATGCTCTGGTTCAGCTTGAAATAGGGCAGGCGGTCACGCTTCTCATACATGTCCATCATGCGGTCATGCAGTTGCCGGACCTCCCGGATTTCGGCATCCGTCGCGTGCTCGCAGGCGAGGCGTCCGGCGAGACCCTCGAGATTGCCAATCACAATCAAGCTGTCATGGACGTCCTTTGCGGTGAACTGACGCACAACAGCGCCTCTGCCGGGTGACAGTTCCAGCAATCCCTCACTGACCAGAAACTTGAGGGCTTCCCGGAGGGGAGTCCGGGAAACGCCCAGCATTTTGCCGAGATTGCCTTCATGAAGCCGCGTCCCCGGGACCAGCTCACCCTCGATGATCATGTCGCGCACTCGCGCCACGATGGCATCGTGAAGGGTGGGGCGGACGATTGGGCCGCGCGAATCGAACTCTTCGATCAGCAGGGCAGCTGCCTCAGACGCCATGGCTCATTCCATTCCTTGCCGTCTTTCCACAAATCCTGACGGCGTCGACCCCTCTTTACAACTTTTTCCTGAATCCTCGCAAACAAAATTCTGTATGCAGCATACTTGTGTACGAAATTTTTGGCTGTTAATGTCCTTGCGTCATCCCGAGAAGAGGTTGCCGTGAACGCTCAAACGTCATCGATCCCGTCAGCAAAGCCGACCGTCGCGTTCGCCATGGGCGATCCGGCGGGCATCAGCCCGGAGCTTGCTGCCAAGCTCGTTGCGTCCGACGAATTCCGCTCCGGCGCGGATTTGGTGATCTTCGGCGACCTTCGGATTTTGGAGCAGGGCGCCAAGGTTGCGGGTGTTGAGGTCGACATCGACGTTGTGGTGTCGGAGCAGGCGATCCCGGATCGCTCGACCCGTCCCGTTTTCGTCGATCTGAAGAATCTTGATCCCAGCCAAGTCGTGCCCGCTACGGCGACGCTTGAAGGTGGCGTATTCGCGACCGAGAATTTCCGGCGCGCGCTGCTGCTGGCCCAGTCGGGCCGCGCGGATGCGGTGTTCTTCACGCCCTTCAATAAAAAGGCCATGCGTCTCGCCTACGAAGGCTATGACGACGAGATCCGGTTCGTGCGCGACGTTCTCAAGACGTCGGTGGCCGCGAGCGAGTTCAACGTTCTGGGCAAGACCTGGAATGCCCGCGTCACATCGCATATCCCGCTGTCGCAGGTAGCGTCCGCCATCTCCGAGAAATCGATCCTGCGGTCTCTCACGCTGGCTGACCAGTGCATGCGCGGCGCAGGCTTCAATCCGCCGCGCATTGCGGTTGCTGGCCTTAACCCACATGCAGGCGACGGCGGCAATTTCGGCAGCGAGGAAATCGACGTCATCGAACCGGCCGTCCGTCAGGGGCAGGCCCAGGGCTTCACGGTCGAAGGGCCGTTCCCGTCCGATACCGTCTTCCTGCGCGCCAAGAATGGCGATTTCGATGCCGTTCTCACCATGTACCACGATCAGGGCCAGATCGCGATGAAGCTGATGGGCTTCGATCGCGGCGTCACGCTGATCGGCGGCTTCGAATTCCCGATCTGCACGCCTGCCCACGGCACGGCGTATGAGATCGCCGGTCGCGGCATTGCCAATCTCGGTGCCAGCCGCGAGGCGCTCTCGCTCGCCATCCGCATGGGCGCCGAGGTGCGGGCCCGACGATCTGAAGCCGAGCAGCCCAGATTGTCAGCCGTCAATTCCTAAACAGCCAGTTCCGAGAACCGACGCCATCGGTTGGAAACATCACAGGGAGGAAGAACATGCTTAAAAAGACTTCATGGTTGGTCGCCACCGCCATCGCGGTGACATTCGGCGGCGCAGCTCAGGCGGATTGGAAGCCGACGAAGCCGGTCGAGTTCGTTGTCACATCGGCCCCCGGCGGCGGCACGGACAACTTCGCCCGCGTCGTGCAGTCGATCATCGCCAAGCACAAGCTGATGGAACAGTCGATCGTCGTCACCAACAAGGGCGGCGGCAGCGGTGCGGAAGGCTTCATCTATACGAAGATTGCGACGGGCGACAGCCACAAGCTCACCTTCGGCACGAACAACGCCTATCTCCTGCCTTATGTGGCGAAGCTCGCCTACAAGCCCGATGAGCTGACCCCTGTGGCGGCCATGGCTCTCGACGAGTTCCTGCTGTGGGTGAAGGCGGACGCTCCCTACAAGGACGCCAAGAGCTATATCGAAGCGGTCAAGGCGAAACCCGACACCTTCAAGATGGGCGGCAGCCAGTCCAAGGATACGGATCAGACATTGACGAGCCTGATCCAGGACGCGACGGGCTCCAAGTTCATTTACGTTCCCTTCCAGGGCGGTGGTGCAGCCGGTGTGCAGCTTGCCGGCGGTCACATCGACTCGAACACCAACAACCCGAATGAGAACGCAGGTCAGTGGAAGGCCGGAGCGATCACCCCACTCTGCGTGTTCAGCCCGACGCGCCTGCAGAGCGGCGCCAAGGTGACGGCCAGCATGGGCTGGTCGGATATCCCGACCTGCAAGGAAGCAGGGATCCCGATCGATCAGTTCCAGATGCCGCGCACCGTATGGCTGCCGGGCGGCGTTCCGGCCGAGTCGGTCGCGTTCTACGCCGATGTCCTCAAGAAGGTGAGCGAGACGCCCGAGTGGAAGGAATATATCGAGCGTACGTCCCAGACCGACCGTTTCCTGGCAGGCCAGGATCTGAAGACCTTCATCGCATCAGATGATGCCAAGAACCGCAAGGTCTTCGAACAGGAAGGTTGGGTCGTTCGCTAACTGCGACGATCTCGCGGCTGGCGGGGGATGACTCCGCCAGCCCTTATTCTATGCGGCATTCATCGGACCGGGACGGACGCCATGATTTCTCGTTATACGGCTGAGATCGGAACTGCGACTTTGACGGCGGGACTGGGGCTCGCTGCCGTGGTTGGTGCTCTGGAATTCGGGATCGGCTGGGGAGATGCAGGGCCGGAGCCCGGGGCATTTCCATTTTACATCGGCCTCTTGGTTGTTGCCGCCAGCGTTGGCACCCTGATCCAGGCGACGGTCGGCCGAGGCGGCTTGCAGTCGGTCTTTCTTCATAAGGAAGAGGCCAAGCGTGTGGCATCGTTCTTCTTGCCGATGCTCGCCTTCGTGGTAGTGGCGCGTCTCCTCGGTCTCTATGTGGCGACGGCTCTCTATCTCGCTTTCGTCATGTGCGTGCAGGGCAAGTACCGGCTCGTCATATCCGCAGCTTCTGGCATTGCCGCCGCCGTAATCTTCTATTTCGTGCTCGAAGTCGCCTTCCAGGTTCCTCTCCTGAAGGGTCCGCTCGAAGCTGCCCTGGGCCTTTATTAGACTCCTATCCTGACGGAGACAGGTCGTGGAAAATTTCGCATCACTCCTTCATGGTTTTGGCGTCGCGCTGACAACCTACCACGTCATGTTGATGATGGTCGGCGTTCTGCTGGGCATTCTCGTTGGTGTTCTGCCGGGCCTCGGAGCGCCCAATGGCGTTTCGCTGCTGCTCCCGCTGACCTTCACCATGGATCCGGTTGCGGCGATCATTCTGCTCACTAGCATGTATTGGGGAGCGCTCTTCGGCGGATCGACGACCTCGATCCTCTTCAACATCCCAGGCGAGCCATCATCCGTCGCGACAACGTTCGACGGGTATCCTATGGCCAGGCAGGGACAGGCGACGCAGGCGCTGACTCTGGCATTCCTGTCGGCCGGCTTCGGCGCTTTGGTGGGCGTGATCCTGATCACCGTGCTGTCGACCTGGGTTGCCAAGTTTGCTCTTCGCTTCAGTTCGCCGGAATATTTCGCCGTCTATTTTCTGGCCTTTGCCAGCTTCATCGGGCTTGGCGCCGCATCTCCGTTCAAGACCGTCGTCTCCATGGGCCTCGGATTTGCTTTTGCAGCGGTCGGCATGGACACGGTTTCGGGAGGCTTGCGCCTCACCTACGGGTTCAATGAACTCCTGTCCGGCATCAGCTTCCTCATTGCGGTGATCGGCCTGTTCGGCATCGGCGAGCTCATGCTCACCATGGAGGAGGGGCTGCGCTTCGATGGTATACGGGCCCGCGTCAAGGTGCGCGATGTCTTCAAGACGATCGCGACCCTGCCGCGCTACTGGGTGACGCTCCTGCGCAGCGCTGCCATCGGATGCTGGATGGGCATTACTCCCGGTGGGCCGACGGCAGCCTCCTTCATGAGCTATGGTCTGGCCAAGCGCCTCTCCCGCCGCAAGGAAGGTTTCGGACAGGGCGAGCCGGAGGGCGTTGTTGCTCCGGAAACGGCAGATCACGCTGCCGGAAGCAGCGCCATCCTGCCGATGCTCGCCCTCGGTGTTCCCGGTTCCGCGACTGCAGCCGTCATGATGGGTGGCCTGATGATCTGGGGCCTCAATCCGGGTCCGATGCTGTTTATAGAACGGCCGGACTTTGTCTGGGGTCTGATCGCCAGCATGTATCTCGGCAACATCGTCGCCGTGCTCATGGTGCTCGCAACCATTCCGCTTTTCGCCTCGATCCTGCGCATTCCTTTCGCGATCATCGGTCCCGTCATCGTGGTCGTATGCTTCATCGGTGCCTACACGGTCGCGGGTCGTCCGTTCGATCTCTGGCTGGCCTTGGCCTTCGGCGTGGTGGGATATCTGTTCAAGAAGCTGGATTATCCGATCGCGCCGCTCGTTCTGGCGATGGTGCTCGGAGACAAGGCGGAGGACGCTTTCCGGCAGTCCATGATCATGTCTCGAGGATCGCTCTCGATCTTCTGGTCGAACGGCCTTGTCGCAACGCTCATGCTGATCGGACTCGCGCTCGCCCTCGGTCCGCTTCTGAGCACCGTGCTCGGCCGCCTGGTGAAGCCCAAAACCTCATCGGCGGTCGCCTAAGCCTCATGTTCAAAAGGCCCGCTCGAGATCGGGCGGGTCCCATTGATGGAGTAACCAATGGCGGCAACCACTTCAGTCAATGTGGCGTTCCTCGGTATCGGTCTCATGGGATCGCGCCAAGCGAAACGACTGCTCGATGCGGGCCATTCAATGACGGTCTGGAACCGCTCGCGCGAGAAGGCTGAAGCGCTTTCCGCTTTTGGCGCCCGTGTCGTGGATACGGCCGCTGAAGCCGTGGCTGACGCAGATGTCGTCATCCTCATGCTGGAGAACGGCAGAATCGTCACCGATGTACTGTTCTCGCAAGGCGCGGCGGGAGCCCTCCGGCCGGGTGCTGTCCTGGTCGACATGAGTTCCATAAAGCCGGCCGAAGCACAGGAGCACGCGAAGCGCCTCGCGGAGCGCGGCGTCCATCACATCGATGCACCCGTTTCCGGCGGAACGCTTGGGGCAGAGCAGGGCACTCTCGCGATCATGGCCGGCGGCGAGTCCGATATGTTTGATCGTGTCGAGTCGCTCCTGGCGATCATGGGCCGGCCCGTTCACGTGGGTCCGCATGGGGCAGGACAACTGGCGAAACTTGCCAACCAGATCATCGTCGGCGTCACCATCGGTGCAGTTGCCGAGGCGCTGTTGCTGGCGCAGCGGGGAGGCGCCGATCCGGCCAAAGTCCGAGAAGCTCTCCGTGGAGGATTTGCCGAAAGCCGCATTCTCGAACTTCATGGCCAACGCATGGTCGAGCGCGATTTCGCCACGAAAGGCCGCTCGGTCACGCATCTCAAGGACCTCGACAACGCGTTGGATGCTGCGGAGCGCATCGATCTGGATGCTCTGCCCTATACCGCGCTGACGGCAGATCTCTTCCGAGGCCTTATCGACTATGCAGGCGATCTCGATCACAGTGGACTGCTCGTGGAACTGGAACGCCGGAACGCCTTAGGATCTTCGATCAAATCTTAAGTCGCAGCGCGGCTTCGTCCAAACACTTCCGAGAGCCGAGGAGAGCCGAGGCGTCCCCCGAAATGCTCGCACTTGATGGCGGCCGCAACGTTGGCCATCTGAACGGTCTGCGACAGATCCCAGTTGTTGGCGATACCATAGGCATAGGTGCCGTGCCAGACATCTCCGGCGTTCAAGGTGTCGACGGCGCGAATGGGAATTGATGGGAACGCGGATATAGAGCCCTCCACGGCTTGGCGCTGCCATATCAATGCTCCCGCCGATCCAAGCGTCACTCCGACAACGCCTGCTCCAAGATCGGTTGCGACTTCTATCAGCGCCTCTCTAGGTGAGGTGCTCGTGGCAAGCGAAAGCAAAGCGGGCTCGGAAAAGAGAACGTGGTCTGCAAGGCCGATCATCTCGCGGAGCGCTTCGGGAGGCGCGACATCCGCGTCAAGAATCGATGGAACGCCATGACGGCGCGCTTGGGCCAGCAACGCCTTTGCGCCTTCGAGCCAACGCATGTCGACCAGAACGGCAGCGGCTTCGGCCACTTCGTGAAGCGGGAGCCAGCTTGGATCGGGATCGAGTGACGGGTCGGTGTACGGCACCACCAGCCTTTCGCCGGCACTGTCGACGAGAATGGTCGAGAAGGCGGTACGGGCGCCTGGGATCCTGCGAATCCGGTTGATGCATACGGCTTCACGAGACAGGTCGCGCAGGAAGCTGTCGCCGGTGGGGTCGTCGCCTATGCGTGCCCAGAGCTCAACGTGGCCGCCAAGTCGGGCGATGGTGGCCGCAGCGGCCGTCGCCATCCCGGAAGCCGCTTGGACGGCCCTTTCCGGCAGCACCTTGGCGCCATGGCCGGGGATTTGGTCGACCTTGAAGATGGTGTCCCAGAATGCGCACCCGAGGCAGATCACCGGCTTCTGGTTCATCATCTTCATCCGAAACTGTCAATTGCTGGCCCAAGTGAGACTGAAACGTCTCGCGGCACATTGGGAGGGCTAAGGCCGTTACTCAAGCCTGAGTGCCCGCGCCCGCGCGTTCATGATGTGGGCAATTGAGGCTTCCACGGCGGCCGAGATATCCCGCCGCTTCATGGCCGCGATGATGGCAAGGTGCTCGCGCATAACAGGGACCACGAGAACTTCGTCGAGGCTCGTCTCGTTCTGACGAATGAGACGCACCTTGATCCAATTCACCCGGTAGGCCTTCGAGATGATATCGTTGTTCAGGTCATCGATGATCGTCTCGTGGAACTCGCGGTCCACCTGCTGAGCCTCGGCGACGAGTTTTTCCGTCAGTCCGTTTTGTGCAGCAGCGACAATCGATTGATGGGCAGCTTCGATCCGTCCGATTGCAGCGTCGCTGGCTGTCTGACTGAAGGATGCGATCGCCTCGCGCTCGAGTATCAGTCGAAACTGGAATGCGTTGCGGATCAACGTGATGTCGAGCGGCAGGATCTGCAATCCGCGCTGCGGAACCGTAACGATTAACCCTTCCGCTTCCAGCCGGGGAATCAGCTCGCGGATTGCGCCGAGGGATTGTCCTGTAAGGGTGACCAATTCCCGCTGGGTCACGAATTGGCCAGGCTTGATCTCGCTTCGCAACAACTGGTCCGTGAAGACGTCATAGGCCCGCTCACGCAGCTTGAGTTCCGAGCGGGGCGCTGGGCGAGCCATGCTCATGCGACGGCCTTGGTCACTTTTCCGAACGGCTCGAGCAGTGATACGGCTCGCGCCGTGGTCTGTTCGTCCAGTGTCGGAAGAGGAGGCCTTGCGGCCGCCCAAACCGGATCTCTGCGCACATGAGCGACGAGCGCCTTCACCATGGGGATGACGGGGCGCCGGACGATCTCCTGAACCAGTTCGACGATGCGAGGATCGTCTCGTCCGTTCTCCGCCAAGGCGATCACGGCTTCGGGCAGGATGTTGGCCACTCCGCAGATGGATCCTGCGGCACCCGCGGCGCAGGCCCGGCCGAGATAGGTTTCATCGCCGACAAGGATGTCGAGCTCGGGAAAGGCCTTGATCAGGGCGAATGTCGCCTCGGCGTCGCCCGCGCTGTCTTTGACGCCTCTGATGGCGCCGGGGTAGCGGTCCTTCAGGCGCGAAATGACGGAGTGCGAGAGGGGCACGCCGGTCATCCCGGGAATATGATAGAGGATGACATCTCGAAGGTCGCTGCCGACGGCCTCGAACACGGCCGAATACCAGGCGAGCACAGCGTCGTCCGGGGCGGGGCGGAAGTAGAAGGGCGGCGCCAGCAGGACCGCATGGGCACCGCGGCGCAAAGCCTGGCGTGTGCTATAGGCAGCCTCCTCCGGCGAACAGGCGATCACGCCTTCCACCAATTTTTCCGCCGGGATGCCGAGGCCTACGATCTCGTTCGCGACGCGTTCACGCTCGGCGGCTCCGACGGAGGGGCCCTCGCCAGTCGTCCCGAACAGTGTCGCCGTCCGGCAGCCGCGGGCAAGGCAATCTTTGGCATGGGCCGCCAAGCGGTGAACATCCACCTTTCCGTCGAGAAAGGGGGTGACGAGGGCCGGACTGATGCCAAAGCTGAGCGACAAGAGAGCCTCCAATAACAGCTTCGGCTCCTGGCCGAGCAAGTGTTGTGTTGACACTAACATGTTACATGGTGCTTAATCGGTTGCAAGCACCGAAAAGAGTCCGGAAGGACCGTTACATCAAATCACGGAGGAAACGGGCAATGGTCGGATCGGTTACGCGTCGTACATTTCTTGCAAGCACGGCGGCTGCTGCCGCATACGGTTTCGGCGGCGTGATGCCCGCCTTCGCGGATGTGAACTGGAAGAAGTACGCCGGCACGAAGATCGGGGTGAACCTCATCAAGAGCCCGCGCGGCGAGGTTCTGCAGAAATACGAGAAGGAATTCACCGACCTAACGGGAATTCAGGTTTCATCCGAGCAGACGCCGGAGCAGCAGCAGCGGCAGAAAGCCGTGATCGAACTCAACTCGGGAAGCCCGAGCTTCGACGTGGTTCATATCAGCTATCACGTGCAGAAGCGCCAGTTCGAGAAGGCCAATTGGCTGGCCGACATCAGCGGCTTCATGAAGAATCCGGAACTGACGGATCCGAGCCTCACCGAAAGCGATTTCTCTCAGGCGGGCTTGCTCTATGCGAAGAATCCGCAGGGCCAGATGCTGTCGCTGCCGTTCTCCGTCGATTACTGGCTGGTGTACTGGAACAAGGAACTCTTCGCGAAAAAGGGGCTCGCCTATCCGCAAACCTTCGACGAGATGGTGAAGGTCGCGGAGGCGCTGACGGATTCGAAGGAGGGGACCTACGGCTTCGTCGCCCGCGGTTTGAAGAATGCCAATGTTCCTGTCTGGACGAGTTTCCTGCTCGGCCAGGGGATCGATCCCGTCGATGCCAGCGGCAATCTTATGACCGACTCGCCGGAGGCGATCGAGGCTGCGAAGCTCTATCAGCGTCTTCTCACCAAGTCCGCACCGCAGGGCGTCGCCGGCTTCAATTGGTCGGAATGCCAATCGGCTTTCCTACAGGGCAAGGTCGGCATGTGGCTCGATGGCGTCGGCTTTGCACCTCCGCTGGAGGATCCGGAGAGATCGCGAGTCGTCGGCAAGGTCGGCTATGGTGTCATGCCGCGTGGACCGAAGGCGCAAGCTTCGGCGACGTTCGGCGATGGCATCGGCGTCACGGCTGCCAGCAAGAACAAGGAAGCAGCCTATCTCTATTGCCAATGGGCCGTCTCAAAGCTGATGGGCGCGCGCCTGCTGCAGGCGGGTGGTGGCGTTCCGTTCCGCCAGTCGATCCTCAACGACCCTGAGACGCGCAAGGGCGTGAAGATGCCGCCGGCCTGGATCGACGCAGTGGTGGAGTCGGGCAAGATCAGCAAGCTCGGCCTTCCTGTCATCCAACCGGTGACCGAGTTCCGCGATGTCATCGGCATCGGGCTGACGAATCTTCTGGGAGGAGGGGATCCGGCCGCCGAGATGAAAAAGGCGACGGAGCAATTCAAGCCTATCCTCGAGCGCAGCGAGAAGGCTTGATGCGAGCCGGATGGGAGAAGATCGGCATGGTGGAGCATGTCCATGGCCACCATCGCTGAACGCCAAGTCACCCCGCTGACGGAGCCAGCGCCCACAACGGGCGCTCGCCCAAAAAGCTCCTACTGGCCGTTCGTCGTTCCCGCCGTGGCTGTGGTGGGATCGGTGATCGTGTTCCCGTGGGCCTTCACGGTGTGGATGAGCCTGCAAGAATGGACGGTCGGTGGAGCCCGGCGCTTCACCGGCCTGTCGAACTACATGCGTCTCGTGTCGGACGAGCGCTTCCTGACCTCCGTCGGCCATACGCTCGTCTACACATTCCTGGCCGTCGTTCTGCCGCTGATCTTCGGTACCTTCGCGGCTCTCATCTTCAACTCCCGTCTGCCGTTCCGGGGCGTCCTGCGCGGCGTGTTCGTCATGCCGATGATGGCCACGCCCGTGGCTGTCGCATTGGTGTGGACGATGATGTTTCATCCGCAACTGGGGGTGCTGAACTACCTTTTGTCCCTGATCGGCATCGGTCCGCAGGCCTGGGTCTTCAATCCCTCCACGGTGATCCCGTCGCTGGTTCTGGTCGAGACCTGGCAGTGGACGCCGCTCGTCATGCTGATCGTCCTGGGTGGTCTCGCAGCCATCCCGATAGAGCCCTATGAAAGCGCCGCCATTGACGGAGCAAACGTCCTGCAGCGCTTCCGCTACATCACGCTGCCGATGATCGCGCCGTTCCTCATGGTCGCCGTGATTATCAGAACCATCGATGCCTTGAAGAGCTTCGACATCATCTATGCCATTACCCAGGGCGGACCAGGCACGGCATCGGAAACCATCAATCTCTATCTCTACAGTGTTGCCTTCGCCTATTACGACGTCGGCTACGGATCAGCGATTGCAGTCGTGTTCTTCGCCATCGTCATCGCCCTGTCCCTTCTCATGCTCCATCTTCGTCAGCGCACGAAGTGGATCGACATTCAGGGGTGAGCATGAACCTCCGAAAAGTCGCCAATTCGCTCGGTCTTCTGTTCGTCGGTCTCGTGCTGGTCTCGCCGGCCATCCTATTCTTCCTTTGGATGATTTCGCTCTCGCTGAAATTCGAAGTCGATAACGCCGCTTACCCGCCGATCCTGATCCCCGAACGTTTCGCCTGGAAGAACTATACGGGCGTGTTCGAATCCAATCGCTTCGGCCTTTTCTTTCTCAACAGCCTGATCGTGACCGGCGCCGCGACCGGACTCGCCCTCCTGATCGGCGTGCCTGCCGGCTATGGCATTGCCCGCATGCGGGCCACCAAGGCCGCGGTGGTCGTGCTCATCGCCCGCATGACCCCCGGCCTGTCGTACCTGATCCCGCTTTTCCTGCTCTTCCAGTGGCTGGGGCTCATGGGTACGCTCGTGCCGCAGATCATCGCTCATCTCGTGATTACGGTGCCGATCGTCATCTGGATCATGATCGGCTATTTCGAGACAACTCCGCTCGAACTCGAGGAGGCGGCGGTCATCGATGGTGCCAACCGCTGGCACGTTTTTCGCTATGTCGCCCTGCCCATCGCGAAGCCTGGCATCACGGTCGCATTCATCCTCGCAGTGATCTTCTCCTGGAACAACTTCGTCTTCGGCGTCGTGCTGGCAGGCCGGGAAACCCGTACCCTGCCCGTCGCGGTCTACAACATGCTGTCATTCGAACAGTTGAGCTGGGGGCCCTTGGCTGCGGCGGCACTGATCGTGACCTTGCCAGTCCTCATTCTCACCATCATCGCGCAGCGGCAGATCGTGGCGGGCCTCACGGCCGGTGCCGTGAAGGGCGGCTAAACCGAGCGGCAGATCCGTCTGCCGGTTCGATCTTGTCAGCGCAATTTCCAAGCAATCGACAAGGGGATTGCGGAGGGAGAATGTCCTGCACGACAGCCAGGCTGCTCGTTCGGGAAGGCTGGCTCGGATCGTGGAACGCAATCGCCGGCCTTTTCGTCAGGAACGCCAGGCGGTTGTCCCAAATGATCAAGCAACCTCGCCGGAGGACGAGTACAATAGGCCATCGTCGTGGTCCTTGCTTCCGGCATGGGCCGCACGCGTTAGCAGATGTGAGGATGGCGATGAACAGAACTCTCCTGGCTCTTGGTGCTCTGGCAGTGAGCGCTCTTCTCATTCCAGGCGATGCTGAGGCGCAGCGGTTCGGCGGGCGCGGCGGCGGAGGGGGCGCCCGCATCGGCGGCGGGTTCGGCAGCGGCGGTGCTTTCCGAGGAGGCGGCTTCGGCGGCGGTCAAAGGATGTTCATTCCTCGTGGAGGCATGGGCGGGGCGCGGGTCGGAATGGGCGGCGGGTTCTCCGGCAGAGCCATTGCAGCCCGACCTGGCCGGAGTGATTTCCGAATGGCCGCGCTCGGGCGTCCTGGATATGGTGTCCGCGCTCCGTATTACGGTCGCGTCGCCGGCAATTACAGGCCCTATTACCGTGGCTATTATGGCCGGGGCTACCCGTATTATCGAGGGTATCCTTACTATGGCGGAGCCTTGGCCGCGGGATTGGCGCTTGGCGCCTTCAGCTACCCGTTTTATGGCTACGGCTACAATTACCCGTATTATGGAAATTACCCGACCACGGTAGCATATGGCGAGGATTGCTATTGGGTTCGCCGCCGCGTCATTGGTCCTTATGGACGTGTCTTCATCCGCCGCGAACAGGTCTGCAATTACTGAAGAGCGCCGGTTGCGAAGGATCGTTTTTTGCCGATGGCCTGGGAACGCCGACTCTGGCGTTGCTTTTGCGGTCCTTAGGGCAAGGTGGGACCGTCCCGCGTTTTGAAGTCGAACCGGGACCTCGTTGCCGCATCGATCTGCGGCACTCTCCACGTTCGGTCTAAGGATCAGGGAGGCAAGGACCGATATATCGTGGTTCGTTAAAGACCGGGCGCGACTGCTAATAGGGTGGTGTTCCCTACCAGTTTTGCTCGTTGATTCATCTTCGTGCATCTACGCTCGATCCGAACGCGCCGAGCGTCTCACGATCAGATGTTGATGATATAGCGGTAGTTCATGTCCGCGGCACTGCCGGCACCTGTCAGGATGACGCCGGTTTCGAACCGGTTGTCGTTGTTGAGATCGGAGAGCAGGTAGCCTGTATCCGTCTGAGCGTTGTACAGGAACACATGTGCGATGCTTGCGCTGGTGAAGATTGACTCCGCCTGGGATGCCGCATCCGCAATGGAGGTCGCACCTGTGCTGGCCTCGCGGTAATTGACCGAGGTCCCTGCGATTCGCATTCCGATCCAATCGGTGGCCGCGCTCCAATCGGTGATCGTGTCGGCGCTCGTGCTGGTGATCCCGGACGAGTTCCGGGTGAATTCGAAAGCGTCACCGCCCGTTCCTCCGGTGAGACGGTCTCGCCCGGAACCACCGTTGAGAAGGTCGTCACTAGAACCTCCGGAAAGCGAATCCTGTCCCGAACCTCCGTACAGGTTGTCGTAATTCGCCCCGCCGGAGAGGCGGTCGTTTCCGCTTTCGCCAAAAAGAAAATCGAAGCCGTAACTGCCGACGAGACTGTCGTTACCCGACCCGCCGTACATATCGTCGGGACCATCCCCGCCGTTCAGATAATCGTTGCCGTTCCCACCGACGACGATGTCATAGCCCCAGGCGCCATAGACATCGTCATTGCCGCCAAAGCCGTAGAGATCGTCGTCGCTGCCGAATCCGTAGATCACATCGCGACGGGAGGTTCCGTCGATCAGATTGGGCCAATCGTTCCCATAGAAGGTCGCCATGCCTTCCTCCGCGCTGCCCCCTCGGGTGCCTCAAACGGTCCGGGCCTATTGTCGGAGATCAATTGCGACCAATTATACGCCGTCCACCGTTCGCATGTGGGAAAATGCTATCGTCTCAGGTGGGTATTTTGAGGCGCACTTCCACGGCGATAAATCTCGTGAGGAACGGAATTGAAGCACAATGGGCGATATTCTCTGACGCCGCTCGTGGTCAGGGAAAGCCCAGCTTCCATGGCACGAAAGGGCAGGCGTCCTGCTTGCAGAATTCCGCGCTCGTTGTCGGTCTGGCGCGAGATTTTGCTCGGCAAGGACAATCAAAAACCCTGACGATGTTCACGTCCAAGGGTTTCCAGCATCGGGTTGGGACCTGAACCCGCCAAGAACCTGTCCGTCTGATTCCCTAATCCGTGAACTGCGACAACCATACAGAGGCGGGCCTTCTGGCTGACTTTCCCTTTCAGTGCCAAATTTGTCCTCTCGTCACTAAAATCCTCCTAATAATGCCCAAGCGCTGGTCCCCCGCCGGGAGCAGTTGACCATCACAGCAAAGCTCATTATCGATATCGATAAATGATCGGGTGCATTATGAACATTGTTCCGATTAAGCGTCCGCGCGAGCTTGTCTATGAGACCGTCAAGCGGCGCATCATGATGAACGAACTTAAGCCGGGCGCTAGTCTGACCGAACTCGGTTTGGCTCGCGAGATCGGCTGCAGTCAGGGAACAATCCGGGAGGCTCTCCTTCGGCTCCAAGAAGACGGCCTTGTGACGAGGGCCGGCCACCGGGGCACCACGGTGACGCGCCTCGACCAAGAGGAGGCCGAGGAAACCCTCGCGATCCGACGCCGCATTGAGGTGCGTGGGGCGCTGAAATCGACCCGGAACGTCACGGACGAGGTGCTTGCGGACCTTCGCCGCCTCATCGTTCGGATGGAGGAAACGGCCGATCAGGACGACGCCTTCACATTGATCGAATTCGACATGGCCTTCCACCTGACCATGTTCAAACTCTCCGGTCTTGAGGCGCTCGAACAGATCCTCACCCGCTGCACCCTTCACACCCATCGATCGAAGCTCTGGGCGCCAAGCCATAGAAGACCGCTTCTTGAGACGGCACGAAGGCACAATGTGCTCCTTGAACGCCTTGAAGCAGGCGACGGGGAGGGGCTGGCTCATGCCATTGGTGCGCATATCGATACGATCGTCACGAAGGAGGATGCATGACCCCGTTCGTGGAACCGCAGATGCAGGCCATTCTGGACCGGATCCGGTCGGGTCCGCAGATCGACTTCAAGACGATGCCCATCGCGGAGGCGCGCCGGCAGTCGGACGCTGCCACCGTCCCATGGAGTCACGGCGCGCCTGAGATGGCGGTGCGGGACCTGACCGTCGATGCGGGTCCGCATGAGATGAGAGCGCGCCTCTACCTTCCGGTTGAGGGGGCCGTCGTCTCGCCGATCCTCTACATCCATGGCGGCGGCTGGACCTTCGGATCCATCGACACCCATGATGGCACGATGCGAAATCTCGCTGAGGCCGCGCAGCGTCCCGTGCTCGGCATCGATTACCGCCTCGCTCCGGAGCATCCCTTTCCGGCGCCTCTCGACGACGTTCTGACGGCCATCGCGTTCGTCGAGACCGGAGGTCTCGGCATCCCGGTTTCCGCGCATGATATGGCGATCGCGGGCGATTCCGCAGGGGCCAACCTGGCTCTCGCAGCGCTGCTGGCACGCCGCGACCGGAGGCTGCCTCAGCTGGCATGCGCCGCTCTCTTCTATGGCTGCTACGCGCCGGATTTCACGACGGCGAGCCATGCGGAATTCGGGGGCGGGGCCTATCTGCTCACCAGCGTGAACATGCGCTGGTACTGGAGCAACTTCCTGGGCCGAGAAGGCGAGGGCACCACCTCTCTCGCTGCGCCGGTGAGATATGACATGAGCGGATTGCCGCCGCTCTACCTGTCGGCGGCTGGCCTCGATCCGCTCCGCGACGATACCCTTCACCTTGCCGAAAAGCTTGCCGCCTTCGGAGTTTCCTTCCGCTGCGATCACGTTCCCGGTGTGGTCCACGGCTGTCTGCGCATGACCCGGGAGCTCGATGCCGCCCGAGCAATGATCGAGGCGGGAGCTGACTTCATCGTCTCGCAATTCAAAAAAAATCTGGGAGGAACACAAACATGGAGCGCCGAGATTTCCTGAAGCTTTCCGCCGCCGCCGCGTTGGCGGCACCGCTCGCACGACCGGCCATAGCACAGACGCCAACCACTGTGCGCTGGTGGTACCATTTCGATAATCCGCAGAACTCGCCCGCAGCCCTGGTGGCGAAATTCGAGCAGGAGAACCCCGGTATCAAGATCCAGGCCGAGGCAATTCCGTGGGGAGGCGGCAACGACTACCAGACCCGCCTGTTCGCCGCTCTCGTGGCAGGCAACGGGCCTGACGCCGCCATGGTGCGCCTGTCCTGGGCCGCGCGCTTCGCGGCCATGAAGGCCCTTGAGCCTCTTGATGCGATGATTGGCGGATGGGCTGGGCGAAGCGACATCTCGGACAATGTCTGGAAGATCAATAAAGGCGCAGACGGTAAGCAATATTACCTGCCCCTGCAATATGTCGTGATCTACCTCTACTACCGCCAGGATCTCTTCCAGCAAGCCGGTCTCCAGCCGCCGAAGACCTTCGATGAGTTTCTCGCCGCCGCCAGGACACTGACGAAGGGCGATATGGCCGGGTTCGGCATGCGCGGCGGAGCCGGTGGCTTCGACAACTGGGGCCCGTTTGTCCTCGGTGGCGGAGCGAGTTTCGAGAAAGGCGGCATGATCAGCGAGAAGGCGCTCGCGGCCAACCGGTGGTATGTCGGCTTGGCGCGGGACGCGAAGGTGACGCCGGCTTCCGCCCCCACCGACAGCTTCCGTCAGATCGTCGACGCTTTCAAGGCGGGCCGGACGGCGATGATCATGCACCATGTTGGATCCGCCAACGAGATCGTTGGAGCGCTCGGTGACAAGGTGTCCGCCATTCCGGTTCCTCGCGCTGCGGATGGACAAGGCTGGACCTATTTCGGTGATGAATCCAATGCGGTCTTCGCCGCCAGCAAGGCCAAGGAGGCGGCCTTCCGCTGGATTTCCTTCCTGTCGACGGCCGAGAACAATGTCGAGCTGAACAAGCTCACGGGACAATTGCCCATCACCACCTCCGGTGCCGCGCAATGGACAGGCCATCCCAAGCGTTTCGTGGATGCGAGCTCCGCCTCGCTGCCGATTGCCCGGTCACTTCCGGACCATCCCAAGACACCGGATTTCATTGCCCGCGTCTGGCCCACCAACATGCAGAGAGCCTTGAATGGGGAAATATCGCCCGACGACATGATGAAGGCCATCGAACAGCACTTCAACGGCTGAAGGTCATCGGGATCGGCAGATGCAGTCGCAACCGGGCGGTGGCGTGCCACCGCCCCAATCCGGAAGTCCATCTTGATCACCGCAGCCAATCATCGATTTTCCCGGTGGACTCCGGCATGGTTTCTGGCACCTGCGCTGGCAATCACCGCCGCGGTTGTCGTCGTGCCGGCCGCCCAGACGATCTGGCTCAGCCTGCACGACTACCTGCTCTACGAACCCGATGCCGCCACCTTCGTCGGCCTGCGGAATTTCAGCGCCATCCTGCGGGACGAGGTCTTCTGGATCTCTCTCTGGCACTCGGCCGTCTGGATCGTCGGAGTGGTCGGATTGCAGTTTCTCCTGGGCCTCGTCACCGCCCTCCTGCTCAACCAGAGTTTCTGGTGGCGTGGCGCCGCGCGGGCCCTGGTCGTCGTGCCCTGGGCTCTGCCCAGCGTCATCATCGGACTGATGTGGACGTGGATGTACGACTTCAATGTCGGCGTCCTGAACGATATTCTCGTTCGCATCGGGATCATAGACGCACCGGTCGCGTGGCTTGCGCGTCCCGACCTCGCGCTCGCGGCCATCATGGCGTCCCTCGTCTGGCAGGGCTTCCCGTTCTTCGCCATCACGATATTGGCAGGGCTGCAGACCATTCCGTCGGAGCTCTACGAAGCCGCCGAGATCGATGGCGCCAATCGGAGCCAGATGCTGCGGCACATCACGCTTCCGAGCATCGCCGACGTGATCGCGACTGCGCTGCTGCTGCGGACCATCTGGGTGGCGAACTCCCTCGACGTCATTCTCGTCATGACGGGCGGTGGTCCGGGCTATGCCACGCATACCCTCCCGCTCTACGCCTTCGTGCGGGCCTACAGCAGCATGGAGTTCGGCTACGCCGCCGCGCTCGCGCTGATCCTCACGCTTCTCCTGCTTACTGTCGTCTGGCTCTATGTCCGGCGCGCCTCACGGGATCTCGACCGATGAAGGACCGCCGATCCGCCGTGCGACGGTTCCTGGAGGTCGAGCTTCCGGTGCTCGCCATCCTGGCTTTTGCTCTCGCGCCTTATGCCTGGATGGTCCTGACCTCCATCAAACCCCAGGCGGAGCTCTCGCTCTGGCCGATCCGCTATCTGCCGGAGAATGCCACCCTCGACCATTACCGTGAACTCATCAGCCGAACCACTTTCGCGGGAAATCTCCTCAACAGCTTCATCATCGCGACCGGCGCGGCCGCCCTCGGGCTTGGTGTGTCCATCCCGGCTGCCTATGCGTTCTCGCGCTTCCGGTTTCGGGCACGGCGCGCGTTGATGACGGGTTTCCTTGTCATCAACATGTTTCCGATCGTCCTCCTGATCATCCCGCTCTTCATCCTGATGAAGAACCTCGGTCTGCTCGACACGTTTCTGGGTGTGATTCTCGGCCATTCGACCTTCGCAATACCCTTCGCGATATGGATGCTGACGAGCTATTTCAACGCGATCCCGCGTGACCTCGACGAAGCGGCGATGATCGACGGGGCAACACGCCAGCAGGCGATCCGCCTGATCGTTCTGCCCCTCGTCATGCCGGGCGTGGTCACCGCGGGCATCTATATCTTCATCACCTCGTGGAACGAGTACCTGTTTGCCATGATGCTGTCGGGGCAGGCCGTTCGCACCGTCACGGTCGCGCTGCAGCTGTTTATCGGCGAGTTCACCATCCAGTGGGGCCTGCTGACCGCAGGTGGAACTCTCATTGCGCTCCCCGTCACCATTCTCTTCCTCCTTGTGCAACGAAGGCTCGTGAGCGGTCTCACAGCCGGTGCGGTGAAATCATGACAAGCAAAAACCCGATTGGGGTCATCTCCATGTTCTATGCGCGGCCCTTCACGCGCGAGCACTTCGCGACATTTGCCCGCATGAAGGCCGCAGGCGCCGACGTGGTGGAACTGCTCGTCCCCGAGCCGGGCGAGTTGGACCTAGTGGAGACCCGGCGCGCAGCGGAGGATGCGGGTCTCGCCATCGTTCTTGCGGCCCGGGTGAATCTGAAGCGAGATCTGGCAAGCGCAAGCCCCGAGGCTCACCAGGCGGGCATCGCCTATTTGGAGACTTGCGTCGACATCGCATCCGAACTTGGAGCTCGCATCGTCGGCGGTCCGCTCTACGGTGCGCCTCTCGTCTTCGCAGGTCGCGCACCGTCGCCGGTTGGCCCCGATGAGCGCCGACGCCGGATCGACGCCGTGGTCTCCGGCCTGAAAACAGCGGCCGCGAGAGCCGTGGATTCAGGCGTCGTCCTCGGCCTTGAAGCACTGAACCGGTTCGAGACCGACATCGCCAACACGGCCGGCCACGCGATCGAGATCGTCGACCGCGTCGGATCACCGGGGCTCGGCGTCATGCTCGACACCTTTCACATGAATATGGAGGAGTTCGACCTTTCCAGCGCGATCCGCAAGACCGGCGCGCGCCTTGTCCATTTTCAGGCCAACGAGAACAACCGTGGTTTCGTCGGGTCGGGCCATATCGATTGGCCCGGCATTGCCCGGGCGCTTCACGATATCTCCTATGAGGGCCCTATCGTTCTGGAGCCGTTTCGGCGCGACGATGAGCATGCGGGTGTCACCCTGGCTCAGTGGAGGGCTCCTGCGCGCGACGAGGATCCAGAACTGGCGGCGAGCATTGCCTACCTCAAGACTGCCCTCGCTTTCGCTGGGAGGATCCAATGACATTGGTAAGAGTGGCTTGGATCGGGTGCGGGACTCACGCCAACGAGATGCTTCTGCCGCAGCTCATGCGGCATGATGTGACGTTGGCCGTTCTCTGTGACACGGATGCCGATCGGCTCGCCCGGACGGCTGCGCGTTTCGGCGTCCCTCCGGAGCGGACAACCCGTGACTGGCGTGACGTCCTAAACCGGAATGACATCGACGCCCTCGGACTGGCGATAGGCCCGCAGGGACATTTCGAAATTGGAATGGCCGCCATCGAGCGGCGCCTTCCCGTCTTCATGGAAAAGCCGCCGGCTCCGACGGCGCTTCAGGCTCGTCAGCTTGCCGAGGCATCGAAGCGCCAGGGCGCACCGGTGGTCATGGGCTTCATGAAGCGCTATTCGACGGCAAACCGGATTGCGTCCAACATCCTCCTGGCACCCGATTTCGGCGAACGGGCAAGCTTCCTCGGACAGTACATGACGGCGCCGACCTACTTCGCCAAGGATCCGGACTATAGCGGCTTCTACCTGCATCACTGCGTCCATTATTTCGATCTCGTTCCCTACCTGATGGGCGATGTCGAAACGGTGGCGGCCCGACGGCACGAGCTTGCACCGGGCAAGCTTCTCCTCCACGTCGATTTCTGCTTCGTCGGTGGTTCCATCGGAACGCTCGTGGTGGGCACGCATCAGTCCCGCGGCACGCCCATGGAATGGTGGCAGGTCATGGGTGATCATCGCCGCGTCGAGGTCAGGAATGTCCATGAGGTCCGCTACTACCGCGCTCCGCCCTTCAAAGTCTCCGACCGCAATGCGACGCTGGCGGATGGTGTCGACACCTTGGTCTGGGAGCCGAACCTGACCGCAGCGGCAAACGAGGATCACAAGGGCTATCACGCCTTGCTGGGCGAGTTCGTACGCGGTATTCGCGGGCCGACGGACGCTCCGACGATTGCCGATGGGGCTCGTGCTATGGAGCTGCTCGAGCAGGCCATCGGCGGGACGGCCGCCGAAGTCCGCTGACTCGGAACTGCGCTCCCATCCTTACCGGTCAAATTTTCGGCTAACGGATCCATTTCGCCGAAGCTATTCTAGCGGCCGAGCACCAGGTTCGGCAGCCACGTGGTCAGCGGCGGCCAGAACGTGATCGCGACCAGCACTGCAAGCAGCGGCACCAGCCATGGGAGGATGGCCCGCGACATCGCCTCGAAACTGATGTTTGCAATTTTCGACGTGACGAAGAGCACGACCCCCACCGGCGGTGTGATCGTGCCGATCATCAGGTTGAGCACGAAGATCAGTCCGAATTGGATCGGATCAATACCGAACTGCGCCGCAGCTGGCGTCAGAATCGGGATCAGGATCAGCATCGCCGCCAGTGCCTCCATAAAACAGCCGACGAAGAGCAGCAGCAGGTTGACGATCAAGAGGTAGATCAGCGGCGAGCCGGCAAGGTCGACGAGCCAGGGGCCGACGAGCTGCGGGATGCGTGAGATCGAAAGACACCAGCCGAGCGCGGCGGCCGTCATCACCAGCGCCAGAACCACGCCGGTCGTTTCCACCGTCTGCACGACGAGCTCGGGTAGGTCGTTGAGCGAGAAGCTGCGGTAGACGAACAGGCCGAGTACCAGCGCATAGGCGGTCGCGACAGCGGCTGCCTCGGTCGGTGTGAAGATCCCGGCCATCATGCCGCCGAACAGGATGACCGGGGTCATGAGCGCCCAGTGCGCCTCTTTGTAGGCCACCCAGAGCTGCGCGAAGCCAGGGAAGGGATGGCGCGGCAGGTCGTTTTTCTTCGAGACGTAGACCACCATTGCCATCAGGGCGCCCGCCATCAGCAGGCCGGGAATCACGCCTGCGAGGAAGAGCCCGCCGATCGAGACGTCAGCGGAAACGCCGTAGATCACCATCGGCAGGGAAGGCGGGATGATCGGGCCGATCGTCGCCGAGGCGGCGGTGATGGCGGCCGCTGTCTCCGGGTTGTATCCCTCGTCTCGCATCGCTTTGATCTCGAGCGTGCCGACGCCGCCGGCGTCGGCCACCGCGGAGCCGGACATGCCGGCGAAGATCACGCTGGCGAGGATGTTGGCATGGCATAATCCGCCGCGCAGGAAGCCGACGCAGGCGGTGGCAAAGGCGAAGATGCGGTCGGTGATGCCGGCCGAGTTCATGATGTTGCCCATCAGGATGAACAGCGGCGCCGCAAGCAACGGGAAGGAAAATGCAGACTGCGCGATCTTTTGCGGAACGATGCCGAGAGGGAAGGCGCCGAAATAGGCGAAGGCGATTGCCGCCAGTCCCATTGAGACGAAAAGCGGCACACCGAGTAGCAGCGCGGCGAACCAGACTGGCAGGATCTGCAGCATCAGCGTGCTCATAGCGGCTGGGCTCCCGGTTCCTGAGCAGCGACGCGCCTGCCCGCCAGAGCCAGCGCGGCATCGCCAAGCGCCTGCAGGATCAGCGCGAGCGCCGCCAGCGGCATGACCACATAGAGTGCAGCAGCCGTAATTGGCAGCGCGATCGATTCGACATCCCAGGTCCGATCGATCAGGCCGAAGGAGTAGCGCAGGAGGACGAGGGCAAAGAGCACGACCAAGCCATGCGTCAGCAACTCGAGCGCAAGACCGAGCGGGGCGGGCAGCTTGTCGGCAAAGACGGTGATGCGGATATGCGCGCGCCGCCTGCTTGCGATGATCCAGCCGACGAACGCCGTCCAGACGAGGAGGTACTGCGCGAGTTCGTCGCTCCAGGCGACCGGCGCGTTAAGCTGGCGCGAGATTACGCCGATGAGAACGCTCGCGAGCAGCGTCAGCAGCAGCACAACGGCGCTCCAGCGCAGCAGTCTGTCGGCGATGGAGAGAAAGGAGTTCATCGACCACGGATCCTTTGGCGATGGCGGCGGCGTTTGCTTTTCATTCCGGCCGAAGCGGAGCCAAGCGCCGAGATCCATGGAACCGTGGTGGTTCACGATGGTTTTCGGCGCCGCGCCGCTCACACAGCTTGGCCTGAACGACGGCCGTTGCAGAGACGATACTTCACCTTACAGCGACGCCAGCGCATCCCAGGTGCCCTTGCCCCACTTGCTCTCAAATTGCTTCGGCACGCTGTCGAGCACAGGCTTGCGGAAGGAATCCATGTCCGGCTCGGTGACGCTCATGCCGGCCCCCTTCAGCGTCGCGACAAGGCCCGCCTCCTGATTCGCCAACTCCTGATCCTGCCAGGCAACGCCGTCGGCGATCGCCGTCTCAACAATGGCGCGATCAGCATCATTGAGGCTTTTCCAGAAGTCGGTGTTCACGATGATCAGGCGGGGAGTGATGATGTGGCCGGTTAGGATCAAATGCTTCTGCACCTCTTGCAGCTTGGCACTGTGAATGGTCGGCAGCGGGTTCTCCTGCCCGTCGACGGCACCCTGGCTCAGCGCCAAGTAGAGTTCGTTAAAGTTCACGGGTGTCGCCTTGGCTCCCCAGGCCTCGACCATGGCGCGGAACGTGTCGACCGGAGGCACGCGCAGTTTGAGGCCGGCGACGTCGGCGGCGCTCTTCACAACCTTGGTGCCGGTGGTGAGGTGGCGCTTGCCGTAATAGGTAACGGCGGCCATACGCATGCCGCGCTTTTTCTCAAGCTCGGCGTTCATCTGCGCGAAGACTGGCGCCTTGGCGACCTTCGCCATGTGGGCGGCGTCACGCCACAGATAGGGAGCCTCAACCACCGAGAGTTGCGGCAGGAAGGAACTGAGTGCTGCCGCGCCATCCGTTGTCATGGTCAGTGCGCCGGAGGCAACCGCCTCCATCATGTCCTTACCTGAACCGAGCTGGCCAGCCGGGAAGGACTGGATGTCGACGCGGCCGGAGGTCTTCTCCTTAACCTGCTTGGCAATGCGTTCGACCATCTGCACCTGCGGGTGCGTGGTCGGCAGCATCTCGCCCCAGCGCAATACCGTCGCCTGTGCGCGCAAAACACTGGGCATCGATACGGCAGCGCCGGCGACGGCGGATCCCAGAACGAAGGCGCGTTTCGTCAGTGTGTTCATCTTGGCTTCCTCCCAGTGCGGCCGATTCTTCGGCTCCTTCATGTGGACCACGCCAGCAATTCCCGGCGCAGCGTCGGTGTCGGCGCCCGGCTGCGGGCGCTACCGATATGCGTGCTCATCTCCTCGGCGGCACCGCCCTCGCACATCGTCGTTGTAAGGATGCATGAGAGGTTGACGGTCTCGGGGAGGCAATGGTGGATCTTCCCTGGTTGATCACTGACATGTTAGCGACAGGCTGGATAATCGGCAAGCTTGGCGGCATGCTCAAGATTGGCTGTTGCTTAGGCTGCCACGCGGTCTAGGTAAGCGGACTTCAGGCCGCCCGACCGTTCCCGTGCCTCTCCTGCCCAAGGACATCCATGTTCCACCTGATCTTCGCACTGCCGAGCCTCTATGTCCTGGAGCGGTTCGTGTGGTCGCTGCCCTGGGCGCCCGGCGGGAAGATTGCCCTTGCCGTCGTCTTGCTCATGGCATCGCAATACCATCTCTGGAGCCGCCTTTCATCCGGCTCGGTCTTCTCGCCCGAGTTCCCGCGGGCCCTGGTGCTTCTGTTCAACTGGGCGTTCGGGGCGATCGTGCTGCTGGCGGTAATGCAGGTCGCGCTTGATGTAACCGGGCTGGTGGCGAGGCTGTTTCGACCTGGCGGCTGGGCCACACCGGACGGCGTGCGCTACGCGGCCGCGGTCGCGGCCATGCTGCTCTCGGCGCTAGGCGTCTATCAGGCAGCGCGCGTACCGCCGCTCAAGGATGTCGAGATTACCATCCCTGGGCTACCGCCGCAGTTCGATGGCTACAGGCTTTTGCAACTGACCGATCTCCACATCAGCCGCCTGTTTCCCAAGGAATGGACGCAAGCGCTGGTCGAGAGCTCCAATGCGCTCGGCGTCGACTTGGTCGTGGTGACGGGTGACCTGATCGACGGTTCGTTTGAGGCCCGGCGCGCCGATGTGGAACCGCTCCGCGATTTGCATGCGAAAGACGGCGTCTGGGTCATTCCCGGCAACCACGAGTACTTCTTTGGCTACGAGGCGTGGATGCGCCATTACGCCGGCCTGGGGATGCGCGTGCTTTCCAACGACCATACGGTCCTGACCCGCGATGGCGGGTCGCTCGTGCTGGCCGGCCTTACTGACCTGTCAGCGCCCGGGACCCGCCATCCGGCACCGGATCTGTCAGCTACTCTTGCGGATGCGCCGTCAGATGCTCCGATCGTGTTGCTCGACCACCAGCCGAGGAACGCTGCGCAGGCGGCCGCACGGGGTGTCGCGCTGCAACTGTCCGGGCATACCCATGGCGGCATGATCCTTGGGCTGGATCGGTTGGTTGCGCGTGCCAATGGCGGTTTCGTCTCGGGCCGATATTCGATCGGGGGCATGACGCTCTACGTCAACAACGGCACCGCACTCTGGCCCGGCTTCGCGCTGAGGCTCGGGCGCCCGTCCGAACTGACACGCATCACCCTGCGGCGCGCGGCGCAGCAGGTCAGCCCTCATCGACAACCAGCCACGGGTTTGGGGCTGCGACAGCGTGCTACTGTCGCTTCATGATGACTTCACGGGGACAACGCCTTCCCGCGTACTGGCAACTTCTGGCCCACCCCAGAAGCAGGCCAGATGTCTGCTCGTGCCCTGAACGGAAGACGTTCCTGAAGGACTGAAGAATTTCAGAGCCTGACCCGAAGCTGTCCTTGATGATGAACCGAGTAGGCCTCTCTGGCCCAAACCCAATGATTGAGGCCCGCTGATTGGCTCTGTTCCGGACCCTGGACACTTTGCTTGTGTCGGTCGCCGAGCTATTCTAGGTTCAACCAAAATGGGCAGTTTTGCATGACCTGCGCAAGAGCATCCTGAATGCCGGTCTTAACACCTGAGCAATGCCGTGCCGCCCGTGGCCTCCTGGACTGGACCCAGGAGGAACTCGCCGAATGGGCGGATGTCTCGCGCAGCACCATTCGCGACTTCGAGAATGGTCGACATCACCTTCACCCCACGACGGCAACCCAAGTCGTGGCAGCCTTAGAAAGCGGCGGAGCGCTGCTGATCCCATCCGATGAGGCCGGCCCTGGTGTGCGGCTTCGGAAGCCTTTGTCCTAGGCTTCGATTACCTGTCGAGAAGGATCAAGGCTAGGCCGATCCAGGCTCCGGCCACGGGCGCCCAGTACCAGAACATGAGCTCGGCATCCCTGTTATCATCGCGCTAGCGGGGCCTGTATCGGGTGGGATCGGTCATGCACTTGCTGCTCCTCCGGCGGAGTTGGTGTCGGATATGGACCTGCAAAGGGCAGCCCCAAGCAAATTGCAACATTCGGAGCCTCAAGCCTTGCTCATTCCTCCTTAGGAGAGATCAGGTCCTTCACCGCCCAAGCCGCCGGAATATTCGGGCTACCCTCCGTTCGGTCGCGGTAGAGCGCCGCCCGGACGACCAGCATCAAGGTCACGGGCGTGGTCAGGGTGACGAACACGGCGATCAGTATCTCGTGAACGACCGGCCGCGCCTCAAGCACGCTGAAGCAGAGTGCGGATCCGGCCAGGATGCTTCCCGCGCCCAGCGTTGTGCCGAGCGTGGGGGCATGGACGCGGGCATAGAAGTTGCCGAGCCGCAGCAATCCAAGCGATCCGATCAGGGTGACGGCCGCCCCGACCAGCACCAAGAGGGCGGTCATCAGCGCGGCCCAAGCCGGCAGGGTCCCTGCTGCGTTCATTCGATCACCTCACCACGCATGAGGAACTTGGCAAGCGCGACGGTCGAGACGAATCCGAGAAGGCCGATGACGAGCGACGCCTCGAAATACAGCGTGCTGCCCGTGCGAATGCCGAATGTGACCAGCATCAGCATCGCGTTCACATAGAGGGTGTCCAGCCCCAGGATCCGGTCCTGCGCGCGCGGACCCGCGACGAGGCGGAAGGTGGCGCAGCACATAGCCAGGCCGAGCATGACCTGGGCGCTGGTGATGGCCCATCCGAGGATGACAAGAGCGTTCATTCGAAGATCTCCATCAGCAGCCGCTCGTAGCGGCCCTTGATCGTCCGGACCCACACCGTCTCGTCCACCAGATCGAGAACGTGCAGCAACAGGGTTCCCTTCGCGGCGTCGTAGTTCACCCAGATCGTGCCGGGCGTGGAGGTAATGATGATGGAAAGGACCGCAAGCCCATGGCGGCTGCGCAGCTCGAGCGGGATGGTCATGAAGCCCGCGTTCACTCCCGGCTCCCTGGAGCCCACGATGATCCGTCCGACCGCGAGATTGGAGTGCAGGATGTCGATCACCACCATGCCCACAAGACGCAAGGCTACTCCCGGTCGGCGGATGCGCGGCTTCTCGGGTCTTAGGGCTGCCATCGCCCAGGAGGCGAGGACGGCGATAACGCTTCCCAGGATGACGTGGCCGGCCGAGACCGATTGGTTCAGCAGCAGCCACAGAATGAGCAGGGCCAGAGAGAGCAACGGGTAGGGCAGGACTCCGCTCATGGGCGTGCCTCCCCATCGGAAGAGCCGACCCTCGGCGCATTCAGCACGCCTGTGACGTAGTCCTGCGGGGTCTGAAGAGCCTTCGTCGTTGCCTCCATGTAGCGCATGGCCGGACCGCCGCCGACGGTCAGGCCGAGGCAGAGCAGCAGAAGGCACAATACTGGGGCCATCTCGATGACCCGCACCCTGGGAACACTGTCGTCCAGGCGGGCCCAGAAGGAGCTGATCCCAGTCCTGGTCATGGCGATCAGGATCGCCAGGCCCGACACGGTCAGGAGGCCGATCAGCATCCAGGCCGAGGCCCGGACCGCGGCGCCGTCCGTCTTCAGCATCGCCGCCATCATGCCGAACTTGCCGATGAAGCCGGCAAGGGGCGGCAGTCCTGCCAGGAGAAGGGCGCAGGCGATGAAGCTGCCGCCGAGGAGGGCCACCGTGGCCGGGATGGCTATGCCGACCTCCTCGGGATCGTCGTCACCCTCGCCATATGCCTCCATCGTGACGGCCAGCACATCGGCGCCGGGATCGCGCATGCGCTCGATAAGCTCGATGAGTAGGAAGAAGGCGGCGATGCCCAAGGTGGAGGTGACGAGATAGAACAGGGCCGAGCCAATGACCGCGCCGCCTCCGGTGCCGATGGCTGCGATCAGCGTTCCGGACGAGACGAGCACGCTGCACCCGGCGAGCCGCGGCAGGGACTGCGCGGCCAGGACGCCCACCGTGCCGAACACGATCGTCAGCATGCCTATGACAAGCAGCCCGTCCCCACCGAATCCGGCAAGCGGCCCCGCCTCCACACCGAACACCAGCGTCCACAGGCGCAGGATGACGTAGATCCCGAGTTTGCTCATGATGGCGAATATGGCGGCGGCCGGTGCGGAGGCGGCCGCGTAAGTCGTCGGGAGCCAGAAGTTGAGCGGCCACGCGCCCGCCTTCATCAGGAAGGCGGTGCCGAGGATCGCTGCTGCGGCCGCCACGAGGGACGCGTCCCCCGGCGCAAGGGTCGGAATGCGGGCAGCGAAATCTGCCATGTTGAGCGTGCCGGTGACGCCATAGACCAGGCTGGCGCCGATCAGGAAGAGAAAGGAGCCCGTCAGGTTGATCGCGATGTAGGCAAGCCCCGCCCTGACCCGAGCGACTCCATCCCCATGCAGGACAAGACCGTAGGATGCCGCCAGCAGCACCTCGAAGAACACGAAGAGATTGAACAGGTCCCCGGTCAGGAAGGCGCCGTTGAGTCCCATGAGCTGGAGCTGGAAGATCGTGTGGAACCGCGGGCCCATCCGATGCCACCGCGCGAGCGAGTACAGCAGTGCCGCGATGCCGAGCACACTGGTCAGCACCAGCATGAGGGCGGAAAGGCGGTCCAGCACCAGCACAATGCCGAACGGCGCTGGCCAGTTGCCGAGCTGGTACGTTCTCACGCCGGATCCCGGAGGCATCATGTCGGCCAGGCGCAGCAGGACGATCGATGTAATCAGCAATGCCACCGTCGTGGCCATCCCGATTCCGCCCTTGACGGCCCGGCGCCGCTCGTCGAGGAGGAGCATTACAGCCGCGGAGGTGAGCGGTAGCAGGATCGGGATGACGGTCAGGTGATCGGCCAAGCCCGTCATTGCGGATCCTCCCGGCCATCCACGTGGTCGGTCCCCGTGAGGCCACGCGAGGCCAGCAGGACGACGAGGAACAGGGCCGTCATGGCGAAGCTGATGACGATGGCAGTGAGGACCAAGGCCTGTGGCAGCGGATCGGCGTAAAGCGCCGGGTCAACGCCTTCGGTATTCTCGAGGACAGGCGGGGCGCCGACACGCAGCCGGCCCATGCCGAAAATGAACAGGTTCACCGCGTAAGACAGCAGGGACAGGCCGATGATGACCTGGAAGGTGCGCGGGCGCAGCAGGAGCCACACTCCCGATGCGGTGAGGATTCCCACGGCCAGCGCGAAGATGAACGCCATCATGCGTTCTCCTTCATCACGGCTGGCGTTGCGGGGGTGTGCGGCCTCCGCGCCGGGCGCGGGTTGCGAACTGACTGGTGCGCCAAGGCGATCAGGATGAGCATCGTGGCGCCCACCACGACCGCGAAGACGCCGAGGTCGAACAGAAGCGCGGTGGCGGCGGGCACCTTGCCGATAGCGGGAAGGTCCAGGTACCGGAAATAGGAGGTCAGGAAGGGACGGCCGAACACCCAGGCGCCCATCCCCGTGAGGGCGGCGCACAGCAGGCCGAGGCCGATCCAACGGATGGGAAGGATCCGTAGCCGGGCCTCCACCCAGCGCGTTCCGCCCGCCATGTACTGAAGGATTAGCGCGATCGACATCGTGACGCCCGCTGCAAACCCTCCGCCCGGCAGGTCGTGGCCGCGCAGAAAGAGATAGATCGCGACCATGATGATCACCGGGAAGAGCCACTGCATGATCGTCGCAGGGATCGTGAGGTAATCGGCGAGGGTGTCGCCCGCGGTCCGGTCCGGTCTGGCCCTGTCATAGGCATCCTGCACCTGCTGCTGCTCCGGCGCCTCGACGCTCTCGGGTGCGGGGCGGAAGCGGCGCAGCAGGGAGAAGACAGTGATCGCCACCACGGCGAGCACAACGATCTCGCCGAAGGTGTCGAAGCCGCGGAAGTCGACCAGGATGACGTTGACGATGTTGCGTCCGCCACCCTCCACGTAGGCATTCTCGACGAAGTAGCGCGAGATGGCGTCCGGGAGCGGTCGCGTGAGCATCGCGTAGACGATCAGCGTCATGCCGGCCCCGGCCGCAACAGCAAGAGCCAGGTCCCGGGCCCGTCGCACCCTGGCCCGGACCCCCATTGAGAGACCTTCCCCAACAATCTCGATCCGCTTCGGCAACCAGCGCAAGCCAAGCAGGATCAGCACTGTCGTGACGA
This sequence comes from Microvirga sp. RSM25, assembly GCF_044784385.1. Lineage (NCBI taxonomy): Bacteria > Pseudomonadati > Pseudomonadota > Alphaproteobacteria > Hyphomicrobiales > Methylobacteriaceae > Microvirga > Microvirga sp. RSM25. The sequence continues at coordinate 1,991,911 of NZ_CP173039.1, read as the reverse complement.
TCTCGACGAGGAGCTGGGTGATGGCGAGGTCCGGGGCGGAGAACCAGACGAAGGTGATGCAGGTGACTAGCCCGGCCCCGCTCAGCAGGACCATGGCCGCGAGCCGGTGGTACTTGGCTTGGTAAGCCGCGCCGATGGCGCAGAGCCAGCCCACGATCCAGAGCAGGAGGAAGGCGGGATCGAATTCGGTGCTCGGACCGGAGCCAGTCTCGAACCCATTAGGGTAGAGCGGCCAGAGCGCCGCAATCACCGCGAAGGCCACCAGCAGCCGTAATTGCGGCTGAAGCCGCTTGGTGCCGAACAGGCGCTCCAGGGAACGGGCCCATTTCCATGACAGAGTGACGAGCACCCGTTCGAAGATGCGCTGGCCCTTGAGACGGCGCACCAGCGGAGGACCGTCGATGCCCTTCGCGAGGTATCCCTGTAACAGCCAGTACAGGATGACGCCTCCGCTCAGGGCGATCATGCTCATGAGAAGGGGCTCGTTGAAGCCGTGCCACACGGCCAGACTGTAGTAAGGCGTATCCGGCCCCAGGACCGCGCGCACCGCTGAGGCGAGGAAAGGCTTGATAGTCATCGCCGGGAGGATGCCGACGAGCAGGCACGCCACGACGAGGAACTCGATGGGAAAGCGCATCCAGTGCGGCGGCTCATGCGGCGTACGCGGCAGGTCGGTCGCGGGCGGACCGAAGAACACGCCATGGATGAACCGCAGGGAATAGGCAACGCTGAAGGCGCTCGCCAGCATGGCGAAGTACGGCAGGGAGTGGTCGAGGATCGAGTCGACGTGGAAGGCCGCCGCCTCGGCAAAGAACATCTCCTTGGACAGGAAGCCATTGAGCAGCGGTACGCCGGCCATGGCGGCGGCTGCGACCATCGCCAGAGTGGCCGTGATCGGCATGAACCGGAACAGCCCGCTCAGACGCCGGATGTCGCGGGTGCCGGACTCGTGGTCGATGATGCCCGCCGCCATGAACAGCGATGCCTTGAAGGTCGCATGATTGATCGTGTGAAAGATGGCCGCGACGGTGGCGAGCGGGCTGCTGAGCCCGAGCAGGAGCGTGATCAGACCGAGATGGCTAATGGTGGAATAGGCCAGCAGACCCTTCAGGTCCTGCTGAAAGATGGCTGCGTAGGCCCCGAGGACCAAGGTGCAGAGCCCGGCCGAGACCACGATGTAGAACCACGCTTCCGTGCCGGACAGCACGGGCCAGAGCAGGGTCATCAGGAACACGCCGGCCTTCACCATTGTGGCCGAATGGAGATAGGCCGAGACCGGGGTGGGCGCGGCCATGGCGTGCGGCAGCCAGAAGTGGAACGGGAACTGGGCGCTCTTGGTCAAGGCGCCGAGCAGGACCAGGATCAAGGCGGGCAGGTAGAGGCTGCTACGGCGGATGAGATCCCCGGAGGCCAGCACGTGGTCGAGATCGTAGCTGTCGACGATGTGGCCGATCAGTAGGATGCCGACAAGCAAGCACAGTCCGCCAGTGGCGGTCACCGTCAGGGCCATTCGAGCGCCGTCCCTTGCAGTGGCATTGTGGTGCCAGTAGCCGATGAGGAGGAACGAAAACAGACTGGTCAGCTCCCAGAAGAAGACCAGCTGTATCAGGTTGCCGGACAGCACGATGCCCAGCATGGCACCCATGAAGGCGAGCAGGAAGGCGAAGAATCGCGGCACCGGATCGGCGGGCGACATGTAGTAGCGCGCGTAGAGGGCCACCAGGAAGCCGATGCCGGTGACCAGCATGGCGAACAGCCACGTGAAGCCGTCCATACGTAACGTGAAGTCGAGGCCGAGGGTGGGCAGCCACTTGAAACCCATACGCAGAACGCCGCCGCGATGAACAGCAGGATACTGGAAGGCAGTCAGAACGGTGGCGCACAGGGCCACGGTCCCTGCCAGGAAGGCGGCGCCGTTCCTGGCATCCTGCCGCAGGCAGACGGCAATGAGGCTCCCGATGAACGGAAGGGCGACGATGGCCAGGAGGGGCATGCCACTCGACATGGATTGTGCGGTCTCCTTCCGGACGGGAGCGCGGACGAAACTCCGAAACTGGGGCGATGTCACCCAATATGGTTGACATGAAGGCCAAGACGCAAGGACTTGGCCTGACAAATTTTACGCCAGGGTAGGGACCGATGGGGGCGGCAGTACGTCCGACGGTCCCTACCCAAACCATCGGCAACCCGGTTGGAGCGATCTGCGGCTCAATGCATGCGCCGCTCCGGATCGGTTGGATGACGGATGAGCGCCCGCAACCAAGGTTGGGCGAGTTAAGCGGATGGCTCCATAGTGGCATCGGCCGTCCGCGTGTCCGGGAGGACGACCACCGGGGTTCCGACCGGGACGCGGTTGTAGAGGTCGAGAATGTCGGGATTGAGCATCCGGATGCAGCCGCTCGACACGGCCTCGCCGATGGTGCCAGGCTCGGTGGTGCCGTGGATCCGGTACAAGGTGTCCCGGCCATGTCAAGCGAACCGAAGAATTGACCCCTTGAGCGAATTGAAGATCTAACCCCCTCTCATTGCTTTGTGGCTCCCTCGGTTTCGAATGCCGCTCCAGCCTTTTGCAGTAGGCCGGAACGGCGCTTTTCGCGCAGCCGGTAGCTGTCACCGCGGATGGTGATCACCGTCGAATGATGCAGCAGGCGATCCAGAATCGCCGTCGCCACAACGGCGTCGCCAAACACCGATCCCCATTCGCCCACGGAGCGGTTGGAGGTGATCAGGATCGAGCCGCGCTCGTAGCGGCGCGATACCAGCTGGAAGAACAGATGCGCTGCATTGGCTTCGAACGGCAGGTAGCCGAGCTCGTCGATGATCAGCAGCTTCGGCCGTGCTAGGATCGTCAGCTGCTTGTCGAGCACGCCATCGTCATGGGCCTTGGCCAGCATCGCCACCAGCGTGGCAGCCGTGACGAACTGCACGCTGCAGGTCTGCCGGATCGCCTCCCGCCCGAGCGCCACCGCTAAATGGGTCTTGCCGGTGCCTGGAGGTCCTAAAAGCAAAACCGCGTCACCATGCGCAATCCAGCGGCAGGTCGCCAACTCCCGGATCTGCCGCGGATCCAGCGACGGCTGCGCGTCGAACTCAAAGCCGTCGAGTTCCCGCACAAACGGGAACTGCGCGATCTTGCTCGCCATGGCAATCCGCCGCTCGTCGCGCCGTGCGATCTCGCGCCTAACCAGGAACGCCAGGGCCTCGCGCAAGGTCATGTCGGAACGGGCTGCTTCGTCCAGCAGCGTGTCGAGCTGGTCGCGGATCGCCGTCAGCTTGAGCCGGTCGAGCATCGTCACCAGCCCCTCGTGATCGACACCCGTCATCACCAGCCTCCTCCCACAAGCGCCTCATACTCGGCCAGCGGCCGCAACAGGGCGGGAGGCGGATCGAGGTCCGCCGACGCCGATCGCACCGGCCCGGCCGCGCCGACCACGCCGGTCAGGTGCGCCCGCTCGACAATCCGTTGCCGGCGCCCCCGGCACAAGGCATGGTCGGCCACCACCTCACCGGCATGGCGCACGATCACCCGCCCACCCAGCACCACCACCTGGACGCTCTCCCCGATCAGCCGCCAGGGCACCGAGTAGCTGTTCGTGTCCAGGTCGATGGCGCAGTCCGCCTGAACCTTGCGCACCAGATCCCGCAACTGCCCAAACGGGGCTCGTCCGCCGAGGGGCGAAGCGCCCCGGCCTCGGACGCAAAGCGCTCCGCCGGAGCCACGCCTGTCGTGCCATGCACCCGCTGATCGGCGATCTCGCGCGTCCACCGGTCCAGATGGGCCTCGAGGGCCGCCCAGCTCTCGAAGCAGCGGCCGGCAATGGCGTTCTTCTTGACGTAGCCGACCCCACGCTCGTCCTTTCCTTGGTGCGCGCCCGGTAGGGCGCACAGACGCGCGGGGTAAATCCCCAGTAGCGGGCAAAGGCGTGAAGCCGTCCATTGAAGCGCACCTCCCGTGTTGCCGCATCGTGATGCTCGACCAGCGCCTTGGCATTGTCGAACAGCACTTCGGCCGGAACCCCGCCAAAGCGCAGAAAGGCGCCTTCCATACCCTCGAACCAGTCCGCCTGGCGTTCCCGCAGCGAGGGACGGATATGCAGCCGGCGCGAGTAGCCCAGGGTGGCCACAAACAGGTGCACCCGCACCCGCTCGCCACCGATCCACACCCGCGTGTCGCCGAAGTCGATCTGCATCTGCTGACCCGGTGCCGTCTCAAACCGCACGGTTGCGCGCATCTGCGCCTTCAGCTCGCGGCGCCAGCGTTGCACCCGCAACTCCACCGAGCGCAGCCCGATGACGATCCCGTGCTCGCTCGCCAGTTCCTGGCGGACCACGTCGGCATTGCCGCCATGCCGGAAGAAGCGCTCCCGCAGCCAGTCATCCAAGCCGTCGAACGCGGTCCGGCGCACGGGCTTGCGGAACGCCACAGCCCCGCCCTCGCGCAAATACCGCCGCACTGTGTTGCGGGCGCAGCCGAATTCCTTGGCCAGCCGCTTGGCACCCCAGCCAAGCTCATGAAGCCGCAGCATCGCGGCCACCTCCTCAGCCTGAAGCATCTCCTCTCCCCGCATCGTCCGCGACAATGCAGGATCCACTGAAACCCCAGTCGACATCTATTCCTCCTTTGCCAAGGAGGGGGTCAGTTCTTCGTTTCGTCAGGGGGGCAGTTTCTCAGTTCGGCCGACAGGCCATCCTGGAAGAGGTAGAGCGCCCGCGGCCCCAGGGGATTGTTCGGTCCCGGAGACATGCCGTTCGCCCAGCGCCGATTGCGCTCGGGATCGCGCTTGATCATCGCGGCGGTGGGTGTCCAGCGCGGCCAAGTCGCCTTGCGGTCCACCTGCGCCCGTCCCGCCCATTTCATGCCGTCGGCGCCCACCCCAATGCCGTAGCGGAGCGCGCGTCCGTTCTCCCGCACGAGGTACAGGTGACGGTTGGCCGTGTCGACCACGATGGTGCCGGGCCGCTCCCGGGTGTCGTAGGCGACTTCGCGCCGGAGAAACTGCGGATCGACGGTCGAGATGTCGGTGGCCGGGAGGGGAAACTTCTCGTTCGGCTGCGGTCCATACATGGCGACGTAGGTCGGATGCGGCGCCTCGAGAGCAGCGTCCTGAAGCGTCTGCGTCGAGACGCAGCCCGCCAGTGTCAGGGCCAGCAGCGTGATGCCGATCACCGCAAGGTGCTTGGACGGGTTCCGGCGAGAGAGGAGACTGAAAGGAGACATGGGATGAGTTTGCTTTTGACGGGAGGTTAAGAGGATGACATCCGCACGCACGCTTCCGGCCCTTGCGCCGCACGGATCCGTGATGGACGTGTGGTTCACGAGCGGGGAAGCGTGCAGTCGGATCGAGGCGGGGCTCAGTTAGTGAGCGCCTGCGCCAGCTTACAGGGCGTGCTGCTGGCCGAGGGGCGCAGGTTCGCAGGCCAAGATGGCCCGGCATCGGTGCGCACGAGGATAGTGGGGGAAATGCATGATCAGGCTCCGAAAAGGCTCCGCACGCGGATTGCATGCGAGCCCCCTCTGTCATTGGCCTGAGAGCTTCATCGCAGCCGACTTGCTCGGGCGCGACTTACACCGTGGGCGGGAGCGGGACGCTCCGCTTTTCAGAGTGTTTCACCGACAAGCGGTCCTCGGTGCCTGAGAGTTTCCGGGGCGGTTGCTCCTTCGGCGGCCAGCACGCTGGCTCTCTCCCGCTTGCAATGGTTGGGAGACTAGGCCGGTTTGGGGCGGAATTGTGAAGCTTGGACGCGGCCCGCACCTCTTGCTGCCGATTTGAGCCAGAAGGCGCTGCCCTGTTGCGGGAAGGGCACATGTTGCAAGGGTGCCGTGACGTGCCAGGATGCCGGCCATGGCTTTCTGCATAACCTCATGGGGAAAGAGTTCAGTCGAGACGCTCAAACAGGATGTCCTGCGCGCCTTCCCAGAGGGTCTTCGTGCCGAGCGCAAAGAGATTGTCCTGCCCCTTGCTGATCGTCAGGAAATGATTGCCCGCGAGCTGGCCCATCTTGCTCGCGAAACGGACCCCACCGTAAGCCAGAAGCAGTTCGGTTTCGCTGAAGCCGCCAGGATAGAAGATGAACTGACCGGGCGCCGGATAGCTTGTCGCATTTTCGAAAGCGAGGCCGAAATTGGTACTGCCGAGGGGGATCCAACAACCTTCTCCGCTCCAGCGCACGTGAATGATCCGCTGCTTGTAGGGCAGCAGATTCAGGAACAGTTCGCAAGTCTTCGGTGCGGCTTCCTGCTCGAGCCTCGCTTCGAAATCGAAGGGCCCGGCCTCGATGTGGAGGAGGGTCATCGGTGTTTCTCCGTCAGGATATCGCGAACGCGTGATCAACGGCAACTGCGGGACACCAACACGTTGTTTTAGGAGGGGTGCGGGTTCGAAGCTCCAGATCGGGATCAGGCTGCCTTCACGCTCTGGAGCATTCTACAACAGTCCCAATTCTTGAATATCATCTTTTGATGATTACGTTCGTATTGTCATGATTACATCGCGTCACATTCTCGTTCTCCGCGGAGGCTGCCTCTTCGCAGGCCGCTGAACCCCGAACTCGGGCGCGCGCCATGCGCCGCTGTGGTTCGGGGTCATGACCAATCTTGCAAAACTGAATCCAGCAAGCCCGGTCACGGGTGAGAGCGGCCGTCTGTCTCGAGGCAGCGCGCTCGCGAACCCGGATCGGTGCGTCCAAGAGGATCATCTCATGAACACAAACATCGACCTGCCGCAGGTCACCATCGCAACGCATGATTACAACCGTCTCATGTCCGTCGCCGCCATGGATCGCCACGAGCGCAAGCCGCATCGCCAGTTCCTGATGTCCGAGCTGCGTCGGGCTACGCTTTGCCATCCCGACGCGTTGCCTGACGACGTGGTCTCGACCAATGCGAACGTCACGTACAGGATCGATGGCGGACGGCCGACGGCGCACGTCCTGGTCCATCCACAGGACCTGCTCTGGCTGGGTGCCGAACTGTCGGTGCTGACGCCACTGGGAATCGCGTTGCTCGGTCTTCGCGTGGGCGACTGCATGCCGTTCCGGACGGACCGCAGCGGGCCATGGCACGAGGTCGTCGTGGAAGATGTCCAGTTCAGGCTTCTGCCGGGTGAAGTGGAGCCTGGCGGGAACGCACCCGATCCGTCAGGCGAGCGGCATGATAACGCGTGGGACGATCTCGACCGTCGGCTTGACAACGCCCTGATGGAGACTTTTCCGGCCAGCGATCCGGTCTCGGTCATCGTCTGCGGACGGTCCTGACACGAAGAGCTTGAATGCTTGCCGCTTCTTGGTTGCGGGCACCATGCCGAATTGGAGAAGACAATGGATGATTTGAACCTGCCTCCCATCACCATCTCTGCGATCGATTACGATCGACTGTCCCGGATCGCGTCCGCTGGCGTTCACAATCAACGCTACACGGTCGCCGAGATGCTGGCAGACGGGCTCAATCGCGCGATGATCGCGGCACCCGGCGCAATCCGCCCGGATGTCGTGACGATGCATTCGGAGGTCGAATACCAGGATGAGGTGACCGGCCAGACCCGCCGCATTACCTTGGTGTATCCGGGTGAGGAGGATTCGAATGCCGGACGGTTCTCGGTCCTGATGGCGGTCGGTACGGCCCTGATCGGTCTGTCAGGGGGACAGTCCATGGAATGGCACGGGCCAACGGGCGGTCGGCGCAAGATCACGTTGCGACGGGTGCATTTCCAGCCCGAGCGAATGGCCAGCCTTGGCGCCCGAATCCGAAACGGGAACATGCCGCAGGGACTTTCCAAGCAGCGGAAAAGGAGAAGAAGGGTGAAATCCGAAAACAAGATCTTGGACACCAGGGAGTCGCGCAATCTTCGGCCAGCCGAAGCAAAGGCTGTCGTGGTTCCGGCGTGGGCACCTCAACCCAACCCTCTGACCCGCGAGGAGATCCGGAAGCTCGTGATCGACCAGATCGGGTAGCAGCGGCCAGCCCGGAAAACGGAATACGGGAGTTCGGTCGAGGTTGTGTGCAAACTCCGGCCCATCCGAACTTACAGGAGACGAACCATGCACATCCTCGCAGCGACGGACTTCTCGACCCGCTCGCCGCAAGGCCCGCTGGCGCGGGCATGCGATCCCAGGCTATAATCCGGGCGGATCGCCGCAGCGACCTTCTCCGGATCCTGCGGCTGTGCGCGCGGGCCCACGTTCTGGCCCCAATAGCTGTAAGGCCATCCGTAGAAGCCGCCCTCCTGCACGGAAGTCAGGTAGTCCGGAACGAGGTCGGGGCCGGTCGAGACCTCCGCGATCCAGAATAGCTGGTGTGCGACACCCATGCCTTGAAAAGAGAGCCAATCTATATGGATAGGGCACCTGAAATGCAAAGCTTGCACGCGCTGATGTCTGCCATTCTCAAGCGCAGCAATGTCAAGGTTCTAAGCCAGTGATGGCAGCGCATAATCTTCACCCATGGTTGCGTCTGCGATCAGAACGTGTGGTACTTTATCCGACGGCAATCCTCGGCGGTGTTCGCCTTGCGCGTCGATGCTCCAAGCTACCGTGGTTGAGAACGGCGCATCCGTCATTAGCAAGGATGGAGACCATTCGTATGCCGATGGCTCGAAGCGTAAGGACCGCTTGTCGCACTTCTCGGAAGTAGGTCGTAATTCCGCGAAGCGGCGAAGAGCAAACGTTACACAGCCGGAGAATTCGCGGAACCGATCCGGAAGACCGGGATCTGCTGATGTATCCCCTTCAGCTGGGCCATCTCCTGCTGCATGGCAAAGGGCGCCAGAATGTCTTTGACGCCCGGTGCGCTCAGAACTTCACCCGTCAGACAGATCTCCTTTGCGCCCGATAGGTTCTGAACGCGGGCTGCGATGTTGACCGTTTGACCGAAGTAATCGAGGCGCTCGTTCAGCGTGACCGCGATGGCCGCTCCCCGGTGAATGCCGACCTTGAGAATGACCTCCCGGCTCGGCAAGCGGCCATTGAACACTTCCATGTCCTGCAGCATCGCAAGTGCAGCCCGGACGGCATCCGCCGGCTCGACAAAAGCGGCCATGACAGCATCGCCGATGGTCTTGATAATCGCACCGCCATGCCGGACCGTGACATCTCGCAATCGCTCGAAGTGCTGCTGCACTAGGGACAGGGCGTTGAGATCGCCGATCCGATCATAGAGGTCGGTCGAGCCTTTCAGGTCGGTGAAGAGCAACGTGATGTCCCGGACACGGATCCCCTCGACCGCCCGGATCGCTTCCGAGCGGAACAGGTCTCGAAAGGTCTGGGTCGCAAGCAGGCGGCTGCCTGACAGGTAGGACAGGAAGTCGAGTTCGGGAATCGCCAGGATCGGCAGGTCCTTGGCAGGCACGGCGGAGATGCCAAGAAATCCTTGCTGACCAGTTTCATTCTCGATCTCAAACACAATCCGTCCTGGCGCCACAGTGCCCTCGGCTGGCTCGCAACGGTTACCCAGGTAGCGGATGCGGGCGATTTGAGGTGACGTAGCCGGTTCGCCTTCAACCCGGAAGTCAAAACCGGCATCAGTGTCGGGTCCCCAGGCATGCAGGAGCCCTACCTTGGCGTTGACCTCGAGCTGCGTCATTCCTGGCGGCAGGTAGCTGACGGCGGAAGTCCAGGACCTGAGCATCTGGACGAAAGGTGTTCCGTCGGGCAGCAGTCCCTCATCCGTCAGCTTGTAGGCGAATGCAAAATCCTGGGCTGTAAGGGTCTCGGGCCTATGGAATGCGATCGATCTGATCTGCGGTGAGACCGTGAAGGTGACCGCGATGTAGTCGTCGAGCGTTGCTTCCACATCAGCCCGGCACATGGCACAGTGGAACTGATTGCGCACCCCCTTGAGGCTGCCAAAGCTCTCAACCACGCAGGAGCAGGCTGAGCAGAGCAGAAGCCAGTCCATCTCGAATAGGCCCAGGAACGCTCCGTGCAGGAACAGATCGATGGTCTCGGCCTCAGCGATGTTTTTCTCAGTGGCAAACCGGATCGGATTGATCCGGAACAGGGCGACATCATCGGCCACCCGGATGTGGCTCTCCAGCTTGGACATCACGCGCGGGTTCCAGGCACGAGCTGCCTCTAAGGCCGCGAGGCGCTCGTCCAGAATCTGTTCATGAACCATCGCTTCCATCGCGCACCTACCCTGGCCCGCGCCCGATGGCCGCGGCAAGCCATGGCATCAAAGCGGCGCCGCTACCAACAGCCACCCCGAGGATGAGCAGCGCAACGCCGATGCCCGCCGATGCCCGCTGACCTAGCGGCAGCAGCTTCTCGATGGCGACCACAAGCGTCAGCAAAAGCATCCAGGCCACGCTCATCACGCCGGCAGCAACCAGTACGGCGAACAGGGCCCAACAACAGCCAAGACAATAAACGCCGTGCCGAAGGCCCATCCGGAGAGCACCGGCTCGACCATCGCGCCAGTGCAGGGCAACAAACGCCAAGGGCGAGCGACAATGGGCAAGGCACGTGCGTTTGAGCGGGGTGAACTGATACAGCCCGGCGCCGACGAGAACGGCCCCGAGGGCGAGAGGCATCCAGCGCTCCCACTCGGCGCTGGACAGGTGGGCGATAACCGAGCTGCCGGCTTGGACAAGGATGTAGACGAGCAGGCCGGCAGCCAGCCAGACCAGCAGGTATCCGGCAATGAAAATCCACGTCGGGATGGTCATGATCCGTACTCGCCGCGCCTGGGCGGCCGCGAAGGTCAGCACCATTGGCGTCATGGCGGGAAGCATCATCGCCGCCATCATCACTGTCCACATTGCCACAAACGCAACCGCTTCCTGCAGCGACCAGACGACTACTGGCGTGCCCGTCATCGCCATCCCGCTCATGCTGTCCATGCTCATGCCCTCCATTGTCGAGCCGCTAGGTACCGCGATGCCCGTCGGCTTGGCCATGACGAAGGCTTGATACAGAGTCAGCGCCCAAGCTCCTGCGGTCAGGACGCCGAGCGACAGCAGTAGGGACAACCGCGCCCGTGCCGGAGAAAGCACCGGGTGCAGCTTTGCAGGGTGGCCGGTTCTGTTTGAGATAGGCTCGGGCACCGGCAGACCTCTCAAGGCGAGACGGGGTCCGGTCCGGCCCAGGCAAACGGGATGTGCTTGCTCGACCGACTCTCACCGGACCATTGGAAGCCAAATCCCTCTGTGCGCACATCGACCGATCGGCCCCAGGTGGCGACTTGCCCGGGTCCGACCTCGGATCCCGGCGGATTGAGCGTCTGGACCCGCTGACCCGGCGGTGTTGTCGGCCCAGTCAGGGCCTCCGCTCGCCCGACGACCCGGTTTGGGATCTCGGCTCGCCAGAAGGCAAGATCGTGCGCGACTTCAAAGGTGATGGGGACGAATTCGATGCCCCGGAATTCGCCGATCAGAGCGGCAAACTGGGCAGGCCACCCGCCGGCTTCACCGACAAAGATCCGCTGCAGGGCCTCGCGCTGCTGCCCGTCGGCTTTTTCATCGATAAAGAGGCCCATCGCGACCGCCGCGTCCCCAGCCCATACGTTGCCCTCAAAGGCCGCAAGGGCGAGCAGATTCAGATTGTCCAACTGGACATCGCCAAAATGACCTTGCCGGACATGCCATGCCAGCATGCCCTGGCAGGCGTTATTCGTTGGGGCTTGGGCGAACTCACAGGGGCAGGGGATGTCACAACTGCAGATGTCGAACCAGTCGCCGGCCAGACGCCACTCAGGGACCGTTGCCATTGGGTGTCCCTCCGTGAAGTTGAAATCTTACTCCGATCTGCGGCGGTGAGCGTACGGCTCGATGCCAACCAAACCGCAAACTATTACGCGATGGCACAGCCGGATCAGGCAATTTCATATTACTACCATCCGGCAAACCCAACAATGGCGACCAAACCTGCAACCGCCTTTCTCTCAGGCGGGGTCACTTGGCAGTTGTCCGAAGAGCCGAACTCCACTGTGGCTGCTCTCACTTATTAGACGTCGAGAGTCCGAGACAGAAGTGAGCGGAAGGTGAGGACCTGAGCTCAAAAATCACCGAGCCTAAGGTTGTGCCACTGCGATCTGTGGCGTGAAGCTCAGTCATTCGCCCTCCGCGGATGTCCGGACAATACTTCCGCAATGTGAAGCAAGGGCCTTCCGCAGATCTGGTCAACGGACAAGCGTTCACGTTGCTCCAGCGTCGGAATGAGGACAGAGAGCGGACGTTCAGATGCATCCGCCCTACGTCGCTGGTTGCCCGCTTCCAGACCTTCGACGATTGTCCTCACATACCCCTTTCCTGCAGGTTTTTGCACACGGGGATGCGAGATCAGAACCGAGCGCTGATGCCGAGGATCGGCCCGTGCTGGATCATGTCGAACTCGTAGCGACGGCGGCCCTCGCCTTGGACATAGTCGACAGAGAGGGCCCGGTACCCGATCACGCCCGAGAATGTGATGCCCTGGTAGGTGCCGAACTCGAAACCGTAGCCGCCGATAGCCTGCCAGGAAAGTCGCTCCCGACGCCGAAGCCGCCGATGTCGCCGCGCAGGAAGAGCTCATGGCCCGGCGCCATCGCATAGCGGATCCGGGCACCGATCACCGGATCGAGCCAGTCGACGGACCCGGAGCGGGCGAACACCCGAGCACCGGCGATCTGGAGGTCGCCGATGTCGACCGCACCTGCGATGTCGAACGAAAGATCCGCTTCCTAGTGCCAGTAGCGCGCGCCAGCGAGGATATTGAACGCCAGCGACCCCGAGCGCACGACCTCGTAGGCAGCCCCGACCTCGATGATGGCCATCTCGATGTCGAGGTTGAGAGAGGTGCCGAGCGTTCCGGTCACGCCCGGTGCCAAGGTGCGCGTGCGGACATTGCCGCCCTCGACACCGACCTTGCTCCAGACCTGATCGCCGTAGAGCGCAAACGGGCCGTTGCGGGCCTCGATGTTGCCCATCAAGGCTACAAGGCTATCGCTCTTCTCGACGATGTCGATGAAGCTCGCATCGACCTTCACCGAGCGCCCGCGCACGGTCTGGGTGCCCGTCAGCGCGGTGAGCCAGCCATAGGGGGTGACGTGGTAGGTCCACCCGGGCACGGCGGGGGCCTCGAGCGCCTTGTCGAGGTGGCCGACCTTCGATTGGCGATCGTAGGCGTATTCCCGCTCCGCATCGGTGTGATGCACCACAAGACCAAGCCTGCGTTTGCCCGCCTCGGTGGTCCATTGCAGCATCTCGAGATCGCCGTCGGAGTTCCCGAAGGCGGCGATCGGCCGGCGGCCGATCGCCTGGTTGATGCCGACGGGCTTGCCGGGACCGTCATCCACGAAGTCGACCTGGGGCAGGCGAAACAGCGTCGGCCGGCCATCACGGCGCTCGTACTTCGTGACGATGCGGGAGCCGATGATCTGCTCCGGCGGGATGCCGTAGCGCTCTTCGGCGAAAGCCCGGATGAATTCGGCTCCCCCGCCGGACGCGATGTAGGTCTTGAACCCGTTGGCGCGCAGGTAGGCCAAGACTTCCAGCATGGGCTGGTACACGAGCTCGTCGTAGCGGCGGCCGAAGCGCGGGTGCTTGGCGGTCGCGAGCCATTCCTTGACGCCTTGCCGGAACTCCTCCGGCGTCATGCCGGCATGGGTCGTGGCGACGATCTCGACGGCCCCTTTCTCCCCGGTGGCGGCAAGTGCCGTCATGTCGGCGTCGAGCACCGCCTTGAAGGGCTGCGTGTCCTTCCATTCCGGATGCTGCGGCGCCAGCGCCTTGACCCGGTCGAGCGCGTAGGCGAACTGCACGTAGATCGGCTGCTCGATCCACAGCGTCCCGTCATTGTCGAACGTGGCGATCCGCTCCGGCGGCGGAACGAAGTCGGGGGATCCTTCCCGGGTCACGTCGGTGACGAAGGCGACGATCGCCTGTTTCGCCGGACCGTCGTTCCACGAGGGCAGCGGGTCGGTCTGGGCGAAGGCAACCGAGATCCAGATTGCGAGACCTCCTCACGCCGGATCTCGTCGCGGAGTTTACCCGAGCGTATCAGGAGGAGGTGAGTCGGCTGACGAAGGAGGCAAGTGGCAAGGCGGCGGAACTCGAATCAAAGCTCCTGGGCGTTCAACGCAAGATCGACGGCATCATGCGAGCGATCGAGGACCGGCTGCACCAGCCTTCGATGAAGGCGCGCCTTTCAGAGTTGGAGGCCGAGAAGGTGAGCCTTCTCGGGCAGCAAGCAAACTCGAACATCGTACCGAACGTTTCGGTGCATCCGAACCTCGCGGCGGTTTACCGCCGCAAGGTCGAAGAACTGGAAAGCCTCCTTGAGGATGCCACGCACAAGGATGAGGCGATGGAGCTGATCCGCTCGCTGATCGAGAAGATCGAACTCGGCCCGCGCGAGGAGGGGGGATTGGACGCGCTGCTGCACGGCGATCTTGCGCGCATTCTCGCTCTTTGCTCAACGGGCACTGAGGAGGCGAGGTC